>NZ_CP200281.1:125000-3340101 GCF_057364935.1 Erythrobacter sp. W36 | reverse complement strand
GCTCAAGGCCTTCCTCATCGGCAAAGACCAGATTTTTCCGGTCCCCTGCAAACTCAGCATAAGGCTGCTCGCCAAAGACGACGACCGCGACATCGGGCCGCTCTGTGAAACTGCCGCCTTCCGACAGGATTGCGCCCCCACCGCTTTGGCTCGCAGCCTGCTCAATCCCTTGCCAGATCGATGTGGCCCCGGGGAAGTAGTCATTGGTGAGCTCGCGCCCGCCTTGCCAAGTTAGCGTCCAACCGCTGCGGCGGCCTGCGCAATGCTATCTGCGGCGGTTCCTGCGACGAGCACATTGGCGCCGGTTTTGAGCGGCAAGACACCATTGTTCTTGAGTATCACCTGAGACTTGGCGACCGCTTCTCTGGCGACCGCGCGGTGCGGTGCCATACCCAACTTACCGAACTCTCCCGCATTGGGACGCTCAGAAGGGCGCTTGGCCTCCGGACCGATCAGGCCAGCGCGCAGCTTAAGACGAAGGACGCGGCCAGCCGCCTCGTCGATCCTCGCCATGGGGATTGTGCCATTACGCACTTGAGCAACCAGCGAGGTATGCAATGCAATCGCATCGTCCGGCACCATGTAGATGTCGAGCCCAGCGAGCAGAGACTGCGCGCAATCGCTTACCGTGCAACCCTTTACTTGGCCGTGGCCGTTCCAGTCGCCAACAACCAGTCCATCAAACCCCATTTCGCCGCGCAAAACCCCATTTAGCAGAGCTTCATTGCCATGCATTTTGCGGCCATTGATCGAGTTGAAACTGGCCATGATGGTCTCAACACCCGCTTCGATCGCCACCGGGTAAGGCACAGCGTGGATCGACTTAAGGGCATCGATATCGCCGTTCACTTCTCCTTGGTCGACACCTTGGTCGGTCCCGCCATCACCGAAGAAGTGCTTGGCCGTCGCGATAACGCGGCCTTGACCGAGATAGTCGTCTGCGCCCTTGCGCCCCTGCAGTCCCTCAACCAGCGCCGCGCCAAATTTGGCCACGACCTCGGGGTCTTCGGAATAACTCTCGTAGGTACGCCCCCAGCGATCATCACGGGCCACCGCAACGGTGGGAGAGAAATTCCAATCGATCCCGGTCACTTCAATTTCGGTTGCTGTCGCGGCTCCAATCTGGCGCACGAGATCAGGATCGCCTGTCGCGCCAAGCGCGATATTGTGAGGAAAGATCGTCGCGCGCATGACATTTGTGTGGCCGTGGACAGCGTCCGTGCCCCACATAGCCGGGATGACCGGCTCGTCGCCTGGAAGCGGCGCAGTTGACGCATCCCACATTTCATCGGCAAGGCGCAGCCATTCAGATGCAGGCGCGAACTCTTCGCCATATGGACCACCGTTTCCGCCATTGAGATAGCTGCCCCAACGATATTTGCGCATCTCTTCGGCGGTGAAGGAATTGATCTGCGGCTGGATCAGCTGGGCGACTTTCCGTTCCAACGACATGCGCGCTAGCAGGGCGGCAACTTCGGCCTCTTCATTACTCGCACCGGCAATCGATTGCGAAGCGCTTTGAAGCGGCGCGGTGGCCTGCGGTGCACTTGCGCATCCGGCCATCAATACAGTGCCCAACAGTGCGCTCAGTCCATTACGCATTGCGAACTCCCTCAAAATGTGAACGTTCTCAATTTGGGAGGCTACAGTCCCCCATCCGGAAATCAAGGCCTATTTGGGCTTGGAAACAGAAAACATCAGAATACTCGCCATGGCCGCCATCACCGCGAGCAGTGCAAAGAGCCCAGCAAAGCCAAATATCGGCACCAATGCGAGCGTTAGCCACGGCATAATCAGCGATGGAACCGTGTTAGTAAGGTTGAAAAACCCGAGGTCACGGCCGCGTGTCCTAGCCCTGGGCAGAACGCGCAGTGTCTGGGCCGAATGCAGAGAAAGGAACACCGCTCCTGCAACGCCAAATATGACATAGCCCGCTATCCCACTCCCAAGCGAATTAGAAGCTGCCATAGCCGCGAGGCCGACAGCGCAAACAAGGGCTGCCCCAGCGAGCGGCAGCATCGGCTTATCGCGCATATCGGCCCACCGCCCCAAAGCCAGTGCCAAGGGAATTGCGATCAGCACAACCAGGCTAAAGAGGCGCGCGGTCTCACTCTCGCCCATCGTCTCATCAAGGGACCTTAGCCACAGCAGTAAGAACGCGAAAAGCGACGCTTCAGCGATTTGGACGAGCAACCTTGAGAGCCACATGCGGAGCACCGCATTCCCAGCCTTGGGCAACTGCACAGCCACCTCGTTCACAGGCTGCGGCGCATCCTCGGTCAGCTGCGGCATCGCGTTGGGGCGACCGAAGAACATTACTGGCAAAACGCACGCGGCAACCATGCACGCAACTACGACCAATTGCGCATCGCGCGACAAAGCCAGAGCCGGAATGGTCACCAAAGCCCCTGACAATCCGCCGATCGCTGGCGCAAACGACAAGAGCCCGCCAAGCCGCCCCTTTTGGCCATCCGGCACATAGTCACCGGCCAGCGCGGCCAGCGGGCTGAGCATCATATTCAGGCCAAACTGCCACAGCGCAATATGGATCAAGAGCGGCCCAAGCCGGTCAATTTGTGCCGCTGTGACAAGAGCAAGACTTGAGAGGATCAAGCCGGCAAAAATGAAGGTTCGGCGCGAACGCACCACATCGCTTAGCCAGCCAAACCCCAGATTGGCGAGGCTTGCAGCAATCGCTCCGACAAATGCGATATAGGCGAGCCATTCGACGGCATCGGGGCCGGTCAGTTCCGTCACTCGTGCAGGTAAAAGCAACGTAAGGAACGGAACATAACCAATCGCGCCGCCAGCCCAGGCGAGCGCATACAGCAACATGAAGCGCTTGGTTTGCGGAGCGGCCTGTGCGGGCACTCCCAAGACTTCTGTTTGTGACATTGCTTAGTCGCGGCGAAGCGGCGCTGGCGGCGATACCGATGATCTCTCAATCAAGCGGCCAGGCACCGTAATGGGAACTTCCGGCAGTTCTTCGCCCTTTTGTGCCGCAATAATCAGCTCCACGGCTTTGGCAGCTGTTTCGGCAACAGGCTGGTCAATCGCGCTCAATGCCGGCCGAGTGAAACGGGTGCTCGGCGAATTGTCAAAGCTGATCAGAGAGAGGTGCCCAGGCACATCCAGATCGAATTCCTTGGCTGTGTCGAGCACACCATGCGTCATCTGGTCATTGCTGGCGATGATCGCGGTTGGGCGCGGACTATTACTCAACAATTTCCGCCCTGCCAGCTGGCCGGACTCGAAGCTGAAATCGCCACTGGCGAGCAGGTTGTCGGTTGGCAATCCGTTCTCAGCCATCGTCGCAAGCCAGCCATCAACGCGCCATTGGCTGAGGCTGTATTCATCAGGTCCAGCCACAAAACCAATCCGCTCATGCCCCAGCTTGATCAAGTGCTCAGTTGCGAGGCGGGCCGAGCCCTCATCATCCATCGAAACGGGGATACCAACCCCGTTGCCGAGCGAGCCGATCCGGACAAATGGCACGTTCTCGCGCGCCAGCAGGTTCACGATCAGCGGATTGTCCGAGTGCGGCGGGGTCAAAATAACGCCGTCAGGTTGCAGTGAAGCAAGCGCGGCCGACAGCTCGCGTTCGACATGGTCACTATGGGTGTCGACCAGTTCTACCAGCATGCGATAGCCATGGTCAGCGCATTTCAGCATTCCGCCAAGTAGCATCTGATCGACCCAATCATTGCCTTCACGTGCGCGCCAATCTGCGATCGTGCGCTCACGGTCATTAAGGGCGAGGATCAGATAGGAGCGCGATCCGCTCATCCGCTGCGCAGCGATGGACGGGACATAGCCCAGCTTGTCGATCGAGCTTTGCACCCGCTCCTTCATGGCCGGGCGGACATTGGGCTCGTCATTGATGACGCGGCTAACCGTCTGCAGCGACACACCCGCATCGGCAGCAACATGCTTGATCGTCACAGATTGGCGCCGTCTCGCCATACCTTATTCGCCTCCTGAGCAGGCACTATCGCTATTGCCTTGTTCGCCGCATTGCCAGACCCGAACCCAATCAATTTCAAGGTTTTTTGGGAAATCGTTCATATCCACACCGCCTTGGCCGCGCCGCTCTGGCAAGCCGCCCCCAATGGCCAGATTGAGGATCAGGTGAAACGGCTGATCGAAAGGCGCTCCGCGTTCCTGGGAACCAGCGCTCCACCAGGCATCCGCCGCTTTACGCGCGAACACTTTGCCGTTGAAAGTCCATTCGATCTGATTTGGAGCCCAGACAATGCCGAAGGTGTTGAACCCTTCGAGCACCTCGGGCGCATACATTTCGCTGCTGTCGAGCGAATTGTTAGGCCACAAATCGCCAAAGTGCAGCGTGCCGAGAATTGTGCTTTCACTGCCGCCCGGGCAATCGTCGCAAGCCGTGCCAAGATTGACCGCTTCCATGATGTCGATCTCGCCTGACGCGGCCCAACCGCCATAAGCGTTATCTTCTGGCAGCATCCAGATCGTGCAGCCAAGTTCCTTGCCCCTGTGGCAGCTTGGCGCGCACTTCGATCCGGCCATATTTCCAGGCGGCTTTGCCGCGCGTGACCAAGCGCGCCGAGGTGTAAGGCTTTGTCGCGGTCGCATCGGGATCCTCCGCCTCCTTGCGCATATGCGTAGGCAGAGCCGGGCCAGTGTGCGTCTCGCGCCGTGCAGTGATCACCAGCTTGCCATCGCGGAGCGAAGCGTTGCGCGGGGCGTCGGTGTAACACTGCCGCTCATCATTGCCGCCGCCCCAACAATCCACATCGAAATCCCATTTCGTGTGGTCGATTTGGGCGCCGTCAAATTCGTCCTGCCAAACCAGCCGCCAACCCGGTTCGCTGGCAGGCTCGCGAGAAGATCCTGCTTCCGGCAATGCAACCCGCTCAATCTTTTCGTGCCGGTCTTTGCCCTCTGTCTCATGCGCTGTGCCGCAAGCAGACAAGACGAAGCCCAACGCGGCTGCAGCGCCAGCACTTCTTAACTTTCTGATCGCGTTCACCATTCCATTGCCTCAAACATTACTCACCTTCGGAGAGCAGTCAGACCCCAGCAAAAGAAAGGGCCCTTGCGCAAAACAAAGGCCCTTTCCTTCCTCAATAGGCCTTCCCCTAAAGACCTAGAAGTCGAACCGCGCCAGGAATGTGAAGCGGCGGTCGTTTCGGAACGCTGATCGCGTGACGCGCGTCCCATCGAAGTCGACAACTTGTGAAGTTTCGGTGACCTCATCGAGCAGGTTCACGCCTTGGATACCGAGCTTGAGGTAATCCGTTACCGAATAGAAAATCGATGCATCCAATTGCCCCGTATCTTCCTGCCAGATTGGCGAGAATGGGAAGATGTCATCACGCGGGGTGATCAGGAATTCCGATCGCCAATTGTAGGCAGCGCGCGCGGACAATGGCCCTTTCTCGTAAAAAAGGGTCGCGTTGAATGCGTGCTCAGAAATACCCGCGAGTGGCTGCTGCGATACAAACGCACCGCCTCCCAATTCATTGGCCGCGGTCGTAATCGACGACTGGCCAACTGCGGTTAGATTCGGATTTGCGAAGTCACCGCCATCGACATAGGTGTAGGTCAGCTGTGTGCCAAATCCGCTTAGCAGGCCTGGCAAGAAATCGAACGTATGTTGATAGGCAAGCTCGAAGCCTTTGAGCAGTCCGTCCTGAGCGTTGGATGGCCCCTCAACCGCCACCTCGACAGGAACGCTGCCCTGATATGTGACCGTGTTGAAACCAGTATCAATGAAGCCATCAACGTCCTTGAGGAAGCCAGATAAAGTCACCGAGCCGACGGCATTGAAATACCATTCAACCGAAAGATCATAATTCCATATTTCAACCGGCAGAAGGTTCCTGTTGCCCGTCGAGAGGGCGAACAAAGGTCCATTTGCGAGCGCATCTGCACCAGCAGTCTCAAGAGCGTTGGTGTTGTCGCCAATTCCCCCGCCTGCTCGGAACAGCTGAAGGTCAGGCCTTGCAATGTTCTTCGATGCTGCTGCGCGGAACAATAGCCCGCCGCCTACATCCAACTTGGCGTTGAAGCTTGGCAGCCAATGGTCGAAGCGGATCTTTCGATCATCGTTGAGCACTTCGCCGGTATGGGCTGCGGCAAATTCTGCCAGTCTTGCATCAGACAATTGGCAATAGCCGCGCTGAATCCCTGGCACATCGGGCGTCGCGCACAATGCTTGGAGTTCAGAAACCTGAACAATTCCGTCGCCATTGGAAACGCCATTGGCTGGATTGTCGAAACGGCTGGCATCAGGGAACCCGATACGCCCGCCGCTCGTGATTTCAGTTTCCACATAGCGCAGACCGATATTGCCATCCACGTTCCAGCCATTGCTGAAGTCATGGCCGAAATCGACGCGCGCATAGGCGGCATTGGTCACTTCGGTGACGGTCGAAACCTCACCGGGGCAGAACACACCTTCGATGTCGCAAGGCACAATCTCGCCGGTCAATGGATCGGCGCGGAAGCGGCCATTTACGCCGTAGTTAAAGCGTTCTGGTGACAGGCCAAATTCCTGAATTTCCTCAAATTGATCGTCAGTTAGACCAGAGAGATATTCGCCTAGGAAGTCATCTCCACCAAAGAAGAACGCTGCGCCATTCTCGATCGGAGTTGGAGAATTCCCGCGTTGGAAGTTGTCGCCAAACGGATTGCGCAATTGCGAGAAGCCTGGAAATTCGTCGACATAGGCGCCGCCAGCAATCGCAAATTCCTGACCAGGCAGGCCGGTGTAGAAACGGCCTGGGATAAACCCATTGCCGAATGGTCCTGGGCCGCTTGCACCGCAACCAGAACCTTCACCCCAAGGCGCACAGCCTGCTCGCCCAGCCCATGGAGCCGAAAGGTTGCCCCAAGTGCTGAAATTGGTGTTGCGGGTCGTACGGTCTCGTTCAGCCCAGCGCGCGCCGAAACGAGCCGCCTTGAAGAAGCCGTCGTCGCTGATGTCATATTCTGCATCAAATCGCAGACTATCGAGACCGCCTTCGTTCTTCTCGCGGCTGTCCAAACCGAACCAGTAATAGGTGTTGAAGCCGGAGGAGAAATAGTCAGCTTCAGCGCCCGGAGGGGCAATGAAGTTTACACTCGGCACATTCCCGGAGAGATCGAGGTCAATGTTTGCCCAAGTGCTGAGCGCACCAAAGACGGAATCACGCGCCAGATCAGAGCTGATAGTTTGCGCCTCGAAGTTGACGCGGAAACGATCAGTGATGTTCCACTTCGCATCGAATGAGAAATCCTCAGTGGTAGAGGCCAAACCGCGCTCGAACCGAAGCGAGTCAATTGGCAGGCCGCCCCGGCCAAATGGGTTTGCATAGGCATCACCAGGGCGCTGAGTGAGAATTCCGCTTTGGAAGATGCCATTCTCATCAAACTGGAATGTGCTGCCTGCGGCAGGCACTGGGAACAACCCCTCATCATCAACTCGGGCAATCAGAGCGAATTCTTCAGTCTGGAATGTCGTGTCTGAACGGAGCCACTCAAACGTCGCAACGAAGTTGCCGGTTGGATCTTCGTACTGAAGAACAGCCGACCAGGCCTCGCGGTCACGATCGAGATCGGTTGTGCGGACACCGGCCCCCTTCGGCACAAGAACCGAGCCGTCTGGCGGAAAGTTCGAAGCGTCGAAGTTGGGATCACCCACAAAGCCGCCCGAACCAACAGACAGCGCGCGCAAACATGGTCCGTCGAGCGTGACTGCACGGTAGCACGGGTCAGCAACCTGCGATGCGTCTGTACGGCTCTTCAGTTCCGACTTGGCATAGGCAAGCTGGAAACCAATTGAACCACCAGGCAAATCGACAGTGGTCGAGCCCAGCAAAGAGAACTCCGGCGACCATTCTTCACGAAGGTCACCATAATTTGCGCCGATTGTCCCTGCGAGCCTCGTACCGGGATTGTCGAGCGGCTTGCGCGTGACAAGATTGACGGTCCCCGATGGGCCGCCTTCGACCATGTCAGCGGTGACGTTCTTGAACACTTCGACACGGCCAAGCAGCTCAGGTGACACATCGTTAAAGCTAAGCACGCGTCCGCCAGTCGCGGAGAAAATATCGCGCCCGTTCAGTTCGGAGCGCGCAAAGGGAAGGCCGCGGATAATGACGCCCGTTCCCTCGACAGAGAACCGGTCTGGATCAGTTGTTTTTTCAAAGCGGCCAATGGTGATCCCGGGAATACGCTGCAGGGTTTCAGCAACCGAGCGATCTGGCAGCGCACCAATGTCTTCAGCAGTAACAGCGTCCACAAAGGTGTCGGCATCGCGCTTGATGTTCTGAGCGTTTTCCAGCGAAGCCCGGAAACCGGTTACGACGATGTTGTTGCCTTCGTCAGCAGGGGCCTCCGCGACTTCTTCATCAGCGACCTCATCTTGTGCCATGGCGGCGGGCGCAAGGACCATCGACATTGCCAAGCTGGATGCAGTTGTAAGGATAGCTGACCGGCCCGAATCGAGCCCAAGCGAAAGCGGTTTTCTACGAATCACTGTATGTTTCCTCCCCAGGAAAGGCGGTTTCAGTCCACCCTAGTGTTGCAATGCCTAACTTCAATTGTGAGCGTTCACAAGCACTAAAATGAACGTTCACAATCTTTCCCACATAGCTGGATTACCCGTTATCTTTCACCTAAGACTTCGAGAAGACTTGGCAGGAGAGACAAGCGCAATGTCTATCGAGAAGATCGTGATTGTAGGCGGCGGCACCGCTGGCTGGATGGCGGCAGCGGCGCTTTCGCGCCTGGGCAAAGACCGCAAGGTCGAGATCACTCTGATCGAATCAGAAGCCATAGGGACGGTCGGCGTTGGCGAGGCCACCATTCCTCCCTTTGTCGAGTTCAACCAATTGCTAGAGATCGACGAACGCGAAATGATGAGCGCGATCCAAGGCACATTCAAGCTGGGCATTCAGTTCGTGAATTGGGGCAATCAGGGCGATAGCTACATTCACCCGTTCGGTGCCTATGGCTACAATATGGGCGGCGTATCTTTCCATAATGTTTGGCATCGCTGCCGCGAGGCTGGCGATAAACGCCCGATCCAAGCCTTCAATGTCGAAACCATGGCGGCCTATTTTGGGCGGTTTTCGCGCACTGAGGATCACCCTCGCGAAGACCTGCCGCCGGTCAATTACGCTTATCACATTGATGCGGGTCGCTACGCGCAGTTCCTGCGCACGTACGCAGAGGCTCGCGGTGTTGTGCGCCGCGAAGGCAAGGTCATTGATGTTGCGCGCGACGCCGAGACCGGCTTCGTCACATCGGTGAAGATGGATAGTGAAAGCGACATCAGCGGCGACCTCTTTGTTGATTGCTCTGGCTTCCGAGGATTGCTGATCGAGCAAGCACTCGAAACGGGCTATGATGATTGGACCCGTTGGCTACCCTGCGATCGCGCAGTTGCCCTACCTTGCAACCGTGATGATGGCAGCCCGCCTTTGCCCTACACCCGTGCCACGGCGCATTCTGCCGGCTGGCAATGGCAAGTTCCGCTGCAGCACCGCAACGGCAATGGCCATGTCTATTGCAGCCAGTTCATGGAAGCCGACGAAGCGCACGACATCCTCGTCTCAAATCTTGCTGGCAAGCCAACCGCTGACCCCAATCATCTCCGGTTCCTCACAGGCCGCCGCAAGAAGTTCTGGAACAAGAATGTGGTGGCCTTGGGATTGTCCGCCGGCTTTATGGAACCGTTGGAATCGACCTCGATCCACTTGATCAACACTGGCATCAACAAGCTGATTTCCGTCCTCTCGCTCGACGGGATCAACCAGACGCAGGAAGACGCATTCAACCGCCTTACGCGCAAGGAATATGAGCGGATCCGTGATTTTCTGATCTTACACTACCATCAGACCGCGCGGGACGATTCAGAGTTCTGGAACTACTGCCGCACAATGAGCGTGCCAGACAGCCTAACTGAGAAAATGGAGCTCTTCCGAACCAATGGCCAGATCTTCCGCGAGGAAGACGAACTCTTCACCGAGACGAGCTGGGCCGCTGTGATGATGGGTCAAGGCTTAGAAATGGAGGGCAACAACGCGATGGCCAGCTCGCTCAACCTTGCGCAGCTCAAGCCGGAGATTGACGGGATGGAGCAGTCGATCCGCTATCTGGTCAACCACATGCCGACACATGATGCATATCTGAACAAATACTGCCCTGCACCAATGAGCTAGCACGGTTGCCTACGCTATCGAAGAGCTAGAGGCATTTGCCACAAGGCCAGATAGCGTTCGCTTTGAGCGACCAAAGCGCTATTCGAAAAGCCGAGTGGGCAATGGCTGCTTTCACTCCCAACTTCAGTCATTGAATAACGGCTCAATCTGGGCCGAAAGCAGACGGTCCGATTCCGATTTCAAGAGTCCGAGAAGCCGACGCCTAAGCCTACCTACGGTGATCGACGCGCAGTATCGGCACTGGCACCCGGCTCCTGTTCATCGCGCGATGCCGATTGCTGGTGCGTTCGCGGCAACAATAGCGAGAGAGCCCGCGTGGAATGACCCGCTCAGTATCAAGGAGCAGGATGCGGCATGGCACGAAGCGGCCAAATTCGCTGCGATGCTGGGCATGCCTCAGGGGCGTTGACGCGGGAAGACAAGCAGCTTGATGGGGCTTGAGGCCTCGAACATGAAGAAGAGTTCTTCGAGTCTTCCGAGTGGCTTACCAATCGCAATATTGAAGAGTCTGGTATGATCGAATGAAGAACGCTTCGTCGATCCAATTTGCATATTCAGATAGAATACTCTAAAATATGATAATTATTGTATATCAATCACACTAATATACAAGATTGGATAATACCGAATAAGGTCGAGTCGCGTGACAAGGGGGTGTCGTGCTTAGGTCTATTACTTTTTCATCCGCTTTTGTTTTTGCCGCTTTACCCATACCCGCCTATTCGCAGGATACTGGCGAAGTAACCCTTGAGATTTCCATCGAAGGGCTCGGCCCTAAGGAGATATCGGGTGACTTGGTGGATTTGCGGAGCGTGGAACCCGTTCAAACTCAAGCTGAGGACCTATTCAACCTTACCGTTGAAGAGGCGTTCAGGTTGAGCTCGCCCAACGGCACTTTCAATGTCATAGATCTTGTCCAAGTCATCGCTCCTATTCAGAAAATTCTAGAAGAGTTTGATCGACTTTGCGCAATCAGGCCTGGCAGCCAGAGTTGCCTTATTTCTGCGCGGCTAAATGAGCTGTCAGAACAGCTACCAGCGGGCAGCGAACTACGATTAGAATGTTCGCAATCCGCCAACGCGCTTTATGATATTTGGTTTGGTCGGCCACAGGATTGGCACATCACTCCGCAGGCAATGATGTGGGATCAGACATGCCTTGGGCGACCAGACGAGGGCGAGAATGGCGACCGTGCGATTGGGGCACTGCCCTCGTTCTCACCCGAGGTGCTTTCTACGATCGGGACACTCTCAATCGGCGGTGAAGTTAGATGTGTAGGCCTCTTGCGGCCTGATGGCCTTTTCATAACCGCCGCGCATTGTCAGCGCGGGGCGCCGGATAACAAGCTTGAGGTTAGACAAGCCTCTTCCAACGAAATCCGCTCTTTGACTAAGATCGCGGCAGGAAGAGTTGCGAGTGGTCCTACAGATTGGGCGATATATCGCGTTGGTGAGGGTTCTCCTCTGAGCGTCGCAGAGACTGAATTCGTTTCTCTCGATATGGCTTCGAGCTTGTATGATACGACTTTGTTCCCCATTGGGTTTTCGTTCCCAGGCGCATATCAGCAGGCGACTTCGGCGGTTGATCAGCCGCTGACTGATTTCTCCGAAGCGATCAAAGCGCCTCGTGAAGGGATGTGTTTTTACGTGTTGGAGTATGATGACTGTTTGCATCTTGCTTGCCAGACCATGGGGGGCTTCTCAGGTGCACCAATATTCCTGAGACAGTCGGACGGTGGGCCATTACAGGTTGTCGGCATCCTAAGCGGTGGCAAAGAGGCCAACTCGCAATGCAGGGGAGAATCCCTTCCGCGCGTAACATTCGCGGTGCTCGGCTGCTAATTTTCAATCCAATCTTCGCGGGGGCAATCAATGAACACTTTCAGAGCATCGGTGCTGTTCGCCATCGCATTTGTTCAGTTTCTTGTTGGCGGGACAGCTAGCGCGGCGGAAACGGCCATCCAAGCGCGGCTAGTTGTGAGGGACACTTGTCCAGTCGCGGCCTCTGACTTTCGGACGGCCGTTGGTAACGATGGACAGCCAGAGAGCTTCTTCCTTCCAATTCTTGCAAGCATCGCCGGTTCTTTGGCCAGCAGCGGAGTATCGGCACTGGCAGGAACAATCGAAAGTGCTGCCTCGGAACATACCTTCAAGTCGACTGCAACAACTGGATTTACGCACGGCAGAATTACTCGGAGCCACCGGGGTGGCCTGACGCCTTTCGCATATCAGGAAGCTGCACGGTGTCTGGTGATTGCCGTTCCTGATCCTTCCACGCGAACAAGTGGGCGGCGCGCGCCGACCCCGCTCGCCAACCTTGGCTCCGCAGTGGAAGGTGTAGCGGCTCTTGAAAGTACAGCTGCACAGGACAGCTTGATTGATGTGCTTGGTGGAACTGAAGGCTTCAGGCTTCAATCATTGCCGCTGTTCTACGCCGAAGTGGCAGTTATTCCCTCTCGCGAAGGAAGCGAAATTGTCCCGCTCCTGGTTTGGTACCGTAAGCAATTGCCCAGTGCTACCGCTCGATCGCAGCGAGCTGAATTGCATGTCGCGCTGGCGACTCCGGGATATGCGGCGAACGGTGATCCAATTGGATCGGTCTACGCATTTTCGCGGTTCGAGCTTTCGCGATTGAGACCTTCCAACAGGCAGGTCCTGGCCTACAACGACATGCGTTTTAGCAACCCGATCTTCCACGCATCCCGGCCCACAGGTGATGCGATCAAGGCAGTGCCTTCTCGATACAATGGAGTGATCGCAACGTTGGAAACGAAGAAGGCGGAACTCGCCAAGGCTCGGGCAGATCTGGCGGTTGCGCATGCAAAACGTGAGGATGAGGACAACGCGGTCAATCGAAATGCCGTGAGTGCTTTGGTGGCTGCAGTAGGTGTCGCAGAGGCTGCGGTGGAGCGGGCTGAAGCAGCCTTTGATAAACTACCTGATCCTACCAGTACTGACTTGCTTGGTTTCGGTCGGACCAATGCGAGGGCATCCTTTGTAGTCGTTCGTGATGAACGGAAGTTCCTCGCTGCCATCGCCAAGGCGCTTGGTGCTCAAGCGGAGACCGTCGGTTCCGAGGTTAGTGGACTCATCACACCGAAAGCCGAATGGGAAGAAACCGACACGGCCTATGTTAGTGCATCGACCGAATTGGGAGCCGCGCAAAGAGCTTTGCAAGTGGCGATTGCCGGAGGTGATGCCAACGTAATTGCGGCAGCGCAGGGTGCAGTCTTGGTGGCTCAGGCCAAGCTGAACGAGGCGGCTGTAAAGTCCGGAAGGTCAGCGCCCTATCCAGACATCATTACAGACAGTTGAATGCTTGCCTGATCGCAACCGTTGGTTGATGATGGAATGAGCGAGCGAGCTAACCGAATGCGTTTGTATCAATATCCTGTGCCGTAAAAGCGGACCGTGTCGGAGATAGGTATGCGGCCAAAGCGGCTCCTGTTATACTCTGTATTTGCGGGAGGTAGGCGCCAGATGACATTTTCTGAACGGCGTCCCCCGACTCCAATTTCAGTCCTAGAACGATGGCCTGATCTGGGCCGGTTGCGGAATGTCCGGCCTTGCTGTCGGAGTTCACATTTTCAGACGTACCGACTAGAGACTCTTGCCTCTCGGTTCTGAGCTAGATTCATCACATGGCAATCCAATATGACATTCATGAGCACACACATCGTTTCGCATGTTGGTCCGCGTCGATCGCTTCTTCCGTCCCTGGCAGTCGTTTTCCAGTAAGAGAAGGCGCTCGATGGCTTGTCGATGCTGGCTTGGACAAGATAAAGTTCCCAGACGATCTGCCTAGCATTTCTAGCTTTGACTTGGCACACCGGCGTTGGCGGAGATCGATTATCGAAGCCAGCGGCATCGAGGGAATGCGAGATGGCCAGGCAGCAAAGTTAATCAACGTCTATCTGAAGTCACGTTTTATCAATCCGGACTGGGCCAACCACAGTCAAGTCGCAGCTCTCCATCCACCGATTGACGGCTTGCTTCTTCAAAACTTGCACGAGACTTACCGATCCAGCGATGGGAACATCTGGATTCACGCTAAGCGAAATGGTTGGTCACGCCCAAGTTGCAATCGATACGAGGGTCTCATTGAGAAACTGCGCCAGCACCTCGATGGACAGCCACTTTGGATGGCAGAATTCTATTGGCCCGGTTTTAGGTAGGCATCATTTGGGCCGCTTGCAGAATGACAGCTTCCAGTTGATCGAAACTCTAAACCAGTCGGTCAGTCTTCGACCCAGTTAACGGTCTTCCTTTCGAACAACGTTGAATCAATCCGAGATCCTATTTGCAAGCGATTTAGTGCATCCGGAGCCAAGCACTGAGAAATTGACGACGCCATGGAATTTTGAACATATCCTTTTTGGTATCGAAGGGGGAAATATGTTTGATCTAGATGATCCGCTCAGCTTGCGACTTCTTGGCACAACCATCGATGCCTTAGGAACGTTTGCAGCCCTTGTAGCAGCGATTGCCGCTTGGTTTGCCGCAGTGGCGAGTAAGAAGGCAGTTCGAGAAATGGTCGAGCAAAGGAAGCAAGATGTCATGCCCGTGCTCACCTTGATTTCAGGTGAAGATCATGGCCTTGTCCTATCGAGAATTGTTTCCGGGCAATTGTCCTCAGATAAGCTCAACTATGAAGTGCACATAGAAAATCACGGCAATGGGCCAGCCTTCGAAGTTGTGGTGGGTTACAGATACCGCCCGACCCGGAGAGCAGAAATCAAAATTGATCTTGCTGCTGCAAACAAGCTGCTTTGCAACGTTGATGTCGCAGTTGAAAGGGATGATCACCTTTATCGGTTCAAGCGGTTATCGACTGGCCATCCATTGATCAGCGTTCGAGCTGGTGACTACGATATCGACCATTCCTATGCAACGTTGCGAGAGGGAGAGCAGATTTCCGTTCCGTTACCCACTGAGGCGATAGTCGAACGGATGCTTCAAGCGCTAACCACATTGTCAAGAGTGAGGGATGGCGAGGATAGCTCATCTCGATACGCTCAACCTGAGGCATGGAAGGATCATGGTGGGGACGGATTGGTTGTGAATTGTCGTTCAATCACTGACGACAATTACTCGTGGCGCAGAACCGTAGAATTGACTGGCGGTGTCTATGAGCCAAGCGATAAGAATTCGGACAGGGAACCTATCGGTTTGAAGCTGTTTGATGCTGGCTGACCTGCCGATCGTCTAGACGTCTGCTCGCCATCCCCGTTTCAGCTATTGGCGCGCGGCTTGTACTGTTCTTGGGCCGATTGCGGAATGTCTGCTCTGCTCTTGGGCTAACGAAATGCTGACATTTGACTTACGCCTCAGTCTTAGACGTCAAATGATACAAGCTTCTCCTCCTTAGCTTTGTTCGCTGGATCGCCGACACTCGCCGAGAACAGATTTTTCTTCTTGTTTAACGGCATGCTTTGGCCGACTGCGACTGTAATTGATAAAGGGGGACGAGAATGAAACGAATCTTGCTGTGGATCGGATCCGGGTTCGCGCTGCTAACCACACTGATTGGGCTTGCTTTCGTTTCTCTCGGCGGACTGCAAATGATTACACCTCCGAGTTATCCGGATGCATCACCTCCGCACGACTTCGCCTCCGACTTCTCCTATTTTCGCGACCTGGTTCTACTCAACGAAGTTGGGGTTACCGAAGAGCAGGCTAACGCGTTTGAGGCGATTGTTGAGTCAGTAGAACCCCTGCAATCGGTCGATGACCTATCGCTGTCTATGTTACGTGCTTTAGCGCCTCTGGACAGCGCTCATACGACTGTCCTTTCTCCTCGAATGCATCGATTGCCAATCCGTTTTCATTGGACCTCTGATGCTCTTATCATTGTGAAAGCAACGCCTGAGCATAAAGGCCTTCTCGGCCAAAAAGTACTCTCCCTCGGCGGACAGATGCCGGAGGAACTGCTTCAAAATGTGCCACAACTGATCGGAGGCGGGACTCCGAACTGGAAAAGATATCGCAGCGAGTTTCTCTACTCGGCTCCCAGCGCTCTGTCGGTATTGGGCGCGCAGATCGATGGTCTCACAGTGCAGCTTGAGGTTTCGTCGCTGGATGGAGCCAGAACTGAGACAATTCTCGAGGCCGATCCTGTTGAGATGCCAGGAGATCCTTTTTGGGATTTCCTTGATGCGTTTCCGGACAACAAGAGCTTTGAAACAGATGGCTGGGTGAACTTGCTGACTACTGAGCAGTCGCTTCCGCTCTATCTGCAGGAATCGGATAGAACGCTGTTTTCGAAAGCGCTTCCGGCGGACGAAGCCGTCTATCTTCGGGTCAATGGCAGTTTTGATGATGAAAACGAGACGATAGCCCAATTTGGAGACCGCGTTCTGACAATGATCGATGAGGCCAACGCCCAGAACATCATCGTCGATTTCCGCTACAATCGAGGCGGCGATTACACTCAGCTGCTACCGCTAATAAGTGATCTTTCGGCGGCTGTACCGCTAGAAGGGCAGCTCTATTTGATTACCGGGCCGAACACATTTTCAGCGGGCCTGGTCGCCGGTTCGCAATTCAAGCATCACATCCCGGATCAACTCACAATTGTTGGTAGTGAGGTTGGTGACGTCATGCGGTTCAAGGCAGAGGGTTTTGCACCCGAGCTACCTGCATCAAAGGTAGAGCTCTACATTACGACCGCATGGGGAGATGTTGGCAAGGGCTGTGATTGGTTTGATGATTGCTTCCTTCCAAACAAACTCTTGGTCCATGGTGTTGGTTCGTTGGAAGTCGATGTGCCAGTCGAGAACAATTGGCGTGCATTCGTGAATGGAGAGGATCTTATTCTGAAAGCTATCCAGCAAGACATTCAGGGCAGCTCGGCTGCAGAGTAGGACAAGCAGAGTACCTGATCGCCTCTCGCCAACGTCAGCTTGCACCCCCAATCTCGGTAATAACCCAACGGCTTGAGATGAGCCGGTTGTCGACGGTCGACTGTCGGACTTCGCATGTTAGACACTAGTCGTGCAGCCCAATGCCTGTTAGCAAATCACGGACTAGTCTTTCGGCAGTCCTAGCACATCGTGCGCCGATCGGACCGTTGCCTCTTCGGCAGTCTCACATCCCTGCCCGGCCATGTAGCCTTTAAGGAAGCTTCGCCGAGCAACGCCTGCGTAAATCGCCGCTTCCCAGCGTTTCGCCTCGGCGTTGGCTCCAGACATTTGTCGCACAAGACCGCGAAACGGGATCATGCCGCCGAGAACATTACCGCCCGTCCGCAGGCCGCGATTGATGAGCCCTGCGCGTTTGACAGGTTGATCAGCATCCGGCCCAAGCACCTCATCGAGCCGCGTGACTTCGATTTGAAGAGCCTCACACCCCTCAACCTCGCTCAAGTCATAAGGCTCTTCCTGTGCCAGTCGAAGAATAAGGGGGATTTCCTTATTACGCAGGTTAAGGTCGCTCAGTGGCTGAGTGACCGCATCGACTGCATCCTCGCCTACACTATCCTGGCGCTCGCCGCTTTGTGCGAGGACGGGGCTCGCGCAAAGAGCAAGAGACACAGCAATGAGCATGGTTGAAGTTCGCATCGTCGTGATCCTCTGTCCTGACCCGGTTTCATAGAGACTAAAGTGAGACGACAGAGGTCGAGGAAAATCGAACCTCTGCCGTCCGACTGCGTTTGCTATACCCGAAGGGCTCTTATCCGCAGCCTTACTTCTTTGCTTCGCTTGCAGCGTTCTTTGGCATTACGGATGCAAGCGAGCGCCCGACTTTGCCAGCGAGATCGCGTGCACCGTCGATTGCCTTGTCACCGAGCTCCTTGGCTTGGTCTGCAAGCTCGGCTGTGTCGATGTTGGCTGCGCGTTCGCGAAGCTCAGCGACTTTGTCGGCACCGTCTTTTCGCATTGCCCCAACGTCAATCGAGGTCATTCCCTTTGTGATCCGCTCAGCAGTCTCATTCGCCTTCTCACGCGCCTCTTCTGCGGCGTGTGAGAGGCGGTCACCAATTGATACAGGCGCTTCAGGCAATGGGCGCTGGAAGTCTTCGGCGATAAATCCGATCATCTCGGCTAGCTGCTTCGGCTTAACCCGAGCCGACCGAGACGCCGCAATGAGGGCATCGCTAAAAGATGCGTTGCGGCCAGCGAGGCTAGCAAAGAATGTCTCGCCAGCTTGCTTTGCCTGTTCTGGCGATAGGTCCATACGGGCCGCCAAAGCGTGCACGTCAATGATTGATTTGGTCTTGGGTGTCTTAAGCATGGTCTTCTCCATGAGTTTGAATCAATTTGATCAGAAGGGCAGTGAGCGAACTTTCTAGGGCGCGTTTTTCTGATGCACCTAGTCAGCTTTACGGGCTTCGCCAGCGCTCGCCTTTGCAATTTGAAGCTCACGCTTTAGTTCAGCCTTGTCGGTCAGCCGTGCCAAACCGCTATTGGTCAGTCCGGTGAACGCGATTGCGCCATGGATGAGCAGCGGGATCATTGCGCCTTGGTGGATCAGGTTCGCGGCGAGACCGGTCAAACCAGCCAGCATCAGAAACTCTGCCGCAAAAATGGTCAGAACTCTGATTTTGGAGAGACCGCCAACAAACAGCAGCGCACTAAAGACAATCCATTGGAGCGCAATGACCTCTGCAGCCACGCCGCTTTCAAAGCCGGTCATTGGGTTGACCAGGAGTGGAGCGAAGAGCTGGGTTAGACCCAGACCAGCTACCAACATAGCGCTGGCTGCTGCCATATGATCCACTGCGCCGCCCTGCTTAGCGACCTGAAAAGTCGGCTGCTGGATAAGGGGCTGGATCTTTTTACTCTTGGCAAACATCTCTTCTCTCCTGTCTTTCTATTTTCGTTCTAGCGTGCTGCTTGACGATTGCTGGCGCGCTCGGCGTCAGCCTTCATCGCGAGACCGCGATCGATCTTGGCTTGGGCTTTATCAACCGCACTTTGAGCATCAGCCTGACGGCTCTGGGCTTTACGAAGATCCTTCGCGCCTTTTTCCGTACGCTCGTTGAACTTGTCCCAGTTCAAGGCTGCACTTTCGACTTGCTTGGCCCATTTGTGGGCATCGCCTGCGTCCGTGAAGAATGGCCGCGAGGTTAGGTTCTCAAAAGCCTCCTGAGCGTTGTCAGCACGGCTTTGTGAGGTGTCACGCAGGTCTTGGGCGTTCACAACGGCTGCACTCTGCTTCACCAGTTCCCGCTTCGCTTCCTGAAGGTCGCGCAAGCCCTCTGCTTCCATCTTGTTTCCGCGATCCCAGTCCTTCTGGTATTTGCCGGTTACGATGATTTCCGCAGCGGTGGGCTGCTCTTGAGCAACAACGACCTGAGGCGCTGCGAGCGAGGCAAGAGCAAGACCGGTAGCAATCACAAAAGTTTTCATCAGGTATCTCCTTCGTTTCGATGGAGAGCCGTCTAGTTCGGTTTTTGATTCTTGAGAAACGCGATTGTCAGAACTATTAATTCAGATTATTCGAATTGAATGGATATCACGACCTTTCAAACCTTTCTCGCTGCCGCAGCGACGGGCAGCTTTTCCGGTGCCGCGCAGCGCGTTAACGCATCGCCATCAAGCGTCACCGAGCGGATCAAGCAGTTAGAGTATCGCCTCGGCACAAAACTCTTCATCCGCGACAAGCGAGGCTGTCAGCTGACACCAGCAGGCGAAAAGTTCATGGGGCCAGCGCGTAAAGCAGTGCGGGCATGGGAAGTTGCGCAGCACGAGGTGTCTCTACCTGCGCGGTTTGAGCGCTCTCTCGCGTTCGGAGGACAATACTTCCTCTGGGATCGCTTGCTGCTTGGTTGGCTAGATGATGTGCGCGAGGCGATCCCTGATCTAGCACTGCGCGTAACGGCGGGCGCATGGGCGAGGCTGAACCGGGATTTGGCAGAAGGCGAGCTAGACATGATCGTCGTGCACGATCCTGTCTTCCGCCGTGATATCAGCGCCGAGCGCTTATTCGAAGATCAGCTAGTGCTTGTGACCGCTGGTGATCCGGCGAATTGGAAAGAGGATTTCGTTCGGATTGACTGGGGGCGTTCACTTGGTCTTGAGATCGCCTCACGTCTCGGCATTGCGCCCGAGACTGGCTTGGTGCTCGATCTAGGCCAACGCTCTGCAAAATGGCTGACCGCCAACAAGATGGCAGGCTATATGCCCGAATATCTGGTTACACCGATGCTCAATTCGGGTGAGTTGACTGTGATTGAGGATGCGCCGAGTTTTGAGTTTCCGGCTTATGTCTGCTGGCGAGATGATGTGGACCCGACTTTGGCGGCAGAAGTCGTATTGAGCTTTCGTGAGAACACTCCAGTGGAAAGCTAAATTGCTATTCGGCCGCTATGACGTCTAGACATTAGCGCTATGACAGAATGGCTTAACTCAATGCAGGGCTGGCTGGCCCATCCGCTCATTGCAGATTTTGGCACTGCAATCCTCGCTGTGATCCTCGGACTGATAATCATCCGAGTCCTTCAAGGTTTTGCAGTGCGCTCAATCGCGCAGAACGACACCCGCTACCGCGTCCGCAAATTTATCGGTCTTGCTGGATATGTCATTCTCGTTCTCATTCTGATCTCGATGCTCAGCACTAGGCTTGGACAGCTCTCTGTGATCTTTGGCGTTGCAGGCGCAGGCATTGCATTCTCGCTCCAAGAGGTGATCGCGAGCCTAGCAGGCTGGATCGCAATTTCTTTCGGCGGATTTTACCGTCCTGGCGACCGGGTTCAGGTTGGCGGTATCACAGGCGATGTGATCGACATTGGAATGCTGCGCACCACCATTATGGAGACAGGTGGCTGGGTTAAAGGCGACAACTACAATGGGCGCATCGTGAAGGTCGCCAACAGCTTCATCTTCAAAGAACCAGTCTATAACTACACAGGCGATTTCAACTTTCTTTGGGACGAGTTCACCGTGCCAATCAAATACGGCTCAGACTGGCACCTTGCGCAGACGATGATCGAGAATGCAGTTGAAGAACACACCAGCGAATTCGAGGCAGATTCGGCAAAAGCATGGAAGGGCATGGTCTCTAAATACCTGATCGAAGAGGCCAGCACAGAACCTAAAGTCACGCTGTTTGCTGATGAGAACTAGATTACCTTCACGGCGCGCTACGTTGTCGATTTTCAAAGGCGGCGCAGCACGAAAGATGCGATCATGCGCTCACTTCTGACTGCCTTTGAGAGCAGCAAAGGCAAAGTAGAGTTCGCTGGCGCTGCTATTGAAATTACCGGCATGCCGAAGATTGAGATCGAAAGCGGTTCACGTGCCTGAAGGCAAGAGTTTCAGACGGAACTAGATTACTAGGCTAGCTAGTGCTTTCTGCCTATGGGCCGTTTCCTGCCTGTCCGGATTTCGTTGTGCAGGATTGGAAAGCAGACGTTGAGTGGGCTCATAGCTTAGGTGGAACGGCGTGATGTCTCAGTCTCCAACCTGAGGCATGGTTTCATCAATTTTTGCTTCGTAACGGCTAGGGTCCTGCGTCAGTGTTATGCGAAGAAACACAACAGCCACTACATTCGTCCAATCTTGCGTGTGACCCATTTCCAAAGGCGCTTCCACCAAGGAGCGTAGAGATCATCGTAGTAGCGTTCGCGGCGAACCTGCTCGGCTCGTCGACCTGCTAGGATTTCTTCTTCTGTCCATTGCGCACACCATTCAACTTTACCATTCGTGATGAAATAGTGCGAGCGGCATGGCCTCTGCCAATTGCCGATGGAAGGGCGGAGCGTGGGTCTAGAGTCCGGGCCGGACAAGTGCCATTCGGTCGGAAGGATAGGCGTGCGTATCTTCGAACCACAACCACAGGCGCACAAATGCGCTGCGGTCTCGAATTCGTCGGACACATATAATACTCCCGACTCAAGCTGCTTCGGCATGAAATGGACGCGCTCAACTTCAAAGGTCATCGATCGATCTCACGTTGATGACGCTCAGGTCCGCTACTTCAAAGAGACTATTGAGGCTTTCCTCATCGCTTCGGTAGAATTCGCGAAGCTGTTTATAGCGGATCATGGCAATACATGCGTTCAGTGCATTGAGCTCACCGATCTGGATGTTGTCGCGATAGAGATTGTCCGCGCCATCTGCTGTTTCGGCCAATCCTTTGGCTTTAAGGTCACTTGCGGTGCCAGGCTGGAAATATGTCGTGCGCATCATTCCGCTAATGGGCCCATCCTTGCGCTTTAAGCCCATACCGACGTCAATGAACGGGATGCCGAGTCCGATCAGTAGGTCGAAGATTTCGTTTCGCGCTGAGCCTTTGTCGACACAAACGAAAGCAAACGTAACCCCCTTAAACTCATCAGCTGAATCGTTTGTGATGTAGGTGGCTTTTAGCGTGAGGCCATGCCGGAAAGGTTCGTATCGCGCCTGATAGACATCCGCCTTCTTTCGCCCGAGCTCTTCTTCGTCGAGCTTTCCCGGCGATCGGTAGGCGTTATGGACGTGAAAGTCGTCGCCATCGAATCCGACGATCTCCGGTATTCGGGCCTTCACAGCATAATCGAGGAGGAATGCACCCGTACCACCAAGTCCGATGATCGCGATTTTCTCGTTAGCAAGCCCCGCATTAAGTTCCGCGATGCCCGCTCTACTAGTCAAGGTGTCTTGGAGTTTGAATATCGGATCCGCCACTTCGATTTTGTCCGCTCTGTATGTGTAGGGCGTGACCCCACGCGTCTCGATCGCCGGACCGGAAATAATGGCAACGTAGCTCTCGATTTTAGCGAAATGGTCGGTGAATTTTCCGGTGTTCTTTGGCTTATTCGAGAACGAGCGTTGCACGACGACGTCCGAGTGCTCAGCGGACAACGTGATGGAGGTCAGACCACCACCTAGGTTCGATATTGGCTGCCCTTTGAGGTTATGCGGATGCGACCCCGCAAAGTAGATCTGGTGGTCCTGCTGTTTCATCACCTCGCCATCTACCGCCACAAGCTTGGAAACAATTGCGCCCGACTGTAAATTTCCTGCCGAGTCCAGATAGGGAATGTCCCTCACGATCAGGTGGCCCTGGTCGAAAGCGACGGCGTAACCTCGCTCGACAAGTCGAGCGAGGTCTGGATTACGACTGACCAGTTTCTGAAACACTGAACCGCATCCCATCTTTGATTTTCACCGAAGCGCTTAAGCAACGAGCGTGCCTTCCGGCTTGTTGCCCATGCCTCGCTTGTAGGTCACCGAGTAGGTGATGTTGGGGTTGCTCGCGAAGCAGGGTTCTTCGAGCGCCACGACCTCCTCGTAGCTAATCTCGCCCTTGGGCCACTGATGCGGGGTCCCCTCCACGAAGATTGTTACTTCCTTCTTTTTGTCCTTGGCCATGTGGCTGCCTTTCAAGTTGTGACACGCCACCATGTTCAGCGCCGCTTCATCACTGAATAGCCAGGTATTAGCTAATTGACAGCTAGTCAATGGCTATCGTGCATTGACAATTTGGCTTTAAAGTGTATGTAGACGCACCCCGATGGAGACAGGACATGGCAACCAAACGAACAATGACACTCAACCTCACCGACGCGGAAATGTCGGTAGTTGAGGACTTCAGTGCGCGAAAAGACATGAGCAAGACGGCCGTCATGCGGCAGGCCCTTCGCCTATACCAGCTGCTCGAGGCTCGTGTTGAGAAAGGCGACAAGCTTTATGTCGAGAACGAAGTGACTAAGGATAAAGCCGAGATCATGATGGTATGACCACGAACGCTTTGAAGGTCACACTGCTGGATACCGCAACAGGAGAACCGCGCGAGGCCGAGTTGCTTTCGTCTATCACCGAAACGCAACTCACCGACGTTGAAGGTGAATGGAAGCCCGCCCTATACGACCGCTTCCGTGAATTCAAACGCGCGGGGAAACCGCTGGCTGCATGGCCCGGCGCCGAGAACAGGCATTGGGATTGGCGCCAGAAGGTCGAGATGCTGCAAGGTCTGCTCTCGCATGACGGCTATTGCTTGACCTGCCAAGGCATGACCGAGGGCCTAATGCTGATCGACACGAGCAGCTATCGATGTCGTTTGCCGGAAAACGAAAAGCGAAACTTGGTATATATCGACTATGTCGAGAACGCGCCTTGGAACAGACCCGAACTCAAACAGGCGCCCCGCTACCGTGGTATCGGTAGTATCTTGGTGGGAGCCGCAATTGAACGCAGCATCGCCGAGGAATTCAAGGGTCGCATCGGGCTGCACGCCCTTCCGCAAGCCGAGGCTTTTTATAGCGCGACCTGTGGCATGACCGACCTCGGACCCGACACAGCAAAACAGGGATTACGATATTATGAGATGACGGCTGCGCAAGCAGAAGCGTTCATCGCGAAAGGAAAGAATCGATGAGCACTCATATGACCAAAGAGTGGTGTCTTAGAATGGCAGAGCTCGAAGGCGACGCTTCGATCGCTGCTGGCGCGCTAGCGCTTGACCCGGTTTTTGAAGAAGCACCAGATGTGACCGATACAGATGAGGCCAATGTTGCATTCGGCCGCTTTGTGCGACTCATGCGTCGTTCGCAAAAGATGTCACGTGAAAAGCTCGCCGAGGATGCAGATATCGACATCAAAGAGCTTATCGAGATTGAGGACGATGTTCGGCATAAACCGGATGTTCGCTCGGTCTATCAGCTCTCCGGCGTCTTCAAGCTCCCTAGCGCGAAGCTCATGCAGGTTGCTGGCCTCGCCAAGGCCCGCAACGACAATATCGAACGGCATATGGAGCGATTTGCCGCGCGCTCGGACCCCATGGCAGACCTCACGGACGAGGAGCGTGCTGCATTAGAGGATTTCGTTGCGCAGCTAAGCTCGGACAATTGATAGATACGCGCCAAAGGGGGCACGATTGGCAAAGAACCGAATTCTTTCGGAAAAAACTGCGGCAGATATCGACCGCCGAGTTGCGAAGGTGTTGGATGGCCTTGGCAACCCGGAGCCCCCTTTGGAGTTGTCCGACGTTCGCCAGCTTCTGCGGCTAGATAGACAATTCTACACAGCTGCCGACGCAGGTGCTGTTCGAGAAACTGTTAGCCGAATAAAGGTCGCGACGGTTCAAATCTACGAGCGACCTAAGCTCCTCCTCGAAGCTATTCGGAAAATGTCGCTGAAGGCGCTCTACCTCCCAGACCAGCGCCGGATCCTGCTCGATGGGAACGAGCCGAAGTTGAAGCACCGATGGAACGAGGGTCACGAAATTGGCCATAGTTTGCTCCCGTGGCACCACGACGTCATGCTTGGCGACGATGGCTTTACCTTATCTCATGATTGCCACGATCAGATCGAAACTGAAGCCAACTATGCGGCTTAGCCAGCTACTGTTCCTCCAAGGTCGCTTCGGCGACGAGGCCTTGGATCTCGCACCAACGCTCGACAATCTGAAAGAACTGAAGGGCGCGTTTGGCAATACGTTCTCGACTACGCTTTACCGCTTTGTCGAGCTTCGTGGTCGGGAAGTACCGATGGTGGGGATGATAAGCGCCCACCCACATCGATCAAGGCGACCAGCGAACTTTGATCCAGCAAAGCCATGCCGGCATTTCATTCAGTCGCCTGCATTTGCTGAACGTTTCAGCCGCCAATCGGAAGTTGAAGTGTTTCAAACCATAGCCAGCTATTGTGGCTCTCAAGGAGGCGGCCCGCTCGGTGAGAGTGAGTTGATTCTGACTGATGACAATGGCGCTCAACACCGTTTTTTCTTTGAAACGTTCTTCAACCGGTATGACGCTCTAACACTTGGCTCATATCTGCAGCCGGAACCCACCAAAGTTTATTCCTCGGCCTCGATCTCCTAGTTTGTCGAGCAGTGTAATCCCGTTCGCTACGGTTTCATTTGAATGTTTGCGGACCACACCCAGCAGCAAAGGTCTAGAGGGCATAAATTGGTCCGTTATCGGCATATGGCCCTTAGAGAGTGAATGTCCGAAATTGGGGCGCATTGCAGTCATTCCGCGATGGATTGAGTAGCGGCGGTTAGTGCTGCGATTTTCCTTGAAGAGTAAGTCAGTTCGTTGATGGCCGCCTTTCTTTCGCCATCCGCTAGACCTCCAATCGTTAGCGCGAGCGCGCTGTGGTCTTCCATCAACATGCCAACCTTGGTGCAAAGCAGATTGATAAGTTCGCGGTCAATGTCGTCCATGGACACGGTGATGCTCGAACTTCAGCACAAGTCCACTGCAAAGAGCAGATGTACGCACAAAGCACTCGACTAGTGGCGGAACTCGAGCATTCATGCAGCCATGGATATCGAAAACAAAATCGCCGCCATCGAAGAAATGACACCATCTGAGCAGCGTGCGGCATGGCGCAGTACACATGGGACGCCAGCACCTCCCGCTCTAGGCCGAGCTCTTACAAGGAGACCCTTAGCGGCTTGTTTGCAGGAGCCTGAGACAGGCAAACTCACCAAAGCAGAGCTTAGACAGCTTGGAGCGTTTGGACGGAAGGACCAGCGCCGCAATGATGGCCGGGTATCAACCGAAGCCAAGCCGGGGACGTGGCTATCCAGGACATGGCATGGAGAGGTACATGAGGTGGTCGTGCTCGAAAGTGGGTGCGAGTATCGGGGTCGGACCTTCGGATCCTTGAGCGCAGTGGCAAGTCACATAACTGGAGCCAAGTGGTCAGGCCCGCGCTTCTTTGGACTAAGCAGTCCTCGGCTCGGTGATCTGAAGGTGGCTGCCAATGGCTAAGGCCGATAAGAAGCTGCGCTGCGCTATCTACACCCGCAAGTCGACAGATGAGGGCTTGGATAAAGACTTCAACAGCCTCGATGCTCAAAGGGAAGCATGCGCCGCGTACGTACTTAGCCAGCAGCATGAGGGCTGGACGCTACTGCCAGAGCTTTACGATGATAGTGGACATTCAGGTGGCACGCTGGAACGCCCAGCACTGCAACAGCTTCTAGACGACGTTCGATCAGGCATGATCGCTGTGGTCGTCGTCTACAAAATTGATCGCCTGACGCGCAGCCTCGCCGACTTCGCCAAGATCGTCGATGTCTTAGATGGAGCCGAGGCGTCCTTCGTGAGCGTGACACAGGCGTTCTCAACGACTAGCTCAATGGGGAGGCTCACACTCAACGTTCTATTGTCCTTCGCCCAGTTTGAACGCGAGGTTGGGGCTGAGCGCATTCGGGACAAGGTTGCGGCTTCGAAAGCCAAGGGCATGTGGATGGGCGGTGGAGTTCCTCTTGGATATGAAGCGATTGATCGCAAGCTTGTCGTTATCCCAGAGGAGGCTGAGACCGTCCGAGAGATTATGCGCCGCTATCTTGAGGCAGACTCGATCAAGGCGCTGGTTGAAGAGCTTGGGAGAGATGGGTTCGTCAGCAAACGACGCATCTCCAATCGGGGCAATGCAATGGGCGGCAACCCGATCAAACGAGGCGCGCTCAAACATCTGCTTTCCAATCCGATCTATGTCGGTGAACTACGCCATAAAGATAAGAAATATTCAGGTCAGCATGATGCGATCGTTGACCGAGAAACATTCGATGCGGTGCAAGCAAAGCTAGTGGATCGCACATCGCCTGGATCAGCAGGCGGACCTGAGCGAAGAATGGCGCTTCTCGCTGGAATGATCTGGGACGATCGCGGTCGTCCCATGTCGCCAACCCACACCAAAAACCACGACCGGCGTTACACCTATTACGCTTCCAATATGAATGATCATGCAGAGGCCCCTGCGCTAAGACTGCCCGCTGGTGAAATCGAACAGTCAATCCGTAGAGCAATCGCACAATGGCTGCGGGCCAATGCTAATATGCAGGCGCTGGTTACTTCAAGATCGGCTGATGAGAAGAAGGGGATCTTCGCAAGGGCCGCGCAGTTGGCCGCCGAGGTCGAGCAACTTCCGGTGAATAGGGCTAGCGAGGTCCTAAACCAACTAAGCCTTCGGGTTACTGTCAGCGAGAACGAGATCGACGGGTCGTTTGAACCGGCTGCTGCATTGGGTGTCGTTGCAAGCAATGACACCAGAACAATCAAAGCGGACTTCAAGATAGCACTCGTGCGTCGGAACTATGGGCACGAGTCTCGGATGCGCTTGCAGCCTTTGCAAGCAGATCGCGTGGTAAGAGATGATCGCTTGGTCGAGTTACTTGGCCGGTCCTTTACCGCAAGGGAAGAGCTGCTCCAAATGGACGAAAAAACAATCCGATCGACTAAGAGTACCAGGCTTCGCCATCTGCAGCGCCTTGCTCGCTTGAGCTATCTCGATCCGAATATCATCCGGTCCATCTTGAACGGCAATCAACCGAAAGAGCTCAGTCCCCGCAACCTGTGGCGCATGGCTGATCTCCCGATCCGTTTCGTTGAACAACGTTTAGTGCTCGGGTTCCCAACCATCTGAAAACAAAACAGTAGGTCACCAAATCGAACTGGGAGAACTTCGCGCATTTCAGGCGCGAATTGGTAGGTCACTGCGTCTCTGGTTGTAGCCTGCATAGATCTGATCTGCGCTAACCCACGGAAAACAGGGAGAGTTTCCGGCGGCGCGCTCAGCGTCACGCTAGAGCATTAGTTTTAAAGGAATAGGTGGTGAGTCCTGCTGGGTTCGAACCAGCGACCTACTGATTAAAAGTCAGTTGCTCTACCGACTGAGCTAAGGACCCACATGTGGCATGGAATCGCGCCGCGAGGAGCGCTGCCGGAGCGCTCACCTAGATAGAGCGAGCGGACGGGTCAAGCGTGCATTGAGCTGGCTTAGAAAAAGTCCGCTTAAGGGATCGCGCCAAGTGGGCGCAATTGCCGCTGCTGGCCCGAGCACAAAGCGGCGTTCACGCATGCGCGGATGCGGGATTGAAAGGCGATCACTGGCCCAGATCCCGCCGCTCCACAGAATGATATCGAGATCGAGCGGCCGTGCGCGCCAGCGCTGTCCGCGGTGGCTTCGGCCGAACTCCCGTTCGATATTCTGTATGGCGTCCAGCAGAGCAAGAGGCGCAAGCTCGCATTCGATCACGGCCGCCGCATTGGCATAGGTGCGCTGTGATGGGCCGATCGGCGCGCTCGCGATAATGGGAGAGACGCCAAGCACATCGCCGATATCGCCAAGCGCGGAAAATGCTGTGCGCACCACCTCGCGCGGCAGGCCAAGGCCCGGCACGCGCATGTTGGAGCCAAGCGCGATAAGATAAGTGTCAGCGCTCAAACCGGCGGCCTCAAATATCTTCAGCAATTCTGCCATAGAGCTGCGGGCGGCGGTCTCTGAAGAAGCCCATACCTGCCCGGTGCTTGGCAGCGCGGGAAAGATCGAGCTCTGCGATCAAGACGCCGCTTTCTTCCGCGCCATATTCCGCCACCAGATCGCCCCACTCATCAGTGATGAACGAATGGCCGTAGAAATTCTGAGCGGCCTCGTCTGGCCCCTCTGCGCCGATGCGGTTGCTGGCGACCACTGGCATGCAGTTGGAGACTGCATGGCCGACCATAGCGCGGCGCCACATGCGGCTGGTGTCAAGCTCTGCGTCATAGGGCTCTGAGCCAATCGCGGTCGGATAAAGCAGCACCTCTGCGCCCTTTAGAGCCATGACGCGGGCGGCCTCCGGATACCATTGGTCCCAGCAAATGCCCACGCCGATACGCGCGCTTTCTCCGCCGCCCAGCGGCACATCCCATATTTTGAAACCGTCATTACCGGGCCGGAAATAGAACTTTTCCTCATATCCCGGACCGTCCGGAATATGGCTCTTGCGATAGGTCCCCATGATCTCGCCATCGGGGCCGATCATCGCGAGGCTGTTGTAATAATGATGGCCGTCACGCTCAAAGAAGCTGGTTGGAATGGTGACTTTGAGCCTGGCCGCTAGCTCGCTTATGGCGATGACGCTTGGGTGCTCCGCTGTGGGCCGTGCCAGCGCGAACAAGGCCTCATCTTCCTCTCGGCAAAAATAGGGCCCGGAGAACAGCTCAGGCGGCAGGATCAGCTGAGCGCCTTGCCCCGCTGATTCCTCAACCAAAGCGCTGACGGCGGCAATGTTTTGCGCCTCGTCCTTGCTGCCAAGAGCAAGCTGTAGGGCGGCGACAGTGAGCTTGGTCATCGCGCGGATTTACCTCGTTCTGCTGCCGCCGCCGCTAGCGATCATTCAGGCTTTTGAACAACAGGGTCATGCGGTCGCTCTCGCCGATGGCGGCAAGCTCTTCCCGTCCCTCGTCACCGCCAGCAAAGCTGGGCGGCAAAGACCACACGCCGTTCGGGTGATCGGTGGTGTCATTGGGGTTGGCGTTGATCTCTGACGTATCCACCAGTTCAAAGCCTTGGCCTTCGAAATAAGCGATCAGATCCGCTTGCTTGAGGTAACCGGCATTGCCGTCGGCGAACTCGTCGGTTGCATCCGCTTTGGCCCGGTGCTGAACCACGCCGAGCATGCCGCCAGGTTTCAGCGCCGCTTTGAGAGCCGTGATTTCGCTGTCATCGATGCCCCAACGTTTCAGGTTGTGCATCATGCGGAAGATCAGCACGCGGTCGACGGTGCCGTTCAGCTCTTCCGGGATCGCATTGCCGAAATGGAACGGCAATTGTTCTGCCGGAATGCCAAGCGCCTCTGACTGTCTCGCAGCGAAAGTCTCGCCGCCCTCGCGAACGCGGGCAACGAATTCCTCGCCAATGCTCGCGCCTGCCTCTGGCGGGAAGCCAACCGCAATATAGCTGCCCTCACCGCTCACCAAAGGCGCCAGGACACGCGTGTACCAACCGCCGCCTGGCGCATATTCGATGACTGTGTGATCAGGCTGAACCTGGAAAAACGCCAGGGTCTCTGCCGGATTGCGAAAGGCATCGCGCGCTTTGTCGTCCGCGCGCAGATCAGCGGCCAGAACCGTTTCCAGCGCGCTGCCTTGGGCCGCGGTTTCGCTTGCGGCACTCTCGCCCGCCTCTGGCGCGCAAGCCGAAAGGGCAAAGGCGCTCGCGGCGGCTAGAATCAGAGATCGCATCATGGGTTTTCTCCTTGGCGTGAGCCTCAGTTCGCTTTCTTGAACAGCAGCGTCATGCGGTCGCTTTCGCCGATGCTGAGATATTCGCTGCGGCGCGGATCATCTTCGCCGGTTGCGAGCACTGGAGGCAGGGTCCAAACGCCGCGCTCCCAATTGGCCGGGTCAGACGCATTGGCGTTGATTTCGCTCTCGGCGGCAAGCTCAAAACCATTGGCTTCAAAAATGGCGATCACATCGGCTTTGCGCATGTAGCCGCGTTGGCGCGCGCCGTAATCATTGTAGCTTGCGCCCTCTGGCGCGCGGTGCTGGACAACGCCGACCATGCCGTCATCCTTCAGCATCATGCGCGCTGCCTTCAGCACATCATCGGCGCGGTTGCCAATGTTGAGGCCGTGCATCGAACGGAAGATCAAAACGCGGTCGACGGTGCCGGCGACGTCTTCTGGCATTTCATCGGTTTCAAATGCGGTGACGGCATCGGCCTCAACGCCCATCGCCTCTGCCAGGCCTGATTTGAAATTCTCGGTCCAGCCCTTGCTGCGCGCTTCTTGAGCGCGCGAGCGGTATTCGCGGCCGTCGCTGTCTTGGTTGATCGCGATATATTTGCCAGCAGGCATCAGATAAGGCGCCAGCACGCGGGTGTACCAGCCGCCGCCCGGGCCATATTCGACCACGGTTTGGGTCGGCTCGACCTGGAAGAATGCCAGCACTTCAGCCGGATTGCGATATTGATCGCGCGCGCGGTCATTGTCGCGGCGCTCATGCGCGAGCACTTCGGCAAGGCTGGGCGCAGCAGCGTGATCATCCGCCATCGCAGGCGCCACAGGTGACAGCGTTGCGAGACCAGCGAGAGCAGCAAATGGAGCAAAAAATAGGGGTTTCATTGGGGGTGTCCTCATTTTGATCGAACGGTTGCGCCCTTCAATAGCCGCTGGGCGGGCGAAGACAAGTTGCGGATCGACCGAGGCGTGATCAGAGCGGGCTAATGACAAACCGCCTCAGCGTTCTTATCTCCTCAGCCAACAAGGAGTTTGATCGATGGAACAGGCAATTATTGCGGGCGGGTGCTTTTGGTGTACCGAGGCGGTCTTTCGCGATGTGGTGGGCGTGAGCGAGGTCGAAAGCGGCTATATTGGCGGCGACAAGCCCAATCCGACCTACAAGGAAGTGTGCACCGGGACGACCGGCCATGCCGAGGGCATCCGCGTGTCCTTTGACCCGGCGGTCATCAGCCTGCCGGAGATTTTCGATGTCTTTCTGGGCACTCATGATCCGACCCAGCTGAACCGCCAAGGCAATGATGTTGGCACCCAATATCGCAGCGCGATCTTCCCGCTCAGCGATGCTCAGCGCGAAGAGGCAGAGGCCGCGATTGCGCGTTGGAATGCGGATAACTCAGGCCAGGCTGTGACCACTGTCGAGACAGCAAGTGAATGGTATCCGGCGGAGGATTACCATCAGGAATATTGGGACGGTGAGGGCCAGCGAAACCCCTATTGCCTGGCGACGATCCCGCCGAAACTGATGAAGCTGCGCAAGAGCTTTCAAAGCAAGGTGAAGGCGTAACGAGCGGCTAGGCCATGCAGCTGACCCGGTCTTACACAACCGATCATAAGGTGCTGAGCGACGGCTCGGTTACGTTTGAGTGTTCGCAAGATGAGGCGGAATGGCCTTGGCTTGCCCTGCCTGCGCAGCATCCGCTCGTCATCCAGACGCAGAATTTCTGGACCAGCGTTGGCGCCACCGCCGCGCTGGGCACGCGCGATGATAGCAAGTGGAGCGCGCTGACCTGGACGGATTGGGCGCTTGGCGAGCCTAATGCGGGTCAGGCGGCGCGCGGTGTCTTTGCGCTCAGCGGCGACGAGGGTGAGCTGGCGTTCACCACCCAATTGTTCGATGCGCAGGACCGGCTAATCGCGCGCATTGGCGGCAAGGGCGTGGTCTTTAGGACCCGCAATTTTGAGAAATGGCGTGAAGACTCCAAGACCTCGGCCAAGCAGGATGCGCCCGCCCCGGCGCAGTTCGATTATGCACCGCGCGAGTTGCTTGGGTTCACGGAGCGGGAGCCACCATTGATAGGAGCCTTGGACGAAGGTCCAGATGGGCTCGCGACCAGAGCGCTGGTGACCAAGGAAAACGGCCTGATGCCCGGTCATCCCTACTTCAGCGGGTCCGGCGACCATGTGAACGCGCCGCATCTCTCCGAACTGGCTCGACAGACGGTGAGCCTGCTATGCGACGGCGCGGCCATACAGATCACGCGAGGTGAGATGGACATGCATCGCTATATCGAGCTGGGTACGGAGATTTCGATCGCGATTGAGCAGCAGCAAGCCACATCAGCAGTGCTCCGCGTCAGCCAACTTGGGCGGTCTTGCGCGGTGCTGACTATGACATGGGCCAAAATCTAGCCCCTAACGCTCCAGTATTTGCGCGATTTGTTCGAGCGCCTCGTCGGACACGGCGCCCGCTTCTGGCGCGATAACCAGCGGCTGGCCGAGATAGGCCCAATAAAGGAATTGCGCGCGCTCGGCGGCGTGTTGCTGATCCAGCCCAGCTTGCAGCAAGAGGATAGCGATATGGGCAATGCGCCGCTTATCGACCTCGCCCACTTGCTTTGTCGCCGCAGGATCCTGCGTGGCCCAAGACCTAACCGCGCGGTCAAGCGCCCGGTCGGTGTGAAAGGCGCGCTTAATCAGAGCGCGCAGGCGCTCGCGCCCGGGCAGGTCGGGCCCTTCTTCGATCACTCTATCGGTGGTTTCTCTGGCCCAAGCGTTTAGCAGTTCGCCGCGAAAATCAGCGACATCGACGAAGTGCCAGTAAAAGCTGCCGCGCGAGACGCCCAGCTCTTTCGCGAGCGGTCCAGGTTTTATCGCGCCAATTCCATCGCGGGCCAAAACAATAAGGCCGTGCTTCACCCAATCATGCTTTGAGAGACGCTCACTCATCGGCCATCCATACACAAGTGTATTGACGCAATCTAGTCGGTAGCCTACGTAACCATACAGAGGTGTATGGAAATGATTTGGCAAGACATCGCAATAATCGCAGCAGGCTTCATTGGCGCATCTGGCGCGCTCATTCACAGCTATCTGGTGCGTCAGAAGATCACCGCTCCGCTAGCGGGTAAGGTTCTGAGCAATGGCGACTATCCAGAGGCTTTGGCGCGATTGGTCCCGGCATTGCTCGATTTCAGCGGGTTTAACTGGCTGATCGGCGGATTGGCGCTGATGACCGCGCCCTTCTGGCTCGGCGAGCAGGGTTTGACCGTGCTCGCCCTGATGGTCGGCAGCTCTTACCTTTATGCCGCAATCGGCAATTGCTGGGGCACGCGCGGTCGCCATCCCGGCTGGGTCATCTACGCCTTGGCGACTGCATTACTGGCCGCTGGCGCGTTTGCCCCGCGACTTTAGCCCTTATTGAAGCGAGCGATAAAGAACCCATCGACCCCGCCCTGATCAGAGAGCATGGCGGGATGCGTACGGACGTGGCCCTCTTCGCTTGGCTCAATGCCATCAGGCAGCTCATCCCCAGTCACTGGCACCAGCTTTAGCCCATGCTCCTCCGCAATGCGGCGGGTTTGCTCCTCGCCCTCTTCCGGCTCCAAAGAGCACACCGCATAGATCAGCTGACCGCCGGGTTTTAGCCATTCCGCAGCCCGTTCGATCAGCATGATCTGCAGGCTGGTCATCTCCTCAATCTGAGCGCCGCCAATACGATGGAGCACGTCGGGGTGACGGCGGCAGGTGCCGGTTGCGGTACACGGCGCATCAAGCAGGATCGCATCATATTGATGCTTTGGCTCCCACTTGGCGGCATCCGCGCGCACGGGAGAGGCCTTCAGTCCTGTGCGTTTCAAATTGTCTTTGAGCAGGCCAAGCCGCCGCTTGCTGATATCCAGCGCGGTCACGTTCCAACCTTGGGCGGCCAGTTGCATGGTCTTGCCGCCCGGCGCAGCGCAAAGGTCGAGCGCGTGGCGACCCTCGCCGTCCCCAAGCAGATGCGCAGGCAATTGCGCGGCCAAATCCTGGACCCACCAATTGCCGTCGGCAAAACCGGGCAATTTCTCAACCGAAGTCCCGCGCGGCAAACGAATATGGCCCGGCGCAAGGCTGACCCCGCCCATCGCCACCGCTTGTTCGGCGGTGCTGGCCGGATCCTTCAGCCGCAGATCAAGCTCTGGAGGATCGGCCAATCCTGGCGCAATCTCGGCAGCTCGCTCGCCCCATCGCTCTTGCGCCCGCTCGGGCAGGCTCGGTGCATCTGGCAGGGTCAGCTCTCGTTTGATCAGAGCTGAGAAGACACCATGCGCGAGCCGGCTGCGGACCGCCAGATAACAGCGGCAATCCCGTCGCAATCACCGCGTGGGGTGGCGTGTTCAGCCGCAAGGCCTGAGCCAGCATCAGACGCAGAACGCTGCGCACTTTCACATCGTCGGCCAGCCGCTTCTTGGTCGCGCTGTCGATCAGCGCGTCAAAATCAACCAGCCAGCGCAGCGCCTCGCTCACAATCGCGCGGGCCAGCGCCTTGTCCTCGCCAGTGTGCAGCTTGCGAGTGGCAGCGCCCTCGGCCTGCTCCAATGTCTCGCCCCGCCGCAATACAGCGTCGAGCATTTGCAGCGCAGCGCGGCGCGCGGGAAGTCCAGAAATACTTGGCATGGCTCAGGCGAATAGCCGCACTTGAAACTAAGTGCCAGCTCGCGCATTTCTAATATGCGATGACAAAACAAAAATCAGAAGCTGCGAAGAATTTCACCAAACCCGCGCATTGGGGCAACGACCCCGTGCCAAAGCCCAAAGCGGTCGATCCGCTGAAGGATGAGCCGCGCGAACTATCGCCCACTCGCTATGGCGATTGGGAACGCGAAGGCATCGCCTGGGATTTCTAGCATTCAAGAATTATAGTCAGAAACGACGGTTCGCCCGTGGCGAACCGAAAGGGCGACTGCCCGCCCGGAGCGATGCGATCTAAGATCGCATGAGTGAGGAAATCGCGCGCCGGATGGCGTGCGGAAATCAAAGAGGCTTGAATTCCACTTTCAATCCGTCCTTTGGCTGAGGGATAGGCCAAGCCTGCCAGTCAGGATCATAGCCTTCCTCGACCACGATCTCATAGCGCTGTAAGATTTGCGCGATCAGGACCTTCACCTGCATGTAAGCAAAGTGCAGGCCGAGGCACATGTGAGCCCCGCCGCCAAACGGCACCCAAGCATATTTGTGCCGTGCCTTCACCTGATCTGGCGTGAAACGCATTGGGTCGAAGGTATAGGGGTCGTCCCAATAATCCGTGCTGTGGTGGGTCCAATAGACATTGATGCCCACCGGCGTGCCCGCCGGAATGTGATATCCGCCATAGTCAAAGCTCTTCAGCGCGCGGCGCGGCATTGATGGCACTGGCGGCATGATCCGCAAGGATTCCTTGAACGCCATCTCAGTGAGCTCAAGCTTGCCCATGTCATCATAATCCAGCGGTCGCGGCTCGCACGAGCCATCCGGTCCGCCGGTGACGGCGACAATCTCATCGCGCAGCTTCGCCTGCCATTCCGGGTTCTTGGCGAGTAGATAGACCAGCGAGGTCGCGCTTGATGTGATCGTGTCATGCGCGGCCATCATCAGGAAGTTCATGTGGTCAACCACCTCGTCGACCGGCAGCAAAGACCCATCTTCGCGAGTAGCCGTGGCGAATTGGCTGAACATATCCTGCCCGCCGCCCTCGGCCCGGCGGCGATGCGTTTCCTTGGTGAAATAATCGACCAGGAAAGCTCGGCCATCGACACCCTTCTTCATCTTGGTGAAGGGCAGCGGCGACCGGATCGGCGCGACCGAGGCCTGCACCATGTCAACAAAAGCTTCGTTGATCTTGTCGGCCTCTGGCCCCCATTCGATCCCGATGAAGCTGTCGGCCGCCAAATCCAGCGTCAGCTTCTTGATCGCCGGATAAAACTCCATCTTGCCCGCCCAGCGCGCGACCTCTGCCGACATGCCATTATTCAGCGCGCCGGAATAATGCCGCATCGGTCCAGGCTTGAACGCAATCGAAAGCGCTCGCCGGTCGATCCGATGATGGTCGAAATCAAGCAGCATCAGCCCGCGCGGGAACAATTGATCGAGCACCGGACCCCAGCCTTGTTCGCTGGAAAAGATCTTTTCCTTGTTGAACAGGACCAGCTCATTGGCCTCTGCGCCGACCAAGGCGACATTCCAGCCACCAAAGGCGCGGTTCTTGTAAACCCGGCCATGCGTCTCAACCATATTGCTGGTGAAGGCGTGGGGGTCGGCCAGCATTTTGAACGTGTTGCCGACCACGGGCCAGCCAGCATCGCCGGGGATATGCGCCAGATCTTTTGGCTCTGGATTGCCCTCCGTCCAATGCGACGGCGGCGTTTTCTGCGCTTCTTCAGCGGCGGCGTTTGTATCAGCGAGCGTGGCCATTGGCGCGTCCTTGATCAGGTTCGGATTTACAACTTAACTCACTGTAAGCAGCGAAGAGCACCAAATCCAGAGTGATCTGCTAAGGCGTTCTAAATCCAGCCGCCGAGCTCGCGCTTGACCATGCTTTCGAGCAGAGTGAGGCCAGATGCGCTGGTGTTGAGGCAATCGAGCACGGCGTAGTCTTCGCCGCCTGCTTCCTCAAATATCTCCGCCCCTTCGAGCGCGAGTTCTTCCAGCGTCTCAACACAATCAGCCGAGAACCCAGGGGCAGCCACCGCGATGCGCTTCGTCCCCTGCTCGCCTTCCTTGGTCAGCGTGTCATCGGTCGCAGGCTCCAGCCATTGGGCGGGGCCAAAGCGGGACTGAAAGCTCGTCTCAAACCGGACACCAGCAAATTGCGGCAGACCTTCCAAGCGCTCCCGCAATAAGCGCGCGCTCTTGTGGCAATGGCAGTGATAGGGATCGCCCAGCTCCAGCGTGCGCATCGGCATTCCGTGGAATGACAGCAGCAGCACCTCAGGCTTAAACGTCAAAGCCTCAACCTGCCGCGTTAGATCTTCCGCGAGCGCATCGAGATAGGCCGGATCATCGTGATAGGGCGGCAGAAACCGCAAGGCCGGTTGCCAGCGCATTTCGCCTAGCACCCGCGCAACCTCGTCAAACACGGTCGCAGTCGTCGCGGCGCAATATTGCGGATAGAGCGGCGCGATCAATATCCGGTCACAGCCCGCCTCGGTCAGTTTTAGTAAGCGCTCTTCGATCGACGGTGAGCCGTAACGCATGGCGTATTCGACCTGCACATTCTCGCCCATCTTCCCGGCAATCACCTCTGATTGGCGCGCGGTGATATCGGCAAGCGGCGAGCCGCGCTCCGTCCAGACCTTCGAATAGGCCTCGGCGCTCTTCTTTGGCCGGGTGTTGAGAATGACCCCACGCAACAAAGGCTGCCACAGCAAGGCCGGGATCTCGATAACGCGCCGGTCAGAGAGGAATTGCTTAAGGTACGTCTTCACCGCGCCTGGTGTCGGCGCCTCTGGTGTGCCCAGGTTGATCATAAGCACGCCAACTGATCCGCTGGAGACCGGCGGGTGGTCGTTAGGCAGGAGCTGCGGCTGCCAGGTCATGAGCGTTTGGCGCTAAAAAGGCGATATTGTGCAATCATATACCGCCTGAAAGTAGGGGCAGGCGGCGAAGTCTCAAGCCCGTGGCCGAAAACAATGCATTCGCAATCGCTGGAGCGGCAACCGCTGCACCCAATTCACCGGGGTCAGCGGGGGCGGCTTCATTAGCGATAAACTCAACCTCGATCTCTGGGCAATCGGCCAAGGCTGGCAGGCCCAGCTCGTCCATATCGAGGGCCACTGGCATGCCCTCGGAGTAACGGATCGGCGCGCCCAGAGCGAGGCCTATGCCAAAGATCAGGCCGCCCTCAATCTGCTGGCGCGCGATGTCGAGGTTGATGATCCGCCCGATATCCACCGCCGCCGTCAGCCGCGTGACGCGCACGCCGCCCTCGCCCGCCCGCGCGGTGGCGATGCAAGCGATCCGTCCGCCCGTGGCCGCATCGCCGATCCGGTGGCAGGCGAGGCCCTGCCCGCTTTGATCCACGCCGCCATCCCACTCCGCCATTTGCGCCGCGCGCTGCAAACACGCCGCCAGCCGCACATCTTTCCCCAGCATAGCAATGCGGTATGACAGAGGCTCGCGAGAATGCTCGGCGGCAATCTCGTCGATCAGGCTCTCGGTCGCAAAAGCGGTGTAGCAATGCGCGTTGCCGCGCATCCGCCCGGTCGGCAGGCCAATCTCGGTCGGCACATGATCGACGATCACGCTGGGAATACCATAGGCCGGCACCGCGCCTTCGCAGACGAGTGCGTCTTTCGCGCCCGCCGTTTCGCGCATCGCGGCGGATGGCGTGAGATTTTCGAACAGCCGTTTGCCAAATTCCAAATTGCTCGGCGGGCAAGCGATCCGAGTGCGCAGGCCATCGATACGGCCCGATCCATCCGGCGATAGCTGTGTGCCGAGCAGCATTGAGGCAGGGGTGCGCGGGCGCGACTGCAATATTTCCTCGCGCCGCGACCAGACCAATTGCACAGGTGCGCCGTGGCTCTCGGCCAGCTCGCGAGCGATAAGAGCGATTTCAATGGCGTGATCATTCTCCAGACGGCGATCAAAACTGCCGCCCGCTGGCATGGGATACAGCACCACATCTTCAGGCTGGATCCCGATAGCGCGCGCCGCAGCAACACGGGCGCTCTCTGGCGCCTGGCTCGCCATCCACAGCTCCAGCGTGCCGTCTTCATATCTGGCAGTGGCGCTCGCGGTCTCAAGCGGCGCGGGGATAGCGGCCTCGACCTCATATTGGCGGGCAAAATCAATCCGGCTGATGCCTTCCTCGCCAAAGCCCTCGGTGGCGATGCGAAAGGAATCGCCGCCGGTGACCATCGTCTCAAGCCGGGCGGCAATGGCGCCGCTATCGGCGGGAAACTCGGCTGCGAATTGCGGCTTCATCGCAGCGAGCCCGCGCTGCGCCGCCCACCAATTGCTGGCGACGGCTGCAAGCCAGCGCTTGCCTTCGATCACGCTGATGATCCCGCGCCTGCGGCGCTTGTCAAAGCCGGTCAGCGTGGCTCCATCCACCGGGCCATGGCGGATCGCTGCATAAAGCATACCGGGCAGGCGCACGTCAGCGGCAAATTGATGCGTGCCGTCGACCTTTGACGGCATATCAATGCGCGGAAAGGCCAGCGGGGCTGTCTCCTCTCCGGGGACTGGCTTCTCGCCGGGGGCCGTTGTTTGCAGAGGCGGCGGATCGGGTGCTTCCTTCGTCGCAGCCTCAGCGGCAAGCTCGCCAAAGGTCACGCGTTCCTCGCCGTAGCGAACGAAGCCGTTTTCGACCACGCATTGCTCCCAGGACGCATCCCAGCGATCCGCAGCGGCCTGAGCAAGCATGGCCCGTGCGGCAGCCGCAGCGTATCGGCACGGTTCTTCAAAGGCGGCAATGCTGGTGCCATCCGCCGTGGCGGAGAAACGGCCATCGCGCGCAAATTTTGCCGCCAGAAACTCATCGCTCATTTCAGAGAGGCCCTGACCCCAGCCATCCCACAGCGCCGACCATTTTCGTGCGAGCGGAATGTTGGCATAGGCGCCGCTGACCGGAGCTGGTTCGACTGCAATCTGTCGCCAATCAGCGCCGAGTTCTTGCGCCACGATTTGCGGCAATAGAGTTGTGATCCCTTGCCCCATTTCAAGCTGAGGCACAGCCACGGTCACCACCCCATCCTCAGCGATTTTGAGCCAAGCATCAAACACATGCTCGCCCTCGCTCGGGATCAGCGGGCTGGGGAAGGTGCGCGGATAGAGCCACCAGGCAACCACCAATCCGCCGCCAACGGCAGCACCGGTGAGCAATCCGCGGCGTGTCAGCTCCATCGCGCTAGCCTGCCTCTTGCTCTAGCCAGCTGGCGAGCTGCTGCGCGATCAAGCGGAAGGCCGCCCCGGTATCGCTGTCTGTCGCCACGAGGTTGCTTCCTTTATCGCCCGCCACTCTCACATCCATGCTGAGCGGAATACGGCCCAGGAATGGAATGTCGAGCCGCTGAGCCAAAGTTTCAAAGCCGCCCTTACCAAACGGATCGCTCATTTCCCCGCAATGCGGGCAGGAATAGCTTAGCCATATTCTCAACCAGGCCGATGATCGGAACCTTGCCGGTTTCAAACAGCTGGCCAGCGCGCGCGGCATCAATCAGAGCGAGATCCTGAGGAGTGGAGACCAGGATAGCGCCATCGGGCTTATGCTTTTGCAACATGGAGAGCTGCACATCGCCGGTGCCCGGCGGCAAATCGATGAGCAGCAATTCGGTCTCACCCCAATCGCCTTCAACCAATTGGGTGAGGGCATTGCCAACCATCGGACCGCGCCACGCCAGCGCCTGAGCCGGTTTCGCAAGATTGCCCATGGATAGCATTTTGAGGCCATGCGGACTGTCGAGCGGGATCAATTGCTCGTTCTCTGCAACCGGTTTCTTGCCTTCAGTGCCGAGCAGTTTGGGCTGAGAAGGACCGTAAATGTCGGCATCGATCACGCCGACCTTGTGGCCCAATGCGGCAAGCGCGATGGCAAGATTGGCCGTCAGGGTTGATTTGCCGACCCCGCCTTTGCCCGAGCCAACCGCGACAATCCGGCGCTTCACTCGCTCTCCCATCAGGGCAACGCGAACTTCGCTGACCCCATGCAGAGGGCTGAGAGCAGCCTCTACCTGCTGCTCTGCATCTTTGCGTTCGCCGCCAGAAAGTCCCGTGGCCTCCACCACTACAACGGCGCGGTCTGCGACCATCCGAGCGGAAGTGATACGCTGCGCGAGGTCATCTCCGGCCTGCGCTTTGATAGCGTTCAGCAATCGCTCTTGGTCATCGGTGGCGTTTTTAGGCTCGCTCATGGTGACACGCCTCTAGCAGCAAAATCGCCCACGTAATCCTTGTTTTTGCATAGGGCCTGTTTTTCGCAAAAGGGCACCCTATAAAAGGCATATGAGAATTTTTGACGGTTTGAAAAAACGTTTCGTTTCGCGCTCCTCTGATGAGGGCACCGATGGCCTTGGCGCAATCGGCTTGGCGATGGCTGGCAAGAAGAACCCCTGGGGTTCAGGCGGCGGCGATGGCGGCGATGACACAGGCGACGGGGACAAGGGCGGCGGACCGCGCAACCCGTGGCTGCCGGGCGGCGGCGACGACAAACGCCGGTCAGCCAGCATCGAAGATATCTTCAAGAACCGCGGGCCAGAAGGCCCCAATCGCGGTGGCGGCGGCGGGCCAGGCGGCCCCAAATTCCGCCTGCCCGAGCGGCAAGGCGGCAAAAGCTGGTTGCCAATCATCGCAGTTGGCATTGGCGCGATCTGGTTGTTTTCCACCAGCTTCCACTTCATCCAGCCGCGCGAGCAAGCGGTCGTCACCTGGTTTGGCGGCAAATATTCTGAAACGCTCAATCCCGGGACCGAGCTCACGCTGCCTTGGCCGATCCAGCAGGTGAAGGCTGAAGACGTCAGCGAAATCCGCTCCGTCGACGTGCCGAAGAAACTGATCCTGACCGGCGACCAAAACCTCGTCGATTTGAGCTATCTCATTCGTTGGAACATCAAAGATCTGACGCTGTTTGAATTTCAGCTCGCTGAGCCAATTGAGACGGTTCAAGAAGCGGCGGAAACCGCCATGCGCTCCTCTGTCGCAGAGATGACGCTGGATGCTGTGATTTCCGGTGAAGGCCGGGCAGACATTGAACAAAACGTTCTAACCAGAATGCAAACCATTTTGGATGCCTATGGCTCCGGCATTGCCGTCCAAGGTATCGAAATCGATAAGGCCGACCCGCCGGAGCAGGTCATCGAGGCGTTTAACGACGTGCTCGCTGCGCAGCAGAACGCTGAGCAGGAAATCAACCAGGCCCGCCGCTATGCCCAGCAATTGCTGGCCCGCGCAGAAGGTGATGCAGCAGAGTTTAACCAGATCTATGGCGAGTATCGCCTTGCGCCAGAGGTTACCCGCCATGCGGCTTTATTATGAGACCATGGAGGCTGTTCTGGCGAACACCGACAAGACCATCATCGAAGCCGATGGGGTCACCTCTTACCTACCGCTGAGTGAAGTGCAGCGCCGCTCGAACCCGGCGCAAACTGCCACACCGGCGCAACCCGCACCGCAAGGGGGGCAATGATCATGGATGCAACTTGGCAAAAGTATCGCTTCGCCTTCATCGCACTCGGCGTGTTGCTGGTGGCTACCGCCTCCAGCCTGTTCATCGTCCCAGAAAGCAAGCAAGCGGTCATCATCCGCACGGGTGAACCGCATTCGGTGGTGAATATCTTCCGTCCAGACGTGCCGTTTGGCGATACGAAGGCGGGCCTGTGGTACCGCATTCCGTTCGTCGACCGGGTTCAAATGGTGGAGCGCCGTGTGCTCGACCTAGACATGGACAACCAGCAAGTGCTTACCAGCGACCAGCAACGCCTGCAGGTGAACGCCTATGCTCGGTTCCGGATCATCCAACCGGTGACGATGGTTCAGAGCGCGGGCGATGAAAACCGCCTGCGTTCGCAATTGTCGCCAATCCTTACCTCGGTTCTGCGTCAGGAATTGGGCCGCCGCACCTTTGCCAGCCTGCTGACTGCGGAACGCGGCAATGCGATGAACAATATCCGCGACAAGCTCGATGCTCAAGCGCGCCAGTACGGTGTGCAGATCATCGATGTTCGCATCAAAGCGGCCGATTTGCCGGAGGGCACACCTTTGCAAGCGGCTTTCACCCGGATGCAGTCAGACCGTCAGGAAGAAGCCGCAACCATCCGCGCGCAAGGCCGTAAGAATGCTCAGATCATTCGCGCTGAGGCAGAGGCAAATGCCGCCAACACCTATGCGGCGGCCTATGGCAAGGATCCTAGCTTTTATAACTTCTACCGCGCGATGGAGAGTTATCGCCGGACCTTTATCGACGGTAAGGGCGACAGCTCCATGGTCCTGTCGGAAGACAATGAGTATTTCCGCGAGTTTCGCGGGCAATAATACCCTCGGCTGGTCCTCTGGTGCCTCGCTGCACCAAGAATCGGCCGACTTCCGACGAACCGCCTAGCGGGTCTGACCGACTACATTTGTCGTTCAAACTGCGTTAAGTGCGTCTTGGGCCATTTTAGGGGCGTAACTGTTTAGCGTGCTCGCTCGTATTCATGAGGGCGTGCTAAGCGCAAACTTATAAAGAGGAACGAGAGGACGTGAACAAAGTGCGTTATGTTTATGGACTGACGAGTGCGCTGCTTGTGGGCGGCGCGACGATTTCGCTGGTGACCGGCCAGCCTGCTGGCGCACAAGTTGCGCAAAATGACGACCGGGTGATGAGCCAAGTGGTTCCGCGCGCAGGTGCACCGGCCAGTTTCGCGGATCTGACTGAGCAATTGCAGCCAGCGGTGGTCAACATCGCCACCCGTCAGCGGGTCGAGGTGCAAAGCCGCAATCCGTTCCAAGGCACGCCTTTCGCTGACCTCTTCAACCGCCGCCGCGGCGGCGGCAATGGTCAAGCTCAGCCGCAAACGCGCGAGGCGCAATCGCTGGGTTCTGGCTTTATCATTTCCGCCGATGGCTTTGTGGTCACCAACAACCACGTCGTGGCCCCGAACGAGCGGGCAACACTGGAAGAGATCACCATCACCATGCCTGATGGCACGGAGTATGAAGCTGAATTGGTGGGCGCAGACGCGGCATCCGATTTGGCAGTGCTCAAAATCCAATCAAGCAATGACTTCCCATTCGTGAAATTCGGCAATTCTGCTGAAGCGCGGGTCGGCGACTGGGTCGTCGCAATCGGCAACCCGTTCGGGCTTGGCGGAACAGTGACCAGCGGCATCGTCTCCGCTGTGCTGCGCAACACCGGTCAAGGCGGCGCATATGACCGCTACATCCAGACCGATGCCAGCATCAACCGCGGCAATTCCGGCGGTCCATTGTTCGACATGCAAGGCAATGTGATCGGTATCAACAATGCGATCTTCTCGCCATCCGGCGGCAGTGTCGGGATCGGCTTTGCCATCCCAGCAGAGATTGCAGTGCCAATTGTTGAACAGCTTAAGAGCGGCCAGGAAATTGAGCGCGGCTTCTTGGGTGTCAGCATTCAGCCGATCACTGACGATTTGGCCGACTCGCTTGGGCTTCAACGCAATCGCGGTGAGTTTGTCCAAAGCGTGCAGGACGATGGCGCCGCCGATGCAGCCGGCATTCAGGCGGGCGATGTGGTGTTGAAAATCGATGGCAAGGACGTGACGAGCGAACAGTCGCTGTCATTCCTCGTTGCCAATATCTCTCCCGGCACACGGATCCCGATTGAGCTGCTGCGTGATGGCCAGCGCCGCACGGTCAATGCAACCGTCGGCAAGCGCCCAACCGAGGCCGAGCTTCGCCAACAGCAAATGTTCAGCGAAGACGATGATGACGCTCAAATGGAGCCAGGCGATTCCGATGGCTTCATCGAAGAGAAGCTCGGACTTCAGGTTGTTGACCTGACCCCCGAGATCGTCCGTCAGCTGCGCGCAGAAGAAGGCACGACCGGGGTGGCAATCACTGCGGTCGATCCTAACTCCGACGCTGGCCGGAAAGGCCTGCGTCGCCGTGATATCATTCTCTCGGCGAACTATCAGGATATCTCCAGCGTGGACGATCTGCGCGAGATTATCACGCAGGCAGAGGCTGATGACCGCGATGCCCTGCTGCTCCGCATGCAGCGTCCGGGCCAGCCAGCGCGTTACCTGCCGGTGCGCCTGCGCTGATCTGAGCAGAGAAGTCGATCAAAGAGAGGGCGCTGCGGGCAGACCGCGGCGCCTCTTTTTGTATGGGCTTGTATGGGGCCGAATGGAAGCGGGCGATGGTGGTCCGCGATCGCCGGTTGCGCTCAGGCAAAGAGCCGAGGCCTGCGCCCTACCAAGCAAACGCTAATTGATGGAGATCAGGCCCTCTTGCCCTGTGCGGTCTTGCCGCGCTGGCGGCGGCGGAGGATCGCGCCTCGGCCCATCGCTTGGTGCCCCCGGATCAGGAGGCAGGTTCTGCCCAGTGGCTTGCTCTAGGAAGTCATCGCTCGCAGCCTGAGGCGGCTCTTGCGGGCCGCTAGGCTCGGTGCGCTCACCCTCAATACCGAACGGCACGTCACTTTCTGCCTCGCGCCGCCCCGGCTCGACCAGATTGCCTTGTTCATCGATGAAGTAATAATCGTCCGGATCGCCATAGAGGAACTCGTCATCGGGCTCGAGTTGCCATTCGGGCAGGTTGAGATCGGTATCAAACTTCTCGACCGGGCGATCCTTGACCGCATAGCGCATATAGGCGGCGAACGCCTGTGCTGGCGCGCGCCCACCCTGGAGGCCAGACACACGCTTGGCATCATCGCGGCCCATCCAAACGCCGGTAGTAACGCCAGACGAAAAGCCGACAAACCAGCCATCCTTGTTGGAGCTGGTTGTGCCGGTCTTGCCTGCAACCGGGCGGCCAATCTGCGCCGCGCGGCCTGTGCCAGTCGCGACTGCGCTTTGAAGCAGATCTGTGATGCCAGCGGCGACATAGTCAGGGACCAAGGTAGTCTCAGTCGCCTTTTCGTGCTTGTAGATCACCTCGCCATCCGCGCTCGTCACGCGCAAGATTCCGTAAGGCTCGACGGCCTTACCGCGCGCGGAGACAGCCGCGAATGCGCGGGTCATATCGATCAGACGCACCTCGGAGGAACCGAGCACCATCGAGGGGAAAGTGGAAATCGGCGTCTTGACACCAAACCGGCGCGCCATGGAGGCGACGGTGCCGAAACCGACCTCATTACCCAATTGCGCCGCAACCGTGTTAATTGAGAAGGCAAAGCTGGTTCGCAGGCTCGTCTCACCCACATTGCGGCCGCTGGAATTGCGCGGGGTCCAACCGTCAATCGTAACCGGCGTGTCGACCACGCGGTCATCCGGCGTGTAACCGGCTTCCAAAGCGGCGAGATAGACGAACAGTTTCCAAGAAGAACCGGGCTGACGCATGGCATTGGTAGCGCGGTTGTAATTGCTCTCGACATAGTCCGTGCCGCCCACCATCGCCAGGATCGCGCCGTCGCGGTCAAGGCTGACCAGAGCGCCCTGCGATCCATCCGGGGTGTTTGCATCAATCGACGCGGTTGCCGCCCGCTGCATACCCACGTCCAGCGTCGTCCAAACCTCAATCGGCTCGTATGTTTCCGGCAGCAGCAGGTCGAGCTGAGGCAGAGCCCAATCGGTGAAATAGCGCACCGAGTTTTGCCCGCTCTGCTGGCGCAAATTCACCGCGCTCACATCAACGGAGGCTTCCTCTGCGGTGATATATTTCTGCTCCTTCATCAGACGCAGTACCGTCTTTGCGCGCGCAACAGCGGCATCAACATCGGCGGTCGGCGAATAGCGGCTCGGTGCCTTTACAAGACCCGCGATGATCGAGGCCTCTGCCACGCTCAGCTCTTTGGCTGGGTGGCTGAAGAACTTGCGGCTCGCGCTGTCGATCCCGTACGCGCCGCCGCCAAAATAGACCTTGTTGAGGTAGAGCTCGAGAATTTGCTCTTTTGAGAACTTCCATTCCAGCGCCATCGCCAACACAGCCTCGCGTGCCTTACGGTCGACGGTGCGGTTGGAATTGAGGAACAGGTTTCTGGCAAGCTGCTGAGTGATGGTGGACGTGCCGCCCAGCCGCGCCCTCGATCCCGTAACTCCTTCGATAATCGCGCCGGTCAGGCGGATCGGATCGATCCCGTAATGCGAATGATAGCGGCGATCCTCCACCGCGATCATGGCGTTGGTCATATTTTTCGGGATCTCTTCGTAGGCCAGCCATTCGCCGAAACTTGGGCCGAGCTCGACAATCTCCGTCCCATCGCGCGCGCGCACCAGAATGGTTTGCGCGTTCTGGGTTGCTTTCAGTTGATAGAAGCTCGGCAGCTCGCGCGCAGCAAAACCGACCGCGACGGCCAGGAAGATCACGCCGAGAACAGCCGCTCCGCCACCCCACAGGACAATCCGCTTTAGCCATTTGCGAAACGCAGATGGCGGCTTTGCTTCTTTGGCCGACTTGCCTTTGCTCTTGCTGCTCGCCTGCTTGGAACCGCCCGCACGCTCAGCGGCGGCGCGGCGACTACCGCGCTTGCCTTTGTTTTGCAGTTGGTTTCCCCGTTTCGACATTACCGGCTTGGCCTATCCCTTTCGCGCCCAAAATCGCACGTTTTCACCCGCAATTGACCTGCATGGGTCTGTCCTAACCCGGCGTGAACAATATTCGCAATGCAGCCTGCCTCCAAAACGGGTTATTGCTGCAAAGCGCCTCAATCGTCCGAGGCGAAATTGAGGCTTGCAGAATTGATGCAATAGCGCAGGCCGCCTGCCTCTGGCGGGCCATCGGGAAAGACGTGGCCCAAATGGCCGCCACATGCGGAACACAGCACTTCGGTCCGGATCATGCCGAAAGACACGTCGCGCTTTTCCTCGACGGTCTCAGCATCCGCTGGCTTCGTGAACGCGGGCCAGCCGCATCCGCTGTTGTATTTCGCATCGCTCGCGAACAGCACCGTGCCGCAGCCAGCGCAGGTGTATTCGCCCTCTTCAAAATGCTTGTCGTATTGCCCCGTGAAGGCGCGCTCTGTGCCCGCTTCGCGCAGCACATGATATTGCTCTGGCGAGAGCTTTTCGCGCCATTCAGCATCCGTCGTAGTCTTCGGGTCAGTATTCATTGTCGCGCTCCATAATCCGCTAGCGCTAATATCGGTTCCTCGAAGATGAACCGCAAGGGCGACCGCCCGCCCGCAGCGACGCGATCTATGATCGCATGAGCGAGGAAATCGCACACCGGATGGTGTGCGGAAAACAAAAAAGCCTACCCATCGACCAGCGCATAATGCGCCGGGGGCTTGATCACATCCATGCGCTCAGTCAGCAGCGGGCGGAAGCTTGGACGGCTTTTAAACACTGCGTACCAGCCGCGCGTCTGCTCGTGCCCGGTCCAATCAATTCCGCCGAGATAGTCGGCAACCGATATCTGCGCGGCCGCAGCAAGGTCGGCCATGCTCATGGTCGATCCGGCAAGCCATGGGCGATTGTCGATCAGCCAGTCCATATAGTCCAAATGGCCATGAGCGAGCTTCATCGCTATCCGAAGAACCTTGGAATCCGGCGGCTGGCGCAGGACAATCCGCTTCTTCATCCGCTCCGACAAAAGCGGCGCAGTAACATCGGCGTAGAAATTTTCGTCAAACAAAGCGACCAAGCGGCGGATTTCCGCGCGGCCCGTTGCTGTGCCATTGATCATCGGCGCGGTGTCGACGGTTTCTTCAAAATATTCAGCAATCGCGCGGCTGTCGCTGATCACGATCTCGCGCTCCGCATCAACCAGAACTGGCGTGCGGCCAGCCGGATTGAGATTGAAGAACATGTCAGAGGCCGCCCACGGGTCTTCGCGCACCAATTCATAGGCGATATTTTTCTCGCCCATCAGCAGCCGAACCTTGCGGCTAAAGGGGCAAAGGGGGAATTGGTGAAGGCGGTACATAGCGCTTAGATTCATGCCTTAGCGCAGGCTCCGCGTCCACTGGATTTCGCGTAAAGTCTTGTGAATCGAACCAGCGGCCTACATTCGCAAGCCGCTGGCCGCATGTTAGCGCACGCGCGCCTCATCCAGCGCGCCCTTCATCCGCTTCGCCATATCGCGCAAAGCAGGCAGCATCAGCTCAAAACCTTCCGCCATTCCGCTCATTGTATTCATGGCGCGGGGCAGTTCATCCGATAATTGCTCGGGCAGCTCGTCCGCCTCTGGCGCGAGATCTCGCACGCGGGCGTCGGGATCAATATCGGGCCCTTGGCCTCCGGTTGCCTTGTCCAAAGCCTCAGCCATCGGCCCGATCGGCATTTCCAACACGGTGCCCAGCAAAACTTGCGCCATAGCGGCGGCCTGATCCTGAAAGGCAGGGTCGGACAGTTTCTCAGACAATTGCGAAAGGGAAGTTTCCACCTCGCTTGGCGGGATATCTGCCGCATCCTGCGCAAAGGCGATGGACGGGTTGGCAAGCGCCAACACAGCGGCGGCAGCAATAGGCAAAGCGCGCATGGAAAATCCTCCTGAAAATTTGGGTTGCCTTTAGTTAGTTCATTTTCAATGACCTTAACCTGAACAGATGATCAGAGGCGGCTACACACCAGACGCCTCCAACATCAGCAAGCAAGCAGGCATGATCTCATTCAAATTTCCATCGTCGACCAGAGCTTGGGCTTGGACAGACACCAATTGCGACACGCCATCGCGATTTAGCCCGGTCTCATCCATCAAGCCCGCCAGCGCGCGCACGAAAAATTCGCGTCCTCGCTCGCCCATTGCAGGCCATTTTTGCGCATCCGCATTGCCGTTTGCCTGACCATAAGCGACCAGCGAGAACGCCGCAGAGCAGCGCACAATCGCGCGGTTCTCGCTTGAGAGGCTAGCGGCGCTAGCAGCTTCATCAGCAACAGGTGTGAGGGCAGCGGCAGGGCCAGCTTGCGCCAGCAGCAGTGCGGCGATCATTGATAAAGAGCTCATATCAGTTGCCTATAGCAATCAATCTGAACGCCATGCTACCAGCTTCGTGGAGACTCACAGAGGAGACACCCCACAATGCTTAACCACATCATGATCGGTTCCAATGATATTGAACGGTCAAAGGCGTTCTACAATAAAGTTCTCGGCGTGCTCGGCGCGGGGGAGCCGATGGCGCATGTCAACGACACTGGGCAAACACGCCTGTTTTATATCCACGATGGCCACACATTCTCCATCAGCGAGCCAATCAATGGCGAGCCAGTGACCCCGTCGAATGGCTTCACTATTGGATTTAAGTGCAACTCGCTTGAGCAAATTCAGGAATTGCACGATGTCGCGGTCGCCAATGGCGGCACCAGCATCGAAGACCCACCCGGCCCGCGCAATGGATCGATGGGCACAATGAACCTGTGCTATTTCACCGATCCAGACGGCCACAAGGTTTGCGGCATTCACCGGCCATGATAAGTTCTGACTGACCGGGCCACCCGCGCCCTCCACCCTTCCACCCGGAGTTTAACCCGGCGTGACAATCCGGGTGGAAGGCCAACCACGGAAATCAGTCCCCCGGACTGATTTCTCTAAATGGTCGCAGGGCGCGGGTGGTTACGGCACGCCGATAAGAATTTAACGGCTCAGTTCGAACACAGCGAATTCGGCGCGCCAGTTAGCTGCTGGTGCGCCGATTTGTTTTTCATTGGCAAAAAACCAGCTGCGCTCGATCTCGCGCGCCTTTGGCCCGCGCCAATTCGCGAAAATCATCGATCGTCACATGGTGGATGTTTTGCGTTTCATACCAGCTTAGCGGCAGCGCGCTGGTCACCGGCATACGCCCACCAAACATCAGCGCCGCGCGGGTGCGCCAATGGGCAAAGTTGGGAAAGCTGACAAACGCCTTTGTGCCAACTCGCAGCAACTCATCCAGCATCCGGTCGGGCCGCTCAGCTGTTTGCAAAGTCTGGCTGAGGATGGCGTAATCGAACGCCTTGTCCGGATAGTTCGCAAGATCGCTATCGGCATCGCCCTGAACCACCGACAGCCCGCGCGCGACGCAGCGTTCGACCTGCGCCGGGTTGAGCTCAAGCCCGCGCGCATCCACGCCGAGCGTGCTCTCCAGCTCCGCCATCAAGGCCCCGTCGCCGCAGCCAATATCGAGCACGCGGCTGCCTTTCGCGACGTGCGCGGCAATCGCGGCGAGATCAGGTCTCAGCGTCATTCGAGGAACCCTTGCACGACGCGGTCGAGTGCGGCATGTTCGAGCAGAAAGCTGTCATGCCCATGCGGGGCGGAGAGTTCGACAAAGCTGACCTTTGCCCCGGCTGCGTTCAGCGCATGAACGATATGGCGGCTTTCGGCGGTGGGATAGAGCCAGTCGGTGTCGAAACTGACCAAGCAAAACCGCGAGTTTGTGCCTGCAAAGGCGTCCGCCAGCTTGCCGCTGCCCGGCGTGTCCGCGAATTCTTCCGCGAGGTCGAAATAATCCATCGCGCGGGTGATATAGAGGTAGGAATTGGCATCGAACCGCTGGGTAAAGCCGCTGCCTTGGTAACGCAGATAGCTCTCCACCTGAAAATCCGCGTCAAACCCGAAGCTTTTGGAAGAGCGGTCTTGCAAGCGCTTAGCCAAACTTCGCGGTCAGGCCCTCTTCGGAAAGATAGGTGATATGCGCCGCCATCCGCGCCACGGCGAGGCCATTATCAGGCGAGGCTTCGCTCGCATAATAGTCACCGTCATGCCACGCGGGATCCGCCATAATCGCTTGGCGGCCGACCTCGTGAAAGGCGATGTTCTGCGCCGAATGGCGCGCGGTTGAGGCAATCACCAAAACGCGCTCGGCCCGGTCCGGCCAATTGGCAGCGAGGCTGAGCGCCTGCATCCCGCCCATTGATCCACCCACGACTGTGTGAAGCCGCTCAATCCCCATGCCATCGAGCAGAGCGACAAGCCCGCGCACCATGTCGCGAATTGTGATAACAGGAAACCGCATGGCGTAAGGTTTGCCATCTGGCCCATCGCTCATCGGCCCGGTGGAACCCATGCAGCTGCCGATGACATTGGCGCAAATGACGTGAAACCGGTCTGTGTCGATCGGCTTGCCTGGGCCGACCATCCGCTCCCACCAGCCGGGCTTCCCAGTCACAGGATGGGGGCTCGCGATATATTGATCGCCGGTCAGTGCATGACAAATCAGAACCGCGTTGGTTTTGTCCGCCGCCAGTTCACCATAGCTCTCAAAAGCAATCTCAACATTGCTCAGCGCCTGCCCGCAATCGAGCGGCAGATCATCGGGGAGCGCAAAGCTCTTAGAGGCGGGCGGTGTGGCCATTGGGCTGCGGGGATTGGGCGAGCAACTCGCGAGTGTCAATTGCGCTGTTTTTTATCAGCAAGAGCGGTTATGCGCGCGGCTACTATGCCGACGCAACCTGAACTGAAGCCCTGGATCAACGAAATCCGCGCCTATGTGCCTGGCAAGTCCAAGGCCGACGATGGGCGCGAGCTGGTCAAACTGTCTGCCAATGAGAACCCATTGGGGTGCAGCAAGGCCGCGCTGGAGGCTCTGCGAGAGCCCGGCCATCCAGAGCTTTATCCTGATCCCGGCGCGCTGCCGCTTGCCGATGCGATTGGCGCATTGCATGGCATCAACCCCGCTCAGATTGTCTGCGGCACCGGCTCTGGAGAGCTACTGCACTGCGCGGTTCAGGCCTTTGCTGGACCGGGCGATGAGGTGCTGTTTTCAAAATATTCCTTCTCGCTCTACCCCTTGATCGCGCGCAAATTTGGCGCGACGCCTGTGTTTGTCGAGGATGATGATTTTGTCGTATCGGTCGACAACATCCTCGAGCGCGTTACCGACAAGACCAAGGTTGTCCTGCTGGACAATCCGAACAATCCGGGCGGCACCGCAATTGGCCGCGATGAAGTGCGCCGCCTGCATGCGGGTCTGCCGCCTAGCGTGCTGCTGGTGCTGGACCAAGCCTACGGCGAATATGTCGAGGACGAGATGGACGATGGCGGCCTCGAGCTGGCGGCAAGCGCAAACAATGTGCTGGTCACGCGGACATTCTCCAAAGCCTATGGACTGGCCGGTCTGCGGATCGGATGGGCCACAGGCGCGCCCAATTTGATCGATGCACTCAACCGTTTGCGCGGGGCCTTCAACGTGTCGGCCCAAGGGCAAAACGCCGCGATTGCGGCCTTGGCGGATCAGCAATTCGTTGCAAACTCGCGCAAGGTGAATGCAGCGGGTCGAGCGAAACTGGCAGGCGCCATTGCCGCGCTTGGCAATCATGGCCTGCGGGCCATTCCAAGCCAAGCGAACTTCATGCTGGTCCTGTTTGAAGGCGATGTCAGCGCCGAGAGCGCTCTCCAAGCCTTGAGCGAAGCGGGATATGCGGTTCGCCACATGCCGGGCCAGGGCCTGCCCAATGCGCTGCGCATCACGATTGGCAGCGAGGAGCATATGGAAGAGGTTGTCGCCACTCTGCGCGCGCTGTGCGGAGAGCCAGCATGACCATTCAGTCGGTCGCCATCATCGGCCTTGGCCTGCTTGGCGGCTCCATCGGCCTCGCGGCGAGCGAACATACGCCAGAGATCACGACCTTCGGCTATGATGCGGACCCCGCCGTTCGCGACGCCGCTCACAAGCGCGGCCTAACCAGCCAAGTTTGTGAGAGCGCCGAAGACGCCGTGCGCAGCGCCGACCTCGTCATTTTATGCGTCCCCGTCGGCGCGATGGCGAGCGCGGCAAAAGCTCTTGCTGGCGCGCTTAAGCCAGATGCGATCATCAGCGATGTTGGATCCTCCAAGACCAGCGTTTTGGTTGATCTCGCCGAAGCATTGCCCGGCCACACAATTATCCCCGCGCACCCCGTTGCCGGGACCGAGCAAAGCGGGCCAGAGGCTGGCTTTGCTTCGCTGTTCACCAACCGCTGGTGCATCCTCACCCCTCCAGATGGCGCAGATGCGGCTGCTCTGGAGGCGCTCAAGGGCTTTTGGACAAAGCTAGGCGCACGGATCGAGATCATGGATGCCGAGCATCATGATCTGGTGCTGGCCGTGACCAGCCATATCCCGCACCTTATCGCCTTCACAATTGTTGGCACTGCCAGCGATCTGGAAGAGGTGACACGCGGCGAAGTCATCAAATATTCCGCCGGTGGCTTTCGCGACTTCACCCGGATCGCCGCATCCGATCCCGTGATGTGGCGCGATGTGTTCTTGAACAACAAGGCTGCCGTGCTCGAAATGCTGGGCCGGTTCAGCGAAGACCTGACGGCGTTGCAGCGCGCGATCCGATCGGGCGACGGCGAAACGCTGGAAGAATTGTTCAGCCGAACGCGAACAATCCGGCGCAAGATTATCGAAGAAGGTCAGGACGATGATCGCCCCGATTTCGGGCGCGAAGATCATCACCTCTAATATTCCTCAATAGCGCCTGTTGACCGGCGATTCTTCGGCGCCGCAGGCGTCGCAAGCCTGTCCTGAGCGGCTGGCTTGTCCAGCCAGCCGAAGGGGGCCCTGTGCCCGCCCGGAGCGATGCGATCTTCGATCGCGTGAGCGAGGAAAGCCAAGTGAACGGATGTGAACAGCCGGCGCTTGAGGCCCTAAAGATTAAGCGCATTCATCGCTGCATGGACCCGCTGCTCCGCCTCTTCACGCGGTAGGCCGGGCGGGACCATCTCACCCACCTTGTAAGTGATCACGCCAGAGCGCTTGATCCAGCCGTGATAGAGCGGCCCGCTGTTCACGGCGACAGGCACCACCGGCAATTTGACCAGCTTATATATCCCCGCAAATCCAGCGCGCATTGGTGGGCTTTCGCCGTGCGGCACGCGTGTCCCCTCTGGAAAAATCACGAGCGGGCGTCCCTCCGCCACCATTCCCTTGGCCGCGCTTAGCATTTTGCGCAGAGCGCTGGCTCCGCCGTCGCGGGAAACCGGGATGAGGCCATAGATTTTCGCCGCCCGGCCCCAGCCGGGAATGTCGAACAGCTCCCGCTTCGTGAACACAGCAGGCCAGCGCAGCAATGTGGGTGTGTCAATCGCCTCAAAGAAGCTCTCATGCTTGATCACATAGAGCACGGGTCCGGTCGCAAGCTCGCCCTCGACTTCAACCGTGATCCCAACAATCACGCGCAAACACCAGCGGTGCCAATCGGTCCAGCGCCGCACAATGCCGCGCAGGGCCTCTTGCCGGAAAGTCAGCGCCAGAACAGCGGCCACGACCAGCATCGCGCTGACCCCGTAGAACACGGGATAGAACACCATGCTGCGTAATGCGCTAATAAGGCTCCTAAACATCGCCACGCTCTTTAGAGATTGACCACGCCCGCCGCCCAGCTCGCCAGCAGCTTGTGATATTCAAGAAACAGGCTGGAAAGGCTGGGGTTGGAGGTCACCGCATCGCGGACCACGACGACGCCATCGGGCAGCTTGCGTGACAATTCGCCAGCTGCGCGCCGCATGTGCCAATCAGTCGTGACCAGCCGCAGAGATTTGATCTCGTTGGTTTTGACCCACTGCGCCGTTTCCGAGGCATTGCTGCGCGTATCAACGGCAGCAAAGCCAAGCGTGACGCAGCATTCCATGCGCGCGTCATCAACGGTAAACTCGGCGGCGAATTCTGCTGGTTTCACCTCCCGGTCGACCCCGCTAACCAGCATCTTTTCCGCCGCACCGCTGTCGAGCACTTCCAGCCCGCGGGCGATCCGCCCTGCGCCGCCTGTCGGCACGATCACCGCATCGGTCTTGGCAGCCGTATCGCCGGACACCGGTGATGGTTGAGGCAGGGTTGTAGCAAAGGCCAAAAACCCGATCGCCCAAAACAGGAAGATCGCGGAAAGAATGCGTTTGATCACAGCATCCTCCGCAAGGCCATCAGGATGGTGTAACGTCCGGTCACCAGCGCCAATGCAACGCCCGCAAGCGGGATCAGCGCGATGATGATCCAATCGCTCATGCCCAAAACGCCGCCCGCGACCATCCCGCTGTCCAAAGCGGCAAATTGCCGCCCGAGCAGCCAGACCGCGCCCGCGCCGAGCCCCAACCCGACCAGCCCGCCAAAGGCCGCATCGCGCACGACCGAGCGCTGAAATATCCGTGTGATCTGAGCATCGGTCCCGCCCAGCAGGTGCATGATTTCAACCGTTTCACGGTGGTTGGAAAAGGCGCTGCGAGCCGCCAGCCAGACCGCTGCGGCGCAGGCAAAGGTCAGCAAGGCGATCAGGGCCAGCGCCAGATATTGCAGCGATGACAGCGCTGAATAGACCGGCTGCAACCACTCTGATTGCGCATCCACGCGTGCGCCCGGGACTTCGGCATCGAGCGCCGCCTGAAGCCGCGCGATTTCTGCTGGCCCGCTGGCGCTGCTCAATTGCACATCGATCAGCGCTGGGATCGGCAAATCCTGGCTGCCTGCACCATCGCCCAGCCAGGGGCGCAGCATCTCATCCAGCTCTTCTTCTGGCACCACCCTGAGGCTCGCCACGATGTCTTGAGCGGTCAGCACTTCAGCCGCTGTCGCCGCCTTTTGTTTCCGCAGCGTTTCATTCGCCTCAGTAATCTGGATCGTAACCGCGCCCGACAATTCAGCGCGAGCATTGCCCGTGAGATTGTTCAAGGCCAGCCCGCCAGCTGCCGCAATTACGACCAGAGCAATCATAATCGCAATCACCCACGGGATCGGCCCAGACAGCCGCGCCTGCGGGACCAATAGCGCAGCGGCGCTTCCCTTCAGCGGCCCTGGCGCCTTGGCTGGCGTGCTGTCGGCCAGTTCTGCTGCAAATGGAGGTGTGCTCATTGCCCAGCCCCCATCGGTCCGGTGCTGCGCGGCGGGAATTTCAGCGCGCCAGTTGGATCGGTGAGGCGCCCCTTATTGAGCCGCATAATGAGCGATTCTGGCACTTTTTTAAGCAAGTGCACATCGTGCGTGGCGACCACGACTGTGGTGCCCAATCGGTTCAGCGCCTCGAACAGTCGCAGCAGCTTGAGCGCCATTTCCGGGTCCACATTGCCAGTTGGCTCATCAGCGATCAGCATATCGGGTCGCCCAATCACCGCGCGCGCAATGGCAACGCGTTGCTGCTCCCCGCCGGACATCGTCGCCGGGCGAGCCTTTACCCTGTGCGACAGCCCAACCCAATCGAGCATATCATCGACCGGCTTTTGCAGCTCGCTTTCCGGCACACCGGCCAGCCTCAGGGGCAATGCGACATTATCAAAAGCAGTTAAGTGCTTTACGAGGCGAAAGTCCTGAAACACCACGCCCAGCCGCCTGCGATAGTTCGGCAATTGCTCCCGCGGCAGGGTGATCATGTCTTTGCCAAACATGCGAATGCCGCCGCGTGATGGACGCTGAGCAAGGTAGAGCAGTTTTAGTAGGCTGGTCTTCCCCGCCCCGCTGGCCCCGGTGAGAAAGTAAAAACTGCCAGGGAATAGCGTGAAACTGAGATCGCTCAGCACCTCAGGCTCGGTGCCATAGCGCAGCCCGACATTGTCGAAATTCACCGTATCGCCTGCGCGCTCGTTCATGGCCATGCCCCTATCCCATGCCCGCCGAGGGGAAAAGCCCATAGTGCTCCGCGCGCGAAACAAGCGCATCAATGTGGAAAAAAGCCAACATTTGCGGCCCAAAGGCCCCGATGCACTTGTGCGCAACTTACGGGCGCGTATTGCCATACTAACCATGATTATAGCCTGCCCCGCCTGCAACACACGCTATGTTGTCCCGGACAACGCCATTGGCGATGACGGGCGGACTGTGCGCTGCGCGAAGTGCAAGCACAGCTGGTTTCAAGAGGCGGTGTTCGATTTGCCGCCGCAGAATGAAGTCGCCGCGCCAGAGCCGGTTGCCGAGCCGGCACCGCCTCCTTCGCCGCCCCCGGCCCCACCACCGCCTGCTCCAGAACCTGAGGCAGATGCGGAAGAAGCGCCCAGCGAGCCTTCGATCAATCATTGGCGCACTAGCGACCGCCCCGCTGCCGCAACAGACGCTGTCAGCGCAGCGGCAGCCTCAGCCGCTTCGGCCATTCATCAAGACCGCACACCGCTCAGCCAACAGCCCGAGACTGAAGATCAGGCACCGGCCAGCGAACCCGCCGAAGACTTCGCTGAAGAAAGCGCCAATGCCGATATCGGTCCGGCCGCCTCCTACAGCGAGAGCAGCTATGACAGCGAGGTTGCCGACGAGACCGCTGATGCGGAAGACTATGACAGCGACGAAGGCTCGCGTTTTGATTACCGCCCACCCTTCACCGCGCGGCGCAACCCGCTCAAAATGTGGACCGCAGCAGCGGCAATCTTCGCACTGCTAGCCGCTGGGACCATCGCGGCGGTAAATTATTACGGCATGCCCGATTGGGCGCCGTTTAACCGGCCCGTCTTCGGGATTGGCCAATCCGATCTTGAACTGGATTTCCCCGCAGCAGAGCAGCGCACCGAGACCCTGCCGAGCGGCACAGAGATTTTCCGCGCGCGCGGCACCATCACCAATACGGGGCGCGAGACGGTTGACGTGCCCTCACTGCGCATCGTTCTGCGCGATGAGCGAGAGCGGATTGTATTCGATTGGAACGTCGCCCCGCCGCAGTCACAGCTGGCCCCGGGCGAGACCATGACCGTGACCGAGGCGATCACCGATGTGCCCGCCACCGCCCGCTTTGCAGAAATCGGCTGGGCGCCAAACTAAGCGCAATTTCGATGCAATTTTGCCGCGACACAGCAAAGTGCTTGCCGTGACCGATACCCCTTGCTAGGGGCGCGCTCCTACCGAGGGGCGAGGCGCTGCCTACCCCTACTGACTGTGTGCGGTCGTGGCGGAACTGGTAGACGCGCAACGTTGAGGTCGTTGTGGGCTAACGCCCGTGGAAGTTCGAGTCTTCTCGACCGCACCATACAGTCCTAATTTCCAAGCTTAGGCTATCGATGCCCGGCGAATACGCCGCCGCGCGCCTTTACGTGTACCCCTCTCAACGCGCGAAATCTCGAAACGCAGCACCAGACAGGCAACCTTTTTCTCGCCACTAGCGTACCCGCGCTAATTCTATAGTGTAGGATACATGCGAGGGCCTTTGTGAACGACCAGCCAGACCAGCTGCCCCATCAGGAGATTGCCGAGCTCTTGCATAAGGTGGCGGGCGGTGATCGCGCGGCGTTTAATGCGCTGTACGATGCCAGCTCGCGCAAGCTGTTTGGCATTTGCATGCGCATTTGTGGCAATTCCGAAGCCGCCGAAGATGTCACGCAAGAGAGCTTTGTGAAAATCTGGCAGCGCGCCGATCAGTTCTCCGCTGAGCTTGGCAGTCCGCTGGCCTGGATGGGCACAATCGCGCGCAATGCCGCGATTGATTGGTACCGCAAGCAAAGGAAAGGCGAAACCGCGAGCGATCAAGCGCTGGAACATGCAGCCGATCCAGCGGCCTTGGCAGATGAGGTGATGGACACTGCGCAGCAGAATGAGCGCATCATCCATTGCATCCAGAAATTGGGCATGGATCAGAAATCGCTTATCCTTGGGGCATTCTTCAGCGGCAGCACTTATCAGCAATTGGCGCTGCGCATTGGCGCGCCGCTCAACACCGTCAAAAGCCGGGTGCGCCGGGGCCTGATCAATCTCAGAAAGTGTTTGGAAAATGACTGATACTCCAAACATGCCAGAAGACCGTCAGGTGCTGGCCATAGAGCTGGCCTTTGGCCTGCTGGAAGGCGACGAGCTGGCGCAGGCAAAGCGGCTGCAATTGTCCGATCCAGACTTCGCAGCCCAGGTGCAGGTGTGGAGCCGCCGCTTTGGCGCTCTGGCCTCGGCCGTTCCCGGCGAGACACCTCCGTCCCGTCTCAAGCAGCGGGTCAATGAGGCGATTGATCGGCTTGATGGCGGCATGGGCGATACGCCTCATGCGGCCTCAGATGCAGTGGACAGCAGCCAGCCTACCAATGACAATCAGGCCAGCACTTGGCGGCGCTTGGCGCTCGCGGCGTCATTTTTTGCCGCTCTGCTGGCCGGATATCTGGCGTTTGATATGCTTGGCCAAACCGGCAGCGAGCCCCGTGAGATCATCGCGCAAGGCGGCGATGATGACATTGCAACGCGGCAATTCGTCGCGCAGCTGACTGGACCGGAAGAGGGCCAGTTTGTGCTGATCAATTGGCGCGAGGGAGCGGACACTCTGGAAGTGCGGGCCATCGGCCTTGAAGATGAAACGCTCGCGCCTGAGCTATGGGTGATCCCCGCGGATGGCGCGCCCCGATCGCTGGGCACAGCGCAAGGCGACGGCAGCGCGAACCTAACGCTTAGCGAGGCGCTGGCCCCATTCCTGATCGACGGCGCGACGATTGCTGTGACGATGGAAGATCCGGCCAATGCGCCGCATCAGGCGCCAACTCCGCCGATTATCGCAGTGGGAACTCTGCTGACGATTTAACCCTGTGCGCCGATTGCAGACAAGCACGCACCCAACCTTCGCTCAAAAATTTTGCGCCCCAAAGGCAACCTTTCTCAAAAACCCCTCGTAGGCGGTGCGAGAGTTGGATTTCGGCTGCCTGCGCGCAGGGCCATTGGCTGGAACCTGATCCTCTCAAGAATTGGCCGCCTCATGGCCGGTGCGATTGGAGGGAAAGCAGATGAGATTGCCGAACGAAAAATATCTAGCCGCGGGGGCCGCCATATTGGCTCTGCCCGCAGCCTATCAGCTGGCCGAGCAAGGCGGCGAGGCGGCAGACCACCTCGACCCGCCAGCCAGAACCAGCCCCTCTGCCGACGCAACGCCTGATGCTCCGGCTGACATTGCCGATGTCTTTGCCTTTCACGATGACCAGAACGTGGTCTTCATCCTGACCTTCGCCGGGCCGCAAGCGACCGACCAACCCGCCGTCTATGACCCCGCGGTGCGGTATCAGATCAATGTCTCCAACGCCGCGCCCCGAACCATCACGAATATTCCGATTGAGATTCAGTTTGGCGAGGGAGCCTCTGCCAGTGATGCCGCCTTTGGAGTGCGGGTTCGCGGCCTGCCCGGTGTCACTGGTGATCTGATCGGCGCGGTTGAAACCGACATTGTGCAAGGCGGCGTGCGCGTGCGCGCAGGGTTATTCGACGATCCCTTCTTCTTCGACCTTCAGGGGTTTCGCGACACCTTGAGCACCGGAACGCTCAGCTTCCAAAGCGACCGCGATTTCTTCGCCGGTCAGAACCTGACGGCGGTCGTCATCGAAATCCCGCGCGATCGGATCGCCAATGGCACCAATCTGATCGATGTCTGGTCCGCCACCAATCGTCTGGGAGGGCAATTGTAATGATCAAATCAGCTCTAAACGCCGCCTCGAAAATCTCACTGGCCGCCGCCGCATTGGCGCTCGCCGCCTGCGGTAACGATGAGGCGGATGCACCGCCGCCGGTGATGATGCCGCCGCCTATGCCTTCGCCAACCCCCGATCCGGTCGCCTTTGATGTGGGCCCCTGCCTCGACCAAATGGTGCCCGGAACCGGCGTGACTGTGGCGCAGGCGGTTGTGCCGGACACGCTGACCATCAACCTTGATGCACCGTCCGGCTTTCCCAATGGCCGCCGCCTCGAAGACCCGGTGATCGATGTGACCTTGGCGGTAATCTTTCTCGATCTGGCGGTGAATGGACCGGCCACTTTGGCGCAGGTGCCGGTGAACCCGCCCGCAAATGACCTGCCCTTCGCAGCGGGCTTCCCCTATCTCGCCGGTCCGCAAGGCAGCCCGCCGATCACCGCCGGGGGCGGAACGAACTTCACCTTCGACAATTCGCCGATAACCGATTTCGTGAGGGTGGACCGTATGGGCATGCCAGCGGTTGCCACCGCGCTGATCGGAACGGACCTAAAGGACACCTATAATGACGCCAGCCCGGTCGATGATGCGAACGGCGATTTCGTCCCCGAATTGTCGGCGCAGTTAACCGGCCTCACTGAAGCTCTGGCAGACGATCTGACCGGCCTTGGCCTTACGCCTTGCGCCGCGCCGTCCACCTGATCGCTCAGTGATGATCGGTTGGGGCAGAATGAGGCGTCCACCTATGCCTATCATTCTGCCCCTTCTTTTTTCGATTGGCTTTGATGAAAGGGGCCGCACATGCGTTCGCAATTCTTGAAACTGCCCGTGCTTTTGCTGTTGATGACCGGCCTGTTTGCGGGGCTCGCGTTCCTGCTTAGGCCCGCATCCGAAGCGCCAGAAACCCTTTTGTCCGCCTCTTTGCAGCCAGCCTATGGCCCGGCCAATTACGGCGAGGCGCTCGAACAGGTGGAGCGCGATCTCACCTTGGCGAATGAGCGGATCGCCCGCGCGCCGCAGCAATGGCTGGGCTATGAAGGGCTGGCCCTGGGCCATCTCATCAAAGCGCAATTGACCGGGTCATTCGCGGATATGAACGCCGCGCGGCAATGGATCGATACCGGGCTTAATCTCGCGCCGGAGGGCGGCGGGCCAGCTATCGCGGCAAGCACCATAAACCTCAGCCTGCACCGCTATCCCGCAGCACTTGAGCAGATCGAGGCCTATGGAAAGTTCGCGGTGAAACAAGGCACCGCAGAGCGCGCAGAAATGCTGGCGCAGGCGGGCGATGTCGCGTTCTATTCCGGCGATTATGATGCGGCGCTGGCGCAGTACAATCAGGCCTACGCGCTCGACCCCAGCCCCAACTCGACCTTTCGCCTCGCCACCTGGCACAAATATCTGGGTGAGTTCGACACGGCGATTGCGCTCTATAAGAAAGGCGCGCTGAGTGGGCGGCAGACCACGCCCGAATTGCTCGCCGCCTATCACTTGCAAATTGGAGCGCTGGAACTCCAACGCGGCAATTGGGACGAGGCGGCGGCCTATTTCGAGCGCGCCGATGAGCTGTTCCCCGGCTATTGGCTGGCCCAAGCCCATCAGGCGCAAATGCTGGCCGCGACGGGGAAACGCAAACGCGCCAAACAGATGTACCGCGCCATTCTTCAGGACAATGAGAACCCCGATGTGATGATGGCGCTGGCCAGCGTTCTGGAGTTTGAAGGCGAGGATACGAGCGCGAAAACATGGCGCGCAAAAGCCGCAAGCCTGTTTGAGGAGCGCATGAAAGCTCTGCCCGAGGCTTATTATGATCACGGGCTCGACTTGGCGATCACTGATGGGAATGGTGCGCTTGCGCTGGAGCTGGCCAAAGCGAATGACCGCGCAAGGCCATTTGGCGATGCGAAGATCGCTCTGGCCCGCGCCCATATCGCCAATGGCGATGCCGCCGAGGCGCTGACCATCTTGGAGCAGGTTGAGGCCTCTGGCTGGCAATCGGTCGAACAATACGCCGCGCTTGCCGAGGCTCACGCGATGCTGGGCAATGCGGCGGAGAGCGAGAAATATGAGGACCTTGCACTCAATCGCAATCCAAAAGCCATGACCGCCGAGGCCGATATGCTTGCCTTCGGCAGCCATTAGAGCGGCGGCATATACCCCTCTTCCATATCGTGATTCCCGGCAAAATCGGCGCTGCCTATTAACATTATTGTTAATCAGAAAAGTGCTCTCAACCCCCAAAATCTGCGACGAACGGCCATAAATGCAAGGTGAGTTGCATTGACTGCAATTCAAAACAGGCGCAGTCTTTATGGGTGTTCTGATGTCGCATCAGCGCACGTAGCTTTGGGCGCAAGCAAGCTACCATCCCTGAACCTTTAGGGCAGGGCAATTAGATAAAAACAAAACCATCGGGTCAGGTTTCGGCATGCGGTAAGGCGTGTTGCGATTCTGGCTGCATGGGCAATTTTTGGAAGACAATGCGTGAGGTAAGGTGCGCGTGAGGTCGGCTGGTGCTTAGCCACAGAGGGGCAATGCCAGATGATGAAGCAAATTGACACGCAAGGGCTGATAAACGGGGGGCACACGCTTAGCCGCGTCGTTCCGCCGCCAGCCAGCTTGCCTGCGATTGGCGCAGCCATGCACGGCACCGATGCGATCCTTTCCGCCCAGGAACGGCTCAACAAACGCACCCATGTCATGCTCGACCGGTCCGGCGCGATACTCGCCATTGGCGAACGGGCCAAGTCGCGGATCGCGGAGCTGTGCTGCTATTCGATCAGAGACGGCCAGCTGGTCGCCAATAAGACCGACGCCAAAGAGCCGCTGGAGCGTATGCTGAAGCTGGAAACAGGCGCGGTCGACAGCGCCATCGTGCCATGCAGCACCGTGGGCGGCCATGTTTTGCTGTCCGCCACCGGCCTTTGCCAAGACACCATCCTGTTCAGCCTGCACATCGCCAGCCCAGGCCAGGGCGCTGAGCTTGTCGATCTGACCAAGGCATTTGGTCTAACCCCAAGCGAGGCCCATGTGGTCGAGCTGCTGCTGGGCGGCCACGGCCCGTCAAAGATCAGCGAAGAGCTGAATATCTCGGTCCACACCGTGCGCGCGCACCTGCGTCATTGCTATGACAAACTGGGCGTAAGCTCGCGCGAAGAATTGTGGCAGACACTCGCGCCCTACCAGATTTAGGGGCGGTCGCCCTCGATCGGATGAGCCGCAGAGCCCCACCATGCCTGACATTCTAGTATGACTAAAAACTGACCTCCAAAGTGCTTGGCGGTCATGATTTCGCAATCATACAGTAATATATTGAAACGTGTCGTCTTTCTACAAATTTCCATAGTCACATTTGACTACTAAACCTGTGTGATGCGGCCGAAAACGAATCGGCTTATAACCTCAATCATATTCGATGAACGGGTCGTCTGGAGCAATCGCTCCTTCGTCTTGGTTTGACGGCAAACATGCCGCGTATGCCTTGATGAACCACTGTATTGAACAGGGATAGGCGACATGTATATTCTACAAACACTGCCAAACTTTGCGGCCCGCGCTAATATTCTAGCAGCTGGTGCCAGCCTTTTGGCGATCACCGCCGTCCCTGCCGCCGCGCAGGAAGGCGAGTTTCCTTCCAATAAAGATCAGCACCCTGGCGAGATCGTCTACTCTCGCGATGTGCCATATGGCACGGCGACCCGGCGCATTTCCCAAGGTCAGGCCAGCACGGTTGCACCTGATCAATCCAAACTCATCCTCGAAACAATGCTTATCGGCCTAGAGCCGATGTCCGATGCTGACCAAGCTGGTGTCACAGCCCCACTCTCCCGCACCCTGAATGTGGCGAACCAAGCGGTCAGCATCGGACTAACCCCTGTCACAGGGCCGCAAAGCTCTGGCGATTTCACCCGCTCTGAAAGCGGCGCGAGTTCCACTGGCGGCATTGTCAGGAGCGGCCTCAGCGTCCTGCCATCTGCGCTCAGCGTAATCTCTCGCACAGCGGGGAGCGGACAATGAAAACCGCGCACCTCCTTCTTAGCAGCGCCGCATTGCTGCTGCCCGTTCTGGCGGCGCCGCTCTCGGCGCAAGAGGCCGAGGCAGAGCAAGACAGCATCGAGATCGCAGCGGACACGCTCAGCGACAATGGCGGACGCGTGGCGGTGAATATTGTTGCTGGCGATGGCAACCAGCAATTGGGCAGCGCCATCGTCGCCATGGGTGACATCGCGATCACCGGCCACAGCGCCGAGCAATTGATGGACGCGCCCAGCGGCGCTGACCGCGCCACCTCGATCACGATCGGCGCAGGCGCGCTTTCTAACAACACCGGCATGGTGAGCCTCAATCTCACCGCTGGCACACACAACCAGTCAGCCAATTTGGCGGCACTGGCTTTAGGAAACAATGGAGTGGTCTCTGACCAGATGCTCGCCCAGTCGAGCGCTCCCACAGATCCGGCGGGTTCACCAGCCCAAGCCCTCACTACCAGCAATGATCGCATCGATATCGATGACGCCGCATTCGCTGGGAACAGCGGGCTTGTGCAGGTGAATGTTGTCGGAGGCGAGAGGAATTCCTCTGCCAACACCTTCGCGCTGAACATCTCGGCCGGGGGCAAACCTTGAACCGAAGCAATGGAGTAAGGACTATGAAAAAGGTAATGCTAGCTACGGTGGCGGTTTCGGCTTTGGCCGTAACTGCCCCCGCCATGGCACAAGACGGCGGCGAAGTTGGAGGCCAAGACGGCGAATCCAGCCTTGAAGTTGATCTTCGCTATGCGAACAACATCGACACCAGTGTGACCACCGATGTCACCTATGAGAAAGACGTCGCCCTTCGCGGTGCCGTTCGTCTCCGGGGAACCATCGACGTCGACAGCTCAGCTGTTGCGGTCACTGATGCGAAGCAATTCCTCACCGGTGTAGTGGTAAACTACCGCGAGGAAAACGAGCTCAACGGCGAAAACGGCTTTGTCGACGCTGTCTATGGGCCCGGCTATAGTGAGCCAGGCGATCTGCCAGGCGGCTTCCTCGATGGTGATTTGCAGCCGCAAATTCGCGCTGGTTTCTTCGCACCGATCATCAACACGGTTGATGAGTTCAACGTCGATTCCTCGGGTAACATCGGGGTCAACCTGGCGGCTGGTTATTTCAACCAGCAAATGAACAGCGCGTCGATTTCTGTGTCGGCAAACAGCGATCCTGAAGCATCAGGCGGCTGGGCGGAAGCGTCCACCACCGGACTGCAATCACTGATCGGTGTGGCACAGTTCGCCTCTGAAGACTTCCTCGACGAGGATGATCCCGAAGCAGGCGGCGGCCGCAACAACTTCCGCGATCGCAACACCATTCTTGGTGCGACGATTACGGGATCAGGCAATATCGGCGTCAACGTGGCGGCAGGCAGCCTCAATCAGCAATCCAACCTGATGACGCTGGCCACCGCAAACGATGCCGATCTGGCAGAGGCCAATGCTGGTCTGGTTCAAACCGCTCTGCTCAGCCGGGTTGAGCAGCAAGACAGCATCAACTCGATCTCTGGTCTCGATATCAGCGGTGCCTCAGGCAACATCGGCGTGAACTTCGCCGCTGGTGTCGGCAACCAGCAAACCAACTCGCTGACGATCGCAGCATCGCAAGGCGGCGGTGACGCCGGCGGCGGCGGCGCTCCTGGCGACGGCAGCTGATCAATTGCCCGCGCGGGCGGGGGAGAGGAGACCTTACCTTCTCCCCTCCCCCACCTTCCCCAGCCGCGCAAACGGCTTGGGGAAGGTCCCCCGCTCGCAAAAGCGAGGGGAGCCCTCTGCCCGAAGCATGGAGCAGGTTTACAATGTCTCAGAATTCACTCTTCCGGTCAAAAATACGCTGCCTAGCGTTGGCTGGCGTGTGCGCGGCGATACTCTCTGCCTGCAGCACCGCTCCGGCTGGAAAGACCCCGGTCTGGCTCGGCCAGATCTCCCCAGGTTCCCCCGTGATCAGCGCGCAGCCGCGCAGCTGGAAAGCGCAGAAATTCGATCATCTCGTGCGGCAAGAAGCCGACTTTAGCTGCGGCGCAGCGGTGCTCGCGACGATTTTCAACTATGCCTATGGGCACAGCACGACCGAGCGGCAGGTCCTGGTCAACATGCTCAAGATCGCGGATCCTGACATCGTCCGGCAAAAGGGTTTTTCGCTGCTCGATATGAAGACCTATGCGACGTCTCTCGGTATGAGCGCAGAAGGCTACCGGATCAGCTATGATCAGCTCGCCAGCCTGGAATTTCCCGCCATCGTCCTGATTGATGTGCGCGGCTACAAACATTTCGTCATCGCTCGCAAGGTCTTCGGAGACAGGATCGCGATCGGTGACCCGGCCCTCGGCAATCGCACCATGACCCGCGACAAATTCGAAAGCGCGTGGAACGGCATTGCGTTTGTCGTCGTGGGCGAAGGCTATGACCCGGACAGCGTTCTGGTCGACCCGCCCTCACCTTTGTCTGCGCGGCGTCTGCTGATGACGACCGCCAGCCTGCCCGCGACCGAAGCCGCCGAATACGGCTTTTCACCCGGATATGATTTTTAACCCCCCTACGGCCCCCAAGGAGGATGCCATGCGCACGCCAACAACCAGACAAACGGCTCTAAAATCGAGTGTCACAGCAGCGGCGCTCTCCCTCTCCCTCGTCTACGCCGCGGGCTCTGCTCCAGCAGCCGCGAAGGATCACTTTGCCGCGCTCAGCGATCTTGGCGCGCCGGTGGATGATGAGGAGCTGGGCGAGGTGCGCGGCAAGTTCATCCGGCCAGGCGAAGTGTCGTTCTTTGGCATTTCCATGGTCACCAGCTGGCAGGATGAAAGCGGGATCACCACGACCGCGCGGTTGATGTTCAATATCAGCTTTCTGGACAATGGCAGCGGCGGCGATCCGGTTCCGCAATTGCTGGTGGGTTGGACCCGCGAGGGCGACCCAGCGATGGATGTGACCGACAGCCATTCCGGCTACACCCCGGTCATCACAGCGCAAGAAGTGCTGCCCGTGGGAGAGCTCGGCAGCACGCAGGGCGCAGCGCAAGCGAACATCATCGCAGGCGCAGACAATTCCGCGATCAATGGCATGCAGATCGCTCTGGTCCCGTCGTCAGACATTGCCGCGCTCAATACCGATGGCCTCACCCCGATCACTGAGACAACCGGCACGTCCTTTGCCGATGGTGACACGCTGGAATTCCGTGTCGGCACCAATGAGCTAGCGCTCGCTCTGTCGGGCAATGGCGGCAGCGACAGCGCGCTGCAAAGCGTCGGCGGTGATCTTGGCCGGATGCTGCAGCAGACCACGATCAACAGCGATGGCAATCTGGTCGGCAACACCGCCGCGATCATCATCGGAACGGACATCGGATCGACTGAATTCAACGCCGTGCGCGCGACAGAGGCCCTGTCCGTGATGCGCGGCCACGGTTTTTAAAGCAGCAATTTTCAAAGGTGGTAAGGCCATGAAAAATCTCTCTCTCATCACGCTAGCGGCGGCTGTGTTTGCGGCATCCGCCTCCGCTCAGGCAGAAAACGCCAGCGGGCAATTCGCGGTCGAAGGACCGGGCAGGCTTTCCTGCGCCGCCTTCACCGATGCGCGCAGTGACAAGGGCTCGGCGGAATTCCAGCGCCTCATCGGCTTTGTCGAGGGCTATCTCAGCGCGGCCAACCGCTATGAGCCCAACACCTTTGATCTGTCACCGTGGCACAATGCGGCGGCGTTTGACCTGATCTTAGAGAAGCACTGCAGCGAAAATCCCGAGGACACGATCGTCGGCGTGGCGCAAAAAATGGTCTCGGCCCTGCGCCCAGTGCGCGTTGCCGACTATTCGCCAATGGTTGAGGTTGGCGCGGGCGAGAACCGCGCTTTTGTCTACAAAACCATCCTGCGCCGCACTCAGGCCGCCTTGCGTTCACGCGGGCTGTATGAGGGCGAGGAAAACGGCAGCTACTCGCCGCAAATGCGCGATGCGCTGCTCGCATTCCAGAAACAGAGTGATCTTTTTGAAACCGGCGTGCCCGATCCGGCCACGCTTTGGACGCTGCTCAATCCGTAACCGCGGATGAGCTTAACCAGACGGGTCGTCAGGTAAGGGGACGAAAGTCATGGACCGCACATATATACGAGCCGCCTTGATCGCGAGCAGTGCAGCCGCGCTCACGCTGCCGTTCTCGGCATCGGCGCAGGACCTCGAGACCGAGGTTGAGCAATTGCGCGCGCAAGTTGCTGAAATGGAACAGCGAGAGGCGCGCGCCAATGCCCGTTTGCAGGCGCTAGAAGCCAGGCTGCTGCGCATCGAGGCAGAGCCCATTTCACCCGGCGAAGCGCTGACCATCAGAGGCCGCGCTGTGCCAGCTCAAGCTCGGCCGATGACGCTCAACCCGTCGCTGGATAATTTGCGCGGCGCCTATCCAACCCTCAGCCGCGAAGGCGAGGCGAGGCTGGTGCAGATACAGCAAGCGGAAGACGCAGCCCAAGATCCCGGACTGGGCGATCAGCCAGAGGAAGAAAGCGTTCAAAAAGCGCCCGATGCCTCTGCCGCAGTTGAAGATATCGTTCAGGAACAACAGGGCCTCCAAACCAGCCGCTGGGGCGCCGATCTATCGGTAGGCTACTCCCGCTTCAGCGATGCCCGGATCAACCTCGATGGCTTCCTGGCATTGGATGCAATCTTCCTCGGCACGATCAGCATTGATGAAGTGGACGCTGACATTTTCACCAGCGAGGCGACACTTCGCTATGGTGTGAATGACAAGCTGTTCCTCGATGCCAGCGCGCCCTTCCTCTACCGCACATCAACCTTCCGCAGCGGCGGGGCAGGCGGCGCGGCCAACACGCCGGTTGAGGCGACCGTGAGCGATGGCGGGCTCGGCGATATGAGCGTCGGGGCGAGCTATCAATTGCTCGCCGAGACTTTGCGCCGCCCGAATGTCGTGCTGAGCGGCCGGGTCAAAGTGCCGACCGGGCAAGAACCGTTCGGGATCGATTTTGTCGAAGTCGTCGGCAGTGAGGGCAATCTGCAAGTGCCTGAGAAACTCGCCACAGGTAGCGGCGTCTATGGGGCATCGCTCGGCGTCTCCGTGCTCAAATCGCTTGATCCGCTGGTCGTGTTCGGCAGCGTGAATTACTTCCGCAATTTTGAGCGCAACTTTGGCGATATTGACGAGAGCCCTGGTCCGCAGCCGGGCCGGGTCGATGTCGGCGATGCCGTGCAATTGGGGGCGGGCTTGGCCTTTGCGCTCAATGACCGCTCAAGCATTTCAATGTCCTATTCGCAGCGTGTCGTTGGGCGGTCCCGCGTGCGGCTGGATGGCCAGGACTGGCAGCGGATCGTCGGCAGCCAGGCCAATGTCGCGCTGGTCAATTTGGGTGCCACGTTCTCACTGGGACAGCAGCTCTCGCTGGTTTCAACCGTCGGGATTGGCCTAACTGATGACAGCCCCGACATGGTGGTCGGTCTGCGCCTGCCATACCGTTTCTGAAAACTGCCCAAAGCAAGCCGGAGGACGCAAATGTCTTAGCTTCCCACTAAGTAGAAATGACCATTATGGCGGCATGTCAAAGCTCGCTTGACCGAGCGAAAACAAACACTTTGCGCTGACTGATGGTCAAAACCGATCAATTCTGGACGTGTCTATGGCGCAGCGCTTTTGCCCGAATCGGGCGATTCCGTTAACCATGATACGTGAAAAATTCAGATCCCCAGACTATTCAGCGGCAACACGCAGCCGACTTGCTCGCCAGTTTGACGGACCGTCAGACAGAGGTGATGGAGCATGCCGCCGCCCATTTGCCCAATAAAGAAATCGCCCGCAAACTCGGCCTATCGCCCAGCACGATCGAGCAACGCTTTCAATATGTGAAGGCAAAGCTCGAAACCTCTGACCGCGCATCAACGATCCGCGAATATGTTCGCCTGCGCACCATATGCGGCAAAACCGCATATGGTTTTTCCCATCTCGATCCAGAGCCTGAACTTGACCAATTCCAGTCTCAAGACGCGGTTCAAGACGATCGAGCGGCGCGGCCGAATAAGGCTGCTGATGACTATTCATCGCTCGATTTTCCGCCCTCGCGCCTTGAGGTATTGGATGGAAAATACGGCCCTTGGTGGCGGTTTTTGGTGATCTTCACAATCGCCTTCACAATCGCCGCAACAGCCCTGATTGTCACCGCAATCAGCGTAACAATGGGCGATATTCTCTAACCATGCCTGCAACCCCTTAATGCACGTTGGTGCGCATGGAGAATATTATGAAAATGACCGCACAAGATCACGAACTCGCCAATCAAATCAGCGAACTCAATCACCTGCTGGCGGCCGATACTGACACCAATCTGGGCCAAATTGGCGAACTGCTGAGCCTCGCGACCAAAGCCCGGATCGAGATGGACGTCGATGTCATCGACGGCCAGCGCCCGATCGGCCATCTCACCGATGCGATGCGCAGTGTCGCCGAGGCGCGCAAGAGCCTTGCATTGGCGCACGCCGCGATGGATAAGATTATCAAAGAGACGAACGGGCCTTGGGAATGCCCAGACCGCGCGTCGGCTTCAACACCAGCACAATTGCTAAAGATCGCGAGCTAAAACCCTTGTCACTGCCAGACTTCAGCGAACCCGGCATCTTGCTGTACTACAGCATTTGGTTGGGCGCGCTGGGTCTGGCAGCCTTTCGCGGCGGCGCCCCTGAAAGAGCTGGGGCCAGTTTCGTGGCCGCTACGTTCCTGGTGCAGAGTATAGCTTACGCTTCCGTAGCCCCTAAGTTCTGGGAAGTAGATGCAGTCGGCCTGTTAGCCGACGCAATAGGCTTTGTTGCCTTTGGAGCTATCGCGCTCAACGCAAAGAGAATTTGGCCTTTGTTTGCCGCTGGGCTGTATCTGATCAGCCTATCAGCTCATTTTGCACGCCAAGTGGAAGACGACGTGGTTGCCTTGGCTTACACAACCATGTCAGCGGTACCCTCTGGAGTAGCGTTGCTGCTCATAATTTTTGGCACATTGTTTCACCAAAGACGGCTCAAGAAATCAGGCGAGGACCTACCCTGGGCTGATTTTGAGCTGTGGCGAGAATTGTGGCGAGCCCCATCCAAGCAATATATCGACGAGCATAGGATGGCGTTTTCGCGCAGTTGGATCGGAGCGCCGGTCGCATCCTGTGGTTTGCTGCTGATCTGCTATTGCATCAGCGCTTTGGTGATACCCGAAACCCCAGAAATCGCGCTCGGCACGGTGACCGCTCTGTCGGTCATGGGTCTTGCCTCAATCGCTGGCGGGTTATGGCTGCACCAGCGCGAAACAGCGCGACACTTGGCTGAGACCAAAGCATTTCGCGACAAATGGAAATTCGGCGTACCAATGCCGCAATCCGCCATGCGGCTGAAAAACCAGCGCAACCATCCAAAATAGCGAGATAAGACTTGGCATTGCCAGATTTCAACGAGCCGAGCGTTGTACTGTTTTTCAGTATTCTAGCTTTGGCTGCCGTGTTGTCATTCTGGCGAGGCGGGGCGCCGGAGAAATCCGGCGCCTTTTTTATGGTTTGGATGATATTCATCCAGAGTATCGCCTATGGCTCTGTGTCAAATCGGTTCTGGGAAGTAGACCCAGTAGCATTGCTCGGCGACTCGATTTTGTTTGTAGGGTTCGGAGCAATCGCGTTAACTGCAAGAAGGATCTGGCCATTGTTTGCCGCTGGCCTGCAGTTGATCAGCCTTTCAGCGCATTTTGCGAGACAAGTCGAAGATGATATTATCGCTTTAGCTTACGCAACGATGAAGGTTGTTCCCACAGGCCTGGTGTTGTTGCTCTTAATCATGGGCACATTATTCCATCAACGCAGGCTCAAGAAATCAGGGGAAGACCTGCCCTGGGCTGATTTTGAGTTGTGGCGGGAATTATGGCGAGCGCCATCCAAGCAATATATCGACGAGCATAGGATGGCGTTTTCGCGCAGTTGGATCGGAGCGCCGATCGCATCCTGTGGTTTGCTGCTGATCTGCTATTGCATCAGCGCTTTGGTAATACCCGAAACTCCGGAAATCGCCCTCGGCACAGTGACAGCTCTGTCGGTCATGGGTCTTGCCTCAATCGCTGGCGGGTTATGGCTGCACCAGCGCGAAACAGCGCGGCATTTGGCCGAGACCAAAGCATTTCGCGACAAATGGAAATTCGGCGTGCCCATGCCGCAATCCGCCGCTGCGGCTGAAACTAGACTGGCTTAAGCGTTCGTAAGGCGCGGCGTAGCCAGCATAGATTTTCCTACGCGGCTGCACTTTGGTATTTCAGCAGCCATGCTGGCCTGCCCGAAACACCAATCTTGGCGCCTTGTTTTGAGCTTGGAACGGCTGACCGCCAAAAGTCACACTTCCTACAGGTTGATGGCACTTAAGCCTCTGTACTTAAATATGAAATCTCAAAAGTCACACTTTCGCAAATCGCATCTGTGTTCCAAGCCCCAAACGCCCCGCTCAAAGTCCGTGCAAAATTACCGAGGCATTTCAGCCACAAACGTGATAGAGGCCTTGCCGTCATACCCTCGCAAAAGGAGCCGCTCTATGTTGTCCCACCGTCTTTCCCGCCCTGTTTTGGCCTTCGCAATGATCGGCGCATTGGCCGCCTGCGGCGAGACCGCTGACGATGCAGCGGCGCCTGAGGCGGTCGAAGTCGCCAGCGAAGACGCCTCGATCATCGAGGTTCGGCAGAACAACTTTGAGGAAATTGGCGACGCGTTCAAAGCGATCCGCGGACAACTCGAAGCCGAAGCGCCAGACTTCAGCGTGATCGAAGCGAGCGCAAACACGATCAACACCAATGCGCAAAAGATCCCAGACCACTTCCCGGAGGGGACCGGCGTGGATTCGGGCGCAGATACTGAAGCGCTGGAAAGCATTTGGGAGAAGCCTGAAGAGTTCGCTGCCGCTGCGCAGAAGCTGGTCGACACCAGCGCGGCCTTGGCAGCCGCCGCTGGCACGGGCGAAATCGCCGCAGTGGGTGAAGGCGTGAAGAACATGGGCGGATCGTGCAAAGCCTGCCACGACAACTTCCGCCTCGATAAGGACTGAGTAAGGCGCTCTGGCTGAGCGGCGCGGTTAGCGTGCAGCTCGCTGCAAGAGCAACTCTCGAACCGGCTCAGGAGTGATCCATGTTGCCGCAGAAGACACCGATTTGGGACTGGCCCGTGCGGCTCTCGCATTGGGGCTTTGCGCTGCTCGTCCCTACTATGTGGTGGACCGCCGAAAACGGCGAGATGGGCTGGCACATGCGCCTTGGATTGGTGCTGCTGGCGCTGGTCCTCTTCCGCATTCTATGGGGCCTAGTCGGCAGCCAGACGGCGCGCTTTGCCGGCTTCCTCCGCACACCGATCGCAGGCCTGCAGGACCTCATAGGCCGTCACAAACGCAGCCCTTCGGCGATTGGTCACAGCCCTTCGGGCGGGTGGAGCGTAGCCGCCTTGCTGCTGATGATGCTCGCTCAGGCCGGCATGGGCCTGTTCGCAGGTGACCCCTATGACGGCGCGACAGGACCGCTCAATTCGCTAGTCGGAGTGATGACAGCTGACTGGCTGACCGACTGGCATGAGACCGGCTTCTGGGTGCTCGTCGCCCTAATCGCACTGCACTTGCTTGCAGTGTTCGGATACCAGTTCCTCGGCAAGCGTGACCTCATCGGTCCGATGATCACCGGTTCGCGCACGTTCGATAGGCCAGTGGCGGGCAACAGCGGCGGGTCGACATTCAGAGCGCTTGTGTGCCTGGCATTGGCGGGCGGCGTCTCGATGGCAATCGGAACCGGCATGGCCGCGCGTTGGCTAGGCGGCGGATAACGGTGCAATCTCAGTGCCTTCGCTCAAATACGACGCATTCACTCCGATTTTCGGGAAACAGCGGCATAATCAAGCGTTAGGTCAGAAACGAAATACACATTTTGACCTGAGGGAACTGATACGTGATTAACAAAGTGAGCGAAGCCCTACGCGACTTCCTCAAGCAGGAAAGCGCGGGCGGCATAGTCCTGATTGCGGCGGCGGCACTGGCTCTGCTGGCCGCAAATTCGCCTTTCGCCGCCGCCTATTTCGATGGCTTGGGCACGCAAGTGACCGTCGCGGTTGGCAGTTTCTCCATCGATAAGGCGCTGATATTGTGGATCAATGATGGCCTCATGGCGGTGTTCTTCTTCCTCATTGGATTGGAAGTGAAGCGCGAGGTTATCCAAGGCCAGCTCTCAAGCTGGGACAAGGCCTCGCTCCCGCTCGTCGCGGCGATTGGCGGCATGGCGATCCCGGCGCTCATATTCCTGTCAATCAATTCAGGCACCCCGGCAAACCAAGCGGGTTGGGCGATCCCAGCGGCAACCGACATCGCCTTTGCGCTCGGCATCTTGTCGCTGCTTGGCCCGCGCGTGCCCGTGGCACTGAAAGCTCTGCTGCTCGCGATTGCGGTGATCGACGACATTGGCGCGATTGCCATCATCGCCCTGTTCTATTCAGGCACGCTCGACACCGATATGTTGATCGGCGCGGCGGTCGCCTTTGCCGCGCTGATTGCGGTCAACCGCATGCGGATTGGGTCCAGCATTCCTTACGTGCTGCTGACCATAGTGATGTGGGTCTTCGTGCTGAAATCCGGCGTTCACGCAACACTGGCAGGTGTTGCCGCGGCAATGACCGTTCCGCTGGTCGCTCGCGGTGGATCAGAGCCGCTGCTGCGGATGGAGCATGCCCTACACCCGTGGGTAGCGTTCATGATCATCCCCATCTTCGGCTTTGCCAATGCTGGTGTCAGCCTGACCGGTATTTCACCAGCTGATCTTGCGGCGCCGCTGCCGCTCGGGATCGCACTCGGCCTGTTGATTGGCAAGCAGATCGGCATCTTCGGCTTTGCCTTTGTCGCTGTGAAGGCAGGCTTCGCCAAGCTGCCAGAGGACGTAAACTGGCGCCAGATCCACGGTCTCTCCCTGCTCGCAGCCATCGGCTTCACCATGAGCCTGTTCATTGGCAATCTCGCCTTTGCAGACCCGGCTCAGGTTGATGCGGTCAAGCTGGGCGTGTTGTCAGGATCGCTGGTGTCGGCTTTGGCAGGCTTCTTCTTGCTGAAGATTTCCCTGCCTAAGGAGCCTGCACAGGCTCCGGCAGAAGCTGCAAGTGTTGCGTCCTGATTTGAGGGGCTTACAGCACGGGGCATGAGAGAGCCCGCGCTGAAGACAATCGAAATTGGGGGCCGCCGCCTCGCCTATTGGGAATGGGGCGGCGGCCCCGAGGATCGCGGATCGCCCCTGGTCTTTGCGCATGCAACGGGCTTCCATGGCCGGGTGTTTGATCCGATTATCGAGCGCTTTGCCGAGCGGAGCATCATCTCGCTGGACCTGCGCGGGCATGGCCAGTCAGAGGGCGGTCCAATCGGCAATTGGGCTGAAATCGCCGATGATATCGCGGCCATGCTTGCCCACCTCGGCCTGAGCCAAGTGATCGGAATTGGGCATTCGATGGGCGCGCATGCAATGCTGCAGGCGGCGCATGACCATCCGCATCTCTTCAAGCAGCACATTCTGTTTGATCCAACCGTGCTGCCGCCTGAGTTCTATGAACTGGGACAAGACCTGTTCACTGCTGAGAACCCTCATCCGGCGGTGCGGCGCAAGCGCGACTTTGCCTCGGCTGAGGCGATGATGGAGCGGTTTGAGAACCGTGAGCCTTACAGCCTGTTCGACCACCGTGTCTTCGCCGATTATTGTCAATATGGGCTCCTGCCTGCCGAAAATGGCGAGGGAATGGAGCTGGCCTGCTCGCCCGAGGTCGAGGCAGGTGTCTATGCCAGCAGCCGCAGCAACAGCGGCATTCATGCAGCCAGTACCAAGGTGGGAATCCCAGTGCTGATCGTGCGGGCCAAGCAGACCGGGCTCAGCGACTTCAAATCCTCGCCGACCTGGCCGGGATTGGCATCAGCGATGCCCAATGCGACCGACATGCATAGGCCGGACCGCACGCATTTTCACCCGCTGGAAGACCCAGAGGATGCCGCGCGGATTATCGCCGAGGCTCTGCTCGACTAGGCCCCGCCAGCGCATTGCGGCTATGCCGCCTCGGGGACGCTCCCGTTGACGTTGCCCGGCTCATTCACCGACCGTGCCGCTTGCAAAAGATCGTTGAGATCACCGCGCACGGCCACGATTTCGTCCAGTATCGGCCGGGCCAAATTGCGCCGGATCTGCGCAGCTAGCCCGCCGTAGAACTGCACCAGAGCCTCGCGCAAAGGATTGTCGGAAGCAACCCCGCGGCACAGCCACAAGGTGATCCCATGCGCACGGGACAGGGGATCGCGCGCGGCCGACCCGCCGACTGCGCAGGCAAGCTCCGCCTGGCGCAAAGCTGTAACCGCCTCCTCCAGACAAATCCGGGTGAGGTCATCGCCGCCGGATGCTTCAATCCGGGCATCAAGGTCAACCTTGCGATACGCCGCAGCGGGATTTTGGGAAAATGGTCTCATATCCTATTCCCTAATTGCGGTTGAGGTCAGCCTGCGCCTGCAGGAAGTCGAGTGTCGACTGTGATGCGGTGACCCGGCGCTCAGCGGCCAAGAGGTTGCTGGAGAGCCGTTCGCGCAGGCGCTCCTGCTGCTCGGCAATTTTGATCAGGCGATCTTCATTGTTTTCAATCTGGCTTTGATATCGGGCCACCGACCCGCCAAGTGAACCCGGATCGCCGCTGGTCGTGTTGGCGCGGGTTAGATTGTCCATGGTCGCAAACAGGCCAAACGGGCCGGTGGTGAACATTGCCGCCGCTGCCTCTGGCGAGGCCGCTAAGGTTTCGTTCAAACGCTCCGTATCCAAACGGAACGTGCCATCGCGGTTGAGCGAGAGGCCTATGTCGCCCAGCGTTCGCGGCTCGCCTTCGAGCGCCGTTGGCATCACGATCTCGCTGCTCAAACGGCCCAAATCGCGCCTCAGTTCACGCGCGCCAGGGTCCGCGCCCAGTTCGCCGCTGAACGCATTGGCGCTTTCGTTCAATTGCTGTGTCAGCTCGTTAAGAGCGGAGACGAAATCACCCATCACGCCGGTGATCGCCGAGGTGTTGTTTGAGAAGCTGATGGTGGTGGGCTCGCCGACATTGGTCGCGGTCAGCTCCAGCGTCATGTTCTCAGGCAGGCCGGTCACGGTGTTGCTGGCGCTGCTGATCTCGACCGTGTCGAGCGAGAAAAGTGCATCGCGAGAGGATTGGCGCAGTTCGCCACTGTCACTGGCTGGATTCCAAGAGAGATAGCTCAAATCGCCTGGCGTTGCGGTCGGCGAAGCGGCGCTGCTCTCGCCCTCGATCACGAAGCCATTGGCTGCGCCTTCTTCGCCCTTGATCACCAATTGCGCGCCATTCGTCCCTTCGGCGACATAAGCGGTGAGCGCGCCCCCGCTGGCGCTGGTGATTTTGCCGGCCAAGCTCTCCAAAGTGTCGCTGGCCTCGACCGCGATTTCGAGCGGGGTGTTTGAGGTGTCCTCGGTGAAGCTCGCGCCATCAACCGTGCCGAAGCGGAACCGCAGGGTGCCCTCTCCGACGCTGTCTTCGCCGCTGGCGAAGGCGCCCGACGTGAGCAATTGCTCCTGCGCGAGCTGACTGACTTCCAGCGAGTAATTGCCCTGCGGATTGGTGCCCGCCAAGACCGACGCACTTGCAACTGCGCTGTTCGCGACATTTACCGTCGGGGCGAGGTCACCATTGCGGATCCGATCACCCAGCGAGCTCGTCAAATTGGTCAAGGAATTGCGCAGCAAGGACGCCGCCGAAATCCGCGCATCGAGCGTTTGGTTGCGAGTCTCCAATTGCTCCCGGCGAAATCCAAAGCTGGCCTCGGAAATGTCATTGGCGAGCTGAGAGAAGTTGATGCCGCTGCCGACACCAAGGGTTGCGATGATTGAAGAGCCGGGGTTTGTCGTTTCCATGCCTCATAGGACGGCGCGGGGCGGGCAGGTTTAAGCGGTGTTCTTTGCCTCTTTTGCGCGGCCATCGGCGTCGAATTGCAATTCGGATGGGACTTCAATCGCCGGGCGGCGCGGTTTCTCGCCGCGTTTGAGCGACATGACGAACGCCACCAGCGAGGCAATCGCGATATAGAGCTCCTCTCGCACCATCTGATTGGCGCGCGTGGTGAAATACACCGCGCGCGCCAATTGCGGATATTGGAGAACCGGAAGATCGCGTTCAGCGGCAATCTCTCGCATCGCCAGCGCGGTTTCATCCCGCCCCTTGGCGAGCACCACTGGCGCGGGCGCGAGTGCCGGATCGTAGGTAAGCGCGACTGAGAAATGGGAGGGGTTTACGATCACGAACTGCGCATCCGCCATCGCCTTCGCCACCCCGCCTCGGGCCAAATCACGTTGTCGTTGGCGCCGGGCCATGCGCATTTCCGGCGAGCCTTCGGTTTGCTTGGTCTCATCGCGCATATCCTTGTGCGACATCTTCAGCTTGCCAATGCTGGCGCACAAGCTGGATCGGGTAGTCGATCATGGCAATGATAAGCAGGCCGATCGCGAGCAGGCTGAGCAGCGTCACCATCGAATCCCATGCAAAGGCGAGCTGCGATTCCAGCTCGCCGCGCCCTAGGCCAAGCAGGTTGGCGATATTGCCGCTGACCCACCACCATGCGATCCCGCCAAGTAGCACGAGCTTCAATACGCTCTTGCCAAGCTCAATCAGGCCCTGCGTGCCGAACATCCGCTTTAACCCGGATCCCGGATTGATACGCGATCCTTTAAACGCCATGTTCTTTGGCACAAACCGGCCATCGCCTAGCAGCAATTGCGAGGCGGCAGTGATGATGATCACAACCACGCCCAGCACAAAAATCGGTGGCAACAATTCGTCGCGGGCAAATCCTATCATCGCCATGGGAGCGACTGCGCCGATTGTCCCATGATCGAACCGGAAAGAGGCGTAGGCGACCGCATAAATACCGTCCAAAAGCCACGGCCCGATGAACAAAAGAGCAAAGCCGCCGCCAGCAATTGCCGCCGCCGTTGCCACTTCGCGGGAGCGCAGAACATCGCCTTTTTGCGCGGCATCCTTCTTGCGTTTTTCAGTGGGTTCAAACTGCTTTTCGCCGGAATTGTCTTCGCTCATGATGCGCCCGCCTGTGGGCTGACAAGACGCGCGACCTCCGCGAGCGCTATCTCGATAACGCTGGTCATCTGCTCAATGACGATGGGCATGACGATGATAAGCGCCGCCAGCCCAGCCAGAGTGCCCGTCGGCAGACCAAGGGCAAACAGGTTGAGCGCAGGGGCCGAGCGCGAGATGACGCCAGTTACCAATTGCACCAGCAGCAAGACCAGAACTACGGGCAGCGAAATCGCCGCTGCGACGGCAAAGCCGTAGCCAGCAAACATCACCATATCGCGCGCATTGTCCGCGCCAAAAGCAAACTCGCCCGCGGGCAGCACGCGGTAGCTCTCGATCAGCAGGTCAAACCACAGCAAATGCCCGCCAATCACGAAGAAAAGCAGGTTGAGCAGCAGCGTGAGATATTGCCCAAGCGCGCCCGATTGTGCCCCGCTGTTGGGGTCAATCGAAGTGGCGATGGCCAGGCCCATAGTCCCAGCGATCTGCTCACCGACGAGCAACGGCACTGTAAAGGCAATCTGCAAGACAAAGCCCAAAGCGACGCCGATCAGCACCTCTTGAAGCAGCGCAAGCACGGCCGCAAATGACATCATCTCTGGCGGGCTAGGCAAAGGCACCCAGGTCGCGACGAAAAACGCCAGGACAATCGCCAGCATCGCGCGCATTTGCATCGGCACCGCGATGCCGCCAACCATTGGCGCTGCAAGCATGGCCGCTCCAACCCGGACGGACAGGAACAGCAGAGCCCACAGCTGCTCCTCCAGCGAGCCAAATCCGGGATCGAGTAAGAGCATCTTGGGTCAGCCGCGCGAGCGCTAACCTGAAACCAGGGCGATTTGCGCAAAGATCTCGCGCATGAAATCGCCCAGCAGCGCCATCATCGTGCTGCCCAAGACCACAAACACGATGGCGACAAAGGCCAGCTTTGGCACGAAGGTGAGGGTCTGTTCGTTGACGGAGGTCGCGGCCTGAATGATGCCAACGATCAGGCCGACTGCCAGCGCGGCGAGCAGAACAGGGGCGGCAATCAGCGCCGATACCCATAAGGTCTGGTCGGCGAGCGCGAGCAATTGTGCGTCTTCTTGCATGGTATGCTTTGCCCTTCTGGCTCTATCCAAAGCTCATGGCGAGCGAACCCATCAGCAGCGCCCATCCATCAACCAGCACGAACAGCAGCAGCTTAAACGGCAGCGAGACGATCGTCGGTGACAGCATCATCATACCAAGGCTCATCAACACGCTGGCGACCACCAGGTCGATCACCAAAAACGGCAGGAACAGCATGAAACCGATCTGAAATGCGGTTTCGAGTTCGCTGGTCACAAAGGCGGGAAGCAGGATCGAGAACGGCACATCATCGGGACTGGCGAATGGAGCGACGCCGGCGATATCGACGAACATGATGAGGTTCGCCTCGCGCGTTTGACGCATCATAAATTCATGAAAGGCCTCGCCAGCGGCGGCGATTGCGCCGTCCGCACCAAGTGTGCTCGAGCAGCATAGGGTTCGATCGCATTGGCGTTCACCACGCTTAGCGTCGGGGCCATCACAAACATTGTCAGGAACAGCGAGAGGCCGACGAGCACTTGGGTCGGCGGACTGCCCTGTAGCCCAAGCGCTTGCCGCAAGATTGATAGCACCACCATGATCCGCAAAAAGCTAGTCATCATCAGCACCAGAGCGGGCAGGATGGTGAGCAAGCTCATCAGGATGAGCAATTGCAATGAGAAGGTCAGCGGCGTGTCTTCCCCGCTTTCGCCATTGCCCAAAGCCCGCTCTATCGCGGTGCCAATGCCTGGCGTTTCCAGCGCAGGCGCGGCGGCGGTCGTTGGGGCTGCCAGTGCTTCAGCAGGCAGGCCAATACCAAGTCCGATACCGCTCAGAAGCAGTGCAAAGGCTAAGCCCATGCGGATCATTTCACCTCGCCTGTATCAAGCGAAAGCGCACTATCTTCCGCCTCGGTCCGGGCATTCGCTTCACCCAGCCTAACCATGCCCTGCCGCGTGCAGCCAAGCAGGATTTCCCGGTCATGAAACCGCACAACCGCAAGCCGCATACCCGGGGCAAGCAGGCTTGTTTCGACCAATTGCATCGTGCGCCCCTGCGCGCCCGCTTTGTTCAGCCGGGTTTGCAAATATCGCGACAGCTTAAGGCTGCCCCAGATGAGCAGCGCCATCAGCGGCAGAAGCAGCGCAAGGCGCAGGAAGTATTCGCCCATCATGGCGCGGCATCTCCTGCAGTATCGTCCGGCACAGGCGCCTCCGCCGGTACGCTGGCATCGGCCGCTGGTGCTTCTTCCCCCGCAAGGCTGACAATCCGCAGGGCAAAACGCCCATCTTGAGCGACAACCTCACCCTTGGCGATCTCGCGCCCATTGGCGGTCACATCGAGCAATTCGTCGGTCAGGCGGTTGAGCGGCACGACGCTGCCTTCGCCCAGCGCGAGCACATCCTTGAGCGGCAACTCAGTGCGACCAAGCTCCACCGCAAGGCGGACTTTCACTTCACCAAAACGGTGCAAAGGATTGGCGGAGATGGTCATGAAGGTAGCCTTTCGTGGCTAAGACGAGTGACTCGGATGGCCATATGTTCGTCCAAAGTGCCGACAGTCCCGCGGGCGAAGGGTTGATCATTCACCTGGAGCGGAATTTCGCGCGGCATGGAAAGCGGGATTTCATCGCCCGGACTGAGGTTCTCTAGCCCATCAAGCGACAGCTCAAATTCTGCCAAAATCGCATCAAGCGGCAGGGGGATATCGGCGAACGGTTTGGAGCGAGGATCAGCGGGTCCTCGTGCCGCCGCTAAACTGGCAGCATCCGAATTCAGGCCCGGCAACAAACCATCAAATTCTGCCGCTGGCAGCGCGATTCGCATCGACCACGGCTCTGTGCCCTCTGGCCCAAAGCTGAGGGAGAGCATCACGCAATCGCAGTCCGCCTCAAAGGGTTTGAGCCGAATGGCGCTCTCGCTGCGCACCACGACGTCGCCCGTTTGAGGCGAATCCGCACCGTCCGCCGCGCGCGAGATCGCTTGCGCCGTGACCAAGGCCAACCGGTCGATCAGGATCGCCGCTGACCTTGGCAACACATCGGGAGCCTCCGCTGGTATCTCTCCTTTGCCGCCAAACGAGCGGTCGGTGAGCGCCATGGCGTTGGCCAAATCAGCCGACAGCAACAGCGTTTGCTCCGCCGCGCCGCAGCGCAGCAGGCAATTGACCGCAACCGGGCCGATTTTGGCAAATATATCGCGGCCTTTCACGGGTTCAGGCTCACCCAGACTGACCACCAATTTTTCGCCCATGAAGATCGGCATCAAGTCGGCCTCCAGAAACGCTGTCACATCGCGCCGCCAAAGGCGCAGATATTCGGCCCGCTCCTCTGGACACGGCCCGCGCTCCGTCAGCTCCGGACAATGCTGAGCCAAGGCGCGTTCTGGCGCGAAGGAATGGTGCATATTCATTGGACCAGCAGCCCTTTGAAATGCACCGATTCAATGCCGCCAAATCCCTCTTCGGCCTCAAGCACATCATTAATCGCTTTGGTCAGACGGTTAGACAGTCCCTTTTTCCCTTCGACCGAGAACAAGTCCTCTTCGGGCGTCGCGGCCAGTTGCACCAGAATGGCAGAGCGGATCGCCAGCTCATGCTGTTTCACCCATTGGAGCACACGCCCATCATGCTGGGTCGAGACGGCCAGATCGGTCTGAATCAGCGAGGGCGAATTGAGCAGGTTCGAGGTGAAATTATCCTCAAAGCTGTAATAGGCGGTGCGATATTCGCTTCCGCCTTCGCCATGAACGACCGCGCCAGCATCATCATCGCCCGCTGGCGGTGGGTAGGGATCGGCTTCTCCTTTGCGGACCAATTGCGGCACGTCTGGCTCTTTTGGTCCGCCAGCATCCCCGATCAGCCCAGCAGCAAAGGCGCCGTAAGCCCCGCCCGCACCCACCGCGAGCAAGAGGACAGCGCCGATGATCATTTTCATCTTGCCGCCCTTGGGCTTTTCCTCATCATCTTTGTCTTTTTTCTTAGCCATCAGGCTTGGTCTCCGAAGATTGGATCAAAAATTCAGGCGAACAGCCCGCGCACGCCTGTTTCGACGGCGCTATCGAGCTCTGTTTGAAGGCTAGCGGCAGCGGTGCTTTGCTCGTCATGCTCACTAGGCTCAGAGGGTTGGCTTTGCGGGTCATCTTGCCTCGACCCTGTGGCTGAGCCGAAGGCGCCAAAATCACGCTGGGATTGGCCCGATTGCGCGCCTTGGCCTTGGCTGCCCTCAGAACCGCGCTGACCAGCGCTGGCGGTGTCGCTGGCGGCGCTAACACCGCGCTCGGCCAGCATGGCCTGCACAGCTGGGACGAAGCCTGGGTCGCGGTTCGACAGAGTGGCTCGCATGTCGCCGGTGGCGGCATCAATCCGCATGCTCACCAGGCCAAATTCGGCATGGCGCATTAGGATTTCGGGCCGGGCTGTCTTGCTCGCCTCGCGGGTCTGCACAATCTGCTCGAGCGATTGCTCAAGCGCGGCAGCACCTCTGCCATCAAGCGCCGCGCCAAAGGGGCTGGCGGCCGCGTTTGGAGCGGAAGATGGCGCGCTTAGCGATGTCACAGGGACCGCGCCAGTGACCTGAGAGGTTGCTGCCTCAGCGCTTGGGGTCGCTGAGTTAAGAGCGGTTGCCAGCAATGGGTTTTGACCGCCGAGCATGTCAGTTACTGCAGCCCGAATAGGCTTGTCGCTCGCTGGTTTGGCAGGCTCTCCGATGGCTTTCAGCGCGCTCGCCAAAGCGCCTCCCGGCAGAGTGACAGGAATGGGCTGACCTTGCGCGTCGGCGGCAATCGCGGACTTCGCAGCGCCGTCTGGCGTCGCAGTAAGTGGAGCAGTCACTTGATCGAGCGGAGCCGATGGTAGAACGGCGGGATTGGGCGCGGCAGCCGCCAAGCTGGCTGGGGGCGCAGCTTCTGATTGCTTGGTCGCGGATTCAAGCGGCCTAGAAACCGGAATGTGATCTGACTTCAAGGCTGCATCGCCCGTTCCTTCGAGACCGGCGCTGGCAGGCGGCAAGGCATTGCCGCTTTCCGGCAAGAGCTCGCCAATTGTCTGACCGGGCTCCAGCGAGCCGTGGTCGGTTAATGGAGCCGCCTCGCCTATCGCATCAGGCAGCACGGGCACTTCAGAGGTAGGTTCAGCGATTGGGCCAATGCTTAGCAAGGTGCTAGCAGATGCCTCCAAAACCTCAGAGAACTGGCCTTCGGGCGCCAGCCCAAGACCTTCCGCCACCCCTGCCTCGCCGCTCGGCGCATTGTCAGCCACCTGGTTTGCAGACGGCAAAACTGTGCCGAGCAGCACCAGCGCTCTTGGCATTTTGGGCGGTGGGAAGGGCCAAATTCATCGCTTTCTCCGCAATTCGTGACGTGACTGAGCTTTCTCAGCCTAACGGAGCAATTTGCGTGCCAGCATCGCTTGATCCGCAGTCTCACGCAGTTGCACGGTGCGATTTTGTTCACGCTTTTCACTGGAGAGATGATCCTCCAGGCGCTCAAGCCTTTGCTCGCGTTCCGCCAGTCTCTGCGCAGCCAATCCGCGCTCATCTGCCGCGAGCGCGCGTGATCGCTCAGCCTCGCTCGCTATGCCGGCAAGCGAGCCCGCGAACCGCGCAGACTGGATGAAGTCGCTCCCCTCGAGCTCGCCCGCTGTGCCACTGTAAGTACGGGCCAGCGTCTTGCTGCGCTCGGCCAGATTGGCTGATTGAGTCTCAGTCGCCTGAGCATTCGCTAGGGTGCCAATTGCCTCACGCCGCGCAATCACAGCGATGCGGTGTTGGCGCTGAAGCGTCTGCAATCGGCGCGCATTACGCGCCATCGCTTAGTACCTCCGACAATTCGGCGAAGCTCTGGGCAAGCCCAACCTTTTCGCCGCGCTCCTGCTGAAGGAAGGCATCGACTTGAGGCCCAATCCTGAGCGCTTTGTCGAGCAGCGGGTCTGCGCCTGCGCGGTAAGCCCCCATCAAAACAAGGTCACGATTTTCTTCTCGTACGGCGACCAATCGGCGAAGTTGGCGGGCATGCTCGGCCTGCTCAGCACTCACCAAATCTGCCATAACCCGACTCAGCGAGGCAGGTATATCGATCGCAGGATAGTGCCCGCGCTGCGCCAGATCTCGCGACAATATGATGTGACCATCTAGGATCGCGCGCGCCGTGTCGACCACCGGGTCCTGCGCATCATCTCCATCCGCCAGCACTGTGAAGAGACCTGTCACCGCCCCGCCGCTACTGGCTGAATTACCTGCCCGCTCAACCAATTTGGTCACGGCAGCTAGTGCAGACGGCGGATAGCCACGCGCTGCACCGGGCTCGCCGAGCAAAAGCGCCAGTTCCCGCGCAGCGTGAGCGACGCGGGTGAGGCTGTCCATGATCAGCATCACGCGCTTGCCGCGCGCCCGAAAATACTCCGCAATGGCGCTGGCATATTGCGCCGCTCTGAGCCGGAGATTGGGTGCATGATCCGCTGGGACCGCCACGACCACAATGCCGCCGCGCTGCGCGCCGGACATATGCCGCGCGACAAAATCAGAGACCTCCCGCGCGCGCTCCCCAATCAGAGCGACCACAGTTATGTCGGCCTCTGAATTGGCGGCAATCATATCGATCAGTACGGATTTCCCGACACCGGACCCCGCGATCACACCAAGCCGCTGGCCTATTCCCATGCTCGCAAGAGCGTTAATCGCGCGGATCCCGCAGTCAAACGGCTCGCAAACAGGCGAGCGTTCTAGCGCGCCTTCGCGTTGCCCAGCCAGCGGCCAATCCTCGCGCAGATCAATCGGCGGACCGCCATCAATCGGATCGCCCAGCCCGTCCACCGCGCGCCCAAGCAGGCCCTCGCCCACTCGGACATTGCCGGGCGAACCGAGGGCGCGAACGCACGCATTTGGACGCAGCAGCACAGTATCACCGAGCAGCATCATCAGCGAATGACCAGCGCGAAAACCGATAACTTCGGCAAGGCTTTCCGCCCCGCCATTATCGCTCTCAATCGCGCCAAGCGTACCGATGGGTAGCGGCAAGCCAGAAACCTCGACCAATCCGCCATCGCACGCGACCACGCGGCCAGTCAGCACCGGCGCGCTGCTGACACGGGCCGCCCGCATCCGCTGCAATTCCAGTTGAAGCTCGGCGATCATACCGCCAGCGCGGCGGCGATGGCGCGGCTCCATTCACGAGGGCCATCGCGCACAGCGCCATCGGCCCCTTCGAGCCGAATGTTGCCGCGGCCGAGCATTGCGTCGGCTTCGATTTGCCAATGGTCAGCAAAATCTGCGCCCAGCACCGCGATGTCTTCAGGGTTGAGGTGAAGCTTACACTCTGCCGCTACGCTACCGAGCCTTTCGGCAGCCGCCTCACAGCGCCCAGCCAAAGCCTCGCGATCAATCGCGTGCGGTTCCAATACTTGCTCACAGAGTTTCAGGACCGTGTCAGCCAGCTCGCTAGCGAGCGTGTCTAAAGCGGCCTGATCCAGCGAGCGAAAGGCTAGGCGCAGCGCGCGTTTGTGCTCTGCCGAAAGTGCGGCCTCTGCCTCCGCAGCAGCGCGGCCAGCGGCTTCGCCTTCGGTATAAGCAATTGCGACCGCGTCGGGTTCAGGTTCGGGAAGGGCTTCGCTATCCGTCTTTGGCTTTGGCTGTGACACGAGCGGCATCTGATCGACAAAACCCGCGCTCGCCCCAATGGCCTCGATCCAGCTTGCACCTGCGGATTTCGCCGGAGTTTCAGTGCCGGCGCCTGCCTGTACAGCAGCGATCCAATCAGACGAACTCGCCATCATCGCCTCCGATCACAATTTCGCCTTGCTCTTTCAGCTCACGGGCCAAGCCGACGATCTTGCGCTGGGCCGCCTGCACCTCTGCCCGGGACAATCGACCGCGCAGCTCGATCTCATCCTTCACGCCGTCCGCAGCGCGGCTCGACATGGCAGCGAAGAATGGAGTGCGTTCTTCGTCCGTGATGCCCTTGAGCGCATCGACCAGAGCCTCGTTATCGACATCACGCAGCAGGCGTCCCATGCCTTGCGGATCAAGCTCAAACAGCATTTCGAAGGTGAACATTTCTTCTTCGATCGCAGCGGCGAGATCAGCATCCTGCTGAGCAATCGCTGGCAGAACGGTTTGTGCGACTTGGCCTGCGGCGAGGTTGATGAGGTTCGCCGCCTCTCTCGGCCCGCCGATCTGCAACGCGCCGGGACCAAAGCTCTGGCCAATGCGCTGGGACAGCAAACCGTCAATCATATCCACGGCATCGGGTGACACTGGTCCGATCTTGGCAACGCGCGAAACCACAGAGGTTTGCAAGTTGTCTTCTAGTGCTGACAAGACTTCCGCTGCGGGTTCAGCTTCAAGCATCAGCAGCAAAGCAGCGATGACTTGCGGGTGCTCGTCCTCGATCAGCTTCACCAATATCTTAGGTGCCAGCCAGCGCGCCATTTCAATACTGCGCGGGCGCTGTTCCGGTTCGATGCGCTGCATCATGCTTTCCGCTTTGGTTGGGCCCAAAGACTGCTCCAGCATGGCGCGCACTTGAGCTGGGCGATCTTGCGCGGGCAGAATCTCGCGGTCTGCCTCGGTGACGAAATCGGCAAGCGCCTCAGCAATCTCATCCTGCGCAATCTCACCCAGAGCGCACATGGCAACGCCCAGACGCTCAAGCTCATTGGGGCCAAGATGCCCGAGCAGCTTCACCGCCTCATCATCGCCAAGCAGCATCAAAAAGACAGCTGCGCGCTCGATCCGCTCCATGGTTCCGGCTAGGCGCGTTCATTTCGCGCCTGCTTGATCGGGTGCCTGCAACATGCGCTGCAAGGTCGCTACCGCCCGCTCTGGCTGAGAGGCCGCCAATTGCCGCGCAAGCTCAACCTGCTCTGGTAAGTCGCCGACCGACGCCGCTACACCAGCGGCGGTGTCTTCATCGCTCGCACCTGCTGCGTTTTCGTCCTTGCCGTCGTCGAGATCATCATCTTCATCACCATCTGTTTTCCCAGCGCCGCGCACCCGTTTGATGAGAGGCCGGACCGCCAGCAGCAGCACCAGAAGGACAGCGATAAGCGCGGCCACATAGCGCAGCACTGTCGCAAACCACGGGGTCTCATAGAAAGCAGGGGCCTCCATTTCGGTGGTTTCAAATTTGCTAACTACAACCGTCACCAGATCGCCGCGATCTTCGTTTGCTCCAACAGCAGCAGTGACCAATGATTGCACCTCTTCGGCGGTGAGCGGGGCGGCGGCCGCGAGTGCTTCTTCGCTCAAGGCGACGGCAACGGAGAGTTTCACCAGGCTGCCTGGACGCGAATTTGTGACCGCGACCTCGCGGTCCAATTCAAACGCGCGGCTGGCCGAACTTTCTGAGCTGCCAGCGGTATTCGCCGCTTGCTGCGGGTTTTGCGGATCGGGCGCCCCTTCGACCACTTCTGTGGGCGGCGGCGGAGTATTAGCCAGCACGCCCGGTACGCCGCCCGCGCCGCCCTCTGTCGTGCTGGTGGCATTGCGCTCTGTTTCGGTGCGCAAGGCGCCTTCGGGATCGTATGTCTCGCGCGCAGAGGTGACCTCGTTTTGGTCGAGCTCGACCTGAACCTGGCTGGAGAAATTTCCATCGCCAAGCAGCGGCATCAGCAAAGCATTCACTTGCTCGCGCAGCTTCGTTTCAAATTCGCGCTGCAGCACCAGACTGTCGAGCGTTCCGTCGCGCTCCGAGGACAGCAACCGGCCGTTTTGATCAACCACGCGCACTGCATCGGCGGACATGCCGGGCACAGAGCCGGAGACGAGATTGACGATAGCCTCCACCTGATCCTGCGTTAGCGAGCGGCCACCTACCAGCCGCACCATCACGGAGGCGCTGGGCGGATTGGCATCACGCACAAAAACGGAGCGCTCCGGTGTGGCCAAATGCACCCGGACCGCCTCAATCCCGTCAATCTCCTGGATGGTGAGCATCAGCTCGCGCTCCCGCGCTAAGCGCAATCGCTCGCCCTCCAAGGTTCGGCTGGAACCCAAGGGAATAGAATCGAGCATTTCAGTGGAGCTTTGCGGAGCTGCCAAACCGGCATCACTCGCCACCAGCATTCGCGCGCGGTAGACATCGTCCTCCGCCACGGTCAGCATGCCGGTGCCATTGTCGATATTGTAGCTGATCCCGCCCTGCTCCAGGGTCGCGACGACCTGCGCACGCTCACCGTCAGAGAGATTGCCATACAGGATCCGCTGCGGCCCTTGCGCAATCGCCAGATAAAGCGCGGCGACAATCGCAATCGCGCCCACGCCAATGATCGCCGGAAGGCTGCGACGGAAGGCTGGATCGCTCGTCAGTGCAGACAGCCGCTCACGCCAAGTTCCTTCTCCTGCTGAAGGAGAGGCGCTTTGCGTCAAGCCATCTTGAGCCATTGGCAGGCCAGCATCAGCCACCTATCAGCCCCCCATCCGCATGATTTCTTGATAGGCTGACATCAATTTGTTGCGCACCTGAAGGGTCGCTTCAAAGGCTACGCTGGATTCCTGGCGTGCAAGCATAACCTGCGCGATGTCGGTCACCTCGCCGCGTTCATAGGCGGCCTGCATTTCGCTCGAACGGCGCTGGGTTGCGCTTACTTCTTTGAGCGCGTCGCCAAGTGTGTCGGCAAAATCAGTCGTTGGATTTGTAGCGGGCGCAGCACCATTGGCGCCGTCGACAACGCCGCTTGCCGCGCGCACATCTTTGAGCGCTTGGCTGCGGGCCATCACTTCTTGGCGCAGTGCCATGACATCTTGAATGCCAGAGGCTGGGCGAATGGAACTCATGCCTCAGCTCCGGCAGCAAGCAGGCCAGATTCGCGCATTGACGCAAGGCGATACCGCAAAGTCCGCTCTGAAATGCCCAGCGCGCGGGCAGTGCGAGCCCGGTGCCCGCCGCAGCGATCAAGCGCCTCCATGATGGCCTGCGCCTCAGAAGCAAAGGCAATGTCAGATAGCGAGCTTGCATCTTGAATGGCTGGTTCCGGCCAAGCCGGCGCCCCGCCCGCCAGCGCTCGAAGAGAGGCTGGACCGGGCGTTGCCACAGGATTGCGAGGCGCGGTTGCCGCGCCAAGACATGGCTCTGCGACAGCTTCATCAGTAGCGAGACTGCGCACAGGCTGATCAAAGACAATATGCTCAGAGCCAATGCGCGGCTCATCGCCTGCCAATAGGATCGCGCGGCGGATAACATTTTCCAGCTCGCGCACATTGCCGGGCCAACAATGTCCTTCAAGCAGCGCAAGCGCCTGGCCGGTTAGCCAGCACGGCTGCCCTTTGCCGCATGCATGGCGAAGCAACATTCCAAAGGCGAGCGGCGCAATATCACCGCGGCGATCACGCAAGGCGGAGAGTTCGAGGGGGAATACGTTCAAACGATAGAGCAGGTCTTCGCGAAAGCGGCCTGCCTCGACCTCAGCTGCGAGTGTTCGATTGGTGCAGGCGATAATGCGCGTATCGACCTTGACCGGCTTGGTCGCGCCAAGGGGTAGCACTTCGCCCTCTTGCAAAGAGCGCAGCAGTTTTGCCTGAAGCGCGAGAGGCAATTCGCCAATCTCGTCGAGCAGCAGAGTTCCGCCGTCCGCCGCTGCGAATAGGCCTTCGCGCGCTTCGCCTGCGCCGGTGAAGGCCCCTTTGCGGTGCCCGAACAACAGGCCTTCGAGCATTGCCTCGGGCATGGCCGCGCAATTGACCGCTACAAACGGACCCTTTGCACGCGCGGAAGAACGATGCACGAACCGCGCGAACACTTCTTTACCGGTGCCGGTTGGCCCTTCGAGCAACACCGGGATCTCGCTTTGCGCAATGCGCTCTGCCAATGTCAGAAGCGCAAGGCTTTGCTCGTCACCAGCGATCGGCATGCCGCCATGGGCGGAGATTGCCAGCACCGCAGCTCGTGCAGAGGCAAGCGAGCGATTGTTGTAAGACAGTTCGAAGCGGGCTTCACCGGCGCTGCGCAATGACATTTCATCAGCCTGGCTCAAGACCAGATCAATGATGCCCGGCTTGCGCCCTTTTGGCAGGGAAGCGGCATTTTCTGGATCGCTGATACGCAGCCGCGATTTTTGCCAGCTGTGCGCCAAAAGCGGCAAACTTTGATCCAGCAAAGCCGAATGAGCCGCGCTGACTTGCGGATTTATTTCCGTCTGGTTGTCAAAATTCAGTGATGAGCCACTGTCTGAATGCATCATGTTAAGCACCTGTCCCCACGCTGGTGAGGAGGCAATGGCACTGAGGCGTCCAAGATAGAGCAAATTTAAGCCCTAGTATTCATACCTATATCTAAAATTCGGTCGATTGCGCGCTGGCCCTTAAACATCTCAGCGGATGGTCGCTCTTAGCTTCAGCAGCTGCGGAATACTTCGCACTTGCCTGGAATATCAGGAGTTTGAACATGTCAGTAATCAACACCAATATCGGCGCACTTCGCGCACAAAACTCAAGCATGATGGCCAACAAGATGCTCGGCGGCGCAATGGAACGCCTTTCCAGCGGCCAGCGCATTAATGGCGCGAACGACGACGCAGCAGGCCTCGCGATTTCGACCAAATTCTCAGCGGAAATTCGCGGCATCAACCAAGGCATCCGGAACGCGAACGACGGTATCGCGCTTGCCCAAACCGCAGAAGGCGCATTGGACGAAGTTTCCAACATGCTCCAGCGCGTTCGTGAACTGGCCGTGCAGTCAAGCACCGGCACTTATGACGCGGAAAGCCGCGGGTTCATGGACACAGAAGTTGACGAGCTTCGCGCTCAAATCAGCGACATTCTCGCAAACACCGACTTCAACGGCGTGACTTTGTTCTCGACGACCAGCGGCAGCGACGTATCGGTAGACATCGCAGTCGATGCATCACAAACCATCACGCTGAACAGCACCGCAATTGATGGCGACAACATCTCAGCAACCGCACTGGACGTGACCAGCACAACAGCGGCCGCCACCACCATCACCAACGTGGACGCAGCCCTTAGCGATGTGAACGGAACGCGGGCGTCGCTGGGTGCGGGTCAAAACCGACTTGAATCGGCGATCAGCAACTTGACGAGCAACGCCACCAACCTGACCGACGCCCGATCGCGGATCATGGATGCTGATTATGCATCGGAATCCACCGCCTTGGCCAAGGCTCAGATCCTAAGTCAGGCCTCAACAGCCATGCTGGCTCAGGCAAACCAGTCGCAGCAAAACGTATTGTCGCTGCTCCGATAAGATTAAACATAGCCCTTTTCTGGGGGGCATGAGGAAGGCCCGGGGTTCAACACTCCGGGCCTTTTTGCGTTTCAATTCCCGATGCGTGATAGGAGCAAGCCCGCGCGCGCTGGGCCTAAGCCTCGGCAGTGCGATCCTGCCAATCAATGACGGCCAAGTAATTGCGCAGCCGGTTTTCCTCCAAGCTAGCAAGCAGAGGATTGGCATGAAAAGGCAACAGGAATTGCGCTACCTCTTCTGACCAATCCTCGCTCGCATCAAAGATCACACCCAGGCCAAATACGGCGGGCACATGAACATAGTAGAGCGGACGCACATCGCTATCCGCCTCAGCAATGAAATCCTCAACGGCGGTCAACACGCCGTTGCGCGGACCGCCAGCTTCAAGCGCAAAGGCGAATTCTCCATTGCCTTTGAGGCCGCGCTGAAACACCGCTTCATTACCTTCAAGAATGACACCATGATCATAGCTATAATCGTGCCGCTCATCTTCAGGAATTCGGTCAGGAGCGTAATACATGTCCCGCCGCGCGCAGGGCCAAGAGACATCATGCATGAAGGCAATGAGCGGTTTGTTATCCCGCTGGCACACTGCATCAATCGCGCTTAGCTCGCGCAGCACGGTGAAATAATTGTGGTCGCCATCGACAAACCAGGCATCGATGCTCTCAAGTTCGTCGATCTTCTCAAGGCTAGGTGCGGGATGGTGGATCGCAGCCTCACTGCTGGCGACCCATTCGGCAAAGCCTTCGCGCGGCTCAGGATCCACGCAATGCAGTGTGCCCTGCTTGCTCCCGCAATAATCGGCGAGCACTTGCGACATGCCGCCAAATTCGCTGCCAATTTCAGCGATATTGCGGACATTGGCCTTGTCCAGGCTGGGCAGGATAAGCGAGGAAAACTCGCTCATCGAGTGAATGAGAAGGTTCGTCATGCGGCTTGCTCCGTATGGGTCATGGTGTGTTGATCATGCGGTTTGGGCAGCGCTGAATGCTCGCCGCCGCGACGCACCAAAGGCCGAAACACGACTTCGATCATCTCCGGTTCTGTGCTCGGCTTCGCGGCAGGGGAGATCAGGATCAGGCCGGTTTCAGATGTGCATTCGTAAATGCCCGGCGCGTGCTCGCGCAGGCAATCGAATTGAGCCTCAGCGGCCGTGGGCGCAGCATCATTCATCGCGCCGCCGCCAAGCGCGCTGAGCGGCGAGCGGGTTAATTCGGCGATTTCTATCCATTGGCAAACCGCGCCAAGTTGCAATGCAACGGAATAGCCTTTGTCGCCCATTGGAATACGCGCCGTGTAATAGCCGTCATGGGTTGGAACAGCTGACACAGATGACTGCGCTGAACTTTCTGCATTGATATAGATCGCCGGTATCTCAAGCGAACTGGGGGCGTGATCTATATAGGATAGGCCCAATCCAAAGCGGTTTTGGACCATCAGCGACAAGCGCGTGCTCATATCTTCACTCGCCAGCTCAGCGGGCAGATACATCCGGCTTGTGCCTTTCATGTAGAACAGGCCGCGCCGCCGCATTCCGGCCTTGGCATGATCGGTGTCAAACAGCGGCACCATTCGCTCGCTGCCCAAGTTCACGTCATGCTCAAAGCTCTTGACCACCTCCAGCTCGCTCGCTTGCGGCAAGAACATGAACCGCATCAGCGCCGAGCTTGCGCAATTGCGCCAGGCATCTTCGCGGTGAACATCATGCTTACGAATGACCGGCGGATTGAGCGCCTCGCGGCAGAACGCGAGACAGCCCTCTTGTACACGTTCGCGCACAGCGCTTTGACGGCCTTTGACCGCGCTTTCCTTGCGGATTGGTTCGCCGGTCTTTGAGTAGTCCGCGACCGAGCCCATGGCGGTTGTCGCCAATTGTTCGAGCACCGCAACGTTCGCGCACATTGCCTCGAGCAACTCAGCATCAAAGTGGCGCTGATCGATCAGGCCCCGCTTATCAAAACCGCTCGCCGTCATCTCACGCAGTAGCAAATACCGGCCCGCCACTTGCACATCGAAGGCTTCACTCAGCAAGGCGTCGACCCGGTTCTGCGCCGAGCCATTATATCCCAGATCAACCAGCATCAGCGTGTCCCCAGCGGCCGGATTGACGGCCTGGCGGACATGTTCGACCAGCCGGTCGGCATATTCGCGCGAACGCCTGCGGATCAGCTTTTTGCGCTAAGCCGCTGCGCAATTCTGCGAGCAGTTTCGTGCTCGCTTCCGCCATCAATTCTTCAGCGTTCGGTGCCTTTTGATCGACCACGAAAGGAGCGATCTCCTCTTCGGTAAACAGCACCTGCCGAGCGAGCGTTGATGGATTGAGGCCATGTTCGAGCGCTACATGTTCCTCGATCGCCTCGTTGCTGGTGAGCGATGCGGAGACCGCCGCAAACCGGCTGATCTCGACGCATTTTGCGCTCTCCACCGCGCCTCCCTCAGCGTGGACCACGTAAGGCAAATGCCCATCGCGCAGCATAAACAGCCAGTGGATTTGCCCGCCGCGCTCCCGCTCCAGCATCTCGGCTTCCCGGCGCAGCCACTTTTCATAGGCGTGAAAAACTGGGCCGAGCACGCTGAACCCCAGCCTCTGTGCCATATCTGAGATCATTGGTTCTGAGCGGGCCATCAGCGCACGGTGCGGCTGAAGGCCGCGAATGGCCTCTGCCGTTTCGCCGGAGAGCTGCTGACAGGTTCGCTCCAGCCGCAGGCGCTGGCGCACGGTCTCGTCAAACTGCTTCAGATGCAGTGCCGGAATGCCAAGCGCACGGGCGCTGTCATGGTCGGCGGCGCGATTGTCCCCGATATGCAGAATGTCGGAGGGTTTGCACTTCATGGCCTTCATGGCGCGAGCGAGCAGGCCTTGCCCCTTTGAGACGCCGTGGGTTGAGGACGCAAAGACCCGGTCGATCAACGCGGCGACCTCCTCGCCTGCTGATTGCTGGATTAACGACAGCAGTTCGCGCTCGTCCAAATAGGTGTCAGAGACGATGATCACCGTAAGCCCTTGCGCTTTCGCAGCCTTCATCAGCTCGACCGCCGGGGCAAAGGCAAAGCAAGCCTGAGCTTCCGCGCTTAGCTCACTAGCGATTGCCGCGCTGTGGGACGCTGGATCAGCCTTTGGCATGACCTGATCGTAAATCTGAGCCAGGGAAACCTCGCTGCTGCCGCGCCGCGTAATTTGCGCCTTTCGAGCGTTAGCTTCGCCCGCTCCGCGCTGGCGCGGGGTGATGTCAGGCAGCGCGCTAAAGACGTCGCTCGGCGCATGGGTGTCGCGCCAAAGCAAGGTATCAAAGCAATCGAGCGACAAAATCTTCGGCGCATTGGCGCGCTCCAGAGCATTCGAAAGTTCGTGCGGCAGTATCGTCTCGGTCATATTTCGCTCCACCCTGGATGCCGCGCCATATGCAGCGGCTTAATCAGATGGAGTGAACAGCTAAGACCTTATGGTTTATGGAGCCTCGGCCTCAGCCTCAGGGTTTACACCTAAGGGAGCGCGGGCAATTCGGCGCGAGGCGGCGGCCTGATCGTTCAGCAACAAAACCGAGATCCTGCGGTTGCGCGGATCGCCCGGATCAGCCGCATTGAGCGGCTCTCTGTCGGCGACCCCTTCGATCCTCGCAAAGCTATCCTCCGACAGCCCTTGCCGCATCAAAGCCTGGCGAGTTGCCTCAGCACGCCCGGTCGATAGCGACCAATTGTTGGCCGTCACGCCGTCGCGCCAGGGCAGGGAATCGGTATGTCCGCGCACAATCAAAGGCGAGGTGTTTTCCGCCAACGCACCAGAGATGATATCGAGCAATTCGCGCGCTTCGGCAGTGAGCACCGTTGTGCCCAAAGCAAACATCGAAAAATCGGCATCGTCCACCAGATCGATCCGAATGCCTTCAGGCGATCGCAGCACTTTCACTTGCTTGGCCAGATGGCGGATTTTCTGCTTCGCCCTCAGACGCTCCTCGATATCTTCGCGCAGTTTCCGCATCTGCTCGGCTTCCACATCTCGCTTGCCAGAGCCTTCAACCGGCCCGCCCGTTGCATCGCGCGGAATGGTGATCGCTTGGGTGCCCGTTTGGCCCATCGAATTGGGGTAATTGTCGACGTCGGTGATCGAGCTGCCGCCAAGCATGCCGTCGGCGCCCGCGCTTTGCTGGCGCATTTTGACCAGGGTGGGCGTGAAGTAGTCTGCGATGCCTTTGCGCTGGTCTTCCTCCGTAGCGCCAAGCAGCCACAGCAATAGAAAAAACGCCATCATCGCGGTCACGAAATCGGCATAGGCCACTTTCCAAGCGCCGCCATGATGGCCGCCCTCTTCGATCGTGATCTTCTTGACGATGATCGGTGCCGGAATTGCTTCGGCAGCAGACCCATTTGCATCACCATCCGCCATGTTAGCGACCGCGCATCATGTCGAGCAGGTCAGTCAGCTTTGGCCGGTGCGCCGGTGGCAGACCAGACCGCGCTGCTTCCAAAACCATAGGCTGAGGATAGCCATGCAGCGAGGCAACGATCACCTGCTTGATCGAGTAAAAGATCGTCTGGTCGTGGGTGTTCACCTGTTTCAGACGTGATGCCATCGGCCCGGCAAAGCCATAAGCGAGCAACACGCCAAGGAAGGTCCCTACCAAAGCTCCGCCAATCATCTTACCCAGAATTTCAGGCGGCTCATTGATGGAGGCCATGGTTTTGATCACGCCCAGAACCGCCGCAACGATGCCTAGCGCAGGAAACGCATCAGCCAAGGATTGAATGGCATGCTGCGGCTCTTCAAGCTCATGAAGCTGAGTTTTGATCGCATTGTCGATCACATCTTCAACTGCATGGGTATCCAATGTGCCGCTCGACACCACCATCAAAGTGAGCGGGTCACAGATAAGATCGCGCACCGCCGTGTCTTTGAGCAGATTGGGATATTCGGCAAAAATCGCCGAATTTTCAGGGTCTGTCACATGGCTTTCCAGTGCAACCGCACCCTCAGCCCGCAGCATTTTCATCAGCTTGCTGGTCAGCGCTATCGCATCGATATGATCCTGATCAGAATACTTAGGCCCTTTGAAGACCTTGCCAATCCCGCCGCCGAGCAGCTTGAGCTCGTGCATAGTGTTGCCGATCAAGGTTGCCCCGATCGCAGCGCCGCCGATCATCATCATTTCAAGCGGCAAAGCGGCCAGGATCGGGCCCATAGAACCACCCGCCAGCGTGTAGCCGCCAAACACCATGACGATCAGCACAACGATCCCGATTGCAGCAAACACGGTCTATTCTCCTAAAATCGGGTCGGTCAGATTGCGTCGAACAGGCTGAGTGAACTCAGCCGTCCAAAGCTGGCTTGGGTGGCTTCGAGCACTGTCAAAGTCTGCTGCAACTGAGCGATCGCTTCGGTCAGCTCCACGCCGCCCACATCGGCCTGTTCCTCGGCTCGGGTGAGTGAGCGATCCAGCTGGCTTTGCTGCAAAGTCTCGACCCATGCGATCCGTGCACCCAAGATCGTTTGGCCGCGATTGGCGCTTTCCAAAGATGCATCAAAACCGCTGATCGCATCGCGCGCTGCCGCGCCAGGATCGGCGGCTCCGCCCTGCAGGGCCGCTGCCAAGCCAAAGATCAATGCGAAGGCATCGCTCGGCCCGCTGCCATCATCAAACTCCAGAAACTCTGGGCCGGTGATACCGCGCTCCAGCGTTACCCCGTCGGCAATCGTCAGCGAGCCGGTTTGGTTGCTCCCATTGTAGACCACCGCCCCGCTGGCATCGCGAACATAGGCTGCGCCGCCGACTTCGCCGGAAAAGAGGGATTCGCTCGGCCAAGGACACGCCGTTGGCTCTGGTCAGCAACTCCTCGCCAAGCTGCTCAAGCTCGGTCGCAATCGCGCCGTAGTCACTCTCATCCAAGGTGTCATTGCCCGCTGCGATGGCGAGCTCGCGGGCACGCGACAGAAGGTTAGTGATCCCGGAGATTTCATCCGATGCTGCGCCAAGATCGAGCTCCACCCGGTCGGCGTTTTCCGTGCTGATCGCTTGCAAACGGTCGGTGCGTTCCAGCGAGCGCAAGCGCGAGGCAGCCACCGGATCTTGCGAAGACCGTTCGAACCGGCGCCCGGTTGCAACCTGGCCTTGCAGATCCTCCAATTGCGCGCGCAGCCCGCCCAATTGCGAGAGCGAGCGTTGGTAGAAACCGCTAAGAGTGTTGATCGGCGTGCTCATCTTAACGGATCGCTAGAATGCTATCGAAGATCTCATTGGCGACCTGCATCACCCGGCTCGACGCCTGAAAGGCCTGTTGGAAGCGCACCAGATTGGCTGCCTCTGCGTCCAGATCGACGCCGGTTTCTGCCGCCAGCGCGGTCGCGGCGCTTTCAGCAATGGTCGACAGCGCGGTTTGCGTCGTCTCTTGGCCGGAAATCCGGCTCGAGAGGACCAGCAGAATATCGTCAGTGCGCGCCGCCGGGCCATCATTAGCGAGCGCGCCGCGCAGAGCCTCAAGGTTTGAAACATCGCGGCTTTGCGCGGGTGATCCCGCAGGAGCGGTCGCTATGCCAGCGCCAGAGGCCAGGGAAATGGCAATGTCGCCCGCGCCGCTGCCGGAGAAGATTGGCTGACCGCCTGATCCGTCTGGCGCCGTACCATTGGCCTGCGCGCCATTGACGATGGTCATCGTGTAAAGCGCCAGATCATCGAGATCGGTTTGCAAATCGCCATGCGCTTGCAACGCCGCCGAATGCCCCGCGAGCGCTCCGGTGGCCGGGCTCACTGCCGAGCCGCCAATGTCAAAGCTTAGCGTCCCATCGGCTGCCGTCGTCATATTGAGGGTTTCAACCAATGTGCCTTGGACCAGCGAAGGCCCCGAGGCATCGCCCAAGCGGACGCTGGCCGTCCCATTGGTCTGGAGCTCCACAGAGACGCCAAACTGCTCAGAAATCTGCGATAGCGCTGCATCACGCTGATCGAACAGGGCCGCTTGGCCAGCGGTGCCGGGCAGTGCGCGAATGATCGAGGCGTTTATACGGCCAAGCTCTTCGGCCTGCTGGTTGAGCGTGTCGAGGCCAGCGCCCGCGTCGGCTTGAACGGCGCTGCGAAACTGGCCCAAGGATCGGTTAGCGAATTGGAAAGTTTCAGCCACGGCGCGGGCGCTTTCCAGCGCCGCTGCGCGCAAAGACGGATCGAGCGGATCGCCTTGGAGGCGCGCCAAAGACGCCTCGAAGTCAGTCATCACCTCGAATATTTGCGCTTGCTCAACGGCCGTCTCTGCACCGCGCAAACCAGCGATTTCTGCATTGGATCGGGCCAGATCACTCGCGCTGGAGCGGGCCTGGGCTTGCAGCAGGAAATTGTCGGAGCGGCTGATACCATCAAGGCGCACTCCGCTCAGCGCGGTGCTGGTGAACAGGCCGACAGTGGCCGTGCTGACCACCTCGGTTTGGTTCAAAGTGCGGCGCGCGTATGTCGGGTTGCTGGCATTGGCAATATTCTGCGCCGTCAGCTCTAGCGCTGATCGCGCCGCTGAGGCCCCGCTGCGGCCAATATTGATGAGAACGCTCGACATTACTCGCCCCTATTGCCAGCGAGGTGCTGCGAAAGCTGTTCTTCAATACTGCGTGCAATCCCTAGGCCGCCCGACTGTGAGGCGGTCTCGGCGAAATGCTCATCGCGCATGGTTTCAAACTGTTTGAGCCCGCCGCCGGTCAGCGGCGTCTCCTCCGCAAAGCTGCCCGCACGCGCGCTTTCGAGCATGCGTCTCAGCATGATCGCCTCAAAGCCCTCAGCGGCCTTGCGCAAAGCTGCGCGCTCTGCGCTGAGCGGTTCTGGCGCGCTAGGCGCTGCTTTAGCGAGAGGTAGGCCAGGCAATGGCGAGGTGTCAGGCAGAGCGATCATAGCACCACCATTTCCGCCTTCAGTGCGCCAGCTTGCTTGAGCGATTCCAGGATCACCACCAGATCAGCAGCGCCCACACCCAGCAGATTAAGCGCATCCACCAGCTCATTGAGCGAAGCGGTACCAGGCACAGTGCCTATCGTGCTGGATTGCTGCTCAACCTCGATATCCGTTGCGGGCTCGATTGCCGTCTGACCATCGGTAAAGGGCTCTGGCTGGACCACGCGAGGGTCTTCATTGATGCGAATGATCAACTTGCCGTGGCTGATCGCGGCGGGCGCAAGCCGAACAGCCTCGTTGATCACCACGGTCCCGGTGCGGCTGTTGATGATCACTCGCGCGCGCTGCGCCGCAGGGGTCACTTCCAGCATTTCGATATTCGCCAGCATGGCTGAACGCGCATCATTGCCCGCGGGCAAGGTCAGTTCGATGCTGACGCCATCGGTAATCTGAGCAATCCCGGGGAAGACATCGTTGATCGCATCGCGGACGCGCGCTGCGGTGAGGAAATCGGCGCTGTGCAGGTTGAAGCGCATAGTTTGACCATTGGCAAATCCGGTCGAGACCGCGCGCTCAATCGTCGCGCCATCTGGGATGCGGCCAACAGTCGGAACATTGACGATCAGCTGCGAGCCATCCGCGCCAGACACCCCAAGACCGCCCACAGCGATATTGCCCTGAGCCATCGCGTAAATCTGGCCATCCGCGCCATATAGAGGCGTCATGATCAAGGCCCCGCCGCGCAGGCTTTCGGCATTGCCCATGGTCGATACCGTGATGTCGATCCGCTGGCCTGGCTTTGCAAAAACGGGCAGCTCAGCGGTGATGATCACGGCGGCCGCGTTCTCAAGACTGGGGTTCACACCCGGCGGCAATTGCAGGCCCAATCGGCCCGACACGCCGCGCATTGCCTCGGTCAGATATTCCAGATTGCCATCACCTGTTCCAGGCAGGCCAACGACAATGCCATAACCGGTGATCTGGTTCGTGCGCAGGCCTTCGAACGCGCCAATATCGCGGATCCGCTCAGCCGAGGCGCTCGTGCGGCATTAACGCGGCAAGCATCGCCAAACATAGCGCGATCAGACGAGGAAAGTGTGCAAGCATTGCTCTGTCCCTTCCCATCAAAACGGCGTGATCATGCTGAAGAACCGCGACAACCAGCCCGGCTTGCTGGCGCGCTGGACCGAACCCTTGCCCGAATAGATGATCCGGGCATTGGCGACCTGCGAGGAAGAGAGCTGATTTTGTGCATTGATGTCGATCAGGCGAATGCGGCCAGCGAACTGGATCCACTCATCTCCTTGGCTTAGCGACATCTGCTTTTCTCCAACCACTTCGGCGGTTCCATTGGGGTAGATCGCGGCGATTGTGACCGCGACGGCTCCGTTCAACTGGCTCTGCTGCGAGGCATCGCCTTGACCTGAAAACGACCCTTGGCCCGCAGCTTTAAGGGCATCGGGATTGAGAAAATCGAGCGGACCGGCGATCGGTGGGGTTAGTGAGAACCCGCCATCACGCTGTGTATTAGAGGATGCGCTTTTGGTCGTGCGTGTGCTTTCAGTCAGCACAATGGTGACCATATCGCCAAGACTGCGGGCGCGCGTGCCGACATACAGCCCGGCATAGCCCTGCGAGGCTTGGAAGATCGCGCCATTGCTGGCCTGCACATAGCCCGAAGGGATAGGCGAAGGCGCAGCATAGGCAGCCTGCGCCTCCATTGGCGGCGGCGGAGCGGTAAAACCGGGCGCGCGCTGTCCGCCGCCCATGCAGCCAGCCAGCAGCAGCGCGGATCCAGCGGCACACATTAGACGAAAGGTCATAGCTGCGCGCTCCATCACAAGGTCTGGTTGGCGTTGCGCAGCATCTCGTCGACGGCGCTCACCATTTTGGAATTGATCTCATAAGCTCTTTGGGCCTCGATCATCTCGACCAGCTCTTCGACGACATTTACGTTTGATGCCTCAAGCATGCCTTGGCGCACTTGGCCCCGGCCATCCTGGCCTCCGGGCCCAGTTTCCGCCGCTCCGCTGGCAGCGGTTTCGGTAAGGAAGTTATCGCCGCGCGGCGCGAGCCCAGCGGGGTTGATAAAGCTTGCGATGGTCAGCTGACCAATCTGTACGGGCGCTGCATTGTCCGCGACCGTCGCGCTAACGGTGCCATCAGGCGCAACCGAGATCGACTGCGTGCCCTGCGGAACTGACAAGCCCGGCTGCACCGCATAGCCTTGCCCAGTGACAATCTCACCGTCAGCCGACAGCGAGAACGACCCAGAGCGGGTGTAGCCCAATTGTCCGCTGGGCAGTTCAACCTCGAAGAAGCCGGGCCCATCGAGCGCCATATCAAGGCTGTTGCCGGTGGTGTTGAGCGTGCCTTGAGTCTCGATCCGGCTCGTGCCCATTACCTGAACACCTGTCCCGAGATTAAGGCCGATTGCATAGGCAGTGTCACCATTGGATTGCTGACCCGCCACCCGCTGCTGCTGATAGGCAAGGGTCGCAAAATCGGCGCGGTCGCGCTTGAACCCAGTGGTGCCGACATTGGCCAGATTGTTGGCGATAACGCGCATCCGCGCATCTTGAGCCTCTAGCCCGGTGCGGGCGACGTGAAGGGCAGAATTGGGCATGATCTAATCCTTAGGTTTGACTGGTGGTGGCCTACTTCGCGCAGACGCTATCGCATCGACATCAGGCGGGCGCCGGCTTCGTCGAGTTCGCTGGCAGTGGAGATGACCTTCGCGCGCTGCTCAAAGGATCGCTGAGCCTCGATCATCTCAACGAGGGTAGACGCGGTTTCGACATTGGAGGCTTCGAGCGCGCCGGGTGTGATCTCTGCCGTTGGGTCAGCGGGCAAAACGCCGCCCCCGGGGACGCGCAGGAAACTATCGATGCCCTTGGCTATCGCGCTGCCTTCGGGCGAGGCGAGTTTGATCCGGTCGAGCACTTGCGGCTCGCCCGCTGGATCAGCTGGATCGCTGACCAGGACGCTGCCGTCATTGCCAAGCGCGACCTTTGTGCCAGCGGGCACGGTGATCGGTCCCGCTTGCCCGATGACCGGCAGGCCCTCGCCGTTTTCAAGCAGGCCAGAGGGTGCGATCCGCAAATCACCTCGGCGCGAATAGATCTCGCCGCCATCTGGCGCTTGGAAGGCGATAAGCGCGTTGCCGCGAACGGCCATATCGAGCGGTTGGCCCGTCGTAACCACACGGCCCTGCGTCATATCCACCCCGCGCACCACGCCCTGCGCCATAGCGCGCGCCTCCAGTGACCCGTCCCGCAGTGTGGCCGGGGTTACAGCGAAGGCCTCTTGCCGGAAACCAGGCGTGGAGGAATTGGCGAGATTGTTCGCCACAACGCGCTGCCGGTCCATGGCGGCGTTCATGCCGGTTAAGGCGGTGTAGATCAGACGGTCCATTGCAGATTATCCGATTACGAACGCAGGTTGATGATGGTCTGAGTGATCTGCGTCGAGGTATCGATGGCCCGCGCATTCGCCTGGAAATTGCGCTGAGCGGTGATTAAAGCGACCATTTCCTCGGCCAAATCGACATTGGATCGCTCCAGCGCGCCGCTGAGGATGCCGCCGCGATTGCCTGCCTCTGCACTGTCATATTCGGGAGCACCAGAGATACCGGTCGCCTCCCAATTGGTCTGTCCGACCGCGCGCAGGCCGTCAGGTGCGGCAAAGGTGGCAATCGCCAAGCGCCCGACCGGCTCGGTTGAGCCATCAGAATAGGACGCCCTGATCACGCCATTTCCCGCGATCGTCACGCTGGAGAGGGCAAATCCGCCGGCGTTGACTACAGGCGCAACTGCATCGCCGGGCACCGTACTGGTCGGAGCGCCGGTCGCATCAACTGGAAAAGCCTGCACCCGCTGACCCGGCGCATCTTGGATGTTGCCATTGCCATCAATTTGCAGATTGCCGTTGCGGGTAAACTTGGTCTCATTGGTTTCAACATTACGGATGGCAAAGAAGCCATCGCCATCAATCGCCAGGTCCAGGCTGCGCCCGGTTTGCTCGATTGAACCCAATGAAAAATCCTGGTTGATCGCCGAGACTGTTGCGCCAATCCCGACCGAAAGTCTGGGATCAGAGCTGGCGCCGCTGGAGACGATATCGGCAAATTGGGCGGAAGATTTCTTAAATCCAGCCGTTTCCGCATTGGCGATATTGTTGGCGACAACCGCGAGATCGGTCTCAGCGTTTCTAAGGCCGTTCAGAGAGGTGTAAAATGCAGTCATGGGAGAGGTTTCCTAGTGAGAGTTCAGGAGAGTGTGGTGACGGGCGCGGCAGTTTGAGCGGAGGGTGCTGAGTTCGCTGCACTAGCGGCGCTGGCCGCAGCACTTGCGGCTGCTTGAGCCGCCGCATTGGCCGCCTCCAGCGCGGCTTCCTGCGCTTCAATCAGCGCATCGAGCTTGGCAGAGATATCGGTCAGCGTAGCGCTCGATTCCGTGCTCGCAGCAAGGCTGGAAAACTGCGCCATTTGCGCCAGCATTTCTTCGTTGTCCGTTGGCTCCAGCGGGTCTTGCAAAGTGAGCTGGGTGGTCAGCAGGCGCAGAAAATCGCCCTGATCAAGTGATGCCATGGCATTTTGCCTTGGCAGCGCCGACGGCGCATTCAATTGGTCAATCGCGTTCTGGGCTGAGCCTTGGCCCCCGGCGTTGGAAATCGTGTTCATTGTCAATTGCTCCTTAGAGTTTCGAGCATCAGCTGCTTTGCCGTCTGCAGCGCCTGCACCATGTTTTGATATTGGCGGGCGCTCTCCATGATCTCGACCATCTCGGCGGTCTCATCGACGGGGCTTTCCCACACATGGCCTTCATCATCGGCCAGGGGGTGGTTTGGGTCGTATCGCTTGATCGGCGCGCTATCATCACCCACCAGGCCTTCGCTGCGGACGGTTGCGAGACCTGACGCGCGGTCGAGCTCAGTTTGAAACACCGGGCGTAGAGGGCGATAGGCCTCTTCCTCGCTGCGCGCGACGGACCCGGCATTGGCCAGGTTCGATGTGGCGGCATTCATCCGCACCAATTGCGCGGACATCGCGCGCTGCGTCATCGAAAACAGGGTCAGGCGATCACCATCGGCCATGCCTATTCCCCTTTCAACGCGCGAGTGATCGTGTTCACTTTGCCTTGCACGAAGGACAAAGTGGCGCTGTAGGCGACGGCATTCTCGGCAAAGGCGATCTGCTCATTGCCGAGCTCAACCGTATTGCCATCCAGTGACGGCATAACGGATTGGCGAAACAGGGTGTTTGCATTGGCACTGGCATCCGCGCCCATCCCGCCCAGCCGCGCATCAAGCGCAGCGGCAAAATCGAGATCGCGCGCCTTATAGCCCGGCGTCGCTGCGTTCGCGATGTTCGATGCCAGCACTCCCATGCGCTGAGAGCGCAATTCCAGCGCTGCTCCATGGATGCCGAAAATCTGCTCGTTCAAAGCGCTTCTCCTGTGCATTGGCGAGGGAGGTCCTCGAGTGAACACACAAGAATGCAGAGGTCGTGCCAAAAGCCGCGCGCTAGGTATTCACACGTAAAAGCAAGGGGTTTCACAGATGAGCCTGTGATCAGCGGCAAGCCCTTGCCGCTATGCAGGCAGAGCGCTGCACCCACCATGGTTTCCGCATAGTTACACCGTGCCCCTCGGTCTGAGCGTAGCGGCTTAAGCGCGGCGCTTAGCTACCGTTCTCTGTTTCACCCCCGCTGTTTGAGGACGCCGAAGCAAACCATGCTGACCGATATCGCCATGTTGTTTGACCCGGCCGCCTTAGCTCTGGTGGTGGCGGGCACTCTACTTGCGACAGCCGCGCGCAGCGGATGGCATGACGTGCGCGAGACCCTGCGGGCGCTTGGCCGTCTCAATCGCAGCCGCTTTGATCAGGCCGCCAATCGCGCTGTATTGGCGCAGAGTATATTGGCGATCCAGCGCGATGGGCCACTGCGCGCCGAGGTACCAATGCCGCCAGACCCAGCCGTCGCTCGGCTGATTGACACCTATATTCGCCAGCGTTCGCTGTCGGCGGTTCACAGCGTGCAGCGCGGCGCCAAGGCAGCGCGCGACATTGCCCGCATGCAAGCGGTGCGCACGATGGAGCATGCCGGCGAACTCGGTCCAGTGTTCGGACTGGTCGGAACTCTATTTGCCATAACTCAATTGTCACCCGGCGATGCCGGAGCGCTTGAAAACACCATGAACTCTATCGCCGCCGCCGCGGTCTCCACTCTATACGGCGTGCTGACCGCCCATATGATTTTCATCCCGCTTGCCCGCGCGATCGAACGGCAGGGCGAGCGCGAAGAAATGCAGCGCGAGGACCTGCTCGAGTGGTTGGACAGCCAGCTTGCCGATCCTGCGCCGCCGCGCGCTGCTGCGCTTAGGGGGATCGCATGACTATGCGGCATGCTCTGCCATGGCAGCTGATCTTGGCCGACCTCGCTCTGATCCTGTTCCTCGTGGCTTTGTCAGCCCTGGCTGGCCTTAAAAACGAGGCCGGACTGCGACCTGATTTGGTGCCGATGCGTGAACGCGACATCGCCGTCGCCCCGGCGCAGGCTTTGTTCCGGCCGACCCAGGACACCTCTGACATTGGGCAGTGGCTAAGCGAGCTGAACGTTGATCCAAGAGCGACGTTGACTGTCTTCGCCCGATATCGCGGCGATGACCCCTCTGCCAGCTGGCAGGAAGCACAAGATATGGCAGAGGCTGCGCGCAAATTGGATGTGCCCGTGCGAGTGGTCCTGACCCCGGCAGAGCAAGATGACGTCTATGCCAGCCTTGCTTTCGACGAGCTCAGGTAAGCGCTCGTACCCTCTCCGCTTCACTAATTCGCGATAATCTGGTTTCGCCCCTGAGCCTTTGCATCGTACAGTGCTTTATCGGCGCGGGCCAAGGCGCTGCGCGGATCGCTATCCTCGGTCACTTCGGCGATCCCGCCAGAGAAAGTCACCTTGCCAAACGGCTTGCCGGTTTCGCGGTTGAGCAATTGGCGCGCCGCCATCATCCGCCGGACTCCATCGAGCTTGCGCCAAGCTTCGTCTTTGTCTTGGCCATAGAACAACAGCACAAATTCTTCGCCGCCATGGCGGGCAATGAAGCATTCGTCATTGGCGATCTCGCTTAGCGTGTTAGCAATCGCGCACAGGATCCGATCGCCTGCCTCGTGTCCATGCTTGTCGTTGACTTGCTTAAAGTGATCAACATCGCAAAACGCGACGCACAGCTTTTGCTTCGTGCTGCGGGCTTCATCATTGGCGGATTTAAGACGCCTCTCAAACGCGCGGCGATTGGGCAGCCGTGTCAGATGGTCAACATCCGCTTCCTGCCGTGCCTCAGCCAAGGAACTGCGCAGCTCGAGCGTTTCCGCCTGGCTGCGCTCCATCGCCCCCTCAACCTGTTCCAACCGGTCGATCATAGCATTGGATAGCTCGATGACACGGTCGACGCTCGGGCCGGCTTCATCATTAGCCGCGCCGCGTTCAAACTCTTCGATTTGTAGGCCTATCGCCCCGCGCTGTTCGCTGCTTTCGTCCTTTGCTGACTTGGCCGTTTGAGCAAACCGCAGGAGCGAGTACTCCAGCTTGTCCATCAGCTTTTCAAGTTCAGCGATCCGTTCATTGGTGCCCGGATCCAGCCGGGTGATGGTATCAAGCCAGCGCTGATCGATCGGCTCTTGATTGATTTCCCTGCTGGTGAATTCTTCTGCGAGCTGAGGATTGGAGCCGGACAGGGCTTCGCAAACCACAGAGAGATTTTGGCCCGTCACATTGAGATCATGCTTGATCATGAATTGGTTGATATCGCCGAGCAGCTCATGACGAGCCAGCCGCGACGTGGTGAGCGGCAGGGGCTCGTTCCCCGCTTGTGAGGAACTGGCTTTGGGTTTGCTGCTGCTGCGCTTCAACGGGTACGGCATTGTCTCATTCTTTTGCGGTGCAGGCCTGCGAGCGGGCAGCCAGCACATGTCGGTGTGAGCTATGGGACTAGCGCGATGCTCTAAACAGGGACGCCCCGCCGACCCTCGGCAAAACCCCTAAGGCTTTGGCACGCGCCTTGCTTCTGTCTGGGCAGTGCATTCACTTTGGACGAAGGAATTTCAACATGCGCAAGATGACCAATCTATTGTGCTTCTCGCCAGTAGCTGCCTTAATGTTCACACCGCTATTCGCCCCCGCCCTAGGCGCGGGATCAGAACCGCCAGGCTTCACCAATCCGGCCGATATCGACCGTGCGGTGCAGCAGTTTACTGGTGCCAATATTGGCCAGATTGGCGGTGCTCGAACCCCGACCGACAGGCGCCTAAGGCTTGCGCATTGTGCCAGCCCGCTGATGACATCATGGCATGGCCGCGCAGGTCAAACCGTGCGGGTGGAATGCCCGGAGGTGAATGGCTGGCGCATCTTTGTTTCCACCCGGCCTCAGCCCGCTGCCCAACCCGCCCAGCGTGTCGTCAAACGCGGTGATCCGATCACGGTGGCTGTGCGCGGACGCGGGTTCAGCGTTCAGCAGTCAGGCGAAGCACTCGACAGCGGGGCAATTGGTGATTGGATCGCCGTGCGCACCGCGCGCAAAAGCGAGCCGGTGCGGGCCAGAATTGAGCGCCCCGGCTTCGCGATCATACCCGCGAGCTAAAAAATCTGACCCGCCCCCTTAAACGCAGATGGCCCCCGCCGTTCTGGTACATGAAGAAAGCTATCGGGAGCTGAGCAATGCCTTCTTTCGAATTGAGTAAACTACAGGGCGTTACCCCGCCTCGCGCGCTCGGTGAGAGCGAACGGACACAACTCCAGGCGCGGCAAAGCGATTTGCCCACGCCCCCTGCGCCGCGCCCTTCCGCCGAAAAGCCGGGCGTGTCGGTTGAAGTCAGTGAGCCAGCCAGTGCCGGTTCGCCGCCAGTCAACAGCGAGCGTGTCAGCGAGATTCGCGATGCGCTGAAAAATGGCAGCTATCCTCTGGTGCCGACACAAATCGCCGATGCGATGATCGCGGCGCGGGTTAGCTTCACCATTCCTGGCGGCGAAGAGTCGTGAGCGCTGTCTCCGAGCTTGATCCGCGCCGCCCCGGTGAATTGAGCGATGCTCTGCGGCAGATGATTGCCGTTTTGGAGCGCGAGCGGCAAGCGCTTGCCTCGCTTGATCGTGATGAGCTGATCGGTGCAACCCGCGAAAAGGAGGCTCTGTGCGAAGTGCTGGCCCCGGTTGGGCCAGAAATGCTGAACGCGGATACCCGGGCTCTGGCGACCACAGCGAGGCAACTCAACGAGGTAAACCGCCGGGTTCGCAACCTTCTGGCGGCCAATGTCGCCGCGCGCCTTGATGCGTTGGGCGGACCGCGTGCGACCTATCAACCGGCCAATGTGGCCCACGCCTAACCTCGAATAACCTCGCCGCTGCAGCGTTCTGGCACGGCAATTGCTTATCCTTGATTTGAACGGGTGCGTCTTCGCGCATCGACGATCAAAACGAGGGTTAAGTGAACGACATCACTTCCAGTGCAAACGCGGGCGTGCGGCCAGGGACAGAGCGGATCGCCGCCTCTGGCCGCCGAGGCGATGTTGGCGCGGCCATCGCTGGCGCAGCCCAGCGGTCGCAAGTGGATTTCGACTATCTGCTTGCCCAGGCGCAGGTGGAATCCTCGATGAACCCCCGCGCAAAGGCGCGCACTTCCAGCGCCACCGGCCTCTACCAATTTATTGAGAGCACCTGGCTCTCCACCGTCAAAAAGCATGGACCCCGATTTGGTCTTGGCGATGTCGCGGCGCAAATCGGCACCACTCGTAGCGGCGCGGCCTATGTCGCCGACCCGGCCCAGCGCCAATCGATCTTGGCCCTGCGCAACGACCCACAAGTCGCCTCTTACATGGCCGCTGGCCTCGCCGAGGATAACCGCGCGCGCTTGCTGCCGGTGCTGGGCCGCGAGCCCGATCACAACGAGCTCTACATGGCGCATTTCCTCGGTGCGGGCGGCGCATCTCGCTTTCTATCGGCTTTGCAAAGCAATCCCGACCAGTCAGCCGCCAGCATCTTCCCCCGCGCAGCGGCGGCGAACCGCCCCGTCTTTTACGAGCGCGGCGGCGGCGCGCGCAGCCTTGAAGGCGTGATGGATTATGTCCGCGGCCGTATGGAACGCGCGCTCGACGCCGTGCCGGGCGGGATGCGCGATCAATCGCCAATCGCGCCCTACATGATCGCGGACGAAGGTGCCTTTGGCCCGATGAACCCGCCCGCCATCACCATGGCCAACCGCGTGATCAGCCAATCACCTCCGCCAGCAACGCTGCAAGCCGCATCGCTTCCGCCAATCGCGGCAAACCCTGCGCGCGGATCACCAGTCAGCATGTCACAAGTGCTGCAATCCACCTTTGGCGATGGCGCCAGCACGGGCGGTGCCAGCGCGCAGATCAAGCGCGCTTACGAGCAGTTTAAAGTCTTCGGGCTCTGATTGAGGCGGGTATGAACACTTCCAACCCAGCAGCGACCAGCCTTGCGGCCCGCTTTGGCGCGGCGCCAGCGGCCATGGCCTTGCCGGTCGGCATCTTTGCGCTGTTCGTGCTGATGGTGCTGCCGATCCCGACATTGCTGCTCGATATGTTTTTTGTGCTCAACATCGCGATCACAGTCGCCGTGCTGATGGTCGCATTGAACGCGCGCCAACCGCTCGATTTCTCTTCCTTCCCCTCGGTGCTGTTGTTCGCCACCTTGCTACGGCTCGCGCTCAATGTCGCCTCCACCCGCATCGTTTTGGTCAATGGTCACAATGGCGGACCGGCTGCGGGGGAGATCATCCAGAGCTTTGGTGAGTTTCTGGTTGGCGGCAATTTTGCGGTCGGCCTGTTCGTGTTCAGCATCCTGCTGATCATCAATATGATTGTCATTACCAAGGGCGCAGGCCGCGTTTCTGAGGTCTCTGCGCGCTTTGTGCTCGACGCTTTGCCCGGCAAGCAGATGGCGATCGATGCCGACATTGCCGCTGGCCTGGTGACTACGGAAGAGGCAAAGGCGCGCCGCGCTGAGGTGACCATTGAGGCGGATTTCTACGGCTCAATGGATGGTGCATCGAAATTTGTGAAGGGCGATGCCATTGCGGCCCTCTTGATCCTCGGGGTTAATGTCATCGCAGGCTTTGCGCTCGGCATGATCACCCACGGGCTGAGCGCAGCGGAAGCGGGCGAGCTCTATATCACCCTGGCCGTCGGCGATGCTCTGGTTGCTCAGGTTCCCGCTCTACTGCTGTCCATCGCGGCGGCGGCCATCGTCACGCGTGTATCTGACAAGCGCGATCTCACCGGCCAGATTGGCGGGCAGTTTTCTGACCCGCGCGGATGGCTGCCCGTGGCGCTGATCCTCGCGGCGATTGGAACTGTGCCTGCCATGCCTCAGCTGATTTTCATGCCAGCGGCAGGGATCGCCGAGCGCGATCTGGTGGACCCTGCGAGCTCGCGCCAATGCGCCAGTGGTCAAGGAACCCGTGGTGAAAGAAACGCCGCCCGATCACATCGCGCTAGAAGATGTCAGCGACCAGACGCTCGTCACCATCGAGCTTGGATACAGCCTCGTCCACCTGGTCGACAAAGCCAAAGACGCGCCGCTGCTGACCCGGATTACCGGCATTCGCAAACAGCTGAGCCGGGAGCTGGGATTTGTCCTGCCGCAGTTCAGGATTCGGGATTCGCTCGAAATGGGCGCTCAAGACTACGAAGTGTTGCTGGGCGGGGTCAGTCTCGCTCGCGGCAGAGTTCGCCCCGACCGATTGCTGGCGATTGACGCCGGCGATGTTCGTCAAGGGCACGGCCTAACCGGCGAAGCGACACGCGATCCCAGCTTTGATTGCCCGGCGATCTGGATTGAGCCGCGCGAGCGTGACCACGCCATTGCGGAAGGCTTCCTGACGGTCGATCCAAGCACAGTCATCGCCACCCACGCCAATCAAGCGCTGCTCGCGCAGGCGCAAGAACTCCTGGGGCCAGAGGAAGTGCGCGAATTGCTCGATGCGCTCAAGGAAAGTTCCCCCAGCCTGGTTGAAACCGTCCATCCAGAGCCATTGTCGCTAGCCGCGATCACCCGCATTTTCCGAGCCTTGATCGCCGATGGCATTGGTCTGGGCCATCCGCAGGCGGTCCTCACGAGCCTCGCTCTCGCTCTGCAACGCACTCAGGAATTTGACCTTCTGGTGGATGCCGTGCGCGCTGATATGGGGGCAAAACTGATCGCGCGCATTTGCGAACCTGGTGCGCGGCTGAGAGTGGCCACTCTAGATGCCAACCTTGAGGCCGCGATCCTCAGCAGTGTGCCAGATCCGGCGACGGGCCAGCCGCTGATCGAACCGGAATGCGGCAGTATGATCGCTGAAACGCTGACTCAGATATTGGAGGCAGAGGGCGAGCCGATTGCGCTGATTGTTCAGCCGCCCGTGCGCCGTTCGATTGCCACTCTGCTCAGTCAGCGGGTTCCGCGCTGTCTGGTGCTTTCGATCAATGAATTGCCTGCAACCCAGCCGGTCGAGGTGGTTGGCGTGATTGGCGCGGAGGCTGAACCTCAGCCGCCTGCCGCCGCCTTATCAGATGAAACAGCGGCGACGGCCGCCCAAGACGAGCCAGGAGCAATGGCCGCATGAAACACGACCCCAGCAGCTTTGCGAGAACCGCGCCAACCGGGGCGGCGGGCTATGGCGCTTCAAACCGGGCAGAGATAGACGACCGCGTTCGCCGCTTCATGCCGCTCGTTCGCAGCACCGCCTGGCATGTCTATGGAATGGGCCGCGAGGGCCTCGAGGTTGAAGACCTGATGCAGGTCGGCGTTATCGCGCTGACTGAGTGCTCTATGCGGCATTCCGGCCCCACCGAAGATGGCTTTGCCGCCTATGCGAAAATCCGCGTGCGCGGGGCCATGCTCGATCAGATCCGCAAGCTGATGAATGACAGCCGCACGGCGCGAAAGAAACGCGCCCAATACGAGGCTGCACTCAGCGATTTGCGCGCAGCGCTGGGACGCGAACCCAGCCGCGCGGAAATCGGTCAGCGCCTGAAAATATCCGATGCCGAATTGCTAGAAATTGAGGCCTCCGGCGTCACGGTAACCTCAATCTCGGAGGAATATGACGAGACCAGCACCGCCTTTGCCAGCGACGATCCCGACCCGTTCGAAGTCCTGTCAGACATGGAAGACCGCGAACGGCTGATCCGAGCGATGGCCGAACTGCCAGACCGCCTAAAACTGGTGCTGCAATTGTTCTTCGTTGAGGAAATGAACCTCACCGAGATTGCCGAGATTCTGGAGGTCAGCGTCCCGCGCGTGCACCAACTCAGAGCCAAGGCTCTGAAGGATTTGCGCGCTCTGATCGAGGCCGACTAGGCCTTATTGGCTGCCTCCGTCACCATCGCCGTGACTGTGGCCGCCGCCCGCATGGGTTGCCGCCTCTGATCCGCGCGGCATTGCCGCCTTGGCCGCTTTCCCACCAATAGGCGCGGCGTCCGCCAGTGCCGGTGGCGACTTCCTGCATGGTCGCGGTGTCGTACATCCGGCCACCAATCATCACGCTTTCGATTTTATCGGTGTCGCGGATATTGGCGGTTGGATCAGCGCTCAGCACCAGCAAATCAGCCAGCTTGCCGACTTCCAGACTGCCCACGTCCTTTTGCATGCCGAGCGATTCCGCAGGCCAGATGGTCGCGGTCTTCAGCGCTTCAACCGGGCTCATCCCGCCGCGCGCAAAGGTCCAGATTTCCCAGTGCGCGCCAATGCCGGGTTGCTGACCGTGCGCGCCGATAGAGACCTTCACGCCGCGATCGGCAATTTTCTTCGCCTCGCGCGCTGCATTGTCGTCAACAAACGCCCACTCAGGCGCTTTCGTGCGCCGCGCCGTAGCCGCAAGCAGCACCTTTGGCGGGGTGTGGATCATCAGCGGATGGTCGAACACATCGGTCGCCTGACGCCAATACGGATCGCCAGCAAGCCCGCCATAAGTCACATTGAGCGTCGGGGTGTAATTCGAGTTCGATTGGCCGAAGAATTGCAGCACGTCCTCGTAAAAGACATCGCCCGGTACATTGTGCTCAATGGTGGAATTGCCATCCGCGATGAGGTTCATATCCATCCCGAACAGCGAGCCGCCCTCAGCGACGTTGAGCATATTCTCTTCGGCCGCCGCGCGCGCCACCATCTGGCGTTGGTCGCGCCGGGGCTGGTTGTAGTTCTTTACCGAAATGCCGCCCTGCGCCTTGATACGGCGGACATGTGCCAGCGCATCTTCATAAGAGTCGATCCGCGCGTACACGCTCGGAGCCTTCGCGCCGTAAATGATCTCCCCGGTCGAAAAGATGCGCGGGGCGAGCAAAATGCCCGCCATCTGCCGCTCAGCTGAGGCAAAGATCAGGCTGGAATTGCTCGAGGGGTTGTGTGTGGTTGTGGTGCCGAGCGCCAAATCCTGCACCAAGCTCCAGTTCTGCTGCGGCACAAGATCGCCCGTGCCATGCGGCCCATGATGGTGCGCATCGACAAAGCCGGGCATCACCACCTTGCCGCTGGCGTCGACCATTGTCGCGCCGCTCGGGATAGTGACATCACCTGCCGCGCCAATCGCCGCGATCCGGTCGCCTTCGATCACGATCACGCCGTCTTCGATCATGCCTGCGTCCCCGGCATCGAGCCCGGCGGCCATGGTCAGCACTTTCGCGCCAGTGATTACGACCGTGCCACTGGGTTTTTGGGCAGTTACGGTGACCGCCATCGAAATGCCGCTATCCGGCTCTTCATAGCCATCCGCATCATCATCTCCTTTCGGAGCGTTGCGGAAGAAGTCGCTGACCTGCGCTTGCTTCAGCTCCGGTCCGATCGACCAGAACAGGGTTTCTCCCCCGCGCGCCCAGCCGAGGTAGTCCGCCCCGCCGCTAGACACTTTGGTGACCGGAACGGGTCCCTTGGTCTCGTTCACATCGACCGGCTTGCCGCCCGGAATAACCGGCATGGCGAACACTTCGTAATTCTGGCGAAAAGCGATAGTTTTGCCATCCGGCGAAACCTGAAAATCGTTTACCAGGGTGCCGGTTGCATGGGTGCGCTTTTTCTCGCCATCAAAATCGGCCGACATCAAAGCCAGCTTGTCGCCATCGCGGCCGATCATGAAGATGCGGCTATTGTCTGCGCCAAATTGCGGGCGCGAGCCAGAGCGGGCGACCATTTTGGGTGCGCCGCCGCCAACCGGCTGCAGATAGATACCGGTGTTCTCGGAAAATTCCGGCGCGGTGAGATAGCCGCCGCTGCGTTTTTCATAGGCGACCATGGCGCCATCGGGTGAAAAGGCGAGATTGGCGTAATGCCCCGGCTGTTCGGAAATGACCCGCGCGCCCGAACCGTCAGCATTGGCGACAAGGATCTGACCCAGCCCCTCATCTGTCCAACGGACAAAGGCGATGCGCGATCCATCGCGGCTGTAAGCGGGATAGGCCTCGACAGCATCGCCGCCGCCGATCAAAGGACGAGCCGCGTCGCGGCCTCGAGCGGATTTTGTGTAGAGCTTGCCAAGGCTCTCAAACACCAGGCGGCTGCCGTCAGGAGACAGCGTGCCGAACTTCGCCATTTTGGTGGCGAAGCGATCAGGCGAGACCTCAATCTCAGGATGCGGCGCATCGGCAATGCCGCGCGTGTCGCTAATGCTGAACGGGATCACCGCATGGCCAGACCCATCGCGGTTCACGCGGTTCAATTTGCCGCCCGCCCAGAACACGATTGATCGGCTATCCGGCGTCCAATCCATATTGGGATAGACCCCGGTCACCGCCCAGGTTTCCTGCACGTCGAGATCAAGCGCGTCGTAAATCATCCGCTCCTTGCCGCTCGTGATCTCTTTAACCCATAGCTGCGAGGTGTCCTTATCCCGCCGCACGAACGCGATCTCTGTGCCATCCGGCGAAGGGGCAGGGCGCACCGCCCCTCCATAGCCATCGACCGCTGTGGTCACCTCACCCGTTTCCAGATCGTGCCGTTCAATCGCGAAGATCCCAGCATTGGAATCCTGTGCGTAGACAAAGGTGTTCCCGGGCGTCGTATTGCGAGTGTAATAAATCGCGCTGCCATCGGGCGCGAAGACCGGCTCGCCCAGCTCCTTCTGCAAGGCCTCATTGGCGCGCTTCACGACCTGCACACCGCCGCCGCCGGAAATGTGGTACATCCAGATCTCACCCGTGCCGAGCGAACGCTGAGTGGTGAAGTGCTTTTTCGCGGCGATAAAGCGCCCGTCCGGCGACCAGGTCGGCTGATTGAGCAGACGGAAGCTTTCCTTGGTCAACTGACGCTTGTCAGAGCCATCGGCATTCATCAGCCAGATATTGTTGCCCCCGCCCCGATCAGAGGTGAAGGCGATGCGCGTGCCATCGGGCGAGAAGCGCGGATGCACTTCCCAGCTCAGCCCCTCGGCAATGCGCTTAGGCGTGCCGCCAGTGATCGGCAGGGTGTAGATATCGCCAAGCATGGTGAAGGCAATGGTGCGGCCATCAGGCGAGACATCGACATCCATCCACGTGCCCTCGTCGGTCTCGATCGGCACTTGTTCGACGGTCGCACCCTTGGGCGCTTCAACGTCCCAACCTTCGTCGTCCTGCGCGAACGCCGCGCTTGGAATGGCAAGCATAGAGCCTGCGAGGAGGGTGGCGGTGAAGTGAGGTGCGAAGCGGCGCATGATGAGTCTCTCCCTGTGTTGGGGCCGAGACTAACGCCGCGTAAGGATATTGCTAGAGCTTGATAGAAGTCGTTAGTCGAATTGCCCGCGCTTCGGCCCCAGATAGCCAAACAGATAGGCCGCCACTTTGCGCATCTGGATTTCTTCTGCGCCTTCGGTGATGCGATAGCGGCGGTGGTGGCGATAGATATGCTCGAACGGTTTGTGGCGTGAATAGCCGATCCCGCCGTGCACCTGCATCGCGCGGTCTGCTGCCTCGCACACCAGCCGGTTCGCCCAATAATTGCACATCGATACCTTGTCAGAGATCGTCCGCTCAATCTCCTTGTGCGGCATATTGTCCATCTGCCAAGCGGTCTTGTAGATCAGCATCCTCAGCATTTCACATTGCGTCGCCAGCTCAACCAAGGGGAACTGGATTGCCTGATTTTTCGCGAGCTCTTCGCCAAAGGGTTTGCGCTCCCGCGCGTATTTGACGCTTTCCTCCACGCAATAGGTCGCCGCGCCCAGCGAAGACGCCGCCTGACGGATGCGGTTCTGGTGAACGAAGCTCTGCGCCAGCGCGAGTCCGCGCCCCTCCTCGCCCAGCATTGCGCTTTCCGGCACCCAAACATTGCTGAGCGAGAGGCGCGGATGGTCGGTCGGCATGTTGAACGTCCACATCCATTCCTCGATCTTGAAGCCGTCCGTGGGGTTCGGCACGAGCAGACAGGTGATGCCGCGTGCGTCCCCCGCCTCGCCATCGGTCCGCGCAAACACCGCGCAATGCGTGGCGACATGCATGCCGGTGATCCACATCTTCTCACCGTCGATCCGGTATCCCGGCACGCCATCGCGCGTTTCCTTGACCGCGCGGGTTTCCATATGGGTCGCGTCGGAGCCGTGCTCCGCTTCGGTCAGGCCAAAAGCGACGCGCCTTGTGCGTTCAAAGCCGCCGGTGATGAATTCCTGTTTTTGCGCCTCGGTACCAAAGGTGTCGAACATCGCGACGAAGGGGAAATTGCCGACGATGCTGTGTTCGTTTTGCAGATCATTGTGGAGGCCAAGGCCGCGCTGAGCGAAGTGATCGCGGATCACCGCCATCCAGAGGTTGGAGCCATCCTTGCCGCCATATTGCGCAGGCGCGGAGAAGCGCCAATGGTAGGCTTTGTCAGCGCGCGCGGTGGCCTCTTGAAGCAACTTTTCCCAATCGTGATCGGGCAGGCCTTCACGTTCCCAGTCGGTGCGCGCATCCTCACGGCGGTGGTCAAAGAACCGGATGTTATCGTCTTGCCGCTCGAGAGGCTTGATCTCAGCCTCGATAAAGGCGTCGAGTTCTAGCAAGTAGGCCTGAAGGTCGGCGGGAATTGCGAAATCCATTTAGCCTAAGTCCTCTTCTTTTGGTGACCACTTCTTCAGCGCCATCGCCAAAGCGGGGTATTTTGGAACGTCCGCCATTGCCTTTTGAAGCGCTTGCTCCCTCAGAGATTGAAGCTGCCCTGGCTCATATAAGGATAGCACGCCTGACAAAACCGCCTGAGCCGTTTCCTGATCAGTACCAAGCGGAAAGTACTCCCGCTCCCGCTGGATCATACCCAAGGCGTTGCGGGCGACCGCAAGTTGAAAGCGATCATGGCCGCTAAGTTGCCCCTTGATGGTCGCGAGCCATTCCGACACCGCCTCCGCGATCTCACCCATATCGGCTTCACCACCAAGGCATTCCAATGAGCTTGGCGGATATACATGGCGTAGCTTCTCGACGCTTGGCGCATCCTCCTCCAGCAGCATCAGCAGGTCGAGCTCCTGCTCGCTCGTGCGGCGCGAGATCACCACGCGCTCCAGCATCCGGTCCTCGCCGCTGCGCCAGATTTGCGCCATTTTCAGGCAGCCGAGCGCCCACCAGACGGTGCGGTGGATCAGCCAGTAGCGGAAGCGGGCCGGGTCAACCGTGCAGCCACTCTCCGCCTCATAGGCAGCGAAATAGTCCTCAAGGCTCCCAAGCCCGAGCGCAGGTCGATCATACCGCGCAAACCGCCACACCGCCATGCAACCGAACGCTAGGTCCTCGTGCCGGTCGCCGAAATGCGCCAGTTCCCAATCGAGCACTCCTGTGAGATGCCCCTCTTCCGTCAGCAGATTGCCGAGCCTGTAGTCACCGTGGTTGAGCACAGGCTCGCATGCCTCAGGACAGTTGTCCTCCATCCATTTGAGGCCGAGCGCGATGATCGGGCGGTCGCCGCCCGCCTCCTCGAATTGCGCCCGCAGATCAGCAATGGCCGCTCGGTAGTCCATGACCGGCACGGCAGCGGGCACATCATCGCGGGTGAGCGAGTGAATGCGGGCCAAGTCCTGCGCCGCCTCGCGCAGCAGCGCGTCCGCCTCGTCAAACTGCAGGATCACCTTGGGGTCAGCAGTGCCCGGCAGTGCGCGCATCACGAAGCCGCTGCCGATGCCATCCTCAGGCTGTAGCTCGGCGATCACCTCGGGCGCAGTCACACCGGCGGCTTTCGCGGCGCGGATCACTGCCGCCTCGGTATCATGGCCGAATGGGCGGTCCGCCATGAACTCCAGGCTGGGCGCGCGGCGCAGCACGAACGCCTCGCCGCCGCTGGAAAACCGCCAGCTTTCCATGGTCGCGCCGCCGGTCAGCCGCTCCAGCTCGGCCGGAGCCTCCATGCCAACGCGCGCCAAAACCCGGCTCAGTCCCTCTGTCAGATCATCGGCGCTCAATGTCATCACTTCCCCTCGCGTCCATTCGCTGTAAGAAGTGCACGCAGATATGAGCGACGGCAAGCTCTCGCTTACTCGCAATGGAAAGACGACGGCTCGCAATGAAGAAACGATACGTAGCGCTGAGCGCTCTCGCCCTGCTTGGAATTGGAGCAGGCACCGCGGCCTATGTCGCCAGCCCGACCGTACATGAGGGTATGGATGGCGAGACCCCGGAGCTCGGGCGCTATGGCGAGTATCAGGTCGGCACGCAGGAGATGCTGATGGGCATCCCTGATCGGATCAGCTTCACCAAAGTGGGCATGGCAACCGGCCAGCTCTCTGAGGATGAGGAGATGCCGATGCTCCAAGTGCGCATGTTCTACCCTGCCGAGGTGGCCGCAGGCGCAGCGCCGATCACTTACACACACACCATGACCCCGCCCGCGATGGAGCCGGTGCCGCTGGAGTACACCGGGCGCGCCTTCGCCGATGCCGCCCCGCTGTCAGAGGGCTCATTCCCGCTCGTCATCATGAGCCACGGCTTCAATGGCTGGAGCACGCAGTTCAGCAATCTGGCGGAACACATCGCCTCGCGCGGCTATGTCGTCGCCTCGATTGACCATGCCGACATGACAATCGAGGGGGTCACAGACTTCATCCATTCGTTCAATCTGGTGCTGGCCAACCGTACGATCGACCAGCGGCAAGTGCTTGCTGAGATCAAGGGGCGGCAGCAGTCAGACCAGACAGGACTGTTTGGACTGATTGATCCTGAGCAGATTGCGGTCATTGGCTATTCTATGGGCGGTTACGGCGCGCTGGCAACGGCGGGCGGCGACTATGACTATGACAGCGAGACCTTCGGCCAAGTGCCCGAGCTGGCCCTGGCGCAGCTGCGTGAGACGGTGAGCGACGACGCAGGCGTGGATGCGGTCGTCGCCTTTGCCCCATGGGGCGGGCAACCAGATAACCGCGTATGGAGCGCCGAGACGCTTGGCCAGATCACCGCGCCTGTGCTGTTGGTGGCTGGCAGCGAGGATGACGTTTCCAATTACGCAGACGGGATCAGCTGGATTTTCGACCAATTGACCGGGACGGCTCGGCACATGCTGGTCTTTCGCGAGGCCCGTCACAACACCGTGGGCAATGACTTCGCTGTGCCGGATGATGCGCCATTCCGCGTCGCAGAGTTCCTGGCCGAACCGGTCTGGCGGCAAGACCGCATCAACGGCATCAACCAGCATTTCGTCGCCGCTTTCCTCGACCTGCATTTGAAGGGCGACGCGGACAAGGCGAGCTATCTCGATGTGCCAGCGCCCAACTCCAATGACAGCAGCTGGGAGACCAGTTTTGGCGAACAGCTCAATGGCAAGTTTGCCGGACCGGACGAGACGGAGCATTGGCGCGGGTTCCAGCGCCGCTGGGCCGTGGGCCTGGAGTTGCTCAGCAAACCAGCGGGCGAATAGCGGGCATAGGCTCCAGACAGCAGTGTTTGGTCTGAACTCACCGAATTCCATACATCGGCGTTTGGTCGGCGCTTGGAACACGTTTCGCGTTTTCAAAAGTGTGACTTTTGGCGGAAAGCCTCACACTTTCAGAACTTTAGATCAGATCGCGCGGCGCAAAGTGTGACTTTTGAGAGATTCGACGCAAATGCGCGCCTTTGCCGAGTGAAAACACACAGGCACGCGTGGGGGATAGACGGTTCAAAGAGCCTCACCACACCTACTCGCAAGCCCGCGAGTAGGAAAACCACGCAGCCTTACGCGCAACTGCACACACCAGCGCAAAAGCAAACGGCCGCCCAGTCTCCTGAGCGGCCGCTGCAAATGTCTTGAAAAGCCTAAGCGAGCTTAGCTCAGCTTTTTACGCATCCGCTTCGCGCGCGATTGCGGGCTTGGGTGCGTCTTCAGCAGATCAATTCCGCCGCCAGAACTCATCGTGCCCAGCTTTTCCATCGCCGTGATGCACGCCTCAGCGTTGTAATTGTTGGCCTTCATGAACTCGAGCGCATAGTCGTCCGAGTTGCGCTCTGCCTTTTGCGAGTGCTGAGCTGTGATGACATTGCCGAACATCTTGCCAAGCTCTGAATTGGCCAGGCGGCGAACATCACTGCTCGCGGTGCTGGCCACGCTCATCGCGGCGTCTTGTTGCAAAGTGCGCTTCATGCGCTTCTTGCCATGCTCCAGCTTCACGTGGCCAATCTCGTGACCGATCACGCAGCGCAGCTCGTCATCTTCAAACTTGTCCATCAGGCCAGCGAAGACACGCACGGTGCCATCACCCATGGCAAAGGCGTTCACGTCCTTCACCAGATAGGCTTTGATATCGAGGTCGAGGCCATCATAGCTGTCGAGCCCTTCAGTAAGCGCAGCAAGGCGCTGACCATAGGGATCGTCCATCGTGGCAACCGGGTTCTGGCTGTCCATTTCCTCAGACATCTGGCTGAAGAAACTGACGATTTCCTCATCAGAATAGCTCGCCGCCTCAGCAACCTTCTTGGCCGATTTCACGGCATTGCCGATGTTGAACTGCGCCTGCAAAGGCATTGCTGCGCCCAGCCCAGCAACAGCAGCCACAGCTGCCAGCATGATGCCGCGCGACTTAGAAAATTTGAGTGCCATGGTTTAAGGGCCCCTCCTAATAATCAAACTTCAGACATTCCGTTTATGCCGGAACATTGTCCTTCTTTACAGTAATTACTTGCGGATAGGTGAATTCCTTCAGGCCTTCCTTGCCGTATTCCGCGCCGAAGCCAGACTGCTTGTGCCCGCCAAACGGAGCAAACGGCGACAGATGCATGAATTCATTGACCCACACCGTGCCGGTTTCCAGCTGCTCAGCAATCTCAACGCCCTTTTCAGCGTCAGCCGTCCAGACCGCGCCAGCGAGGCCATATTCTGAATTGTTCGCGCGCTCGATCACTTCTTCTTCGGATGAGAATTTCATCAGCGGCATAACCGGGCCAAACTGCTCCTCGGCCACGATCCGCGCGTCTTCTGGCGGATTGTCGAGAATGGTGATCGGCACGTAATAGCCAGAGCCCGATGGATCGGTTTCCCCGCCGACCAGGAATTTATAGCCATTGTCTTTGGCGTCCTCGATCAGCTCAACAACGCGGTCAAACTGCTTCTTGTTCTGGATCGGCCCAACGCCGGTGCCTTGCTGAGCGCCGTCGCCGACCTTCACTTGGCTCGCATATTCAGCGATCGCAGCGGACAGCTCGTCATAGATATCTTCGTGGATATAGATGCGCTTGGCCGCGATGCAGACTTGGCCAGCGTTCTGGAAACTGGACCAGAACAATTGCTCTGCCACCTTCTTAGGGTCGGCGTCTGGCATGACGATGCTCGCATCATTGCCGCCCAGCTCCAACGTGATCCGTTTAAGGTCGGCGCTCGCGCCCTCCATGATCTTCTTGCCGGTCGCGGTCGACCCGGTGAAGGTGATCTTGTCGATGTCTGGGTGCGAAGTGATCATCGGACCCAAATCATCATTGCCGGTGATGATGTTAACGACGCCCGCTGGCACCTTGTCCGCGATCAGCTCTGCAATGCGCAGGGTGGTGAGCGGGGTGAACGGCGAGGTCTTGAGCACAATCGTGCAGCCGGAAAGCATCGCAGGCACAATCTTCTGGATCGCCATCATCACTGGGAAGTTCCACGGCACAATGCCGCCGACCACGCCGACAGGTACGCGGCGCGTGCGGCTCAGCCGGGCATCGCTGTCTTCATTGATCTCATCTTCCAGCTCAAGCGTGGATTGCGCCGCAGAAATGGCAGCCGCGCCGTAAATCTCGCCTTTGGCTTGCTGGTGCGGCTTGCCTTGCTCACTGGTCAACAGACGGAACAGCTCATCAGCGTTTTCCTTGATCGCGCCAGAGATCGCCATGATCGCCGCGCGGCGTTCCTCCAACGGAGTTTTCTTCCAGGTCTTGAAGGCGGCGCGGGCTGCGGCGACTGCTTGGTCAAGCTCCACCTGGCCGCAGGCTGGCACCTGGCCGATGACTTCTTCATTGGCTGGATTGACCACATCGAGCATGTCGGTGGTGGAAATCATCTCGCCATTGATGAGATTTTTGTACTGGGTGACCATGGGAATGCCTCTCTCGAATCTTTTTGGATTACTCTCGCCGATCTAGGTGGACCTTTGACCAGCAAAGTTCAATCGCATTTGCGCCGTTCACGATAATGCTTGCGCTCGCCAGCGACCGCGATCAATTGCGCAGTGCAACTGAAATTTCGGCCCCGGCCTGCATGAGGAACACGAATATGTCCGACGCTACAAACGACCTTGTCATCTATGGCAGCCCCGTCTCTCCATTCGTGCGCAAGGTCGCCGCGGTGTGCCTGGAAAAAGGCGTGGGTTTCGATGTCGAGCCGGTCAATGTGTTCGACCCGCCGCAATGGTTCAAAGACATCTCACCGATGAAGCGCATTCCCGTGCTGCGCGACCGCTCAATCGCGGCCGAAGGCGTTGATGGCACCATCGCCGATCTCGTCGGCAATCTGCGGCTACATCGAGGCCAAGCATCCCGCGCCTGCGCTCTACCCCGATGAAGCCTTTTGCCGTGGGCGCGCGCTATGCCTTGAGGAATATGCCGACACGACCCTAGCGCTCGCCGGAGGGCTCGGCATCTTTCGCCCGATCTTCTTCTCGATCACCAAAGGCGAGGCACCTGATCTGGAGACCGCGCGCGAGACCTGGGCCACCAAACTGCCGCCCGTGTTTGACTATCTGGAAGGCGCGCTGGGCGAGAATGAGTTTTTCGTAGGCGACGCTCTGTCGATAGCAGATATTTCGATCACCTGCTGCTTGATGCAAGTCTCGCTCGTGGCCGAAACGCCGCTCGACAAATGGCCCCGCTTTGCCGCGCATTTTGAGCGGATGCAGGCGCGCCCTTCCATCGCCGGACCATTCGCTCAGGCCGACAAGGCTGTTCGCAAAGGCTTGCCGGAACGCATTGATCTGACTTAACGCTTTCTTGGCGGTTCAGCCCGCATCGGGCATGCTCTTTCGCGCAATATTCAAAGGATGACACGCATGGCTAAGCCCATGGACAATCGGGATCATCGGAGGCTCTGGCCTCTACAATATCGAAGGGCTGAAAGAGCAGCAGTGGATTGCGGTTGAAACCCCTTGGGGCGAGCCATCGGACGAAATTTTGTGCGGGCGGATCGGCGATGTGCGCGTGCGCTTTCTGCCGCGCCACGGCCGGGGCCATCCGATCAGCCCGAGCGAGGTTAATGCGCGGGCCAATATCGACGCGCTGAAACGCGCTGGCTGCACCGACATTCTGGCCATTTCCGCCGTTGGCTCACTTCGCGAAGAGCTGCCTCCGGGCCATTTCGTGGTGGTCGACCAGTTCATCGATCAGACCAAAGGGCGCCCCTCCACCTATTACGGTTCAGGCTTTGTGACCCACGTCTCCATGGCCGATCCAGTTTGCGAGCGGCTGTCGCAAATGGCCGCCGATGCGATCACAGAGGCGAAGGGCAAATTCACCGCCGGGGCGACCTATCTGGCGATGGAAGGTCCGCAATTCTCCACCCGCGCGGAAAGCCGGATGTACCGCGAATGGGGCGCGGATGTGATCGGGATGACCGCCATGCCAGAGGCGAAGCTCGCCCGCGAGGCAGAGCTGCCCTATGCGCTGGTCGGCATGGTCACGGACTATGATTGCTGGCGCGAAGGCGAAGCGGTCGACGTGGCGCAGGTCGTCACCCAGATGCAGGCCAATGGCGATCTGGCGCGCGAGATGATTGTCCGCCTGATCAATGCGCTGCCGGATGGGCGAAAACCCTCACCGATTGACACTGCGCTGGATGATGCGGTGATTACCGCACCTGATGAGCATGATCCGGAATTGCTCACTCGTCTGGATGCGGTTGCAGGGCGTTTGATCGGGCCGCTCTAACTGGCGCTCGTATTGGCCCGTGTCACAAGGGCTTGCGCGGCGATCCATCCGGGTTCAGATCACTGGCCTAGTGCAATTACAGAAGTGCGAATCGCCAGCCGTGACGAACCTTCAACCGCTCGACCGATCTGATCTGCGCCGCGCCTATCGCGCCGAGGAAAACGCCTGCATTGCAGAGCGCATTGAGCAGGCAGCCCCCGCCTCGCGCATGCACGCAGCCTCGGCTGAACTGGCGACCCAATTGATCGAAGGCGCGCGCGCGAAAAAGGCGAGCGGGATCGACGCATTCCTGCAGCAATTCGGGCTCGACACTGAAGAGGGCATTGCCCTGATGTGCATGGCCGAGGCGCTGCTGCGCGTGCCCGATGCGAGCACAGCGGACGCGCTGATCAAGGACAAGATCGGCGCGATCGATTGGTCGGAGCATTTGGGCGAGAGCGCCTCCACCTTCGTCAACGCGGCGACATTCTCGCTGATGCTGACCGGCGAAGTGATCGACCCGCCAGAGGCGCATCAGCGCGGCATGGGCTCCAGCCTGAAACGCGCGGTCAACCGCCTCGGCGAACCCGTGGTGCGCAAGGCGACCTTGCAAGCGATGAAGATCCTCGGCGGGCAATTCGTCTTTGGCCGCGACATTGACGAGGCGCTGGACCGGGCCAAGCCTGAACGCGCGCGTGGCCTAACGCACAGCTTCGACATGCTGGGCGAGGCGGCGATGACTTTCGCCGATGCGGCGCGCTACCGCGAGGCCTATGAGGGCGCGCTCGATCGGCTAGCCAAAGAAGCCAAGGGCGGGGTTGGCCCCTCACCGGGCATCTCAGTCAAACTGTCCGCGCTGCATCCCAAGTACGACTTTCTGCACGCCGACCAGGCCCGCACTGATCTGGTGCCCATCGTCCGAAGCCTCGCCGAACAGGCGCGCGATGCCGATATTCACTTCACCATAGATGCCGAAGAGGCCGAACGCCTCGAACTCTCACTCGACATTATCGAGGCGCTGATGGCCGATGATGGCCTGTTCGTGCGCGCCGATGGATCGCGCTGGGAGGGGTTTGGCCTCGCCCTGCAAGCCTATCAAAAACGCGGGCTGCCACTGTGCGATTGGGCCGCCAAGCTGGCGCGCCGCCACGGCCGCAAGCTGTTCGTGCGCCTCGTCAAAGGCGCCTATTGGGACAGCGAGGTCAAGCTCGCTCAGGTTGGCGGCCTCAGCGATTATCCGGTCTTCACCCGCAAGCTGGCAACCGATGTCAGCTACCTCGCCTGCGCCGCGCGATTGTTTGAGCACGCCGATGTGATCCGCCCCGCCTTTGCGACCCACAACGCCTACACCATCGCGGCGATCAAAAGCCTGGGCGCGGCCACGGCCTCAAGTAGCGAAGCGGTAGGCCAACAAAAACACTATGAGTTTCAACGCCTGCACGGCATGGGCGAGGAAGTGTATGATGCACTCGGCGCTCTGGAAGGCAACAACCGCACGCCGGTGCGCATTTACGCGCCGGTTGGCGGGCACAAGGAATTGCTCGCCTATCTCGTGCGCCGCCTGCTCGAAAACGGGGCCAACACCAGTTTCGTAAACCGCATGGGCGATGCCGATATTCCCGCCGCAGAGCTGGTCGGAGACCCGGTTGCGCAGCTCGCCGAATGCTCACCCTTCCGCAATCCGAACATTCCTTTGCCCGCCGACATCTTTGAAAACCGCGCAAACAGCGCCGGGATCGACCTGTCGGACCCGCTTGTGCGCGGCCCGCTGGAGCTTCGCCTCAATGAGCTGGCGGAGCAGCAATGGAACGCCAGCCCAACCTTTGTCAGCGAAGAGCCGGGCGAGATCGCGCCAATCACCATGCCGCATAATCTTAGCAGCCAGGTGGGCACGCGCCGCGACGCCACGGCGGAGGAGGTCGATTATGCCATCACAACCGCGCTCGCGATCCAGCCCGGCTGGGATACGCTAGGCGGGGAAAGCCGGGCCGCGCTGCTCGATGAGGCCGCCAATCTGTTTGAGGCGCATTCGGCGGAGTTTCTCTCCCTGTGCCAGCGTGAGGCGGGCAAGACCCTGCCGGATGCGGTGTTGGAGCTGCGCGAAGCGGTCGATTTCCTGCGCTATTACGCGCGCGAGGCGCGCCGCCAATTTGCTGAGCCGACCGTTCTTCCCGGCCCTACGGGCGAGGAAAACCTGCTCTCGCTGCATGGACGCGGCGTCTTCGCCACGATCAGCCCGTGGAACTTCCCGCTCGCCATTTTCATCGGCATGGCATCCGCCGCGCTGGCCGCTGGCAACAGCGTGATCGCCAAACCTGCCGAGCAGACCCCGCTGATCGCAGCGCTGGCGGTGAAATTGTGCCACGAGGCGGGCATCCCGGCAGAGGCGCTGCAATTGCTCCCCGGCGCGGGCGACGTTGGGCAAATGATCACCTCTGATCCGCGTATTGCCGGGGTGGCCTTCACTGGCTCAACAGAGACCGCGCGCGCCATCAACCTGGCACTCGCAGGCCGCGATGGCCCGATTGCCACCTTGATTGCGGAAACTGGCGGGCAAAACGCGATGATCGTCGATTCCTCCGCCCTGCCAGAGCAGGTAGTGCGCGATGTGCTGGCCAGCGCTTTTCAAAGCGCCGGGCAGCGCTGCTCCGCGCTGCGCGTGCTTTACTTGCAAGAAGACGTTGCCGACGAAATGCTGGCCATGATCCGGGGCGGGTTCGATGCGCTCAGCATTGGCGATCCGCGCCAGCTTTCCACCGATGTTGGCCCCGTGATCGATCCCGATGCGCAGGCCGCGCTGGAACGCCATGTGGCCCGGCGAGAGCAGCTGGGCGGCACCGTCTGGCGCAGCGAGCTGCCCAATGGCACAGAGCATGGCTGCTTCGTCGCGCCGACCATCATTGAGATCGATTCCATCCTCGATCTGAAGCGCGAGAACTTTGGCCCCGTCCTGCATGTCGCGCGGTTCGCCGCGAGCGGGCTCGACCAAGTTGTCGCCGACATCAGCGCCACCGGATTTGGCCTGACCTTGGGGCTGCATAGCCGGATCGAGAACACCCGCAAGCGCGTGCAAACCGCCGCGCGGGTCGGCAATTTCTACGTCAATCGCAATCAGATCGGCGCGGTGGTGGAAAGCCAGCCGTTCGGCGGTGAAGGCCTGTCAGGCACCGGACCAAAGGCGGGCGGGCCGCACTACCTCGCCCGCTTCGCCACCGAACGCGTCAGTTGCACAGACACAACGGCGGCGGGCGGCAATGCCAGTCTTTTGGGGCAGCCCGCCGCGCCAACCCTTGCAAGCTAAGCGGGCTTCGATTTATCACGCCGCCCATGAAACGGATCGCAACCCTCATCGTCACTTTGCTCGCTCTCGTCTGGAGCGGACCCGCCTTTGCGGCGGTGACCATGCATTTTCACAGCTTCAACGGATCGGTGCTGTTTGGGCGCTATCCCCACACCTTCATCGTGCTGGAGGGGACGCTGGGATCGGGCAAGGTGGTGAACGAGAATTACGGCTTCACCGCGAAGAAGGTCTCGCCCGCGATTTTGAACGGGCCGGTGGTGCACGACATCCTGGTTGAGAAACCAAAGTACATCAAGAAAACCAACCGCCATTTCAGCGTCCGGCTGACCGATGCGCAATATGAGCGGATAAAGGCCGAGGTCAGCAAATGGCGCAATGCACCGGGCAAATATTACGACCTCGACACGCGCAATTGCATCCACTTTGTCGGCGCAATGGCGCAGATCGCCGGGCTAAAGGTGAACTACCCGGAGAATATGCTGAGACGCCCGAAGAAATGGCTGAACCATGTGACGGGGCTTAATCCGGCGCTGCGGGCGAGGGCGATTAAGTGAGGTGAATGTCGCATTTTTGGGGGATGGAAGCGGACGTTAGATCTTTTCGTCAAATCTCTCGCACTTCACTGTAATATTATCGGTATCAAGGTAACCAGGATCACTTGGGCTAAGATTTGTCCGACGCGTGAATCTAGAGCTTCGATACTCTATCCGGAATACCTGGCTTGGGTCGTTTTGATCAATATCATTTACGTCAAATGATGGGCAGGAGGTTTCTATGATCAGTAGAATTGGATCTTCGCCTCGATCTAGAGGTCGGACTTCGTAAACGCCTCCTTCGGCCCCCATCAATTCCCCTGTAGATGCTCGAATATGAGATAGAGCAATTGTCCCAATAACAGTCTTGTTTGGTGCGTTGGCCGGACTGATGCACGAAAAAAGCAAAAGCAGGGGGAACGCAGCCAAGGCACGAACTGTAACTGGCATGAAGTTTCCTCTCAAAAGACACGATCCGATTGGCCCTTGAGGCAGTAGCAAAGTCCAAATGCCTTGTCCTCACTAGGTCTCCAAGTGGATCGCTAGCGGACACACCTTCTTAGCGTATCGCGCCCTCGCTCAATTCCTCCCACACCTAAAACCTTGGCCGCGCTTGCCCCCGAGCGCTGGTTCGGGAATCAATCACGCATGGCGATTCTTTCAGACAAGTGGATTAGGTCCAAGGCGCAAGATGAGGGCATGATTGAGCCCTTTGTTGAGGCTCAGCGGCGCGAGGGCGTCATCTCTTATGGCCTCTCATCCTATGGCTATGACGCGCGGGTTGCGGATGAGTTCAAGATCTTCACCAATGTGAATTCAGCCACGGTCGATCCTAAAAGCTTTGATGCGGGCAGCCTGGTCGACCGCAAGACCGACGTCTGTATCATCCCGCCCAATTCCTTTGCTCTGGCGCGCACAGTCGAATATTTCCGCGTGCCCGAAGACGTGCTGGTAATCTGCCTGGGCAAGAGCACCTATGCGCGCTGCGGCATCATCGTGAATGTCACCCCGCTAGAACCGGGCTGGGAGGGGCATGTGACGCTGGAATTTTCCAACACCACGCCGCTGCCTGCGAAAATCTACGCCAATGAGGGCGCGTGCCAGTTCCTGTTCCTAAAGGGCAATGAGCGCTGCGAGACGAGCTATAAAGACCGCGCGGGCAAATATATGGGCCAGCGCGGCGTGACCTTGCCTCGGCTTTGATTGGGGTGCGGCCAGCCCATCCAGGCTGACCTTGCCTCACCGCCCCGCGCCCTCCACCCTTCCACCCGGATTGTCACACCGGGTTAGGATCCGGGTGGAAGGGTGGAGGGCGCGGGGTGATCCCGGTATCTCAAAGAAAAGGAAACGCGCACCCATGACCATCGCCAAATTTCCATTCTGGCGGGTCGTGCCGTCTGAAAGCGGGCGCGAGGGCGAGTATGTCCTGCCCATCACCCGGCCCGCGACGGTTGGCCCGCCCGGCAATCCGCACATCATGGGCGGTGCCTGCCTGGGCGCGGCGGTGGACGCGTTGGAGCTGTCCAGCCAGCAACCCCCGCTATGGGCGACCATCCAGTTTCGCACCCCCAGCCAAGGCGCAGAGGAGCTCACCATCCGCTGTGAGCAGGTGGGCGGCGGGCGCAGCATTGGCCAATGGCAGGCGGACGTCATCCTAAACGGGCGAGTGATCCAGATGGTCACCGCCGCCGTCGGTGCGCGCGAGCCGAGCGAGCAGGTGCTGTTTGCGAAAATGCCCGACGTCCCGCAACCAGATGATTGCCCGGAGAAGCCAAAGGATGCCAATGGTTTTGATGACAATCTGCCCGGTCAGCTTGAGCGGCGCACCGCACTGGAGGACAATGAGCGCGGGATCGAGGCCGTGTGGTCACGCTCCAAAGCGGGCTTCGCCAATGATGCTGGCCTGCTGGCGGTGATCTCAGACTTCTTCCTTGGTGCGCACCCGCGCGCGCACGGCGGATCGAGCTTGGATGCAACCTTCCGCTTCATCCAATCGGCGCCGCCGGGGTGGGTGCTGTCCGTGACCCAAATGTCCGCCTTTGATCGCGGCGTTGCTCAGGGGCAGGCGCAGCATTTCGGCGAGGATGGCACCTTGCTGGCAATCTCCAGCCAGACCGGCGTCGTGCCGCGCGTTCCGCTTTCGGGCCTCGCTTAGGAACCACCTGCGCGGTAACGGCTTTGACTCTGTGATCATGCGCGCGCATCAAGCGAACGCAAAAGGAGAGTTTTCGTATGGCTAAGACCGAATTCGACATCATCATCTATGGCGCCACCGGGTTCACCGGGCGGCTTGTTGCTGAGCATCTGAGCAATCACTATGGCAGCCGCGATGATGGCCCCAGCTGGGCGATGGCCGGGCGCAGCCTGGAAAAGCTGGAGGCGGTGCGCGACGAGATTGGCGCGCTTACCAGCACACCATTGGTTGTGGCTGATGCCGATGACATGGCCAGCCTGGAGGCGATGTGCGCGCGCACCAAAGTCGTGCTGACCACGGTTGGACCATACCAGCTTTACGGCGACAATCTGGTCGAGGCCTGCGTCAAAACCGGCACGGATTACACCGACCTGTGCGGCGAGCCGACTTGGATGCGTGAGAAGATCGACCAGTTCGGCGATGCGGCCAAGGCCAGCGGCGCGCGCATCTGTTTCTCCAGCGGGTTCGATTCCATCCCCTTCGACCTCGGCGTGTTGATGGCTCAGAAAGAAGCGAAGAAGCGTTTTGGCAAGCCAGCGCCGCGCATTCGCGGACGCGTGCGCGCAATGGCGGGCGGCGCATCAGGCGGAACGGTGGCCAGCATGACCGAGACGATGAAGGCGGTGGCCAAGAACCCGTCGCTCATCAACGTCCTGCGCAGCTCCTTCGGTCTGACCCCAGGCTTTGAGGGACCAAGTCAGCCCTCCGGCATGGTCCCGACCTATGAGAAAGACCTCGACAAATGGGCCGCCCCGTTTGTGATGGCCGCGATCAACACCAAGAACGTGCACCGCACCAACTTCCTACTCGGCCACCCCTACGGCGAAGACTTCGTCTATGATGAAATGGTGCTGACCAGCCCAGGCGATGCGGGCAAGAAGATGGCCAATGCGGCGGCGGAAATGATGAAGAACCCGTTCGGCGCAAAGCCGCCTAAGCCAGGTGAAGGCCCCAGCAAGGAAGAGCGCGAGAACGGGCATTACGATGTCTTGTTCGTCGCAGACATGCCGGATGGTGAGAGCCTGCATTACGGCGTCAACGGCAAGTATGATCCAGGCTATGGCTCAACCAGCCGGATGATCGCCGAAACCGCAATTGGCCTGCTCAGCTGCAAGGCGGAAGGCGGCATTGGCACACCGGGTTCCTTCATGGGCGAGGATTTGGTCAAGCGGCTCGAGGAGCATGCTGACCTGACGTTTGCCTTAGAGAATTAATCCGCAGGCAAAGCTGAATATAAACGCGCAAAAAGGGCAGGCCTGGCATTCGCCGGACCTGCCCTTTTTATTGCGTTCCCGCTTAAGCGGCGGAGTTAGAAGCTGAAGCGGACGTTCGCTTTCAGATTGCGCCCGGCGAGCGGCACGAAATCCTTGGTAAAGCTCGCGTGGCGGCGGCCAACAACATCAAACAGATTGTCGACGCCGACCACCAGGGTCACGTTCTCGCGGCTCGGCAGAGGGCGCCAGGCGACCGACAGGTTCACAAACGCAAACGCATCGGTTTCTGTTTCAAAGGCGTCGACTTCGTCTTGCTCGCCAAACCATTGCACTTCTGCGCGCGCGTCAAATGCATCGGTTTGCAGCTCCAGCGCGCCGAGCAATTCAATCGGCGGAATGCGCGGTACGGCGGTGCCATCGTCGAGCTCTGCCTGAATGTAAGAACCGCGCAGGTCGGCCAGCAATTCCATTCCGCCGTTTTTGAACAATGGGAATTGAACCTCGCCCTCGATGCCGAAGTAATCCGCATCATCCTGAAGGAAAACGAACACTGGCAGGCCATCCTCTTCCTCGCCATTGCCGGAGAGGAAGATGTAGTCGTCGAACCATTGGTTGTAGACCGCGAGGCTGAATGTCGCCGGACCCACTTGGCCGCGCGCGAAGGCTTCGACGCCCCATGCGCTTTCGGTTGCCAGTGTGGTGTCGCCAATTTCAAATTGCTGGGTCGCAATATGCGGTCCATTGGCGAACAATTCTTCCGCCGCCGGAGCGCGTTCGACGCGCGAGACATTTACGCCGGCACGGAAGGCATCGTCAGCTTCGTAGACGAGGCCGAGCGCGCCTGAGAAATTGGTGAAATCACGCGAGACGCCCAGTTCCTGCGAGGAGACATCGGTGAATTCCACGCGGCCAGCGGCTTCCAATTGGATAGGACCGGGCCCGAATTCTTGCAGCGCAAACAGCGCAAATTGATCGGTGATGTTGGGGGCGACAAAGGCCTCTTCACCAATCGCCTGAAAATCGCGGTAGGTGTATTGCAGGCCAATCGAACCGCGCGACGGCCCGGTTTCGCTTTGCGAGAGCTCGACCCGCGCCTCAAGGCTTTCGACATCGAATACGGTGCCGACTTCATCGCCTTCAAATTCGGTGTGGGTGTAATCGGAATAGCCAAAGCGGATTTTCAGCCGCTCGAAAAATCCATCGCCGAGATCGAGGTCGGCCAGGAAGTCTGCGCGGAATTGCTCCAGGCCAATGGTGACGATTTCCTCACCCTCTTCCTCGCCTTCTTCCTCTTCACCTTCTTCGCCATGCGCGTGCTCAGTGCCGGGGCGGCCGGGGACGCCGTAATCGGTGTCGTAAAAGCCAATTGAGGCGCCAAAGACGTTGTTGCCGGAAATGAAGCTGAGGCCAGCATTGGCCGTCCAGGTTTCGGTCGCGGAGTTCGGAATGACGCCGCGCGCTTCGGCTGCTTCGCGCAGTTCCGCTGCCTCTTCAACCTCGCCCTCGGCTTCTTCTTCGTCCGCCAGTTCGAGGATTTCAGCGCGCAGTTCCGGCGCGATTTGGAAACCGCCGATCTCCAGATCATTGGTGTTGCGATAGCTGCCATCGACGTGGAACACGAAGCTGTTGCCCAGCGGCAGATCAAGCGACGCGCCCAGATTGCGCAGATCGCTCGCGGTATCCGCCGCCACGATCGCATCGAAATGCAGCGCTTCATCTGGCATCCGGCGCGGGATACGCTTGTCGATGACGTTGACAGCGCCGCCGATGGCCTGGCTGCCGAACAGCAGCACAGCTGGGCCGCGCAGCACTTCGATCCGCTCAGTCGTCAGCGGCTCAATCGTGGTCGCATGGTCAGCCGAGGTGTTGGAGACGTCTGCTGTACCCAGCCCGTCAACCAGAATGCGCACGCGCTCACCTTGGAAGCCGCGCAGAACCGGGCGCGATGCACCGGGAGAGAAGCTGGTCGCGGACACGCCGGGCAATTTGGCGAGGACTTCGCCGATCTGCCCGTTCAGGTTCTTCTGAATGTCTTCAATATCGAGCACCGAGGTACCGGCGAGCACGTCCAATTGCTCCAGGCCAGCGGCGCTGACGATGATATTGCCTTCCGCATCGACCTGGCGATTGTGCAGGTCGTCGGCGAGGCGTTCCTCGGCCTGATCACTGTCTGGCTCCGCTTGCGCCTGTGCGGCGGCGGGGGTCGTAATCAGCCCAAGCGAAAGAGCTGTGGCAAGCGCCAAATGAGAGGTTGTCGGTTTCATGATCGTCCCTGATCGAGAGTAGCTGGATGTAATAACGTATCACGCCACTAGCAGAGGCGCTCACGCTTGCAAGCTTGTTCTTTGATGGTTCGACGAATCGCTGTGAATGACCGATGAGCGGCACGGTGAGCTGCACTGCGCCCGCCAGGAACCGAGCGCGCGAGGGAATATGCCGCGCTTATCAGACGCGCTTCCCCAAAAGGGGAATACATTCGCAAATTGGAAGAAATGGAGCGGGCGAGGCGATTCGAACGCCCGACCCCAACCTTGGCAAGGTTGTGCTCTACCCCTGAGCTACGCCCGCTCACTGACGCTCTGCGTGGATGCGATAGATTCGCTATTCCTCGCCGGGGAGGTGGGCAGCTAGCAGCGAGCACGCAGGCCTGCAAGCCTAAAAGTCATTTGCCGCAAAAAGTCTCATGTTTTGGCAACTCATCGATTGCCAAACGCGCCCGCGCCAGCAAAACTCAGACCTTCACATTCCACCCCCCGCGCCCCACATTGCGTGATATCACAGCAATTGCGCGCAAACGCGCGGTATAAACAGGAGCAAACCCTTGGCCAGCATGGGTCTCAATCTCGAAGAGCAAAAAGCGGTTGATCGGTTCCGCACCGAAGTGGTCGAGCCATCACAGACGAAACTGGTGATCCTCGACTTTTGGGCGGAATGGTGCGGGCCGTGCAAGGCGCTGGCCCCGATGCTGGAAAAGGTCGCCGCTGAATACGCCGACAAGGGCGTGGTGCTGGCCAAGCTCAATGTCGATGAAGAGAAATTCATCGCCGGGCAGTTTCAAGTCAAATCCATCCCGACCGTCTATGCGATGTTCCAGGGGCAACCGGTGGCTGACCTAACCGGCGCGCGCAGCGAATCGGAGCTGAAGGGCGCGCTTGACCAGCTGCTGTCGCAATTGCCGATCCAGGCAGGCGCGGCTGATGGCGAGCCGCAAGGGCCCACGCCGGAAGAGATTGAGCAAGCCATCGGCATGGCCGAGCAATCGCTGATGGAAGGCGATGCCGACCGCGCAGCCGGTATGTTTGCGCAGATCACCGAATTCGCCCCTAACCATGCGATTGCGCATTCCGGCCTGGTCCGGGCGCTGATCCAATTGGGCAAGACCGAGGAAGCGGGCCAGGTTCTGGCCGCGATCGAGGAAGACGAGAACCTAGCCAAAGATCCGGCGATTGCTGCGGCCAGAAGCGCGCTGGACCTTGCTAGGCACACAAGTGGACGACAGCGAGCTGGCAGGATTGCAAAACGCCGCCAAGGCCGCCCCTGAGGATATGGACGCGCAGCTCGCCTATGCCGAGGCCGCCTTTGCGGGCGGAGAGCGCGACGCGGCGGCGAACACGCTGCTTTCCATGGTCACCGCTGACCGGGAATGGAACGACGGCGCGGCGAAAGCGAAGCTGCTGCAAATCTTTGAGGCCACTGGCCTAGAAGACGAATGGGTTGTCGCCACGCGCCGCCGCCTGTCAAAGATCCTGTTCGGCTAAGCCCAGCATGACCCGCCTCTCCATCTTCCCTTTGCCCGGCGCGATCCTCTTTCCAGGATTGCAATTGCCGCTGCATATCTTTGAGCCGCGCTATCGCTCGCTGGTGGGAGATGCCTTGGTGCGGGACCGTAAGATCGCTCTGATCCAACCGCAGCGTTCCATTGACGGCGCGCCGCTTTATACGATCGGCTGTGTCGGGCGCATTGGTGAGGTCGAGGCGATGGAAGATGGCCGCTACAACCTCATCCTTGAGGGCGAGGCGCGCTTTAAACTGATCCGCGAGCTGGATGTCGCCACCGCCTTTCGCCAGGTCGAAGGCCAGCTGATCGAGGATGACGAGAACGACGTGCTGAGCGCGATTGAGCGCGCAGGCTTTGAACAAGAGGCCCGCCGGTTCGCGAGCGCTCAGGGCTATAGCGTTGATTGGGATTCCGTCGAGCGGCTCGACGATTTCTCGCTCATCAACGGCGTCTCGCAAATCGCGCCGTTTGATCCTGCATCAAAGCAAGCATTGTTGGAGGCGGAGAACATCCATGCCCGCTGCGAATTGCTGATCCAGCTGATGCAATTCTTTGGCCGCGGCGATGGCGGCGAAGAGATTATGACGCTGCAGTAGGTTTGGGTCTAACTTGGCCTTGCGGCGCGCATCGCGCCGACCGGGCCGAGTGGCGGCTATTTCTCCTCAGGAACCGGCAGGCTCTTTAGCAAAGCGGTGAGGGCCATAAACGCCCGGCGCTCAGCATTGCTCTTGTTGTAATTCTCGGTCTGCACAACCAGCACAGCGTCCATATTCGGCACGACCGCGACGATATTGCCGCCATTGCCCTTCATCATCCACGCCGCTTCAAATCCCCGCGACGAACGCAGCGGCATCGCCCACCACAACCGGCCATAATAGACATGCTCGCCCAGCTGATGGCGCGGGGTCAGCATGGATTTGATCCATTCGCGCGGGACAATCCGCTCGCCCTCCCAAACCCCCATGTTCAGCACCATCCTACCGATCTTGAGCAAGGCGGTATCGCTGATCGTCAGCTGGCCGCCCGATTGCACCTCGCCGCTGCGCGATCGCCGCCAATCTGCACCATCTATACCCAGCGGATCAAACAGCCGCCGCTGGACATACAGATCAAACCGCTCGCCGACGGCCTTCTCAACCACCTGGCCAAGCAGGAACACGCCCGCCGTGCAGTAGGAAAATGGTCCGTCGCCGTCCGCATCACGAGTGTAGTCGCGCGCGGGCAGGCCAAGCGCAAAATCGCGCCAAATGCGCGTGCGATACATCTTTTCTTCCTGACCCGGCGAACGGCGCTCCCAATCGTTGCAATCAAGCGCGGATGACATCGATAGCAGATCGCCAATGGTTATCGCGCTGTGCACCCCTTCGCGCGGCGAGTCGAGAAAGGGCCAGACTTTCACATCAACCCCAGCGAGCTTTCCATCAGCAATCGCGGCGCCCACGGCGAGCGCGGTGATCGATTTGCCAGCCGATTTGATATCAACCCGGTCGCCCAGTTCGCCTTTGCCAAAGCGCTTGCGATAGACAATTTCGCCATGCTGCTCCGCAGAGAGCGCCCTGATCTTACCAAGATCGCCCGTTTCAATTTGCGCCTCGATCTGCTCAAGGCTCAGCTGCGCCAAGGGTTCGTTGCGGGATTGAGCGGCGACGGGCGATGGCATGAAACACGCTAGTGCCAAAGCAATTGGCCAGACGTGAGCGAACCCTGCCCGCAAACATTTTTCGAAATGGATCACACGCCCTCTCACACAACTCGATGATAAGACTGCCGCCAAAAGCATGAATACGAGCGGAATGAGCGCGCGCAATCGCCAAAGCGCGGCGGTTGGCCCCGGGACCTGAGCGCTTCTGCAACCCAACGTCGCAGCTCAAGGCTGGCGGCCCGCCACAAACCTAACTAAACGGTTACTTATGAACGTACAGGTCTTTGCCACCCGCGGTGAGCGTACCCGCGCCCACATCATCTCTGTTGCCGCTGGACTGTTCTGGCGCCGCAATTTTCACGGGGTTGCCGTTGACGAGGTGGCCAGCGCTGCGGAGGTGAACAAGGCGACCATTTATCGCTATTTCGCCGACAAGCGCGATCTGGCTCTGGCGGTAGTGAAGCAGCACGGCATTGCGACCTTGGACATGATCTTTCGCTCAAAAACGGCCGAGGACACCGCGCCAGAGGCCCGCCTCGCAGGCATCTATCACCATATTTACAGCGTGCATGCCGAGCTGTGCGAAGAAGAGGGCGATGTCCATGGCTGCCCGATTGTCGGCCTCGCGCTGGAGCTGGGCCAGGACATGCCAGAAGTGCGCGTGGAGGCCGCGCGCATCTTCGACGCGATGGAGGCGCATATGTCCGAGATTGCCTTTGACGCCATCGCAGCTGGCCGGGCTGAGGGCGATGCAAATGTGTTGGGGCGCACCCTCACTCAATTGCTCCACGGCGCATTTGCCTCCGCCCGCGTTTCATCAGAGCCGACGCGCATTTTGGACGCAGGCCTCGCCTCGCTTAGCCTGATTGGCTATCCGGAAACCAACATTCTTGACCAGAAGGCGAATTGATCATGAACGTGCCGCTCTATTCCGCGATCCTGGGTGCCTTTCTCGTGATGTTGCAAGCCGGTCTGATGCTTAATGTTGGTCTGCACCGGTCAAAGGGTCAGTTCATTGGCAATTGCGAAGATCCAAATCTGGAACGCAAAGTTCGCAGGCATGGCAACCTAGCGGAAAACGCAGGGTTGTTCTTGGTGGTGATTGCGCTGCTCGAGATCCTAGTTGGCCAAACGACTTACGTCTTTGCTCTGTGCATTCTGTTTGCCGCCGCCCGACTGCTCCATGCGCTCGGATTTTCCTCGTTGGCGGGATCGCATGGTGAAGATCTGTCTGGCGGCCGCAAAGCTTTTGCAGGAATGCGGGCTATGGGAGCGATGGGCACGTTGCTGACGGCGGTAGGCCTAGCCTATGGAATCTTTTCAAACCTGCTAGGCAGCCGCCTGGATCAGGAAATTGCTGGGCCGCCCAAGGCGAATGCGCCGCGTAGGCCATCGATCACATATTGCGCCGCGAGCGCTGCGAGCAGCACACCAAGCAGGCGGGTAATCACCGCTTCCACCTTATCGCCAAACACGCGCATCAGCGGGCCAGCCGCGACAAGCGCGATGGCGGTAATCGCGAGCACCAGTCCGAGCGCGGCGAACACTTCGATGGTTTGAGCGGTTCCATCCGCCTCATTCATCAGCAGCATGACCGCCGCGATTGCGCCTGGTCCGGCGAGCATCGGCATCGCCATTGGGAAGACGGACACGTCCTCAATTTCTGGATCAGCACTGATCTTGTCGGCGCGTTCATTGCGGCGCTGGGTGCGCTTTTCGAACACCATCTCAAACGCGATCCAGAATAGCATCAGCCCGCCCGCAATGCGGAACGAGTTGAGCTCGATATGCAAGGCGGAGAGCAGGTCTTCGCCAAAGAAGGCAAAGATCACGAGAATAACGGCGGCAATCCCGCTCGCCCGCAGCGCCATATTGCGCGCCTGGTAGAGCGTCGCGCCCTTGGTCAGGCCAGCATAAATCGGCGCGCAGCCGGGCGGATCGATCACCACAAACAGGGTGATAAAGGCCGAGACGAAAAGTTCAGGCAGCATGTTTCCGCCATCAGCTCTCCGGCGGAGAAGTCAAGCTTTCTTCAATCGCCGTGCGCCATTCACCCTGATAGAAATACTCAGCAGCGAAGTATTTAATCCCATCTGGGCGATGTTCCCAGCGCCATCGCAAGGTGCCATCACCCGAGAGGGTTGAACCCTGCGGATGGTCGCTGGCGAGTGAGAGCGCTGGCGGCGGAGGGGCGGCGTTCCCGCGGCGTTGAGGGCAATCCGCAATCAGACCTTCGACCGCATCAATCGCAGTGACAACAATATCGCCGTCTTCAAATTCTGGGCGCGGCGGTGGCTGCGGATTGTCACGCCCAGCGACATCATAAACCCAGCGATATTGAAGATCTGGTTGACGCTGCCAGACAGTCACATAATTGCCAACTTGCGCTTCCTGATCGCGGAAGCGCCCCAGACTAATCGCGACCGCACCGTCACAACTCATCATAATGGTGCGCGGACCCCATGCAACGCTCGTCTTTGGGTTGCTAAGGCGCGTGTACAAGGCAATCCCATCCACGGTTCCGTTGCGACCGTGTAGCAAAGCCCCCGACGCGGCATAGGCAAGTCCAGCGGTGTATTGTCCTTCGGATTGTGCGGCACGGGCATAGGCGAGTTCTGTCGCAACGATTGTGCTTGGCTGAGCCTCGCCCGGCACGCCAACAAGAACGCGGTTGATGACTTCGTTGGACGGGCCGCGCTGCGGGGCAGCGCAGGCTGATAGGGCGGCAAGGCTCGCCAACACCAATGTGCGATTGATTGCGCGGATCATCAACTACTCCGTTCGTGCTGAGCCTGTCGAAGCACTGTCCATATATTTACACCAATGCTCTTGGAAGAAGAGCAGCCCTCGGGCAAGCTCAGGGCGAACGGGAATTTTGGGTCGCGCTAAAGCCCCTCCGGCACAGCGAGCCCTGCATTGCGATGCGCAGCAACCAGAGTGTTGCGCAGCAGCACGGCGATCGTCATCGGGCCAACTCCTCCAGGCACGGGCGTGATCGCGGCGGCCACTTCGCTGGCCTCGTCAAAGGCGACATCACCCACAAGCCGCCCTTTGTCTGCGCCGGGTTCTGGCGGCAGCCGGTTAATGCCCACATCAATCACAGTCGCGCCATCCTTCAGCCAGTCCTTGCCGATCATCTCTGGACGACCCACTGCGGCAACGACGATGTCCGCGCGCTTAACGACCCCGGCGAGATCTTTGGTCCGGCTGTGCGCGATGGTGACCGTGGCATTGGCATCGAGCAGCAGCTGAGCCATCGGTTTGCCAACGATGTTGGAGCGGCCAATCACCACCGCCTCAAGGCCAGAAAGATCGCCGAGCCGATCCGCCAGCAGCATCATGCAGCCCAACGGCGTGCACGGGACAAATCCCGATTGGCCGACCGAAAGACGCCCAGCATTGATCACGTGAAAGCCATCGACGTCCTTATCCGGGCTGATCGAGGCGATGATCGATTGTTCGTCGAGATGGCCCGGCAGCGGCAGCTGAACCAATATGCCATCGACCGCATCATCATTGTTGAGCCGGTCCACCAGCGCGAGCAAATCCGCCTCGCTCGTGTCTGCGGGCAGGCGGTGCTCAAAGCTCTCCATATTGGCAGCGACGGTCGCCTTGCCTTTGGAGCGGACATAGACATTGCTCGCCGGATCCTCTCCCACCAGCACCACGGCGAGGCCCGGCTTTCGTCCGGCTGCCTCGGCAAATGCCGCCGCCGATGCGCCAACCCGCTCGCGCAATTTGGCCGCAAAGGCTTTTCCGTCAATTCGTGTGGCGGTCATTCTGGCAGGCTTCCCATTGAGTTGAGTAAGGTCAGACGCTTTTAATCACTGCGCCCAGGATGATGAGGATGATTTGCAGCGTGATGATCAGCACCAAGGGCGAGAAATCAATCGCGCCGGTTGCGGGCATGATGTTGCGGATTGGGCGCAGCACCGGGTCCAGCAGGCTGTTGATCGAATTGTAGAACGACATCAGAAACTGGTTCGATGGGCTCACCACGTTAAAGGCGAACAGCAGGCCAATCACAAATTGAATGATGATGAGCATGATCAGCGCGCTCGTGAGCAGCGAGACAATGTCGTAAACGGCGTATAATCCTTGCATCGTTTGGTCTTTTCATTGGTGGGTGGGGCAATTGCTGCACCACTCGGTTGAAGTCCCTAAGGCCGTATTACCCGACTAATACGCTTCATTCCAGCATTAACAGTGGTTTCACGCGCGCACCAGCGTGCCAGCGCCGCGTGCTGTGAAGAATTCAAGCAGCATTGCGTGCGCCACCCGGCCATCCAGCACAACCGCCGCTTCGCAGCCGGATTCGACTGCCGTTACGCAGGTCTCCAGCTTCGGCACCATGCCGCCTTTGATCACACCGCTATCGCGTAAGGTCCTGATTTGCTCCGGGTTGAGATCGGTCAAAAGTTCGCCGTCTGCATCGAGTACGCCCGCCACATCGGTGAGCAGGAACAGGCGCGCCGCCCCCAGCGCCGCCGCAATCGCGCCCGCCATCGTGTCGGCGTTGATATTGTAAGTCGCGCCGTCTTCTCCCGCCGCGATCGGCGCGATCACGGGGATCATTCCAGCAGCAACCGCGGTGTCGATCACGCTGGTATCGACCTCTGCCGGTTCGCCGACAAAGCCGAGATCCACGACTTGTTCAATGTGGCTTTCCGGATCGCGCGTCGTCCGCTCCACCTTGCGCGCGCGCACCAGTCCGCCATCCTTGCCAGAGATGCCCAGCGCCTTACCGCCCGCCTCAGCCAGCCAGCCGACCAGCTGTTTATTGATCGCGCCGGACAGGACCATCTCCGCAACCTTCGCAGTCGCTTCATCGGTGACGCGCAGGCCATCGACAAAGGTGGTCTCAACGCCCAGCTTCTCCAACATCTCGCCAATTTGCGGACCGCCGCCATGCACCACAACCGGGTTAATCCCGACCGCCCTGAGCAGCACAATATCCTCGGCAAAATCGCGCGCGGCCTGAGGATTGCCCATTGCGTGCCCGCCATATTTCACCACGAAAGTGCGACCGGCATAACGCTGAAAATAAGGCAGTGCCTCGATCAAGACCTGCGCTTTGGCGATCTCTTGGGCTTGCGGCTCGCTGGATGCGGTCATGGATAGCGCTCTTCTTTGCTCAAACTTCGCTGGCGCGCCTGAGGCTTTGTTAGCCCGGACGCTGAGCGCAGCGCTTAGCGGCTAACGCGCTGTCTGGAAAGCGCTGTGCAGAGCTACGCTCACGCCAAATCGCACCTTCAGGGTTGCAATTGAATTGCATCGCCGCGTAACCTCTAAGGCGCGGATTGCGAACTGCCCAATAGGCGGTGCATGCGTTACCCCCGCCGACTTGGATTTTTTGGAGGACAATATGATCACTACTCGCACTAAAGGTTCTTTCACTCTCGCGATCGCTGCTGGCCTTGCGGCTGCGTGTTCAGGTGGCGGCTCAGCCCCAGCTGAAGACGGTGCAGCAGGCAGCGAAGCAGAAGCTCTGGCAGCGGCCGGTGGCGGCGAGAAAGAGAAGTGCTTCGGCGTTTCACTCGCTGGCAAGAACGACTGTGCAGCGGGCCCAGGCACGAGCTGTGCTGGCACCAGCACTGAAGACTATCAAGGCAACGCCTGGACCTATGTTGACGCTGGCACATGCGTCGACATCGAAACGCCAAACGGCAAAGGTTCACTGACCGAAATCACCGCCTAAGCTGGCGGATATCCGGGTGCTGACCCGGATTCAAAACGTATAAGGGCCGCTGGGAGCAATCCTGAGCGGCCCTTTGCTTTGCCGCTTTAGAGCCTGCTAAATGCCCACCATGTTCAAACGACGATCCCGTAAGCGGCGCAAAAGCTGGTGGGCATCGGCGCGCGTGATTGCGCTGGCCGCCGCCGTCACGGCGCTGTGGTGGTTCGTCTATCGCCCGCTCACAGCGGAGGGCGAATGGATCGCAGTCGAGAAGGACTACGGATTGTGCGCCGTGCGCAGCGACAGCCCTGTCCAGGGCTGCGTGATTGATGGCGATACGCTGGCCATCGGCTTTGGCGAGCAGGCCCGCCGCATCCGCTTTATCGGGTTCGACGCGCCAGAGCTGGACGGAGCCTGCGAGGCGGAGCGGGCGCGCGCCATCCAGTCTCGCGATTTCCTTCATGGGTGGCTCGGCGAGGGAGCGTTTGAGTGGAGCGGCGCGGACGAGCCGCCGTTCGACCAATATGGCCGCGAACTGCGTGAAGTGCGGCGCAAGCAGTCCGGCAATCGCTATGAGTATTTGGCCGATACGATGATCGAACGCGATCTCGCCGCCGCATCCGGCTGGGGCACTACCCCGCGCGATTGGTGCGAGTGAGCGCGCGGGCGCGGGGCCGTGCTGTGGATGGGCGCAGTTGCACAACACGCACGGTACGTTACGTAGGGACACGTAAACGCATCTCATGGGGGATCATGCAATGAACGACACCAAGACCAACATCCCAGAGCCAAGCTCTGGCAATCGTCAGCCCGCACCGCACGGCGGCGGCTTTGACGCCAACCGTCCGACCATCATCAGCCTGCTCTATCTCGCCAGCTTTGTGACCGGGATCACCGGACTTGTCGGCATCGTGCTTGCCCATGTGTGGCAGGGCGAGGATCAAGAGCCGTGGATGGCCTCGCACTACACCTATCTCATCCGCACTTTCTGGATTGGCCTCGTCGCATCGATCGTAGCGAGCTTGTTGATCTTCGTGCTGATCGGCTTTCTGTTGCTGCCAGTCATCGCCGTCTGGGTTGGCGTGCGCAGCGTGATGAGCCTTCTCAAAGCGCAGAAGCAAGAGCCTATGCCGGACCCAGAGACGCTGGCATTCTAAGGCCCGCCTGACACCGCGCTGCTTGCAGCGCTTGACCCACGATCGGGGCTGGCCACGCGCTGGCCCCGTTTCGTATCGGGGTGCTGGGCTGTGATGCCGCTCACTGATCCCGCCTTCCCGTAGCGCTTCGATAGGTAGCAACCCTCGGGGTTCTACCGAATGATGCCTTGAGTCCTGCTGGGCCATTGCCGGGGGATGACCCATCGCACCTACTCCCTTCGCCTGCCCCTCATCTGCGCAGCTTTGGCTCTGCTCTTCAGCGCCGCTTCCATCCCGCCCGGCACCCAAGCCCAAGCGAGCGAAGCCGCCGACACCGAACGCGCCCGCTTCCCGGTCTGTACCGGCTCCGGACGGATCACCTGCATCGTTGATGGCGACACGATCTGGTACCAGGGGACCAAGATCCGCATCGCCGATATCGACACGCCAGAGGTCTCCCGCCCCGCCTGCCCGCGCGAGGCGCGGCTGGGCGATCAGGCAACCGCGCGCATGCAGGCGCTGCTGGATGCCGGACCGTTCAGCCTTCAGCCGAGCGCCGATGGCCGCACCGCTGACCGCTATGGCCGCGCGCTCCGGGTTGTGACACGCGGCGGGCAGAGCCTTGGCATGACGCTCGTTCGCGAGGGCCTTGCTGAGGAGTGGGGCGGGCCGCGCATCAACTGGTGCTGAGCGGGTGGCGCGAAGCAAGCCGCGCTGATACCAAGCGGCATGATCACAAGCCTCAGATTCGCCGCCACCGGCCTCGCCGCCCTCTCGCTCACCGCCGCTTGCACCCAGCCAGCCGATGGCGACGCCGCATCGCCCGCGGCGGGCGCTGACACGCAAGCCGAGTTCTGGGCCGCACTCTCCACCCACTGCGGCAAGGCCTATGCCGGCCAGCTCACCAGCGAAGACGAAGCGGATGCAGACTTCGTCGGCAAGGCCATGGTCATGCAGGTCCGCGAATGCAGCGACACGCGCATCGCCATCCCCTTTCACATCGAGACCGAGCCCGGCGTGTGGGACCGATCGCGCACCTGGCTGATCACCAAGACCGACGCTGGCCTGCGCCTCAAGCATGACCACCGCCATGAGGACGGCGAGGAGGACGCGGTCACCATGTACGGCGGCGACACCGCGAATGCCGGCACCGCGTCGCGTCAGGAGTTCCCCGTCGACGCAGAGAGCATCGCCCTGTTCGAACGCCCTGAGTTCGAGGGCGCCTATTGCGCCTCCATCGTCAACACGTGGAGCGTTGAGGTTGACCCAGCGGGCAGCGAGACGCCCACCTTCGCCTACACCCTCACCCGCCCGATCCGCATGGCGCGCGACAAGGGCGATGATGGCTCCTGCGAGGCCCGCCACATGGGCCGCACCTTCCGGGTCGAGTTCGACCTCGCCAATGAGGTGGAGGCCCCGCCCGCAGCCTGGGGCCAGGTGTAGTCGCTCCGCCGCACCCGCACTCGGCTCGTCGCAGCTGAGCCACGCTTGGAACGCCTGGAACACAGTCTTAGCGCTTAAATCCAATCGATCACAAAGCGCGGTATTGATCGCTTTTTCCGATTGAAGCTGCGCGTGGTCCATCCGCGCCGTGTACTCGCGCATGCACCCTGTAGGAAAATCGAATACGCCCGCCGCCCGGCGCACCGCTTGCAATTCGATCCGCTGCGATCTAATTGCCCGCTCCCGCACGAAAGTGACAGATGCCAACACAAGGAGGCAGTTATGTTTATATTTTTCCTGCCCTCCAAAGGGCATTCATAGACAGCCCACTGGGCGTCCATAATTCGGCAGAACCCCACGCGCCGCGCGTCTGATTAAGGCGTTCGCAGCCAGTTCTGCTGCTCTGTCCTCTCGTCAGGAAATTCTCATGTATCTGCGCTTTACCGTCCCCGGGGCGGTCACCCGTGCGCGCGTTGCGCCCGGGCCATTTTACTTAGCCAGCGAGCTCTATTGGAGCGGCGACCACGACGGCGACCCTGTCTTGGTCGCGATCCGAGCAGAGCTCGACTGGTTCAACAAGCAATTGCCTGTGCCAAAGCGCTTTAGCGTTAGGGCAAAGGGCGTGTGGTGGGACGATGGCATTTGCTGGTTCCGCGACAGCGCCCGCGATGCGCTCACCCATATGGAGGCGCTCGTGGCACTGATGGAGGAATGCGATGTGCCGGTGGAGCGGGTGTGGACCCGCGATCCCGGACAGCTGATCTATCGTGATCAGTGGCAAGTCGTCGCAAAGCCGGAGCGCGCGCGGTTCAATTGAGGTCGCGCGCGCCCATCACCACCCCAAATCGCTACTCGCTGCTTTCGCTGCGCCCGCCGGTGATGCCGAAGCCTTCTATCGCGCGGTCTTCGACGTGGCCGCGGTGGTACATGTCGATATGCACCAGCGTTTCGGCCGGTTCGCTGCCCTCACAGGTCACCGCATAGCCATCGACGATATTGCCATAGGGCGACATGCCCATGCTGCCCACGCGGTAGAATTTGGGCCGCGAAAGATCCTGGCAGCGCAGGCGCGAAAGATAGGCGCGCTGACCCGGCGGCATATGCGCGCGCACGGGGTTTTCGGCTGAGCCGAGCGGGTACGCGCTGGCCGCTTCAATAGCCGCCTCCAGCTCAGCGCCGCTGGTGGCGGAATTGCCCGCCAGCATGCTCGCCAGAACATCGGCATCCGCATCGGACGCCGCGCTGGCGGAAGCAACCCGGCTGTCATCGCCAGTGCTGCATCCGGCCAGGATCGCCGATCCCAAAACGCCCAGAACGCTGCTGGTCAAAACTCGCATGATATTGTCTCCCCCTTCAAGTCGCTGCGTCAGACCCTAAAATAAAGCCTGAGATTTTCCCAAAAGAAATGGTATTTATTGCCCCGGTTGTTTGAAATGGGGGGTGAAGACAATGCGATTTTCCATGAAACTCGGCGCGGCGCTGGCGATGATCGCGCCGATCGCGGTGGCGGCACAATCGGGCCTGACCCCGGCCAGCTTGAAGGCGAGCGGACTCAATTACGAGAGCGAAGTCACCGCGCTCTATCTCGGTGATTTTGCCAATGCGCGGATGCAGCCAGAGGGCAATGCCTATGCGTTTCTGCTGAACGAATATATCAACGCTTTCTCTCGGCGGTGCCCGGCGCAATTGCCCGCCAATAAGGTGGAGATCATGGCCACCCGCTGCGTCCGAGAAACGGTGACACGCGATGGTTGGGGCACAGAGATCAGCCGCACCTGCTCACAGTCTGAGACTTACGGCACTGGGCGCCTTGCCGATCCGGCCTTGCTGCGCATATCGAGCAATCTTGAGGCGAAGCAATCGCGCGAAATCCTGGGCAGTATTATCCCCAATGGCAATGATCCCGCCGCCACCGCGCGCCGGATGACCGATATCGCGCTCGCGGCGAAGGGCGATATGGATGCGCTGCTGGGCCAGAACAGTTGCAGCAGCGCGGCGCTCAAACGGTTTCAGGCCAATCTGGAGCGGTTTGGCACAGGCCAAGCGCCCCTGCAGCTCGCGAACAAAGCGACCCTCGCCTCCACACGCGGCGGCACAGCCTATGTGAAATCCGATTACGGCAAGCTGGTCGATGCGCTGATCCGGGAGAACGCGCGCGGTTGGATGATGAACCGCTATGTCGGGGGCAGCGTGTCGGGCGTGTCGGTGGCGAGCACCGATGCCGCTGGCTAAGCCCACCGCGATCAGCGCGCGTTACCAGTTTAACCAGCTGGGCCAGATCACCAATGGCAATGTTCGCGTGACCTACCGCGATGGCCGCCCGGCGTGCCTGTACTTCTTCGACGCCCCCAGCACATGCCGCGTGCCCAGCCCCGGCGTCGTGACCGCCTATGAGAAGGGGGAATTTCGGTAGGGGGATTAATCTATATGTTTCGACGCTCTTAGGATCGCAGCCTCTGCGTTCGTCTTGGGGCAATAGGACATAAACTCGCGCTTACCGAATTTCAGGCCTAGGTCACGCATGAGTGCTTGGTCCGTCTCTGAATAGAGAATCGCAATTCCCATGGGCGCTAGGATGTCCCGCGCTCCTCCATTGCGCCTCACACGTTTCATAAAGTCATCTTGCGCCGCAACGGCTTCGATTTGAACTCTAGAAATTGGCACTTCTTGAAATCGCTCGAAGAGCTTAGCAATCCGGCGAGTGCCGCCTCCTTGCATAATCTCAGTGCGATCCTTTTCCGTGGTGAGGGCCCAGAAGTTCGGTGTGTATTCAAAGCTATTTGCAATCCACCAAATGTTTTTACGGCCTTCAGCTGAGAAGCTCGTCTTTGCATCGCGATTTTTACCGGAACGAAGATAGGCTGGCCGTGCGCGCGCAATACCAAAATCACAAATAGCGTTGATCTCATCAACTTGGATCAGAATGCATAGTTCATCAATGGCCTCTGGAGGGATCATCCAACCTCCAGATTGCGAAGAAGTAGTTGTCTTCACATCGACTTCTTCGCCCCCAATCAGCAGGTCTAGCTTTATCCCTTTGGGCACAGCCAACCAGTCTCGAAGGATTATCTCGAACTTTGTCCCAAGGTAGGTCTTCTCAGTCTTCTCTAAGTCGGCAAAGAAAAAACGACCTGTCCTAGCGGTATCGATCACTTCATCGATCGCAGATCGGAAAAATCCTCTCAGCCTTTCCTCGAAACTGCCCCAGCCACCTACAGCCGAAATTAAGTCTGATTCGAGTTTTGAGAGATCCTCAAAGTCTGCATGCGCATCGGGCAGTGGAGCCCGGGAAAGGTCGCCAAAAAGGCTCACGCAGCCGCCATTGAAATCACTTTGTTGGCGCGAAGAGCTATGCTTAAATTCCGTGCAACAGCCTTGGCCACTGGCGGCGGAAACGCGTTGCCGATTTGACGATAACTGGTCGTCTTACCGCCTGAGAATTGCCAACTATCCGGAAAGCCTTGAATTCGTGCCGCCATTCTCAGTGTTAATCGAGGCATGCCAACAAAGTCCGGTTCAGGAGCGTCGTTTGCCAGACTTTTGCCCTCTACGCCCAGCGATGCCCAAGCACGGCGTGCACGTGTAGGGCCTAAATCAGGGCCGCCATGCTTTTTTGATCCTCCAACAAGAGTTGGAGCAATTTCATTTGCTCGCTCAGCCCACTGATCAACTCCACGCCAACCGTTGGATCCCATCAAGTCCCGCAAACATTCCCCGACGGTCGGTGGGTTCTGTGGTTGGACTTCCGGCCAATCAAAAGCATCGACGAGATCTTTTCGAAGCGCAACGATCACTACTCTAGGGCGGAGTTGTGGTACGCCAAAGTCAGATGAATTCAGCAACCGCCAATCGACATGATATCCAAGTTTCGAAAGCTGCCTTTTAAGCTGCCCGCGATAGTCTTCAAATACAGCAGAAAGAAAACCGCGGACATTTTCGATCATGACCGCTTTTGGTTTAATCTCATCAATCAGTCTAATCGCCGCAGGGAACAGGTTACGCTCATCTTTTTCGCCAAGCTGCTTCCCAGCAACCGAGAATGGTGGGCAAGGCAGTCCCGCCGTTAGCAGTTCTACCCCTTGAAACGGCCTTCCATCGAATTCAGCCATATCCGTTGCTCGAACGTCCCAATGAGGGCGGTTGAGCTTCAGCGTCTTGGCAAACTCAGGTTCAATCTCGACTAGCGCCTCATGCCGAAACCCGGCTTGCTCAAGACCAAGAGCTTGGCCGCCGGCACCGGCGCAAAATTCGATGGAATGCATGCGATACTCCCTATCTATCGCAAGCGATATGTTCTTTATCTGTTCCGGTCAAGCGGAACCCTACTCCGCCGCTTCGGTTTCTCCGAACATATCCGGGCCATCGCTGTCCGCTGCCACTTCGTTTGCGGCGTTGGCTTTCTGGCGGTTGTCGAAGCTGGACCATACGGTGTTCCAGTCGCCCTTGGTCGCGCCTTTTGAATATTCGGTTGCGCGGGTTTCGAAGAAGTTCGCGTGCTCAACGCCGTTCAGCAGCGGGCTGAGCCATGGCAGTGGGTGCTCGTCGATCATGTAGATCGGCTGGAGGCCCAGCTGGCCCAGGCGCCAATCGGCGATGTAGCGGATGTACTTCTTGATTTCCTTCGCGCTCATCCCGTTGACCGGGCCCATTTCAAACGCGAGGTCGATGAACGCATCTTCGAGGCGCACGGACTTCTGGCAGACATCGACGATGTCTTCCTTCACCGCCTTGGTCAGGCAGTCGCGTTCCTCCACGAAGGTGTGGAACATCTTGATGATGCCTTCGCAGTGCAGCGTTTCATCGCGCACGGACCAGCTGACGATTTGCCCCATGCCCTTCATCTTGTTGAAGCGCGGGAAGTTCATCAGCATCGCGAAGCTGGCGAACAATTGCAGCCCTTCGGTAAAGCCGCCGAACATGGCGAGCGTGCGGGCGATATCCTCGTCGGTGTCGACGGTGAATTGCTGCATGTAATCGTGCTTGTCGGCCATTTCCTCATATTCAAGGAAGGCGGAATATTCGCTTTCGGGCATGCCGATCGTGTCGAGCAGGTGGCTGTATGCCGCAATGTGCACCGTCTCCATATTGGAGAAGGCGGTGAGCATCATTTTGATCTCGGTCGGCTTGAACACCCGGCCATATTTGTCGTGATAGCAATCCTGCACTTCGACGTCGGCCTGAGTGAAGAATCGGAAGATTTGCGTGAGCAGATTGCGCTCGTGCTCGGTGATCTTTTGCGCCCAATCGCGGCAATCCTCACCCAGCGGCACTTCCTCTGGCATCCAGTGGATCTGCTGTTGACGTTTCCAAAAGTCGTAAGCCCACGGATATTCGAACGGCTTGTAGGTCTTACGGGCTTCGAGCAACGACATGTGGTGTTCCTTAGATTGGTGTTCTTGAGCTCTTATAGGGAATCAAACTACGAAAACGAAGGCAAGGATGGACTCAACGCCGGGGATAAACCGTGCAAAATGTGAGTCGAACCGTGTGAGCGCTTAAGGGCTTTCCGCAGTCTTGCAGACCATGCAACGAGCACACGCGCGTCTGGTGCAAGTGACACCGCCTGCGCGCATAAAGTTCATAGCATATTACGGGATACTAACCCAGAATTAAGCACCTCTTGCTAAGCACGCGGTAATGGGAGTTTTACAGCAATTCTTTCCAGCGCATGGTGGGCTGGCGCGCGCTGCGCGAAACGCGAAACGCGCGGATGCGGGCGGGCGCGTGGATGCGGCGGCTGGCCGTGCGCCTGAACCGGCGTCTGAGCTGGCACCGCAAGCGCTTTCCTCCGCTCCGATTGCGCCTGCTCAGGATGCGATCGATGCGAAAGCGCGCGCGGCAGAGACCAGCGGGCCTTATCTCGATGCCGCCGCGCTCGACGCGGTGATCCGCGATGGCTCAGCAGAGCGATCCTGGCCCCTGGCGATCCGCCAGAATTATGCGCGTGCAACCGTGGCCCGGCAAAAATCGGACCATCAGTTTTTGCTCGTGCTGGGCTTTCTGGTCGCGGTGTTCACGATTGCGCTCGACTTTATGATCCACCCGGAATCGGCTGTAACAGGAGCATGGCTGAGGGCGCTTACGATCATCCCGATCACCGTGCTCGGCCTGGTCGCGGGCGCACGCGGATGGCACTGGATTATGTCGGTGAGTGTGGGCGCGGCGCCGATCGCCTTTGCGGTGATCATGGTCTATCTGGGCCTGCAAATGTCGGCGGAAAACACCGCGCGCTATCTCACGGCGACGGCGCTGATCATCGGCATTGCCAATATCATCCTGCCCTATTCCATGCGCCAACTGCTGGCCTTCAACGCCGCCTTTATCGCGGCTGCGTTCGGCACGGTGATCCTCACCAGCCCGCATGGCTATGAGCCCTATTACGATTATCTGTTCTTGCTGTGCGTGGTGACCGCCGCGACGGTGCCGCTGGCATTCCGGATTGAGCGCCTGCGCCAGCGCAATTTCCTGCTCAACCTGCGCGCTGCAGAAACCTCGCGCGAGCTGACCCTGGCCAACCGCGCCCTGCGCGACTTGTCAGAGCGAGACCCGCTCACCGGCATGGCCAATCTGCGCTATTTCGAGCAAGCCTTTGCCAAGAAGATCGCGCTGGCGAACCGGGGCGATGATGCTGGCGCCATGCTGTCACGCGGGCGGACGGCGGTGATGATGATCGATCTCGACAGCTTCAAATTGTTCAACGACACCAATGGGCATCAGGCGGGCGATCAATGCCTGTTGCTGGTGGCGCGCGCATTGCAGCGCGTGTTCAGCGACAGCGATGGGATCGTCGCGCGTTATGGCGGCGAGGAATTTGTCGCCGCCATCCGAGAGCGCGCACCGGGCGATGCCGCGCGCCTGGCCGAGGACGTTCGCGATGCGGTGGCGACGATGAAACTGCCCGCCAATGTGAACAGCGCATCGCGTATAACGGCATCTGTGGGCGTTGCTCTAGCACCAGCCAAGGCGGCCTTGCCGCGCGAAGATTTGATCGAGATGGCGGATGCCGCGCTCTACAATGCGAAGCGCGGCGGCCGGGACCGGGTCGAAGTGGTCGAGGTTGAAAAGCCTCTGCGCCTTAGCGCGTAACTCCTGCGGGCACTGCGGTGCGCTTAGCCAGAGCTGCGGCTTTTTGATCCAAAGAAGCTTCCGCCGCCCAGCACCGTAATGCCAAGAAAGAAGCCAAAGTCATACCACGCGCCCTTATTGGGCACGGCGTAGACGGCGATGTCTGGATTGAATAGCGATCCGATCCAGGCCCATGGGAAGACGAACCCGTGCCACATTCCCCACAGGAAACCCGGCGTGCCTTCCTCGGCCGCGACCCCGGCATCAATCTGGCTGGCGCAGGCCGACAGCAACACCATCAATCCGGCGGCGGTGATGATGCGCAGCGGGCTCATGACATCGTCGCCACAATCGCAACCCATAAAAACGGCAGGAAGACGAGGCCCATCACAATGTGCAGCCGCCCAGCATTGGCGGCGTGGCCCGACTGATCGCCGCGGCTGCTGCGCCAACCATTGAAGATGAAAGCGAGCGCAAAAATCGTCCCGGCTATTCCAATCCAGATCTGTGGTTGCATCACTAAAACACCTCGATTGCGCCGATATCCGGCAAGAGGAATTTCAAGATAACATAGGCCAGCAAGGGAAGCGATGCTGAGGCGAGCATCATCAGATTGGCGGCGTTATTGCCCACCATTCCGCGCGCGCGCATGAACATAAAGATCGGAACTTCGGTGATTGCGATGAACAGCAGAATTCCAGGCAGCACAATATCTAGGGTCATGTATGCCTCGCATGGATCAAGAGCGTCGGGCGGCGCTTAGACAAAACGTCGGGCCGATCCGCCCCTGCTTTCATCACGGTACGCCTTTGCCGCCGCATTCCAATCCGCCGCTGCCAGCGCGGTGAAGACCCGGTCTGGCAAGGGCCGGGTAAAGGCCAGCCCCGCATTGCCGCCGATCTGCCAGGCGACCTCGGCCAGATGCGGACCCGTGCCTGCGATATACAGGCGGACATATTCGCCCAGCTTTAGCCGCCCCTGCCGGTCGTGGATCATACAGCCACCAGCGGACAAATCCTCCAGATCAACATCCCACTGCATCCCGCGCGATGTGCGGTATGAACCAGTGGCGTTGAGCGGAACACGTGTGGATTGCCGAGTTTTCATAGCGTTAGCCATTCAACCATGAGTTTGACGCAAAGAAAAGCCCCCATGCGCATTTGCTTGAGGCGGCGGGGAAATGCGGGACGCGGATCGTAGCTCTAAGTGGCGCATCACTGAGCGAGGCGGCCACGAAAAAGCCCCCGAGAGCATGGCGCTCGCGGGGGCTTTTTGTCATTGATTTGGCTCTGAAAACTTACTGGCAGCTCAGGCACTCATCATAATCTGTTTCTGGCACGCCGAGTTCAGCCTTCAGCTCGATCTCTGGTGCGTTGGCGGTGTTGTCCGCCTCCACGCCGTCGGCAAAGCCTGCGCGCTGGATCGATTTCGAGCGGAGATAATAGAGCGATTTGATGCCTTTCTCCCACGCTTGGAAGTGCAGTTGCATCAGGTCCCATTTCTCGACATCGGCCGGGATGAACAGGTTCAGCGACTGCGCCTGATCGACATAAGGCGAGCGGTCAGCGGCGAATTCGAGCAACCAGCGCTGATCGATTTCAAAGCTGGTCTTGAACGATGCCTTCTCTTGGTCGGTCAGGAAGTCGAGGTGCTGGACGCTGCCGCCCTTTTCCAGGATTGAATTCCAGATATTGTTGGAATCCTTCGACTTCTCGCGCAGCACTTTTTCCAGATATGGGTTCTTCACGATGAAGCTACCCGACAGGGTTTTGTGCGTGTAAATATTCGCCGGGATCGGCTCGATACAGGCGGAGGTGCCGCCGCAAATGATCGAGATCGACGCGGTTGGCGCGATCGCCATCTTACAGCTGAAGCGCTCCATGGCGCCCATTTCGGCCGCATCCGGGCATGGCCCGCGTTCCTGCGCCAGCAGCATGCTCGCCTCAGACGCCTTGGCCTGAATATGCTTGAACATTTTGAGGTTCAGCGCCTTGGTCATCGCGCTTTCAAAGCCGAGCCCCTTCGATTGCAGGAAGGAGTGGAAGCCCATGACGCCCAGACCAACGCTGCGCTCGCGCATCGCTGAATATTTCGCCCGCTCCATTTCTGGCGGGGCGCGGTCGATATAGTCCTGCAGGACGTTGTCGAGCATGCGCATCACGTCTTCGATGAATTGCTTATCGCCGTTCCACTCATCCCATTTCTCAAGGTTGAGCGAGGACAGGCAGCACACAGCTGTGCGGTCATTGCCGAGGTGGTCAATGCCGGTTGGCAGAGTAATTTCGCTGCACAGGTTCGACGTTGAAACCTTGAGGCCGAGATCGCGGTGATGCTTTGGCATCATGCGGTTCACTGTGTCGCTAAACACGATATACGGCTCGCCAGTGGCGAGGCGGGTCTCGACCAGTTTCTGGAACAGGCTGCGAGCATCGACTTCGCCGCGCACTTCGCCGGTCTTCGGCGATTTGAGGTCGAACTTGTCGCCTGCGCGGACCGCTTCCATGAATTCGTCGGTCAGCAGCACGCCGTGGTGCAGGTTCAGCGCCTTGCGGTTGAAATCGCCCGATGGCTTACGGATTTCGAGGAATTCCTCGATTTCCGGGTGCGATACATCGAGATAGCACGCCGCCGAGCCGCGCCGCAGCGAGCCTTGCGAAATTGCTAGAGTGAGGCTGTCCATCACCCGCACGAATGGGATGATGCCGCTGGTCTTGCCGTTGAGGCCGACCGGCTCACCAATGCCGCGCACATTGCCCCAATAGGTGCCAATGCCGCCGCCTTTTGAGGCGAGCCAGACGTTTTCGTTCCAGGTACCAACGATGCCGTCGAGGCTGTCTGACACAGAGTTCAGATAGCAGCTGATCGGCAGGCCGCGCGCCGTGCCGCCATTCGACAGCACTGGGGTTGCGGGCATGAACCACAGCTTAGAAATGTAGTCATACAGACGCTGGGCGTGATCCTGATCATCGGCATAGGCATCGGCCACGCGGGCGAACAGGTCCTGGAAATCTTCACCGGGAAGCAGATAGCGATCGATCAGCGTCTCTTTGCCGAATTCGGTCAGATTGTCATCGCGCGAGGAATCGGTTTTCACGTCGAACCGGCGGTCGTTGACCTTCTTGCTATCAGGTTCAGCCGCAGCCTTCGCCACTTCCGTCATCGCGCCAGCCAAGGCCTCGCCCGCTTTCGCGGCGACCAGTTCTTCGCTGCCTTTATCGTCTGCTTGCATGTCAATCGCCTGCTTTTCGGTTGTGCTGCCTTCATCGGCTGATTTGGCCTCTGCTGGGGCCACATCAGTCTGCTGGTCGAGACCGTCGGTCACACCCATGGCTGCATCATCTCCGTTCCGAAAATCCATTATATCCTAGCCCCGCTTGTGCCTCGCACTGGTTTTATCCGCACCCGTGCGATGTTCTTTATGTGTTCGACTCGGCGAGATGTGTCTCACCTAGCATTATTTATCTCCCGGGGCGCGGATTACTTATCCCCGCTACCCACAGCCCTGGCCGCATTTCCACCCACCTTCAGACCGAATCTGCCCCCATCGCAGATATGGTGTCTGCGCCTGACTTTAACTAGGTCTTGTGGGTGTCCTTGCGGCAAGAACCACTAAATACTGAATCAGAGGGGCCTCAGACGCAAGAGGGTAAATGTAAATTTACCATCCAGATCGGCTCAAACGGCCGGTGTGTTATGTGGCTGCAACGCCGCGACGCGCCGGAAATGCTAGGCTCGTCAATCGCGCAAGCCCTAAAATGAATCTGCGAAAAAATTTTTGCGGGCAAAACCGTGGTGAAGGCCCTTTGAATCATTCGAATCGAGCCGCGCAATTTTTGAATATGCTTGAGCCTCGCCGCGCAAAATGACACAGGCGTTACCTGATCATGAGGGCAAGCAAGACGCAATGAACAGATCAGCGCTCCAACGCAGCTTTAGCCGATCAGTGCTGAAGCGCTCTTTGGGAGTGTCGGCAGTGGTCGGCACCGCATTGACTGCGATCAATCACGGCGATGCGATCCTGGCCGGAGAAACCCCCGACCTCGTCAAAGTCGCGCTGACGTACCTAGTGCCGTTCGTCGTCGCATCATACGGCGCCTATGCCGCCTTTGCGGCGAACATCGACTAGGCCGCCTATGCTTAGCTCTGTCCCAGCCTCCATGCTTGCGGCCCTCAAGGCTAGCCATGCTGAGCCCCAGCGGCACTATCATGATTGGTCCCATATTGATGCTCTGCTGCGCCATATGGATGCGCAGCGCAGCGCATTGCACGATCAGCAAGCGGTGACATACGCAATTCTGTTTCACGATGCGGTTTATAACCCGCGCGCCAATGACAATGAGCGCCAGAGTGCGAAGCTGCTGATGGAAAGCGAGCCGCCACTGCCGGAGGCGAGCCTACTGCTCGCGCGGCGAATGATCGAGGCGACCGACGGGCATTTTCTGCCGGAAGAGTTGGCGGACGAGGCGCGATCCGATTGCGCTCATTTTCTCGACATGGATCTCGCGATCTTGGGCGCAGATGCTGAGCGCTTCGACATCTATGAGGATCAGATCCGCCGCGAATATGCGCATGTGCCCGATGCCGCCTTTAAAGACGGTAGGGCGAAGGTCCTGCGCCATTTTGCGCAACGGGATGACCTCTATTTCAGCGCTTGGGGCAAAGAGCGATTTGAAGAGAAAGCTCGAAGCAACATCGCCCGCTCTTTGGCAAAGCTCGAAGTCTAAGCGGCGACTGTCTCACCGGCACCGACCGACGCAGTATGCTCAGCGATCTCGCCGGCGATCTGATCGATCAGCGGCACGGGCAGATCATGGCCCCAGCCTGGGATCGTCACCAGCTTTGCGCCAGGGATGGCTGCTGCGGTTGCGCGGCCGCCTTCGACCTTTACCAGCGGATCATCCTCGCCGTGCAGCACCAATGTTGGCGTGCTGACACTGGCCAGCCGGGCGGTGCGGTCACCATCGTCGATGATCGCGGCGAGCTGGCGCGGCAGGCCAGCGGGATAGACGCTGCGCTGGACACCGGCGCGCACCCGCTCTCGCTGCCAATCGGGATCGGCGCGGTAGCCGGGCGAACCAATCGCCTGCACCACTTTCATGCCGTGCTCGACCAGATGCTCTTCCTCCATTGAGGTCAGCGGCGCGGTGAGCGTTTCAATCGCTTGCTTATCCGCCTGAGGCAGCTTGGGATTGCCGGTGGTGGAGAAAATCGAGGTCAGCGAGAGCAGCTTGTGCCCGTGATGCACCGCCATCAATTGCGCGATCATCCCGCCCATGCTCGCGCCAACCACGTGCGCTTGGTCGATGCCCAAGGCATCCAGCAAGGCCGCGCCATCATCGGCCATGTCTTTGAGCGTATAGGGCACCTTGGTAGGCCAGCCGATCTTTGCGCGCAGCACCTGCCACACAACGCCGGGTGCCTTCGCGCCTTCAAATTTCTGCGACAGGCCAATGTCGCGGTTGTCATAGCGGATCACGCGGTGACCCTTGGCCACCAGAGCCTCCACCAGCTCAATCGGCCAAAGGGTCATTTGCGCGCCCAGCCCCATCACCAGCAGCACAGGCGGATGGCCCGGATCGCCATGTTCCTCATAAAACAGTTCAATTCCATTGGCGGTGATGCTGGGCATATTGGGTGTTTCCTCTCACTCTTGCGAATGACGATACCACGCGATTCTGCCCGGGCAAGGTGACGTAAGGGAAGCCAATGCCGCCCGCACCGCAACCCGCCCCCTGTTTTGGCAAGAGGCGGGCGCGGGTCATGCCGCCGAGGCGGCAAGGGCGTAAAACGTTAGGTCAATCAGATGCCGACGGAGATGTATTCGCCGTCCACATCGGCGGAAGCCATGCGAGTTTGCTCTGATTTTTTGAGCTTGGCCGCGAGCCGCTCGTGGATGTCAGCATTGTCGGCAAAGATGATGCTGGCCAGAAAGCGCGCCTGTGCCCGGTTCTTAACCGGCACCTCGTCGAGCGTGCCGAGCTTACGCACCGCGCGCTTGGCGATCCGCACAGCGGTCAGATTGGCGCTCCGATCATACAGCTCGATGTTCTCAGCCTTGCCGTCTGCGCCGAGCGTAAAGCTGATCTGGACGATGCCATTGTCAGCCCGGAGCTTTCCGGAGGTCGGGCTGAATGCGAGCGCGCGGTTGAGGTCGCGCGTTGTCTGTTTCTGCCACTGCTCCATCACAGCTTTGGATTGAACAACGATCGGCTCATCGCCGCCCGCCATCGCGGGGGTGGCAGCGGTTAGCGACAGAGACAGGGCAAACGCACTGCTGGCGGCTAGTTTGGTAAGGGTATTCATTGGATCATCCTTTTAAAAACAACTCTGGATGATCGGCCTTGAGACCGTCAGCGCCGAGCACAGTCCCAACACTCGTGCAAAGGCATCTTTGGTCGATCGGACGCGGCGGATTTGCGCAATTCAGCGGGAAGAGAAAAGCACAGGGGGTTTTTCCGCTCGCGTCCAATTGCAAACTGGAACAGGGCCGGGGTCCGCGCAATTGCCGCTCGGCTAGTGCGCGATCAGGCTGGACGAACGGCGGCTGTGATCGGCCAGCGGGCGATGAGAGCCGACGAAGGGAAAGCGGGCTTGTGCGCGAAGGCGGCTTATCGGGCGCGCTTAGGGCCGCCAGTCAGGACCGCCGATCTCAAAACCTAGGCTCTCCAATTGGTCCAGCACGCCGCTCGGCTCCGCCAGCACACGCAAAGGCAGTACGGCCAAAGTGACGCCTTCCACCTCCACAGAGCCTTCGATCATACCGGTCCATTGATCGCGGATTTCCGTGCCCAGCTCTTGATCCGCCCACGGCCAGCATTGGCCCAGCGCAATCTCTAGCGGGTTCGCCATCACGGCGGGCACATCAAAGCTGCGCCAATCATCACCGCGCTTCTCAATCAGCTCTGGCCCGATCTCGGTCGCCGTCATCGCCGCCTCTAGGCACGGGATGTGCGAAGCAGGCTCTGCCGCGGCCAGATCATCGAGCAGGTCTTCACCGCGAAACCGCTCTGGGCGGATAATTGGCACATCGGCCTTAACCGCCGCCTTGCGCACGATATCGGTCGCGTCCTTGGTCGTCTCATCATCAAAATCGAGCCGCCGCGCAAGCAGATCAAACGATGTCATCAGGAAGCTGCCGCGCGCGTAATCCTTGTCATAGGTCTCCTCCAGCGCGCTCAGCCGCGCAAGCTGCGCCTCATCCAAATAATCAGCCGCGACGGTTTTCTTGGGCAACTTGGTGAAGCTCCCGCCGCTGAAAATCAGGCGGAAGACATCGCCCGGCGACACCTTGGGCTGAGCACGGATGATGACGCGCTGCGCCTCGCCCGCGACCTCTTTCAACCGGTCGGGCTGCCACGGCGTCGCCTTGGGCACGGCGGCAATCTCGCCGACCAGAATGATGGTGCCGGTGGCGGTGTCGATGGTCCACATCGGCGCGCCGGATCGCTGAGCGGTGACGACGATTGAATTGGTGGTTCCGCCTTGCGGCGGCTCCTCACCTTGCGCCTGAGCTTGAAGCGGCACGCCGACGATCATAGCAAGCGCAGCGAGGCACGCTGCCGATCCGGCAATACGCTTCATTTGGGTGGCCTTCCGAGTGACGCGGCTATTCGCTGATATCGGACACATCAACAGCCTTCAGCTGAACAATGAATGAAGTCAGGCCATCCTCCTCGCCGCTGGTGCAATTGATCCGGATCAGCTTGCTCCACCCTCGGCCAAAGGAGAAGTATTCGAGCACTTCATCTGGCTTGCAATAAGCCATCGGCAATTTCCGATCAGCGAACATTGCGCGCGTCGATACAGTCGACAGCCGCAGCGATAATCGACGACTGTGCTGGCCATGAAATCAACCAGATTGGACTGAGCACTCGCCACCTCATCCAAGGTAATGCGGTAGTCCGTGTCCGCGCCATAGCTCACCGAAATGGCGTCTTCGCCCGGGATAATCTGGGGTGTGATCCATCCTGCCCTCACAGCGCCGCCCCAAGGAATTGCGTCATGCTCAGCCAAAATCGCATAAGGATTTGCTGGCTCCAGCCCCTCGTCGCGCCGGGTGACGAAGTCGAGCTGGTCGCCTTGCTCGTCATAGTCGCGAAACTGCGTGACCCGGTCCAGCACCCAGCTCTTTTCCTCACCCGTCTCAAGGTCGATCCGCACCAGATGGCTTTCGGACCGCAGGCTTTCATGCAGGCCGAGATTGTCGGTCGATGTGCGGGTGACGAACAGATGCGTGTCGCTGACGCCGAATGGCTCCTCGCGGATGTCGATAACATCGGGCGGGGTAGCGTGGGCGGGCTGCGCGGCGACGGTGAGAGCTAGGGCGGCGAGGAGGTTTTTCAGAATCCTCAAGGCACCAGCACCGTGTCCTGCGGCACCTCATCCATCTCCGGATAATCGAGCGTGTAGTGCAGGCCCCGGCTCTCGTGCCGCGCCAGCGCGCTCCTGACGATCAGCTTTGCCGCCTGTAGCAGATTGCGCAGCTCGATGAGGTCGGTGGTGACGACAAAGCTGCCGTAATAATCCTCAACCTCTTGGCTCAGCAGATCGATCCGGTTGGCCGCGCGTTCCAGCCGTTTGGTGGTGCGCACGATCCCGACATAATTCCACATGAAGCGGCGGATCTCTGTCCAGTTTTGCTTGATCACCACCTGCTCATCGCTGTCCGCCACGCGGGTCGCGTCCCACTCGCGGATGGTGGGCGGCGGCGGCAGGTCGTCCCATTTCGACAGAATGTCAGAGGCGGCCGCTTCGCCGTAGACAAAGCACTCCAGCAGGCTGTTTGACGCCAGCCGGTTCGCGCCGTGCAGGCCGCTTTCGGTGCATTCGCCCGCCGCCCACAGGCCGGGCAGGTCGGTGCTCGCATCCAGCCCCACGACCACCCCGCCGCAGGTGTAGTGCTGGGCCGGGACAACCGGGATCGGCTGGCTCGTCATATCGATCCCCAACCCGGTCAGCTTCTCGTCGATGGTCGGGAAATGCTCGCGTACAAACTCGGCTGGCTGATGGCTGATGTCGAGATGGACATAGTCGAGGCCATAACGCTTGATCTGATCATCGATCGCGCGCGCCACGACATCGCGCGGGGCGAGCTCCATCCGCTCCGCATCGTAATCCGCCATAAATCGGTGCCCGGTTTCCGGGTGCAGCAAATGCCCGCCCTCGCCGCGCACCGCCTCTGTAATAAGGAAGTTTTTGACCTCCAGATTATAGAGGCACGTCGGGTGGAACTGCATCATCTCCATGTTGGAGACGCGCGCGCCCGCTCGCCATGCCATCGCAATCCCGTCGCCGGTTGCCCCGCGCGGCGCGGTTGAGAATTGATAGACGCGCCCCGCACCGCCCGCCGCCAGCACGGTGGCCCGCGCAACATGGCTTTCAACCTCGCCGGTTTCCTCGTTCAGAGCATAGACGCCCCAGACATGGCCCGCGCCGGAATAGCTGGTGCGGTGACGATCGGTGATGAGATCGATGCAGGTCCGCCCAGCCAGCATGGTAATATTCGGATTGGCGTTCGCCGCGTTCAGCAGCGCCTCTTGCACCGCCCAGCCGGTCGCATCATCGACATGCACGATGCGGCGATGCGAGTGCCCGCCTTCGCGGGTCAAATGCAGATCGCCGGAATCCTGATTGAATGGCACGCCCAGCTCCACCAGCCGGTCGATGCTCGCCGGGGCCTGCTCGATCACAAACTCCACCGTCTCGCGGTCGTTGAGGCCCGCGCCCGCCACCATCGTATCGCGCACGTGATTGTCGAAAGTGTCGCCCGCATCCAGCACGGCGGCGATCCCGCCCTGCGCCCATGCGGTTGATCCGCCGGTCAGCGAACCCTTGGCCAGCACCAGCACGCGCTTGGTCTGAGCCATGGCCAGCGCCGCAGTAAGACCCGCCGCGCCTGAACCGATAACGATAATGTCGTGTTTTGCGTCAGTCATGCGGGCCTCATGCCGCGAAGCTGTGAGCCGGGCAAGCGCCCTTGCGCGAATTGCTGCAGCGCGCAGGGGCCCCTGTCAGAGGTCGGACTTGCCAGGCGGGCGATTGCGCGCCAATCCGCTGACATGGCGAAACACACTCCACCGACATCGCGGCAAGCCCTGATCGCGCGCCTCTCCAGCTATTGGAAATTGGAGGCGGGCAATATCGTGCTGCTGCCGGTGATCATGGTGTTTCTGGCGGAGGGTGAGGTGGGTATTGCATCGCTGCTGTCCATCATTCCGATGATGGCTCTGCTGGCGATTGGGGCGGTCTATTGGCGCGCGAAGCTGCACCAGCTTGAGCGTGGCACTTCGCCGGATGAGACGGTCCGCTGGATCGCGGCGCTAGACTTACCCATGGCCATCGCCAGCGTTGTCGCCGCGGGCGCGGCCACCGCCGCTTGGGCGGCTCCAGGGTTCGCAGTGGGCACCGCAGACCGCTGGGTCGCGACCACAGCCGGTGTTTTGGCGGTGCTGGAATATATCAATTACTACCACCGGCAATTGCAGCATTTTGATCATGTCGCCGATTTTATGCGGCTGATCTCAGGCGGCGGCTTTCGCAAAAGCCAGCTGCGGCAGGATATCGACCGATTAAGCGCAGGCTAAAGCGCGTAGCAATCCAAGTCCTGCGCAACGCTTACCGGGCCAGTGTAATTCTTGGCTATCGCGGCCAGGCCATTGTCCAGATCATCCAATGACCGCTTCATATTATGGGTCAGCACCACGCGCGCAGGCTTCATCGCGCCCGCCAGCTGGCCGATTTCCTCTGGCGTGCGGTGCAGGCCGCGCGGTTGGCCCGGCTGACCATTGATCACGTGATGTGCGAACAGGATTGTGGGTTTGGTCCCGGCAAGCTCGCTGGCAAAGATCTCGCTCTGGGCGCTTTGATCGCCAGTTATGACAAAGTTCGCATCCCCCACTTCGACAACATAGCCGAGCGCCGGGACCGGGCCGTGATGGACGGGATGAGCCATGACGGAATAGTCGTTGGAAATATCAAGGCCAACTGGTGCGCCTGCGCCTTCGGCCGTTTCAACCTCGCGCACTATCAGCTCGGGCTTATTCTCCGTCCCATCCTGATAGCCGCCATTATAGGCAAAAGCTCCATCGGCCTTCCCGATGAGGCGCTGCATAAAACTCGCCATACCGGGAAAGCGCGGCGCGGCATTTGGGCCTACTATCATGAGCGGCTGCGTTCGCCCTTCAAAACCACCGGTGTTGAGCACATCTACAAGATCGCCCGCATGATCGGCATGAAGGTGCGTGAGGAATATCGCATCCAGCGCCGCTATCTTACCGCCTGCCTGCGCAAACCTCAGGAAACTGCCCGACCCCGCATCGATCAGCAGCCGCGCCTGGCCATCGATCCACAGCAGATAACTCGTGCCCGCGCGGTCCGCCTCGGCAATCGGCCCGCCGCTGCCCAGCACTTGCAGGGCGGCGCCTTCGCTCGGGCATTTGGCGGGCTGCTCACCGCGAGGGATATTCGCAGCGACATCGGTTGTGTCAGCGACGGAAGCCTGCGCATCGCCGCCGATGCTGGCCGCCCCGCACGCCGACAGGCTGAGCATCGCCGCTCCGCCAAGAGCTATCCATGAAACCGTCCGCATCCTAGTCTCCTACCCGCATCTTTGCCTGACTGGGTTAGCGCACTATCAGCTTAGCGGGCTCAAGACCAAGCGCTGGAATTAGCGCGCAGGCGAGACTAAGCTGATGCTCTTCAAATGGAGGATATCGGCTATGCTCAAACATCTTTCGGCCACCGTTTTGGCGATTCCCATCTTGCTTAGCGCTCCTGCTGCAAGTTTTGCTCAGGACAAACCTAAGGCCGAAGTGCTGCTGCGAATAGACGAGGGCGCAGCGAATGTTCGGGTGGAGAAACAGGCAAGCAAATGCCACCTTATCCAATTCGACAAAGCCAAGCAGAGCGGCTTCACGATCACTATCGCGACGAGCGCATCTTCTAGCCGGTTCGCGCTGATTGGACAGGCCGATCTGGGCGATGATTTCGGCGGCGACATGATGCTACATATGTTCATCCGAGGTATCCCAGCCAAGCGCGCCGGATCATTTTTGAAAACGCCCTATGGCGGCGGCCTCTACCATTACAGCAACCGGCTGACCGATCTCATGCTCGACTACGGCATGCTGCGCCCAGTGCGGGGGTTTGCGCTGATCAACGACCGCGAAAACCCGGGCAGGCTCGACGTGCCATTTGAAGGAGAAGCCTATGACAGGGCCTATGCCGAGTTTGGCAAATGCCTCGATGCATTGCCGGGGTACTGGTCTCTAGAGCTTTAGCGGTACTGCTCGACAGCCAAACGGACACAACCCGCGAAATCTGTCAGCGCCGCCTTTGTGCTGGCCGATCTCTTGGTCAAAGCGCGCATATCCGATCCCTCATCCCTCGCTGACAATCAGGCGATATCCCGCATATAGTGTCTTGCCTGGGTGCCCGAGGTCTCAAATGAGGGCTAATCCTTGTTTTGAGCATCCTGCTTGGCTTGGGCTTCCAAGACTTTCGATGTCAGTGAACCCCACCCAAAAAACAATGCGATACCCGCACCAAACAGCCCGAAACCAATGACAGGATCTATCCCGGTCAATATCAAGCCGAGACCTACCACGCCTATGATCGCAGGTAAGATCCGGAGCTTAGCAAGCCGTGCAGCTGTTTCTTCAGGCGTTCTCTGCTGTTTCATCAATTGTCCCCCTCATGAAATCTGGAATTATTTTTTAGGTGTTCAAATTTGGTGGGGTCTTGCCCAGCTATGCCGTGCTCGTCAACTGGACGAACACATCCTCCAGGTCCGCCTCGCGCGTGGTCACATCCTCAATCGTCAGGCCCTGGCTTTGCAGGATCGCCAGCACCTGACCTGCGTTGAGCTCGTCTTTGTCGTAGGTCACCTCGACCCCGCGCTCCCCGGCGAGCTCCACCTTGGTGAAGGCCTCGTGCGAGGGCGCTTTGGTCAGGTCAGCATCCACTGTGACGGCAACGATTTTCTCGCGCGCCATATCCACCAGCTCGCGGGTTGGCTTATCGGCAATCAACTCACCGTGGTTGATGATCGCGATCCGGTCGCAGAGTTCCTCCGCCTCCTCGAGGTAATGCGTGGTCAGCACCACCGTGACGCCGTCATCATTGAGCTGAGTGACAAGCTCCCACAGCTGTCGGCGCAATTCCACGTCGACCCCGGCAGTCGGCTCGTCCAGCACCAGGATCGGCGGCGAATGCACCATGGCTTTCGCCACCAGCAGCCGCCGCTTCATCCCGCCGGACAAGGTGCGGGCATAGGCATCGCGCTTATCGGCGAGGCGGACAGCGGCAAGCAATTCTTCGCTACGCCGATCAGAGGCCGGAATACCGTAAAAACCGCCTTGGTTTTCCAGCACTTCATAGGGCGTGAAGAACGGGTCAAACACGATTTCCTGCGGGACAATGCCGATCGCGCGGCTGGCGTTGCGGCGCTGGCTATCAATGTCAAAGCCCCAGATGTTCACATTGCCGCTGGTCTTGTTGACCAGCCCGGCGAGCGTGTTGATCAGCGTCGATTTGCCCGCGCCATTGGGACCGAGCAGGCCAAAGATCTGGCCCTGCGGCACATCAAAGCTCACATCATTCAGCGCCAGCTTGCCGGCGGCATCGGCGCCCTTTGCACCTTTGGGCGCGGCGTATCTCTTGGTGAGATTGCGGATCGAGATGGCGGGTTCATTGCTCATGCGCGCAAGCCATAAAGAAGCGCCGGATCGGTGCAAGCCTTGCGCCGCAACTGTCATCGGTCAAAACGTGCAAACGAAAGATTGAATTTGCCCCGCTTCGCGATTATCGCGCGTCCTTATGAATACCGCTCCACCAGAAGTGCTGATCGTTGAAACCCGCCGCGTAAGCTGTGACGGGGCCAGCGGCATTCGCGGCGGCAAGGACTATCGCCCTGCCGCTTTGGGCCATCCGCGCATCTATCTGGAGATTGACGAGCACGGCTATGTCGATTGCGGCTATTGCGACCGGCGCTTTGTCCTGAAAGGCGGACCGGCAGACGGCGCGGATCAAGCGAACCTGCCCGATATTTCCGAAGGCGGCGATCCCGGCCACCGGTAATGGGCACACTGCGCCTGATCATGGTGCGGCCAGCAGCAATTTCGCGACCTCAGCGACTCGTTTCCAGAGTCAGCCATCGTTCACCTGACACGCTTTATCTGCTATGCATAAGGGTCTTAGCGTAGGAGAATGTTCATGGTTCGCTCGTCTAAATTTCTCGCCCTTGCGGCCGCCAGCCTGGCCGGAGCCGCCGCGTTTGGCGCCCCCGCTGTGATGGCGAAGGACAAGCCCACTGGCGAAGAGAAACTTCAAAAAATGCTCGAAGGACGCGTCGCCGGTGAACCGGTGCGATGCATTCGCGAGCAAGCCAACCGCAGAATGCGCACAATCAACGACACAGCCTATGTCTATGGCAGTGGCAACACGATCTATGTTCAGCGCACTCGGCGCCCGGAAAGCATCGATGATGATGACATTCTGGTGATCCGCAAGTTCGGCTCATCTCAGCTGTGCCGCTTGGATCAAATCACGACGGTTGATCGGTTCAGCGGTTTCTTCACCGGCGCGGTCTTCTTTGAGGACTTTGTTCCTTACACCCGCGAGAAAAAACCCGAAGGCGCCGACAGCTAGGGCCAGCGCGCTCTAAGCGTTTCCTTACGGGGCCGGGCAGGCAACCTGCTCTGGCACCTCAGTCTGATAGCGCTCTTCCAAAGCATCGCGGTAAGCGCGGCTGCGCGGGCGCGGTTCATCAATCGGCGGCGCGAATGCAGCCAGGGCATCATCTAGATCTTTCTGGATGTTGGCCTGAGCCATTTGCGTCACCGACACCTTATATTGGCTCAGCACTTCGGCCGCCTCTGGCGCCAATGCCCCTTCGTTCTCGCTCAGCAAAGCGGCCAGCTCCTTGCGGCGCCAATCGGCCTCTTCACTGCGCTGGGTGGGCGTTGGCATCTCTTCGTAAAGCGCGCTGCGCTCGCTCGCCGACAGGTCACGCGTCGCCGCGATGACCCGCTGCGGGCTGAGCGCTGCGTCGATTGCGCCGCTCAACGCGGCATTGGCGGCGGCTAGACTGCGTCCGGGCCGCAAAGCGGTGCGAGGCTTTTCAGCCGAAGCAGACGCGCCATGTTGCATCGTGAAACTGGCGGGCGTGCCAGCAATGCTTGCCGCCTCTTCCACCGTGGGTACGCGCTCTTCCATAAAATTGCGCACCCGCGCAGCGCCGTGAACTTCTCCGAGGATCCAACTAAGAATGCAGGGCGCTGCAATCGCTAAAATCCAAAACTCAAGTGCGATAAATTCCTGCATGGGCAGTCCCCGATTGTGCGCCAGCGTGAGGGCCGGTGCGGCTTTTCCAAGTTGTCGATCCCGCAGCAGGCCCTTTCCGACGCGCTGTAAAACCTAACTACCCGAAAGGTTCCGCTTTTTTCATTCGGTTGACTACTCAGAAGCGCGGTAAGGATTTGGATACCGACATTGCCGCGCGCGCCCTTACAGGCCCGCACTAATGGTTAACCCATAAGGGAATTTACGCAGCAGCGCCGCCCGCGAAACAGCGGATTGGCAGCGACTCGGCACCGCCCGCTCTTTCCGAAAATCAGCCCGCGGCCATTTGCCCGTTCATGCGTGCCAGGATCGTTTCCGCCTCACTCATGATGCCGTCGATCAATTCCTGACAGGTCGGGATGTCATTGATCAGGCCGACCACCATGCCGCAGCTCCACGCGCCCTTGTCCATGTCGCCTTCCATCATGATAGACGGATAGACGCCTGCGACCTCTTCGATGATGTCTTCAAACTTGAGATCATCGCCGAGCCGCTTTTCCTTCTCGATCAGTCGCTCAACCGCGGCATTGGTCATCACGCGCTCTGTATTGCGCAGCGGGCGCATCACCAGGCGGGTGTCGAGTTCGGAAGCCGCGACAATCGCCTTCTTCACGTTTTCGTGCACCGGCGCTTCTTGGGTGGCGATAAAGCGCGTGCCCATATTCATGCCCTGCGCGCCCATCGCCAGGCTGGCGACGAGCGAACGGCCATCCGCCATGCCGCCAGAGGATACGAACGGAATTTCCAGCTCATCGGCGGCGCGAGGCAGCAGGATGAAGTTTGGAATATCATCTTCGCCCGGGTGGCCGCCGCATTCAAAGCCATCGACGCTGACGGCATCACAGCCGATCTCTTGCGCTTTCAAGGAGTGGCGCACGCTGGTGCATTTGTGGATCACCTTGATCCCTGCGTCTTTCAGCGGGGGAAGCAATTCCGATGGATTGCGCCCAGCGGTCTCCACCACTTTCACGCCGCCTTCAATCACCGCCTTCACAATCGCCGGATAGTCTGGCGGGGTCAGCGTCGGCAGGATCGTGATGTTCACACCAAATGGCTTGTCCGTCATATCCTTACAGCGCGCGATTTCATTCGCGAGATCCGCAGGCGTCTTTTGCGTCAGGCCAGTGATAATCCCCAGCCCGCCCGCATTGGAAACAGCCGCCGCCATTTCAGCAAAGCCGACATAATGCATGCCGCCCTGAATAATCGGGTGCTGGATGCCGAACATTTCGGTGATTGCGGTTTTCATGGCTGTGGTTCTCCCAAAAGTTTTCTTGCGGGCAGGGATTACGAAGAATCGCGCCGCTTGCAAGCACGCTTTTGGGGAGGGGACCACGAAACGAAGCGCGTCGTAGCGTAAGGTGCAAGGTCCGGCCTTACCTGACCGCGCGTGTCGCATTCACCGTTAACGCAATGCCGCCCAAGATCAGCGCGCCGCCAATCACCACGCCCATTGTCAGCGCCTCGGCCAGGAACAATGCCCCGCCGAGAGCTGCGACAACCGGTGTTGCCAATTGCACGCTGGCGACCGTTGCCAGGCCGAGTTTTGGGGCGACCTTGTACCAAACGACATAGCCCAGCGCCGATGTGACCACGCCAGAGATCACCGCGAGCAGCGCGCCGTCCCAGCGCGGCATGGTGCTGTCGAGTAAGAGCATCGGGGTGACGATTACGCTGGCGATCAGGAAATATCTTGCGGTGCTGCCCGTCGCCCCGCCCGGCGCAGCGCCAGAGCCGCGGCCGATCAGAGTGTATACGCCCCAGGCCATGCCCGCGCCCGCCATCAACAGCCCGGGCAAGAGGCCCGCCGCGCTGCGCCCTGCCTCCCACGGCGCGAGCACGTAGATCAATCCGCCCAGCGCAATCACCAGGCCGAGCCAGCCGCGCGCAATCAATCGCTCGCCGCGCACCACGCCGATTGTGATGATCGTCGCTTGGACAAAGCCGAACAAGATCAGCGCACCGATCCCCGCGCCCAGATGGAGATAGGCGAGCGAGAACCCGGCGACATAGGCGGCAAGCGCAAATGCTCCGGGCAAATCTCGGCGGGATGGCCTCGCCCCCAGAAACGGCAGCAGCACCAGGGCGCCCGAGGCCAGCCGGATCGCAGAGTAGGCGCCCGCCTCAATCGCGCCATCAGCCAGAGCAGCCCGCGCGAGCAGCGAATTGCCCGCAAAGGCGGCGACCGCCAGCGCAGCGAGCAATGCGGTAACGTGGGCATTGTTCTTCATAAAAATGGCATGCCAGCATGTTCGCAATGCGCAAAGGGTTAAGCCCTCAGCCAGAGTCATCACAACCATAGCAAAGCTCAGGCTGTTCCTGATTGACAAGGCCGCGAACACTCCGCATCGATGACACTTGTAGTCAGAATTTGGGGATTGGGATGAAACTGTATTGGGCAAGTTTGGCGTTGATGCTCACAGCCTGCGGAGATCATGTCCAATCGACGCTAAGCCTCGCCAGAATCCAAGGCCAACCTAAACCAGCTGACTACCTCTGAAAAAATTCCTGAACTAATGGAGGCGTTCGAAGTCTCTGGACTGGCTGTCACTGCAGTTTCTGGCGACAAAGTGCTGCTATCCGCAGGCTTTGGTATGACCGCTGAGGGGGAGCCTTATAGTGCGGCAACGCCTTGCGGACTATATTCCGCTACGAAGGTTTTGGCCTCGCTGACATACGCAAATTTGTCAGCAGCAGGCCGTCTCGATTTGAACGCACCGCTTGGCGATTACATTGAGGACGCGCCAAAAAGCTGGCAGTCGATACCGTTCTACCGCCTGCTCAATCACACCTCGGGCATTACTATGGCCGTGAACAAAGAGGCGTTTGGCAAGTTGGCTTCTGACCCCTCAGCGCGCAACAATGACATCTACCGGCTCGTGCGTGATCTTCCGCTCGACTACCAACCGGGCGAGTATTCTCGTTATCGCCAATCCGGATATGCGACCGCCGAGATGATCTTAAAGGACGAGTTAGGCGCCGAGTTTGATACCTTGGTTGGTGAATACATCACTGGACCTGCTGGCTTATCCGCGACCCGGCATCCCGCCGTGACATCCGCAGATGAACCAGCGTTTCTTCTAAGCGCGGGCGGGTTTCAAACCACCGCCAATGATATGTCGAAGCTGCTGCTGCGCATCAATGATGGAACGGTGATCGCGCCCGCCGCTTGGAAGGCACTGTTGCTGAACGAGACCTATCGTTTCGGCGATTACAGCCTTGGCAGCGTTATCGAAAACAGAAACGATGTCCTCACGCTGGGCCATAGCGGTGGGGGTGCGCGCGCCAACATCCGGTATGCACCGGACCGCCAAATTGGCGTGATGATCTGTACCCATGACCGCGATAACAACGGGCTCGCCATAGTATTGGCGCGGATGCTCGTTGATGAGATCGCTTCAGGCAAGGCGCCGCCCTTGCCGCTGCAGATCGCGATGAAGGGCTACAAATCTATGACCGGGGCCGAGGTGGTTGCCGCATATAAATTGGCTGAGAGCTCTGCCGAGCGCTACGATTTTTCCAATGCCGAGGCTTTCCTCAACAGAATTGGCTATTCGCTGCTGACGCAAGAGAAGAAGACGGATGCGATCGAGGTCTTTTCCCTGAATGCAGAGACTTTTCCGGAGTCGCCCAATGCCCACGACAGCCTGGGTGAAGCCTTTCTTGCCAATGGTGACCGGAACTATGCGTTGCTCAGCTACAGGCGGCTCTTGGAGCTCGATCCCGGCAATGAAAACGCTAAAAAGATGATTGCGCAAATCCTCGCTGACGCGGAGTAGTCGCTAGGCTTGGGCCCGGCCCGTATCGCAATTGTCGCGCGCGGGGCAGCCATCACACGCGGCTTTACGCGGACGGCAATGGGTTTGACCCAATTTCTTCAATAGCAGATGATGCTCGTCCATATCCTCTGCCGACCATTCAGGCGGCACAATCGGCATTAGCGCGTCATAGGTGCGCGCGGTGTCCGCCTTGGCTGGGACGATTCCCATACGCTGCATGATCCGCCGGTGATGCCCATCAATCACCATCGCTTTGCGGTTGAAGGTGCTGGCGTTCATAACCCCGGCGCTGTTCTTGCGCGCGACGCCGGGCAGCGTCTCCAGCCACGCCATCGCCTCTTCAGTTGGCAGATTGGAGAGATGCCGCAGATCAACCGAGCCGCGCTCTTCGATAATCGCATTCAGGCATTGCTTGAGCCGCTTGGCCGCGACGCTGGGGAAGGTCTGGCGCTGCAATCGCGCCTCCAGCTCCGCCTCATCCACCTTGGCCGCCGCTTCCCACGATCGATATTCCGCCAGCAAAGCATCGGTCGATGCGTTGGAGGCCGCCGTCTTGGTCTGCGCCCCGATGACCCCGTGCACGAGCACCCAAACAGGGTCGCGGCGCTTATTATCCGGGCGAATGATCCGGCCAAAGCTCGCGGTCAGCCCCGCCTGCAAACGGCGCAGAGTTTCCGTGCGCGGATCAGAGCCGAGGTCAAGCTGCATTGCCGCCTTACTTAGCGCGAAAAGCGGCCCTGCATAGCGGCCTCACAATTGCGACTCGCTGGCGCGCTTCATTCATGGCACGGTGAAGTTGCTGGTCCGACATTGGGACCGCCCAATAATACGGCGCATAGGAGAATTGCCTGATGACATCCGCCCAAGCCCCCATCACCTCCCCCTTCGGATATCGCTCAACTGCGCGCGAAGTGGCGGACGGGATCGACCTTTCTGGCAAAGTGGTGGTGGTAACGGGCGGCTATTCCGGGCTTGGGACCGAGACCGTGCGGGCGCTTGCTGGCACGGGGGCGAAGGTAATTGTCGGTGCGCGCCGAACGGAACAAGCGCGCGAGGTCTTGGCCGATATGCCGGGCGAGATCGCGATCCTGGAACTGGATCTATCCGCGCCCGGCTCCATCGACGCCTTTGCAATTGCGCTGGCCGAGCACACGGACCGCGTGGATATTCTGGTCAACAATGCCGCGATCATGGCCTGCCCCTTGGCGCGCGATGAGCGCGGATATGAGGCGCAATTTGCGACCAACCACCTGGGCCATTTTCACATGACCGCGCGGCTCTGGCCCATGCTGAAGGCGGCGGGCAGTGCCCGCGTTGTCGCGCTTTCATCCATCGGACACCGGCTCAATGGGCTGGACCTGGATGACCTCAATTTTGAAAGGCGGGATTATGACAAATGGCTCGCTTACGGTCAGGCCAAGTCCGCCAATGCGCTGTTCGCGCTCCATCTCGACAAACTCGGCGAGCCACACGGCGTGCGCGCCTTTGCCGTCCATCCCGGCGGCATCGCCACCCCGCTCCAGCGCCATTTAACAATGGAAGAACAAGTCGCCATGGGCTGGTATGACGAGGAGGGGAACGTGCACGAGGCGTTTAAATCCACCGAGGAAGGCGCCGCGACCAGCACTTGGTGCGCCGTCTCGCCGCTGCTCGATGGGATGGGCGGGGTCTACTGCGAGGATTGCAATATTGGCGCGATGGCGAGTGAGGACACGCCGCGCGGCTCCGGCGTCTATCCGCATATCCGAGATGAGGCCTTGGCCGAGGCTTTGTGGGTCAAATCAGAAGAGCTGACCGGCGTTAAATTCGCGGCCTAAGCGCGTGCTTTCCGCCGAATGATCCAACCGCTCAGCGCCGCAGCGATACAGGGCAGCCAGATCCATTTAAGCTCTGATACCAGCGTCACCACCCCGCGCGCGGAGAAGAAATCCGCGCCAATCGGCGAGACCCGCACCGGCGTGTAAGGCGCAAAGATGCGGGCATTGTCAAACGGCCACCACAATGCCGCGCCCAGCCCGCCGCTGGTCAGCGTATCGAGCAGGCCGTGGCTGGCCATCGCCAAGGTGAGGAACACCCAGGCGCCCAAACTTCGCGCCTCTTTCCAGATCAACGCAGTGGCGGCGGCAAATATTGCGGCAAAGGCAAGCGAATGCGTCGCGCCGCGGTGCCCCCATTCATGCGCATAATCGATCCCAAGCGGGAAGCCGATGACATCAGCATCCGGCAGGATCGCAAAGGCCGCCCCGGCAATGGCAAGCTTAGGCGAAATACGCCCCCGCCCAGCAGCAGCAGCGATGGCTAACGGGACAATGGCGTGGGTGAAGATGGTGGGCATGGGCTTATGAAACTGAGTTTTGACCGATTTGAGGTCCTATTTCTGAGCGAGTTCCTTCGCAATTTCAGCTTCGATCCGCTCAAATTCCTTATCGAACTCGTCTTTTGGGACTGGCGGTGTGGGAAGCCTAGTCGACCCCGTCCCAGACAGTCCCATTTGCTGTGCGCGGTAGGCCCAATAGTCAGCCTGAGAGAACTTATTGTCCAGCATGGAAAGCCAATAATGTGTGTAATAGATCAGGTGCTTTGCAAGCTGATCATCCTGATCTTTGCATTCCTTATGAACTTCGAGGAATAGCGCACGAGACTGCGCAGGCTCTCCGGTGCGGAGCAAAAGCTCAGCTTCATATGCCCTCATTTTCAAAAGGAATGTCGGGGGAGCTCCGATTTTCTTAACTTCGGTTTGAATGTCTCTGGTAGCCAGCAGCTCGGCCTGGCGATCATTTTTAAGTATCGACCATGCGCGACGAAAAACCGCGACAATATAGGCTGGGTGCCGCAGTAATTTCAGGAGCTTACGCATCACTCCCACTCAATCGTGCCCGGCGGTTTGCTGGTGTAGTCATAGACCACGCGGTTGATGCCTTGCACTTCGTTGACGATGCGGGTTGCGCAGCCGGTTAGGAAGCTGGCGTCGAAGGGATAGACATCTGCCGTCATGCCGTCGGTACTGGTCACCGCGCGCAGGCCGCAGACATTGTCATAGGTGCGGTGGTCCCCCATCACACCAACGGTTTTGACCGGCAGCAATACGGCGAACGCTTGCCAAATCGCGTCGTACAATCCGGCGTTGCGGATCTCTTCGAGATAGATCGCATCCGCTTTGCGCAGGATATCGCAGCGTTCTTTGTTCACCTCGCCCGGAATGCGGATCGCGAGGCCTGGCCCCGGGAAAGGATGGCGGCCCACGAATTGCTCGTCGAGGCCCAGTTCGCGGCCCAGCACGCGCACTTCATCCTTGAACAATTCGCGCAGCGGCTCGACCAGCTCCATCTTCATCCGCTCTGGCAAGCCGCCGACATTGTGGTGGCTCTTGATCGTCACCGATGGCCCGCCAGTGAAAGAGACGGACTCAATCACATCGGGATAGAGCGTGCCCTGCGCGAGGAAATCAGCCCCGCCCAATTTGTTCGCCTCTTCCTCAAACACGGCGATAAACTCGCCGCCGATGAATTTGCGCTTCGCCTCTGGATCGGAGACGCCGTCGAGGCCCGCCATAAAGCGTTCCTCCGCGTCCACCACGACCAGCGGAATGTTGTAATGATCGCGGAATAGGCTCTCGACCTGCTCGCGCTCGTTAAGGCGCAGCAGGCCATGATCGACGAACACGCAGGTCAGCTGATCGCCGATCGCCTCGTGGATCAGGATCGCAGCAACGGAGCTGTCGACCCCGCCGCTAAGGCCGCAGATTACGCGGCCAGAGCCAACCTGCTCGCGGATCTCGGCGATCTTGGTTTCGCGGTAAGCGGCCATGGTCCAATCGCCCGCCAGCCCGCACACTTTGTGCACGAAGTTTGCGAGCAACTTGCCGCCGTCGGGCGTGTGGACGACCTCTGGGTGGAATTGCGTACCGTAATATTGGCGCTGCTCATCGGCGATGACGGCGAAGGGCGCACCGTCGCTGGTCGCGACAATCTCAAAGCCGGGGGCGAATTTGGTGACCTTGTCGCCGTGGCTCATCCACACCTGATGGCGCTCACCCTCGGCCCAAAGGCCATCGAACAGAGCGCAGGATTTCGTGACGGTCAGGAACGCGCGGCCAAACTCGCCGCCTTCGCCGGTCTCGTGCCCGCGCCGCACTTCACCGCCGAGCTGGTGCGACATCACCTGCTGACCATAACAAATGCCCAGGATCGGCACGCCTGCATCAAACAAGACCTGCGGTGCGCGCGGGCTACCCTCATCCGGTACGCCCGCTGGCGAGCCCGACAAGATAATGCCCTTCGGCTTCATCCGGTGAAAGGCCTCTTCCGCCTGGGTGAAGGGGGCAATTTCTGAGTAGACCCCGGCCTCGCGCACGCGGCGCGCGATCAGCTGGGTCACTTGGCTGCCGAAATCGACGATCAGGATGGAATCGGGCGTATGGGTGTCTGACATGCGGGCCGGGTTAAGCAGCGGCTGCGGCCAAGTCTAGTGGCGCGCGAGCGGCTTTGCGCAATCATGCGAAGCGTGCATCAAATATGTTGCAAAAAACGCAAACGTTTTGCGAATTTTGGCATTTGTGTTCGATTGCATGAAACACCATTTGCTTCTTGCAGCAACGAACCGAGCCTTCTCTCCCGCTCCCTTCGTTGTCGCACAGGTGATGGCCAAGCTTCCCCCGCTAGCCATCGCCAGCCTGCTTATCGCCCCCGGTCACGGGGCCATGCGAGCCAGCGGACGCGGAAAGCCTGAGGCGCGAGCAATCGCGCCGTACGGCCCAGCCGGACGCAGCCCGCCCGCCAGCGCTCTACCCCGAGCGCATGATGCGGACCCTCCCTTCCCGTGCGAAGGGGGCGATAAGCGCACAGGCATAAGAGACGCGGCCAGCTTGTCCTCCCTCAGGGCCTCCCCTCGGCCCAACTGGCGGCCGCGTCTCGATTGCCTGCGATCTGCATATTGACCGGGACGGCCTGAAATTGCGGCGCATATGCGGCGCGATGCACCCCCTGCGCCTGAGGTCCTGCGAAATATGTGGTCGAGGATACGTAATGAACGCATGATGTCATGTAACTTTATTACGACCTTTGCGAACTAACCGCCGACACCAAGTTAAAGACCCCATTTCAAGGAATTCAAAATGCGTATTATCTCTGAGAAAATTCTCGCCCTGACCGTTGCCCTCGCCGTAAGCGGCGCTTCGTTTCAGGCTATTCTCGTCTAAAATCTGAAAATAATTTCCCAATCTTTTCAGTCCTCTGATCGAAAAGATACGGGAAATGAAAAAAGTCCGCAGGCGCTTGTAACCCAATCGGCAAACCCCGCGAACATCATAGTGTAAGCTCAAGACCACCCTGACTTGAGCCAACACAATGCGCGGTCACCGGCTCACCCCCTGACCCCCCTGAAAGGCTGGTGGCCGCGCATCCCCCTCCCCCTTACGAAGCATCGCTTTACACATGAGTCACGTGGCCGTAGCGTCATGGGATCATATCTCAGGCAGAGCGGGGCAACATGCCAAACATCGTCACAAGAGCTGCATTGCTCACAATTGCCGCAATGATGCCTGCCACCGGATCGGCGCAATCCATCAATCCCGCTTTGGATAGAGCACAGGGAGAGACGCAGGTTGCCGCTGCGATCACCATTCCACTCGGGCATTCGGCCGATCGCACACAAACCGCGCCGAGAGTGGAGCTAATCACTCGCTCGCGAACAGCATCAAGCGAACTCGATTTTACACTCCGCAGTCATCAAACTCAGTGGCAAGAACGGCGGCTGGGTTTTACACTGGATGGCAGTGATCGTTTCATGATCAACGGCCAACCTTTGGCCGCGCCCGATACGAAGAACAATCTCAACACCGGTGAAACTTTCCTCGTGATCGGCGGAGTTATTTTGGTTGGCGCAGTAATCGGCGCTGCCGCTTGGTATAATGCGGTTAACAACGACACGGGCGAATAGAACTTAGAGCGCGGCGCTCACCGCCAAGCGTTCCGCCCGTTCGCGCAGCTCCGTTTTGAGCAGCTTGCCAATATGGCTACGGGGCATTTCATCAATCACATAGAGCGCTGAGACGCGCTGGGTCTTGCCCAGCCGCGCGTTCACCGCGCCGCATATCTCAGCCACATCGCGCGCCGTCCCTTCCAGAACCACAAAGCCAACCGGGGTCTCGCCCCATTGCTTTGACTCGATCCCGACCACGGCTGCTTCGATCACGTCGGCCTCTTTCTCCAGCTCCGCCTCCAGATCGCTGGGATAGATGTTGAACCCGCCAGAGATGATCATGTCTTTGGCCCGCCCGACCAGCTCGACAAAGCCATCCTCATCAACGCGGCCAATATCACCCATCCGCATCCACGCCTCGCCGGTTGCTGGATCGGTCCATTGGGCCTCGGCGGTTTTGCCAGGCTGGTTTTTATAGCCCGCCATCATGGTGTGGGATCGCCCGATAAGATTGCCCGGCGTGCCAGCGGGCACGGGCGTGTCTTCGTCATCCAGCACTTTAAGCTCGCTGCCGGGCGCGGGCCGCCCGACTGTGTGCAGCTTGTCCGGAAACTCGTGACAGGCCAGCAGGCACACGACCCCGCCTTCGGTCATCGAATAGATCTCGATCAGCCCGCCCGGCATGCGCGCAAGCACCTCGCGCTTCAGCTCAGCGGAAAACGGCGCAGAAGTGCAATATTTGAGCGCGATGGGCGAGAGATCAAAGTCATCAAACTGCGCAAAGTCCATCAGCCGCTGATATTGCACCGGGACCAGCATGGTCACATTGGTGCGATCCGCCTGAGCGTGGGTGAGCCAGCGCTCGCAATCAAATTTGCCCATAATGCGCACTGTCCCGCCCGCCAGCAGCGGCGGCAGAAAGGCGACCATGGTCGTGTTGGAATAAAGCGGCGTACTGGCGAGCGAGCGGACCTCCAGCCCCGCTTCCAGATAAGAGGCAGCGGTCGTGGCAAATTGCCGCCAGCGCATTTGATGCGAATGGACGATTCCCTTGGGAATGCCGGTCGTCCCGCTGGAATAGATGATGTTGAAGGCGTCTTTGGGATCGGGCTCAAATGCGGGTGCAGGGGTGCCCGCAGGCGCCATCCAGCTGCGGACGTCTTCGAGCGGCACGTGCTCAAACTCTGGCAGAAACCCAGCGCCCAGCTCATCCGCCTTCACGCCGTCAATAAACAGATGCCGCGCACCGGAATCCTGTCCCATCCCCGCCAATTGCTCAGACGACGCGCTGGTCGTCAGCGGCGCAGCAACACCGCCCGCACGCACGGCGGCCAGAAACACCAAAGCGTAATTGATGCAGGACGTGCCAAGGATCGCGACCGATTGCCCGCGCTCCAGCCCAGCCTCCACCAACCGCGCTGCCAGCCTTGCGGTCAGCTGATCCAGCTCGGCCCAAGTGACCGAGCCCTGCTCATCAAGCAGTGCGGGCTTGTCGGGCTGGATTTCGGCCCATGCGCTGAGGATTTCGGGAAAAGAGCCGTAGGGCTGCGTCAGACGGGCAAGCATTGTGTCGGTTGTCATATCGGCGGACCTTAATGGCCAACGCGCGCCGCGCAATGGTTCAAGATGGTGGCACAATCCGTTAAGGCTTGCCTGCAAGAATGCTCCAAACATTCGCGAAAGGCGCTGAAGACCTATGACACAGCAATGGATCAATGCCGCAAAGGCTAGCCTCACTTGTGCAGCGCTTGCTTGTCTCTCCACGCCTGCACTGGCGCAAGACCAAGTGGAGCAGGACCAAGCTCAGCAAGAAGAAGGCGAACTGGTGCCCGAAAACGCGCCGCAAGGCCTGCGCCGTGTCGGGGGACCGAGCATTCTCGTGATACTCGCGCATCCAGATGATGAGGTGACGATCGCGCCGATCCTCGCCCGTGCGGCCCGTGACGGTGCGGACATCAGCCTGGTCTTTGCCACCAGCGGCGATGCCGGGCCGGGCACCAGCGGCCTCGAACCAGGCGAGAAACTGGCACGCCTGCGAGAGGGTGAGGCTCTATGCGCTGCGTCAGCCTTAGGCCTGGAAGACCCCATATTCTGGGATTTGGGCGATGGCACATTGGCGGACCAACCGCGCGATCCCGGCAGCGCACCGCGCCAAGCGCTCGCCAAAATTGCGGCGATTATCGCGGAAAAACGCCCGCAGGTGATTATGACCTGGGGGCCCGATGGTGGCTATGGCCACGGCGACCACCGCATGATCAGCGCTGCTGTCACTCAGGTTGTGCAAGGGATGGACGGGCGCCGGCCTGACCTGCTCTATTCCGCCATACCCGCTGGATCGCGCCCTGACCTGCCAGAATTTGAAGCCTGGGCGACCACGGCCCCGCAGTTGGTGACGGACCGGCTGCGCTATCAACGGCAAGATGTTGAAACCGCAGCAAGTGCGATCGATTGCTACAAAAGCCAATTCAGCGAGGAAGTTCGCGAGGCGCTTGCACCGCTTTTGCACCGCACAATCTGGCGTGGTTCGGTGCATTTCCGGCTCGCTTTTCCAGCGCAAAGATAGGCGCAGCGCAAGCGCCAAAACCCTAGCCTGATCCGCCCCAAAAATCGGCTTTCGGGCGGACAGTGGAAAACCTCGAACTATACCCTGCATTCGCTTGGGGTTCGCCCGCAGAGCGCCTATATGATGGGCATGGACGACAACACCTCAGAAACACCCGAAAACACTCCTGAAACTGGCTCCAGGCCGGAAAAACAGCAGGGCGAATATGGCGCCGATTCGATCAAGGTTCTCAAAGGCCTTGATGCGGTGCGCAAACGCCCCGGCATGTATATCGGCGACACCGATGACGGTTCGGGCCTGCACCACATGGTGTTTGAGGTGTCTGACAACGCGATTGACGAAGCGCTCGCGGGGCATTGCGACCTCGTTCTGATCGAGATGAACGCCGATGGCAGCGTCAGCGTTGAGGACAATGGCCGCGGCATTCCCGTGGGCATGCACAAGGAAGAGGGCGTCTCCGCCGCAGAGGTCATCATGACCCAGCTGCACGCAGGCGGTAAGTTTGAAAACACCTCTGACGACAACGCCTATAAGGTCTCTGGCGGCCTGCACGGCGTGGGTGTGTCCGTGGTCAACGCCCTGTCTGAATGAGCTCGAGCTGAAAATCTGGCGCGACGGCAAAGAGCACTGGATGCGCTTTGAACACGGCGATGCGGTGAACAGCCTCGAAATTCTGGGCGATGCGCCCAAGGTGGATCAGAACCCGGACGATAACGGGTTTAAGAAGGGGACGCGCGTCACCTTCCACCATTCGAACGACACGTTCAAAAACGTCACCGAATACGATTTTGATAAGCTGGAACACCGCTACCGCGAGCTTGCTTTCCTCAATTCCGGTGTGCGCATCCTGCTGCGCGACAATCGCGGCGAGGAAGTCGTAGAGCATGATCTGTTCTACGAAGGCGGGATCGCTGCATTCGTGCGCTATCTTGACCGCAATAAAGAGGCGCTGATCACCAATCCGATCTCTGTCTCGGCAGAGAAAGAAGGCATTGGGATCGACGTCGCGCTGGAGTGGAACGACAGCTATTACGAGAACGTCCTCACCTTCACCAACAACATCCCTCAGCGCGACGGCGGCACGCACCTTGCGGCCTTCCGTGCGGCGCTAACAACCACGCTCAACAATTATGCTGCCTCCAGCGGCCTACTCAAGAAAGAGAAGGTCACGCTGTCAGGCGAAGATATGCGCGAAGGGCTGACCGCGATTGTCAGCGTCAAACTGCCTGATCCGAAATTCTCCTCGCAGACCAAAGACAAGCTGGTAAGCTCTGAAGTGCGCCAGCCGCTGCAATCGCTGATGGGCGAAAAGATGACCGAATGGCTGGAAGAAAACCCAGCCGAAGCAAAGATCATCATCCAGAAGATCATCGATGCCGCCGCCGCTCGCGAAGCCGCCAAGCGCGCCCGCGAAATGAGCCGCAAGGGCGCGATGTCGGTCGCATCCCTTCCCGGCAAGCTTGCCGATTGTCAGGAACGCGACGCGACCAAGGCCGAACTGTTCCTGGTCGAGGGCGATTCCGCTGGCGGTTCTGCAAAGCAAGGGCGCGACCGCAAGACCCAAGCGATCCTGCCGCTCAAAGGTAAGATCCTCAATGTGGAGCGCGCGCGGTTTGACCGGATCATCTCATCAAAAGAGGTCGGCACGCTGATCCAGGCGATGGGCACCGGCATTCGCGATGAGTTCGACCTTGAGAAGCTGCGCTATCACAAAATCGTGATCATGACCGATGCTGACGTCGATGGTGCGCACATCCGCACGCTGCTGCTCACCTTCTTCCACCGGCAAATGCCGGAGATCGTGAAAGCCGGGCACCTCTTCATCGCGCAGCCGCCGCTGTATAAGGTCGCGAAGGGCCGAAGCGAGGTCTACCTCAAGGATGACCGCGAGCTTGATCGCTATCTGATCCAGGGCGGATTGCAGGGCCGCGTGCTCGACAGCGGAGCCGCGCAGCGCAGCGGCAATGAGCTGGAGGCGCTGGTCGATCATGCGCTTCGCATGCGCAATCTCATCGCTTTTGCGCCGCGCCGTTATAACTCCGCCATTATCGAGGCGATGGCGCTCGCGGGCGTGTTCAACCCCGATGATCTCGGCTCTGCCGAAGCGCTCGATAAAGCCGCCGCGCGCCTGCAATCGGGCGATGCCGATGCGAAATGGAGCGCGCGCCGCACCGAAGATGGCAGCATCGCCTTTGAGCGCCTGTGGCGCGGCGTCACCGATGCGCATTTGTTTGAGGCGAAGTTCCTCGAAAGCGCCGAGGCGCGCAAAATGCACAGCGTCGCTGGCGAAGAGGCGGATGTCTACGGCACGGCCAATGTGCTGGTGAAATCCACCGCCAGCGATAGCGATGACGCCAGCGAAGAAAACAGCGATGATGCGCCGGTCGCCGCTAGCGGTGACGATGCGATCACCCGCCCGACAGAATTGCTCGATGCCGTGCTGGCTGCCGGGCGCAAAGGCCTTTCGATCAGCCGCTATAAGGGACTGGGCGAGATGAATGCGGAGCAGCTGTGGGAGACCACGCTTGATCCAGAAGCGCGCGTGCTGCTGCAGGTGAAGGTCGAGGATGCGGACGTTACGGACGAGATCTTCACCCGACTGATGGGCGATGTGGTGGAGCCGCGCCGCGAGTTTATTCAGGATAATGCTCTCAATGTCGCGAACCTGGATGTGTAGAGGCTAGCGGGGCCGCTCGGCGGCTCCAATCCCCCTACCCATCCGTCATCGCTAACGGGCCTTATGGCGCGGAGACTCTTGAAACCGCCCGTGTTTTAGCCGAGATGGAACTCTATGAGCGAAGTCCATCACAAAACCCCGCTAGAGCAGTCCAGCTTCCTATTGCTGGTTGCCGCTGTCACCGTCTTGTTGCTGGTGATTGTCTGGCCGTTTTTTAATCCGCTGCTGTGGGCTGCGCTGGCCGCCGTCATGTTCCGCCCGCTGCACCGCTGGGTGCTGGCGCGGGTTGGCGGACGGATGAACCCGGCGGCCGGGATCACCATGCTGATCATCACATTTGCGGTGCTGCTGCCGGCGATGTTTATTGGCGGATTGGTGATTGACGAGGCGGCCGCCGTGGTCGCGGCCTTCCAGAATGGCGAGATCGATATCGCCGCCTGGTTCAACACGATTTATGCCGCCGTGCCGCTGTCGATCCGGGAATCTCTGGAAGCCTCAGGCTGGACCGACCTTTCCAATCTTCAGGCCCGCGCGCAGGAAGTGATCGGCGAAAGCGCCGGGATCATCGCGCGCCAAGCGGTAGCAGTCGGAGGCGGGGCGCTCGGCTTCTTCCTCAGCTTCACCATTGGGCTGTATGTCACATACTTCCTGATCCGCGATGGCAAGCGGGTGGGCGAGACGATCCTCTCCAGCCTGCCATTGGAGCGGCCGATCGCAGACCGATTGGCAGAGAAATTCCTCTCTATCGTACGCGCGACGATCAAGGGCTCGCTGGTTGTTGGTGTGGTTCAAGGGGCTTTGGGCGCAATCACATTCTGGATCGCGGGCATTCCCTCCGCGATTCTTTTCGGAGTGGTAATGGCGATCCTCTCGCTGATCCCGGCGGTGGGCACGGCTCTCGTGTGGTTGCCCGCGGCGCTCTATCTGCTCGCAGTAGGCGATATATGGCAGGGCCTGTTCGTGCTGTTTTCCGGCGCATTGGTGATAGGCATGGCCGACAATGTCCTGCGCCCGATCCTGGTGGGCCGCGACACTGGCATTCCCGATTGGATCATCCTGGTCACGACATTGGGCGGGATCGCTTTTGCGGGCTTTTCCGGCATTGTCCTGGGCCCGCTGGTCGCAGGCCTGTTCCTTGCCAGCTGGTCAATCCTGCAGGAACAACGCGCCGAGGGAGAGGATAGCGTTCCTGCCGCGCCGACATACTGACGCACCTCGCGGGCGCACCGATCCGCTGGCGGATTGAAAAATCCGCTGCCCCTGCCCATGTTGGGCGGGTGAGAGACAGCCAAGCAACATCGGATAGCGCCCAGTAATGCAGTCTGTGGTCAAACCCGGCAGCCAGGCCGAGCAGGTCGGGCGACTCATCCTGGCGGTGGTGGTGATCCTGTTCATCCCCGCTTTGCCGTTTGGCAATTACATCATCTATCCCTTCTCGATCCTAACCACATGGTTCCACGAAATGGGGCACGGGATGACCGCGATTTTGACCGGTCAGGAATTTGAGCGCCTGCTGATCTATGCCGATGGTTCAGGCGTTGCCGAGAGCCGTCTTGACGGTGATGCAGGCCCCTTCACCAGAGCCGCGATTGCCGCTGGCGGTCCGCTGGCGCCCAGCGTGGTTGGCGCGGCGTTGATCCTGGCGAGCGCCAATGCGAGATATTGGCGGCCTGCCCTGTTTGCGCTGGCGGGAGCGATTGCGATCTCAACCGTGTTCTATGTCCGCTCCGGCGTGGGACTGGCGATGCTGCCGCTGGTCGGCGCGCTGATCGGTGTGATCGCGTGGCGCGCGCCCGATGGGCTGGCCCGCTTCGCGCTGCAGTTTCTGGGCATGCTGGCGGCGATGAGCATGCTGCGCGATTTCGACTATCTGTTTACTGAGCGCGCGGTGATCGGGGGCAATTCCATGCTGTCGGATACGGGCGCGATTGAAGCGGCGCTGTGGCTGCCGCATTGGTTCTGGGCCGGGGTGCTGATCGCGACATCCACGCTGATGATCGGGGCGAGCCTGAAGTACGCTTTGTCTGACAATAGCAAACCGCGCCGCCCGCTGCCGCGTCCCAACAATGTGCTGCAATTCAGGGATCGCAAGGATTAAGTCGCGATGCGCAGGGTGTTGACCCCGCCAGCGCCAGATCCCGTTTCGCCTGACAATCCGGCAAAGATCGTGTCGACAATCCGCGCGAGTTTTTCTTCCGTAAGCTTATCGCCCATCATCACCAGAGCATCGGGCAAGGTGTAGATGCTGACCATTTGGTTGATCAGCGACAGCGCCTCATCAATCTCCAGCCCGGTAAAGAAACCATCGGCCTGAGCCTCGGCAATCAGCTCGCACAGATAGTGATCGGCAAGATCGATGTTGGAGCGGATGCGTTCGAAATTGTCCGTGCCCATGCGGCACAGGATCGCGAAATAGACCGGGTTCTCGCGGTAGCGATCGCGCGAGATAACAAAGCGGCGGCGGAAGAATTCGTAGATCTTGCGATTGGGCGGCAGATCGCTCGCCATCACCTCTTCCATCACATCATTGTGCGGCTTTAGCCAATGCGCCGCCGCGGCATCATAGAAGTCGTCTTCGTTCTCAAAGATTTCATCGAAACGCGCGCGCGACAATCCGCTTTCGGCGATGACAGTCTGCATTTCGATCACACCGCCGCGCTGGTCCACCAGATCAAGCGCAAGCTGCACGATCCGCGCGCGCTCGCTGTCGATTGCTTGTTTGCTCAACGGCATCTGGACTACCCTCCTAGTCTAGACGCTAATGTAGGGGCGGAGCGAGGCGTGTTAAAGGCATAAGGCAGCACTTTTACAAGGTAGCCTGACAAATCACGCGCGGGGCAGCTTCGCCCGCCCGCTTTCAGCCTTCGGTCTTGCCCTCAATGATCGCGCGGGCCTGGGCCTCCAGAACTTTGTAGCGCGGATAATCGGGCCGTTTGGAACGCAGCCACGCGGCAATTTTTGCCAGATCTTCGCCGTAATTGCCGCTGGGGATCATCGGCTCGCTAAAGCCCATGACTCGGTCTTCCCAGCTCACCCAGGCGAGCACGATCGGCACCTTGGCAGCCTGCGCGATATGGTAGAAGCCAGACCTCCATTTGCCATCGGATTTGCGCGTTCCCTCTGCCGCCATGACGAGTGCCAAGTGATCGCGTGCGGCAAACTCGTCCGCCACCTGTTCAACCGCGCTGTTGCTCCTCGTCTTGTCCACCGGAACACCGCCCATATCGAGCATGAAATTGCGAAGGATCCCTTTAAACAGGGTGTGTTTGCCCATGAAATTTGGCTTCACCCCTTCGACGGCAGTTGCGCCGACAAAGAACACAAAGTCCCAATTGGAGGAATGCGGCGCGCCAGCCAAAACATACTTTTTGATGTCCTTGGGCAGGCGAGTGTCGATTTTCCAGCCCTGAAATTTGTAGATCGCCAAGATGATGCGGCGCACGATGCGCGAGAGGATCGTCGGCTTGCGCAGCTCTTTGCTCGGTATGGTTTCGGTCAATTCTCTCTCCCCCAGCAAGTGGGTGAGGGCGTTGTGCCCTTATTGTAGGCAGTTACGCAAGGGTGGGGATGAGGGTTTCAGTCAAGCTTCGTCTATCTACTCGTCATGCTGAACTCGTTTCAGCATCCATCTTCAATCAATCAGCAAAGTTGGGAATTGGGGATGGACCCTGAACCAAGTTCAGGGTGACACTCGATTTAGGACAAGTCTTCGAAATCCTTGCGGGCTTCTTGCCATGCTTCCCATGCATTTTCAGGATCAATGTCCAAGTAGCCCCGTCCCTCAATCACTTCGAGATGCTGCTCTCGAGTCATTGCAATTGCCTCGGATGTATCTCGTATCTCAATCACCTCCTGCTCAGTGAGGGAAGCGCCTTTCTCACGTTCCTTGTTCAACAAAACAGCCACCAGCGCAGGGACATGTACAATATCGAGCAAACCGACCTCCTCTACATCCTAAACACGCCAAAGCTTGGGCGCTCTGGGATCGGCGCTTCGAGCGTCGCGGCGAAGGCCAGGCCCAGCACGTCGCGGGTCTGCGCGGGGTCGATCACTCCATCATCCCACAACCGCGCGGTCGCGTAGTAGGGATTGCCCTCGTCTTCATACTTCTGCCGGATCGGGGCCTTGAAGGCCTCGGCTTCATCCTCTGACCATTTGTCAGCATCGCGGTGAACCGTGGCGAGCACGGATGCGGCTTGCTCTCCGCCCATCACACTGATCCGCGCATTGGGCCAAGTGAACAGGAAACGCGGAGAGTACGCCCGCCCGCACATGCCGTAATTGCCCGCGCCGAAAGACCCACCGATCACCACGGTGATCTTGGGCACGGTCGCGGTCGCAACCGCCGTCACCAGCTTCGCGCCATGCTTCGCGATGCCCTCTGCCTCGTATTTCCCGCCGACCATAAAGCCGGAGATGTTTTGCAGGAACAGCAGCGGAATGCGGCGCTGCTGCGCGAGTTCAATGAAATGCGCGCCCTTTTGCGCGCTTTCTGAAAACAGCACGCCATTGTTCGCCAGAATCGCGACCGGCATGCCCCAGATATGCGCAAATCCGCACACTAGAGTGCTGCCATAATGCGCTTTGAATTCATGAAATTCGCTGCCGTCGACCAGGCGCGCAATGATCTCTTTCACATCATAGGGCGCGCGCACATCATCGGGCACGACAGAGTACAACTCGTCCGCATCAAACTTCGGCGGGCGCGGGTCTTTGCTCGCAATATCACTTGCGGCTCCGGTGTTTTCGCCAAGGTGCGAGATGATATCGCGCACAATCGTCAGCGCGTGCTCATCATTCTCGGCCAAGTGATCAACCACGCCCGATTTCTTCGCGTGCAGATCGCCGCCGCCCAGATCCTCTGCGGTGATTTCCTCGCCCGTCGCCGCCTTCACCAGCGGCGGCCCGGCGAGGAAGATCGTGCCTTGCTCGCGGACAATCACTGTCTCGTCTGACATCGCCGGCACATAGGCGCCGCCTGCGGTGCAGCTGCCCATGACGCAGGCGATTTGCGGAATGCCCGCTGCGCTCATGTTGGCTTGGTTGAAGAATATCCGGCCAAAGTGATCGCGGTCGGGGAAGACCTCGGCCTGATGCGGCAGGTTGGCCCCGCCGCTATCGACCAGATAGATGCACGGCAGACGGTTCTCCATCGCAATCTCTTGCGCGCGGAGGTGCTTCTTCACCGTCATCGGATAGTACGTGCCGCCTTTGACCGTCGCATCATTGCACACGATCATCACTTGGCGGCCCGATACGCGGCCAATCCCTGCGATCATGCCCGCACCGGGAATATCAGTGTCATAGAGGCCATTGGCCGCGAGCTGGCCGATCTCAAGAAACGGCGAGCCGGGATCGAGCAGGCGCTCCACCCGCTCGCGCGGCAGCAGCTTGCCGCGCGAAACATGCCGCTCGCGGCTGCGCTCCGAACCGCCAAGGGCAGCTGTTGCCACCGTCGAACGCAGGTCGGCGGCGAGCGCTTTGTTATGCGCAGCGCGCGCCTTTACCTCTGGGCTTTCAATGTCGAGTTTCGAGGTCAACACGGGGGCGGTCATCTGTAGGCTCCGATCAGCGCGAGAATTCCGGCGAGCCCCATGGGTATCCAGCCGGGATGTTTAAAATGAGAGGTCGCAATATCCGCTAGACCCAGAGCGATCCAGAACAATCCGATCAGTATGACCAGTCCGCGCGGTGTGTCTGGCCATGCCACGGCGGCGGCGCTCAAAACCATAAAGGCGGATAGCGAATGCCACAGATAGCGCAGCAAGGTCGGCGCGATTTCCATATCGGGGTGAGGATTGCCGCCCTCTAACATCGGCCCAAGCACAGAGCTCGCCCCGCCGGTCGAGTGCAAAATCGCGGTGATCACCATGACGGCGGCAGACATCAGCAGCCAGATTGACGTTCCGATCAAGCGGAGTCCTCCGTACCCTTCACGATGATCGATTCCGCCGTGCTGCCCGCATCGCGATATTTGCCGATCGCCTTGTACTCAGGCGAGAGGAGCCATTCGAACAGCTTCGGCTTATCCGGAAACTCGATCAGCACGCTGCGGGTCGCGTTCCATTCCCCGCCGACAACTTGCGGCTCTTCATCAACGCTCAGCATTTTGCCGTCGAATTTCTCAAAGATGTCCATGAACTGCGCTTCGTATTTGTCGTATTCGGCGCGGTCATGGATGGTCATGCGGGAGATCATGTAGACGGGCATTATCCCGCCGCTCCAATCAGCTCCCGCCCGATCAGCATCCGGCGAATTTCATTCGTGCCCGCACCGATGTCGAGCAGCTTCGCATCGCGCATATAGCGCTCTACCGGCCAATCCTTGGTGTAGCCCGCGCCGCCCAGCGCCTGCACACTTTCAGCAGCGACGCGGAAAGCGTTTTCGCTCGCGAGCAGGATCACGCCCGCGGCATCAAACCGGGTGGTCTGATCGCCGTCACAGGCTTTCGCCACCGCATAGGTGTAAGCGCGCGCCGATTGCAGCGCGACATACATGTCGGCGACCTTGGCCTGCATCAATTGGAAGCTGCCGATGGGCTTGCCGAACTGCTTGCGCTCCCGAAGATAGGGTATGACGCAATCAAGGCAGGCCTGCATAATGCCGAGTTGCAGCCCGGCGAGCACAACGCGCTCATAATCGAGCCCGCTCATCAGCACGCCAACGCCGCCGTTTACCGGCCCCATCACGCGGTCCTCCGGAATGTGGCAATCGTCAAACACCAGCTCTGACGTGGGCGATCCGCGCATGCCGACCTTGTCGATTTTCTGGCCGATAGAGAAGCCTTCGTCATCCTTCTCGATCAGGAATGCCGTGATCCCGCGCGAGCCCGCATTGCCGTCGGTCTTGGCATAGACCACCAAAGTATCCGCCTCTGGCGCATTGGTGATCCAGAACTTGGTGCCGTTGAGCACATATCCGCCCTGAACAGCTTCGGCTTTCAGCTTCATGGAGACGACATCAGAGCCAGCGCTCGCTTCGCTCATCGCCAGCGATCCGACATGCTCGCCGCTGATAAGGCCGGGCAGGTACTTGGCCTTTTGCTCTTCATTGCCCCAGCGGCGGATTTGATTGATGCAAAGATTGGAATGCGCGCCGTAAGACAGGCCAACGCTGGCCGATGCCCGGCTAACCTCCTCAACCGCGATCACATGCTCCAGATAGCCCAGGCCTAGGCCGCCATCGGCCTCGTCCACGGTCAGCCCGTGCAGGCCAAGCTCGCCCATCGGCTTCCACAATTCGCGCGGGAACCAGTCTTCGCGGTCGGCCTTTTCGGCCAGCGGCATGATCTGCTCATCGGCAAACCGGCCAACGCTGTCGCGGATCATCTCAGCCGCTTCGCCGAGTTGAAAGTCAAAGTCTGGGGTAGCGCGCATTTTTCATTACCTTGCGTGAAATAATATGTTCCCCCTGCCATATCATTGCGCAGGCTAAGCGCAAACTTTCTAAGCGCATTTCCCTCGGTGCTCATCCTCAATTTGAGCTCAGACGCGTTTACTGTATGTGGGGTCTGAAAGGACCAATTCCCTGACACTTTTGGATGCACCCCCTGGCCATCTGACCAGTCTCCCGCAAAGGAGTTTTGCGACGAGCGCAGCCGCCTGCGCGTGCTGGCGAGCTTTGATCTTGATGGTGTGAGCGGCGATCCAGAACTGGCACGCTTGGTCAAATTTGCCGCGAAATTGTGCGATGCGCCGTCCGCCTCGGTCAGCCTGGTCGAGGAAGTGCGGCAGCGCTTTATCGCCAGCGAAGGGCTGGACATTTCCGAGACTCCGCGCTCGACCAGCTTTTGCGCGCAAACCATGCTCGGCGATGATCTGTTGGAAGTGCTCGATGCCGCCACTGACGCGCGGTTCCAGGACTACGCTTTGGTGCGTGAGGCCTCGCACCTGCGCTATTATGTCGGTGCGCCGCTCATCTCTTCAGAGGGTGCGCCGATGGGCGCCCTTTGCGTGACGGATACAACGGCGCGGACCCAGGGCTTGTCGGACTTGCAACGCGAAGGCCTGATCGTGCTGGCCGAGGCGGTAAAGCGCCGTTTGGAAGCGCATAGGCAAGCGCATCTCGCCGTATTTGAACTGAAAGAAAGCGCCGAGCGGGTGCAATTCATCCTCGACGGCGTGCCCGATATCGCCTGGTCGGCGGCCCCCGGCCCGGTGTTCGACAATTTCAACGCGCGCTTCACCGAAGTGACCGGCGGCGCGCCGCCCAGCAGCGTGGATGATTGGCGCGCATTCATCCATCCTGATGACTTCGAGGCCTCTTCAGTGAAGTTCGAAGAAGCCATCTCAACCGCCAGCGAATTTGCCGATGAATGGCGCCTGCGCCAGGCCGATGGCTCCTATCGCTATGTCATCTCGCGCGCGGTTCCCTCGACCGATGATCCGGCCACCGCGCGTTGGTTTGGCACGCTGACCGACATCGACGATCGCTATCGCATGTCGCAGGAGCGCGAATTGCTAGCGGGCGAGCTCGCGCACCGGATCAAGAACATCTTCTCGGTCATCACCGGGCTGATCTCGCTGCGATCACGCGGGGATGACGCCAATCAGAAATTTGCCGAAGAGCTCAACACCAATCTTCGTGCACTCGCCCGGGCTCAGGAATTCGCCATGCCGGTCAGCGGCAGCCGCGGCGAAACATTGGCCGATCTGCTGAGGGTGCTGATGGCCCCATATGGCGCAGACAGCTCCGACGTGGTCAGCATTACTGGCGATAACGTGAATTTCGGCGGAGGCGCGGCGATCCCGCTGGCGCTGATATTCCACGAGCTCGCAACCAATGCGGCCAAATATGGCGCGCTCAGCGCTCCTGCAGGCCGGGTTGCGATTGATATCGCTGAAGCCGGCGATGAGGTTGTGATCACATGGCGCGAAAGCGGCGGGCCAGAAACCGCCGAGCCGCAGGAAACAGGCTTTGGCTCGCGCTTGATCAGCATGGCCATCAATCATCAATTGGGCGGCACCATGACCCAGGATTGGCAGAAAAGCGGCCTGATCATCACCATAAGGGTTCCGCGAGAGCGCCTAACCCAGTAGGCTTCTCGCCATGCTTTTACGAACACGCACACTCAGCCTTTTCCTTGGCGGCCTGTCTTTAGCGCTTGCCGCCTGCGCCCCAGAGGAAGAGGGCGGCTCCGACGGCGCAGACACTGCATCCGAAACGCCGAGCGATAGCTCCGCGCCGACCGCCGCATCCAACGATGCGCCAATGGCGGAAACGGGCTGGGTCGCAATCGGAACGGACGGCGCGGTCTACACCACATTCTTTGATGCCGATGGCACCTACCGCGATTTTCGCAATGGCGATCCGGTGCAGCAAGGCAGCTGGGAACGGCGCGAAGATGCGCGGCTATGCCTGATCCCTGCGGGCGAGCAGGTGCGCGGCGAATGCTGGTCAACCAGCGCGGTCGATGATGAAGGCAATATGCGCAGCACCGATGGCACAGGCCGAACGATTGAGCTGAAACGCGTAACCTACATCGCGCCAACAGCAGCTGCCGAGGATGGCGACGCGGCATCCACCGAGGGCGAGGGCTAAGCCATCACCTCACAGGCCTTGCTGAAATTTGAAGGCGCCAGCCGCCGATATGGCGATGTGATCGCGGTCGGCTCGGTCGATCTTGAGATCGCCAAAGGCAGCTTCGTCGCTTTGGTCGGGGCCTCCGGGTCCGGCAAATCGACGCTCCTCAAGATGGTCAACACGTTGGAGGTGCCAAGCGCTGGCAAAGTGCTGTTCGCAGGCGATAATGTCGCCGCGCAGCCGCCAGCCGCTCTGCGCCGCCGGATCGGCTATGTCTTTCAAGGGATCGGCCTATTCCCGCATTTGCGCGTAGGAGAGAATATCGCGATAGGCCCCCGCCTGGCGGGCGAGACTTTGAGCGCGGAACGCATCACCGAGCTGCTGGAGCTGGTCGAGCTGGAAGGCGAAATGGCGGGCAGAATGCCGGATGAGCTATCGGGCGGTCAGCGCCAGCGGGTCGGCGTCGCCCGCGCGCTCGCAATTGAGCCGGAGCTGCTGCTGATGGATGAGCCATTTGGAGCGCTCGATCCGATCACCCGCGATGCCTTGGGGGAAACCGTCAGAGAGCTGCATAAGCGCCTCGGCCTCACCACCATCATGGTCACCCACGATATGGCCGAGGCTCTGCTGTTGGCGGACCGAGTGCTGGTGATGGAGGCGGGCGCGATCGTCGCCGATGAAACGCCCCATGCCCTGCTCGCTGGCAAAGGCGGAGACATTGCTCAAGGCCTGGTCGCTGTGCCGCGTCAGCAAGCGGAAAGGCTCGCGGCGATGGAGGCGAGCGGGCCAAAGTGAGCGAATTTCTCGACCTACTCTTCGGGCTTGGCGACAAGCTGACCGCGCATATCGTGCTCGCGGCCAGCGCGATTGGCCTTGGCATCGCGGTCGCCCTGCCGCTTGCGGTCTGGGCCAGCCGCTCACGCAATGTTGCGCGGGTCGCGCTGGGCTTTGCGAGCCTCGTCCAGACGATCCCGGCGCTGGCCCTGCTCGCGCTGTTCTTCCCGATTCTGCTGAGCCTGCGCGCCATCTTCGGCGAGGGCCTGCCCACGCTCGGCTTCTTGCCCGCGCTGCTCGCGCTTGCGCTCTATGCGCTGCTGCCGATCCTGCGCAATGCGGTGACCGCGCAGGCCAATCTCGACCCCGGCGTGCTGGAGGCGGCCGATGGCGTCGGCATGACCAGCTGGCAGAAATTGCGCCTGGTTGAGGCGCCGCTCTCCGCGCCCTTCATCATGGCAGGTATTCGAACCGCCAGCGTGTGGACCATCGGCGCGGCCACGCTCTCCACCACGATTGGCCAGCCCAGCCTTGGCGATCCGATCTTTGCCGGGCTGCAAACGCAAAACTGGGCGCTGGTGCTGGCTAGGCTGTTTAGCCAGCGCGGCGCTCGCCTTGATCGCGGACAATTTGCTGGGCCTGATTGAACGCGGCCTCGCCCGCCGATCAAAGGTCATGTGGGGCAGCGGGCTGATCGCGGTTGCCGCCGGGATCATCGCCGCGCTCAGCGTGCAGTTTGGCGGGGAGGAAGAAGACACGATCATCATCGCCTCGAAGCAATTTTCCGAGCAATATATCCTCGCGCAATTGATCGGATCGCGGCTGGAGGCGGCGGGCTATGCCGTGGAATATCGCGACGGCATGGGCTCCGCTGTAGTCCACAATGCGGTCGCCAGCTCAGCCATCGATATCTCGGTCGATTACACCGGCACGATCTGGACCAACAATCTAAAGCGCACCGACAACCCCGGACGCGAGGCGATGTATCAGACCATCAAGGACTGGGAGGCTGAGGAGAACGGCGTTCTCGTGCTTGGGCGGCTAGGGTTTGAAAACGCCTATGCCTTTGCCATGCGCGAAGACCGCGCGGCAGAATTGGGCCTCACCTCGCTGGAGGATTTGGTCCGCGTTGCGCCGCAGCTGACCGTTGGCGGCGATCCTGAATTCTTCGAGCGCCCGGAATGGATCGCGGTGCGCGATGCTTACGGTATGCGCTTTGGCGAGACACGCAATTTCTCGCCCACCTTCATGTATAATGCGCTGACCTCGGGCGAGGCGGACGTAATCAGCGCCTACACCTCCGACGGGCGCATTGCAGCCGACCGCTTGGTGGTGCTGGAGGACCCGCGCGAGGCTCTGCCCAGCTATGATGCGATGCTGATGATTTCCCCGCGCCGGGCAAATGATGCGGCCTTGATCGCTGTTCTGGAGCCGCTGATCGGCGCGATCAGTGTGGACGCGATGCGAGAGGCGAATTTCGCGGTCGACCGGCAAGAGGACAAGCTAAGCCCGAAAGAAGCGGCGAAGCAATTGGCCGAGGAGATTGGGCTTTAGTTCAGCCCTAAGACACGAAACCCGCGCCCTGTTTTGGCCAGCCGCCACCCGATAGTCCCATCACTTTAAACAACTCGCCCATTTGCTCGGCCTCCACGAGCCGATCCCGCTGCCGCTGAAGCTTCGCTGCATTTTCCGGCGACTGCCGCTGCAAGGCCTCCAGCCGCGCGTCGATCCCAAGTGCGCTCAGCCACCTCCCCTGCGTCGCCAGTCCCATGACATGCGCGCCGTGCTGCGCTGCCGTCTCGCTCAGCTGGCCAAAATCGACATGCGCGGTCAGGTCTGCCTCACCCGGCGCGGCAAAGGCATCGACCTTTTGATGCGACCGGATCGCTTGCAGGGTTGACCCGGCGCTGAGCCGAGCCGTGCCATAATCCACCACCAGCGCCGCGCCGCCTTGGCCCGCCAGCCGCTCGGCAATCTCAGCCATAACGCTCGCGGCGGCAGGGCAGGTTTCGATCAAAGTGCCTTCATCCGCGCCGCGCCATTGCTCCGGCACGGCGGCGTCCATCGGCTTGTCTCCGGCGACGAAGACGAGCTCGTCGCCTTCCAGCCCGACCATCCGCTCGCGCCAGCCACCCGGCGTGCGCAGCAATTGGCGGATCGGCAGCGCATCGAAAAACTCGTTCGCCACCAGCAGGATCGGCGCGTCATCGGGCAGGCTGCTGACATCATCATGATGCGTGACACCCGGCACAGCCCCGCGCTGAACTGCGCGCAAGCTTTCAGATCCTTCGACAAAATGCACCTGGGGCTTAAGCCCAAAGCGCGCCACCGTGCGCAGCGCATCAGCGGCCAAAGTTCCGCGCCCTGGGCCAAGCTCGACATAAAGAACCCGCTCTGGCGAGCCCATTTGCGACCACAAATCCGCCAGCCACAGGCCGGCAAGCTCGCCGAACATCTGGCTAATCTCAGGCGCGGTGATGAAATCGCCGCCACTGCCAAGCGGATCGCGGCTGGTGTAATAGCGCGCGTTGCTCTCACCCATGAATTGCAGCAGGCTGATCGGGCCGGTCTCGCGGATCAACCGGCGAAACATGGCCGTCAGCTCGCCATTGGCGCGCTCACTCATGCGGAGGCCGACGCGCTCCCGCCGGTGCCGACAGGCTTCTTCATGACCGCCATCAGGGTGACCGCCAAGCCAACCAGAATCACAGGGATCGTGAGCCACTGCCCTTGGCTAAGGCCGGTTTCGCTGACCCTGAATGCCCAATCCTTGTCAGGCTCGCGGAAGAATTCATTGATGAAACGCGCAGCACCGATGCCGAGCAGGAAGACACCGACCAGCAAGCCGCGGCGATAGCGCGCGCCGGTTTTCCAGAACAGCAGCAGCAGGATAATCAGCAGCAGCAGACCTTCGAGCCCCGCCTGATAGAGCTGGCTGGGGTGGCGAGCGACGTCGCCCCCGCCGGGAAAGACCATGCCCCAGGCCACATCCGTCGGGCGGCCCCACAGCTCGCCATTGTTGAAATTCGCCAGCCGCCCCAGGAACATGCCCATCGGCACTGTTGTGGCGACGTAATCTGTCACCCGGATAAAATCGAGCTTGCCTGCCCAAGACACCCAGCCCATCGCCAACATCACACCAAGAAGGCCGCCGTGGAAGCTCATCCCGCCATCCCACAGCCTCAGCAGCTTCCAGCTGACAAACCCTTCGCCGCTGAAATCAGTAAACAGTTCAGGCTGATAGAACATCGCATAGCCCAATCGTCCGCCCAAGATCACACCCAGCGTGCAATAGAAGAACAGGTCATCGGCATGCCGCTGAGCCATCGGCGCGCCGGGCTGCTTGAGCATTTTGGACACTTGCCAATAGGCAAAGATCACGCCCAGCAGATAGGCCAGCGAATAATATCGCAAGGTGAAGAAGCCCAGATCAATGCCCGGCGTAAATCCAAGCTCTGCCCAATAGATTGGGTCGGCGGCGCCGCTGGCGGCGAGTAGTGACAGCACGAAGCGAACCTCTTATTCACGCAAATGAGACGTCAAAGCGCAGATGACGCGCCCTTGATGCGCGGCTTTTGGCACAGCGGGTGGTCCGGGGGAACCCTCTGCTATCAGTGAGCATTACAAGTGAGAGAAAAACGCACGTCGGTTTGCGCTTGCCGCACGCTGGCGCTCACCTAAAAAGAATAAAAAATTAAGGAGAGAGATTCGCATGCCCACACAGTTGGACACTGCACTAGAGGCCATCATTGGCGAGCTGACCAAAGAGGGTCAGCCATTTGTCACCAAACAGGTTGAGCGCGGCGGAGTAGAAATGCCCGCCTTCCTCGGCGCGCCGCCAACTTTGGCGCATTATTTCGCGCATTTCTGCAACGAGCACAAAGACGTCGAGTTTCTGGTCGACGGCGATCTGCGCCTGACCTTTGGCGAATGCTGGCATGCGGCGACCCATGTCGCGCACGGCCTGGCGACCCAGCATGATGTGCAGAAAGGCGACCGGATCGGAATCGCTGCACGCAACTCGGCCAATTGGATGATCGCCTATATGGGCATTGTCATGGCTGGCGGCTGCGCGACTTTGCTCAATGGTTTCTGGTCGGGTGATGAGCTTGCCTACGGCATTCGCCTCGCTGAATGCAAAGCGGTGGTGGTTGATGCAGGCCGGGCGAAACGTCTGGAAGGCACAGATCACAGCGCAAAGCTGATCATGATGGAGCATGACTGCGCGCCATCAGAGGGCCTCAAGGCTACTTGGGCCGAAGGGCAAACCGCCATGGCGATGCTCGGCCAGCTGGGCGCAGATGATCTCGCGACCATTCTCTACACCTCTGGGTCGACCGGTCAGTCGAAAGGCGCCTGGTCCGATCACCTCGGCGTTGTCAGCGGCACGATGAACTATGTCGCGCAAAGCGCAATGGCGAAACTGCTGCTGGAAAGCCAGGGCCAGGAACTGACGGATCAGCCATGCGCGCTGATCGCTGTGCCGCTGTTCCACGTCACGGGCGAGGTTCCGCTGTTCCTCCAATCCTATGCGATTGGCCGCAAGCTGGTGCTGATGCCGAAATGGGACGCGGAGGAAGCGCTGCGCCTGATGGAGGCTGAAAAGGTCACCTATTTCGTCGGCGTGCCGCTGATGAGCTATGAAATTGCGACCCATCCCAACCGCAGCAGCTATGATCTTACCGCGTGTAAGAGCTTTGCCGCTGGCGGCGCACCGCGCCCGGTTGAGCACGTCAATAAGATCAAGGAAGCCTTCCCAGAGGGCTTCCCGCTGCTCGGCTATGGCCTCACCGAAACCAATGCGGTGGGCTGCGGCAATTTTAACGAGAACTATATGGCAAAGCCCGGCTCAACCGGAAAAGCCAGCCAGCCATTGGTTGATCTGCGCATCCTCAATGATGACGGCGCTGAGCTGCCTCAAGGCGATATCGGCGAAGTGTGCATCCGTTCGGTCGCGAATTTCCGCGGCTATTGGAACAATGACGAGGCAACCGCCGCCGCCTTTACCGACGATCAATTCTTCCGCACTGGCGATCTCGGCTATCTCGATGAAGACGGCTATCTCTTTATCGTTGATCGCAAGAAAGACATCATCATTCGCGGCGGTGAAAACATCACCTGCATCGAAGTGGAAGATGCGATCTATGCGCATGCCGATATCGCAGAATGCTCTGTCTTCGGCCTGCCGGATGAGCGCATGGGCGAAGTGCCAGCGGCGATCTTCCGTGTAAAGGACGGCGCAGCGGCGATGAATCAGGCGCAGCTGCGTGAGTTCCTGCTCAGCCGGATTGCGCCGTTCAAGGTGCCACTGGAGGACCATATCTTCGTCTCCACCGAAGTGCTGCCGCGCCTCGGCACGCAGAAGATCGACAAGAAGAGCCTGCGCGAGCAATTCACCGCGCAAATGGAACAAGCATGAGGGCGCCGGGCACGCTGCATAAAACATGACGGCCGTGCCCGGCCCTGCCAAGACGCCGCGCGTGCCTCGGCAGCGCGCGATCGTCGATCGCCGTCTTCTCGCGGAGCAGGTCACTGCTCTTGCTGAGGAGCACGGAGCCGATGCGCGCCCGCAAATTGTCGAGGCGCTGCACAGCGCCTTGGACGCTGGGCGCGCTGAACTGGCTGAGCGGCTGAAGCAAAAACCCGCTGCCGGATATGAATGCGTTCACGGCCATTCGTTCCTGATCGATCAATTGGTGCGCGTGATCCACGATTACGTGACGGTCCATGTCTACCCGATAGCCAATCGCACGACCGCAGAGCGCCTCTCAATCCTGGCGGTTGGCGGTTATGGTCGCGCAGAAATGGCGCCGCATTCCGATGTCGACATCGCCTTTATCACGCCCATGAAACGCGCGCCCTGGTGCGAGCAGGTGATCGAGGCGATTCTCTATCTGATGTGGGATCTCGGCCTGAAGGTCGGTCATTCCAGCCGCACTATTTCCGACACGATGAGCATGGCGAAAGAGGATTTGACGATCCGCACCGCTCTGCTCGAAGGGCGTTTCATCTGGGGTGATCAGCAGCTTTATGATGAGCTGAGCGCCCGTTTCTGGAGCGAGGTTGTCAGCGGCAGCGAGCGGCAATTCCTCACGCAAAAGCTCGACGAGCGCAATGAGCGGCACAAGCGGATGGGCAACAGCCGCTATGTCGTGGAACCGAACATTAAAGAGGGCAAAGGCGGCCTGCGCGATCTGCAAACGCTCTATTGGATCGGCAAATATATCCACCGCGCCCGCAACGCCGCCGATCTGGTCGATGTCGGCCTGCTGACCAGCCAAGAATACCGCAGTTTCCGCCGCGCAGAAGGGTATCTGCTGGCGGTGCGGTGCCACATGCACGATCTCACCGACCGGGCCGAGGACCGGCTGACCTTTGATTTGCAGCGCCAAGTGGCTGAGCGGATGAATTTCGCTGATCGGCCGGGCAAGAGCGCGGTTGAACGCTTCATGCAGTTCTATTTCCTGCAGGCAAAACGCGTGGGCAGCCTGACCGGTGTCTTCCTCGCTCACCTCGACCAGAAATTCGCGAAAAAGCGCGCCTCCAGCGGCTTCTTTGCCGGTTGGGGTCAAAAGTCTCGCACGCTCAAGGGCTACACCGTTTTTGGCGGCAAGATTAAGGCCCCGACCGACAAATGGTTCCGCGATGATCCGGTGCGCCTGATTGAGCTGTTCCAATTGGCGGAGGCTGAGGGTCTTGAGGTTCATCCCGAAACCATGCGTCAGGCCGACCGTGACAGCCGCCTGATCAACCGCGCGGTGCGCCGGGACAAGCGCGCCAATGCTCTGTTCCTGTCGCTGCTCGGCGGGCGCAATGATCCTGAGACTGCACTGCGCTGGATGAATGAGGCAGGTGTTTTTGGCCGCTTCGTGCCCGATTTTGGCCGCGTGAACGCTCAGATGCAGTTCGACATGTATCACCATTACACCGTCGATGAACACACGATCCGCGCGATTGGCCTGCTCAACAAAATCGAGAAGGGCGAGCTTAAGGATGACCATCCACGCGCAACCCGGATCATCCACAAGCTCAAATCGCGCCGCGCACTCTATGTTGCGGTGCTGCTGCATGACATCGCCAAGGGGCGTGGCGGCGATCACTCGGTGCTCGGCGCGGAAGTCGCCGAAGAGCTGTGCCCGCGCTTTGGCTTGGACGAGGAAGAGACCGAGCTGGTCGCGTGGCTAGTGCTGCAACATCTGCTGATGAGCTCCACCGCGCAGAAGCGCGACCTCACCGACCCGCAGACCATCGAGACCTTCGTGGCCGAGGTGCAAAGCCTGGAGCGTCTGCGCAATCTCGCAATCCTGACCGCGGTCGACATTCGCGCCGTTGGCCCCGGCACTTGGAACAGTTGGAAGGGTCAGCTGCTCGGTGAATTGTTCGATGGCGCGCAAGAGCGGCTGCGGCTGGGCCATATGCGCCACGGCCGCAAGGAACGCGTCGCGGCCAAGAAAGCAGCGGCGAGTGAATTGCTCGGCGATAATTCGGCTCTGGTCGCAGAAGTCGGCGATCTGCTGGGCGATGCCTATTGGATTGCTGAGCCCGAAGACATCATCGCGCTCAACCTGGTGCAATATGACGTGGCCCGCAAAATCGAAGATCACCTCTCAATCCATTGCGAGGTCTATGAGAAACGCGGCGCGACCCTCGTCAGCGTTATCGCGGCCGATGACGCAGGCCTGTTTTACCGCATCGCTGGCGGCATCCATCTGGCCGGGGCGAACATCATCGATGCCCGCATCCACACCGCGAAAAGCGGCTATGCAGTCGATAACTTCCTGGTCCAGGACCAGCATGGCCAGCCCTTCAGCGAAGACACGCAAATTGCCCGGTTGAAGACAGCGATCACCGATGCGCTGACCGGCAAAACGTCGTTGGTGCCAAAACTCGCCGCTCGCCCGCTGCCGCACCGTCAGTCAAAGGCGTTTTCCGTCGCCCCGCGCGTCAATTTCGACAACGAGGCCTCTGGCCGCTTTACCCTGATCGAGGTGACCGCGCGCGATCGCCCAGCTTTGCTCAACCGCCTGGCCCATGCGCTCTATCAGTCGAACCTGATCGTCCAATCAGCCCATATCACCGCCTATGGTGAGCGGGTGGTGGATACTTTCTACGTCACTGATTTGACCGGCGCGAAGGTGACAGCGAAAGAGCGTCTGGATGAAATTCGCAACGCTCTGCTAGAGGCGGCAAGTGATGAGAAACAGCGCCAGTTGGAGAAGGTTTGAGGTTGGCTTGAGCTAGGCGCCTCAGCCACCAAACTAACCGCGCGCCATCACCAATAGCAGAGCGATTTTGCGGCAATCAAAGCCCACGAAAGCCCATTCAAAGGTCGCATCAGAAATCGGGTTCCATAGTCCGTCAAACCGATTGCTCAGAACCGTGCGCTGCGCTGGTTGAAAGGCGTTGATGAACGCGTTTGCGCAAGTCCCTGCTCGCTCTGCGCCCAGCCAAGTTTGCCGCTGAACCATCTCGCGTTCAAATGCATCTGACATCACTGTGGTCGCGGCTCTTGCACCGCTGGCATCCTCGCTCGCATCGAGCATTTCCCAGTTGAAGCCGATTTCCTTGAAGCCAAATTGAGCGACCAACCTGTCGGCAATCACGCTCGGCGCATCGAAGCATTCCTCTAGCGATGCATATTCAAAGCGGACATCCGCCTGCGCGCCAAGCGGCTCCAGCCAGTCGGCACCAAAGGCGATTAGCTCAGACAGTTCGTCGGGCGCTGCGGCACTCATGGCGCTTTAGCCCCCGCGCGCGCCAAACAGGGCCGTGCCAACGCGCACATGGGTCGCGCCCAATTGCACGGCTGTCTCATAATCGCCGCTCATCCCCATCGAGAGTCCTGCGAGATCATTGTCCTGCGCAAGCTTATGCAGCAGCGCAAAGAACGGCGCGGGCTCAATGTCCGCTGGCGGCAAGCACATCAGGCCCGCGACCGGAATACCCGCGTCGCGCGCCTTGGCGAGCAGATCCGGCACATCAGCAATAGCGCAGCCGCCCTTTTGCTCTTCAGCGCCAATATTGACTTGGATAAAGCACGGTACTTTCCTGCCCGTCTTGTTCATCGCCTTGGCCAAAGCCTTCAGCAGGCTTGCCCGGTCGAGGCCGTGAATACAGTCGAACAGCTCCACCGCATCCTCCGCCTTGTTCGATTGCAATTGGCCGATCAGATGCAGTTCCACATCAGGATATTGGTCACGCAGGGCGGGCCATTTGTCCTGCGCCTCTTGCACACGGTTTTCGCCAAACACGCGCTGCCCCTCTTCAAGCAGCGGCACAATCCGCTCTGCTGGATGGGTTTTGCTGACCGCGATCAGGGTCACATCCTCGGTCTCGCGCCGAGCGATCTTGCACATCTTGGCAATTTTGGCCTGCACTTCGCCAAGCGGTGTTTGAGCTATTTCCATATCGTCTTGTCCTTTGCCCGCGCTATAGCGGAGCCATGGCGTCACACCAGACCATCGCTGCTCAGCTTGCCCAATTTGTGGCTCATTTCTGATGCCCGCAATGATGCCGGGCTGGAGCAGGCGCTCAGCGCATTGCCGCGCGGCAGCGGGTTTATCTATCGCCATTATCACTTGGATGATCCGGCGCGGTGGGAGCGTTTTTGCGCGCTCCGCAACGTCGCAAAAGCGCGCGAGCATGTGATCATATTGGCCGATAGCGCTTTAACTGCGCGGGAATGGGGCGCGGATGGCATTTACGGCCCGCCCCGATCACTGACCCCGCGCCGCTCAGACATACTGCATCTCGCCACCGCGCATGACCTCCATGAGATTGGCCTTGCGAACCGCTTTGGCGCGGACGCGGTGCTGCTTTCGCCAGTGTTCCCAACCCGCTCTCATGCCGCAGCGGCAAAGTGCTTGGAACCGCTCGTTTTCAACGCCTTAGCCAGTATTGCCACGCGCCTGTCATTGCACTCGGCGGAATGAACGCGCAGCGGGCAAAGCGGCTTACATGCCGCAATCGTCCGGCCCGCTGGGCCGCGATCGACGGGCTATCTTGAAGCAATAGCCACTGGCCCCCGCCGTCGGCGCCCTCCAACAGTTTCACCGCACTATCGCTCTTGGCTTGACCCCGAGTCCTCGCTCTGCGATTCTTGGGCGACCAATTCAAAGGACGCGAGAATATGGCGACACGGGCCATCAATACCAGAAAAGCCAATCCAGACTGGCGGGCCGCTTTCCGCCGGTCGATGCGCCGCTTTGCGCAGATGACTGGCGCGGCCGCGCTGATCGGGACGCTCGGCTTTCTCTCGCTCTCGCTCGCCAGCTACACGCAAACCGACCCCAGCCCATCCACCGCCGCCGCTGCCAATGAAGTTAGCAATTGGATGGGCGTATGGGGCGCATGGGCGGCCGACCGGGTGCTGTTCGCATTTGGCCTCACCGCAATCCTGCTCTTGCCGCTGCTCTATATCTCGGCGCGCAAATTGTGGCTCGATGTTGAAAACGGCGATGAAGAAGAGACCACGCGCTGGTGGCTGCCGACCGGGCTACTGCTGATCGCAATGGTCCTGCTCTCAACCGTGCTCTCGCTAGCCTTTGACGGGACAGGCGGCACTTTGCCGGCGCAATTGGGCGGTGTTTCAGGCCTGCTCGGAGCCTCCGCAATCGAGGCCGTCGCGGCAAGATTTGGCGAGGGCGCGGAAGGCTGGGTCATCCTCGGCCTGGCGCTCGCCTCGCTCGCCGCCGGTGTTGCGCTGCTCACGCGTATCTTCGCGATTGATTGGCGGGCGCTGCTGACCCTGCCAGACTTTGTGCGGGGCAAATTGCTCGCGCGCGTGCCCGGCTTTGGAGCCTTACCCGATGGGCCGGACCTGTCGCTGCCCAAGCTTTCTGGCGAGCCCAAAAAGGCCAAAGCCAAGGGTAAGGACAAGGCCGAACCGATCATTGAACCATCCCCGCGCCGCGCACCAGAAATCACCGATCCCTCCGCTCCGCCGAAGCGCGCGGCCATGGCCAAGACGAAACAGCGCGACATGTTCGCGACTTACGATCTGCCCAGCCTCGATCTGCTCACTCCGCCGCCAGAAGACTTTGCGCCCAAGCTCGATAAGCTGGCGCTGGAGCGCAATGCGCGCCTGCTCGAAAACGTGCTCGACGATTTCAACGTGAAGGGCGAAATCACTGCCGTTCGCACTGGCCCCGTCGTCACCATGTACGAGCTGGAACCTGCACCGGGTATCAAGGCCAGCCGCGTTGTTGGCCTGGCCGAAGATATCGCGCGCAACATGTCGGCCATTTCGGCCCGCGTTTCGCCGATCCCGGGTAAGACCGTAATGGGCATTGAGCTGCCCAATGCAGACCGCCAAATGGTGATGCTGAAAGAGCTCGCCGCCTGCGCCGATTTTGCTGAAAGCAAGGGCGCTTTGCCGATGATCCTGGGTAAGGATATCGCCGGTGAGCCGATCATCGCCGACCTTGCCGCCATGCCGCACCTGCTGGTCGCAGGCACCACCGGCTCGGGTAAATCGGTTGGCCTCAACTGTATCCTGCTCTCGCTGCTTTACCGCTTCACGCCAGCGGAATGCCGCATGATCCTGATCGATCCTAAGGTGCTGGAGCTGGCGAGTTACGACGACATCCCGCACTTGCTATCCCCCGTGGTGACAGAGCCGCATAAGAGCGTGCGCGCGCTTAAATGGGCGGTTGAGGAGATGGAGCGGCGTTATCGCATGATGTCCTCGGTCAACTCGCGCAATATTGGCAATTTCAACGAAAAGGTCAGCGCGGCTGCCGCCAAGGGGACGCCGCTTGGCCGCCGCGTACAGACCGGGTTTGATCCAGAAACCGGCGAAGAGCTGTATGAAGAAGAACAGCTCGATTATGAGCCATTGCCGCTGATCGTGATTATCGTCGACGAGCTCGCTGACTTGATGGTCACCGTGGGCAAAGAGATCGAAGTTCTGATCCAGCGCCTCAGCCAGAAATCGCGCGCCGCCGGTATCCATCTGATCATGGCCACGCAGCGCCCATCGGTCGACGTCATCACCGGCGTGATCAAAGCCAACTTGCCGACCCGCATCAGCTTTAAGGTCACCAGCCGGATCGACAGCCGCACCATTCTGGGCGAGCAAGGCGCAGAGCAACTGCTGGGCAAAGGCGACATGCTGTACAAGCCGAACACTGGCGCGATGATCCGGGTCCATGGTCCGTTTGTGTCGGACGAAGAGGTCGAGGCGGTAGCCGATTTCTGGCGCGCTCAGGGCAAGCCTGACTATGTCGATGCGGTCACCGAAGAGCCGGAAGACGGCGGCGGATTTGCCTTTGAAGACGAGATGACAGCCAGCGATGATCCGGCCGAGCGCAAATATCGCCAGGCCTGCCAAGCGGTGTTTGAAGCGCAAAAGGCCAGCGGTTCGTGGCTGCAACGGCAAATGGGCGTCGGCTACAACACGGCGGCGAAATGGATCGAGCGGATGGAGAGCGAAGGCCTGGTCGGCCCGGCAAACCATGTCGGCCGGCGTGAGATTTACCGCGATCAGGACGGCAACCCGCTCTAAGGCGGCTGACCATGCCCGATGAAACCACGCAGCTGGGCGAGCGGGGCCACGCGATCATCCTGTTCGATGCTGAATGCGTGCTGTGCTCAGCCAATGCGCGCTTCGTCCTGAGGTTCGACCGCGCGGCTCATTTCCGCCTCGCCTCGATGCAAAGCGATGTCGGCGCCGATCTGTTTCGGCGTTTCGGCATTGATCCAAGCGATCCCGACACAATCATCGTGGTCGAAGAGGACAAAGCTCGGCGCGACAGCGATGCGGTGATCGCTATCTACGAAGGGCTGGGCTGGCCATGGAAGGCCGCAGCAGCGCTGCGCATATTCCCGCGCGCGCTGCGCGACCCGGTCTACCGTCTGATCGCGCGCAATCGCTATAAAATCTTTGGCAAGCGCGAGACCTGCTGGCTGCCGCCAGAGCATTTGCGGGACCGCATGCTGTGAAGCGCGCGCTGATAATCGGCGGCCTTTCGTAACCCCCAAAAGCAAAGGGCACGGTCCGGCGTCATGCTAGACCGCGCCCCAAGTGCATATTGTGTCGCTGATTACTCGCCTGCTGGCGCTTCCAGTTCAGCCTTGGTCAGTGTCAGAAGGTCGGTTACCCGCGCTTCGTTTGCTGCCATCACGTCAGCTGGTGATGCGACCAGGCCGATCTTGGCAAGCGGGCCGTCAGCTTTCCAGTTCTTCACCCACTCGGCGAGGTACAGGTCGAGGCCTGGGATCGCGTTCATGTGGTTCTTCTTCACGTAAACATAGAGCGGACGCGCACCGGGATAGGCGAAGCTGGCGATGTTGTCGTAGGTTGGATCGACATTGTTCATCGGCAGGCCTTTGACCTTGTCGGCGTTCTCTTCGAGGTAAGAGAAGCCGAACACGCCAACCGCGCCCGGATCATTTTCGATCTTTTGAACGATCAGATTGTCCTGCTCGCTCTGGTCAACATAGGCGCCGTCGCTGCGCACTTCGGTGCACACTTGCTGATGCTTGTCTTTGTCTTCTGCCTTCAGCGCTTCCATTTCTGGATTGCTGTCACAGCCAGCCTCAAGCACCAATTCCTTCAGCGCGTCGCGCGTGCCGGAGGTTGATGGCGGGCCGTAAACCAGGATCGGTTCCGCTGGCAGCGATGGATCAACATCGGCCCAGGTCTTGGCGGTCTGTTCGCCGCCATATGGGCTTTTCGCCAGCGCTTCGTAGACAATCTTAGGCGTGAGGTTCAGCGAGATACCGTCTTGCGCAGCGGCAAAAGCAATCCCGTCGAGGCCAACTTGCAATTCGATAACGTCAGCAACGCCGTTCGATACGCAGGTCTCAAACTCGCTGACCTTCATACGGCGCGATGCGTTGACCATGTCTGGTGTGCTGGCGCCTTCGCCGGTGCAGAACAGTTTGATGCCGCCGCCAGAGCCGGTGGATTCGATCAATGGTGATTTGTAATCAGGGTTCGAGCGAGCGAAGCTTTCAGCCACTTGCTTAGCGAACGGATAGACCGTCGATGAGCCAACCGCGCGGATCGAATCGCGGGCACCGCCAGCGCCGCCTCCGCTTTCGCTGCAACCAGCGACTGCGACCGAGGCCATAAGAGAGATTGCAATTGTTTTAGTGAGTTTCATCAGGATGGTCCTTGATAGAAGAATTCATGGGCGCGCTATGCGGCCTATGTGACATGCTTATGACAGCAGCAGGCAGGGCGCCGATACGCGCCGCGCCGTGCCGCCGCCGCGAAATTAAAAGTCGATCTGAGCGCGAACGCCGAAGGAATCGACCCCGTAGGACGTATCGCCCGTTGCCGTTGGCAGAACCGCATCATTGTACTGCAGGCGGCCATAATTTGCGAGCAGCATGGTGTAATCGGTCGGCTTCCACACCAGCGACAGGAAGTATCCGTCTTGCGTGCCGCCAAAGACACCGCCATCATTCAGATCAAGCCGGTCATAGCGGGCGTTAATCTGCAGCGAACCCATACCGCCTTCACCAACCGGATTGGCCGGTTTGGTGCGGTCAAACTTGCCGCCCTTATAACCGCGTGTATCGCCCGAGGTGAGAAAATAGCCAACCTCGGCATAGCCGCCGAAGAAGCTTGGATCGTCCATGCCAACCGGCATTTCGAGGTTCTGCCAATATCCCTCTACCGCCGCGTGGAAGCGGCCCGAGATAATGGCGCTTTCCAGGCCAAAGCCGGTTTCGCTTTCTGCGCCCAGATTGCCGGTGTTGATGAAGCGTTCGCTGGTGAAGCCAACGAGTGGACGCTGGCGATAGCGAACCGTGCTGCCATCTTCATAAGAGCGATAGTGCAGTGAGCCGCCAAGGTGCAGCTGAGCATCGCCAAGCTTTGGCATGTAGACCACGCGGCCATCGGCGCTCCAATTCTGGTTGGAGAGGCGGTCCATATTATCGGTGAACACGCCGCCTTGAACCAGAACATCGCCCGCGCCGTAGGTGACGCCGACGCCGACGCGGCGGATGAAGTTGAACGCATCGGTGTAGGCCGCACGCTCAATGAAAGAGGTGTGCAGGCTGCTGGTTAGCTCTTCCAGCCCTTGGAAATTGTTGAACTGGCCGACCTGAATATCAACGTCGCCAGCTTCGTAAGAGATGATTGCGTCGGTGACGGTGAGATCGCTGTTGGCGACATCGACTTCGAACTTATAGCCAAATCCGCCCGGCATATCGCCAGAAATGCCAAGACGCGCGCGGCGCACATCATTGCCAAAGCCTTCTTCGGCTCCGGTTGAGTTCGGCGCGTTGATGAAGCCCGCATCATATTGCAGGCGCCCGCGCGGCTTAAAGCTCCAGCCGCCATCCGCTTTGATCTGCGGCGTGCCTTTAAACTCAATGCTGGCTGCGTCTTGCTCTTTCTGGGTCTCTTGGACCGCAGCAATTGCTGTGCCGGCAGATACTGCTTCGGCTTTTGCCGCGACGGCCTCGGCCTCGACATCTTCCAGCTCACCTTCGAGCTGATCAATGCGAGCGGCCATTGCCGCCATTTGCTCGCGCATTTGCGCCATTTCTTCGCGCAGATCGCCGCTGTCTTGAGCGCTGGCAGGGGCGGAGACCACCATGGCGCCAGCCAGTGCAATAAGTGAAACGTTACGTGTCATCGGATTCCCTAACCTTTGCAGATTCGAGACGCGTCTATGACCGGTATGCGACGGATTAGTGACAATCGCCGCCGTAACTTTTCAACAGGGCGAATAATGCGGCGGCGCTGCACGGCTGACCGGTGCAAAGCGCCCCGCGCCACCTGAGCGCAGCCCCACTAAACCAATACTTGCGAATACTTATACGCACTCAAAAAAACGTCGGATTTTCTTACAAGGCTTTAACCTGCTCTAAGGGGTTTTACCGTAGTTAACATCTCGTGACACGGGTTTGGGTTAACGATCTTTTCTTGGCGCTGATTTTCGCGCTGGTCGCCGCGCTGGGCATATCACCTGCCGCAGCGGCAGAAACGCGTGCGCCCTGCATCGTCTCGGGTGTCCTGGTTGACGCGTCGGGCGAAACTCCAAAAGTTAACGCCGCAGCGAACACGGAGCAGAACTGGAATTGCAAACCCTTAACCAATGAGCCCGCTGGCGGCGATTGGACATTGCGGTTCGACGTCGCGGAGGGCGAAACCGCTCCCACAGTGCTCTACACCCGTCTCGGCCATTTCGATCAGCTCGATCTGGCGGTGCAAGACGCCAATGGCCGCTGGACTTATGAAACCAAGACGATGGCCGACATGGAAAGCGCCATCGGCTCTCCTCACATCTACACGGACCTACCCAGCAGCGCCGCGCCGCCGCGCCGAGTGCTCGCGGCCTTCACCGGCAATGGGCACGGGCCGACGCTCACCCGGGCCGAGCTGCTCGATGAAGCGCCGGGCCTTAGCGAGAGCGATGTCGCGGCCCTACTCGCATTGGCCGCCTTGATCGGCGTGCTGCTGATCCCAATCGCGCTCGACGGGGCGTTTTTGCTCGTTTTGCGCCAATCCTTCCTCGCCTGGCACATTGCCCTCTCGGTGGTGTTCGCAGTGATGATTGCGACGCGGGCCAATCTGTTTGGCCTGCTGATGCCGATGAGCGCCGAGGTTCTGCGCGTCAGCCTGATCATGAGCATGGGATTGGGCGTGGCGGTCGCGCTGATGTTCACCCGCAGCTTTATCGAGCCGGGCAAGATCTCCGCCAAGCTCCACCGTATCATTCCCTATGCCGCCGTTTGGACCGTCGCTGTCAGCATCATCCATGCGGCCTCTTTCGAAGTGCTTCGCCCGCTAGGCGGAAACTTCCATTCCTTCAGCATGGCCGTGCCGATCATCGTATTGGTCATGGCCTTGGTCGACGCCTGGCGCCGCGGCAGCCGTTCGGTGAAGTTCCAGCTGTTCGGCTGGGCACCGATGTTCTTGGCGACCTTCATTCAGATTGTGACCCACGTCTTCCCGCTTGGCGTGCAGCAAGACGCGCTGCCGATTTTCTACATTGGCATTTTGTCAGAGGGCATCGGCACTGCGCTGGGTGTGGCCGACCGCTTCCTGCAAATCCGCCGCGAGCGCGACCGCGCGCTGCGCGATGCGCGAGAGCTGACACACCTGTCAGAACATGATCCGCTCACCGGCCTGCTCAACCGCCGCGCGGTGGAGACCCGCTTTGATGATCTGCGTGAACAAGGCTTTGACACCTTTGCATTGCTTGATCTCGACCGCTTCAAACAGGTCAACGACAAATACGGCCACCAGATCGGCGATGCCGCTCTAACCGCCTGCGCCGATGCCATTCGCGGCGGCGAAAATCGCGATTCCATAGCGGTGCGTCTGGGCGGCGAGGAATTTGTGATCCTGCTGCGCGGCAAGAACACGCGCCAGCGCGCCGAGGCTTTCCGTGAAGCCGTGCCAGTGCGTATCATGCACGATGTTGCAGGGCTAGACATGCCGGTCACCGCCAGCATGGGCCTTATCGAATTGCCGCGTCATGACACGACCATGATGACCTTCCACGACATGTATGCGCGCGCCGACATGCTGCTGTATGAAGCGAAGGCCGCTGGTCGCAATCGCATGAATTATGAGCGTCTGACCCTGTTTGCAGGCTCGCCCAACAGACGCACGCGAAAGAGCGCGGCCTAGCTGGCGCTTGAGGCTCGCCACGCACGGTAGCGCTTCGCCCGCTGCGCCGCGCGCCATTGATCGGCCAGCAGTGCCTTCACCGGCCAGCCGCCATCGCCCGGTGGTTTAGCCTTCGCCATGTTCTCCAATTGCGCCTTAGTCAGCGCCATTGTCGCCAGCGCTTTTAGCGTATCGCTCGACCAATTGGCCTCTGGCAAAGTCACATCAGCGTTCTGTTTGGTTTGCCAGTGGTTGGGCAAAGCCGGATCAGCAGCCATCGCCCGCGCAATGCCGAGCAGCTCCACACCAAAACCGTTCTCGTCCAGCGCCAGCGCCGCCTCTGCCACATCCAGCTTTGTGATCCCGCCCGTCACCATGATTGGCATGTCGGCGACCTTGGCAATATCGCGGGCGAAGTCGACGAAATAGGCCTCTCGCTTTTCGGTCGAACTGCTGGGCGCTTCTTCCTGCGGATTGCCTTGCATCGCCGGGCTTTCATAAGAGCCGCCGGACAGCTCAACAAAGTCGATGCCGCGCCCTTTCAGCCATTGGACGACCTGCCGCGCGTCTTCGAATTCAAACCCGCCGCGCTGAAAATCAGCAGAATTGAGCTTAATCCCAACACCAAAGCCTTTGCTCACCCGCGCGCGAACCGCATCGACGATTGCGAGCAGAAAACGCGCGCGGTTTTCGAGGCTGCCGCCCCATTCATCGCTGCGCTGATTGGTCAATGGTGAGAGAAACTGGCTGACCAGATAGCCATGCGCGCCGTGGATCTGAACGCCGTCAATGCCCGCCGCCTCGGCCAGTTCTGCTGTGTCGGCAAAGCGCGTGATGATCGCCGCTATCTCGTCCGCTTCGAGCGCGCGAACCGGCGCAAAAAGCGAGGAAAATTTACCCAGGTTCAGCTCCACGCCTGATGGCGAGACAGCGGTTTCGCCGAGGCTCTTATACAGCTGCTTAGCCCGGATGGCTGATCTGTAGCCAGAATTGACCACCGCCCGATTTGGCCAGTTTGGCCCAATGCTTGAACGGGGCAAGATCGGTGCCGTTTTGCAGGACAACGCCGCCCGGCCCGGTCAGCGCAGATGGGTCAACCATGACATTGCCTGACAGGATCAGGCCCGCGCCGCCATCGGCCCATTGCTGGTACAGGCTGAACAGCTTCTCGCCCGGCAATTGGCCGGGTTGGACCGCCAGGTTCTCCTCCATCGCCGCCTTGCAAATGCGATTGGGCAGGACCGTGCCATTGGGCAGCGTCAAAGGTTCAAAAAGTAGGCTGGTCATGAATTCTCACTGATTTGAAATGGAGCGATGACTTCGGGGCGCACGCGGGCAAGGCGCTGGTTCGCGCGCTCCAGCATGGCCCATGTGGTGCGGGCCGCGACGATCACTTTGCCGCTGGCATCGCGAAACTCGACAAGGCGGTCTGACTTTGCACCGTTGGGCGGATCGGGGATCCAGGTGGTGCCCTCACAGCTCTCGCCACTGGGAATATTGCCGCGGTAATCAATCTCATGCCGGATCACGACCCAGAAGAACGCCTCGACATGCGCAGGGTCAGCCGCCGCCTCCCAATGCGCGGTTGCAAGGTCCTGGATCCACTGGACCCAGACCGAATTGTTCACATGGCCGAGCTCATCAATGTGCTGAGGCTCAGCGGTAAAGGCGCGGGTGAACTTTCCGGTCACTTGGCCGCGCGGTTGCTCGCTCAATTGCCCGCCTTTTCCGTTGCTTCGTCCGTCATCCCCATCTGCCACAGGATGAAAGCAAACTCCTCCGCCGTTTCGCGTAGGGAATTCCACCGGCCCGATTGGCCGCCATGCCCGGCGCCCATATTGGTCTTCATCAGCAGGATGTTGTCATCGGTCTTCGTGTCGCGCAGCTTGGCGACCCATTTGGCTGGCTCCCAATAGGTGACGCGCGGATCGTTGAGGCCGGCAGTCACCAGCATGGGCGGGTAATCCTGAGCTGTTACCTGATCATAAGGTGAGTAGCTGAGGATATAGGCGAAGGCCTGCTTACTCTCGATTGGGTTGCCCCATTCCTGCCATTCGCCCGGCGTCAGAGGCAGGCTTTCATCCAGCATTGTGTTCAGCACATCGACGAACGGCACGTGGCTGACAATGGCGCCATATTGTGCCGGGTCTTGATTGATGATCGCGCCCATCAATTCGCCGCCCGCCGAGCCGCCGCTGGCGGTCACTTTGCCCTCTGCGGTGTAGCCCTGAGCAATCAGTCCGCGGCCGACATCGACGAAGTCGTTGAAGGTGTTGGTGCGCTCATTGAGTTTGCCCTGAAGATACCAGCGCCGCCCGAGGTCATCGCCGCCTCTGATATGGGCGATGGCATAGGCAAAGCCGCGATCAACCAGACTAAGGCGCGTGGTCGAAAAGCCCGGCGGCACGGCATAGCCATAGGCACCGTAGGCATAGAGGTGGAGCGGGCCGGGACCTTCCATTCCTTGCGCGGCAAGCAAGTCCTTGCGGTCTTTCCGATAGACGATACTGACCGGCACCATGGTTCCATCGCGGGCCTCAACCTCCAGCCGCTCTGTTGCGTAAAGGCTGGCGTCATAACCGCTGGGGATTTCCTGCTGCTTCAGCAGAGTTAGCCCAGCGCTCGCCACATCATAATCATAGACCGAATCCGGCGTGACCATGCTCTCGTATGACAGGCGCAGTTTCGACACATCATACTCAGGATTGTTGGACAGCCCTGCGTTATAGCTCGCCTCGGGAAAGGCGATGGGTTTGGCCACGGTCGGCGCATCATATTGCCGCAGCTGGATCTGATCGAGGCCGTTCAAGCGCCCCTCGGTCACGAAGAAGTCCTTAAACAGCTCAAAATCAGTGAGGTAAAACTCGTTTGAGCCCGCAATCACCGTTTCCCAAGTGCCCGGCGCATCAATGCTGGCCTTGGCCAGGCGGAAATTGATGTGCTCATCATTGGTCCAAATGAACAGCTCGCCATCGCGCACGTCGACCGAATATTCGACGCCCTTTTGCCGCGCCTTCACGAGGATCTGCTCGCCGGTCGGATTGTCCGCGGGCACGAGGCGCACTTCGCTGGTCTCATTATCGCCGCTGGCAATCACCAGCCAATCTTCCTGCGCGGTCAGGCCGGTGCCAACAGAGAAGCTCTCATCGGCTTCCTTGTAGAGCACAACGTCATCATCCGATGACGTGCCAATGACGTGCAATTTTGCTTCGAGTGTGCGCCATTCTTCACTCGAAGGGCCGTAAACCAGTGCGGTGTCATTCGCGACCCAGGTCAGGCCGCTGCGCAGGTTCGGGATCTCATCGGCCAGCAGCTCGCCAGTCTGCAAATCCTTGATCCGCGCGGTGTAGCGTTCTGCCCCGCTGGTATCAGTGGAATAGGCGAGGTATCGGCCATTCTGGCTGATCGAGGCCGCGCCCAGACGGAAATATTCAAGCCCCTCAGCCAGCACGTTCTCGTCCAGGATCAGCTGCGCCTCAGCCGCCTCCCCATCTGCCACCGCTTTGCGGTAATGCTTGCGATATTGCGCGCCCTCTTCAAACTCTGACCAATAAAGGTAGTCGCCATCCTTTTGCGGAACCGTGCTGTCGTCTTCCTTGATGCGCGCGCGCATTTCGGTGAACAGCGCCTCGGTGAGGCCCGCTTGCGAGCCCATATTTGCCTCAAACCAGGCATTCTCCGCCTTCACATAATCCAGCACATCCTCATCATCGATCACCGGATAGGATTGGTCTTTGAGCCAGTGATAGGGGTCAGAAACCGTGATCCCGTGGTGAGTGAATGTGTGTTCGCGCTTTTCCGCAATCGGCGGAGAGGTTGGGGCCGTCTGGCCCGTTTCACTGGTCACGTTGGATTGGTCCTCTTGGGTCTTTACCTGGGCAGATTGGGCCTGGGCGGATTGGATCGGCAGTACGGCCAGCGCGATTGCCAGCGTGAACCCGCAGGCCGACACGCTCGAAAGCGAGGGTATACGCATGCTTGCCATGGATAGAGCCGATCCTTTGCCAAATTATCGCAGCGCTTTAAACACCGCGCGCTGCAAACTATGCTATTGTCATAGCCGAACGATTGCGCGTCGCAAGCGCATGGCCCTTTAGGAAACGACCAAATGCTGATGCAAACCCACGAAGCCCGCCTGTCTGCCCTGCGCGAGGAATTGAAGCGCCGCGAACTTACTGGCTTTGTCGTGCCAATTTCCGATGAGCATATGAGCGAATATGTCGGCGACTATGCTCAGCGGCTAGCCTGGCTTACCGGGTTCGGCGGATCGGCCGGTTTTGCCGTCGTCACTCTGGATCATGCCGCGATGTTTGTGGATGGCCGCTATACGGTGCAAGTCCGCGATCAGGTCGACGGCGCGCTCTATGAATATTGCAGCATTCCGGGCGACAGCTTCACCGCATGGCTGGCCAAACACGCCGAGCAAGGCGCGAAAATCGGCTATGACGCGTGGCTGCATACGGCAGGCTGGGCGAAACAGACCGGCACGCAACTGAAAGACAGCGGGTTGGAACTTGTCGCGACAAATGGCAATCCGATCGATGCCGTTTGGCAGGACCAGCCAGAGCCCTCGCTAGCCCCCGCGATTGCCCATGAGGATGCCCATGCGGGCGCCAATTCAGCAGAAAAGCGCGCGCAAATCGCCGATTGGCTGAAGGAAAACGGCCATGATGCGTTGGTCGTCTCTGCGCTCGATTCGATTGCCTGGCTGCTCAATATTCGCGGCCAGGATGTGACCCATACGCCGGTTACCTTGTCCTATCTGGTCGCCCATGCAGATGGCCACGCAGAGCTGTTTATTGCGCCTGAGAAAGTCACTCCGGAGCTGACCCAGCACCTGGGCAATGCGGTGACGATCCGCGCGCGCGATGAGTTTAGCGCGGCGCTCAGCGAAATGGGCGGCAAGAGCGTGAGCGTCGATCCCAATTTCGGGGTGGCGGCCATTGCCCAGACCCTCACAAAGGCGGGCGCGAAAGTGGCGCTGAAAGCCGACCCGACGATCCTCGCCAAAGCGATCAAGAACCCAGTCGAACAGCAGGGTCACCGCGATGCTCAGGCGCGTGACGGTGCGGCGGTTGCCCGCTTCCTGCGCTGGCTGGAGGTGACCGCGCCCAGCGGCGAGGTTGATGAGCTGGGCGCAGCAGCAAAGCTGGAAGAATTTCGCCGAGCAGCACAGCGGTCTGCGCGATCTCTCGTTCGACACGATTTCAGCTGCCGCAGGCCATGCCGCTCTGCCGCATTACAAGGTCGATGAAGACAGCAATATCACCATCCCGCCCGGCAGCATTTATCTGGTCGATTCTGGCGGGCAATATTCCGATGGCACCACCGATATTACCCGCACGGTGTGGATCGGCACCGCTGATGGCGCCGCTCAGCCGAGCGAAGAAATGCGCGACCGCAACACGCGCGTTTTGAAAGGGCATATCCAGATCGCGCAGGCGGTATTTCCTCAAGGCACGAGCGGCGGACAATTGGACGTGCTCGCACGGCAATATCTGTGGGAGGCCGGGGTCGATTATGCCCACGGCACCGGCCACGGCGTCGGCAGCTTCCTCGCCGTGCATGAGGGGCCTCAGCGCATTGCCAAGCCATTGGGCGGGCAAGCAGGCACCAATCACGAACTGCACGCTGGCATGTTCCTCTCCAACGAGCCGGGCTATTACAAACCCGATGCCTTTGGCATTCGGATCGAGAATCTGGTGCTAGTCGAGGAACGTGCAATCGACCGCGCAGAGGGCACCTATCTGGGCTTTGAAACGCTCACGTTCGTGCCGCTCGATCGCAAGCTGATCGACAAGGCGCTGCTCACGCAAAGCGAGATCGCATGGGTCAACAGCTATCACGATCAAGTGCGCGCTTTGCTAGCGCCGCAGCTGGATGGCGAAGACCTTGCATGGCTGGAACGGGAATGCGCGCCGCTGTAACTGGCGGTATGCAAAGGCGAATTTGGCACGCTTGCGAGCGGCTTTTTGTTCCTGTAATGTTCTAACCATCGAGTCGCATTGGCACTAAGCCGATGCGCGCAGCGTTGAGGAGGAACAAACATGATCGGCTATGTAACCCTGGGCACCAATGATCTGCCGCGTGCGGCGGAGTTTTATGACACCATCGCAGAGCAATTTGGCGTTGGCCGGATGATGGAATTTGAGACATTCATCGCCTGGGGCGCAATGGGCGGCGCGCCGGGCGTGGCCGCGACCAAGCCATTTGACGAGCAAGAAGCGACTCCTGGCAATGGCACTATGGTGGCATTGCAAGTCGAGACACCGGAGAAGGTCCAGGCGGTCTATGACGTGGCGATAGCGAAGGGCGGCAGTGACGAAGGCGCACCAGGGCCGCGCGGCGATGATGGCTTTTACGCGGGCTATTTCCGCGATCCTGACGGCAATAAACTCAACGTCTTTTGCATGACCCAAGGCGGCTAAATCTCAGCTGGAGGAGCACATCATGACCGCGCGCAAATTGAGCGAAGCTTTCATCCATTTAGGGCTAGGTGCAAAGTCCGAACCCCAGCCACCTTTTTCTGGGATGGAATGGTATGCCGATTACGGCGCGCGGCATGGCGCAGACGGGCCGGAGGGGCGGCTCGTCTCGCAGTATAGCTTTGCTGAAAGCTGGGACGTGTGGGAGATGCATCCGAAGGGCAGCGAAGTGGTGATCTGCACCGCTGGTGAGATGGTGCTGACCCAGGAATTTCCTGATGGAAAGGTGGCTAAAGTGCCGCTTGGCGCAGGCGAATATGCGATCAATCCTCCCGGTGTTTGGCACACTGCGGACGTGACAAGCGAAGCGACCGCCATCTTCATCACCGCCGGAGAAGGCACTGAACACCGCCCGCGTTGAGCATACACCATAGCTGCGGACTTGCCGCCAGATGAACGCCCGTGCCCGCCTGATACAAAGCGCGACAATTTGCCCGTGATCCGAGATATTCCTGCGACATACGAGGTCTAGAAGAGGTCTCATGAGCCGCGGTGGACGCATAAAGCGATCATACCCCAGCGTGGATAGGCCAGGTCACCCCAGTGACTGGCCTATGGCTGGCCTTCACTTCCTCCCTGCGAAGAGCCAAGCCAGTGCGCCGCCGCGGTTCTTCTGATAGACCTTCTATAAGGAGCAAGACGCATGAAAAAGATCACTCTCACATTGTCCGCTGCGGCGCTGGCACTCGGTATTGGCGGCGCAGGCGTTGCCATGGCTGACCATCACGGCGGCAAAGGCAAAGCAGACGCCAACGGCGACGGTGTCGTCTCACTGGAGGAAATGAAGGCGAGGAGCGCTGAACGCTTTGCCCGCATGGACGCCAATTCTGACGGCGTTTTGAACGCGGATGACCGCACGGCCAAACGCGCAGAGCGCTTTGCCGCCGCCGACACTAATAATGATGGCGAGCTGTCCGAAGCTGAAATGACCGCAGCGCGCGAGGCACGCGATGCAAAGCGTGAAGAACGCCGAGCGCAGCGCCGCGCCATGCGCGCTGAAAAACGCTTCACCCGCCTCGACACCGACAACAGCGGCGGCGTAAGCCAGGCCGAAATGGATGCGGCTAAGGAAGCGCGCGAAGCACGGCGCGGTGAACGGCGCGGCGGCGACAGAGCCGCTCGCGGCGGACGCAGAGGCGGCGACCGCACGATGCGCATGATGCGCCGGGCCGACACCAATAATGACCAAGCGGTAAGCCGCGCCGAATTCGACGCCGCGATTGAGGCCAGGTTTGCTCGGCTGGATGCCGATGGTTCCGGCACAATCACCGCCGAGGAACGCGAGGCAGCCCGCGATGCCCGCCGCGCTCAGCGTCAGGAACGCCGCGGATCACGCTGATAACGCCGCGACTTGGCGCAAAGCAAAAGGCCCGGCCCGCTCGCCGCTCACTTACGAGTTGCGCAGCGGGCCGGGCCGCGCCATTCCCGCATAAGCACCGACTATGACCGACCCGGCCCACACCTCGATCCTGCTCGTCGATGACGAGGCAACCCTGCGCGAGCCGCTGGCCGAATATCTGAGCGGTCAGGGCTTTGCTGTCACCGAGGCGCAAAGCGCCGCCGCGGCGCGCACCGCGCTGCTCAAGGCCAAGCCTGACATCGTCTTGCTTGATATCATGATGCCGGGTGAAGACGGCCTCTCGCTATGCCGCCATCTGGTTGAAACCCAGCAATTGCCCGTCATTCTACTCACCGCGCGCGGGGAGCCGACCGACCGGATCGTCGGTCTGGAACTGGGCGCAGACGATTATGTCGTGAAACCCTTCGAACCGCGCGAGCTGGTGGCGCGCATCCGCTCTGTCCTGCGCCGCGCTCAGCGAGGGCCCGCCGCGCCTGTAGATGCTGGGGACCTCCACTATGGCTTTGAAGGCTGGTCGCTTGACCCCCTAAAGCGCAAACTCATTGATCCTGCGGGCGTCACCGTGCCCATTTCCACCGCAGAATTCCGTCTGTTGCGCGCTTTCCTCGATCATCCGCGCAGCGTGCTCGACCGCGATCAATTGCTCGACATGGTCCAGGGGCGAGAGGCGCATTTGTTTGACCGGGCGGTCGACAATCAGGTGAGCCGCCTGCGCCGCAAGATCGAGGCCGACAGCCGCGATCCGCAATTGATCCTGACCGTGCGCGGCGGGGGTTATCGCTTTGCCGCTCAGGTCAGCCGCTTTGCGCCTGATACGTCTGAATGAAGCGCCTGCTGCCTCAAAGCCTGCTGGGCCAAGTGATGCTGGTGCTGGCGATTGGCCTAATGGCTGGGCAGGCGATTTCGGCCGCCTTGCTTTACCGCGCGGTCGAGCAGCGCCGCGAGACCGGCCTTGTCAGTGCGCTCGCGTTTCAACTGGTGGCCGAAAGCGGGCGATCAAATCTGGCGGAGAGAGAAGCCCGCCGGGCCGAGCGCCGCGAGGCGCGCAGAGCGGACCGGATTGCACGCGGATTGCCGGTGAGGGACCGCCGCGCTGACGGCGAAGGCGAAGGTGGAGGCAGGCCATTTGCGCGGCCATTCAGGCTGGGCGTTGAATACACCGAAGAGCTGCCGATTGGCGTCGATGAGCCGCGACTGCCCGATTATGAGAGCGCGCTGCGCGAGGTTCTGACCCAGCAAGAGGTGGAGGCCGGATATATCATCATCGCGCGGCGGATTGCGGGCGACGATCCCTATGTAAAAGAGCGGATGCAAGACCGCCCGCGCCTGCGCTCGCCCGGATGGGAGGAGCGCCCCATATTGGTCGCCGCCGTGCAGCGCGCCGATGAAGCCGGATGGTTGATCGCCCGCGTCCCAGAGCCGCGCGCGCCGCGCAATGCGATTGGCTCAATCCTGGTGCAAACCGCCCTCATCTTCGCCATCTTGTTTGCGCTGCTCTATTTCGTGCTGCGGAGGATCACCCGGCCCTTGGCGGCGCTGACAACGCGGGTCACCGACTTTTCGCGCCAGCCTGATCAAGCGGTGAAACTGGAAGAACGCGGACCCGGCGACATGCGGCGTTTGATCGCGGCGCATAATACGATGGAGGCGCGCATTGCCGCCTTGCTGGACGAGAAAGACTTTATGCTCGGCGCGATCGGCCATGACCTTAAGACGCCTCTGGCGGCCTTGCGCGTGCGGATTGAAAGCGTGCCTGACGATACCCAGCGCGAGCGCATGGCGGACAGCATTGAGGACATCACCAACACGCTGGATGACATTCTGGTGCTGGCCCGGGTGGGCCGGGTGAACAACGGCTTTGAGGATGTCGATCTGGCGGCGCTGACGACCAGCGTGGCCGAAGAATTCGAAGATCTGGGCGAGCCGATCACGCTCGAAGATCCGCCCCGTCTGGTCGCCCGCGCGCAGGTCACTTGGCTCAAACGGGCGCTGCGCAATCTCATCGCCAATGCCTTGCGCTATGGCAAAAGCGCGACGGTCTCCGTTCTCGAAGAGGGTGAGGCGGTCATCTTGCGCGTCGATGACACGGGCCCCGGAATTCCGCCGAGCGAGATTGAGGCGATGATGGAGCCGTTCACCCGCGGCGAAGCCTCGCGCAACCGTGCAACAGGCGGCGCGGGCCTAGGCCTAACGCTGGCGCGCGCTATCGCTGAACAGCACGACGGGACGCTCACACTTTCCAATTTGCGCGACGGTGAAGCGGTCATGGGACTGCGGGCAGAGATTGCGCTTCCAAAGGGCGAAAACACCGGGCAAGGATAGCGCCAAACAGATCAATTGGAGTTCCCCCTTGCCCCACACTCTCTATGCCGCCCCGCTCTCGCTCTATTCCGGCAAGGCGCGCAGCTACCTCGATTGGAAGCAAGTGGATTACACCGAGGTGCTCTCCACCCCGGATGTCTATTCGAAGATCATCATCCCCAATGTCGGGCGTCCGGTCATCCCGGTGATGCAGAAAGATGATGGGTCGATTCTGCAAGACACCACGCTGATCATCGATCATTTTGAGGCCAGCGAAGGCGGGCCGTCAGTCTATCCCGAAACGCCGCGCCAGCGCCTAGCCGCGCTGCTGCTGGAATGTTTTGGCGATGAATGGCTGGTGATCCCGGCGATGCATTACCGCTGGAATTACAACGAAGAGTGGGTTTACGGCGAATTTGGCAAGACCGCGCTGCCGGATGGCACGCCGGAGGAGCAATATGCGACCGGCAAAGAGCGCGGCAGTATGTTCCGCGGCTTCGTCCCCATGCTTGGCATCAATGAGGCGACAATCCCGGCGGTTGAGGCGAGCTATGAGGCTTTGCTGGCTGATTTGGACGCGCATTTCGCGCTGCATCCCTTCCTATTGGGATCGCGGCCTTCGATCGGGGACTTGGGCCTGATCGGACCGCTCTATGCCCACCTTTACCGCGACCCGGCATCGGGCGAGATTATGGAGCGATTGGCTCCGCGCGTGGCCGAATGGGTCCGCCGCATGGTCGATGTGAAGGAGCCGCTTTCGGGCGAGTTCCTGCCCAATGACGAAATTCCCGAGACGCTGCTGCCGGTGCTGGCGCGCATGATGAGCGAGCAAGTGCCCTATCTTGCGAAAGTGGCGGAGATGTTTGGCGAGTGGCTCGCCGCCAACCCGGAAACGGAGATCCCGCGCGCCGTCGGCATGGCTGGTTTCACGATTGAGGGCACCAAGGGCCAGCGCATCGCTGCACCCTTCAGCCTATGGATGCTCCAGCGCGGGCTCGATTATCTCGCCTCGATTAAGGGCGCCGACCGCGAGGCCTGCGAAGCAATGCTGCGCTCAGCCGACAGCGAAGCGCTGCTCGATTTCAAAATGCCCGCGCGCCTAAAATTTGAAAATCACGTTTTGAGCGTTTGAGGCGTTTCCCAACTTAGCGCCAATTTGATCGCGGGAGATTTGGCTCGCAGGTGTCGGCGAAAATTGATCCGTTTCAGAACCGGCGCGCAGCGTGCTTACAGCACGTGAGCACCGGAAGCGCAGATCGGGTCAATTTGCAGCAAGCATGCGGGCCAAAGCCCCGTGATCAACGCATTAAGCCGCCGATGAGGTTGCGCACAAACCGCCCAGCGACTGGTCCAGCCAAATCAGTTGCGATTGACCCGACGGCTGATTTGATCCCGGATTTCATCGGGTTTGCGCGCGATTTCTTGCCCAGGATCGCAGACGCTGCAGCCCCCGCCATTCCGCCTGCAGCCACTTTGGTGCCGCGCGACAAAGCCTTTTCCCACATGCTCTTGGTCTTGCGCGGGCGCTTGCGCACCTCTTCCTCGCCTTGTTCCTCGACTTCTTGCGCGGTCTCAGCGGCATCGGCGCTTTTCGCGGCCAGAATTTCCTCGGCGCTTTCGCGGTCGATCGCCTCATCATATTTGTTTTCAAACGGGCTGATCGATTGGATGATCGCGCGCTCTTTAGCCGTAACCGGGCCGAGGCGCGAACGCGGCGGCTTGATCAGAGTGCGCTGTACGATGGTCGGAGCGCCGTCTTCGTCGAGGGTTGAGACCAGCGCCTCACCCACTTTCAGCTCTGTGATGGCTTCCTCAACATCGAGGTCGGGATTGATCCGGAAGGTCTCCGCCGCCGCTTTGATCGCGCGCTGATCGCGCGGGGTGAATGCACGCAGGGCATGCTGCACCCTATTGCCCAGCTGGCCCGCGACCTCTTCAGGAATATCGATCGGGTTTTGCGTCACAAAGAACACACCAACGCCTTTTGAGCGGATCAGGCGAACGACCTGCTCAATCTTCTCCTCCAGCGCTTTGGGCGCATCGTCGAACAGCAGGTGCGCCTCATCAAAGAAGAACACGAGCTTGGGTTTTTCAGGATCGCCCACCTCGGGAAGGCTCTCAAACAGCTCAGCCAGCAGCCACAGCAGGAAGGTGGCGTAGAGCTTCGGACTGCGCATCAGCTTATCCGCCGCCAGCACATTCACGATACCGCGCCCGGTCTCATCGCATTGCAGAAAGTCGTCGATTTCCAGCGCAGGCTCGCCAAAGAAGTAATCCGCACCCTGCGCTTCAAAACTCAGTAGCTGGCGCTGGATCGCGCCGACCGATTGCTTCGACACATTGCCATATTTGCCCGAGAGCTCCTTGGCGTTCTCATTGGCCCATTGCAGCATGCTTTGCAGATCGCCGAAATCGAGCAGCAGCAGGCCGTTGTCGTCAGCATGACGAAAGATGATTTGCAGCACGCCTTCCTGCGTGTCGTTGAGATCAAGCAGGCGGGCGAGCAGCAGCGGCCCCATTTCAGAAATGGTCGTGCGGATTGGATGGCCTTGCTCGCCGTACAGGTCCCAGAAGACCACCGGATTGTCGGAATAATCATAGTCGTCCATGCCGAGCTCTTTGGCGCGGCCTTCAAGCTTGTCGGCGTGCTTGAACTTTGCGCTGCCAGGCATCGCAATGCCAGACAGATCGCCCTTCACGTCGGCCACGAACACCGGCACGCCATTGACGGAAAAGCTCTCTGCCAGCCCCTGCAAGGTGACCGTCTTACCCGTGCCGGTAGCACCTGCGATCAACCCGTGACGGTTCGCCCGGCTGAGTGCGAGATGCTGGTTCTCGCCATTGCTGCCCAGCCCCAGAAAGATTTCGCCTGGTTTATCGCTCATGTTCGCAAAACGCCCTTTTTTATCATTTTGTCTTGCCGAATGTGTGAAGTGACAGGGCCAAGCGGTCAAGGTGTCGCTTGCACGCGGCAACGTATGCAGCGACATAGGTGGTCGACTTGAAGCGTGGATGCTCTAAAGGCTGGGCATATGGGTGAGGTGACTGCGTTTATTCTGCTGGACGATGCGCGCGAGGAAAATGCAGACAGCGCCGCCGCCGCGCCTGCGCGTCTGTATGAAAACCCACGACAAATCTTTGCCGCTCATCGCCCAGACGAGGTGGAACGCGCTCTGGCTGATGCGCGCTCTGCGCAGGCTGAGCATGGCGGAGAGCTCGCTGGCTACATCGCCTATGAAGCGGGCCTCGCGCTCGAGCCAAAGCTTGCAAAACTCGCCGCCAGCCGCAGCGGCGCAAACGGTCCGCTGGTGTGGTTCGGTCTGTTTGATAAGGCGGAGGAAATCCCCGCTGGCAATGTGCCGGGCTGGCTGGCTGCGCGCGCTGAGGACAGCGGCGCTGACGCAGGCGGCGCGGGCGCGTCTTCGATCGGTCCGCTCGACCCTCAGCTGTCGCCCGGCGGATACGCCAAAGCGTTCGAGGCCCTGCAAGAGGCAATCCGCGCAGGCGATATTTATCAGGCCAATCTCACCTATCCGCTTGCCGGATCATATCGCGGCGATCCGCTGGCGATCTATGCTCAGCTGCGCAGCGCCGCGAGCGCTGGTTATGGCGGGATCGTATTTGACGGCTCGCACTGGCTGCTGAGCTTCTCGCCGGAGCTGTTCGTGGCGCTCGATGGCAAAGACGCCAAAGCCAAACCGATGAAGGGCACACGGCCGCGCGGGGCTGATGTGGCCTCCGATGCGGCGCTCGCGGATGATCTGGCGACGTCGGAGAAGGACAAAGCGGAAAACCTGATGATCGTTGACCTGATGCGCAACGATCTCAGCCGCATTTCAGAGCCCGGCAGCGTGCGCGTCGACAAACCCTTTGCGGTCGAGAGCTATCCGACATTGCATCAAATGGTCTCCACCGTCCGCGCCCGGCTGACCCCGGACAATGGCCCGGTTGATCTGGTGCGCGCTCTGTTTCCTTGCGGGTCGATCACCGGCGCGCCGAAAATCCGCGCGATGGAACTGATCGGTGATTACGAGCGCGATGCGCGCGGGCCCTATTGCGGCGCGATTGGCCGGATTGATGCGGACGGCTCGGCCGCCTTCAATGTCGCCATTCGCACCCTGCGTCTGACCCCGATCGAGAATGCGCAAGGCAATGCCGTGCTGGGCGTGGGCTCAGCGATTGTCGCCGATAGCGAGATGATCGCTGAGCGGCGCGAGAGCGAGGTGAAAGCTGGATTTGTAAGGCGCGCCTCGCCCGATCACACGGCCCCGCAAGTGGACTTGATTGAAACCATGCGGTTTGAACCGGAAAGCGGGATCGACCTGCTGGAGCTGCATCTGGGCCGCATGAAAGCGAGCGCGGCGACGCTTGGCTTTTCCTTTGATCGCCATGCTGCGCGCAATCAGATCCAGGCGCTGTGCTTTGATCTGGAGGCGGCGTGCAAGGTTCGACTGCTCGTCTCGCGGCTGGGCTCGCTCGCTTTGGAAACAGGCCCGCTGCCTGCGCCCAAAGACAATGACTTTGAGTGCATCGCTCTGCCTCTGCCGCTGGACCCGTCTGATTGGCGGTTGGCGCACAAGACATCCGATCGCAGCTTTTACGAAGACGGGCTGTCTGCTGCACGCACTCACGGCGTGGATGAAGCCATCTTTGTGCGCGACGATGGCCTCGTCACAGAGGGCAGTTTTAGCAATATCTTTGTGGCGAAAGACCCAGGCGATAAAGATGGCGTGCTGCTGACGCCGCCCGCCGCGCTCGGTCTGCTGCCCGGAATATTGCGCCAACATCTGATCGCTGAAGGCCGCGCGGTCGAAGCGCAGCTCACACTTGCCGACCTCGAAAATGGTTTTGTGCTAGGCAATGCCTTGCGCGGGCTAAACCCAGCCCGGCTCAAACTTTCATAAAGGCGCCCTGCCCAATGCTCCCGATATTGTTCGAAGATGGCGAGGCGCTCGTGATCGATAAGCCTGCCGGCCTGCCAGTGGATCGTCCGCGCCGCGGCGGACCCTGCCTGTTCGATCACCTCGATGAGCTGAAGTTGGGGTTTCAGCGGTTGCCGCATGCGGTTCACCGGCTGGATACAGACACCAGCGGATGCCTGCTGCTGGCTCGCAATCCCAAGGCGCTCAAACGCTTCAACAAGGCGTTTGAAAACCGCGCCGTATCCAAGACCTATCTGGCCGTGCTCGACGCGGTGCCAGCGGAAACCTCTGGCACGATTGAGCTCGCACTCTCCAAGATCAGCTCAGCGGAAAAGGGCTGGCGCATGATAGCGGCGAAAAAGGGCAAGCCTGCGATCTCGCATTGGGAGGTGCTGCAGACCATTGGCGAGGGCGACAAACAGCGCTCGCTGATCCGCTTTCGCCCGGAGACAGGACGCACGCACCAATTGCGGGTCCACGCGCTGCTGGGCCTCGGCGCGCCGTTGCTGGGCGATCCGGTCTATGGCCCGGTGCGCGGTCAGAACAAAGGCGCAGGCCGCACCATGCTGCACGCTGAAACCATTGGGATCGCGCGCAGCACCAAGCCGACGATCACCGCCCATGCTCCCTTTCCAGAGGATTTCGTGCGCGCGGGCCTGACCGCGCCAGAGCCGCCCGAAGTTACCGAACCCACCATCAACGCCGAACAGGACGATGGATAAAGACCTGCTCGAACGCGCGCACGCCCAAGCGCAGGAGAGCTTCCTCGCAGGCTCCGGCCCCGGCGGGCAGAACGCCAATAAGGTTGCAACCGAGGTGCAGCTGCGCGTCAATATCTATGCGCTGCGCCTGCCGCCTCCCGTGTTCGCGCGGCTCAGAACACTTGCGGGCAGCAAGCTGACGGCGGCGGGCGAACTGCTGATCACGGCGCGCGAACACCGCACTCAGGAGGCCAATCGCGGCCTCGCCCGAGAGAAGCTGGAGAACCTGCTGGAAGAGGCCCATAAACAGCCCAAACGCCGGGCGAAAACCCGGATCAACCGGGTGGGCAAGACCAAGCGGCTCAAATCGAAGAAAGCGCGCGGCACAGTGAAGGCCAATCGCGGCAAACCCAGCCGCTCTGATTGGTAGGCTCAAGCCCGCGCCGAATAGTCAGATTTGCTTGACTCTGAGCGGTGAATCGATAAATGGCGCGGCTTGCAAGGCGATGCTCCGCGCGTCGCCTGATTTTTTCGGCTCAAACGCGCTTAGTTGGGTGGGCCCATCAGATAGAATTAGGATAACGCGATGGCGAAGCCCGCAACCGTCAAGATCAAGCTCGTCTCGACCGCCGACACGGGTTTTTATTACACAACCAAAAAGAACCCGCGCAACATCACCGAAAAGATGGTGTTCCGTAAGTACGATCCGGTTGTTCGTAAGCATGTCGAGTTCAAAGAAGCCAAAATCAAGTAAGCTTCTGACCGCAGCTCTGCGCCGGGCATTTGCCCAGCAGATTGCCAGCGGTGCTTCCAGAATTTCAGCGGATGCGCCCCGCATAAGGCGCCCACTACCGCGCTTCGGCGCGGTTTTGCGTTGTATGGCTCAGGCGGCGCTGCATCTGGCGTGCTTAACCCCTTGCAAAACGCTCAGTTCAGCCGCAGTTCAACGCCAACCCATTAATCGCATAGGTTATGAGTATGAACCTTTTTAGATTTTCAAAACCGCTTGCCGCCACCGCCGCGAGCGCAGCCGCCATTGCCGCCGCTTTTGGCTTGCCTGCAGAGACCAGCTTTGCCCCCGCACCGCCTGCCTATGCGCAGGCAAATGACCTCGACGTGGCCGCTGGCGCATTGCGCTCCATCTCGACCATGAAGGCCGATTTCTCGCAGATTGACCGTCAGGGCAATGTGATCGCGGGCGAAATGACGCTGAAACGGCCGGGTAAGATCCGCTTCGAATATGAGAAGGGGACCGATCTGCTCGTCGTCTCCAACGGCAAATCGCTCTATTTGATCGATTACACCGTTGATCAGGTCGAACGCTGGCCAATCAAGAACTCGCCGCTTGGCGCGCTGCTTGATCCCACGCGCGATGTGAAGAAATTCGGCAAGATGATGCCCACCGGCAATGATGATGTGATCAGCGTCGAAGTGCGCGATCCCAAACGGCCCGAATTTGGCGTGATCAATATGATCTTTGTGCGCGATGGCACTGCGCCCGGCGGATGGCAGCTGACCCATTGGGTCGCGCTTGATTCGCAGAATCACCGCACCACCGTTCGGCTAAAGAATCATCGCTATGGAATGTCGGTTGCAGACAGCGCTTTCCGATTCAGAGATCCGCGCAAATCATCTCGTCGACCGGGTTGAACGGTTTAACCGCGTTTAGTTGTAGGAATACGACAAACCCCGGCACATATTCATTTACCTGTAAGGCGAATACGCGTAATTTTCTTTTGCAAGTCAGTTGAGGGCGGGTTTCCCCCTGTTGCCCCAACCCTCGTTCAGACTGATTTGTACAAGCGTGACGAACGCTCACATGGAACCCTCGCCCCATTGCCCCCGGGGTGAGGGTTTTTTGTTGGATATTCGCCTTATGCTTGCTGCGAATTGTGAGCCGTTCGACTTCCGGTGCTCACGCACAAAAGTGCGCTGCGCTCCGGTTCCAACGGCTTATAATTCTCGCTGGCGCCTAAGCCAAATATCTGCCGGGCTCATTCCCAGCCAAACGCGCTACGGATGATGTCGTAGACCACATTCTGTTCGATCACGCCGCGCGCTTTTTCCGCGCCGGGGCCTTGGGCATAGAGCGCGACGTCTTCGTCGGCGTGCGTCTCGCTGCGAAGCGGGATTGCCGCTTGCTGCTGCGCATTTACGCCGGTTTCCGGCGCGGGTCGCTCACTATGATCATGCAGCGCGCCCGGACCATTCCAATATCCCAGTGTCGTGTACGGCTTGCCATCCTGCGCCAGGGTCGGCTCGTCTGGGTTGGAAATGTCGCCTTCTGGCGGGACAACAAGGCCCAGAATGTCATTCCCGCGCCGCGGATAGCCAGCGATGGTGAACACGTGGCTGTGATCCGCCGTCACCATGATCAGCGTTTCTTCCGGGTCGGTATTTTCGATTGCGTATTGGATCGCATTGGCAAACTCGACCGTTTCTTCCAAAGCAAAGCCCGCCTTGCCCGCGTGGTGGCCATGATCGATCCGGCCGCTTTCGACCATGAGATAATAGCCCTGTGGATCAGTTTTGAGCCGCGCAATCGCCTGGCTGGTCATTTCGGTCAGGGTTGGCTCGCTCGCGCCCTTGTCACTGCCGTCCATCCGCTCGGCCATATAGGTCATGTGGCTGCCCGAGAAGAGGCCCAGCACTGGCTTGTCGGTTGGAGCAGCGGCCAAGGCGTCTTTGTCGCGCACAAAGGTGCCGCCGGTGCGCGCGGCCCATAGGCCTGGGAGGTTGGCCGTGGCCTCCGAGCGGCGCCCGCCGACGTCACTGCCGTAAAACGCGCCGAGCCCTCCGCCCAGGGCGACCTCAAAGCTAGAGCCGATCAGCTGCGTCGCAATATCCTTGCAACCCTTCCCGCGCTCTTCCTCTGGGATCGCAGCATCCGCCTCCCAATTGCGGTCGGCGCTGCGCGCATAGACGCTCGCCGGTGTTGCATGGGTAATGCGCGCGGTGGAGACGATGCCCAGGGCAAGGCCGCGCTGCTTCACTTCTTCGCCGAGCAGTGGCAGCGGATTGGCCAAGGCAGAGGCGCAATCGGCCCGCTTGGCCTCCGGTCCGACGCCCAGCACACCAATGCTGGTTTTCTTGCCCGAGTGCATTGCGGTGGCCGTGCCCGCGCTATCGGGCACTTGAGCGTTGGTGTTGTAGGTCTTCACCAGCGCGACATTGTCAAACTTTTCAAACGGCAGGACATATTCCTCGCCCGATTGCCCGCGCTTTTGCCCGGCATAAATCCGCGCGGCAGTGATCGTTGAGATGCCCATGCCATCACCGATAAACAGGATGACATTCTTGGCTTTCTTCTCAGCCGCGGCGGGAGCCGCCGCCGCTTCCTGAGCGGCCAAGTCCGAGGCATTCGGCACATATTTCTGGCCGCCATTGTAAACGCAGCCGCCCAGCGGCAACGCCGCCCCAGCAAGGATCAAGCCGAAAGTGCGGGTGAGTGTCATAATTGGGCCTCCGAGAAACAATGCGTCCTCGCTATCCGCATCTGATGCTACAGGAAAGTGAAACTACAGCATGATCCATCGCTTTTCTCTCATCGCGGCTTGCTAAGGCGATATCTGCGAACCTAAAGCAATCGCATGATCTCTATCGCCACTTGGAATATCAATTCTGTCCGCCTGCGCCTGCCCCAGGTTGAGCGCTTTCTGACCGAGCATTCGCCTGACGTCCTGTGCCTGCAGGAAATCAAATGTCAGGAGCATCAGTTTCCCGCCGATGCACTGGCGAAGCTAGGGTACGAACACATCGCTGTGCACGGACAGAAAGGCTATCACGGGGTGGCCACCATCAGCCGGGTGCCGCTGCGCGAATATTCCCGCCACGATTGGCAGGCAAATGGCGAGGCACGCCATGTCGGGGTAGAACTGCTCGATGCGCCAGATGGCAAGGCGATGATGTGCCTCGACAACGTCTATGTGCCCGCTGGCGGCGACGTGCCCGACCGCGAAGTGAACGCCAAATTCGGCCAAAAGCTCGATTTTTTAGCCCGCATGACCGATTGGGCAGGCTCGATTGAGCAGCCGACAATGATCGTCGGCGATTTCAATATCGCTCCGCTGGAAAGCGACGTTTGGGGCCACAAACAGCTCCTAAAAGTCGTCAGCCACACCCCGCTGGAGGTGGACACCTTGGACAAGTTCAAGGCGGCCCATGATTGGGTTGATGTCGGGCGGGAGTTCATCAAAGATCCAGAGCGCTATTACAGCTGGTGGTCCTATCGCTCGCCCGATTATCGCAAGAATGATCGCGGGCGCAGGCTCGACCACATGTGGGCGAGCCCGGCGCTCGCGGCCAAGGCATCGGGCCACCGCATCGTGGAAGATGCGCGCAGCTGGGAAAAGCCATCCGATCACATTCCGCTCATCACAGAGTTTTCGCTCTGAGCGAGGGGCCTGCCTCTGATCCCTCACCCGCTCGGCGCGCGGCGCAGGCGGTCGATGCTCTGCGCCATGGCTGGCCGATCATATTCTACGACTACCGCGAGCCGCCTGTTCGGTTGTTGCCAGTTGAAACGGCGATCGCTCGCGAAGCGAGCTCGAACCATATGCTGATATCGGCGGCAAGGGCTACAACCCTAAAGCTTGCCAATCAGCGTGACGCGGCCGTTCCCCATGCTCCCGTTCTGATCCGAGGCGCGGAGTCGTTTGACCTGAACGCCGCTTTGCCGATTGCCGATCCGGGCCTCGATCTGCGCAACCCATTGAAGGGGCCATTTCGTGCCAAAACGCTGGCATGGGAGAAAACAGCTCAGGTCGCGATGGAGCTCGCAAGGATCGCAGGGATATTGCCCGCCTTTCTGGTCGATCCAAAAGATGCCGGCGAGGCGCATCCCATCGCGCCATCCGACTTGGCCGATTATTCCGAAACTGGCGCGCTCAGCATCGCTACACGGGCGCGGCTGCCGGTGAGCGCGAGTGAAACGGCAGAGATAGTCGCCTTCCGTTCCAGCGCCGATACGCGCGAGCATGTCGCTCTGATCATTGGCACGCAGAGCGGCGACAAGCAGCCTTTGGTCCGGCTCCATTCGGAATGCCTGACCGGCGATATCCTCGGCAGCCTCAAATGCGATTGCGGGCCTCAGCTCGACGCCGCGCTGGCCGCAATGGCCGAAGAAGCGGCATCGGGCGGTTGGGGCGTGCTGCTGTATTTGCGGCAAGAAGGCCGCGGCATCGGCCTCATCAACAAGCTGCGCGCCTACAGCCTGCAAGACGCCGGGTTCGACACGGTGGAGGCCAATGAGCGCCTGGGCCTACCCGATGAAGCGCGTGATTTTCCTGTCGCCGCGCGGATGCTGGAGCTGTTGGGTGCGCGCGCCATCCGCCTGATGACCAACAATCCGCGCAAGGTCGAGGCGCTGACCGCAGCGGGCGTCACCATCAGCGAGCGCGTGCAGCACCAGCTGCCCGACAACCCGTTCAACACGCGATACCTCGCGACCAAGCGCGACAAATCAGGGCATTTGCTGAAATGACCGCGATCACGATCCGGCCCGAGGCACCCGGCGATGAAGGCACGATCCATGCGATTACAGAGCAGGCCTTTCGCCCAATGCCGTTCAGCAATGGCAGCGAGCCCGGCATTATCGATCAATTGCGCGAGGACGGCGACCTGACGCTGTCTCTTGTCGCTGAGGATGCAGCGCAAATCGTCGGCCACATTGCCTTCTCGCCGGTGACCATCGCGGACGGCGCCACTGATTGGTATGGGCTCGGCCCGGTCGCCGTGCGGCCAGAATTGCAGCGGCAGGATATTGGCGGACGGCTGATCCGGCGCGGGATTGCCGATATGCGAGAGCTTGGCGCGAAAGGCATCGTCCTGCTCGGCAGCACCGACTATTACCCGCGTTTCGGCTTTAAGCATGAGCCGCAGCTCACCTATGCAGGCGGCCCAGCGGAATTCTTCCAATGTCTGCTGCTGGCAGGTGACCTACCCAAAGGCGAGGTCAAATTTTCGCCCGCATTTGGGTGAGTCCTAGAGACCTAGCGCTCCTGATATTGCTTCACGCCGTCCATCAAGCGATTGCCCGACATCACCACTTTTGATCCGGTCCAATCGGCCAAAAACGCGCTGGAGCGGCTGAGGCCGGGCACAAAGCGCGCCTCATTGTTTTGAACCCGCAGACCGTCGGATGGATGCAGTACAGTTTCTGCACCAAGTGCGATGAAGGCAGAGTAGTTCTCTTTATCGCGGCCTTGCACAAACCAATTGCCAGTGATCGTGCCGCGCGCGCCGGCGGGCAGGTCGATCATGTAATTGGTGCCGCGCCCGCTCGCATCGTCGAACGAATTGCCCCGGATCGTCACCTTGCCAGAGCGTGCCTTCACATAATGCCCGCCGGTTCCTCGTTCAAAGCGGCTGTCGACCACCGATAGCTCGCCGTAATTGCCGACATAGATCGAATGCGCGCAGCCAGCCGAATGCTCGCACGTGCCGAGCCCGCTAAAGGTGGAGCGGGCAATATAGATAAACCCGCGCGCATCATCAGCTGTGAGAATGCCTTGCTGGCTATCCTCAAAACGCGAATAGGCGATGTTGAGGCTGCCGCGTTCCAGCCGAATACCGGCACCGTTACCATCGCCGACAGAAATGCCGCGGAACGTGATCCCGCGAATCTCTGCGCCCATGCCGCGCAGCACCAATGCCGCTTTGCCTTCGCAGGCGGTGCGTTCAAAAACGGCGCTGCCCGCCTTTTCTGCCGTGTAAGTGATGACGCCTGCTGTCTGAACTGCGCATTGGCGGTACGTGCCGGGTGCGACCGAAATGGTTGCCTTGCCTGACCCTACCGCGTTTACCGCGCTTTGCAGCGATCCATAGGAACGCCCAGTCTCTACAATCGTGAAGTCTCCGCCGCCCTGCTGAGCGACAGCAGAAGGGGCACATAGGGCGAGAGCGATGGCGGATGCAGCAAGTTTGTAGGTCATGGATGAAGCAATAGCAGCCCCTTGGCTCAGCTCCGCCGAGCAATCGCTCAGCGTCCCTGCGCGGTACAACTATCGGCCAGAATGTTGAATTGGCGCTTGGCGAGCGGGGGCACAGGCGGCTACACCATCGCCGGGCACGGTGGGGACACGCCCTACCAAAACAAATCAGGGTCACTCAGGAGGAAAACCCATGAAGAAACTAACAAGCATGATCGCGGTGGCTGGTGCCACCCTCGCACTCGCCGCCTGCGGCAGCGCGGACGACGCATCGGTTGATGCAACCGCTGACACGGTTGAAATGCCAGCCGATGATGCGCTCGAGCCAATCGTAGAAGAGCCGGTTGAAGATGCCGCAGCGGTTGCTGAAGACGTTGATCCAGCCGATACCGCAGTTGACGAGGCAACCGCCACCGAAGCTGCCGATGCAGCCGCAGTGGTAGCCGACGAAGCAGCCGCCGCTGCTGAAGCCGCCGAAGCGGCTGGCGCAAGCCTGGATGAAGTCGTGGACGCAGCGGAAAATGCTGCTGAAGCAGTTACCGAGTAATCCACTCAATGATCGGGAAGCGGGCATTGGCAAGAAGCAGCGCAAGCAGCCGCGCCGCCGCCCGCTTCCCATTTTGGCGCGCCGCGATAGGCGTGCCGCTTGTCCTGGCTCTGGCCGCTTGTGGCGGCGGAGGCAGTGATACGGGCCCCGGCGCGGTAAGCGAAGGCGAGGCCCAAGCGCTCGATGAGGCCGCTGAAATGCTGGATGAGCGGCGCCTGCCGCCAGAGGTGCTGCCCACGGCTGCACCTGTTATTCCAGACCCATCTGAAACAAATGGCGAAAGCACGGGCGAAATCGCAAGCGACAACCCGCAATAGCTCCCCCGCATAAGCGCCAAAGGACGATACCGATAATGAGTGCAGGCCAAGCCAACGCTGGAATGGATCACGACACGTTTGAGCAATTTGCCGAGCAGCTCGACCGCTATGTCAAAGAGCGCCTGATCCCGGCGGAGAATGACGTCATCGAAAACGATGCGATCCCGCCAGAGATCGTCGATGAAATGCGCGATATGGGCCTATTCGGGATTTCCGTACCCGAAGAATATGGCGGCGCTGGCCTCAACACCCGCCAATATGCACGCGTCGTCAACGCCATGAGCTACGCCGCGCCCGCCTATCGCTCGATCTTCTCAATCAATGTCGGCATGTTTGCGAGCGCGCTCAAGAACGGCGCCACCGAGGCGCAGCGGGCCGAATGGTATCCGAAACTGGTCGAAGGCAAGATCGCTTGCTTTGGCCTCACTGAACCGGGTTCGGGCAGCGACAGCGTCGGCCTGCAAACAACCGCGACCCCTGATCCCGATGGCAATGGCTGGGTGCTGAATGGCACCAAGCGTTACATCACCAATGCACCGCATGCCGATGTCGCCTTGATCATGGCGCGGACCGAGAAAGAGAACCTGCCCAAAAACGCCCATGTCAGCGCCTTTCTGGTGCCGATGAACACCCCAGGCATTTCCACCGGATCGCCGGATAAGAAGATGGGCCAGTCCGGCAGCCATATCTCCGACATTATGCTCGATGATGTGAAGGTGCCGGGTGATGCTTTGCTGGGCGGCGAAACCGGCAAGGGTTTCCGCTTTGCCATGCAAAGCCTCGACAATGGCCGCATTTCAGTGGGCGCGGCAGCCACCGGCTATGCCCGGCGCGCGCTCAATTCTGCCCTGCGCTATGCCAATGAGCGCCAGGCCTTTGGCGAGCCAATTGCCCGCTTCCAATTGATCCAAGCGATGCTGGCCGACAGCGAGACCGAGATTTACGCCGCCGAATGCATGATGCGCGATGTGACCGAACGCGCGGATCGCGGCGAGAATATCATCACCAAAGCGGCCGCGTTCAAAGTCTTCGCATCGGAAATGTGTGGCCGTGTGGTGGACAGAGTCGTGCAGATTTATGGCGGCGCGGGCTATCTCGCGGAATATGACGCAGAGCGCTTCTATCGCGATGCGCGGATTTACCGGATTTACGAGGGCACCACACAAATTCTTCAGCTTCAGATTGCCAAGCATATGCTGCGCGAGTGGAATGCGGCTTCTTGATCTGCGTGCCGTAGCCACCCTCGCCCTCCACCCTTCCACCCGGATGGTATCCCGGTAGGCTCCGGGTGGAAGGGTGGAGGGCGAGGGTGGCTACGGCCCAAGCCTTTGATGGATATCAAAGGCGCACCCAATAAGGATTCAAATGTACCAACTCCTCAATGACCTCTCGATCGTCGAAGTCTCCAGCTTCGTCGCATCGCCAACCGCTGGCCTGTATTGCGCGCAAATGGGCGCCGAGGTAATCCGCGTCGATCACAAGGCGGGCGGGCTTGATTACGACCGCTATATGCTGACCGAAGAAGGCCGCAGCCTGTCGTGGGAGAACCTCAACCGCGCCAAGAAATCGGTCGCGCTCGACCTTCGCTCCGGCGAAGGGCGCGAGCTGTGCGTGGAACTGGCCGCGAAAACCGGGCAGTGCATCACCAATCTGCCGGAAAAGAGCTTCCTCAGCCACGCCGCGATGCAAGCGAAGCGTGACGATATGATCAGCGTGCGCATCATGGGCTGGCACGATGGCAGGCAAGCGATGGATTTTACTGTCAACGCTGCTGCTGGATATCCGCTGATGACGGGGCCGGAGGAATGGGATGCGAAGACCGCGCCGCCGGTTAGCCAGCCGCTGCCAGCATGGGACTTTATCACCGGCGCTTATTCGGCGTTCTCGCTGATGACCGCGCTCCACCATCGGACCGCCACCGGCCAGGGCAGTGAGATGCGCGTGCCATTGGGCGATGTCGCGATTGGGACGATGGCGAATTCGGGCACGATGGCGGAGATGCTCTATCGCGGATCGGACCGCGAGCGGCTGGGTAATGCGATTTGGGGCGCGTTTGGACGTGATTTTCAGACCAAATGCGGCACTCGCTTTATGGTCGCCGCGCTCACTCCCAAGCAGTGGACTGGCCTGGTCAAGGCATTTGATGTGTCGGCACAAATCACAGCGCTGGAGCAAGAATTGGGCGTTGATTTCAACGCCGGTGACCGGCCCCGGTTTGAGAACCGCCACCGCCTGTTCGACCTGTTCCAAAGCGCAGCGGAAACCCAAGACTATGCGGCGCTTTCTGCCCGCATGGCGGCAGAGGGTTGCACCTTCGAGAAGTATCGCTCTCACCATGAGGCCTCAACCGACCCGGTGCTGGTGGACGACAATCCGCTGTTCGGCCCCTCGCCTGCGAACCCATCGGGCTTCGAATATCCGGCGACCCGCAGCTTTGCGAATATGCCAGAGCATGAGGCGGGAGACCCCGCACCTGCGCCTTTCCTAGGCCAGCATTCCGAAGAAGTGCTCGCTGAGCGACTTGGCCTTTCATCGGGCGCAATTGCTAAGTTGGTGGACGCCGGGACTGTGGCCCTCTCAGATAAAAACCGCGCCTAGAAACCGTGTGTACTGAGCTTGTCGAAGCACTGCACTTCCTTCTAGCTGCGTAAACAAAGTGAAGAGCAGCCCTTCGACAAGCTCAGGGCAAACGGAGATTTGAATGTCGAGAAGAGCAGCCATCGTTTCCCCCTTCGCACCCCCGTGGGCAAGTTCCTGGGCGGGCTCTCCAGCCTGGACGCCGGGCAATTGGGCGCGGTCATTCTCAAGGCTCTGATAGACCGCAGCGGGATCGATCCGGCCCGCGTCGACGACGTCGTCTTTTCCCAAGGATACGGCAATGGCGAAGCACCCGCTATCGGGCACTGGGCCTGGCTCGCGGCGGGCCTGCCGCTCGAAGTCCCGGGATATCAGCTTGACCGCCGGTGCGGCTCTGGCCTGCAGGCAGTCGCCAATGCGGCGATGATGGTTGAGACCGGCATGGCCGACGTCGTGGTCGCGGGCGGGTGCGAGAGCATGTCGAACGTTGAGCACTACACCATCCAAGGGCGCGGCGGCGCGCGCATGGGCGACATCACCCTGCATGATCGCTTGTCACGCGGGCGGTTAATGAGCCAGCCAATCGAGCGCTTTGGCGTGATCACCGGCATGATCGAGACCGCAGAAAACCTCGCCAAGGATTATGAAATAACCCGTGAGCAGGCCGACGCTTTTGCCGTGCGCAGCCACCAGAACGCCGCCGCCGCATGGGAGGCCGGCAAGTTTGACGAGCAATTGGTGACGGTCGATGTGCCGCAGCGGCGAGGCGACCCCATCACAGTCGCGCGTGACGAAGGCTTTCGGGCCGACGCCACAGAAGAGAGCCTCGCCAAATTGCGCGCGCTCGACCTGAAACGCGATCCCGACGCCATCGTCACCGCCGGCAATGCCAGCCAGCAAAACGACGCAGCGGCGGCGTGTCTTGTGGTGGCCGAGGACAAGCTTGAGGCATTGGGCCTGGAGCCGAGCCTGTGGTTTGGCGGATGGGCGGCGGCGGGTTGCGACCCGAGCCGCATGGGCATTGGCCCGGTTCCGGCAACGCAGCGCCTGTTCGAACGGCGCGGCTACAGCTGGGGCGACATCGATATCGTCGAGCTAAACGAGGCCTTTGCGCCGCAAGTGCTGGCAGTGCTTAAGGGCTGGGGTTGGTCTGAGGATGATAGCCGCCGCGAGATCCTCAACGTCAATGGCTCGGGCATTTCGCTCGGCCACCCCATCGGCGCGACCGGCGGGCGCATTCTTGCTGACATGGCGGCTGAGATGCATCGGCGCGGTGCGCGCTACGGGCTGGAAACGATGTGCATCGGCGGCGGCCAAGGCATCGCTGCCGTATTTGAGCGAGCAGCTTAATGAGCAAATGGGACGCATGGATCGGGCGCGAACAGCGCAGCGCTGACCGGCTCGATAAAGGGCTGGCCGCGCGCTGGCTGGCGACTTTTATGCTGGACGACCCAAGCCGCCCGCTCCCTCCACCCTTCCACCCGGAGCCTACCGGGACACAATCCGGGTGGAAGGGTGGAGGGAGCGGGCGGCTTGGGATTCCAAAACTTCTCCCCCAAGGCATACACCTAGCGCTGTGTACGCCCGATGCGCCAACCGCGAGTCTTGGCGAAGATGGCCATCCTGCCCGTGATGACAGCGAGGGCAGCTTCCTACCGCCGGTGCCAATGCCGCGCCGGATGTGGGCCTCCAGCGCGATCAAATTCGTCTCGCCGATACCACTTGGCGCGAGCATTGCCCGCACCAGCCGAGTTTTGTCCGTAGATGCCAAATCGGGCGGATCGGGCGAGCTGGTGTTCGTCAATATCGGACATGAGACGAGCGCAAACGGCACACTCGCCGTCAGCGAAACGCAGACCTTGGTTTTCCGCGAGGCTGCACCCGCAGATGCGCCGCTATCGCCGCCAAAGCTTAGCGAGGGCACGTTCGATCCATCGGAGTGGGACGCGCACCGGGAGCTAACGCCGGACCCGCGCCTGCTCTTTCGCTACTCAGCGCTGACCTTCAATTCGCACCGCATCCATTATGACGCGCCCTATGCCGAGGCGCAGGAGCGCTATCGTGGCTTGGTCGTGCATGGGCCGCTGACCGCGTCCTTGTTGTTACAATTGGCGGCGCGCGAGCTGGGTGAAAACAAGCTGCGCAGTTTCAGCTTTCGCGGGGCTTCGCCAGCGGTCGCGGATGAGCCGCTGCATCTGGTGATGCGGCGGTCCGAGGATGGCTATGAAATGGGCGCCTTTGCCGCCGATGGCCGCCAAGTCACAAAGGCGAAGGCGAGCACTTAAGCCCGCCTTAGTCCTGCTTCGGCGGCCGCCCGCGGCGGGCCGGCTCGCTCTTTTCCAGCTTAATCCCGCGCGCTGACAAAGCCTCGCGCAGGAGCATTTCAATCTCGGCATTGGCGGAGCGCAATTCGGCGGCAGCGAGGCGTTCTATCGCCGCATGCACCGCCGGATCGAGTCTCAGCGCAAATGCCTTTTTCTTCGGTGCAGCCATGGCTGCCTCCCGTGGTCACGGTTTATTGGTAGAGGGTACCGGCGTTGACGACTGGCTGAGCTTCGCGGTCGCCGCACAGCACGATCATCAGGTTGGAAACCATCGCCGCGCGGCGCTCATCATCCAGTTCGACGATGCCATCGCTAGAGAGCTTGGACAGCGCATCCTCGACCATGCCGACCGCGCCAATCACCACTTTCTTGCGCGCAGCAATCACCGCATCGGCTTGCTGGCGGCGCAGCATGGCGCCTGCGATTTCCGGCGCGTAAGCGAGGTGGGTGAGGCCCGCTTCATCGACGATAATCCCGGCAACGATGAGCCGCTCATTAAGCTCCTCGCGCAGTTCCGCGTTCACGATATCGGCGCTGCCGCGCAGGGTCGTTTCATCCTCATCCGACATATCGTCATAGGGATGGCGCGCGCCCACGGTGCGCAGTCCCGCCTCGATCTGAATGTTCACAAACTCTTTGTAATCATCGACATCAAACACCGCTTGCGCGCTGTCAGAGACACGCCACACGACATTGCACGCGACCTCAATCGGATTGCCGCGCAGATCGTTGATCTTGACCTTTTCAGAGTGAATGTTGTGCGCGCGCACGCTGACTTTCTTCTTGATCATCCAAGGCCAGACCCATTGCAGGCCCTCGTCGCGCACGGTGCCGCGATATTCGCCGAACAGGGTGATCACCGCCGCCTGATTGGGTTGGATCATGAAAAAGCCGATCGAACCGATCAGGACAACGATGATGCCCAGCGCGATTGTGCCGACAAACGCCAGCTTTTCTGGCTTGGTCGAGCCGATATCGGGCACCAGGCTAAAGATGGTGAAGAGCGCCAAGACCGCGACCACGGCCAGCACCGCGAGCATGACGTAGCCATTATAGGCCGATCCCGCTCGCTCGCTGCTGCGGGTCATAATGTTGGTTGTGTCGGACATTCCATGCCTCCTTTGATATAATTATGATATCATATTTATATCATGGGGCAGTTTTGTCAATCTGAATCGGGAAAGTCCGTAATCGGCTGGATCACGCCATAGCTTTCCGCCTTGGGCGCGCTGCTCAGCTTTGGAAAGTCGATCTCTGGCGGCTCAACATGCGTATCCGGCAAACGGTCGAGCAGATCGCGAATCAGAGTCAAACGCCCGCGCTTCTGATCGTTGAAATCCACCAAGGTCCACGGCGCATTGTCGGTATGCGTTGCGCGCAGCATGGCCTCGCGGGCGCGGGTGTATTCATCGTATTTCTCGCGCGCAGCTAGATCGACTGGCGACAATTTCCAGCGTTTGAGCGGGTCTTCCAACCGCTCGGCCAGGCGCTCCTCCTGCCGTTCCTGATCCGTCGTCAGCCAATATTTGAACAACAGAATGCCATCATCGGTCAGCATTTTTTCAAACACGGGCGCCTGCTCCAGAAAGGCGGCGACCTGAGCCTTGTTCGCATAGCCCATCACATCTTCCACGCCCGCGCGGTTGTACCAGGACCGGTCGAACAGCACGATTTCGCCTGCGCAGGGCAAATGCGCGATATAGCGCTGGAAATACCACTGCGTCTGCTCTTCATCGGTTGGCTTGCTGAGTGCGACTGTGCGGCATTGGCGCGGGTTGAGCTTGTCTCGCACCGCCCGGATCGCGCCGCCTTTTCCAGCCGTATCGCGTCCCTCGAACAGCACCACGATCCGCGCGCCTGTCGTGCGCGCCCAGCGCGCCATTCCAACCAGCTCCTCGGTCAGCGGCTCCAGCGCCTCGCGAAATTCCTTACCCTTCATGCGCCTGCCTCCCTTAAGCGATTTACCCTTGCACTATCGCGGTGGTAGTCCAAATCTGAAGGCTATGGCTACACTAAGCGAACCTGAAACCGATTTTGCGCGCCTCCCCGATCTGCCGGAGGACGTTTTTACCGCGCCGCTCAAGAAACCCGACCATTTGGGTGAGGATTGGATTGAGCCGGTGCAGGCGCATTACCGATCAGAAGATCACGCGATCTGGAACGATCTGTTTGCGCGTCAGATGAAGGTGCTACCCGGACGCGCGGCTAGCGCCTTTATGGCGGGCCTTGAAAAGCTCGACCTGGGGCGCGGCGGCGTGCCGGAATTTGGCAAATTGTCAGAGGAACTGAATGCGCTCACCGGCTGGACAGTCGTGCCGGTCCCCATGCTGATCCCGGATCACGTATTCTTCTGGCACCTCGCCAATCGCCGCTTTCCAGCGGGCAATTTCATCCGCACGCGCGAGACCTTCGACTACATCCAGGAACCCGACGTGTTCCACGATGTGTTCGGCCATGTGCCGATGCTAACCGACCCAGTGTTCGCCGATTACATGCAGGAATATGGCCGCGCCGGGTGGAAGGCGATGCGCTACAACCGCCTAAAGGCGCTGGGCGCGCTCTATTGGTACACGGTTGAGTTCGGCCTGCTCGAAGAGACAGATGGCATCAAGGCCTATGGCGCAGGGATATTGTCCGGTCCCACAGAGGTGGTGTTTGCAACCGAGGCGAAGAGCCCGAACCGCATCATGCTCAATGTCGACCGGGCGATGCGCACCGATTATGTGATCAGCGATCTGCAACCGACATACTTTGTGATTGAGAGCTTCGAAGACCTCTATCGCCAGACGGTGGAGCGCGATTTTGACCGGCTCTATCGCAGCTTAGCTGCCAGCTTCACCTATGCGAACAGCGCGGTGATCGATGTCGACAATGTGGTGAACCGCGGGTCACAGGAATACCACCTGCGCGGTGGGCGCGGGAGCAATGCGGAGCCTATTTGACCTCAAACGCCGCAGCGGCTGCATCCGCAGCCTTGGCTTTTCCTCGCTCATGCGACCGGAAGGTCGCGTCGCTGCGGGCGGGCGCAAGGCCCTTGCACTCGCCTTCGGCTCGCGAAATCCCGCTCAGCCGCGCATCTTTTTCTAGAACTTCACGACAAAGACGAGGTTGTAGGCCGCGAGCACGACCAGCGCAGCGAGCGCGGCCACGCCCAGCGCCAGCCAGCCGAGCGTCCCAAACAAAGCGCCGCCATTCATAACCAGCCCGCCAATCGCGCTCGCCAGCAGGCCCAGCCCGATATTGCGAAAAATGCCGCCCGCATCCTCTGTGCGGGCGAGGATTGACGCGAACCAGCCAAGCAGCGCGCCCATCACGATCAATATGAGAATTGCCATTAGTCGCTCCCTTTCCCTCCGGCCCGCTTAAAACAGCGCGAGCAATGCAACACCCATTGCGATGCGATAGATCACAAAGACCAGCATTGATGCCTTCTTCAGGAAGTTCATCAGGAACGCCATTGTCAAAAATGCCGCGATGAATGTGAGAACACCAGCAATCAGCGCGTCCCAAGCCAGCGTTGCCCCAGCCTCAAAAATCTCAGGCACAATCAGCACACCGGCTCCCGCAACCGCAGGGATCGATAGCAGGAAGGAAAAGCGCGCCGATTCAAACCGGCTGTACCCCAGCGCGCGGGCCGCCGTCATGGTAACGCCCGACCGGCTCGTGCCCGGTATGATCGCCAGCGCCTGGGCGAGGCCAACGAGCAAGCCGTCGCGCCACGTCATGTTTTCAAACACCTTATCCTCGCGCCCAAAAAAATCAGCCACGCCTAGCAGGATACCATAGAAAATAAGGTTGAAGGCGATCAGATCGGTGAAGCGGATCGAGGCCATCAAATCACCATCAACAATGGTGACGCCAAACACGCTTTCCGCAATTCCGTTGAACAGGCCCATTTTGATCGACAGGCCAAACACCACCGCCGGGATCGTGCCGAGCACAATCCACCAGAACAATTTGCGCGCCTCTGGGGCCTGCCCAATCCCAATGCTGGCAAATCCGCCGCGCGCGAGCACGACCACATCCTTGAAGAAATAGACGATGATGGCGAGCAGAGACCCGACATGGACCGCGACATCGATCAGCGGGCCTTGGTCCGAAAAGTCGGTCAGATAGGGGATCAGGATCAAGTGGCCTGACGAGGAAATCGGCAGGAATTCCGTGATTCCCTGGACGACCGCGATCAGGAGTAATTGAAGGAAAGTCATGACGTCACTGCCTTGGCATGCGTCGGTGCCAAGTCAATTTTTTTGTTGAATTTCACGCTGAGAACCACGCCAGCCCGCACCCTCCACCCTTCCACCCGGAACAGTTTCGGATACGATCCGGGCGGAAGGGTGGAGGGTGCGGGCGGCTAGGTCGTCACGAACAAAAGCCGCGTCGCTGCGGGCTGCCCGAAGACAGCCCGATTCAGCTCAATTACCAGATTTTCACGCGCTCTTCTGGCGGGATGTACATCGCATTGTTTTCGGTGACGCCGAAAGCTTCGTACCAAGCGTCGAGATTGCGTACGACGCCGTTCACCCGGTATTCCTCTGGGCTGTGTGCGCCGGTGCGCAGACGCAGGCGGTAGTTCTCTTCACGCTGCGCCGAGCGCCAAACTTGCGCCCAGGCAAGGAAGAACCGCTGATCGCCGGTGAAGCCGTCGATCACGGGCACATCTTTGCCTGCTGTGGCGATCTTATAGGCGCGGTAAGCAAGCGACAGCCCGCCAACATCGCCGATGTTTTCGCCCAGGGTCAGACGGCCGTTCACACAGGTTTCGCCTTCATCGAACGGGCAGAACGCGCTGTATTGCGCGACCAAAGCATCGCCGCGCTCGTCAAAGGCGGCGCGGTCTTCGTCGGTCCACCAATTGCGCAGCTTGCCGGTGCCATCAGACTTGGAGCCTTGGTCGTCAAAACCATGGCCAATCTCGTGCCCGATCACCCCGCCAATCGCGCCGTAATTGACCGCAATATCGGCGCTCACGCCAAAGAATGGCTGCTGCAGAATGGCAGCCGGGAACACGATCTCGTTCTTGGTCGGGTTGTAATAGGCATTGACCGTCTGCGGGGTCATAAACCACTCGGTCCGGTCAATCGGCCCGCCCAGCTTGGAGATATTGTCAGCAAGGTTCCAAGCCCCCGCCGCAATCGCATTTTCCAGCGGATTGTCAGCGGTCATCTCAAGGCCAGGATAGGTCTCAAGATTGTCGCGGTAACCGATCTTGGGATCGAAGCTATCGAGTTTTGTTTTGGCCTCAACCTTGGTTTCCGCGCTCATCCAATCGATCTCTTCGATGGATTGCGCCATGGCGAGGCGCAGATTGGCGACCAACTCGTCCATCGCGGCTTTGTTTTCAGCCGGGAAATAGCGCTCGACATAGCTCTTGCCGACGAGCTCACCCAACGCACCCTCGGTGGCATCAATCGCGCGCTTCCAACGCGGGCGCTGCTCTGGCGTGCCGCGCAGTTTCTTGCCGAAGAATTCAAAGCTCGCCGTGTCGAAACGGGTCGGCAGGACAGCGGAATTGTTTGAGAGGAATTCCTTGATCGTCCACGCCTGCAGTGTCGCCAAATCGGTTTCGGACAGCACTTCAAACATGCCGGGCAGGCCTTTGCCGATCTTGGCAACGGTTGCCTCATCCAGGCCCAGTTCCTTGATCCGCTCTTCGCTCGGCGGGATAGTGCCCACGACATAGATCGGCGATTTTGACAGGCCGATTTTGTCCATGATCGCGCCAACCGGAATGTCGCCCGCCATTGCGGCCATTTCTTCCTTGGTCACGGCGTTATAGGTGAGGTCGCGGTTGCGGCTGACGGTGCGGTCCCACAGCACTTCTTTCGCGAGCCGTTCTTCGAACGCATAAACCGCCGCGGTTGCGCCCGCTGGATCGGCATAGCCCGCCTCGCCAAACAAGAAGGTGAGATAATCCTTATAGAGCTTGATCGTCTCAAGCCCTTTCTCGCTGGTGTCGGTGTAATAATCTCGGTCTGGCAGACCAATTCCGCCCATGCCGATATAGGCAACATAGCGGTCTGGCTGCTTCGCATCGACATTTACAAATCCGCCGATTGGCGATGAATAACCAGGCGAGGCCCACAGCATTGCAAGCTCATCCATCGAGCTCGCCGCGATGATCTTGTTGAAGTAAGGCTGTGCCGGGGCAAGGCCGGCGGCATCAATCGCGGCGGTGTCGAGGAAGGCATTGTGCGCATTCACGATCCGCTGCTCATCATTGCTAAGCGTGGCCGGGTCTTTTGCGACCAGCTCGTCAATCAGAGCCTTCACATCGGTTGTGCTTTTCTCGCGCAGCAGGTTGAACGCGCCAAAGCGGCTGAATTCTGCTGGCAGAGGGTTCGCATCGAGCCATTTCTGATTGACGTATTTGAAGAAGTCATCACCCGGATCAACGTCGGTAGAGATCAGCTGAGGATCAACGCCCCAAGCGCCAAAGCTCATGGTCGGCGTGCTGGGCTCTTGCGCGGCGTCCGCTGCGCCTTCCGCGGCTGTGTCGTCCAGCAGCGTTTCGATGCCAGTGTCCGCGTGTCCATCGTGCGCGCCGCCTGCGAGCGCTGGATTGGCGCACATCAGGGCGGCAAGCCCCGCGCTGAGAAGAGCTGTTCGTTTGATCATAATACCAGTCCCGTGGTTATCGTTGTTCAAAATTGTCCTGCAGCCTCTTTAAACTGCGGAGCTGAGCAGAGTCGACGTTTGTCCGATTGCGGTCGCAATTGGTCGATTAGTTGGTGGTTGAAGGTATTGATCGGCGTGCCGTAGCCGTCCGCCTCCCCACCCGGCCACCAATGGTAACCACCAGAATATGGTGGCCGGGTGGGGAGGTGGGCGGCTACGGCCTACTAAACATCAAGCCGCTTGGTTGCTCGCAAATTGGAGCTTCGCGAGCCGCGCATAAAGACCGCCCGCCTTCACCAGTGCGTCATGCGTGCCTTGCTCAGCAATCTTGCCTTCATCGAGCACGATGATCCGGTCCGCTTTGCGCACGGTCGCTAGCCTGTGAGCGATGACCAGAGTTGTGCGGTCGACCATCAGCTGATCCAGAGCTTGCTGTACCAATTGCTCGCTTTCGGCGTCGAGCGCGCTGGTCGCCTCGTCCAGTAGCAGGATCGGCGCATCCCTTAGGAGCGCGCGCGCAATTGCCAGACGTTGCTGCTGACCGCCCGACAGCTGCGTTCCGCCTTCGCCCAGATCCGTGTCCAGGCCCTTGGGCAGATCGCGCAGGAAGCTTTCCGCATTGGCAGCGCGCGCGGCCTCCCAAATCGCCTCGTCATCGGCATCCCACCGGCCATAGCGCAGATTGTCGCGGGCATTGCCGCTGAACAGCACGCCGTCCTGCGGCACCAATGCCAGCCGCTCGCGCAGATCAGCGGGATCAGCTTTGGTCAGGGGAATCCCGTCCAAGCGAATGGTGCCAGATTGCGGATCGTAAAACCGCTCAACCAGCTGGAAAATGGTCGACTTGCCCGCGCCCGATGGGCCGACAATCGCGACCGTCTCGCCCGGCTCAACCTCCAAGGTAAAGTCATGCAGAGCGGCCACTTCTGGACGGCTGGGATAGCGGAAAGTGACATTGCGAAACGACAGATTACCGCGCGGCGGCACGGGCAGGGCCTGCACGCGCTCTGGGCTGGCAATGGTGGGCTTTGCATCGAGCAATTCGGCAAGACGGCTCGCTGCGCCAGCCCCGCGCAATAGGTCACCATACACCTCTGTCAGGGCGCCAAATGCGCCAGCCACAAGGCCGCCGGTGATCACAAAGGCGAAGATCGTCCCGCCAGAAATCGAGCCATCGCTGACCGCAATGGCGCCGCGCCACATCAGCAAAGTGATGGCGCCAAAGATCAGCATGATGATGACCGACGTCATGGCCGCGCGGATCATAATCCGTCTCTTCGCGGTGCTGAATGTCGCCTCCACCGCCTCGCCAAAGCGGTCCGCCTCGCGCGCTTCCTGATTGAAGCTTTGCACGATCTTCATGCCCGCCAGAACTTCGGTGACCATAGCGCCGACATCGGCCACACGGTCCTGGCTGGTGCGCGAAACATTGCGCAGTCGCCGCCCGAACACTGTAATGGGTATGATCACTGCCGGGATCACCAGCATCAGGCCGAGCGTCATTTGCGGCTGGAGGTAAAAGAGCAGCGCCGTACCGCCGATCGCCATCAGAGTGTTGCGCAAGGCGATCGACACGGTGGTGCCGACGACCTGCTCAATCACTGCGGTATCGGACGTCATCCGGCTGGAGATTTCTTTCGGGCTGTTCGCCTCATAGAAGCTGGGAGCCTGGCGCAGCAGATTGCGCTGAACCGCGCGGCGGATATCCGCGACCACGCGCTCGCCAATCCAGCTGACGAAGTAAAATCTCAGCGCCGTGCCAATGCCCAGCACCACGACAATCATCAGCAGATATTGAAATGCAGAATTGATCTGCTGACTGGTCGCCCCGCCGCTAAAGGCCTCGTCAATGATCACTTTGAAACGCCAGGGGATCGCCAAAGTCGCCGCGGCCGTAATCAGCAATGCGATCAGCGCCAATGCGACTTGCGTGGGGTATTGCGCGGCAGTGGAATAGATCATCCGCAGCGGGCGCAGTGATTTTGCCGGTTTCTCCGCAGCCTCGCTCGCAAGCTCATCCGCGCGCGCTTTACGCCCGCGACCAAACAGCCCGCGCCTTTGCGGCTGAGCGTCTTCTGCTTGTGTGAGATCCCCGTCCATCGAACCGCTCATCTAGGGACAAACCAGCCGGTTTTCACGTGCAAAAATCGCACATTCCCACTGAAACCGCCCAAAACCGGTGGAATCGTAAAATATTGTGCATTGCACAATTGTTCATAAAGGCCCACCTATACCCCTCAAGCGCCCAGCGAAGAGGCGCCTTCTTTATACGAGTTTTGGCTCGATACGGGTTTTGGACGGCCCGACGATCTCAGCAGCGGCATTCGCGCTGAGCCACAACAGGGGAACGACTTGCTTTACCACGCCTATGAATTGCAGCGCAGCTGGATGAATTCAGTGAGCTCAATCGCATCGATCAGCTCATCGGTCATGGCCAATCCGGCCAATCCCTTTGCCAAAATGGGCATGATGTCGATGACGGCCAATGCGCTCGACGTGTTCGCCCACGCGACGGCCGATTATGGCAAGCCCGCCTTTGGCATCACCGAGGTCGACGTGGACGGCACCGTCTGGCCGGTGATCGAGGCGACCGTGGTCAACCGCCCGTTTGGCGATCTAAAGCGCTTCCGCCTTGATGGGGTCGAGGATGATCGCCCTAAAATGCTGATCGTTGCCCCGATGAGCGGACATTACGCCACCTTGCTGCGCGGCACGGTGGAGCGGATGCTGCAGAAGTTTGAGGTCTACATCACCGATTGGGCCGATGCGAAGACCGTACCCATGCACGAGGGGCATTTCGACCTCGACACCTATATCGATTACCTCACTGAATTCCTTGAGTATATCGAAGCGGTGAAGCCGGGCCAAAAAACCAATCGCCGCCCGCATATGCTAGCTGTGTGCCAGCCCTCGGTCCCCGCCTTTGCGACGACCGCGCTGATGAACCAGCACAAATCCCCCGCTGCGCCAGCGACGCTCACCATGATGGGCGGGCCAATCGACACGCGCGAAAGCCCAACCAGCGTCAATGATCACGCGATGAAGCGCCCGATCGAATGGTTCCGCAATTCCGTGATCGCCACCGTGCCGATGAAATATCGCGGCGCCGGGCGTAAGGTCTATCCTGGCTTTATGCAGCTGTCCGCGTTCATGAGCATGAACCTGCAAAGCCACATGATGAGCCATTACGAGATGTTCAAGCATCTGACCGCGGGCGATGATGACAGCGCGAACGCGACCAAAGACTTCTACGACGAGTATCGCGCCGTGTGCGACATGACGGCGGAGTTTTACCTGCAGACAGTCGAGGAAGTGTTCCAGAAGCACTCGATCCCGAACGGCACGTTTGAGCATAAGGGCGAAGTCGTCGATCTGACCCAGATTACGGACACCGCTTTGCTAGCCATCGAAGGCGAGCGCGATGACATTTCAGGGATCGGCCAAACTAAGGCCGCGCTGAAACTCGCGACCGGCCTGTCAGAGAAAAAGAAGCGCTACTACATGGCCGAGGGCGCCGGACACTACGGCATCTTCAACGGCAGCCGCTGGCGGACCAAGGTGGCGCCGGTGGTGGAAGAATTTGTGGCGGCGCATAGTTGATTAACCGGCAGAGTATGCCGTTCGACTATGCGCAGTTGCGGGGTTCAGGCCCGCATCGTATTCTCGGCTTACCATGCAGGACTTGGCCGATCTTTCTGACCAATTGCGCGATCGCGGCTTGGTAAGGCTCGACGGTTTCATTCCGCGGGCAAGAATAGACAGAGCGCGAAACGCAATACTCGATCTGGCGCGCGAACATGGTCTGCTGATCGACGGCGTGTGGGATAGGTCGCATAGCCGGTTTGGCCTGCCGAAACCATTTCGCGCGACGTTGAACCAACTCCACTCATCGGAGGCCTTTCCTCAGCTTTTTGGGGATGAACTGATCACGTTGACGAGTGATTTGATTGGCGAAGCGGTCGTGCCTTTGGCTCCAGCTCAGCAAATCCTATTCACTCTTCCGGCTCAGGGTGATTGGATCATCCCGCATGATGTCTGGCATCTCGACGTGCCGCGCCTCGGAAAAGACATATCGCCAGGGCTACAGGCATTCACATTCCTTGATGATGTTCAGCCCAGAGGCGGGGCAACACTGGTCATCACGGGTTCGCATCGTCTTCTCAACGATTCCGGACACCTCCCGTCAAAGAAGGTCAAACAGCTCTTGCTCAGGGAAAACTACTTCCAGCACCTGTTCAGCCGAGACCGGCCTGCCTCGTCACAACTCAAAGAATTTGTCGGCAAAATTGGCGACGTCGACCTCGAAGTGGTTGAGCTCAGCGGGCGTGCCGGGGATGTTTATCTCATGGATTTGCGGATGCTTCATACACCAGCACCGAATGCCTCGGAGACAGCCCGCATGATGGTCACATCTCGGATGCCGCGTGTAAGCATTGCGGCACAAATCGGGACGCCCGCCTAACCCTCAACCCTCGGCGTTCTGAAAAACAGCCGCTTGATCACCCGCCGCGCCCATAGCAGCAGCAGGACTACCAGCACCAGCAGCACCAGCGCGATCCCGCCTGCCACCAGCGGATATTCATAGGCGACATAGAGCAGGCCGACGGTCGCGACGTCCTCTGCGCTGGAGACCATCAAATTGCTGACCGGCTCGGGCGAGGTGTTGACCACCGCCCGCGCGCTCGCCTTGCCGCCGTGCGCCAGAAAGCTCGCTCCGCCGCCTAGAAGAAACGCCACCACTTGCATCGCCGGGTCCGAGGGATCGACAATCGCCAGCGCCAGCAGCGCGCCGCCAACCGGACGCACCAAAGTGTGCACTGTATCCCAGATGGAGTCGAGCCACATCACCTTGTCAGCAAAGAACTCCGCCAGCGCACCAAGCGCGGCAATGCCCATCACCCAGGGGTTTTCGAGCACGCCCAAGCTGGCCAAATGCTCCGGGATCGGAATGGCATCGAGCCGCATCGCAAGGCCCGTTGCAAACACGCATAAATACAGCCGCCAGCCGCTCAAAAGGCTGACGCTCCCCGCAATCCCGATGATTTCCATGATCCCCATAGGCGGCAGCTTAGCCGCATTCAGCGTGTTTAGGAATGGCCGCCGCTATCCGCCCTCGGTCGCAGGCTGCGCCGCGCGGTTACGCGTGTCCGCGAGCAACGCATCCAAGGCAGCGCGCTTCACGTCTTCAGCCTCAGCGTCGACCAGGCTCGCTCCCGCTGGCTGCGTGATCCGCGTTCGAACCGCCTCGACAACCAAGCGGTTGGCATAGCTGTGCGCGTCCTCCGGATCATCGCCCTGATTGGCTTCAAATCGCTGGATCAAGCGGGTGCGGCTTTCGTTCGCGAGGTGCAATTCGACCAGCTTCGCGCGGTACTCCAGCTCCCAACCTGCGAGGCCTGGGAAGGCCGCATAATCGGCAAAATGTTGGCTCTCATGAGCCAGGAAACTGACCTCAAATCGCTCGTCTTCGAGGCTGCTCCAGCGCGGCACGACGACGTAAAGCGCGTCCTCATCGGCCCAGCCGCCCGTGCCGACCGTATCGCAGCCCAAATAGCTGCTCCAACCGCCGCTGCTAAAATCATCGAGATAGAGGACACGTGTTGTGACCTCTTGTTCGGGGAGCCGGACAGTGTGCATGCGCTCAGTCTGGCTATGCCAGATCATAAGCTCGCGCAGCCTGCCGGTCCGTCCTTGCAGGGAATAGGCACCTTGCGATTGAAGGCGTTCAGTGATGGCGGATTCGAGCAGCGAAAGATCGGAAGTTGGCTCGATGTTGAGCGTCTCAAACACACTGGCAACCAGCTGGGATTGGGCCGCATCGGCACTTGCGGGATCGCGCACGGCCTCTCGCCAGTAGGTTCGGAAATGGGCCAGCAGTTTCTCTTGGAGCGGACGCGCATCATCAAGCGCCTGGTCTTGCGCATCAGTGCCGGTCAGCCGCGCGAGCGCACATTTGCGGAATGCCTCATGTTCGTCTGAGAGGTTGTGAGGCTCCACTTCGGACAATATGCGAATGGCTTCAGGCCCGTCAGCGCGAACGATGGCGCCGCGCGCTTCGCGCAATGCCTGCTCTGCTTCCGGTGCAGTGTGACCGCTCGCGCAGGATGCCGCCATCACGAACGCCGCAATGGTGAGAAATTGGTTTGATACCGAATTCATCGAAGTGGTTCTGCCTGTCTGTTATGCTGCAGACTTCCTAACCGGGGCGTAAGAGCCGATCTTGAACCGAATTGACCTTGCGGAGTTTCGCGGGCGGTTGCCCCGTTAGAGCAGCGACAGAGCGAGACATATGCGCCTGGTCGGAAAAGCCAGCGGTGCTGGCAATGTCCGCAAGACCATCGGCGCCGTTCACGATTAGATCGATTGCCGCCAGTGTCTGAACGCGTTTGCGATAGCGGGCTGGACTGGTCCCATAGATGCGCCGGAAGCCGCGCGTAATTGTCTCAGGCCTCAGGCCGTTTGCCGCCGCCCACTCGCCTAAATGAACCGGGATCTTGCGCAGATCATTGGCGAGCAAATCGGGCCAGTCTGAAATCAAAGCCTGCTCGACTTTGGCGGGGGCGAGATGGCTAAGAAAGCCCTCATCGTTCGCGCTGATCGCCGACAATAGGGCATCGGGTCGTTCAACCGTAAACACGGGCGGCAATTGCAGGAAGTCTGGCAAAGCGAAGTTCACAACAGCTGATGGCATCTCAACGATGTTGCGATGCGCCTCGAAAGCGCGGTGATAGACAATATCGCCCGCCTGCGCTTTCCAGCGCCCAGTATCGTCGGCCTCTTCATATGAGCCAGACAGCACGAGCGCGGCATAGCCGCGGCGATGCTGGTGCCTGGGCCGCACACCTGGCTGAAGGCGCTGAATTTGCATGGATGGCACCTTGTTTTGGATGGGCGGACAAAAAAGGGGCGCAAGGACCATCTGTCCCCGCGCCCCTTTTTGTAGCAGATGCCAGAGGGTTTAGAACACCTCGAACATGCCCGCTGCGCCCATGCCGCCGCCGACGCACATGGTGACGACGACATATTTTGCGCCGCGGCGCTTGCCTTCGATCAATGCGTGGCCGGTGCAGCGTGCGCCGGTCATGCCGTATGGGTGGCCGATCGAGATCGAGCCGCCATTGACGTTGAGGATGTCGTTATCAATGCCAAGCTTGTCGCGGCAGTAGAGAACCTGAACTGCGAATGCTTCGTTGAGCTCCCACAGGCCAACATCTTCCATCTTGATGCCGGTTTGCTTGAGCAATTTCGGGATCGCATAGACCGGGCCAATGCCCATTTCGTCAGGCTCTGTGCCTGCAACCGCCATGCCGACATAACGGCCGAGCGGCTGGAGACCTTTTTGCTCAGCAAGCTTGGCTTCCATCAGGACGCTGGCAGATGAACCATCGGACAGCTGCGAGGCGTTACCGGCGGTGATCACCTTGTCCGGGCCCATCACTGGGTTCAGCGATTGCAGGCCTTCGATGGTGGTCGATGGGCGGTTGCCCTCGTCCTTGGTCAGCGTGTGCTCAACCTGGCTGATTTCGCCGGTTTCCTTGTCCTTCACCATCATGGTTGTGGTGACAGGGACGATCTCGTCGTCGAACTTGCCCGCTTCCTGGCCAGCGGCAGTGCGCATTTGCGATTGCAGCGCGTATTCGTCTTGCGCTTCGCGGCTGATGCCATAGCGCGACGCAACCATTTCAGCGGTGCCGAGCATTGGCATGTACACGTCTTTGTGCATTGCGATCAGAGAGGGATCAGGCGCAACGCGCATTTCCGGGGTCTGGACCATTGAGATGGAATCCTGACCGCCGCCGACGACTACATCCATATTGTCGACGATGATCTGTTTCGCCGCGGTGCTGATCGCCATCAGGCCTGAAGAACACTGACGGTCGATGGTTTGCGCAGCGACAGACACGGGCGCGCCGCCGCGAAGAGCGACCTGACGGCCGATATTGCCGGCCTGCGTGCCCTGGGTGAGTACTGCGCCCCAAACCACGTCGTCGATTTCAGCGGCGTCGATACCGGCGCGCTCAACGGCAGGTTTGAACGAAGCGGCACCAAGGGTGGCGCCAGGGGTGGCGTTAAAGCCGCCCTTATAAGCCCGGCCAATTGGGGTGCGGGCGGTGGAGACGATGACTGCGTCACGTGACATGGGGAATTCCTTATTCTCAATACCTAACCTGCGTCATTCCAGCGAAAGCTGGAATCTCAGGCGGCGAAGTGTGTGCTTTGTAGCTCTAGACCCCAGCGTTCGCTGGGGTGACGAGGTTAAAATTTAAACGAAGAACTGAGTGATCCACTCACAGATCAGAGCGGGCTTTTCTTCGCCTTCGATCTCGATCGTAATCTCGCAGGTCTGTTGCCACTGGCCCGGGCGCTTTTCGATCATCTCGGTCAGTTTCCAATGGCCGCGAATGCGCTTGCCCGAACGGACTGGGTTGATGAAGCGGGTTTTATTGCCGCCATAGTTCACGCCCATCTTCACGCCATCAATCTTCGGCATATCCGAGTTGGCGGACAGGTAAGGGATCATCGAAAGCGTCATAAAGCCATGCGCGATGGTGCCGCCGAACGGCGTCATCTTGGCGGCTTCTTCGTTGATGTGGATGAACTGGTGATCACCGGTCGCATCAGCGAACATGTTGATCTTTTCTTGGGTCATTTCGACCCATTCACTGCTGCCGAGGTTTTCGCCGACCTTTGCGGCCAGATCTTGGGGGGTCATACTGGTGTCTCCTGCCAAAATTACGCGCTTCTCACCCGAATCCGGGCGCGGCGCTTAGGAGGAGTAATGGCGCATCATTGCACGAAGCGCAATGAGGTTTCCGTAAACGTCAACTTGCCGTTACGGCATTGGCACCAGCCGCGCTGGTTTGTCCGCTCACATGCGCCTTACGCCGCGCGGTGGCGCCGATTTCGCGCGGCTTTTCCGGGCCATTTTTGAAACGCTTCGAATCGAGCCTGCGGCAATAGGAATAGAGCGCGATTTGAAGGCCGATCAGCTTGTAGAACATCGGCTGATAGGCGATCCCCTGGAACAGCGCGCCGGTAAGGTAGATCAGGCTGGCCAGCTGCAAAGCGACGGCCAAGGGCGCAATCCACCCCTCGCGCTCGCTGCCCGCATCTTTCCAGCGGCTGCGAATGCGCTCCATTTGCCAAACGCCCAGCCCCTGCAGCCAAAGCCAGATTATGAGGCCGGGCCAGCCCTGCTCACCCAGCATTTCAAAGATGGATGAATGGAAAGCGCGCGCCTCATCCGTCACATCGCGGTATTGAACCGAGGTCGTGTTGCCGACTTCTTCGCGCACGGGAAGTTCATAGGTGAAGGAATTGCCAAGATAGGAATTGAACCCGCCGCCAAATGGCTTTTTCGAGGCGTACTCATAGGTCCAGGTCCACACCGCCACGCGGGTCGAGGCGCTTTCATCCCCGCCCGGTTGAGCAATGGTGGCCATACGCTCGTAATAGCTTTGCGGCAGGAACGGCAGCGCGATAACGCCCAGCACGCCGCCAGCCGCCATGAACAGCAAGCGCCGTTTGACATAGCGCAGCAGCAGCAAAGCCAGCACCGCAATACAGACCAGGCCAGTGCGCGCCTCTGTGCCGATTGGCACCAGCAAAGAGGCAAACGTAAGGCCTGCCGCGAACACATTCACCGACCAATGTTTGGGCAAAATCGTGCCAAATCGCACCAGCCACCAGATCAGAGGGATCAGACCAATCGCGACCGTTGCCAGGGTGGAACTTTCATACAGGCCGCTGTTGTCATTGACGAAGAAATTGAGGTTCTCATATCCGCCGCCGCCCAGCACGGTTTTCATCCCCGTGCCGATAACAATGGTTGCCACCGATAGGACAATGACCAAGGCCAACGCCTCCAGCCGCAAACGCGTGGTGATGGTCAGCGGCATGAAGATCGCAAACAACAATGCCTTCCACACCCATTCCCATTTTTCCTGTGCCGCCTCAGGAAATTCGGCGCTTTGAGTGGTCCACCAACAATAAACGAGCAGCGCCAGCATCAAGGCCTGACGCAAAGAGAAGCGCGCGCCTTCCTTACGATCGAGCAGCAGCCAACCGCCAAAGGCCGCGCCAAAAGCGATGAAGGACACCGGGATCGAGGTGATGATCGAATAGCCGATCCGCTGCGGCGCGAGAATGTCGATATAGACATAGAGCAGCACCCACAAATAGGGGCGCCTGAGGCCGAGCAGCAGGACAAAGCCGATGAAGGCGAGGAAGATGAGATCGAGCATTAGGTCGCTGTCTCATCTGTCTCGGGCTGGCCGGGACTGGCCGTTTCGCCGCGCGCGGCCTGTTTGCGGGCCGCCAGCGCATCTTTGCGCCGCTGTTCTTCCGCCGCCTGATTGTCGGCAATCGCCGGATCCACGTCCAGATCATCGCGCCACACCAAGCGCAGCAGCACAATGGCAAGCAAGCCATGGCCGAGTGCAAGGGCGAAATAGTCGATCATTCTACGCGTGTTTCCCGCATGATTTATGGCAGGCACAATCGCCCACAATCAGGCGCTCTAACCAAACGCAGTTGACGTCCCGTTAAGGACAATCAGGCATAGCGCCCTTATCATGCGCGTCCTTCACGTTCTCGACCATTCGCTGCCGCTGCATTCCGGCTACACCTTTCGCACGCGCGCCATCCTAAAGGCGCAGACGGCGATGGGGATTGAAGTGCGCGGGATCACGGGCCTGCGCCACAGCGATGAGGGCGCTCTCACCGATCCAGAAGTGGTCGATGGCCTGACTTTCCACCGCAGCACTGGGATGGCTGGCGGACCGCCGGTGATCAACGAAATCCGCGAGATGACGCATTTGTCGCTCTCCATTCAGGAGCTCGCCAAGAAATGGCGGCCTGACATCATTCATGCCCATTCCCCGGCCCTGTGCGGCGGGGCGGCCTGGCGCGCATCACGTGCGCTGGATGTCCCGCTCGTCTATGAAATCCGCGCCTTTTGGGAAGACGCAGCGGTCGGCAATGGCACGGGGCGCGAGGGATCGATCAAATACCGCATGACCCGCGCGCTGGAGACGCAAATTGTGCGCCGCGCCGATGCAGTCTTCACAATTTGCGACGGCCTGCGCAGCGATTTGATCCGGCGCGGGATCAATCCGGGCAAGCTTGGGATTATGCGCAATGGCGTGGATATGGCCATGTTCGGCGATCCGCCGCCGCGTGATGAGCGGCTGGCGAGTAAGCTGAATATCAGCGCTGATGCGCCGGTGATCGGCTTTATCGGCAGCTTCTACGCCTATGAGGGGCTGGACGATCTGATCGCCGCCATGCCCCGCCTGCGAGAGCAGCATCCGGGCACCAGGCTGCTGCTGGTGGGCGGCGGCGAAATGGAGGCTGAGTGGCGCGAGCAGGCGGCAAAGCTGCCTGATCCCGAGGCCGTGATCTTCACCGGCCGAGTGCCGCACTCTGAAGTGGAGCGCTATTATTCGCTGATCGATGTGCTGGCCTATCCACGCAAGCGCAGCCGCCTCACTGATCTTGTCACTCCGCTAAAACCGCTGGAGGCCATGGCTCAGCAGCGCATTGTCGCCGCATCCGATGTGGGCGGCCACCGCGAGCTGATCACGCATAATGAGACCGGCTTCCTCTTCCCGCCAGACGATCCCGCCGCCTGCGCCGATGCGCTGGCCAATATGCTGAACGCACGCGAGAGCTGGAACGGCGTGCGGATGCGCGGGATAGAGCATGTCCGCCGCAGCCACGACTGGGCGCAAAATGCCAAACGTTATCGGGACGTTTACCAAAGCTTGCTAGCCAACCGGGAAGAGACGCCAAGCGCCATGGACGGCGTCGGCGCGAACAAACTTGGGGCGAATGGGTAAGATGGGCTTTCGCGAAGAATTGCACAGCAAAAGAGAAGCTGCGCGTGAACACGCCGAAATCGCCGCAGAGGATGCGCGCGGTAAGGGCCAATCCCTGTTTGAGCGGCTGAAACCCAAAGCCCGCAGCGAGAAAAAGCCTGCGAAAAAACGGCGTGCCAAGAAAACGTCGATCGCTGCGCATAAGGCGTTTGTCCCGCTGCTCGCCGGTTGGGGCGCGGCCCTTGCAGGCCTGTTGGTCGCGGTCCTGCCCGCATCCAGTATCACGGGCATCATGCAAACCGCTCAGTTGACCGTTTTGGGAGGCGCTGGCCGGATCGTGCTTGCATTGCTTGCGGCTTTGTTTGGCGGGTTGATCGCCTTTGCGATTGCCCGCGTTTGGAGCAATTCAGCCTCATCTAACCGCTTTGATAGCGCCGCCGCGCTGGACGGCGATTACGACCGAGTTCGCCCGATCGATCCAAGCGCAGAGCTGGGCAGCGAAAGCCTCGATGCGCCGATTGATCCAGAGCTTGCGGCGGAATTTGCCGCTGAGACGGAAGAGTTTGAAGACGAGCTTGGCGAACCAGAATTTGAGCCTGACGCATTCGAAGCTGAAGCTGAAATTGAAGTTCCCACTGAAGAGTTCACTCCCCTGGAATTCGCAGAGGAAGCACCGCTAGAAGAACCGCTCGACCTGGCCATGATCGCAGAGGTTTTGCCAGAGGATGAATTGGTGCTCGACACCGAGGTTCTCGAGCTCGCAGAAGAGGCCGAAGCACCAGAGCCAGTGGCCGAGACCGCGCCGCCTCTGCCTGCGGACGCGCCAGACTTCTTGCGCGGAGCTGCGCTGGAAAGCCTGCGTCAGATCCCCAAGGACGAGCTCAGCCTGATGCAAATGGTGGAGCGCTTTGCCGCTGCCCTGCACGCGCATCAGGCAATCCACGGCGAAGGCGCTCAGCCGCGCCGCGATGCCGCTCTTGCCGAGGCACTGCGTGCGCTCTCGCTATTCACCGAAGGCGAAGCCAAGATGGCGCAAATCCCAGCCGCCGCTGCGGTGGCCGATGGATCAAGCCTCGACGGCACAGCCGCGCTCGGCGCAAATGGTTTTTCCGAGCGTGCCCAGCAGACCGAGCGCGAATTGCGCGATGCGCTGGCGAAACTGCAAAAGCTCAGCGGCGCTGCTTAACTGTTTTCCGCACGCCCATCCGGGCGCGCGATTTCCTCGCAGCTTGCGGACAAGTCCGCGCTGCTGCGGGCGGCCACAAGGGCCTTGCGGTCGCTGGCGCGACCGTGCTCCGCCACCAAGCCATTTGGGGAAGCGCTGGTTCGACGCCGCAGGCGTCGCAAGGGCCTTGTGCCCGCCCGCAGCGACGCGACCTTCAGGTCGCATGAGCGAGGAAAGCAAAGTGAACGGATGTGAACGCCTAGCGCTTGAGGCTAAACAAAAACGCAACAAAAACCCTGCTTACTTGAGCGGCGCGCAATCGCGCTAAAGCTCAGGCATAGCTATGCGAAAGAATGCTACGTTCTTCGCGGTTGCAAAATCTCGATTCTGTCGGCAAAAGGCTCCCAAGCGATGCAGATCGCGCCCCTCAGGGGCCGTTTTGCGTGCATTTCTGCTTAGCCACAAGCCCACCGGGCCTGTCGCCAGTGCCGGCATCTGACAGAATGGATTTTTCGATGGGACAGCCCGCGGCCCAAGGCCTTTATGACGCTCGAAACGAACACGATGCCTGCGGTGTCGGCATGGTCGCGCATATTAAAGGCGAAAAGAGCCACTCCATCATTGAGCAATCGCTCGAGATTCTGAACCGGATTGACCACCGCGGCGCTGTGGGCGCGGACCCATTGCTGGGCGATGGCGCCGGAATTTTGCTGCAGATTCCAGACCCGTTGTTCCGCAATTGGGCAAACGACGCTGGCCATGATCTGCCCGCAGCGGGCGATTATGCGGTGGCGATGTGCTTCATGCCGCAAGACGCCGCAGCGCGCGCATTTGTGACCGAACAATTTGAGAAATTCACCGCCAAAGAAGGCCAGCGGTTTGTCGGCTGGCGCGATGTCCCGACCACGCTTGATGGCCTGGGCAAGGCGGTGATCGATTCGATGCCCGTGATCCAGCAAGCGGTGATCGCGCGCGGCGAAAACTGCGCCGATCAAGACGCATTTGAGCGCAAGCTGCTGGTGATTCGCAAGCAGGTGCAAAATCCGCTCGCCAAGCTGGCGGTAAAGCACGATCTGCCCGGCCTAACTCAGCTTTACCTGCCAAGCTTCTCCAGCCGCACTATCGTCTACAAAGGCCTGCTGCTGTGCGATCAGGTTGGTAGCTTCTTCAACGATCTGCGCGATCCGGCCTGCGTTTCCGCGCTTGGCCTGGTGCACCAGCGTTTCTCGACCAACACCTTCCCCAGCTGGCGGCTCGCCCACCCGTTCCGCCTGATCGCGCATAATGGCGAGATCAACACGGTGCGCGGCAATGTGAATTGGATGAACGCGCGCCGCCGCACGATGGAAAGCGACCTGCTCGGCGTTGACCTCGATAAGATGTGGCCGATCATTCCGCACGGCCAATCCGACACGGCCTGCCTCGACAATGCGCTCGAGCTACTGCTCGCCGGCGGATATTCACTCGCGCACGCGATGATGATGCTGATCCCAGAGGCGTGGTCCAAGAATGAGCTGATGGATCCAGACCAGCGCGCGTTCTACGAATATCACGCGGCATTGATGGAGCCGTGGGACGGACCCGCCGCCGTCGCCTTCACCGATGGCCGCCAAATCGGCGCGACACTGGATCGTAACGGCCTGCGCCCAGCGCGTTTCTGCGTTACCAAGGACGACATCGTCTGCCTCGCCTCGGAAAGCGGCGTTTTGCCGTTTGCCGAGGAAGACATCACCCGCAAATGGCGCCTGCAACCTGGCAAGATGCTGCTGATCGATCTGGAGCAAGGCCGGATCATCGAGGATGACGAGCTGAAGGCTGATCTGGCGGGCGCAGAGCCCTATGCCGATTGGCTCAAAAAGGCTCAGTTTAAGCTGGAAGATATCGCCGATATCGAGCCGGAACTGTCCGAAGTGGTTGAGCGCGACGAGGCGGATGGCAATTCGCTGCTGAAGCGTCAGCAAGCCTTCGGCTACACTCAGGAAGACATTTCGCGCTTCCTCGAGCCAATGGCGGTGAAGGGCGATGATCCGCTGGGATCGATGGGCACCGACACGCCGATTGCTGTGCTGTCGAACAAATCGCGCTTGCTCTACGATTACTTCAAACAGAACTTTGCGCAGGTCACCAACCCGCCGATTGATCCAATCCGCGAAGAGCTGGTGATGAGCCTGCTGTCGATGATCGGTCCGCGCCCGAACCTGCTTGGCCGAGAAGCTGGCACACATAAGCGGCTGGAGGTCGAACAGCCGATCCTGACCAATGATGATCTGGCCAAGATCCGCACCGTTGAAACCGCGCTGGACGGCGCGTTCCGCTGCGCCACGATCGATATGACTTGGGACGCTGAGGCTGGTGTCGAAGGCATTGAGCTAGCGATCAAGGAAATGTGCTGGGCCGCGACCGAGGCGGTGCTGCAAGATCACAATATTCTGGTGCTGTCAGACCGCGCGCAAAATGCGGACCGCATTCCCATGCCCGCTTTGCTTGCCACGGCTGCTGTGCATCACCATTTGGTGCGCCAAGGCCTGCGGATGCAGACCGGCCTGGTCGTGGAAACCGGCGAAGCGCGCGAAGTGCACCATTTCTGCGTGCTCGCAGGTTACGGCGCAGAGGCGATCAACCCCTACATGGCGTTTGAAACGCTGGAGGATATTCGCCGCAAGAAGCACCTTGAGCTGGACCCACGCGAGGTTGAGCAAAACTACATCAAGGCGATCGGCAAAGGCATCCGCAAGGTCATGTCCAAAATGGGCATCTCGACCTATCAATCCTATTGCGGCGCGCAGATCTTTGACGCGGTTGGCCTGTCCACTCCGTTTGTCGAAAGCTATTTCACCGGCACCTCGACCACCATCGAAGGCGTGGGCTTGGCGCAGGTCGCCGAGGAAAGCGTGCGCCGCCATGCTCAGGCTTATGGCGACAATCCGATCTATGAAAGCATGCTCGATGTGGGCGGCATCTATCAATACCGTCTGCGCGGCGAAGAGCATGCCTGGACGCCAAAGAACGTTGCCGATCTTCAGCACGCCGTGCGCGGTAACAATCCGTCAAACTACGAAGAATTTGCCAAGAGCGTGAACGAGCAATCCGAACGCCTTCTGACCATTCGCGGGCTGATGGAATTCAAGAAAGCCGACGACGCGATCCCGCTCGACGAGGTTGAGCCAGCATCGGAAATCGTCAAACGCTTTAGCACCGGCGCGATGAGCTTTGGCTCGATCAGCCACGAGGCGCATTCGACTTTGGCGGTCGCGATGAACCGCATTGGCGGGCGCTCCAACACTGGCGAAGGCGGCGAGGAACCATTCCGTTTCAAGCCGCTGGACAATGGCGATTCCATGCGCAGCCGGATCAAACAGGTGGCCTCGGGACGGTTTGGCGTCACGACGGAATATCTTGCCAACTCCGACGATATCCAGATCAAGATGGCTCAGGGCGCAAAGCCCGGCGAAGGCGGTCAGCTGCCCGGTCACAAAGTCGACAAACGGATCGGCGCGGTGCGCCATTCGACCCCCGGCGTTGGCCTGATCTCGCCGCCACCGCACCACGATATTTACTCGATCGAAGACCTCGCTCAGCTGATCCACGATTTGAAAAACGTGCAGCCAGAGGCGCGCATTTCGGTCAAGCTCGTGTCTGAAGTGGGCGTGGGCACGGTGGCCGCTGGCGTGTCAAAAGCGCGCGCGGATCATGTGACGATCTCTGGCTATGACGGCGGGACCGGCGCATCGCCGCTGACCAGCCTGACACATGCGGGCAGCCCTTGGGAAATCGGCCTCGCCGAAACTCAGCAAACCCTACTGCTCAACGATCTGCGCAGCCGCATTGCCGTGCAAGTGGACGGCGGCCTGCGCACCGGACGCGACGTTGCCATTGGCGCGCTGCTGGGCGCGGACGAGTTCGGCTTTGCCACAGCGCCGCTGATCGCGGCAGGCTGTATCATGATGCGCAAATGCCACCTCAACACCTGCCCCGTCGGCGTCGCCACGCAGGATCCAGAGCTGCGCAAGCGCTTCACCGGCCAACCAGAGCATGTGGTCAATTACATGTTCTTCGTTGCCGAAGAGCTGCGTCAGATTATGGCTGAAATGGGCTTCCGCACGGTCGATGAAATGGTTGGCCGCGCCGACCGTCTCGATATGAGCCGGATGCACCGCCACTGGAAGGCGAGCGGAATTGATCTCTCGCGTCTACTCCACATGCCAGAGCTTCCGGAAGGAGCCTCATTGCAGCACACCGAGGGCCAGGATCACGGCCTCAGCGGTGCGCTCGATAATGCGCTGATCGCGGATTGCGCAGAGGCGATCCAAGCGAAGAAGCCGGTTCAACTGACTTATGAGATCGCCAACAAAAACCGCACCGCTGGCGCGATGCTGTCTGGCAAGATCGCCGCCGCGCATGGCCACGAAGGCCTGCCGCCAGAGACGATCCGCATCAACTTGAGCGGTGTGGCTGGCCAAAGCTTCGGCGCTTGGCTCGCGCACGGGGTCACGCTTGATCTGTCAGGCGATGCCAATGACTATGTCGGCAAGGGCCTCTCAGGCGGGCGCATCATCGTGCGCCAACCGGATACGGCAAACCGCGACCCGAGCGAGAACATCATCGTTGGCAACACCGTGCTTTACGGCGCGATTGCCGGCGAGGCCTACTTTGGCGGCGTCGGGGGCGAGCGCTTTGCTGTGCGCAATTCCGGCGCGATCGCCGTGGTCGAGGGCGCGGGCGACCATGCCTGCGAATATATGACCGGCGGCGTTGTCGTGGTGCTGGGCAAGACCGGCCGCAACTTTGCCGCTGGCATGAGCGGCGGTGTCGCCTACGTCTATGACCCGGATGGCACGTTCGAGAGCTTGGTGAACAAGGCGCAGGTCGACTTGCTGCCAATCTCCGCAGAGCCTGACGCCGAAGACGGCACTGGACGCCCGGCGCAGCGCGCCAGCTCCGTGCATGATTTCGGCATGGGCGACATGCTGCGCCATGATGCAGAGCGGCTCAAGATCTTGATCGAGCGCCACCAATTGCACACGGGCAGCACCAAAGCTGGCGAATTGCTTGGCAATTGGGAGCAATCGCTGAGCCAATTCGTGAAAGTGATGCCAACAGATTACGCGCGCGCACTAAAAGCTCTCGAAGCTGAGCGCGACGAAGCCGCCTCGGTCGCGGCGGAATAAGGGTAAGAGACAAGACATGGGCAAAGACACCGGATTTCTCGAAATCGAGCGGCGCGAGCGCGACTATCTCGACCCCAAGGAACGGCTGAATAATTACCGCGAATTCGTGGTTCAGCCGGACGACAAAACGCTGTCTAATCAGGCCGCGCGCTGCATGGATTGCGGCATTCCCTATTGTCACAATGGCTGTCCCGTAAACAACATGATCCCGGACTGGAATCATCTGGTTTACGAGAACGATTGGAAGAACGCGCTTTCCGTTCTGCACTCGACCAACAATTTCCCGGAGTTTACTGGCCGCATCTGCCCCGCCCCATGCGAGGCGAGCTGCACGCTCAATATCGTCGACCAGCCCGTGACGATCAAATCGATCGAATGCGCGATTGTCGATCGCGGATGGCAAGAGGGCTGGATCGAGCCGCAAGTGCCCGCCAAGAAAACCGGCAAGACCGTCGCCGTGGTCGGATCAGGCCCGGCGGGCATGGCCTGCGCCCAGCAATTGGCGCGTGCTGGCCACACCGTCACCGTGTTTGAGAAAAGCGACCGGGTCGGCGGATTGCTGCGTTACGGCATTCCTGACTTCAAGATGGAAAAACAGCTGATCAACCGCCGCTGCGTCCAGATGGAGGCCGAAGGGGTTGAGTTCAAAACCAGCAAAGAGGTTGGCGTTGATGTCTCATTCCAGAGCCTCAATGAAAACTACGATGCGATTGTACTGTCCGGCGGCAGCGAAGACGCCCGCGCGCTCTCCATTCCCGGTGCGGAAATGGACGGTGTGCGCCTGGCGATGGAATTCCTAACCCAGCAGAACAAGCGCAATGCCGGCGACGACGAATTGCGCGCCGCCCCGCGCGGCAGCCTGCTCGCGACCGGCAAAGACGTGGTCGTGATCGGCGGCGGTGACACCGGCTCTGACTGCGTCGGCACCTCCAACCGGCAGGGCGCAAAAAGCGTGACCCAGCTGGAGATCATGCCCAAGCCGCCAGAGAAGGAAGACAAGGCGCTGACCTGGCCCGATTGGCCGCTCAAGCTGCGCACCTCCTCCAGCCACGAAGAAGGCGCAAACCGCGATTGGGCGGTTCTGACCAAGCGCGTGGTTGGCGACGGTGAGAAAGTCACCGGTATTGAATGCGCGCGGGTCGAATGGGTTGATGGCCAGATGCGCGAGATCGTCGGCAGTGAGTTCACAATTCCCGCTGATTTGATCCTGCTCGCGATGGGCTTTGTCGGTCCGAAGAAGACCGGCCTGCTCGATCAAGCGGCGGTCGAACTGACAACGCGCGGCAATGTTGCGGCGAATGAAGACGACTACGCGACCAGCGTGGAGAAGGTCTATGCCTGCGGCGATATGCGGCGCGGGCAAAGCCTGGTTGTCTGGGCAATCCGCGAAGGTCGCCAATGCGCACGCAGCGTCGATGAAGCTCTGATGGGTGCGAGCTCTCTGCCGCGCTAGGGGCGCATAACCGGGCGCGTATTTACGTGTGCTTTTGCCCGTATGTCCGGTCAACTTCTTGTCGCTGCAAACAATTGGGCAAGTCACAGGCACTATTGTTACGCAACTCCAAGTCGAAGCTAAGTGCTTGACCCGCCTGTTCTTGTCGGGCACCAAAGCATAATACGGCGGGAGAGAAGCGATTGGCGGCGCACCGGCGCGGCGAATTGCAAAACAACACTATGCGGGTCGCACCGAAAAGTTCGTACAAGCTTCAATTCGCGCGCCTCGCCGCTATTACTGCGGCAATGAGCGCAGCGCTGCTCGCCGCTGCGCAGCCAGTGGCCGCTGAAACGACGCTTCAGGATGAATTCGACGCGGTGTTTGCTGCCGCAGTGGCCGGAGCACCAGCGACTCATTCGGCGCAGGACAATGCAAGCGTCGATGTCGGGACCGCGCCCACTGCGGCATCGCAAAATACAGCAGCACCCGCGCCTCTCCCTGTCCTCGTTCCGGTCGCCGCACCGCAAGCTCCGCCGCCTTCCAAGCCGGTTGAGGCCAAGCTTTCGATCTCGCAATTCGTCGATGTTCCGGTTGCTGGCGATGCGCCCGGCACCTTTCGTTACAGCGGCCGGGCTGATGCCTATATCGACGTTCAGGGCAGCACGCTCGGCCTCGATGACAGCTGGACATTCACGCTGCGGCCCGAGTTCACCTGGGGCAAGGATTCCAATGGCGTCATCGGCCTGATCCCCAGCAACACCGCCCTGTTCCGGGGCGAGGGTGCGGGTGATTTTGACCTCTCGGCCAGCGTCTCCAAGCGCTGGAAATCGGGCACCAAGCTGACCGTGGGCAAGGTCAATGTGCTGGATCTCGGCGGCAAGCTGCCTGTGGTTGGCAGCAATGGGCATTACGGCTTTCAAAACCTCAGCGTCGCTCTGCCGCCATCGGCGATTATCGCCAACACGCTCACCGGCGCGCTGCTGGAGGTGCCGACCGACAATGCGCTTTACCGCCTGTGGGTCTATGATCCGGACTCGCAGTTTGAGCGCACCGGATTTGAGACCGCCTTTGGCAGCGGCGTCGGCTTTCTCGGCTCTGTCACGGTGCCGGTGAAGATTGGCGGCAAACCGGGCTATTACGCGCTCAAACTGTCCGGCTCGACCCGCAATGATATCAATGCAGATTCTCTGCCAGCCGCACTGATCCCGGCGCCGGGATCCAGCTTTGGCAATTCGCGCGGCGAGTTTGCCGCCGTGTTCGCGGGCTATCAATTCCTGGGTGTCTATCCAGAGGCACCGGGCAAAGGCTGGGGCATTTTCGGCCAGGTCTACGGCTCGCTCGGCGATCCGACCTTCCTTGATTACAGCGGTTTTATCGGTGTCTCCGGCAATCCGCGCGGCCGCCCGCAAGACCGATTTGGCGCGGCGGTGTTTCAATATTCCCTGACCGACGAGCTGGTGAGCGTGCTCGCTACCCGGCTGGGCCTAGAAGACGAGCGCGGCGTCGAGCTGTTCTACACTGTGGGCGTCGCTGATAAATTCGAAGTCACCGCCAACGCTCAGCTTATAGACAGCGCGGTCGCAGCGCGCGATACAGGCGTGCTGTTGGGGATGAGGCTGAATGCGACCTTCTAAATTGCGGCGCGCGAAAATGCGTGAGTTTTTCGTGCTCGGTGCACTGGCACTTGGCATTTCGGGATGTACAAACAGCGGCTCCGTGGCAGGCGAGGCACCAGTACAGCCAAGCTCCATATCCGCGGCGCAGGAAACTTCGCCCGCCACTCCGCCAGCCGCAAAACCGGCCAAGCCCGATCCCAATTCCAAGTTTATTGGGCGATACAATGGCGGCTCTTTCGAGACCGCGATGGGCATGGAACTCGCCGCGGATGGGACGTTCGGATGGGGCCTGTCTGTCGGCGGGCTCGACATGCGGGCGCGCGGCACGTGGGATCAGGAGGGCGAATTTGTCATCCTCACTTCCACCCCCAAGCCTGTGCCGCCTGAATTCAGCTTTCTGGATCTGGGGCAAGCCGATGGGATGCGCTTAGTCCAAGTGTCGCGCCCCAATGGCAAGCCATTCACTTACGCTAGTGCCATAATAGAATGCGCCGATGGGACAGTCGAACGTCAGCAGGTTATCGGCGACACATCCTATTATGAAGGCCAAGAAGAACAGCCGCCATGCAGTGATCCGATCGCCATCACCATGGAGCAGAGCAATTACAACATCACCTCGCCGAGATTTGAGCTGGCTGAGCTTGGGTGGGAGCAGGGCAAATCTCTTCGCTTTGAATTCAACCCAAACGACCTGGGCGTGGCCGATTTTACAGGCATGATCGGCGTTTTGGAGGGCAATGTCCTTAAACTCGTGCCGGGCCGAAATTCAGACCCGCGCTTGGGCCAATTGGAGCTGCGCAAAATTGCGCCGCGACCGGATACGGAGCAGGCAGACTAAACCCGGCCACCCGCACATTTCACACAGGTCGGAACGCTGGGGTCGTGGCGCAGGCGCGCTTCGGCGATGTCTTCGCCGCAGGTGGCGCAATATCCCCATTCATCCTCGTTCAAGCGCTGAAGCGCGGAGGCGATGCGCATGCGTTCGCCCGCGCGGCGGCGTTCCTGCGCTTGCGCCCCCAAGAAGCACTGGTGCCTGCTGCTGCATCGCATCCATTCGGCTGAGCCAGCCGACGCTGTCTTGCTGCAAGGTGACAGGCGCACGGCTTTCGCTGCTGATGCGGTCTTCCTCAGCGAGCTCTTCCTGCCGTTTGAGCAGGGCGGTGCGGGCCTCATCCTCAGTCATGATCGGACTTTCCTACAGCACGCGGTTTGAGGCAAGTTTGGGGCATGATTTACTCTGCTGCGCCGCGCCGCAATTCCAACATTTCAAAAGTCACACTTTGCCGCGCGCGGATCGCGATAAGGCGCTCTAATTACGCGTGTTTTCCCCAAAAGTCACAGATTCGAAAATCGCGTCTGTGTTCCAAGCCGCTACAGCGCCCAATCAATCGGTGTGAGGCCGTGGCTCTCAAGGAAGGCGTTGATTTGGCTGAAAGGTTTGGAGCCAAAGAAGCCGCGATAGGCCGACAAGGGGCTGGGGTGCGGGCTCGTGAGCACCAGATGATGCGCGCCGCTGCCAAGGGCCTTCACCCGGCCCGCCTTCTTCGCCGCATGGCTGCCCCACAGCACGAAGACGCAGGGGCTTCCACGCTCCGCCACCGCCGCGACGCAGGCATCGGTGATCGCATCCCAGCCGCGCCCCGCATGGCTGCCCGCTTGCGCAGCCTCAACCGTCAGCGTGTTGTTGAGCAGCAGCACGCCCTGCTTCGCCCATGGGGTGAGATTGCCGGTGGCGGGCGGCGGAATGCCCAGATCGCTCTCCAGCTCCTTGAAGATGTTGGCAAGCGAGGGCGGCGGCTTCACCCCTTCTTGGACGGAGAACGACAGGCCATGCGCCTGACCCGGTCCGTGATAGGGATCCTGACCCAGTACGACGACGCGCACATCCTCCAGCGGCGTCATGGCGAGCGCGGCAAGGCGCTCCCCGCGCGGCGGATAGATCACCTTGCCCGCATCCTCCTGCGCGCGCAGCCATCCGCCAAGCTTACGCGCCTCGGCGCTGGCCAGCACCGGCTCCAGCGCGGCGCGCCAGCTTTCAGGGATGGGATCACTGCTCATCTGTCAAAAGCTACACTGCCAGCGCAGTCCAGCGCCATGTCCCCTTCCCCTCTTTCCCCAATGCTTCTAGGAGACTGAGCCTATGACAGTCCATTTCCATGAAGAAGACCTGCCCGCAGGCGTGCTCGCCGATGGCCCCGTGGCCGTTGATACTGAAACCATGGGCCTGATCACCCACCGTGATCGGCTGTGCGTGGTGCAGATCAGCGACGGCAAGGGGGATGAGCATCTGGTGCGCTTTGACCCGGATAGCGACTATGCTGCGCCCAATCTGAAGGCGGTGCTAGCGGACCCTGCGCGGATAAAGCTCTATCACTATGCGCGCTTCGATCTGGCCGCGATCCATTACTACCTGGGTGTGATGGCCGCGCCGGTGTTCTGCACCAAGATCGCGAGCAAGCTGGTGCGGACCTACACCGACCGGCACGGTTTGAAGAACCTGGCGCATGAGCTGCTCGGTGCGGAGATCTCCAAACAGCAGCAATCGAGCGATTGGGGCGGGCCGGAGCTGAGCGAGGCTCAGCGCGAATATGCCGCTTCTGACGTGCGCTATCTCCACGCCATGCGCGAGGAGCTGATCAAGCGGCTCGAGCGCGAAGGGCGGACCGAGATCGCGCAGGCCTGTTTCGACTTCCTGCCGACGCGCGCGCTGCTCGACATGGCCGGTTGGTCAGAGCACGACATCTTCAGCCACATGTAAGGCGGAGCCGGGCAAAGCACTCTTATGGTCATCAAACGGCGCATCGAAACAAGCAAGGCAAAGGCGCTTCGCGGCAAGCGCCAGGACTTTGCTGCGCCCGGAGGATCGCATGACAGACTGGTCGGCTTCTTGGCCCGCGCCCTGCCGATGGGCGTTGGCATCATGGCAGCATTGATGATCATCACTCCGCTCAGCCCACGCGGAGAAATCTCGTTCCTGCTCGACCGCAACAAAGTGGCAATGATCAACGAACGGCTTAGCGTCGATAACGCCATGTACCGCGGGCGCGATGAGCGCGGGCGGCCATTCTCGATCCAAGCGGGCGAGGCGGTGCAGCGATCCAGCGCGGAAGGCATCGTGCGGATGGACGATCTGATCGCTCAGCTGCTGCTGCCAGAGGGGCCTGCGCGGATCAGCGCACCCGGCGGAGCCTATGACATCGATGAAGAGGTCGTCGATGTCGACGGCGCAGTGCGCCTGCGCGCCGCCGATGGCTACACCATGACCGCGCGCGGGGTCTCCGTTGACCTTGAAGAACGCGCCATGCGCGGCGATGACGGGGTCGAGGGCGCTGTGCCTGCTGGCACGTTCAGCGCCAATACGCTGAGAGCGGACCTGTCGGCGCGCACCATCACGCTGGAAGGCAATGCCAAACTGTCCATGATACCGGGCGAATTGAGGATACCATGACGCACATCGCACCCCTTCACTGATCCGCACTGCGGCCCGCTGGGCGCTTGGCGGATTGGTCGGCACCGCAGCCTTTATGGGCGCGATCCAGGTTGGCGCTCAGGGCATTGCCGCGCATAACAGCCGCGCCCCGGTCGACTTCGACGCAGGCCGAATTGAGCTTCAGGACCGGGAGAACCGCGTCGCGCTGTCAGGCAATGTGATCGTGCGTCAGGCGGGCCTCACCGTGCAATCCAATCGCATGCTGGTGAATTACAGCGACAGCGGATCGCTCGACATTCAGCGCATCACCGCAACCGGCGGCGTTACCGTGTCGCGCGGGAATGAGCGCGCGAGCGGCGATGTTGCGATCTATGACTTTGGCCGCATGGGTCATCACCATGTCGGGCAATGTTCGGCTCGCGCGCGGCGGCGATCGTCTGAACGGCGGTCGCTTGGTGATTGACCTTAGAACCGGGCTATCCAGCGTTGATGGCCGGGCCTCAGGCGGTCCAGCTGGCACAACCCAAGGCTCAGACGGACGGGTCACTGGCAGCTTCTCCGTCCCACAAGACGGCGAATAAGCGGCGCTCAAAAGGCGCGGTCGTGGCGCAGCACGGACAAGGTACGCAAAGTGATCTCCACATCGCGGCGCAAGGTCCAGCCTGCGATATACTCAAGGTCGGATTGAAGTCGATCGGTGAGGTCCGATTCCTGCTCTGTCGCGCCCCGATGCCCGCGCACTTGAGCCAGCCCAGTCAGCCCGGGTTTGAGCGAATGGCGCCGCCAATATTGGCCATCGACCTCCCAAAACAGCTTGTCGCCCGCCTGGCTGCCAAGCGCGTGCGGGCGCGGCCCCACAATCGACATCTCACCGCGCAGAACGTTCCAAAGCTGCGGCAGCTCATCAATGCTGCTTGAGCGAATGAACCGGCCAATGCGGGTGACACGGTCATCATCGCGCGCGGTTGACCGAAATTTATCTTCAACACTCATTCTCATCGTTTTCAGCAAAGTTGATACTTTTTAGCGACTTATCGAATGCAGTGGTTCGCGAAATCATGAAAACACCAAATTGGAGCTAAATTTTAGCTGCCAAATATTTACAAGGCTAAGCAAAAACGCCTAGTTAAAAGAATAACAAAAAATCGTGAGGATGATGCATATTTAGCAATATAGTGTTTAGGGGGCACGAATGATGGCAGCGAAGGCTAATAAAGTTACAAGATCAGACGTTTTGACCGTTGATCAGCAAGAAGTCATGGAACTTGTGGCGCTCAACGTCCCTCTTGGTCAAATCTCGAAGTTGACCGGCAAGAAACCCGACACAGTTCAAAAACTATTCCGATCAGCTTCGGCGGTACTGAATGCAAATGACGATGCCGTATCGGATTACCTCGCTTTCATTGACCAATGGGACAAGGATAATGGCACTCATCTGCTTGAGCCAACCCCTGCTCCGAAAGGAGCTTTCGATCTCTTAGACAAGCAAGCCGAGAGATATTGGGAAAATCACGCTCGCGGAGAAAAGTTAAACGAATCGGATCACCAGGCGTCGAGGCTAGTTGACGAGCACAATGTAGGAAACCCTTCGCATGCTTCCACTAGCTATACAGCGGACAAAATCCGTGTGCTTGGGACTCACCTACTTCGATTAGCGAATGCTATCGAGAACGCATGGTCAACCGACCAATTAGAGACAGCATTAGAGCTACCAGAACGCATTGAAGCTATTGACCACCAAGTCGCTAGATTAGTCGTGGTGGCGGAGATCATTCTTGAGCAAATCCAATTCCGCCGCAAGCTTCTGAACTCTGACTTCTTGGGTGATCCATGTTGGTACATTCTGATTGATTTGTTCATACTCAAAGCGCGTGCGAAGAAGGCGACATGTAAGGAGCTAACTTTCATAACTGGTCGACCTGCAACTTCGACACTACGCTACATAAAGATAGTCGAAGACAATGGCCTCACTGAAAGCAGCAAAGACCCAAATGACCAGCGGCTTACACTGCACGAACTCACGCCGAAGGGTGTGGCAACCGTTGGTAAAGTACTCGAAAAAATCTACATCGACTATCGACAGTTTGAACTAAAGAATAGGGTCGCCTAAACAAGAAGGCGGAGCTAACGCTTGGCAGCAAATCTTGCGATTTCAGCCAGTCCTTGGGCCAGCAGCATCTCCGCCGCTTGGCTGTTCGACAGCAGCGATCTGTGCATCTCGATCAGGCGCGGGATCAGCCGGTCGAGCTTGCGCGCATGCCATTTTGTGAGTTGCTGGCGAATGTCGCGCTCCTCGCGCCAGAATATGCCGAGCTGCGCCTTTTCGCCCTTGCCCAGATTGTCGAGCGAGCCGCGCGGGCCTAGCTTCGCGGTGATCTGAGCCAATTGCGCCGCACGCCGCTCAATCGCCAGCAGCAAACCCACCGGGTTTAGGCCCAGCTCTCGCATCCGGCGGATTTCGCGGTCGATCCGCGGCAGCTCGCCGCCCATCACCGCATTGACCAGCGGTTGGAAACCGTCCTCCTCAGTCGCTGCGCCAATCTCGCCGTAATCCTCGATCAAGGCGGTCTTGGGCTCCAGCGGATCAGCGCCGCAATAAAGCGCCAGCTTGGTCACTTCTGATTGCGCCAGCCGCACATCGAGGCCCGCGGCGCGCGCAATCCGCTCGGCCAAATCGCCGCCCAGTCGTAGACCTGCTGCATCAGCCATCGCCCGCACAGAGACCGCGACGGAGGACAGGTCCGGCGGCCAGAACATCGCGACCATGCCGTCCTTGCGTTTCTCAATCAGCTTGGCCGTGCGCGCTTTGTCAGTCGCGGAAGTGGCGACGATCAGCACCGGAGCCGCCTCGCCTGCGCCCGCGTCGGTCGTCTCAATCAGAGCTTTGACCGCGTCATGGGCTTCATCACCATTGGCGCGGACAAACAAATGGCGCTTATCGCCGAACAAGGAGCCAGATCGGGCCTCGTCCCCCAGCATCGCCGGGTCTCGTTTGAGGTCGCCGCCCGATATTTCGATCCGCTCGCCCGCATCGGGCAGGCCTTCGATGATTTTGGTGGCTGCGGCAGAGGCCCCTGCTTCGTCGGGTCCGCAGAAAAAGAAGATGGAGCAATTGGCCGCGCCGCTGGGGAGGCCGCGTGCAAAGTCGCGCTGGGTCGCCTTCATTGGCCCGCTGGCGCGCTGTCCGCCGCGCTGGCTTGCGTGCGCAGGGTGAGGGCGATCTGGGTCACCATCCGATCCGCCACCTCTTTGGAGAGGTTTTCAAGCGCGGTCTGCTCCGCCGCAATGGTCGCATATTCGGAGCTGACCACATCGATACCAGCGTCGGCCCCGGCGGTCGCATCAAGCAAGATTTCGCCGCTGGCGATGTCGATCAATTGATAGCGCGCGCGCAGGATCCGGCGCTCGCGGCTGATGGTGTCATCATTTAGTACGCCCAGAGCTTCCAGCGCATCATCGAGCCTCACATCGAGCCGGTAGCGCGGGGCGACAGCGCCTGAGACTTGCAAGCGATCTTCCAACGCTCCACGCAGCAGCCAGCCACCGCGCCCGGGAATGGTCGGAATCTGGACGGCGGCCAATCCATTGGTCACCCCGGCATTAGTGCCATCGGCCGAGTAGAGCGGTTGCAGCCCGCAGGACGCCAGAGCCGGTGACAGCGCGAAACACGCGAGCAAGGCAAGCGCGCGGCGCATCACGTAACGATGTTCACCAGTCTATCAGGCACCACGATCACCTTGCGTATCTCTGCTCCATCGAGTGAACGCTGGACCTTCTCGCTCGCGAGCGCAAGCGCTTCGAGGTCTTCTTTCGCAGCCCCTTTGGGCGCGGTCAGGGTATCGCGTAGCTTGCCCTTGTGCTGGACCGCGATGGTCACTTCATCTTCGACCAGCATCGCTGGATCGTGTGCTGGCCAAGCAGCATCGGCGATCAGCCCGCTTTCATTCTGCCTCGACCAGATCTCTTCCGCCAAATGCGGCATCATCGGGCTGACGAGATGCAAGATGGTGCGGATCGCGAAATTGCGGCTTTCGCTGGGCGCTGCTTTTTCCGCCGCTCCGGTAAGCTCGTAAATACGCGCCACCGCTTTGTTAAAGCTCAGCGCCTCAATGTCTTCAGCGACTGCAACAATGGCCTGATGGGCCTTGCGAGCGAGCGCTTTGTCTTCGCCTGAAGCGGCCGGATCGAGGCTTTCGAACAAGCGCCAAAGCCGCTGAACGAACCGACCGCAGCCTTCAATACCGGCCTCTGACCACGGCAAATCGCGCTCTGGCGGGCTGTCTGACAGCATGAACCAGCGCACTGCGTCCGCGCCATATTCATCGATGATCCCATCCGGGTCGACGACGTTCTTCTTCGACTTGGACATCTTGATGACGCGGCCAGCGGTAACGGGCGCGCCATCTTCGATCCGGGTCCAGTCAGCCCCATCCTTGCGTACTTCATCAGGCGACAGCCAGCTGCCATCGCCGAGACTATACGTCTCATGCGTTACCATGCCCTGAGTGAAGAGCGCAGCGAAGGGCTCCGCCACATCGATCTTGCCGATATGCTTCAGAGCGCGGGTCCAGAAGCGGGCATAGAGCAAGTGCAGGATCGCGTGCTCAATCCCGCCAATGTAATGCTCCACCGGCATCCATTTGGCGACTTCGTCCGCGTCGAAGGGCGCATCCACAGGCTGGCTGGCAAAGCGCAGGAAATACCACGAGGAATTGGTGAAGGTGTCGAGCGTATCGGTCTCACGCCGCGCATCGCCGCCGCATTTAGGGCAGGCCGTTTTGCTCCAGGTCGGATGGCGCTCCAGCGGGTTGCCCGGTGTTTCAAAATCGACATCCTCAGGCAGCGTGACCGGCAGCTGATCTTTCGGCACGGGGACAACACCGCAAGTCTCGCAGTGGATGAAGGGGATCGGCGTGCCCCAATAACGTTGGCGAGAGACGCCCCAATCGCGCAGCCGCCAGACAGTGGTGCCTTCGCCCCAACCGTCCGCTTCAGCGCGGGAATTCACCTCGGCCTTCGCATCTTCGACGCTCATGCCATTGAGAAAATCGGAGTTGACGATCACGCCGTCGCCGGTGGCCGCTTCGCCCTCCAATGGGGCATCCGCTTCGCTCACATCGCTGGCGACGACGCGCGCGATTGGCAGTTTGTATTTGGTTGCAAATTCAAAGTCGCGTTGGTCATGGCCGGGCACGCCCATCACCGCGCCTGTGCCGTAATCCATCAGCACGAAGTTGGCGATGAACACCGGCAATGGCTCGCCCGTAAATGGGTGCTTTGCCGTGACGCCGGTATCAAAGCCGAGCTTCTCAGCGGTCTCGAGCTCCGCCGCGGTCGTCCCGCCGCGCTTGCATTCCTCAATGAAGCTCGCCGCCGCCGGATCGCTCGCGCCAACCTGCTGCGCCAGCGGATGGTCGGCTGCGACCGCACAGAAACTCGCGCCGAAAATCGTGTCCGGACGGGTCGAATAGACCGGCAGCTTATCGCCGTTTGAAAGCTCAAACGAAAACTCAAGACCGGTGGATTTGCCGATCCAGTTTTCCTGCATCAGCCGGACCTTCTCTGGCCAATCTTTGAGCTCACCCAGCCCACCGAGCAGTTCGCCAGCAAAATCAGTGATCTTCAAAAACCACTGATCGAGCTTGCGCTTTTCAACCTCGGCGCCGCTGCGCCAGCCCTTGCCATCGATCACCTGCTCATTGGCGAGCACGGTCATGTCGACCGGATCCCAGTTCACCTCGCTGCTGCGGCGGTAAACCAGCCCGGCCTCATACATATCTATGAACAGCGATTGTTCGTGGCCGTAATATTCTGGATCACAGGTCGCTAACTCTCGCGTCCAATCGAGCGCAAAGCCAATGCGCTGCAATTGCGCCTTCATCGCCTCGATATTGGCGCGCGTCCAGGAACCGGGATGGACCTTCTTTTCCATCGCCGCGTTTTCAGCCGGCATGCCGAATGCATCCCACCCCATCGGGTGAAGCACTTCGTGTCCGCGCATTTTCTTATAGCGCGCCAGCACATCGCCCATCGTGTAATTGCGCACATGCCCCATGTGGATGCGGCCCGAGGGATAGGGGAACATCTCAAGGATGAAGCTCTTGGGCTTGGACGAAGAGCTGTCAGCGGTAAAAGTGCCCGCCTCGCTCCACGCACGTTGCCAGCGCCCGTCGGCACTGGACGGATCAAAACGCGTATCAGTCATGAAACCCCGCTAGGGAAATTTGGCTTAGCTGGCTACAGCTTTGCGGCGCAGATCGCGCGCTTTCGTCAGGATAATGTCTTCCAGCTTCTGAACGGTCGCGGCCTGCACCGGCGCATCGACCCATCCGCCGCCCTGAGCGACCTGGCGGCTGGCAGCAACGCGAAGCGCGTCGGCCCGCAAGTCCTGATCGAGAATGGTCACGGTTACTTTCACGCGCTCATTCGGATTGCTCGGGTTCGCATACCAATCGGTGACGATAACGCCGCCCGCGCTGTCCGCTTGAAGCAGCGGCGCGAAGCTGACGGTTTCGAGCGATGCGCGCCACAGGTAGGAATTGACGCCAATCGTATTGACCTGCGAAGCGGCCATATCCGCTTTGGGCCGATCGCTGCCGCCACATGCAGCAAGCGAAGCTGCTCCCAATCCAGCAAGCAGAACGCGGAACGAACGAGAAAGCGTAGTTTGAGCGCGGGTCACAGCGGTAAATTCCTTTTGCATCATCAAATGTCTCTATAGCCTCGCGTGCCAGCGCGGCAAGCGGTCACGCGGCCAGACGGGGCCAATTATCCGCGTATTCTAGCGCTGCAGGCGCCTTTATGGCGGCTGAACTGCGGCATCGGACGGAAAAACATTCTGCAAATCCAATTGTGTGCACAATGCAACAGATTCGCCGGAGTCTTGCCAAAAACGCTAGGGTTCGGCGGGATTCAGCCTCCGGAGGATTGCCTAGTGAGGACTCATGGTTCTACTATTCCTACTGCTGCATAAAAGCGGCGAGTCGTTTTGGGGCAAACTCAGCCAATGTTCAGGCAGGGGATGCTTTGATCAGGACGATAATGATCGAAGGATTTGAGTGAACGCCATGACAGGCAAGGCTAACCAGATTGGAAGTAAGGCGCAGCGCAAGCTGCCGCTGATGCTTGCCGCTGGCGCGCTGGCGCTTGGTGTTCCTTCGACGGGTCTCGCTTTGGTAAGCCTCACAGAGAGCGTGCCTGGACTAGAAGGCTCAGCGCTCGATATTTTCACGCCTGCCTCGGTTGATCCAGAACTTGCCGCGATGTTCGCAAGCAAGGCTGGCGGCGATGGCATGCGCTTCACCCCAGCGGGCGCCGCGAGCGCTGGCAATGGTGACCGCACGGTGACAGTCGCTGTTCGAGTGGACAGCGATATCGCTGAAGCAATCTCCGTGCGCTCTGCAATTGACGCAGCGCCCGGCGTTAGCGGCGGCATCGCAGCCGTTCAGCCAACCCGCTACAATCTCGGCATTGCACGCGGGTATGATAGTTTCGCACGCCCAGTTGCTCTGCCTGATACGGTTCGCAATCTGTCGATGCCTGATCTTGCGACGTTTGAGCCTGCTGGCCCAACCGCCAAGGACAAGCCAAGCCGTCTTCAGCCGCGTATTGAGCTTGAAAGCGACAGTGTCGCTGGCAGCTCGCCCAACACTCTGGGTGCACTTGAGCGGCAGACCCTTGATGTGGGCGGCGCTTACCGGATTTCGCGCAACCTCAACGTGACCGCTGCAGCGTACGCCTGTCGCAAGAGCGCGATCGTTTGGATCCGCTGACCAATGCCGATCAAGACAATCAGGCCGTTTACGTGGGAACTCAGTTTAAGTTCTGATCCACCTCCCGCTCGCTCGGGTAAGGGAAATTCGTATGCAAGACCTCGCTTTCGCGGGGTTTTTTGTTGCCTGACGCTACGGCAAGCCTATCCCTGAGGAGGATAAACGACTCACAGGGATGACAGACATATGAGCAAAGTAGCAATCGTCACCGGGGGCACGCGCGGCATCGGAGAGGCCATCTGCCAGCGCCTCAAGCGCCAAGGCCACACTGTCATCGCCAATTACGGCGGCAATGATGAAAGCGCCCGGGCCTTTACTGAGGCAACCGGCATCCCGTCGATGAAATGGGATGTGGGCGATCACGAAGCCTGCCTCGAAGGCTGCGCCAAAGTGGCCAAAGAGCACGGGCCGGTCGATATCGTCGTCAACAATGCCGGCATCACGCGAGATGGCACGTTGCACAAGATGAGCTTCGACGATTGGAACGATGTTATGCGCGTCAATCTGGGCGGCTGCTTCAACATGGCGAAAGCGACCTTCCCCAGCATGCGCGAGCGCAGCTGGGGGCGGATCGTCAATATTGGCTCCATCAACGGGCAGGCTTACCAATACGGCCAGGTAAACTACGCCGCCGCAAAATCGGGCATTCACGGCTTCACTAAAGCGCTCGCACAGGAAGGCGCCAAATTCGGCGTGACTGTTAACGCCATCGCGCCCGGCTATATCGACACCGATATGGTCGCCGCCGTGCCGGAACCGGTGCTGGAGAAGATCGTCGCCAAGATCCCCGTGGGCCGCCTGGGTCAAGCAGAAGAAATCGCGCGCGGCGTAGCCTTCTTCACCTCCGACAATGGCGCATTCATGACCGGCTCCACCATGAGCATCAACGGCGGCCAGCATATGTATTGAGGTCGGATTGGGTCAGGCGTCCGGTTCGGGATCGGGGTCTCTGGGGGTGAACTCGCCGAGCAGCGCCGCACCTGTCCAAACAGCCAAGGTAATCACGAGTTTCTCGTCCACGCCCTCGATCGCCCTTTCGACCAGGCCCAGCCACGCATATCCAGCCATGAAGATCGTCAATTGTACGGCCAACCAGATCCGCCGCGTGGTCTTGGAGACCATCAGGATGAACCCGATCAAGGTGGCGGTAATGAACAGCAGAATGGCGTAGTCGGCCGAGCTCAGATCGGTCAGTCCGGCAAAATTGACGCCAACAATGGCACCGAAAAACAAGTTGAGCGCATCAACCGAGGCGCGATATTCGGATTCGCGCAAGCGGCCGGTATCGCTCAAGCCTTTTGCGATCTCCTTTGCGCCCTTCGTGATCACCCCTTTGCGATCAGCCATCAGCAATCCCCTTATCCGACCTTGTGCGCATTAAGACTTAGCGCGCTGGCGCGAGATGGGAAGCCCACCGGGGACCATGAGCGGATTTGCAGGGCCCACTACTTCAGGCGAAACTTTGCGCGCGCAGCCTCCACTTTGTCCCGCGCCGCGCAGCCCGGGGCGTGGTCATTCACCAGACCCATCGCCTGCATGAAGGCATAGGCTGTGGTCGGACCGACAAACTTCCATCCGCGCTTCTTCAGATCTTTCGAAAGGGCCGTGGATGCCTCGGTAAAGCCTGGCATGTGCTTGCCATCCCATAGGCGCTCGCGCGGCTCATATCGCCAGAAAAAAGCGGCCAGAGAGCCTTCGTCTTCGACCATTTCAATCGCGCGGCGGGCATTGTTGATCGTCGCCTCGATCTTGCCGCGGTGGCGGATAATGCCTGCGTCTTCCAGCAAGCGCTCGACATCATCTTCGTGAAAATCAGCCACTTTGTGAAAGTCGAAATCATGGAAAGCAGCGCGAAAGTTCTCACGCTTTTCCAGGATCGTCCGCCAGCTCAGACCCGATTGGAATCCTTCCAGGCAGATCTTCTCAAACAAGCGGCGATCATCGCCAACCGGATAGCCCCATTCGCTGTCGTGGTACTGCTGATATTGCGGTGTTGCGCTCGACCATCCGCAACGCGCCACTCCATCTTCGCCCGTGACGATCTCGACCATTTTACCCTCCAAATTGCGGGCCGAGAGCACCAGATCGCCCGGCGCACGTCAATCGCCAATGGGCAACACGCAGTCGGTGCGCTATCGCTGACGGCGCTATGGCGGATACACCTTATCACCCTCCGGTCAAACGCTCGGTCGAGATCGCCGGGCACAAGACCTCGATCAGCCTGGAGCCGGTGTTCTGGGACATGCTGCGCCGTGCAGCGGAGGCAGAAGGGGTTCCAATCAATGCGCTGGTTGGGCGGATCGACGAAGAGCGGATCAAGGCTGAGACCCCGCCAGGCCTCGCCGGAGCGATCCGGATTTGGTTGGTGAGTGGAGTATAGCGCAAGGCACTGACACGTTAGCCAGCTACCAAAACAAAGTTAGCGCTTAGCGGTAACGGCGATAGGCACGCCGCTCTCGCCTCTCTTCATAGCGCTTATCTGCCCATTCTCGGTCAAATTTTGCGAGCTCGCGGTCGCATTCGGCCGCCTTCTCGTAATATTCGCTCCTGCTTTGCGCCTCGCGGAGCTTTTTGTCGCAATCAGCAACCTTGTTGGCGCGATTTTCGTAATAGTCATTCGCGTCAGCAAACGCAGGGCTCGCAACAGACACGAGGAAAGCCGCTGCCCCTCCAAAGACACACAACCGAACTTTCATCTCATATCTCCATGAAGAACAGAGGCAGATATTCTCGCAATCTGGTTGAACCAGAGTTGAACTCATCGAGATCAGTGCAAGTTTTCCGAGGCCCGTTAGTCGTCGACCCGCTCAATGTCGGCGCCGACCAGCTGAAGCTTCTCCTCCAGCCGCTCATAGCCGCGATCAAGGTGATAGATCCGGCGCACTGTCGTCTCGCCTTCCGCTGCGAGCGCCGCGATAATCAGGCTCATCGATGCGCGCAGATCGGTTGCCATCACCTCTGCGCCGGTCAGCTCTGAGGGGCCTTTTACAATCGCGGTGCGGCCCTCGGTCGCGATATCCGCGCTCATCCGGGACAGCTCTGGCACGTGCATGAAACGGTTTTCGAAGATCGTTTCTTTGAGCACGCTGGTGCCATGCGCCTTGCACAGCAGGCTCATCAATTGCGCCTGCATGTCGGTGGCGAGGCCGGGATAGGGCGCGGTGGTGAGGTCAGTGGCTTTCAGCGGTCCATCGGCTCGCACCGTCATGCCGCGCGCGTCCTCTTCGATCTCCACCCCGATATTGCGCAGCGCGTTATTGGTCGCTGTCATCTCGCTGGCATTGGCGCCTTCCAGCCGCACTTCGCCGCCCGTGATCGCCGCCGCACAGGCATAGGAGCCTGCCTCGATCCGGTCGGCCATCACTTTATATGTTGCGCCGTTGAGGCGTTTGACGCCATGAATGGTCAGATCAGATGTGCCAATGCCTTCAATCTCTGCGCCCATCGCGGTGAGCAGATTGCATAGGTCGACAATCTCTGGCTCGCGCGCGGCGTTGAACAATCGGCTCGTGCCGTTGGCGAGCACCGCCGCCATCAATGCGTTTTCTGTCGCTCCGACAGACACCACTGGGAAGTCAAAGTCCCCGCCCGGCAATCCGCCATCAGGAGCAATCGCTTTGACATAACCCTGCGCCAGCTCAATCTCTGCGCCGAACGCCTCGAGCGCCTTAAGGTGCAGGTCAATAGGGCGATTGCCGATTGCGCAGCCGCCCGGCATTGAGACGGTCGCCTCACCCGCGCGCGCGAGCATTGGCCCGAGCACAAGAATCGAGGCGCGCATTTTGCGGACCAAATCATAAGGCGCGACATTTGAGGTCAGGCGCTGAGCCTCAAAGGTGACGACACGTCCAAAATCCTCAGGACGCTTGCCCTGAATGCTCACCGAGACACCGAATTGCCCCATCAAATGCTGAAACCCGTCAATATCGGCAAGCCGCGGCAAATTGCGCAATGTCATCGGCTCTTCGGTCAGCAAAGCGCACGGTATCAGCGTGAGCGCCGCGTTCTTCGCGCCAGAGATCGGAAGAGTTCCTGAAAGGCGATTGCCGCCCCGAATAAGCAATTTGTCCATCGCCATGCCTTAGCCAAAAACGCGTGGCGCGCAAACGGCATCTCCGCTCGCTATACACGCGCCAGTTGACGCGGCTCGCAATGCGTCCGTATCCCTTGGCCCATGACCAATCTCAACACGTCCGCGCCAAAGCCGATCAAGAAAGCGGTTTTCCCCGTTGCCGGCCTCGGCACACGCTTCCTGCCCGCGACCAAAGCGATTCCGAAGGAATTGCTACCCATCGTTGATCGCCCGCTCATTCAATATGCGGTGGACGAGGCGCGCGAGGCGGGCATTGAGCAGATGATCTTCGTCACCGGCCGCGGCAAAACCGCGATCGTTGAGCATTTCGATGTCGCCTATGAGCTCGAAAGCACAATGAGCGAGCGCGGCAAGAATATGGCTGTGCTGGAGCCGACCCGCGCCACCCCCGGCGACATCATCACCGTTCGCCAGCAAGTGCCGATGGGGCTTGGCCATGCGATCTGGTGCGCGCGCGCGATTGTCGGTGATGAGCCCTTTGCGATCTTCCTCCCTGATGAGCTGATGATCGGCAAGCAAGGCGGCAGCGGCTGCATGAAGCAGATGGTAGATGCCTATCAGAAGACCGGCGGCAATCTGATCAGCGTGCTGGAGGTGCCTCAGGACGAGGTGTCGAGTTACGGCGTGATCGATCCGGGCGCGGAGAATGGGGCTTTGACCGAAGTGCGCGGTTTGGTTGAGAAACCCCCGGTTGACGAAGCGCCGTCGAACAAGATCATCTCAGGCCGCTACATTCTCCAACCGGAGGTGATGCGCACGCTGGAGACGCAGGGCAAAGGCGCAGGCGGAGAGATCCAGCTGACCGATGCGATGGCGCGCATGATCGGCTCGCAGCCTTTCCATGCGGTGACCTTCGACGGTAAGCGCTATGATTGCGGCAGCAAATTGGGCTTTGTCGAAGCGACCCTGGCTCTCGCATTGGAACGCGAGGACATGGGCACAGAAGTGCGCGCTATGGCCGAGCGCTTGCTGCGCTAATATCGAGCCTCAAAACAAAACCTCCCGATCAGCGTGAAGCCAACCGGGAGGCGTTGTGAGCTATTGAAGACCGCGAGGCCTTCCTGATCGAGACTATTCAGCGGGCTCTGGGCTTGCGCCGCTACCATCAGCTTCTGGGGCTTCCGAACTTGGCCCGTGATCCGCCTCTGCTTCGATAACCTGCTTCTCAACATCGCTGAGAACCTTGGTCAGCGTTAGCGCTTCGTCGCCGCTCTCTTGCGCAGCCGCTTCGACGAGTGATCCGAGTGAGGAGCCATTCAGCCCCAGCTCTTTCATCAGCCCGTCAAGCACTGGGGCCTGAGCGCGGTAGGCGAGCGCGGCGGAGACCGCATCGGTGGCAAGGTTGCCGGAACCGCCACCTGCGCCGCCGCCATCATTGGCTGCGCCTTTGCCAGAGCCGCCATTGGTGAGCCCGTCAACCTGAACGATCTTGATCGAGTCGATCGCTTCCATAGGTTTCGCGCTTTCACGGATAACCTCGGGCAGCACTTTGAGCAGAGCCAGCTTGGTCTGAAGGCTGATTTGATCCATTGAGAGGATATTGGCCGCCTCGTTGATCGCTTCTTGACCGGCTGCTTCGACTTCAAAGCGGACCCGGTCAGCCTCGGCGCGCAGGATTTCAGCATCCGCGTCACCTTTCGCCTCAAGCCGAGCTGCTTCAGCGCGGTTGGTCGCCGCGTCTTTCTCAGCTTCAGCCTCGACCTTTATGCCAATCGCTTCGCGCTCAGCAACTTTCGCCGCTTCGATCAGTTCGATCTTCTTCTGACGTTCGGCAATCTCGCTTTCACGAGAGGTTGCAACCTGCTCTTCAGCAGCCACCGCTTTGGCGCGGGCCGCGTCGGCCTCTGCTTTGGCCTGGCTTTCCTCACGGCTCTTATTCTGAACCGCGATCTGCTGCTCTTGGCGAGCAATCTCGAGCGCTCGGGTCTGATCGATCCGGGCTTCCTCGACCAAGCGATCCGCCTCAATCTGCTGCGCATCGACCTGCTTTTTCGCTTCGATCTTCGCTGCATCGGCCTCGCGCTGGCGCTCTGCCTGCTCGCGGGCGATTTCCGCCATTTGAGCCGCGCGGCGCACTTCAACTTCGCGTTCCTGAGCAAGCCGCGCGTATTCCTGATCACGGCCGATCTCGAACGATTTGGCGTCCGCCTCAAGGTTCTTCGTTTCCATCTGAACCCGCGTGTCTTGCTCAATATCGTTGCGCAGTTTCTTGCGCGCTTCGATCTGCTCAGTCAGCTTGGTCAGACCTTCCGCGTCAAACGCGTTGTTTGCGTTGAAGTGCTCAATGCTCGTCTGGTCAAGGCCGGTAAGCGAGACCGATTCGAGTTCCAGACCGTTCATCGCCAGATCGTTTGAGGAGACTTGCTGCACCTTCTGGACGAAGTCCGCACGCTGTTCGTGCAGCTCGTTCATGCTCATGCCCGCGGCAACGGAGCGCAGCGCGTCGACGAATTTACCCTCGACGAGATCTTTGAGCATTTCTGGCTGCATCGTGCGCTGACCCAGGGTCTGCGCGGCCATCGCGATCGCTTCGGAGTCGGGACGGACGCGGACGTAGAATTCCGCCTTCACATCAATCCGCAAGCGGTCGAGCGTGATCAGCGCCTCTCCATCGCGGCGAACCACGGCGAGCACCAAAGTGTTCATATTGACCGGCATGGTCTCGTGGAAAATCGGCAGCACCAGCGCGCCGCCATTCATCACGACCTTCTCGCCGCCAACACCGGTCCGCACAAAGGCGATTTCCTTCGACGCCCTGCGGTAAAGCCGCATCAGGAAACCGATTACGATGATGAAGAACAGCAGGCCTGCGCCTATCAGTATCGCTAAGTCTAAAAATTCTGGCATTTTCTCTCCTATGAGGTTTCGATTTTTGGGCTGGGCCTAATTCAACTCGAGCAAGCGGTTTTCATAGCGAATGGCGAAGAACGTTCCTTCTTCGCGGCGCACCAGCAGGACTGTTTCGCCTTCGCGCAATTCCGCGCTCGGATCATGGGGCTCAACCATGACAAAATGAGGTTGTTTGAAACGATCAAGCACTTTGGCCCGCGCAGGTGACCCGGCGCGCGCAGTGCCCGTCTGGATGATCGCATCGCGCCTAATCAAGCTGCTCAGCCCGACCGCGCTCGTCTCATCCTTGGGCAGCAGAGCCCCAACGGGTCTGACGAAAGCAGCATTGGTGGGCACAGCGGCAAGTCCGGCAAGCGGCGCGGCCAACCATGCGGGCAGCGGTGCGCCCAGCAAGCCCGCGATCACGGACTGACCAATCACGCCAATTGACGCGAAGACCAGCAGCAGGCCCGCGAGCCAGATCAGGAAAGGCACTCGGCCAAACCCAAGCAGGCTGAGCAATCCGTCCATAAATCCGCCGGATGTGATGGCTTCGATCCCGTCAGCATCGACATCAACATCGAGGTCTAAATCAACATCGACATCTGTCCCATCAAACATATCCGCCACGCCCACCACTTGCGCGATGGCAATGATTGCGAGCAGCATTAGTGCAATCGCAAATGGCAGGTTGTGTGTCTCAAGCAGGCTCAACGGCCCGTCGCTGCACCAATAGCAACGCCTCTGTTCCAAGTTTTTCCCATGAACGCAGTGTTAACACATGTTGCAAGCAAATAACAGGAAAATCGTAAACACAGCCCGATTAATGCGCCAATACCATCGATATTGTTATGCAGACCTTGTTTTATTGCAAATACTCCCCATATCGAGGGATTAGGTGGCTGCAATTCGCAGTGGCAATGCCTTTAAACCGCCAACAAATGTCGACTTGGCGCGTTTCGCCTCTCCTGCTGGCTCAACACTCTCAATCCGGTCGAGCAATTCTTCAAACAGAATGCGCATTTCAAGACGTGCGAGATGCAAGCCGAGGCATTGATGCGCGCCCGCGCCAAAGGCGAGATGCCGATTGGGCGAGCGGCCCGCATCAAAGCGTCGAGGCTCAGGAAACTGCGCTGGATCATGATTGGCCGCGACATAGTTGATCATCAGCCAATCCCCTTTGCAGATCGTCTGCCCGCCCAGCTCCACATCCTCGGCTGCTGTGCGCATGAAATGCTGCACTGGAGAGGTCCAGCGAATCGCTTCCTCAACGATCCCCGGCAGCAGGCTGCGGTCCGCCTTTACCCGCGCAAATTGCTCTGGATCATGGGCCAGCGCCATCATTGCGCCCGCCGTTGAAGCGCTGGTCGTGTCATGTCCAGCAGCCGCCAGAATGATGTAATAGCCCATCATATCGCGGTCATTTAGCGGCGCGCCATCGACCGTCGCATTGGCGATCACGCTCGCGACATCACTGGTCGGCTTGGCCCGCTTCTGCGCAGTAATCCCGGCAAAATAGGCCTCAAAATCCTTCACCGCACCCGCGACCAGCTGCGTGATCTGCTCCGGCGTCATATTCGCCATGCCCGACTGGTTGAGATCATCATCCTGCCCGCCAAACATCTGCTGGGTCAGCATCAGCATGCGCGGCTCATCCTCTTCCGGCACGCCGAGAATCTGCATCACCACATGCAGGGGATAGGGCGCGGAGACGAGCTTTACGAAGTCAGCCTCTGGTCCAGCCGCAATCAGCCGGTCGACCGTCCGCTTGGCCAGGCTGCGGATCTCCGCCTCTACCGTTCGCAGGTTCTTGGGCATGAACCATTCCTGCGTCAGCTTGCGGTATTTCATGTGGATCGGCGCATCGAAGGTGACGAGGCTGGCGACCATATGTTCGCTGCCGCCAGTCATGGCCTTGGCAAACTCGATCCCCTCATCAAGCGAGAACACCACCGTTTGCGGATTGTTGAGGAAGGTTTGATTGTCTTTCGACACCTGCATCACCGCATCATAGCTGGTCACCAGCCAAAATGGCCGGTGAAAGCCTTCTTGCCCTTCGATCCAAGCCACCGGAGATTCGGCCCGGATCGCATCGAACCGGTCGAGCAGGCTGTCCCATTCCGCATAGCTCGCCGGGTCAATAACCGCGCGGGCGAGCTCCGCGTCCAGCACCGGGGCGCTCGCCATCAGGCCGCGCCCGCCTTTGCCTTGGCCTCATATTCATCGCGCAGCTCCCGCTTATAGAGCTTACCATTGGCCTCGCGCGGCAGATCAGGGCGGAAATCGAACAGCTTGGGCATTTTGATGCGCGCAAGGTTGGGCGCGAGGAATTCGCGCAATTCCGCCTCTAGCTCTTCGCCAGCATCGCCCATATCCACCGGCTGCACCACGGCAACGACCTTCTCGCCCAGATCCGGGCAGGGCGCGCCAATCACCGCGGCATCCATCACCTTGGCGTGGGTTTGCAGCAGGTTTTCGACCTCCTGCGGATAGATATTGACCCCGCCAGAAATGATCATGTGGCTCTTCCTGTCTGTCAGATAGAGAAAGCCGTCTGCATCGACATGGCCAATATCGGCCAATGTCATCCAGCCTTTGGGATGCATCGCCTCAGCGGTCTTGTCAGGATCGTTGTGATAGGTCGGCAGGATATCATTCTCAAAATAGATGAGGCCATCCTCGCCAGGACCAACTTCCTCGCCATCGGGGCCGCAGACATGCAGCTTGCCATGGATCGCGCGGCCAACGCTGCCCGGATGGGTCAGCCAGTCCGGCGCCTTCACCAAGGTCATGCCGATGCCTTCGCTGCCAGCGTAATACTCATTCACGATCGGTCCCCACCATTCGATCATTTCCCGCTTAATCGGCACAGGGCACGGGGCGGCGGCATGCAGTGCGCGCTGGTGGCTGGAGAGGTCGTATTTCGAGCGCGTCTGCTCATCCAATTTCAGGAAACGGACAAAATGGGTCGGCACCCATTGGCTGTCAGTGACCTTGTATTTCTCGATCGCAGCGAGCGCATTTTCCGGATCGAACTTCTCCATCAAGACGATCGTTCCGCCGAGCCGGTGGACTGTCGAGCACCAGCCAATGGGCGCGGCGTGATAAAGCGGCGCGGGCGAGAGATAGATCATAGAGCCATCTGCCGGCATGCCAGCGCCCATCATACCCAGCGCCATGAGCGGGTTGGGCGCCTGCGGATCGGGATCTTCTGGCGGCGCGGGTCGCACGCCTTTCGGCCGTCCGGTCGTGCCGCTGGAGTACAGCATCACCAGACCAGCGGTTTGCTCAGCCAGTGGCTCCGTGCTTTGAGCGCTCAATGCCGCGCCGAATTCCTGCGCATCGCCGCTGTCCATGATCAGCATGTCGAGATCGGGGCATTCCGCTCGCACTGTCTCCAGCACATCGGCGAATGCACCTGAAGTGATCAGCAGCTTGGTCTCGCTGTCCTTCAGAATATAGGCAATCTCTGGCCCTGTCAGCCGGGTAGAGATCGGCACCAGCATCGTGCCCGCGCGCTGTGAACCCCAGATGATGGTGAAGTACTCCATCCGGTTTTCCAGCAGAACCGCGAAAGCTTGATCTGGGTTCACGCCGCGCGCGCGCAGCAAATGCGCAAACTGGTTGGCCTGGCCCTCCATCTCGCCATAGGTCATCGTCTCACCGCTGCTCGCCATGATCACGGCGGCTTGGTCAGGGCGGTTTTGCGCATGCGCAATTGGATGCAGGCTCATCGATATCTCTCCCATGCGGCGCATTGAGGCCGTCAGTTGCGAGGCGAAACCTAGCCTGCGCGGCGCAGCCCGCAAGTCAATTCGAAGAAAATTAGATGCCGTTGAACGAGCGGGAGCGTGCCAAGAAAAAAGGCGGCGGGATAACCCGCCGCCTATGCTCGAACACCCTCTCCAATGTTCGATCCCGCGTTCAGCGGGGAAACTCTCAAAAGCGCGCTAAACCGCTAAGGGCTTATTCGCCGCCGCGTCCTTCAAGGACGGCTTGGCGGTCGAACTGCTGCTGCGCCTGTGTCTCTACCATATAGGGAATAGGATTGACCGCAACCCCGTCGATCCGGACTTCATAATGAAGGTGCGGACCAGTGGAGCGGCCGGTTGAGCCGACATAACCGATGATGTCGCCCTTTTTCACGCGCTCACCAGCGGCAACCGCCAGTTTCGACATGTGAGCATAGCGCGTTTCAAGGTCAGCGCCGTGATCGATGCGGATGTAAAGACCGTAGCTGGAGAACCACTGCGCCTTGCCAACGATACCGTCAGCGGTTGCGAAAATTGGGGTGCCCGTTGGCGCAGCAAGATCGACGCCTTTGTGCGCGCGGCGTTGGCGCAGCACCGGGTGATTGCGCATGCCGTAACCGCTGGTCAGTTTGAAACCGTCCAAAGGCATGCGTGACGGGATAGCGATGCTGGGCTGCTCGGTTGGAGCGTTTGGCCCGGCGCTATCGAGCGCTTGCCAATTGGCGAACAGCTGGCGGAACTGCACGTCGCCGCTCGTCAGATTGTCATCCTGAGCCGCGCGGATCGGTTCGCTAATATCAACAGCAGCGTTAGCTGAACTGTTAGCTGAAGCTGGCGCTGCAGCGGCGATTGCCGCCAAGCCAAATGCGCTCAAAGCAGCTTTAGCAATGTGACGCTTCGTAAGCGTTGTCATCAAATGATGCCCTAAATTTCGGCGAAATGTCGCCCGATTTCGTGTCGAGAGGACTTATTCGGGCTCAAATCTTAAAGAGCAACTTAACTGTAGAACTCCCGCGATAAACCGGCTGCAAGACGGGCTGAGTCGTTAAATGGCGGCTTAACGGCCCCCCGAAAGTAAGTTTTTACTAACCTTTTCCACGTGGATTCGGGTGATTCCTGCGCCTTATCGGCCAATGCGATAAAGTGTTTGGTGCCAAACGCGACATGGCGAATTTCGTCGTCAAGGATTCGCGTCAAAATTTTTGCGCCATTCTCATCGCCCGCTGCCCGAACCCGTTCCAAGGTTGCTGGCGTGACGTCCAATCCGCGCGCCTCCAGCACCATAGGCACAATCGCGAGACGGGCCAGGACATCATGCTTGGTTTCGTCCGCAGCTTGCCACAATCCGCCATGAGCCGAGCAGCGCGCCGTAATAGCTACCCAGCGTCTTGAGCTTGCGGTCGAGCAAAGCGAAATGCATCGCCTCATCGGCGGCAACGCTCAAGAAGTCAGAGACGAATTCCTCGCCCATCTGTTCGCCAAAGCGCCCTGCCATGTCGAGCGCGAGATCGATCGCGACGAACTCTATGTGCGCTAGGCTGTGCCACAAGGCGATCCGGCCGCGCTCTGATCCGCCTTTGCCGCGTTTGGGCATTTGGCTTGGCGCCAACAGCTCCGGCGCGCTGGGCCGCCCGGGCTCATCTGGCATCGTGACGTCAAACTGCCATGCAAGCGCGCCCTTGTTCCAGCGGCGCACGACGTCGCGCGTCGCAAAGCATTTTGCGCGCGGATCAGCGGTCAGCAATGCGCCGCGAATGGCAGAGGCCAAGGATGGCATTGGCGTTGGCATTTTGGCTTAGAGCGCCTTTGCGGCGGCCAGCACTTCTTCAGCGTGGCCTTTGACCTTCACCTTGTTCCAGACCTGCGCAATCTTGCCGTTTGCGCCGACCAGATAGGTGGTCCGGACCATGCCCATATAGGTCTTGCCGTACATCTGTTTCTCAGTCCAAACGCCGAGCGCATCGGACAATCCACCCTCTTCCGCATCGGTCGCGAGAGGGGTCGTGAGATCATGCTTGGCGATGAAGTTCTGGTGCTTCTTCGCGCTGTCCTTGCTGACACCAAGCAGCTGAGTTCCCGCCGCATCAAATTCGCTTTTGAGCGAAGTGAAGTCCTTTGCCTCGGTGGTGCAGCCCGGTGTGTTGTCCTTGGGATAGAAGAACAGCACCAGCTTTTTACCATGGAAATCCGATGGCTTCACCGTGCCGCCATCAGGGGTACCCATTTCAATATCGGGTAGGGCGTCACCAACGCTTGCAAAATCGCTCATTCGTCAATCTCCAATTGGTGCTCGAGAATCGTCTCCCAAGCTTTCGCGACCTCATGCCGCGCCTCGGTGAGGCTGCGCAAGAGGCCTTTGTAATTCTGCGCCTTACAGGCCCGCGCCAGCGCGTCGGCGGCGGCAGACGGAGGCTCCTTGCCATCGGGCGCAAGCAATCGCCCGGCGACCAATATGCGGGTCATCAAGTCATAGGCCGCGATCAGCGGCTGCGGCAAAGCACCCTCTTCCACCAGCATCGGAATGGCCGTGCCCAGGTCTGGATCGAGCCCCTTGCCATCACGCAATTGCAGGAAGTGGATGAGGAACTCAAAATCAACCAAGCCGCCGCGCAGCAGCTTCACATCAAGCGGTCCGCGAGCGGGCTTATGCTGCGCCATTTCGCTGCGCATGGTCAGCACATTGGTTCGCAATTCCGCCGGATCGCGAGGCTTGCACAGAACCCCGGTGATGATTTCGTTGAGCTGGCCGCTCGCCTCCTCCGACCCGATCAAAACCCTCGCTCTTGCCAGCGCCATATGCTCCCAGGTCCAGGCCGCCTCGCGCTGATATTTGGCGAAGGCCTCAAGCGATACTGCGAGCGGGCCCTGGTTCCCTTGCGGACGCAGCCGGGTGTCGACTTCATAGAGCGCGCCTTGCGCTGTAGGGACAGATAAAGCTGCGCTAATACGGCTTGCCAAGCGGTTGTAATAAAGCGTTGCGCCAAGCGAGCGCTCGCCATCGGACTGCGCGTCAAAATCGCCTGAAAACAGATAGATAATATCTAGGTCAGAGGCATGGGTCAGCGCCCCGCCGCCAAATCTGCCCAGACCAAGCACGCAGACCTCGCTGCCTGTGATTTGTCCGTGCACACGCTCAAACTCGTGCGCGGCCGCAGCCGCTGCCACGGTGAGCCCCGCCTCGGCCACGCGAGACAGGCCGCTGGCGATATCAATCGGATCGCTCAGCGCCTCAATCAGCTGAACGCCGAGCGCAAAGCGCTGCTCACCAGTGACCACGCGAATGGCGTCCAATTGCGCCTCATAATCGTCGCGGGCGGCGATCCGCCGCATATCTTCGGAGATTTCAGAAGCAGAACCGGGCAGTTCCAACGCGCTCTCATCGATCAGAATGTCGAGCAATTCCGGGCGGCGGCCAAGCTCGTCGGCCAGCATTGGCGACAATGTGAGCGCACCCACCAATTGCGCGAGCAGCGCAGGGCGCGCGGACAGCAAGTGAAACAGATTGATCGCAGAAGGCGCATTGGCAAGCACACTCTCCCACCGGGTCAGCGCGCGGTCCGGATCATCCGCCCCAGCGAAAGCAGCGATCAATTCCGGCAGCAGCGCATCAAACGCCGCGAGCGCTTGCGGGGTGCGCAGACATTGATAGCGCCCCTCGCGCCACCCCTTGATCCGAGCCGCCAGCGCATCCGGCTCAGCAAAGCCCAGATTGCTCAATTGCTCGGTCAGTGCCTCAGCTTGCGGCGGCTCCGGCACGGGCGGAGAGGCACTGACATCATCGCCGATAAGCTTGTCATATACCGCGCCTGCCGCCTGCGTCAGGCTGTCCAGCTCTGCAATCAGCGCCGCGCCATCTGCCAAACCGTCAAGCCGGGCCACCGCATCGAGCGCTTCGCATTCTGGTAGGATATGCGTCTGGCGATCGTTCACCATTTGCAAGCGGTGCTCAATCACGCGCAGCCTGTCATAGGTCGTGCCTAGCAGGTCCGCCTCACCGCCATCCACGCGCCCAGCCGCCACCAAAGCATCGAGCGCCGCACGCGTCCCCTTCACCCGTAGGCTGGGATCGCGCCCACCGTGAATAAGCTGGTGGGTTTGCGCGAAGAACTCGATCTCGCGAATGCCGCCGCGCCCGCGCTTCACATCAAACCCGGGGCCAGGGCGGCGCGGACCATCATGATTGGCTCGAATTTGCGCTGTGAGCTGGCGGATTTCTTCAATCGCGCCAAAATCCAGACTCGAGCGCCATACGAAGGGCTGGATCCGCTGCAGAAACGCCTCTCCGGCGGCAATATCGCCGGCGCAGGCGCGCGAGCGGATAAAGGCCGCCCGCTCCCAAGCCAATGCGGCGCTTTCATAATGCGAGAGGGCCGCGCCTTCAGACACGGCCAGCGGGCTTACTTCGCTGGCAGGCCGCAGCCGCAGATCGACCCGAAAGGCAAAGCCATCGGCGGTGTTTTCGGACAGCAATTGCACAATCTGACGCGCATAGCGCGCTGCTGCTTCGCCCGGCTCATCCTTGGCGCGGCGCGGCAGCGTTTCTGGATCGTAAAGCAGGATTGGATCGATGTCGGAGGAGTAATTGAGCTCCCTCGCGCCCTGCTTGCCCAGCGCTAAGGCATAGAGCCCTCGCGCCGCTTCGCCATCGGTGCGCTCCGCAATGACATGGGCAGTCGCGCGGTCGAGCGCGCGGTCGGCGCAATCGGACAGCTCCTGCATCACGCGGGTGAGCGAGAAGGCTCCGGCCAGATCGCCAACGCCGAGCGCCACTGACAGGGCAATACGCTCTCGCCGCAAAGCTGCGCCCAAGTCATCTACGCCATCACCAGCGGATTTGGCCCATGCGAGAGCGCCCTTGGCATCTCCGCTGCCCAGCAATTCGGCGAGCGGCGGCATCCGCTCCAGTCCGCGCGCCAGAAACGGCGCCTCGGCCCGCGCCCGCGCCAGTGCTCCATCCCAGTCATGCGAATTTGCCTGCGCCATCTCCGCCTCCATGGCGCGGCAGTGCTTGTCTCGCAAGCGCCCTGGCCATCAATCCGCCTTGCGGGCCGCGCTCCGCTCTGCAAAAGGTGCGCGCAATGATTTTGGATGAGAGGAATCACCGACAATGATCAAACAAGCATTGAAGCTTGGCGGATTGGCCGCTTGCGCACTTGCGCTGACGGCATGCGATGCGATGAGCTCGCTCGGCGGCGACGCTGGCGCGGATGCTTTGGACATTCCAGAAGTCGCGGCAGGCGAGCTGTCTGAAGAGACAATGGTCGACATCACGCGCACGCTTTCCAGCGATGAGTTTGAAGGCCGCATGCCCGGCACCAAGGGCGAGGAACTGACTGTTGCTTTGCTGACCGAACGGTTTGAGGCCGCTGGCCTTCAGCCCGGCAATGGCGAGAGCTGGGTGCAAGAAGTGCCGCTGGTGGAAATCACTGGCAAGAACTTTGCGCCGCTCACCATCACCAATGGCGAGACCGATCTGGTCTATGATTTCGGCAGCGAATGGGTCGGCGTGACCTACCGCGAAGATGCGCAAACGCAGCTGGCCAACAGCGAAATGGTGTTCGTCGGATACGGCATCAACGCGCCAGAGCGTGATTGGAACGATTACGAAGGCGTCGATGTCACAGGCAAGACCGTGGTCGTGCTGGTCAATGACCCTGACTATGAAACATCCGGCCTTGAAGGGAAATTCAACGGCCGCGCGATGACATTTTATGGCCGCTGGACCTACAAATATGAAGAGGCCGCGCGCCAAGGCGCAGCAGGCGTTTTGATTGTCCACGACACCGAACCGGCAAGCTATGGCTGGAACGTGGTGGAAAGCAGCTGGTCCGGCCCGCAAGCCTATCCTGCTCGCGGAGACAATCCGCCACCGCTCACCACGATGAACGGCTGGATCCAGAAAGAGGCAGCCCGCGAATTGCTGGCGGCAGCAGGGCAGGATCTCGATGCGCTGACAGCGGCGGCGAAAACGGAAGAATTTGAAGCGGTTGAACTAGGCATGTCCGCCTCTACCAGCTTTGAAAATGACATTCGCACGTTCCAATCGCAAAATGTGATCGGCATTTTGCCGGGCAGCGAAGCGCCGGGCGAATATGTGATCCACACCGCGCACTGGGATCACCTTGGCCGCTGTAAAGCAGCGCCCGATGGCGATGACATTTGCAACGGAGCAGTCGACAATGCGACCGGCACTGCGGCTCTGGTGGCCTTGGCAGAGGCTCATGCGAAAGCTGGCGCACCTAAGCGCAGCCTCGTGTTCCTGGCCGTAACGGCTGAGGAATCCGGCCTGCTCGGCGCGTATTACTATGCCGCAAACCCAGTGTTCCCGCTCGATCAGACGGTTGGCGGGATCAACATGGACGCCTTCCAAGTGGCTGGCCCAGCGAAAGACGTGACCGTGGTTGGCCCCGGCAAGTCTCAGCTTGATGCCTTCATGATGGGCGCGCTGGAGGCCGATGGCCGCACCATGACACCCAATCCAAACCCAGAGGTCGGCTATTACTACCGCTCTGATCACTTCGCCTTTGCCAAGCAGGGCGTGCCAATGCTCTACATCAATGGCGGGCAAGATCTGGTCGAGGGTGGACGCGATGCAGGCGCAGCAGTGTCCAAGGATTACCGCGACAATCGCTATCACGGGCCAAAGGACGAGTTCAACGAAGAGTGGGACTGGTCCGGCGTGATGAGCGATTTGCAATTGTTCTATCGCATTGGCCGGATGATGGCAGAAAGCAGCAGCTGGCCGAATTGGAACGAGGGCGATGAGTTCAAAGCCGCCCGTGACGAAAGCTGCGCCAGCGCCGAGACGGGCTGCTGATCCAGCATCCGTTTAGCTGACGAATTGAAAGCCGGTTCATGACCGTCCTGATGCCTCCTGAATGGGCGCCGCAGGATTGGTTGTGGATCGGCTTTCCGCATTTGGCCGAGGAATGGCCAGGCTTTCTTGAGGCGGCGCAGGAGCAAATCGCGGCCTTTGCCAATGCTGTCGCTGACAGCGGTCAGGCCGTGCGTCTGCTCGTGCGCGATGAAGCCAATGAAGCCCGCGCCCGCGCTCTGGTGAGCGAAGCAGTTACGCTGGAGCGGCGGGTCTACGGCGATATTTGGTTGCACGACACCGGGCCGCTGATTGTATCCGACAATGGCAAGCGCGCCGCGCGCCGATTTGGCTTCAATGGCTGGGGCGGCAAATATGAGATGGCGGGCGATGAGAGCATTGGCGCGCAATTGGCGCGCGACGCGGGTTTGCCGCTCGAAACCTCGCAAATGATATTGGAGGGCGGCGCGGTTGATGGCGATGGCACCGGATTGTGCGCGGTGACCGAGCAATGCCTTCTCAATCCAAACCGCAATCCGGGCATGTCGCGCGCCGTGATCGAGGCGGAGCTGAAACGCACGCTCGGCTTTGACCAGGTGCTGTGGCTTGGCGATGGCCTCATCAATGACCACACGGACGGCCATGTCGACAATCTGGCGCGCTTTGTCGGTCCTGGCCTGCTCGTTGTTCCTGAGGCGACTGGCGAAAATGATCCCAATGCAGCGATCTATGCAGATGCAAAGCGGCGCGGCGAAGCATTCGGGGTAGAGGTGGTGACCATCCCTTCACCTGGCCTGATCCAGCGCAATGGCGAGGTGGAACCGGCGAGCTATGTGAATTTCGCAATCACCACACATCTGGTGGCGGTGCCGACCTTTGGCTCAGTGCACGATGCGGCGGGCGTCGCGGCGATCGCTGCTCTGTTTCCGGATCGTCACACCATCGGCCTTCCAGCGGATGCCGTGCTCGCTGGCGGCGGCGGATTTCACTGCGCCAGCCAGCAAATGCCCTCAGCGCTAATTTAGGCGATCCTGGTTAATCTTAACGACCTGTTAGCATTTGCCCGCGAACGTAGCCGTCATGGACAAAGCAATCGCCATCACTCGCAAGCCTTTGCAGGTTGCAGCGGCCCATCCGGCCGATATCGCCCGTTCAGTCATCGTGCTGGCATGCGGTGCGGCGTTGATCTTTGCCGGTCAACCACTCCCACTCTAAGCGCCCCTCGCTGTAACCAAGCAGCGCTTTGGCGCGAATATCCCTGCAATGCTCAGCAGATGCTTGTGAGGGACGCGCATGACAAAAACTCTATTCGGTCTGGCCATCGGTTCCGCCGCGCTGGCCATCGCCTCTGTCGCTGCGCCAGATTTCAGCCAAGCGCAAAGCCCGCCTGAGCAAACCGGCACTTTGGGCGAGCCTGTGCTGCTCGAGCTCTTCACCAGTCAGGGCTGTTCTTCCTGTCCGCCAGCGGACCGGCTTTCAGCCAAGCTTGCGCGCGAAGACAGCTTGGTCGTGATCGCTCGCCCGGTCACCTATTGGGACCGTTTGGGCTGGAAAGATACGCTCGCGCGCAAAGACAACACCAACCTCCAACGCGATTATGCACGCCGCGGCCTCGCCGGATATAACGGCGTCTACACCCCGCAATTGGTGGTCGATGGAGAGCTTGGCCAAGTTGGCTCTAACGAGCGCGTCAACCGCCGCCACATAGCGCTGGCGCGCGGTTCGCAAAGCGCCGCCATCCGCATCAAGCCAGCGGGCGGACTGGGCTATGGCATTGGCCTCAGCGGCACGGCGGAGAAACCCGCTGAGCTGGTGTTGATGGCGGTATCGAGCGAGGAAAGCGTCGCGATTGGCCGCGGAGAAAACGGCGGACGCCGCATTTCCTACACCAATGTTCTGCTGGATGAGAAAGTGCTCGCCCGCTGGGATGGCGGCACAGCAAGTGTTGAGCTGCGCCAGGACAGGCTCACCACGCCGGGAGCGGATGCACATGCGCTGGTTTTGCGCGAGCCGAACGGCGGGCGGGTGCTCGCCGCGCGCTGGGTCCGCTAAAACAGGCGGGTGAGAGCCGCAAAGGCCGCGGCGAACAGCACCAGGCCAACAAAGCTCCGCCAGACCGTGTCGCTGACCCGGCCGTAAGCGAGACCGCCGAGCCAATTGCCGAGCAGCACAGCGGGAAACAGCCCAACCGAAAGCAGCACAACGCGCTGATCAATCACGCCAGTCAAAAACCCTGAAATGATCGCCGCAATCGAAGCTATTGTGAAGATCAGCAGCATCGATGCCTTGGCCGTATCGCGCGGGATCGCCCGGCCGACATAATACGGCACAACCGGCGGCCCAGGCATCCCAGCAAAGCCGGTGAGAATGCCGCTGGTCACACCTGTTACACCGGTCTGAACCGGCCCGGGCACGCTGGCTGAACGCTGAGGCAGGAGCACGAGCGCAAAGGCGGACAGCGCCACCATTGCGATCAGCAGCCGTGCAAGATCAGGCGGCGTTACTGACAAGAGCAGCAATCCCGGCGCGGTTGTGACCGCAACCAGGGCGCTGATCATCCAAGCGGACTTTTCAGCGCCCAGAACCAGACGCCGGATCTCCAACATGCCGATAAACAGCATCAGGAAATTGGCGATCATCACCGCCTCAACCGGGGTCAAAGCGAGCGCCAAAACCGGCACCAGCAAAATCGCCATGCCGAACCCGGCCAGCCCGCGCACGAAAGATGCGCCAATGGTCGCTGCAAATGCCGCCGCAATCTGCGCTGCGCTAAGCCCGGCCAGCCAGTCCATGATCTATTCGGTCAAATGCGATTAAGCGCTGAGATCGGGCGGTGTAGCGGCCTTTGTGATCAGCGCCAGCGCATCATCCAAAGACAGCACCTGCTGGTCCTTCTCGCCCAAGGTCCGCAGGGCAATCGTGCCCTCTTCTTCCTCGCGCTTTCCGACCACAAACAGATACGGAACCTTCGCCAGCGAGTGTTCACGCACTTTGTAATTGATCTTCTCATTGCGAAGATCGCCTTCGACCCGGATGCCTGCCGCCTCAAGCTTGGCCATAACCTTAGTGGCATAGCCATCAACGTCCGACACAATCGGGGCAACCACGGCCTGAACCGGGGCGAGCCATGGTGGCAGGCGCCCAGCATAATGCTCGATTAGAATACCGATAAAGCGCTCGTAAGAGCCGAAGATCGCGCGGTGCAACATCACGGGACGGTGCTTGCCGCCATCCTCGCCAATATAGGTCGCATCCAAGCGGTCGGGCAGCACTCGGTCGCCCTGGATCGTGCCAACTTGCCACGTCCGGCCAATCGCATCGGTTAGGTGCCATTCGAGCTTAGGCGCATAAAACGCGCCTTCGCCTGGCAGCTCTTCCCAGCCATATTCTTCATTATCCATGCCCGCCTCGGCCACGGCATCGCGCAATTCCTGCTCCGCCTTGTCCCAGTCGGCATCAGAGCCAAAGCGCTTTTCCGGACGCGTGGCGAGCTTCACATGATAGGTGAAGCCAAAATCCTTATAGACGCCGTTTGCGAGCTCGCAGAATTTGCGCACCTCCTCAACCACTTGGTCTTCGGTGCAGAAAATATGCGCATCATCCTGAGTGAATTGGCGCACCCGCATCAGGCCGTGCAGCGCCCCATGCGGCTCGTTGCGGTGACAGCAGCCCATTTCGCCCAGGCGGATCGGCAGATCGCGATAGGATGTGATGCCTTGCTTAAACACCAGCACGTGGGCCGGGCAGTTCATTGGCTTGATCGCCATCCAATCAGCGTCTTTTTCAACCGCAGGCTTGGCCGGGCCGTCGCCGTCCTCGTCGACTTCGGGCACCATGTCGGGCACGGCAAACATGTTTTCGGCATATTTACCCCAGTGGCCCGATTGCTCCCACTGGCGGATATCCATCAACTGAGGCGTCTTGATTTCGCGGTAGCCGCCGCCATCCATCTTGCGGCGCATATAGGCCTCCAGCTCGCGCCAGATCCGGTAGCCTTTAGGGTGCCAGAAGACGCTGCCATGCGCTTCTTCCTGAAGGTGGAACAGATCCATCTCGCGGCCCAGCTTGCGGTGGTCGCGCTTGGCGGCCTCTTCCAGCCGGTGCAGATGTTGCTTCAGCTGTTTCTTGTTGAGCCAGCCGGTGCCGTAGATCCGCGTCAGCTGGGCATTGCGCTGATCACCGCGCCAATAGGCACCTGCCACCCGCATCAGCTTAAACGCCGCGGGATCAAGCTTGCCGGTGGAGGCCAAATGCGGCCCGCGGCACATATCCAACCACGCGCCGTCGCTGCGCGGTTCGCCCGACCAATAGACCGTCAACTCTTCGTTTTCGGGCAGTTCTTTGGCCCACTCAGCCTTAAACGCCTCGCCGTCCGCTTCCCATTTCGCGATCAGATCAGCGCGCGACCACACTTCGCGCACCAATGGCTTATCCGCGGCAATGATCTCGCGCATTTTCTCTTCAATCGCGGGCAGATCATCCATGCTGAACGGCTCGCGATCAGCCGGGGCCATCACGTCATAGTAAAAGCCATCATCGGTCGCAGGACCAAAGGTGATCTGCGTGCCGGGATAGAGCGCCTGAACGGCCTCAGCCAGAACATGCGCAAAGTCATGGCGCGCCAGTTCCAGTGCATCGGCCTCATCCCGGCTGGTGATGAGCTCAAGCTCCGCATCACCCTCAAACGGGCGGCCAATATCGCGCACCTCGCCGTTGACGCGCGCCGCCAGCGCGGCCTTCGCCAGGCCAGGGCCAATCGCGGCGGCCACATCGGCCGGCGTGCTGCCTTCAGGCATTTCACGCGTGGTGCCATCGGGCAGGCTGATCTTGAGCAGTTCGGTCATCGTTCTTCCGTCTCGTTTGCGTTCACGCCCATGACACACTCATGCGCGCGCTTGAAGAGCGGTGTCTTGGTATTTTCTGCTTTTTCAGGAGGCTGACACCGCGCCGCCCGAAACCGAAAGTTCGGGGCGCGGGTGTGGCTGGATTAGACCAACAGCAACCGGCCCCGGAAATCCGGGGTGGTGGTAGTGGTGGTGGTAGTCACACGGTTGGCCATGAGCGCAGATATAGGCGCGGCGAACGGCTATGTCATTACCCGTGTTTCGCATTAGCAACCGGAAAGCACCCGCTCCATTATGGAAAGTGCGCTTGACAAACATACGAATCAATGACAAGTATACTTTCCATAGTTGAAAGGGAGCTTTACTAATGACAATTCGAAACAAAGCGATTCTATGGGCCGTGATCATCATCACCGCCGCGATATTCTTGGCCGCTAGCGAGCTCAGCAACGGCGCATCCTTCGGGATCATCGGCGGCCTGAGCGGCGCGGCGATGGGCATGCTCAATGGCGGCTGCAAGAGCAATTCGAAGTGCCTGCTATGAGCGAGCAAGCAGATAAGAACGCAGCCGTGATGGGCCGCAGCCCCGCCTTTTGGGGTGCGCTCATGGGCGTCTCTTATGCCGCGATTGGCGGTCTGGCGGGGACCGGCGCGATCGAGGGCACAGCACTATTAATCCTGATGCTCGTGCCGATGGTCATGATGGTCCCTTTGATCAAATCCGCCAATCGCCGGGTCGATGCCGGCGGCAACGCCTGCTTTGCCAAAGGTGAGGCGCAAAAGCGGTATTTGAAGCGCGTGGCGATCTCGTCCTCGATTTACATGTTCGCCATGGCTGGGTTGGTCTTTGCCGAAAATGCAGAAGGTATCGCCGATACGTGGCGCATTCTTGCGGCCATCCCGCCCGGCCTTGCGATCATCGGTGTCTTCTGGGCAATCGGGCGGCTTATCGTCGAAGAGCAGGATGAGTTCATTCGCATGCTGGTGGTCCGTCAATCACTGATCGCAACCGCAATCACGCTCAGCATCGCAAGCGTCTGGGGCTTCCTCGAGATTGCTGACGCGGTCCCGCATGCCGACGCCTATTGGTGGGCCGTGGTATGGTTCGCTGGCTTAGGTATTGGCGCTGCATCAAACCGCGTCGAATATGGCGCGTGGGGTGCAGTGTGAACAACCGCCTCAAAGTGCTGCGCGCAGAGCGCGATTGGAGCCAGCAAGACCTCGCGGATCAGCTGGATGTCAGCCGCCAATCCGTCAATGCGATTGAGAAGGGGCGCTATGACCCGTCCCTACCGCTCGCATTCAAAATCGCCGACGTATTCGGCCTTGCAATCGAAGAGATATTCCAACGAGAAGGAGCCAAGTAATGAAAGTTTGGACCAGCATTATCACAGGCCTTTCATTCCTTGGGTCCACTCCCGCACTCGCGGATCAGCCACAGGAGGCTTGCCCGCCATACGAAACGCTCGGTGCGGGCCCTGATCTGATCCTTACACCAGGACTTGGCTCGTCACCGGCAACTTGGGACAGTGTCAAAGACGCCCTTAGCGAAAGCTACAAGGTTCATCTTGTGCATGTTGCAGGCTTTGCAGGTCGTGCACCAAACGGGCCACCTGAGACGATTATTGCGCGGGCCGCCCAAGAGATTGTCGACCATCTCGACTGCAACAAGGTTGAAAGCGCACTTTACGCAGGCCATTCACTTGGCGGATTCCTCGGCCTCAAGCTGGCAAAAGGTCATCCCGATCGGATCAAAAAATTGGTGATCGTCGATGCACTACCGTTTTTTCCGCTCCTATTTTCACCCCAAGCAACGGCTGAAACAGCCGCGGCGCAAGCCGACGGGTTCAAGAGGCAAATTCTCGGGCAATCCGCAGGGGAGTTCGCGCAAACTCAGCAAGTCGGCGTCCGGTCACTGGTAAAGAACAGTGAGTACCACGGCACCATAGCCGATTGGTCGATAACCAGTGATAGGGCGACCTTTGCGAGCGCCATATATGCGCTGATGACGACCGATTTGCGCCCTGCGCTTAAAGACATGAACACGCCCACGACCATTATCGCCGCGAGCAATGCCTTCGCTCCGCGATCGCGGATTGAGGCGCTGTACCGAGATGCTTACGCATCGCTCGACACTGCTGACATTCGAATAGTCGAAGACAGCTACCACTTCATCATGTTTGACCAACCTGAGCTGTTCGAGACCGAGCTTCGCCGCGCTCTTGAAGAGCCCGCAGATTAAGGCTCGAATCAGTTTCGGCCCTCTTGCGCGCACCCGCCGCTTGCGGGCATGAGGGCGCGCATGAGCGAGATACAATTTCACGAATTTGGCGATGGGCGCAAAATAGCCTTTCGCCACACGGCCGGCACCGGCCCAACCTTGGTCTTTCTGCCCGGCTATATGTCAGACATGGACGGCGGCAAGGCGACCGCCATGTTCGCCCGCGCGCAGGAAATGGGGCGGGCTTGCCTGCTGCTCGATTATTCCGGCTGCGGGCGGAGCAATGGCGATTTTGCCGATGGCACGCTGTCCCGCTGGCGCGATGAAGTACTGAAGCTGATCGAGGATCATGTGGACGGCGACGTGCTGCTGATCGGCTCGTCCATGGGCGGCTGGCTGATGCTGATGGCGGGTGAGGCATTGGGCGAGCGGCTGACCGGGATGATCGGCATCGCGCCTGCTCCCGACTTTACGACTTGGGGCTTCACGGACGAGCAGCGCACGCAGATGGCGGCGGGCGAGGTGCTGTATGAAGACAATCCGTACGGGCCAGAGCCAACGCCGACGCATCCGGGCTTTTTCGCGGACGGAGAGGCCAATCTGAAACTGGAAAGCGCAGTCGCGATTGATTGCCCGGTTCGCCTGCTGCACGGCCAAAAGGACGAGGATGTGCCGTGGGAAATCAGCCTGCGCCTCGCCAAGGCGATACGTTCGGACAATGTACAGGTGACCTTTGTCAAAGACGGCGATCACCGCTTGTCGCGCGAGAATGATATCGCGCTGCTGCAAGCGACGGTTGATCAATTTTACTAGGCGAACATCCACGTGTCTTTTTCCAGCGCGCTCATCCTTATGCTGCTCCAGGTCGGTCCCAACCCGAGCACTGGTGCGATCCAGGGCGCGCCCGACGAGCTGCTCAATCGTCCGCCGCGCACCGCCAATGAAATTGCTCCGCCGCAGCCGACCGATCCGCTCAGCATTTGGCTGGCCGATTGCCTTGATCTGGTCGAAAGCGACCCCGCCCGCGCGCACACCAAAGCGCAGATTGAGCGCAACCAGACAACCGGTGATGCAAGGGTTATTGCCAATCATTGCCTTGGGCTGGCCGCAACGAAGCTGAGCCTGTGGGACGATGCGATTGCCGCTTTCACTGCAGCGCGCGATGAGACACCGGCGGATGAACCGCGAGCACGAGCGCGTTTTGGCATTATGGCTAAGCAATGCCGCCCTCGCAAACACGCTTTGGGCTGACGCCTATAATATTTTGAGAGAGGCACGCACGGACGCCAAAACCGCTGCATCTGGTGCACTTCAAGCAGCAGCAGCACTCGACATGGCCCGCGCCCTGGTTGAGATTGATCAGCCGGAAGAAGCTCTCATTGAATTGGACAATGCAACGCGCCTGATGCCCGGCGATGCTGAGGCGTGGCTGCTGAAAGCAACCCTGCTACGGCGTGAAAACAGATTGCCAGAGGCGCAAACGGCGATTGAAAAGGCGTCGGGTCTTGCGCCGCTTGATCCACAAATTGGGCTGGAGGCAGGTGTTATAGCAGTGCTGGATGCGCGCGATGATGCCGCTCGCGCCAGCTGGCAATCGGTGATCGACACAGCGCCTGATAGTCCGCAGGCAAAGACCGCTAGCGGCTATCTGAAACAGCTGGGGCCTGCTACGCCAGCCCAATAGCAAGAGGGCTGCCATGACCGAACTTTCCGTGCTTGATCTGATCCCGGTTCGCGAAGGCGGGAGCGTGGCAGAGGCTTTGGCCGATGCGACAGAGCTGGCGCGCGCGGCAGAACGAGTGGGTTGCAAGCGCTTTTGGGTGGCGGAACACCACGCGATGGATGGCATCGCCGGCGGCGCAACATCGGTGGTGCTCGCCCATATCGGCAATGCGACCAGCCGGATCCGGATCGGCTCTGGCGGCATCATGTTGCCCAATCACACTCCGTTTCAAATCGCGGAGCAATTCGGCACGCTCGACGCTTTGTTTCCGGGCCGAATTGACCTCGGTCTGGGTAGAGCGCCGGGCGCTGGTCCAGAATTGCAGCGCGCTCTGCGCAAAAACCTGCATCAGGCGGCTGAGTATTTTCCGCAGGATGTGGCCGAACTGCGCGCGCTCCTGACCGGCGATCTCGACCTGCCCATCACGGCCTCCCCAGGCCTCGGCGCAAAGCCGGAGATGTGGATGCTCGGCTCCAGCCTGTTTGGCGCGCAGCTCGCGGCCAAGCTCGGCCTGCCCTATGCCTTCGCAGCGCATTTTGCGCCCGATCATTTGGACGCCGCGCTGGAGCTTTACCGCAGGGACTTTGAGCCGTCAGACGCGCTTGATCGCCCACATGTGATGGTGGCGATGAATGTTTTTGCCGCGCCAAGCGAAGCGGAAGCCCGCCTGCTTGCCTCCAGCCAGCAACAAAGCTTCGTCCGCCTGCGCAGCGGCAATCCGGGCAAGCTACCGCCACCGATTGAGGACTACACCTCCACCCTGCCTGCGCCAGCGCGCGCCATGCTGGATCATATCGGCCAAGCCGCCGCCATTGGCACCGCCGATATGGTGGCAAGCCAAGTCAGCGATTTTATCAAGCGAACCGGCGCGGACGAAATCATGCTGTGCGGCGCGACCTATGATCCAGCGGCGCGAATTCGTTCGCTGGAAATCACCATGCAGGCGCTCACTGGCGCATTGACCTCCTAACGCTGAACCGCATTAAAAATCGCGCAGTTAGATAATGAACACGGTTGCGCAAACGTATCCACAAGGCGTATCGGCGACGCATAAGAACGCTCAAGAATAATATTGTTTCAAAGGGGCGAGGATGGTTTCGAAACCCGCTAAAAAGCTCGCAGGAAAAGCTTCAACCAAGCTAAAATCGGTGCGTAATCCGCGCCGAAGCAAGCATCATACCGCTCTGTCAAAGCGGCTGAGCGATGCGATCCTGCCCGGTGACACGCCCTTTGCAAAGCAAGCGCTGGAAGAGGCGACCGCCTTCCTGCTGGCCGCCGCCGAGCAGCGCGAGACGGACCGCGCCTCGCTCGTTATGGAAACCGAAACCGATGAGCGGCGCATTATGCGCATCGCTTTGGTCAATGACGACATGCCGTTTCTGGTCGATTCGGTTGCCTCCGCGCTCGCCGCCCAAGGGGTCACGATTGACCGGTTGGTGCATCCGATCATTGCGGTGAAGCGCGACAAGTCGGGCAAGCTCACTGAGCTCGGCTCTGGCAAGGCGCGCGAATCGATGATCTATATCGAAACGCCGCGGATTGATGCGCGCCAACGCCGCGAATTGCTAAAAGAACTGCGGCTGACCCTGGGTGATGTCCGCGCCGCCGTGAACGATTGGCCCAAAGTACAATCCGCCATGGAAGCGGATATTGAACGGGTCGAAGAACCGGAATTCAAAGACCTGCTAACGTGGCTCAACAGCGGGATGCTGACCCAGCTGGGCCATGTCACCCGCCGCCGCGATGGCAGCCAATCGGGCCTCTTGGGAATTTGCCGCAAGAGCGCGCGCTCTTTGCTGGCCGATGCGTCCTACGACAAGGCATTCAAATGGTTCGGGCAGAAACGCCCCGATGGCCGCACGCGCGAGCTGTTGATCATCAAATCGAACCACACCGCCAAGGTTCACCGCCGCGTTCCGCTTGATCTGTTTATCGTGGCGATCCGCAAGAAAGGCAAAGTGGAGGCCCTGTCGGTTCATGCCGGGGTTTGGACCAGCGCCGCGCTCGCCTCTGCCCCCGCCAATGTGCCGCATCTGCGCGAAAACCTCGATACGCTGACCAAAGAGCTGGGCTTCAACCCATCCGGGCACACCGGCAAAGCGCTGGTCCATGCCTTTACCGCGCTGCCGCATGATCTGCTGATCGCGTTCAACCGCGCGGATATTGGCCGCCTCGCAACGACTATGATGAGCCTGGTTGATCGGCCGCGCCCGCGCTTGTCGCTCGCCGCTTCGCAATTGGGCCGCCATGTGTTCGCCTTTGTCTGGCTGCCGCGCGATCTGCTCTCCACTCAAGTGCGCTTGCAAATTCAGGAGCTGCTGACCGCTGAGGCTGATGCAAAAGTCCTTGATTGGAGCCTTGAGGTTGAAGGCGGCAATCTGGCGATGCTGCAATTCGTACTCGATGTTCGCGAAGCGAAAGCCATGCCGGAAGAGGCTGAGCTGGAAGGCCGACTGGAGGACATGCTACGCGGTTGGGGCGAGGGGGTCGAGCGCCACCTTGCCAAGAGCGAAGACCCGGCGCGCGCCATGGCGATTGCCGCGCGTTTTGCAGGAGCCTTTCCGGCCAATTACCGGCTGCTCTATGGCACCGCAGAGGCGGCGACCGACATCCGCCGGATCCGCGCGCTCAGCGCGCGCGCCAGCGGCGATGATGACGCAGCCTTGCGCGATGTGCGCTTGTACCATCTCGACAGTGATGCAGCCGACAATCTGCGGCTCAAGGTCTATCAAAGCAGCGGCGCTTTGCCATTGTCTGATGCGGTGCCAGCACTGGAGAATTTCGGCTTTCGCGTGATCACCGAAATCCCGACCGAGCTTGTTGAGGGCGCGCTTGGTTCGATCCATGATTTCACCCTGGCTCTGCCTGAAGGGGACGAGGCCGCGCCGCTGCTGGAGCGTGCAGGCGTTATCGAGCAGGCCATTGCCGCCGTGCTCAATGGCAATGCCGAGGATGATCCATTCAACCGGCTCGTGATCGGAGCGGGACTGAGTGCGCGGGAAGCCAATTGGCTGCGCGCCTTCTATCGCTATCTGCGCCAGACCGGCATGGGTTTTACGATCTACACCGTGGTTGATGCGCTGGCCGCCGCTGTGCCAGTGACCAAAGCAATGATCGCGCTGTTTGCCGCGCGCCATGACCCCAAGTTTGATGGCAATCGCGAAGAGGCCGAGAAGAAGGCTCGCGGCGATTTCTCACGCGGGCTGGCTAAGGTTTCCGCGATCAATGATGACCGGCTGCTGCGCCTCTACAATGCAGTTATTGGCGCGATCCTGCGCACCAATGCGTTTGCTGACGCCGCGGACGAAGCGCTGGCATTTAAGTTCGATTCTGCGCAGGTGCCCGACCTGCCAAAGCCCGTGCCATGGCGGGAGATTTTCGTCTATTCGCGCAGGGTGGAAGGCATTCACCTGCGCGCTGGCGTGATCGCACGCGGCGGCCTCAGATGGTCGGACAGGCGCGATGACTTCCGCACTGAGATCCTTGGCCTGATGAAGGCGCAGCGGGTCAAAAACGCGGTCATCGTGCCGACCGGGGCAAAGGGCGGCTTTTATCCAAAGCAATTGCCATCACCTGCGAAAGACCGCAATGCCTGGGCCGCAGAAGGTCAGGCGAGCTATGAGATTTTCATCCGCACCTTGCTCACGATCACGGACAATATCGTGAAGGATAAGGTCGTCCATCCAGCGGATGTGGTGGTGCGCGACGGCGAAGACCCCTATTTCGTGGTCGCCGCCGATAAGGGCACGGCGCGCTTCTCTGACGTGGCCAATGGCATCGCAGAAAGCCGAGATTTCTGGCTCGATGATGCCTTCGCGAGCGGCGGCTCCAACGGCTATGACCACAAGGCAATGGGCATCACCGCGCGCGGCGCTTGGGTCTCTGTCCAGAGGCATTTCCTCGAAATGGGCATCGACGTGCAAAGCGACAGCGTCCGCGTGGCGGGCTGCGGCGATATGTCGGGCGATGTGTTCGGCAATGGCATGCTGCTGTCTAAAGCGATCAAGCTGGTCGCAGCCTTTGACCACCGGCACATCTTTATCGATCCTGACCCCGATCCGGCGCAAAGCTGGAAAGAGCGCAATCGACTGTTCAATCTGCCGCGCTCCAGCTGGGAGGATTACAATTCCAAGCTAATCTCCAGCGGCGGCGGCGTGTTCGCGCGCGATCAAAAGAGCATCAAGCTGCCCAAGAAGGCGCGCGAAATGCTCGGGCTTGAAGAGGCCGAGATTGCGCCCGATGATCTGGTGACGGCGATCCTTAAGGCGGAACTTGATCTGATCTGGTTCGGCGGAATTGGCACCTACATCAAAGCTGAAAGCGAGGGCGATGCAGCCGTGGGTGATCCCGCCAATGACGGCCTGCGTGTGACCGCCGCTGAAGTGCGCGCGAAAGTGATCGGCGAGGGCGCGAACCTGGGCGTGACGCAAGCGGGCCGGATCGCATTCTCGCTCAACGGCGGGCGCGTAAACACCGATTTTATCGACAATTCGGCCAGCGTTGATTGCTCCGATAACGAGGTGAACATCAAGATCGCGCTGGCAGCGGCCAAGCGCGATGGCAAGCTGACCGAAAAGAAGCGCGTTGCCGTGCTCGAGGCGATGACCGACGAGGTCGCCGCAATCGTGCTCGAGGATAACCGCCTGCAAGCGCTCGCACTGTCGATTGCAGAAGCTGGCGGCTGCGAGGCGACTGCATCTTACACGCGCCTGATCGAGACGCTGGAGGATATGGCCGATCTTGATCGCAAAACAGAAGGGTTGGCCGCAAGCGAAGTGCTGATCCGCCGCGCGGGCGACGGACACGGCATGACCCGGCCAGAACTCGCCGTGCTGCTGTCATCGGCCAAGCTCGCCCTGCAAGATGCGATCGAAGAAAGCCCGCTGTCTGCCGACAAGGCGATGGAGGACGCGCTGATCGCGATGTTCCCAGAGCCGATGCAAAAGGACTATGCGAGGCAGATCAAGCAGCACCGCTTGAGCCGCGAGCTGGTCGCGACCGAGCTTGCCAATCGCATCATCAACCGCATGGGCATTTTGCCTGCATTCGAACTCGCCGAAGAAGAAGGCGCGTCGCTGGCTGCGGTGACCAACGCCTTTGTCGCCGCCGACCGCCTGTTTGGAACGCGCGCGATTTGGGAAGAGCTCGACACGGCCAAGATGAGCGAGACCACCCGCATCATGCTGTTTGAGCGGGTCGCCATCGCCCTGAGGGGTCATATGGCAGACCTGCTGCGCGCTGGCGCGGCCAAGCGGCCGCCCGCTGAACTGGTCGAGGAATTGCGCGGCGGGATCGACGAATTGCACGGTGCCACCGACGCTCTGCTGGCGGGAGAATCGCGCCAACAGGCAAACAAAATGCGCAGCGAGCTGGTCGAAGCGGGCGCGCCAGAGGCGCTGGCGAAAAAGGTCGTGCATCTGTTCGAAATGGACGGCGCGATTGGCCTCGCAAAGCTCGCGCGCGACGCCGATGTCGCGGCGCTGCAGCTGACCGACGCCTTCACCGATATGGGTGTGCGCCTGGGCCTCGATTGGGCGCAAGCGACAGCCGCGCTGATGGAACCCTCCGATGTTTGGGAGCGCTTGCTGGTAGCTGGCCTCGCGCGCGATTATCAGCAGATGCGGCTCGATTTCCTGCGCCAGCTGGTGCGGCGCAAGAAAGGCAAGGCTGATCCAGCGAATGCAGTGGAGCAATGGGCGAGCGACAATGCCCCCGCGATCCGCCAGTTCAAGGCGATGGTTGGCCGGGCAAAAGCGCACACACCAGTGGCGCCAGCGGTGCTCGCGCAAATTGCCAGCCAAGCGCGCAATCTGCTTGATCCCTAAGCCGTCATCACCCCGGCCAAAGCGCGCAAGACGCTTGACCTAAGCCAATTTTGGGGCAAGCGTCCGCGCCATGGATAGCGCCGATATCGTAATCGTGGGCACCGGGCATGGCGGCGCGCAAGCGGCGATTGCTCTGCGCCAACAGGGGCATGAGGGTTCGATTGTGCTGGTTGGGCGCGACGCCGTTCCGCCGTATGAACGCCCGCCGTTGTCGAAGGAATATCTCGCAGGCGACAAGCCGTTTGAGCGGATCTTGATCCGGCCGGAGAAGTTCTGGGCCGACAAGGATATCACCCTGAGGCTGGGCCAGGGGGTCACCGAAATTGACTGGATGGCGCATGAAATCGCGCTGATGGATGGCAGCCGGATTGGCTATCGAAAGCTCATCTGGGCGGGCGGCGGCGATCCGCGCAGGCTGCCATGCCCCGGCGCAAATCTACACGGCGTTTTCTACGTGCGGGACAAGCGCGATGCCGATGCGATGATGACCGCGATTAAGGGCGGCGCAAAACGCGCGGTTGTCATCGGCGGCGGCTATATCGGGCTGGAGGCGGCCGCAGTGCTACGCAAGCTTGGCGTCGAGGTTACCTTGGTGGAGGCTCAATCCCGCCTGCTGGCCCGCGTTGCTGGCGAAGAACTATCCGACTTTTACGCCGCAGAGCACCGCAGTCACGGCGTCGACATCCGCCTCGGCGCGAATGTCCAAGAAATATCCGAAACAGACGGACAGGCCAGCGGCGTCTTGCTTGAGAGCGGTGAGACGCTCGAATGCGACATGGTGGTTGCCGGGATTGGCATCATCCCCTCGGTCGCGCCTCTGATCGCGGCAGGCGCAGCGGGATCAAACGGCGTTGATGTCGACGTCTATTGCCGCACGACCCTGGACGACATTTATGCGATCGGCGATTGCGCCGCCCATGCGAATGATTTTGCGGATAGCGCGGTGATCCGTCTGGAATCGGTCCAGAACGCGCATGATATGGCGAACACGACCGCGCGCGCGATCATGGGCGATAAACAGCCCTATCACGCACTGCCATGGTTCTGGTCGAACCAATATGATCTCAAACTGCAAACCGTCGGCCTCAGTCTCGACTACGACGAGACGATCCTGCGCGGCGACCCTGCCGCGCGCAAATTTTCGATCATCTATCTAAAAGAAGGCCGCCCAATTGCCTTCGACTGCGTCAATGCGATGAAGGACTATGTCCAAGGGCGCAAATTGCTCGAAAACGGCATTCAATCGGCCGACAAAGCGCTGCTCGCCGATCCTGAAACGCCGCTCAAGGAATTGCTCTAAAGCCTAAGCGGCTATCGACACGCGAATTCGGAAAGAGGCATTTTCATGCAAACAGGCGATGGCGGCTCCATGCTTCAGGGTCTGAAGGTACTGGACCTCACCACGGTCGTGTTTGGACCCTATTGCACGCAAATCCTGGCCGATCTTGGTGCCGATGTCATCAAGGTTGAGGCACCGGGCGGCGATGCGCTGAGATATTCAGCGAAGCCCGCCAAGACAAACGGCATGGCGCCGAGCTTTCTCGCGCTAAATCGCGGCAAGAAGTCACTGCTGCTGGACTTGAAAGACGACGAGGCGAAAGCGCAATTGCGCAAGCTGGTGGCGGAAGCAGATATGCTGATCCACAATATCCGGGCCGAGGCGATCGAACGGCTTGGGTTCGGATATGAGGCCGCCAAATCGCTCAATCCTGAGATCATCTATGTCCACTGCGTCGGCTTTGGCTCCGACGGCCCCTATGGCGGATTGCACGCTTATGACGATGTGATCCAGGCGGCGAGCGGCGCGGCTACCCTGTTGCCCCGCGTCGATGGCAATGAAAAGCCGCGCTATCTGCCTTCGCTGATTGCCGACAAAGTCGCCGGATTGCATGCCGCCTATGCTTCAATGGCAGCGATGATCCACAAGCTGCGCACGGGCAAGGGTCAGTTCCTTGAAGTGCCGATGTTTGAGGCGTTCTCAAACTTTATGCTGAAAGAGCATCTGGGCGGGCTGACATTCGATCCGCCAGTTGGCCCCGCCTGTTACAGCCGCCAGATTGATCCAGACCGCCAGCCTTTCCCGACCAAAGACGGTTATATCTCCATCGTCCCGTACCAGATCGACCATTTCCTCAAAGTTGTGGCGCTGCTGGGTGATGGGGAATTCGCGCGGGAGGCGCGGTTCCAAAGCGTCAAAGGGATCATCGAAGGCAGCCCAGACATCTATCGCCGCATTGGCGAGCTGACCGCGCAAAAGACGACCGACGAAGTGCTGGCGATCATGCGAGGCGCGCAAATGCCCGCAATGCCCGTGCGCGATATGCAGGATATGACAGCCGACCCACATTTGGATGCTGTTGGCTTCTTCCAGCGCAGCGAGCATCCGACCGAGGGCACAGTGCTCAACCTGCGCGAACCGACGCGGTTCTCAGATTGGAGCCCGGCAAACCCGCGACCAGCGCCCAATCTGGGCGATGTTTCGGACGGCTTTGAAAGTTAGAGCCTTAGCGCTAACCAGCGCGAAGCTGGTCCAAGGCCCAGCGCGCAGCATCCGCCACCACTGGATCCTCGTCTTTCAGTAGCGCTTCGACCGGAGCACGCAGGGCGGCATCCCCGCTATTGCCCGCCGCATAAAGGCAATTGCGCACAAACCGATTGCGGCCAATCCGCTTAATCGGAGAGCCGGAAAAAACGGCGCGGAAACCAGCGTCATCAAGCGCGAGCAATTCAGCCAGACGCGGGGCGGCGAGCTCAGCGCGCGGCAGAAATTCGCGCGCCGCATGAGAGGCTTGCGCAAATTTGTTCCACGGACACACCGCCAAACAATCATCGCAGCCGTAGATCCTATTGCCCAGCGCCGCGCGAAACTCCTCCGCAATCGGGCCCTTGTGTTCAATCGTGAGATAGGAAATGCAGCGCCGCGCATCGAGCCGATAGGGGCTGGGAAAGGCGTCGGTTGGGCAGGCATCGAGGCACGCGTGGCACGATCCGCATTGGTCCCGCTGTGGCTCGGTCAGAGGCAGGCCCAACGTCGTGTAGATCGCGCCAAGGAACAGCCAGCTGCCATGCTCCGGACTGACCAGATTGGTGTGCTTGCCCTGCCAGCCGATCCCGGCCGCTTCGCCGAGCGGCTTTTCCATCACAGGGGCGGTGTCGACAAACACTTTAACCTCAGCCTCCGGCACCTCCGCCACCAGCCAGCGCGCCAAGGCTTTGAGGCGCTTCTTGACCAGATCGTGATAGTCCTTGCCCTGCGCATAAACAGAGATGCGCGCACGCTCGCGATGCGCTTCCAAAGCCAAGGGATCGTGCGCGGGCGCATAGCTCATGCCCAGCGCAATCACCCGCTGCGCCTCTGGCCACAGCCCTTGAGGCGAACGGCGGTGATGCTGGCGGGTCTCCATCCACTCCATAGAGCCATGATGCCCCTCGCCCAGCCATTGCTCCAGCCGCTCTGCGCGCACCGGATCTTCCGCGGCGCTCGTCACTCCAAAGGCGGCAAAGCCAAGCTCGCGCGCTTTGTTTTCAAGGCGTTTGCCAAGATCAAGTGTTGCGCCTGCGTTAACCACGCTTAGGGTTACTCCCGTTTAGGCCCGTCCACTAACGGTGCGGGCCATGGATATGGCGGTAAGCGATCAAACAATCTTGAGCAATGAGCAGAAACCTCTCGCAATCGAGGCGCGCGGGCTCGTCAAACGCTTTGACGGCACTTTGGCCGTGGGCGGGGTCGACCTCGAAGTGCCTGAAGGCGCGATCTATGGTGTGCTCGGCCCCAATGGCGCAGGCAAGACGACGACATTGCGCATGCTGCTGGGCATTATTGATCCAGACGAAGGCGTGCGCCGCGTGTTCGGATATGACCAACCGCACGATATTGGCCGCCTGATCGGATACCTGCCGGAGGAGCGTGGGCTTTACCCGGCGATGAAATCGATCGAAGCGATTGCCTTTATGGGCGCACTGCGCGGCCTGCCGCTGGCCGAAGGGCGTGTGCGCGGGCTTGAATTGCTGGAACGCCACGGGCTGGGCCATGCCGCCGAACGCCAAATTCGTCAGCTGTCGAAAGGCATGGCGCAAACGGTGCAATTGCTCGGCACACTAGTCCACCAACCGCGACTGGTTGTTCTGGATGAGCCGTTTTCCGGCCTCGATGCGATCAACCAAGGCAAGCTGGAAGGAATGATCCGTGCTCTGGCCGATGACGGCGTGACGGTAATTTTCTCCACCCATGTGATCCACCATGCAGAGCGCCTTTGCGAAGGTGTGGCGATCATCGCCGGGGGCGAAGTGCCCTATGCCGGCAGTGTTGAGGCCGCCCGCGACCGGATCCCAGCACAGGTACGACTGGAAACGCGCGCTCGCGAAGGCGGCTGGACCGCTGCTTTGCCAGACGACACACGGCGCACCGGTGATTTCTTCACCTTCTCTCTGCCCGACAGCGGGATTGAACCCCTGCTGCGGACATTGATCGAAGGCGAGGCTGGCATTCTTTCGCTCTCGATCGAGCGGGCCGGATTGCACGATGCCTTCGTCCATATCGCGGGCGAGGCAGCTGCGCGGCAGCTCGAAGTGGATGCCGCCGCATGGGGAGCAAAGCTGATGAGCAATTTTGATCAAGCAGCAATCGCCGCCAAACCTCGGCTGAGCTATTTCCAAGCCGCATGGGTTGTGGCCCGGCGCGATTTTGTCGCTGTCCTGTTCAGCCGCGCATTCCTGTTCTTCCTGATCGGGCCGCTGTTCCCAGTGCTGATCGGCGGACTGGCTGGCAGCATCGGCAAGACCACGTCTCAGCAAGCCGTCAGCGTCGAAATCGGCCTCGCCATGAGCGCAGCAGACAACGCCGCGATGGAGGCCGCCGCCGAAACGCTCCGCCCGCAATTGGGCGGTGCTTCGCCCGTGCTCAAACGCGTACCCGAAGCTGAAAGCTCCTCTGAGTTCGACGCCCGCGCCTTCCTCGACACCGGCGGGCGCAGCTATGTCGCAATCCTGACCGGCACGCTCGAAGAACCCAAGCTGGTCGGCACGCAAAGCCAGGTCGACCGCTGGAAAGGCCGGATTGAGCTGCTCGCGGCCACGGCCAGCGCTTCTGCGCCTAGCCGCTATCCCGATGCGGCGAGCGAGATTGTCGTCTCCAGCGGAGCCTCTGACCGGTATAGCCGGGTGCGCACCGCGCAGGCTGCGCAAATGGTATTGTTCCTGCTGACCATTTTGCTGGGCGGCATGGTGCTGTCCAATCTTGCCGAAGAAAAAGGCAATAAGATCATCGAAATCCTCGCCGCCGCCCTGCCGATGGATGCGGTCTTCATGGGCAAACTATTCGCCATGCTCGGCGTTTCCTTTGTCGGAATTGCTGTGTGGGGCACGACTGGTTGGGCATTCTGGGCAGTCGCCGAGGACGCCATTGTCACCGTCACGCAGACCAATTTCCGCGAGCTTCCCGGCCCGGCGATTGGCTGGCCGATGTTCATCGCGCTCGGCATCATCTATTTCTCGATGGCCTATCTGCTGCTTGGCTCTTTGTTCCTCACCATTGGCGCCATGGCCAGCAGCGTGCGCGAAGTGCAGACCATGTCGATGCCGGTCACCATGCTGCAGATCATGGTATTCTTCCTCTCGGCCGCGAATATCGGGCAGACCGGCACGCCGCTGGAGCTGACGTCGGTGGTCTTCCCGCTGTCCTCGCCCTTCGCGATGATGGCCAGAGCCGCTTTGGAAGAAACGCTGTGGACGCATGCGGTCGCACTCGTTTGGCAGGCATTTGCCGTATTCATCCTGATCAAAGGCGGCTCCACCCTGTTCCGCAAGCGGGTGATGAAGTCAGGGCCAGGCGGCGCGAAAAAGCGCCGGTTTTGGCAGCGCAAACCGCCAGCGGCTGAGCCCGCTGAATAGGTTCCTTATCGCAACCGACTATTGACACTGCTGTCAGTTAAGGCACCATGCGACTCACCAGAGCGGCAAAAGCCGCCGGATAGGAGAGAGACATGGCAACCATTGCGCCGCCAGCGAGCGATCAGAATTCCGCACCTGAATGGCGCACGTCGCCCACCGCGCATGACGCGCTGATGGAGCATTTTGCCAAGCATCCCGAAGAACGTCCGCTGCATCCGCACAAATGGGACGTCAGCCGATCCGACATCTATTACGAGGATCGCTGGCAGCCGATCTTCAAGGAAATGCAGGACGCAGGTCCGCTGCATTACATCCCGGAAAGCCCCTACGGCCCATACTGGGCGGTCGTTGGCCACAAGGCGATCCAGCATATTGAAGCCCTGCCAGAGGCGTTTTCTTCAAGCTGGGAATATGGCGGCATCACCATTCTGGAACGGCCAGAAGAAGAAGAGGCCAAGCCAGAGGACGAGCGCTTCGAACTGCCGATGTTCATCGCCATGGACCGGCCCAAGCATACCGGACAGCGGCGCACAGTTGCCCCCAAATTCACGCCCAGCGCGATGACCGCGATGGAAGGCGACATCCGCGCGCGGACCGGCGAATTGCTCGATTCGCTACCACGCGGCGAAGTGTTTGATTGGGTCGACAAGGTTTCGATCGAACTCACCACGGGCATGCTCGCTCTGTTGTTCGACTTCCCATGGGAAGACCGCCGCTTGCTGACTTTCTGGTCGGACTGGTCGGGCGATACAGAGCTCGGCTCAATCCGCGAGCTCGACGAGTTCCGGCGCGGTATCCTGCACGAAATGGCGGCCTATTTTCAGCAGCTGTGGGTCAGAAAAACGCAGGAAGAGCCCGGCGACGATCTGATCTCGATGATGATCCATTCCGATGCGATGAACCAGATGAGCCCGCAGGAATTCATGGGCAATCTGGTGCTGCTGATCGTTGGCGGCAATGACACGACGCGCAACACGATGAGCGGCATTGTCCATTCCTTCGATAAGTTTCCTGATCAGCGCAAATTGTTCGAGGAACAGCCCGAACTGATCCCCAATGCGGTGCAGGAATGCATCCGTTTCCAAACGCCGCTGGCGCATATGCGCCGCACCTGCACCGAAGACACCGAAGTGTTCGGCCAGACCATCAAACAAGGCGACAAGGTCGTCCTGTGGTATCTCGGCGCGAACCGCGAAGAGACGGTGTTTGAGAACCCGCACAAGCTCGACATCACACGCGATAATGCGCGGCGCCACATCGCCTTTGGCTACGGCATTCACCGCTGCGTCGGAGCGCGGCTGGCCGAATTGCAACTGAAGGTTCTGCTGGAAGAAATGCACAAACGGCGCATGCGCGTGCATGTCGCCGGTGATGTTGAGCGGGTGCGCGCGAACTTCGTCCATGGCTTCCGCAAATTGGAAGTCGAAATCACTGAGTTTTGAGCGCATTTTTAGCGGATTTTTTCGCGAAAAATGTAACCATTTGCCGCCTACGTGCGTATCTAAGTGTGACGCAACTCTTAGGACGGACGAGTTTAGCCATGACAGACATCAGACAAGACTTTGTCTCTCACCGCCGCACATTCCTCGGCCTGATCGGGCTCGGCGCGGCTATGCCGATGCTGGCCGCTTGTGGTTCTGCCCCAGCGCAGGCCAAAAGCTTCCCCATCACCCGCAGCGATGCGCAGTGGCGCAAGAAGCTGACCCGCGAGGAATACCGCATTCTGCGCAAAGCCGGCACAGAGCGCGCCTTCACTTCACCGCTCGACAAGGAAAAGCGCAAGGGCACGTTCGTTTGCGCAGGCTGCGGCAACAAGCTCTATTCCTCGGCCACCAAATACGACAGCAAGACCGGCTGGCCGAGCTTCTGGAAGGCTCTGCCCGGCGCGGTTGGTACCGCCACCGATTACAAAATCGGCTATCCGCGCACCGAAGTGCACTGCGCCGATTGCGGCGGGCATTTGGGCCATATCTTCGGTGATGGTCCAAAACCAACAGGCAAGCGCCACTGCATCAATGGTGTCGCAATGGATTTTGTCCCGGCCTAACGTGAGCTCGGGTATACCGCCGATTTAGTCGTGATCGAGCAGAACGGGCGCTTGTAGTTGGGCGGCGAGCCGCGCGAATTCACCCAGAGTGTAAGTGTCGTCAAACACCACGCCATAATGGTTGTCGCGCCGCCAGCGCACTTTGGCGCGCACCTCTTTTAGGCCTTCGCCAACCAGGGTCACAGTTTGATCAATCGCAAACAAGCCATCGCATTCAAGCCGCGCGCCTTGTTGAGATAGGTTTTCAACGAACGCCTCATACTTGCCCGCAAGAGTTACCAACTCAACTGGGAAGTACATGCCCAGACGCATACCGCGCTTAGGATATTCGTCGGCCTCCTGGACCAGCTTTGCCACATCAACAGGATGCTCAAACTCAAACCCGGCTTCATTGCCGCGCTCCCAAACGCTGCGGATCTCATAGATCGCGCCGCTGGGCATATGCAGTTCCATGGTTTCGCACGAGGGGAGCTTATGAAACATGCGAACGCTGACGCCAATTTCAGAGACATCGCGAATAACGCACACGAATTCGCCCTGGCCAGAGATCAGCTTGGCTGCACGGATGAGAATGGTCACCCGCTCCGCGCGGCGTGCGTCATCGACCACATCTGGTGCGGTGTCATCAAATTCAGGCGTTTTTGCCGCGTGATCCATGCTGCACTTCCGACCTTGCCCGCCAGATCATCCGACGGGACTGCCCAACCAACGGGCCGACTCTGAGGATGGGAATAAATCAGATTGGGTTAAGAGCAAGATAACGTTGTCATAAGGGTCTGATAGGACCCAGCAATCTTTGCACCGGGTAGGCCGCACTGTCAGAATGAGAGATGGTGCGGGTGGCGGGACTCGAACCCGCACGATCAAAAGATCAGGGGATTTTAAGTCCCCGGCGTCTACCATTCCGCCACACCCGCTCGGCCGCTGCCCTAGCGAGAGATTTGACGCGCTGCAATGCGCGAGCAGCCATGGACATCAGCGCCGTCTTGCGCCAGCAAAGCGCCGAGCATTAAGGCAGCGAACAGGCGAGGGCGCACAGTGGCAGATGCCAGCGAAGTGATTGAAACGATCCAGCCCGCAGTCACGCTGTTGGGGCTGGGAATTGGCGCGGCGCTCGCGTCGCGTGCCTGCCGCCTCAACCCGATCGTTGGCTATCTCGGTCTGGGCCTCGCCATTGCCGCGCTCGGGTATAAGGATGCCTTCAGCGGACCGGTGGTCGTAACCCTGGCGGAAGCCGGAGTGATGTTTCTGCTGTTCAACCTCGGCCTGCATTTCTCGCTCGGCCGGATCAGGGCGGAGGCGCGCAACATCTTTGGGTTCGGCAGCCTGCAGATGCTGGTCGCTGGCGGCGGGTTTGCGCTGATCTTTCTCGCCATTGGCCTGCCCACAGAATTTGCGATTATCGGCGGATTTGCGATGGGCCTGTCGTCCACAGCTGTGGTGATCGGACTGGTGCGGGAGCGCGACCAAGAGGATTGTCCGGTTGGCCGCGCCTCGCAATCGATCCTGATCTTTCAAGATATCGCCGCGATCCTGCTGCTCGTCGCCGCTGGCGCATTGGGCACGGGCGGCGCGCTGGCGCCGCAATTGGGCATGGCTGGGGCAAAAGCGCTCGCCGCCTTTGCCATCGCTGTGCTGTTTGCGCGCTATCTGACCGGGCCATTGTTCCGTCTGATCGCGCGCGCAGGCAGCTCTGAGGTGTACACAGCCACGGCTTTGTTCATTGCGCTTGCCGCGGGATATGCGACCGGGATCGCTGGGCTGTCGCTCACGCTCGGGGCGTTTCTGGGCGGCATGGCGGTGGCGGATTCGCGCTATCGGATCATGGTCCAGACAGAGATCGATGCTTTTCGCGGCCTGTTCCTCAGTTTCTTTTTCATCTCGGTAGGCCTCAGCATTGATCCGGTGCTGCTCGCGGAAAATTGGGTGCTGGTGCTTGCTGCGGCGGCGGGCCTCATCACGCTTAAATGCCTGTTCAACGTGCTCGCGGGCCTCGCCAATCGCTGGTCCGTGCCCGGCTCCATCCAGCTTGGCTTTCTTTTGGGGCAAGGCAGCGAGTTTGCGCTGGTGCTATTCGCTCTGCCAGCGATCGCTGGGCTGATTGAACCGCGCATGCTGGCAATCTTGGTGACGGCCATTGCGATCAGCCTGGCGGTCACGCCGTTTATCTCCAACCTTGGACGGACGTTCGCTGGCAAGCTGCGGACCGGGCCAGCTGACAAGAAACTCGCCGGTGACGATGCCCCAGTGGTGATTATCGGCCTTGGTCCATCAGGGCGGGCGGTGGCAGATGCGCTGGCGCTCAATGGAATCGGTTATCTCGCGGTGGAATCGGAAACCGCGCGCTTCGAAATCGCGCTCGCCGATGGCTATCATGTGCATCATGCGATTGCCGCCGATCCGCGCAGTTGGGACGCGCTGGGCATGGCGAAGCGCGAGGTCGTGCTGGTCTCCACTGGCAATGTTCAGATCACCCGCGAGCTCACCCCGCTAGTCGAAGAACGGCTGCCGGATGTGCGCCGTGTCGTCTCGGCGCGCGGCGCAGCGGAAGTCTCCGCATTGGGCGACAGCAACGCGCATATCATCGATGTCACCGCAGATGGCGGGATTGAGCAGATCGTTGACGCTGTGTTTTCGGCACTCGGCGTAGAGCGCAAGCGCCAAACCGCACCGGGCCAAGACCAAGCGGAAATATTGCAGGACGCAGCATAAAGCGGTGCGCCGCAGCGCAGACCATCACACTAGCAATGTCGGTGGATGCTTACTCACCGTTGAGACGGCGACGCATTTCCTTGCCTGCCTTAAAGTAAGGCACGCGTTTCGCAGGAACACTCACAGCCTCACCAGTGCGGGGATTGCGGCCCTGGCGCGCTTCGCGTTCGCGGGTCGAAAACGCCCCGAACCCGCGCAGTTCGACCCGGCCGCCTTCGGCCAGTCGCTGCGAGATTTCGTCAAAGAAAATGTCGACGACTTGCTCAATCTCTTCAGCGCGCAGCTCAGGGTTGTCCTTGTGCAGCGCTTGGAGCAATTCGGATCTGATCATGTCAAACTCCTGGCATACGTCATTTTGCGACGCCGCCCGCGGGGTCACCCCCAATTATTGCCTAACCCCGACCCGCTGGGTTGCGAACTATGCAACGCACACTGGCAGAGCGAAGCCATTCCTGCAAGTCAGCGCCGAAATATTACAGATCTGAATAGTCCATTCTGGCACAGCGGGCGAGTCCAAAGCGCTCAATATATTGTATTTCCTCGCAAACACTCGCCCCGTATTTGCTTAATTTGCCTCTAAGGTGCCCGCGAGTTCCGCCAGATCAATGCCCAATCGCTCCATCCGGCTGCGGATTTCCGGCCATTCTTCGCGCAAAAACTGCTCACGCTCGCTCGAACACAGCCGACCAGCCGCGCCAGTAACGACATACATGCCAACCCCACGCTGGACCTCAACAAGGCCATCATTTTGAAATTGCTGATAGGCTTTGGCGACTGTCAGCGGGTTGGCCCCCTGCTCCGCCGCGAGCGCTCTAACCGATGGCAACATCTCCCCTTCCGGGTATTTGCCTTCGATAATGGCGGCGGCGATTTGATCGCGCAGCTTAAGATAAACGGGTCGACTCTGGCTCATAGGTCCTCGCTAGGTGCATCAGTGACATAATACACTCATGCGCGTCAAGTTCCCGAACAATCCGCTTTCGCTGCGATTTTGCGACCAGCCGCGCCGCTTTTGCGTGCAACTAAGACTTCACAGGCGAGAAACAGGCGCTAGGGTGCGCGTCATTCTGGTTCCCTGGGGAGGGCGACCACACAAGAGGGATTACATACTCAAATGGCAACACAGCAACTTGCTCATGGGGACAGCGCGGGGACTATCCTCGGCCACCCCAAGGGCCTCTTCGTCCTATTCTTTGCCGAGATGTGGGAGCGCTTCTCCTATTACGGCATGCGCGCTCTGCTCATTTTCTATCTGACCAAGCACTGGCTGTTTTCAGATAGCGATGCTGGCATCATCTACGGCGCTTACACAGCCTTGGTCTACATCACGCCGGTTGTCGGCGGGTATATGGCCGACAAAGTGTTGGGGCAAAGAAAGGCGGTGGCCTTTGGCGCCGTTCTGCTGACGCTGGGCCACTTCTTTATGGCCTTCGAGGGCGAAGCCGCCGCGGGCAACACCGACAATCCGGTGATCTATGTCTTCTGGCTGGCCTTGGCGCTGATCATTGTCGGCTCGGGCTTCCTCAAAGCAAACATCTCCGTGATCGTTGGACAGCTCTATCCGCGCACCGATGTGCGGCGCGATGGTGCTTACACCATCTTCTATATGGGCATTAATCTCGGCGCTGCTTTCGGCGCGCTACTTTGCGGATATGTTGGAGAAACCTTTGGCTGGGCGTACGGGTTTGGCCTTGCCGGCATTGGTATGTTGTTTGGCCTGCTCGTCTTCACGTGGGGTAAGCCAATGCTGCTGGGCCGGGGCGAGCCGCCCAAGCCGTTGGCGAAAGCAACCGAATGGCAAATGTATGGCATCGGCTTCGTGCTCGTTGCAGTATGCTGGGCTCTCATCCAATATCAACAAGTTGTTGGTGGGCTCCTAGGAACTTTCGGTGCCGCGCTGGTCAGTTACGTACTCTTTATCGCCACCTTCAAACTACCGTATGGAAGCTACGCAGAGTCACCAAAAGGCCCGGCCAACCTGTTTCTAGTCGGAGGCGCTATCCTGACAGTTGGGATGCTGTTGGTTGTAACTGTTGGGTCTTCTCTTCAAGCGATACCGCTAGCAGGGCTCGCATTGATTATTAGTGTCATGGCACAGCAGATGTTCACCAAAGTGGCCCATGATCGCGACCGTATCGTAGCAGCAATGTTCTTGATCATCACTTCGATCATTTTCTGGGCTTTGTTCGAGCAAGCAGGCTCATCTCTCAACCTGTTTACTGACCGCCATGTGGACCGGGAGTTTCTAGGCATTGTATGGCCGGCTTCGACGTTCCAGTCGATCAATGCGTTCTACATTATCATGTTGGCACCAGTCTTCGCGACAGCTTGGACATGGATGGGTCGCAAAGGTGTTGAACCATCTTCGCCATTTAAATTTGGCCTCGGTGTGGTTCAGGTTGGACTCGGCTTTTTGGTTCTTGTCTGGGGCGCCCAATCGGTTGGTCTTGGCGCGGCAACGCCAGTAATCTTTATTTTCTTGATCTACCTGCTGCACACGACCGGCGAACTCTGCCTTTCGCCTGTTGGGCTTTCTGCCATGAACCGATTGGCACCAGCTCAGCTTGCATCGCTCATTATGGGCGTTTGGTTCTTCGCGTCGGCGACAGGCAACTTTGTAGCTGGCAAAATCGCCGAACGGACTGGTGCAGATGGCCTTGATGAAGCCGCAGGAAAGGAAGTCGTTCTCAATGTCTACTCGACCGTTGGTTGGGCGGCCGTGGCAGTTGGCATCGGCGTGCTGGTCATCAGCCCGCTGATCAAAAAGCTGATGCACCTCGACACGCTGACCGACGATGAAGGTCTGGCGGGCGCAGCGGAAGCTGGACTTGAGGCGCAAGAGGCAGGCATTCGTCCGGCCACGCGTCCGGCAGAATAATAGGAAAACGGGGTAATATGATGCGAGCAAAAGCGCTTCTCATGTGTGTGGGGGGCGCTTTTGCGCTCAGCGCCTGCACTGCGGCCGGATCGGGCGAGAGCTCTGTCAAATCGGCCTCCGCCGCCAACACTGGCGATACGCGCACGGAGTTTCTGGGCGAAGACGGCAATGTCCCCTTCCCCTCGACCTACCGCGCCTATCCCGGTGCGGACACTTTGATCATCCCGACCACGGTTTTTGACGGTGCAGGCGGGCGGATCGACAATGGCTGGGTGCATTTTCGCGATGGCAAGATCGTGGCTGTTGGCGGGCCAACCACCGCTCCGCCAGAGGTCGCCAATGTCGTCGATGGCTCGGACAAGTTCGTAACGCCCGGCATCATCGATATCCACTCACACCTGGGCGATTACCCCTCCCCATCTGTTCCGGCGCACGGCGATGGCAATGAAGCCACCTCGCCCACCACGCCGGACGTTTGGACCGAGCATTCGGTCTGGCCGCAAGACCCCGGCTTCAGCCGAGCAATGGCCAATGGCGGGATCACCAGCCTGCAAATCCTGCCCGGCTCTGCCAATTTGATGGGCGGGCGTTCGGTTACGCTCAAAAACGTGCCGAGCCGCACAGTGCAGGGCATGAAATTCCCCGGCGCGCCTTACGGTTTTAAAATGGCCTGCGGTGAGAACCCGAAACGGGTTTACGGCGGGCGCGGGCGTAAGCCTTCGACCCGGATGGGCAATTTTGCGGTCAACCGTCAAACCTGGCTCGATGCGATAGCGTACGGCGAAAACGACGATGCCAAGCGCGACCTTGGCAAGGAAACATTGGTAGGCGTACTCGACGGCGATATCCTGGTTCACAACCATTGCTATCGCGCGGATGAGATGGCGCTGGTGATGGATATGGCCAAGGAAATGGGCTATAAAGTCAGCGCGTTTCACCATGCGGTTGAGGCCTATAAAATCGGCGATCTGCTGCGCGAGAACGGTGTGTGCAGCGCGATCTGGGCCGATTGGTACGGCTTTAAGATGGAAAGCTATGACGGCATTCCGCAAAACGCCGCCTATCTGCAACGCGAAGGCGCCTGCGTGGTCATCCACTCAGACGATGAAAACTCAATCCAACGTTTGAACCAAGAGGCCGCGAAGGCGCAGGCCGCCGGCGCGCGCATGGGCGTCAACATCGACGATGCGACCGTCATCACCTGGATCACTCTGAACGCAGCGAAAGCGATGGGCATCGACGATATGACCGGCAGCCTGGAGCCAGGCAAAATGGCCGATGTGGTGCTGTGGAATGGCGACCCGCTGAGCGTCTATTCACGTCCAGAGAAAGTCTGGGTCGATGGCGCGCTGCTCTACGATGCGAATGATCCAAAACGCTTAGCCAGTGAGCGATTTTGAGCTTGGCCAGCCCGGTGCAGGAGATGTGAAATGATGAAGCGTCTTTTGACCAGCGCAGCCTGTGCCGCGATCGCCTTTACCGCACCTGCCGCTGCGCAAGATGTGGCCATCGTGAATGCCACGGTCGCCAAAGGCGATGGCAGTGAGCCAGTGGCTGACAGCCGTGTTATTGTGCGGAATGGCACGGTGTCGGTCGTTGGGCCCAATGCGCCAGTGCCCGCCAATATTCCGACAATCGATGCGCAGGGCGCGTTCGTCACCCCCGGCATTGTCGCGGCAGTAACCGACCTAGGCCTGTATGATGTTGGCGCAGTTGGTGCGAGCAACGATAAGTCCGCAGGCAATGCGCGCTTCAACGCCGCGCTCGATGTGGCGCCCGCGATCAACCCCAGCTCGCAGCATGTGAAAGTCAGCCGCGCTGGCGGCGTCACCCGCGCGCTGGTGACCCCGTCACACGGCAATTCGCTGTTCGCCGGGCAAGGCGCTGTGATCGACTTGGGGGCTGATGCCAATGCGGTGATGGAGGCCAAGGCATTCCAAATGGCCAATCTGGGCGAACGCGGTGCGCGCCTATCCGGGGGTAGCCGGACAGCCGCCTATGTGGAGCTGGAAAACGCGCTGCGTGAAGCCAGCGCTTTTGCCAGCGGATCGTGGGAGGGCGAGGAGGCTCTGCTGACCCGCGCCGATGCCGCCGCTCTGGTGCCGGTGATCAATGGCTCGCAAGAGCTTTATGTCGAGGTCGAACGCGCAGCGGATATTCGCAATGTGCTGGGCCTGAAACGCACCTATCCCAAGCTCGATTTGGTGCTGGTTGGCGCAAGCGAAGGCTGGCTGGTGGCGAGCGAAATTGCCGCCGCACGTGTGCCGGTGATCGCCGACGCGCTCGACGATCTGCCCGCCAGTTTTGAACAATTGGGCGCGACCCAGTCCAATGTCGGCCGCATGGCAGCGGCGGGTGTAAAGGTCGCAATCGGGCGCATGTCTGGGGGCACCGATGGCCATCCGCGCAGCGCCGCACAATTTGCAGGCAATCTGGTAGCCTTGGGCAAAGTGCCCGGCGCGAGCGGGCTGTCCTGGGGTCAGGCGTTCGCGACGATCAGCTCCATTCCGGCAGAAATCGCCGGGCATGGCGGCAAGTTCGGCGTCCTGAAAGCGGGCGCGATCGGCGACGTCGTGATCTGGGACGGTGATCCCTTGGAGGTCGATTCCGTGCCGAACCGAGTCTTCATCGCTGGTATCGAACAACCGCTGGACAATCATCAGAGCGAGCTCGCCAAACGCTATCTCGATCTTGATGAGAGTCAGCTGCCAAAGGCGTATGACTGGTGAGCCGGGTTCTTACTAGGGCCGCTCTGTGCGCCGCGCTCCTCACCGCTACGCCGGCTTTTGCGCAAAGTGAAGCGCCGCAGACCAGCGCCGCAGACAATGCGCAAAGCATGGCATGGCACACCCGGCAGCAAACCTATCTGCTGGGCCTGAAGCCCGCCGATGGGTGGCGCTATATCGACGGCGGCATCCGCTGGCGGTGGCTGGAGTACAATGGCGGCGAGAACCGCCCCAGCGTCTCAGACACTGTTACGGTGCATTACGAAGGCACGCTGATCGATGGGACGGTGTTTGACAGTTCTTTTCGGCGCGGCAAGCCAGCGAAATTCCCGCTCGCACGGCTGATCCCGGCATGGCAGCTGGCGATCCCGAAAATGGCAGTGGGTGAGACGATTGAAATCGCGGTACCTGCTGACCTCGCCTATGGCCCGCGGGGTAGCAGGTCCATTCCAGGCAATGCGACGCTGATCTTCAAAATAGAGCTGATCGGGATCGGCGAATAGGCGATTTGTCGCGCGTGCTGTTTCAATGTTAGGCTCTGAGGCATGAACAGCGCTCTGCTTGAACTTGCCGCCGCGAACGGCGCTTTTGTCGGCACGCATTTTGCCATGTCGCACCCGCTGCGCGCAGGGCTCGTGCGCATGACGGGCAAGGTCGGCTTCCAAATTCTCTATTCGCTGGTGAGCGCGGCAACGCTCGCTTGGGTTTATTTCGCCTTTGTCGATGCGCCGAGCGGCGATTTGCCGGGCTCTGGCGAGATCGGATGGGTCATCGCCACAGTGCTGACCTTGCCAGCTTTAGTCCTATTCGCCGGTTCCTACATCGGCAATCCAGCCTTGCCGACACCCATGGCCGAGGAGCAAGCGCGCGCTGAGCCGAAGGGCGTGTTCGCGGTCACTCGCCATCCGATGATGTGGAGCTTTGCGCTGTGGGCGCTTTCCCACATCATTCTGCTGTGGTCTTGGCGCACGATGATCGTGGCGCTGTCGATGGGGTTTTTGGCGCTGGTCGGCGCGAAGATGCAGGACCGCAAGAAGCAGGTGCTGATGGGCGATGCCTGGGTCCAGTGGGAGAGCAAGACGAGCTATTGGCCGCGTTGGAGCAAGCTGCTGGGCGCAGGCGCATTGCCATGGACCGCCGGGCTGATCCTGTTCGTGTTCCTTAGCTGGCTGCACACGCCGCTGGGCGGAATTTCCGCCGGAATCTGGCGCTGGTTTTAAGGCAGCACTCGCTGCGCTTCAGCGTCAGAAACCGCCAACTCTAAGGCAAGAATCCAATCAGCCCGCGCCTCGCCAGAGCTTCGCACAAACGACAGCTCGTGCCCCAACCCGTCAAAGGATTGAAACTCCGCACTCTGCGCCGCCTCCGCCAATGCGCGGCCTTGGCTTTGCGGGATCAGGCCATCCCGCGTTCCGTGCTGCACCAGTACCGGCATGCTGAGCTGCGTGATCTTATCAAGATTGCGGTATTGATCGCGGACCAGTGGCTTTGCCGGGAGCCACCACAGGTTCGCCGCTGCTGCCTCTGGCAGGGATGTGAACGGCGAGACCAAGATCAGCGCCGCAGGATCATGGCGCAGAGCCATTTCCGTCGCCACCCCTCCGCCGATGGAATTGCCGACGATGACCGTTTGCGCGGCCGATATGCCGAGCGCGCGCAGCCAAGCGATGGCCGCATCGCCATCCTTGTAAAGGCCTTCCTCTGATGGCTCACCCGGATTGCCGCCATAGCCGCGGTACTCAACCAGCAGCACGCCAAACCCGCGCTCTGCCAGCGCAGCATTGGCCACGCCCGCCCCGGTCAGCGAGCCGCCATTGCCATGGAAATAGACTAATGTCGGCAGGTCACCGCTCGCGGAACGATAGAACGCGCGCAGGGCCAAGCCATCTTCAGTGGTGAGCGAGACCTCTTCATAGCCAGGGATGAGCGGCGCGGCGTCTTGCGGCGCAGGATAGATCATCTTGGCCTGCATGGTCCAAAGCAGGATGATCAGCGCCAGATACAGCGCCGCGCCCACCACCAGCAAGCGGATCAGGATCGCAGTCATTGCGGGCTATTCGCCTTTAAACTCTGGCGCGCGCTTCTCAATCAAGGCGGCCACACCCTCTGCGTGATCCTGGGTCGTGTGCATTAAAGCCTGCGTGTTGGCCGCCATTTCAAGCGCGCTGTCATAGCTGACTTGCTGACCCTGGCGCAGCAGCATCTTGGCATGGCGCAGGGCGTGGGGCGGCATGGCCGCGACCTTATTTGCCAGAGCGCGGGCCTCTTCCAGCAAGGCATCGTGTTCGACAACACGGCTAACCAGGCCCCATTCTTCCGCCATGGCCGCACCGATCACATCGCCGGTGTAGAACAGCTCAGACGCGCGGGCCTGCCCGATGACACGCGGCAGGATCCACGTGCCGCCGTCGCCGGGAATGATGCCAAGCTTGAGGAAGGTGACGCCAAATTTCGCTTTGTCGGAGGCGATGCGGATATCGGCAAGGCATGCGACATCGCAGCCAAGCCCGATCGCCGGGCCATTGACCGCCGCGATGACAGGCACGCGCAGGCCGTACAGCGCGCGCAGCATAAGGTGGATATTGTCGCGGTAACCGTCCGAAATGGCGGGCGCCGACCCGCCAAACGTGCCGGTCTTGCTCTGCATCGCCTTGATATCGCCGCCCGCCGAGAAGGCGCGGCCAGCGCCGGTCAGGATGACGCAGCGCACATCCATATCGCGGTTGATCGCATCGCAAGCGGCGCGGAATTCATCACCATCGCCGGGCGCGCCCAGCGGGTTCATCGTGTCCGCGCGGTCAATTGTGAGGGTGGCTATGTGGCCGTCACGAGTGGTCTTGAGGAGGGTCATCTGGCGTCTCTGCCATGTCTTATCCGCTTCGTCACCCCGGCAGAGTTAGCAAGCCATCGCCTTTCCAGTAGCGGTTAGGTAACGTCAGATGTCACGCCATTGCGAGGTCTAAAGAAGTGCCCGGGAAAGTAGTCGCAGTTGCCAAAGATGCGGGCCACAATTTTGCCAAGCAAATTGTGCCGGAAATCGAGATCATTGCTGGCTTCGGTGTTGAAGGGGATGCGCATAACGGGAAGACGGTGAAGCACCGATCGCGAGTCAAAGTTGATCCGACTCAAGCAAATCTCCGCCAAGTGCATTTGATCCACTCAGAATTGTTCGAGGAAGTCGCCGAAAAGGGATTCACAGTTTCGCCAGCCGACTTGGGTGAGAACATTACCACGAGAGGAATTGACCTGCTCGGTCTGCCGCGCGGCACTATCCTGAAGATCGGGAAGGAGGCTCAATTGGAAGTGACTGGGCTGCGCAACCCCTGCGCTCAAATTGACAGATTTCAAAAAGGCCTTCTCGCTGCCGTGCTCGATAAAGGAGCAAACGGTGAGTTGATACGCAAGTCCGGGATTATGGCGATCGTGCTGCAAGGCGGTACGGTCCGTACCGGGGACAACATTGAAGCCGAATTGCCAAACCCGCCTTTCTTACCGCTTGAGCGTGTCTAGACATGCGACTGAGCACGGGCGCTTCTAAGGCAGCTATGCTAATTTACAATTAGACGGTCGACCGACGGCGCTAACCAATCCTAAGCCCGTGCGCCTGCTTCTGCCTCGCTCTCGGCAACGCCGGCTGAATTGTGCTTCAGCGCTTTCAGCACGCAATCGACGATTTGCGGCGCGTTGAGGCCAGCCTCGTCATATTGCTTGTCCGGGGAATCCTGATCGATGAAGGTGTCGGGCAGACGCAAAGTGCGGACCTTCAAGGCCGTGCCGCTGTCACCATCCGTCAGGCCTTCATCGCTGGCATAGGTCAGCACATGCGCGCCCAGCCCGCCAATCGCGCCTTCTTCCACCGTCACGACAACTTCGTGCGTGCGCATCAGTCTGGCGATCAAATCCTCATCCAGCGGCTTGGCAAAGCGCATGTCAGCGATGGTGGTCGAAAGCCCCTTCGCCTCCAGCTGATCGGCGGCCTTCTTCGCCTCTTCCAGGCGCGCGCCGAGCGAGAGGATCGCGACCTTGGTGCCTTCGCGCACGATCCGGCCCTTGCCGATCTCCAGCTTCTCAAGCGTCTCTGGCATCGGCACGCCCGTGCCATTACCGCGCGGATAGCGGAAGGCGATTGGCCCCTCGTCATATTCCGCCGCTGTGTAGGTCATATGCGCGAGCTCAGCCTCATCAGCCGCCGCCATCACCACCATGTTTGGCAGGGTGGCGAGATAGGTGATGTCAAAGCTGCCCGCGTGGGTCGCGCCATCCGCCCCGACTAGACCGGCGCGGTCAATCGCGAAACGCACGGGCAGGTTCTGGATCGCGACGTCATGCACCACTTGGTCATAAGCGCGCTGAAGGAAGGTTGAGTAAATCGCCGCGAAAGGCCGCATTCCCTGCGCCGCCAGACCAGCGGCAAAGGTGACGCCGTGCTGCTCGGCAATGCCGACGTCAAAGCTGCGCTCCGGATGGGCGGTGGCAAAGCGGTCTACCCCGGTACCCGATGGCATCGCCGCGGTGATCGCGCAGATGCGCTCGTCCGTCTCGGCCAGCTTCGCCAGGGTGTCGCCAAACACGTTTTGGTACGCGGGCGGGCCAGCCGCGCCTTTCTTCTTCTCGCCCGTGACCACGTCAAACTTCGGCACGCCGTGATATTTGTCGGCGCTTTCCTCTGCGTATTTGTAGCCCTTGCCCTTGGTGGTGACGACATGGATCAGAACCGGGCCCTCGGATGTGTCGCGCACATTTTCCAGCACTGGGATCAGGTGATCAAGATTGTGGCCATCGATCGGGCCGACATAATAAAAGCCGAGCTCTTCGAACAAAGTCCCGCCGGTCACCATGCCGCGCGTGTATTCCTCTGCCTTGCGAATGCCTTGATGCATCCGGCGGCTCATTTTCTTGACCGCGCGGCTCGCGAGGCTGCGCAGGCCGAGATATTCGCTGGAGGACACCATCCGCGCGAGATAGGCCGACAGCCCGCCAACCGGCGGCGCAATCGACATGTCATTGTCATTGAGGATCACGACCAAGCGATTGCCGGCCTGAGCGGCATTGTTCATCGCCTCATAGGCCATGCCAGCGCTCATCGCGCCGTCACCGATGACTGCGATCCCGCGTCCCGGCTCACCCTTCAGCTTGTTCGCCACGGCAAAGCCGAGCGCGGCTGAAATCGAGGTGGAGGAGTGCGCGGCGCCAAACGGATCATATTCGCTTTCCGCCCGCTTGGTGAAACCAGACAGACCGCCGCCGCTGCGCAAGGTGCGGATCCGGTCGCGCCGCTCGGTCAAGATTTTATGCGGATAGCATTGGTGGCCCACGTCCCACACCAGCTTATCGTCCGGTGTGTTGAACACATAATGGATCGCCACGGTCAGCTCGACCACGCCAAGACCCGATCCCAAATGCCCGCCAGAGACACTGACCGCATCGATCATCTCTTCGCGCAATTCATCGGAAAGTTGGCGGAGTTGCTCGGCCTTAAGCTCCCGAAGTTGTGCGGGATTGTTGACGGTATCGAGCAGCGGAGTGTCAGGCTTAGATGTCATTTGAAGAGCCTTACACCTTCAAAACAAAACTGTCGATGAACGCTTTATCGCTTATGGGGCACGGTTCATCGCCGCCAGATGCGGGAAATGCAACGCTCTGTCGCTCGCCCGCAGCTTAGGTGCATGCATAGCACAGGCCGCGAATCTCCAGCACTGGCCTGCGCGTTTGAAAATCGCGGGCGCTGGCGAGATTGCGGACGGTGCGGCTAACCTCGTCATCATCAATATGCGCGGTCTCGCCGCATTCATCGCAGACGAGAAAGATGCAATCATGCGCGCAGCCCGGATGGGTGTTGGCCAGATAGGCGTTCGCGCTTTCAACCCTGAGCGCGAGATTGTTGCTCACGAACAGGTCGAGGATGCGGTACACGCTATTGGGCGCCACACGCTTGCCGCGCGCGGCAGAAAGGTTGTCGGCAATATCATAGGCGGAGGCTGGCCGTTCATGCTTGGCGAGCTCGGTGAACACCGCCTCACGCATTCCGGTCCATTGTTCGCCTGCCGCGATCAACGCCGCCTGAGCGGCCTCAATCAGGTTTTCGCCAGAATGCTCTTCGTGTGAATGATGGTCGTGCGCTGTTGCCATAGGCTGCAATATAGGCACGTTTGGCCCGCGTTGCTAGTCAGCCGTCACTCAGGAACGATGCGCGATATTGCGAAGGATACATGGATTTGAGCGCGCGCACCTTTGGCGCGTCCCAGCGCACGATATATCCGTGGCGCGGGTTCTTACGCATGAAATCCTGATGATAGCGTTCAGCCGGATAGAACTTCTTATAGCCCTCAATCTTCGTCACGATCGGTCCGCGCCATTTGCCCGATGCACCCATCTGCTTGAGATAAGCGCGTGCAACGCGGCGCTGCTCGGCATTTTGCGGGACGAGGGCAGAGCGATAATGCGCGCCGACATCCGGACCTTGGCGGTTCTTTAGGGTCGGGTCAGCCACAACCGAGAAGAAAATCTGCAGCAGCTCATCATAACGCACGACATAGGGATCATAGGTGATCCGCACCGCTTCGGCGTGATTGGTCATGCCAGATATGATGGTGTTGTATTTCGCCGTCGAAGCTTTGCCGCCATGATAGCCGGAGACGGCCGATTTCACGCCTTTGACATGGCTGAACACGCCTTCCACGCCCCAGAAACACCCGCCAGCAAAGACGGCGGTTTTCAGGCCCGCGCCTTCTTTGGCGATAGTCTTGGAAGCAGGCGCATTGACCGGTTTTTCAAGCGCTTCGGCGGGAGAAGAACAACCAGCCAGGGCAAGGCCCGCGCTGGCAGCTAGAATGGCAAAAGACTTCATTATTCGCTCTCGATGATGAACTCACTCGAAGCTTGCACCGGATCAAATTCCTGCATCTCAGCCGCCTGAGCCGGGCTGGCGAAATCGCCGCTCAGCCCATCAGTCGCGCTCAAACCGACCAGAACAGCACCAACGGCAAAGCCGACGGCGAAGCTGCGATAGAGGTCAGATTTGAACAGTCCCATGGGGCGTCTCTTACAGTTTGATTGTTGTTGGCGAGGGTCTTTAACACCCGGCGCTTTCCAACTGGTGAACGATGGCTTCAGACTGTGTTTCGCTGGACCACTCGCAAAAGTTACGCATGAGCGCGCAAAAAGTTGCTTCTTTTAGGTTCCGCAGCACCTCCGTGCTGCGATATCCTCGGGATTTTTGTTTCGCCTCAAGCGCTAGGCGTTCGCATCCGCTCACTTGGCTATCCTCCGCGCACAGCGCTCCGGGCGGGCAGTCGCCCTTGCGACGCCTACGGCGTCGATTCAGTCCAATTCTACCGGTTTGGTCGCGGAACTCGGTCGGCGACTAGTCGACCGCAAGCCCGACCGGGCGCCCGCAGGCGATCCGTAGCGAAGCGGAGGAGTATCGCCGAGGACGAGGGCGCGGATGCGCCCTCGCAACAAACTAATGCCTGAAGTGGCGCATCCCAGTGAAGACCATGGCCAGGCCCGCTTCATCAGCGGCGGCGATCACTTCTTCGTCGCGGATTGATCCGCCTGGTTGAATCACAGCGGTCGCGCCCGCTTCTGCAGCTGAGATCAAGCCATCGGCAAATGGGAAGAAGGCGTCTGAGGCCACGGCGCTGCCCTGAGTGCGCGGCGCATCCCATTCATAGGTTTCGGCCGCTTCCGCCGCTTTGATCGCGGCAATCCGGGCCGAATCGCGCCGGTTCATTTGGCCTGCACCAATGCCGCACGGTCGCGCCGTCTTTGGCATAGACAATCGCGTTAGACTTCACATGCCGCGCGACGGTCCACGCAAACAGGCAATCCTTCAGCTCTTGCTGCGTTGGAGCGCGCTTGGTTACCACCTTCAAATCATGCGGCAGCACTGCGCCATTGTCACGCATCTGCAGCAGCATGCCGCCCGCAATCGTCTTCATCATAAAGCCGCCGCGGCGCGGATCCGGCAGAGCGCCGCATTCGAGCACGCGCAAATTCTTCTTCTTGGCGAAGATTTCGCGCGCCTCGGCGCTCACTTTGGGCGCGATGATCACTTCAGTGAAGATGCTGGCGATCTGCTCTGCGGTTGCGCCGTCGAGCTCCGTATTGACCGCCACGATCCCGCCAAAGGCAGAGACGCTGTCGCATTTCAGCGCTGCATCCCATGCCTCAACCAGGCTGGAACCTTGAGCCACACCGCATGGGTTGGCGTGTTTGACAATCACGACTGCCGGGTCACTACCCGCAAATTCCGCCGCCAATTCAAGCGCCGCATCCGCATCGTTCAAATTGTTGTAGCTGAGCGCCTTGCCCTGCAATTGCTCCGCCTGCGGAACGCCCGCTGCACCGGCGGATTGCGGGACATAGACCGCCGCTTGCTGATGCGGGTTCTCGCCGTAACGCAAAGTGTCTGAACGTTTTAACGCCAGTGGCATGGTGTCAACAAATGGCGTCGCTTTCAGCGCCTCTGCGCCCAATGGATTGGTGAAGGCATCGCCGAACGCAAACCAATTGGCGATCGCCGCGTCATAAGCCGCCGTGCGGGCATAGGCCTTGCCGGCCATACGGATGCGAAACGCATCTGACGTCGCGCCATCATTGGCGTCTAGCTCTTCCAACAGCTCGGCATAATCGGCGGCATCGGTCATGATCGTCACAAAACCGTGGTTCTTCGCCGCAGAGCGAACCATGCTCGGCCCGCCAATATCGATGTTCTCAATGATCTCGGCCCGGTCCGCGCCTTTCGCAACGGTTGCCTCAAACGGGTAGAGGTTGACGACAACCAGATCGATCGCGCCAATGCTGTGCTCATTCATAGCGGCAACGTGTTCGTCATTGTCGCGCAGCGCGAGCAATCCGCCGTGCACAGTTGGATGCAGGGTCTTCACCCGGCCATCCATCATCTCTGGAAAACCGGTGAGCTCAGAAACATCGCGCACGTCCAGACCCGCCTCGCGCAGCGCCTTTGCCGTGCCGCCAGTGCTGACCAGCTCAACCCCGCGCGCCGCCAGGGCCTTGCCCAGATCTGCCAATCCGCTTTTGTCGGACACTGAAAGCAATGCCCGTTTGATCGTTTTATCAGCCATAGATGTCAGCCCTTGGGCCTTACCCCATTTTCTTTAGCAGCCAGGAGAATTCCCCTCCGCTGCGCGATGTCATACCTTCGATAACCAATTGCTCGGTCGCGTGCGGCGCGCCGGCGCCATCGACCCACAGACTGTCTTCGCAGTTCAAAGTGGCCGTCTCGTCATCGCCCCGCATGCGGAATTGCCACAAGCCGCCATCCGGCAGCAGCAGGCTGGCCCCGCGCTTGTCATCAGACAGATGCACCTCAACCCCGCGCCCGAGGTGGAAACGGATGGCAAAGCTGATCTTGCCGCGCTTCGTCTTGCGCGAAGCGGGCAGCAATACGTCTTGGCCAGACAGCTCAGTTCCGTCGCTGCGCAGGGCCAATGTGCGGCGATGCGTGAGGCCAAAGCGGGCGGCATAGCCATCATGGCTGGCCTCAATCAACGTCGCCGCATGGCTACCTTTGCCAGAGCTGCCCTCGCCAATCAGCCGCCGCTCAACCTCGACCAACTCCGCGCCTTTGCCGAGCTTGCCGTGCAGTTTGACCGCAGTGGAATTGGCATCGTTCAGCACCAAAGTGGAATGCGCCGCTGTCGCGCGCAGGCCCTGACGAATGCGCGCGGGAATTTGCCCGCCAGCCAGCGCAGAGCCGCCGCAATTGACGACCAGACGCTGAGGCCCGTCGGACATTTCAAACGCCAAAGTGGACGCACATCCGCAGCGGGTGTGGCGCGCACGCGGCGGCGGGGCCGCGTCAAATTGTACCACCGTCTGGCCGCCGCGCAGCCGCTGATACCCCCAATGTTCGACATCTTTGAGCGGACGTGCGCGAATGCCGCTTGCCGCGATCAGGGCCGAGACCCGGTCCGCGCTGATCGCGCCATTGCCCTGCCAATTGCCCAGTGCCCCGTCGCCGTGGCGCAAGGTCAAAAGCGGCGGCACGAGCAATTCGCGCATCACGCCAAAGGCTTGCGGAGGCTCGATATTCACCGCTTCATAGCAGGCATCAAGATCGATCAGCAGTGCGAGGCTGAGCATTTGAGCATCGGGACAGCGCGACAAAACGCCGCCATCTTCCGCCACCAGATCGCCCAATGCGCGGATCAGGCCAGCCTCTCCATAAAGGCGGCGCGGACGGCCCTCTGGCAGCAGCAATCCCGCAGCGGTGATCGCAGACCAGCCGGCAAGCTGGCCCAGCCCGCTGACCCCGCTATTTGAGACATTGCGATCAAGCCAACGCGCGGTGTCCTCGATCACGCTGAGCAACCGCGCCTTAAGCTTCGGATCGTCGCCCGCCAGCACCAGCGGTGCATGAACCAGCCAGGCGAGCAGTCTTTGCCCGGTCAGCTCCACATCCCAAGCCCGGCCTTTGCCGGTCGATGGGCAGGAATTTAGCCAAGCACGGGTGATCCGCTCAGCCACAGGCACGCAGTCTTCGCGCGGTGCGCTGCACGCAAGATCGCGCAGCCAGCCAAAGCCGTGAACGAGCTGGTCAAACACAGGGCCAAGGCGATTGGAGGAATCAAATTCGACTCGCGCAATGGGCAATTTCGCGCCATTGATCAGGAAATGTCCCGCCCTCAGCGCAATGCCAGAGGATCGATCGCCCTTTAGAGGGCTGTCGACTGTCGCCAAAACGCGCGTCTTGCGCGGGCGGCGGAACGGCGCGGACAATGCATGGCCCGGCACGCCGAGACGGTATGCGAAGCGAAGCATCGCCTCGCCCGGGCTGGCCCGCGGGGCAATCACATCGGTTAGAGCAAGCGCGCGATCCGCGGCCAAAGGTGCAGGCGTCTCGCCATATTTGGGTGCGCCGTCAGAGCCATTGCCCGCTGGCGCAATCAAACGCTCATCACCATCGGGCAGCGGGATCGCGAGACTGGGCTGGCGCTCATCCATTTCTGTTTCGCTGGAAGGAGCAGGCGCATTGACCCCCGCTTCATCGCGGGCCTCCCCCTCAGTGTCGCGAAACAGCGAGTCCATCAACCCTCGCCCTTCAGCGCGGAAATGTTGGAGGCGTAATGATCTGGTCCGCCTTTAAACGTAGCGGACCCGGCGACCAGCACATCGGCCCCGGCATCAACGCACAGCCGGGCGGTTTCCGGGTTCACCCCGCCATCCACCTCGAGGTGAATATCGCGGCCCGTCGTATCAATCATCGCGCGAATGCGCTCAATTTTGGCCAATTGCGAATGGATGAAGCTCTGCCCGCCAAAGCCGGGATTGACGCTCATCACCAAAATCAGGTCAGCAAGGTCAATCAGATTGTCGAGCACATCGACCGGCGTGCCGGGGTTCAAGACCACGCCCGCCTTTTTGCCGAGCGCCCGGATCGCCTGCAATGTCCGGTGGCAATGCGGCCCAGCCTCTGGGTGAACGGTGATGATGTCCGCGCCCGCCTCAGCGAATGCCTCAAGATAGGGATCGACCGGCGAAATCATCAAATGCACGTCGAACGTCTTGGCCGTGTGCGGGCGCAGCGCCTTCACCACGTCAGGACCGATAGTGATATTGGGCACATAATGTCCGTCCATCACATCAATGTGGATCCAATCGGCGCCCGCCTTGTCGATTGCGCGCACTTCTGCGCCGAGCTGCGAAAAATCAGCCGATAGGATAGAGGGAGAAATCAGCGGTGCTGCCATGACGGGTCCATTGCCGTGTGTCCTAGCGACACGAAATTTGCACTATGCCAGGTTAATGCCGAAGTAAGGGTCTGCGAATCGGCTAACAACCGCCGTTTTGCCCTTTTCCACGGGAGTTAAGCCGAGCTGCGCCTCTACCAAGCCTGAACGCATCAAATCAGACAAATTCAGCCGCAATTCAGCGCGGCACGGCCATAAGCGTAGGTGTACAGGCCCAGCAATGGGCCAGAAACGCTGCGTATCAAAACGGCGCAGCGGGGGCAAAAGACAGAAATTGAAGGTTAGTATGAAGACTATTTTCGCAGGATTGAGCGCGCTTGGACTGGCGCTGACAGGCGCTGCTGCGCTTTCCACGCCAGCCGCTGCGCAGGGCGAATACCGCCAGAAAATCTCCAATGACATGCGCAAATGCGCGCCTGGCAAAGGGCCCGCCGTGCGCGTGACCGTATCCGGCATCAAAAGCGCAACCGGCAAGGTTCGGGTGCAGCTGTACCGCGGGACAAAGGCCGAATGGCTTGCGAAAGGGCGCTGGCTCAACCGGATCGAAGTGCCTGCGCGCAAGGGCAATATGACGTTCTGCGTCCCCGTGCCCGCGAGCGGTAGCTACGCGATTGCCGCGCGCCATGATGCCAATGGCAATGGCGAAACCGATATTCGTCAGGATGGCGGCGCGATGTCGCGCAACCCATCGATCAATATCTTCAATCTGGGCAAGCCAAGCGTCAGCAAAACGCGCTTTAACGCCGGCGCGGGCGTCAGCTCGATTGCCATTCAGATGAAGTATTTCAGCTAAGGCTCAGCTCTGACGGCGGTGCCGCCACAGCGCAAACAGCACGCTGGGCGCCGCCAATAGCGGGTATTTCTCGCGAAATGGCGTCACTTCCACCGGCATTCCGGTGTGGCGCTCCACCTTCCACGCGGCATAGCGCGCCGCGCCCTCAAAGGTCGTGCTGGCCTTGATCAGCCGCAAGAAATTGAGCGGTTTGCCAAGCCGTCTGCGCTTGCTCCACCAGGCCAATATGCGCGCACGCTCGGCCTCTGAGAGGTGCGGCGTTAGTTGCTCATCATTTCTATCAAATTCAATGCCTTGTGCGCCTAACGCAAGTGGCAAAAGGCCAGCAAAATGCCCTGCATTGACCGAGAGAATATCGTTCTCGCGTCCCGCCTTTTCGACCCGGAATTCCGCTTTGTAGGTCGCCTGAAACAGCGCGCGCCAGTAATCCTCTGCGCTGCCGGTTTTGGGCCCTAGCGCCGCGGCCAGCCGTGCCGCCGTCATCGCCGCTTGGGCAGCAGCCGCCGTGACGTCAGCCTGCGCGGCGTCATCGCTGGTCCAGATCAGCGCGCTCGGCTGAACGAAGCGCGCCCAGATCGTGGTGTCGGTGAGTTCCCCTGCGGCAGCTTTCGCAAAAGCAACCAAAGACATGGTCGCGACCTTGGCCCTCAGAGTGACGCCGCCAGCAATCTCTCGCTCATGATAGCTCACGCGCGGCCAAATCCGTTCGATCTGATCACCGGGCAGCAGCACGTAAAAATCGAGCACACCTTCAAGCGATCCTGTGCGCAAGTTCGACCCATAGAACAGCACCGCCCGCGCACCCGCCGCCTCGCCCAAAGCCGCGGCAAAGCTGCGCACTTCATCGCCAATCGGCGCGGCCAATTGTTTGGTGATGCGCGCTTCAAGCGCCGCTGGCGCCTGCTCCTGCGCGTTCACGGGGTTACGAATTCCAGCTCTTGGCTTTGCTCGATCCGGTATTTCCCAGCCGGAAATGCCTCACCGTCCAAAATCACCTGGCCATCAATATCGAGCGTAAAGCTGGGCGCGCTGACCTGGTGAATGCCGCGTTCCCGCAGGTTCTTCGGCGTCCACCCGCGCGTCAAAATCGGCAACATAGCAGCGGTGCGGCGCGAGATCTGATCAAGCGCAACCAGCCGCAAGCCCTTGGTGAGCTTGCCAAATGGTTTAAGACCGGCGGGCAAGCGTTCCAAGGTGGAGGCAAACAGCAGCTGCCGCCGTTTGGGATCGCCGTGGCCGCTGTGCTCCATCAAAGCGCTGCTAGGACCGAGCCTAAGCTCCATTTCTGTGCCCCGACGCCAAACGTTCTTAGTCGAACCTAGTAACGACTGGAGAATAACCCAAGCGGTCGTGAGGCCGACGACAACGGAATCGAAAGCGCCCAGTCGGTGCGCGCTTTGGCCAGTTTGCGTTGTTGCCCGCGCGAATGCGCCTGCGCCCATGATAAAGCCCAAAACCCGCGCCTTGGGTCCGGTCAACGCAGTGAGCGCCATCGGACGGCGCAAAATCCGGCGGCCATTGTCGAGCGCATCGATCGCGCCTTGCAGCGTCCAATCGAGCGGTACATCAAGATCAACCGTCAGTGCATTTGTCTTACCCTTAGGCAAGACCGCAATCGGCGGCCAATCATCACCAAAAATACTCTGCCCGCAAGTCAGCACATCGCGCACAGTCCCATCGCCGCCATTAATGACGAGCAGATCGATCCCGCGCTTGGCGAGGCTGGACAGGGCCTGAGGCAGCTGATTGCGGTCACCGGGCTGGACGATGTAAACATCCGGGCTGATCCCGCAGTCAAAGTCCTGGCCTTTGTTGCGGTGGCTGCGCGGATTGTAGATCACGCCAACAGTCGGCGCCTCACCCGGCGCGCGCGTGCGGCGCGGCCCGGAACGGGGCGCAGACACGGCTCCGCGCGCAGCATCCGGCTGCGAACTCTGCGGAAATTCATATATCGACGTGCCCATAATTGCGGCTCCTAGCGGCAAACGGGGTTAGTCTGCCAGAAATTTCTCGCCCTGCTGACGTTACGGTTGGCGGGCGCCGCCGGTTACATCGGGGCTAAATTGTCTATGGCAAGCCCAGATTTGCGACCGGCGGAGGCACATGTGCACCAGATACGGCGCGGCGCGCGCAATTCGGGCTGGCCCGCAGGGGGTGAGCGGGGTTAGACTGCGGCCCATGCTTACATCCGCGCTCATTTCGCCCGATCTTGCCGCCTCTGCCGAGGAGCTTGGCCCTAGCCTTGTCGCGCTGAGGCGCGCGATCCACGCCGAACCGGAATTGGGCCTGGAGACTCCCAAAACGCTGGCGAAAGTGCGCGAGGCGCTGGCTGATATCGATCTTGAATGGCGGATCGGCACCTCTTGCACCGGAGCGGTCGCAACCCTCAAAGGCGCGAAACCGGGCACGCCGAGCCGCGAGCGGGTTGTCCTGCGCGGAGATATGGACGCTTTGCCAATGGCGGAGAAAACCGATCTCGAGTTTGCCTCCACTATCCCGGGACGAATGCATGCCTGCGGGCATGATACCCACACCGCCATGCTGGTGACAGCGGCCAAGCTGCTCGATGACAGCCTGCTTGGCGGGGAGGGCGACAGTGAGCGCACGTTGCCCGATGCCGCCTTTGCGCTGCACATCATGCCGAATGCCGCTTACGGCGTGCTCGCGGGCAAGCCGGGGCCGCTAATGGCAGCCGCCGATCAATTCACGATCACGGTGACGGGGAAGGGCGGCCACGCCTCTATGCCGCATGATTGCGAGGATCCCGTTCCCGCCGCAGCAGCTATCGTTGGCGCAGTGCAGGCAATGGTGACGCGGCGCTTCAATGCGGCCAGCGCCGTCGTGGTGACTGTGACGCAAATCCACGCTGGCACAGCGCATAATGTCATCGCAGATGACGCCACTGTGTCAGGCACGATCCGCACTTTAACCGCAGAAAACCGAGCAAAAATGCACCGCCTGATGGCTGACGTCACCTCAAACACGGCGGCGGCTTACGGCGTCACGGCGACCTGCGAGATTGAACCCGGCTTTCCCGTGACGCTGTGCGATGGACGCGCGGTGGAGCTGGGCCGCAAGGTTGCGAGTGCTTTGAATGATGGCGAGACGGACGCCTGGCGCGACCTCGCCGACCCGATCATGGGAGCAGAGGATTTCTCTTACGTGCTGGAAAAGGTGCCGGGCGCGATGTTCTTCCTCGGCGTAGCGCCGGATGGAGAAGATTGGAGCAGCTGCTGCGCCATTCACTCACCGCGCATGCATGTTGACGAAAGCGCGCTACCCAGAGGCGCAGCGATGCTGGCCGACTGCGCGCTGGAGTTTCTGGAAAACGGTTGGGCGTAAGCTGGATCCATAGAACCTAGCCACCCACTCCCTCCGCCCTTCCACCCGGAACCTACCGGGATACAATCCGGGTGGAAGGGCGGAGGGAGTGGGTGGCTATGGCCGAAAACTCTAGAATACGAACGGGAAGCGAACGACAGCGCGCATATCGGTGGCGTCATCGGTGAGGCCCGCTTCGATCCCGAAATTCACGCTCGTCTTCGGATTGATCTTATAGGTCGTCCCAAACAGGAAGCGTCCAATTTGGAGATCGCGTGAACTTTGAGTAACCGCTTCAGCACCCTCGGTGAGAGCCCGTGTAGTGGTCTCAGTCCCGAAACCCCAGCTGTGCGCATAGCCAAAGTTCAGCGACAGGCGCGGGTTGAGCGCAAGGCCAACCCCGGCGCTGAAGGAAATGACGTCACCGGGATCCACTCGCTCGATCTGCACTGGCGGCAGCACCGCATTGACGTCACGCGCGAAGTTCTTGGTGTAGCTGAGGCTACCGAACAAAACGCCCGGATCGCTTGGGATGATCGCAGTGATTCCCGGGGTTACGCCCCAGAAACCTGATCCAGTTGCCGCCTCGCTCGCTTCACCAAATTGATTACGAGTGAGTTCAAATGGGCCTTTTCCGGTTGGAATATCAACCTGCAGATTGCCGATCAAATATGCGCCAAAGCCCTTGGGGGCGTGCAATTGCTTGCGCAGCAGCACTTCAACATCGCCAATGCCATAGCCGCTCGCGCTGTTGTCGATCTCGCGCGTCTCGCCATTGGCGTTTGGCCCCGCGACCGGTGTGAGGACGGAGGTGTCCCAGCGGGCGATAAACGGCACATCGACGCCAATTTCGAGATCATTGGTCAGGCCATATTGCAGGCCGACCTTTTGCGTGAACACGTCCTGGCGGCTTTCGTTGATGTCGAACACGCCGACAAGGACGGATTCGACTACCTCAACCCCGCGGAACAAGGCGCGGTTGCGGTCTGCGCGGGCATAGCTCCACTCGACCTCGCCGCTCAATTTGCCCTTTTGGGTGATTGCGCTGCCCTGACGGCCTAGCGCAGCAATTTCTGGTTGGCGATCGGCATCTTCTGGCGCGACGCCCACGGCGCCCTGCGGGCGGCCCTGAGAGCCCCCTGTTTGGGCGCTGCGAGCACCCTGCGGAGCCGCAGAGGCAACACGGCGCGGCGCGGCACCAGGCTGAGCCTGAGATGGCGTAGCGGCAGCGCGGCGAACCACTGGCTCTTCGCCCAGAGCAAGCGCCAAGCGCCGCTCCATCGCGTCCAATTGGTTTTGCTGAGCTTGAAGCGCGCTGATCTGCTGCGCGATCGAATCCCGCTGCGCCGACACTTCGGCGCGCAATTGCGCGAGTTCAGCGGCGTTTGTGGGAGTTTTTGTCTGTGCGTCCGGCTTTGTAGCCACGCGCGCTACTGGCTTGGCCGAGCGCGGGCCAACAGGCTGCACCACGGGCCGCGAAACCATTTCGATTTCGCGCGTCTGCGTGCCAGCGCCTTGCCCAGCGTTCTGGGCCACTGCGGGCCCTGCGAGCAAAGCGGCGCCCATAAGAGCGAGGCTCAGAAATGCGTTGCGCATTGTGTACTACCATCCGTCCGGACAGTCGCGACTTAGGTCAGTCGAAACTGAAGTTTGCTGCATCCTCAGCAAGCGAACCCAGTGACGGAATAAGCGAACCAATTTGACCAGTCGCCATTCTCGAAAGGTCGAGATCAATGGTGGTGACGGTCGAAATGGTGCGATCATCGGCGGAATTGGTGATGATACTGCCGGTTGCCCGGCCTGCTAGGTGAACAACCTGAGTTTGAGGAACCGAAATGGTTATACGGCTGCCTGTATCGTCGCCATCGGTTTCCACCGACACGTCCTGAGACACTTGCTCAATCGATACAACGGGTCCGCCCTCAGCCAGCACATAGGACGAGCGCAATACGAGCTCTCCATCAATACTGGTTTCCTGGGTGATGGCCATGTCCAGATCGATGCCACCGGGAAGAATAAAACCGCCGCGCTCACCAGCCAAAGCAGCGTCATCCATCGCCGCAACCGCGCCAAATGGCGATTGCGCAGCGACAGGTGCAGCCACAAAGGCAAGTATCACAGCAAGATAGCGAATAATTCGCATCGTTAAAATTCCCCGTAGCCCGGCGCGGTAAGGTTCAGAACTTGCTGACTCACCGGCTGGAACATGCCTTGGTCCGCCCCAAATGCTGCGACGCGGCCCCATTGCGCGTCTGCATTAAAGGCAAGATGGTTAATTTTTGCTCCACCAGTCACGACAAAATAGACGCCATTCCAGGTTTCTTCGAATTCTTCGCGGTCCATCCGGCGTAGTCCCAGCGAAGGGTCTCCGACCAGGACGAAGCCGTCTTCAATGCCCTTAACCACCACAAAATGGCGGTATCCATTCGGCGCGATCAGCGCGATGCCTGGGGTTTCAGCCTGGCGAACTTGGTCAAGCGAGACCTTATAGCCGTTTGCGTCAATTCCCTGAGCGCCAAGGTAACGTTTCATGTCGAGCAGAGAGAAACCCTGCTTCTGAATCGCCGCCTGATCGCCATCACGCCACATTCCGCGAAACACCAGGCCTTCGCCCTGCTCGCGGCCGTAATGATAAGTCAGCAGCGTTGCGAGCGCGGCGGAACCGCAACTGAAATCAAATTGCTGCCGAACGACAGTATCATAGCGGGTCTCAACCATGCTGCGCGGCGCGTTTTCCAGCGCCAGCGAGCCGGCATGCGTTGTGAGCTGAAACCCGCCGTCACTGGCGGGCACAGCGGCACAAGCAGGCAGGAGCATAGCCCCTGCCATTGCCGTGATCATTCGTGAGACGCCGCGAAATGCCATAGTGCAATACTGGCTTATTGCGCCGGAAGCGCGATGTTCACCTGGATAGAGGCGTTGATCGCAACATTATTGCCGGTGTTGGCATTGAGAATGGTCATGCCATTCATATTGTTAAAGGCATTGTCGCTGATTGAGATCGTGCCCGTGTTCGAATTGTCGCCGACGCTGTTGCCGTCAACGCTGTTCGTCTGATCCGAATTGGTCAGCTGGGTGAGATCTTCCTTACCGGCGATTTTGGCCAGCTTGCCCTCGTCCACCGGAGTGGCATCAGCAAACACTGACTTTGCCGCAGGCGCGCTTTGCTCTGCAGGCGCTGGTTTCGCGTCTTCGGCAAGTGCCGGAGAAGCAAATGCAGCAGCCGCCAGTGCAAATGCCATGCTGATCTTAGTCATAGCTTAAACTCCTTGTTCTCAGGCGCCTGCGCCAGCCCGCCCATGCGAGAAGGCGGCGCAAGGCAGACCTGAAAGAGGGCTTAGTTTCCGCCGAAACTGTCGCCTGAAACAGCGATGGTAACGCTGGCATTTTGCGACGCGCCCACACCAGTGTTCTGGTTCAGCGCATTGTTGCCTGCATAATTGCGGAAGGAGCTGCCACGGTTGACGAGATTGTTGCTGAGACGAGCTGTGTCTTGAAGATCACCGTAGTCAACGTCTACGCCGGTTACGACGTTCGAGAGAGCGGTGTCTGCAACGATTGCAGCGCCGTTGAAATTGTAGGTTTTGTTCGAACCTACGCCCTGAGCGATGTTGTCCGAGTTGTCGTCGAAGCTGTCAACGTAATCGCGATTGTCATCAAAGCTGTCGTTGAACTCGCGGTTTGAGTTGTCGTTGAAGCTGTTGTTGTCCGAGTTATCGTCGAAGCTGTCGTTGAAATTGTCGGTGTTGTTGTCGAAGCTGTCTTCAACAACCGTCACGTCTGTGTCCACGACGACGACATCGTTGTCGACATCAACGTCAGTGTTCGAGCTGGTCGCGTCCTGAGCGAAAGCTGAGGTGCTGGCCGAGAGTACGGCAACAGCGGCAATCAATGCGGTTTTCATTGCTTGGTCTCCTAAACGAATCGTGGACACCAAAGTGCCCGTCGCCACGTAGGAATACGGAGGTACCCGGTTAGAAAAGGGAAACCTTCATGCCTAAGGCGAGGTTAAATTTGGAGCTCTCACCCTCGGTGGAGTGGGCCTTAAACCCCTTAATTCTGGGCTAGTGATCTGCAATGCCGCGCCGGCTAGAAACGATAACCGATTCTCACGCCGACCCGGATCGCGTCATCGTCAAACCGCTCATCATTGGAGGATTTGAGGCGGTATTCCGCGCTGGCATTGGCATAGAGACCGCGCGATGCGCGTCCCCAGGCAAGCTCCACCGCGGGCGCGACATAGCTGTCTTCGCGCAGCGCGCCGTTCGGATCGCCCCGCGCAATGCGAGCGTCATAATCCCACTGGCGATATTCAAGTGACGGGCGAAACCGCAGACGTTTGGCAATCGGAACGCTGTATTTCACCCGCGCGCTTTGTCGGTCAAAGCTGCGGCGCGGTTCGTTATCGCTTTGCATGTCCTCTTGGCGGACATCCAGGCGGATCCAGTGATAGGGGCCAAGGCGGCGGTTGTATTGCGCGGTGACCTGATAGCCATCGCCATCGCCGCCGATGGTGGTGTCATATTCGCGCTCGCGATATTCAGCGGTCACGCGGACTCGGTCGTTGCCGCGCTGCCATTGCACGCGCGCGCCAATGCTGGTCTGATCGGCGCTAAACGCCTCCAAAACAGCGATATTTTCATAGCGGCGCACATGACCGCGCAGCTGAACCTCTTCAGAGACCTGATGCGTCACGTGCAGGCGGCCAACCGCCGTTTCCAGGCTGTCGCGGCCGTCATCGCGAAACTCAAACAGGCGCCCTTCGGCCTCAGCCCGGACGCTGGTTGTCTCGCTGAGGTCAAATGTCACGCCAAGCCGGGCGCGGATACCAACGCCGGAGCTGTCGATCGCATCGCCTTGGTCAAAATCCAGATCAGATTCAACGCCGCGGATTTCGACCAGCCCGTCGAACTGGACGCGGTCTTCACTTGCAGTCTCTTCAGTGGCGACGTCCTCTTGCGGGCCGGTGACCTGCGCGCCCGCTGGCGAGCCGAGAACGGCCAAAGCCAAAGCCGGGCCGAGCCATTTCATGGCCTGCGGCATGGCCAAAACAAACGGAAACTTCACGGCTCGATCCTTTCTTTGAGGCTTTTCGCAGCCTTCTGGAGGCGCTTTTTGAGCTCCTCCTCATTCATTTCTGCTTCGATCAGCGCATGCTCATGCGCGCGCGCCAACTCGCTCAGCTTGGCGTCTCCAAAGGTTGTCGCGGTCCCGGCAATTTGATGCAGTAAGTGTCTAATCTCATTGACAGTTTCAGCGCTGAAATCGGCATTTTTGATCGCTGTTTCGACCAGCTTGAGCGTGCGCTTGTTGCGGTCGCGAAATTGCTGCTCCAGCGCCTCCATCAGCGCTGGTTCAATCGTAGAGGCTGGTTTTGAGGCTCGTTTGTCCGCCTTGTGCCCCCAGGCCTCCAAAGTGGCGCCCAAATCTTTGAGCGCGACCGGTTTGGCTAGGAAAGCCTGCATCCCGCAGGCTCGGTACGAGCGGATCTCGTCAAAGCTGGTGGCGGCGGTGACCGCAACAATCGGCAGCGCATCGGCGTCAAACCCGCGCGCGCGCAGGCGCTTGGTCGTCTCAACACCGTCCAAAATCGGCATCATCACATCGACCAGCATCAGCGAATAGGGCCGACCTTCGGCTTTTGCGGCCTCGACCAGCTCGATCGCTTCCAGCCCATTGGCGGCAATATCCATCTCGACCGAGAAATGCTCGGCCATGGCCCGCATCGCCTCGGCGCTGATCGGCGTGTCTTCGGCCAGCAGAACGCGCAGCGCTTTCGCGCTGGCACCGGCTTTGGCGGTCGCCCACTGGGTGTTTGATGCTTCTTTCACCCGGCGCTTATGTAAGAATATGATTAAGACGGAGCTAACGATGTTTACCTAAGCCGCGCGGCTCACAACGCGTTCACTCCTTCGTGACGTCATTTTACATTTCGCGCGCTTTGCAGCCGCCTTCCCCGCGCAGGTCGCGCAGCGCCCTAATATACAAGCCTGTGATGATTAACGGTTAATTAGGGATAATTCCTTAGCGCCAGACCCTGAATAGTAACCATGAAAGGCAGCTTTGCTGGCTGCTTGGCCGGATCGCTCCGGCTGCGCCCACCAATTCATGGCCGATGAAACGGCCAGTTTGGGCGGGAAAACTAAGGGGGTCTGGGGCATATTGGCAGCTGGGTAGGCATCGCCGTCATTCTCGTATCTGTCCGCATCGCGGCAGGGGCGAGTGAGACCGCATCGCTCCATCATCTGCTGATCCCATACACATCGTGACCGCGCTTTCGCCCACTCCTGCTCTGGAAGACAGCAAGCCGTCAGGCTCCGCGTCTGCGCGCGGGAGTACGCGCAGCTCGCGGCGCATGCGCGCTGTCCGGCGCGAGCTGCTGGGCCAATGGCTTGGCCCGCTGCTGGTCGCGATTGCGCTGGCCGTCCTCCATCAACTGGGCGCCTTTGCGCAAGTGGATGGACGTTTCTTCGATGCCGTCACCGTCAATCAAGCGGGCAGCCAGCCCAGCGTGGTGGTGATTGAGCGCGATCCCGGTTTTGCCGCGCAAGACCCAGCCCAATATACCGCTCTTGAGCGCTCGCTTGCCAATTTGGGCGTTGAGCGGATCGGCTATCTCGGCGCTGATCGGGTCCCCGCGGCCTCGGCCGCTGTTCCCGTCATTGTCGGCCTGCCAGCGCAGCAATTGCCCGAAAATGAAAGCTGGGAGCTGCAAGGCGCGGGCACCGCCGGATCAGCCATCCCCACGGCGCGGACTTTGGCTCCGGCGCAATATGGCATCAACCGCGCGCAATCGGCGGTTCTGCCGGGACGCAGCGAGAGCATTCCTGTGTTTGACGCTGCCCTCGCTGGCAAAAGCCCGGCGCGCGGTGAGTTTCTGGTGCCGATGCCAAGCCGTCAGAGCATTCCGATCCTCAAAGCCAGCCAGCTGACCAGCGGCGAGATCCAGCCGGGCGAACTGTCCGGTCTGGTCGCTATGGTGGTTCGGCCAGATGCGCTGCGCGGTTCGCTCAGCACACCGCTCAGCCCGAACAGCCATTCCACCAGCGAGGCAATTTTCCGCGCCCATGCGGTGAACGCGCTGAGGACCGATCAAATCAGCTATTATGCCCGCGATTGGCAGGTTTGGGCCATGCTACTGGCGCTCGGCGCGCTGCTGTCACTGGTCTACCGAGAGACCGATCCCAAACGATTGGCGGTCTTGGTACCGATCAGTTTCAGCCTGCTCATCGCCGCGGCCTGCTGGGCTGTTTTGCTGTTTACGAACACTCTGCTGCCTGTCGCCGCGCTGATGCTCGCGCCGTGGATCATCACCTTCCAGCGCGTGATTGAGCGCGAAACCTCGCAAGATCGGCGCCTTGAACGCACCGCCTCGCGCGCGGTGCAGACCTCGTTCAACCGCTCGGCCTTGCGCGAAGGCGCACGCCTGCCTCAGCTGCTCGGTTCCGCCGCGCAATATGCCGGGGTTGAGCGCAGCCTGCTGGTCGAATTGCTGCCCAACGGCCAGCTGGAACCAGTCGCGGCCAACAACGCCTCGATCGAAGACATTGCCATTGCGCCCAAACAGCTCGCCGCGATCCTGAAAGACCTGCGCGCGACCTTTGCCGTGCGCGATGCCGCCGACATCGTCCCCAGCTGGACAGGCGAGGCGCGGATCGGCTGGGTCGGCGCGGGCGACCAACAATTGTTCTGGCTCCACACCCGTCCGGACACCGCCACGCCGGGCAAATCGGCGCATCTGGTGCGCGCAATTGTCACAAGTTTCCGCGAGCTGTTCCGTTGGCGCGCTGATCTCAACGCGCGGGCAAGCCAGGAAAGCCGCTATCTGCCGCTTGATGATAAGGTCGCAAGCGCCATCGCGCTGGTCGCCAACGAATCTGAGCAAGTGCGCCGCGGGTTCGACACGATCGACACCGCCGTCATCATTTTCCACCTGATCGGCTCTCCCTTGCACGCCAATGAAGCGATGCAGGAGCTCTACCGCGAGGCCGGGCTGGGCCTGTTCGACACCTCGCTGTCGGAGGCTTTGCTGGCGCTGACCGAGCTCGACGCAGAGCGGGTCGAGGCGCTGATCGAAGACCTGATGCTCAACGGCTCTGAAATGCGCATGCCGATGCGCGATCTGGGTGACGGCAATCGCCAAAGCGAGCGGATGCTGCGCCTCGCCGCGCCAGTCAGCCATGCTCACGGCGCAGACCGTATTCTGGTGCTTGAAGCGATTGATATGCGCGATGTGAACCGCGCCGCTGACCTGCGCAAAGCGGTCGCGAAATTCATCGATCTGCAATTGCGCAATGATTTTGAAGCGATCCTGCTCGGCTCGCAGCTCGCCAGTGACGAGCGGCTGGCCAGCGAACAAGTGCGCAGCGTGGTGGACCGCATCAGCGAGACCGCCCGCCGCGCAACCAGCCGCCTGGATGAGGTTGCTGGCCTGATCCGGTCCGAAACCCGCGACCTGACCGAGGCCTGCTATCCAGTGGACGCCGCTGCCGTTGCCAAAGACGCAATCGCGCGCGCCTCTACGCTGGCTGACGAGCTCGGCGTGATCATCGAAGCGGAGCACCCGAGCGTGAGCGGTTTCACTCTGGCAGAGCCCAATGCGCTGGCTGATATGCTGGTCGCAATGCTGCGCGTGGTGATCGCCGATACGCCGCAGCACGGTGTCGTCAAATTGAAGCTCGAAGAGCTGCACGGGCGCACACTTATAAGGATTTCTGGCGGCTTTGGCATCGGCTTTGACCGGCTCCTCTGGCTGATCGCCAATTACGAAGAAGGCGCGGTCGGCGAATACCGCGTGATCGGCGAGGGCATGGCCAAGGTCACGCGCTGGTCGGCCAGCGTTTCCTATTGGGGCAGCCAGTCAAACGGCTTTGGATTTAATGTAGATTTGCGAGGGGTCGGCTGATGGCGGCGCGTATTCTGGTGATCGATGACGATCCCATTCTGGCGGGGCTGTTGCAGCTGACGCTGCAGCTCGAAGGCTATGAAGTCGATGTCGCGAGCGACGGGGATGCGGGCCTGAAACAGGTGAAAGCAGCGCGCTTTGACCTGATCCTGCTCGACCTTGTCATGCCGAAAATTGACGGGATCAAATTCCTGCGTCTGCTGGCTGAGAGCGGCGCGCACCGCCCGCCGGTGATGATCGTGTCCTCTGCCACCGAAGAGAAGCTGACCGAGCAGCACCATGCCCTCGGCGTGGTTGATATTGCCCGCAAGCCGGTGGAGCCTGCTGAACTGGTCAAACGCGCAGCCCGCGCGCTGGCTGGCGGAAGCGCGCCGGTATCGGCTGACCCAGCGGCGGAGCAGGGCTGAGACAATACGCCGTGGACCTCTTTCCTCTCACCATATTTCCTGAAGGCGGATTGGCCGGATCGATCATCACGACCGTGTGGGTCGGTGTGTTCGTCATGTGCTTTTTCAACCTGCGTTATGGCTGGGTGCTGTCGGGTCTGGTGGTGCCGGGCTATCTCGTCCCGCTGATGATCGTGAAGCCGTTTGCGGCGCTCGTGATCAGCGTTGAGGCAATCGTCGCTTACCTCATCGTCTGGGTGTTCTCGCAAAAGCTCGCGCCGGGCCGCTTCCCCAGCCTGTTTGGCCGCGATCGTTTCATGGGTCTGATCCTCGCCAGCATCGCGGTGCGGCTGTCATTTGACGGCCTGCTGCTGCCGGAATTTTCCGGCTGGCTGGAGGAAAACTTTGACCGGCGGATCGATTGGGAAAACAATCTGCAAAGCTTCGGCCTCGTCATTATCTCATTGATGGCGAACCAGTTTTGGAAACCGGGCCTCAAGCGCGGCCTGCCAATGGCCTGCGTCACCATCGGCCTCACCTATCTGATCGTGCGCTACGGCCTGATGGAGATCACCAATTTCCGCATCAGCGGCGTGTTCTATCTCTATGAAGGGCTTGCAAGCTCCATCCTCGCCAGCCCCAAAGCCTATATCATCCTGACGCTGACGGCGCTGATCGCGAGCCATTACAACGTCAAATATGGTTGGGATTTCTCCGGCATTCTGATCCCGGCGCTGATCGCGCTGCAATGGTATCAGCCGACCAAAATCCTGACCTCGTTCGGCGAGGCGATCCTGATCTATTGCATCGCACGGATGATCCTGCAGCTGCCATTTATGGCCAATGTCACGCTGGAGGGCGGGCGCAAATTGCTGCTCTTCTTCAACATCAGCTTCGCCTGGAAAATGGCGCTGGGCTGGTTCATCGTGTGGCAGGGCATTGACGTGAAAACGACCGATTTCTTCGGTTTCGGCTATCTGCTCTCGACGCTGATCGCGATCAAAGCGCATGATAAAGACATCTTCCCGCGCGTTGCCCGCTCCACCTTGCAGGTCAGCCTGGCCGGCGCGGTGATCGGCAATTTCGTCGGCTTTACGCTGACCGCTGCGACCGCGCGCGCGCCTTGGAACGATGGCCCGGTTCAGGCCGATGGCCTGCGCTCTGGCAATTCGCCTCAGCTCAACGCGCTGATCGTGAACGCGGTTGGCGATGCGCACACCCGCGTGATGCGCGGCGCGGCTCAGCCCTTGTCGAATGAGGGCCGCAGAACCCTTTCGCGGCTGGTCGAACTGATCGAAGAAGGCGTGCCCGAAATCGCGCCAGAATTTCATCAGCGCGCCAGCGGTTGGCGTTTACTTCGGATCGAGGACGGTCGCCTCGCGATTATCCGCGATGATGACAAGGGCGCAGAATTGCTGGTGTTTGATCCCAATGCTGCGCGTGACGAAGCGATCATTCTGCCTGACCCGACAGCAATGCCGGGTCTCGCCAATGCCGCCCTCGCCCTTCAGCGAAATCAGGACGCGCGCTGGCTGGTGCTCGCCGCACCCGCCCCCGCCGGACGGAGCAGCGACAGCAATGTCGCGCAGATCTTTATCGATGCAACGCAGACGGCGCATATCGTGGTCAGCGCAGCGGACCCCGGCTCCGCCTCGCGCTTTGCCTTTGCCGATGGCGCAGGCGCCGCCGCCAATGTGGCGGCTTTGCGTGACCTTGCACCCGATCTCAAAGTCAGCCTGGCGGGCGAAGGACGCGGGCTGCGCGGCGATTATGCAACCTTGGAGCTGAGCGAAGCGTCCTTGCGTCACATCGCCAGCCTGACCGCACCCGCTCAAACCGCTGGACAACCAAAACTGTGCGCATTGTCGCGCGGAGCGGCCGAAGACAGCCATTGGGACGGCCTGCCTCAACTCGCCTTCGCACGGTTTGAAATCGCCACCCCTATGATCGAGCGCGTGCGCGCCGGTGAAACGCCAGAAATTGCCAGTGCTGCGGCGCAAATGGCTGGCATGGACATTGCCCGTTGCCGCTTTGGCTCCAAAATGCATTGGAGCCTGTCTGCGGCTGGCCGCGATGAAGGCAATATCTTCCTCGCCGAAGGACAAGAACCGCAAAAGGCGGTTTTGACCTTTGAAAACTCGCGCGGCGTCCTGCCCGCCCGGATTGGCGTCGCGGTGCACGGCAAATGGGGCTCAAACGCTCTGTTCGTCGCCACTCGAAGCGACAGTTTCCTGCGCGATCCGCACACGATCTTTGATGTCACATGGCAGGAATGGGTCCGCAGCCAAGAAGGCGTAGAGGATCCGATGATCTTCCAATTGCGCGCTCGCCCGCGCGAAGCGGTGGATTACCGAAAAGGCGTTGATGTGCTGGTCGCGAAAGACCGCATTGGGCCAGAACAGCCTGCGTTTAGCGAGGTCATCTCTGCCTTGCGCAGCGCTGGTCTGCGGGCTGAAACGGTCACCAATGCCTATGATCAGGCAGGCATGGAAGCCCGCCCCAGCATGTCGCTGCGCTATATCGAAAGCACCAGCGAGCGGCGCTACGCCTTTGGCTGGTTGATGTTCCCTGACATCGGGGAGCGCGCACAATGACACTGTCGATGCTCGCTAAGTCTTTGGTGTTTGCGCTACTGGCTCTGGCTTCGGGCTGGGCCGGGCGCGAATACGCTATGCCGCTCGCCAGCTACCTTACCGATGTGCGCGATATCACCGCGCGCGATGCCCGCATTTCAAAACGCTCCATCGTCTACCGCATCCCGGAAAATGACAATCTGGCCTTCACTTTCTCCCAGCCGGTAACCAAGGCCAAAATCCTGCTCGCCCCGTCGGTGACAGAGGATGTGCGCGGGCTTCAAAAAGGCTTTGTCTACGGCCTGCGGATGCGCTGGATCGGCGCAGATGGTGAGGTGATGTCTGTCCATGATGCCTATCTGCAAGCGGATTCGCCCGACGTCGTGTTTGCCTCGGGCAACACCTGGCGGTTTTTCCGCACCCAGCCCGAATTGGTCGCCGAGCAAGACCAATTGCTGGTCGAAAGCCCCGTGCCCGCCGCAAGGTTGGAACTGGAAATGTTCGACATTGATCGCGGCATTGTCGGCGTCGATGTGCAAGTGTTTGAACAGCGCACCTATCTCGGCAACCAGTCGCTCGCGGCCTACCGGCGCTTGAGCGATGACACGCGTGATCTTTTGACCGAGCCCAACGCTTTTCCAGCCGACATGCTGACGCGCGAAGAGCGCTTTTACCTGGGCCGCAACCATTGGCGCGCCGTGGGTCCGCTGGGCATTAGCGGGAGCGATTACACCCTGCTGGTGCTGTATGAGGCATCGCGCGACGAAATATCCGATGATATTACCCAAGGTGATGCGCCGTGAGCCGCGCGAAACCCATTCTGGCAGGCGGCGCAGCGGCGGCGATTCTCGCGGGCGCAGCCTATCTGTTCCCTCCCTTTGGCGGGGTCGAAGGCACGGCTTTCGCCGACAACGCTGAGCTGGCCCGCGCGCAAAGCGCCTTTGCCGAGCTGCTTAGCGGCAATAAGGATCGCTTGGCTGACCTTGCAGAGCTGGGCCTTATGGAGTCGGATGTGCCCGGCGCTGAGGGCGCTTTGCTGCTGAGCGAGGGCGCGGGCGATTGTCAGGCACGCGGAATCTACTGGGTGCGCGAAGGGGCTGCGCCGCCACTCGCGATCACCGCGCCGCACCGCGGATCAGACCGTCACACTGGCAGCATCGCCTCCGCTCTGTTTTTGGAAACCGGCGCGCAGGCCGCCGCGTGGAATTCCGCGCCGCGCCGCAAAACCAGCGGGTGCGAACACGCACTCGATCTGGCGCGCACCAAGGACCACCTGTTCAGCGCCTTCGCGCTTGGCTTTGCGCAGGCCGCGCCGAACGGGCTCAACGTGCAGCTGCACGGCTTTGACGGAGAACGGCGGGACAGCGTGGCTGCGCAAAGTGCCGGCATGATCCTCAGCAATGGCACAGAAGAACCCAGCGAGCGCCTGCTCGATCTGGCGGATTGCCTCAGCATGGCCTTCGCGCCTGTTCCCGTGCTCGTTTATCCCGGCGACACTGGCGAGCTTGGCGCTCTCTCCAACGCTCAAGGGCAATTGCTGCGCGAGGCCGGGTTCGACGGCTTCGTCCATATCGAAATCTCTGCCGATTTGCGCGCCGCTATGATCGAAGACGGCGCTCTGCGGGCAAAGCTTGGCGCATGTCTGGTGGAGGCTGCATCATGAGCGTCCACACCAAAATTGATGCCGGGCTCGCCGCGCCGCAAGAACGCCTGCTGGCCGACCGTTTGACCGCTGGGCTCGCGCCCAAAATGCGCCCCGTGTTTGAGGACGTCCATGCCGAAATTCTGGCGCTGGCCGACAAGCAGAGCGAGTTTGCCGATCCGCGCGTGCACGCCGAGCTGCTGGCGCAATATTGCGCTCAGCAAAGCGATTCCATCGCCGCGCTGGCCACTGCTGAACGGGAGTTTCAGACCCGTCACGCCAACGCCATCGACCAAGCCGAAGAGCGCGCAGCAATCCTCGATTTCGCCCGCGCATTGGGAGCAGACCGCAAGCAATTGAACAGCGACCGCAAGGCGTTTGATGTCTATTTCGATGCCGATGCAGCCGTCGAGCGGTTCCACAAACGTGTTGGTGAGCGAGAACGCGCTTTGGCCCATGCGGTTGAGCGGCTCGGCCTGATCGCAGCCGATGCGGTCGCGGCCGACCCGATGATGGTCCACACCGCGTTCTTCGTCGATCTATTCGACGATCTGCTCGACGCCATGCGTAGCTGGCGCGGGGATGCGCGCATCCGCTGCGCCGCGCACACCTGCCTTGCGACCATCGCCAAGCAAATCGACCATTGGCCCTTTGGCGCGTGGCTGGAGGCGGTGCTGAGCGCGACGCGCCGGGTGTGCCTCGATGAAAGCGAAGATGTGTGGGTGCAATGCGCCGCGTTTGACGCGCTGCTCGCGCTTTCGCCCAAATCCATCGCGACCGCTGTGAATGCGCGGCTTAAGCAGCCGCTCTCGGCCAAGCCTGCGCGCGCGGCAGACAATGAGCTGTTCCTGCGCCGCCATTTGGTGCGCCTGCTGAGCGCGAACTTCGCTCTGGATGAGGCGTTTGCGCGACTGCTCACGAAACTGGGCGAAGACGAAAGCGGCGCGGTGCGCCAATCGCTCGCCGATACGCTGCACCTGCTGCCGAAACCGGCCGCGGCGGAAACATTTGTCGCCCTGCGCGATGACAGCGACCACCAAGTTCGCGCCGCCATCTTTGCCGATGTGCCGCGCATGATGCGGGCCATGACGCCAGACGACTATGCAGCGCATATCGGCCATGTCCTGGCCCATGACAGCGACGAATTTGTGCTGCGGATCACATTGGACGCCGCCTCTGCGCTTGCCACCTTCTGCCGCCAGTCCGGCGACCTGGGATCCGACCGGACCATCACGCAAATCCGCCAGCACATCGCCGCGTTTCAGGCCCGCCGCCTCTCACCCAAGCTGCTGCGCTGGGCCGATGAAGCGGCTGAGCGCGCATGGCTGATGTCGGACCTTGATGCGCTCGAAATTGCCGAAGCGATCCGCGAGGTGACGCGCGATCAGCGCGAGGCGGATATCCGCACTGTCAAAGCGCTCAAACCATGGCTCGCTCAAGACAGCGAGCGGGTGGGCCGGGTGATGGCTGTGCTCGCGCAAAACGACTTTGGCCTCTCGCTCAAAACTGGTCGCCGCCCGCGCATTCAGCGCGGCGAGTGGATCAAGCGGCGACTGTGGCGCGTCCTGTTCGAGGGGCGCAATTCCGCCACCGACAAGCGCCAAGCCCATATCCACACCACCGGACGCCATTACTTCGGCACGATGCTCGCCCCAAGCGCGCGCATGGCCGAGCTCGCCCCCACCAAAGTGCCCGGCGAACCCCTGTTTGAAAGCAGCGAGGGCGGCTGGCGCAATTACCTGCCGCTGATCGATATGGTGCTGGCCGCGCTTGACCAAGGCAAGCCACTCGAGATTTTCGCCAGCGCCGGGATCACCACCCTGACCCCGCCTGCTGGCCTGTTCAGCCGCGCGCGCGCATTCTGGCGCATCTCGCGCGAATTCGCCGCGCTCGCCAATCAGCGCAACCGAGAGCCTGCGGAATTCCTTGAGGCTCTGCGCGGCTTTGGGATCGACACCGCATTCCGTGGCTATGATGCGGACAGTCCAGCCAATCCCGAAATTGCCAAGTTTTTCGGAGCGGAGGAGCCAGCATGATCGATACGCTCTCCCCGTTGATGGACAAAGCCTTTGTCTATGCCTCCACCGTCTATGAGAACAATCTCATCGAGCTGGCGATCTTCCTCGCCGCTGCCAGCCTGTGGTTCTTCACCCGGCACATTGTGCTTGGCTGGTACGCCCGGCGCCTGCGCAAATCGCTGAGCCTGGTGCTGGGCGGCTGGGGCACGCGCGGCAAATCCGGCACCGAGCGGCTGAAGGCAGGCCTGATGAATGCGGTGGGCCCATCCATAGTATCGAAAACCACCGGCTGTGAAGCCATGTTCCTGATCGGCACGCCGTTTGGCGGGCTCACGGAAATGTTCCTGTTCCGCCCCTATGACAAGGCGACGATCTGGGAACAGTTCAACCTGATGAAGACCTCCAAAGGTCTGAAAACCCGCGTATTCCTGTGGGAATGCATGGGCCTCAACCCCGACTATGTCCGCGTCTTGCAGCAGGATTGGATGCGCGATGATATCGGCACCATCACCAACACCTATCCCGATCACGAGGATATCCAAGGCCCGGCTGGACGCAATATTCCAGAGGTCATGTGCGAGTTCATCCCGAACGGATCACAGCTGCTCACCACTGAGGAAGAAATGCTGCCCATCCTGCAAGAGGGCGCGGCCAAAGGTCAGACCGATATGCGCACTGTCGGCTGGAAAGAGGCCGGGCTGGTGCATCAGGATCTGCTCGACCGTTTCCCCTATGAAGAGCACCCTTATAACATCGCTCTGGTAACCGCGATGGGCGATGAGCTGGGCCTCGAACACGATTACTGCGTGCGCGAAATGTCAGACCGCGTGGTGGCCGATTTGGGCGTGCTTAAAACCTATCCGCGTTCCACCATCAATGGCCGCACTCTGGAATTTATCATGGGCATGTCCGCCAATGAACGCTTTGGCGCGATGGGCAATTGGGACCGGATGGGCATGGCCGAGCATGACCTTGCTCACGATCCTGAGATCTTCATCAGCACCGTCGTCAACAACCGCGCCGACCGCGTGCCGCGCAGCCGGGTGTTTGCGCGCATGCTGGTCCATGATGTTGCGGCTGATCGCCACGTGCTGATCGGGTCGAATGTTGAGGGGCTGATCGGCTTCATCAACGAGGAATGGGAGGCATATGCCGCCAACCTCACCCTGTTTGAAGAGGGCACCGAGCCTTTGGCAAAGTTGGAGGCCCTGACCAAGCATCAGCGCATCGCTCAGGACCAAGCTAGCCTCGACGGGCTGCTCGCCGCTATGCTGGCCCCGCAGGCGGATGTGCTGAGCGCAACAGACGCGATTACCGCGGCTAAAACTGGTCAGCTCGCCGAAACTCTCCGCAGCGCCGAGGTTCAAAACCACGAGGCCATTCTCGCGCATTACGAGGCCATGGCAGAGAGCACACGCGACCTCGCCGAGCTCCAGCAAGCGGTCGCCAAAGGCGGCGACGCGGCTGCGCTTGATGCGCAAATGCGCGCGCTGCTGGGCAGGGCATTCAAGGCCAAGCTGCTGCCCGTGCGCGACACCTATACCAAGGGCGAGGCGATTGTGCGTCTGGTCGCCGACAGCACCCCGCCGGGTCTCACCAACCGCATCATGGGCATGCAGAACATCAAGGGCACCGGCCTTGATTGGGTGTACCGCTGGCAGGCGTGGGAAACGGTCGCCAAAGCGTGCGAGCAGCTCGCCTCTGACGAGCCAGCCGAGATCGAGCGCGGATACCGCGCGCTCGCCAGCTTCCAGGAATTTGGCATTTTGAGCGAGCGTGCCGTTCTGGAAAGCATCGCCTCAGCCCGCGCGCACCTCAATTCCGTGCCGAGCATTTCGCCAGCGCAATTGGACGCTCTTACGGCAAGGCTCTATAAACAAGTGCGCGCGCAGGATCCGGTTGATGCGAATGAAGACGGCAGCGACGATGAAACGCGCAGCGCCCTTAAAGAAGCTGCCGACCGCCTGATCAACATGGCCGAGGGCTTTATCGACCCCAGCGATGCCGTGCGCCGCCGCCGCACCTCTGACAAGATCTACAAAGCGCTGATCGCCGAGCAAGTATCCCTGCAACGCGCCGCCGCAGAACTGAAAGAAATCACCTCAAGGCAAAAAGGCGGCTGGCTGTCCAAATCGATCAAACAGCGCAGCGGGAAGCTGCTGCCGTTTAAGAAGGCGGCGTAACGCGCGGGATTACTGTGGGTGCGTGCAGCTGAGCATGCCGAGAACTCAGGCCTCAAACCGCCACGCCAAAATGGCGCACCCGAGAGGATTCGAACCTCTGGCCTCTGCCTTCGGAGGCACAAAATACGGTGCATTATGTTGCAACGCAGCAAAACGAAAATGAACTCTAAATAACGATTTTTTATAGGTAAAATTGGGTTCTTAGAGTTGCGAATCGTTCGCATTTGTTGCACTGCGTTCACATCTCCTGCACTTACATTTCACTTACGGATTCGCTACTTTGTGATCGAAGAAAAGATCGCAATGCATGCAGCGCTAAACAATTCCGTGGCATTGAGGGCAGCGGCCAAGGCGAAGCCGTATGAGTTGCGCGACCCTAATTTCGGCGGGCTTCTGCTTCGAGTTCAACCATCGGGCGTAAAGACCTGGTATCTCGAATTTGAGCGTGGCAAGCGCATCAGGCTCGGTCGCCTCACAAGTATGGGATATGGTGAAGCGGTCGAGGCTTCAAAGAGCGCGCTTGGCCCCTATTGGGCCGGTGTCGATCCACGCATCGAGCGCCAGAAGCGCAAGCAAGTCTCAACTTTCGGCGAGTTCATCGATGAGCACTACGCCGATTGGGCTCGGGTTCACCAGAAAACTGCCGAGGCCAATCTCAAGCGCCTGAAGGTTGCTTTCAAGAAATTTCTCAAGATGCCTATGGCGACCATCTCGCCACTCGATATGGAGCGCTGGCGTGCCCAACGCATGAAAGACGGCGTCAAGCCCAACACCATCAATCGCGACATCACGGCGATCAAGGCGGCGCTGAACCGAGCTGTCGATTGGGAGCTGATTGCAGTGAACCCAATCGCCAAGGTGAAGAAAGCGCGCGAGGATAAGGAAGTTCGTGTTCGATACTTGGACGAAGCCGAGGAATTTCGTCTGCGCGCACAAGTGAAGAAGCGCGAAGACAGAATGCGCAGCGAACGTGATACAGCCAATCAGTGGCGGCGTGAGCGAGGCCGAGAGCTCTTGCCCAGCCTTCGCGCCGTTCCGTTCACCGATCACCTGACGCCCATGGTGCTTATTTCGCTCAACACCGGTATGCGACGCGGCGAACTGTTTGACCTCAAATGGTCGCATGTGAATTTCGACAGGCGTATAGTCACGGTGTCGGCGCAAACGGCCAAGTCGCGAAAGACACGGCACGTTCCGTTGAACGCGGAAGCCTATGAAACTCTCAAATCCTGGCGCTCGCAATGCGATCTGGGCAACAGCCGCGTGTTCGAAAGCGAAGAGGGCGCTCGCTTCGATAATGTGAACTCCTCGTGGAAGAAGCTGCTGGATGACGCGAAGATCTTGGATTTCCGGTGGCACGACATGCGTCACCACTTCGCCTCTCGCCTGGCCATGGGAGCCGTGGACCTCAACACGATCCGCGAACTGCTTGGCCATAGCGATTACGCGATGACGCTACGCTATGCGCACCTCGCACCGGAGCATAAGCGCGAGGCTGTCGAAGTGCTCGACAAGCCAAGACCGCACCTCAAGATCGTAGCCACAAATTGAGGTGCCTAGCCACCAGTCCATACTTTATGCACCCGAACGGGCGCATTATGACCGGCAGCGCCAATCAGCAATCATTTCGCTCCCGTTCGGGATCAAATATTGACTTTGGACGCAGCAAGTGCCAATTTGCTCCCGAAAGGGATCAAAAATGAAACAGGTGACCGATAGCCAGCGGCTCCTCAAGGCTCTCAACGAACAGGATCAGGTGTTTCGCAAACTCGCCACGAGTGGGGCGCTCGATGCAGTGACGAAAGCCAACCGCGAGATCAGTGCTCGATTTACGGAACTAGTATCGCCCGCGCAGAAGCTCAGCGAGCAGCTGCGCAATCCACCCTATCAGCGGGCGATCGACATCGCCAGGCAGCTGTCCGAAGCGTCCATTGGCGCTTCGCCGACAAGGCTGTCTCCACCGCGAGTTGGGACCGTTCGCACGCAAAAACCCGGCGAACGTGTGCGAACGGTCGCAGAATTGGGCGCACTTGTCCGGCACGCGCGCAAAGCCATGAAGATGAACCAGTCAGAGTTTGCCGCTCATGCCGGAGTGGGGCGGAGGTTCGTTTCGGAACTCGAAAGCGGGAAACCCAGCCTCGAATTTGATCGGGTGATAGCCTGTGCCCAAGCGGCGGGCATTGATCTGACCGCACGAATGCGCAATCGCTGATGTTGATCCTGCAAGTCTGGCTCGAGGCATCGGCGGAACCAATCGGCTACCTCGTCAAGGGCGATGATGCCGACCTTTCCTTCACCTATAATCCACAATGGCTCACCGACCCGAACGGCCACCCGTTGTCGCTCTCGCTTCCGCTTCGCGCAGAGCCATTCGGCGATGTTCCAGTGCGCGCATGGTTCGGCAATTTGCTGCAAGAAAATGACCAACTCGAAGCGACGATGGCCCGCTATGGCATCGAGCGCAGCGACATCGCTGGCTTGCTCGAGCATCTGGGCGCTGACTGCCCCGGCGCGGTCAGCGTGCTGGGTACGGATAGTCCGCCGATCAAACGTCCGGGTACGCTGAGCGAAGACTACGACCCGCTAGATGATGCAACGCTGCGGGACATCGTCGAACGCCTCGCCACAGGCAAGCCCCTCCCGGACGAAATGCGAGACCCCTCTCCGGTTGCGGGCGTACGCCGCAAGATTTCGTTGGCCGCACTGCCTGACGGGCGCTTCGCACTTCCAAAGCAAGGCACTGGCGCACCTACCACCCACATTCTGAAACTGCCCGATCGCAACTACCGCAACGAGGCTCGCGATGAAGCTTTTTTGACCCAGCTGGCAGCCCAGTGCGGCTTTTCGATCGGCACCTGCGTAGCGGACAAAATCGCTGATCATGACGTCCTGCTCATCGAGCGCTTCGATCGCTTGATCGAAAACGACAAGGTGTATCGAGCTCACGTTGAGGACTTCGCGCAGGCCAGCGGCCTTCCTGCGGAGCTCAAATACGAACGGCGTGGAGAACCGGGGCGACGGTTCGATGCCGGGACCATCGGGGCCATTCTGGCAGCAACTGACCAGCCTGCGCGGGCCCGTGACACATTCCTAAGAATGACACTTTTCAATCTGCTCCTTGGCAACAACGACAACCATGCCAAGAACAATGGCCTCATCTTTTTGCCTGGCGGATCGACGCAGCTCGCACCGTTCTATGATCTGACACCAGTGCAAACCGTAGAAGAATACACCGACGAACTGGCGTTCAATGTAGGCGCAGCGAGCCTCTTCGACGATCTCACCGCAATTGACCTTACCGATTTCTGCACCGCTATTGGCATACCAACAGTGGGCGTGCCCGCGCTACTGAAGGCTGCGTCAGGCAATCTCATCGACCAGATCGAAAACCTTTCGGCGGACTTTCCCCGCGAAATGTCCGCTCTCGACCGTCTGTTCGGACATACGGCCGAGCACCTCAATGACGTGCTCGGTTTAGGTCGCGAATTACGCGAGCGAGACGCCCATGTGACTAGCGGAGGCGGTTGGGCTCTCAGCTGAGCCAAGCCCGGACGCTATGCGCCCGGCTGCTCCTTCTTTTCACTGTCGAGCGGTGTGCGCAGGACGATCCGGCCATTGATAGGAACGACCTCAAGCTGAAGTGAAATGCCCTTAGTGTCGCGGTGGAACCAGGCAGCTCCAACCTTGGTCCAGAATGCTTTCTCACCCTTATTGGCGACATGCCAGGCGATAAAATCGGGAGCCTTTGCTTCGGGTGCGGGATTGGAAGTATTGCGGGTCATGGAAGTGTCCTTTCGTGTCTGGCGGCTAGTTGCACCGAATGAATGGGCCGCACGGACAAGGGCAGCCGTCATGCCCAACACGGGTGAGCGCTTGCGCGAACCGGAGCGGGCCGGGCATTGATGGCTGACCGCGTGCGGCCAGTGCCGGTGCTCAAAACGAGCCGCTCGATCAGGAAAGGCGACAGGCCAGCCTAATTCCCACACCAATCTTAAGTTCCTTGCGCCCCTGGTCAGCGTCGACCACAAGAAAGTCATGGGTGACGAAGGCAGCACGCGCAGACGCTGGAGCAAGGAGGAGACGGTTCTCGCGCTCTACCTCTATTTCCAGCTACCGTTCGGCAAGCTTCATTCGGGCAATCCGGAAATCCAGCAACTCGCCGCCGTGCTGGGGCGGACAAGTAGCTCGATCGCCATGAAGCTGTGCAACTTTGCCAGCCTCGATCCCAAGATCACCGAGAGCGGACGGAAGGGCCTCGATGGCGCGTCCAAACTGGACCGCGCGACCTACGCCGAGTTTGGCCAGGACTGGTCAGGCCTCGTCGCCCGCGCCGAAGATATGTGGGCAGCGCAAGTCGAACACAGCGTGGCAGTACCAGCCCCAACCCGTCTCAAGGAAAAGCGTAGCGAATTCCGGTTCGAACCGTATCAGTGTGCATCAACGACCCAGGCACTCGTCAATCAGCGGGTCGGCCAGAACTTCTTCCGCCGTGCTGTCCTCGCGAATTACGAAGAGAGCTGTTGCATCACCGGAATTGCCGATCCGCGCCTGTTGGTTGCCAGTCATATCAAGCCTTGGGGCAAGGACAGCGAGAACCGCCACAACCCTGCCAATGGCCTGCTGCTATCCGCCACGCTCGACAAAGCGTTTGATCGCGGATTGATCACGGTGGGCCGCGATCGCCGAATTCAGGTCTCACGCCAATTGCGCGAAAGCCAGAGCCGCGAGACCCGCAATTATTTCGAGCAATTCGAGCAAGCAGTGCTGCGCCCGGCAATCCGCTTCGATCCCGAACCGGCCTTTCTCGACTGGCACAATCACAATTGCTTTATCGATCAGCGTGCAGCCTGATCCAACAGATGACCGCACCCTTGCAGCGGCGCGAAGCCGCTGGACGTCCTGCGCACGGACCTGTGGGCCAGCGGGCGTCCGGCAATGAGAGAGGCAAGAGTGCCTGCGGGTTAGTACAAAAACGCCGCGCCCTCAGGAGCGCGCAGCGCGGGACAGAGCGCGTCCACCAGAATTCCCGCTCCGCTTGATACTGCTCCTGATCGTCACCCGGATGGGCCGGGACTACAGGTCCGGTCTGCGTGAGCGGATAGAGCAGGTTGCCTGAAAGGCAGCGCCAAACAAACTTAGACATAGAAGCGCCCCCGCAGCCGAAGCTACGGAGGCGCTAGTTGCACGCAAAGTTCTTTTACGTGCGGTCGTACACCGGTGCGTTCGGAGCCACACGCTTCACGGCTTCAATACCGTTCTGCGCCGACTGCTTGGCGGTATAGACTTCTGAGTGGCAGAGCGTTTCTCCGTTGTTCGCCTTGAGGCGCCAAAAGAATCCGCCAGTGTTGGCCTTGAGAATTTCAAACATAGATTTGGCCCTCCTTAGGCCGGTGACGACCCAGCCGGAGCGCTGGGTCGTTGACTGGAAATGAGGGGCCCGCTAGAGATGAATTTCCAAGTACATCTATGGCGGGGCTCCGGCCCCTCGGAAAATCGGCTGCTACTGCAGTCGATTTTCCAACCATGCCGTTTTCGGGGTAAGATACGGTCCCGATGGCGGCAATTCTTCAAGGTTGGCATTAGGCACCTCAGGGTACCGGCTTCCGCCCTTGATTTCGGCGATTCGCCCTTGGTTGACTCCGAAGAATGCTGCGATGTCGTGGTGACGATCACCACGTTCGATCATTCCCCGTATCAGGGCGGCATCCTGCGCCGTCAGTGTGAGTCCACTGGACCCAGCTCTTGAACCCATAATATTCTCCTTAGTGTTTCGGTTCACCCGATCTCGCCGGGCAAGAAGCTCTCTACGCCCTGATTCGGCCATAGTCAACCTTATAATCTGATATTTCTGCAACGTAGCCGCCTACATTTCTTTTACGTATTGACTTACACTGGAATTCTGAGTAGAGCGTCGGTATGCATGAAGGTCAAAACATCCACTCTATAAAAGGAGTCTCTCGCAGGCTCGGCGATATCGCCGAAGTCTTCGCGGGCGTCGGTGTTTCGCGCGAAGATACTATGGAGCGTGATGGGGAAAAGCTGCCCATGATAGGTGTGCGTGACCTCGTCGATGATGGCGTAGCTGCAATTCACGATCTTGATGTGGTCGGGTTCTCCCGCCCGGAAAAGGCTGAGCCTTATCGCGTGCGGCAAGGTGACGCGCTGATAACGGGTCGCGGCACCGCTATGAAGTTCGGCCTGGTTGGTCCTGAAACCGAACATGCGATTGCTAGCAGCAATATAATCGTAATCCGCCCCCATGAGGGCGTCGTGCCAGCAGCACTCTATGCCATCGTATCGAGCGAGGCATTCAGGCCCAAGATCGAATTGCTTCGCCGTGGCTCGACTACGCTCTTGTCGCTGTCGGCCAAGGATTTGAAGAAACTCCAGGTACAGCTTCCGCCAATTGAGGAGCAACGCCGGATCGCAGCGTTGTTGATCGAGGCGCGCGAAGCCTATCTCACAGCAATAAAGTCAGCCGAGCTGAGGCGTGAATTGGCCCGGCAGCTGATCGGCCAACGCTTGTTCGGCCCCGGAATTGAAAGGTAAAATATGAAACAGCTGACGCGCTCGGCGCTGAACAACTATTTGTGGCAGGCGGCAGACATCCTGCGCGGGTCGATCGATAGCTCCGACTATAAGGGGTATATCTTTGGCTTCCTGTTCCTGAAGCGAATGTCCGACAGGTTCGAGGAAGAAGCGAGAGAACGGATCGCCGAAGGCGTGCCCGCCGATATCGCTTACAATGATCCGGACGAACACGAATTCTACGTGCCCGAACGCGCGCGTTGGGATGTCATCCGCAAGGCCACGACGGATATCGGCAGTACGCTCAACAAGGCGTGTGAAGCACTGGAAGATGCGAATGCAGCGATTGAAGGCGTGCTGGTCAACATCGACTTCAATAGCGAATCTCGATTGGGTGAGCCAAAGAACCGCGAGGTCGTGCTGGCCGCACTTATCGATCACTTCACCCGCATCGATCTGTCCAACGCTTCGCTGTCAGAGCCGGACATTCTGGGGCGCGCGTATGAATATTTGATCGAACAGTTTGCTGACGACGCGGGCAAGAAGGGCGGCGAGTTCTATACCCCCCACGAGGTGGTGAACCTGATCGTGCAGTTGCTCGATCCGTCGCCCGGCATGCGGATTTCCGATCCGACTTGTGGTTCTGGCGGCATGCTGATCCAGGCGGCGGAGTATGTTGGCAAGAAGGAAGGTAAGCGCCTGGGCCAGCCGATCAATGTCACGTTGCATGGGCAGGAGAAGAACCTCGGCACCTGGGCCATCGCAAAAATGAACCTGTTGCTGCATGGTTTGCGAGATGCACGGATTGAAAAGGGCGATACCATTCGCAATCCGCGCTTACTCGACCACGAGGGTAATCTGATCCTCTATGATCGCGTGATCGCCAACCCTCCATTTAGCCTGGACAAATGGGGTGCGATCGAAGCGGGAAGTGACACCGAGAAGCTGAGTTTCAATCGCTTCCGCTATGGCATTCCGGCCAAAAACATCGGCGATTTCGCATTTGTGCAGCATATGCTGGCGACGCTGAACCATGACGGGCTCTGCGGCGTAGTGATGCCGCACGGTGTCTTGTTTCGCGGATCGGGCGATGGCCGCATTCGTAAGGCGCTGCTTGAAGAAGATCTGATTGAGGCGGTTGTTGGACTTCCCGAGAACCTTTTCGCAGGCACCGGCATTCCGGCGATCATTCTCATTCTCAACCGAAACAAAGCAGCTGAGCATAAGGACAAGATCCTCTTCATCCACGCTTCAAAGGAATTTGAAGAGCGACCTAAAAAGGCTGTGCTTGGTCCCTGCAATATCAAACACATTGTCGATACTTTCAGAAACTGGAAGGAAATCGAGCGGTTTAGTCGCGTGGTCGAGATGAAAGAGGTCGAAGAGAACGACTTCAACCTCAACATTTCCCGCTACATTGACACTCTGGAGCCGGAGGCCCCGATCAACGTACAAGCTGCACTGGACGCGCTTTGGGAAGCCGAGAAAGCGCGAAATGTGGCAGAATGCCGCATGAATGCGTTGCTGGAGGAAATGGGTTATGTCGGGTAAGGAATTTCCTTCAACCCGAATGGGCGATGCCCTAACTCGTGTTAACCGGCAAGTCTCTGTCGAAGCGAACCGAGAATACTCTCTTATTGGCGTGAAACTTTATGCAAAAGGTATAAGGATTCAGGGCCAGATTCAGGGCGAAAACCTCAATTCGACTTATCTGTTTCGGCTCCTTCCTGGTGATATTGTTTACAACAAGATGTGGGCGTCCAAGGGGACCTTTGCATTGGTAGATGACCGTTTTGGTGAGATTTTCGCAACAAATGAATACCCTGCTTTCAACGCGAAAATTGGAAATAATCCTAAGTTCCTTTCGTACGTACTCTCCAATCCGAGGCTTTGGCATCGTGCCGATGCATGGAGCTTAGGAACGACCGGCAGAGCAAGGTTAGGCCCAAAGGACTTCTTGCTTTTGCCGGTCTGGTTGCCTGACGTAACTGAGCAAGACGCAATTACAGAAGTTTTGCAGTCGATCGAAAATGCGATCATTCAAACTAATCAAATGGTCGTTAGCCTAAGCGCAGCGAAGTTCGCAGTTATGAGAGGTCAACTAACGCGCGGCATCCGTGGACAGGCTACGCCTCTGCAAGAACTCCCTGAGCGGTGGGTCCTCGGGCGTGTCGCGGAAGGCGTCGAGCGGATACCCTCCGACTGGAAACTGGTTCGACTGACTAGCGTCGCGCAACTCAAAAGTGGGCATACGCCGGATCGAAAGCGACCAGACTATTGGGATGGCGATATCCCTTGGATTTCGCTTAGCGACACGGGTGAGCTTGACCGGCTGACAGTCGGGAAAACTTCAGAATGCGTGACCTCGTTAGGGATCAAAAATTCCTCGGCCCGCGTCCTCCCGAAAGATACGGTTATCTTCTCGCGCACTGCAACGGTCGGCAAAGCTACTCGGCTTGCGCTGCCAATGGCGACAAGTCAGGATTTTGCAAACTGGGTTTGCGGTCCAGACCTTAGCCCGCGTTATCTCGTGCAGGTATTCAGGCATATGAAGCGCGAATGGGACCGCCTGCAAGCAGGCAGCACCCATCAGACCATTTACATGCCTACGTTCAAGAAGCTGCAAATCCTGCTTCCGCCGAGAGCAGAGCAGGAAAAGATCGCCGATATGGGCGAGGCCTTCGATCTCCGAATTGAGGCGGAAAACGACATATTGGCCGAGCTGGAAGCAACGCGCGCGGCGCTTGCGCAAGAGCTCCTCTCCGGACGCCTGCGGTTGCCCAAAGCCATGGTCGCCCGCTTCGAGAATGCGCCGATAGCGGTGAATGCATGAACGAAAGTCGCGATAGGCTGGAGATCGAGATGGTCGAAGACCCGGCAGCTGATCTGCTGCGGGTATTGTTCGACTACAAATCTCTTTCGCTGTCAGACATTGCCGAGCTTCGCGAAGGCCCTTCTGACGCTGTCCTGACCGGGCGATTGGAGCAACAGCTGCGGCGGCTCAATCCCTGGCTAGACAGCGAAAGCACTGGTCGGGCCATATCGGCGCTGACCCGCATTTCTTCGGTCGACCTGATTGATGCCAACGAACAAGGCCATGTGCGCCTGACCTATGGCAGCACGCTACCATACACAGATGAAAAGGGGCGGCGGCAAGATCGCACCATCCGCTATTTCGACTTCGACGATATCTCGGCCAACATCTTCGAGTTCAGTCGGCAATATGTGATGAAGGGGCCGCGTCAGGACATCATCCCGGATATCACTGTGTTTGTGAACGGCATTCCGCTGGTTGTGATCGAATGCAAATCGCCCGCATTGGCGGACCCAATTGGCGAAGCACAGCGGCAATTCCGCCGTTACCAAGGGCTTGCAGAATTTAGAGGATTGGGCGCTCCGCGTCTGTTTGAAGTTGCTCAAATTAGTATCGCGCTAGCCCGTGATGCAGCGAAGTTCGGCACCACCGCTACGCCGCCGCGCCATTGGTCTGAATGGCGCGATCCATACCCCCTGACATCCGATGCGGTTTCGTCACGCATTGGGCGTCGGCCTACAGCTCAGGACATGCTACTTGCTGGGATGCTGGCTCCAGCAAACCTCCTCGATCTCGTTCGCAATTTTGTGGTTTTCGAAACGATCGATGGTCGGCGCCTTAAAAAGATGGCTCGGTATCAGCAGTTCGTGGCCGTGGGCCGGACGATTGATCGTATTCGCAAAGCGCCAAGCCCACAAAGGCGCAGTGGAGTTATCCATCACACGCAGGGATCGGGGAAATCCCTGACCATGGTTTTCCTGGCGGTGAAGCTTCGCCGCCTGCCGGAAACAGAGAACCCAACGCTCGTGATTGTAACCGATCGGACTGATCTCGATGGCCAGATTACAGGCCAGTTCCAGCGATCCGGTTTTCCCAATCCCGTGCAGGCTGAGAGCGGAGCTCACCTGCGCGAACTATTGTCAGGCGGGGCTGAGCACTACGGTGCTCACCACGGTGCACAAATTTCACACGGCTGTTCCCACGCGGACATCTGTCATCTCCGACGCTGAGAATATATTCGTGATGGTCGATGAAGCGCACCGTACCCAATATGGCGCGCTTGCAGCCAGGATGCGGGCTGGTTTGCCGCATGCAGCCCTGATCGCTTTCACTGGCACGCCGATCGATAAGAAGGATCGTAGCACACGAGAAGTGTTTGGCGATTATATCCATCGCTATCTCATCGACCAAGCAGTCAAAGACGGTGCAACAGTTCCTATCTTTTACGAGATGCGCGATGCAAAAATGCGGGTCGATGGGCGTGATCTAGAAGCTGACATCCGCAAGGCATTTCCTGAGCTGAGCGATGATGAAATCCAGAAGCTAAAGCAAGGAACTCGCCTGCAAGAAAGATATGCTGGCGCTCCCGAGCGGGTTTCTGCGGTTTGCAGGGACATCCTCCAACATTACCGCACTACAATCGAGCCGAATGGCTTCAAGGCACAGATTGTTACCGTGAGCCGTGATGTCGCGGTGAGCTACATTGAGGCATTAAGAGAGTTGGGAGCGCCAGAATGTGCGCTGATCATGTCGAGCTCAAACAATGATAGCGCGCGGTTGCAACGTCATCATCTGTCACGCCGCGAACGCGAAGACCTGATCGCCCGATTTAAACGCAAGGATGATCCTTTAAAGATCTTGGTTGTCTGCGACATGCTTCTGACCGGTTTCGACGCTCCGGTTGAGCAGGTCATGTATCTGGATGCCCCACTCCGCGAGCATACGTTGCTGCAAGCGATCGCACGCGTGAACCGAACGTATGAGAACAAGAGCCATGGCCTGATCGTGGACTACTGGGGCGACAATCGCCGCATTTCGGAGGCGCTCGACATGTTCTCCGAAGAAGACGGTGTCCTGAATGCGATGCGACCGGCGTCTGAGAAGGGCCAGTTGCTTGAAAGTCGGCACCGGGCGGCCATTCGCTTGTTCGATCACATCGACAGGGATGACGATGATGCATGCATCTTGTTGCTTGAAGCAGAAGATGTGCGGGCGAAGTTTGAGCTAGATTTCCAACGCTTTTCTGAAGCGATGGACATGGTTCTTCCAGATCCGAAAGCGCTCGAAGAACCTTATCTGACTGACCTAAAATGGCTCACCCGCATTCGGGCGGCCGCCCGCCGCCGCTACAGTGACGAGCGATTCAACGCGAAGCTTTACGGAGCCAAGGTAGGCGAACTGATTGCCAGTCATCTAAGCGCCGATGGTGTGGAGCAGTTACTTCAGCCACTCGATATCCTTGATCCGGCTTTTCGTGAGAGCGTCGATGAAATCAATTCGCCGGAAGCCAAGGCTGCACGGATAGAGCATGCCATACGGCATGAGATACACGTTCACCGAGATGAAAATCCAAGTGCCTACAAATCACTTTGGGAGGACCTGGAAGACTTGATTTCAAGGCGACGCGTCGACCGGGTCAGTGCCGCAAGCCAGCTTGCTCGGCTGGAGGAGCTAGCAACCCGCACAGAGCATTTGCGAAAAGAAAAAGCCCCTCAGGAGCTGTCGGGAACGTCTGGAGCGGTATTACCGCTTATCCAGTTTGGCGAAGGGGTCACGCAAGAGCAGAAGCAGACAGTTGCAAGCGAGGTCGCCAAAGACTTGGAGAGCCTTACGCAGGTAGTCGACTGGCAGCTGAAGGAAGATGTGAAGCGCCAGATGCGCCGAGCAATTAAGGCCAGCTTGCGCCAATCGGGCGCCGATTTTGCTTCGATCGAAGCATCGACGGCGAAGATTATGGACGTCGCGCGAGCACGGTTAGCCAGATGAGAAAAATGCTCGACCACCAAATTGATTTCGGCGGAGAAAAAATCGAATATTCTTTGATCAAGACATCTCGACGCAAAACAGTGGCGATTACGGTGGGCTTCGATGGTGTCCGTGTCCTTGCGCCGAGTGATCTCGACGATCGCAGAATTTCTGATCTCGTTCGGAAAAAGGCGGCTTGGGTTTTGCGAAAAAAGGCCGGGTATTCCGAACTAGCCGGTGTACCGTCCTCTAAGGAATTTGTGAGTGGTGAGGCATTCCACTATTTGGGGCGGCAGTACCGGCTGAAGGTCCTTCGCGATCCTGAGGCTATCGTCACAAGAGTTCGCGCTCGCGGGGCAAATTTAATCGCTCCAGTGTTGCCCGGACTAGATGCGCTGGTGGCCAAAAGTTCCGTGCGGAGCGGATTGCGCCATTGGTACCTCTCCAAGGCTGAGTGCCAATTTTCGAAGCGCATCCAAGCCGTAAGCAATTTACTCGGGATTGAACCTCGTTCGATTGCCGTCGTGGATCAATCGAAGCGATGGGGAAGCTGCGATGCAAAAGGCCGTATACGTCTCAATTGGCGACTTGTTATGGCCCCTGTTTCGCTCATCGACTACGTCTTGGCGCATGAAGCTTGCCACATGATTGAGCACAATCACTCAAGGCAATTTTGGCGAATGCTTGAGACGATCATGCCTGACTACGAATTGCGAATTCAGCGCTTAGATGCATTGGGGCATCAGTTTAGCTGGTAGCTGACGTAGACGAGAACTCACGGCCCTTCTCCCGTAGAAACTCAGCCGCCTTCGCCGCTGCACTGGCTGCAGTGAAAATCGCCCGGTTGTCGGCCTTGAGCACCTTCAGCCAACAAGCGAGATAGCTGGCGTGATCTGGACGCGGGCTGGATGACAGACCCAGATCGGCGCAAAGGAAGGCCGAGCCCAACTCGGCTACCAACTCTTCCATCGCATAGGCATCGTCGCCAAAGCGCTTGCCAAACGTGCGGGCAAGGCGGTGCTCGGCACCGGTCCAGTGGGTCAGTTCATGAAGCAGGGTCGCGTACCAGTTCTGTTCGGCTGATCCGGTATCGGTCGCGAAGAACAGTTCCCGCTCGGGCATGGTGATGCGGTCGGCTGAAGGCGTGTAATGCGCGCTCTGTCCATGAATGCGGATGTTGGCACCGGTGGCGGCAACGAACGCCTCGGCGCTCGGGATGGGATCGAAACTCTCGCCGGTCGCGATTTCCGGCAATGCATACCCTTCGACCTGCTCGACATTGAACACATGCGAGCCGCGAGCAAAGATGCGCGAGCCGTCCTCGCGGTCTTCGGCATTCTCATCTTCCTGCCGGTCCAGCACTTTGTAGAACACAATCGGCGCAGCCTTCTCGCCCTTGCGGACCTGAGCCCCCAGCGATTGCCACTGGCGATAGGTGGCCCAGAGGCCGTGTCCAAAGTCCTGCGCTTCGGCGCATGCCCAGAGAGCGAGAACATTGACGCCGCGATAGGCTTTCCTGGTCGCCGCATTGATCGGGCGGGTCAGCGGCGAGGTGCTGCGATGCCAGGGAAGCGAGAACTCACTGGTTCCGGCTTCAAAGGCAGTGATGATCTGGTTGGTGATGGCGTCATAGATGCTGGCTGTTTGTGTGCGGGCCATGGCGATAATCCTTCGTCCTGTCGTTGGGAATGCGGGAAAAAGGACGGGCCGGAATGGCCGTTCGGGTCAGCCGGTTACGCGAAACAGCCAACACGGGAGGGCACAGCCCGAATGGAGCGGGCAGGCTGTTGATCCCGCCCGGCACGGCCTGTCGAAGAGGAGCAGTTCATTCCAACGGCAGGGCAAAGGACGCCATGGTCTGCCACCGCCGGGGCTATTCGATCAGCCCAACCCGGCACCCATCGCCTTTGACTTTCCGGCTTCGGGCGTGCTCGCGGTCATGGCCGTCTGCTTCTCGCCAGCGCGCTCGTAGATTGCCCGGACAAGCTGGGTCTTATCGTCGGTGACAACCACCGCCTCGGCTTTGGCGCGCGATAGCGCTACATAAAGCATCTTCTGGTCGACCAGATTGGTTGACCGGCTGTCCGCGTGAATCAGGACCCGCTCGGCGGTCTGGCCCTGCGCGGCGTGAGCGGTCTGGACGTAGGCGTGACGCAAATGGGTGTCGCGAGGATCAGACAAATCGAGTTTCTGCTCGCGTCCGTTGGCGAGCTTTACCGTTGCCCGGCCACTGTTGGTATCGATGCTGGTGACGGTCCCGCCAAGGCCATTGACCCGCCCGGCCACGCGGTCGTTGCGGGTGAACTGCACGCGGTCGCCGGTGCGCAGCTCCATCGGCTTTGGCTCGAACACCTCGGCATTGCCCGCGCCCCATTGCCGGGGATGCCAATCCAGCAACCGTCCATCGCGACCTTCCAGAGCGATGCGCCCGCGCTCAGGATCGACAGCGGAAATAGCAAAGTTCTCGCCTCGTCGCACGCCCTTGGCAGCATAGTCGCGGCTGAACCTAACGACATCGCCGATGGCATAGCTTGCTGCCTCGCGCGCTTCCGCACGGGTGAGACCTTTCGCTTCAAGCGCATCGAACCGTACCGCCTCTGCCGAAAGCTCGCCGCGCTCGGTCAGTTTCGCGCGTATCATGCCGGTGAGCTGGTCGCGGCCTTCGCGCGATGGCTCGATCACCAGCGTTCTTGCGCGCTCTGAGGGCGACAAGGCCAGATAGTGCCGGGCCATCTTCTCAAGGCGCTCGCCCGGTGTTGCGCCTTCGATCACCTCGCCGCCGCCACGTTCCAGCGCGGCGAGAGCCTTGCCTGCGTGGCCTTCGATCGACGCCATGACGGCTTCGCGGGTGTCGGCATTGGTCTGCCGGACCACATCGGCAAGCTTCGCGGTCGCCATGCCTGCCTGCTGCAACTGGGCAAAGGCAGCGCCTGCACCGACCGATCCCAATTGCTTGACGTCACCGACCAGGACGAGCCGGGCTCCGGCCTTGTCGGAGCGGGTCAAGAGTTTCGCCATGTCGTGCGCCGAAAGCATTGAGGCTTCATCGACAATCCAGACGGCCTCCTTGCCTGTCTTCTTCACTTCCGGTGCGAGCAAGTGTCGCGCCACCGTATCGCCTCGTAAACCGAGTGCTTCGCCCAGAACGGTCGATGCCGATGCGGTTGGCGCAAGCGCGGTCACGGCAAGTCCGTGACGCCGTGCTTCGCGCGCGTAGGTGGCGAGAACTGTGGTGGTTTTGGCGGTCCCGGCATAGCCCTGGACAGCGGCGACGCGATCCCGCGAAGTAAGCAGGTCCGCGGTCGCGCGCTTCTGGTCAGCGGTCCAGGCATAGCCGGATCGCGCTGACTGCCGTGCAGCGCGCTCGATGGTCCGTGCTGCCGCCACCGGACTGGCGAGTGATTGCGCCATGCCGCGCCCCGCTTCCTCCAGGTGCAGCATGGTGCGCTCGGTTGCGATGGCCTGCGGTGTCGTGAAGCCCGCAAATTCCGCGCCGCGCCGGTCAAGGAATGTGCGCGGGACAAGCTCGCCGCGTTCTCCCGCCACGGCAATCGCTACGCTGATTGCGCCATGCCCGGATTTGCCAAAGGTACAGTCTCCGGCCTCGCGCGCCAGCGTGCTGGCCGCAAAAACGGCCTCGCGTTCGGACAGCTTGGCAGCGGCCCAGGCCACGGCCTGCCGTGCCAGCAATTCCGGGCTGGCAGTCTCTTTGCCGGTGTTGGCCCGCTCTCTCGCTTCAACGATCAGCCTGTCTCGCGCTGCCCTGTCGAACCCGTTGGTATCGGCTGTTGCCCGCCAGTCAGCGCGAAGCGTACGGTGATTCGCACTGGTCTTGGCCTCGCGCGTATCGAGTGCGGCGATCTGCTTTTCGGCGGCGCTGGCTTGCTCGCGGTTCGTGCCGCGCTCGGCAAGCCGGGCATCGATTGCTGCGGTGCGCTGGCTGAGCGCTTCGATGGCATTTTCCGGCACGCCCGCAATCTCAAAGAGCGCATCTTTCCCAGCATCAATCCGATAACCCAGCTCGGTAACACCATGGGCTAGCTCCTGCCGGTAGATCGCGCCGATCTCCTTTTGCAGCTGATAGAAGGCACGCGGCTCAAGACTGCGCCAATTACCATCCTTGTCCTGCGTCGCGTTGAGGATGACGCCGTGGGTGTGTAGCTGCGGGTCCTGCGCCCGGCTTGTTGCATGACGGAAAGTGGCGATGGCGAGATTGCCGGTTGCCTCGCGCCGGACCTCGCCGCCCTGCCTGATCCGGGTTGCCGCCATGTGCTTCTCGACATGGGCGAGCGCCACTTTCACCGCTGCACCATGCGCCTTGATCAGCCGCTTGTCTCCGGCAACCTCGGCCATGATCGAGACGGACTTGGGCGCAGAAAAGGTAATGTCCCAGCCTGGCCGGTGCTCGACCTTGCCATCGCGGGTAGTGCCAAGCTGCTGCCCGGCAATCCGGCCTTCAAGCATCTCGCCGAATTGTTTGCGGTCGACCTCTCCAGAAAGGCCAAGCTTCTCAGCAGCCTCACCAAACCACTCTGAGGGAGCCATGCCGCCTTCGGCATAGTAGTCGTCGGCCTCATAGTAGCTCGCAGCCTGAGCTGCGCTTGACAGGGCAGAGACAGTGGCGACCATTACACCGGCCCTTGGTGTTTAGCCCGGCCATTCTCGCTTTCAGCCTTGCCCTCGTCGACCTGTGAGCCTTTGGCGATCTCACTCACCTTGCTCCAAAGCGTGTCCGCAGGATCGCCAGGGATGTAGCCAGGCTGGCGCGCTTCTCCGCGCTGCGTGATGTGGTCAGCGGTAAGACTGATCTTGGCGACCGGCAGGCCATCTGGCAGCAGCAAATAGCCTTTGTAGGGACTAAGCCGCAGATCACTTTCAAGCACCGCTGCACGAAATTGGCGCTGCGTTGCCATGGTTGTTCGCGGACCCTGATTGTTGATTGCCAGCGTATCGGTTGCAACACGCATTTCGATCTCGCACTGGCCGATGGTGGCGCTCGCCCACTTGCGGGTTTCCTGATCGACCGTTTGCAAAAAGAGCTTGGTGTTGCAGCAGGCAAGCATGGCTTCGGCAATGTTCGCACCGTAGCGATTGCGCATCTGGCCGAGCGCCTGGAAGGTCAGCACAATCGCTGCGCCAAACTTGCGGCCCTCTGGCAAAAGACGCGCAAGGTTCTCGACACGGGGCAGGTCAGCCAGCTCGTCGAGCACGAACCAAATGCGCCTGTCAGAGGATGGCGAAAGCCCTAGCACCGCGCTCGCTGCGCATTCGAGCCAGCAGGCCATAAGCGGCTTGGAAGCCTCGAAATAGTCTTCCTTGCGCGGCACAAATATCCAGGGCTTTGCGCCCTTGCATTTGTCCAGATCGACAATGAAATCGCGGAAGGCAAAAGGGTCGCCCTCATCCTGCTTGATCTTCAAAAACTGGATAAGGTTGGCAGCCTTGGCCAACATAAACAGCACGCTGCCGGTGGCCCGATCTGCATCATCAGCAAAGGTGCGGGCTGACGATGTGTTACCCAGCCATTCCTTCAACTGCTCTTTGCTTTTGACCTGTAGGGCTTCCAGCAAGGCTTCGAGGCTGCAGTTCTTTTCCGCCCATAAGGAGCGCATCATATTGGCGACAAGAATACGGCTTGTCTCAAGCCAGACATCATCATCCTCGCTGCCTGTTTCTGCCACCAATTGGCGTGCGATACGGTCCGCATCAGCCGGGTGCGAGATCTCGTCAAAAGGGGACCAATAGGTGCAGCGCGCATCAAAGGGATTGAGGATGATGTCACCGCGCGCAGGGTTGTAATAGTGGGCGATGAACACGCCGCTTGTGTCATAGACAAGAGCGGCTTCGCCGCGCGCTTCTATGCCATCCAGCATTTGCCGCAAGACAGTCGTCTTCCCGCTTCCGGTCGTGCCCAGAAAAGCAAAGTGACGGGTCTCCATGCGCTGCGGGATCGGGACTGGACCGATGCGAAGAGCATCCCTTCCACTAAGCAAAGTGGTCTGAGCAGCCACATCCGCTTCATCCGCCACACGGGTACCACCAATGACCCTGTCGGCGAGCGTATCTTTGCCTTGCTCGGACATGGTGCGCTTGATGAAGTGGGACACCAAAAAGCCCGCGCCGATCCCAGCAAGCGCTCCGCCCATGACCAGTTTTATCGCCTTGCTAAAGGTCGCGGCGACAAGTGGCTCGCTGGCAAAAGCCGATGCGGATACAGTCCAGCTTTGGCCGTCCATCGACACCTTCATCATCATGTCTTTGCCAGACAGATCACCCAAAAGGGTGAGCAAGTTTGCGCCCACGTATTGAGCGGCGACGGCAAGCTCTTCGGGCATCAGACGGAGCTGAGGGACAACTATCGCCCCAGCCAATGCCGAGATGAGAATAAGCTTGGCAAAGAAGCCAAAGCGCTGCTGCCAGTGCGCCATACGCACCCGCCAAAGGGCATGGGCGCGGGTGACAAAATCGGTCCCAAAACTCATGACTCGGCCTCCAGCGCAAGGGAGCGTTGCCGCTCAAAAGCAGCCCGTGCTTCAGCGGCAATAGCCTCATCAGACTGCTTCTTTCCAAGCGCTGCACTTCGCGCATAGGCATAGGCAGCGCAGGAGGTGAACAGAGCGCGGTCAAGCACCCTTTCGGTCTCTGCCAGGCGCTCCGATATCGAACCGATCTCGCCTGCCAGCTCAGCCAGATCGGTCTCTTTGTCGGTGCCGTGCAGCAGCGAAAGCAAGCCCGCTTCCACCACTCTTGCGAGCATAGCATATTGGGTCAGGCCGCGCCGTTTCGCAAAGTCCGCAAGCAGCCTGTGTTGTGACGGATTGAGGCGCACCGTCTGCGCCCGCGCACTCATCGGTTCGCCTCGATGGAGATGCTATCCGCCATCGCGAAGAATGGCGGAATTGCGAAGGTCTGCAACAAGCTATCGTCGCGAGGTGCTATCAGCATCTCACTAAACCCGCAGAAATCCTCGATGCACCCGTGCGTGGGGTGTGTATCCACTTTCTGGGCTCGATGCGTAGCATCGCGGCCCTCTCTCCCTCCTGTCTTTGTGAGGCCATTAGTCATGACGCTCATCCTCCTGATTTGCTTTTGGAGGCGTCGCAGACCGGATCAGATTGCGGGCGACATCGTCGTCGAAATAACGCTCGCGGGACTGGCGGGAAGGCAACTGGCGATCCGCCATATCGGTACACGTGAACCAGCGAAGCAATGCGTGGTCGATCGCCGTTCGAACTTCATCTGCGAGCAGGTTGGTCTCTTCTGGCGTGAGGTCGAGCCACCCGAATTCGGTGCGAAGCTGGCTACCAAGCGGATACCCGGTTCCATCTCTGCTTTGGTAGATTGGTCCCTCGACAGTGAGGCCGCAATCGTGGCCCTCAAACCGATCTAAGACGGGACGCTCATACCAGAGCCAAGGCCCTAGTGTATGCCTCCGGGAGCGCCCATCGGCGTTTTCTTCAACAAGCAGCTCAACAAGTTGGGCAGTGCGCTCCTTGTCATCAATTGGAGCGCGGACGATGATCCAGCCCTGCTTCAGCAAGGCCGTCTTGATCCATGATCGGATAGACATTTGGGAGTATCTTTCTGCGAACCATTGCCCGCATTAGCGGGGTCAATAGCGGCGCAGAGGGAGGGCCTCGATCCAATCGTCGATATCCGTCGACCGCCAGCGGATACGTCCGCCGCCAATATCTATCGGATGAGGAAAGACACCCTTGCGAATGCGTCTCCAAATTGTGGTTCGGCTGCGAATGCCCGTGAGGCGCATGACCTCATGGCAAGTGAGTAGTTCGATATTCGACATGACAGATTCCTTTTCTTGAAGGGTCTGTCACCGTTGCCGCACTCCCCTGCGACGTTGGGTTGGTTCTCAAATTGCTGTTGCGGACCTTGCGATCAGATACTCAACTCAGCGCCACCCTTGGCTTAGGTGACGTCAGGCAACCTACGCGAGTCGCAAAGGTGTAGGAAAGAACAAAAAGAGATCAAACGCCGTTCCAACTATTCACGGAGACGACTTCGAACGCGTTTGGATGCTGTGAGACGCGAAGGAAATTGCGTCTTGCTTTCAATCGCCAGAGAGCGGGTCAGCTTTGCGCTCCAATCCAAGACGTGACCATTCGAGATCTTAGCGCCCGAAAGCAGACATTCTCCGAGGCCATTCCGGCCAAGGAGAACAGCAATGACTTACTCACACTTCGATCCCGCTGCGCAGAACAGGGTGCCTTGGAACTTTGGAGCGAAGATTGGCCCCAAGCGACCATTCAATCAAAAGCAGATCTGGGCGATCCGATTCTTCCTTGATCGCGAGGAGCGCATTCGAGATCGCGCGCTGTTTGACTTGGCAATTGATAGCAAGTTGCGAGGTTGTGATCTCGTCGAGTTGAAGATCGGCGATCTGGTTAGTGGTCCCGAAATTAGAACGCGAGCGACAATTACGCAGCGCAAGACCGGACGACCTGTCCAGTTCGAGATTGCGCCAGACGCGCGTTCAAGTCTTTTCGCCTGGCTGGAGGTCAGAGGTGGTGACGTCGAGGACTTTGTCTTTCCGAGCCGAGTTGATCCCGCTCGCCACTTGAGCACGCGACAATACGCTCGGCTTGTTGATGAGTGGGTTGCGGCCGTCGGCCTGCGACCGGAGGAGTACGGCACCCACTCGCTGCGCCGAACCAAAGCCTCGATCATCTACAAAGCCACAGGGAACATCCGGGCAATCCAGATCTTGCTTGGTCATTCCAAGATTGAGAATACAGTCCGTTACCTAGGAGTCGACATTGAAGACGCTCTTACGCTCGCGGAGAAGACTGAAATCTGACTGGAGTTGGGCGCTGGCCTCGAATGACCCAGCGTCCGCTTCTGCGGGTGGAAACGGACAGTATGCTCCGCCAATTTTTCATCTTTAGATCCGATTTTCTTAATTAGCCTTGACTCTAATTAGTCGTAACCCTAATTAAGGGTCATGAAACTCGCCGAAGTCCTGAAAGCGCTCAACCATCCGATCCGCCGCGATATTATTGCGCGGCTGAAGGATGGTCCTGCCACCGCTGGAGGCCTCGCTAAGGCGTATCAGGTTTCCAAGCCGACCATGTCGACCCATTTCTCCGTTCTTAAAGAAGCTGATCTCATCCGAGGCGAGAGAGATGGGGTGACCATCACATATCATCTGAACGCAACTGTTGCTGAAGAAGCGATGTCCGCTTTGATGGATTTGCTTGGCCACAATGATGCGGCCGCCAGCAAAAGCAGTTCAGCATCCAATTCAAGAAAACCGGAACCAAGCCCATGAGACAATCCCTCTTCACCGCCGCAATCATCGTGGCGCTCACCGCCTGTATCGGCATCACCCTTTGGGCCAATGGATACCCGCCAGAGAAGGTGGGCTTGACTGAAGCTAAGTCACAGATCCGAAGCATTGTAACCTTCCCCCTGTTTTGGGCGGGCTTCGGCCTCTTGCTCACGGGCCTCGCCATTTGGATTAAACGTGAACGCCTTGCTGAGGTATCCGGAAAATCTGCATTGATCCCGGCAATGTCTGTGCAATTTCCGGCCTTGATTGGACTGCTGATGCAAGTTTTGATCCCGCTGGACTTGTACGATTATATCGGATCAGACGGTTCACAAATTGCGTTCTTCTACTTCATCGCGCTCGCATTCGGCCTGATCGGCAATTTTGTCGTAACGGTGCCATTCGGAGGCAAGGTCGGGTTTCGCACTGCCGCTACCCTTTCTGACCATTCGGTTTGGACGAAAACGCATCGCATGCTCGGACGAAGGCTTGTGACAATCGTCCTTGTTACATTGCCGCTGCCGTTTTTGGTCGGCGGGCAAATGGCGCAGTGGATTTTCATCGGACTGGTGTGCGCGCTCAAGGCTGTAACTTGGCTGCAGGCGCGTCAGCTTGCTGCCCGCCAGAGCCTCCGCCGTTCAATAACAAACTGACCCCTTAGCCACCTAACATTTGGAGAATTTTCATGGTGCTCTCACCATACAGGACAGCTGCGCTCAAACTTCTAGCCATACCTCTGCTTGCAGGCGCGCTCACAGCCTGCGCGACCGCACGCCCAAGCGAGCCGGCTTCGGCAGTGGAGGACGCGCCAACCGCGGGTCCCGCGCTTTGGACAATCAGCGATGAAGATACGACCATTCATCTGTTTGGATTTGCGCCGGTTCTTAAACCTGGCACTGATTGGCAAAGCAAACTGATCTCGGATTCCCTCACTGACGCCAATCTGTTTGTGATTGAAACCGATAGCAGCTCTCCTGAAGCGCAGGCCGCTGTCCAGTCACTTATTCCGCAGATAGGCCTTAATACGGACGGGCGCAGCCTCAGCTCGCAACTTGATGAGAATGAGCGCGACGAAATCAACGCCATCTCAACCGCAATTGGAGCACCTCTGTCAGCTCTTGATCAGTTAAGGCCTTGGCTTGCTTCCATTCAACTTGGCGTATTGGCGATCTCACAGGGTGGCTATGATCTGGAGAACGTTCCATCGAACCAACTGCTAGGCTTGGCGAAAGATCGTGCCATCGAGGTTAGATCGCTGGAGGGCCCGGCAGATCTGATGCAAGTCATAGCGAGGTTTTCGGAAGAGGCACAAGTGGGCATGCTCCTGCATAACGCGCGGTCCTTGCGCGACAGGCCGGACCAGCAAGCGATGATCGCTGATGCATGGCTTGGTGGAGATGTCGAACTGATAGGACTGCTCTTGCACGGAGAGGAAGGAGCTTGGTCGAGCGAGGCAATTTACAAGACAATGCTGGTAAGCCGTAATGAAACCTGGCGTGATCGGATCAAGACCCTGATGGCAGAACATGAAGGCACCGTGTTCTTTACCGTCGGGCTTGGTCACCTCGCTGGCGAAGACAGTCTGATTGCCATGCTGGAAGCGGATGGTTTCGATGTGGTGCGAAGATAGCCTCTTTCGAGGGGGCGACGTTTAATCTGCCCAATCGCGTTGAAGCGGACGAGCAGTCTTTCAGGCTTGCAGCTTGCTACAACGGAATTGCTGCTCGTTCCGCTCTCGCCCCAAAAGGAAGTGTTTTGAGAGACTGCACGTCTGACACCAAAGACTATAGATTTGCCATTTTTCGTCTTCGGATTTTAGCTTGAGCTACGGCAAAGCGATGCAACTATTTTCCGAACAAGCGGCTAAGTCATGCAGCGCGGCATCGGTCAAAGGGCAGCAGAATAGCGACCTTCAAGCCCTTTGGCTCATTGCGCTCAAGCTTCAAAAGTCCATCGTGGCCGTCGACGATAGCCTTGGTTATTGCGAGACCGAGGCCAAGACTTCCCTGATCACTTTCTCGTGCTTCTGAAAGACGAGTAAAAGGGTCAAGGACCTTAGCTCTTTGATCGTCTGGAATACCAGGTCCGCTATCTAGGACCCAGATTGCGATGCACTCATCGCCTTTGACCAGTTCTACCTCTGCGCTTCCTGCATATTTCACCGCATTGTCAATCAGGTTTCTAATCGCACGAGCAAGAGCGATGGGGCGACAGTCGTAGTGCATGTCACCTTCGCCTTTGAAGCTAACCTGATGCCCGAGTTCCTCAAACTCGCTGCACTCACTTTCAATGAGCGCCCGTAGATCGACATGCTGCTTGGACTCAGATCTCGACTCGCCACGCACGTAGTCGAGCGCGGACGCAGTGATGCGCTCTATTTTTTCAATGCTGGCGATTATCTCCTCACGCGCTTCCTCATTTTCAATCAGCTCGGCCTTTACCCTCAAAGCCGTAAGCGGTGTACGAATATCATGGCCAACTGACGCTAGCATTTGTGTACGCCGCTTCATCTCGTCACGCACTTCGCGCTGCATCATGTTGAATCTTCTGATCGCATTCCTGATATCGCCCGGCCCGTTTTCCTCAACATCCTCCACTTCCAGATTTGAGCCAAACCGCGACACGGCTTTGGTCAAGCGAGAAAGCGGCTGCGTAAGACGGCGAACGAAGAAGATTGCGATGATGCCGACTAAAAGGAAGAAAAGATCGATCCGTATGGCAGAAAGAATTGTATCTCCACCGAAGTCGAATTTTTGCTCAGTGACGCCCAGATTGAACCATTCTCCTGTTTTGAGCCGAATACTGATCACCACGCCTTCAATCGGAAAGTTGATCTGGTCAGGTTCGCATTTGAAAAAAGCAAAATCGCGCTGGGTGAATGCGGCGTTCGCGACAGAAACGTCGTTCATCGACTTATCCAAGGATATGGACTTCGGCATCTTTCCGAAATTTGCCAGAACAGAACGCCGAATGTCCTTTGCAGCCGCTGTCTCCGACGGGTTCGCGTAGGGCTTATCCGTTACCGTGAAGCCTTCATCGCAGGACGAAGCTGTCTCAACAAATCCCGGTATTTCTTCCGGCCTCATTCGGTCTAAATTGACGACTCTAAATATTATCGTCTTGGCGATGTAATCGCTTTTCGCCCACTCCTCCGCAGAGCGAATTTGGCTGACTTGATAGACAGTAGACGCAATCAATAGGACTACAAAAGCCGACGCAAGAATCACGAGAATCTGGTTCTCAGCCGTGCCCAATGAGAAGCGAGAGCGTTGTTCCATCACGACCAAGCAAGCTCCGCTGCGAACACATAACCGCCGCCCCATTTCGTCTGAATTATCGTTGGATTCTTGGTGTCTTCCTCCAGTTTTCGCCGCAATCGACTGATCTGATTATCAATCCGGCGGTCAAACACAGGTGCGCTGACACCGCGTGTCAGGTCCATAAGCTGATCCCTCGTCAGGGCAGTGCCTGCATGCTCGATAAGAGCCAAAAGGAGGGCATGTTCTCCGGAACTTAGCGGCACCATCAGATTTTGTGGCCCGACAATCTGCTTTTGGGAAAGATCGAAACGCCAGCGATCAAACTCGACTGTACCATTCAGCCGTTCAGACCGCGGAGGGAGCATCTGCGTGCGCCGAAGCACGGTCTTTATTCGTGCCTTAAGCTCTCTTGGATTGAAAGGCTTTGCAACATAATCATCTGCGCCCAGTTCCAGTCCGACAATTCGGTCGGTATCGTCTCGCAATGCCGTCAGCAAAATGATGGGTATGCGAGTGGCGGCTTGCAATCGCTTGCAGATAGAAAATCCGTCTTCGCCTGGCATCATCACATCAAGCACAATCAGATCGATACGCGCCTTGGCCATGATTTTGTCCATTTCGCGCCCGCTCTCGGCATGGCTCACGCGGTAGCCACTCTCGCCCAGATATTTTGCAAGCGGGCGGCGGATGTCTCTCTCATCGTCGATGATTAGGATATGTGGGCTCTGCATCTCGGTCATTGGTTTAAGCCTGGCATTTGCGACGGTATTACTGGAACGAACCGCATCACGGCCAGATCTTTTGTATCCAAATGTCTCAAAATCGAATTTCAAGAAACTCTGAGACAATGTTGGCGTTGGACTGGCAGCGCTCAACCCATAGCCTTGGTGAAACGGGGATCGACAGCATCGTATCCACACATACTTGGCAAGAAGGAAGAGGAAACACCATGCATAAACTCGGCGTATTTGAGCTGAAAACGGCCCTGTATTGCTTGATTTTCGCAATCGCAGCCGTCTCCCCGGCTTCTGCGCAACAAGAATTCAGCATCGAGTCTGAAAGCACTCAGGATACTCGAGAAATTGTCGTTCATTTGCCGACGAATTATGATGCGAACAGCGAGAAGGGTTATGCTGTCATCTATATGCTGGATGCCGGTGCGGCAGATAAGATGACGGCGGAGATGGCCAGCTATTACCATTGGGGTGATTTAATGCCCGAAGTAATCGTGATTGGCCTTGAAAACGTCAATCGCGGACCAGACTTTCTGCCGCATTATTACAGTTTTGAACGTGATGGCGAGCAGGTATCTGGCAACGGTCGCAGATTGTTGTCCTATATTGAAAGCGAACTCATTCCTTTTGTGAACAGTCAGTTCAACACCAATGGCAATGATGTCTTCGCTGGGCATTCATGGGCCGGGCAGTATTTATCTTACGCACTGAGCCAATCGCCGGGTCTGTTCGATGCTTACTTCATAACCAGTCCTGCGTTTGGAGATACTGGCGAATGGAGCGACAAGACTTTTGAGGCGCTGGAAGAGGCCTTGGCACAGAATCAAGATTTTCCGGACCTAATTTATCTCAGCTCCGGCGGAGACGGATCGTCAGGGCCGTTGTCAGACGCGGGATTGCTGCCGTCTTACTATCGTTTAGCCGCCCTGCTAAGACAATATCTGCCTGACGAAGTGAAATTGGTCCATGAGATCCATGATAGTGCCAATCACACAAGTAATAGCGCATTATCCATGGCCAGAGCACTAGAGTTATATTTCGCCACTAGCTCAGAAACAGAGTGAAATAATCCAGGAGAATGGAATGACCATCAGCGAGAATTTCAAGACTCTGCTCATCTACATTCTGTTGAGCGTCGCCTCTGTAGCAAGCGCCGAAGAAGGTAATGGCCTTGAACAAGAGGTTGCTGCTGATCAGGTTCATCATGGTTTTTGGGATAATCCAGATGCAGACTATGTCTCGACAGCGTGGCCAATTGAGGAAGACAGCGATCTATTAGACATCCGAGAGGTGCCCGTACTCGGTAGCGGCTTTTTCGAGGTTGCTCCTCAGGACAGAGACGACGGCATCGCCGTCGGCGAATTGGGCGTAGACGGCGGCGACCGACAGATGGTTTTGGGTCTGGCGGAGGAATTGTCCCTCGGTCAGCATGGTGCAGTCGACAGTTTGCTTATCTCTCACAAAGGCAAGCTTGTTTTTGAGTCCTATTATCAACGGGGGCGGATCAATCTTAGCCACCCACAGGCATCAGCAACGAAAACCTACACCAGCCTCGCGCTGGGGCGCGCGATCCAGCTAGGCTATCTGACCATGGACGATCTGCACAAACCCGTGATCAGCTTCCTAAACGATATTGATCGGTCCGACCTTGTCGAAGGCGCGGACAAAGTCACGTTGCACCAAGCACTGACCATGCGCTCCGGTATTCGCATCGAAGGTGAAAAGGCAGAGGAATTTGAGCGATATCGTGACCTAATCGATGGGCAAAAACTGGTTCAGTCCATACTCGAACAGAGCGATCCGATAACCGATGAGGTGCTGACCGAGTTTGCTTACGGGAACTACAGCAGCATGATCGTGATGCAGGTTATTGATTCCGTTGTGCCCGGCAGTGCCGAGAACTTTATCAAAACCGAACTCCTCCAGAAGATGGGCATTGCGGGTTACGAATGGCGGATTGGTCTGGGCGGCCTACCTGCAGGAGGGTGGAAATCCAGTTTCACTTCGCGCGATATGCTCAAGTTTGGCACCCTCGCGATGAGCAAGGGCCAATGGAACGGTGAGCAGCTGATCGCCGAAGCGTATATCGCCAAAGCAACCAGCAGAATTCTCTATAATGGTGATGATCGTATTTATGGCGGTGGCAAAGATGTCTCTGGTCAGGGTTATGGTTACTTCTGGTGGAGCGGCGACCTGAGAGTTGGCGACAAAACCTATTTCGCGTCATCCGCGCAAGGGGGCGGTGGGCAGTTCATCATTCTGATTGAAGAACTCGATCTAGTCGTTGTGACAACAGCAGGCATGCGAGAGCCAACAGCATTGCAGATAGCGGCGGAAAAGATCGTGCCAGCTTTCGCGGACTGAGATGCCAACGTTGGGTCGCAGTGGGCGATGGTCGCAATGATTTGCACGCGAAGACTGCGGCACTGTTTCAACACAAAGAAAGGCCAAAGGAATGCAACAAAATCCAGGGTCGTATACCGCGATGATTTCCCGATCTTTGCTTGCTATCCGCGCTCTCCCAAGGATGCGTGTTTCACTCATTACAATGTTCGCGGTTTTGATTTCAGCATGTTCAAGTGACTTTTCTGTGGAGCCAACCGACGCGCGTCAGACACGTTTTGCCACTGAGTCGATACATCGGGGCACGCCATGGCACGTTACCGTCACACTTCCTGAAGGCTATGATGCCGCAAGTGAGGGTAGATATGCCCTGCTCGTGCACTTCGCGTTTGATCAGGAAAGCTATGACTGGACGCGCGAAGTGGTTGACGATTTCAACGCCGCACGAAGGTCAGCATGACATCATTCTTGCGTCGCTTGACTATGTTGATGGCTCCGTTGAAGTCGGCGACGAACAGGCGAACGAAAACGCCAACAAGACTCTGGCGCATATTGAAGATGTTGTCATTCCGTTTCTGCGTGAAAAATATCGCGTTGATGGGAACGTAATCTTTGCCGGATGGTCACGCTTTGGTCGCTTCGCCACCCATGCTCTAGCGCGCAAGCCGGAATTATTCGACGCAGCTATCATCAGGAGCAGCGCACCTGATGATAGCGACCTTCATGATCGAGTGCGCGAGATGCTGGAGAACAAGCCCCAACTCGAACTCTTTGTCTATCATTCGATCGGCACCGAAGGGAATGAAGCGGACAGACGACCAATCTTTGAGCGGTTCAAACAAGTCCTACAGGGTGCAGCCCCGAACGGGGTTCGGTGGCAGTCTGAGGTTATTGATGCGGCCGATCACGTGGATACCTTTAAACTAGGTCTGCGCTCCGGTCTCTCAGCCTATTTTGAGGCCTCCGAACAATTGCTCGACCATGACGGCGAACCGTAGACGTGAGGGCTTTCTAAAGTGGGAAGCGTCGTTAGACCCAAGAAAGTAATGCTCGTCCTCGTGATGGCAGTCACACTGTTGCCAGGGGTCGGCACACTCACTCAGTCCCATCTTGAACGCAAAGATGCGGCCCAATATCCAGCGCCAGGTGTTTTGATAGATGTGAATGGCACACGGTTGCACCTTCGTTGCATCGGTGAAGGCAGTCCGACGGCTGTAATGATTGCTGGTGCTGGCGCGCCATCAGTTGTGTCGTATGAATTGCAGGATCGCATTACGCCGCAGACAAGAGTGTGTTCGTATGACCGGACCGGGCTTGGTTGGAGCGAGCCTGCGAACCGCGAACAAGGTGTCGCCGAGGTGACACGCGACCTCCACGATCTGCTTGCCCAAGCCGGAGAAAAAGGTCCCTTCATTCTCATTGCTGAATCATTTGGAGGAATGATCGCTTTGCTAGCTGCATTGGACTGGCAAGATAACGTGGCTGGCCTTGTTTTGATTGATGCCTCAGAACCTGATCTCTGGTTTGAGAAAACAGCAGATACAATGGATGCGCTTGGGCGGCACACAGCCTTGATGAAATTTGGATGGCGTACCGGCATAGTTCGCGTTGGCCTGGAGTTAGGCCAGCCTGATTGGATTGACGAAATGTCGGTCCAGAACAGGGAATGGTTCCAAGCGATCTATTCCCGCGACATGCCCGGTTACGGAGAATACCGATCAGCTTTCAGACTCACGGATCCGACGATCTATGATCGGCTTACATCGGAAGGATTGGGGAGCCTTCCAATCACCGTTCTGGCGCATGGGAAAGTGCCGAGTGGTCTGCCCCCTGAATTTGAGGACGGATGGATGGCTGCGCAAGAAAAGCTGGCAGCATATTCAAACGCGTCCGAGCTGATCATTGCGAAAAATTCAGGTCATGCGATCGCGGGCGAAGACCCGGATCTTGTCGCGGCACAGGTCCTGCTCATGATTGAGCATCTTCGGGACCAAGACACGACAGGGTTCATCAAACAGTAGGATAGAACAGGAGCATGATAGATTGCTGAGACCCACCTTACCTTCAGTTCTGATCTTACTCGGCGCAGTGATCTCGAGTGGCTGCAGCCCAGATCAGAATGACAGCGGAGAGCTTACGGAGCCCTACTTTGGGCAAAAGCCCCCGGGCCTGGTCCCCGAGGTGTTTGCGCCCGGCATTGTATCCCTCCCCGGACGGCACGAAGGCTCCGTCTCTTTTTCTCCAGATCTTGATGAGGTCTATTTCAACGCGAACAACGAAGCCGGAGAAACGAGCATCTACTTTTCGAAGTTTGCAAGCGGCGAATGGTCTACTATTCGCAAGGCGGACTTCACCCGCGGCCGAATTGACGAAGAGATACATCCTTCCGTCACACCTGACGGCAAGAGGCTCTATTTCGCAGCGATCAGCTCAGATCTGACATACAACAAGGTTTGGTATGTTGATCGAAACGAGCGCGGGTGGAGCGAGGCAATGGAGTTGGATTCACTGATCAATGAGGATCAGGTTTTCTTTCCTAATCAATCGGCAAGCGGCGACCTTTATTACTTCAGTCTGTCGAGTTTTCAAAGTTTCCGAGCCTCTGCCCAAGGGAATGGCTTTTCTGGGATTCAACCTGTCGGGCTAGCGTTCGGTGTTCATGCCTTCATGGCGCCATCGGAGGACTATATCGTGCTGAATGCTCGGAACCAGGAAAACGAGGATCGAAACGACAATGATATCTATGTTTCTTTCAAGGCGGGTGATGGTGGATGGACCAGACCGATCAATCTGGGCGACGATATCAACTCTTATGCGGACGAAAGAGTCCCAACTATCTCCCCCGATGGAAATTTGCTCTTCTTCGGGAGAGACGAGGAAGGAGGCGACGGCGACGCTGATATCTACTGGGTCAGTACGCAGATTATCGAAAACCTGAGGCCAATGGCAAACCAAGTCGATCTACCATGATGCTGAGAGATCCGCTTGCTGCATTCTTTGATCTCGACGCGATTAAACCCTTCATCGAGACCCAGGACCCTGAAATTTCTGCAGAGCTGACCGATCTGCGAAGCAAACTGCAGTTTCGTTCATGGAGTCACGATCAAGACGCGTTGTTCGAAGACCTTGATCGAAAGGTCTACAACCAGAAGGGCTGCACGCCCTACGCTATCGCGACCTACATCATGATCGAGGCCTATTACGCAAACAAGGCTTGGGAACCGCTCGCCACAGCCTACCGTGGCCACTACTGGCCCGTGCCTGAGTGGGTGAATGTTTTTGTTGAGCATGCGAGCGCGGACGGCAGATCCGACTTGGTCGAGAAAATCTGGCGCGATGTCGCCGAGAAAACGAAGCTGCAGTTTCTTGAGTCGTACGCGGAGCGAGAAGCGTATCCCAATCTTGAGGATGTTCGAAACGGATCTGAACAGGCGAAGATCAATGCTTTGGCCGCATATGACAACTTGGCAGCGTTCTATCGAGCCACGGGGATTGAGGGCAAGCTTGTCGAGACGGTCGCGGCGCGCGAGGTTCTAAAACGGGAAGCGTTTCGAAAGCCTCTCGCAGAGCCCCTTCATCTTAAGATAGACGAGGTTGCCTTTTGGGAACTTCTTCAAGATGTCCACGCCAACTCTGCCTCTGACGAGCTCGATCCCACAGCATTGTTGGTGCGATTGGAAGAATTCAGCGGGCCAAGCATCCGTAAGTTCTATTCGCTCTACGCCAAGAATATGAAACGCTTATATCACTGGAATGTTTGGGCGCTTGCCTATGCTGCAAGAGGGGGATGCTCTGATGATGCATTTCACGACTTCCGCGTAGCCTTGATAACAAAAGGCAATCCCGATTTAGTCGATCTGGCAATTGAGCACCCAGAGGAGGCCGCAAGATATCTGATCAAAGGCGAAAACATGGTTGAATGGTCGATGTATTCCACATGCTTGGCCGCTTACCTCGCCCGCACCGGGAAAGTGCTTAAAGGCATTACTGCAGATCTATCAAAGCCCAAAGGGCGTGAATGGGATGAGGATGAATTTGAGAAGTCTCACTCAAATCTCCTAGCTGTCTTCGCCTGATTGCCAATGTCGCGAAGGTCAGAAATTAGGTCGCAGGAAGTGATTCAGATCGCATCGAAACCACGTTCGCTTTGATGGCCTTTAGCACAATAGGTAGTCCATCCGCTTCCCATCGCAGCCTAGGCCCTTAGCTTGGCCGCTTTAAAAACAGTTGGGTTGCCCTGCTGGGCAATTAAGAATACCGGAACTCTAAATCGACCGGTAGATCACTCCGATGGGGCAAGTCAGCGGACAAAGTTCGCCAGACTTCATTGTCATGACCCGTCAATTGTCATTCAAAAATCGAACAATCTGGTCTGCAACTGAGTCATGGATGAGCGATCTATCGATTTCCGCTGGATCTGCGCAAATCACGACAAACTTTACTCCCTTCTCGCTACATCGACTTAAGAAAACATAGTGGTGCGCATTAGGGATAGGGATCACTTTTGAGCTGGGAATTCGCTCGCCTAAATATCGTGCATTTGTGTCGAACGGCGCGATGGTATCCTGCTCGCCAGCAACAATCATAATCGGCTGGTCGATCTCTGCCAGCGAAACAGGTGTGAACACCTGACCAATCGCCGGTGCCAGTAGCACAAACTTCTTTATGCGCTCTTCCAAATACGAGTTGCTACTTTGTGATTGTCTAGCCCGCAAATCAGGGTCGGCCTGCAACATCAGTTCGAATTGTTCTTGAGCATCGACGAACTCGGGTTGCGGATCACAAACCGCATCCCTCGATGGACTGTCACAGAAGATGGCCAATTGCTCGAAATCAGAAATTCCTCCGGCAAGGCCAAGCATTGTGTGTCCGCCCAACGAGTAACCAACGCCGAATATGCGTTCCCGATCGATGAGATGCCCATAGACTTCGTGCCTGAAGAGCTCATCTAGCGCTACGCTGATATCTGGCATTCGTTCCCAGACCATACGAAAGCCTCGCGGATCAAATGCGTCCTCAGCAGCTGAATTTCCGTGGTGATCAACTGCGGCGACAATGTAGCCCTGCGCCGCTAGGCGCCGACCAAGCCACATCATCTGAAAAGCGGAGCCACCGGTTCCATGTGACAACAGCACTAGAGGACGCTTTCCAGTAGAATCGGCGATTGGAGCTTCGCGTGCTGCAACTCCACCCAGAAAAATCGGGTCATCCGGGGGAACTGCTATCATTTGCTGCCCAAGAGGTGTTTTTGTGGGGTACCATACTGTGACAGCGACTGGCCTTGAAGCATCGCCAGCCCAGTTACGTCGCGCATGATCTTGCAAATCATGACGCTGCATACCGACCGATGTTTCTGAATGGTCGGCTTTTGTTGGAGATTCACCAACGAGCACTAAGCCTAAAATCAACGCAGTTAGAGCTTTGATGCCTTGCAAAATTCCATCTCCGATAAATGCTACTCTTAGCCTAGACGCATTCATGGCTCTCAACGAGGGTCTCGCGGAAGTCGCTTGCCTTAGTCCTCGCACCAAGTTTCGTGCGCCTACACCTGTCAAGACTATTCTATGCAGCACTTGCAAATACGCAGCCGTCTATCCAATCGAGCTCATGAATCGAGCTCGCAGACCTGCATCAGCCTCGAATGCACCGGTGAACTTGTTCGTTATTGTATCCACCCCATGTTTGTACACACCACGCGTCGACATGCACTGGTGTTCCGCTGAAATCACAACAGCGACACCTCGAGGGCTCAGTATGGTTTCCAGCGCGTTTGCGATCTGAGAAGTCATCTTCTCCTGCACTTGTAGCCTTTTGGCATACAAATCGACCACGCGAACAAGCTTTGATAGACCGACCACTCGAGTGCTCGGTAAATATGCAACATGAGCTGAGCCGATGATCGGTGCCATGTGGTGCTCACAATAGCTTTCGAACCGGATCCCACGAAGCAGGACCATATCATCATACCCGTCGACCTCTTCGAACGTTTTTGCCAGGATTGCCGTTGGGTCGCCACTATAGCCGCTAAACCACTCTTCAAATGCTCGGACGACTCGCGAGGGTGTCTCGATAAGGCCTTCCCGGTCGGGATCATCGCCAATCCAACGGATCAGCTGGCGCACACAAAATTCTGCATCCGCCCGGGAAACAGGCGGCTTGCATTCGTCACCAGGTTCCGTGAGTTGTCTTACCTGCTCAAAAGTAGTCGATTGCATTGTAACCTCAAGCTTCTCTCTCTATGGAGCCGGGATCGGCATTTTCGGTCGGCGCTGTTGTTAGTTGAGATCTTGCGAGACTGATTTGAGGTAAGCGATGATGGCTTCTCGTTCCTTCGCGTCGCTCAAGCGAAAGCCCATTGATGTCCCTGGTGCCAATTGTGAAGGGTTTTGGAGCCAAGCATCAAGGTTTTGGGTGCTCCATTTCAAATCGAGCTCTTGAAGTGCCGCACTGTATCGAAAGCCAGGGACAGTTCCTGCTCGCCGATCATATATATCGCCGTGGCGTGGTCCCACTCGATTTTGATCCAGCGAGTGGCAAGCTCCGCACTTCTCTTGATATAAGGTTTGACCGGCAACTGACTCATCATTGGTGGACACCGTTGGGAGCGGCAACACAACCTGCTCTGGAGGGGTTGAGGTCTTTGGTGCGTTACCCGCCACCTGTCTGGCGATGGCATTATCTTGAAGCGATGAAGCTAGCTTGAGCCCTGCAAGGATTGTTACGGCCAACAGGCCCACGCTAAGCCACGCCTTCGTTCTATTTGTCATGATCGAATACCCGAACCAACTGACTTCCGTTCTCAACCAAACATGAGTGGAGCTTTGGGGATCGGTTCCCCGAGCGCGTTGGCAAGAATCGCCGCATGGAATGCTTCGTCGCCAGCCATTTGGGCAGCTACTTGATGGTAGTCATTGCCCAGCGAAGGGATCAGCCCGAGATATGCGTTGGCCGCACCGCGCTCTAGCTTCAGCGCAAGTCTTAGGACATCTTCCTGGTTCTTCAATGATCCCGCATCAAGCACCTGCGCGTAGTGGTCGAGTGTTTCTTCCTCAACCGCGCTGCCACCAAGTTGCTCAACTGCACTGATGAGCGCATCTCTGTGGCCCTTGTGATGTCCTTGAAATGTGACCCCGATATCGACTGCCGCTGGCTCCAATAGCCCGCTGGTCGCTGCAATCTGATATGCAGCAATACCCTCATGCTCTAGCGCAATAGCTGCGTTCAGAATTTCGATGTCCTGCGCTCCATTATCTGAAGGCGCGGCTTTTTCCTCGGATCGGGAGCAGCCCCCAATAAGCATAGCAATTCCTACTGCTGAAAGCGTCTTTCCAGCACCGCCCAATACGGACCGCCTCGTTGGAATAACCAGTTTTGATGAGCTCATCTTCTCGTCTCCTGCTTGTTGTCACAAATGGCTTCGACAATTCGTGCGGTCATCGCCGCGCAATCTACCCCAGCGAAGGGAATGACGTCCTCAAAGGCATCTCCGAAGCTGGCTTCCAAGTCTTTTCGAAGGAGGCGCCGGGCGCGAAATAGTCGGGATTTCACTGCCGGGGCAGTCAGACCGAGAATTTCTGAAGTTTCCGCGATGGAGATGTTTTCGATGTCCCGTAGGACAAACACCGTCCGATACTCAGACGACAGGCGAGAGATTGCTATCTTCAGCAGCTTGGAAAGTTCTGATAGCTCGATCGCCGCGCTCGGTAAATCACGCCCATCTCCGCTTGAGCTATAGTTGGCGCGGTATGCTTCAATCAGCGCAACGTCTTGGCTTTCTAGCGCGGCCCTTTGCGCGCTCAATGAACGCTTTCGATCGATTGAGGCGTTCAGCACAATCCGCGTGAGCCACGTTGAGATAGAGGACTTGCCTTCGTATTTGGTAATTGATCGGAATGCCTTGATGTAGGCTTCTTGCACGACGTCTTCGGCTTCCGAATGGTTGCGCAGGACGCTCCAAGCCGTTCTGAACATCCGCTGGTTATTCCGGGTCGTAATCAGGGCAACAGCGCGGGCATCTCCGTCCTCTGCGTATCGAGCGAGCTCACGATCTTCCATGTTTTCGTAGTCGACAGCTAGCTTGTTCATCGGCCTATTCTGATCTCTTGTTCAACTGTTTGACGGAACGTGCCGCAAAAAGTTTCAGAGTCAGAGCGTTTTCGTTGCCGTCAATTGTGGATCCTACAGCGATTTCGCGGTGCTAGTGGCTTATGATAATTTTGCGAAAGTCTTCGCAAAGCACTCTATTGCTTCAATCGACCGCCTAGAATGTCCGAATTTGGGTCGTAAGCGGAGCGTCGGCTTTTCAGGCTCTGCCTGCCTAAACCAGACATTCTGCAATCGGCCCAGAAGTTGCCATCTGAAGCCAAGTCGATGGACGAGCCCGAAACGACTGAAACTGAGCCGCTTGCCGAAGGTCTGGAAGTCATCGCACTGTCCAGAGAAGAGCCGATCCGAACAATTTTGGACAGTTGCGAACTTTTATGGACGTACGAGCTCGCAAAACCCGCTGATTTTCTGGGGAAAAATCACGGTTTGCACTTATATTTCACTTACGGGCCTCCTCGGCGAAATTGTGCAGCGCGGCAAGTGCTTGAAAAGGCTGGCGCACCCGACAGGATTCGAACCTGTGACCTCTGCCTTCGGAGGGCAGCGCTCTATCCAGCTGAGCTACGGGTGCCGTGACGCCTCATGGCATCTGGGGCGCGCCTCTAGCAAGCTCCTCAGCGCCGCACCACCCAAAAACGCGTGCTAGCGCGCATTTGGCCGCGCGCGGTTAACCGATCGGCAACTCGCGCAGGCTAGTCCTGATGGCCTTATGTCAGCATTCTATCCCGACCAAGCCCGCGCCATGCGCCGCACCGCCGCCGCGCCCAAGCCACACGCCCAATTTGCGCAAAATTGGCAGCGCCTGCACGATCAGGCTGGCGAAGTGGCGGAGCTTGCCGGAATATCTCGCGAGAAATTTGAGGGCGAGATCGCTGCGTTCCCCGGTCATCTCTGTGATGCTGGTGAAGCAGCCCAAGAACTCGCCTGGCAGGGGATCGAGGACATTGATGCAATGCTGCAGCCGGGGCTAACCGCTCTGCGCACAATCACCGCGCGCGGCCAGGATGCGTCGGTACCGGCGCTGGCGCTGTGGCGGGAATTTCACTGCGCGCGCGGCGCGATCCTGCGTCTGACCGGCGCGGATCACAGCGCCGCTATCGGGCGCAATGCCGCCTGAAAATTGAGCCGAATATGACGCAAGAGGCTTGACCAAGTTCTTGCTATGTTCCAGTTTCACTGAATGACCAGTGAGACCTCCACCGTTATCGATTCGCAGCGCCCCACCGGCGCGGCGGCCAGCCCGCCCCCTGTGACCGCCAAAGAAGCGGCGCGCGGGATCATGCGGCTGTTTGCGCGCAATGGCATTTGGTGCCTGCCGGAAATGCCGCTCAAAAACGGGCGGCGCGCGGATTTAATGGGGGTCGATGCCAAAGGGCAGATCGTGATCGTCGAGATCAAGGTCGCGCGCAGTGATTTGCTCGGCGATAGCAAATGGCCGGATTACCTCGATTTTTGCGACCGCTTTTTCTGGGGCCTGGCCCCGGGATTGGATCGCAGCCCGCTGGACAGTGAGGCCTATCAGCCCGATGTCTGCGGCGTGATCGTTGCCGATGGCTATGACGCAGAAATCCTGCGCCATGCGCCGTTGCAACCGCTCGCCCCGGCGCGCCGCAAAGCTCAAGTTGAGCGCCTGGCCAGAGCGGCGATGCGGCGGCACACGGCGATACTCGATCCTGATTGCAGTGATCTGGCGCTCGGTTAGGTCTGCGAGCAGCCGGGCGCACAAGCCCATGGGCAAAGCGGCCATTCTCAGTCATACTCGGCGCGATGGGCACGGTTTATGATTGAAGGCTACAGCATCCCGGCCACGATTGCGCTGGGCAGTGCGGCGGTGACGGTGATCATCGCCCTGCGCTATCTGCTGACCAGCGGATTGTTTGACCTCATAACCCGCAAGGTGCGGCCCGGATTGTATGACGGGCAAGGCAAGCAGATCGCGCGCGAAATACGCTGGTCGCTGCTGTCCGCTGGCATATTCGGCGTGCCCGCCGCCGCCGCGATTTGGAGCTGGCGGCATCACGGCCTCACATTCCTTTACAGCGATGTGAGCGATTATCCGCTGTGGTATCTGCCGGTGTCGCTGGTGCTGTATCTGCTGGCGCATGACACCTGGTTTTACTGGACCCACCGGCTGATGCACCGCCCGCGCTGGTTCAAGCTGGCGCACCGCGTCCACCATGACAGCCGCCCGCCGACCGCCTGGACCGCGATGAGCTTTCACCCGATTGAAGCGGTGAGCGGCGCGGTGATCATCCCGCTGCTGATGTTTATCATCCCCATTCACGTCGTGACTTTGGGCATTGTCCTGACTGTGATGACGGTGATGGGCGTGACCAATCACATGGGGTGGGAGATATTTCCGCGCTGGGTTGTTCACTCTGCGTTGGGGAATTGGGTGATAACAGCCAGCCACCACGAGCGACATCATGAGGATTATCGATGCAATTTCGGGCTTTATTTCAGAATATGGGACAGAATTTGCAAAACCGACACCGGATTGTCGCGCCGCATAGTCGAACAGGCCGGACGCGCGCCGGGATGAGCCGGATCATCGCCGCCAGCCTGATCGCGGGCACCGCTGCGACCGGCTTGGCTGCGCTTACCAGGCGAGCGAGGTGGAGATTTCGGTCACCAATATTCGCTCGACGAAGGGCGTGGTGCGCGCCTGTCTGACCAAGCAAAAACAAAGCTTTCCCAATTGCCGCAAGGACCCGAACGCCCTGCGCGTGGTCGTGCCCGCCACCAAGAATGCGAAGATCCGCTTCACCGGCGTTGCCCCGGGCAGCTATGCGATTGCGCTGCTGCATGATGAGAATGACAATGGCAAAGCGGACCGCGCGCTTGGCATGATGCCTAAGGAAGGGTTCGGCTTTTCTCGCGACGCCAAGGTTCGCATGGGCCCGCCCAAATATAAGGACGCCGTGTTTGAGCATGGCACCGCCAATCAGGCGATGACGATCAAGATGCGTTATATGCTCTGAATGATTGCAGTGGGCACTTTGGCTGGCTGACGCCAACGCGCCGATGAGCTCTAGACGAGGCGCGTTCTTAACCGCCAGACTAGGTAAAACCCCGCGACGTCAATCCAGCAAAGCGGCGGCGTGCGAGCGCGAAGATGTCAAATTTTATGACGGCACAACTTTCCCGCGCAACTTAACGACATGTTTACCATGCACCTTCAAAACGCTTCCAAGAACCGTTTAACAAGGGGCAAATACGGGCCATGGACAATCTTCGGGGCGCTTTCGATTCTACGGAACCAGCCGACGACAATCAGGATTGGGATACCGGTGAAGAGCAGGACGCACGCGACCTGCCGCCGGATTCGATCGGCCAGGATGAGCGCCGCATGCAAGTGCGCGCCTATAATCACTGGGCCAGCCTGCTGGGCGAGCGCAACTTCCCCGCGATTGATTCGCTAGAACCGGAAAATCTGCCCGATTTCGGGCCCTATTCCGTCGTGCTCGATTTCTCGGGCGGCATTGATGATCCCGCTGTGCGCTTCCTGGGCGGCCTGCTCGCCGAAGAATGCGGCGCAGAAGGCCATATCTCCCAGCTTTCCGATGTTCCGCCGCGCTCTTTGCTGAGCCGGATCACCGATCACTACATGCAAATTCTCGCCAATCAGGCCCCGATTGGTTTTGAAGCAGAGTTTGTGAACCAGCGCGGCATTGCGATCCTCTATCGCGGTATTCTGCTGCCGTTTTCCAGTAATGATGACACCATCGATTTCATCTATGGCGTGATCAATTGGAAGGAAATGGCCGACCAAGTGACAGCCGATGAGCTGCTGCTTGAGATCGATCAGGCGCTGGAAAGCGAAGAAGAAATCGAAGCTGAAGCGGATGAACCGCAAAAGCATGCTGCCGACGCTCTGTCTGAGTGGGCCGATTCGCCTGCGACCGAAATGAGCGAAGCAGCAAACGCCGAAGCTCCTGAGCCAGCAGTGCTGGGGCTGAATGAGACGGCTGAAGAGAAAAAGTCACCGCTCGACCTCGGCGAATTTGCCAGCATGGCCTCCATTGGCGGCGCGGCAGGTTCCACTGACGACTATGACGACGAAGACGAGGATTACGGCGAAGAGGACAGCGAAGATCTGCCTATGCCGACCTTCGGCGATTACGGCCTCGACGAGCCGGACGAAGAGGAAGAGGACGAAGACTCCTCAGCCGATTACAGCTTTGCCTCGCTGACCGATTACATCGAAGCGCCGACCAAAAAGGCCAAAGCGCTGGAAATGGATCCGGACGAGCTTGAAAGCGAAAACGCTGAGATGGGCTCAGGCGAATACAATCCAGCCGATTACGATCCGAGCGATTTCACTCCGGCAGAATACAATGCTGGCAATGATGATGCGGCGGATTACGCCGATGATCACGCAGAGCCAGAGCATGCAGAGCCAGCCAATGACCTGCGCCCGCTCAACCCCGTTCCTGCTGAGCCCATTGTCAGCGAGCCTGAGCCAGTGGCTGAAGAAGCCCCTGTGGAAGAGCCTGTCGCTGACGAACCAGAGATCACTGCGCCTGAGCCAGTTGCCGGGCCTGTGGCCGAAACCCCTGCTCCAGCAGTGGTAGAGGAATCGCCCGCCGTGCCAGCAGTGCCGCAACCCGCCTCGCTCGACGAAGTGGCTGATGCGATCAGCCTTGCTGACGATCTGCCAGAGGACGCAGGCCTTTACGATTGCCTCGCCTCAGCGCGCGAACTCGCTGAGACCGCGAACGCAAGCGAAGATCGCAGCCGTCAAGCGCTCTATGCCGCTGTTGGCCGCGCCTATGACTTTTCGCTCGCCGCCAAGGATGCGCCAGAGGATTATGAGGAACTGATCGCGGAAAGCGGCCTAACCGTCCAAGAACGCGCGCCAATGACCCCGGTTGTGAAACTGGTGTTCGGCAGCGATTACGACAAAACGCGTCTCACCGAATATGCGACCGTCCTGACCCATGCGCACCGCGTTGGTCTGGAGCGGGGCAGCCTCGCTGGCTTCCTGCGCGAAGCGGAAGGCGGCCTTAAAGGCGTCGTCAGCACAGAGCGCCGTCTGCGCCGCGAAGAAGCGGGCAAGCCAGTGGAAGACGCTGGTCAAGTCCGCGCTGAGCTGGCCAATAAGCTGCGCGAGCTTGAAGCTCTCACCTTGGAAGCGTTGGGACATGAAGGGCCAGAATTTGGCCTGGTCATGGTCCGCCGCAATGAGCTCGGCGAAGTCGAACTGCTGGGCGAGATTGAGCAAGACATTCCAATGATCGAGCGCGCTGCTCGCAAGCTGATCGGCTAACACCGCCTCAGCGCATTTACAGCCTCGCGAATTTTTGACGCCTTCGGCCCTATACGCATGGGACCGGAGGCGTTATCGCGCGCGCTCAATTCAATCGAGAACCTCGCGGCGAACGCTGGCACAATTGGGTGTGCCGCGCTGCGCCAGAGGCCTTTGGGGCATGCAATGAAAAGCAAGAAGGTGCGCATTATGCTGTGGGTGCTTGCCGCGATCGTGGCGCTGGTTTTGGCAGGCGGATTGGCGCTGCAATTTGCGATTTCACGCAATGGACCCGCGGTGCTGACTGCGGTCGACCGGCTGACCGGCGGCACGCATAATGTTGCGCTGCTCACCGAGGCCTCTTTCGGCGAGAGCGAGGCGCAAAACCTGTTTGTCTGGGGCCCCGAAAATGCGGGCGATGACGCAGCGAAGCGCCCGGTCCTATTGTTCGTTCACGGAGGCAGCTGGCGCTCCGGCGATCCGGCAGACTATGGGTTTATGGGACGCGCCTTCGTGCCCAAGGGCTTTGTCGTCGTGCTCGCCGGATACCGCATGCACCCGGACGTGGTCTATCCCGCCATGCTGGAAGACGCCGCCGGTGCAATCGCCTGGACCAAGGCGGAGATTGAGCAATTTGGCGGCGATCCAGAGCAGATCTTCGTCGCTGGCCATTCTGCCGGGGCTTACAACGTGATGATGGCGGCGCTGGAAGAGCAATGGCTCGGCGCGCGCGGGCTAGCCATCAGTGACATCGCTGGCGTGGTCGGCCTGTCTGGCCCTTACGATTTTTATCCGTTCGACAGCGATTCGACGATCAACTCGTTCGGCCCGGCTGAAGATCCAGAGGCGACCCAGCCGGTCAATCACATTCGCGGCGATGCCCCGCCGATGCTGCTGATCCACGGCGAGGCGGACACGGTCGTCAACCCGCGCAACACCCGCGAGTTGGAGAAGCGGATTACGGCGGCTGGCGGCAGCGTGCAGACCAAATTCTATCCTGAAATGAACCACACGGACCCGCTGGTTTCGATGGCCGCGCCATGGCGAAATTCACGCGATGTGGACGATACAATCGCGCAATTTGCGAAAGAAGTTGCCGCGCGGGCAAAGACTTCAGTTCCGGTTCAGGACGAGATCGCGCTAGTCCTGCGGGCATGCGCGCGCTTTTGCACCCTTTCGCCCAGCCTTCCTCTCGCCTCGCGGCGGCAGCGTTTGCGCTGATTGCCAGTTTTGCGCTGGCAGTAGAGACTGCCTCTGCGCAATCGATCCTGCGCGATGCGGAGACTGAGGCGCTGCTGGCCGATATGGCCGCGCCGCTGATTGAAGCCTCGGAGCTGGAGCCGGGCAATGTCGATATTGTCCTGATCAATGACCCCTCGATCAACGCCTTCGTTGCAGGCGGCCAAGTGGTCTACATCCATTCCGGCCTGATCGATGCGGCCGACACCGCCAATGAAGTGCAGGGCGTGATCGCGCACGAGCTCGGCCACATCACTGGCGGGCACATCGTGCGCTTTAACGAGGGCACCACCGCTGCCAGCAACATCTCCATCCTCTCGCTGCTGATTGGCGTTGGCGCGGCTCTGGCCGGGGCCGGCGATGCCGCGATCGGCGCGATTATGGCGGGCCAACGCGCGGCACTTGGCCGTTTCCTGGCCTTTAGCCGGGTGCAAGAAAGCGCCGCTGATGCCGCGGGCGCACGTTACCTCTCAGAGGCGGGCATTTCGGGCCGCGGCTCAATCGCATTCTTTGAGAAACTCCAAGGTCAGGCGCGCCGTTATGGCTATGCCCGCGATGACGAAGCCGAGTTCACCCGCACCCACCCGCTTTCAAGCAATCGCATCGCCCGCCTGCGCGAGGTCTACACGGTCGATCCCGCATGGGACGCACCCGATGATGCCGCGCTTCAGGCCCGGTTCGAGCGCGTGAAGGCCAAGCTTTATGGCTTTTTGCAAGATCCCAAGCGCACGCTCAACCGTTTCCCTGAAAGCGACACGAGCGTGGCGGCGCGCTATGCCCGCGCCTATGCCTATCACAAGGATGCGCAGATCGAGCGCGCTCTGGCAGAGGCCGACGGCCTGCTCGCCATCAATGCGGACAATCCGTATTTCCTCGAAGTGAAGGGGCAAATCCTGCTCGAATCCGGCAAGCCGGAAGAGGCGCTGATCCCGCTGCGCCGCGCGACCGATATCACGCTCAACCAGCCGCTGATCGCATCGATGTTTGGCCACGCTCTGATCGCGACCGAGGATGATGCGAACTTTGCCGAGGCAGAGCGCGTGCTGCGCGCCGCCGTCTCGCGCGACCGGCTCAATCCGTTCGCCTGGTATCAACTCGGCGTGGTCTATGCTGCGCGCGGGGACATGCCGCGTGCCCGCCTCGCCAGCGCAGAGCAGCAGGTGATGACCCGGCGATACCCAGAGGCCTTGCGCAGCGCGCAGGCCGCCGAAGCAGGATTACCCGTGGGCACGCCCGATTGGATCAGAGCGCAGGACATTTCACTGCAAGCGCGCAGCGAACTGGAACGGCTGCGCGATAGCCGCTAAAGCTCAGGCAAAAGCAGCCCAGAGCAACCATGCTTTTGCTGGCCGCACAAAAATTGGGAACAGCATTTTGATCAAGACATTCGCAACCGCGTTTCTGGCGCTCGTCTTTGGCTTTTTGGGCGCGGCGACCTGGTCCTACACCGGCCTTGCCGACAATCGCACCCGCGCATTCATGATGGAAAACCCTGAAATGCTGCCCGAAATGGTCGAGGCGCTGCGCAATAAGGAATCCGCTGAGCAATTGGCCGATGTCCGCGAGGAAGTGGTCACCCCCTTCCCCGGCGCAGTGATTGGCAATCCCAATGGCAGCAAGATCTTGGTCGAATTTACCGATTACAATTGCCCCTATTGCGAGGCGAGCCTTGAGGATGTGAACCGTTTGGTCGCGGAAGACCCCGAATTGAAGGTGGTCGTGCGCGAATGGTCGATCTTTGACGGCAGCGAAGGCGCCGCGCGCATGGCGCTGGCCGCTGCGATGCAAGGCAAATACGCCGCTTTTCACGAGGCGATGTTCCGTCTGGGCCCAGCAACCCCTGAAACGGTTGAGGCCGCCGCGCGCGAAGCAGGCCTCGACTGGGAAAAGGCGCAGGCAGACGCCGTGTCCGATCCGGTTAGCGTAGAGCTGGCCCGCAACCTCTCGCTCGCTCAGCAGCTTGGCTTTTCCGGCACGCCTGCATGGGTCACTGGCAATCAAGTGATCGGCGGCGCGGTTGGTTATGACGGGCTGAAAGAAGCGTTGAGCGAGGCTGGCGCAGAAGCGCAATATACCTCTGGCGCCTAATGCTTAGGCAGGGTCAATTTCGGCGCCGCGCGCTGGCTGGCTTGGCTGCCTGTTTGATAGGCACGCCGGGCTTCGCGCAGACCGAGGCCGCATCTTTCGAGCTGAAGCCTTCTGCAAAACTGACCGCACTCCAAGAATATCACGCGCTCGACCAAAGGCTCCAGGATGTCGGTTGGAAATTGGTGCGCGGCAATGCCGATTACTGCCCAAAAACGGTGCAATCGATCGGCCTGCAATTGCAGGATATGGTCGCCTTTAAAGAGCCAAGCGAGCCGCGCGCCACCCTTGGCCTCATCGACGATTTTGCGGTTCAAACGGTCGCCCATGGATCGCCCGCCTCAAATGCAGGCGGCCTCAGCTTTGGACGCGAGATTGAGCGGCTGAACGCTGAAAAGATCAATCAATGGCCCGCCGAGGAGCGCTCTCATTGGCAGCGCCTGACCCGCGCGCATGATTACATCGATGCTGCGCTGGCTCAGGATGGCCGGATCATGATCGGGCTGGCAAGCGGCGGCGACCTGCTGGTCCCCTCGGTAAAAGCCTGCGCCACCCGCTTTGAACTTGCAGGCGGTAGCAAGCGCGCCCTGGCAGAGGGATCGCGCGTGGTGATCGGCTCGAAATTTGTCGGCTTTGACTACCCAGAGGACGAATTCGCCGCCGCGATTGCGCATGAACTGGCGCACAATCTGCTGGGTCACCGGGCGTGGCTTGATGCCAATGGCCGCACGCGCAAAAACGTGCGCCTGACCGAGCGGGAGGCCGACCGGCTGATGCCGTGGCTGCTCGCCAATGCGGGCTATGAGCCGAGCGCGGCGCACCGGTTTATGCTGCGATGGGGACCAAAGCATGATGGCGGCCTGTTTCGCGGGCGCACGCACGACGGCTGGGACGAGCGCGCCGAATTCATTCAGGCCGAGGTTGAATTGATCGAAGCATTGCAAAAATCGCCCACATTTGCAGGCGCCGATTGGCGCACGGGGTTTCGCCGCGAGATCGATCCCGGTGCTGCGCCTAAGAAATAGGCAGGGCGCGAAGCCCTGAAACTCGCAGCTCACGGCGTGCTCAAATTTGAGGCAGCACCCGCATCAAGACAGCTCGCTAGCGACTAACTGACTAACCTTTAAGCAGGCCAAACCGCTCAATTCTCTACGCAATCGGCGGTTTTCCGGGGCAGAAAGTGCGGCCCACGCGATCACCCGCAGGCAAAACTAGCTGCCATCCACCGCACAATTCGTCTACAAGGGTCGGCCATGGTCATGCTACCTATTCAGCCTACGCCGTTCTTTGCCAGTAAGAACAGAGCGTTCTGGACTCTCCAGCTCTCCGGCTGGGGCGGGTATTTTCTGCTGAGGACCGTCGTCGCGGTGGCCAATGATCAGCCGCTCGATCTGGTGGTCTTGCTGCTGCTCACGACCATTACCGGCTTTTCCATCACGCTCGTTCTGTCGGTGATCTATCGCCAATTGATTGGCCGCCAACCGATTGTAACCTGGGGAACGACAGCTGCGGTGGTGCTTGCGGCGGTCATCATCCACGCCTCGATCGATGCCTGGGTGCAGAGCCTCTATATCGGCGGCGCGAACGAGACGAGCTTCGTCCAGCGCTTTATCGGTATTTCCTTCATCCCGCTGACCCTGCTCGGCGGGTGGAGCGCACTGTATTACGCGATCAGCTACTTCCTCACCGTTGAAGAACAGGCCGACCGGCTTGAGCGGCTCGAAGCACAAGCGACCAGCGCTCAGCTGGCGATGCTACGTTATCAGCTGAACCCGCATTTCCTGTTCAACACATTGAACTCGATCAGCACTTTGGTGCTGCTCAAACAGACCGAGCCCGCCAATGCGATGCTCACCCGCCTCTCCAGCTTCCTGCGCCACACTCTGGTCAGCGAGCCCGGCAGTCAGGTGACCCTAGCGCAAGAGGTCGAAACGCTGCAGCTCTATCTCGATATTGAGCGGATGCGGTTTGAAGAGCGGCTGCGCACCAAATTCGCCATCGAAGACGACGCGATGGATGCGCGCCTGCCCTCCATGCTGCTTCAGCCCTTGGTCGAAAACGCGGTGAAATACGCCGTTTCCACTCAGGAAGAGGGCGCGCAGATCACGCTGGCCGCCCGGATCATGGCCGGACGCCTGCGTATCACCGTGGAAGACACCGGCCCCGGCGCGAATGCCCCCGTGCGGCACGAATTGCTCGATTATGAGCAAGACAAAGCGAACCAGCCGGTCTCCACCGGCGTTGGCCTCGCTAATATTCGCAACCGCCTGATGCAGGCGTACGGCCCGGATCATAAGTTTGAGACTCGCTCTGATCCGGGCGGCGGTTTTGCCGTCACGATTGAAATCCCCTTCCAGATGGAAGACGAATTTGCACTTGGCCCAGATGCTCAAGCTGCAAGCGCAACCGGCTCCGACCCCGCGGATGCCAATTCTGCCGCCCCCGGCACCAACCCCCAGCCAGCGTCGGTGATTACTCTTAATCCCAGACGCGCCATTGGACCTGCTGCATGACCATACGCACAATCCTAGTCGACGATGAAAAACTGGCCATTCAAGGCCTGCAACTGAGGCTCGAGGCGTTTGACGATGTCGAAATTATCGACACCTGCTCAAACGGCCGCGAAGCCATTCGCAAAATCAAGACGCAAAAGCCCGATCTGGTGTTTCTCGACATCCAAATGCCCGGCTTCGACGGATTTTCTGTCGTCAAAGGCGTGATGGAAATCGAACCGCCCCTGTTCGTGTTCGTCACCGCCTTTGAAGAGCACGCAATCCGCGCGTTCGAAACCAATGCGGTGAATTACCTGATGAAGCCGGTCGACGAGGACAAACTCGCCGATACGCTGGAGCGGGTGCGCCAACGCATCACAGAGAAGAAATCGGCGGAAGAGGCCGAGAAGCTCAAAGACGTGCTGGCCGAAGTTGCGCCGGATAAGGCCGATGAGTTCTGCGAGGCTGCTGGTGAAACGTCTGAGCGGTTTGAGAAGCTGATCAATGTGAAGGATCGCGGACAAATCTTCCGCGTGGAGGTCGAATCGATCGAACATATCGAGGCAGCTGGCGATTACATGTGCATCTACACCGGCGACAATTCGCTGATCCTGCGCGAGACGATGAAGGATCTGGAACGCCGCCTTGACCCGCGCAAGTTCCAGCGCGTGCACCGCTCGACCATCGTCAACCTTGACCAGGTGCGCCAAGTGAAGCCGCACACCAATGGCGAATGCTTCCTGGTGCTGGATTCAGGCGCTGAGGTGAAGGTGAGCCGGTCTTATCGAGATGTCGTGGCGCGGTTTGTGCATTAGGTTTTGTGTTCGCCCATCCGGGCGAACTCCTCGGTGCAGCTCCTCCGCTTCGCTACGGTGCACCTGCGGGCGGCCAGTCGGCCTTGCGGTCCGCTGGTCGCGGACCGGGGGTCGCGGCTAGGCCTAGCTTTTGGGACTGACTTCGGCACGACGCATCGCAAGGACAGGTTTTAAGGCCCTTTTTTGCAAAACCGTTCGTGCTGAGCTTGTCGAAGCACTGCTTTTCCTCTTAGCTTCGTGCATAAGTTGAAAAACAGCCCTTCGACAGGCTCAGGGCGAACGGAGATATTGAATGACGTTCACCATCCCTGGCTTCGACCTCGACCAATTCGTCCGCAGCACTCTGGCAGAGGACTTGGGCGAAGGATTGATCGGCGGTGGGCGCGATGTCACCTCGGAAAGCGTGATCCCAGCAGACGCGCGGTTTGCTGGCGTAATGGACAGCCGCGATGCGATCGTCGTCGCCGGCCTACCCATTGCCGAGGCGTTTTTCCGCGCGCTGGAGCCAGAGATCGAGATCGAACTGCTCGTGCAAGATGGCGATGCGGTGGAGCCTGGCACTGACCTTATGCGGCTAGCGGGCAATGCGCGCGGGCTCCTCACCGCAGAGCGCAGCGCGCTCAACACTGTCCAGCACCTCTCGGGCATTGCCACCATGGCCCGCGAATATGTCACCGCGATGGACAATCCCGATTGCACCCTGCTCGACACGCGCAAGACCATTCCCGGCCTGCGCCATCTGGAAAAATACGCCACTCGCATGGGCGGGGCGAGCAACCACCGCATGGGTCTGTGGGATGCCGCGATGATCAAGGACAATCATGTCGCCGTCGCGGGCTCTGTTGGCGAAGCCGTGCGCCGCGCGTGGGAGGCAGGGGTTGAGCACATCATCTGCGAGGTCGACCGGCTCGACCAGATCGGCCCGGCCCTGCAAGCGGGCGCGCATCACCTGCTGCTGGATAATATGTCGCCAGAGACCCTGCGCGAGGCGGTGGCGATGGTCGATGGCCGCGTACCGTGCGAGGCATCGGGCGGGATCAACCTCGACACGATCAAGGCCAAGGCCGCCACGGGCGTGCAATTCGTCTCTGTTGGGCGCCTGACACAAAGCGCACCAGCCGCGGACATTGGTCTGGACTTCAAGCCGGTTTAAGGCCGCATAGTCGATGAAACTGGCGCAAGGACCCCGCCCGCTATCGATCAAGCTGTTTGCGGCGTTCTTCCTGACCGCAGCGATATCGACCTATGTCCTGAATTTGACCAATCTGCCGGTCCAGCAGCAGATATTTGCGCTGTATCTTCCCTGGTCCGGATGGTCGCAAGATTGGACGATCGTTGCCCTTTCCGCGATCCTCTCGATCGCTTTCATTCCGGTGGCCTGGATCTATCTGCGTGCCAGCCGGGTGGCGCGCTGGCTCGTGACCGGGTTCTCACTGCTCAAGCTCTTAAGCTTCCCGCGAATGTTCATGCTGTGGTTCTCTGACCCGTACATCAACATCATGTATCTGCGCGAACCCGTCCTGATCGCGCTGGCGCTCATCATGCTGTTCACGCCAAGCGCCAATCGCTGGTTTCGCCAAACACAGGAGCCTGATCTTGCGGTATTTGACTAGCGCCATTTGCACAGGCGCGGTGCTCGCCCTCCTCCCGGCTCAGGCCAGCGCTCAGGCCTATCAATGCCAGATGCCCCGGATCAGCAGCGTGCCGCAGGTCTCACCCAATGGGCAGACGCGCAAATTGCCGATCACCGGCTACACTATGGCGCTGAGCTGGTCTCCGGCCTTTTGCCGCACGCGGCAGGACAATCGCTCGCATTCAACCCAATGCAGCGGCGACAACGGCAGTTTTGGCCTGATCGTCCACGGACTATGGCCGGAAAGCGGGCGGACATGGCCGCAATGGTGCCCGACGCAGGGCCGCCTGACCCCCACAGAAACCCGCCGCAATATGTGCATGATGCCCAGCGCCCGGCTGGTCGCGCGGCAATGGGCCAAACACGGCAGCTGCATGACCAAACGGCCCGACACCTATTTCAAGGTGACGCGCATTTTGTGGGAGAGCCTGCGCATTCCCGATTATGACCGGATCAGCCGCGAGGATGGCCTCACCGCCGGGCGCATCCGCCAAGCGTTCGCCGATGCCAATGGCGGGTGGAGCGCCAGCCAAGTGGGCGTGAAGCTAAACCGCCAAGGCTGGCTGGAGGAAATCCGGCTGTGCTACAACAAACGCTTCCGCCCGACCCGCTGCACATCCAGCCGCTACGGCGCAAAGGACGGGGTGCGCGCAAAGATCTGGCGCGGGCTGTAAGAGTGCCCAGCAAAACGGAGACAAGCTATGACTAAATTGCGCGCGATGGTTTTGCTTTTGGCGCTCTCACTGGGGGCATGCATGTCTGCTCCTTCGGGCAGTTTAGATGCAAGCGCATCAAACATAGATGCAGGCGCGGTTTACATCATCAGGCATCTGCAAAAGGCGAAAGGCGACGATCCAGCGCTCACCAGCGAGGGAGCCACAAACGCTCAGCGCCTTGCCGCCATGCTGGCCGATACAAACATCACCGCGGTCTACGCCACCCGCACGCGCCGCGCGATGGAGACCGGCGCGCCGCTTGCGGGCCAGATCGGCATTGCAATCACACCGTACGATCCGCGCAATCCCGATGCGCTGATCGCTGAGGTTGCGGCGCACAATGGATCAGTGCTGGTGGTCGGCCATAGCAACACCGTTGGCGACCTGGTGACGCGTTTCGGCGGCAACACCGCGCCGGAGCTGACCGAGCAGGATTACGGCACGCTGTTTATGGTGGATGAGGCGGGGAATGTGAGGGAGTTTGCGGTCGAGTAGGGGCTGTGAACTGGAGCACAGGACCCACCAGATCGACTCTAACTGCAGTCAGAAGGCCGTGCGTCAGGCTCACCCTTGGCAGCATAGAACATAGAATACAGCTCACAAGGAACATCGCCGGTCGGTCGGACCATCTCCAACATCTGGCCGCCACTATCGACAAAGAAGGTCGCTGCTTTCGCAGATCGACCATTAAAATCGGCGTTCAAGATAAGTATCCCATAGGCGCCACTCCTTGCGGCTTCATGCACATCTAAATCGCTCGCAGCCTCCGCCATCAGTGCCTTAAATGCCGCATCACCCATCTGAGCTTGCGCATCCGTCATTTGCCGTTCGAAGGTCGCAGGATCGTCTGTCAGCTGGGCGGCTTCCGCAATTTTCCCTTGGGCTGCATTCTCTCGCACGCTTACATAAACCGTCTGCATATCATCAGAGGTAGCAAGGGCTTCAGAACCGCAACTTGCTAGCAAGCCTGCGAGACCAGCCACAAAGAGGATGGAGTGGCGCATATTGGCATGTCCCTTCGTTGGAATTCGGCATAAGCTAGAGCCACTGCGTTTGAGCTTTATTAACGGGAATGCCAATTTTCCGGATCGCAAAGGGCCAACGATCATTGTGACGCGCTTAAGATCAAGCCGTTAAGGTCCACAAGAATGCGTGCGGGGAAAACTGGTTTAGGCTCTAGCGAGACGACGGGATTCGAACCCGCGAGGGGTCAATCGACCCCTGAGCGCTCCCTTTCGGGTGGCGCCCGCATTCAGCCACTCTGCCACGTCTCGCAAATGGCCTTACAACTTCGAAACTGAGAGTCACTCAAGAACGCTAGCGCCGCTCCTTAAAAAACGCGCGGAGCAGATCCGCTGCCTCTTCCTCGCCCATGCCGGAATAGACCTCTGGCCTATGCAAACATTGCGGATGTTCAAACACGCGCGCGCCGTGCTCCACTGCGCCTCCTTTGGGGTCGCTCGCGCCGTAATAGACCCGCGCAATCCGCGCATGGCTGATCGCGCCTGCACACATCGCGCATGGCTCCAGAGTGACGTACAAATCGCATTTGCCCAGCCGGTCTTGCCCCAGCTTTGTGGCGGCTTCGCGCAAGGCTCTGATCTCTGCGTGCCCGGTGGGATCGGGTGGCTGGCGCGTGGCATTGGCGGCCACCGCAATCACTGTGTCACCCTGCATCACCACCGCGCCGACTGGCACCTCGCCTGCGCGTGCGGCCTCGCGCGCGGCCTCTAGAGCGTGCATCATCGGTTGCGGAATGGGCCAGCGGGTCATAGGTGGTCGCTATACGGCGCGGCGAATAGGCGCAACTTTGCTTGACGATTCGCATTGTGAAGGCTATCCGCGCGCCTTTCCGGGAACACCCGAACTTTTTAGGCGGCCGAATCGCTTGGCCACCTGTCACTGTGAACAGACGAGAGATATCATGTCGCGCATTTGCGAACTGACCGGCAAAGGTCGTTTGACTGGCAACAACGTTAGCCACGCTAATAACAAGACAAAGCGCGTGTTCTTGCCGAACCTGCAACACGTCACTCTGCTCAGCGAAACGCTGGAGCGGGGCTTTAAATTCCGCGTGTCGACCCACGGTCTGCGCTCGGTTGAGCACAATGGCGGGCTCGACAATTGGCTGCTGAAGACCAAGGACGACAAGCTGTCTGCCAATGCACGCAAAGTGAAGCGTGAATTGGTCAAGGCGCAAAAAGCCGCCGCTTAAGGCTGGCAGGCGGGCCGGGTTTACCGGCTGCGTTTCCTTGACGGATTTTGAAAAAGGCGTGCGGGCGAAGGCCTTGCGCGCCTTTTCATTTGTTTGCGGTAGATTCGCTTTCGCCCGATTGCGGGCGGCCCGCGTCGCCTTGCGGTTCGTCTGGCGGCCAAGCCAGCTTTAGCAGCAAGGTGCGCTGAAACGCGGAGACATTGTCATCGGCGATGAGGTAGAGCGAGCCGGTTTGGGCTGCGCCCTCATCCTCGGCATCGTCTGCAGGGGCAGGGTCCGGGACGAACTCGATGCCCTCAAAATTCTCGCCCCAATAGGCCCGGCCAAGCGTCGCCAGCACGCCGCCGCCCCACACTTCGCCCTCGGCAATCTCGTCAGGATCAGCGCGCACGAGGCGGGCGTAGAACTTGGCTGGGAAGGCGTATTCGACCCGGCGCTCTAGAATGATCACATCGCCATCCGGCAGCAGCGCGGCATCGACCGGCGAATAGCCTCTCGTCGTGAAGAAGCGGAATTCGATCGCCTCGGCCCCATCGACTGGATCGCCTGAAAACAGCAGGCCCGGGCGATTGGTGCGCCCCTCGCCCTCTGGAGCCTCTCCCAGAACCAGAAAGCGCCCATCGTCCAGCCGGACAATAGTCTCTGGCCCGCTGTTGCGTGACCAGCTGGCCATTTGCGGCGGTTTGGTGCGCTTGATCGTGCCATCGGGCGCGATCCGCTCGATCACATTGCCATGCTCATAGGCCGCCCAGATAGTGCCGGTTTCCGGATCGCGGGTGAACCCCTCTAGATCGGCAATGCCGCGCCTGACCTGGCCATGCCCGGGCGGGAAATCGAGCACTGTGCCATCCGAGGCTGGAGCACCGTCCACCATCCGCAAATGCATGATCCGGCCGCGATCACTGCCCGCGTACAGATCGCCATTGCCCAGCAGGATGAGCGCGGAATAGCCGCCAAAATGCGCGTTTTGCGAATCGAGCTGCCACGCGCCAGTGATCCTCAGCGGCCCGGACACGCCAGAGCGCTGATCAATGTCGATCACTTCAATCGGCGTATCGAACGAGGTCGACAGATTGGTGCGCAGCCATGTGCCCGGCGCAAGGCCAAGCGCGACCGCTAAAATCAGGAATTTGCGCCCCATTGTGGCTGGATGTCCTTGCCGTTTGAGCCGCTTTACTGTGGGCCGGTAAACAGCAGCGGGTCGAGGCGCGTGTCATGCCATTTCAGGCCCCAGTGCAAATGCGGGCCCGTCGCGCGGCCGGTGGCGCCGACATTGCCGATATATTCGCCTTGCTTGACCGCTTGCCCCTCGCGTACGGCGATCTTGGAAGCGTGCAGAAACGCGCTGTTGAGCCCCGCGCCGTGATCGATGATGATGAGGCCGCCCTCCAGGCTAAATCCGGTGCGCGCCAGCACCACGACGCCATCGGCGGGGGAGACAAACGGCACGCCATTGCCCGGCGCGATATCGATCCCGGAGTGGTAAGAGCCCGGCTCGCCGCGATAGATCCGCTGGCGCCCGAAGAGGCCCGAAATCCGTCCCTTCACCGGCCAGATAAAATCCTGCTTCCACCCCTCAGCGCCGGTTACCTTCTCGCGCGCGGCCTTGATCGCCAGCCATTCCGGCTCACGCTTTTTCCACCAGGCCTCGCTTGATCGGCCCGTACCGCGCGCCACATTGACGCGCTGGATCTTCCATTCACGCGGAGAAATGGCGAGCTTTTCAGTAACGGTCTCGCCGCTCTCCAAGGTCGCGGACAAAGTCAGATTGCCAGGGCTGTCGCGGTCGAAAGCGGCGAAGAAATTGCCGCCGCCCTCGCCAATGCTGAGCGTCTGATCACCCAAGGTCGCCGACACCGTCCCGCGCGGCAAACGCCCGCGGATATAGCCGCCTTGGGTGAGCTCGCCTGAAAAGCTGAGCTGCGGCTTGGTCTTCGCCATAACCGAAGCGGGCGCAGTGCCGATCCGATCGTTTGCCGGTTTCGGCTGCGGCCGTGCGTCTTCGATGGTCGCAGTATAGGCAGGCTGCTCTTTGGCAGGCTCCGCGCCCGCACTTTCCGGCGTACTCGCCTCTCCCGAGGCGCAGCCAAGCAGGCCAAGCGCCGCAGCGAGAGCGGCGCCGCGCAGATTGCCCAGCATCGCGATCATATCTCGCCCAGAAGACGCTTGGTTGAGATCTCGCAAGTCGCATACGCCTCTTGCAGATCCGCGCTCCAATAGCGCAGCTCTTCCAATGGGATGGCCTCACCGCTGACCGCGCACAGCACGTGTTTGCCGGGCCTCAGAACCCGAAAGGTGGAGGGGCCGTAATGGAGTTTTGCGGCGTTATCGCCCGATGACATCAACATGATTTTTTCTCTAGCATGGCGCGTTAATCAAACAAATCCGTTTGCGCCGCGTTCTCAGGGTTAGACGGTTTCGCGCGCCGTTTCGCAGGCTTAGGCGCGGGCGGCGGTGTGGGTGGCGGTGCAGACTGCGCAGAGGGGTCAGCTTCACCGCCTGTGCTCACCCCTAGCTCGCCGTCCTTGAATTGAAGCTTAAGCGCCGTTTCCTGCTCCGCCTGCGCTTTGCCGGTCAGCGCGCGCCCGGCGGCGTCGCGAACAATCGCATAGCCGCGCTCCAGCGGTTTTTCCGGGTGAAATTGACTGGCGAGCCGCGCGAGCGCATCCAAAGTCTCGCGCTTTCGCTGCATTGGCTGCTCCACCAAGGCTGGCACCAAGCGCACTTGATCGAGCCTGCGCCGCGCATCCTGCGCCCCGCGCCGCAAGATGGCGGGTGACAGCCGCGCAGAGACCCCGGCCAGCGCCTCTCGCCCCTTACCCGCGCTCATCGTCAGGCCGCGCCGCAGGCGTTCGGCCAAATCATCGAGCCGCTGGGTCTGCGGCTGAAGCAGGTTTTCTGGCAGCGGCAAGCGCTGAACGCGCGCCTCCAGCCGTTCGCGCCCCAGCTCCACCGGACGGTGCACCGCGCGGCGTTGGCGCGTGGCAAAGTCAGAGAGGGTCGCGGCAAGGTCCGCTCGCACTGGCACGGCCATTTCCGCCGCAGCCGTGGGCGTCGGCGCGCGCCGATCCGCTGCGTAATCGACCAGCGTCGTATCGGTCTCGTGCCCGACCGCCGAGATTACCGGGATCGAGCAGTCCGCGACCGCGCGCACCACCTCTTCCTCGTTAAAGCCCCACAGGTCTTCGATAGAGCCGCCGCCGCGCGCCACAATCAGCAGATCAGGACGCGGGGTTGGCCCGCCCGGCCCCATCTCGGAAAAGCCCCGGATTGCGCCCGCGACTTGCGCCGCAGACCCCTGCCCTTGAACCAGCACCGGCCACACCAACACGTGGCTGGGAAAACGATCCGCCAGACGGTGCAGAATATCGCGGATCACAGAGCCTGTGGGTGACGTCACCACGCCAATCACGCGCGGCAGATAGGGCAAAGCGCGTTTGCGGTCGCTGGCAAACAGGCCCTCTGCCGCCAGTTTTGCGCGGGTCTTTTCCAGCAGCGCCAGCAGCGCGCCCTCGCCCGCCAGCTCCAGATTGTCGATCACGATCTGATATTTTGAGCGGCCCGGATAGGTCGTCAGCTTGCCGCTCGCGATCACGTCCAGCCCGTCTTCCGGGTTAAACGCCAGCTTCGACGTATTCCCGCGCCACATCACCCCGTCGATCACGGCCTTTTCGTCTTTCAGGGCGAGGTACATATGGCCCGATGCCGCGCGCTTCACCCCCGACATTTCCCCGCGCAGCCGGACATAGCCAAAGCGATCCTCGACCGTGCGCTTCAGCAGACTAGAAATCTCGGTGATCGACAGCGGCTGAGCGTTGTCGCCCTCCCGCTCTCGCGCTACGAGATTGGCCTGTTTGTCACTATCAATCGGCGGGGAAGCCATGAATATCCTTTTACTTGGGTCGGGCGGGCGCGAACATGCGTTAGCGTGGAAGCTGGCGCAATCCCCGTCATGCACAAAGCTATACGCTGCCCCCGGCAATCCTGGCATTGGCGAGGAGGCGCAGCTCGTCACGCTTGATGCCAGCGACCATTTGGCGGTCGCGGCGTTCTGCGCGGAAAAGGCGATTGATCTGGTTGTGATCGGGCCAGAGGCCCCGCTAGTGGACGGCCTGGCCGATAGCCTGCGCGAAGGCGGCACCGCCGTGTTCGGCCCCTCTGCCGCCGCTGCTCAGCTGGAAGGCAGCAAGGGTTTTACCAAGGAGCTGTGCGACCGGGCGAATATCCCCACCGCTGGCTATGTCCGCACGACTTCGCTTGATGAGGCAGAGGCTGCTCTGGCGAGGTTTGACGCGCCGTACGTGCTGAAGGCCGACGGGCTGGCAGCGGGCAAGGGCGTGGTGATCGCCGAAACACGCGCGGAGGCCGAGGCGGCGCTGGCCGATATGTTCGGCGGACGCTTTGGCGCGGCGGGCGCAGAAGTGGTGATCGAGGAGTTTATGCGCGGCGAAGAGGCGAGCTTCTTCGCGATCACCGATGGTACGACGATCCTGCCATTTGGCACTGCTCAGGATCACAAGCGCGTGGGCGAAGGCGACACCGGACCCAACACCGGCGGCATGGGCGCCTATTCGCCTGCGCCCGTGCTGACGTCAGAGCTTCAAGCGCGCGTGATGGACGAGATCATCAAACCCACGGTTGAGACCATGCGCGCAGAGGGCATGCCCTATTCCGGCGTGCTCTATGCGGGCCTGATGCTGACCGAGGCGGGGCCAAAGCTGATCGAATACAATTGCCGCTTTGGCGATCCGGAATGCCAGGTGCTGATGACGCGGCTGACCAGCGATCTGGCCAAGATCATGTTGGCCTGCGCCAAAGGCGAGCTCGCCGGACACGAGGCAAACTTCTCACCCGCGACCGCGATGACGGTGGTGATGGCGGCAAAGGGCTATCCCGGCACGCCGGAGCAGGGCGGGCGGATCGATCTGGGCCTGGCAGAGGCGCTGCGCGATGGCGGCGCGGCCAAGGTCTTCCACGCTGGCACCGCAATGGTCGACGGGCAGCTCGTGGCAAACGGCGGGCGCGTCCTGAACGTGACGGCCAAAGGCATGAGCGCCACCGAGGCCCAGAAAACCGCTTACGGCGCGGTTGATGCTTTGGATTTTGAGAGCGGCTTTTGCAGGCGGGATATTGGCTGGCGCGAGGTTGAGCGGGAGGCGAAAGCTCAGTGAATTTTAAGGTGCGACAGGGTATCAGACGGTGCCTTTTTTCCTGCGTCGCGGCGCCGATCTACAGACAATGAATGCCCGCCAGTGTCTCGGTACTCATAGCGAGGCATTGACGGATCAAAAACAACCCGTGGCCTTGCGACTACCTTGGCTTCCTTTTTTGGCATCTCAGTTCTCCGCAGGATTGAGTGTAGTATCGAAATAGTGCTTTCGACGTACCCATTTAAAGCCTTCGTGCTTCGTGACAACGCAGATATCCGTATCGCCACCTACAGTATCTGCTCCAGGCATAAACCGCACGTAACCCTTCGTCGTCTCGACCAGGTAGTCAGCCAGCGCTATAGCGTCTTGGACCGGCATGGCCGGGGAAATTAGCTGTGCATACGTAGCAGATTCAATATGACTCAATACTGAATCAAGGCTCTGCTGCTCTAAACCCAAGTCTAGCAATGCCTTGGGCAGGAACTGACTATACCCATTCACGATGCGATTGATAGCCTCAGGTTGACCGTCGTAAAGGATGTCAAAATCGCCCTCAGAGGCTAAACATGTAGGTTCAGGACATTCGCCATCCACTATCTTGATACGCCAAATCTCGCCATGCGTTTGACCTGCTCCGTTGCCTGCAATCCAAAACTGAAACTCGTGAGGACCTTGGGGAGGTTGATCCAAGCCACAGTAATGCTCATCAAAAAAGAAACGTTTTGCCTTCTGGATCACATCTTCCATTGTGTAATTTTGCGGATCAATGCTCCAATCAGGATCGTCAGAGCAAAAGCGATCTCTAAGATCCTTTGCTAGTGTGCTGATAGAAATCGGACCGATGTTACCCATGCCGCAAGTCATCGCAGCAATTGGCAAACCCTTCTTGAGATTGAAAACTTTATTGCCATGAGCATAGACGTTGGCAATCAGAGGATGACCATCACCGGCCGATCCATCGAGGAGGGAAGACGCACTATCGGCAGCGAATACTATACAATCGTGTACTTTTACTGCAACGCAAACCGTCATTTACACACTCCAAGGTTGATCGCTTGAATCACAATAGATTCTGCGAGTCAAACCACGCACCCAATTGATTGAAATGACTCATTTTTCAAAAATGAGCTCCATATTTTCTAGGCACCATATTTTTACTTGAAGCGATTTGACCTAGATCAATGCGGCGGCGCTGCTGCCATGCTGAATGGAGGGCATGGTCAAACACACATCTTTTGTCGCCCTTGGTCTCACCGCGCTCTCGCTCGCCGCCTGTCAAACCTCCGCTCCAACCGGGGGGCTTGCTTCGGCTGATACCTCACAGCCCGAGCAGAAAGCGCAGGCACAAGATGCGGCGTTGACGTTCTCTCAGGCGGCGTGTGGGGGATGCCATGCGGTCGAATATCCCGGCGCATCGCCCAATCCCAACTCGCCGACATTTGCCGCCATCGCCAATCGCGAAGGGGTGAGCGATGAGACGCTCGCTGAGTGGCTGACCAATGCTCACAATTATCCAGAGGTGATGGATTTTGATCTGACGGCGGAGCAGGTGGAGCTGATCGCGCAGCACATGCGGACCCTGCGGCGGGATGATTACCGGCCGGAGATTTGAGTGGTTTTCTCTTGGGTCCACACAGTTCGGCGGAGAATTTTCCTACTCGGGCCGGCTTTGCTAGGAAGCCCGCGCTCTTTCACATCGTCAGACCCCAGCAGAGCTTGATCGATAAATCCGATCATGCGCGCCAGTATTAATCGAATGCATTTTCGGCCCTAGACTGTGTTCCAGCCGTTCCAAACGTGCCTCATTAGCGATGAATGGAGTGAAGCTTAGCGGTAGCACCAGCTAGCCAGTTCGAACCCGACAGGGTTCGCAAGGCCGCATTGGCCGCCCGCAGCGATGCGGCCTTCAGGCCGTGAGAGCGAGGAGACGCAGGTCCGGATGGACCTGCGTGTTACCAAATGCCGAGCCACCCGCGCCCTCCACCCTTCCACCCGGATGGTATCCCGGTAGACTCAGTGTGGAAGGGTGGAGGGAGCGGGTGGGTAGGCCGCTAAGCGCACAGCCTACAACCGCTCTTCCATCATCGCCTTCATGTCCGCTTCAAGACGCGGGCCATAATGCGAGATCACCTCAGCGGCTGCAATCGCGCCGCGCTTAAGGCAGCGCGCCAGCGGCTCATCCTTGGCATAGCCAGAGAGGAAGCCCGCCGCGAACTGATCGCCAGCACCCGTGGTATCGACGACCTTGTCGACCGGCTCGGCTGCAACCTCGGCGCGCTCGCCATGGGCAACGGCAATCGCGCCGTGCTCTCCGCGCGTTGCGACCAGAACCGGCACCTTACCAGCCACTGCGGCAACGCCTGCTTCAAAGTCATCCTCGCCCGTCAGCGTCGCCAGCTCGCTTTCGTTGACGAACAGAATGTCGATCAAGCCAGCGTCAATCATCGCCCTGAAGTCGTCGCCGTGGCGATCGATTACAAAGCTCTCACTCGCAGTAAAGGCGATCTTGCGGCCCGCTGCGCGCGCAAGCTCGATGGCACGGCGCATGGCGCGGCGCGGCTCCTCTGGATCCCATAGATAGCCTTCAAGATAGAGGATCGAGCCGCTCGTAATCAGCTCTTCATCGAGGGCGGCGGCAGGCAAGAATTGGCCCGCGCCAAGGAAGGTGTTCATCGTGCGCTCGCCATCAGGCGTTACGAAGATGAGGCAGCGCCCGGTTGCAGGCTCGCTGCTGCGCGCGGGCGTATCAAAATCGATGCCTGTCGCGCGCATATCATGGCGAAACACCTTGCCCAGCTGATCTTCTGCGACCTGGCCGATGAACGCGCATTGCATGCCCAACGTTGAAAGGCCCGCCAGTGTGTTCGCCGCTGACCCGCCAGACATCTCGCGCGCTGGCGGCATCGCCTTGTACAGCTCTTCCGCGCGGGGTTCGTCGAGCAGCATCATACCGCCGCGATTAAGATCAAGCTCTTCGATCAAATCGTCTTCGCAAGCGGCGATCACATCGACCAAGGCATTGCCAATGGCGATCACATCATAGCGCGGCTCGTTTACGGGTTCTGGCACAGCAAAGTCCTGTTTGGCTAAAAGTCTGAATTGCGCCGCAGCGCCTAGCCCGCTTGAGGGCGCAGGCCAAGTGTTACCGCATAAGGGATTGCACCAAGCCCGAGTTTGACTTGCAGGGGCGCATCTCGCAACGATGGCGATATGGGAGCAGTGATCACGGCATTGGCGAAGGGATTTGCGCAGCTAACCGACCGCGCCGTGCTCAAAGTGCTCGCAAAATCGCTGCTCATCACCTTGGCAATCTTCGCTGTACTTGGGACCAGCATGTGGTTCGCGATTGAAGCCATGGTGGAGCGCTGGATCGCGCCCTACAACAGCGAGGACTACACCGGCACGATCACAGCGGGCGTGACGGTGGTGATCACTTTGCTGATGGGCTGGTTGCTGTTCCGTGTCGTCGCCCTCGCCGTGCTGCAATTCTTCGCTGATGAGATCGTGCGCGCGGTGGAGCAGCGCCACTATCCAGATGCCGCCAACACCGCCCGAGACCTGCCGTTTCGCGAAGACCTCAGCAACAGTCTGCGCGGGATTGGCCGGGCCTTGGGCTTCAACCTGCTCGCCCTACCCATCGCGATCATCCTGTTGTTCACAGCCATCGGTCCCGCCTTGGTTTTCCTAATCGTCAACGCGGTGCTATTGGGGCGCGAACTCACTGATATGGCGTGGCTTCGGCACCGCCAGCCGGATGATACCGGCACTCCGGTGGGCGCGTTTCAGCGATTGGCGCTGGGCGGTGTGATTGCGGGATTGATGCTGGTGCCTTTTGCAAATCTGCTTGCCCCAATCCTCGGCGCCGCTGCGGGAACGCATTTGACTCACCATGCGCGCGGCCGCTCAAGCTTCAATCAAAGGGATGCCGTTGATGCGTAAAGAGCTTGGGCTTGCGGCAACCTTGCTGCTTGGCGCCTGCGCCAGCACTTCCAGCGGCGGGGCCAAGCACACCCCGGGCGTCACCCGCACCGGGCCGATGACCACAACGGTACGCGGCGAAGACTTGCCAGCGGGCGGCGGGTTCAGACCACCTACAGTGCAGAACGCGGGCAAACTGGGCGGCGTGATCGGCGCGCGGGCAGAACAGCTCACCGCCAGCTTTGGCGATGCCCGCATTGACTTGGTCGAAGGGGACGCGCGCAAGCTACAATTCGCAGGCGAAGGATGCGTGCTCGACGTCTTCCTCTATCCGCTCGAACCAGGACAGTCGCCGACCGCGACTTATGTCGAGGCGCGCAACCCCGAGGGCGGCACCAGCGTGGATGAGGCGAGCTGCGTGCGTGATCTGGCGCGCCGCTAAGGGCCCCTCAGCTTCGGCGCAGCACACTATGGTAACCCGACTTTAAGCACTTTTGCGGTAAGACTTCGCGCAATTGCGAAGGGACTTTGACACGCCATGACAACCCAATTTGCCGATCTCGCCCGCCGTGCCAGTGAAGACGGGCACATCTCTGCCGAGGAATTGCTCTCCTTGCGCCAGCTTGGCTGGGGCGATGGCATCATCCACCGCGCAGAAGCCGAAGCGATTTTCGCGATCAACAATGTGGTCGAGAACCCGAGCGCGGAATGGACCGACTTCTTCGTCGAGGCGATTGGCGAATTTGTCCTCAATGGCACCGACCCGCGCCTGATGTGCGATGAAGACGAAGCCAAATGGCTGATTTCTCAGATCGACCATGACGGCAAAGTCGACAGCATGGCCGAGCTCGAAGCGATCGTTCGCATCGTTGAGCGCGCGCAAAACGTGCCAGACACGCTCAAGCATTACGCGCTGAAGCAGGTTGAAAACGAAGTGCTGACCGGCACTGGCCCTACCCGCGATGGCGGCGAATTGTCGGATACACATATCAGCGCTGCGGAATGCAAGATCCTGCGCCGCCTGATCTTTGCCAGCGGCGGCCACGGCACAGCGGCCGTCACTCGGTTTGACGCAGAGATGCTGTTCCGCCTGAAAGACGCGACCAAGGACGATGCGAATGCGCCAGAATGGGCCGATCTGTTCGTCGATGGCATCGCGAACTATCTCAAGGGCTTCCACCTCGCCCATGCTCAGATCAGCCACGAACGCGCCAAAGAGCTGGAGGCGTTCATCGCCGACAACAAGGCGAATGTCGGCCGCTTCATGGGCAGAATGGCGCAGTCAGCGCCGGACGTCGCCAACAATTTTGGCAAAGTGTTCGGCAAAAAGGGTTCAAATTCTCAGTTCGAAGAACGTGCCGCAGAAGGCAATATCGTAACCCAAAACGAGAACGCCTGGCTGCAAGGCATGGTCGATGCAGACGGCGAATTGGATGCGCTTGAACAGGCGCTGATCAAACGCCTCAGCGAAGAAGGCTAAGCTCAGTCGCTAAAGTCCAGTGGAGCCGCAGCTCCGCCTTGCTTCGGCGCAGGCCCTCTTGGGGGCACAGCGGGGACAGCGATGCCCGCTTCAGGCGGTTTGCGGCGACGGAGATTGATCCTGTCACGCAACTTCTGAAGATGCGTGACTTCAGACTTCAGCAGCAGCCTCTCTTTCCCTTGGGTTGAGCGATCAATTCTCTCGGACAGGTTCGCTATTTCACGATCAATCGCGATCAAAACTCTCTCAATCGCCACAGCCTCTCCGCGCCTGATTTTGCTGGATCGAACGCTGGGTGACACATGGAGGAATGTTTCACGCAAGCGTGCAAGTCGCCTGATTTCACGTTTGCGCTTTTCAATGTCGCGCATGACAGCTTGGTAGCGCTTTTTAGGATCTCTTTGCTTGCCTGTCATGGTGGTGTATTACCACACTAGCACACAAAAGACCAGCAAATCGGCTAAGCCTAGACCATAAAGCTCTCGCCGCAGCCGCAAGCGCCCTTGGCATTGGGGTTCTCAAAGGTGAACCCGGCGGTGAAATCATCCTCGACCCAATCCATGATTGAGCCGACCAGATAGAGCACGCTCGCGCCATCGATGTAGAAAATGCCGCCTGGCGTCTCGATCTTCTCATCCATCGCGACCTCTTCGGTCACGTAATCAACCGAATAGGCGAGGCCAGAGCAGCCGCGACGCGGGGTCGATAGCTTTACACCAATCGCATCCTCCGGCGCTTTGCTCATCAGTTCGGCCACGCGCGCCTCTGCGCCCTTGGTCAGGGTGACAGCCGCAGGGATTTTGCGCGTCTTGGTTTTGGTATCGGTCATCACAGCATTCCTAACTCTAGCCGCGCTTCATCCGTCATCTTGTCCGGGCCCCAAGGCGGATCCCATACCAGATCAACTTCGGCATCGCGAATGCCCGGCACGCTGGCCGCGCGCAATTCAACCTCACCCGGCATGGTTTCCGCAACCGGGCAATGCGGCGTTGTCAGCGTCATGGTGACAGTCACATCGGCTTCGTCATCGACTTCCACGCCGTAGATCAGGCCAAGGTCATAGATGTTGACGGGTATCTCGGGATCGTAAATTTCCTTGAGTGCATCGACCACTGCCTGTTGCAGATCGCTGCCCGCGCCGCCGACTTCGCCGGTCGCGGGAGCCTGAGCCAGAAAGCCCTCTAGATAGTCGCGCTTGCGTGGCTCGTCAGACGCGGCCCCAGCCTCAGCATCAGGGTCAATCGCATCATCCACCCGCGCACGTTTTGGCTTGTTGGCCAATACGTCTTCATTCGGCGCAGGGGCCGCGACAAACTCGGTGTCATTTTCTGGCTTGTTCATTGCGAAGTTCCCAAAAACAAACGACGCGTCCGCGCAATGCCTTCGAGCAGCGCATCAACATCATCATCATTCGAATAAAGCGCGAAACTGGCCCGCGCTGTTGCAGGCACACCCAGATGCTCCATCAGGGGCTGTGCGCAGTGGTGCCCCGCCCGGATCGCAACATTGGCCTCGTCGAGGATGGTGCCAAGATCATGCGGGTGAATATCATCGATCGCAAAGCTGACGATGCCCGCGCTATCCGCAGGGCCGAACAGGCGCACATCATTCATCGCGCCCAGTTCTTGGCGCAGCCGAGCGACCAAAGCGCTCTCGCGCGCGTGGATCTGGTCCAAGCCCACGTCGCTGACATAATCAGCCGCCGCCGCAAAGGCGATCGCCTCAGTAATGGCCGAGCGTGCCTGCCTCAAACCGCTGCGGCGCAGGGGCATAGGTGGTCTTTTCAAAGGTCACGCGGTCGATCATCGCACCGCCGCCCTCCCACGGGGGCATGGCGTCCAGAATGTCCGCCCTCGCCCACAGCGCGCCGATTCCGGTCGGGCCGTAGAGCTTATGCGCGGAGAAGACGTAGAAGTCGCAATTGAGCGCCGCCACATCGACCAGCATGTGCGGGGCCGACTGACAGCCATCGAGCAGCAGCTTGGCGCCGACTTTGTGCGCCAGATCAGCCGCGCGTCTTGCGTCCAGAACGGAGCCCAAAACGTTGGAGACATGACCAAAGGCGACGAGCTTGTGCCGCTCAGTCAGCATGGCTTCGGCGGCGTCCAGATCAATCTGGTGATCATCGGTCAGCGGGCACACGTCAATATGCGCGCCGACACGCTCGGCCAGCATTTGCCACGGGACGATATTGGAATGATGCTCCAGCTGAGAGAGCAAAATCCTGTCGCCAGCGCCGATATTGGCCTGGCCCCAGGTGTTCGCGACAAGGTTGATCGCCTCGGTCGCGCCGCGCGTGAAGACCAGCTCGTTTTCTTGACCGCCAATGAAGCGCGCAATCGTGCGCCGCGCGCCTTCATAGGCCGCCGTCATTTCCGCAGAGCGCGCATAAACACCGCGGTGAACGGTGGCATAATCCTCGCCCATCGCGCGGGCCATCGCATCAATCACCGCCTGAGGCTTTTGCGAGGTCGCAGCCGTATCCAGATAATGCCACGGCGCGCCGCCCCGGCCAACCAGGCCAGGAAAGTCAGCGCGGCGCAGATCGCCAGCGTCGCGGGTCAAAGAAGCAGGCGCGTTCACAGCGCGCTCCTCTCCAGCGCGGCCAGTGCCACATCTAGCAGTTCGCCCTGAGCATCGGTGTCGCCCATTGCCACCAGAGCATCGCCCAGGAAGGCCTGCACCAACAGCCGCTGCGCCACATCAGGGTCGATCCCGCGTGCGGCCATATAATACCGTGCGCTCTCGTCGAGCTGGCCCATGGTTGCGCCGTGTGCGCATTTCACATCATCAGCGAAGATCTCAAGCTGAGGGACAGCGTTTGCGCTCGCGCCTTTTTCCAGCAGCAGTGCTTTAAAATCCTGCGCAGCATCGGTCTTTTGCGCATGGCGCGCGACGTTGATCTCGCCCAGGAAATTGCCAGAAGCGGTGCCCCAATGCACGCTGCGCACGGTCTGGTTGCTGGTCCCTTCGGGCTCTGCATGCACGGTCTTGGTCACGAATTCGCGGGTGGCGTCGCCGCCGCCGATCGTCACGCCGCCAAACTCGAAATGCGCGGCGCGTGCCAGCGTTACCTCGATCTCTAGCCGGGCCGAGCCGCTTGCCGCGTTGACCGCGAAGAACTCTGCCCGCGCCCCTTCGCCCAGCGCCACGCGCAGCCGCGTCACCGCAGGCGCATCGCCGTCCAGCACAAAGGTCTCACGGTGCGTCTCGCCCGCGGCTACGGAAACCTCACGCCACGTGTTCAGCGCTTCAGCACCAATCGCCTCTGCCGCCGAAATATCGGCATAGCGCCAGGCCTCATCGTGCCGGGTCGGAAGAGTGGCCAGTTCGCTCACGCCGCCGCCCCGAGGTTTTCCGCCATAACCGCGTCATAGCCTTCGTTCTCAAGCCGCAGGGCAAGCTCTGGGCCGCCGGTTTCGATAATCCGGCCATCGGCCAGCACGCTAACGAGGTCAGGCTTCACGACGTCAAGCAGACGTTGATAGTGGGTGATGAGCAGCACGCCCTTATCCGCCGCGCCGCCTTGTGGGCGCATGATGGCATTGATGCCCTCGCCCACCACGCGCAGCGCATCAATGTCGAGGCCGCTATCGGTCTCGTCCAGCACCGCTAACGACGGGGCGAGAATGCCCATTTGCACCATTTCAGCGCGCTTTTTCTCACCGCCCGAAAAGCCCACATTCACGTGCCGCTTCAGCATGTCCATATCCATGCCGAGTAGGCCCGCCTTTTCCTTGGCAAGCTTCAGAAACTCGCCGCCGGACAAAGGCTCTTCGCCGCGCACTTTGCGCTGAGCGTTCAGCGCCTCGCGCAGGAATTGCACGTTGGAAACACCCGGGATTTCAACCGGATATTGAAAGCCGAGGAACAGGCCAGCAGCGGCGCGCTCATGCGGGTCCAGATCAAGCAGGTCTTGGCCCATGAACTCGACGCTGCCACCGGTCACTTCGTAACCCGGCTTTCCGCCCAGCACATTGGCGAGCGTCGATTTGCCCGCGCCATTGGGGCCCATAATCGCATGCACCTGGCCGGGGCGAATTTCGAGGCTCAGCCCCTTCAGGATCGCTTTGCCGACGGTTTCGGCGTGGAGGTTTTCAATCTTCAGCATTGGAATTGTTCTCTTTGCAAAATGGTTGGTCGCCAGCTCGGCTCAATCGCGGCGGCGGGGGTAATCTTGGTTGGGGTTCTCTTCGCGGTGGGCCCGCGCGGCGTCTTTCCTATCGCCAATGCGCATGCGCATGCCGATCGTGATGCGTTCCAGCACCTTGTCCATGTTTTCCAGGATGTGCTCAGCCTTGATCCGCATCACGCGAATGCCGACCGCCTCAAGGCTTTTGTCGCGGCGCTTGGAGATCGCCAGATCGTCATCTTCTTCTTCGATGATGATCGCCATTCCCAGATTGTGGCAGTTGAAGTCGACAATCGCGCTGCCGACGACGGCGAAACGTTTGAAGGTGTATTTGCCCATATCGGCCTCGGCAAATCGCTTAGCGAGCGCCTTGTTGGCGGGCGAGGCGAAGCGCCGCATTTCGCGCGCGCGATCATGCAGCGCATCGAGGCGCTTATCCGAGATTTTCCACCCGCGGCCCTTTTTGTTGAGGGTCTCAGGATCAATCGCCTCGTCAGAAGGCTTAAGGGCGAGTTTCTTGCGTTCGGTCATGCGCCCGTTCCCGTGAAATTGTAGATGTTCTTGTCAACGAATTCGGCCAGCAGCAGCATGACCACGATCACAGCCAAAGTGCGCCACAGGGGAAAGCCCTTTTTCTGCTTGGCGGCGGCCTGCGCATTCGCCTGTGCGACCAAAGCGGCATCGGCCTCTTTTCGTGCTTTCGCAGCAGCGCTGGCGGCCTGCTTGCGCTCGTACTCAATAGTGCTCTCGGCACTATCAAGCAGCTCCTGCGCCCAGTCCATCCGCCCAAAAGAAGGGCCCTGGCCTTCATAGCCATAACCACCAAAATCGCACACCAAAGTTCCCATAAGCAGGCAATAGGGAGCAAAGAATTTTTGCGGAATGCGCGGGCCAAAGCCGACATTCATATTGTGATCGCCATCTTTGACGCGAAATTCAGAACCGATCTCTTCGAGATGTTCGTTGGTGTCTTCAGTAATCCGGTGATCCGGAAATTTGGGGCCATAGGGCTGGCAGTAAACTTCCATCTCCTGAAATTCACCCATGAACTCGACGTGGAAGCTCAGGAAGCCGTCAAATTCCTGCATCGGATCATCGAGTTTTTGATCGCCTTGGAGCAGCACACGCAAAGGGTAGCCGCGCTGCTGCAGCGCCGCATTCATCTGTCCAAAGCTTGGCCATTTGCCCTGTGGGACAGCGACTTCGTAACAGAGGCTCACCGGTCGCTCCTGTGGAGGTGCTGGGCGGGCATATTCTGACCGAAGCCCATTTTGGTGAGAGTCTCGAGATCAATCGCTTCGTCGGAAGGCTTAAGGGCGAGTTTCTTGCGTTCAGTCATTTCGCGTTCCAGCCTGAGTTCATCGAGAAATGCTTCGTCCCCCACAGCGCTTGCGCTGCTTCAGAGATGATAAGCCCAATGTCCTTAGGAAGGTCAGTTTCATCGCCAGGATCGAGGTATAAACCGTCCGGTCCCTTGAGCGAAACCATGCCGATCAACGACCCAAATTCTAACTCAACTTTGGCTTCGGGGCCTAGAATCGTGCGCGGCTCCCATTCGTCTTCAGCGACCTGCACAACCTCAAATTCCATATCGTGGTAGCGCCCCACAATGGGAGTGACGAGTTCCCATTCGTTGGATGTTAGCTCCATCATTTTCGCGATCTGGGGTTTTGACACTTGATTGAAATCGATAGTGAGCCGAGCCTTCAAATCTCGCTCTTCATCGATCACGAAAGTTCCATTGGGTGTTGAAGGTTGTTCCTTGAAAGTCACCCCACGCTCCCCTCAAGCGAGATCGCCTTGTCGTCACCCCGGACTTGATCCGGGGTCCAACTTACTTCGGGCGCCGCGCCAGCAAGAAGCTGGACCCCGGCTCGGGGGCCGGGGTGACGGTGGTTGATGAGGTTGAGCAGAATCATCCAACCGACCCTTCCAAGGAAATCGCCAGCAATTTCTGCGCCTCAACCGCAAATTCCATCGGCAGTTCTTTCAGCACATCTTTCGCAAAGCCGTTGACGATCAAGGCCACGGCCTCTTCCTCGTCCAGCCCGCGTTGCTGCGCGTAGAACATCTGCTCTTCGCTGATCTTGCTGGTGGTCGCCTCGTGCTCGATCTGAGCGCCGGGGTTCTTCACCTCGATATAGGGCACCGTGTGCGCGCCGCATTCATCGCCGAGCAGCAGGCTGTCGCACTGCGTGAAATTGCGCACGCCGTCGGCGTTCGGGCCAACCCGCACAAGGCCGCGATAGGTGTTGTTCGACTTGCCCGCCGAAATACCTTTGGAGATGATGGTTGAGCGCGAGCCCTTGCCATTATGGATCATCTTCGTACCGGTATCGGCCTGCTGGAAATTGTTGGTGACGGCGACCGAGTAAAACTCGCCCACGCTGTCTTCGCCATTGAGCACGCAGGATGGATATTTCCACGTCACGGCAGAGCCGGTTTCCACCTGCGTCCAGCTGATTTTGGAGCGGTCGCCTTGGCACAGCCCGCGCTTGGTGACGAAATTGTAGATCCCGCCCACGCCTTCGCTGTTGCCGGGGTACCAGTTTTGCACGGTCGAATATTTGATCTCGGCATCTTCCATGGCGACCAATTCGACCACGGCGGCGTGTAGCTGGTTCTCGTCGCGCATCGGCGCGGTGCAGCCTTCGAGATAGGAGACGTAAGAGCCCTTTTCAGCGATGATCAGCGTCCGCTCAAACTGGCCGGTGTTCTCCGCATTGATGCGGAAATAGGTGCTGAGCTCCATCGGGCAGCGCACGCCCTCTGGCACATAGACAAATGTGCCATCGGAAAAGACCGCGCAATTGAGCGTCGCGAAGTAATTGTCGCGCTGAGGCACGACCTTGCCGAGCCATTTTTTGACCAGCTCTGGATATTCCTTGATCGCCTCGGAAATCGACAGGAAGATAACGCCCGCCTTCTTCAGCTCTTCGCGGAAAGTGGTCGCAACGCTGACGCTGTCAAACACCGCATCGACCGCGACCTTTTTCGCGCCTTTGACCCCGGCCAGCACTTCTTGCTCGCCCAGCGGAATGCCGAGCTTATCGTAGACCGCCTTGATATCGGGATCGAGGTCATCGAGCGAATCGAGCTCAACCTTCTTCGTCGGCGCGGCGTAATAATAGGCGTCTTGATAGTCGATTTTCGGATAGCCAACCTTGGCCCACTCCGGCTCTTCCATCTGCTCCCACATCCGGAACGCCTTCAGACGCCAATCGAGCATCCATTCCGGCTCACCCTTTTTGCCCGAAATGAACCGCACCGTATCCTCGGTGAGGCCTTTTTCGGCAAACTCAGTGTCGATTTCCGCCGACCAGCCATGCTCATATTCCGCCGCATTGGCCGCTGCCTCTTTGGCCTCGGCGTCCATTTCAGGCGCGTCGGACAGTGGGTTTTCCTGAATATCGAGATTATCGCTCATGCCAGTTCCTCTGCATGCACCAGCTGCGTCAGCGGGATATCCGCCAAGGCGCCGCGCAATGCGGTGTTGATGATCGGCCAATGCGGTTTCATTTCGCAAGCGGCCTCAAAGTCGCAATCGTTGGAATCAATACAGGCGGTGAGGGCGATCGGCCCTTCCACCGCTTCGATGATATCGGCCACGCTGATTGCGGCGGCCGGGCGCGCCAATTGCAATCCGCCATGCGCGCCGCGGACCGAACGCAGCAATTGCGCACCCGTCAGCTTTGATACGAGCCGCTGAACCGTGGGGACGGGCAGGCCGGTTTCCTTGGCCAGCTCAGCCGCGCTCACGCGCCCATCGCCGCAATGGCTGGCGGCTTGGCGCATGATAATCACGGCATAATCGGCAAGGTTTGAAAGGCGCATGGCTCGCTACGTTTTACAGAGTGATGACACAGCCAAAACTCTTAATCGGACAGATTCGTTCCGAATTGCAATTAGGAGCGATTTTGTCCGAATTCAACGCAAATGCGTCTGTTGCGAGTCGTTAGCGCCTGGCGCGCTGCTCGTCTCCGATCACGACCCGTCTGTCATGATGGCCAGGCGTTTGTTGATGTAGCTCTCAACATTCTCTTCCAGAATATCGAGCGGAACCGGGCCGGATTCCAAGACCACATCGTGAAATTCGCGGATGTCGAATTGAGCGCCAAGCCGAGTCTTGGCCTGCTCGCGCAGCTCCATGATCTTCAGCTTGCCGATGGTGTAGGCGGTCGCTTGGCCAGGATAAACGATATAGCGCTCAATCGCCTTGCGAATGTCGCCATCGGGATTGGGCGTGTTGTCGGTGAGATATTGGATCGCCTTCTCACGGCTCCAGCGTTTGTCGTGAATGCCGGTGTCGACCACCAGGCGGCAGGCCCGCCACAGCTCCATGCCGAGCTTAGCCAAAATCGGAATAGGGATCGGTGTAGAAGCCCATGTCCTTGCCCAGCTCCTCAGAATACAGCCCCCAACCTTCGGTGTAAGCGGTCACCCCGCCAAACCGGCGGAAAGGCGGCAGGTCGCCCATTTCTGTTTGAAGGGCGCGCTGAAGATGGTGGCCGGGTGAGCCCTCGTGATAGGCCAGCGCCTCCAGCTCATTCTTGCTCATATCGCGCAAGTTGTAGAGGTTCACATAATAGGTGCCAGGGCGCGAACCGTCCGGCGCAGGGCTCTGGTAAAACGCTTTGCCCGCGCTCTTTTCGCGGAACGCCTCGACCGGTTTGATAACCATTGGAGCCTTGGGCAAGCGGCCAAAATAGTCTGGCAGCTTGGCCTCCAGCTTGCGCAGCGCCGCATTGGCATCAGCGAGGTAATCCTCACGGCTCGTATAGAAGAAGCGGTCGTCATTGCGGGTGAATTTGAAGAAGTCCTGCAGGCTCCCCTCAAACCCGACCTTGGCCATAATCGCGCGCATCTCACCGTGGATTCGCTCGACTTCGCTGAGGCCGATATTGTGGATCTCATCCGCTGTCAGATCGGTGGTGGTGTAGTTTTTGAGCAGCGCGCTGTAATAATTGGCGCCATCCGGCAGGCGCCATACGCCGTCATCGGTTGGCGCGATGGCTTCCTGGCGCTTCATTTCAGCCAGCAGGCGCTGCAGTGCGGGTTCAGCAGAACCCTTCCACGCATCGCGCGCTCGTTCGTAAAGGATGGATGCCTCCGCTGCCTCTGCCGCGTTGTTTTGATCAACATCCGGTAGCCCAGCCACCTTGGCTTTGAAGTCGACTAAGACCGCATTCTCATCACCAGCATTCAGCAGGTTCTCGATATCCGAGATGACATAGGGATAGACCCATTTGGGCGGCATCACGCCATTTTCGGCTCGCTCGCGCGCCTCCGCGGTCAAGGTGTCGACCACAGCCCCCATGCGTTCAATCCGGCTGACATAAGCCATGGCATCATCGTCTGATGAAACCCGGTGAATGTTGATCAGGAACGCTGGCAGGCCGCTCTGCGCGCCGCGCATCTGATTGAACAGATAGACATTCTTGCGGTATTTATGCGTGCGAGCGCTGCGCTGCGCCATCGCTTCAAACAGGCGGAAAGACAGCGCATCGTCGCCTGACAAGTCATCAAGATCGTAGTTCCTGCGCATATAACCGACCGCGGCTTGCAGCAATTCCTGCTGGATAGCCGCGCCAACATCGCTGTAATCATCCCATGTGCCGTAGGATGCGTCGCGAATACCGCGGTAGGCCTTAGCCTCAGGCGAGAGCTCCAATTGCGCTTCGTCATATTGCTTGAAAAACTCACTCAGCGAAAGCGCGGCCTCGGCGGTGTCCACGGACGCATCCGCGCTGGCCAATGGCTGCTGAGCTGCGGTGGGTGCGCAAGCAGCGAGAGCCAGAGCAATAGTGGAGCTAAACAGAAGGGCAGAGCGGCGCATAGAAATCCTCATAAGTGGTAGTGTCATAGGCTAAGCGACCGGACGCGAGTTCCGCGGTGCAAATCACCGCAGTTCCTACCCCAATTCGCGAAAATTCTTCAGGTCGATCATTTCATTCAGGAACGGACTTTCATCATCGCTCAGCCGCGCCGGTGTGCGTCCGGCGAACCGCTGAATCTCTCGGATCATATGCGATTGATCGAAAAATGCATCGGCCAATTGCGCTTCATATTCAGGCGTGAGCTGCGGGAAAGACAGCCATGCGGCCGCTCGCAAGGCGCGATACTTGCGCGCGAGCGCTTGCGGGGGAAGGCCGAAATACCTTTCAACGAGGCGCTGAACCTGCCGCTCAGAATAAGACGCCGCCGCCATTAGATCAGCCAAATCGGGATTGAGCGATGCGCCCAACCACTGATTGACCGTTCGGATAAGCTCATTGTGGCGCGCGTTGAGCGGCCGCGCGCGGCCCTCGATAAAGGCGCCCAGTTCCAGCGCGCATTCGCGGCCGCTAAATTTGCCCGCGCGGTATCCCGCATTCAGGCGTTCGCCCAAGGCGACAACTTCGCTGCCGAGCACAGTGCGCGCCTCAATCATCCGGTCACGATGCTCGCCCGCGTGCAATCCGGTGAGCGCGCCCCAGCCCTGCGGCGTGAGCGCCGCGCCGACCACATGAAATGGACCCTCAACAACAATCGGTGTCGCTGTTGAGAGCGGCGTAAGCATCGCAATTTCTGGATTGGGGTCGCGCCGTCCGCTGGCAAATAGCATTTCGCCCTTGCCATAGGGGAAAAGCGAAAGATGCCCGATCGAGGCGGGCTGAATGTCCCGGATCTCCGCTTCTTCACAGCGGAAATGATAGAGCGTCGTCACATAATCGCTGATCGCGGAGGGCGGCGCGATGTAGTCGATTGAAATGAGCGATGCCGGAGTGAGCGCAAACCCGGTGTCGGACTCGGGAAAGTCCGGTTCGCTTTGACCCGCCGCTGAAAAGTGATGGTCAACCATTACGAGCGCCTCATGGACGCGGGCCTAGCCGCTTCCCCTATGATTTAACACAAAAAAAGGGCGGCTCTCAAATGAGAACCGCCCTATTGAAGTTGAGGAACTCTTCGCATTGCTGCTCCGAGCCCTTCGGGTCGCACGCATTATGTAGGATAGAAATGCGGCGAATAATTGTATGCAAACGACAAATCGCAGCCTCGCCCAAAATTTTTCTGAATTCTATTGCGCAAGCACCCTCGACAAGAACACGAATATTACGGTAGCGCGCAGTTATGTTGTTTCACCTCTTACGCCCCGCAATTTTCTCGCTTGATTCGGAAAAGGCTCACCGACTCGGTGTCGCCGCGCTCAAGGCGTCGCCGCTGCGTGCAAGCTCACAAACAGGGCCCGGCGCGATTGAGATCGCTGGGCTCCAATTCCCTAATCCGGTCGGAGTGGCGGCGGGCTTTGACAAGGATGCAGAGGTTCCCGATCAGCTGCTCGGCCTCGGCTTTGGCTTTACCGAAGTCGGCTCGATCACGCCGCGCCCGCAGGCTGGCAATCCCAAGCCGCGCCTGTTCCGTCTGGTCGAGGATAAGGCGGTCATCAATCGCATGGGCTTTAACAATGGCGGCGGCGCCGCGGCGCTTGCGCGGCTCGAGCGGCGCAAAGACAACCCCGGCATCGTCGGCATAAATATCGGGGCCAATAAGGACTCAGAGGACCGCATCGCCGATTATGCAGCGATGGCCAGGATGATGACGCCACTCGCCAGCTATCTGGCGGTGAATGTTTCCAGCCCCAACACACCTGGCCTGCGCGCTCTGCAAGATGAAGGCGCGCTCAGCGCATTGATCGACGCGGTGATCGAGGCGCGCGAAGAGGCGGGCGCAGACCTTCCCAAGCTGCCGCCAATTTTCCTGAAGGTCGCCCCTGACCTGATGCAGGATGATATTGATGCGATCGCTCGGATCGCTCTGGACAAGCAGCTCGGCGCGCTGATCGTCTCCAACACGACCATTGCGCGCCCAGCGCTGCGTTCACACCATGCAGGTGAGACCGGCGGGCTGTCCGGCGCACCATTGCGCGACCTGGCATTGCAGCGCGTGCGCGATTTCCGCGCAGCGACCGGCGGCGCTATCCCACTGATCGGGGTCGGCGGCATTGCCAGCGCAGAGCACGCATGGGAGCGCATCCGCGCGGGCGCCAGTCTGGTCCAGCTCTATTCCGCCATGGTCTATGAAGGCCCGGGCCTGGGCGCTCACATTGCGCGCGGGATTGAGCGGCTAATGCAGCGCGATGGTTTCACACGGCTTGAAGAGGCGGTCGGAACCGAATAGCGAAGGCGCCATGATCAAACGCCTTTCTGCAAGTCTCGCCGCCGCCGTTCTTCTCACCGGTTGCTCCGCCTACAGCTCTCAAAGCTCAGCCAGCAGCACCGCTGCACAAGCTGAGCCTGTTCGCGCTGGCGCAGTTAGCAGCGCCGATCCGCGCGCCACCGCCGCCGGCATGAAGCGATCCTGGCCAAAGGCGGCTCAGCCACCGATGCCGCGATTGCAGTGATGCTGGCGCTGACCGTAGTGGAACCGCAAAGCTCCGGCATTGGCGGGGGCGGCTTTCTGGTCCGGGCAGATGGCGCAGGCGGAGATTTGCTGACCTATGATGGCCGCGAAACCGCACCTGCTGCGGCAACGGGAACCCGTTTCCTCGATGAGAACGGCGAACGCCTGCCGCGCGAATTGCGCGTCCTCTCCGGCTTGAGCGTTGGTGTGCCGGGCAATCTGGCGCTGGCCGCCAAAGCCCATGCAGCGCACGGCAAATTGCCTTGGGCCGATTTGTTCGGGCCCGCTATCACCTTGGCTGAGGATGGCTTCCGCATGAATGTACGGCTCAACGAGTCGCTGTCTGGTCGCAACAAGGCCCGCGCTGGGCTGACTGAAGAAGCACGCGCTGTTTTCTTTGGCACGGATGGCGAACCGCTGCCAGTTGGCTCAATGGTCCGCAATGGCGAGCTAGCGGAGGCCCTCACCGATCTGGCCGATACCGGCGCAGAGGCATTGTATGACCGCAATGCAGAGGATTTGGCAAAATATATCGCCGAAAAGACCCCGCAAGATGGCAAGATGACCACGGCGGACATCACCCGCTATCAGTCCAAACTGCGCGATCCGGTGTGCGCGCCGTACCGCGAATATCAGATCTGCGGCATGGGTCCGCCATCATCAGGCGGCGTTGCCGTTGCGCAAATGCTGGGACAGCTAGAGCGCTTTGATATCGCCGCGCTTGGCCCGGAAAACCCCACATTCTGGCACCTGTTTCTGGAATCCCAACGCGTCGCCTATGCCGACCGCGAGCTCTACATTGGCGACAGCGATTTCGTGAGCGTACCGGTCAAAGGGCTAGTCGACCCCACCTATGTCGCGAGCCGCAGCGCGCTGATCAGCCCATCGTCCACTATCGCTGACCTGAAACCAGGCACGCCTCCGGGTGCCCCGCTCGCCCGCGCAGATGGGGACGAGCCGCTAGAGCAAGGCACGACCCATTTCTCCGTCGTAGATGGCGAGGGCAATGCGGTCAGCTACACCTCAACCGTCGAAGGTGCCTTCGGATCGGGCCTGTTCTTTGGTGGGTTCTACCTCAACAATGAACTGACCGATTTCAGCTCCACGCCGGTCGTCGATGGCAAGCCCGTCGCCAATGCGGTTGAGGGTGGCAAACGCCCGCGCAGCTCCATGGCGCCGACAATTGTCCTGGATCAAAAAGGCGAGATCGTTCTGGTGATCGGCGCGGCGGGCGGACCAACTATTCCGGTACAGGTCGCACGCTCCATCATCGGCGTCATCGATTTTGGACTGAGCGCGCAGGATGCGCTGGCTTTGCCGCTGATCATGTCATTTGGTGAAACCGCCGTGATTGAACAGGGCACCATGTTGGAGGATATGCAGGACGAGCTCACCGCGCTGGGTCATTCGCAAATCCGCGCCTTTGGCCCGCCGCTTAAAGCCAATGCCTTACGCCGCACGGAGGATGGCTGGGAAGTGGCCACCGACCCGCGCATCGCGCCGAAGCTGGTCTACACCCGCTAGGGCTTTCGCGCGGCTGGGGAACTCGGCTCACCGCCAGTGCATTACCTCTCCACACCCGCGAGCACCTTTGGCGCTTGCGCTAACGCTGGGCGCGCCTAATCTGCGCAAAACAAGAAAACTGGTGGGGGAGCCAAATTTCAGTGCCGCAAGACACGCATCTCAACGACATCGATAATGCGAACAATCTCGTCGAATTGTTCCTGAAACGCGCGGATGAAAAGGGCGACGCGCCATTTCTGGGCCGCAAAGCCAATGGCGAATGGACGACGCAAAGCTGGCGCGAAGTGGCAGAGCAGGTCTGCTTGCTCGCAGAGGGTCTGCGCCGGATTGGCCTGAAAGACGGGGACCGGGTGGCACTGGTATCAGAAAACCGCCCCGAATGGTGCATTTCTGACCTCGCCGTGATGGCCGCAGGCTGCATCACCGTGCCGACCTACATCACCAATACCGAGCGCGACCATTGCCACATTCTCGATAACTCCGGCGCGCGCGCGGTGATCGTCTCGACCGAAAAGCTGCTGGCACCGGTGCATGGCGCGATCCAGTCGACCGGCATTGCCGACCATGTGATTGGCATCGAAGACCTGCACCGCAAGCAAGCCAGCGGTTTTGAGTATCACAACTGGGACAGCATGATTGCAGGCGACCCGGTTGAGGCCCGAGCGGCCGTGGAAGAACGCCTAAAGGGCATCACGCGCGACACCACCGCGTGTCTGATCTACACCAGCGGCACCGGCGGCGCGCCGCGCGGGGTGAAGCAGCATCACGGCGCGATCCTGTGCAATGCGGGCGGCGCGGCTGAAATCCTGATTGATGACTTTGGCATTTCCGACGAACGCTTTTTGTCGTTCCTACCGCTCAGCCACGCCTATGAGCACACCGGCGGACAATATCTGCCGATCTCGGTCGGGGCAGAGATCTATTATTCTGAAGGCCTGGAGAAACTCGCCAGCAATATCGAGGAAGTGCGCCCGACCATCATGGTCGTCGTCCCGCGCCTGTTCGAAGTGCTGCGCAGCCGGATCCTCAAGCAGGTGCAAAAGCAGGGCAAGCTTGCCAATTACCTGATGGACCGCGCGCTCACGATTAGCGAGAAGGCCGCCGAGCGCGGGAACAAGCGCAAGCGCGATAAGCCCATGGACTTCATCGTCGAGCGCACTTTGCGCCCGAAAATCCGCGATAAATTTGGCGGCCGGATCAAGGCGATGGTGTCTGGCGGAGCGCCGCTAAACCCCGACGTTGGCACGTTCTTTGAGGCGATGGGCCTCACCATGCTGCAAGGCTATGGCCAGACCGAAAGCGGCCCGGTGATCAGCTGCAACCGCCCGGCGACCGGCCTGAAGATGGATACCGTTGGCCCGCCGATGCGCGGGGTGGAGATCAAGATCGCTGATGATGGCGAGATCCTGTGCCGCGGCGAGCTGGTGATGCATGGATATTGGCAGAATGACGCCGAAACCGCGCGCACGCTGATGAAAGATCCAGGTGATCCCGATGGTGCGCCGTGGCTGCACACTGGCGATATTGGCCATCTGGATGAAGCGGGCCGGATCGTGATCACCGACCGTAAGAAGGACATGATCGTCAACGACAAGGGCGACAATGTTGCCCCGCAAAAGATCGAAGGCATGCTGACCCTGCAACCGGAAATCGCGCAAGCGATGGTGAGCGGTGACAAGCGGCCTTATGTCGTCGGCCTGATTGTGCCGGATGCGGAATGGGCAGTGGAATGGGCGCGCAACAATGACGAAAAGTTCGACATGGCCGCCCTGCAAGACCTGCCCGCCTTCAAGACCGCCGTTCGCGCAGCCGTTGACCGGGTGAACAAGGATTTGTCCGTGATCGAGAAGGTGCGCCAGTTCACCTTCGCCGACGAAGCGTTCTCAATCGAGAACGAGGAAATGACACCCAGCATGAAAATCCGGCGTCATAAGATCCGCGATCGCTATCAGGATAAGATCAACGGGCTTTATCGGGGGTGACCAGAGGCGCCGGTTTGAAGCTGAGCAAATGACCACAGAGTCAGATCTTCGACGGATTTGCCGGGCCATTGTTGAGTCCGACGAGACATTAACGCACTTCAAGTTCGAGAATTGCCAGAGCCTTGCCGGGCCAATCGATGCACTGACACCTTTCTGTTTTCTCAGCGCGAGGAAATCAGGAGATGAGTACAGGATTGACTATGACATGGGGGTGGCTTCTCTCGGAAGCGATGAAAAGACGCTTTGGGGGTTAGAGAGAGCGATCGAAGCAAACCGTTGGCTCTGGAAGCATAATGTCTATTCGACTGCTTTTTTCTCGGACAGTTTTACCGATGGGAAGCTACCGAAAGACAGTTTGAAATCGCGGATCGTTAGCTTTCTACGGCAGCATTCCAAGTCTGAGCATGAAGCCTCCCAGTTCCTTAAGGAGGGAGGGACCTCGTTCCTAAACGATTGCCGTCGCCTGAAAGCATCCGAGCTTGAAGAGTTTCTTCAGAAAACTATCGTCCGCAACTAATCAGAATTCATCGACGCGCTCACTCAAACCAATTCAGCTTCCTCGACATATTCCGGATAGAAGCTCGGGGTTTCATCGGACCATGCCGGAGCCGTTGCTGCCGCTTCACTAAGCGACTGCAGCAGGACCTTGCGACGTTCCGGCTGAATTTGCGGCAGAGCGCTGGCTGCGCAGAAGGCTGCGGGCAGAAACGGGCGCGCTTCTGCGCCGAGCAAGCGCTCATAGAGAAAGCGAAACGCGGAAAAGCTGGTGATCGCATCGGCTTGCAGATCGAAGGTCGCCATGCGGATGAGCTTGCCGATAAAGACTTCGGTATCGGCCATGCCGTGCTGGGCAGGGATCAGAGCGCGCAGCGACTTGAGATCCTGATAGGCGACATATTGGCGGCGGATCGCAGCGTTTTCACGCGCATCACGGGCCCACAGTTTAAAGGCGTCCTTGCGGCTCAAACCAATGTCGAGGCTGCACTTGATATAACGCTGCTCAGCGGCGCTAAAGCCTGCAAACTCGCGCATTTCGCCGATTGCCATTGATGTACTGCCCACGGTCGCCATGAAAGTCTCCTCTGCGTTGAAGACGGTCATCGCGGAACTTGGTTAATAGGTAGTAACCTGTAGGCATTTTTTTGCGCTTCAGACGCCAGCGTTCGCATCCGCTCGCTTGGCTATCCTCGCTCATACGACCTGAAGGTCGCATCGCTGCGGGCGGCCGGTCGGCCTTGCGATTCACTAGCGTGAACCGTGCTCCGCGACCAAGCCAATCAGTTAGTACATTAGAGTCCTAGCCACCCGCGCCCTCCACCCTTCCACCCGGAGCCTACCGGAAACTATCCGGGTGGAAGGGTGGAGGGCGCGGGTGGCTATGGCACGCTAAACCAAACCGGCGGTTCCTAAATCAACCCAGCCAAAGGCGAGCTGGGATCGGCATATTTGCGCCGTCCCATGCGGTAAGCCAGATAGGCCTCGCGCCCCGCCTCCACCGCCAGTTTCATTGCGCGGGCCATGCGGATCGGATCTTTCGCCTCAGCAATTGCAGTGTTCATCAGCACCCCGTCACAGCCGAGCTCCATCGCCACCGCCGCATCAGACGCCGTGCCAACCCCGGCATCGACCAGCACTGGCACACTAGCGCCTTCAACGATCAGGCGGATCGTCACCTGGTTTTGAATGCCGAGGCCAGAGCCAATTGGCGCGCCGAGTGGCATGATCGCCACCGCGCCCGCTTCTTCCAATTGCTTGGCCGCAATCGGATCATCGACGCAGTAAACCATCGGGTGAAAGCCCTCTTTGGCCAGCACTTCGGTGGCTTTCAGAGTCTCGCGCATATCCGGGTAGAGCGTGCGCGCTTCGCCCAGCACCTCAAGTTTGACCAGATCCCAACCGCCCGCCTCGCGCGCCAGGCGCAGCGTGCGGATCGCATCATCCGCGGTGAAGCAGCCCGCAGTGTTGGGGAGATAGGTGGTGACCTTCGGATCGATAAAGTCAGTCAGCATTGGCGCTTTGGGATCACTCACATTGACCCGGCGCACCGCTACAGTGACGATTTCCGCGCCGCTCGCCTGCAAGGCATCGGCATTCTGCTGAAAGTCTTTGTACTTGCCCGTTCCAACAATCAGGCGCGAATTGAAGGTCCGGCCCGCCACGCTCCAGCTGTCATCGCCAGAGCTGTTTTGCTCACCGCCGCCGACGAAATGGACAATTTCCAATGTGTCCCCATCGGCCAATGGCGCCTGCTCAAGGGTTGAGCGAGGCACAATCTTACCATTGCGCTCCACTGCCACTTTTTCAGGCAAGAGCTCCAATTCGCGCACCAGGGTGGCGATTGTGTCGGCGCTAGTCTGGCGGGTGTCACCATTGAGGGTGATGCTTTTTTGTGCAGTCATGCGCGCCGAGATAATGGCATAGCCGCGCGGCGCAAGCATAAGCGCAAACTGGATCGTTGAGGATGCAGTTGACGAACGTGAATTTACAGAGAAAGCAGCGTATTAATGCGCCACTGCTCAATTAGTGAGCATGCCGCAAGTTGAGCACATGGCCGCAAGTCACGAGCGCAACGCCGATAATCGTCAGCACAGCCTCTTGAATGCCATGCGGCACAGCCAGGGCGCCGCCCATGAAAGTGAGCCCAGTCATCGCGATCACAAACGGTGCGGCCTGACGGTGCTTAAGCGCGCCCCAACCAATCGCCACAGCCGCCACAATCAGCGCAATGACCAGGCCATAACGGTGGAGGTCCGGCGAGAAAAAGAACTGCCCGCCCGCGCCCAGACTCGACACAATCAGGATCGTCGCGACGCAATGCAGCGCGCACAGGCCCGAGAGCCAGATGCCGACCCGGTCAAACCGGCCGCGAATCGAGGTGTTGGTGTCGCTCATGACGTTGATCGGCTATGTATGTAACATTATACCATTCCGCAAGGGGTGCTGGAGCGAGCGATCCAATTTCTTCGTAAAACCGCCGCAGTTCGCCGCCGGATCCAGCGGCCCTACCCTAATTGCAGCGCGCGCAAGGTCATTTGCGATCTACAGGCTTGCACTTCGCCGCCTCGCGGGACAGTTAGGCGCTCGAAATGGCATCCTCGCTTCACCCTGCATCATCCTCGCTGGCATCCAGCACTGTGCTCGGCCGCCCACTAGCGCTTGTGCGCTGGCTAATGGTGGTAGCCGCGATGGTGGTGATCATTGTGATGGTGGGCGGGATTACGCGCCTAACAGAGAGCGGCCTTTCGATTACGCAATGGGATTTGGTGTCTGGCGTTTTGCCACCGCTGAGCGAAGAGGCTTGGCAGGCTGAGTTCGATCTGTACCGCCAAACGGGGGAATACCGCTTTGAGAGCGGCCCGGCTAAGCATGGATTTGGAGGCGTTCAAATTCATCTATTTCTGGGAGTGGTTCCACCGCAATCTTGGCCGATTGATTGGGCTGGCGTTTGCGCTTCCGCTCGCATGGTATTGGATCAAAGGGGCAATCCCCACTGGATATAAGAGCCGCCTGTTCGCGCTGCTTTCCTTGATTGGTTTTCAAGGGGCGCTGGGGTGGTACATGGTATCGTCTGGCGTGGGCACAGACCTGACCGATGTCAGCCATTTCCGCCTTTCCGCCCATTTGCTCACCGCCTTCTTCCTGCTGAGCGGGCTAGTTTGGACGGCGCTCGATCTGAGAGCATTGGCGCGCGATCCGCAGGCAAAGCTGGCTCCGCTGACCGGCCCAGCGATGATTGTTGCAGGTATTTTGTTTGTGCAATTGCTGCTCGGCGCATGGGTTGCGGGGCTCAATGCTGGACATGCGGCCTATGATTGGCCGCTGATGAATGGGAAGCTGATCCCGGAGGTCAATTTCTCGCAAGGCGTGCTCTGGACGCTGACCCATGACCCATTTCTGCTGCATTGGCTGCACCGTTGGTGGGCCTGGATCGCGGTTGCGGCGCTCGTTTGGATTGCGCGGCGCGTGCGCAAGACGCACCGGATGGCATCTGTCGCCGTGCACAGCGCATTCGGCGTCATGGTGCTGCTCGGGATTGCCACTGTGCTGAGCGAAGTTTCGCTATGGATCGCGGTCGCGCACCAGCTGACCGGTGCTTTGCTGGTCGCCAGCCTCGCCTGGGCTATGCACAGCGACGGGCAAAATTCACTGGCAAGCACGCGGGCATAGCTCACGAAATTGCGCTACACTGGGCCAATGACTGATCTAGCGACCGAAACAAACCCAGCCTGCTCAACCTCGCTCATCTGGTGCCCCTTTCCGGATCGGGAAGCCGCCCGTAGCGCAGCAAACATATTGCTAAAAGAAGAACTTATTGGCTGCGCAAATATGATCGGCGGGGTCGAATCTATCTTCAAATGGGAAGATAAAGTCGAGACCAGCACTGAAGTGGCAGTGTTGCTAAAGACACGCAGCGGCTTGCTCAAACACGCTATTGATCGCCTAGGTGTATTGCATCCCTACGATAGTCCAGCAATACTTGGCTGGAACTGTGACGCGGCCCACGAAACAACGGAAACATGGCTGGCCGCGCTGCAGCCGCGATAGGAAGAGTTTGGGGTAAGGGGTCATGACTAAATTCACTCGCAGAGCCGCTATCGGCTCGGCGCTTGGAGCATTTGTGGTGGGGGCGTCCGCGTTTAGTGTGCCAGCTATGGCGGCAGGCCGCCTGACGATCCCAGAAAACTCTATGCGGCTTATGCGGCAGATCGAACGAGAGCTGCGCGATGGCCGAATGCTGACTGTGACCCGCGAATGGCAAGTGGATTTTGCAGCCCAAGGGCGCGGCATTGTGATCAATGGCGAGCAGGTCTTCGCGAAAGTCGACGCGCCTGAGCAGCTCGCCCGGCTTGCCGCGATTGAGGAAGCGCGCTCAACCGACAGTATGTTTCCCATTATGCTTGGCGAGGGCGGGGAAATCCTCGCAGCTGACATCTCGACCAAGCAGGAAGACCTGGCTGCCGCGATCAGAGAAGCGGAGGCTATGATCAAGCTGAACAGCAGCTCTGCCACGCAGCGAGCGCAGCGCATGGCGTATCTGGCGCAATTGCAGCAGGCAGGCGGAACCTTGCTTGAGCAGATGCCGCGCGATCTGTTCTATCCCAGCGAAGAGAAGGTTCATTCGATAAAGCCGGTCAACCTGCCCGACGGGTCGCGCGGGGAGTTTGAATTCAGCTTTTTGGCGCGCTGCGCACCGGGCGAGCGTTGGCTTGCCCATGCCGAGCGGCAGATAATCACCCGGATTGGCGATGATGAGCGCCGCTCTAGCGAGACCTGGGCTTTGAACGCTTAGCGTCCGGACAAGCCCTTCTCAGCTGACGCAAAGCTATTGCGGTATTATTTTACCTCCCTTGAAACGCCCGGTTTTGCTTGACTTTGAGCCGCCTTAACGACAAATCGCGCTTCATATCGATAGGGATGCGCTGCAAGGTGCACCTTTCGATTCGCAGCCGCGGCCCAAACGCCCGGCTGTTTTGATTTTTCAGGCCTCTTTTCTTCCGAATGGCGGCCTTAGGTTTAAGGAAAAGCCCATGAAGGCGCTCAGCAAGCAGACCCGGTCGATCAAACCGGCCGAGGTCGATAAGAAATGGCATATTATTGATGGCGAAGGACTGGTTGTTGGTCGTGTTGCTTCTCTCATCGCCAATATCCTGCGCGGCAAGCACAAGCCGAGCTACACCCCGCACGTTGACTGCGGTGATCACGTGATCGTCATCAATGCCGACAAGGTGAAATTCACCGGCAACAAGATGGCCAACAAGATTTATTACAAGCACACCGGCCACCCTGGCGGCATTAAAGAAACGACCCCGAACAAGATTTTGGAAGGTCGCTTTCCAGAGCGCGTGCTTGAAAAAGCTGTCGAGCGTATGATCCCGCGTGGTCCATTGGGCCGTGCGCAAATGCGTGCGCTGCACCTCTACAACGGCACCGAGCACCCACATGATGGGCAAAACCCAGCTGTGCTCGACGTGGCATCCCTGAACCGCAAGAATAAGGTCTCTGCATAATGGCCGACGAAAAGAACACCGAAACCGAAACCGCGCCAGAAGCTGCGACTGAAACGCCAGCAACTGAAACCGCGGCGGAAACCGTGTCTGATCTTGCAGATCTTAAAGACATCGCTGGTGATGCACCTGCAGCGGATGCTGCGGAAATCGCTCAGAATCCGGCTGCGCCTCTGCGTGAGCAAGAGCTCGACCAATACGGCCGCGCTTATGCCACTGGTCGCCGTAAGGATGCGGTTGCCCGCGTTTGGCTGAAGCCAGGCACAGGCAAGGTCACGATCAATGGCCGCGAGCAGGAAGTGTATTTTGCACGTCCGACCCTGCGTCTGATCATTAACCAGCCGTTTTCGATCACGGAACGTGAAGGCCAGTATGACATCGTTGCTACCGTTCGCGGCGGCGGCCTGTCCGGCCAAGCTGGTGCGGTGAAGCACGGCATCAGTCAGGCTTTGACGAAATATGAGCCTGCGCTGCGCTCTACGGTGAAGGCCGCTGGCTTCCTCACTCGCGATAGCCGTGTGGTTGAGCGTAAGAAGTATGGCCGCGCGAAAGCCCGCCGGAGCTTCCAGTTCTCGAAACGCTAATCGCGTTCACTGCGAACCAAATACGAAAAGGGCGGCTCTCCGATGGGAAGGCCGCCCTTTTTCTTTGTGCTGCGTAAAGGTGGGTCAGGCCGCGATCTTGTCCAACCGCCGCCAATCCGCATTCATCTATTCTGGTTGCAGCAGTGTCATCGCCCAGGCCAGACCAGTTCCAGCTAGGAACAGCGGCCAAGACCACAGAACGGCATAGTCGCCCATGCGCATATTGTGGATCGCCAAGAAGCCTCCACTCGACCCTTGAGAGCCAATCACCAGCGCCACAACATATGTTAGCACGCCGCCCAAAATCATCGCTTTGATAGCATTCATGACCAACACTCCTCAGCCAAATCACATACGATCCATAGTGCCGCAAATCTGCGGTTCGGCGAGGGATTAGCGAGATATGCCTAACATCTGGTTTCCAAACCACTCATTGGAAAAATGCAGCAATGCGCTGAATTAGGCCGGTGGCGGGTCACCAACGACGCGCAATTCCACCGCAATTGATCCGCCCGGCTTGCATTCGAGCACCTGATAGCATGGGGGTGCCCCATGGCGCAGGCGGGTCGAGAGCGTGCCAATGCCGATCATCCGCATGGAATGGCCACTACGAGAACGCACCTCGTCAAATGGCGTGTGCACATGCCCCGATATCACGGCATCTGCGCCTGCTGATGCAAGCGCTGCGAAGGCCTCATCGCCGCCGATCGTCGGATTCCCGCCCGCATCCTCTGGCCCGAGCAGGGGGTGGTGGCACATCACAATCTTTGTACGCCGATCACCTTTCAACTGTTCGAGCTGCGCCACAGTGCGGGCCAAGGGCGGCTTGCGCACAAATCCGTCCGACCAGGGAAAACGCGGCTGCGCGCGCACTGTCGAGACCAGCGGAACGAGTACAACGTCGTCCGATTCAATTTCCGCGCCAGCCTGATCATTCAGCGCGCGGTAGCGGCGATAGGGATCAGTGAAGCGCTCCCACAAATTGTAATAGGGCATGTCGTGATTGCCGGCCTGCAACACTGTCGGTACGCCAAGCGAACGAAACCACTTCGCCGCATCAGCATATTCGCTGTGCTTGGCCCGCTGGGTCAGATCGCCTGTGCAAACCACCGCATCGGGGCGCTCTTGTTCTATCGCGTCGGCCACTGCGCTAAGCGCAGCGCGGTCCTCAACGCCAAAGTGCACATCGCTGATATGAAAGAGCCGCGTCGCCATGGTCCAAAGTGACAAGCGGGATTGCGGCAAAAGCGCAAGCCCAATCTGCCTCTCGCCTTCCCCTTAGACCTGATCGGACAGGATCAACCACGCCGCCAGCGCATTGAGCCCGCTATATCCCAGATAGACCCAGACGAGCATGGGCCAGCCATTGGCGGCCAGCATCATCGCGGCAAGCAAGACCATGAATTCCGTCGCAAGCGTCAGCTTTCCGCCGAGCATATGCACAAACCATGGCATTTGCCCCAGCATTGGGTGCCTGCTTTTCAGCACCGCCTGATGCAAAGCGAAATTTCCCACGCCAAGGGCAAAGATGATGATTACAGGCAGCACAGCGGCACTATGGCGCAAACGCTGGTCTGCTGGAAAGGGTCATTCGTCGGGCAGTTTATCGCATCTGTCTGAAGCGCGCCGCACCAGTCGAGCGGCATTCTGCGGCGAACGAGCACCGAATGACCGCTGCCCCCCATTCCCCTATTTCTGATTGTGCAAGGGCGGTTACGGCACCCCATTCGAACCCCCGCTCGAACCGAGCCGCATCTTGCAAATGGAGGAATTTATGCTGAAGACAGTTTTGACCACTGCGGCGCTTGGCCTTGCAGTCGTTTCCACCCCCGCCCTCGCTGGCCCTAGTGATGTCCCGAGCGTTGAGATCGCAATTGCAGATATCAATCTCGCGACACCTGAAGGTCAGGCACGACTTGATCGCAGGGTTAAAAAAGCCGCACGCACCATCTGTAGGGTCGATGATCAACGTTCTGGCACCCGGCTTAAGTCGATGGACAATCAGCGGTGCTACGCCAAGGCAATGAAAAGCGCCCAGCGCCAAGTCGCCACCCTTGTGGAAGCGCAACAACGCGGCGGTTGATCGCCGATAGCCACAACAAGACCCCTATGAGCCTGCATTCAGGTCCATAGATGACGGCTCGGACCCTATCCAGTCCCAGGGTTCGGGTCGTCTTTTAGTATGGATTTTGACGCGGCCGCACGCGCATTCGTGACGGCTCGAGCACACCTTAGCGCCCGGCCATGCCTTTCACTTTTGAAAGATAGGTCCGGCCAATCCGCAAGGCGTCGCCGTTCTGCAGCTCAGCTGACCAAACCCCCAAACCATCATGGCGCAGGCCGCGAATGTTATCGCGCCGCAAAATGGTTGAACGGTGAATGCGAATAAATTCATCAGGATCCAACCGTTTTTCAAGCCCAGCGATAGTTTGGAGCAACAGGTAAGACTGAGGCGCTTCATCCGTGCCAATATGAAGGCGCACATAATCACGCTCAGCATCAATCTGATGCACTTCGCTTACCGCGACGCGCAGCAATTCTGAGCGATGCGGAACCCACAGCTCATCCAGCCATTTGCTGGTTTTCTTGCCCGTCTCACCGTGACGGGCAACGGCGCGCTCAATTGCGCGGCCCAATCGGTCAGCAGAAACGGGCTTCAGGACATAATCGATCGCCTCGAGGTCAAAAGCCTCGACCGCGAAGTCGTCATGCGCCGTCACAAAGATAACCGCGGGCGGATTTTTCATTTTGCCGAGCTTCTTCGCGACCCCGAGGCCGTCGAGCTCTGGCATCGTCATATCGAGCAAGATCAAATCTGGGGTCAGCGCCTCGACCAGCCGCAAAGCCGCGGCCCCATCGCTGGCCGTGCCAACCACATTGATTGAACCAAGTTCAGCGCAAATCACCTGAATGCGCTCAACCGCAAGAGGCTCATCATCGACAATGAGGGTGCGCAAGGCACTGCTGGTTTCTTCGGTGTCAGCCATTTTTGGTCAGTGGTATCCGCAGTTCTGTTTTGTATCCGCCCTCAATAGGGCTTGAGCTTAGAACAATATCTGAACCGAAGCGCGCCTCCAACCGGTCGCGGACATTGGCAAGACCAATGCCAAAGCCGTGGCTGGCATTTTCAGGAACGCCGGGTCCATCGTCGCTGACTGTCACAACCAGCCGATCAAACTCTTCGCGCGCTTTGACAGTAATGGTCACTGGTCGGTTTACGGCGGACACCGCATATTTGACCGAATTTTCAACCAGAGGTTGCAGGATCATGCCCGGCACGCGTGCATCCGCAAGATCATCAGGAAGGTCAAAATTGCAGACCAATCGCTCTGGAAAGCGCACTGCCTCAATGTCGAGATAGAGTTGCTGGAGGTCAAATTCGTCCCTCAGCTGAACGTCAGAGGTTGGCTCATCCGCCAGGCTGTGGCGATAAAACCGCGACATGGTTTGGATCATGCGCTCTGCACGTTCCGCCTTGCCAGTCATCACCAGCGCGGACAGCGAGTTTAGCGTGTTGAACAGGAAATGCGGGTTCACCTGATAGCGCAAAGATCGCAACTCTGCCGCCTCCGCAGCGGATCTGAATTCTTGTCCTCGCCGCTCTGCCGCGCGCGCTTGATAGCCCGCTAGAATAGCGAAATAGAGCGACGCCCAGGCGAGCAGCAGAAAATAACGGCCAAGCGCGATATCGAACACGGCTTTCCACACATCCGCGCTTGTTTGCGCAGGCACCAGGATAACACTCTCAGAATCGAGGATCGTATCGGCGCCATTCGCACCATCCGGCGCTACGCGCGTCACCGGTACATCAACCAGCAGATTGCCCGCCTCATCACGGCGCAGATTGATGCCGTTCTTCTCAGCGTATTTTCGTTCTTCCACTTCCTGCATGTCTTGGAAAACCAGGTGATTGGTTTTCCCAATCGCAATCGCAACCGGGACCGATAGGATGATCGCGGCCATCACCTTGAGCCATACGGCTTTGTGATCGAACAGGCGCAGCATGCCCCACAAGGCAATCGTCAGCGCTATGCCCACCATGGTCACGATGCCGCGTCGCCACGCCATTTCGATTTGCAGTTCGTAGTCCATTACGAAGCTGCGCATGGTGATGAGGACGAAATAAGTCGACCACATCACGATCATCGACAACAACACCATGCGGAAGGGCACTGTTGGCCGAGTTTCAGGGGTTTTCGAGATAATCATTAGACTTACGCAGATAGCGCGCGCGCGAATGCATGGCCAATTTCTCGTCGGACATGATCATGCATTGGTCGAATGCCGGTCTAGGCGTATCAACCGTTCAAACTGGCATTCGGGCCTGACTTCCCGCGCTTAAGCCCTGGGCTTGATCATTTCCGCAGGCACGATCCACTGCGCAAATTGCTCCTCGGTGAGCAGACCAAGTTCCATGCCCGCCTCTTTCAGAGTTGTGCCATCAGCATGGGCCTTTTTCGCGATTTTCGCCGCATTGTCATAGCCGATATGCGGGTTGAGCGCGGTGACGAGCATCAGGCTTTCGTTCATCAGCTTATCAATCCGATCAGTATTCGCGGTAATCCCGGTCACGCAATTGTCGGTGAAACTCCGCGCCGAATCGGCCAGCAGGCGTATCGATTGCAGCACATTGTAGATCATCACCGGCTTGAAGACGTTGAGCTCCAAATGCCCGTTCGATCCCGCAATGCTAACCGTCGTGTGATTGCCCATCACCTGAGCGCAGACCATGGTCAACGCCTCGCACTGGGTCGGATTGACCTTGCCCGGCATGATCGAAGAGCCCGGCTCATTTGCTGGCAGGGCAATTTCGCCAAGGCCGCTGCGCGGGCCAGAGCCGAGCAGGCGAATGTCATTGGCGATCTTCATCAGGCTGACGCCCACCGAATTGAGCGCGCCAGAGAGTTCCACCAGCGCATCATGCGCCGCCAAAGCTTCAAATTTGTTCGCTGCCGTCACAAAATCATGTCCGGTCAATTTCGCTGCATGAGCCGCGAATTTCTCTGCAAAGCCGGCCTTCGAATTGATCCCGGTGCCGACCGCAGTCCCGCCCTGGGCCAGCTCCAACACTCGCGGCAAAGCGTTTTCGAGCCGCGCAATCCCATATTCAACCTGCTTAGCGTAGCCTGAGAACTCCTGACCCAAGGTCAGCGGGGTCGCGTCTTGCAAATGGGTGCGGCCAATCTTGACTATATCCGCAAATGCCTGAGCCTTGGCGTCAAGTGCGGTGTGAAGCGCGCCGAGCGCCGGTATGAGCTGCTCCACCGTTTCGCTCGCCGCGGCAATATGCATTGCCGTCGGAAAGGTGTCGTTTGAAGATTGGCCCATATTGCAATGGTCATTGGGGTGCACAGGTTCTTTGCCGCCATGCTGGCCGGTCAGGATCTGGTTCGCGCGGCTGGCGATCACTTCATTGGCGTTCATATTGCTCTGCGTGCCAGAGCCGGTCTGCCAGACAGAAAGCGGGAATTGATCGGCCAAAGTGCCATCGATCACCTCATCCGCTGCCGCGACGATCGCCTCGCCCAATTTCGCATCGAGCACGCCCAGCTCCATATTGGCGAGCGCCGAGGATTTCTTCTGAATGCCCAGCGCCTTTACCAACGGCGCAGGCATAATCTCATCGCCAATTGCGAAGTTTGCGAGGCTGCGCTGGGTTTGCGCGCCCCAATGGCTGTCAGCCGGAACAGAGACCTCGCCGAGCGAGATCGGTCTCGATGCGCACTGCGCCTTCGCCTGCTGCACCCATATTTTTAACGTCGCTCATCGAAGACATACTCCATTCGGTCTATTTTAGGCTCCCATAAGCACTGCTAATCGTGAACGTCAAAGCCCTTGGCGCTAGCGGTGCGAACAGCTAAACGTCTTGACGCGCTGTATTGCTGGAGTAATACAGCTCTCGTGGAGTGAACATGACTGAGTTAAATGCACCTGTCGCCCGCAAGGCTATGATTGACAGTCAGCTGCGGACCAGCGGCGTGAATGAAGAATATGTGCTGGCGCGCATGAATGCTGTGCCGCGTGAGAATTTCGTGCCGGCTGAGGCGCGTCCTATTGCCTATATGGACCGCGCCGTGCCGCTGGGCGATGGCCGCTATCTCTCATCACCGGTTGTGCATGGGATGATGCTGACCGAGGCCGCGCCAACCAAGGACGACAGCGTTCTGGTGGTCGAAGGCGGGACGCAGTATTTGGCGGAGCTTATCGGGCCGCTGGTGGCGGACGTTCAGCAAATCAGCGCCGAAGAGGCTTTGGCCAAGAATTCGCGCAAGACATTTTCGCTGATCGTGATCGATGGCGCGATTGAGCATTTGCCCGACGGCCTTGCGAAACGCCTCGCCGAAAATGGCCGGATCGTTACCGGTATCGTTGAGAACGGCATCACCCGCATCGCATCGGGCCGCAAGGTTGCTGGTGCAGTTACCCTGCAAGCGGTGCACGATATCGGGATCCCGGTGCTGCACGAATTTGACCAAGCGAAAAGCTGGAGCTTTTAACGCATGACACGCGCGCCTCTGCCAAACATCCGCCGGATGACCTCTCTGGCCAGTATCGCTGCGGCGCTCGCTGCCGGGGCGATAGCTGTGCCTGCTCAAGCGGATACGCTGCGCGATGCCTTGGTTGAGGCCTATAACACCAATCCCACACTGCAAGGCGCACGAGCTGATCAGCGCGCAACCGATGAAGGCGTGCCAATCAACCGCGCCAACGGACTGCCGACCGCGACAGTAACGGCGACCCATATCGAGTTTGTGCGGCGCTCCGCCAACTCATTCACCGCGCCGGAACGCAACCTTGGCGTCAATGCGGCGTTGCTCGTCCCGGTCTATTCTGGCGGTGCCGTGCGCAATGCAGTGCGCGCCGCCAAAGAGCGCGTGGCCGCTGGCCAGGCCACTTTGCGCAATACCGAAAGCACCGTGTTCAGCCAGGTCGTTGCCGCCTATATGGATGTGCTGCGGACGGAATCGCTGGTTGCGCTCAGCGCCAATCAGGTCGAAGTGCTGCGCATCAATCTCGAGGCAACCAGCGACCGTTTTGAGATCGGCGATCTGACGCGCACGGACGTCGCGCAATCGCAATCGCGGCTGGCTTTGGCCGAGGGTGATCTGAGACTGGCCGAGGCCAATGTCATCTCCGCGCGCGAGGTCTATTTGCAATTGGTTGGCAAAGCGCCCGGCACGCTGATGGCGCCGCCGCCGCTGCCTGGATTGCCCAAAAATGTTGGCGAAGCTATCGTAGCCTCGCTTGAGAACAACCCCAATCTGATCGCCGCGAAAGAACGCGCAGAGGCCGCTGGATACGACACAGAAGTTGCTGGCGCCGGGCGTCTTCCCACCGTCGGCCTGTTTGCCAATGGCGATTACAGCGATTTCTTCGGAACACTCGGCGGGCCGGTTTCATCCGACTTTTCGCAAAGTGAGAAGACCGCGAATGTCGGCGTCCGCGTGACGATCCCGATTTTTCAGGGCGGACTAACGGCTGCACGGCAACGCCAAGCGGGCGCTCGTGAAACATCAGCCCTGGAGGCGGTGATCGCCTCTGAACGCAGCGTCATTCAGGAAACCCGCTCAACCTATTCCAATTGGCAGGCCGCCAATGCGGTGATCGAAAGCTCGCAAGTGGCCGTAGAAGCCGCTGAGCTCAGCCTGGAAGGCGTGAAAGCGGAAAATTCGATCGGCAATCGCTCGATCCTGGATGTGCTCAATGCTGAGCAGGAATTGCTCTCTGCCCGGGCGCAATTGGTGACCGCACGGCGAAACGCCTATGTCGCTGGCTTCTCCCTACTCGCCTTGATGGGGCAGGCCGAAGCACGCGACCTTAACCTTGATACCGGCGGCGTGCTTTACGACCCGCAAGTTAACTATGAGCGGGTTCGCGGCAAGATCTGGGACTTTGATCGCGACCCAGAACCTACGCCAAATTCGACCAGAACCGTTGACATTCCGGCGGCTGACGCGACAATTGGCCCGACATTGGATTCAGGCGAAGGCAATTGACACGCGGCTAACTATCCGTAACTGCGTCTGAAACTTAGTTAACAGTATCAGCGAGCTAAGAGCACAAAATGGCGCAAGATAACGAAGCTTCGGTCGAGGAAATCCTCGAATCAATCAAGAAAGTGATCGCCCGCGACAACCGTGAGGGTGCGCTGGAAGCACGCCGTCGGCGCGAGGAAGAGGCCGAACGCGCGGATACAGCCATTGTCGCTGAAGACGCTGACGAAGTGCTCGACCTGGCAGAAATGGAATTCGCCGAAGATGTGGATGCCGATGATCAGGTGGGCGACGACGGAGAGTTTCTGCTCAGCGCCAGCCAAAGCGAAGATCACGATCCGCAGCTGACCAATGAGGCGGTCCGCGGCGCGATGCGCGAAAACCTGGAGGCCTTGGCGATGCTGGCGGAGCCTGGCGCGCAGCCGCAGATCGTTCGCTCTGGCGAGACCTCACTCGAGGGGCTGACCCGCGATCTGATGCGTCCAATGCTGGCCGAATGGCTCGAGAAGAACCTGCCCGGTATTGTTGAGAAGCTCGTCCAAGCTGAAATCGCCCGGATCGCTGGCAAGCGCGGCTAGTTTTTGCGTCTGCGCGCGCTTCGCCGCGCGTGAAACTCTAGCCAGAGACGAAGCGAGGCGTTAGGCCCCGTCTCCATGACGAAATTCATGCCCAGCAGCGCCGCTTTCGCTGCACTTTGCATCGCTCTTTTCCCGCATTCGCCTGCCGCCGCTGATGACCATGCCAAGGTCATTCCGGGAGTGGAAACCACCCCAATGTCGGCGGAGGACTTAATCTCCACGCCGCGTCTTGGCGGGCCGATCGTTACGAATGATGGGCGCTTTGCGATTTACCAAGTCACTCGGACCGATCCTGAGAGTTTTGAGCGCACGCCGAGCCTCTATCTGCTGGACCTGAAAGAGCCGGGCAAGGCTCCTGTTTCTCTGGACCTAGGGCTCTCGGCCAATTCACTCGCCTTCGGCTCCGACGACAACCTCTATTTTCTCTCCTCTGAGCACACCGACGAAAGCGAGGAAGAGCGCAGCCGCGTTTGGAAGGTCGCATTGGAGGCCGATGGCATTGTCACTGGCCCGATCTTGGTCGCTGACACGCCGCTTGCCGATATTCACGGCTTCAAACTGTCGCCCGATGGTGACCGGATCGCGCTGTGGGCACCAATCGCTCGTGATTGCCCGACATTTGGCTGCGAAGGTGATGGCGAAGCCCATCTTCCCGGACCGGGAACAGGAAGGCTCTACGAGGGCGATGGTGGGTTCTTCCGCCATTGGGACACCTGGTCGACGCCGGGCACTTACAACCGCGTGTTCGTATTCGATATCCACCGTGGGCGGGTCATCGGCGGCGTTCCGATTGACGGTGTTGATCCGGAAACTGGACTCACCGGCAACACACCCACCATGCCGTTCGGCGGCGGCGAGGATATTGTCTGGGCACCGGACGGGGCGGGCATCTATTTCGTTGCCCGTGAGAGCGGCGCGGCAGAGCCCACTTCGACCGATTTCGACATCTACTTCTCCGACCTTTCGGGCGGAGCGCCGAGCGAGCTTACCGCCGCGAACCAAGCGGTCGATACCGGCCCAGAGCCGTCGCCTGATGGCAGATATCTCGCCTATGTCGCCATGGCCCGGCCCGGCTACGAATCTGATCGCACTGTCGTGCATCTCCGCGATCTCAAGTCCGGCGCAACCCGCCCGCTGACCCAGGAATATGACCGCAGTTTTGGTGGACTCTCTTGGACGCCAGACAGCAAAGCCATTCTGGCCACCGCCGCTGATGTTCTCGACACTCCCGTGTTCAAGATCGATCCAGAGACCGGCGCGGTTGAGAAGCTTGATCTGATGGTCAGCAATGAGGCGCATATCGGCAATGTCACGCCATTGCCCGGCGACCGTTTGCTGTTCACGCGCGATCTCGATTGGCGCGCCCGCCGAACTGTTCCTCTCAGACGGATATGGACAGGCCCGGCCGCTGACCGATGTCGCCACCACCCGCACTGGTAAGATGGCCTCCACAGTGACCACACGCTTCAGCTTTCCGGGCGCTGGCGGTGAGACTGTCTGGGGCCAGATCACGCGGCTAGAGCAGCAAACCGGCCCCATCCCGGCGATCCTCTACATCCACGGCGGCCCGCAGGGTACATTCCGCGATGGATGGTCCAGCCGCTGGAACCCGCGCGTTCTTGCAAGCCAGGGCTACGCAGTAATCTCGGTCGATTTTCACGGCTCTGCTGGATACGGCCAGGACTTCATGGATGCGATCAACAAGGATTGGGGCGGCAAACCACTCGAAGACCTGCAACTCGGCCTTGAAGCAGCGCTCAAACTCGACCGTCAAATCGATGGCGGCAATGCCTGCGCCATGGGCGCGAGCTATGGCGGCTATATGGTCAATTGGATCGCAGGAAACTGGCCAGATCGCTTCAGCTGTCTGGTCCAGCATGACGGCCTGTTCGACATGCGCAGCTTCTATTACTCGACCGAAGAACTGTGGTTCCCCCGCTGGGATTTCGGCGGATCATACAGCGAAGCGCGCGAAACCTATGAGCGCTGGAACCCCGTCAATCACGTCGACAAATGGAAAACGCCAATGCTCGTGATCACCGGTGAGAAGGACTACCGCGTACCATACAGCCAAGGCCTGCAGAGCTTCACCGCGCTGCAGGAACGCGGCATCCCTTCGCAATTGCTGGTGTTCCCAGATGAGAACCACTGGGTGCTGGGCGCGGAAAACTCGCTGCAATGGCATGGTACCGTGTTCAATTGGCTCGACCAATGGCTGGTGCAGAACGTCGAGACTGTAAAAGAATGACGGAAAGCCCGAACGAACTGAGCCTGCTCGCGGCGCAAACCGCATTGTCCAAGAAATACGGCGCAGAGACTGAGCGTCATATCTTCCTATGTGCGCTCAGCGAGAAGCAAAAGTGCTGCTCACCAGAGGCAGGCGAAGAAGCCTGGACCTTCCTCAAGACGCGGATGAAGGAACTGGGCCTGATCGGCCCCAAGCGCACGTCAGAGCATCCGCGCGGGCCGGGCGGCGGCGTTCAGCGCAGCAAAGCCGATTGTTTGCAGATCTGCTCCCACGGACCAATTGCCGTCGTTTGGCCAGATGAGGTCTGGTATCATTCCTGCTCGCCCGCCGTATTGGAGCGGATCATCACCGAACATCTAATTGGCGGAGAGCCCGTTGAAGAATTCCGACTGCAACCGGCACCGCGCGCGGTTTAGCCAACTGAGCTAGCGCTCAATCCTCGTCGCGCTTGCCCCACAGCTCATCAGGATCGGGCAGCTTGTTGTCGACCGATTCGTCATGCCCGGTCCCATTGGACAGGAACACCAGCCCCATCAGCCCGCCGCCGAGCAGCATCGTGAAGCTGATGCCAAGCGCCACCGCGATGTAGAAATGGACCGAAATCGCGCCGTTGAACTTATACAACAGCGCCAGCGCGATCACGACGACGCCGATCGTCACCCCCATCAACAAACGCATGATGCGGCGATAGCGCGCCCAAGCGTAAGCGGCGTTTTCTGGATCGTCGAGCGGGGATTTGTTGACCATTGCCCACACATGCGCCGGGGCAGGGGAGGATTCAATAGGCTTGCGATGGACCCGAAGGCTGTTTGAGGCGGCTTATGCCTGCCCCGCGCCCTAAGTGACTCGCCAGATTCGCTTTTTTGCGATTCAAGTGGCATGTTTTGCAAGTCGTCACAGGAGGCCGCGCAACATGACCATCGCCAAAATCATCGCCAAACGATCCGCTTCGGATATCATCGCCTGCAATGTCGATACGCCGGTCTCGCAAGCGGTGGCGATGCTAGCGGGTAAGAAGATTGGCGCTTTGCCGGTGCTCGATAGTGGCGCGGTCGCAGGAATTCTGTCTGAAAGAGATGTGATTTACCGCATGGCAGAAGAGGGCGCGAGCTGTCTCAACAAGACCGTTGGTCAAATCATGACCTCACCTGCGGTGACGGTTGAGCCCTCGACGACGATCGATGATGCCTTGGCGCTGATGACCCGGCGGCGGTTCCGCCATTTCCCCGTGATCGACAACGGTGCGCTGTGTGCCTTCATCTCCATCGGCGACCTGGTGAAGAGCAAAATTGACGAGGTTGAGCACGAGGCCGAGGCTCTGCGGACCTATATTCAAACCGGCTAATGCAGGGCCACGTGCGCGGTAGTGCTTGAGGAATGGGGCAAGGCCGCCTAAATTAGACGCATCATGGCCGAAACACTCAAACTTACACCCTCTGCTGCGAAGCGCGTTGCGCTGATCGCTCAGAAGCAGAATGCGCCCGCTATTCTGCGCCTGTCCGTCGAGGGTGGGGGATGCTCTGGTTTTCAGTACAAGTTTGATCTGGCCAATGCGCCCGACAATGATGACAGCGTGAGCGAGACCGACGGCGTGAAACTGGTTGTGGATCCGGTCAGCCTCGACCTTGTCGGCGGCAGCGTGGTGGATTTTGTCGAATCACTGGGCGGGGCGGCATTTAAGGTCGAAAACCCCAATGCGGCGGCCGGATGCGGATGCGGCTCCAGCTTCGGGATTTGAGTTAGACCCGCGCGGCACTTTGGGCCATTACGGCTTTCATGAAAATTGCGACCTACAATATCAACGGGATCAAAGCCCGTCTGCCGCGCCTGAAGGAATGGCTCGCCGAAACGCGCCCCTCTGTGGCCTGTCTGCAAGAGATCAAAAGCCAGGACGAAGGCTTTCCAGCCAGCGAGTTTGAAGAGCTCGGCTATCACGCGATCTGGCATGGGCAGAAGAGCTTCAACGGCGTTGCCATTCTGACCGATGGCAAAGCGGGCTATGAACCGCCCAAAGAGATACAGCGCGGCCTTGGCATTGATGGCCCAAAGGAAGGCGAGGGCGAGCAATCGCGTTATCTCGAGGCCGACATTACGGACACAGACGGGAATACGACCCGGATCGTGTGCATCTATCTGCCAAACGGCAATCCGCTGCCCGGGCCGAAATTCGACTATAAGCTTGCCTGGATGGAGAAACTGCGCACTCGCATGAACGAGATCTGGGCTGAAGAAGTGCCGGCGGCGGTGCTGGGCGATTACAACGTGATCCCAGAGGACGATGACGTCTTCGCGGTCAAGGCGATGGCCAGCGATGCTCTGATGCAGCCAGAATCGCGCGCCGCCTACGCCAGATTTCTGGGTGATGGCTGGACCGATGCGGTGCGCACGCTCAACCCGCGCGGCGGCGTGTGGACCTATTGGGACTATCAAGCCGGTGCATGGCAACGCGACCATGGCTTCCGGATCGACCATATCCTGCTCTCGCCGGAAATGGCGGATCGGCTAACCGCCGTTGGCGTGGACAAGGAACATCGCGGGCGCGAGAAGGCCAGCGATCACGCGCCTGTCTGGGCCACCTTGAAAACTGAGACCTAGCTGCCCGCGCCCTCCACCCTTCCGCCCGGATTAATGTCCGGTAGGCTCCGGGCGGAAGGGTGGAGCGCGCGGGTGGCGGAGGTTCTCCAAAACAAAAGCCCCCCGCTGTTTCCAGCGAGGGCCTGCTAAACTCTTGAAGATCAAACTACCGGTAGAAGATATGGGTGTTGATCGAGGCGCGCTGCGTCTTTTTTCGGCTCCATGAGGGCCGCACATATTTCGCGTGGAAATAGAGCGAATCGTCCACCTCGGATTCCCACATGGCATCATGCGCGATTTGGGCGATCGCTTTGGCGCGCTTCCAAGCAGCGGTGCCGGTGCGAATGTTCGGCATTCGGCCGCCCTTTACGAAAGAGAATTGCGCGCGCTGGTAGACAACGCCGCAATAGCTCGCCGGGAAGCGGCGATCATCGGCGCGGTTCATCACAACTTTTGCAACGGCGAGCTGGCCAGCAAGGGGCTCACCGCGCGCTTCAAAGTAGACCGCGCCAGCTAGGCAGCGCAGTTCTTCGGACAAAGTACCAGAGGTATCGATTTGACCAACAAGCTGGCGCAGCGAATCCGCTGTTGGTGCTGCTTGAGGGATCAAAGAAGCTTTCTCGTCGTCTTCCAATGTTTCCGCGGCCAGTGGCTGAACCACTTCCTGCGAAATGAAGACGGTGTCGCTGCTTTCAGCGACTTCAGGAACGGACACCACTTCAGCGTCGCTTTCCTGAGCGACAGCGCCGGACATGTCGGCACTGGAGAAACTGATGGTGCCGATCGCGACAATCGCGGCTGCACTCAAAGAATAAGTCTTACGACTCATGAAAAATCACATTCTGTGCGGTGAGCAAGCTCCGACGCAGGCTTAGACCTGTTGCGAGCGTTTTCGCGGATTAAGAGAGGGGTCTAAATATGCCTACCGGCTGCCCCCCGTCTGCGTGCTAGTCTGCCGGCCTTATCGCCGCGTCAAACCGCCTACGCTCTTGGAAGCTGTGCAGCCAAATAGTCACAGCTGAAACTATGTCAAGTTAATGGAGGTTGGATGCGACGAAGCGTTCCGGGTCCGCGACGTCCACCTCCAGGATCCAATTATCGGGGTCTTGCGCGCCTCGCCGTTCCAGATATTCGGTAAATTCATATCTCTTTTCAGTATCTTGGAACTTTGTCGCAACGAAAGAGCGGGACCCGTCTAGCTGCGGCATCCGCTCATAAAGTGTTGCGTTTTCACCGCGATACATGGTTACCACGAGGATCGTTCCAGCGTCCTTTTCACCCTTCGAAAGCACCATCGCCGTGCCGCCCTCCGCCTCGGCAGCGCGGATCAAACCGGTGATTTCGATATGGGCAGGCAGCCGCGCGTCCATTTTACTGGCCTGAGCTGTCCGGATCAGAGGTGTATCCAGAAAGGCTGGAGAGCGCGATCCGCGAGCGCATGAATGTGCCCGTGCCGCGGCCAATTTCATCGCCCTCGGCATCGACCAGCCGCGATTCGGCGACAAACACCCGGCGTTTTCCGCTGACCCACCGCCCCTCGGCCACAACCTCTCCCGCCCGCACAGGCTTGGTGAAGTGCAGGTTGAAACTGGTCGTGAGCAGAAAGCGATCGGTTGCCAGCGTGTTGGCCGCGTAAAAGGCCGCATCATCGAGCATTTTGAAATAGATCGTGCCGTGGGCCGCGCCAGCGGCGTGAAACACATCTTCAGTGATAGTGAAGGCCAGACGCGAGCGCCCTTCCTCGACAATCGCGAGCTCAGAGGCGAATTTCGCGTTGATCGGCGCGGAGTTATACAGCCGCTCAAGCGCGCGGTAATGCCGCTCAGCGCCTCCGGAAGAGGCCTCTGCGCCCGAACCAGTCGCAGGCTCACTCATGTGATCCTCAGGCGGCATCACGCAGGAATTGATTGGTCAGAACGGAATAAAGCGCATCTGCATCCGGTGCCTCTAGCACCGCATCTAGAATCGCATCATCGCGCATCAACCGCGAAATGGTCGCCAAAGCGTGCAGATGAGTAGCGCCCGCATCTTCTGGTGATACCAGGCCGAAAATCAGGCTGACAGGCATGGCATCAGCCGCAGCGAAATCGACCGGCTGTTCCAGGCGGAGCAAAACCACAGTCGGGCGCTTTACCTCGCTTGAGCGGCAGTGGGGAATCGCTACAGCCCGGCCGAAGCCGGTGCTACCAAGCGCTTCACGCTCTTCTAAACGCTCAAGGATATCCGCGCGATCAAGTCCATGAACGTCCGAGAACATCTCGGCAATTCGGCTCAGGACTTCCTGGCGCGTTTCCAAACGAGCCGAGGCAACCGCCTCGGGCAGCAATCTCAGATTTACATCCATCGCAAAAATCGTGATCCTAATTCAGTCACTCACATTTCATAACCACATCACTGGGGTTGCCGCTGTCCAGCGCGGCGTTTCTCCTGCGGTCATGAAGGGGCAATTCTGTCAGCGGGGGTGCTGCGCTGCCCTATCGCGGCTCAACCCAACCGATTGAACCATCTGAGCGGCGATAAACCATATTATGCCTCTCAGTGCCAGCATTTTTGAAGAACAATGCGTTCGTATCGCGCAAATCCAGCATCATTACAGCGTCCGCAACGCTGTAAGATGGGATGTCTGTGCTGGTCTCTGCGACCACCAGCGGCGCGTCCGCCACAACCTCTTCTTCAGGCTCCTCAGCGGCGGCAAAGATGGTGTAGGCCGCCTCTTCTTCACGCTTTGCATGGTCGGCTTGCTCATGCCGGTCGTTTAGGCGGCGTTTGTAGCGGCGCAGCTGCTTATCAATCTTGGCCGCGGCATTATCCAGCGCTTGGTGGGCGTCATGCGCATCCCCCCGAGCCTTCAGGATCAGGCCCTGCATCACATGCGTCACAATGTCGCATGAGAACGCGCCGCCCGGCGCTTTGCCAAAGGTCACATGAGAGGAGATCGCTCGGTCGAAATATTTATCGACGATGCCGCCTAAACGGTCTTCGACATGCTCTTGCAATGCCGCGCCAGTTTCCACTTGATGCCCTGAAACCCGGATATCCATTGTGGCTGTCTCCTTTGTTGTGTTCGACCCAAATGCCCCAAACCCAATGCGCGTGTTATGATGTGAGAGAACTCAACGCGCCCAAATTGCCTTTTCAATTCCGTCAACGAACGCCTTGTGCCGCGCCAATTCTTCGGCTGTCGCGGCATGCGGGCGCGGTTCACGGCGATCGCGCCGCTTTGCCGCTGCCGCCAAAGCCGCCGCTGGCACGCTGACATCTTCCCGGCCGCTCGCCGCGTCAAATCCTACGTCCGCTGCGAGCCCCAAGCCAATCTGGCGGCCACCGGTCAGCTCAACATAGACCTGCGCCAGCAATTCCGCATCAAGCAGCGCCCCGTGCTTCACTCGGTGGCTGCGATCGATGCCGTAGCGAGTGCAAAGCGCATCCAATGAGAGCTTTGAACCCGGATGCTTCTTGCGCGCCAGAGCAACCGTATCAACCATCCTCTCGAGCGAGATCGGCTCCATCCCGATCAGCACCAGCTCGTTGTTCAAAAAGCCAAAATCAAAGCTGGCATTGTGCGCAACCAGCGGCGCATCGCCAAGAAACTCCAACAATTCGCCCGCCGTGTCCTTAAACAAGGGCTTTGTCTCTAGGAACGAGATCGAGAGGCCGTGAACCGCCTCTGCGGCCTGCGGCATATCGCGCTGAGGATTGTAATAGGCGTGATAGCTGGCGCCCGTCGGCACCCGCCCCACCATCTCAACACAGCCAATTTCAACCATCCGGTCGCCTGTCTTAGGATCGAGGCCGGTGGTTTCTGTATCAAAGACGATTTCGCGCATTGGCAGTACTATCGGACCAAGATTGCGAAGGCGCAAGAGGTCAATTGCAGCAGCTTAACCCAAATTGGTGTCATTAGCAGGCGGTTAGCCAAAGCCGCGCCGCGCGTCAGGCGTTGTTAGTGGTAAGCTGCGCAATCAAATCGCTCACCGCCGCCTCGGTTTCCTCCAGCGAAGTGCCTGTATCAATCACATAATCTGCGCGTTTGCGCTTTTCGCTGTCGGGCACTTGCAGGCCGAGAATGTGCTCAAATTTCTCCGCCGTCATGCCGGGGCGGGCAAGCACCCGCTCACGCTGCGTCTCTGCCGGGGCGGAAACAACCACAACGGCATCGACCGCTTCATTGCCGCCGCCTTCAAACAAGAGCGGTATGTCAAACACCAGCAGCGGAGAGCCTACATTGTCTTGCAGGAACTCGGCGCGTTTCTGGCCAACCGCCGGGTGCACAATGCCCTCTAGCTGCCGCAGCTTTTCCGGGTCAGCGAACACCAGTTTGCCCAGCGCCTCTCGCTCAACTCCGTTTGGCCCAGTTGAACCGGGAAAGGCAGCCTCAATCGCAGGCAGCAAGGATCCGCCAGGGCCCTGCATCGCGCGCACCTGCGCATCGGCATCGAATACGGGCACGCCTTGCGCCTCAAACATGGCGGCTACGGTCGACTTTCCCATGCCGATTGAGCCGGTGAGGCCGAGGATGAACGGCTTGCTCACTGAGATATCACCTCGCGCAGCTGTGCATCGTGATCGCGGGGCGGGGCCTGCCCGAAAAACTTCTCAAACGCCGCTGCTGCCTGGCCAATCAACATGGAAAGCCCATCAATTGTCGGAAATCCTGCCTTGGCCGCGCGCTGCAAAAACGGGGTTTCAACCGGGTCGGTGACAATATCATAGGCGATGCTTCCGGGCGGCGCGTGGCTCCAGTCAAACACGAGCTCTTGGCTGCCGCGCATACCCAAAGGCGAGGCGTTCACCACCAGATCGAGGCACCTGTCGCGGTCATCAAAGGCAAAGTCTGTGGGTTTTGCGAAATGATCGAGTGGGGCGGTGTAATGCTCCCCCTCAGGGTGCAGCTCTTTCAGCACTTGCTTTGCCTTGGCTTGATTGCGCGCGGCGATCACGAGGGTGAAGCCATGCGCGGTGAGCGCGGTGATGATCGCCCGGGCCGCTCCGCCGGTCCCAATGATGCGCGCCATGCGAAACAGATGCTCGCTGGCCAAAATGTCCTGCAAGGGCTCTGTAAAGCCCACCGCATCGGTGTTCGCACCGATCAGCTCGCCATTGTCGCCGCGGTAGACCGTGTTGACCGCGCCGATCGTTTGCGCATCGACCTCAACCTGATCGAGCAGCGGGATCACCTCTTGCTTTAGAGGCATAGTGATGTTGCAGCCGCGCCAAGCCGAATCCTCGCGGCGCTCAGCGATATAGCTAGCCAGATCAGCGCTGGTGACGCGGTAAGAGCGATAATCCGCCTCAATCCCAAGCTGTTTTAGCCAAAATCCATGGATCAGAGGCGATTTCGACTGCGCAATCGGGTCGCCAATCACCTCGGCATAGGGTTTTGGCGCACTCATGAGGGCAGCACATCCAGTTCGCGCAGCGCGCCAAGCACAGGCAGAAGCGGCATGCCCAGCACGGTGAATTGATCGCCTTCAATTTCCTCGAACAATTGCACGCCCATGGCCTCAATCCGGAAACACCCAACGGTGAAGCCAATCTCTGGCCATTCGTGGCTCAGATAATGCTCGATAAAGTCCTCTGACAGCTCTCGAACGTGCAATTTGGCCAGCGAAGTCCCGCTCCATTCGCATGTATTTGCCCGCACCAGCGCCGCTGCGCTGTGCAGCTCAATCGCTTTGCCAGAGAAAAACCGCAAATGCTCCGCCGCATTTGCGCGGTTGGTCGGCTTGTCGAAGCGTTTGCCGCTCGGCAACAACCAAAGAATCGCTGCCCAAAACCAACGCATCAGGCTCATGCGCCGCAATCGCCGCCGCTTTCGCGACCGCTAGCGCTTCGGCAATCTCATGCGGCGCGGAGCCCGCCATCTCGTCCTCAAGAGCGCGCTCATCTATTGACGCCGGGCGCGCTTCATAGGTCACACCGGCAGCATCGAGCATCGCACGGCGAGAGGCCGACTTGGAGGCCAATATGAGTTTCAGAGAGGGTGCGTTCATATCGGCTTAGAGGTCCCATCAACCGGGCGATCGCGGCGCTGGCGCTCTTGCACCAGGCGAATAATCGCCGCCGCGCTTTCCTCAATCGAGCGGCGCGTCACGTCGATTACGGGCCAGCCATTGTCGGCAAACATCCGGCGCGCAAATTGCAGCTCATCCTTCACGCGGTCACCGTCAACATAGGAGGTCTCCGTGCCCTCATTAAGCGACAGCAGGCGGTTGCGCCGGATTTGGACCAAGCGCTCTGGTGCGGTGGTAAGGCCGACGACCAGTGGATGCCGCAGGCCAAACAGCGCCTTGGGCGGGGGGCTTTCTACCACGAGCGGGATATTTGCGACCTTATAGCCGCGATTGGCGAGATAGATGCTGGTGGGCGTCTTTGAGCTGCGCGAAACACCGGCCAGGACAATGTCCGCCTCTTCCCAATTCTCCCAGCCAATGCCGTCATCATGCGCAATGGTGAACTGGATCGCCTCAACCCGCTTGAAATAGGCCTCGTCCATCAAGTGCTGGCGGCCCGGGCGACCATGCGCCTCTTCGCCCAACTGCGCCTCTAAAGCCGCCGTGACGCCATCCAGCACTGGAACGGCTGGCAGGCCGAGCTGTCGGCAATGCTCCTCCAGCCGGGCGCGGGTGTCAGGATTGACGAGTGTGAAGAGCACCAGACCAGGATTGTCGGCCAGATCAGGCACGATCCGGTCCAAATGCTGGCGCGAGCGCACCATCGGCCAAAAGTGCCGGTTTACCTCGGGGTTGTCGAACTGAGCCAAAGCCGCCTTGGCAATCATTTCCAAGGTTTCGCCGGTGGAATCCGATACGAGATGCAGATTCAGCCGGTTCATAGCGTTTGGTGTTTGATCCTTAGGCGGCGCGGTGGCATTTTGTGCTGCTTAGTGGCCATGCTTTATCAGCGGCGCAGGCATGTTGATAGACATAGGTATAAACCACGGGAGAAACCGGTCGACAAGATCGGGGATGGGATTCATGCCCAGTGACAGGCTTGGAGCTGCCCATTTGTCGACACGGGACAGCGAGTTTGAACAGGCTGGGGAGAGCGGGGATAAGAATGGCTTGACCGCACAAACACCTAGATTCGCGTTCACCTTTGGGTCTGTTCAGAGCCGGAGAAATCAGGCAGAGGCTGGTAATTCCCGATTTCCACAGGGCCAACAAACTCCTACAAACCTTATATAAATATATATATTTATTGATTGGAGCCGTTCTATGCCGGGCATCTTGCTCGAAACTCTTAAAGGAACCAAACAGGAAAAGGTTCCCATTTGGCTGATGAGGCAAGCCGGTAGGTATTTACCCGAATACAGGGAGTTACGTGCCGAAAAGGGCGGTTTCCTGGAGCTTGTGTACGACAGCGAAGCGGCCGCTGAGATCACGGTTCAGCCTATTCGCCGGTTCGGCTTTGACGGGGCGATCCTGTTTTCTGATATTTTGATCGTGCCCCATGCGATGGGCCAAGGCCTCGCATTTCTCGCGGGCGAGGGCCCCAAACTGAGCCCTACTTTGCTGGAGGCGAAGCTTGAGGATTTCACTGCGGCGCCGGAGCGATTTGATCCGATCTATGAGACCGTGCGGCTGACACGCGGCATGATCAGCGACGAGGTCACCATGCTCGGTTTTGCGGGCAGTCCGTGGACCGTTGCGACCTACATGATCGCTGGCGAGGGTAGCAAAGATCAGGGTCCAGCGCGCTTGCTCGCTTACCGCGATCCGGCCCGTCTGCAGGCGATTTTGGACGCGATCGTCGATGTCACCATCGGCTATTTGCGCGGTCAGATCGACGCTGGGGCAGAGGCGGTCCAATTGTTCGACAGCTGGGCAGGCAGTCTCGCGCCAGGTGAGTTCGAACGCTGGGTTATCGCGCCGAACGCAAAGATCGTTTCAGCGGTAAAGCAGTCACATCCCGACACTCCGATCATAGGATTTCCGAAGGGTGCGGGGGCGAAATTGCCGAGCTATGCCCGCGAGACCGGGGTCGATGCGATCGGGATGGATGAGACGCTGGATCCAGACTGGGTCCATTCGGTTTTGCCCGACGGGATGCCGGTCCAGGGCAATTTTGATCCTCTGTTGCTGGAAGCGGGCGGCGATGCCGTTGGTGCCCGTGCAAAACTGATCCTTCGCGCCTTTGCTGAGCGTCCGCATGTCTTTAATTTGGGGCATGGCATTGGCCAATTCACGCCGATTGAGCATGTCGAAAGCTTGCTTGAGACCATTCGGGGCTGATCAGGGGATGAAATTCACGCCAAGTCTCCCTACACAGGCTGCATGCAGGATCCTCTTTCGTTGATGTACGTGTGGCTCAAAGCAGGCCATGTGATTTTCATGGTGTTCTGGCTAGCGGGGCTGTTCATGCTGCCGCGCCAATGCATCTACATTCTCGACCACGCCAGCGGCTCTGAGGGTGAGGCAAAATGGGCCGAGCGCATGGGTAAGCTGCGCAAAATCATCATGACGCCCAGCCTGATAATCGTGTGGGTCTTGGGCCTGACTTTGGCCTATTCCACCGGCGCATTCACGCAAGGCTGGTTCCACGCAAAACTAGCCCTGGTGCTGTTGCTGACGGGCTATCACGGCTGGCTGGTGGGCCAGACGAAAAAGATGGCGCGCGGCGAGCGGCCGCTTACCGAAAAACAATTGCGCATGTTCGGTGAGGTGCCCGGTCTGATCCTCGTTGTGGTCGTGGTGCTGGTCTACACACGGCCGTTCTAAGCGCGGCGATTGTTGCCCGGTCAGGTTTTCCGCAGACTTATCCGGCGCCTTACACCTGCCTTTCTCAGCCCAGCGGCAATTCGGCAATTGACCTGAGCGCGCGGCTCTCATATTTTGCAATTCATCAACCCGGCTTTGATGGCGCGGCAATCGCGTTATCAGGTCTGCTTTCTCCAAGCCCAAGCCTGCTCGCAAATCTGCGATCTGGCACCTCTTTTCAAAAAGAGGCACTGACCCGCCGGTCATCTCCAAGACGGAACCTAAATTACTATGCATCTTAAAGACTTAAAACTGAAAACCCCCGCTGAACTCGTCCAGATGGCCGAAGAATTGGGCGTTGAAAGTGCCTCGACCATGCGGCGGCAAGATCTGCTGTTCAGCATCCTGCGCGAGCTGGCTGAGGACGAAGAATACAACGAAGACATCATGGGGATCGGCACGATCGAAGTGCTGCAGGACGGCTTTGGCTTCCTGCGTTCGCCAGATGCGAACTATTTGGCTGGTCCTGGCGATATTTACGTCTCGCCTAACCAGATCCGCAAGTGGGGCCTGCGCACCGGCGACACCGTCGAGGGGCAAATTCGCGCGCCAAAAGAGGGCGAACGCTATTTCGCGCTCACCGATCTTACCAGCGTGAACTTCGAAGACCCTGAAAAGGTGCGGATGCGCACCAATTTTGACAACCTTACGCCGCTCTATCCGGATGAGAAGCTGACGCTCGATCAAGCCGATCCGACTGTCAAAGACAAATCCGCCCGGGTGATCGATATCATCTCACCCCAGGGCAAGGGCCAGCGCGCATTGATCGTTGCGCCGCCTCGGACTGGTAAAACGGTTCTGCTGCAGAATATCGCCAAGGCGATCACTGATAATCACCCTGAAGTGCACCTTCTGGTCTTGCTGGTGGATGAGCGCCCGGAAGAAGTCACCGATATGCAGCGCAGCGTGAAGGGCGAGGTTATCTCCTCCACCTTTGACGAACCGGCCAATCGCCACGTTCAAGTCGCTGAAATGGTTATCGAAAAGGCAAAACGCCTAGTCGAGCATAAGAACGACGTGGTGATCTTGCTCGATTCCATCACGCGCCTTGGCCGGGCCTACAACACGGTTGTGCCAAGCTCTGGTAAGGTTCTGACCGGCGGTGTGGATGCCAACGCTCTGCAGCGCCCTAAGCGCTTCTTTGGTGCTGCGCGCAACATTGAGGAGGGCGGCTCGCTTTCCATCATCGCGACCGCGCTGATCGATACCGGTAGCCGGATGGACGAAGTGATCTTCGAAGAATTCAAAGGCACCGGTAACTCTGAAATCGTCCTGGACCGTAAGGTTGCCGATAAGCGCATCTTCCCAGCGCTCGACGTTGGTAAATCGGGCACGCGTAAGGAAGAGCTGCTCGTCGAGAAGGACAAGCTGTCCAAAATGTGGGTGCTGCGCCGGATCCTGATGCAAATGGGCACGGTCGACGCGATGGAATTCTTGCTCGACAAAATGAAGGATTCCAAGACCAACGAAGATTTCTTCGAAACGATGAACCAGTAGAAGCTGATTGGCGATATGCTGCGGCAATATCTCTATATCAGCACTGCGCCGAGCCTCTCGCGCGAGGAAGTGGAATCGATCTTAGGCAGCAGCGCTCGTAACAATCCCGCACGCGGGGTGACGGGCCTGCTGCTGTATAATGGACGAAACTTCCTCCAACTGCTTGAGGGGGAAGAGGCGGAGCTGGTCGATTTGATGCTGCGGATTTCCTATGATCCGCGTCATTCCGGCGTTTCCTTGCTGGATCGGCGTAATATTGCTGAGCGGGCGTGCTCGGACTGGGCGATGAAGCGAATTTTGATCGCAGAACCGGTTGAGGAACGTCAGCGCTTGCTCGAGGCTGAGCTTCCGCAAAGTTTGGAGCCAGAAACGCGCAAACTGATCGTCAATTTTGCGGTTTTGAACTGACCTCTGGGCGCAAGACGCTCGGTTTGGTCAAATATGCGCCCCGCAAGCAAACCGCTTAAGCCGCGTTAACCGTTCATTTTCACTGAGACGGTATTTGGAACCCAGCCAAGGGGACAAAGACCGTGCGTCAGATCATATATAGGAGTGTGCAAACGCCTGAACTGGGCGAGGGCGGCGTGTTTGAAATCATCCAAACATCCGTTCGCAACAACACCGCAAATCAGCTGCGCGGCTTTCTAATCTACTCAGGGCAATCGTTTTTTCAGGTCCTGGAGGGGCCGGAGGATGCGGTGAGCGCCGTCTTTGAAGTAATCTGCAAAGATCCTCGTCATATGAATATCGAGGTCTTGCGAGATCAAACCATTCAACAGACACATTTCGAGCGCTGGGCGATGCAGCGGATTGCCGTTCAAGGTGGTGATGATTGGGCTGCCAGTCTTGGAGCCCTGGAAGAGCCGGTCCGCGAAGCCGGTATTCTGCCATTTGTTGAAGAGTTCTTGGGATCGAGCTCCGCCAAAGCGGCGTAGACACGCAGTTTCGCGGGTTTAGCTCGCTGCTTCTTGCGCTTCCAATTGCGCGCCCATCATTTCCCAGACCTTGTTCACGGCCTTTAGCGGCCTGATCATAACCTTGAAATCTTTGATTTTTCCTTCTTCATCGAAGGTGATCATGTCTATGCCGTTCACTTTGATGCCGTCCATCTCGGTCTCAAACTCGAGGACGGCTGTGTCGTCGCCAACGACCTCGCGAATATAGCGAAAATTGGCATTGCCGAGCGTCTGCCCCGCCGCGGAAAGATAGGCGACGACGATCGGACGTCCTTCTTGCGGAGTGTGCACGACCGGAGAGTGAAAAACCGCGTCTTCGCGCATGATACTAGCCAATTCAGACGCTTTGCTGCCGTTTTCAGCGATCTGATGCCATCTTTTGAGGGCGTCGTGGGCGGTCATGCTTGTCATATTGGAAGGCATCCTTGGATCATTAATTTCGTTTGGCATTCGGTTGATACTATGCATTGCGCTTCGCCAATGCCAAACCAAATGTTACAGCGCAAAGCAGAGCATAAATGCCAGGGCGATGGGCCCCGTGAGGATGGAGAGGACACCCTATGAAGGTCAATATTGAGATTGATTGCACGCCAGAAGAAGCGCGCAGCTTCATGGGCCTGCCTGATGTGACAGAAGCCAACAACGCTTACGTCGATAACATCACCAAAGCGATGAAGGGCGTATGCAGCCCTGATCAATTGCAAGAATATGCTCAGGCCTTGGCGCCCATGGGTCAGATGGGGCTGAAGATGTTCCAGAACTTTGTCGAAAACGGCATGCGGGCAGGGGCGATGGGCGGATCGCCGCGTTCCAAAAAAGATAAATCAGACGACTAAACCATTGAATACACTGTTATACTTAGGCCAGCATTGAATGAGTGACACCATCTTTGCGATTTCCAGCGGTGCGCCTCCCGCTGCGATTGGCGTCATCAGAATTAGCGGGCCTGAGGCAGGGTCCGCCTTGCGCAAACTGGCGGGGCGAGACTTTACGGCGCGCCGCGCATCACTTGCGACATTGCGAGACGCGGATGGTGGGCCGCTCGATCAGGCTCTGGTTCTGTGGTTTCCCGGTTCTGCGACGGCAACTGGCGAAGATTTGGCGGAACTGCATTGCCACGGGGGCAGGGCGGTCTTGGCTGCTGTTTCGAGCGCTTTGGAGACGATTCCAGGCCTTCGACCGGCCGAAGCAGGCGAATTCACTCGGCGCGCCTTTGCCAATGGGCGGATTGATTTGGCTGAAGCGGAGGGGCTGGGCGAACTGCTCAGCGCTGAGACGGAGCTTCAGCGGGCGGCGGCGATCCAAATGGCAGGCGGTGCGTTTTCGGCGCAAGTAGAGGCATGGCGTACATCTGTTTTGCGGCTTTCGGCACAATTGGAGGCGGCGCTCGATTTTTCGGACGAGGACGACGTGTCAGAATTGCCCCCGCAGTTTGCCGAGGACATTGGTGCGTTGTCGCAAGAGCTGGACGAGTGGCTGAGCCGCCCGCGAGCGGAGAAATTGGGCGAGGGCTACCGAGTGGTGCTCGCCGGGCCGCCCAATTCCGGCAAATCCACGCTATTTAATGCTCTGATAGAAAGCGAAGCGGCGATCACGTCGGACATCGCCGGCACCACGCGCGATGTGATCGAGCGGAATGTCGCCATTGCGAGCGTCCCCTTTAGTTTTGTCGATACGGCGGGCCTGCGGGATGAGAGCGATGATGCCATCGAGCGGATTGGTATCGACCGCGCTCGTGAGCAGCTTGGGCGAGCGGATACAATCCTATGGCTTGGGCCTGAGGGCGAGGGACCCGATGGCGCTTGGGAAGTGGCGGCCAAGAGTGACGCGGATGATTATGAGGCGAAGCTTTCTGCCAATTACGTGCTTTCGGCAACAACGGGTACGGGGGTCGATGCGCTAAAGCAGGGCTTGGTAGTGGCAGCGAGGGCGGCTTTGCCGAAGCCCGGCGAAGCAGCGCTGAATGCAAGGCAGCACTCGGTCCTATCAGACGCTGCTCAGGGGCTGCGTGGGGCGATTGGGCAAGGTGATCCGTTGTTATGCGCAGAGGAGCTCAGGCAGGCCCGAGGCGCGTTTGACAGGCTCATTGGCCGCACAACCACCGAAGATATGCTGGACACGCTGTTTGGGCGTTTCTGCATCGGGAAATAGGTCTATTGGTGGGCGAAGCCGTAAGATCTCAGCGCTTCGCTCACAAATAATCCAAGCCGAGCAGTGTTTCACGTGAAACAGCTTTGACGCAGGCGGCGTGACACCCTATCTGGCGCAGCATGCATAGCTTTGATGTCCTGGTTATTGGCGGCGGTCACGCCGGTGTGGAGGCTGCCTGTGGGGCGGCCCGTATGGGCGCGCGCACTGGGCTGGTCAGCTTCGATCTCGGAGCCATTGGGGCAATGAGTTGTAATCCGGCAATTGGCGGGCTGGGTAAGGGCCATCTGGTTCGGGAAGTCGATGCGCTGGATGGCGTAATTGGCCGGGCAGCCGATGCAGGTGCAATTCACTATCGCATGCTCAACCGTTCCAAGGGTAGCGCCGTCTGGGGTCCGCGTGTTCAGGCCGACCGGGTGCTGTTCAAAGCTGAAGTCCAGCGGATTGTTAAGGCTCAAACAAATCTGACCTTGATCGCGGGGGAGGCTGCTGCACTCCGGTTAGAGGGCGGACGTGTTGTGGGTCTAGAGCTTGCCGATGGCACGGCACTGGATGCGCCGCGTGTTATCCTTTGCACCGGTACTTTCCTCGGCGGGACTTTGTTCCGGGGTGAAGAGCGCTTTACCGGCGGGCGCATTGGTGAAAACTCCGCTCAGCGTCTGGCTGAGCAATTGCGCGGGGCCGACCTGCCTATGGCGCGGCTCAAGACGGGTACGCCGCCGCGAATTGACGGGCGCACGATTGATTGGGCTGTTTTGCCAGAGCAAGCCTCCGATGATGAGAGCTGGACGATGTCTGCGCTCACCAAAAGGCGCGCCAACCCTCAGGTGTTTTGCGCGATCACGCGGACCACGGAAGCGGCGCATGACGCTATTCGCGCAAACCTCCATCGCTCTCCGCTGTTTTCGGGAGCGATTGATGCGGCGGGCCCGCGATATTGCCCATCGATTGAAGATAAGATTCACCGGTTTGGCGATCGAGACGGGCATCAGGTGTTCCTGGAGCCGGAAGGGCTAAACACGCATTTGGTCTATCCGAATGGGATCAGCACCTCCCTGCCGGTGGATGTTCAGCACGATATGGTTCGCGCAATGGCAGGTCTGTCTCGGGCGGAAATCGTCGAACCGGGCTATGCGGTGGAGTATGACCACATTGATCCACGTGCGCTGACACCAGACCTCCAGTTGCGAGCTGTCCCAGGCCTGTATTGCGCCTAGCCAGATCAACGGGACCACGGGTTATGAGGAAGCCGCTGCACAGGGCTTGATTGCGGGCCTTAACGCAGCAGCCGCCGAGACTGACCGCGAGGCGCCTGTCCTGGATCGCGCGAATTCCTACATTGCCGTGATGGTGGATGATCTCACTCTACAAGGGGTGAGCGAGCCATATCGAATGCTCACATCACGCGCTGAATACCGATTACGGCTGAGGGCCAACAATGCTTCCACGCGCCTGACTAAGTTGGGCATTGGGGCGGGATGCGTTGCTGATGAGCGCGCCCAGTGGTTTGAACACCGTGAGGCTATGCGAGCGGTATTAGGGCCCTTGTTCGCGCAAAAGCTCCATTCAAAAGAGCTAGCTGACTCTGGCCTCCCCGTTCGGCGTGATGGCGGTGATAAGCCCATCTCAGAATGGCTTCGTCACGACGGTGTCGAGTTCGCTGATCTGATGACTTGGGTTGATGCCGAACTTGTCGAGGCGCTTTGTGCAAATACGGACCTTGCTGATGAGATGGCTGAGGATGCGGCTTATGAGCCCTATCTCGCGAGGCAGGATGCGGAGCTGCGTGATCTGCGCGCGAGTGAGAATCTGGCGCTCGCAGGGGACTTCCCATTTGCTGAGGTTCCTGGGCTCTCCTCAGAGATGATCGAACGGCTGACCTCTGCGAGTCCACCAACGCTGGCCGCTGCGGGCCGCGTGCCTGGCGTTACGCCTGCTGCTCTGTCGGCTTTGCTGGTTTACGCGCGCCGGTGGCAAACCGCCGCATGAGCGATGACACCATCATTGAGACAGAAGAGCAGGCGCGCGCGTTCGTTGGAGAGTGGGGCGATGCTGCGGCGATCGATCGATTGGAACGCTTTTCCGCCCTCCTTCTTTCTGAAAACAAACAACAAAACCTGATTTCCAAGCCTTCAGAAAGTCAGCTGTGGCAACGCCATATCGCTGATAGCGTTCAGCTCCTACAGCATGTTCCACGTGAAACACGTGAAGATCGTACCGGAACTCCATGGCTCGATCTGGGAACAGGCGCAGGCTTTCCGGGGATAATTTTGGCAAGTCTGTTACCTAACATACCGATGGTTCTGGTTGAATCTCGGGCACGCCGCGTTGAGTTTCTGGAGCGTATGGTCACCGAACTGGACCTCAAGCGATGTCGGGTGGTGGGTGAGCGTTTGGAAAAGATAAAACCATTTCCAGTCAATGTGATAACTGCGCGCGCCTTTGCTCCGCTGGACAAGCTCCTGCGCCTTTCGCACCCGTTTTGCACTGCGCATACGCGCTATGTCCTGCCCAAAGGTCGCTCCGCATCGGATGAGTTGGCGGGACTAAAAGCTCGCAATCGGCGGAAGTTCCACGTGGAACAATCATTGACCGATCGCGACGCAGGTATCATCGTCAGTTTGTGAATTGAGATCGCCGCGTCGAATTGCTTCGTTTGCGGCGATTTTAGACTCACTTGAGCGCAAATACCCCGCAATTGGCGGTTTTTGTGCATAGAGTTTGCTCGTTCGAGCATGAATAAGGAACGCGTTAAGATGCTGACAATCGCCATTGCAAACCAGAAGGGAGGGGTTGGGAAGACGACCACTGCCATCAATATTGCAACAGCGATGGCGGCGACGGGTTGGCGGACCTTGCTGATTGACCTCGATCCCCAGGGCAATGCGTCGACCGGTATGGGTGTTGATGCCAATGATCGGGGCCTTTCGAGCTATGACCTCTTAGTTGATGAAATTGCGTTGGAAGATGCAGTTGTGCCGACCAGCATCCCAGGCCTGGATCTGGTTCCGGCGACGGTGGATTTGAGCGGCGCTGAGGTTGAGCTCGTTTCTGTCGAAGAGCGGACTGGGCGTCTGAAAGCGGCTTTGGCCAATCACGGCGAGCATGATATTTGCTTTATCGACTGTCCACCGTCCTTGGGTCTGCTGACGCTCAACGCTCTATGCGCCGCTGATACTCTGCTGGTACCATTGCAATGTGAGTTCTTCGCGCTCGAAGGTCTGAGCCAATTGCTTCAGACGGTCGAACGCATCCAACAGCGTTTCAATCCTGATTTGGGCATTATCGGTGTGGCGCTCACGATGTTTGATCGCCGCAACCGGTTGACGGATCAAGTTGCTGACGATGTGCGTGATTGCCTCGGCAATTTGGTGTTTGAAACGGTTATTCCGCGCAATGTCCGTTTGTCGGAAGCGCCGAGCCACGGGCTGCCAGCCCTTGTTTATGATCATTCCTGTACGGGCAGCCGCGCGTATATCGCGCTGGCCCGCGAATTAATCGGACGATTCCCACCAGAAAGGAAAGCCGCATGAGCCGCAATGTGAAATCAGGTTCGAACCCGTCTGGCGAGAAAATTGAATTCTCTGTACCGCATCGAGGACCTGGCGACCGGAAGAAGAAGCTCGGTAAGGGTCTAGGAGCGCTATTGGGCGAAACTCAGCGTGAGGAGCCGCTCGTCCGTAGCGATGGGTCTCAAGGTTCTGATAACAAGCCGGAAAATGGAAATGCGAAGCCCGTTTCTGGGCTAGCCGCTCTACCAATTGCTTCCATTAGCCCACTCCCAGGGCAGCCGCGCAAGCACTTTGATGATGCGGCGCTTGCAGAGCTGGCTGCTTCGATCGCGGCGCGCGGTGTTATTCAGCCAATCATTGTTCGGCCGCGCGGCGAGGGCCGCTATCAATTGGTTGCGGGCGAACGCCGCTGGCGGGCTGCGCAAAAGGCGCGTCTGCATGAGATTCCAGCGCTTGTTCGAGAGCTCGATGACCGCGAAGTGATGGCGCTCGCGCTGATTGAGAATATTCAGCGTGAAGATCTCAATCCGGTAGAAGAAGCGCGCGCTTATCAACGCCTTGCCGACAGTGAGGGTATGACCCAAGCGGAAATCGCTCGCATGGTCGACAAATCACGCAGCCATGTGGCGAACTTTCAACGTCTTTTGGGCCTGCCGAGCGCTGTGCTTGACCTGGTTGAGAGCGGCAGGCTGTCGATGGGGCATGCACGCGCGCTTATCGGGCAAGAAAATGCGGCGAGCCTCGCCCAGCAGGCCGTGAACGACAATCTGTCCGTGCGTGAAATTGAGCGTATGGTGCGTAAGGTTGCTGGCAAAGTCGCGACCAAGGCGCCTAAAGCGCAAGTGGGTGGGCGCGATCCGGCGAATGATGCCGATATCGAAGCGGTGCAGCGCCATCTGGAGGAATTTCTGGGCCTGACCGTGCGGATTAAGGCCGATGCAGATCCGCGATCTGGTGCGGTTACGATCCGCTACCGGACGCTCGATCAGTTGGATCTGGTGTGCCAGAGGCTGACGGGCGGCGATATTTAAGGCCGGTCCAGTCTCACTTTCTGCAAAGCGCCGCTAGATCAATGGTTTGATCTGCTTACGCAACGCAATTAGCGTGCGCTCAAGAGTTGCGCCGCGCAACTGCCTCCCCCCTTTTTTTGTTTGACCCGCCGAACGATCCTCTATTCGCAGATGACGCAAACAAAAGCGCGCGAAACCCGCTAAGAGTCCCGCGCGCTGGTATGTTGGTATGTCGCGGGGTCAAAGCCCGCTGAGCTACCTTAGTTCTTGATCATTTTGACCGGGCGTGGTGCCGAGCACAACCCGTGTGGGCTGCTTGATCATTTGTGGCTCAGGAATTGTGCGTTCGCGCACTGGCTCTGGCACAAATTCCTCGCGGACATTCTCGCGAACGATCACGCGCTGGCGCTGAGTGGTCTGAACCGGGACCAAGACCGTCTGTTGCACTGGCTGTGCCTGGTAGCAATTGCAGCCTCCGTAGCCATAAGCGGCGAGTGCAGGTGCATATTGCGGATAGGCATAAGCCGGTGCGGCAATTGTCCGGCTAGCAAAACGCTGAGGCGGTGCAGAGACCAACCCGTTGTTCTGCTGAAGATAATCGTTGAGTGCGGCCTCACAATCATAGCCATCATCATCGTCGCCATCGCCGATCAGGGTGCCGATCGCCAGGCTGGCCAAGCCGCCAGTGCCTGCACCAATCAAGGTGCCAGCCAAACGCTCACCGCTGGATACCCGGTTCCCGATGATACCGCCGGTGATTGCCCCAAGCAGACTGCCAATGATGCCGCCTTTTTCCTTGCCATTGCGGCCGTCAGTGCGGCGGCGGCATTCCGCGAGCCATTGTTCGCGCTCAAATACGACTGGTTGAGACGCTGGGTAATATTGAACCGGGGCGGGTTGGCCGAAACCACCATCCGCTGGCGGGATCGAGCGAGTTGCCGTGCGCGGCGTGATGTAACGCGTGCGAATGACGGTTTCGACCCCGTCTTCGCCCATGATGATCTCTTCAGTTTCACCGAGGGTCCGGCCACCAGTTTGCGCCGGAGCGATCGAGGTCTGAGGCATTGGGGCTGGTGCGGTTTGAAGATCCGCCGGGAGCGATTGAATCTCTCCCTCGGTCATCACAACCTCCGCCTGCGCGAAAGCCGGTGCAGCGCTGGCCAAAGCCAATCCAGCGACCGGAGCGCTGAGGCTGCGAAGCGCGAAATGGAGTGTCGACATCAAAAGTTTCCCCTGTGCTTATAGAGCGATCATGGGGCGCGATATCGTGCGATTCGCACGCCGAGCCCATGGCAGATCGTTAGCTACTATCAACTAACACACCAAACCAGCCAAACAGGGGAACTGTCTCTTTTCGGGGCGATTGAGCGCGGTGCTTGAGTAGCCAGACAAAAATTTTAGCTGAAAGGGAGCTAAATACGCTCGCTCAGTAAGGCGGCGAGGGCTTCTAGCCCGCGTGCATCTTCCTTCGTGAAGCGGGCAGCCTCCGGACTGTCGCAATCGATCACTGCGATCACTTCGCCATTGCGCGTCACGGGCACGACAACTTCGGACTGGCTGGCCGCATCGCAGGCAATGTGCCCTGGGAATGCGTGGACATCCTCGACCAGCTGGGTTTCGCCGCTTGCCGCCGCGGCGCCGCATACACCTTGGCCAAAAGGAATGCGAATACAGGCCGGTCGGCCGACAAACGGCCCAAGCACCAGCTCTTTTTCCGTCCCGTTTTGCACCACGCGGTAAAATCCTGCCCAATTGAGGCGGGGCACAAATTCCCAGATCAGCGCGGCCACATTGGCCATATTGGCGATGCCATCGCTCTCCCCGGCGGTAAGGGCGTCGGCGGCATCGCCCAATTGCCGATAGAGTTCGGCGGGCGCGAGGGTTTCGTCGGGTTGGAAATCATACATGGCGTTAGGCTGTCTAATCGCTTCCCCCATTGCCGCAAGGCCAAGCCTCTTATATCGCGGGAACCTATGGCTATTATTCGCAAAATTCTCATCGCTTTGGTCGTCCTGCTTGTGATCTTGGGCATTGCCGGTTTCTTTTTGACGCGCGGTGACACCGCTGAGCTGTCGGTTGACGAGGTCGCTGGCACCGATCCCACCTTGGAAGAGCCCGATCCGGAGAGTTTTCCGACGGTGCAGATCGCAAAGCCGGTTGGCTGGGAAGAGGGCGCTTTGCCGGTGGCGGCTGAGGGGTTGGCCGTGACGCGGTTTGCTGAAGGCTTGGACCACCCCCGCGTGCTATACGGCCTGCCGAATGGCGATGTGCTGGTCACATTGACCCGCTCGCCCAAGGCAGTGGATGATGGCGAAGGCGGCATCATGGCCAGCATTCGCGGATGGGTCGCGGAATATCTGTTCTCAGAGGCGGGTGCGGCGGGCGATTCGCCAAACCAAATCGTTCTGCTGCGCGATGAAGACGGTGATGGTGTCGCTGAAAAGCAGACCGTGATTCTGTCCGAAGGGCTCGATTCCCCGTCTGGCATGAGTTGGAACGATGGCACGCTCTATGTTGCCAATCACAACGCCGTGTTGGCGTTCCCTTATGAGCTGGGTACGGAAGCGGTCACGGGCGAGCCGACCAAACTGATGGATCTGGCGCCGGGCGGCGGGCACTGGATGCGCAATATGGAGCTGCACCCTGATGGTAATCGCCTCTATGTCGCGGTCGGTTCGGTCAGCAATATCGGCGAAAGCGGGATGGAGGTCGAAGAAGGCCGGGCGATGATCTGGGAATACGATCTGACGGCTGGGCGTCAGCGCCAGTTTGCCGTCGGTCTGCGCAATCCCAATGGTCTCGACTTCAGCCCATGGTCGGGCGAGCTGTGGACCACGGTGAATGAGCGCGACATGCTCGGTTCTGACCTGGTGCCGGATTATCTGACGAATGTGCCAGTTGGCGCGCAATATGGCTGGCCGTGGCTGTATTATCGGACCAACATTGATCGCCGGGTTGAGGCGCCTATGCCGGCCTATCTGATGGAATATGCGCGCTATCCGGAATATGCGCTTGGCCCGCATGTCGCCGCGCTTGGCTTGGTCTTCACTAAGGAGGGCCACCGCATGGGCGATGGCTTTGCCAGCGGCGCGTTCATCGCGCGCCATGGTTCGTGGAATCGCAAGCCGCCGTCCGGCTATGACGTGGTCTATGTCGCCTTTGACGAGCGCGGCAATCCTATCGGCAAGCCCGTGCCCGTGCTCACCGGCTTCTTGAACGAGGATGGTACCACAAAGGGCCGCCCAACTTGGGTTGAATGGGGCGGTGATGGCTCTTTGCTGGTGTCAGACGACACCGCTGGGATCATCTGGCGCGCAATCGCACCCGATGCAGAAGCGGGCGCGGGCATTGCGCGCTTGGAAGGACGCCGCTTGGAGCCTCAACGCGAGCTTAGTGGTAGCCCCAATGCGAGCTTTGGCGAAGACGATTATGCGCGGATCCAGCCCGCTGAGTAACACTCAAGCGTAGATCGGGCCTTCGCGCAAAAGTCGCACGGCGCAACTTTGCCGCGTCGACTTGCCGCTCGGCTCAGCCTGCGAGTTTGTCCGCGCTTAGGGCGTAGAGCAGATCTGAACCGCTGATCGCGCTGGCCCTCAGGCCCGCGGCTTCTGGCACGATATGATCGAGGAAGAAGCGGGTTGTTACCGGCTTAGTTTCCGCCAGAGCAGGGGCTGCGCCTTCAGCAACTGCGCGCACCTGGCGCAGCATTTGCCAACCTGCGACCGCCACCGCAGCCATGGTGCAGAACGCTGTGCTGCCAGCCAAACGATCATCCAGGCTTGCCTCATCACGCATCCAGCGGGCGATATTCGCGCAATCGCTGGCGAGGCCAGCAAGGCCCGCTTCGTTGCTCGCGTCTTGGGCGATTTCGTCAAACAGGCCAATGACAGCTTCGCCGCCCGACATGCCGAGCTTGCGCGTCACCAGATCGGCGGCCTGAATGCCATTGGTGCCTTCATAGATCGGGGCGATCTTGGAATCGCGCCAATGCTGTGCAGCGCCGGTCTCTTCAACGAAGCCCATGCCGCCATGCACCTGAATACCAATGCCTGACACCTCGACGCCGATGTCTGTGCCCCAAGCCTTGACCAGCGGAACCAGCACTTCGGCGCGTTCGCAAGCGGCTTCATCTCCAATCGTGCCGCGATCCACTTGGCCGGCGCAGTAATAGAGCAGCGCGCGAACGCCCTCGGTCAGGGCCTTCATGCGCAGGATCATGCGCCGCACATCGGGATGCTCGATGATCGCAACGGGGGTTTTGTCAGGCGAGCCAGCGCGGGCCGATTGCACCCGGTCCATCGCATAATAGATCGCCTGCTGGGTCGCGCGCTCAGCGATTTGCGCGCCTTGGTTGCCGACATTGATCCGCGCATTGTTCATCATCGTGAACATGGCCATCAGCCCGCGGTTCTCCGCGCCGACCAGCTCGCCGATGCATTCGCCATTATCGCCGTAGCTCATCACGCAAGTGGGCGAGGCGTTGATGCCGAGCTTATGCTCCAGGCTGACGCAGCGCACATCATTGCGATTGCCGAGCGATCCGTCGTCATTGACGTGGTACTTCGGGACGAGGAATAGCGAGATGCCGCGTGAACCCTCTGGCGCATCGGGCAGCCGTGCGAGCACCAGATGGATGATGTTCTCAGCCAGATCGTGCTCACCCCAGGTGATGTAGATCTTCTGGCCAGCAATCCGGTACTTCCCGGCGTGCTCACCCTCAGTGATCGGCTCTGCGGTAGAACGCAGCGCGCCCACATCGCTGCCCGCGGCTGGTTCGGTCAGGTTCATGGTGCCAGACCATTTGCCACTGACCAGATCCGGCATGTACTTCGCCTGCTGATCTTTGCTGCCATGGTGGCCAATCGCTTCAATCGCGCCGACCGACAGCATCGGCAGCAGCGTGAAGGCCATGTTGGCGGACCCGAGGTTCTCCAGCACATTGCACGAGAGGGTGAAGGGCAGGCCTTGGCCGCCAAATTCCTCTGGTGACGCAATTGCGTTCCAGCCTTGCTCGACATAGGCGTGGTAGGCGGGTTCAAATCCCTCTGGCAGGCGCACCACGCCATTTTCCAGCTCCGCACCCTCAAGATCCCCCACGCGGTTAAGCGGCGCGAACTCGCCCGCCGCAAACTGGCCCACGCCATCGACAATCGCCTCGACCAAATCGGCCTCCGCATTGGCAAAGCGCTCGCTTTGCGCCAGCTCTTCGATCCCGGCATTCACTCGGATGGCGAGCAATTGGTCTTGGGTAGGGGGCGTGTAAGGGGTCACGGGCGTTGGTCGTCCTTTGATTGGGTGCATTTCTCGGCTGGAGGCCGCCTGCCTCTTGGCAGGGCTTACGTATGAATATAGCGCAGATCGCATGAGCGACAAGAACCTTACGGAAGTGCTGGATGCGGATGCGCAGGGGATTGCGCGCGCGGCGGCGATTCTCGATTCGGGCCGACTTGTCGCGGTGCCTACAGAGACCGTCTATGGGCTGGCGGCGAGGGCGGATAGCGCCGAGGCTGTGGCAAAGATCTATGCGGCCAAGGGACGGCCGGATTTTAATCCGCTGATCGTGCATGTGCGGGATATCGAGCAAGCGGGAGAGCTGGCCGAGATTTCAGATGCGGCGCGGTCTCTGGCCGAGCAGCATTGGCCCGGCCCGCTGACATTGGTTTTGCCGTGCAAACCGGAGGCAAAGCTCGCTGGCGCAGTGACGGCAGGTCTACCCACGGTTGCGCTGCGAGCGCCCGCTCACCCTGTGATGCAGGCCTTGCTGGAGGCGGTGGATTTTCCGCTGGCCGCGCCGTCTGCCAATCGCAGCGGGTTCATCAGCCCGACGACCGCATGCCATGTGCTTGCATCACTCGATGGCCGGATTGATCTGGTGCTCGATGGCGGACCGACGCAGGCTGGTGTTGAATCGACAATTGTCGCTGTTCGCGCCGACGGCAGCTTGGAAGAATTGCGGCCAGGCCCTGTGGCGTTGGCAGGTGCGCATCGAGCCGAGGCGGGCGGTGTCGAGGCCCCCGGTCAGCTCGCGAGCCATTATGCGCCGGGCAAACCAGTGCGCCTAAACGCCGATCACGCCGAGACGGGTGAGTTTTTGATCGGGTTCGGCGCTGTATCGGGCGATTGCACTTTGTCAGCGGCGGGCGACCTGACCGAGGCTGCGTCCCGCCTCTATGATTGCCTGCACAGGGGCGCTGCCTCTGAAAAGCAGCGCATTGCCATTGCCCCCGTCCCAGAGGAAGGCATTGGCATCGCCATCAATGATCGATTGCGCAGGGCGGCGACCCCGCCAGACTAATCGTCTTCCGGCTCTACCGGGACGGTTGGCAGGATTTCCTGCATTTCAGCATAGGTCGCTTGGGCCTCATCGCAGGCCGCATCATCGCCTTCACGGCATTCCTCGATCTGCTTATCGTATTTGCGCTCAAGCTTGCCCAGCTTCTCTTCGCGGCGACGGATCTCGCGCCCGCGGTTCTCATCAGCCTCAGATTGGCTGGTGGTTGCCACATCCACCGCTTTACCGGCGACCTTCACTGGCGCCGTCACTACGTCGAGCGCAGTGCGGGCAAGGCATCCGCTCAAAGCGATGCTTGAAACAAGGGCGAGGGCCAAGGTTGAGGCAGGGGAAGGTGCGCGCATACGGTACTTGTTGCGCGCATCCCGCCGCTTGGCAAGTGAGGGAAGCGCCGGATTAGCTCTCGTCAGCCTCGTCTTGCGGTGTTTCTGTTTCTGTTGGTGGTTCATCTGCGGCCGGTTCTGCGCCCGCGCGCGGCGCGCAATTGAGGTCGCCTGAGCCGACCGAATTGAGCTCGCACTTGGCGCTGCCGAACACGTTGATATCGCCTGATCCGGCAATCGTCGCTTCGACTGTGCCATCAGAGGAGAAGGCCACATCCCCTGATCCGCCGATCGTCACTTCGGCGCGTTCGGCCATTAGATCATTGAGATTTACGTTGCCGTTGCCGCCGATCCTTACTTCCAACCGGTCCGCAGAACCCGCGCCGTTAACGGTGCCGGACCCGCCAATGTTTACGTCCAGCCTGCTTGCATCGAACTCGGTGACGGTCACACTGCCGCTGCCGCCGATATTGATTGATGCGCTATCCGCCATAACCGGGGTTTCGACATCGCCGCTGCCGCCGATATTGATATCACGCGGGGCGGGCATGGTGATGCGAACTGTTGTCGAACCACCGCTGTCCCAGCTGTCTTCACGGTAAATGGAGAGATCGCTGCCATCGAGATCAAAGCGCAGGGTTTCGACCGCTTCGTCATCGCCCTCCACCGTAATGTCGAGCGTCTCGCCTTCGGTGATGATCACCTTGTCCGGCCCTGCAATAGAGAGCGAATCGGGCGCTGCACCGGTCATTTCGAGTTCGGCCAATGGCACCCCGTCACCGCCGACATTGATGTCCATTTCACAGCCGGACAGGCCGACCCCCAGCATGAGGGCAGCGACGGGCGCGATGCGTTTTGAAAAAGGTGTCAGCATTGGGGGATCCTCCTCGGTATTTGAATAGCGTATTAGTGATATAATACACTACATGCGAAGGTTCAAGCATTGACTGGTTTCTGGCGCGCAAATGAAAAGGGGCCGCCTTTGTCAGGCAGCCCCTTTGAAACATTGCAATAGGAGTGGAGGGCTTAGCCTTCCTCGTCCGGATTGTCGTAATATTGCGGCGCATGTTCGCGCAGAACGTCGAGAATCTTCTCAAGCGCGGTTGGCTCGTCAGTCTCTTCCATTGCGGCCAGCTCCCGCGCGAGGCGGCTGGAGGCTGCTTCAAAGATCTGCCGTTCAGAATAGCTCTGCTCTGGCTGGTCTTCTGGGCGGAACAGATCGCGAGTAACCTCAGCGATCAGCACGATTTCGCCAGAATTGATCTTCGCTTCGTATTCTTGCGCGCGGCGCGACCACATGGTGCGCTTGACCTTTGGCTTGCCCTTGAGCGTTTCCATCGCTTCTTTCAAAGTCTTGTCGCTCGACAGCTTGCGCATGCCGATCGCTTCAACCTTATTGGTGGGCACCCGCAGGGTCATCCGCTCTTTTTCGAAGCGCAGCACATACAGTTCAAGCTGCATGCCGGCGATCTCTTCGTTTTGAAGTTCGATCACGCGGCCAACGCCGTGTTTGGGATAAACGACATAGTCGCCAACGGTAAAAGCAGGCACATTGCTTGCCATGCGAGTTCCTTTCAATTGGCTCAGTTCAATTGCAAATAGCCGACATGTCTTCCAGCGGCGCCGCGATGTGCAAACGCCGTCTAATCATTGCCGGATCTGTTGCTACTGGTCTGAAACCTTCCTGTTTTTCGACCCGGCGCTGGGACCAACCAGCGCGGTTGAACGATTATATAGCACAACCGCAACAAAATTGCGAATCGCAACTCTATTGGCCGCCTGTCAGCGTTTCTAGCTATGGAGCTGGATGCCCGGGCAGGGTCTTTGTTACGCTCTGGCTAGCGTCGGCGTTCGGGCCTTAATCGCCTTCGCCAGGTGCCTCGCTAAAGTACTTCTCAAACTTGCCTTCGACGCCTTTGAAATCATCGGCGTCTGCCGGTGCGTCCTTCTGGCTCGTGATATTGGGCCATTCGGCGGACAGCTTGGTGTTGAGCTCCAGCCATTTTTCCAGGCCGTCTTCGGTATCGGGTAGAATCGCCTCGGCTGGACATTCTGGTTCACACACGCCGCAATCGATGCATTCGCTGGGATTGATCACCAGCATGTTGTCGCCTTCATAGAAGCAATCGACCGGGCAAACTTCGACACAATCGGTGTATTTGCATTTGATACAGGCGTCGGTGACGACGTAAGTCATGAGGTAAGGCTTTCTTTCGATACCGTTTCGAGCGCTGCTAGTGCGCTTTACCCAGCGCGGTCAAGCTCGCGGTAGTGCGTGCGTGCTTCGTCGGGAGACCCGCGCCGCTGTGGCAGCGAGGTGATCTCAACTACGCGCACTTCATTACCGATTGCTAAAGTCAGCACGTCGCCTGCTACAACATCTTCGGATGCGCGCATCACATGCTTTCTATTGCAGCGTAAAGAGCGGCTTGCGATCATCTTTTGTGCGCGGGATCGGGTCCGCGCGAATCTGAGATAGACCAGCAGCCGGTCGAGCCGCATTAGCGCAAGAGGTCCGCCAAAGCATCGAAGGCGCCGCTGGCCTTGGCTGGGCCAGTGTCGGGCTTCTTACTGCGGTTTTGCGGTTTACCCTGTGGCCGCCCTTGGGGTGAGCCTTTGCCCCCTTTGCCGTGTTTTGCGCTCTTATGCTTGCCGTCTTCACGCTTGTTATTGGTGCCAGCGCCTTTGCCCTTGGCATTGGGGCGGCGTCGGCGCGGATTGTCGTCGCCAGCGCGCTTCGGTCGCCAGGTCCAGCTGTCGGGTGCGGGCGGTCCAAATGCACCTTCGGCGAGCGAGCGGGCGCGCTGCACCCGGAAACCCGCCGCGCTCAGCAGGCGGCGCGCATTGTCTTCTTCCAGACCAATTGAGATCGGCAGCGCCAGATCAAGCGCAAATTTCAGATTGCGCTGCTTGCCCGCTTTTTCCTGCGCTTTGCCGCGCGCATCGAAGGCCGCGCGGAAAATCTTCTCCGCCAGATCAACCCGGATCGCTTGAGTGCCGGCTGGACGATATCCAGCAGGGAGGCCCTTTGCCTCAGGGATGACCGGCAACATAGACGGGTTCAGCGGCCGTTTGTCGACGCCCAGTGCATGCAGCAATTGCCGCGGGGCTGGTTTCAGCAAAGGCGCAGCGAAAATATCAAGCGCGCCGAAAGTCACGCCGAGCTTGCGCAGGAACGGGCGCATTTCCTTGGGTAGATGCTCCAGCCCCGCCTTTTCGCGAGTCACAACCCCGCGCGCATCGATCAAGATATGCAGCAAAGCGCGCGCTTGCGATCCAGCCTCTGGGTCGCGCGCCGCCTCGGCCAGCTTGCGCAATGGCTCAAGCGGTTCCAACTGGCTTGTCAGCCACTGAGTCAGCCCGGCCTCCAGCGCAGTCCTGGGTGCCTCTGGCAAGGCCGAGATATCGCGCGCCAATATCAGGCGTGGCGCTGCGAAATCCTCTGGCCCAGAATTCGCCGAAAAGGTGATCTCGGCCAAAGTGCGATCTTGCCAACGGATAGCGCCGCGAGACAATTCCAATTCGCCAAGCCCCTCAGCCAGCAGCCAATTGGCCCGCTGCGTCAGGATCGTCGGCAGCGCCTTTTCTCCAGCGGCGAGCAGCATTTTGCGGTCGGCAACCGTGGCATTGGGGTCAACCACAAAGCGGAACCCATCGAGCCGCCCAATCGGCTCGCCCTCAACGCACATTTGCCCATCAGGCTCCAGCGTAACTGGCAATGCGTCGGCATCTTGTCCCAGCGACTTCATAAGTATTGTCGTCCTCCGATTGACGAACCTCTCGGTGAGCCGCCCATGCAGCGCATCCGATAATTTTGCTTCGACCGCGCGGGCGCGAGCAGCCATCTCATCCCGCGCCAGCACCCAATCGGGCCGCTGGCAAATATAGGCCCAGGATCGAATCGCGGCGATCCTACCCTGAAGTGTATCAATATCCCCTTGCGTGCGGTCCAGCTCTGCAATCCGCGCGGCAGCAAAGTCTGCGCCGATATAGCCATCGGCCATATCTTGCCAGAGCCGCGCGACGAACCGGGCATGATTGTCGGGGCCGATTTGGCGGAAATCAGGAAGGCAGCAGGCCTCCCAAAACCGCCGGACCTGCCCACTACCGCGAACAGTGCGGCCCAGATCATCCTCGGCCAGACGCTTTAGAACAGCGAGGTCAATCGCCCTGGGGGCTGCCGTCAAAACATCACTTTGAGGCTTGCTTTCCAGATCTCCGATCAAAGTGCTAATGCTGTCAAAGCGCGGCTCCGCCTCGCGCCAGAACAGCTTGGTCAGCGGCGCGAATTGATGCTCCTCAATCGCGTAAATCTCTTCCTCAGCAAATTCGAGCGATGCGCCGTTGCGCGTGCCGCCTCCGGCAAGCGTGCCGAAGCTGCCATCGGTCTGGTGCCGCCCGGCGCGGCCTGCGATCTGCGCCATCTCTGCGGGGGTCAGGCGGCGTTTGCGGCGGCCATCAAACTTGCTCAGCGCTGCGAAGGCGACGTGATGCAGGTCAAGGTTGAGGCCCATGCCAATCGCATCAGTGGCGACGATGTAGTCAACGTCGCCGTTCTGGAACAATTCGACCTGTTTGTTGCGCGTTTGCGGCGATAGCGCGCCCATCACCACCGCTGCGCCGCCTCTAAACCGCCGCAGCATTTCCGCCATCGCGTATACTTGCTCGACAGAGAATGCGACGATCGCGCTGCGCGGGGGCAGGCGCGACAGTTTCGTCTGACCGGCATGGGTTAGGGTGGAGAAACGCGGACGCTCGACCAGTTCAGCGTGCGGGATCAACTGTTTGACGATCGGCTCCAGCGTGGCTGAACCCAGGATCATGGTCTCTTCGCGGCCGCGCGCATTGATCAGCCGGTCGGTGAAGATATGGCCGCGCTCTGGATCTGCGCCAATCTGAGCCTCATCAATTGCGACAAATGCGTGATTGCCGCCTGTGCGGTTCATCGCCTCCATCGTGCAGCAGAAATAGCGCGCGTTTTCCGGCTCAATCCGCTCTTCACCCGTGATCAGCGCGACTTGCGCATCACCCTTGATCGCGCGAACCCGGTCATAAACCTCCCGTGCCAGCAGTCGCAGCGGAAAGCCCATCATCCCGCTGGAATGGGCGCACATCCGCTCAATCGCCAGATGCGTCTTGCCGGTGTTGGTCGGCCCAAGCACCGCTCGAACGCGGCTGTCGCTGTGATTTTGGCTGGGGTTCCAAGAGGGTCGGGCAGTCACATCATCGCTTGTGTCACCGCGACCGGCCTGCTGCAATGTCCCACGAACAATCCCTTAGACAGATTCTCCACAAGTCACCGCTTGGGCGAGTCCTTTGGTCGTGAGTTAAGGCAGCGTTTACTTTAATCGTGCAGGAAATCAGCCAATAGAGGTGATGCGCCGCCGGATTCGGGCCAGGCGCGCAGATTAGCAAGCCTTGCCAGTTTTAGGATGCGAGTTGGATCACGCACGCGACATTGCTGATGGCGAAATCGCCAGCTCTGCAGATTCTGCGGATCTGATGGACGTGGCTGACACGAATCTTGTGGGCCCTGAGGCGGGCGCATGCGATGCCCATGATGACGCGGACCTGTTCAGTTATTTTGGCGACAACGCTCCGGAAACCGGCGACGCTGGCACCGCCGTATCGACCAAGGTTTCGCTCACCCGCGCTGGCACTTGGCGCGATCGCTATGACGAGTGGAAGCATTCAGTCGAGGATCGCCTCGCAGCGATTGATCTTGCCCCCGATTTGGCGAGCAATATCGGCAGTCGCCGGTGGTTTCGCGGGTTTGGCACTATGGTCGGCCTGGCCGCTGTGGCGCTCGCTTTCTGGCCGGACATGAGCCCGCTTGAGGCCCGGCCAGCGATGAAAATCGATGCGGCCGCCCATGATGAGCTGCGCAGTCAGATGATTATGCCGCTGGCTCTGGGCGCCGACTCCGGTCGCCGGATGAGCCCGACCCCTGAGGTTATTCCGCTCACCAGCGCGCCTGAGCGCCCACAGATCGAGCTCGTTTCGACTTTGGCGGAAGGCGATAGTTTCCAAAGCATGCTTCGCCGCGCAGGCCTGTCCTCCAGCGACGTCAGCCGGGTGAGCGAGCTTGTGTCTGGCGCAATGCCGCTCAGCGAGATTGATGCTGGCACGCAAATGGACATCATTTTGGGCCGGCGCGAGGCGGACGGCGCGCCTCGCCCGCTCGATGAGCTGTCCTTTCGCGCTCGTTTCGACCTAGAACTGGCGATCACGCGGGAAAGCGGCGCTTTGGCGCTGGAACGCAACATCATTCGCGTGGATGAGACACCCTTGCGCATTCGCGGGACTGTGGGCGATAGCCTCTATCGCTCCATGCGCGCAGCGGGCGCTCCGGCCAGCGCCGTGCAAGACTACATCAAGGCGATTGATGAGCAGATCGATATGGACCGAGAGGTTCGATCGACCGACGAGTTCGACATGATCATATCCTACCGCCGCGCCGCCACGGGCGAACGCCAGGCAGGCAAATTGCTCTATGCCGGTGTTGATCGCGGCGGAACGTCCAAGACGCAATTGATGCGCTGGGGTGAGGATGGCCGCTTTTATGAGGCCTCCGGTGTTGGCGAACAGCGCGGCGGCTTGGTCGCCCCTGTACCCGGCCCGATTTCTTCACGCTTTGGCATGCGCCGTCACCCAATCCTCGGCTATCGCCGGATGCACTCAGGCATGGATTTCCGTGCTCGTCACGGAACGCCAATCGTGGCCGTTACCGATGGGCGAGTAACCTCGGCTGGCCGCGCTGGCGGCTGCGGCAATGCGGTGAAGCTGGATCATGGCGGCAATCTGTCCACCCGCTATTGCCACATGAGCCGAATGTCGGTGAGCCGCGGGCAAAATGTTCGGCGCGGACAAGTGATCGGCTATGTTGGCTCAACTGGGCTCTCAACCGGGCCGCACCTCCACTATGAAATGTACCGCGGCGGCCGCGCAATTAACCCGGCCAGCGTCAAATTCGTTACCCGAGCGCAATTGTCTGGTGAAGAACTCAAGAAATTCCGCGCCGCCCTTGGTCGTTTGAAAACGGTTGAACCAGGCCTCGCGCTGAAAGACCTGACCCCGACCAGTGAAGAGGTGGAAGCGCCTCTGCGCGAGATCGAGAAGCTCGACAGCGTCAAAGAGGTGGAATAGCGCGCCCGCTTTTGGCGGCGGTTGTTATTCCCCCAAGCTCCAGAATTTGCGGCGTGATTGCACGCGCTCCAAATTTGCGGCAACAGGTTGCCCATGACTGGCAGCTATCCGAACACCCGCCTTCGCCGCACACGCTCCACCGGATGGAGCCGCGCCTTGCACCGCGAAACTATGCTGACTTCGGCGGATTTGATCTGGCCCTTGTTCGTAACCGATGGCGAGGGAGTGGAGGAGCCGATCGCCACGCTGCCCGGCGTCTCGCGCTGGTCGGTCGATGGCATTGTCGAGCGCGCGAAAGAGGCGATTGCTCTGGGTATTCCGGTGATCGCGCTGTTCCCCAACACTCAGGCGGACAAACGCAGCGATGACGGCGCAGAAGCGCATAATCCCGACAATCTGATGTGCCGCGCGATCCGCGCGATCAAGGCGGAGTGCGGCGATGAGATCGGTGTGCTCACCGATGTGGCGCTCGATCCCTACACTGCGCATGGGCAGGACGGCCTGCTCAATGATGCGGGCTATGTCGTGAATGACGAAACGGTCGCGATGCTGGTCGATCAGGCGTTGAACCAGGCAGAGGCGGGCGCGGACATCATCGCTCCATCGGATATGATGGACGGACGCATTCACGCGATCCGCATGGCGCTGGAAATGGCCGGGCACACCAATGTCCAGATCATGAGCTATGCGGCGAAATATGCGAGCGCGTTCTACGGGCCGTTCCGCGATGCGGTTGGCTCTGGCGGGCTGCTGAAGGGCGATAAGAAGAGCTATCAGATGGATCCGGCCAACACTTTGGAGGCCTTGCGCGAGGTGGAATTTGACCTGGCCGAGGGCGCTGACAGTGTGATGGTGAAGCCTGGCCTCGCCTATTTGGATATTGCAACACGCGCGAAGGACCAATTTGGCGTTCCCGTGTTCGCCTATCAGGTCAGCGGCGAATATGCGATGATCGAGGCCGCCGTGGCGGCCGGGGCGGGAGACCGCGATGCGCTGGTGCTGGAGACATTGCTGGCGTTCAAACGTGCGGGATGCTCCGGGATACTCACCTATCATGCCGCGCACGCCGCGCGTCTTCTCAATGGCTGACTTTCGCCACGAGACGGAGCGGCTCATCCTGCGCGATTGGCGTGAGGAGGATTGGCCTGAGTTCTGGGAAGGCACCAACACGCCAGCAGTGATGCAATGGCTGGGCGGCGTGATCGACGAATCAGGTCAGGACAATGCGCGCCGTCGGTTAGAGGGGTATCATGCCGATCACGGCCACACCTTCTGGGTTGTAGAACGCAAATCTGACGGAGCAATTCTGGGGTTTTGCGGCCTGAAGCGCTGCAATGAACCCAAGGGCCCCATTGGCGATATGGAGGCCGGATGGCGTCTGCGCGAAAGCGCCTGGGGCCAGGGCTACGCCAAAGAAGCGGCTCAGGCCTCGCTTGAAATCGCGTTTCGCAAATTTGGTGCGCCCCATGTCATCGCGCTGACGGTGGAGGGCAATGCTGCAAGCTGGGGCCTTATGAAAAAGCTCGGGATGCAGCGCCGGCCCGATATGGATTTTCCGGACACTGTCTCTTGGGCGGAAGGTGAAAACATAATCGTTTACCGTATCGAGAAAGACGATTGGGAAGCCCCAAATGGGTGAGATTGTGCTGACGACCGAGCGATTGCAGCTGCGCCAGATTGGTGAGGATGACCTTGAAGCGCACTTAAAGCATCTCAACTCTCCCGCTGTGATGGCCAAGCTGGGCGGTCCGCGCACCGCCAAGCAGCTGGCAGAGAAGCACGAGGCCTCGCGCGCAGGCTTTGTGCAGGATGGGTTCGGCTTTATGTTTGCCTGCGATCGCAAGACTGGTGAGCTGGTCGCGCATTGCGGGATGAAACGCGTTTCCAACCCGCTTGCGCCCAATATTGGCGATCATGAGATCGGCTGGCTCGTGCGCGAGGATCGCTGGCGTCAGGGTTTAGCCGAAGAAGCGATGCGCGCCGTAATCCAATGGGCGTTTGACACGCATAACGCTCCGCATCTGGTTGCGCTCACCAGCGAGAGCAATATTGGCAGTTGGAAACTCATGGAGAAGCTCGGCATGCAGCGCCGCCCAGAGCTCGATTTTGACGATCCGTTCTTTGCCCCCGAACACAATCCAACCATTCAATACTCGCTCACCCGCGAGCAATGGGAGAACCATATATGAGCTCCGCCCAGCTACATCCCGGCGTCAATATCATCGAGATCCATGGCAAGACGCCTAAGATCCACGAAACCGCGTTTATCGCGCCCGGATGCACCATCATCGGCGATGTCGAGATCGGTGCAGGCAGCTCGATCTGGTACAATTGCGTGCTGCGCGCAGATGTCGCGCCAATCCGCATTGGCGAACGCACCAATGTGCAAGACGGAAGCGTGCTGCATTGTGACGGGCCAAAACCGGGCGATCCCGATGGCTGTCCGCTGATCATCGGGGATGATGTGCTAATCGGTCATATGGCGATGGTGCATGGCTGCACGATTGAGGATCGCGGCTTTGTCGGGCTGGGGGCGATTGCGATGAACAAATCCGTGATCGGCTCCGACGCTATGCTGGCAGCGGGCGCGATGCTGACCGAGGGCAAGGTGATGGAGCCGCGCATGCTGTGGGCCTAGCCGCCCGGCTAAGCCAATGCGCGAGCTAAACGATGCCGCGATTGCCGGTATGCGGCTGGGCGTGGCGCATTATGCGGAGAATGCAAAGCACCATGCAGAGGCGGTGGGCGAAGCGCTGGGCTAACGCCGCACCGCGCATTTCCGCCTAACCCTGCGTGTTCAGATGTCGCAGCATGTGCGGCACCAGATCCGCCTTGCCTAGCTCTACACCCAGGCTGCGCATGATCGCGTAGGCGATGCTGGTGTGGAAATAGAAGTTCGGAAACGACCAGTCGGCGATATAGTGGGCAACGGACAAGCGAAATTTCATCCCATTTGGCAGCTCCAGATCGACCATGGTGTCATCTGGCAGGAGCGCCTGCTCATCAAAGGCATCGAGCATGGCAAGAGTTTCAGCGAGCCTAGCCTTTGCCTCCGCCAGAGTGGTTGGATCATCTTCATTCGATGCCAGTTCAGCGCTTGAAATCGTGTTGAGCGATTGCCGCGGAAAATTGGCTAGCATCCGGATTTGCGTTGCAAAAGGCAGCATGTCCGGCGCGAGGCGGCCATCAATGATCGTGTCGGCGGCTTCATGGGAAGCAGCCTTGTCCAGCATTCCAGACAGGGCGGTGAGCATATTGCGATAGGTTGTGATGGGCATTGTGACCTCCAGTTGCAATTTGCAACTTAGGTGCTGGGCGCGATTGGTCAATCCCTGATAAGCGACCTTAGGTTGTCCAACCGGTCCGCCTCATGCACCGGCTTATCCCAGCGGATGCGGTGGATGCGCGGGAAACGCATGGCCAGGCCGCTCTTGTGCCGCTTGCTCGAGTGGACACTGTCAAACGCGACCTCGAACACCAGCGTCCGCTCCACCTCGCGTACCGGGCCAAAGCGGTTGAGCGTGGTTTGGCGCACTAGCTTGTCGAGCTTCTTCAGCTCAGCATCGGTGAAACCCGAATAGGCCTTACCCACGGGCAGCAGTTCGGCGCCCGCGTCTGGGTCGCCGTCCCAGCAGCCAAAGGTGTAGTCGGAATAGAAGCTCGACCGCCGCCCAGAACCGCGCTGCGCATACATCAGCACGCAATCCACCAGCAGCGGATCACGTTTCCACTTGTACCACAGCCCAACCTTGCGTCCGGCGATATAGGGCGCGTCCCTGCGCTTCAGCATCAGTCCCTCGATGGCGTCCTCGCGCGCGCCTTCACGGATTTCGGCAAGATGCGAAAAGTCGCGCGCCGCAACTATTTGCGAGAGGTCAAAGTGACTATTGGGCAGACGCGGCATCACCGCCTCCAAAGCCGCGCGGCGCCGTTCCCAACCCAGCTCACGCAGATCTTCACCTTCGAGCAACAAGACGTCATAGAGCCTCACAAAGGCCGGTAGCTCGGCGAGCATCTTCTTGCTGACCTTCTTGCGGCCTAGGCGCTGCTGCAAGGCGTTGAAGCTGGCTGCGCCGCCAGTCTCTCCGCCTTGAACCGATCCGCGCACCATCAATTCGCCATCGACCACCGCATCGATCGGCAAGACGTCGAGCAATTCGGGGAATGTCGCGGAGATATCATCGCCGGAGCGGGAATAGAGCCGTGTCTCGCCATTCACGCGTACCAATTGGACGCGGATGCCATCCCACTTCCACTCCGCGGCATAGTCGCTGAGGTCCAACTCCTCTTCCTCCAGAGGATGGGCGAGCATGAAAGGGCGGAACATAGGCCGGTTCGTGACATCCGGCGGATCGCCTCCATCGGCGGCCCAGGCGAACAGCTCGGCATAGGGCGGCTCCAGCGCGTGCCAATATTCCTCGACCTCTTCGACCGAGACATCAAAGCTTTGCGCAAACGCTGTCTTCGCAAGCCGAGCGGAAACCCCAATCCGCATGCCGCCAGTGGCAAATTTGATCAGGGCAAAGCGGCCATTCTCATCGAGCCGGTCGAGCAGCTTGGGCAGTTCGGTGGGGGCGCTGGCTCGGGTCAGGGCGGAGAGTGTCTCTACCACTTCGGCAATGCTCGGCGAGCTCTCCGATGACGCACTGCCTTCTGGCCACAGCAGGCTTGCCGTTTCCGCCGTGTCGCCGACGAAATCGCGACTCAGCGTCCATAACACCGGGTCGACGCGTTCCTTTAGGAGATTGCGGAAGGTGTTAGCCTTCACCGCCGGGAAATCGACCGATCCCGTCAGCGCTGCCAGTGCCCATCCGCGATCGGGATCGGGCGTCTCGCGCAAATAGGCGGCGATCAGGGCCAGCTTGCGGTTGCGGCTGGTGGTGTAGACGAGCGCATTGATGAGTGCGGCGAACTCTTCCACCTATTCGCCCTCTTCCTCGCGCCCGACCATTGCGAGTGCGCGTGCCTTTCGTTGGCCCAGCTCGCACCACCGCAGTAGCGCCTCTTCGCGCCCGTGCGTGATCCAGGTTTCGGTCGGATTCACCTCGAGGATGGTGCTGGTCAGTTCGTTCCAATCGGCGTGGTCTGAGATAATCAGCGGCAATTCAACGCCGCGTTGCCGAGCTCGTCCGCGCACTCGCATCCACCCACTCGCCATGGCGGTGATCGGATCGGGCAGCCGCCGCGACCACCGGTCATTGAGCGCTGCTGGTGTTGCGACGACGATGTGCCCGCGCATGTCGTCCTTCTCCGCTTCCGCGACCAGCCGCAATTCACCCAGATCGACGCCGTGTTCCTCATAGAGGCGGCACATTTTCTCCATCGCGCCATGAAGATAGATCGGCTGGTCATGGCCCGCCGCGCGCAATTCTGCGATCACCCGCTGCGCCTTGCCCAAGGCATAGGCGCCAACGGCGACGCATTGGTCGCGATTGGCGGCGAGCACGCCGAGCAATTTGGCCATTTCCTGCTCAATCGGCGGATGCACGAACACGGGGAGGCCAAAGGTCGCCTCTGTGATGAACACGTCGCATGGCACCACTTCGAAGGGCGCGCAGCTGGGGTCGTGACGCCGCTTGTAGTCACCCGTAATTACCACCCGCTCTCCGGCGTGCTCCAGCAGGATTTGCGCGCTGCCGAGCACGTGGCCTGCGGGGACAAAAGTCGCCTTTACTCCTCCGGGCAGGTTGATCGTCTCGCCATATTGCACCGGAGTCGCCTTTGAGGGCATCTCCCCCTCGCCGTTCTCAATGCCAGTGCGATAGCGCAGGGCCATGATCGCCAATGTTTCTGGCGTGGCGATTGTCTCTCCGTGCCCGCCGCGCGCGTGGTCCGCATGGCCATGGGTGACCAGCGCACGGTCGACGGCGCGCCCCGGATCGATCCAGCAATCCGCAGGGACGATCTGTACGCCCCATGGCTCGGGCCGGATCCAGGAAAATGGGGCGCTCATGACTTAAATACGAAAAAGGGCGCGAACCGTATGCTGGCGCGCGCCCCTTTTCTTTGGTTTGGTTGGCTTAGCTTTCGCTATCGCCGCCTCCCGTATCGCTCCCGCCGGTATCGCTGCCAGAGGCCTCTGGCTTGGTATCGCCGTTATCCTTTGCAGGCGGTGCCTTTTTCGCGGCGGGCTTTTTCTTCGCAGGAGCCTTGCGCTTCGGCTTGGCCTTGGGCGGGGCGGGGGTGAGTTCAAAGGTCGGCTTACCGTCCTTGATCCCGACATGCACTTCACCGCCATCGGCGAGCTTACCGAACAGCAGCTCCTCAGCGAGCGGCTGCTTGATCTTGTCCTGCAGCAAGCGGCCCATTGGCCGCGCGCCATAGAGCTTGTCATAGCCTTTTTCGGCCAGCCAATCGCGCGCGTCACCGTCAAACTGAATGTGGACGTTTTGCTCGGCCAGTTGCAGTTCGAGTTGCAGGATGAACTTGTCGACCACTCGAGCCACAGTGCTCCTACCCAGATAGGCGAATGGCACGATCGCATCCAAGCGGTTGCGGAATTCCGGCGTGAACATCTTCTTCACAGCCTCGCTGCCTGCGTCTTCCTTGGATACGTCGCCAAAGCCGATGCCCTGGCTCGCCATGTCGGATGCGCCGGCATTGGTCGTCATGATCAGCACAACATTGCGGAAATCGACCGTTTTGCCGTGGTGATCGGTCAGACGGCCATTATCCATCACCTGCAGCAGGATGTTGAACAGGTCCGGGTGGGCCTTCTCAATCTCATCGAGCAGCAGGACGCAATGCGGGTTCTGATCAACCGCATCGGTTAAAAGACCCCCTTGGTCGTAACCAACATAGCCTGGAGGCGCACCGATCAGGCGCGAAACGCTGTGGCGCTCCATATACTCAGACATGTCGAAACGCTTCAGCTCAATGCCCATGATCGAGGCGAGCTGACGCGCGACCTCGGTCTTACCAACGCCGGTTGGACCGCTGAACAGGAAGCTGCCAATTGGCTTGTCTGGATCGCGCAGACCAGCGCGGGACAGTTTCATCGCCGTCGACAAGCGGTGGATCGCTTCATCCTGGCCAAACACAACGTGCTTCAGGTCGCGTTCGAGGTTCTCGAGCGCTTTCTTATCGTCCTTGCTGACCGATTTCGGCGGGATGCGCGCCATTGTCGCGATGACTTGCTCAATCTCGCGGGCAGTGATCTTCTTCTTGCGGCGGCTGGGCGGCAGCAGCATTTGCATCGCGCCCACCTCATCGATCACGTCGATCGCCTTATCTGGCAATTTGCGATCATTGATATAGCGCGCGGACAGCTCGACCGCCGTTTTCAGCGCATCGGGCGTGTATTTCACGTTGTGATGCTCTTCGAAGGCCGTTCGCAGGCCTTTGAGAATCTTGATGGTGTCTTCAACCGTTGGCTCGTTCACGTCGATTTTCTGGAACCGGCGCAGCAGCGCGCGATCCTTTTCGAAGTGATTGCGGAATTCCTTGTAGGTGGTCGACCCGACACAGCGGATGGTGCCGCCAGACAGGGCCGGTTTTAGCAAGTTGGAGGCGTCCATCGCCCCGCCGCTGGTCGCGCCCGCGCCGATAACGGTGTGAATTTCATCGATGAAGAGCACCGCATGCGGCATTCCTTCAAGCTCGGTTACGACCTGCTTCAAACGTTCCTCAAAATCGCCGCGATAACGCGTGCCCGCCAGCAAAGCGCCCATATCGAGCGAGTAGATTACCGCCTCATTGAGCACCTCAGGCACTTCGCCTTCGACAATCTTGCGCGCGAGCCCTTCGGCAATCGCGGTTTTACCGACGCCAGGATCGCCGACATACAGCGGGTTGTTCTTGCTGCGGCGGCACAGGATCTGGATCGTCCGATCAACCTCGGGACCGCGGCCGATCAGCGGATCGACTTTGCCCGCCTCCGCCTTGGCGTTTAGATTGACGGTGAACTGATCGAGCGCGGTTTCTTTCTTCGCCGCTTCAGCAGGTTTCTCGCCGCCTTCCGGCTGCGGCTCGTCAGAGCCTTGCGCAGATTTCGCCTCCAGCTGGCGGCCGCCCTTGCCGATGCCGTGGCTGATATAGCTCACCGCATCGAGCCTGCTCATATCCTGTTGCTGCAGGAAGTAGACGGCATAGCTGTCACGCTCTGAGAAAAGAGCGACCAGCACATTAGCGCCTGTGACTGTATCCTTGCCCGAGGATTGCACATGCAAAATGGCGCGCTGGATTACCCGCTGAAAGCCAGCGGTTGGCTGCGGATCGGCCTCTTCCTCGGTCTTAAGTGATTGATATTCTTGATCGAGATACTGTTTTACGACCTCGCCAAGCTCCGCCAGATCGACCCCGCATGCGGCCATCACTTGGGCTGCGTCTTCATCATCGATCAGCGCGAGCAGCAAATGCTCCAGCGTGGCATATTCGTGGCGACGCTCCGACGCATGGCCAAGTGCGTGGTGCAGCGTTTTCTCTAGGTTCTGGGCAAAACTGGGCATGGGTCTGATTGTCTCTGGCTTAAACGGTTTGGCTTGCTGTTGGTCCGCGCGAATGCGCAGACCTCGGCGCTTGCAGCATATATGGGACGCCCTTTCTCAATTGCGACTCTGCACATGGGCTAAACCCACAAGACGGCATAAATCGGGCGGCGGGCTGTGGGATGGTACTATCCGCCCGGCTTCTTAAACAGGGCATCGGCCGCCTGCATATGCGCGGCGGTTTTCGCAGAATGGGCAGAAACTCGAGCGATTTCAGCCTCTAACAAAGCAATCCGTTCGCTGAGTTCGTCTTGCGAATAAGGCGCCAAATCCTCCGCTGCGAGTTTGCTCGCCGCGTCTCCTTTTGCGCGTGGCTGATCGTCGTCTTCCATATTGGTTCACAACATCGCAAGCAGAACGGCTTGCTGTCAATCCGCGCCATCGTTAATCGCCACCACTACCGAAGTTTCTCGCGTCTGACCCCGGGGCAAGGGGCAGGCCAATGAAGCGTGGCAAGGGGCAACACGATGGTCGATCACAATTCGGCGGCACTTCCGCAGCATATGCAGGCGATTGGTTTCGATGCGCCGGGCGGGCCCGACGTTCTGGTTCTGGAGCAAGCGGACGTTCCGCAGCCCGGTCCGCAAGATGTTCTGATCCGCGTGGCTTTTGCCGGGGTCAATCGGCCCGATTGCATTCAGCGCGCGGGCAATTACCCCGCGCCTGCCGGAGCCTCGCCGATCCTTGGCCTGGAGGTTGCGGGCGAGGTTGTGGCGGTAGGGACTGAAGTTCCGCCAGAGATGCTCGGCAATCGCGTTGCGGCGCTGACGCCGGGCGGCGGATATGCGGAATATTGCACGGCCCCGTGGCAGCATTGCCTGCCTGTGCCCGGTGACATGCCCTTGGAAAAGGCCGCGGCTTTGCCAGAGACATTGTTCACCGTGTGGCACAATGTGTTTGAGCGCGGGCTGGCCTGCGATGGGGAGCGGCTGCTGGTGCACGGCGGCACCTCTGGCATTGGCACTATGGCGATCATGCTGGCCAAGGCGTTTGGCGCAGAAGTGATCGTGACCTGCGGCGATGACGAGAAATGCGCCGCCGCGCGCGAGATTGGCGCGGATCTGGCGATCAACTACCGCTCGCAAGACTTTGTCGAGGCGATCAAGCAGCACACCAATGGAGAGGGCGTGAACATCGTGCTCGACATGGTTTCTGGCGATTACGTCCCGCGCAACCTCAAATGCCTCGCTGAGGATGGGCGGCATGTCACCATTGCGATCCTCGGCGGCGCGAAGGCAGAGATCAACATGGCGTTCGTAATGATGCGCCGCCTGGTGCTGACCGGATCAACCCTGCGCCCGCGCTCTGATGCGTTCAAGTCGGCGCTGGCTGAAGAGATCACGCGTCATGCCTGGCCATTGTTCGTAAGCGAAGAACTCGCCCCGATTATGGATCAGACCTTCCCCTTGGCAGAGGCCGCTGAGGCCCATGCCCGGATGGAGGCGGGCGACCACATCGGCAAGATTGTGCTAGAGGTATGCGGTGGCTGAAACCTATCACCTGCACGAGGACCCTCGCAGCGGAAACTGCTACAAAATCAAGCTGACCGCAGCGCTGGTTGGGCACGAGATCACCGCCACTCAATATGATATTCTGCAGGGCGAAACGCGTACGCCGAACTTTCTTAAGACTATTAATGCCAATGGCCGTATCCCGGTTCTTCAAATCGACGGAGACCAAGGAACGCGCTTTTTGCCAGAGAGCAATGCGGCGTGCTGGTATTTGGCGTCGGGCTCACCGCTCATCCCGCAAGATCGCTTTGCGCAGGCCGATATGCTGCGTTGGATGTTCTTTGAGCAATACAATCACGAGCCCAATGTTGCGACTCTGCGATTTTGGCTGGCAATTGTGGGCAAAGCCAATCTGTCTCCAGGGCAATCCGCTCAACTCGAGGCCAAAAGGGCGGCTGGTGAGGCGGCGATTGCGCTTCTGGATCAGCAGCTGAGCGAGTCGGCATTTCTATGCGGCAATCAAGCGACTTTGGCGGATATCGTCCTGTTCCCATACACCCACGTTGCGGATCAGGGCGGGATCGACCTCGAAAGCTACAGCAACGTTTGCGCCTGGATTGACCGCATCAAGGGATTGCCCGGCTTCACGCCAATGGTTTGAACCGCTGATGGGCGCGTTCTCGCGCTCAATCCGAGCCCTATTTGAAAGAATTTCAGGCCGAATTGCGCGCTAAGCCGCGTCATGTGCTGAACTCGCTTGCTCAATGCGGCGCAATTGCCTATCTACGGTCTCGCAACGGCCGCTCCGCAAGGGGCGGCCCTTTTAATTTTTAACGGAGTTTGCCTCATGGCCCAAGCGCCAAAGGAACAACCCAAGCCGCTCATGCCGCATGCGACCGCCACTTGGCTGGTCGATCACACCGGTTTGTCGTTTGAACAGATCGCTGAATTTTGCGGCCTGCATATTCTTGAAGTTCAAGCGATGGCTGATGATCTTGCGGGCAGCAAGTACACTGGCCGCGACCCGGTTCACGCCGGTGAGCTGAACCAGGAAGAGATTGACAAGGGTCAGGCGGACGCCAATTACGCATTGGTGATGCAGAAGGCTCCGGTTGAAGTGACCCGGACCAAGGGCCCGCGTTACACCCCGGTGTCGAAGCGTCAGGATAAGCCTGATGGCATCGCCTGGATCCTGCGCAGCCACCCTGAGGTGTCCGATGCGCAAATCTCAAAATTGATTGGGACGACTCGCAACACGATCGGCGCGATTAAAGAGCGTTCGCACTGGAACATTCAGAACATTCAGCCGAAAGATCCCGTGACCCTGGGCCTGTGTTCGCAGCGTGAGCTTGACGCGGTTGTTGCGAAAGCGGCCAAGCGTGCTGGCGTGGTTGCGGAAGAAGTGCCAACCGATGGCGATGATCGCAGCGATAAGGAAAAGCTCATCGAAGAGCTGCGCGCAGAGCGCGACGCCAATGTCAAAGCTGCCGCAGAGGCCGCGCAAGAAGCCGAAGCGGAAGCGTGGCTGGCGGCAAAGCGCGAAGCGGAAGAGAACGGCGACGTTGCGGAGACCGTTCCTGGCTACGCAGAAGAGCCAGCGGCTGAGCCGGAAGCAGAGCCTGCTCCCGCAGCCGAGGACGAAGAGACCAAGGACGACTGATCCCGCGCCATTTGGCGTTTCAGTTCAAGCCATAATGAAAGGCCGCCTGCAGGATCACCTGCGTGGCGGCCTTTTCGTATTCGCGTCACCTTTCGTGCAGCAGCGACCAAAATGGTTCAAAAAGATACTCCGCGGCGCGCAGAATCGCTTGTGACTTGCGATTGGATACGTCATGCTACTGACATGAATGTCAATAACGCGCCGTATCACCATCCCACCCCATGGGATTCGCAATTTGAGCTGATGAGCCTGCCGGACTTGCTCGAACGCTCAGTCCGCAGCGATCCCGGCGCGCCTTTGCTTCATTTTCTCGGCCGCACGTTCTCCTATCGAGAGATTTTTACTGAGGCTCAGCGGTTCGCGGCTGGCCTTCAAGCGATGGGTATCGAAAAGGGAGACCGAGTCGGCCTGTTTCTGCCCAACGTTCCGATCTACGCCTCGGCCTATTATGGGGCGATGATGGCGGGCGCGATCGTCGTGAACTTCTCGCCGCTTTATTCGGTTGAAGAACTCGCGTGGCAGGTTGAGGATTCGGGCACTCGCGCTCTAGTGACGCTGGGCGTTCCAGAACTTTATGAGACCGCCTCCAAAGTGCTCAGCGGCTCCAAGCTTGAAACGCTGATCGTTGGTTCGCTGCCCGATATGCTGCCCGGACTGAAGAGCTTCGCGCTAAAGACCCTTGGCCGCAGTAAACTCGCGAAAGTCCAATTCAGCGCCAATGTGAAAAGCTGGGCCGAAACGCTCGGTGATTGGGATTGGAGCGGTTGGGAAGCGGGGGCGGCATCTAGCCTGCCCGCGATTGACGCAGGCGAAGACCTGGCGCTGCTGCAATACACTGGCGGCACAACCGGGCGGCCCAAAGGCGCAATGCTGGGCCATGCGCAGCTTGTGAAGAACGCTCAGCAAGTTGCCGCGATCAACCCTTTCGGCAAAGGCTCTGATGAGGTATTCATGGGCGCGCTCCCGTTCTTCCATGTCTTTGCCAACACAGCCTTGCTCAACCACGCGGTTGCGAGCGGCGCCTCGATTGCAATCGTGCCTCGGTTTGAGACCAAGCAGGTGCTGCAAACGATCCAGAAATATAAGACCACCGGCTTTCCCGGCGTCCCAACCATGTTTCAGGCGCTGCTCGACCATCCTGATCTTGCGAAGACCGATGTGTCCTCGCTCAAGGTCTGCATTTCCGGCGGCGCGCCGATGCCCGCCCCGGTCCACGCTAAGTTCGAAGAGGTCACCGGCGTGCGCCTGGTCGAGGGTTACGGCCTCACAGAAAGCTCCGGCGTTGTCTCGGTCAATCCCTATGCGGGCACGCGCAAGCGCGGGACCATCGGCCAGGTTGTGGCAGGCACAGAAATCCTGCTGCTCGACAAAGAAGACCCGGCAATGCTCGCGCCAGCGGGCGAACCCGGCGAACTCGCCATTGCCGGTCCGCAGATCATGCGCGGCTATTGGAACCGGCCAGAGGCGGCGGCAGATGTTTTCATCGAGCATAATGGCAAGCAATGGCTGCGCACCGGCGATGTCGCGACCTTCGACGAGGACGGGTTCCTGCAGATCGTCGACCGGATCAAGGATATGATCGCGGTTGGCGGGTTTAAGGTGTTCCCGAGCCAGGTCGAAGACGTGATCCTTGAAAACGATGCGGTGAAGGAAGCGCTCGTGATCGGCATGCCTGACGACTATAAAGGCGAGGTGCCGCGCGCCTTTGTGACCTTGGCGGACACGGGCGCTGATGCGGAGAAAACTGCGGCGGAATTGCGCGATTGGCTAAATGGCCGGATCGGCAAGCACGAGCGGGTCGACCAAATTGTCATCCGCGATGAGCTGCCCAAGACGATGATTGGCAAGCTCGACCGCAAGGCTTTGCGGGCCGAAGTAATTACCTGAGCCCGCACGCCCAGCGAACGCGATCCCACTTTAGTTCTACCCAAACAAAAAGGCCCCGGAAAATCCGAGGCCTCTTGCAATGCTTTGAGTGTGTCGCTGCTCGCTATTGCGCGATCTTCAGCTGCGGCTCTTCATCGCCATTTGGCTTCGCGCCGCTTGCTTTGGGAGCAGCTGGCTTCACCTCAGGCTTGCGCCGATCGTTTGGGGCAAAACGGCCATCAACCTGAGCGCCTTGCTCGATGGTCAGCGCATCATAGTGCACGTCGCCTTCGATTTGCGCGCTCTTCAGGATCACCAATTCGCGAACATTGATCGAGCCCGTTACGCGGCCGGAAAGGCGCGCGGTCTCTGCCATGATCCCGCCGGTCACCAGCGAGGTTTCGCCTTGAACCAGTGAGGTGCACTTAATGTCGCCTTCGACCGAACCATCAACGTGCAGGTCGGCAGAGGCGGAAACATTCCCTTTGATCGAAACGTCAGAACCGATCACCGAGAAAGTTGAAGAATTGGATGGCATGGATTTTCCTCGGGGCTTGTCTTGGGGGTTAGTTTGAGGCGGTGCGGGCTGGTTCGGCTCCGCGGGCTTCTTTGAGAACATCGGGGGCGGTCTCCAGGAAAGGGCGCGGGTTTACCGCGCGGTCATTGATACGCACTTCAAAGTGCAGATGCGGTCCGGTCGAACGGCCAGTGCTGCCGATTGCGCCGATGGTTTCGCCAGCGGCAACTTGCTCGCCTTCGGCCGCGTCAAACCGCGACATGTGAGCATAGCGCGTCATCACGCCATTGCCATGGTTTACTTCGACGACTTTGCCATAGCCAGACTTGCGGCCCACAAATGTGACGACGCCTTTGGCGGCTGAGAAGATCGGCGTTCCGGTTGGACCTTTGAAATCCAGCCCGCCGTGCATCGCGCCGCCGCCATTAAACGGATCGCGGCGATAGCCAAAGCCGGATGAAACCGTCGTCTTCGAAAGATCGGTTGGCGTGAACTGCGGCACAGATTCGAGCCCGCGCTCCAGCGCCGCCATGCGGGCGAGGCTGAGACCGAGGCGCTCAAAGCGCGGATCGATACTGCCATCAGCAGAGGTCGCGAGAATCTCCAGCGGACCACCAACGGCTGACATGTCGGCGCTTTCCACCATGGATTTGGGGTCAAAGCCGAGCTTGCGCAGCGCACTCTCAGCGCGCTTGGCGCGGTCATCGGCAAAGCGGGTCACCCGCTCCACATAGGCGAGCTGCCGCGCTTCGATTTTGGCCAGAGATGCCGCTTCAGGGAACGATGCGCTGACCTTTTCGATCATCTCCGCGGTTTCGGTGGTCGAATCGGTCACGGTGCCGCTGGTGTCTTTCACATCAGCTGGCAGTGCTTCAGTCATTTGCTCAATGAAATTCTGCCGTGCGGTCAAATCTTCCGCAACAGCGCTGAGATCGTCACCATAAGTGTCCAACCGCTCCTGCGCTGTGGCCACTTTTGCTGCATTTTCGAGGAGAGAGAGCCGGTCTGCGTCTGCTTGATACTTAGACCACGCCATCGCCCCCATCGTCACCGCCCAGCCGACAACGAGCACGACGATGGTCGCCGCTGCAATTTTCTGCATGCGCGATGTGAATGTGATGAAGCGAACCTGACCCTGCGAGCGCATAAAAAACTCACGGTCAGGAAACCACTTCTCCAGCTGGTCACGCCAGCTGGCGGTGGAACCTTCTTTTAGCAAGGCGAACCCTTTTTTCTCTCTGCCCCAACTTGATTGATGGCGGCGCTACCAAGCGGGGTGCCTCAGGTCGAATCCAAAGGTTAACGGGCCGGGCGAAGTGTGAACATAACGCGATGAAGCGTTCATCTGAGCGAAATATGCCCGATAGGCGGGGATTTTCTGAGGGTTTTCGCTTAGGGATTGATGCTGAGAGAATCGCCCAATTTGGCCGATTTTGCGCCTTTTAGACGCCCGATTCGCTGCGCGACCGATCATGGCGTCATCGGGACTGACAGCGCTGTTTCGCGGTGCTATTGCCGTCAGATTATGACTGCAATTTCTCCCACTTTGCCTCAGCAAGCCAGCGCTGCTGAGATCGTCACAGAGCTGGCCCATTCGGCCCGCGCGGCCCAACGTCAGCTTGCCTCCATGCCGAGCGAAGCGCGCGCCGCCGCGCTGCATCATGCAGCAGATCAATTGCGCCGTGACGTCAGCGCAATTCTGGAGGCGAATGCGAAGGATCTGGCTGCTGGGAAGTCCGCCGGACTGCCTGGGGCCATGCTTGACCGGCTGGCGCTGGATGAGGCGCGAATTGAAGGCATTGCGGCCGGGGTGGATGCGGTTGCGCGCCTGTCTGATCCAGTGGGCCAGATTATCGACACCAGCGAGCGGCCCAACGGGCTGAAGCTGTCGCGGATACGCGTGCCGATTGGCGTCATTGGGCTGATCTACGAGAGCCGTCCCAACGTGACCGCTGATGCGGCGGCGCTGTGCGTGCGGGCTGGCAATGCCGCCCTGATGCGCGGTGGGAGCGAGGCAGTTCATTCGAATCACGCGATCCATGCCGCAATGACGTCAGGCCTGGTCCAAGCCGGCGTGCCCGCGGCGTGCGTGCAGATCATGCCGACCCAAGACCGGGCCATGGTTGGCGCGATGCTTACAGCCAGCGGGCTGATCGACATGATAGTGCCGCGCGGCGGCAAGGGGCTAGTCGCGCGGGTTCAGGCCGATGCGCGCGTCCCAGTGCTCGCCCATCTTGATGGCATTTGTCACACCTATGTTCACGCGGACGCAGACCCCGCAATGGCGCAAGATATTGTTCTTAATGCAAAAATGCGGCGCACGGGGATCTGCGGCGCGATGGAGACGCTGCTGATCGACGCGCGCTTCCCTAAAGCGGCAGAGCTGGTCAAAGCTTTGCTTGCCTCAGGCTGCGAAGTGCGCGGCGATGGCCGGGCGCAGAGCCTTGATCCTCGTGTCGAGCCCGCTGGACCAGAAGATTGGGACACGGAATATCTCGACGCAGTCGTCTCCGCCGCAATCGTCGACAATATGGGCGAGGCGCTGGCGCATATTGCCGCGCATTCGAGCGCGCACACCGATGCGATCATCACCGAAGATCAGTCAGCGGCAGAGCGGTTTTTTGCCAGCGTCGACAGCGCGATTGTGATGCACAATGCCTCCTCGCAATTTGCCGATGGGGCGGAATTTGGCCTGGGCGCAGAGATAGGCATTGCGACCGGGCGGCTGCATGCTCGCGGGCCCGTCGCGCTAGAGGGGTTGACCACGTACAAATGGCTGGTGCGCGGCACTGGCCAAGCGCGGCCTTAAGCCAATCGCACGCGTCATGCAGAGAGGCCTGCGAACGGGGCTGCTGGGAGGCAGTTTCAATCCTGCGCATGGCGGGCACCGGCGAATCACCCTGTTTACGATGGATGCGCTGGGCCTTGATGAGGCCTGGTGGCTGGTTTCGCCCGGCAATCCGCTAAAGCCGCGCAAGGGCATGGCGCCGTTGTCGGCCCGCGTCCAATCGGCGCAAAAGCAGGCGCGCCGCGCGCGGATTGTGCCCACCGCTATCGAACAACAGCTCGGCACGCGCTTCACGCTCGATACTCTGCGCGCGCTCAAACGCCGCTATCCCAAGCGCGAGTTTATTTGGCTGATGGGGTCGGACAATCTAGCGCAATTCCACCGGTGGAAGGCCTGGCGCGATATAGTGCGCACAATGCCGATTGCGGTGATCGCAAGGCCCGGCTATACCGGTCAGGCTATGGCGAGCCCCGCTATGGCCTGGCTCAGGCGCTACCGAGTGCCCGCCGCCAGCTTTCAAAAACGGGGGCGATGGAGCGCACCTGCACTGGTGTTATTGCGTTTCGATCCTGACACGCGTTCGGCCACGGCAATTCGCCGTGCCAATGCGGATTGGGCGGAGCAATATTCGCAGACAGGCGTGCGAGACCGGCTGACGTTCAGACGGATTCAGACATCGGAGGGAGTATGAGGCGCATATTCAGCGTTTCAAATCCTGCATTTACCCACCCCAGTATCTGGAGTTCTATGGTCGCCTATGAATCAGGCACAAACTTCCGCGTCCAATGCCAATGTGGCCCCGCCAGCAGGCGGAGCAGCTGATATGGCTAGCCATGAATTGCACGATTTGGTGATGCGTCAGCTGGACGATGATCAGGCGCAAGAAATCGTCTCGATCCCGCTTGAAGGCAAGAGCTCGATTGCCGATCACATGGTGATCGCATCGGGTCGCTCGACCCGGCAAGTGGCTGCTATCGCTCAGAAATTGGCTGAAACGGTCAAGCAGGCCGGGCATGGCCCGGTGCGCATTGAAGGACTGCCAGCGGCCGATTGGGTGCTGGTCGATGTCGGTGATGTGGTGGTGCACCTGTTCCGCCCCGAAGTGCGCAGTTTCTACAACCTAGAGCGGATGTGGGCGTTCGACGGCGAAGTCGGCATGGGTAAGGCTTAGTTTTCTAGCCTCAAGCGCCAGCGGCGGCATCCGCCGCCTCGGCTATCCTCGCTCACGCGATCAAAGATCGCATCGCTGCGGGCGGCCACTTGGCCTTGCGGCCCGCTACACGGGCCGGACCAGTTCAACATCGCAGCGAACCGGACCAGCGCTAGCAAATGGAGTTCTGACCATTCTCCTTCACGTCATCGCTCGCGGTAAGATCGCTCGTTCGCCCGAGGCAGAGCTGGTTGCGCGCTATGAGAAGCGGCTGACGTGGCCGGTCAAACTCACCGAATTGCCAGAAACCGGCGGGAAAATTCCTGATCCTCAGGCGCCGCTAAAGACCGTGCTGCTTGATGAGCGCGGCAAAACCATGAGCTCGGAAGAGTTCGCCGCGCTGCTTGGCCGCTGGCGCGATGACGGCATTCGCGAGGCCCGCTTTGTGCTGGGCGCGGCGGATGGGCACAGCCGCGAAGAGCGCGCTGAGGCCGATTTGTTGCTCGCGTTTGGCCCCGCAACATGGCCGCATTTGCTCGCCCGCGCGATGCTGATGGAGCAGCTCTACCGTGCCTCCACCATTCTTGCAGGTCACCCCTATCATCGCTCGTAATGATCGGGCAAAAGGGCGGGCATGAAGAGGCAAATCCTAGCTACCGCAGGCGCTATGACCCTGGCGATTGCGGGCTTTGCAGCGCTTGTCCCTGATGGCAATGCTCAGCGCGATATTGCGCTGCTCGATCCGGCTGAAGCGCGCCAGCAATTGGCCCGCGCTCAGCATGCGGCGGCGGATGCGCAAAAACGCGCCGCTGAACTAACCGAAAGAGCTGAAAACTCTGCGCTGGCCGCAGAAAAGACCGCGAGCGAGGCGGCGGCCTTGGCGGCGCAGGTCCAGCAATCCGAGGCAGAGATTGCAGCGGCTCAGGCGCGCTATTCCTTGGCTCAAACGCGCCGCGCAGAGCTTGGCGCACGCCTGGCGGAGCGGCAAGAGCCGCTGGTCCGTCTAACCGGCGCGCTGCAAGCGTTATCGCGCAGACCGCTCGCGCTTGCGGCGCTGCAACCCGGCTCCTTGCGCGAAACTGTCTATGTGCGCGCGGTTCTCGACAGCGCGGTCCCTCAAGTGCGCGCTCGCACCGCCGCCTTGCGCAGCGATCTGGACGAAGGCCGCGCTCTAGAGGATCAGGCGCGCGAATCGCTCGCTGATCTGCGCGGCAGCGAAGGCGCGTTGCAGGAGCGCAGAGCTGCGCTGACGCAGTTGGAAGCAAGCCAGCGACAAGCGTCCAGCGAAGCCCGCGCCATTGCTGCGCGCGAGAATGAACGCGCTCTCGCTTTGGCTGAAGATGCGCGCGATCTCGATGGACTGATCGGAGAACTCGGCAATGCGAGCGAATTGCGCCGTGAGCTAGCGTCTTTGTCCGGGCCGGTCCTGCGGCCTGCTCAGCCAAGTGCATCACAAGTGTCGATCGAGCCTTCGCCCACCCCGTCACAGGCCGCGAATGAAGTGATCCCGCCAGCGGATTTTCAGCTTCCGGTTCAAGGCCGCACAGTCGCTGGATTTGGCGCTCTCAGAGATAGCGGGTCGCGCAGCACCGGTGTGGTGATTGCGCCAGCTTCCGGGGCCCAAGTGATCGCGCCTGCGGCTGGCCGTGTGGCGTTCTCCGGGCCCTATCGCGGGTTCGGGCGAATCGTCATTATTGAGCATGAAAATGGCTGGACCAGCCTCGTCACAGGGCTCGCCACCAGCGATGCGGAGGTTGGCGATCAGCTCGTCAGCGGCAGTCCGTTGGGGGTTGCCGCCAGTCAGGATCCGGCCATTACAATTGAGCTTCGCCGCGCTGGAAAGCCAGTTAACCCGCTGCAATTCCTTTAGAAATTAGGGCGCGTCTGCCGGTCCAAGTGCCGCTTCCCAGATACCGGGCCTCACGCAAAACGACCCACTCTGATGCACAAAACTCATGTGGTCGCTCTCATCTGGCATTCAGACAGTTTGCGCGATACACATGGCATATTACGCTAGAGGAGCCCTGCGTGCCCAAGAAGTTTATCGCATTGCTGCAAAGTGCAGCGCTCGTGACCACCATCGCGCTTATCCCGACCGCCACGGCCAGCATGGCCCAAGTGGAAGGCCGCGCCGGTCCGGAATTTTCGAAATTGTTCGCCACCTATCAACGGATCAAGGCGAGTTATGTCGAGGATGTCGAGGACGAGGTTTTGGTTCGCGGTGCGATTGATGGGATGCTGGCGGCGCTTGATCCGCATTCCGCCTATCTCGATGGCAGCAGCCTGCAGCGCCTCAACACCATGATTGACGGCAATTACTCCGGTCTTGGCCTGTCTGTGGTGATGGAAGACGGCGCAGTGAAGGTGATCTCGCCATTCCGCGGCAGCCCTGCAGAAGAAGCGGGCATTAAGGCAGGCGACTTCATCACGCACCTCGATGGTGACCTGATTTACGGCGGCGAATTGGACGATGCCGTTGCGCGCATGCGCGGCCAGGCTGGTACTGCGATTGAGCTGACGATTTTCCGGGCAGGGCGCGAAGAGCCGCTGGAAGTATCGGTGACACGCGGCGTGATCGAGCTGGAGCCGGTTACGCATAAGCTGGAAGCAGGCAATGTCGGCGTGATTTCGGTCAACGAATTCTCCGCCGATGTCGGCCAGGACGTGTTCAACGCATGGGAAGCCATCCGAACCGAAGCGACCGGACGGGTCAGCGGCCTGATCCTTGATTTGCGCTCCAATCCGGGCGGCAGCTTGGATGAAGCAGTCGCACTGTCCGACCTGTTCCTCGATAAGGGCCGGATCGTATCGCAGCGCGGCCGGGCTCGCGGTGAAACCCTGCTGTATGATGCCGAAACCGTGTTCCGCGGCGATATGGCAGAGGGCACTCCGGTTATTGTGCTGATCGATGCGGGCTCTGCCTCGGCCTCTGAAATTGTCGCAGGCGCTTTGCAGGATCACCGCCGCGCGCTGGTGATGGGTGATCGCAGCTTTGGCAAAGGCAGCGTGCAATCGCTGTTGCCGCTGGGCCGTGACACCGCGCTTAAGCTGACCACGGCGCGTTATTACACGCCGTCGGGCCATTCGGTGCAGGAAGGCGGGATCAAGCCCGATATCACCGTGCCGCAATTGTCCGATCCGGATTACGCGCTGCGGAGCAAATATGTGACGCGTGAGAGCGATCTGCGCGGGCATTTGGTGAATGAGCTGGGCCTCAAGGACGATGAGCTTGAGGGCGATAAGATCGATGATCCGCGCTTCAAACTGACCGCTGAACAGCTGGAAGAACAGGGCGTTGAGGATTTCCAATTGCACTATGCATTGGAAACTCTGCGCCGCACGACAGCAAGTTCGGTGGCGCTGCGCGATTAAGCCGCCTAAAGCGGGCGCGTTATGGCTGATTTCTCGCGGTTAAAGGCCGCTCAAACCTTGGCACTTGCGCTCCCGGCGGGCCTGCTGGGCGGTGCTTACGTGTCGCAATATGGCTTTGACCTGTTCCCGTGCGAAATGTGCTGGTGGCAACGCTGGCCGCATTTTGCCGCGCTTGCCTTTGCCGTTCTGGGATTTTTTGCTGCGCCGAAGCGCCTTTGGCTTGGCCTTGCTGGACTGGCGGTGATCGTCTCTGGCCTGATCGGCGGATTTCATGCGGGCGTCGAATATGGCTGGTGGGAAGGCATCACCGGCTGCGCGACCATTCCCTCGGGGCCGGGAGCTGCGGCTTCGGTCATGGACACCAGCACGCCGCTGGTGCGCTGTGATGTCGCGCCGTGGAGCCTGTTTGGCGTTTCGCTGGCGGGTTGGAATTTCCTCTTTTCATGTCTCGGTGGGATCACCATCTTGGGACTGGCAGCCAAGCAGGAGCGAGCATGAAACGCGAAGACATCCACCGCATGATCCGGGTTGATCAGGCCGGCGAATTCGGCGCGACGCGGATCTATGAAGGCCAGCTGGCCGTGATGGGTGATCGCGGACCGCACAGCCAGGAAATCGCGCATATGGCCGAGCAAGAGAAGGTCCACCGCGAGAAATTCGATGCGCTTATGGCAAAGCGCGGTGTGCGCCCAACCGCGCTGCAACCGTTTTGGTCGATGGCGGGCTATGCCTTGGGCGCGGGCACAGCTTTGCTCGGCCCAGAGGCGGCAATGGCCTGCACCGCGGCGGTCGAAACCGAGATCGACAAGCATTACTCGGATCAGCTTGACGCGCTGGAGGCCGACAATGCCGACCCAGAGCTGGCTGAAATGATTGAGAAATTCCGCGAGGAAGAGCGCGAGCATCACGATGCAGCGATTGCCCACGGCGCGGAAAAAGCGCCCGCTTACGGCCTGCTCTCAGGCGCGATCCGCCTGGGTTGCCGCGCCGCGATCAAGATCAGCGAGCGGATTTAGCCCCGCGCGCCTGCTGCGCCGCGACCCTCTTCAGCCATGGTTCACGGGTGATGGTGTGATATAGCGTTCAGAAATTCATGTGAGGAACATCCGATGACGTCGCTGCCCCGTAAGACCCTGATCGCCAGTCTCGCGCTCGGCGCCTCTGCCATGCTTGCCGCCGCGCCTGCCTCGGCTCAGGAAGACGAGGCGCTGCCTGATGATGTGCAAACCGCCTATGTTTACGGCGATGATGACGCCCCGCCTTGCCCTGAAGGTACAATTTGCGTGATTGCGCGCCTGCCGGAAGATGACCGGTTCCGCATTCCGCGCGGCTTTGCGCTTTTCGGATAACCCCAAAAACACGGCATGGTCTCGTCGGGTTGAAAGCCTTGAATTGGTTGGCGCTTTTGGCACCCTCTCGTGCGATCCAGCGGGTGCAGGCGGACTGACCGGTTGCACGCAGCAGCTGATCAACGACGCCTATAAGGACCGGGCCGAAGGTCAGGATGTCCGCTTTAGCGAGCTGATCGAGCAAGCGCGCCAAGAGCGCCTGTCCAACATCGATGTCGATGCCGCCGCTGAACAGCGCCGGGTCGAACAGATCGAGCGCGAATATCTGGAGCGGCTCGAGCGAGAACGCTCGCAGGCGCTGCCAGGCGAAGACGGCCCGCCTGCTTTGACCGAGCCAGAGCCAGCCGACGCGGCAGAGCCTGCTGAGACACCCGCTGAGGAAGCGCCGCAGGGCTGAGTTTTGGGGCCGCGCGGCTAGCGCGCTGGCACCTTAAATCTTGTAATAGTCGCGATACCAATCGACGAACTGCTTAACGCCGTCACGCACATCCGTTTGCGGCACGTATCCAGTCAGTTCTTTCAGCAAGGTTGCGTCGGCCCAGGTCGCGGGAACATCGCCCTTTTGCATCGGCATGAAGTTCTTGACTGCCTTACGCCCGCACGCGCTCTCAATCGCCTCGACGAAGTCCATCAGGCGAACCTTGTCATTGTTGCCGATGTTGACGACCCGGTAGGGGGCGGCTGGTGACAGGCTGTCGTAGTCAGCGATGTCCTGTGGAGTTTCCGGCCGGATTGGTACGGCATCGATCAGTAGCCGGATTCCGCGCACCAAGTCTGAAACAAAGGTGAAGTCACGGTACATGTCGCCATTGTTGTAAATGTCGATCGGGGTGCCCTCTAGGATCCCCTTGGTGAACTTGAACAGCGCCATATCCGGCCGTCCCCACGGCCCATAGACCGTGAAGAAACGGAACATGGTCGTCGGTAGGTTCCACAGGTGGGCGTAAGAATGGCCCATGCTTTCATTGGCTTTTTTCGTAGCGGCATAAAAGGTCAGCGGCGTGTCGACCTTCTCGCGCTCATCAAAAGGCATGTCCTCATTTGCCCCGTACACAGAGCTGGTGGAGGCCATCAGCAGGTGGTCAACCTCAAGTTCGCGCGCGATTTCCATCACATTGAACGTGCCCGTGACGTTCGCGTCCAAATAGGCGCGCGGGTTTTCCAGACTGTAGCGAACGCCAGCTTGCGCCGCGAGGTGCACAATCGCATCCGGCTGCTCTTTCATCGCCAATTCGCGCAACGTGTCGAAGTCTTCCAGCATCCCCACTTTGCAGCTGAAGTGCTGATTTTGCAGCAGCATCTGATGCCGCCGCTCTTTAATGCGCACATCATAATAATCGGTCATCGCGTCATATCCGACCACCGCGAAGCCTTCCTCCAGCAACAGGTTTGAAAGGTGGAAGCCAATGAAGCCGGCGGTGCCGGTAATGAGAATTTTGCGCATGATACTTGGTCCCTAGGCCTCGATTGCAGCCATCTAGAAAAGAATGGACTATGCAGCAAAGCTGGGTAACGCAATTACCCGGAACTTGGAGACCTTTTTCAGTGCACCTCATTTTTCGTGTCGATGGTGATGTTCAGATTGGGGCGGGACACCTCTATCGGTGTTTGACTTTGGCCAATGCGATGAAGGCGGCTGGGCACTCTTGCGTATTTCTTTGCTCTCGAGTGCCGGATGGCTTCGGCGAAAAGCTGACGGAGGCTTACCATCGTCTGCATCTTATTCAGTCGGATGTGATTGGGGCAGATCTCACTTACGGGTGGGAGAATAATCCAGCAGTTCATGCTGACCAGCTCGCGGACTGGGAGGCTTGTCAAAATGCACTGTCCGAAATTTCAGTCGATCTGGTAGTCGTAGACCATTATTTGCTCGATCAGACGTGGGAGAGCCAGTGGGTGGGCGTTCCGTTGATGGTTATAGATGATCTTGCCAATCGGGAACACGAATCTACGGTCCTCCTAAATCAGAATCTTGGTCGCGAAGCTGAAGAGTATCTAGGTCAGATTCCTACAGACTGTCGTCTTCTGATGGGACCCTCCTATGCATTGTTAAGGCCAGAATTTGCAAAAGCGCGTGCCCAAGCCAAACAAAAAAGGTCTCAAGCTGAGGAGGTTGGCAACATTCTGGTCAATTTCGGAGCTGCTGATGCTGGCGGTCTGACCTTGCCGACAGTTCAGCATTTGACGAAACTCGATTGCAAGGCCCAAATCACCATTGTTTGTGGCTCAAACTCGGCTGAACTTGCGCAGTTGTCGGCGTTAGTTGAAGCTCATGTCAACGTTGAGCTAGTGTTGGACTCGCGGGATATGGCCAACCAAATGCTGAGAGCGGACCTCGCTGTAGGTGCTCCCGGTGCGACAAGTTGGGAGCGCTGCGCGCTGGGCTTGCCGAGCATTCTCGTAGCAGTGGCTGACAATCAGAAGGAAATTCTGGAGGAGTTGTCGAAAAGTGGTACGGCCATCGCCGCAGCCAATCCAGTGGAGGCGGCGAAAGCCGCAATTGATCTCGCTGGTAATTTTTCGAAATGGCGTCAGATGACTGAGCTCGCATTCGATCTATGCGATGGACGGGGCGTGCAAAGAGCAATAGATGCGCTGGCAGAGATTATTTTAGCCAAACGACAGGCACAATCCCGATGAAAGTCACCATTTTATGCTCTGATGTAGCGCATCCAATTTATCCGTACCTCGTCGGTTGGAGAGCGGCTCGAAGTGACGAAGTGACTTTGGTCAACGAACTCTCTCAAGTCGAGCAAGGTGATATTCTTTTCCTGATCTCGTGCCAAAATATCGTTGGACCTGATATTCGTGCTCGCTTTGCCCACACGTTGGTGGTTCATGCGAGCGATCTGCCAAAAGGACGCGGCTGGTCGCCTCTGGTGCACGAGATATTGCAAGGTTCGAAGCGCATTTGTGTTAGCTTGCTTGAAGCTGAAGATGTCGTGGATTCCGGCGCTATTTGGGAAAAGCGCTGGATTGAGTTTGATGGAAACGAAGTTCACGACGAAATCCATGCCTCTTTGTCGGTGGCAACCCTAGGGTTAATGGATTTTGCTATCGAGCAAACCAAGCTGACGCCTACGCCAAGCCAACAGGTTGGTGAACCAAGTTTTTGGCCCAAACGAACGCCAGCAGACAGCCGCGTTTCAGCGTCAGATCGTATTGAAGATGTGTTTGATCTTCTGCGCATCGCCGATAGTCAAAGGTACCCAGTTCATTTTGACTACCGCGGACGCACTTACAGTTTGGTTTTGGGTATCCACAAAGAGTAGTTTGAACGACCTTGCGCGCCTTTTCAGCGCTTAAGTAGATCGCAGACCGAGCAGGCTCGAAAGAGGCAATATTATGAATGAAGTGACAATTGATGGGCGGGCTATTGGGCCAGATCATGAGCCATATGTAATCTGCGAAGTATCAGGTAACCATAATGGCGATTATTCCCGGGCGATCAAACTGATCGAGGCTGCTGCGGCCACTGGTGCCGATGCGATAAAGATCCAATCGTATACTCCAGACACCATTACAATAGACAGCGACCGAGATGACTTTTTGATCAAAGGAACGCCGTGGGACGGCAAGACCCTTTATCAATTGTATGGCGAGGCTCAAACGCCGTTCGAGTGGCACGAAGGCTTATTCAAGAGGGCGCGCGAGCTTGGTGTGACACTATTCTCAAGCCCGTTTGACGAAACCGCGGTTGATCTTCTGGATGACCTTGGAGCTCCAGCCTTCAAGATTGCCTCATTCGAAGCCATCGACTTGCCCTTGATCCGCTACACTGCGGCCAAGGGCAAGCCCATGATCATTTCGACCGGCATGGCTAATCTGAGCGAAATTCACGAGGCCGTTCGGGCTGCGCGCGAAGGTGGGTGCAAGGATCTGATATTGCTGCATTGCGTCAGCTCGTATCCTGCTCCTGATGAGCAGACCAATCTGCGCACCTTACCGCATTTGGGCGAAGCGTTTGATTGCGTCGCTGGCTTGTCTGACCACACTATGGGCAGTGCCGTCGCGGTTGCATCCATCGCTCTCGGAGCGTCGGTGATCGAGAAACACTTCACTCTGGCCCGCGCAGATGGCGGCCCAGACGCTGATTTTAGTTTAGAACCAGATGAGTTCTCAAGCCTGGTGACAGATTGCAAGCGCGCATGGGTCGCGCTCGGCGATGTCGCTTACAGCTTAAAGGGTGCAGAGGAAGGGTCTGCCCAATTCCGGCGATCCCTTTACGTCGTCAAAGATGTTGAAGAGGGGGGCGTTCTGTCTGCACAAAACATCAGATCGATCCGACCCGGCTTCGGTATGTCACCAAAGCATCTTGATGCGGTCTTGGGCTCCAAAGCCAGCAGGGTTCTAAAAAGAGGCGAGCCGTTGAGTTGGGATATGGTTGCCTCATCCAACTAAGTGCAAAGTGGTGCTTGGCTTCGATGGCTGGTTTAATCCGCTTGTTTGATGGGCTGAGTTTGGTAATGACGCGCGCATCAGGAGAGGGTGACCATCGTCTAAGGTTCGGTCACTGGGAGTCGTACTACAAATGACTAAAAGGGTGTTCGATGTGGCGCTGGCATTGACGCTCTTGGTTTGCCTTGCCCCGGTCTTGCTTATCGTATCTTGCGCGATCGCGTTCTCGCTTGGCCTGCCCGTTATCTTTGTGCAGCGAAGGTCAGGATTGGCGGGCAAACCATTCAATATGTTCAAGTTTCGCACGATGACAAATGAAGTCGATGCGAGCGGCAAGCTGCTTCCTAATGCCGAGCGTATGACAAAGCTTGGAAATTTCTTGCGTGCGACGAGCTTGGACGAGCTTCCGGAATTGATCAACATACTGCTAGGAGAGATGAGTCTTGTTGGCCCTCGACCGCTGCTTCCAGCATATGATGAATTGTATTCCGATGAGCATGCCAGGCGCTTGGATGTTCGACCTGGTCTTACAGGCTGGGCGCAAGTCAATGGTCGTAGCTCCAGTAACTGGGCAAGCCGGTTCGACTTGGACGTTTGGTATACGGACAACCAAAGCCTGCTTTTGGATCTGAAAATATTGTTTTTAACGGTCGGTAAGGTGCTTTCCCGCTCCGACGTAACGACACCCGATCAGAACGAGCGCTTCAAAGGCTATGATGAATGAATAGCAGCAAAATACGTGTCCTGGTGACTTGTGCTGGAAGCGGCGTCGCGCAATCTGTAATTGACTCCCTGCGGTATTACAAAGAAACTTACTTTGTTGTGACCTCAGATCAGGGCCGTCTGAAATACTCGGTTCCTGATTGTGATGCGTTTGTGGATTTGCCGCAGATTTCAGATGCCGGCTATGCAGCCGCTGCGATCGATGTCTGCGAGCGTCTTGCAATTGATGTACTTGTACCCGGTCACGATCTTGAATTGGAATTGTTTTCGCGTGAGCGCGATCAATTTAACGCTATTGGCACTGAGGTAGCTGTTAGTGGCCCTGCCTTAACCAAATTGCTCCGTAACAAGCTTGATTGGGCAAGGGCGTTTCGTAAGAAAACGAAGGTTATCGCCCCATCGTATTCTGTTGACGAAGTGAGAAAAGGTGCGGCAGACGGCGAGTTTCCTATGATTGCGAAACCTGCTGGCGGATCGGCATCTTCCGGTCTACATATCTTGCACTCGGTGGACGATGCAGAAGGTTTGCCCGATGATCTAGTGGTCCAGGCTTTTCTCTATCCGAAACGATCTGCGCCAGAATTCGAAGCAGTGCAAAGTGCTGTTAAAGCTGGCAAAGTCGTCCAAATATCTGAAGTCTCTGTGCAATTGGTGTATTCCCATAAGGGTGCGTTGATTGGACGCTTCGCTTCGCTCAATCGTTTAAAGGGAGGGGTGCCCGTCGAAATTGTGCCGATCGAAGATGAGGGCTTATGGGCGGCCGTCAAAGAGATCGAAGATGTGCTTGCGGATATGGATCCGGTCGGACCCATTAACATTCAGGGTCGAATAACTGACGAGGGCGTCAGATTCTTTGAAATGAACCCTCGTTTTACTGGAATTACTGGGAACCGAGCGCAGTTTGGCTTCAATGAAGTTGACGCGGTTTGCAAAGATCTGACTCGCCAAAATGTGCCTGAATTGAAAGTGAGTCTCTCGAAGGTTGGCGTCCGCCAGGTGGCTTGCAGAGTTTGGCCAGATGAGAGTTTTGGATTTAGGCGCTCCGCTCGTAAGCTAGCGACTGTAGCGGTCTTAGGTGGCACGAGCTGGTTGGGACGCACTTTTATTGATCGATGTGAAGGCGCTGGGCTGCAGATTGCCGTGTTGTCTCGTGCAGCCTCAGTCGAGAAGGCGAAAAGCCAATTTTCGCACCTACCATTTGTCACAGTAATAGACAGTGCTGGCCCTGATGCGATGAACTATCTGGCCTCAGCAGATGCATTGGTTAATTTGGCGTCTGCGAGGCCGCCAGATGGCGTCGACGCTATACGCTCTTCCTACGAATTCCAGGTCGATTTGATGACAAAGGCGGTTGCTTCGCAAATACCATTCATCCTGAATGTATCATCTCAGTCGATTTATGGCCCTTCCGAAAAGGCGTGGGTTGAGGGATCTGAAATCCAAACCGCTACGCCATATGCATTTTCGAAGTATGCTATTGAAACCCATCTGCGTGAGCTGAGCTTCCTTAATCCGCAAATGGCAGTTACTTCGCTTCGTGTGGCCCGGTTGTTCGGAGCGGCGGATGGCTTGCGCGACAATGAGTTCCCGCACAAATTTGTAAAAAGTGCACTCACGGGCGGGGAAATTGTCGTAACTACTCCCAATGACACGTTAGACTTGCTGGACGTCCATGATGCGTCAGAATCGATAATGCACTTTTTGCATGTCCCGCCTGAAGCCGGGTCAAAGGTCTATAATGTTGGGGCAGGACGAGGAACGACGATTAGGGAGTACGTTGATGCGGTCGGCGCAGTTAGTGAGGAGCTTGGCCTGCCTGGACCGAAGGTATCAATAAACGCGAGTGTTGGCGCGCAAATTATCAGTGGCGGCTTTATGGATTGCGGTCTAGCGCACGAGGCTGGGTGGTCACCGAGTTATTCTATTGTTAAATCAATTAGATCGCTGGTGTCACATTTCCAAAAATGACCTTCGGTTTGCCATGCGGATTTTGAGAGATTTTCGGGTATGTCCGTGAGTCGAAACTTTCTGGTTTCAATCTTTGCCGCTCTTGCGGTGTGGTGCGTGACTCTGACGTTTCTTTCTCCCATTTTTTGGGCTGGAGGGGTGATGTTCCTCGCTGCTCTTTTTATGGTGGGTAGTAATGAAATTGGATCAATCAATAAGCGCGATACAACGCTGTTGTTCCTCATATTCGTTTTGTTGATGATTCAGTTTTCATGGGGGTATCTCAATGAATACTACAATCTAAGGCAGCTTTTGTTTGTCGCGTTTAGCGCAGTTCTCGCCATGGCGATTAGTAAAATAAGGGCCTCGGTCGAAGTCGCTTGGTTACCTTTTTACATAACTGGAGGTTTGCTTTTACTGTTGATCCTATCTGGGATTGACCCGGAGAGGGTGTTGGTTCGCAACTCACGTAACTTCCTTTCAGTCGTTATGCTTGGGTTATTTGCTTCTGCGATCGTGCTCTCGAAGCCGCCACAAGTGAGCAAAAATCATATTTTGGCCGCCTTCTTGACGATCGTGATTTCAGTCCTGAGCGAGGGACGAGCTGGGATCATCGCTTCTGTATTATTGATGGTACTCGTTCTAGCTAAAGGGGCGCTGGATGAACGTCGCGTGGTCTCCAGCGTCATCCGGAATGCCATTCTGGTAACCGTTTTGATGATATTGCTAGCTGCAGTGGCTGACTCCTTGCTGGAGCTGGTACCTAGATTGCGTAATCGCGGCCTGCATGACTTTTCTCGTATGACGATTAACTTGATGTACTTCCAAGGGATATCGTTTTCGGAGTTCATTTTTGGCCGGAATTATTTCGAGATATTTTTTCTGCAGAAATTTGGCTACAATCTGCACAACTCGTATTTGGCGGCGTGGGCGAACCTCGGCATTGCGTACCTTGGCCTAATTGCTTTTTGCCTACTTAAATCCGTCCTAAAAAGGCGCGAATGGCCATTTTTTTGGATTGTTTTGTTTTGCCTAGGCCTTCGAGCTACTACCGACGTTCAGATGCTCGGCGCAAAATACGACTACCTATTTTTGACTATGCTCTTTCTGGGACATCGGCATGTGCCAAATCTAATGCGATCGAAAGTGAAGCCTGACCATGCCGCATAAGCCAATAGACTTTTTCATCCTAGGTGCGCCGAAGTGTGCGACGACCGCTTTAGCCACCTATTTGGATCACCACTCACAGGTCGAAATCTCTAAGCCGAAGGAGCCACATTTCTTCGATGCACATTACACCGAAGACAAGCAGGCTTATGAGGCAAGATATTTCTCCAGTTCTAACAATGTAATAGCCCGAGGGGAAGCCACTCCAAGTTATTTGATGGTGCCTTGGGTGGCGAAAAGGATCGCGCAGTACAATCCGCGGGCCAAGCTTATTGTCTGTTTAAGAGATCCAGTTGGTCGAGCATTTTCCTCATGGTGGATGCTGTATTCACGAGGTCTCGAAAAATTGGATTTTGCTGAAGCGATCCGCGCGGAGCATGATCAAGGCAGCATATTTGATCAACCAGTAGCTCAGGAGCTATGGACTGCACAGATTGATGCGATTGCCAAAGGCAAGGAGTTGCCAGTTAGAACTTATTTGGCGGCGGGGGATTACGCCAAACATTTGGCGCGTTACATGGATCTGTTCCCGCGGGAACAGATCCATTTGGTTCTAAGCTCTCGGCTAAAGTCCCAACGGCAATGCGAACTTGAGCAGGCCTATCGCTTTTTATCAGTAGATCCACCGTCCGCTCCTTTGCAAGACGAGGGTCCAGTCAATGCAGCTTACGGCGCGAACGCTAGAAAAGTCTTACGCCTCGCTCAGAAGCTGAATTTGATGCAGTTTCGCTCAATAGTGCCCAATGCTCTGAGGGAACCGATCAAAGCGCGCTTGTCGAAAATGGGCAAGCCGCCGCAAATCGATGATCAGACACGATCTTACCTTAAGGGCCACTTTGAAGCTGGAATCTCTGCGCTCGAGGCGCAATGGCAGTTGGACCTAGCTGAATGGCGGAAGTAGTCTGGCCTTATGCGGCTTCACGTGTTTGCTCATCACCTAGAGGCTTTCTCAATGGGATGCCTGTTTGGAGTTTTCGGGGCGCCCCTGCACGTTTAATGATTGCGCTAATCTGGGTAGGCTTAACACATTCCTCGCCTGATTCAGCAAGGCAAAATTGTCAAAAAAATAGGGTTCACAAATGGTCGATTGGCTAAAGTCTCTATCGACTCTGAACCGGCGCAGTAAGGTCGCTCTGCAAGTTCTTGTTGACTTATTCCTGATTGTTTTGTCGTTTAATGTAGGCATGCTCATTCGCCTGGAGAGCTTTGAATATCTGGCGAATGACCGGCTCTGGCTGCCCCTCGCCTTCGCAACTGTCGCCACTATCGCGACGTTTCGTATCACTGGTCTCTACAAGTCATTGGTTAGATTTGTGACCAGCCAAATAATGGTCTCGATCAGCAAGGGTGCGCTGGTTTTCGCCGCAGTCATATTGATAACCAACTACCTGACAGTCGCGGGCCTCCCGCGTTCAGTGCCCATCATTTCTATCGGTCTCATTGTCTTAACAGTTGGTGGTCTGCGCTTTTTCGTCAGACAGATTATTCGCATGCCAATGCAAGTCATTAAGCAGCCTGTTGTCATTTATGGCGCGCGCGACGCAGGCCTCGAGGTGCTTAATTCACTGACTTACGGACGCGATTACGTCCCAGTCGCGTTTGTGGATGATGATCCGAACTTGCAAGGTCTAACGGTGGGCGGATTGCGTGTCCATGCGCCATCGAAGATGCCGAAACTGGCAGAGAAGTATCCGCTGCAGGCGATTTTGCTTGCGATGCCAAATCTTAGCAATGCTCGCCGCCGTGAGATATTCCGTGAGCTGGAAGACCTTCATTTGGAGGTCAAGACGGTACCTGGGTTATCTGATATTATCAGTGGGAAGGCGCAGATATCGGATTTGCGCAACGTGACCGCTGAAGACTTGTTGGGACGCGATCCTGTTGCTCCAGATAAAGAACTTCTTTCTCAGAACGTTGTAGGAAAAGTGGTCATGGTTACGGGCGGTGGTGGCTCAATTGGTAGTGAGCTTTGCTTAGCAAATACTTTTGCAAAACCCCAAGGCGTTGATCATCTATGAGATGTCCGAGTTTGCATTGTATGCTATAGATGCTGAGCTAGCAGACAATGCGAAACGTAACGACATAAGCGCCAAAATCGTTCCAGTGCTTGGATCTGTTCAGCATGCGAAGCGGTTGCAGGCGGTGATCGAGCAATTTGATGTGCAAACTGTCTACCACGCAGCGGCCTACAAGCACGTCCCTCTTGTGGAAGACAACATGGTCGAGGGCATCCGGAACAACGTTTTCGGAACTTTGGCCATTGCCACGATTGCACAAGATTCCGGTGTTGAGAACTTCATCCTGATTTCGACTGATAAAGCGGTGCGGCCCACCAACGTCATGGGCGCGACCAAACGAATTGCTGAGCTGATTTGCCAAGCATTGTCGGAAAAAGGTGGCGCGACCACCTACTCAATGGTTCGCTTTGGTAATGTACTGGGCTCTTCTGGCTCGGTGATACCACGCTTTCAGTCTCAGATTGATAGCGGTGGTCCAGTGACGGTGACGCACCGCGACATTAACCGCTATTTCATGACGATCTCTGAGGCGTCCCAACTGGTCATTCAGGCCGGAGCTTTGGCTAAAGGCGGGGACGTTTTTGTCCTGGATATGGGTGAGCCCATCAAGATCGTCGACCTCGCCATAAGTATGATCAAGCTCCATGGTCTTTCGCATTACTTCATGGACAGCCCTTCTGATGTTCAGAATGGCAAAGGTGAAATTCCCATCTGTTTTACGGGTCTGCGGAAAGGGGAAAAATTGTACGAAGAATTGCTCATCGGCAATGATCCTAAGCCGACGCAGCATTCCCGAATAATGACCGCATCAGAAGTCAGTCTACCTCGTGAAACGCTGGATCTTATGCTCGACAAGCTTTTGGCGGCCTGCGAGGCTTTTTCTCAACAAGAGATTATCGATATATTATTGGAACTGCCGTTGGACTATCAACCGCGCAATGCTGATACCCGCGGCGCAGTAACAGACGCTCTCGCCCAAGAAGCAGAAAACGCGCCAGCAAAATAGGATGAATAAGCCTCCCAGTAGGGAAGAAGATACTCTCAAGTTGACGGTCTTAGGAAAGTAAGCTGAGAGTTCTATCAATCACCTCGGTGAATTCTGCATCAGACATGTCACTCCCTGAGGGGAGACAAAGGCCGGTTTCGAACAGCTTCTCATCAAATCCTGCACCGTGGTATGTCGTACCTCGGTAAATCGGTTGCATGTGCATGGGTTTCCATAAGGGTCGCGACTCGATTTCGTGCTCAAGAAGCATCAACCGGACCTCTTCTCGGGTCACGCCTGTTACATCGGGGTCAATCGTTAAAGTTGTCAGCCAGCGAGTTCCTCGACACCCCTCTGGTTCTGGCATGAACTGCACGCCGCTTCTTGTTAGTGCCCGTTGGTATTGATCAAAAATCTCCCGTCGGCGCGCCACACGTTGATCGAGAACCTCAACCTGCCCCAAGCCGATCGCTGCGGATATGTTAGAAAGCCTGTAGTTGTATCCCACACTGGAGTGCTCGTAATGTGGCGCGGGATCCCTGGCTTGTGTCGCAAGGAAGCGTGCCCGCTCCGCCCATTCTGGGTGCCGGGTTACGAGCATGCCGCCACCGGACGTGGTAATTATCTTATTGCCGTTGAATGATAAAATCGCGGCGTCGCCGCCGGTGCCAGCCTTTCTAGATCCATCGAGCTCAGCACCAAAACTCTCTGCAGAATCGACAATAAGGCGAACGCCGTATTTGGCAGATAGGGCCTCCAAAGCTGTTAGATTTACGCTTTGTCCGTAAAGGTCGGTGGGAACGATAGCTTTTGGGAGGCGACCTTCCATGGCGGCCAATTCCAGCTCATTTGCCAATATATCGCAATTTATTGTCCATGTTGCTGGGTCCAAATCAAAGAAGCGCGGCTTTGCTCCGAGATAGGTAATCGGGAATACTCCGCCGGCGAAGGTCATCGAAGACACCCAAACTTCGTCGTCAGGCCCAACTCCAGCAACCATCAACGCGAGGTGCAACGCTGCTGTACCTGAAGACAGGCCAACACAGCATAGCCCGCCGCCGAGATATTCCGATACGGCGGCCTCAAATTGATCCAATTGCGGGCCGAGCGGCGCTACAAAATTAGAGGCAAACGCCTCTTTCACATATATCTCTTCCTTCCCTGACATGTGAGGGCGAGATAGGAAAATTCGCATCGAACTGGTGTACTCCAATTACCTATATACCGCGCTAGGCGCTAGCTGCCCTCGATAAAGGAGCGGCGGTCACGAAGTCCTTCGGTCCTTGCACCTCATATTCGCAGGCTGACCAAGTTTGGGTGCCGCTATTGCCAATCGGCGGTTTCCGGCTTCGGCTACTACCATCTTTGGCCCAAAACAATGGTCAGCTTTAACGCAAGCTGCGGACGAAGAGTTGCAATGTGACGCCAGTCGGGGTCGCAATGCTCAAGGTTGGTTGAGAATAAGGTGGCGCTTTTCAGGTCTGATACAGCATTGTGCGGTGAAAAGTCTGTTTTAGGTCAAGCTGGGGAAGCGTGGAGCGCTAGGATGAGCCGTTGTCTTTAAAAACTTCGAGAAAATTTGCTTTCCCCAATGTGGCCCTCGGGATTGCTAGTACTTTGAGCGGTGAGCACTTTGCCGTTGCTGCTGACCAAGGCATGATGGTTCTATACCTCAACGAGCGAGGCACGGCTTTGCCATGCAAAGAAATGTGCTCCAGCCCAGCGCTTCATAAAATCGCTGGCCCGACCATTGTCTTGCAAAAATTCTCAGAGCTGGCGTCCCGCCTTTCCTATGCCGCCGACTTGAGCCATCATTTGCAGGTTGCCGAAGGAGATATCGTCACGATCCCTGACGTCGGTACTTACCGCGTGCTTTCACCAAATTCGAAGTTTCAGCACTTGGCACATATCGGTGCGGAGGTGTCGCTTGAGGTGCTGCCCACTGACGGTGTTCACGACATTAGAGCCTTTGGCGGTGTAGGCGACTATGACAATCTGAAGGAAAGCCCTGGGAAAGTTGCAGCTAAGGCCACGGACAATTTCCCAGCAATTCTTGCAGCTGCACAAGCATTCGAAAAACACTTGAAGCGCGGCATACTCGCTTTCGCTGATGGCGGAGATTACTGGGCGTCTAACATGCCGCGGTTCCGTGTGTCGGACTTCACGTTATGGATTGCGAAAGGCACCACCATACGCACGACCACACCAACATCTTTTGGGACAACAATCTACGCAGGCCAGACTGGCAAGACTAGAAACGTCAAAATTATGGGCGGAGGGTCGGTACGCAGTTACCTGCCTAATCTCGATACCCTAATGGCTTGGCAGCCGAATACACTGGTGGCCGCAGGGTCTTATGTCAAAACATCGGCAAATCACGCTTATTGGACGAGAGATGGCGGGATCACAGGTACATCGGAGCCAACTGCAATTGCTGGATCTGAGCGTGATGGAGTAGTTGATTGGCGTGACGCACTAAACGAGAATGGCATAAGTGTTCACGGCGAACAGGTGGAAGTCGTGGGCATGATCGTGCCTGAGGCATCGAACAAAGGGATTACCTGCCAGTCTCCGCCTTGGAGCAATATCTGGTTCGAGGGCAATATTATAGGCATGACTCATCATGACGGTATCGAACTCAAAGGTAACCAGGGAGTGGCAGGACAAGAGGCATTATTTGGGCAGCGGGGTGCGATAATTAAAAATGTTGTCGAAGATGCGGGGCGCCATGGTATTCATGTGCAGCAGCCAGCGGCCGGTACAAATAAGAACCGGCACGTAACGGTCCGAGACAACACAGTGCTAAAGAATGGCTACCGACATAGTGGTAAGCGCCATACTGCATTTCGTATAAATCGATGCATTGAACCGGTCGTAGTTGGAAATAGAGTTATGGATTCATCCGGCAACGGCTTTCATTTTCGCAAATGCGACTCAATTGTTGGTGATGTGTTTGTCGAGCGGTGCGGGGTTTACGGACTGCATCTACAAGAGTGCGATGGATTTAAATTTGAGAGAATTACCATCAATGGGGGGTCTGGAAAATTTGCCGCAATTAGGGAAATGAAAGCTCGAGGCTTTGGAAGTTACGGCAAAGTAGAAGTGCTTGGTGGCAATTACACTTATGCGTTCGAAGAAATAGGACGAGCAGGCCAGGTCCAGGCATCCAGCATCTCATTTGATGTTGGGGAACTTGGCGAAATAAGGGGCGTTGGACCGAAAATTGCGTCTTGATTGATCCGATTTGAGTCTGTTGACGTGAAGTGCTCGGAAAAAGTCTCTATAAGCGTGAGTGCCGGGCCCAATTCTGTCGCAGGGCTTCGACCTCTCGGCTGTGGCTGATTGTGCCGCCGTTTTGTGCGATTGAGCGAGGGCTGCGGGCCGGACGAAAGTCACCCTCTTACTGGCTTGACTGCCGCGAATTTGTCCTTACCGCCGAGCCTAGCATACTCAGGTGCAACATTTCAAAATTGGATATTTTGGGACGAGCGACTATGGGAACCAACTGTTATGGTTCGCAGCACGTTAGCACCATCTTCACGACGTAATTTCTAGGTTAAAAAGGCCATTTCGATGCTCGAGAATTCCACCATCCTTCTTACCGGCGGCACCGGGTCCTTTGGGCATGCCTTTGTCCCGCTAGCTTTAGAAAAATACAACCCCAAGAAACTGATCATTTTGTCGCGTGACGAGATGAAACAGTGGGAAATGGCGAAGAAGTTTCAGGGCGATTCTCGTCTTCGCTTCTTTATTGGCGATGTGCGCGATCGCGAGCGGATGTATCGTGCGCTTGATGGTGTGGATTATGTGGTGCACGCGGCGGCGACCAAGATCGTGCCGACGGCAGAATATAACCCGTTCGAGTGCATCAAAACCAACATAAATGGCGCAATGAATTTGATCGACGCCTGCATCGATCAAGGCGTGAAGCGCGTCGTAGCTCTGTCGACTGACAAAGCCTCAAGCCCAATTAATCTGTATGGCGCAACCAAGCTTGCGTCAGACAAATTGTTTGTCGCTGGCAATTCATATGCTGGAGAACACAATACGCGGTTTGCTGTTGTTCGTTATGGCAACGTCATGGGGTCACGCGGGTCCGTCATTCCATTCTTTATGTCGATCAAGGACTCTGGCGAGTTGCCCATCACGGATGACCGAATGACTCGTTTCATGATCTCTCTGGAAGAAGGGGTGGAATTGGTATTTCACGCTTTTCAAGACATGGTGGGCGGAGAGGTCTATGTGAAAAAGATCCCGTCGATGAAGGTGACTGAAGTCGCAGGCGTGATCGCACCAGACGCAAATCAGAAAATCGTTGGGATCAGGCCCGGCGAGAAGGTACATGAACAGATGATCGGTGTGGAGGATGCTCCCTACACATTTGAGTATCCTGAGCATTTCAAAATTCTACCCGCTATCCATGAGTGGTCTGAGGATCCTTATCGCATCAAAGATGGAGTGCGGGTGCCAGATGGATTTTCATACACGAGCGACAACAATTCGGACTGGATGAGTCGTGAGGCATTGGCCGAGTGGATCGCTGCTAATCGCGACAGAATTGGGGCAATCTGATGATCCCTTATGGGCGGCAAGACATCCGCAAAGAAGATATCGATGCGGTTGTAGATGTCCTAAAGTCTGATTTCCTCACGCAAGGACCAGCAGTCCCGCGTTTTGAAGAAGCCATAGCGAAGGCGGCTTCAGCACCTTACGCTGTCGCCATGAACAGTGCTACCTCGGCCTTGCACGTGGCCTGCGCTGCTCTCGACCTGGGTCCAGGTGATAGCCTTTGGACATCGCCCAACACTTTTGTCGCATCCGCTAATTGCGCTAGATATTGCAGCGCAGACGTTGATTTCGTTGATCTTGATCCAAGCACAGGAAACATGTGCGCGCAAAGATTTGAGGACAAGCTCGCGCTGGCGGAACGCGATGGCAAGCTTCCCAAAATCGTCGTGCCAGTCCACCTTGCCTAGCCAATCATGCGAAATGGACCGCATTGGCCAGCTGGCGAAGCGATATGGCGTTCGCGTTATCGAAGATGCCTCCCACGCTATTGGCGGTGCCTACCAAGGCAGACCGGTGGGTTCTTGTGAGCACAGCGATATAACGATCTTTAGCTTTCATCCGGTGAAAATTGTCACATCAGCAGAAGGCGGGGCAGCGGTCACTCGTGACGCTCAATTGGCCAATCGCATGGCCCGGTTGAGAAGCCATGGCATTACTCGTGATCCTTTGGAAATGACACACGAGCCTGATGGGCCCTGGTACTATCAGCAAATCGAGCTTGGATGGAATTACCGGATAACCGACGTCCAGGCTGCCTTGGGGACGCAACAAATGGCGCGTCTAGACCAATACGTGGCAAGGCGAAACGCGCTGGCTGACCGCTACGATGAGCTCTTGTTGGACACTCCCGTGGGGCTTCCTGGCAGGCAGGCTGACGCCCTTTCCGCCTTCCATCTCTACGTGGTCAGAGTGGAGGCAGACGTACATCGGCGTATTTTCGAAGGCCTGCGACAGCGGGGGGTGGGCGTGAACCTGCACTACATTCCAGTGCATCTGCAGCCTTACTATCGGCAGCTTGGATTTGGGGATGGAGATTTCCCTAATGCAGAGCGCTATTATGCTGAGGCGATTAGTATTCCGCTGTTCCCCACTATGACGGAAGAGATGCAAGACGAAGTTGTCCGGGCATTGCTTTCGGAGCTCGAATAGTGTCTTTGTGCGTCATACCTGCGCGAGGAGGAAGCAAGCGCATCCCCCACAAGAACATTAAAGAGTTTTGTGGGCGGCCAATGATTGCTTGGTCAATTGCTGCGGCCCTGGAAAGCGGCTGTTTTGAACGCGTCATCGTGTCGACTGACGACCAGGAAATTGCAGCGATTGCTAGGGGCGCAGGGGCAGAAGTTCCGTTTCTGAGGTCAGGCGAACTTGCGGATGACCATACTCCGACTCGTCCGGTAATGGCCGATGCCATCCAATCATTGGGTTTTCAGGGTTACGTATGTTGTCTTTATGCGACCGCGCCGTTTGTTACGCCGGAAGATTTGCGGCGAGGCAAAGAGCTGGTTCAAGCGGTCGGGGCGTCATACGCGATGTCTGTCACCAAGTTTGCGTTTCCGATACAGCGCGCCCTGCTTATGCAGCCGGACAATAGCGTAACGATGATGCAGCCAGAACACGTTGAAACACGCTCTCAAGACTTGGTCGAGGCGTGGCATGATGCAGGCCAATTTTATTGGGCGACCGCAGAGCAGTGGTGCACCCCCTCGCCAATATTTGCTTCCGGGGCAGTCGGCGTCTCTATACCAAGGTCTCGTGCTCAAGATATCGACACGCAGGAGGACTGGCAGTTCGCAGAATTGCTGTTTCGAGCCCAATCACTTGATGGGTGTGGAAGTGCCTCACCTGCCTGAAACCGCGCTCCTCAACAACGGCTTGGGTTGTCATCCTTCTACTGCTGACGTTGGCTTTGAAATGGTGCCTGTATAATGCAGGCTAAGCTACGCACAGCTTCGCTTCTGTTTCGATCCGCGGCATTGGGAGCGAAATTCGGTCTATTCTTTGTTTTGGCCATTTTTCTTGCTCCGGAGGAAGTCGGTGTTTTTGGCCTAGTCGCCGCAACCGTGAATTTCAGTCTCTACTTTCTCGGTATGGATTTTTACATCCACGCCAATCGCGAGTTTCGAGTAGGGGACCGAGACAAGCGAAAATTCGTCCTCGCACAGACGGCTCGGCTATTTGTCGTCACACATGCTGTGATGCTGCCCACATTTTTCCTATTGTTTCATTTCGAGGTTTTGCCCTGGAGGCTATTCCCTTTCGTCATTGCCTTGTCGGTATTGGAGCATATTTCGACCGAATTGTACCGGCTCTTGATCGCCTTTGGCCGCCCCGTTTTAGCCAGTTTTGGTTTTTTCCTCAGATTAGGTCTTTGGCCATTTGTCGCTGCGCTAGGATTCTTCCTGTTTCCGCAAATGCGCACTCTGGAAACAGTGATGTTTTTTTGGGCGATCGGAGCGGCATTGTCGATCATTACGCCAGCGATGTTTGTGGTGAGGTGGCCGCGGAGCATGCAAATCCCGGCTTTTGACTGGGGCTGGATTAAAGCGGGGCTCTACATCGCTTTGCCATTCCTACTCGGCACACTTTGCTTGAGGGGAATGCAGACCGTTGACCGCTACTTGTTTGATTTTCTTGTAGGGCCTGAGATTTTGGGCGCTTTCGTGCTTTTCTTAGGATTGGCGGGCGTTGTACCAGCGATGCTTCAGGCGGGCGTCTATTCGTTTGCATTGCCCGTTTTGTTATCGAGCGCTCATGATAAAGAGTGGGAGAAGTTTTCTGGCCAACTCAAAGAGCTTCGCACTGGCCTCATCATAGGCTCTGTGATCTTATCAGTCGGAGTTCTCATTGGCGCGAGACTGATGCTCATTTTTATCGACAATCCGGTCTATCTCGAAAATTTCTCCCTGCTGTTTTTCGCAGTAGCGGCCAATCTGCTGTTTGCGTTTTCAATGTACTTTCACTTGGCATTATATGCTTGTAAGAAAGACAACTTGCTGGCGCTCAGCCATGTGACTGGACTTGTCGCGTTTGGGCTGGGCACGATCGCATTCATCTCCGTTTCTATCTTTTACGCCGTGCCTTTTGGGTTGGTCTTTGGCAATTTCGCCATTTTGCTCACTAAATATCTATCATTCCGCAAGCACGATCCTCGTAAGGCAATTGCGAACGCAGAACCGGGCCCCGCAACAAATCAGAGAGAGCTATAGTTGTGCCGCAAAACGCCGGGGCCTTAGCGCGTGAGTATTCTGACATACTACGCTGGGAAATGGATAGCGGAGTTTACGACGCCTTGGTCGATGGGGTCCCCATTTGGCGCTTGATCCGCAATAGCTTCATCGTCAATCACACAGTCCGGCTCGGCCTCGATGAGCCGCATAGACGCGGTGACGCAGGCGTTAGCGGTGCTGCTGCTATAGCCTTCGGATCTTTGGCTTCACTGTGGGACTTGAAGAGTGTTCCAGCGGCTGAGGTGGCTTTCTGGGGCTTTGGTAGAAGACAGCTCACCGAGGCTGGTTATGTCGATCCATTTACTGACCCGGTCGGCGATTTTTTAACGCTAAAGGGCCTAAGCACCCTCTCATTTGAGCGCCCGCTTGAGGGCAGACATCTAGAACCCGCTGTCACTAGTAACCTCCGCAAATATGATGCTCCTAAAATCCTCTCCCGTGTCGCAGGGCGGCTTCCGAGCAAAATTTCGCCTAAGGACAAGGAAACCATCGCGGCATTGGCGAAATTGTTGGGCGATAAGTTCGATCGTCCATCGGCCAACGTACAAACGCTCCTTAGCCGGGAATTGAGGGCATTTCGTAGCGAGAAAAAGTCTGCTTTGCGTCTCTTAGCGAAAGTCCGACCAAAAGCAGTATTTGTGGTCAACCGTTGGATCAACAGCGGTGTCTTGGCTGCTTGTCGCGACATGGATATCCCATCTTATGAGTTTCAGCACGGAGTGGTTGGTTCGATCGGTTTTAAGTATGAAACGCCTTATTGCGCGGGCATCGATCCTAGCGGCTTTTTGACCTTCGGGTCGGAGTGGTTGGACAAGGGCTGGGGACTTCCTCAAGGGCGAGTGTTCAATGCTGGGGCGCCGAATATCTGGACCCAGCGCGCTCAGCGCGCGGCAATGCCCAGTGGGCGAAAAATCTTGCTGGTCTCTCAGCCTAATTTGGCTGACCAACTCAATCAGGCATTTGTTGAGATTTGCTCCAATATGCCTGCACAGGAATTCGTTTTGCGAGTTCACCCGCAGGACAGACGCGACCTCAACAGGCGTTACTCTTGCCTCGCTTTGCCGAATGTTTCTGCTGGCTCGGCTGGCCTCGCGCTATACGATCAGTTTGCCGACTGTCAGGCTGTTGTGGGCCAAGATTCTACAGTCCTTTTTGAAGCGTCATTCTTCAATCTCAAGGTGGGCCTGCTGTCGCTACCGGGTGCGCTGCAAAATGGACTGCGCGAGCGAATAGGCGATCATAACTTCTTCGACGCAAGCAATGCCCAGCTTGTCGCAGAAATGCTTAATTCGCCTCGCGAAGCGGAGGCGCGGGATGGCAATGGCTTCTTTGACCCCTTGCAAAGCGCGATTTTGATGCAGCTGGTCAACAAGGAAAAACCGCAGGAAGGCTCGCTTGTCTAGCCATGAAAGCACTCGTATCTGGGCGCCAGATGACGATTTCGAGGACAGCCCCAATTTAGGCGGTGGTCTCACGCACCTTGCGCTGAATCAAAAGCGGGGTATTGCTGAATGGCGTTGGCCAGAACTGCTCGGTCGGCTTACATTGTTTAATCCTTCCGCAGCTCATTTTAGATCTGAGACCTTTTGATGCGTGCCGTTTGTCTATGACTTCTAACATGATTTGCTGGTTTTCGTGATCGACTATCGACGCAACGCTATGGCGCTTCCCGTCGTGACACTTGCGCTGTTCGCGATGACTTTGGCCGTGCTCGGTGGCAGCTCTCGCACAGATCCAGTGCAATTAATCGCACTGCGCCCTCTTGCCGCCCTATTCTTGATCCCTGCCCTCTATTGGTTTGAACGGGGCGAGATCAAGCGAGTGAGGGTATTGGCGACATTGCTCGTCGCTTTGATCGGTTGGACCCTCTTGCAGCTTATCCCTCTTCCCCCGGGGCTCTGGACTGCTCTTGCCGGGCGTGAAGAAGTTGCCGCATTGGATGCTGCCTTGGGGCTGGAGGATAACTGGCGGCCCATATCAATGGCACCTGCGAGGGGATGGAATGCCGCAGCCGGCCTGATTGTCCCATTTGCAGCACTGATGGTGGCTCTTGCGGCTAAGGCGAATTCGCGGCTTCTGTTGGTCGTCATTGGGAGCCTAGGTGTTCTTGATGCGATTCTCGGCGTCGCTCAAGTGATTGATGGATCCAATAGCGCGCTTTATTTTTATCAATATAGCAACAGAGGGGCGCCAGTCGGGATTTTCGCCAACGAAAACCATTCCGCGGCTTTTTCCGCTTGCGCATTGTTAGTGGTCACTAAACTGTCTCTTGATGAGCCGAACGCAAGGCGGCGAGGGCTTGCCAGGGTAGGCTATCCTGCCGCAGCGCTTATCATAGTGTTGGCGGCCCTGATTAGCGGGTCGCGAGGCGGGATCATCTTTGTGTTCTTCGCAGGTATAACAGCAGCTGCGATGATCTTTTTTGCGAGTTGGCAGCCTGGGAAAGGTGGGCGGTCGCGCCGCAAGCCGCACCAGGAAAGTATCGCTCGCAAGCGGCGGTTGTTTGTGGGCATCGGCATCTTGATGATGGCATTCGTGCCGGTCATTTTTCTGCTTTTTGATCGCGTTCCAGCGTTCTCCGATATTCTGAGTAAGGACCCATTCGAAGATCTTCGTTGGGAAATATGGCCAGCACTGACTGAGATGATCAACACCTATTGGCTGTTTGGTGCTGGCTTTGGCGCATTTGAACAACTCTATCACATTTACGAACCCACCAGTCTATTGATGCCAAAATATGTCAATCAGGCGCACAATGATTGGGCGCAGCTCGTAATCGAAGGCGGTGTGCTTAGCGATTGTTATTCTCGTTTTGGCCCTCCGTTGGGTTTTTCAGTCCATTATCCAAATCTTGGAGAACCAGCGAACCGGCATTTCATCGGCTATTTTCTGGGTAGCCATCTTCTCGATCATTGCGTTCGCGTCTTTGTTCGACTACCCGTTGCGCGCCCCTGCGTTCCAGGCAATTGGGGTTTGGTTCTTAATGGCCATCGGGTTCGAGCGCGAGTGGGCTGACAAAGGAAAATCGCCTTCTAAGAATGGTGACGTCTGATGAACTGCGCTTCACATGAATATTTGGAAATTGACTAATGAATACAGGTAGTCGCCTTGCGGTTGCGCTCTGTCTCGCAATTCTTCTGTCCGGCTGTGCGGTAGATCGATCATACGGCACTGCGCCTGACATCGAAGTAACCGATCTGCAGACATTGCCTGAGCCTAGAGGCGATTTCATTTACAGGATTGGTCCACAGCAAGTCTTGGAAGTCGAGGTCATCGGAGCGGAGCTGTTAAGTGGCAAATTCCTGACTGATGAGCTGGGTCGGCTTCAGTTTCCTTTGGTTGGGATGGTCGATGTTGACGGCAAGTCTCCGAACGAGGTGGCACGATTACTCGCTGAATCATTGCGCGGTACATACGTCGTTGATCCTCAGGTCCGTGTGGTCCCTGATAATTTTCCGGTCCCAACGATTTCTGTTGGCGGCGAAGTAGAGCGGCCCGGCAGTTATCCTGCGGCAGGTGCCCAGACTTTGCTGCGCATTATCAATGCTGCGGGTGGACTGGATGACTTTGCCAAATTGGATGACATTTTGGTGTTGCGCGAAGTCAATGGCCAAAACTATGTCGGCCTCTATAATATGCAGGCGATCCAACGAGGAAACTACGAGGATCCCGTCCTATATCCCAATGACATCGTGATGGTGGGTGACTCTCCGGCTAGGCGGCGCTTCCAAACGATCCTTCAGTTGGTTCCAATTGCCACAGCAGCATCTGTCATAATTGACCGCACGACGAGATAGAAAAATCGATGGCTGATCAATCCAGTATGACCGAGGCTCAACCCTCATATCCTGCCGGTGCCGGTGGCACCGAAAACGATATTTTTCACCTCAATCTTGATCGTTACATTAACGAGGCCCGCTCGCTGCGCTATTGGCTTGGGGGCATCATAACCTTCATGATCCTAGCGGGTCTCATGGTGACCTTGCTTGCGACGGAATTGTTCCGCGCCAACGCTCGTCTGGAGATCAATCAGCTGGCCGCCAACGTCACCGACATCGCGATGTTGGAAACGGACAGCACGGTCAACGAACTCCAATATTTGAATACGCAATACGAGCTCTTGGAATCTCGTTTCATGACGTCGCGAGTGATCGAGGCAGGGAACCTGATGCGCAATCCCGACTTCCTGGCCGCAGTGGGCGTGGAAGATGAGACTGAGGTCACGCAGCAAGGCTTAGAAGACACCTTGCTTGATAATTTGACCATCGAACCAATCGCTCAATCGAGTCTCGTGGATATTGGTTTTTCAAGCGCGGACCCAGAGGTCTCGGCAACTATTGCCAATCTTTGGGCAGATGAGTTTATCGCGGCCAACTATGAGAAGCGTTTCGGGACCAACATCGAGGCTCGCAACTTTCTTGAGCAACAAATTGAAGAATTGCGCATTCGCCTGGCGGAATCCGAAACTGAACTAGTCGAATATGCCAACGCGAATGGGATTCTGGTTCTCGAGAGCGGGGCGTCAGAAGACGGTGGTTCCAGCACTGCTAGCCAATCCTTGATTGCCTCTGACCTATCCGCGATCAACTCGGCTCTGGCGAAAGCGGTAACTGATCGCATTGTGGCCGAGGCAAACTTGCGCGCTGGTGCTGTTGAGGGCGGTAGCTCGCAAGATGCCTTGGCAAACAGGCTCGCGGTTGCAGAGGGTGAACTCGCGTCCCTCAAAGCCAATTTTGGGGAAGGTTATCCGCTCCTTATCCAAAAGGATGCTGAGGTGGCTTCCTTGCGTAAAGCGGTTGATGACCTTCGCGGCTCGAAACTATCGGACCTGCAAGCGAATTTAAACGCCTCAGTGCTGCGCGAGCGAGAACTGCGAGGAGAGCTTCAGGCTGCAAAATCGAACTTTCTTGGTCAGCAAGGCCAAGGCATCCAATATGGTATTTTGAAGCGTGAGGCAGATACGAACCGGGAGCTCTATGAGGCGCTGCTCCAGCGTTACAAAGAGCTTGAGGCGGCTGGGGCAGGCCAGAATAACATCAAGCTGATTGATGAAGCATATGTGCCGGACGAGCCTTACTCTCCCTCGTTGTTGCTCAATCTTGCTGCAGCACTCGCGCTCGGGCTGGGGGCATGCGTTGCTATCGTATATCTCAGAACGGCACTCAGTCAGACCCTGAGGGATCCTCAGGACGTGAAACGCCGTCTTGGACTGACTTTGCTCGGCGCTATACCTGACGCAAGGACAGACGATATTGTGCCGGAAATCATCCATCGGGCATCTGAAACCAATGAAGCCTATGCTTCCATACGGACGAATTTGAGCTTCCTGACGTCGGATGGGGCTCCCGACACGATAATGGTAACCTCGTCTGTGCCGAGCGAAGGTAAGAGTGTCTCTGCAACGGCTCTCGCCACAAGCTTCTCTCAGCTTGGCAAGAGAACTCTGCTTATCGACGCCGATTTGAGGAACACGCGTCTGGTAGAAATGCTGGATATTGACGCGCCTCCGGAGCTCGGTTTGTCGTCACTTTTGACGAACAAGAACCTGCGTGTGGACGAGGTTGTTCACCCTCAAGAGCGGTTTGGCTTTGACTTTCTCCCTGTTGGGCAGACGCCGCCCAATCCGGTTGAATTGCTTGCTAGCGAGCGCTTGAAGGAAGTGATCGATGAGGCGAAAGGCCAATATGATCAAATCATCGTTGATAGTGCTCCGATGCTTGCGTTGGCTGACGCAATTGAACTCTCCAAGGCCGTCGAAGGCGTCATATACGTGATCGAAGCGGATCGCATTAAACTGCGAGGGATTGAGAATGCCCTCACTCGCTTGCGGACTGCTGATGCGACAATCCTTGGCGCGATTGTGACTAAGATTAACGAAGGGGACTCCGCGTACGGCTACGGATATGGCTATGGATACGGTTACGGTTATGGCTATGGGAGTAGCGCTCGCGACGACGATGGCGACGACAAAGCGTAATGGGACTTTTGGAGTAATATCATAAAGATCACCCACCCCATGCGTTTGGCCTTAGCCGTTTTCTTCGGCCTACTGCTTGCTTGCCTTCTAACGCTTCAGGCGATCAGTATGGTCGCTATCCGTAGCGCACCAGAAACGGCAGTATCCGTGATGCCAATGAACGGAAAGGCATACGAGCGCTTGGCATTCAATAGAATGACACGCGGGGTTGCTGACCCAGCAGACCCTGGGCTCGTCGAAGAAGCTGCAATTTCTGTTGCTCCTTTGGCGCTTAAGGCGGTCGCGGCAGAGCCGCTGACGCCAAAGGCTCATGCAATCTTGTTGATGGCAGCGCGTGACAATGCGACCCAAACTCGGATCATGGAGGCGGCTAATGCGCTGGATCGCCGGGACCCCGCATTGCAGGGGGTGGTTTTGCAATCACAGCTCAACGCTACCGACTACAACGGAGCTTTTGAAACCATCGATCGACTGCTGAGGGTCAATCCTGAGTTAACTAGCCAGTTCTTTCCAGTTCTCTTAGTCGCATTGCAAGATGGAGATGGAGCAGAACTGCTCGCGGATCTTTTTCGTGGCGAGCCTGGTTGGATGACACCTTTCTTAAGGTTCGCCGCTCTTGAAGAAACTGCCCTGCCAGACCTCCTTCAGCTGCGAAAACTAATCCAAATCGAAGATCCTACCTTTCATGGCCGATTGATCGAAAGTCTGTTTAAAGAGGGTGAGTTTCAAGAAGCCTACGATGTACATCAAGAGTTTTTCATTACCGACACCTCTTCCGACAATAACCTCGGTGATTGGCAAGCGGGGCATCCTCCATTCAGCTGGTCTTTGGCAGATCAGGCCGGTTTCAGGGCACAGATAAAGCGTAATGGTAGGGGTCTTGATATTTCCGCGGACTCCGGAAGAAACGGATTCTTGGCCCAGAAGGTCGTGCGTGTGGCAAACGAAGCGCCATTCCAAATAACCGTAGCGCACTCTCTTTCGCCTGCAGATCAAATTCCGAGCACGAAACTCCAATTGCGCTGTGGTAACGAAAAGGAGGCCTTCTTCGAAGCGCCTCTCAAAGCGGGAACAGCTGTCTTTCGTATTGCACAACGGCTAAGCAGACTGTGAATTCATGGAAGTCGGTTTGTACTTGAGGGTCTTTTCGGGAGAACGAGCCGTTGCGGGTGCCATCGAGTCTATCGAATTCTCAGAGACGTGACCGATGCGCTGGAGTTTCACTATGACAGCGCCCACCTAAAGCTCGGCGGGATGTTTAGGCGCATGGATCGTTTTGAGACTCGCAGCTCTTTCAGACGGATTTCTGCTCCAAGTCGCTGCAATACCGCGCTTTCAATTGGCTTGTCTGAAGTCGCTTAGCGCTCCAGAATAGAAGCGCAACACCGACCTCCACCTCCTCAGACACGGCAAAACAAAGAGCACTGATTTGGCCCAAGAAACTGCCCCTAAGGTTCTCGTCATTTTCGGCACGCGTCCCGAGGCCATTAAGCTGTTTCCGGTAGTGCAGGCTTTGTCAGCGACCGATGGTTTGGAGCCGATTGTATGCGTGACAGCGCAGCATCGCGCTATCCTCGATCAAGTGCTGGAGATCGGGCAGATTACGCCCGACTTTGATCTCGATATCATGCAACCTGACCAGACCCTTGATGCGCTAACATCGCGGCTCTTGCTGAAAATCGGCGCCGTGATGGATGAGGTCAAACCTGACCGCGTGCTTGTCCAGGGAGACACTGCCACCGCTATGGTGGGGGCGCTGGCCGCGTATTACCGGAAAATCCCCGTTGGCCATGTCGAGGCCGGTCTGCGCAGCTACAACATCTATCACCCTTGGCCCGAAGAAGTGAACCGCAAGATGATCGGTACCATCGCCGATTTGCATTTTGCGCCAACGCAGACCTCGGCTGAGGCATTAATGCGAGAGGCCGTCCCCGAGGAGCAGGTCCACATTACCGGCAACACTGTGATCGACGCCTTGCACTGGGTGACGCAGCGCATTGCTGATAATCCGGGCCTCGCCAGCGGTTTGGATGAGCTGAAGCAGCGATTTGCTGGCAAGCGTATCATTGGCGTGACAAGTCACCGGCGCGAGAACTTTGGCGGAGGTTTGGAAAATATCGCCGGGGCCATTGCTGACCTGGCTACGCGTGATGATACCGCGCTCATCTTTCCGGTCCATCCGAACCCCAATGTGCGCGCGGTGATGGATCAGGAGCTCAAGGGGCTGAGCAATGTCGCGATGATCGAACCGCTCGATTACCCCCACTTCGTGCATCTGCTTGAGCTGGCAGACATCATGCTGACCGATAGCGGCGGGGTCCAGGAAGAGGCCCCTGCGCTGGGCAAGCCGGTGCTGGTAATGCGGGAGACCACTGAACGTCCAGAAGGCGTTGCCGCGGGGACCGCAAAGCTGGTGGGAACTGATCGTAAGACCATTGTCGAGGCCGCCACGGCCTTGTTGGATGATCCGGGCGCTTATTCCGCGATGGCTCAGGCGCATAACCCCTTTGGTGACGGACACAGCAGCGCGCTGATCGCAAAACTGCTGGTTGATCAGCACGCGTAAGCCAACGGCGCGGCGCGCTCAGAGTATCGTTACCGCTAAATTTACCTGTTTGCTCCAATGACCTCAGACTGTTTTGGTTTTGAGGCAAACTCTTTCATGCGCGGCGATGATCAACCCACTGTCTGTGTTATTGGCCTAGGATATATCGGGCTGCCCACTGCGGCCGTGATCGCCCGCACGGGCATGCGCGTGCAAGGGGTCGATGTGTCCTCGGAAGTGGTCGACACGATCAACCGCGGCGAAATTCATATCGAAGAAGTCGATCTCGATGGACTGGTTCAAGGCGTGGTACAGCGCGGATTTCTGAAGGCATCGACCGAGGTCGCTAGTTCGGACGTATTCGTGATAGCGGTGCCAACGCCATTTGAGAAAGATGGATCGCACACGCCCGACATTTCTTATGTCCTTGCGGCTGCAGAAGAAGTGGCGAAGGTGCTCAAGAGCGGCGACACGATCATTCTTGAATCCACCTCACCAGTGAAGACAACTGAGAAAATCCGCGATTCGATCGCCGCGAAACGTCCTGATTTGGCGATGCCGGGCCTAAGCGACGGCACGCCGGACGTCGCGATTGCCTATTGTCCAGAACGTGTCTTGCCCGGGCGCATTCTGGAAGAATTGATCAACAATGATCGCTCAATCGGCGGAGTTACGCCGCGCTGTGCGCGCAAGGCGCTTGCCTTCTACAAACGCTTCGTGCGGGGGGCATGTGTCACGACCGATGCACGCTCCGCTGAAATGACGAAGCTTGTCGAAAACGCCTACCGCGATGTGAACATTGCCTTCGCCAATGAGCTGTCGATGATTTCTGACGCGATGCAATTGGATGTTTGGGAGGTTATCAAGCTCGCCAATCGCCATCCGCGCGTCAATATCCTGCAACCTGGGCCTGGTGTAGGCGGGCATTGCATTGCGGTTGATCCATGGTTCATCGTGAACGGCGCGCCCGATGAAAGCCCGCTCATCCGAACCGCGCGGCAGGTCAATGATGGCAAGATCCATCACGTGATCGCTCGGGCGCAGGCTCTGGTGAAATCCAATCCTGACGCAAAAATTGCCTGTCTAGGCTTGGCGTTCAAGGCCAATATCGATGATCTAAGAGAGAGTCCCGCTCGGCTGGTGACGTCGACTTTAGCGCGCGAGTACCGGGAGCGCATTCACATTGTCGAGCCCTACATTGCCGATCTGCCGCCTGAGCTTAAGGGCACAGGCGCGCGGCTTTGTGACATCGATACTGCGATTGAAGAATGCGATGTAATGATCGTGCTCGTCGACCACGACCTCTTCAAATCCGTGCCTCTGGCGGAACGCGCTAACAAACAGGTCTACGACACGCGCGGAATCTGGCCCGACCAGCCTTAGCGGGCATCGATTGTCGCCGGCCCCCTACGACACAGTAATATCAGGCGCGTCTTCTTGTTTCATGCCGACCACGTGATATCCGGCGTCCACATGTTGGACCTCGCCGGTTACGCCGCTGGACATATCGGAGAGGAAGTAGAGCGCTGATCCGCCGACCTCGTCGATGGTCACATTGCGGCGCATGGGCGAATTGTATTCATTCCATTTGAGGATGTAGCGGAAATCGCCGATCCCGCTTGCCGCCAATGTCTTGATCGGTCCTGCGCTAATCGCGTTCACTCGGATGCCGAGCTGGCCCCAGATCATTGGCGAGATATTGCACGCTGGTCTCGAGCGCCGCCTTGGCGACGCCCATTACATTGTAATGCGGGATGACTTTTTCCGCGCCATAATAGGTCAGCGTCAGGATGCTGCCGCCGCCTGAGCCGTCTTCCTGCAATGGCGGCATCATTTCCGCTGCGCGCTTGGTCACCGCGACCAGCGAATAGGCCGAGATGTTCATCGTCATCAGGAAATTATCGAGGCTGGTGTCGACATACTTGCCGCGCAGCTCCGATTTGTCGGAAAAACCAATCGCGTGGACCACAAAGTCCAGCGTGTCCCAGCGTGATTTGAGCGTATCAAATGCGCTGTCGAGCGACGCCATATCCGACACATCGCATTCAAACACAAAGTCGCTGCCGAGCTGATCTGCGAGTGGTTTCACCCGCTTGGCCAGCGCATCACCCTGATAGGAAAACGCCAGCTCAGCGCCTTGCTCGGCCAGCTGCTTGGCGATGCCCCAGGCGATCGACTTGTCATTCGCGAGGCCCATAATCAGCCCGCGTTTGCCCTGCATTAGACCCTGACCAGCCGTACCCATCGCATCCTCCTCGTCATTCATTACCTGCGTCTTGCGCGTCGCCGCCTTCGCTCGCTTGCCTGCTATCACTGTCAGGCTCTGCAAGCGCAGCGTTCAATTCCGCGCCGATCACCAGCCCTAGCCCCACCAGCCAGAAAAAGAAAAGCGCGATCATGATCCCTGCAAAACTGCCGTAGGTGAGATTGTAGGTAAAAAAGCTGCGCAGGATCGGTGGCAGCGCGCTTGAAACCCCGAGCCACCAAGCAGCCGTGAACAAAGCGCCGGGCCATTTGGGATAGGCCTTTGTCCGGTATGCCGCCGGGGTGAGCGTATAGAACAGCAGGTAAAGCGAGCCGAACAGGCCAAAGGCCGGGATGATGCGCGACAGACGCAAGGTGCCGACCGCTTCGGTCAATTGCGGGAAGCGCGCATCAATCAGCTGTTGCGCGGCGCCAATCGCAACCTGCGCAAACAGCGATCCCATCAGCAGCACGACCGCGCCCAGGATCAGCCCTGCGGAAAGCAAGCGGTATTTCCAAAACGCGTGGCTGGCGACCGTGCCATAGGCACGGCGCAGAATATCGCGAATGGTCTCAACCAGGCTGGAGACCGTCCACAAGGCGACGCCCGCGCCAAACCACAGCAGCCAGCCGCTGCGCGCGCCCATCGTATTGTTGGCCACCGGTGCGATAGTATCCGCGACGATCGGCGGCATTGCAGTGAGCACTGTCGCGATCAGCCCGGCGCTGTTCTCTTTGCCGCCAACCAGCTCAAACAAAGCCGCGCCCAGGATGAAGAATGGGAAGATCGCCAACATCGATAGATAGGCCAGATTGCCAGCGTGGATGAAGCCATCATTGTAGGTGCCAATCGCGGCCCGCTTCACCACTGTAAAAGCGCGCGAGCCCGGACCCAGCGTGCTCAGCATTTTGCCGCGCACAGAGAGCGGCGCTTCGCCAGTGCTCATTAGCCCCTGCGGGCTGGCCTGCGCGTTCAGCCGGGCGCGGCGCGCCTCTGGCGAGTGCGAGCGCACCTCGCGGAGATTGTCATTGGGGAGTCCGGTCGGCGCGCCCATGGGTTAGAAAGCCCTAATGATCACAGGCCAAATTTCTCGCGCGGTTTATCAGGATCGCTCCAATCGCTGAGCTTTTCCGACAAGGCTTCAAGATCTTCTGGCAATTGGATCTCCAGCGTCACCAATTGATCACCGCGTTTGCCGCCCTTTTTGGTCCAGCCTTTGCCGCCGAGACGCATCACAGTGCCGCCATTGGTGCCGGGTTTAATCGTGAGCATGACCGGGCCATCAACGGTCGGGCATTTAACCTTCGCGCCGCGGATCGCCTCGTCCAAGGTCAGCGGCAAATCCATGCGGATATGATCGCCGTCGCGGCGGAAGAACGGATGGCTGCCAACCTCGACAATTACCAGGCCGTCACCTTTGCCCCCCGGCCCATCATGGCCCTTGCCCCTCAGGCGCATTTGCGTGCCGTCCTCGACGCCAGCGGGCAGTTTCAGATCGATCGTCTTGCCATCGGCCAGAGTGATGCGTTGGTCGACGCCAGCTGCTGCATCAATGAAAGGAACCGCTAGGCGGTATTGAATGTCCGCGCCCTTTTTGGGCGGAGGTGAGGGGCGCGCGCCAAATCCGCCGCGTCTTTGCCCGCCGCCCATTCCGCCTCTCGCGCCGCCGCGCGGTTTACCGCCGCCAAACAGACCTTCGAACAAATCGCCAAGGTCCATATCGTCCGGGCTGAAGCCGCCAAGGTCATCCGCGCTGTAGCTGCGCTGACCGCCACCACCACCGAATCCGCCCCCTGGGCCTCCGCTGAACCCGCCAAACGGGTTGGTGGGATTGCCCTCCATATCAATTTCACCGCGATCAAACTGAGCGCGCTTGGCGCTGTCAGACAGCAGATCATAGGCTTTGGTGGCGTCGGAAAAGCGCTCTGAGGCTTTGGGATTGTCCTTGTTTTTGTCCGGGTGCAGCTCTTTGGCGAGCTTGCGATACGCGCTCTTGATCTCCTTTTCAGAAGCGGTGCGGGCAATGCCAAGGGTGCTATACGGGTCAGCCATAGCGTATTAGCTAAGTGTAACAGTCCATAGGTGCAAGCGTGGACATGCGCTTGTCCTGCGTGGCGGGTCGCCAAACCGATGATGCCCGCTGAAATCGGAGAAATAGCCCGCTTCAGCAATGAACCGTGTATTAGCTGCGATAAGTTGCTTAAAAAAATTCGTTGCTTCAATAATTCTTAACCACTATTCACGATGGGGTAACGTAAGCTGCGCGAATGCAGGCTCGATATTTTTAAATGAGGGATACTCAAATGATTAAGAAGAATGTTTTTGCAGCTTTGGCCGTTCTCGGCCTCGCAAGCGCGCCAGTCATGGCGCAGGTTGCTGCACCTGTTGAAGCTGAAAGCGAACTGGGCGGCGGCAGCGCTGGCATCATCGCTGCTGGCTTTATCGCTGGTATCTTGGCAATCGGCGTTTTCGCTTTTGCTGATGGCGATGACGACGCACCAGTTAGCCCATAATACGCTCTAGCGTTTTAAGCTGATTTGCGGCCCGGCCTCCATTGCGGAAGCCGGGCCGCTTTCGTTTGGGCGTTAGCAACGATCCCGCGCCGTGTGCTTTCCTACTTGCGAGCGGGGCGGTAATTCTCGTTGCATGATGGCTCAAACCTCCCACATGTCTGGCATGAGAAACGGCGCTGCGCTCCGGATTTGCGAAGCTGAGAAGTTTTGCCTCTGGACAGTGTTCCAAGTGTTCCAAGCGTCGCTGACGCGCGGTGAGGCGAGAGGGAGATGACATGAGTGATACGGGTCTGAACGCAGCGCAATTGGCGGATAGCGCGATCCCCTCTGGCGCGGATCCCTACGCTCTGTTCGATGAGTGGTTCGCGCTTGCCAAGGAGAACGAGCCCAACGACCCCAATGCGGTGGCGATTGCGACTGCGACCGCAGATGCTGCGCCATCGGTCCGGATGGTCTTACTCAAAGAGCATGGGCCGCAGGACGCGCCCGCTGAGATCGGCGGCGGGGGTTTCACCTTCTACACCAATGCCCAAAGCAGAAAGGGCGGCGAGATCCTGGCCAATGCTCAGGCGAGCATGCTGTTTCATTGGAAGAGCCTGCGCCGCCAAATTCGGATCGAAGGGCGCCTATACGAGGTGACGCCGGAGCGCGCCGATGCCTACTTCCACTCGCGCCCGTTCAAGAGCCAGGTTGGCTCGGCGGCAAGCGAGCAATCGCGCCCGCTCCCCAATCGGCAGGCCTATGTCGACCGCGTCGAGCAAGTGCGGGCGGAGCACGAGGCGGCTGGCAGAGTGCCGCGCCCGGCGCATTGGACCGGCTTTACGCTGGTGCCCAGCCGTATCGAGTTTTGGCTCGACCGCGACAACCGCCTTCACGACCGCCGCCTGTTTGAGCGCACGCCTGCGGGCGGCTGGTCCGATACACTCCTCTATCCATAAGGGAGCACGCAATGACGCAGACAATACCCTATTGGCATGTTGATGCCTTCGCCGCTGAAGCCTTCGGCGGGAATCAAGCAGCGGTTATGGTGCTTGATGAATGGCTGCCCGATGATGTGCTCGTCAAAATCGGCGGTGAGAACATGTTCGCTGAGACAGCCTTCGTGGTCCGCGATGAGACGGGTGCGGCCGATTGGGAGCTGCGCTGGTGCACGCCAACCTATGAGATCGCGCTATGCGGACACGCGACCTTGGCAGCTGGTCACGTGCTGCTGTCTCATCACGAATGGGGCAGCGAGAACGGCGGGCGCGATGCGGTCACCTTCCGCACGCGCAAATCAGGCATTCTTGAGGTGAAGCGGTTGGACGAGGGCTATGAAGTCGGTCTGCCAGCAACAGTAACCGCCCCGGGCGAAAGCGACGCGACCGCTCTGATGGGCGGCAATCCGATTGAGATATATCGACCCTCTGGCAAGGACATTCGCTATCACATCTTCCTCTATGAGACCGAGGCTGAGGTGCGTGCGTTGGCGCCGGATATCCGCGCCTTGGGTAAAATGGGAAATGACCAGTTCATCGCCACTGCGCCCGGCGAAAGGCATGACTGTGTTAGCCGCGTCTTTGTGCCTGGCGGCGGGGTGGACGAAGACAGCGTGACAGGTTCCGCGCACTCACTGCTGACCCCGTTCTGGGTCTCGCGTTTGGGGCGGAACAATCTGCGCGCCTTTCAAGCGAGTGAGCGGGGAGGCCAACTGACGTTGCGACTCGATGGAGAGCGTGTTTGGCTCGGCGGGCCATGCGTGACCGTGGTTGAGGGGGTCTTCTACGTTTGAGCTCCTGGCGCGTCCCCGCGTAGGCGGGGACCTCGTTCGGTATGAGGGAGTCTCCCGCTTTCGCGGGAGCTCGCGGCAGCTTCAGCGAACCGGATAAAGCGCCAGCACATCGGCGGCCTCTTCAAGCATTGGCGGGCGTTCCTCTGAAGTTGAATGGCCCAAGCGCACAAGGGTCACGCGCTGCTCTGGTGAGACGAGCACATATTGGCCCATATGTCCGATCAGCGAGAACAGGCTGGCCGGAGCGCGATCTGGGAACAGCGGATGGGGAAAGCCGCTGCTGGCATCGCCCATCGGCCGGTTGAGCCAGGTTTGCAGGCCGTAATGCGGGCTCGCGGGGCTAGGCGTGACCATCGCCTCGACATAGCGGCGCGGGACCAAGCGCTCGCCATTGGGCGCGCGGCCCTTGGCGCGCAGGAACTCGCCGAACTTGGCCCAATCGCGCGCGGTGGCATGCATCAAACTGCCGCCGATCATCGTGCCTGAGGCGTCAAACTCCAGCACCATGGAGTCCATGCCGAGCGGATCGAACAAGCGCTCGCTCAAATACTCGCTCACCGCTGTGCGCCGCCGATCGGGATCATCGCTCTCGGTCAGCGCGCGGGTCGCAATATCGGCGAGGATCACGGTGGTGTTGGAGGAATATTCGAAGGTCTCGCCCGGCTCCGCCTCAAGCGGTTGCTCCTTCGCCCAGCGCGCCATGTCATCGCGCCCGTCGAGGAACAGCATGCGCACCTCTGAGGATTCGTACGGCGGGTCGCCAGCCTCGGTATGGCGCAGTCCGCTGCGCATCTGCAGCAATTGCCGCAAGGTGATCTCTGCGCGGGGATCGCCGGGGCGCTGCCACATTGGAACCGGAGCAGCCTCATCGAGGCGCAGACGTCCATCGGCAACCAGCATGCCGACCATCACCGCTGTCACCGTCTTGGCCATGGACCAGCTGATATGCCGGGTATCCGCGTCATAGCCTTCGCTATAGCGCTCAGCGGCGAGCTCTCCGTCTGCCATCACCACGACAGCGCGCGTCTCACCGATCCCCTCAGCATTGAACAATTCATCGACCTCGCGGGCCAGCTCTTCACGCGGTGCGCCGGCCTTCTCAGTGACGGCGGCCAGCGCCTCTTCGCTGAGCGGTGCCGGGCCAGCGGGCGGGGCTTCGCCGCATGCGGAAAGCAGCATCAAAGGGGCTGACAGAAGCGCAAGAGCAGCGTTAGAGGAGATGTGACGCACAGACATTTGACACTCAATTCCCCAAGGATCACGGTTTAGCAATGGCAAATTCAACGCGGCCGCGCGCATCGCGATCATCGCGAGTGGGACTGTGGCTTTTCCTCCTCATCCTGATCGCTTTGGCGGTAACGGCATGGGTCTACCGCGAGCCGGTGCGCGGCTATGCGAATGCTGGTACGACCTATTCTGCGCGTGTCGCTTGCTCGTGCCGGTTTGTCGCCGGGCGCAGCTTGGAAGACTGCAAGAAAGACAAGCTTGCCGGGATGGAGCTGATCACCTTGGTCGATAACGTGAAGGCGAAAAGCGTAACTGCGCGCTTCCCATTGATCACCGATGCAACAGCGACCTACCGCGAGGGCTATGGCTGCGTGATGGAGAAGTGGGAGGGCTGAGCGCAGCCTCTACTGCCTAGGCCGCTGCGGTCGTCCCATCGATCCAGCCGCCGCCAACCACCCGCTCTCCGCAATAGATCACGGCTGCCTGTCCGGGCGCTACGCCAAATTCTGGCTCAGCAAAGCGGATCGAGCAGGTGGCGCCATCGCCCAGCTCACCGACCAGTTCAATCGGCACAGGCTTGGCTAGGCTGCGCACTTTCGCGGTCAGCGGAGCGTCTGGCAGCGGACCAATGCGGTTGGTCTCGATGACTTTCGCCTCGCTCACCGCGAGCATGACCTTCGGGCCGACGCGAACCTCGCGGTTGTTAGCGTCGAGGCCTACGACGTAGAGCGGCTCTGGCTGCCCGCCGATATCCAAGCCCTTGCGCTGACCGACGGTGAAATGGACGATGCCCTTGTGTGTGCCCAGTGTCTCGCCGGTTTGCGCGTGCACGATATCGCCCGGAACGCCGCCTTCTGGTCGCAAGGATTTCACGATCTTGGCGTAATTGCCGTCGGGCACAAAGCAGATGTCTTGGCTGTCAGGCTTCGCCGCATTGCGCAGCGCCGCCGCTTCAGCGAGCTCGCGAACCTGCGTCTTAGGCAGGCCGCCCAGCGGGAAGCGGATATAGTCCAGCTGTTCCTGCGTGGTCGCATAAAGGAAATAGGATTGATCGCGTGAGGGATCGACCGCGCGGTAAAGCTCTGGCCCGCTGCTCTCCATCACCCGCCGGACATAATGGCCGGTGGCCAGGCAGTCTGCGCCCAGCTCGCGCGCCATGCGGAACAGATCGGTGAACTTGGGCCCCATATTGCAGCGGATGCAGGGCACCGGTGTGCGGCCTGCGAGATATTCATCGGCGAATTGCTCAACGACATCTTCGCGAAACGCGCTCTCATGGTCGAACACATAATGCGCAATGCCCAGGCGGTCGCACACCGCACGGGCATCCTGAATGTCATCGCCTGCGCAACATGCGCCTTTGCGGCCTGTCGCAGCGCCGTAATCATAGAGCTGCAGCGTGATTCCGATCACTTCCGCGCCCGTATCCGCCGCCAAAGCCGCCACCACAGAGGAATCGACCCCGCCGCTCATCGCGACAACAATGCGCGATTCGCTCGCCGGTTTGGGCAAGTCGAACAGGGCGGCGCTATCGAGCCCAAAGGTTGGGCTGGCATCAAGAAGTGTATTGTCAGTCATTGCAGAGGGCGCCTTTACACCCGCTTTGCCGCCGGTTCCAGTGCTTTGCGAGACGCGCGTTAAGGCCCGTCTTTGAGTGGCCATATGCGGCGTGAGAACTTGCGAATACTTGAACGCGCGGCCGCCAATAGTCCTAAGAGCAGGTAAATGTGAGTTTTACCTCATGTTGACATGCTTGCCTTAGAGACGAGCGAATGTTCGAAAACGTTTCACCGATTCACAGCACTCAGATGCAGGCCGAACTGGCCGCAGCTGGCATCGCTGTGCCGACATCGCTGACCCAGATCGACGCCAGTGCCAATGGCATGGACGATGATCGGGCCTAGCAATGCTCTGCGCGCAATCGGATGGAGTGAACTGACCGCACGGATCAACGCAGCGCACGACCTTCGCGCCGTATTGCGTCGTGATGCGGTCCAAGGATCTGTTAGCGTCGCAAGCTTTGGAGATGCGGCAGCAAGTTATTTTGCTGCGGCTGGAGAAAGCGAACGGCCTGTTAACCCTATTGATTTAGAGGGTCGCAAAGCCTCAGCCACTATAAGGCTTCAACACGAAGAGAACGCGGTAAGAGGCGATCGAGAGACGATAAATGATTGAAAATCAGGACATCCGCCCCGCGCAGGTCATTGGCCCACTTGGTGAGCCACTGACGATTGACGACTTGCCGTCGCCCAAGACGAAACGTTGGGTTGTGCGCCGCAAGGCTGAAGTCGTGGCTGCGGTTAATGGCGGTCTCTTGACCATTGACGAAGTGCTTGAGCGCTATGGGCTGACCCTTGAGGAGTTCGCATCATGGCAGCGCGCGGTCGATCGCTCAGGCATGCAAGGCCTGCGTGTGACCCGCATTCAGCACTACCGTGATCTCTATGAGCGCCAGCTTAAGTACTGACGTTTTAGGTGAGTGAATCCGGGCCTTATTTCAGGGCCAGATTCGCACAATCTCGTAAAACCCCCTAGCATCCTGTGGTTCTAGCGCTCTAAAGGGCGCGGGACGCAGTGGATTCGCACCTCGACGCGGTCTGCTGCTGATAAAGAAAACCTCAGGAGGGATCATTATGGGTTGGATTATTGCTCTTATCGTCGGCGGCGTGGCCGGTTGGCTCGCTAGCTTGGTTATGAACCGCGATGCTTCAATGGGCATTTTTTGGAACATTGTCGTGGGCTGTATTGGCTCAATCGTCGGCAATGCGATCGTTGGCCCACTGCTCGGCATCAGCGGCAGCGTGCAAGAGTTCTCATTGATCGGTTTGGGCGTTGCTGTTGTCGGCGCCGTGGTGCTTCTCGGCATCGTTAACCTGATCAAACGTGGCAGCGTGCGCTAAAACCCTGCGATCAATACGCATTAGAGGGCGAGGCAGCGGTGGGCTGCCTCGCCCTTTTTCGTGCGCGCTTAGGAACTTATGCGCCATGCCGCTCGTCTATGCTCAAAGTCATCAGTCGAACCGCGCATTGCCCGATGGCTTACGGCGGCGTATGAGGGATTGCACAAGGTGACTTATGAGTATAACACACCTGTGCGATACACCTGAGGTTTAGCCATGAATTACGAAAGTTCCATCACTGCAGAGGCCGCCGATAGCGTGCCGACAGATTTGTCGGGCACCGCCGCGGATAAGCCGCGCGTCTCGCGCCCTGTGGTGCTGATCGGTATCGGCGTCATTGGCTTGCTGCTGGCGATTGCTGCCTATGTGGTGCTGACCTCAGACGACGGTGTCGCGGCGGGCGATGACAATGCTCAGGCGCCGGTCGTAACCGTGGTTGCGCCCGGCAAAACGACTGTCGAAGGCGTGATCACTGCGCCCGGCACTTTGGCCGCACGGCGCGAAATGCCGGTTGGCGTGGTTGGCGAAGGCGGACGGGTTGTCTCTGTGCCGGTGGATGCGGGCGATTGGGTGCGCCAGGGCCAAGTGCTGGCAGTGATCGACCGCTCGGTTCAGTCGCAGCAGGCTCAGGCGCAAGCGGCCCAGATCGGCGTTGCCAAGGCGGACGCGCAATTGGCGCAGGCTAATCTCGACCGCGCGCTACAATTGGTTGAGCGTGGATTCGTCTCCAAGGCCGACGTAGATCGCCTCACTGCGACGCGCGATTCTGCAAATGCACGGGTCCAAGTGGCTGAGGCGCAATTGCGCGAGCTGCGCGCACGCGCGGCTCGGCTTAATATAGTCGCTCCGGCGGCTGGTCTGCTGCTTGAGCGCAATGTTGAGCCGGGACAAACGGTCTCTGGCGGCACACCAAGCCTGTTCCGGATTGCGCGCGGCGGCGAGATGGAAATGCTGGCGCAGCTAAGCCAAGAACAAATTGCAGTCTTGGGTCAGGGCGTGGCGGCCACTGTGGTGCCGACCGGATCCAACAAGAGCTTTAGCGGCCAAGTGTGGCAGGTTTCCCCTGTTATTGATCCGCAAAACCGCCAAGGCATTGCGCGTGTGGCGCTTGCCTACGCTCCGGAATTGCGCCCAGGCGGCTTTGCCACGGCAGAAATCAAAAGCGGCACCGTTGTGGCGACGATCCTGCCAGAAAGCTCTGTCTTGGCCGATAGCGAAGGCAGCTACGTCTACATCGTCAGTGACGAGAAGAAGGCAGAGCGGCGCGCTATCAAGACCGGCATGGTCACGCCAGACGGTATCGTCGTGACCGAGGGCCTCGACGGCAGCGAGCAAATTGTGCTGCGCGCCGACGGCTTCCTGACCGAAGGCGAAGCGATCTCGCCAAAGATGCTCGAGGATAGCTAATCGCCATGGGTTTTCGGAACATCTCTGCTTGGTCAATCCGCAATCCAGTGATCCCGCTGGTTGCGTTCACCGCAATGTTCTTGGCGGGCCTGCTCAGCTTCAACAAAATGGATGTGGTGAACAACCCGGATATTGAGTTTCCGGGTGTGAACGTCACCATTTCTCAGCCCGGTGCGGCCCCGACTGAGATCGAAAACCAAATCACCCAGCAGGTCGAATCGGCGGTGCGTTCGCTCAATGGCGTGCGCAACATCTCCTCGACCGCGCGTGAGGGCAGCTCGACCACGTTTGTAGACTTTGAGCTTGGTATTGATCCCAATGTGGCCGTTGCTGAGGTCAAGAATGCGGTCGACAGCACGCGTGGCAACTTGCCAGACGGGATTTTGGAACCGCGGGTTAGCAAGGTCGATATTGCGGGCGGTTTCCTCGGCATTTACGCCGTTGAAGCGGACGATATGACGATTGAACAGCTCAGCTGGTTCATCGATGACACCGTTTCAAAACAATTGCTATCCGTCGAAGGCATGGCTGAGGCTGGCCGCTGGGGCGGGGTGAACCGCGAGATTGAGGTGATTCTTGATCCGGCGCGGCTGTCCGCGCTCGGCGTCACAGCCAGCCAGATCAACCAAGTCCTGCGCCTCGACAATGTTGATGCCGCTGGCGGCATGGCCGAGATCGGCGGCGCGCGGCAATCGGTACGCGTCCTGGGCAATACCGAAAGCGCGTTCGAATTGTCGCAGCGTCAGATCCGCCTCAACAATGGCACGTCGATCAAGCTGGCCGACGTGGCCCGCGTGCGCGATGGCTATTCTGAGCGGACTACGATCAGCAAAGTGCGCGATAAAGAGGTGGTGAACTTCTTCATGTCGCGCGCGAAAGGCGCATCGGACGTAACGGTTTACGAAGAAGCGCTGACCATCATCGATCAGATTGAGGCGGAGAACCCCGGGGTGAAATTCATCCCGCTGTTCAACACCGTCAAATACACAAAGGACCAATACACCAGCTCGATCTCTGCCATGGTGGAGGGCGCGGTTCTGGCCGTTGTGGTGGTGTTCTTCTTCCTGCGCGATTGGCGCGCGACGATGATCTCATCGATTGCAATCCCGCTGTCGGCGATCCCGACCTTCTGGTTCATGGATCTGATCGGCTTCAACCTCAACCAAATGTCTTTGCTGGCGCTCGGCCTGGTCGCGGGGGTCTTGGTTGATGATGCCATTGTTGAAATTGAAAACATCGTCAGACACATGCGAATGGGCAAATCCGCCTATGAAGCATCGATTGACGCGGCGGATGAAATTGGCCTGCCGGTTGTCGCGACCAGCTTTTGCATCATCGCGGTGTTCTTCCCCGTTGGCTTGATGCCTGGCATTACGGGTCAGTTCTTCAAAAACTTCGGCCTGACAGTCGTGATCGCGGTTTTGATGAGCTTGGCCGTGGCGCGGATGATCACGCCGATGCTGGCTGCATATTTCCTGCGCGCAGAAGGGCACGCCGCGCATGGCGAGGGCAAGTGGATGGATCGCTACATGCGTGTCCTCAACTGGTCGCTTGATAAGACGAAGATGCTGGAGCGCCGCGAAGGCGTGGACGCCCCGCGCTATCGCTGGCTCTATGTTCTGTCCTTGCTGCTCACGGTCTTTGCATTGCTTGCAGCGTCTGCGGCCGGATTGTTCATGAGCTTTGGCGTCGTCTCGGGCCTCGACATTCCTGCCAAGGTTGGTGCGCTCGTTTCCAGCGATCCAAACTCCTTCGCATTCGGCCTGGTCTCGAAGGTCTTCGAACTGCTGTTCCTGACTTTGGGTCTTGCCGTCGGCTTCCTTGCCGGTTGGGTGGTCTTTAAACTGATCCAATTGCTCAGCCGTTTCAGCAGCGGACAGTTTTCACACAGCGTGAAATACATGACCGCGCGTTTCTTCGACCACAGGGTTTGGATGCTGGGCGTAGGATATTTCGCGCTGCTGCTGACGATTTTGTTGATGCAGCAAACGCCGTTCCAGGCGTTTCCAGACATTGATGATGAGAATGTTCGGGTTGAGATCGAGATGGTCCCCGGCACCACGCTGGCAGATACCGAACGCGTAACCGATCAGGTTTCGGCCTTGATGTATGCGCAAGATGATGTGGAGCTGGCGCTGGAGCGCGTGCGCGAAGGCCAGGCGACCATGTTCGTCACCCTGAAGGAAGATCGCTCAAAAACCTCGGTCGAGTTTACCCGCGATCTGGCGCCAGAGCTGGCCCGCATTGCGGATGCGCGCGTCCGCTTCCAAAATGACAATGGACCGGGCGGCGGCGGCAGTGGGCGTGACTTTACGATCATGTTGGCGGGTTCTGACCCAGCCTTGCTCAATGCCACGGCGGCGAAGGTCGTTGAGGACATGCAAAAGCTCGACTCGGTGGTTGCGCCGCGTGTCAGCGCCGATATCCCGCGCCCGGAAATCATCATCCGTCCGCGCCAAGAACTGCTAGCGGATTTGGGTGTTTCAACCGTCGCGCTCAGCCAAACGATCCGCATCGCGACGATGGGCGAGATTGAGCAAAACTCGGCGAAATTCTCTCTCTCTGATCGCCAAGTGCCGATTTCGGTCAGGCTGCCGACTTCTTCCCGCGAAGATATGACGACGCTGGAAAATCTGCCTGTTCCAACAGCGGGCGGCGGATCTGTGCCACTTGGCACGATTGCTGATATCTCGTTCGGCTCAGGGCCAACCTCGATTCAGCGTTACAATCAGAACCGCCGCGTCTTCATCGGCGCGGACTTGGCCTCCGGCTTCCTGCGCGGTGATGTGAATGCGCAGATTGAGCAGTTGCCGACCCTGCAGGACCTGCCAACCGGCGTTATCCGCGATTCCATTGGCGCAGCGGATGTTGAAAACGAGCTCGCTGCAAACTTCAGCACGGCCATTCTCGCTGGCGTTCTGCTCGTCTTTGCGGTGCTGGTGCTGCTTTACAAGCGCTTGATGAGCCCGCTGGTGAATATGACCTCGCTTGCGCTGGCGCCATTGGGCGGGATTTTCCTCGTCTGGATCGTGGGTCAGCCGCTCTCTATGCCGGTGATGATCGGGATCCTGCTCTTGCTTGGGATTGTGTCTAAAAACTCGATCCTCTTGATAGACTTTGCGATTGAGGAAATGGCCGACGGCACGGATCAATTCAAAGCGATCATGGAAGCGGGGCATAAGCGTGCTCAGCCGATTGTGATGACCACAGTCGCGATGACCGCAGGCATGGTGCCAACGGCGCTGTCGCTGTCGGGTGACGGCGCATGGCGCCAACCCATGGGCGTTGTGGTGATTGGCGGTCTGATCCTGTCGACCGTGCTCACCCTGCTCATCGTTCCGGCTGGTTTCAGCCTGGCTGACAGTTTTGAGCGCCGCGCTGGGCCGTGGATGCGTCAACGCTTCCTCACCTATCGTCCCGGCGATGAAAACAGCAGCAACACCCCAGGGACATCTGACGCGCCTGAGGTGGGCGGCGAGCCTAAGCCTTCGGCGACTCCGGCAACGCGTTTGCCGCCCGGGGCCGAGCCTGCCGAGTGAGTGATCTCGCGCTAATGCCAGCCACAGTGTTGCAAATCCCAGCGGCATGCTAGGCGCGCGGCCATGTCTGATGCTCAGCCAATCCCACTAAAGTTCGGCGGCGAAGCGCTGACGGCGGACCGTGCGCGGCGTATGCGCTGGACGGCGACAGGGTTGCTGGGCGCGATGGCGCTGCTGTTCTTTACGACGCATCCCTATGTCGAGCTGCATCCGGCATGGGGCTATGTGAACGCCTTTGCTGAGGCGGCGATGGTTGGCGGCCTGGCCGATTGGTTTGCGGTCACCGCGCTGTTTCGTCATCCGCTGGGCCTGCCGATCCCGCACACGGCGATCATCCCTGAAAACAAAGACCGCATCGCCGACACTATGGCGCAGTTTCTGCAGGAAAACTTCCTGACCCCTGCGGTCGTGGCGCGGCGTATGGCGAGCATGAATGTCGCGCGCGCGGTCGGCGATTTCCTGGTGGCTCCGGCGCGCAGCGAGGATGGCCCTGACCCACGCTCCCGCATTACGGGAGGGGCCGCAGAATTGCTGGCTGAGGTGCTCGAATCGCTCGATCCTGACCGGCTGGGTAACCAAGTGCGCAGCGGGCTCGGCAATCAATTTGCGAAAATTGATATCTCGCCGCTGGTCGGCCGAATGCTCGAGAGCGCGATTGCCGATGGGCGTCATATGCCTTTGATGGATGGCTTCATCCGCTGGGCGGGCCTGACGCTGGAAGACAATGAAGAGACGGTTCGCGAAGTGATCCACGCGCGCGCCAATGCGGTGCTGCGCTGGACTGGCCTTGATGAGCGGATCTCCGGCTCTGTGCTGGACGGTCTCTACAAACTGCTGGCGGAGGTGCTGGTCGACCCCGAACACCCGCTTCGCAGCAAGATTGAGGAAGGGCTGGCGAAGCTCTCACAAGATTTGCAGCACGACCCCGACACACGCGAGCGCGTCGAGAGCATGAAGCGCGACCTTATCGAAAATCCCGCGGTGGCCGAATGGTGGATGGGCGTGTGGGAACGCATCCGTAGGTCACTAATCCGGCGCGCGCGCGAGGCTGACAGCGAGCTTGGCAATGAAATGCGCAAAGGCCTGTCCGAGCTTGGCAGCGCGCTTAAACAGGACGAACGCTTGCAGCTGCAGATCAACCGGTTTGCGCGGCGCACTCTCGTGGGCGTTGCGACCCGCTATGGCGGCGAGATTGTGACCTTGGTCTCGGATACAGTGAAGCGCTGGGATGCGACCACCATCACGGGCCGGATCGAAAGCGCGGTCGGGCGTGACCTCCAGTTCATCCGCATCAACGGCACTCTGGTGGGCGGGCTCGTCGGCATGACAATCCATTTCATCATCGGCTTTATGTAGCCAAAACTGCTGTGCCTGCGGGGAAGTACGCAGGCCCTTGGCAGCCCTCAGTTTGGCAATAGCCGTTAGCAACAGGGCATGCCCGTCAAACAGCCCGCTCCCGTTCCGAAGACGATCTCCCTTGCCGCTGGGGCGCAGGCGGTGATCAATGGCGCCTTGGTAACCGCGCTGGAGCCATGCCAGTTTGAGGTTGGCTCTGGCGCCTATGTGCTTACCGGCCGAGCCCTGTGGCGCAGCCAGCGTGACCGCTCCAGCAGCGCCGATGCGCTGTATTTTGCGATGATGGAAGCATGCTCTGCGCCCGAAGCCTTCGAGCCTGCTCGCTTCCGCTTGTTCGCCGCCCTCAGCGAGGTTGTGGCGCAAGACCGGACCCATGATGCGCAAAAGGAATGCGCTGCCTGTGCTGCGGCTCTGGTCGCCGGTGACCCAGAGGCCGCGCTAGCAAGTGCGCGCCGACTAGCTGAGGCGAATGCTGCGAAATCAAAGCGCACGCCGAGCTCTCGCGGAGCGCCCGCTCAGCGGAGGGCGCAGATTGTCTCAACCGGGACGGTCTAATTGCTAACTTTGTAAGTGATCGAGGTCAGATAGTACGATGCCATCGGCGCGCCATTGGCATCCAATGCCGACTCAAACTTAGCTTTAGTCATCTCTCTGCATGCGGGAGACTTAAGTGACTTGTTGATCGTTGTCTGATTAATCACGCAGTCGGTCATTTTGCCGGTTTCGTCGATTTTCAACCGCATTCGCATAATGCCCTGCTCGCCTTTGCGCAGCGCCGCACTTGGATACGTTTCTACGAGTCGCTGACCGATTGCCTGCTCATTTGTCCATTTCACAGCCTTCGTGGCGCTTTTGTGCTTTTCAACGTCAACGCCCCAGTCGCTGATCAGGCTCTGCGTACACTGATTGAGGACTTGGAACGCTTCGCCGAGTTCGCCCGTTTTGAACGTCACGCTGCGGTCGCGCTGCTTGAACTCGACAAATTCTGCGAGGCTCGCTCTTTCTGTGTTCAATTGATAAAGGATGCCAAGTTTCTCACCTTGGCTTGGTTTCTCGAGTGTCAGTCGGCTGTAAATGATAGCCTCGCCAATGCTCGCGATATTGCCCATGAATGGCTGTGTTTCCATTGGCTCTTGTGCCTCGAAAAACCTCACGTTGACTGGTTTGTTGGCGCGGAAACGATCAAAGCCTGGCCCAGATGCGGTGAAACTAAAGCTCGCGCTCGGCCCCCATTGCTCAAAGAAAAGGACATGGCGATTTTCTCCCTCGCCAAAGACGCGAGCAAGGCGGCATTTCTCTTCGTCAAAATCGACATTCCACTTGGAGCTAGGCTCAAGCACGACCGGCTCGGCCTTCGCATACGCTGGGCTCGCAGCACCCATCCCCAAAATGGCCGCCGCCAACATTCCCAATCCAAACCGCATCTTTGACCCCAAAAAGCAAAACCCTCGCCTCATAATAACGAGGCGAGGGTCTGCTTCAACCTTAAGTCTTTATGCAGAGCAGCGGCTTAGCCGAGCTTTTGCGTCAGTTCTGGCACTGCATTGAACAGATCAGCCACTAGGCCGATGTCTGCCACTTGGAAGATCGGTGCATCTTCATCCTTGTTGATCGCGATGATCACTTTGGAATCTTTCATGCCCGCAAGGTGCTGGATCGCGCCGGAAATACCGATTGCGATATAAACCTCTGGAGCGACGATCTTGCCGGTTTGACCGACTTGATAATCGTTCGGGACATAGCCTGCGTCCACTGCCGCGCGCGATGCGCCGATAGCTGCGCCAAGCTTGTCAGCCAGCGGGGTGATGACGCTTTCGAAGGTTTCGCTGTCTTTCAGCGCGCGTCCGCCGGACACGATCACGCCAGCGCTGGCGAGCTCTGGACGGTCGCCGCCATCAGCGATTTCGCTGCTGACGAAGCTGGAGATGCCAGCATCGCCTGGGCCGCTTGCGTCTTCAACCGAGGCTGATCCGCCAGTGGTCTCTGCTTTGTCAAAGGCCGTGCCGCGAACGGTGATCACCAGCTTGGGATCGGCGCTTTCGACGGTGGCGATGGCATTGCCGGCATAGATCGGACGGGTGAAAGTCTTGCCGCCTTCGACCGAGAGAATGTCGGAGATCTGCATCACATCAAGGTGCGCGGCAACGCGCGGCGCGATGTTTTTGCCGCTTGTAGTCGCCGGGGCGAGGAAGGCGTCATAGCCTTCCATTAGGCCAGCAACCAATGGTGCGACGTTTTCAGCAAGGCCATTTGCGTAAGCGGCATCGTCCGCCTTCAGCACTTTTGAAACGCCGGCAATTTGCGCGGCGCCATCGGCGACAGCGCCGCAATTGTGGCCAGCGACCAGCGCGGTCACTTCGCCCAGCTTGCCCGCTGCGGTAACGACAGCCAGTGTGGCGTCATTGACGGATGAATTGTCGTGTTCGACGAGAACCAGAGTGTTCATGCTCTTTATTCCTTATCCTGCTCAGGCGCGCCTCAGGCGATGCCCAGAGCCTTGATCTTCTCAACCAGCGCATCGACATCGGCGACCTTTTCGCCGGCCTGACGGACGGGCGGCTCAGCAACATTGGTGGTCGTGAGGCGCGGGGCCACATCGACACCGAAGTCGGCCGGGGTCTTGCTGTCGAGCGGCTTCTTCTTTGCCTTCATGATGTTTGGCAGCGAAGCGTAGCGCGGCTCATTCAAACGCAGGTCAGTGGTGACAATCGCGGGCAGCGTCAGCTTGACGGTTTCAAGGCCGCCATCAACTTCGCGCTTCACTTCGACGCTGTCGCCGTCAACCGCGACGGTGTTCGCAAACGTACCCTGCGGGCGGCCCATCAGAGCGGCGAGCATTTGGCCGGTTTGGTTCGAATCGTCAGAGATCGATTGCTTGCCGAGCAGCACGAGACCGGGCTGTTCTTCGTCCGCGATCGCTTTGAGGATCTTCGCAACGGCGAGCGGCTCAACTTCTTCATCGGTTTCGACCAGGATCGCGCGATCTGCGCCCATGGCGAGCGCGGTGCGCAGCGTTTCTTGAGCCTTTGCAGGGCCGATCGATACAGCGACGATTTCTTCGGCTTTGCCAGCCTCTTTGATGCGAATCGCCTCTTCGACAGCGATTTCATCAAATGGGTTCATGCTCATTTTGACGTTGGCCAGATCAACGCCTGTGCCGTCGGCCTTAACGCGCGGTTTCACGTTATAATCAATCACCCGTTTGACGGGGACGAGGATTTTCATCGCAGTTCCTTCCTTATGGCGCCTAGGCGCAAATCTACTGAAAACCGCCCTAGCTTGCGTTTACGTAAACGTCAAGCAGCGCCGGAGTCCCAAGTGCATGTTTCGCGGGCAGTCCTCGCGCGCTGATCGCTCAAGGTCAAGCCTGCCTTTTTGAGAGCTTTGCAGGTAAGGTTGCACGCAATGAAACAGGGAAAGCCGGAGAGTGGGCATGAATGACATGCTCACGTCCCCTCTGTTAGCAGTCGAGCACTGCGTGGTGTATGATGCTGAGGTGCGCTGATCCAAGCACGCTTGTTGAAGGGCTTGTCGAAGCGGTGCGAATGCAATCGGGAGATGAGCTAACTGCTGCTCCGTCTTAGGTCGATGACCTAGAGCGGCGATGCGCAGATTGCGCGACCAGATAGATCAATCCGAAACCTCCCGCTCCCCCGATCAACAGGTTCGAATCCCAAGAATCAAAAGTGTAGTCTGGATGCTCTGAAAAGAGCCAATGCAACCCAACATGCACCGCGCAAAAGGCAGCGAACGCCAACCTGGATATGCGCGCCAATGCGGGCGGCGCCTCCCAGAAAAGGTACGCCAAAGCTGCAAAGATTGGCACATGCAAGAGCGTAAATACCATTCGGCCTGACGTATCATCGAGCGATGAAAGTGCCTAGGCAAAATCCGCCATTCGGCATGAAATACGGCGTCCATTTCATGAACGAATAGGCAAGCGAAGGCCAAGAGGAAGGCTATCCTCTCGGCTTTCGCGATAGCCATTAAGCCGCCTGCTTAACCTCTGCGACGATCTTCTTCGCAGCGTCGCCCAGATCGTCCGCGGCCACAATCGGCAGTCCGGAGTTAGCGAGGATGTCCTTGCCCTGTTGGACGTTCGTGCCTTCTAGGCGGACCACCAGCGGGACTGAAAGATTCACATCTTTCGCCGCTTGCACGATGCCGTCAGCGATAATGTCGCATTTCATGATCCCGCCGAAGATATTGACGAGAATGCCCTCGACCGCTGGATCTTTCAGGATGATCTTGAACGCGGCAGTCACTTTCTCAGTGGTTGCGCCGCCGCCTACGTCGAGGAAGTTGGCTGGGAACGCGCCGTTTAGCTTGATGATATCCATCGTTGCCATGGCAAGGCCTGCGCCATTGACCATGCAGCCAATGTTTCCGTCGAGCTTGATGTAGGCGAGGTCATACTCTGACGCTTCAACCTCGGCTGGATCTTCCTCGGTCTCGTCGCGCATCGCCTCGATGTCTTTGTGGCGATAGAGCGCATTGCCATCAAAGCTCATCTTGGTGTCGAGCACCAGCAGATCGGCCTTGCCCTCGGCATTCGGCTTGGTCTCAACCAGCGGGTTGATCTCCAGCATTTCGCAATCGCTCGCCGTGAAGGCGGCATAGAGCTTGGCGGCGAGTTTTTGACACTGCTTGTTGAGATCGCCTGAGAGTTTCAGAGCGAATGCGACCGCGCGGCCGTGATGCGGCATGAAGCCTTGCGCTGGGTCGATGGTGATCGTCGTGATCAGCTCAGGCGTGTTGTGCGCCACGTCTTCGATATCCATGCCGCCTTCGGTGGAGGCGACCATGGCGACCTGACCGCTGGCCCGGTCAACCAGCATGGCGAGGTAATACTCGCTTTCGATATCAACGCCGTCGGTCACATACAGGCGGTTGACCTGCTTGCCCTCTGCCCCGGTCTGAATGGTGACGAGCGTGTTGCCGAGCATTTCCTTCGCGTGGCTCTCCACTTCATCGAGCGAGAATGCGAGGCGCACGCCGCCTTTTGCGTCTTCTGGCAGTTCCTTGAACTTGCCCTTGCCGCGTCCGCCAGCGTGAATTTGCGCCTTTACGACATAGAGCGGCCCGGGCAGCTGCTTGGCACCGGCGAGGGCTTCTTCCACGCTCATCGCGGCATGGCCTGCTGGCACGGCGATCCCGTGTTCTTTTAGCAATTCCTTGGCCTGATACTCGTGAATGTTCATCGCTGGCTGTCCTTAATTCGTAAATGCGGGGAGATAATGTTGGTGCGTGCCTAAGCATGGATTCACCGGCTTGAAAAGTGTGGTTTGTACGGCCACGACTAAACGCTCACATGATTGATCGAATTCGCCTTCAAGAAATCGTCCGAGAAGCGGGCCGGATAGCGCATTCGCGCTGGCCAGGTGATGGCCATGCGCTAAGCACTTGGGAGAAGACGCCGGGTGATCCGGTGAGCGAGGCCGACCTCGAGGTTGATGCCTTTTTGAAGCGAGAGCTGGGCGCGCTGCTGCCTTCGGCGGGCTGGCTGTCCGAAGAGACCGTGGACGATCCGGGGCGGCTGGATAATGACTTGATTTGGCTGGTGGACCCGATTGATGGCACGCGCGATTTCATTCGTGGGCGGCCGGGCTGGGCGGTGTCGGTGGCTTTGATCAGCGCGGGACGGCCCTTGATCGGTATGCTGGCCGCGCCTTCACGCGGGGAGGAATGGATCGCCGAGGCAGGCAAAGGCGCGACGCTGAATGACCAAGCGATCACGGCTTCACGGCGGACCGAGTTTTCCGGCGCGCGCATTCCAATTGATCAATTGCCTAGTCCTGATTCTGATCTGGTGATTGTTGAGAAGCCCAATTCGATTGCGCTGCGCATTGCGATGGTGGCGGCGGATATGGCGGATTTGGTCGCAACCTTGCGCTGGGGCTATGAGTGGGACGTGGGCGCTGCGACCTTGATTGCGCGGGAGGCTGGCGCGCAGGTTTCCGATGCGTTTGGCGCGCCGCTTGGCTATAATAAGCGGGATCCGCGCGCCTTTGGGGTGCTCGTGAGCTCGCCAGAGATTCATGGTGCGGCGGTGGAGCGGATTGCCGAGCGGGCCAGGGATTTGTCCAAGTAGGTCGCAAGCAAAAGGCTTAGCCAAGCGAGCGGATGCGAGCGCCGGTGCTTGAAGCTAAAAAAGAAGGGCCAGGTTTCCCCGGCCCTTCTCGTTGGTCATAGAGGCAAGCGCTTATTGCCCAGCGCGCGCTGCGTTCACATCGTCTTGGCTGATCGGTACGATCTTGATCTCGACCCGCCGGTTAAGCGGCTCGTTGACGTTGTCGCCGGTCTTCACGCGCAGATAATCATAGCTTTCGCCAAAGCCTTGGGTGGCCATCCGGCTGCGCGCGACGCCGCGCGATCCGAGGTAATCGGCAACCACTTGAGCGCGCTGTTCTGACAGGCGTTGGTTCAGTGCATCAGAGCCGGTGGTGTCGGTAAAGCCGTACACATCGACGAGGCTGTTGGGGTATTTGATCAGGCTGTCGGCCACGGTGTTGAGCGTGTCGTAGAACCCGGGATTGATGTCGGCTGATCCGCTGGCAAAGGTCACGCCGTCGGGCAGGCGCACCAGAATCGCGTCTTGATCGCCGATTTCCTCGACATCCACGCCGCTGCCTGCGGTCTGCTCGTCGAGTTCCTTGATTTGGTCGTCAAATTGCTTGCCGATCACAGCGCCGGCAGAGCCGCCGATGCCTGCGCCAATGATGCGGGCCGTATCGCCGCCGACCACGCCGCCGAGCAAATAGCCCAGAGTGCCGCCCAAAACCGCGCCGATACCGGTGCGTGAGACCTTCTGCTGTCCGGTGTTAGGGTCCGTGACGCAGGCGCTGGTGCCGAGCAGCGCGATGGCTGCCGTGCTCGATAGGAAAATTCTTGCTGTTTTCATTGTCGTTGTCCTCCTCGACGGCTCGAAGCTCGCACAGATGGGGCTTCGCGCGCAAGTGTCAGCGCCCAAAGCTGCGCTGATCTGGCGTGCATGTGCCTTGGCCTGCTTTTCGGCAAGCTGAATAGGGTTAATTCTTGTAAACCATAACTCGGAGTGGTGGTTTTTAAGCGCACGCACACGAGACCGGCTGGCAAGGCTGAACAATTGTGCTAGCGGATAGGGCGTGACCCCCTTTCCTTGGCCAGACCTGTTCATCATTTTCGGATTGATCGTGCTCAATGGCGTGTTCGCCATGTCAGAGCTTGCGATTGTTTCGGCGAAAACCGCACGCCTTAAGGCAAAAGCAGAGGATGGCTCCGCTGCGGCGAAGACCGCGCTGGAGCTGGCCGCTGATCCGGGCAAATTCCTCTCTACCGTTCAGATCGGCATCACCTTGGTGGCGATCATCACCGGCGCTTATTCGGGTGCCAGCCTGGAGGAGCCGCTGGGCGAGCGCCTGGTGCCGCTGGGCGTGCCAGCGGATATGGCAAGCGATGTTGGCTTCGGTATCGCGATTGCGGTGACCACCTATCTCAGCCTGGTGATTGGCGAGTTGGTGCCAAAGCAGCTCGCGCTGCGTTCCTCGGTGCCAATCGCGTTGGTCATGGCGCGGCCGATGGCTTTTATCGCCCAGATTGCTGCCCCGCTGGTGTGGTTGCTTGATAAATCTTCCGCCGGGATCATCCGCCTGTTCGGCATTCGCAAAGGCAGCTCCAATTCGGTGACCGCCGAGGAATTGCAGATGATTTTCGCTGATGCGACCCGGTCCGGCGTGATCGAGGCGGAGCAGCATCAGATCCTGACCGGTGTTGTGCGTCTCGCCGAGCGGCCTGTGCGCGAGATGATGACGCCGCGCACAGAGCTCGACTGGATTGATATCGGCGCGGATGAAAAGGCGATTAAAGCCGCGATTGAAGACAGCCCGCACTCGCTGCTGCCGGTGGCCGATGGCTCGCCCGATAATGTGCTGGGCGTGGTCAAAGTGCGCGAAGTGCTGGCCAATATGGTGGCGGGTGAAGAGGTCTCGCTGAAAGATATGATGCGCAAGGCCGAGGTCGTCCCGGATCAGCTTGACGCGATGGATGCGCTGCGGGTGCTGCAGCAGGCCGATATCGCGCTCGCCATGGTCCATGACGAATATGGCCATCTTGATGGGATCGTCACGCCGGTTGACCTGCTCACTGCGATGGCAGGCAATTTTGTGAGCGATAAGGACGAGGGCGATGAGCCTGATCTGATCGAGCGGCCTGATGGCTCTCTGATCATTTCTGGTGCGATCTCAGCGGATGCTTTGGCGGACCGGCTTGGCCTCGATTACGACGATAGCCGAGAATTTGGCACGGCCGCTGGCTATGTCCTGTCCGTGCTTAAACGCCTACCGGTCGCAGGCGACACGTTCAGCGACCAGGGCTGGCGTTTCGAGGTTGTGACAATGCACCGCCGCCGGATCAGCAAGATCCTGGTGCGGAAGTCGCCGGAGCCAACCGAAGGGTGAATTTCTTGGAAGGGCGGCTCGACGACGCCGAAGGCGCCGCAAGGGCGCACGCACGCCCGCAGCGGCGCGACCTTCAGGTCGCGTGAGCGAGGATATCGCAAGCGCGGATGCGCTTGCGCAAATTAACCAGGTACGACCGTCTGAGCCGATGCGCCGTCGCCCTCTGGCGCAGCGATGATGTCCCGCGTTACGCGGCCCTTAGCGACTGTGTTGGTGCCTTCATCGCCCACTTGTGATCGGATGCCCGGCGCGGCGGCGCCGGCACGGTCAAGCGCGCTGGTTTCCACTTGGCTGCGCTCAGCAGGACCGCCAAAGATAGCGTCCAATGCTTGCTCAGAGGCGGTGCCATCGGCTGGACGCGGTGCGCCCGGCGCAGGAGGCGCGAGGTTGAAATCTGGCGGAACCACGAGAGGTGCCTGGCGCTGAACGGCGAATTCATCAGGCCGCTCGCGGTTGAAAATGCCCGAGCCTCCGCACGCGCCCAGCATGGCGCTGGTCGAAATCAGAAGGATGGCAGTTTTGTAGGCACGCATTGCAAATTCTCCGAGTCAATTCTCAGCTGGCCGCTCAGCGTTAAGCTCGCTGGCTGGCTCTTCAGCGGTTTCTGTATCACTCTTATCGCTCGCAAAAAAGCTGCGAATAAGGATTACGACCACGCCGATGGTGATAGCGGCATCGGCGACGTTGAAAACAAGGAACGGGCGAAACGTGCCGATATGCAAATCGGCATAGTCGATCACATAGCCAAATTCATAGCGGTCACGGATGTTTCCGATCGCTCCGCCCAGGATCATGGCGAGGCCAATGATGTCACCCATCAACCGCTCTCGCATGATCCAGACCAGCACGACCAGCGCGATCAGCGCGGTCATCCCGACCAGCGCCCAGCGCATTTCCATGGTTTGCGCGGTCAGCATCCCGAGCGAAACGCCGCGGTTCTCGACATAGGTGAGGTCGAAAAACGGCAGCAGCTCGATATTGCGCACCTCGCGCAAGGCCAGCGGGCCGATTACATACCATTTGATCAGCTGATCCACGCCCGCGATGATGATCGCCAGCACCAGGCCGATTATCCGGTTGCGGGTGAACAGGCCGCTCATGATTTTTTCTCGTCATGCTGAACTTGTTTCAGCATCCATCGCCGACTCCACCTGAGTGAAATAGCGCTGGGGATGGACCCTGAAACAGGTTCAGGGTGACGGGTCTGTTCGTTATTCACCGAGCACCTCCGCACAGCGTCCGCACAGCGCACCTTCCTCAGGCACGTCAGGCAGCAAGCGCCAGCAGCGCCCGCATTTCGCGTGGGATGTTTTGACGACGGTCACCTCGTCCCCTTGGCCGCGACTGACTGTCGCAGTGATGAACAATTCGGCGAGCTGTTCGTCGCTCACGCCTTCCGGCACCGCGCTGGCGGGCACAGTTACCTCGGCCTCCAGGCTGGAGCGGATGGTCTTTTCGCGCCGCAAGGGCTCAATTGCTTCGGTCACGCGCTCGCGCAGAGACCGCAAGGCTTCCCATTTACTAGTGTCGGCGGGCACTGTCGGAATGCTCGGCCATTCGAGCAAATGCACGCTGCCGCCTTGCTCGCCATCCTCGGGATAGCGGCTCTGCCACACTTCTTCCGCGGTGTAGACCAGCACCGGAGCGGCGTAGCGCACCAGCGCATGGAACAGCAGGTCGAGCACGGTGCGATAGGCGGTCCGGCTAACCGAGTTTTCGCCGTCGCAATAGAGCGTGTCTTTGCGGATATCGAAGAAGAAGGCCGAGAGGTCTTCGTTGCAGAAATCGACCAGCAGGCGCGTGTAGCTGTTAAAGTCGTATTCTTCGGCGGCCTTGCGCAGCTTGGCGTCGAGATCACCCAGCAACGAGAGAACATAGATCTCCAGCTCAGGGATTTCGCCGCCGTCCGACATATCGCCGACAAAGCCATCGAGCGCGCCGAGCATATAGCGGAAGGTGTTGCGCAGGCGGCGGTATTGATCGCCCACGCCTTTGAGGATTTCATCGCCGATCCGGTGGTCTTCGGTGAAGTCCACGCTGAGCGCCCACAGCCGGATGATATCCGCGCCATATTGCTCCATGACCTTTAGCGGATCGATGGTGTTGCCGAGCGATTTCGACATTTTCTTGCCGGCCTTGTCCATGGTGAAACCATGGGTCAGCACTTCGTCGTATGGCGCGCGGCCGCGCGTGGCGCAGCTTTCCAGCAAGGAGGATTGGAACCACCCGCGGTGCTGGTCAGACCCCTCGAGATAGAGGTTGGTCGAGCCAGGTCAGATCCGGCCAGCGGTCCGATCCCAGCACGAATGCGTGGGTGCAGCCGCTGTCGAACCATACGTCCAGAATATCGGTGACCATTTCATAGTCATCCGGGTTGTGATTGGCCCCGAGGAATTCGGCTTTGCGGGCCTCTTCCCAGGCATCGACGCCCTCTGCGGTGACGGCGGCGACGATGCGCGCGTTCACCTCTGGGTCTTGCAGATAGGTGCCATCGGGTCGCACAAAGAGCGTGATCGGCACGCCCCAGGCGCGCTGGCGGCTGAGCACCCAATCGGGGCGCCCCTCGACCATGGAGCCGATGCGGTTCTGGCCCTTGGGCGGGACGAAGTTCACCCGCTCAATTTCCGACATGGCCCTTTCTCTCAACGTCATGCCAGCGGAAGCTGGCATCTCGGGTGTCTGAGAGTTGTCGCCAGAGACCCCAGCTTTCGCTGGGGTGACGGACAAGGCTGCATTGTCCTTTGCCGCCGCCTCTATCTCTTCGATGCTCGCAGAATGTAGCGCCGAAGGTCCTGCGTCATCCAAAACCTTGTCCATCGGCACAAACCATTGCGGCGTGCAGCGATAAATCACCTTGGCTTTGGAGCGCCAGGAATGCGGATAGGAGTGCGCGTAATCGGCAGAGGCGCTGAGCAAGGCGCCCGCTTCGCGCAGATCGTTGCAGATCGGGCCATCGGGTGCGTTAAACGGCTTGTTGATGACAGCGCGGCGGCGCGCCTTGCCGTCCGCATCCAGGTCATCCGCCCCTAGCCACGGCCAATCATCGCGATAACGCCCATCATCCATCACCGCGAAAACGGGGTTGATGCCGTTGGCCTTGCACAGCTCAAAATCATCCTCGCCGTGATCGGGCGACATATGGACCAGGCCGGTGCCGCTGTCGGTGGTGACGAAATCGCCCTCAAGGAAGGGGCGCGGCTTGGTGTAAAATTCGCTGTCCGGGAATCGATCCGCCATCGGGTGTTTGGCGATGGTTCCGGCTAGGTCGGAGCCAAGATGACGCGACACGCCAGACAGCATAACAGCTGCACCAACTGCGGCATCCAATCTCTTCTGAAATGCCGGCAGCAAGTCGCTGGCGATAAGGAATCGCTTTCCGAGAACGCCAGACGCGCGCTGCCATGCATCGTCCAACGCTTGTTCGCGATCGCCTCCACGACCCGTTCGGCTTATTCCTGTTGGCTCCAACACCACGTAACGCACATCTGCCCCGTAAGCCAAAGCCTGGTTCACCGGGATCGTCCAAGGCGTCGTTGTCCAGATCACCGCATGCGCGCCGACCAGTTCGGGCACGTTCGGGCATTCCGTGATCTCAAACGCCACATCAATCTGCGGGCTGTCGGTCAGGTCTTCATATTCGACCTCCGCCTCGGCCAGAGCGGTCTTTTCAACCGGGCTCCACATGATCGGTTTCGATCCGCGATAGAGGTTGCCCGCCTCTACAAACTTCATCAGCTCGGCAACAATCGTTCCCTCTGCCTGAGGGTCCATGGTGAGGTACGGATTGTCCCAATCGCCCATGATGCCAAGGCGTTTCAGCTGCTCACGCTGGGCATCGACCCATTTCTGCGCATAGGCGCGGCATTCGGCGCGGAATTCCTTTGGAGGAACCTCGTCCTTGTTCTTCTTTTTCTTGCGGTACAGCTCCTCAACCTTCCACTCGATCGGAAGGCCGTGGCAATCCCAGCCCGGCACATAGGGCGCATCCTTGCCCATCAGGTTCTGCGTGCGGCACACCATGTCTTTGAGGATGTGGTTCAGCGCATGGCCGATGTGCATGTCGCCATTGGCATAGGGCGGGCCATCATGCAGGATGAACTTCTCGCGACCGGCGCGGGTGTCGCGCATGGTGCGGTACAGGTTTGCCTCCTGCCAGCGCGCGAGAATACCCGGCTCCTTCTGCGGCAGGCCGGCTTTCATCGGAAACGCGGTCTTCGGCAGGAAGACGGTGTCCTTGTAATCTCGCTTTTGGGTTTCTTCGGTCATTGTTGGCCTAATCTACGCTTTCGGCGCGCTTAGAAGCCTTCGCGCTTCCTCGCAATCCTTGTCCATCTGAGCGATGAGATCATCGAGCGTATCGAACTTCGCCTCGCCGCGCAGGAAGTGGTGGAAGGCGATTTCGATTTCCTGACCATACAGGTCGCCGGAGAAATCGAAGAAATGCGGCTCCAGCAATTCCTTTGGCGGTTCAAACTGAGGACGGATGCCCATGTTCGCCGCGCCTTTGAGCTCTTCGCCGGTGGCCAGCACTTTGCCGGTCACGGCGTAGACACCGTATTTGGGCCGCAAGTAGCTTTCGACATGGAGATTGGCGGTGGGATAGCCGAGCTCGCGCCCGTTTTTGTCCCCGTGCTCTACAATGCCGCGGATCGCGAAGGGGCGGGTGAGCAGCTCTGCGGCGAGTTCCGGCTGGCCCTCGCGCAAGGCCTCGCGAATGCGGCTGGAGGAGACAATCGCGCCTTCTCCCTCGACCGGGGAGACGATCCGGCTTTCCAGACCGTGCTCGCCGCCAAAGCCGCGCAGCAGATCGACATTGCCCTTCGCGCCTTTGCCAAAGGTAAAGTCGCCGCCGGTCACCACGCCATGCGCGCCAAAGCGCTTGATCAGGATCTCAGTGATGAAATCCTCTGCGCTGGTGCCGGACAGCTCCGCATCGAAATGAAACACCAGCATCGCAGTTGCGCCTGCGCCCAGGTACAGCTCTTGGCGCTGCTCCAGTGTGGTCAAGCGAAACGGCGGGGCATCGGGGCGGAAAAAGCGCACCGGATGCGGGTCGAATGTGGCGATGATCGAAGGGCGACCTTCGGCGTGCGCCCAGTCTATCGCCTCACCCGCCACCGCCTGATGCCCGCGGTGGAAGCCATCGAAATTGCCCAGCGCGATGATCGCACCGCGCAGCGCCTCGGACACAGGTTCACGGTGATCGAGCCAGCGCATTATGCGTCCGCGCCTTGCGTATCCGTGCGGCCATGCCGGTGATAGGTGAGGAAGGAGTAGGCCGGGTGATCACCCTCGGCTGGAAAGTCTTCGCGGGCGGTGACTCCCCATTCATCGCCAATCGGCTTCATAAAGGTGTCGCCGGCATATTCTGCGTGGATTTCGGTAACTTCGATCCGGTCGGCATGCGGGCGAAAGACGTCGTAAATCGCCGCGCCGCCAACCACGGCGATCTCGCCGGTTTCATTGCCTTCGCGGGCCAGCTCCAGCGCTTCGTCGATGGAATGCACCACCTCTGCGCCGCTGCTGTCCCAGCGATCGCGCCGGGTCAGAACAATGTGGCGGCGGCCGGGCAGCAGGCCGGGCAGACTTTCAAAGGTCTTGCGCCCCATGATCATCGGGCGGTTCATGGTCAGCGCCTTGAACCGCTTAAGGTCCGCGGGCAGGTGCCAGGGCAGCTTGCCGTCCTTGCCAATCGTGCCGTTTTCGGCGCGGGCATAAATCAGGAATATCTCTTCGCTCACGCGCTGGTCGGTCCCGCTTCATGGCTGACCCGGGTGACATGGCCCATCTTGCGGCCCTCGCGGGCCTCGGCCTTGCCATAGAGGTGCAGATGCGGCTCGCCGTCCTCGGCCAGCAGAGTGTGCGCCTCCAGCGCGTCTTTGCCGATAATGTTGCGCATTTCGATGCTGGCAAAGCGGGTTTCGGTGCCGCCCAGCGGCAGGCCGCAAATCGCGCGAATGTGGTTCTCAAACTGGCTGGTGGCCGCGCCCTCGATGCTCCAATGGCCGGAATTGTGCACGCGCGGGGCCATCTCATTGAACACCGGGCCAGCCTTCGTCGCGAAGAATTCGAGGGTTAGGACACCGACGTAATTCAGCGCATCGGCGACCTGCCCGGCGATGCCGCGTGCGGTCTCAACCTGCGCCTCGACCAGCGGGCCAGCGGGCAGGACGGAACTGCTCAGCATGCCGCTGTCATGGGTGTTGGTGGTGGAATCCCAGAACCGGATCTCGCCATCATATCCGCGCACGAGGATCACCGAAAATTCGGTTTCAAAATCGACCATGCCTTCATAGACGCAGGCGACACCGGGGAAGCGGATGCCGTCGGCGTCATGCGCGGAGGCGACGCGCCATTGGCCCTTGCCATCATAACCATCGCGCGCGGTCTTAAGGATACCGGGCGCGCCGACCATCTCGAGCGCTCGGGCAAAATCCGCATCATCTTCAACGCGCTTGTACGGGGCGGGCTGCGCGCCGAACCCTTCGACGAAGCTCTTTTCATTGAGGCGGTCTTGCGCGACCTCCAGCGCCTTCGGTCCGGGGGCCAGCATTGTTTCTGGCAAAGCGTGCACCGTGGAGAGCGGGACGTTCTCAAACTCCCACGTCACCACATCGCACTTGGCGGCAAAGGCGGCGAGCGCGGCGGTATCGCTCCAGTCATTCTCGAAGAAATCCGTGCAGACGTCGCGCGCTATATTGTCGCCTTTGGGCGCATAGCCGACGCAGCGATAGCCAAGTTGGAGCGCGGCAACCGCCAGCATTCGGCCCAGCTGACCGCCGCCCAAAATGCCAATGGTCGAGCCGGGAGGAAGCGTTCTCATGGCGCCCCTTTAGTCCTGCGGCGTTTCAGTGACGGCGGCGCTGCGCGCGGCGCGCCAATCTTGCAGCCGCTGAGAGAGGCCTTCGTCCGACAGCGCCAAAATGCTGGCGGCGAGCAGGCCGGAATTGGTCGCGCCCGCCTCGCCAATCGCCAGCGTTCCGGTGGGCACACCAGCGGGCATTTGCACGATTGAGAGAAGGCTGTCCCAACCCGATAGAGCCTTGGACTGAACCGGCACGCCGAGAACGGGCAGATGCGTCATCGCCGCGATCATGCCGGGCAAATGAGCCGCCCCGCCAGCGCCTGCGATAATCACGTCGAACCCTTCGCCTTCAGCGCCTTTGGCAAAGGCGGCCATCCGGTCAGGTGTGCGGTGGGCCGAGACGATCCGCGCCTCATGCTCCACTTCCAGCTCTTCGAGAACGTCAGCCGCGCGCTTCATTGTGGGCCAATCCGATTGGCTGCCCATGACGATGGCGACTTTGCCGGTATTATCCTTGGCCATATGCGCCTCAGCTGTCCTTCAAATAGTACCGCTCGCCCGGAACCATGGCATCATCGAAATCATAGATGATTGGCTGGCCGGTGGGAATCTCGAGCCCGGTGATGTCCTCATCTGAAATGTTCGACAGGTGTTTCACCAGCGCGCGCAGCGAATTGCCATGCGCGGAAATGATCACGGTCTCGCCGCTGGCCAGCACCGGCAGGATCGCGCTTTCCCAATAGGGCAGCACGCGCTCAATCGTGAGTTTCAGGCTCTCGGTCTGAGGCACATCGATACCGTCATAACGCGGGTCTGCGCCGGGATCATATTCGCTGCCCGGCTCAATCGGCGGGGGCGGCGTGTCAAAGCTGCGGCGCCAGATATGCACTTGCTCATCGCCGTGCTTGTCGCGCGTTTCTTGTTTGTTGAGGCCGGTCAGCCCGCCATAATGCCGCTCGTTCAGCTGCCAATTCTTGGTCACCGGCAGCCACAACAGACCGGCTTCTTCCAGCGCAAGGTTGAGCGTTTTGATCGCGCGCGTTTGCAGCGAGGTGAAGCAGGTGGTCGACACCACGCCTTTTTCGCGCATCAGCGCGCCTGCGGCTTTGGCCTCGGCAACGCCTTGCTCTGTCAGGTCAACGTCCCACCATCCGGTGAAACGGTTCTCCAGGTTCCACTGGCTCTGGCCGTGGCGCACGAGAATAAGCTTAGGGATGGTGTTTCTCCGGATTTCCGCTTTGCTGTTCCGAGCCACCCGCTCCCTCCGCCCTTCCGCCCGGACACTTTCGGATACGATCCGGGTGGAAGGGCGGAGGGAGTGGGTGGCTCCGGTTGCCCATAAATTTACGTCAAACCCACTAGCCCCCGGCGTCGTCCTTGGAAACCCTGCTTTCGCCCGATTCGCTCGCGGGGCTGGCAAGATCGCGTCCTTGCGCTTTGCGGCGGCGCAGATTCTCTCGCAATTTCGCGGCCAAACGCTCCTCGCGCGACAGATTGTTGCTTTTGGTGTCACTCATGCGAAACGCCTTGCCGATATCGGGCCTCAGGTTCAAGCGCCGCTTGACATTGGCGCCGCACCCAACGATAGGCGCGCGTCTTGAACAGGCGCCGCGGTAGCTCAGTGGTAGAGCGCGTCATTGGTAATGACGAGGCCGAGAGTTCAATTCTCTCTCGTGGCACCATTTTCTTTTATTTGTGTTCCGCATCCCATCCGGGATGCGATGTCCTCGGGCCCCAACGGGTCTGTGGGCGCGCAGTCGCGCTTGCGACGCCTGCGGCGTCGAACAGTTCAAGATAAGTGGCGTGGTCGCGGAGCTCGGGCGCATGGCGATCGCAAGGCCGCCTGGCCGCCCGCAGCGATGCGATCTATGATCGCAATGAGCGAGGATGTCGCGGCGCGGATGCGCTGCGCTAAACTACAACGCCTGCCCGTCATCCAGGACGAAATCCGCGCCGGTGATAAACTGCGCCGCGTCTGAGCAGAGCATCAGGATTACCGGGTCCAAGCCCTCTTCGCCCATCAGACGCTGCTTTGGGAAACGTTTTACCTGACGTTTGCCAGCATCGGTTTCGAACCAATCGTTGTTGATGTCTGTGCGGATGTAGTCGGGCGAGATAGTGTTTACGCAAATGCCGGTGCGCGCCCATTCCTTTGCCATGCTGCGTGCGGCCTGAACCACGCCCGCTTTACTAGCGGAGTAAGCGACGAGTCCCGGCGAGGCTTCAAATGCGGTGATGGAGGCGATCATAACGATCCGGCCATTGGGCACGCCCGCCTCAATCATCCGCTTTGCCCCTTCGCGCGCGGTCAGGATTGCGCCTTTCAGGTTAATTGAAAGCGTGCGTTCTATTTCATCTTCGGCCTGCTCGGTCGCCATGCCCTGACCATCAATTCCGGCGTTGGCGATGACAGTGTCGACAGTGCCAAAGGCGGCCTCTGCCGCGTCATAACCGGCGATGATATCCGCCTCGCGCTCGACATCCATCGTGATAGGCGTAGCCTGATCGCCGATTTCGCTGGCCAAGGCCTCGAGCCGGTCCTTGCGCCGCGCGCCAAGCGCAACATTCGCGCCGCTGGCCGCCAATATCCGGCCAAAGCGCATGCCCAAACCCGACGATGCCCCAGTGATCAGCGCATTGCGCTCGCTCAAATCTGCAGAAATGCTCATGCGGCGGACTATGGCGATGGAGGCGGATGGCCGTCTACCGATTTCTTTTAAGTGGCCGCGTCTTTGTGAGGCTTCCCTTGCGCAAGACCCGCTCTCATGCGCTAGGAAGCGGCGAATGCGAACACCGCCTTTGAGGACAGCCATGGACTTTAATCTGACCGATCAGCAGCGCGAGCTGCAGGACACTGCGCGCAAATTTGCCCGTGCAGAGCTGCCAGAGCTGGCCCGCGACATGGAGACCAATGACTATCCCGTGCCGCCGGAAATGCTGCGGACATTTGGCGAGATGGGGTTCCTGGGCGTCAATCTGCCGGAGGAATATGGCGGGCTGGGCCTTGGCCATATTGAGGCGCTGATCGTGCTGGAGGAATTTGCGCAAGTTTCCAACGCGGTCGCCTTTCCAGTGTTTGAGGCGCTGACCGGGCCAGTGCGCACGATTGACCGGTTTGGCTCGCCAGAGATGAAGGCGCGCATTCTGCCAGAGGTGATCAAGGGCGAGAAAATTGTCGCGGTTTCGATGTCAGAACCGGATGCCGGAACGGCGTTGACGGACCTCACAACCAAGGCCGTCCCGGACGGAAACGGTTATGTCGTCAATGGCTACAAACGCTGGACCAGCGGCGGCGGGCATTCTGACTATTACGTCACCTATTGCCGCTTCACCGATGATCCGGGCGCAAAAGGGATCGGCGCGATCCTGCTCGAAAAAGACATGCCGGGCCTGCAATTTGGCAAGCGCGAGGAGCTGATGGGTTTTCGCGGCATCCCAACCGCTGACTATGCGATTGAAGATGTGAAAGTGCCCGGCGAGAACGTGATTATCGGCGCGGGCGGCTTCGGCAAATTGATGAGCGCATTTGGGCTGGAGCGCTGCGGCAATGCGACCCAGAGCCTAGGCGTTGCGGCGGCGGCGCTGGAGCAAGCACTCGCATACACGCAGGAGCGCGAGGCGTTCGGCAAACCAATCGTCGATTTTCAAGCCGTACAGATGAAGCTGGCTGAAATGGCGATGAAGGTCGATGCGGCGCGTCTGCTCATCCACCGCGCGGCAGTAAACGCCTCCAGCAATCCCGATGGCCTGCCCAGCGTTTATGAGAGCAGTCTAGCCAAATGCTACGCCAATGAGATCGTGCGCGATGTCGCCGCGCTCGGGATGCAGGTGATGGGCGGATATGGCTATCACAAGGATTACGGAATGGAGCAGCGGCTGCGCGATGCCTATGCTTGGGGGATCGCAGGCGGCGCAATCGATGTGCAAAAGACCAATATCGCCAGCGCCATGGTGGGCCGCCGATTCAATCAAAGGGCGTAATTGGGACTTGTGCGGCGCGGCTGTACTGCGCATCTAAGGCACTATGGACACACCCGATACAATTCCGACCCCTGCTACATCTGTACCGGCCGCTAATCCTGCCGCGCAAGAGGTCGCTCCGCATGATGACGCGGCGCTGACGCAGCTGCACCCGAATTACGTCCATGCCCTGCGTTTGACCGCCATGCTCACGGCCATTCCCGTTCTGATCGGCGGGCTGGTGTTTGAGGCGGCGATTGTCGAGGAAACGCCAATTCCGGCTGGCGTTGTGATGAGCGTTTTGCTGGTCCTCTCGCTCATCTTCATCATTCGCGTGCCGATGCGCCGCTTTCAGGCGCGCGGATATAATATGAGCGCCGACCGGCTGCGCGTGGTGCGCGGGATCTTGTGGAATTCTGACACGGTCGTGCCGTTTGGCCGGGTTCAGCACATTGATGTGGATCAGGGCCCGATTGAACGGTTCTTCGATCTGGCGACCCTCACCGTACACACGGCGGGCAGCCACAATGCATCAGTGCATTTGCCGGGGCTCAACAAGGCGCTGGCCGACGACATGCGCGAGGATATTCGCGCGCATATCAAGCGGGATACAATGTGAGCGGCGAGGTGACGGGCGAGGTGAGCACCGATGGCAGTGGCACTTCTGCCAGTGCGCCAAGCGCCGCGCCTGCAGATACGCAAGCTGCTGGAATCGTGCCTCAGCGCACCGCCCCGCTCAGCGTCGCCTTGGGCGTAGTAAGCGGGCTCAAGAACGCGGTTCTGCCGCGCGGCCTTTGTCGCTTTCAGCAGTAGCAGCAATTACGCCATTCTTATCGCGCTCGGGCTCGCCGCGCTGATCTTCGCGGTCAGTTTTGCGCTTGGCTATATCAGCTGGCGCAAGCTGACCTACACCGTTGGCGTTGAAGACATTCGGGTCGAAAGCGGACTGGTGTCGCGCACGGCGCGCTCGGTCCCGTTTGAGCGCATTCAAGACGTCAGCCTTGAGCAGAAATTGCTGCCCCGCCTGTTCGGCCTTGTATCGGTCAAGTTTGAAACCGGCGCGGGCGGCGGTGAGGATTTGTCGCTTTCCTTCCTGACTGAAGACGAAGGCGAAAGGTTGCGCCAAGTGGTGCGCGAACGCCGGGCCGCTGAAACCGCCCCGGTGGCGGCGGAAGGTGCGAACGAGGCAGTGACCGCCCAAGTGGCCCCGCAGGATGAGACCGCTGAAGCGCTCTTCACCATGGGGCCGCGCCGAATTTTCATCTTTGGCTTGTTCAGTTTCTCGCTCGCTGTGGTTGCCGTCCTGTTCGGTTTGACCCAGCAATTTGAATTCCTCCTGCCGTTCGATCTGTGGGATTTTGAGGCCTGGGAAGAACGGCTCATCGGGCAAAGCGATGCGCTCTCAAGCCTTGGGCGTAGTGCGCAGATCGTTGGCGGGATCATCGCTGCGTTCTCGCTGATCGTCTTGGGGATCGCGACGGGCCTGATTCGAACGGCTTTGCGCGAATGGGATTTCCTGCTGGAGAAGACGCCGCGCGGGTTTCGGCGTCGCCGGGGCCTGCTGACCAAAACGGACGTCGTGATGCCGGTTCACCGGGTGCAGGGCATCAAGATCGGTACGCGCTTCATCCGCTACCGGTTCGGCTGGCATGGCCTCAAATTCATCAGCCTAGCTCAGGATGCGGGCGCATCGAACCACGATGTTGCCCCGTTCGCGCAGCTGGATGAGATCGCGCCAATCGTTGAGGCCTCCGGGTTTCATCTGCCGAGCGAGGATGCGGAATGGCACCGGGCCGCGAAGAAATACCGCTTTGACGGCGCGCTGATCGATGGCGGTGTGTTTCTGCTTATTGCTATACCGGTGGCGATCTTTGCGCCGCCGTTTTTTGTGCTGATCCCGCTGGTTCTCTCAGTGTTGTTTGTCTTTGCGGAGTTTTATTCCTGGCAGTATAAGCGTCATGCGCTCGATGATAGCCAGATCATGTCGGTCAGCGGGCTGTTTTCACCCAGCAGCACGATCGCCAACCGCGTGAAACTGCATTCGGTGGAGATCAGCCAAGGCCCGATTGCTCGCAAACGCGGCTATGCCAGCTTGGATTTCGGCTTGGCTGAGCGGCAGTTTTTCGATCTCTGGCGTCCCGCTGGAGCGAGCCCGCGAGGTCCGCGCCGCCGTGCTCGAAACGATTGTGAGCAAGGACTTCTCTCAGCTTGAGAATGGTTAGTTATCTGGTCCTAGCCACCCGCGCCCTCCACCCTTCCACCCGGATTGTGTCCCGGTAGGCTCCGGGTGGAAGGGTGGAGGGCGCGGGTGGCTACGGCAGGCTTTGCTAAAGCTCCAAAACTAAGCGAGTAAGTCGCTCCAATCGGGGTTCTTCTCAAACTTCGCGGCTACATAGGAACATTGCGGCACGATCTTAAAGCCCTGTTCCCGTGCATCCGCGATCAAGCGCTTCACCAATTCGCCCGCCACGCCGCGCCCGCCAATTGCGCGCGGAACGACCGTGTGGGCGGCGACGCGCACATTTTCTCCGCGCGGCTCCCACTCAAGATATCCGGTCGCGGACTCGACTTTTAGCTCAGCGACATACTTCCCGCCGGTGTCTGTATCGTGGTGATCAATGGTGAGATCATCTGTGATGTCAGTCATTCGCCATGCTCCTTCTTGCCAAGTCCGCTGCTCGCACTAAAGCCGCTTTGTAATGACGAGCCTCAAGCCTTTCCTGTCCGACAATGCCGCGCCGGTCCACCCCAATGTGTGGGAGGCGATGCGCGCGGCGGATCATGCCGACAACCCCTATGATGGCGACGCGCTGTCGGCGCAGCTGGACGAGCGCTTTAGCGATCTGTTTGGGCGCGAATGCGCGGCGGAATGGATCGCCACGGGCACGGCGGCCAATTGTCTGGCGCTGGCCACCATGTGCGCACCACATGGCGGCGTCGTGTGCCATGAAGAGGCGCATATCGAAGTCGACGAAGGCGGTGCGCCGGGATTTTACCTGCACGGTGCGAAGCTGATGCTGGCGGGCGGCGAAGGCGCGAAGCTCACGCCGGAAGGCATCGCCGCTCTGATCGATCCGATCCGCGATGATGTGCATCAGGTACAAGCCCACGCCATCGCGATCACACAGGCGAGCGAATATGGGTGCGTCTATTCCGGCGAAGAACTCGCCGCGCTCAAAGACTTCGCGGCCGCGCGCAAGCTCGGCCTGCATATGGACGGCGCGCGTTTTGCCAATGCTGCGGCGAATGCAGGTGGCTCGGCTCAGGACGCCGCGCGTGCGGCATGCGGCCCGGTCGACAGCCTTGCTTTCGGCTTCATCAAAAACGGCGGCATGGGCGCAGAGGCCGTGGTGCTGTTCGACAAGAGCCAAGCCGACCTGGTTCGCTATCGCCGCAAACGCGCAGGGCATTTGCAGTGCAAGGGTCGCTATCTTGCGGCACAAATCCTCGCGATGCTCGATGGCGATTTGTGGCTGGCGAATGCGAGCCACGCGAACGCGGCGGCGGCTGAGATCGCCGGGGCCTGCGGCGATCGCTTGATGCACGCTGTCGAGGCCAATGAGCTGTTCGTGCGTCTGACCGAGGCTGAGCGAGACGCGCTGCGCGCGCAGGGCTTTGCCTTCTACGATTGGGGCGCAGACGCGGCCCGCTTTGTGACCGCGTGGAACACCCGCGATGATGATGCGCTAGAATTGGCCAAAATGATCTCCACTCTATGAGTGAATTGCCCCCACATGCGATGTTGCGCCCACGCATTGCTCTGCCTTTTCTTCTGGTCGCCTTTATCTGGGGGTCGACCTGGGTTGTCATTGTCGGGCAGGTTACCGATGTTTCGCCGCATTGGTCGGTCGCATTTCGATTTGCCTTGGCGACCCCGGCGATGTTTGCGCTGGCCCTGTTTATGGGTGGCGGTTTGCGCATGCCGAAGCGCGCGCACCGGCTCGCCTTGGCCATGGGTTTGTTCCAATTCTGCGGCAATTACACTTTCGTCTATCTTGCCGAGCTTCACCTCACCTCGGGTATTGTCGCCTTGCTGATTGGGATGATGTTGGTGCCCAATGCGATCCTTGGCTGGTTGTTGTTGAAACAGCCGATAACCGCGCGCTTCGTCGCAGGGAGCGGCATTGCGCTGGTGGGGATTGGGTTGCTGTTGTGGAATGAAGCGCTGGAAGGCAGCGCGGTGGAGCATCTGGGCGGAGACGTTGTGCTCGGGACTGTGCTTGCCCTGATCGCAATGCTGTCGGCATCCATTGCGAACGTCATTCAGGCTGGACCGGCTGGAAATGGTGTGAAGCTGGTGACGCTGCTCGCATGGGCGATGCTGTATGGCACAGTCATGGATGGCGCGCTTGCGTTTGCTATCAGCGGGCCGCCGACCTTTCCCAGTTCGGCGAGTTACTGGCTGGGAACGGTATGGCTTGCACTGGCCGGTTCGGTTGTGACCTTCCCGATCTATTACGGGCTTGTTCGCGAGTTGGGCGCGGGTCGGGCCGCTTATAACGGGGTGCTGGTGGTTGTTGTCGCGATGATTATCTCGACCGTGTTCGAAGGCTACATATGGACGGCGATGGCGGCTGGCGGGGCTGCCCTTGCCATGCTGGGATTGGTCGTCGCGCTGCGCGCCCGGCAGCTCAAAGAAGCGAGTTGAGCCCCTCAACAAAGGTCGGATACTCCGGCTGCCATCCCAGCACGCGCTTGGCTTTGCCATTCGCGACCCGGCGGTTCTCGGCGTAAAATCCGCGCGCCATTTCTGACAGGTTGGCTTCCTCAAGCGTCTCCAAAGGGGGCGGGTCAATCCCGAGCAATTGGCAGGCATGCTCGGTCACCGCATTGCCGCTCGCGGGGAGATCATCGGCAAGGTTGTAAGCCCCCGCTGGCGCATCACTGGTGAGCGCGGCAACCACGCCGCTGACGATGTCATCGACATGCACCCGGCTGAAGACCTGGTTCGGCATATCAATCCGGCGCGCGCGGCCATCGCGCACGCGCTCCAGCGCGCTGCGACCCGGCCCATAAATGCCGGGCAAGCGGAACACCCGCGCGCCCAGCTTCATCCATAAAGCATCGGCTTCGGCGCGGGCATTGCGGCGGCCTGCGCCGGTTTCGGCAATCGGGGGCGTGCTTTCATCGACCCACGCGCCCTGCTGATCGCCGTAAACGCCGGTGGAGGAGAGGTAGCCGTACCATGCTTCGCCAAAATCGCGGCCATAGCTGTCCAGGACAGGGTCCAGCCCGGCTTTGCGATCCGGCGGGACGGAAGAAAGCACATGGTTTGCGCGGTTCAGCGCTGCCGTCACAGCATCGCGGTCCGCAAAATCTACATTGCCCGCGCTGCCCGTGGCGTTCACTTGCCAACCGCGCGTTCGCATTTCCTCCGCTATGCGTTTCGCGGTGTAGCCAAGGCCGAAAATGAACAGATCTGACATCACACCTTACTGCCGTTCGCCTCGAACGAAGTCGAGAGGCTGATGTGGATTGTGTCTCGACTTCGCTCGACACGAACGGGTAACAGGCAAGTATGGATATCGCACACAACCCCATCGCCCCCGAAGACGCTCCCGCTACGCCTGCCGAACCGCCGGTGATCCTGCGCGCAGATTATAAGCCGTTCCCTTGGCTGCTTCCTGAAACCAAGCTCGTGTTTAATCTCGGCCTCGAAAAGACACGGGTGCTGGCCAGCTTTAAGGTGGAACGCAATCCTGCTGCTGAGGCCTCCAACGAGTTGCGCCTCAACGGTGACAGCCTGACACCAGCGCGCGTTACCGTCGACGATGTGACGGTGGAAGATTACGTGATGGACGGGCCGGATCTGATCCTGACGGTGCCCGGTGACAGCCACACAATCATGATCGAGACCGAAATCGATCCAAGCGCGAACACGACGTTGATGGGGCTGTACGCCTCGAACGGCATGCTGTGCACTCAATGCGAGGCAGAGGGTTTTCGCCGGATCACTTTCTTCCCAGATCGGCCCGACGTGCTGTCAACCTATTGGGTGCATATGAGCGGGCCGAAGGAGCTGTTCCCGGTTCTGCTGTGCAATGGCAACAAAGTGGCCGAGGGCGAAAGCGAGAATGGCCAGCATTTTGCAGAATGGCACGACCCCTGGCCCAAACCGAGCTATCTCTTCGCGCTCGTTGCGGGCGATCTGGTCGCCAATTCCGCGCCGTTCACGACGATGTCTGGCCGCGAAGTTGAGTGCAACATCTGGGTCCGCGCGGAAGACCTTAGCCGCACAGACCATGCGCTCGCATCGCTCCACCACTCGATGAAATGGGATGAGGAGACCTTTGGCCGCGAGTATGATCTCGACCTCTACAACATCGTCGCCGTGTCAGATTTCAACATGGGCGCGATGGAGAACAAAGGTCTCAACGTCTTCAACACCAAATATGTGCTGGCCGATCCCGACACCGCCACTGATGCCGATTATGACGGCGTTGAGGGCGTGATCGCGCATGAGTATTTCCACAATTGGTCGGGTAACCGGATCACCTGCCGCGATTGGTTTCAGCTGTCCTTGAAAGAGGGTTTTACCGTGCTGCGCGATCAGCTGTTTAGCCAGGATATGCGAGGCGAAGCGGTGAAGCGGATCGAAGATGTCCGCATCCTGCGCGCCGCCCAATTCCCTGAGGATGCAGGGCCGCTTGCGCACCCAATTCGCCCGGACAGCTACCGCGAAATCAGCAATTTCTACACCGCCACCGTCTACAACAAAGGCGCCGAGGTTATCCGCATGATGCGGAGCATGGCGGGCCTGGAGCGGTTCCGGGCCGGGACTGACCTCTATTTCAATCGTCACGACGGCGAGGCGGCGACCTGTGAGGATTTCATCAAATCCATCGAGGACGGGGCTGGGCTCGATCTGGAGCAGTTCCGCCTGTGGTACCGCCAAGCTGGCACGCCGCGCGTGAAAGTTCGCCAAGAGACGGCGCGCGATGGCCTTACTCTGACGCTCTCACAAACCGTGCCGCCGACCCCGGGCCAGCCGGATAAGCAGGCCATGCCCATCCCGCTGCGGGTCGCGGTGCACAGCCGCGCTACAGGCCAGATTGGTGAAGAGCAGTTGATCGTCCTTACCGAGAGTGAGCAGAGCTTTACCCTGCCAATGGCCGGGCCAGACCCGGTGGTCTCGATCAATCGCGGCTACACCGCGCCTGTGGTGATTGAGCATGACGTGCCGCTCGAAGACCTCGGGTTTCTGGCCGCGCATGATGATGATCCCTTTGCGCGCTACGAGGCGATGCAACAGCTCAGCGTCGGCCATCTCGTCGCGGCGGCCTCTGGCGAGCTTGACGAGACGCAGCGGGCAGCGGGCAAGACCGCAATCGGCGATGCGCTGGCCGCAATCCTGACCGACGAGGCGCTGGACGATAATATGCGCGGCGAGCTGATGCTGCTGCCGAGCGAGACCTATCTGTTTGAGCAAATGGCAAGCGGCGCGCGTCTAGCTGATCCGGGCGCGATCCATGCCGAGCGAGAGGCGCTGAAGACTGCGCTCGGCACAATGCTGAAACGCGAGCTTGAAGGGCTCTATGCGCGCACGGCGTCGGTTGGCTTTGACGATCCTACCGGGCGCGGCGCGCGCAAGGTTAAGACTCAGGTACTCGCGCTGCTTGCGGCGAGCGATCCAGAGCAAGCGGCTGGTATGGCGGCGCAGCAATTCGATGCAGCGGACAATATGACCGACCGTCAAGGCGCGCTGATGGTGCTGTGCGGTATCGAAAGCCCGCAGCGAGCCGATGCGCTTAAGGCCTTTTTTGATCGCTACACCGGCAATGATCTGGTGATCGACAAATGGTTTACGCTGCAAGCGCTGGCGCCGCATGCGGATGTTATCGATCATGTGAAGGCGCTGGCCGAACATGACGACTTCACGATCAAGAACCCCAACCGTGTGCGCTCGCTCTACATGGCCTTTGCCGACAATCCGGCGGGTTTCCATGATCCAAGCGGTGATGGATACCGCTTGATCGCTGACCTCATTCTGGCGCTTGATCCGATCAACCCGCAAACAGCGGCTCGGTTTGTTTCGCCGCTGGGCAAATGGCGCCGGATCGAGCCCAAACGCGCCGCCATGATGAAGGCTGAGCTCGAACGCATTGCCGCCGCATCCGGCCTGTCACGCGACACATCTGAGCAGGTCACGCGCAGTCTGGAGGGCTGAGCATGGGCGCGTTCGACATAACGCGCGCCGATGCGCTCGGGCGTATTCCGCACGGCTTTTTCGGACATGCAAATGGCGCGCATCAATTCGGCTATGGCGGGGATGGTGACAGCGTCTTGATAGCGCGGGACCGGCTGGACGGGGCACAGGCTCTGGTCGAGGGCGCCGCGCTCGCCGCCCCGCATCAGATCCATTCACCCGATGTCATCGCTGTGGATCAGGCCTGGGCAGATGATCCCACTGGACGCCCGGAGGGTGACGCTGTCGTGACGTCAACGCCTGGCATTGTGCTGGGCATTGTGACGGCGGATTGCGCGCCAGTACTGTTTGCGGACCAGCAGGCTGGTGTGGTTGGTGCAGCCCATGCGGGGTGGCGCGGCGCGGTCGGCGGCGTGCTGGAAAATACGCTCACCGCGATGGAAGCACTAGGAGCCTCGCGTCAGAACATCGCAGCCGCTATCGGCCCGACTATTGCTCAGGCGAGTTATGAGGTGGATGCGCCTTTCAAAACCAATTTCGCGCATGAGGATGAGCGGCATTTTTCCGCTGGCCGTGATGGACACTGGCAGTTTGATTTGCCCGGTTTTGTCGCCGCGCGGCTTGCCAAATCTGGGCTCAAAACCGTCCAATTGCTCGATTTGGACACTTTTTCGCTATCTGAGCGTTACTATTCCTATCGCCGTGCGTCTCAGCGCGGCGAGGCGAATTATGGGCGTCAAATCAGTATGATCGCTGCGCCCTGAGGTGGTTTGGTCATAGGCTTGCAGGAAAGCGAACAAGCAATGCTGAAAACAGTGTTGGAATCCCCGGCCATTGGGGCTAGGAGCGCGCACGAGTTGTAATCCGGCACGGGGTGAATGCAGGTTTGGGCTTTCGCTACCTGCGTAAATCCCCGCTGGACTGGCTAGACAATTAATCAACGTTACCGCCGCAAGGGCACCTATCCAATGCGGCAAAGAAGACAGGGTTTTTGAACGATGGCTGATGCAAACGAAGCAAATGAGGGCGTACGGCGGCGTGATTTTATTCACGTAGCAGCGCTTTCAACCGCTGCGGCGTTGGTGCTGCGGCTAGCGCGCTGCCGCTGGTTTCCCAAATGGCTCCATCGGCTGACGTGCTTGCTGAAAGCACCACCGATGTCGATGTCTCCGCAATCGAAGCGGGTCAGAGCATTAAGACGATCTTTCGCAAACAGCCATTGTTTGTGAAGCGCCTGACGCCTGAGGAAATTGCCGAGGCGAACGAAGTCGATGTTGCTGACCTGCGCGATCAGGAAAGCCTGACTGACCGCCTGGGCGAGGGCAATGAAGACATCCTCGTCACCATGGGCGTTTGCACCCACCTCGGCTGTGTGCCGCTGGGCGCGGCTGAAGGCGAAAACAAAGGTGAATATGGCGGCTATTTCTGCCCTTGCCATGGTTCCCACTACGATTCCGCTGGCCGCATCCGCAAAGGCCCTGCGCCAACCAATCTGGTCGTCCCGGATTTCGCATTTACCTCTGAATCGGTCATCCGCGTCGGGTAATCCTGCGTAACTGATCTATCTGCTGAACACTCACGAGAGAACGCCATGAGCTTCGCCTGGGCAAAACAATACGAACCGAAGAACGACTTCACCAAGTGGATTGATGAAAAGCTGCCATTGCCGCGGCTGGTCTACAATGCGGTTGGTGCGGGCTATCCGGTGCCGCGCAACCTCAATTACATGTGGAATTTCGGTGTTCTTGCCGGGTTCTGTCTGATGATCCAGATCATCACCGGCGTAATCTTGGCGATGCACTATGCCGCCAACACCGAAGTTGCCTTTGCGACGACTGAGCACATCATGCGCAATGTCAATTCTGGCTGGCTGATGCGTTATGCGCACGCCAACGGCGCGAGCTTCTTCTTCATCGTGATCTACCTACACATCTTCCGCGGCCTCTATTATTCTTCCTATAAAGCGCCGCGCGAGATGATCTGGCTGCTGGGCGTGGTTATCTTCCTGCTGATGATGGCAACGGCCTTCATGGGTTACGTGCTGCCTTGGGGCCAAATGAGCTTCTGGGGCGCGAAGGTGATTACTGGCCTGTTCGGGGCGATCCCGCTGGTTGGCGAATCGCTTCAAACTTGGCTTTTGGGCGGGTTTGCGCCGGATAACGCTGCGCTCAACCGCTTCTTCTCGCTGCACTTCCTGCTGCCATTCGTGATCGCCGGTGTTGTTATTCTGCACATCTGGGCGCTGCACATTCCTGGCTCTTCGAACCCCACGGGGATCGAAGTGAAGAAGGAAAGCGATACTGTCCCGTTCCACCCGTATTACACGGCGAAGGACGGCTTTGGCCTCGGCATCTTCCTGCTGGCGTTCACCTTCATGGTGTTCTTCCTGCCGAACATGCTGGGTCACCCGGATAACTATATCGAAGCAAACCCGCTTTCGACGCCGGCTTTGATCGTTCCGGAATGGTACTTCCTGCCGTTCTACGCGATCCTGCGTGCCTTTACCGACGATCTGACGATCCCGTTCACCGGTATCGTTCTGATCCAGGCGAAGCTGCTGGGTGTGATCGCGATGTTCGGTTCTATCTTGGTCTGGTTCATCCTGCCGTGGCTCGATAAGAGCCCGGTTCGCTCCGGCCACTATCGTCCGATGTTCAAGAAGTTCTTCTGGTTCGGTCTTATCCCCTGCATGGCGTTGCTGACCTATTGCGGCGGTGCCCCGGCAGAGCAGCCATATGTGCTGCTAAGCCAGATCGCGACGGCCTATTACTTCCTGCACTTCCTGGTGATCCTGCCGATCGTCAGTCAGATCGAAGTGCCAAAGCCGCTGCCTTATTCGATCACAGAATCGGTTCTTGGGTCGGATGATGCGGCTCCTGGAAACTCCGCAAGTTCGGGTGCAAAGGGCTCTGGCGAAGCCGGTTCCTTGCAGCTCGGCCGAATAGTCCGCCATTGGCAACGCCGCCCGTTTGGCCCAAGTGAACTCTAGTTTAAGTTGAAAGTCTAAGCGTATGAGCATTCGTCTCGGAGCGATCATTGCAGGTTTAGGGATCGTGGGGATCCTGTTTTTCTGGTCCCTACTGCCAGGTGCGATCAATTATGCGCCGCCTGAAAAGCCTGACTATTATGCCTTCAAGGAAAAGCCCATCGCGCCTGAGGGCGGGTTCTCGTTCGAGGGTCCGTTCGGCAAGTGGGACAATGCTCAGCTGCAGCGCGGCTATCAGGTCTATAAAGAGGTCTGTGCGGCCTGCCACGGTCTGAAGTTTGTCGCATTCCGCAACTTGAGCGAGCTTGGCTATTCCGAAGCGGAAGTTCAGGCGGAAGCGGCCAATTGGACGGTTCCAGGCATCGATCCGAACACGGGTGAAACCACAACGCGTCCGGGCAAGCCGACCGATCAATTCCCATCACCGTTCGCCAACGATGTGGCTGCGGCTGCTGCCAACAACAATGCGATCCCGCCTGATCTCTCTTTGATGACCAAGGCGCGCAAAGACGGCACCAACTATGTCTATTCGCTGCTCGCAGGTTACGGTGAAGCGGATCCAGAGATTGCGGCAACAGTGCCAGAGTTTGAGACGCCAGCGGGCCTGTACTTCAACAAGTACTTTTCCAATGTGAACATCGCGATGGCGCCGCCCATCGTGATCGACGGCCAAGTAACCTATGCCGACGGAACCGAGGCGACCGTTAATCAGATGTCAGCCGATGTTGCGGCCTTCCTGACCTGGACCGCTGAGCCAACACTCGTGAAGCGCAAGCAGACCGGTTGGCCAGTGCTTGGCTTCCTGCTGTTCGCAACGATCCTTGCCTATCTCTCGAAGAAGCAGATCTGGGCCGGGCTTAAGCCGAAGAAGAAATAAGCAGACGGGCACAATCGCCCCATGTTTGAAACAGCGCCTCTCCATCCACAAGCGATGGCGGGGCGCTTTTCATTTGAGGCCTGTGCCGAACAGGCGCGGCGCATGATGAGGAATTGGATATGACCCCTGATGAGTTGCGCGCGCTGATCCGAACGGTCCCGGATTTTCCCAAGCCAGGCATCCAATTTCGCGACATCACCACGCTGATCGGCCACCCTCAGGGATTGGCGGCCAGCGTACGGCACTTGGCGGAAATGGCGCGGGCCTGCGGTGCTCAGAAAATCGCGGGGATGGAGGCGCGCGGCTTTATCTTTGGCGCAGCGGTGGCGGTCGAGCTCGGCATTGGCTTTGCCCCGGTGCGCAAGCCGGGCAAGCTGCCGATTGAGACGATCGGCGTCGACTATGCTCTCGAATATGGCACCGACCGGTTGGAGATGGACCCCGCCGCCGTCAGTGATGGCGAGCATGTGGTGATCGTCGACGATCTGATCGCGACCGGCGGTACCGCCATCGCCGCAGCCAAGCTGTTGCGTATGGCGGGCGCACGGATTGATCATGCGCTGTTCGTGATTGATTTGCCGGACCTTGGCGGGGCGACAAAGCTTGCCTCGGCGGGCCTGGAAGTGCGCACTTTGCTGGATTTCGAGGGCAATTGACGCTGCGCCGCGCAGGCTTGCGGCGCTGTAAACGATTGTCATAAGGCTTGATTTCGCCCCCGTAAGCGCGCACCCGAAAGCGGGTATGGACTCGCAAGCTCTTGTAATCGCCACGGTCGGCGTGCTGGGTATCGGCGCGCAATGGGTCGCTTGGCGAACCGGCTGGCCCGCGATTGTCCTGATGCTGGCGGCGGGCTTTATCGCTGGCCCGATAACCGGACTGATCGATCCAGAGGCGGCCTTTGGCGACTTGCTTGACCCGATGGTCAGCATAGGCGTTGCGTTGATCCTTTTCGAAGGGGGGCTCAGCCTCGACTACCGAGAGCTTAGGCATTCCGGCCAAGCGGTGATCCGTCTGGCGACGATTGGCGTGTTTATCGGGTGGGCGCTGGGCGCAGCGGCAGGATACTACATTGCTGGCCTGGTGTGGCCGGTCGCGGTGCTGTTTGGCGGCATCTTGATCGTTACCGGGCCGACGGTGGTGATACCGCTGCTGAGGCAATCCAACATTCAGACCCGGCCCGCCTCGATCCTCAAATGGGAGGGGATCGTCAACGATCCCACCGGGGCGCTGTGCGCGGTGATCGCCTATGAATATTTCCGCAAGGTCGCCGACAGTCCGGGCGCATCGCTGATCGAAGTGGTGCCGCCGCTGATCATTGCAGCGATCATGGCGGGCCTGATCGGTTATGCGGCTGCGCGCTTGATCGCCTTCTTGTTCCCGCGCGGCGCAATCCCGGAATATCTCAAAGTGCCGGTGCTGTTCAGCGCGGTGATTGGCGTGTTCGTCTTGTCGAACAAGATTGAGCATGAAGCGGGCCTCGTCGCGGTGACGGTGATGGGCATTACGCTTGCCAACCTCGGCGTCTCCAGCCTGCGCTCGATCCACCCGTTCAAAGAGAACATTGCGGTGCTCCTCGTCTCGGGCATCTTCATCCTGCTCTCTGCCTCGCTGAAATGGGAGGAGCTGACCTATCTGCAGACGAGCTGGCGGCCGCTCGCCTTCCTGCTCGCTCTGCTGTTCCTTGTGCGTCCGGCCACTGTCCTACTCAGCCTGCTTGGCACCGCCGTGCCTTGGAACGAGCGATTGTTCATCGCCTGGATTGCGCCGCGCGGCATTGTGCTGGTGGCGATCTCTGGCCTGTTTGCGCTGCGTCTGGATGAGCTTGGGATTGAAGGCGGGCAATTGCTCACCGGGCTTAGTTTTGCGGTGGTCGTCATCACCGTTATCGCCCACGGCTTTACCGTCGAATGGGCGGCGAAATTGCTGGGTGTAAAAGGCGAATCGCGGCCCGGATTGTTGATCGTGGGGGCGACCCCGTGGACGATTGCGCTCGCGCGCGAGATGCAGGCGCTCAAGACCCCGGTTATGATCGTTGATCCCAGCTGGCAGAGGCTTGGCGCGGCGCGTCGCGAGGGTCTGCCGTTCTACCACGGCGAGATCCTGAACGAGGCGACTGAGCACAATCTCGACCTTGCGCCGTTCCAAGTGCTGGTCGCGGCGACGGATAACGAGGCGTATAATGCGCTCGTCTGCAATGAATTTGCGCATGAGGTGGGGCGCGATTCCGTCTATCAGCTGGGTGAAAGCGCGGATGAGGACGATAAGCACGCGCTGCCAGAGAGCATTCGCGGGCGCGCTTTGTTCGAATCCGGCTTTGGTGTGTCGGATACCAATGAGCGTCAGGAGCAAGGCTGGGTCTTCCGCAAGACCAAGCTGTCTGACGAGTTCAATTTTGAAGACGCGCAGGAGGTGCTCCCGGACAGTGCCAACATGCTGATGCTGGTGCGTAAGAGCGGCAGGCTGAGGTTCTTCACCCACGCCGCCCGGCCAGAACCGCGCGCAGGCGATACGATCATCTCCTTCACTCCGCCTTCATTGAAGAGCGCGGAAGAACACGCGGCGAAGCGCGCCAATAAAGAGAGCGGAAAAGAGCGGGCGAAAGAGAACTCCAAGCCCAGCGGCGAGGACGATGCAGGTCCGCAAACGGCCTGATCCGGACGGGCAAAGGTACACGAGGAAGTGATGAGAACGACGACAGTCTTGATCGCAGCGTCATTGATGATGGGCCTATCCGCCTGCGCTTCTGAGCGTGGCGACACAGATGTGGACGCGGACGTCAGCACTGCCGATGGCTCCGGTGGTGAGAATGCCGAAGACGGCGCAAGCGAAGAAGAACCCGTCTCAATCCTGCGCAGCGATATTGAGCAGCCTGAAGTGGAGGCTCCGCTGGAGCCGCTTAACGCCACAATTGGCTTTCCCGATGGCGGATCGGACCTCAGCGGAGATGCTCTGGCTGCGCTCAAAGAAGTGCTTGCCTCTGAGCAAGTGGCGCGCGGTCTGCCGATTGTCCTGCGCGCGCACAGCGATGCGGGCGGCAGCGATGCGGTGAACGAGCGTGCTTCGCAGGCGCGCGGTCTGGCGGTCGCCGCTTGGCTGATCGAAAACGGCATTGCCGATGACCGCATTCGTGTGATCGTCTTTGGCGAGCAAAACCCGATAGAGCCCAACGCTCTGCCCAATGGCGCGCCGAATGAAGCGGGCCGGGCGGCCAATCGCCGGGTGGAAGTGCTGGTTGGTTCAGCGCGCCGAGCGCCGCCGCCAGAAGCCGTGACAGACTGATCAGCCGAGGCTAGCGACTAGTCCCAGCGCGGCCTGCGCATATTCCGGGCGGCAAATCAGCAGATCGGGCAGGTACGTGTCCGCTTGGTTATAGACCATGGGTGAGCCATCGATCCGGCTGCAATGCAGACCGTGCGCCGCCGCGACCGCAATCGGTGCGCAGCTGTCCCATTCATATTGCCCGCCGGAATGCAGGTAAATCTCTGCCTCACCGCGCACGATTGCCATGGCCTTTGCGCCCGCGCTGCCCATGGGCAGCAACTCGCCGCCAATCGCCTCGGCCAATGCAACGGCTTCTTTGGCAGGCCGAGTGCGGCTGACGACGAGACGCGGCTTGGCCGCTGTATCGGGCAGGGCAGCTGGTTGATCAGAACGCAACACTAAGCCGCCGTCCAGTCCGGGTAGAGCAACCGCGCCGACGCTGGCTGTACCGTCGACTGAAAGGCCGACATGCACCGCCCAATCGCTGCGCTCCTCGCCATATTCGCGCGTGCCATCCACTGGGTCGACGATCCACACGCGGCTCATGGAGCAGCGGGCGGTGTCGTCCTTTTCCTCTTCGGACAGAAGGCCATCGTCAGGCCGTGCGGCGCGGATCGCATGGCATAGGAATTGGTTGGCCGTGGCATCGCCTGCCGCGCCCAGCGCCTTGCCGGTGAACATGCCGCTGCTGCGGACATCCAGCAGGATGCGGCCAGCCACCTCGGCGAGGTGCGCGGCCAATTCCGCATCGGACATTGCGGCCGGATCAGCGCTAAATGCTTCGCCTGTCATTTCAGCGGCAGGATCACGGCAATGATGTGGTCGGCGGCTTCTTCAATCGTCATCTCCACCGTGTTCACGCGGATTTCCGGGTTCTCTGGCGCTTCATAGGGGCTGTCGATCCCGGTGAAGTTCTTAAGCTCCCCATCGCGCGCCTTTTTGTAAAGGCCTTTGACGTCGCGCTGTTCGGCGACTTCCAATGGCGTGTCCACGAAGATCTCGATGAACTCACCCTCCGGCATCATTTCGCGCACCATCTGGCGCTCGGCCCGGAACGGCGAGATAAACGCGGTCATCACGATTAGCCCGGCATCCGTCATCAGCTTCGCCACCTCGCCAATGCGGCGAATGTTTTCAATCCGGTCCGCCTCGGTAAAGCCCAGATCCTTGTTTAGCCCGTGGCGCACATTGTCCCCGTCGAGCAGGAAGGTGTGGCGATTCATCAGCGCCAGGCGCTTCTCCACCTCGTTGGCGATGGTCGATTTGCCTGAGCCGGAAAGCCCGGTGAACCACAGCACGCGCGGGCGCTGGTTCTTCAGGCCAGAGTGATCATCGCGGGTGATCGTGGTTGGCTGCCAATGCACGTTTTGCGCGCGGCGCAGGCTGAAATGCAGCATGCTTGGCGCCCACGGTCGCATTGGTGAATTTGTCGATCAGGATGAACCCGCCCAGCGCGCGGCTCGTCTCATACGGTTCAAACGTGATCGGCCGATCCGTGCGCAGCTCCGCCACGCCAATACTGTTGAGCTCCAGCGTCTTCGCCGCCAGATGCTCAAATCGGTTGATGCAGATCTCATATTTCGGCTCAGCGATGGTTGCGCTGACCATTTGGCTGCCGATTTTGAGCCAATAGGCGCGGCCAGGTTTGAGCGCCGCCTCGTCCATCCAAACCAAGGTGGTTTCAAACTGGTCGGAGGCCTCAGGCGGATTGTCCGCCGCCGCGATCACATCGCCGCGGCTGCAATCAACCTCATCCGTGAGAGTGATGGTGACGGATTGCCCGGCAACCGCCTCATCCAGCTCTCCATCAAAGGTCAGGATGGATTTGACTGTGCTGGTCTTGCCGACGGGCACAATGCGCACCTTATCGCCGGGCTTGATCGTGCCGCTTGCGATCAGGCCGGTGAACCCGCGAAAATCCAAATTGGGCCGGTTGACCCATTGCACAGGCATGCGGAAGCTGCGCTCTTGCGCGGCAGTATTGGCGAGCTCAACCGTTTCCAAATGCTGGATCAGTGAGGGTCCATTATACCACGGCGTATTGGCCGAAGGGGCGGCAGTGATGTTGTCGCCCTTAAAGCCGGAGATTGGGATCGCGGTGAAGCCTTCGATGCCGATTTGCTCGGCAAACTGGCTGTAATCGGCGAGGATTTCCTCAAACCGGGCCTGATCATAATCGACCAGATCCATCTTATTCACCGCCAGCACCAAATGCTTGATGCCCAGCAGGTGGACCAGGAAAGAGTGCCGCCGCGTTTGTTCGAGCACGCCTTTGCGCGCATCAATCAGGATCACCGCCAAATCGGCGGTTGAGGCCCCGGTGACCATATTGCGGGTGTATTGCTCGTGCCCCGGCGTATCGGCGACGATGAACTTGCGCTTCTCGGTGGTGAAGAAGCGATAGGCGACATCGATGGTGATGCCCTGTTCTCGCTCTGCCGCAAGGCCGTCGACCAACAGCGCAAAGTCGATCTCATCGCCCTGGGTGCCGACCTTTTTGCTGTCACTTTCCAGCGCGGTCAGCTGATCTTCAAAGATCATTTTGGAATCGTACAGCAACCGCCCGATCAGGGTCGATTTGCCGTCATCCACGCTGCCGCAGGTGATGAAGCGCAGCAGGCTCTTATGCTGATGCTGGTCGAGATAGGCGTCGATATCCTCCGCGATCAGCGCGTCGGTTTGGAATGAACTGTCTTTTGCAGAGCTATGCATATTCAATTCCGTTCACCCAGAGCTTGCCGAAGGGCTGCCTTTACTTTTGGTGTTGCGCAAGAAGGGGAGTGCAGGGCTTCGACAAGCTCAGCCCAAGCGGAAGAATATACCATCAGAAGTACCCCTCCTGCTTCTTATCTTCCATCGAGGCGGATTGTCCCTTGTCGATCGCGCGGCCTTGGCGCTCAGACCCGGTGGCGAGCAGCATTTCCTGAATGATGAGATTCATATCGGTCGCATCGCTCTCCGTCGCGCCGGTCAGCGGGTAGCAGCCCAGCGTGCGGAAACGGACGGACCGCTCCACCGGCTCTTCGCCTTCTTCCAACCGGAAACGGTCATCATCCACGACCAGCAGCATCCCATCGCGCTCCACTGTCGGGCGCTTCTGCGACATGTAGAGCGGGACGATATCGATCTTTTCCAGAGCAATATATTGCCAGATGTCGAGCTCGGTCCAATTGCTGATCGGGAACACGCGGATGCTCTCGTCATCGGCCTTTTTCGTGTTGTAGAGGTTCCACAGCTCAGGCCGCTGGTTCTTGGGATCCCAGCGATGCGATGCGGTGCGGAACGAGAACACGCGCTCTTTCGCGCGGGCCTTTTCCTCATCGCGCCGCCCGCCGCCAAAGGCCGCATCGAACCCGTGCTTGGTCAGCGCCGCCTTCAACGGATCGGTCAGCTGCGCCTGAGAATAGAGCGCGCTGCCAGTGTCGAACGGATTGATGCCTTGTTCTTCGGCATGCTCGTTTTCAGCCACGATCAGGTCGAGGTTGTATTCCTTCACCGTCTTGTCACGGTGATCGAGCAGCGCCTGAAAATCCCACCCGCTGGCGACATGCAGCATCGGGAAGGGCGGCGGCGCAGGATAAAAGGCCTTGCGCGCAAGGTGCAGCATGACCGAGGAATCCTTGCCGACCGAATACAGCATGACCGGCTTTTCAGTTTCGGCCACGACTTCGCGGAAGATATGGATGCTTTCGGCTTCGAGCCGCTCAAGATGGGTAAGGCTTTTCATGGTTCTGGGCAGCTAAAGGTTCGGTGCAGCAAAACAAGCCTAGTTTTGTTTGTTGGGCAAGAAGCGCAGCCTGTATTGCCGCTCAACTACAAGGCTTTCGGGGCGATTCTTTCAAGAGCTGTTCTTGAAGAGATCTGGAGCGGGTAAGGGGAATCGAACCCCTCTAGCTAGCTTGGAAGGCTAGAGCATTACCACTATGCTATACCCGCCCGCTCGGCTGCGCCATTGCCACGGCAAATGCGCATCCGTCAAATAAAACCTAGGTCCTGACGCTAATCCACCGGCATATTGTCGATCAGCCGCGTGCCGCCAATGCGCGCCGCGACCAGCAGGCGGGCGGGGCCGCCGCTTAGGGCAGTGATCTCTGCCAAAGTGCTCGCGTCTGCCAGCGACGCGTAATCCACGCTGGAGAAGCCCGCATCCAGCAGGGCGGATTTGAGCGTGCTTAGCGCCGCATCCACCGGCCCGCCGCTCTCGATCTGTGCGATCGCCGTCTTCATTGCCGTAGGCAAGGTCGCGGCGGCTGCACGGTCGCTGGGGGAGAGATAGCGGTTGCGGCTGCTCATCGCGAGACCATCCGCCTCTCGCACGGTCGGCACGCCGATAATCTGGCTGACCGGAGGCTGCGTCAGATCAAGGTCGCGGGCCATGGTGCGGATCACGGCGAGCTGCTGAAAATCCTTCTCGCCAAAGAACGCCATATCGGGCTGAACCTGATTGAACAGTTTGCACACGACCGTGGCGACCCCGTCAAAATGGCCCGGCCTGTCCGCACCGCAAAAGCCCGCGCTTACCCCGCTCACCGAAATGCTGCTGGCGAAGCTTTGCGGCCCGCCGGGATACATTGCCTCGACCGTCGGTGCCCACAGCAGAGAGACCCCGACGCTTTCCAGCATGGCCGAATCCTCGGCCAATTGCCGGGGATAGGCGTCCAGATCCTCGCCCTTGCCAAATTGCGTTGGATTGACGAAGATCGACGCCACCACATGGTCGCATTGATCGCGCGCCGCCCGCATCAAAGTGAGATGCCCCTCGTGCAGCGCGCCCATCGTTGGGACCAGGCCAATGCTGGCGGGCGCGCTGATGCTGCCCTCTGCCACTGGCTCCCGGCGCAGCGCCGCGATGGATTTTCTCAACATCTCGAGTGTGCTTACGGTTTGCAGTGGTTTGCCCTTTCGGTATGCGCTGTAGCTCATCTTTAGCCGCTCACGGCGAGCGGAGACAAGATCGCCCGTTCGCACGTACGTTCGCTCAAACGTTCGCCCAGACGTTCGCAATGAAGGACCCGGCCCATGGCCCAGAAAAGCGCACACCGCATCGTCTTTGCGAATGAAAAAGGCGGGACCGGCAAATCCACCACCGCGGTGCATATTGCCGTGGCGTTGTCCTATTTGGGCGCGCGGGTGGTGGCGATTGACCTCGATCCGCGCCAGCGCACGATGGACCGCTATATGGAAAACCGCAGAGACACGGCGGATCGGCGCGGGATCACGCTGCCCACGCCCCGGTGCGAGGTCTATGAAGGTGATATTGCGGGATTGGGCCTGCGCATCGAAGAGCTTGGGCAAAGTGCCGATTTCATCCTGTTCGACACGCCGGGCCGCGATGATCCGCTCGCCCGCTTTGCCGCAACCGAAGCAGACACTTTGGTCACACCGATGAATGACAGTTTCGTCGACTTCGATCTGATCGGTCAGGTCGAAGGCGAGACCTTTAAGGTAAAGAAGCTGAGTTTTTATGCGGAGCTGATCTGGGAGGCGCGGATGAAGCGCAGCCGCGCTACTTTGGCGGACAAGCGCCCCGAAATGGACTGGATCGTGGTGCGCAACCGCACCGGTCATGTTGAGGCGCGCAATATGGCGCGGATTGAGCAGGCGCTCACTGAAATGTCGAAACGCGTCGGCTTTCGGGTTGCCCATGGCCTGTCCGAGCGGGTGATTTATCGGGAACTGTTTCCCTCCGGGCTCACTTTGCTTGATAAGGGGCACTTGGGTGAGCTGGGCACCAGCCATCTGATCGCGCGGCAAGAGCTGCGTTCGCTGTTAAAAGCCCTCAACCTGCCCGATTTTGAACGTGGGCAATCGCAGATGGAGCTCGCCTGAGCCATGCTAAAGATCGCCGTCATTCTTGTGCTGATTTGCGTCCTGTTCCGTTGGGGGCTGGGCAAATGGCCATGGGAGCTGGCGAAGGGCCCCTCTGGCAAGGACCAGGAGCTCGCCAAAGCACGGCAATTGCTGCGGGTCAGCGCGGACGCCAATTACGAAGAGATTGCCGCCGCGCATAAGCGCCTGCTTGCGGTCGTACATCCCGACAAAGGCGGCTCGGCCGAGCAAGTTTATGAGGCGAATGCAGCGCGCGATCTGCTGTATGAAGAATTGCCCGGGCCCGTGCCGGTGAAGGCGCGCGATGACGATGACACTGCTGAAACCCCGCCCGAGTGATGCCCGCTGATGATGGAGCCGCGTGACAGGATAACGAGCTTTAAAGCGCGCTTCCGCCCATCACTCAATCAACCACCCCAAACCCATTCAGGATGACCTTCTCATGAGCCACCAATTTCATTCCACGGTCCTGCGTGAATATGACATTCGCGGGATCATTGGTGAGACGCTGGGCGCGGATGATGCGCGGGCCATCGGGCGCAGCTTTGGCACCATGCTGCGCGAGGCGGGCGGCAAAACGGTGGCGGTGGGCTACGATGGGAGGGTCAGCTCACCCATGCTCGAACACGCCCTTTCCGAAGGGCTAACAGCCAGCGGCTGCGACGTTGTAAAGATCGGGATGAGCGCCACCCCAATGCTTTACTATGCTGAGGCGTCATCCGAACAGATTGATGGCGGCATACAGATAACTGGCAGCCACAATCCCGCCAATTACAATGGCTTCAAAATGGTATTTCAAGGGCGTCCGTTCTTTGGAAAAGACATCCTGGCGATCGGCGAAATGGCCGCCGCTGGCCGCTGGGCCGACGGAAACGGGGAGGTCAGCGAGAGCGATATCCTCGGCGAGTATGTCGAGCGCTTGCTCGAGGCTGTCACCGGGATCGAGGGGGAAGCCCTCGCTGACCTCAAGGTCGGATGGGACGCTGGCAATGGCGCCGCTGGGCCCGCTTTGGAGGCGCTGGCCGCGCGGCTGCCCGGAGAACATCATCTGCTGTTTACTGACGTTGATGGACATTTTCCCAATCATCACCCTGATCCGACTGTGGAAGCCAATCTGGCCGATCTTCGCGCGCTGGTCGCGGAGAAGAACCTCGACTTTGGTGTGGCTTTCGATGGCGACGGTGACCGGATTGGCGCGATCGACGGTTCGGGCCGGGTGATCTGGGGCGATCAATTGCTGATGATCTATGCCGAGGATGTCCTCAAAACCCACGCGAATGCGACGATTATTGCCGATGTGAAGGCCAGCCGCGCTTTGTTTGATCATGTCGCGGCGCATGGCGGACAGCCGCTGATGTGGAAGACCGGGCACAGCCTGATTAAGTCCAAAATGAAGGAGACGGGCTCTCCTCTGGCCGGTGAAATGAGCGGCCATGTGTTCTTTGCCGACACATATTACGGCTTTGATGATGCTCTATACGCCGGTTTGCGGCTGATCGCGGCCTCTGCGCGACTCGGCAAATCGGTCACGGAACTGCGCGGCGCAATGCCCGATATGCTCAACACGCCAGAGATGCGCTTCCAAGTGGATGAAGTGCGCAAATTCCCCGCCATGGCCGAAATCAGCGAGCGGATGACGACCAATCCCGGCCCCGGCGTCGAAGAGGTCAATGCAACCGACGGCGTGCGCGTGAACACGGCCGATGGCTGGTGGCTGCTGCGCGCCTCAAACACACAGGACGTTCTGGTCGCCCGCGCGGAAAGCGACACCGAGGAAGGCTTGGAGCGCCTGATCGCGCAGATCGACGAGCAATTGGCGCTATCAGGACTGGAACGCGGCGAAAGCGTGGGGCATTAGAGGTGCGATCACACGAATTTGGCCCCATCAGAAGCACAAGGACGAACCCATGAAGCGCCCGTTTAAGCACATTGCTCTCTCACTCAGCGCTGCCAGCCTGGCTTTCGCCGCCCCGCTCGCGGCTCAGGATGCAACCTCTTCTGAACCGACGACAGAAGAGCTGGAGCAGGCCATGGGCGCGCTGACGGGCATGTTCCAGGCAGAGCCGCTGACGGCGGAGCAAGAGGCACGTTTGCCCGCGGCGGAGGCGATTGTCGACACCATGATGCCCGAGGGTTTCTATGCGGAACTGATGAGCGATATGATGGGCGACACCTTTGCCCCGATCATGGCGATGTTCAGCGGCGAGACGGGCGCGCAGATGATGCTGTCCACTCGGCTGGCGACCGATCCGGCCAAGGTAGAGGCCTTAAGCGCGGAGGAGCGCAGCGAGCTGGTGGCCTTGCTCGATCCCGGATTTGAGCAGCGCGGCGAGGCGATGGGCGGCGTGTTTGGCGAGATGATGACCGAGGTAGCCACCCTGATCGAGCCGGGTTTTCGCCAAGGCATGGCGCGCGCTTATGCCGTGCGCTTCACCGCTGATCAGCTGGCCGATATCTCGGCCTTCTACGCGACGCCAACTGGTGAGGTTTACGCGCAGCAGACCATGGCCTTGTTCACCGATCCGCAGGTGATGTCGGCCAGCATGGAGGCGATGCCGGCGATGATGGGGCAATTCGCCGATATAGAAGCGCGTGTGTCTGAGAAGATGGCGGAGCTTCCCGCAGAGCGCTCTTACGAAGACCTAAGCGCTGATGAGCGGGCCCGCATGGCGCAATTGCTCGGCCTGTCCGAGGACGAGCTGGCTGACACCGTGCAGCCGCCAAGCCCGGGCGGCGGCTCACCGTTCTGATCCGCGCTTGCGAGAGGGCGCGCCGATCTCCATTGTGTGAGGCGTGACAGCCAGCGCGCCTTCCTCAACGCTTCCAACTGAGATCCAGGCGTGGTTCGATGCGCGCGGGTGGCGTGTGCGGCGGCATCAGCTCGACATGTTGGCGCAGGCTGAGGCGGGCAATCATGCACTGCTGGTGGCGGATACCGGCGCGGGTAAGACGCTGGCCGGGTTCCTGCCGACATTGGCGGCCTTTGCGCCTTCGGCCCTGAATGGCGCCAAGCCGCCAGAGGGACTGCACACGCTCTATGTCTCGCCGCTCAAGGCGCTGGCCCATGATGTGCAGCGCAATCTGCTGACCCCGGTGGAGGAAATCGGCCTCGACATCGTGGTCGAGACGCGCAGCGGCGATACCTCCTCTGACAAGAAGAAGCGCCAACGCACCAAGCCGCCGCATGTGATGCTGACCACGCCGGAGAGCCTTTCTCTGCTGCTGTCCTATCCGGAAAGTCTGGAGCTGTTTCGCGGCCTAAAGCGGGTGGTGATCGACGAGGTTCATGCCTTCGCCACGGGCAAGCGCGGAGACCTGCTCGCATTGGCTTTGGCGCGGCTCCAGACACTCGCGCCCGATATGCAGCGGGTCGCTTTGTCGGCGACGCTCGCAAACCCGCTGGCCTTTCGCGAATGGCTCGCCCCCAAGCCGATGATGGCACGGGCGAGATCGCGGCGGCGGAGCTGGTGCTGGGCGAGGATGGCGCGCCGCACGGAGGTCGAAATCCTGCTGCCGATTGATGCGCGGGTGCCGTGGGGCGGCCATGCCGGGCGCTGGGCGGTGGATCAGCTTTACGAGCAGATCAAAGCGAATAAGACGACGCTGGTCTTCACCAACACGCGTTTTCTCGCGGAGTTCATTTTCCAATGTCTGTGGGATGTGAATGAGGACAATCTACCAATCGGTGTGCACCACGGCAGCCTGTCGAAAGAGGCTCGGCGCAAGGTTGAGGATGCAATGGCGCAGGGGCGCCTGCGCGGCCTGGTGTGCACCGCCAGCCTCGATCTGGGCGTCGATTGGGGTGATATCGATTGCGTGGTGCAAATGGGCGCGCCCAAGGGCAGCTCGCGCTTGCTCCAACGCATTGGCCGCGCCAATCACCGGCTCGATGCGCCTAGCCGCGCGATCCTGGTGCCCGGCAATCGCTTTGAATTTCTGGAAGCGACCGCCGCCAAGGATGCGGTGGATGCGGGACAGCGCGATGGCGAAGATTTTCGTGCAGGCGGCCTCGACGTACTCGCCCAACATGCGATCGCCTGCGCCTGTGCGGGCGATTTTCGCGAAGATGACTTGCTCGCCGAAATCCGCAGCAGCCTCGCTTATGCCTGGGTCGATGAGGCCGCGCTCGCTCGCGTGCTGAGCTTTGTCGAGAACGGCGGCTATGCGCTCAAAGCCTATGACAAGTTCAAGCGGATCACGCGCGATAAGCCGCTTGCAAAACTGCCCTTTGGCGAGGGGACGTGGCGGCTGACCCATCCCAGCCATGCCCAGCGCCACCGGATGAACGCCGGGATCATTGTCGATAGTGAAATGCTGATGGTGCGGTTCAAGAACGGCCGCAAGCTCGGCAAGGTGGAGGAGCGCTTTGCTGCTCAGCTCTCGCCCGGCGATACGTTCTTCTTTGCGGGCATGAGCCTGGAGGTGGAGAGCCTCAAGGATATGGATGTGGTCGTGCGCGCAGCCAAGAAATCCGCGACCATCCCGAGCTATGGCGGCCTGCGCCTGCCGCTCACCACCCATTTGGCGAGCCGCGTGCAGCAAATGCTGACCGACCGGGTCAGCTGGGCACGTTTTCCTGATGATGTGCGCGAATGGCTGGAGGTGCAGGATTGGCGCAGCGAAATGCCGGGGCCGGGTAAGCTGCTGGTCGAAAGCTTTCCCCACGCGAAGAAGCACTACAGCGTCTATTATACGTTTGAAGGATGGAACGCGAACCAGAGCCTGGGCATGCTGATCACGCGGCGGATGGAGGATTTGGGCCTCGCACCCGGCGGGTTCGTGGCGAATGATTATTCGCTCGGCGTGTGGGGTCTGAAACCAGTGAAAAACCCCGCGCCGCTGCTCTCACCCGATATTCTGACCGATGAATTTGTCGATTGGGTGCAGGAATCCCACCTGCTGCGCCGCGCTTTCCGCGAGGTTGCCGTGATCAGCGGCTTGGTGGAGCGCCAACATCCCGGCAAGCGCAAGACTGGCAAGCAGGTCACCTTCTCAACCGACCTCATTTACGACGTTCTGAAGAAATATGAGCCGGACCACGTGCTGCTGGAGGCAGCCTGGGCCGATGCCCGCGCGCGGATGACGGACGTCGGGCGGCTCGCGGATTTGCTGGAGCGTTCAGAGCGAGAATTGGTGCATGTCGAACTCGACCGCGTCAGCCCGCTGGCCGTGCCGGTGATGACAATGATCGGACGCGAAGCTGTGCCGCAGGGAGCGGTGGACGACGAACTGCTGTTGGAGGCAGAGACGCTGGCCGGCGAGGCGATGAGGGTGGATGAGCCGCTGGAGGGGGATTAGGGCTTCTGGATTGGGTAAGCGGCAAAAGCGGCCTGTCAAAACCGACCCAATTGCGGTCGATCAATCGCCTGACCGATGCAATCGGCTGAACCTTGGATCTTCCATCAATTCGGCGAGCACGTTTGCGATGCGTTTCTGAAGGGAATCGCGTTGCTTGATAAGGGCCCGCATCTCCGCCGCCTTTTTCAGGCCCATAGGATCATCGTTTGTTATGTCGTCACGTGCTTCGAGCTGACCAATTTTGCCGTCAACAACCGCGATCTCAGCCAACGCCTCGGCGTACTCTTTAGGAGTGACCATTTTGGACAAATTGAAATTGCATAGATTGCATCTAGTGACTTTTTTGCAATTTTCAATTCAAGCCTGGGCATAAGGTAGAGATTGAGCTGCATTGAAAACGGCGTGTTCAGGGGTGCGCTTCAGGTTTTGCTCTGGAAGGCGGCGAGCAATGTCGCAGCTACGCCCACCAGGTTTTTAGTCGCATGTTTGCGAGCCACGTCGATTTCCCAATTGGTCTTGCGGAGGCCAAGATGACACAGTCGCCGATTGCAAGGGGCTGTGGCCGGTAAGCCGCTGGAGAACTAGGAGCAGGTGGGCCAGCTACAAAACGACCAGTCTGCTTGCGATAAATTTGCAGACTATTCCCGCAAGGCGCGCATCGCCTCCCATCTCTGTATGCCTCATGCTCAGCTAGGGCGAATTGCCTCCGCGCGCTTGTGCCAGCGCGTCGCTAAGATTGCTGTATCGATAATCGCCAACCGCATAGCTTCCGACAAGCGTCAGAGTGATGCCCATCTCACGCAGTTCAGCCATATCTTGCATCAGTGCCTCACATTGAGAAATATCGATGCTGCCTTCATCGCCCAGCATATGCGGGTGGCAGCGGGGAAGAAATCTGTCTGAAGTCATGCTGGTTGTTCCTACTCAAGGCGCAAATCCGAGGGGGTTGGGCGGTTAGGCGCTCGCTTGCACGCTGGCCCGTAAGCGGAATGGAACCGTGTCATCAGCGCCGGGGTTACTCATGCAGCACGGCTGCGCCGAGGCGATTAGCGGAGCGTGCCTGCTGCGCGATTGCGGCGTTCTCCAGATCCAATTCGATCAGATAGGGGGCGACGAAGCCTGCGTAATCGTCCTTTCTCTGCTGAGGCAGATCTTGCCAGCCAGTGATAGACCCTCGGCAATTCGCGCTCCCGCATGCACAGGCTCCGGCGAAATGTTCGATTCTATAATTGCGCATGGCATAATCATACGTCGCCTCGTCGGCGGCCGCGATGTCGCACATTGCAACGATGTTATGGCCGCCGGATGCGTTGAGCACGATGCCGCAATTGGGGTTGCACGAATGGTTGAATTTAGAGCTCAAGCCCAGGTGGAAACCGAATTGCGTCTTGCTGATCTGCGAGGCGTGCGAGTGATTGGTGATTGGCCTGTTATCCAGGATCCCCAAATACAGAATTGCGCCTCTCTTGAGCGGACTGACCGCAAAAATGCCTTGGCCGCGGCCATGCGCAATCCGCTCCTCGATAATCGGCGTCATCTTGAGGCTCCTTGGTCAGCGCTGGAATAGGAGGTGGACGGGTTAGAGGCCTTGATGCTTGCGATGGGATATTGCGCCACGCCGAATTGCTGCCGCGCCTTGTGAAGCAAGATTTCATGCTGATTGACGCACGCGCATTGCGCAGGCGCGAGGCCTGCGGATGCGGCCTTCATCAAGGCAATCTGATGGTTGTAGAGAAGTTTGTTGAAGCTCAATTTGCGTGTCCCCAAATGCGGGAGCGCAATTGTCTCTCAGTCGAAGAGGCGCATAAAGACGTGCTCTCGATAGTCACAATATGGTGACGACCATCCTCATTTACAAGCCGCACGCCTGAGACGCCGCAGCGGCCTCTCACGAGCTAAATCTAAGCTCGGCTATCGATCAAATTGCGGTCAGCTGGCCTCTGTGAGGAATGCTGCAAGCATGCCGATCACCGCACAAAATCCTTGTGCCGCTCATTGCCGACAAAGGCGAAATTGGTCGCGCCGCTGTCTTTGATCAGCGCGATGGTGCGCGAGGATTGGTCATAGCTGGCATAGGCATCCGGATCGAAGCGCAGCTGCGGCTGCTCTGGCATGGCATTCGCGAGCTCCAGTGATGCGCGCAGTCTTTTGCGGTCCACGGCCTCACCGTTCCAGAACAATTGGTCCGAGGCGTCGATATGGACGATGTTGATTTTCGGATTGGCGGTGCAGTCCACACATGGCCCCGCCGGCAGGTCGACCTCAGTGGTGTTGGTCTGAATGGGAATCGCCAGCATCAGCATGATCAGCAAAACCAAGAGCACATCGATAAAGGGGGTGACGTTCATCTCGCCCATGTTTTCTTTGCGGCTCGCAAATCCGTTCGGGCGGCGCAGGGTCATTGGCATGGGTTCATCTCCTTTGTGATGATGGCTTGGTTGGGTGATGTGTGCGTTGCGGTGGGTGCTTTTCCGTTCAATGTTCGCGTTAGGCTTAAGACTATATATCATAACAATTAAGTTACCAAACGCGTACCTTGTTTGGAGCTTTCATTGGGTCATGTGTCGGGGTGCTGGGGTGCGCGCCTATGTCAGGCTGCGTGGTTCTGCGCTCAGCTCACGTCGCGACGCTGAGCGCCTTCGAGGTCTGTGCGTCTCTCTGCCCTGGTCGCCTTGGCAACCGCCCAAAGAAAAGGGCGGGTCCGCATATGCAGCCCGCCCTCTTCGAGTTTCTGTATGATCGCGTGATCGTTACTGCGATCCGCCAACTGGCGGTCCGCCGGTGCCAAATGTGCGGTATTTCTCGTTGCCGACAAAACCGAATTTGGTGATCCCCGAGCCTTTGATGATCTGCAGCACACGTGCTGTTAGCTCATAGCCGGCAAGCGGTTCTGGTTCGAACTGCAGCTCAGGCTCAACCGCGAAGGTCAGCGATTGCTGCAGATTGGAAACCAGCTCGCCTTGCGAGATCGGAACCGCATTCCAAAGAATTTCGCCGCCCTGTGTCAGGACCAGCTTGTTCTTAATCGGATCGATCGGCGGCGGAGTATCCGTCTCAGAAGGTTGCGGCAGATCGATATCAACCGAGTGGGTCGCCACCGGAATGGTGATGATGAACATAATCAGCAGCACGAGCAAAACGTCGATAAGCGGCGTCATGTTCATTGCGATCATCGGTTCGCCGTCGTCTGCGCCTCCAGCCATTGCCATAGGTTATCTCCTAGTTCTTTCTGGTCGGCTTAGCCGTTTGGATCGACCGGGTTCGAGATGAAGCCGACCGTTGGGTAACCAGCAGCCTGCACGTTATAGATCGCGCCTGCGATACAGCGCCAAGGTGCATTCACGTCGCCGCGAATGTGAACCTGTGGGATCTGATCTGGGTCTTCCATGATCGCTTCCACGCCGCCAGCGCGCTGAACGATTGCGTCAAGGCGTTCAAACGCCCGGTCGTACAGCTCTTCTGAGGTCACTGGAGTGATGTTGTTGAAATAGACCCGGCACTCACCCTGACGGGCAGCGCCTTCAAATCCAGGCTCACCTGCACTGTTGCCAGCGCCATCGGTCGTGCTGACCGTTAGCAGCAGGTTTTCCACCTTGTCATCGGATTCGAGCGACTCGAAAACTGGAATTTCGAGTTTTTCGATCGTCTGAATCGCCACTGGAACCGCGATAAGGAAGATGATCAGAAGAACCAGCATCACGTCCACGAGGGGCGTGGTGTTGATCTCTGACATGGGGGTCTCACCCCCTCCCATCGAAATCGCCATTGTGTATTCCTATCCTAAACTTCGCCCGAAAATCCGGGCTGGTAATCGTATCTTGCTCTTAACCGAGCGGTTAGCGTGGGGGCGGCCGGTCTCTGGCGCATTGGCCAGAGAGCATGGCCTCCCGTCACGCGATACGATTAGGACCGGGCAGCGGCAGGCTTCGCAGCAGGCTTAGCTGCAGCAGCTGGCTTCTTAGCAACCGGTGCAACGTTTGGCTTAACCGCGCCATCTGAGCTGATGTAGGCCAGAATGTCGGTTGAGAAGCTGTTGAGCAGCTCAGCGATGCGGCGGTTACGGCTCTGCAGCCAGTTAAACGCAAGCACGGCAGGAACAGCCACGAGCAGACCAATCGCGGTCATGATCAGGGCTTCACCAACTGGACCAGCAACCTTATCGATCGATGCCGAACCAGCGATACCGATGTTAATGAGAGCGCGGTAAATACCGATCACCGTACCGAGCAGACCGATAAACGGTGCGGTTGCACCCACGGATGCGAGGAACGGCAGGCCGCCAGCAAGCTTCGAGTTGATCGAATCTTCTGAACGCTGAAGCGAACCATGCATGTAATCATGCGCTTCGAGGCTGTCGGTCATTTTGGCGTGCTTTTCTTCAGCGGTGATCGCATCGTCTGCGACCTGGCGCCATGCACTGTTCTTCTCAAGCTTGGTCGCGCCTTCTTTCAACGAGTTGGTGCGCCAGAAGTTTTGCAGGCCTTTGGCTTGCTTCATCACTTTGTTCTGCTCAAGCAGCTTGGTGATGAGGATGTAGAATGAGCCAACGCTCATAATGATCATCACAGTCAGAATGAACCAAGCGACAGGGCCGCCTTCTTCCATGGCTTTTACAAAGCCAAACTGGTTTTCCGGAGCTGCTTCAGCGGCGCCAGCAAGAAGTTGAATAATCATTGCGAAAAGTCCTCTTTAAAAGTCCCCGAACCATGACGTTATCTCGATCATGGCCGAATTATAAATCTTAGTTCAAACGGTAGGTAATCCGTGTCGAATAGCGGCCAGTTGTGGGATTGCCCGCAGCATCGAGTGCTGGGTTGAAGCGCGCATAGCGTTCCATCCCGCGGCAGGCAGCCTGATCGAGCACGCTCGATCCGCTGGAAGCCGTTACAGAGCATCCAGTCGCCCGGCCGTTAGCCGTAACAGTCACAGCGACACCCACGGTTCCTTCAACTTCTTCACGCAGCGCGCGTGAAGGATAGTTTTCCTGGATCCGGCGTGCCCAGCGTCCCTCGTTCCGGGTCGTCGCTCCGCGCGCTTGTGACGGCGGCGGCGGCGGCGCTGGAGGTGCAACCGGTGCAGGCGGCGGAATTACGCGCGCTGGCGGTGCAGGTGGCGGAATAGTCTGCTGCGTTTGAACATCCGGCGGCGATGTTGCCACACTGATCGGCGGCGGCGGTGCTACCGGTGGAGGAGGCGCGACATCCTGAGGCTCAGGGGGTGGCGGCTCGTCTTCTGGTTCTGGGGGTGGTGGTTCCTCAATGTCGATTGTGGTCACACGCTCAACAACGTTCTTGACCGCCGAAATGGCCAAGCCCGTTACCAGCATGTAGCCGACAGCCACATGAATTATCGCCACGATGATCAGAGCAATAATCCTGTTATTGCTCATCTGTTGGTCAGCGTAGGCCATCCAGTTGCTTTCTCTCCGTCATTTCAACCGGCAAAAACCGGTCCGCTCCTCATGCGCAGTCTGCACTGCGAATGAAACTCGTTATCTCATACCATCCCAATATGGGAACAGGTTTTTTCACCCGACTGGCTGCCAATGTGAATTCTCCCGCACATTACAGCCGTGACCAAAAGCGACTATGTCCCCATCCTCGCTTTGGGTGATCGCAGGCTTTAACGGTCATGCGTTGGGCAATCAAACCCTTTATCCATTCAGGGCCGATTCAGTGTCGCGGGGGTGGAACGGCCCGGCGCAATTGGCTCGCGATTTAACGCGTTTTAGGTATACGGACTGATCAAATGTTTAACCAATTTTTAACAAACAAAATCAGTGCTATGGCGCTCTCGCTGGGTCTTATCGTAAGCCCCGTTCCGGCGCTGGCGCAAGAAGCTGTCGCGCCGCAAAGCGAAATTGCAACTTTTGCGGACCTGACAACGCTGGCTGACCGGTCTGACCTCGTCATTCGCGCAAAAATTCGCCGACAAATCGCTGTTGAAGCGGAACGCGCGCCGGGTCTCGCACCCGGATTCGCGCGCCTTTATATCGAGGCAGAGACCATCGCCCTGCTGTCAGGCCGCACCTCAATCGGCGAATCGCTCAATTATCTGGTGGATGTGCCGCTGACCGCCAAAGGTAAGCCGCCGAAACTAAAAAAGCGCGAGATACTGCTGTTTGCGCGCGGCGTCCCGGGCCGTCCTGGCGCAGTGCAATTGGTGGGTAAGGGCGCTCAGCTTGATTACACCCCGGAATTGGAGGCGCGCCTGCGCCCGATCCTGACGCAATTGGTCGCGGCCGATGCGCCTGCGACGGTCACCGGGGTGCGCGATGCGCTGGCGGTGGCGGGCAATCTGGTGGGCGAATCGGAAACGCAGATTTTCCTTGAGACCACCGACCGCTCGCCGGTTTCGCTCACCGTGCTGCGCCGTCCGGGCCAAAGCCCGGTCTGGGGCGTGTCCTGGGGAGAGATTATCGATTCGTCAGCGCGCGCGCCTCAGCCGAACACTTTGCGCTGGTACCGGCTCGCCTGCGCCCTGCCGCGCGAATTGCCAAGCTCGGCCAATTTGTCGCGCGATCCCTCGGCCCGGCGACTGGCTGCGGCGGACTATGGGTTCATCCTGTCGCAGCTCGGACCGTGCAACCGCCAAATCACCACCAGCTAGGGCCCTGACTCTAAAGTCTAGGCTGACCCTGCCCAAGACAAACTGCTTTCAGTTTGCATTTCGCGGCGGCTACAGCGATGCGCGACGCAAATGCTTAACCGAAGGGGTCGGTGGGCGCGCGGAATCTTGAAGGGAAGCGTTGAGCATGGCGCAGACACAGCAGCCATTACGCATTGCAATCGCCGGTTTGGGCACAGTGGGCGCGGGCGTGATTCGCCTGCTTGAAACCAATCGCGATCTGATCGCAGCGCGCGCGGGGCGCGGTATCGAAGTGACCAGCGTGAGCGCGCGCGACCGGCACAAGGATCGCGGCATTGATATGTCGGCGTACAGCTGGACCGACGATATGATGACGATGAGCAGCGCGGCTGACGTTGATGTTGTGGTCGAGCTGATCGGTGGTTCTGACGGCCCGGCCTTGGCGCTGGCGAAGTCTGCTCTCGAAGGCGACAAAGGCTTTGTCACCGCGAACAAGGCGATGATTGCGCATCATGGCATGGCACTCGCCACTTTGGCCGATGACAACGCTGCTGCGCTCAAGTTTGAAGCTGCCGTGGCGGGCGGCATTCCGGTGGTGAAGGGCCTGCGTGAAGGCGCGGCGGCCAATGCCATCACCCGGATCTACGGCATTCTCAACGGCACCTGCAATTACATCCTGTCAGAGATGGAGCAGACCGGCGCCGACTTTGGCGAGACCTTGGCCGAGGCGCAAAAGCTGGGCTATGCCGAAGCCGATCCGACCTTCGATATCGAAGGCGTGGACGCGGCCCATAAGCTTGCGATTTTGGCCGGTATTGGCTTTGGCGCGGAGGTAGATTTTGACGCGGTGCGCACGACCGGCATCACTCAAGTGCGCAGCGCCGACATCGCTCAGGCGGATGCGCTCGGCTATGTCATCCGCTTGATCGCGCAGGCCGATGTCGATGGCGGCGAGGCCGACGCGCCGCATTTGCTCCAGCGGGTTCGCCCTTGCCTCGTGCCTAAGGATCACCCACTCGCCCCGGTTGATGGGCCAACCAATGCCGTGGTTGCGGAAGGCAATTTCTCCGGTCGAGCTGCTGTTTCAGGGCGCAGGCGCGGGCGATGGCCCCACGGCGAGCGCTGTTGTGGCGGACCTTATTGATATTGCGCGCGGCGACACTGGTGCGCCGTTCTCTGTGCCTGCCGATCAGCTCAAAAAGCTCGCGCCAGCCGAACCCGGCCACCGAATGGAGCGGACCTATCTGCGCTTCACCGTGGCCGACCGCCCCGGCGTTCTGGCCGAGATCACAGCGGCGATGCGCGACGGCGATGTTTCAATTGAGAGCCTCATTCAAAAGGGGCGTCCTTCGCAGGGCGACGATGTGCTGGTCGCGATGGTCACGCATGAGGGGCAGGAGCGCTGCGTGCACAAAGCGCTCGACCTGCTCGTAGGCTCAGACAGCCTCACCGCGCCGCCATTGGTGATGCCGATCTTGAAGAGTTGATTTTGTTTGTTGACCCTCAAGCGCCGGGCGCGGTTGCGGTCCGTCCGTTGGCGGACCGAGCCAGTTCGAACCCGGCAGGGTTCGCAAGGCCGCATGGCCGCCCGCAGCGACGCGATCTTTGATCGCATGAGCGAGGAAATCGCACATCGGATGATGTGCGGAATTCAAGAATCACTCAGGCCCATCCAGACTGGAGCTGGGCACCCCCAGCGCCGCGCGGCGGGCTTTTTCTTCTTCCTCGGTCAGCTCGCGGTCGCCCAGCGGCGGTAGGCCGCGCGCAATCCGGTCTGCATCCGATCCCTCGGGAGCCTCGGGTAGGGCCTCCACATCAATGAGCAGCGCAGCCTCGGGCGGGCATGGCGGGATCAGGCACAATCCGCCGACCGTGGCTGGTCCGCGAAATATTCCCGCCCCCGCAACATCAGGCGGCGGCAAGGTGCCTGCGTTTTGCGTCTCTTGCGCATAGCGCCGCTGCGCATCCTCGCGGCTGCCGCTGTAATAATTGGAATTGTCCTCACCGATCTGACGGCAGACGATGATATCGCCAGAAATGCTCGCCGCATCGGCCTCTTCCTCGCAGGCGCGCACATTGCTCTGGTTCACCTCGCCGCGCGGGACTGTAACGGTAAGGTCGATCCGAAACGGCTCATCCTCGCCTTCCGGCTCCTCATCTGCCTGATCCGTTTGCGAAACCTCCGCATCAGACACGGCGCTGTCATCTTGGGCATGCACAGGAGCGGTGAGGAAGAGCAGCGCGGCGGCAGCAGGAGAAATCGCCAAGAGATGCGGGCAATTGCGCACAATCTTTGCCGGTTCGCTCGACCTGCTGCTCGACAAGGCTTGCTCCTATTGTCTAAGCGCTTGACCCAAGGCCAAAGCGTTCCGCCTGCTTGGCGGCCACACACCCTGTAAGGAATGAATTCGTCATGAACACCCCCGCTGAAACAGATATGCTCGCCAGCAAGGATGAGGGCCAGGAGAACGCGCTCGACCGGGTGTTGGTGCTGGAAATGGTGCGCGTGACAGAGGCGGCCGCCGTGGCCGCTGCGCAATTGGTTGGCCGGGGCGATGAGAAAGCCGCCGATGCCGCCGCGGTGGAGGCGATGCGCCGCGCCTTCGACACGCTGTATATGGACGGCACCGTGGTGATCGGCGAAGGCGAGCGTGACGAGGCCCCGATGCTTTATATTGGCGAGAAGGTGGGCGGCGCGCCCGGCAAAGGCCCAAAGATCGACATTGCGCTCGATCCGCTGGAAGGCACGACCATCACCGCAAAGGCTGGCCCCAATGCGCTGGCCGTTTTGGCGGCGGCAGAAGAAGGCTGCCTGCTCAACGCGCCTGACACTTACATGGACAAGATCGCGGTCGGCCCGGGCTATCCCGAGGGCGTGATTGATCTGGCCAAATCACCGACGGACAATGTGAAAGCGGTCGCGGCGGCCAAAGGGGTGGAGCCGGGCGACATTATCATCTGCGTGCTCGACCGCCCGCGCCATGCGGACATGATTGCGGAGCTGCGCGCACTCGGATGCGGCGTCGTGCTGATCGGCGATGGCGACGTTGCTGGCGTCATCGCGGTGACGGATGAGGAAACCAATATCGACATGTATATGGGCCAGGGCGGCGCGCCAGAGGGCGTGCTGGCCGCCGCTGCATTGCGCTGTGTCGGGGGGCAGTTCAACGGCCGCCTGGTGTTCCGCAACGAGGATGAAAAGGCCCGCGCCCGCAAATGGGGCATCACTGAATTTGACCGCATTTATAAGCTGGAAGAGCTGGCAAGCGGCGATTGCATCTTTGCCGCCACCGGCGTGACGCAAGGCTCGCTGCTCGACGGAGTAAAGCGCCGCCGCAAACCAACCGGCGAGACGATTATGACCACCGACAGCGTAGTGATGCGCGCGAGCAGCGGCACCGTAAGGTGGATCCGTGGTGAGCATAAGGTCTGAGGGGGCGACTGAGAGGCCAAGATGAAAGCACTCAAACTCTCTCTTGTCTTGAGTTTGCCCATCAGTCTTTTGATGGCGCTCTGGTGGAATGTTAACCCATTCGAGATCTATGTTTCTTCACTGCTCAACCTACTCGATGAGCCAAGGATTGAGCTCTTGTTGTTCAATCTCCTGCTGTGGTCGCCCTTGCTTTGTCTGATCGCGATGTTGCTTATGAAGTTTCGAGCAGACAGCGCCCCCAAGTGAGGTTGCCGTTATTCAAAACAAAAAAGGGCGCCCGATATGGACGCCCTTCCTAATTCCTGCCGCGTTGGCGATCACATCAGTTGAGGCCATGCCACCAGCGGGTTGATATGCTGTCCATCGCGAATGGTCTCGATATGAACATGGGGCCCCGTGCTCTTTCCGGTGTTGCCGACCGTCGCAATTTTCTCGCCTTTCGCCACGGTCTGGCCTGGCGTGACCGTGAAGCCATCCAAATGGGCAAACAGGGTCAGCAGGCCATCTTGCGAGCGGTGCAGCACGACGATGCCATATGCCGGTTTGCCATCGTATAGATCTGTCGCGACCACAATCGTCCCGCTGGCGGGCGCATGGATCGGAGTGCCAATCGGCGCGCCGATATCGATGCCCTTATGCTGGCGGGTCTGACCCTTGTTGAAGGGATCAGGCGCGGGGCCAAACTTTGAAGTGATTTTCCCGGTAACGATGCTCGTCGAACTGGCCACGGACGCCGCCTGGCTGACCACGACAGGGCTGGCCGCATTGGCGGTGCTGCCATCGGCCTCAGCGGTGGCCGCGACGGAGGCCCCTCCGATGCCGACAATGCCGATGGCCGCCGCAGACAGCAGCGCCCGCGGGAGCCGGTGCTTGAAACTTGCCGGGGTTCCGGCCATTATTTGGGTAATTCTCATCTTTTCGTTCCTTAGACGCTGGGTTGAGAAGGTGGGGGCCGGGTATTGCCGTACCCGGCCCGCCATTATGTGAAGCGCCTTGAGCAGCATGGCTGCATAGGCGCTCCGCATGTGTGGAGATCGTCCCGCCACCGCTGCCTGATCGCACTGGATCTCTGTGCAGAGACTCCAGCGCGCGAACAGGAAATGCGAAAACGGACTGATCCAAGTCAGTGCAACAATCACGCGCAGCGCGAGGCCCAGCGGATCGTCATGGCGATTGAGGTGCTCACGCTCATGGCGGATCACCATTTCGAGGGCCTCATCAGATAGTGCCGCGAGGAAACCTGAGGGGATGACGATCCGGCCTGAACCGGCTCTGCGGATTGATGCCAGCGCGAAGGGTGCGGCCGCCTCATCTGAAATCCAGTAAGACGCGCCGGAAGGACTGATCCGCCGAACGGCCCGGCGCGCTATGGATATTGCTCTGCGGCGTCCCATCGCCAGCCGCAGCAACAGCAATGCCGCTCCGCCAATATAAAGCGCCAGCCCGATTGCAGCGAGCGGAAGCGCAGTATTGCTGCCAATGCTTGATAGCGTTGCACTTGAGGTCTCAGCGATCAGAGGCGCGCTGCCTGAATACACCTGAAGCAGGTCTGGCGCGGCGGCGAGCGGGGCGAAATTGTGGGATAGATCAGGCAAAAGCCAGCCCAGCACCGGGACGGCAAGGCTCGTGGTCAGACAGGTCGCCCACAGGGCGGGCCAGTGCCGCAATCTCGAATCGCAAAGGCCGATGATCAGCGCGAGCCCAGCCATTAGGCCGCCCGTCACCAGTAATGATGCCAGATAGACGCCAGCGCCGCTCATGCACCGGCCTCGCCATCGCCTGCGGTCTGGGTGCCATCCGCTTGCGCTTCGCCAAGCAATTGTTCGAGCTCGGCCAATTCGCTGTCGTCGAGAATGGTGCTGTTCACCAGGCTGGAAACCGGCAGGGGTCCGTCCAGGCCCAACACATCCGCCGCGAATGAGCGGATCATCGATGCCAGCGTAGGCACCTTTTTCGCCTTGGCCTTGTAGACATTAATGCCGTGCTGCTCGCTGATGGACAGCAGGCCTTTGTCGACCATGCGCTCCACGGTCTTGCGCGTTGAAGACCGTGACCAACTGAGCTCACCCGCCACCGCGCGATGGATTTCACCAACGCTTTGCGTGCCAAGCGACCACACATGCTTTAAGATCAAGAGCTCACTGGGGGAAGGTTTCATGTCGCCATATGGTGACAAATGTCACCGTCCGTCAATCATGCGAAACTCGACCTCCCGTCTGTCCGCCTCAACTCGGCTGATTTATTGGCGGATTGGCACGGACAATGCGCCCCTTGCAGCGATCAGCCCCCCAGGTCTGGCAGTTTTGCAAAGTCCGGCGCTTCGACGACAATCCGGTTCGACTTGGCCGCTTCGCCGCGCATGAAATTGTGCATTGCCTCGCCAACTTGCGGGGAGGTCATGAACAGATTGTGGCCTGCATTCTCGACTATGATCTGCTCGACATTGCTTAGCCCTGCAGTCGCCTCGGCATGCCCCTCGGGATAGGTTCGTCCGTCCAAAGTTCCGGTCAGCATCAAGACTGGCGTGTCCCCGAATGGGCCATCGCGAAAATCGGGACCCGCGTCGATCTCTGGCAGTTCGGCGAGGATCTGCGGCATCGGAAAGTTCAGAAAAGCGCCGACGGGAGAGGCCGCAGTTTGCTGCTCAAATGCCTTGAGCCGGGCGGGCGTGATGCCGGATGCGCGGTCCATCGCCAGTGACATGGCCGACAATGTGATCGGCTCGTCCGGGGTCCAGAAACGCTGCAGCACAAAGGTGATCAAGGTCGGGTCGCCTTCGTCGATCTGCCGGTACATCATCAGCATGACTGCTGCGTATTGCGGATCAGAAATCAGACCGCCCATAAATTGCTGTAAATGTCGTTTTTGCAGCAGCAGGTCATAGGTCGTTCCGTCACGCTTCGGCACGGTGACCGTCATCGGTTCGGCGTCGAGCTTGGCGTGAACGCGGCTGATCAGACCCAATATGTCGGGATAGAGCTGCGCTGCTTCAGGCTGCTGATCGACGGCGGCTTGCAAGCGCTCAAAATAGCTGAGCGTGCGCGATGGCAGTTTCACCGTCTGATCAAGGCCCTCGGTCGCCGCCATGATCACCCGGTCGAGCTCGTCCGGAATTGCAGCCAGCGCGGCTAGCGCCAAATGGCTGCCATAGGAAATCGACCACAGTGAAATTTGCTCCGCCCCAAGGTGCTGTCGGAGGTCTGAAAGGTCCTGTGCGCTTTCGGCGGTGTTGAAGCCGCGCAGATCAACGCCTTGCTCAGCCCAGCGCGCCGCGCATTCGCGCACCGCCAGCCGGTAACGCATGGCATGCTCTGCATCGCTGATCTGCTCCATTTCACCGATCGTGACGCTGGAGGTGCAGCGCTCTGGCTGCTGAGACTGGCCGGTGCCGCGCTGGTCAAATGCGATCACATCACCGTGCTGGCGCATCGCCATGAACAGCGGGAAACGCGGCCCTGTCGCGGTGCCAATTCCAGAGCCGCCGGGGCCGCCTGAGAGATAGACAATCGGGCTGCCCGGTGTGTCTGTCGTGGCAGGGAAGCGCACATAGGCGAGCTCTGTCGTGCCGCTGGCCGGATCGCTGCGGTTCATCGGCACGGTCAGCGTGCCTTGAAAGGCCTCCACGCTCTCGCCGCTGCGCGCCTCAAAGGTGATGGCTTCTTCATTGGGTGCGGCGTCCGCCGCGTTGGGCGTGAAGGCGAGGGCGGGGGCAGCCAGCACGAGTGCAAGGACGCTGATCAAGTGTGGTTTTTTCATTGCGGCTCTTTCCGATTGGTTGATCGTGGATTGAGCCTGAAACTGGCGGAAATCGGGGCTTTGAATAGGGGCCGATCTGTTAACGGGGGGTTCTAATCGGTGAGCGGGGGGACTTCCCGTTTATCGGAAGCTATAGGAATTGCAGTGCTGCGCTTTGCCATCTTCTTGCTGTCATTCCTGACGTTTTCTGCCCCCGCACAGGTGCATGCGCAGGCGCGGGATTATCAGAGCTTTATCGATTCCCCCGCGCGGGTTTGTGATGCGGATTTGACCTCTGATGCGGCCCCGGATTTTGCGGGTACGAATTGCCGATCCGTGCTGTTTTATCAGGCCGACCCGCAGGACCGGATGCTGTGGGCACAAATCGTGTTTGAGGCAGAGCCAGCCCTGCTGGAAGGCGGCAGGCCGCTTGGACTGTTTGTGAGCGCAAAGGCCTCTAGCGAGGCGAGCCTCAATGGCGTGCCGATTGGCACGAACGGCAGGCCAGGCGCATCGCAAAGCAGCGAAGAGCCCGGCGATATGGATGCGGTGTTCTTTGTCCCGGAAGGCACGCTGAAGCCGGGCAAGAACCGGCTGGTCTTGCGGCTGTCCTCGATGAACGGCGGCATCACGCTCAATTCGCCGATCCACAATATTGCCCTCGCGCCCTATCGTGATCCGCGTAAGCCTGGGCCCGCGACATGGTTTGCGCTGATCACATTGGGCCTGTTTGTCGCTGGCTTTGTTTTCTTCGGTGTGCGGTCCCTGCGCGGCGATGATCGGGAGGGGTCCGCGCTGATCGCCGCCCTCTCGCTGGCCGCTGGATTGCAACTCGCGGCTGAGGCGGCGCGCGATATCGTGCCCTATCCCTATCCTTTGCATGATTTGCGGCTATCGCTGATCCTCACTTTCGCGATTGCTCTGGGCTTGAGCTTTGCCGCCTATGTGCTGCTGCGGCTGTTCCGGCCATATCCGCGACGGCGTCTGCTCGCCCTGGCGGCGGTGCTTGCTGTGATGCTGGCGATCAGCGCGCTTCAGCCCGGCTTTGATCTGAAAACCGGCTTTGTCTTTATCGCCGCCTTGCTCGCAGCAGGATTAGCTAGGCGCCACCGCATATTTCGCGCAAGGCAATCGCAGCGGCGCGTGGCTTGCGCTGGCGAGCGGGGCATTGGCGGCGGCGATCTATTGGCTTGGCGGGTTCTTTCTCGACACCGTGCTCTATCTGATGGTCGCAGCGGGCCTGCTGTGGCTGTTTTTCAAGCAAGCGCGCGGCGGCGATTTGGCCGATACCCCGGTGGCTGAGGACAGCGCGCCAAAGCGGATTGAGCTCACCAGCAATGGCAAGGTTGAATTTGTCGATGCCAGCGACATCGTGCGCTTCAGCGGGGCGGGCGATTATGTCGAGGTGTTCCTGCGCAGCGGACGCAGCGCTCTGTACAATGCCAGCCTCGCCGCGCTGGAACGAGAGCTGTCAGGCGGCTTTATCCGTGTGCACCGCTCGCACATAGTCAACGCGTCCTGCGTCAAATCTCTAACCCGCGAGAGCGCCAGCACGGGAAAACTGGCAATGTCCGACGGCAGCACAGTGCCCGTAAGCCGGCGCAATATGGCGAGCGTGCGGGACGCATTGACGCAGGCCTAAGTCCTTCAAGCCATCTAGGCGCTGAACCCTTCAGACGGTATGATCCCGCCGCAAAGGATGAGATGATGAAGCGACGGTACAAATGGGGTCTTGGCATTCTGGCTGTCATTGTGGCCTTCATCGGGGTGAACGCATATCTTTGGTTCACGCGGGAGCCGCGAGCGATCATCGTCATGGAGGCGGGCGAGGGCGGAGAGCGCGTTTCCATTGGCGGCCTTCCGGCCAATTTCTATCCGGGCGCGGGCGACGGACCGAGACCAGCGATCCTGCTGCTTGGCGGTTCTGAGGGCGGTTTGCGTGAGTACCGCAACGGCTTTGCGCGGCAGCTCGCGAGGGAAGGCTATTCGGTTCTCTATCAAAGCTATTACGCTACATCGGACAGCAATCGTTCGTTCAATATGGTGCCCCTGGAGACCTTTGACGCGGCGCTCGATTGGCTCTCGGCAAATCCGAACATACGCCAAGGCCCAGTCGCGGTGATCGGCCATTCAAAGGGTGCGGAAGGCGCGCTGCTGCTCGCCACCCGCGATGACCGCGTTGGCGTGGTGGTCGCAGCCATGCCAAGCGATGTAGTGTGGCAGGGGTTCGATTTTGACAGCCTAGATATGTCGCAGTTCACGTCTTCATGGAGCGAAAACGGCGAACCGGTTGCCTACCTGCCCTATGCCACGCTCCCCTGGCTCGACTATTTTAGCGGAGATGATCCGCGGCTGGAGATATTCAAACAGAGCAGGGACATGGCGAATGAGCATCCCGATGCGTTCATTCCAATCGAGCAGACAAATGCGCAGCTTTTGTTGATCTGCGGTGAGGAAGACAACTTATGGCCCGGCTGCCGCATGGCCCGCGCCCTAGAGGAGCGATCCGCAAGCGGCCCAAACGTTTCGGCCGAGCTGCTGGCATATAACGATGCCGGTCATTGGGCGTTTGGCCCGGCTGAGGGCATTCACGAAAGCGATAGCCGAACCCTAGGGCGCATGGGCGGAAGCGTGGATGGCGATGTGGCCGCCCGCAAGGATCAATGGCCGCGCATTCTTCAGTTCCTTGAGGAGGCGATTGGTACACCTGATGCGGGTGAGCCCACCGAGTAGCCGAGTTTAAAGCGGCTCGGTTCGGCAACCATCGTCAAGGTCAAAAATTGCACCACCCGCGGCGCAAATCGATCCATAGCAGGGCCCAGCTTGCGTGATAGCTGGGCAGCCTTCTTTCCGTTCTTGAAGGTGATGCTTGATGCATTCTGCAAAAAACCACTTACTGCTTTCGCTCTCTGTGGCGCTGCCTCTGGCCATGCTCAGCGCCATAGGTTCCTCGCCCGCGGTCGCTCAGGATGGCGCTGCTCCTCCATCGGCTGATCCTGTGGTTTATGAAGAGGCGTATTTTGCGCAGTTTGCGCCGCGCACCGCGCTTGACATGGTACAGCAGGTGCCCGGCTTCACCATCGCATTGGCCGATGATCGCAGAGGCTTGGGCCAAGGCGGCGCGAATGTCCTGATCGATGGAGAGCGCATTCCGGGCAAGGCGGAAGATGCGCTGGAAGTTCTTTCGCGCATCGCGGCCTCTGATGTGGCCCGGCTTGAGGTGATCGATGGCACAAGCCTCGGGATTTCAGGGCTGGTGGGCCAGGTCGTGAATGTTGTCCGCCAAAGCGGAGGCATCACAGGCAGCTTTGCGTATCAGGCAAGATTAGGAACCGATGGCGCGCCGCCGCAATATGCCAAAGCAAATCTCGCTGTAAATGGAGGCGATGAGCGGCTGTCTTGGTCCTTGGCTTTGGACCATGATCAGCTCCGCTCGCGCTTGTTTGGTCAGGAATTTGTCCGCGATGCGGCGGGCAATTTGCTAGATCTCGCGGATCGATGAGCAGTTTTTCATCGGTGATCAGCCCACGGTGTCGGGCAGCATTAAGCGCACGGGATCGGGCGGCGACATCCTCAATCTCAATGCTGAGCTGCAAATGTTGTGGTTTGAGTTTTCGGAGAACTCGCTGCGCTTTGACCCTGCCGTCTCGCAGGCAGCGCCAGATCGAACGCGAAACCTCGTTCGCGACGAGCGGCGCACCAAATATGAGATTGGCGGCGATTATGCATTCGACCTTGCTGGCGGAAGGCTCAAGCTGATCGGCCTGCATACCTCGGACGATACCTCGCGAGCGCCTTCGGTGGTTACCAGTTTTGCCGATGGCAGACCGGTTGCTGGCACCGACTTTCGCCGCGATGCGCGAGCGATTGAGAGTATTGCGCGGGCGGAATATGGCTGGTCGGCTGGGCCTGCAAATTGGGAATTGAGTCTGGAAGGGGCGCTCAACAGCCTTGATGTGCAAAATGCGCTCGCTGTGCGCGGTGGTGATGGGCTGCTGCAAGACATCGAATTTCCCGACAGCCGGGTGGAGGAAGAGCGCGCTGAAGCAATTGTGAACTATGCCCGGTCATTGTCGGCGAACCTTTCGTTGCAAAGCTCGCTTGGCGCGGAATATTCACGGATCAGCCAATCAGGCGCTGCGGATCTCACACGTAGTTTCGTGCGGCCAAAAGGCTCGGTGGCGCTGGCATGGCGGGCTTCACCCCGGCTGGATGTATCGACCAGCCTGTCGCGCGAGGTTGGCCAGCTCAATTTTTTCGACTTCATCGCCTCGATTGATCCCAACAACGGTGATGACCTCGGAACCAATCCCAACCTTCGCCCGCCTCAAAGCTGGGTCTTGGACCTGGAGGCTACGCAGGCCCTGAGTAAGGCGGGTAGCATTACGCTGAGAGCGTACAGCGAATGGATCAGCGATATTGTCGACCAGATCCCAATCGGCGCGGATGGCGAGGCCCCTGGCAATATCGACCGCGCGCGGCGTTATGGCGTGGAATGGACCAGCACGTTCTTAGGCGAAGCGATCGGTTGGGACGGCGCACGGCTCAACACCTCGCTGGCTCTGGAGCGTAGCCGGGTGGAGGATCCGCTGACGGGGCAGCGGCGCGCCATTTCGCGCAATCGCCAGCGCCGTCTGAAGGTGGACTTGCGCCACGACATTCCGCGCACCGATATCGCCTGGGGCGCGAGTTGGCAAAATGATCGGAATGCGGCGACTGTCCGGCTCGATAGCGTCTTTCGCGAAACGCGCAGCCCCGGCCATGCTGAGCTGTTCGTCGAGCACAAGGATGTTATGGGCCTGACGCTGCAGGCTGCGCTTATCAATGTGCTGGACGACAAGAGATCGGGGGAACGGCTGGTGTTTGCCGGCCGCCGGACTGACCCGTTGGCCTTTAGCGAGAACAGAGTCCTGCAAGAAGGGCTGATTTTCCAACTGCGCATCGAAGGGAGCGTCTAAAGCCATCCCCCAACCCAATTGCGGACAAATGGGCGGCGGCCACTGTTGTGTTGGTGCGAGTCTGGGCTAGGTGAACCGCCATCAACTGCACGCGGGGATTCGCATCCATGAAAATCATGTCCGGCAATTCAAACCTGCCGCTCGCCCGGGCGATCGCCGCCTATCTCGAAATGCCTCTGACCGATGCTAGCGTGCGCCGGTTCGCCGATGAGGAAATCTTCGTCGAGATCCACGAGAACGTGCGCGGCGAGGATGTGTTTGTCGTCCAGTCGACCGGTTTTCCGGCGAACGACAATCTCATGGAGCTGCTGATCTGCATCGATGCGCTGAAACGCGCCTCGGCCAAGCGGATCACGGCGGTGGTGCCATACTTCGGCTATGCCCGGCAGGATCGGAAACCCGGCCCGCGCACGCCGATCTCGGCCAAGTTGGTCGCAAACCTCATCACCGAGGCGGGCGCAGACCGCGTGCTGGCGGTGGATTTGCACGCCGGGCAGATCCAGGGCTTCTTCGATATCCCGACCGATAACCTTTACGCCGCCCCGGTGATGGCGGCCGATATTCAGGCCCGCTACGGCGATCAGGATCTGATGGTTGTCTCCCCCGATGTTGGCGGCGTGGTGCGCGCCCGTGCGCTGGCCAAACGGCTCGACAATGCGCCGCTGGCGATCGTCGATAAACGCCGTGACCGCCCTGGCGAATCGGAGGTTATGAATATCATTGGTGATGTCTCTGGGCGCCATTGCATCATGATCGACGACATCGTCGATTCTGGAGGCACGCTGTGCAATGCGGCGGAGGCCTTGCTGGCGGGCGGCGCGAAATCGGTTGCCGCCTATATCACCCACGGCGTTCTGTCGGGCGGCGCGGTGGCCCGGATCGACGGGTCGAAGCTGAAAGAGCTGGTGATCACCGATTCGATCCTGCCGACCGAGGCCTGCGCGGCTTCTGACCGGATCAGAGTGCTGACCATGGCGCCGCTGGTCGGCGAAGCGATCCGCCGGATTGCGGATGAAAGCAGCGTGAGCAGTTTGTTTGATTAAGGCGGGCCGCGCCGTCCTCACTCACCGCGCCACGGCGGTTCTGCGCCTGGCTTAATCCGGTCGAGCTCGGCCAAGCGCCGGGCTTGCCGCGTCTCCACATTGATCCGCAAAAATAGTCGCGGCTGAGAGCGGAAAGCGGCCGGGGTGGTCCCGAAAAACGCTTTAAAATCGCGGATCAAATGCGATTGGTCGAAATAGCGCAGCAGCAGCTCGCTTTCTTCCTCTTCATCCGCCACCCCGCACAGCTGCGCCGCCAGATCGAGCGCTTTGGCGCGGCGCAAAACTGTGCTCGCGGTCATGCCGAAATCGCGCCGCACCAGCCGCTCCAGCTTGCGTGAGGACATGCCGTGCTCCGCGGCAAAATCGCCGGGGGTGATGGTCGGATCGGCAAAGCTTGCATGCTCGAAAGCGGCGGCCAGCGGATCGGGCATTTCCGGCTGGACCCGCGCGATAAAGGCGCGCATCGCCTCCTCAACCGTTTGCAGCCAGTCCTCTGGCTCGGCATCGAGCGGATAGTCCTGCGCCGCGCTGTTTGTGATGAGGCCAAAGGGATCGGCGCGCTCAATCCGGTCCACCAGCGGCGCCATTTCGCGCCCAAGCAGGCAAGGGATCGCGCCGGGGCGAAAGCCAATGCCGATCGCGATCACATGGCCGCAGCATCCCACCGGCATATGGCGCGATTGCGGGCCAAACAGGATGGCCTCATCACGAAACTCCATCGGCCCGTCGGCGGTTTGCGCGTCCCACGTGCCGCCCACCACGATGCGGGCAAAGGCCAGATCATTGCAAATGCCGCAGGCGATGTGAGTGGCCTCATCCGCCTCCAGTTTCGAGGCGACCAGCCGCCCAATCCAAGGATCGAGATCTTTGGCGGGGGCACGGCTGGCGGCGAGCGGCATGCCGCTGCGATTGACCCCAGAGCGGGGCGCAAATTGTACCGGCGCATCTGCGCTTGCCTGTTTGCCCATGTCCGACCCGTTATAAAGACTTGCGACTGTCCAAATGGGCCGCGGTTTGAATCTCTTCAACCCGCACCGCTCCCGCAGTCTTTAACCCACCTTTTGGCCATGCCTTTGCAGGACAGCCGTTTGACTTAACCATAAGGCATCGCCCGGCGCATGTGTCAATTGCAACATACCCGATCAGCGGTCAGCAGGGCCGGTGCCAACACGCCCCTTGCATTGCCGCGCCTGTGATGAGACTGCGCGCGGATTATGACGAACAAAGACGTAGCAATCGCTCAGCGCCTGGCCGATGCGGCTGGCAATGCCATCCGCCCCCTGTTTCGCGGAGACTGGTCGCAGGAGCGCAAGGCCGACGCCTCGCCCGTGACAGAGGCCGACCGCGCAGCAGAGGCCGCGATGCGCGCGATTATCGAGGCGGAGTGTCCTGACGATGGGATCATCGGCGAGGAATATGGCACCCATAATGAGGGCGCGGGCCAAGCAATGGGTGCTCGATCCAATCGATGGCACGATCAGCTTTATGGCGGGCCGCCCGATCTTTGGCACGTTGATCGCCTTGCTGCAGGATGGCTGGCCCGTGCTGGGCGTGATTGATCAGCCGATTGCCGCAGAACGCTGGGTCGGCCGCATTGGCGAGGGCACGACCTTCAACGGCCTGCCAGTGCGCACGCGGTCTTGCAAAGAGCTCTCAGAGGCGACCATCGCCTCCTCCGGCCCGCAATATTTCACCGACGATCAAGGCGGTGCATTCATGTCGCTGGCCGCGCAAACCTCGCAAATCGTGGTGTGGGGCGGGGATTGCTACAATTACGGCCTGCTGGCGAGCGGCCATCTGGACGTCGTGTGCGAGGCCGGGCTGAAACTCTATGATTACGCCGCGCTGGTCCCAATTGTAGAGGGCGCAGGCGGGATGATGAGCGATTGGCAGGGCAACCCGCTGGATGCGAATTCCGATGGCACGGTGTTAGCGCTAGGCGAGCCCGCGCGGCTGGAAGAAGCGCTGGAGGCGATGGGGTAGGGGTTTGATGCTCTGCTATGCTCAATCCGGAAACGTCATCCTGAACTTGGTTCAGGATCACTGTCACAATGAGCGCGAGACCGAGGGCGTTATCTCGGATCAAGTCCGGGATGACGTCTTCAGATAAAGCATCACGAGAGTTTACAGTGAGACGTCACCCCAGCGGAAGCTGGGGTCTCGAGCTCATTCAGTGCAGTGCGTGGCCGCATGAGATCCCAGCTTTCGCTGGGATGACGTTGGACGCTCAAACTCCCAAACGAAACAGTAAGAAAGCCGGTCTATCATTCGCGTAATGACGGGAGCCTTCCAATCCACCTGATTGTGGCGCGCAGCGTAGATCCAGAAGTGCTGGAGAAAATGCGGGTGAAGGGCGAGTAAATTGATGAAGGTTCAGGTGATTGGTTTGGGTGCGCAAATGAGCGCGCAGGAGATGGGTTGATGGTTTGATCACTTTCTTATCGGCCAAAGCCGGATAGTTATCCTGGAGCGGATTTAATTGAGGGGACACGGCAGCTGGTGTTGGAGGACCGAACTCCCGACGGGGGGACCAATCTCGCAGCGCAGGGTGAGTTTAATTCCGGTCGCCGTGTAAAATCAGAAAGCGTCCCCAAGATCATTCGCTGGAATACCAAGCGCAAGCTGCTAGATTATGAAGAAACGTTTTGTCGCACTGTCTCCGCTCGCTTTCGCGAGTTGATCGAAGAGATCGAACCCGGCGTGCATCAGTTTGAGCCCGTTCAATTTATCGACAAAGATGGTTCTGACCTTGCGACGCGTTGGTTCTGGCAGGTCTGCAATCGCATTGACATCGGAGATCGGGAGTTGACTAACTTTGATATGTCAAAGCCAGGTTGGATGCGTCCACTTCTTGGCGAGGCGCGCTTGGTGCTCGACGAAAAAAAATTGGCGATGTTAAGTTTTGGCATGACAAACATCTAAGCAGCGGGCCGTACGTGACAGATGCAGTCAAAGAGAGAATTGAAAAAGCGGGTATAACGGGCGTCCATTTTGGTGAGCGCTATGAGACGACGGGGGAAGTTGGCTAATACCTAGGAAACCACAAACTTCGCTGATCGAATTGATCGGCCGTCGGTTTGATGCGCTAGGGTCGCAGTTCGCCCAAATTATCCGCGTAGTTTTTAGTTCCGTGAACAGTATACTTAATTGACCGCTTAAAATGCTGACGAGTTTCGCATAATGACGCAGCGATATTGGGGGCCCGCCAGTTTTCCTACTTAAGGTGCGCCCGCTATAGATTGGGCATGCTTTTGCTACTCGTCATCCAGCTTCCCACTAATCGACTAAACCGATCAATCGGTGCGTCTGTGATCGATTGGCTTTTTGGCCCTGTACTGTGTTCCAGCCGTTCCAAGCGTGCTCCAGCAGCGATGAGTGGAGTGGGGAGGGGGTGTTGTTTGCTTTCGCCCTCAAGCGCCGGGCGCAGGCCATCCGGCCTGCTTGGCTTCCGCGCCATAAGGCGCGACGGGCGGTCGCCCTTGCGAGGCCTGCGGCCTCGACCCATTCCAAGCCCTCGGACAGGCACTAAGCGCCCTCGCGCATTCCCAATGGCTTGGTCGCGGAGCACGGTCGGCGACCAGCCGACCGCAAGGCCCTTGCGGCCGCCCGCAGGCCCGACAGGGCCGAGGACATCGCGCTCGCGGATGCGAGTGCGCAAGACAAGAACGCACACCGAATGGTGTGCGGAACACAAAGACTCCCTTCCTATCCTACCAAAACGCTTGCCTACACGCGCCGTGGCCCTTATGTGGCGCGACTTCAACGACACGAATCAAGCGATTGGCCTGGCTCATTAGGGCTGCCAGGGCCGATTAGAACGTGTCTCTGATAAAGGAGAACGAAATGCCCAAGCTGAAGACCAAAAGCGGTGTGAAGAAACGCTTCAAAATCACCGCAACTGGCAAGGTCAAGCACGGCGTCGCTGGTAAGCGTCACCGTCTGATGAGCCACAATGCGAAGTATATCCGCCAAAACCGTGGCACCTCGGTCGCTTCAGACCCGGATGCGCGGACGATCAAGAAATGGGCGCCCTACGGGCTCGATTGATTTGATGGGCTAGACCGCCCACTCCCTCCACCCTTCCACCCGGATCATACTCCGGTGTGAAAATCCGGGTGGAAGGGTGGAGGGAGCGGGCTGGCGCAGAACTCTACAAAGGATACTACATATGCCTCGCATTAAACGCGGCGTCACCACACGCCAAAAGCACAAGCGTCTACTCGAACAAGCCAAGGGCTATCGCGGTCGCCGCAAGAACACCATTCGCGTTGCGCGCCAAGCGGTCGAGAAGGCCGGTCAATACGCTTACCGCGACCGCAAAGCGAAGAAGCGCAGCTTCCGCGCGATCTGGATCCAGCGCATCAACGCGGCTGTCCGCGCTGAAGGCCTGACCTACTCTCAGTTCATGCACGGCGTGAAGCTGGCGGGTATTGAGCTTGACCGCAAAGTCATGGCGGACCTTGCCATGAACGAAGAAGCGGCGTTCAAGTCGATCATCACTCAGGCGAAGGCGGCATTGCCAGCTTAAGCCAGCGCTCTCAGCATGGCGTGCGCAGCCGCGCAGAGCTGTGTAGGAAACGCAAAACGGATAGGGCGCTGGCCGTAAAGGCTGGCGCCCTTTCGTTTGTAGAAACGCGCCAAACTTGTAAAAACGCGACACTTGCGCCAAACCCACCGCATGGGTGGGCAGAGGACGAGACATATAGGCAAAAGGAATGCGGACTTCACCGTCCGCAGCCAGTTCTACTCGCCTTCGCCAGAGTTCGATGGCTGCTTCACGACCTTCTACCAATTGGTGCTGGAGGTTGAAGATGGCAAAACCGTCAAAGACCATCTGCAGCCGGAATGGGCCAATATCCGCTTCTTCGGCGGTAGCCGTCCGACCGCCACCATTGGCACATCGCAGCTCTCCGGATCGCGCTTTACGGCCACTGGGCCAAGCTCCTTGCCATGCGAGTTTGAGCTCGGCGCATCGCGCATGTGGGGCATCGGCTTCCTGCCGCTGGGCTGGGCGCGGTTCATCAATGTCGACGCGCGTGAGCTTGCGAATGTCGGCTGTGACGGCGCTACGCATCCAGCCTTTGCGAAGTTCGAAGGGTTGGCTGACGCCTTGTGCGATGAAAGCGCGAACGACGAGCAGCAATTGGCCGCGATTGAAGACACGATGCGCGCGCTGATGCGGCCCAACCGCGACGAGCCAAAGATCGCACGCGTGCACAAAGCGCTGGTCGAACCCGAACTCAACACAGTCGACGACTTGGCGCAGGCGAGCGGGATCAGCGTGCGCACGCTTGAGCGTGTGTGCTTGGCGGTATTTCGGCTTTGCTCCAAAGCTCCTGATCCGGCGCCAGCGCTTCATGCGCAGCCTGTCGGATTGGATGCTGCACGACAAGCGGTTGTGGACTGAGGCGATGGATGATCACTATCATGATCAAGCCCAATTCACCCGCGAGTTCCGCGAGTTCATGACGATGAACCCGAGCGATTATGCCGCTCTTGAGCATCCCATTCTCGCCTCTTTCATGGAGGCCCGCGCACGGGTTTGGGGCAGCGCCGCGCAAACGCTGGACAAGCCGCTGCGATAGACGTGGCGCAAATGATGTACCGATCTTCGCAGCAATGCACAATTCGCGCTTTGCCAAGGCGGCGAAATCCCGCTAGCGGACCGGCTCAAACCTTTGGGCTAGACCATGACTGAATTGACATCACAAAAAGACGCCGCGCTCGCAGCAATTTCCGGGGCTGATACGCTTGATGCGCTGGAAGAACAGCGCGTTGGCGCGCTGGGCAAAAAGGGCTGGGTGAGCCTGGCGCTCAAGACTTTGGGTCAGATGAGCCCGGAAGAGCGCAGCGAAGCAGCACCCGCGATCCAGGCGATCCGTGCTGAAGTGGCCGATGCGATTGCGGCGAAAAGGCAAGCGCTTGAGGCCGCTGAGCTCGAAGCGCAGCTGGCCAGCGAAACGCTCGACCTCACTCTGCCTGCGTCTCACGCGCCCATGGGTTCGGTCCACCCGGTGAGCCAGGTGATGGACGAGCTGGCAGAGATCTTCGCCGATCTCGGCTTTGCGGTCGCAACCGGCCCAGAGATCGAGGACGATTGGCACAATTTCACCGCACTCAATATGGACGAGAGCCATCCCGCGCGCGCGATGCACGATACGTTCTACTTCCCGGATAAGGCGGCGGATGGCGGCTCTATGCTGCTCAGGACACACACTTCACCGGTTCAGATCCGCAGCATGAAAGAACAAGGCGCGCCGATCCGCCTGATCGCGCCGGGCCGTGTCTATCGCAGCGATAGCGACGCGACCCACACGCCGATGTTCCATCAGGTCGAAGGCCTGGTGATCGACAAGAACATTCACCTCGGCCATCTCAAATGGACGCTGGAGACTTTCTTCAAAGCGTTCTTTGAGCGCGAAGATATCACCCTGCGTTTGCGCCCGAGTTACTTCCCCTTCACCGAGCCCAGCGTCGAGGTTGATGTTGGCTACTCAAACGAAGGCGACCGCCGCGTTGTCGGCGGGCACGGTGATGAGCCAGGCTACGACTGGATGGAGCTGGGCGGCAGCGGGATGGTGAATCGCCGCGTGCTCGAGTTTGCCGGGATCGACCCGGACGAATATCAGGGCTTTGCCTTTGGCCTCGGGATCGACCGTATCGCCATGCTCAAATACGGCATGAACGACCTGCGCGCCTTCTTCGATGGCGATCCGCGCTGGCTGGCGCATTATGGCTTCTCACCGTTTGATCAGCCGACCCTTTCCGCTGGTGTAGGAGCGCGCGCATGAAGTTCTCCGTCACATGGCTCAAAGACCATCTCGAAACCGACGCAACGCTCAGCGAGATCACCAATGCGCTGACTGCGATCGGGCTTGAGGTTGAAGGCGTTGAAGACCCGGCCGAGAGGCTCGCGGGCTTCAAGGTTGCGAAAGTACTGACCGCTGAAAAGCATCCCGATGCCGACAAGCTGCAAGTGCTGAGCGTCGACACGGGCGAGGGCGATCCGCTGCAGGTTGTGTGCGGCGCGCCCAATGCGCGTGCGGGAATGAAGGGCGTGCTGGGTCTGCCCGGCGCGGTGGTGCCCGCCAATGGTATGCAGCTTCGCAAGAGCGCGATCCGCGGCGTAGAGAGCAATGGCATGATGTGCTCCGTGCGCGAGCTGGAGCTGGGCGATGAGCATGACGGCATTATCGAGTTGCCCGATGATGCCAGCGTGGGCCACGCCTTTGCCGACTATCAAGGTTCCTCGCCGATCATTGATGTCGCGATCACGCCAAACCGCCCCGATTGCATGGGCGTATACGGAATTGCGCGCGATCTGGCGGCTGCTGGTCTTGGCACGCTGAAGCCGGTTGCCTTCCCGAAATTTGAGGCCTCTGGCGCTTGTCCGGTTGAAATCCGCACTGATGATCCAGACGGCTGCCCCGCATTTTATGGCCGGGTGATCAAGGGCGTGAAAAACGGACCCTCGCCGGACTGGCTGCAGCAGCGCCTGAGCAGCGCTGGTCAGCGCCCGATCTCGCTGCTGGTTGATCTCACCAATTACCTGATGCTGGCTTTTGGCCGCCCGGCGCACGCCTATGATCTGGCAAAGCTGTCTGGCGCGGTTGTGGCGCGCCGCGCGAAGGCGGGCGAGCAAGTGTTGGCGCTCAATGAGAAGACCTACACGCTTGATGAAAGCATGGTCGTGATTGCGGATGATGCGCAGGTTCACGATATTGCCGGGATCATGGGCGGTGAGCATTCCGGCGTGTCGGATGACACCACTGATCTGCTGCTTGAAATTGCCTATTTCGACCCGGCTCGCATCGGCGTGACCGGGCGCAAGCTGGGTCTTGCATCGGATGCGCGCACCCGGTTTGAGCGCGGCGTTGACCCTGAATTTCTGGACGATGGTCTCGACCTGCTCACTGGCTTGATTGTTGAGCTGGCAGGCGGCGAAGCAAGCGAGAGCGTGCGCGCTGGCACTGCGCCTAGCGAGCCGCTGGTCGTTGCGTTCGATACAGGTCTCACCTCGCAGCTTGGCGGTGTTGATGTGCCTGATAATGAGCAGCGCCGCATCCTGGAAAGCCTCGGTTTCGCGGTCGATGACAAGTGGAATGTCACGTGCCCGCTGCGTCGCAACGATATCGAGGGCGCCGCTGATCTCGTCGAAGAAGTCGTGCGTATCCACGGCCTCGACAAGGTGGAAAGCGTCGCCTTGCCGCGCATGGACGGGGTGGCCCGACCAACAGCCACACCGGCGCAGCTGCTCGAGCGCAAATTGCGCCGCGCGGCGGCGGCCAGCGGCTTCGACGAAGCGATCACCTGGTCATTCCTGCCAAGCGATGCAGCCGAGCATTTCGCACCTGAGGGAGAGCAGCTGTGGGTTCTGGACAATCCGATCAGCGAAGACATGAAGGCCATGCGGCCCTCGCTGATTCCTGGCCTACTCATGGCGGCTCAGCGCAATGCGGACCACGGGGCCAGCACCACCCGGCTGTTTGAGCTGGGACGGCGTTATTTCCGCGGGGGAAACGGCATGAGCGACGAGCGGCCAACGCTTGGCTTGGTGCTCGCGGGTGACAAGACGCAGCGCGGCTGGGCGGCGGGCAAGGCCGCGCAGTTTGATGCCTTTGATGCAAAGGCGGCGGCAATCCAATTGCTCGAAGCTGCTGGCGCGCCTGCGGACCGATTGATGGTGATGGAGCCGGTGGCAGAGGGAACGGGCGGTCAATTCCACCCGGGGCAATCGGCGACCTTGCGGCTTGGGCCAAAGAAGGTGCTGGCGCGCTTCGGCATGCTTCATCCCGCAACGCTGAACGCATTCGACATGGCTGGCCCGGTTGCTGCGGTGGAGATCTTCCTCGATGCAATCCCTGCGAAGAAGGCGGGCAAAGGCCCGGTCAGCTTCGCGCGGCCAAGCTTTGCCCCGCCAGCCTTGCAATCCGTGACGCGCGATTTTGCGTTTCTGGTTCCAGAGGCGCTTGCGGCGGGCGATCTGCTGCGCGCGGTTCAGGGCGCGGATAAGGCGAACATCGTGGGCGCCCGCGTGTTTGACCTGTTCACCGGCGGCAATGTCCCTGAGGGCCAGAAGTCACTTGCGATTGAGGTGACTTTGCAGCCCGGCGAAAAGAGCTTCAAGGATGCGGAACTGGCCGAGATTTCGGACAAGATTGTCGCAGCCGCAGCCAAACACGGAGCGGAGCTGCGCGGCTAAGCCCCGCGCGGTCTGAAACCTATGTCCAATCGGCGCACATTTGCGATCATCTCTCACCCCGATGCGGGTAAGACCACGCTGACGGAAAAGCTGCTGCTGCAAGGCGGCGCCATTCACTTGGCGGGCGAGGTGAAGGCGCGCGGGCAAGCGCGGCGGGCGCGGTCTGACTGGATGAAGATCGAGCAGCAGCGCGGCATCTCGGTCACCTCGTCGGTGATGACCTTTGAAAAAGCGTATGACGGTGAGAAGATCACCTTCAACCTGCTCGACACGCCGGGTCACGAGGATTTTTCCGAGGACACCTACCGGACGCTGACCGCCGTCGATAGCGCGGTGATGGTGATTGATGCGGCCAAGGGTATTGAGCCGCAGACCCGCAAATTGTTCGAGGTTTGCCGGCTGCGCAGCGTGCCGATCATCACCTTCATCAATAAGGTCGACCGCGAAGGGCGCCCAGGCTTTGAACTGATGGACGAGGTTGCTGAGATGCTGGCGCTCGATGTCAGCCCGCAAGGCTGGCCGATCGGCATGGGCGGCCAATTTGAGGGCGTGCTCGATTTTGAGAGCGGCGCTGTTAGCCGCCCAGAAGGGCCGTCGAAGGAATTCCTCGGCACCCGCGATACCGATCCGGACATTCCCGCCGAATGGGCCGAAGAGGCTGAGCTGGCGCAAGTGGGCTATCCCGAGTTTGACCTTGAAGCTTATCGCAATGGCGATTTGACCCCGGTCTATTTTGGATCGGCGCTTAAGAATTTCGGCGTCACTGAACTGATCGATGCGATCGCCAAGCACGCGCCGCCGCCGCGCCCGCAGCCAGCGGGTGATGATCAGATCACGCCCGAGCATGATGAGGTTACTGGCTTCATCTTCAAGGTGCAGGCGAATATGGACCCCAATCACCGGGACCGGATTGCCTTTATGCGCCAGGTATCTGGCACCTTTAAGCGCGGCATGAAGCTGACCCCTTCTGGGCTCGGTAAGCCGATCGCGATCCATTCTCCGATCTTGTTTTTCGCGCAGGACCGCGAGATCGCTGATACTGCGGAAGCAGGCGATATTATCGGCATTCCAAACCACGGCACTTTGCGCGTGGGCGACACTCTGAGCGAGCAAAACAAAGTCCGCTTCACCGGCTTGCCCAATTTTGCGCCGGAAATCCTGCGGCGGGTCCAGCTCAAAGATCCGACCAAGACCAAGCAGCTACGCAAAGCCTTGGATGACCTTAGCGAAGAGGGCGTGATTCAAGTGTTTTATCCCGAGCTTGGCGCGCAGCATATTGTCGGCGTGGTCGGTCAGCTTCAGCTGGAGGTGCTGATCTCGCGGTTGTCGGCGGAATATAAGGTCGAGGCAGGGCTAGAGGCCGCGCCGTTTGCCACTGCCCGCTGGGTCAAAGGTGCAGGCCAGGCGCTTGCCGATTTTGAAAGCTTCAACCGCGCCAACCTTGCCAAAGACCGCGACGGTGATCTGGTGTTCATGGCCAAGAGCCCGTGGGACGTGAATTATCAGGAAGAGAAGAACCCAGAGCTCAAATTCTCTGCAACCAAAGAACGCTAGGCACTCACGCGAGTGTTGCGGCGCAGCAATGTTCGCGGCATGGGACATTGCATGACCGTATCAGGCCCAACCTCTCAGACGTTTTTCTCTCAGCGCATCAAGCTCAATTATTTCGATTGGGCGCAAAGCGATGCGGACCGCGCCAAGCCCAAGCTGGTGCTGGTGCATGGCGGGCGCGATCACGCGCGCAGCTGGGACTGGACGGCGGAGCAGCTGTGCGCCGATTATCACGTGGTCGCGATGGACCACCGCGGGCATGGCGACAGCGACTGGGTGTCTGATGGCAATTACCAATCGGGCGATATGGTCTATGATCTGGCGCAGCTGATCCACCAATTGGGCAGCGGCCCAGTGACCATTGTCAGCCATTCCATGGGCGGCAATGTTGCGCTTCGTTATGCGGGCACCTTTCCCGACATGGTGACAAAGCTGGTCGCGATCGAAGGCCTTGGGCCAAGCCCTGCGCGCCGCGAAGAAATGCGCGCCACGCCCTATCCAGAGCGGATGGCCGAATGGATCGCGAAAAAGCGCAAGGCGGCTGGGCGAAGCCCGCGCAAATACGAGAGCATCGAGGCGGCGTTCGCGCGCATGATCGAGGAAAACTCCTACCTCACCGAGGAGCAGGCGCGGCACCTGACCGTGCACGGGGTCAACCGCAATGAGGACGGCACCTATAGCTGGAAATTTGATCCGCACCTCAATGTTTGGGGCTTTGAAGACGTGGCAGATGAGTTCATCGAGCAAACCTGGGGCGCGATCACATGCCCCACTTTGCTGCTTTATGGTGCGGACAGCTGGGCCTCTAATCCCGAGAACGACGGGCGGCTAAAGCACTTCAACACCGCCGAGGTGATTGAGTTTGAAAAGGCCGGGCATTGGCTGCACCATGACCAGTTTGATAAGTTCATGGGCGTGCTCAGAGACTTTCTTTGAGGACCTTGTTCTGATCCAAAAGGAGAACCAAGATGGCTGAGTTTTTTGATGCGCTGAATGACAAGCACACCGCGATGATCGAAGCGCAGCCAGTGTTCTTCGTGGCGACATCGGCGCCAATTGGGCGGATCAATCTCAGTCCAAAGGGTTATGATGCCTTTCGCATTCTCAGCCCTAAACGCGTTGCCTATCTCGACCTCGGCGGGTCCGGCAATGAAACGCACGCTCATCTGGGTGCGGATGGGCGCATCACGATCATGTTCTGCAATTTTCAGCAGCCAGCCAATATCCTGCGGATTTATGGCCGCGGCGTTCCGGTGTTGCCGCAGGATGACGGCTGGGACAAACTGGCGAGCCATTTCACGATGCTGCCAGGCACGCGCCAAATCTTTGCGATTGATATTGAAAGCGTTCAGACCAGCTGCGGCTGGGGCGTCCCGATGATGACGCTGGAGGCAGAGCGAGAAACGCTGAAAAAGGCTCACCGCCAATCCGACCCGGCGGAATGGGAAGCAAAGATGGCGACCCGCATCAGCAGCATTGATGGCCTGCCAGTGCGTCCAACCGATCGCTATATTGCGGGCGAATAACTGCCCTGTAAGTGTCGCGGCTGCCTAAAAATTAAACAAGAGGTTAAAAATTAGGCAAGGACCCCTAGGCTGTTAACCCTAGAACCCGCGCTTCTGTGCGATTCCGCTCTCTTGCCGAAACTGGCACGCCTTTTGCTGCTCTATGAGGGCCGGGGCTGACCGGCGGAAATTGAGGGGGCACGGATGAAGTTCATCATCGCCATCATAAAACCATTCAAACTCGATGAAGTCCGCGAAGCGCTGGGCAGCATCGGTGTCGCCGGGATGACCGTTTCTGAGGTCAAAGGGTTTGGCCGTCAAAAAGGCCAGACCGAAATTTACCGCGGCGCAGAATATTCAACCAACATGCTGCCAAAGGTGAAGCTCGAGATTGCAGCCAGCGACGAGATCGCGGCGCAAGTGGTCGAGACCATCCAGCAGACCGCCAACACCGACGCGATCGGTGACGGCAAGATTTTCGTGCTCGATCTCGCATCGGCAACCCGGATTCGCACAGGCGAAGCCGAGCGAAACAGCGCTTTAAGGGGGCAATCAAATGAAGCGAACACTCCTATCTTTTGCAGCCCTTGCGACGGGAAGCATGGCATTCGCCTCCCCGGCGCTGGCTGCTGTTCCGGCGCCTGGAGCTGTTTCTGACGGCACGGCCTACATCCTCAACACCTTGCTGTTTATGATCGGCGGATTCCTGGTCATGTGGATGGCCGCTGGTTTTGCGATGCTTGAGGCGGGCCTGGTGCGCTCGAAAAACACCTCTACTCAGTGCCTTAAGAACATTGGCCTTTACTCAATCGCTGGCCTGATGTTCTGGGTCATCGGCTATAACATAGCCTACCCTGGATTTGACGGGTCTGGCTGGTTCGGAATGGCTGGCACAATCTATCCGATGCAGGGTGTCGGCGAGGCTGACCTTGATACAGGCTATTCAGTCGCCTCCGATTGGTTCTTCCAAATGGTGTTCTGCGCCACCACCGCTTCGATTGTTTCTGGCACCGTGGCAGAGCGCGTGAAGATCGTTCCGTTCTTCATCTTCGTCTTTTTGCTGACCGGCTTCATCTATCCAGTTGTTGTCAGCTGGGAATGGGGCGCAGGTTCACTTGATGCGATGGGCTTTTCTGACTTCGCAGGCTCCACTCTGGTCCATTCGACCGGCGGCTGGGCGGCTCTGGTTGGTGCCATCATCATTGGTGCCCGCGCTGGCCGCTATGGCCCGGATGGCAAGGTCAACGTCTTCCCAGGTGCGAATGTGCCATTGGCAACCTTGGGTACGTTCATCCTGTGGCTCGGCTGGTTCGGCTTTAACGGCGCGTCGCAGCTCGCGATGGGCACCGTTGGTGATGTGTCTGATGTGTCGAAGATTTTCGTCAACACCAACATGGCTGCAGCCGACGGTGTTGTGACAGCGATCCTGCTGACATTGATCCGCTACAAGAAGGCCGACGTTACCATGGCGTTGAACGGCGCATTGGTAAGCCTGGTTTCGATCACTGCCGAACCACTGGCTCCATCGGTTGGCTCTTCGATCCTGATCGGCGCAGTTGGCGGCGCGATTGTGGTGTTCACCGTTCCGCTGCTCGACAAGCTGAAGATTGACGACGTTGTTGGCGCAATTCCGGTTCACCTGTTCGCAGGGATCTGGGGCACGCTGGCAGTTGCTTTCAATACCCAGTCAGAAGTCGACGGTGTCACTCTTTCAATGGGACAACAATTCGGCGTCCAAGGTATTGGCATCCTTGCCACTGCGGTCTTTGTCTCTGCTGCCTCGGCCATCGTCTGGCTTGCTCTAAAGTACACCATTGGTGTCCGTCCGAGCGAGGAAGACGAAATGATCGGGCTCGATAAGGCAGAGATTGGCGTCGAAGCCTATCCAGAATTCGCGCGCAGTTAAGTCGCGCAACCCAGTTTAGCGGGGGAGTACTCTCCTCTCCCACTCCCTCCGCTAACCTTTGTTCCTCCTGCGAACAAACAACTTTTGATAGGCCGGGGCGTCCAGTGCGCTCCGGCCTCTTTTTTGTCTTAGCTTGCGGTTCTAGTTTGCGAGTGGCCTTGCTTGCCTTGCGTCGCTCAGGCGGTCGCAGCCTTCACAAAGTCAGCGCAGCGTTCGCCGATCATAATACTCGGCGCATTGGTGTTGCCGCTGACGATTTTGGGCATCACGCTGGCATCCGCGATCCATAGTCCCTCGAGCCCGCGTACCTTGAGCGTTGGGTCAACCACGCTGTCCTTGTCGCTGCCCATCCGGCAGGTGCCGACCGGGTGATAGACTGTGTCGGCGCGTTCTCTTATGAGATTGTCGAGCTCATCGTCATTGTCGAGGTTGATCGGATGCCGATCCGTGGGGCCATATTCTTGCAATGCGGGCGCATCCACAATCCGATGAGAGAGGCGCACGCCAGCTCTTAGGACCGCGAGATCGCGCTCATCATCCAGGAAGTTCGGGTCGATCACTGGCGCATCTGTGGCGCGCCGCGATGCCAGCCGCACCGTCCCCCGGCTTTCTGGGCGCAGGACGCAGGCGTGCAGAGAAAAGCCGTGCTCTTTGATCTTTTCGCGGCCGTGATCTTCCAGAACGGCGGGCACAAAATGCCATTGCACGTCGGGCGCGGGGCTATCAGGCATGACCGTCCAGAACCCGCCTGCTTCGGCATAGCAAGTGGTCATTGCGCCGGTCCGGCTGCGGCGATGCTCGAGCATGGCGGCGGCCATCCGCAATGTCCCTTTCAGCGTCCCGCCAATTGGCACATCGCTTTCGGTCTCCCAGCCGGAGACATAGTCCAAATGGTCTTGCAGATTGGCGCCAACCTCTGGCCGGTCAAGCGCCAAGGGTATCCCGCGCTCTTGCAAATGCGCGCCTGGGCCGACGCCTGACAGCATCAGGATTTGCGGACTGTTAAATGCCCCGGCGGACAGGATTACACCGCGCTTCGCATAGAGCATTTCACTGCGACGACCGCGCTTGACCCGAACGCCGGTCACCCGGCCTTGCTCAATCACCAGCTTCTCAACGACGGTTCCCGTGCGGATCGCGAAATTGCCTTGCTCGCGAATGGGCTCGACATAGGCGCGGGCCGCGGACCAACGCTCGCCATTGCGCTGCGTTACTTGGTAGAGGCCGAAGCCCTCTTGGGTCTCGTCATTGAAATCATCATTGCGGCGCAGTTGCATCTCGCCAGCGGCCTCGACGAACGCATGGCTGGTCGGATTGGGTGAGATCAGGTCGGAGACAAACAGCGGTCCGCCCGCGCCGTGATAATCATCCGCGCCGCGCTCATTCGCCTCTGCCTTTTTGAAATAGGGCAGGACGTCCTCATAGGCCCAGCCGGTGCAGCCCATCGCCGCCCAATTGTCATAGTCCCAGGCGTTGCCGCGAATATAGACCATCGCGTTGATCGCCGAAGAACCGCCAAGGCCTTTGCCGCGCGGTTGATAGCCGATCCGGCCATTCAGCCCCTTTTGCGGCACCGTGTCGAACTTGTAATTCGACGAATTGCGGATGAAGGGCATGAAGCCGGGGGTCTTAATAAGGACGTTGTCATTGCGCCCACCTGCCTCGATTAAGCACACGCGCTTGGTTCCATCGACGGCGAGCCGTCCCGCCGCTGCGCTGCCGCCGCTGCCACCGCCGATGACGATGTAATCGAAGCTTTCCATGATCTCTCCTCTTGGAAGGGGACAGGCTTAAGCAGCTTCGTGCGGGCTTTCAATCGAGTTTCGATCCGCCACCGGATTTAGTGGCGACTGGCCAGTGCGCTCGCGCCAGCGTTCGCGGATCATATCGGAGGTTTCGCGGCTGCCATCATGGGTCCAGCCAGGTTCGCGCAGCAGGTAAGACAGCTTATGCCGCCACGGCGCGCCGACGATATCGCTCAGCATGCCGATCCATTCATGGAACACCGCCCACAGCAGGTTGAAGCTGCCGAGCTGTTTGATGATGCCATAGCGGATGGGTTCATCGTCTTGCTCTGCCTCAAATGTGCCAAACATCCTGTCCCAGATGATGAAAACGCCCGCATAATTGCGATCAAGATAGCGCGGATTGGTGGCGTGATGGACGCGGTGATGGCTGGGTGTGTTCATCACCGCTTCGAACCAGCGCGGCATTTTGCCAATCGCCTCGGTGTGGATCCAGAATTGGTAGACCAGATTGATGCCGCCGCACACGGCGATCATTCCTGGGTGAAAGCCAATCAGCACCAATGGTAGAGCGAACACAAAGCCGAGCGTGAAGGATCCGGTCCAGCTTTGCCGCAGCGCGGTCGAGAGGTTGTAATGCTGGCTGGAGTGGTGGTTGACATGTGCAGCCCAGAACCAGCGGATGCGGTGCCCCGCGCGGTGGACCCAGTAATATTTGAGATCATCGAGCACAAAGACGACCGGCCATGCCCAAAGCGGCCCCCACCAATTCTCGCTGATGTCGAACAAGCGGTATTCATAAGCGGCGATAAAGATTGCGAGGAAGAAACCGCCAAGCAGCGCACCTGCAACCGTGGAGCCGAGCCCGAAACCAAGGCTGACGAGTGTGTCCTTGGGTTCATAGGCGCTTTGCTTGCGCAGTTTTGCCCAAGCCATTTCGGCGAGAATTGCCGCGATAAACAGCGGCACAGCCAGTTCAGTGACAGAGAAGTCGGGCAAGTCGATCATGCTAGTTTCTGCCTAGCTGATTGATGGCCGCTACCCAAATGTCCGCATCATCGAGTGCCAACCGAACCGAGCCGAAGCGCGCCTCGCCGGTATCGACGATGAGCATAGTGTTTGAAGCGGTGGCGCTGGCTTCTTCGCCAAGTATGCGTCCAGCAAAATGCACGCCATGCGGCTTGAGCAGCATGATTTGGCCGTTTGCGTCCTTCAGGAGCGCCCCGGCCCCATCACGCGCGATCGCACTTTCAATAGGCGCGAAACCGTCCGCCACCTCGCCAGCTGCGCGCGCGGCCTCGCTGTGGTTCGCCAATTTAGGCTTACCGCCCAGCTTCAAAGCAGAGGCGAGCCACGCCAGCAGCACGATGGCCACCAGCGAACCACCAAATTGCAGAAGAAGCGGATCAATTTCCATCCGCAAAGGATTGGCACGGCCGCAGCTTTGCGGCAAGCAGAGCGCAAGGGAGATTGCTCATGAAGTTCGTTGCTCGCACTGTTTTGGCTGGTTTGCTGCTAAGCGCGGCGCCGCTCAGCGCTCAGGCTCAAGACCCAGCCGCAAATGTTGAGGCTCAGCAAGAGCGCACCGCCAGAGTGGCGCAGCAATTGTGGGATCTCGCGGAGGTTGGCTATCTTGAAACGCAGTCGAGCGGGCTATTGCAATCGGAGCTTGCGGGCGAGGGGTTTGAGATCAAGGCGGGTATCGCCGAGATTCCGACTGCCTTCGTTGCTGAATGGGGCGAGGGCGGCCCGATTATCGCGATCCTTGCCGAGATGGACGCTCTACCCGGGATCAACCAGTCTGCGCTGGCAACGCGCGATATGGTCGACGGTAAACATGCTGGGCACGCCTGCGGACACAATCTGTTCGGGGCTGCCTCACTCACGGCCGCAATTGCGGTTAAGCAATGGCTCGAGGCGACCGGCACGCCGGGCCGCATCCGTTTCTATGGCACGCCCGCGGAAGAGGGCGGTTCTGGCAAGGTTTACATGACGCGGGCCGGATTGTTCGATGATGTCGACATTGCGATCCACTGGCACGCGGACGATGAAAACAGCGCAGCGGCCCAGACGAGCCTCGCCAATCGCTCAGCCAAGTTTCGCTTCAAGGGCATCTCTGCGCATGCGGCTGGCGCGCCAGAGCGGGGCCGGTCCGCGCTTGATGGGGCAGAGGCGATGAACATGATGGCGAACATGCTGCATGAGCATATGCCGCAAGATGCGCGCATGCATTACGTCATCACCAGCGGCGGCAATGCGCCCAATGTGGTGCCGGACTTTGCTGAGGTGTTTTATTATGTCCGACATCCCGATCCTGACGGCGTGGATGAGATTTGGGAGCGACTGGAGAATGCGGCCAAGGGCGCTGCACTCGGCACAGGAACTGATGTCGAGTGGGAAGTGATCCACGGGAACAATCCGCTGCTGGTCAATGAGACCCTCGCCAAGATGATGGATGCGAAATTGCGGATGGTTGGCGGCGTTGAATACACCGCTGAAGAGCGCGCATGGGCCGAAGAAGTGCAAAAATCGCTCGGCGATGCGGCCAAACCGCTCAGCAGTGCGAGCGAAATTGGCGAATACAATAAGAGCCTTGGCTATGGTTCAACCGATGTCGGCGATGTTTCGTGGGCGACGCCAACAGTGGGCGTGCGCACGGCCACTTGGGTGCCCGGCACCAGCGCGCACACTTGGCAAGCGGTTGCCGCCAGCGGCCATTCGATTGGCCACAAAGGGGCTCAGGTCGCGGCTAAAGCGATGGCTCTGATGGCGGCGGAGCTTTACACCAATCCGGGGCTGCGCAGCGCGGCGAAGGCCGAATTCGATGCCGCACGCGGGCCGGATTACACCTACAAATCGCTGCTGGGCGACCGTGAGCCGCCGCTCGATTACCGCAAGTAATTAAGCGCGCAGGTTTACTCGCCTGCTTGGCCAGAGAGCATATCGAGCATGGGGCGCACCGGGCTGACGTCATAGCCAGCCTTGGCCGCCGCATGGACGATGCCAGCGGGAGTGTGGCCCGATTTTGCTTGGGCGAGCGCCCATAGGAACGTGGAGCGCGTGCCAGAGCGGCAATAGGCGAGCACCTTGCCCTCAGCCTGGGCCATCGCGCCAACCATCTCGTCAATCTGCGGCTGGCTGAACCCGGAATGCCCGATTGGGATCGCGCAATAATCCAGGCCCGCTTCCTTGGCCGCCGCTTCGATCGCATCACCCTGAGGCGCATCAGGCTCTTCGCCATCTGGCCGGTTGTTGATGATCAAGGTGACGCCCGCTTCCTTGGCCGCAGCGACATCATCCAATGTGATTTGCGGGCTGGCAAAAATGGCGGGTGAGAGTTCGCGAAAATCGCTCATGGTTTTAATCGCCTTTATGCTGCGAAAGCCTGCTGAAATGCTCACAATATCTGCGTGCGCGTGCATTTCATGGCCAACACTTTGATGCGAAGCAAGTATTGGACTTGTTCGAAAGTGTCACAATTCTCAGTGATAACAGCGGGGATCGGTTAAATCATTCGCAAAGCAATGGTTTGTGCGCTATGCACCGATTCTACGAGGTGGGACTCCGAACAATTTCGGCGTTCTGCCTGTGTCAGTTGCGGCTTGCTGTCCCCGCTCTGATGCATAGGAGGATGGGCAGTCTTGTAAGGTACGTTTTGAGTTATGGGTTACGATAGAGGACGTCGGCGCGGCCGGGACAAGCGCGACGGATTCGGCGAGGACAGCTACGATCCTTTTGGCGGCGGCGGCGACGGATTCCCGCCTCCAGGCAATTACGGAAATGACCGAAGCGGTGGCGGTGGTGATCGCTATGGCGGCGGCGGTGGACGTGGCGGCCCAGGTGGCGGCGGCGGCGATCGTTACGGCGGCGGAGGCGGTGGTGACCGTTTCAGCGGCGGTGATCGCAGCGGCGGCGGTGGCGGTCGTGGTGGCCCTGGCGGCGGCGGTGGTGGAGGCGGCGGTTTCAACCGCATGCCCGCTCAAGTCGTAGGCACCGGCAAAGGTACTGTGAAATTCTTCAACAGCCAGAAGGGCTTCGGCTTTGTCGCTCAAGAAGGCGGCGGCGAAGATGTGTTCATTCACATCAGCGCAGTTGAGCGTGCTGGACTGGAAGGTCTAGCTGAAGGTCAAGAGCTTGAGTTCAACCTGGTTGATCGCGGCGGCAAAATCTCCGCCCAGGATCTCCAAGTGGTCGGCGATGTGATCGCGGTTGAGAAAAAGAAGCAGCGCCTCAGCGTGAGCTGACCGGCGAAAAAGCCACTGGAACCGTCAAGTTCTTCAACTCCATGAAGGGCTTTGGTTTCCTGGTGCGCGACGATGGTCAGCCGGATGCATTCGTGCATATCAGCGCGGTTGAGCGTTCTGGGCTGCAAGGCATCAACGAAGGCGAACGCTACGAGTTCGACATTGAAGTCGACCGACGAGGCAAGCATTCTGCTGTCAACTTGGTGCCTGCGCAGGGATAAATCTCCCCAGCACATATCAGGGCCGTTTGACCGGAAACATGAGCGGCCTTATCAATTCGGGAAATGGCGGCTCTGTTTAGGGTCGCCTTTTCCATTCCTGAATTCAATTTTCGACTTCACTCAGTTTTTAAGGATCAAATCATGCCGATCACACCGCTTATGCCTGTCTACCCTCGCTGCGGTGTCCGTCCGGTCCGAGGCGAGCACTGCCACCTGATTGACGAGGATGGCACACGCTACCTCGATTTTGCCAGCGGCATCGCGGTGAACTTGCTGGGCCACTCACACGAGGGGCTGATCAAGGCGATCCAAGAGCAAGCCGCGACATTGATGCATGTCTCCAACCTCTATGGCAGCCCGCAGGGCGAAAAGCTGGCGCAAATGCTGGTCGACAACACCTTTGCCGACACGGTGTTCTTCACCAATTCAGGCGCGGAAGCAGTGGAGACCGCAATCAAAACCGCGCGTGCTTATCACCAGAACGCAGGCGATGCCGGTGATGCTAGCAAGCATGAGCTGATCACATTTTCCAACGCCTTTCATGGCCGCACGATGGCGACCATCAGCGCGTCGAACCAGACCAAGATGCACCACGGCTTCTCGCCGATGCTCGATGGTTTCAAATATGCTGAGTTTGATGATTTGGAATCGGCCAAGGCTTTGATGGGTCCGAACACAGCGGGCTTCCTGGTCGAGCCGATCCAAGGGGAGGGCGGCATTCGCCCCGCTTCGCAGGAGTTCATGCAAGGGCTGAGAGACCTAGCCGATGAGCATGACCTGATGCTTGTTCTGGATGAGGTGCAATGCGGGGTCGCGCGCACCGGCACGCTCTACGCTTATGAGCAATATGGCATCACGCCCGATATTGTCGCGACAGCAAAGGGCATTGGCGGCGGCTTCCCATTCGGCGCCTGTCTAGCAACCGAAAAGGCTGCGCGGGGCATGACCTTTGGTACGCATGGCTCAACCTATGGCGGCAATCCGCTGGCGATGGCGGCGGGCTGCGCCGTTATGGAGGCTGTGGCGAATGAGGAGTTTTTGAGCTCGGTTCGCGAGAAGGGTGAGCGCATTCGCACCCGGCTCGAGCAATTCATCGGCAATTACCCAGAACTGTTTGAACTGGTGCGCGGCATGGGCCTGATGCTGGGCATTAAGATGAAGGTCGAAAGCCGTCCGTTCTTTGTGCACCTGCGCGAAAATCACGATTTGCTGACCGTTGCGGCGGGCGACAACACTTTGCGTGTGCTTCCGCCGCTTGTGATTGGCGACGCTGAGATTGATGAGTTCTTCGACAAGCTTTCTGCCTAGCGCGGCGAGCTACAAAATTCCAGAGCCTGCCTGATGACGCATCAACATTTCCTCGATCTCAGCGACGCTGGGGCCAATGCAATTGCCGCAATGGTCGGCGATGCGATTGATCGCAAAGCAGCGCGTAAAGGCTGGGGCAAGGGGCAGGCTGATGCCTACGCTCCGCTGGCGGGCAAAGTCCTGGCTTTGGTGTTTGAGAAGAACTCCACGCGGACCCGCGTGAGCTTTGACATTGCTATGCGGCAGTTGGGCGGCTCTGTGCTGATCCTGGACAGCGCTTCGAGCCAATTGGGGCGCGGCGAGACCATTGCGGATACCGCCCGCGTCCTCAGCCGAATGGTCGATGCAATCATGCTGCGGACCGATGATCATGCGAAGATTGAGGAAATGGCGCGCCACGCGACCGTGCCAGTGATCAACGGTCTAACCGATCGCTCGCACCCGTGCCAGATCGTGGCCGACCTGCTCACAGTGATTGAACATGGCAAGCCTCTGCCGGGATTGGAGGTCGCCTGGTTCGGCGATGGCAACAATGTGCTGCATTCCATCTTGGAAGCGGCGAGCCTGATGAAATTCAATGTTCGGGTGGCGACGCCAGCTGGCTACGAGCCTGATAGTGAATTTGTCGAAATGGCGCGGGCTGCCGGGGCAGAGGTCACTCTGACCCATGACGCCTCAGTTGCGGCTCGCGGCGCTGACGTGCTTGTAACCGATACTTGGATCTCGATGGGACAAGCGGATGCGGATGAGAAGCGCCGCGCGATGGCGCCCTTTCAGGTCAACGCATCGCTTATGGCTGAGGCCAAACCTGACGCATTGTTCCTGCATTGCCTGCCTGCGCACGTCGGCGAAGAAGTAAGCGAAGAGGTGTTTGAAGGGCCGCAATCGGTCGTCTTTGACGAGGCGGAAAACCGCATTCATGCGCAAAAATCGGTTCTGCTGTGGAGCTTTGGCCTGCTTGCGTGAGGTTTGCCCCGCGATTGGGGCTTACCTCCCGCGTTAGAGCCACCATATAGCTCGCTATGACACAGGCCCAATCTCCCACGGCGCAAGAGCCCGAGACTTTCGCTGATAAACTGCTTGGCTTCACTCTGCCTTCGCGCAGTGCCCGTGGCCGCGTGGTTCGCCTTGATGCGGTGCTGAACGATGTTCTGGCGGTGCATGATTACCCTGCGCCCATTCAGCACCTGCTTGGCGAAGCGCTGGTGCTGGGCGCGTTGATGGGCGGCTTGCTCAAGGGCGAAGATGGCCAACTGACTATGCAGGCGCAGACGAAGGCGGGCCCGGTGCAACTGCTCGTGTGCGATTATCGCGGCGGGACAATGCGCGGCTATGCTGAGTTTGATGGCGCTCAGGTTGAGGGCCTTGGCGCTAATCCAGCGCTCGCCGCTTTGTTTGGGGAGGGGTACCTTGCGATCACCTTCGAAACAGGTGCGGGCAAGCGGTATCAGGGCATCGTCCCGCTGGAAGGGGACAATCTGTCTGAGGCGTGCGAGAATTACTTCGTTCAGTCAGAGCAAGTGCCCACACTCATCAGGGTCGCCAGCCGATCCAGTGCCGACGGCCATCACGCGGCCGGTGTGCTGATCCAGCACCTTGCCGATGGCGAAGAGGGGCGTGAGCGTTTGCATGTTCGCCTCGACCATCCGGATTGGGAACACATCGTCGCGCTGGTAAGCACGATCAGTCATGAAGAACTGCTCGATCCTAAGCTTTCTATGGAAAGCATCGTGTGGCGTTTGTTCCACGAAGAGGATCAGATTCGGGTTCAGCCTGGCAAGGGACTGAAGCGCGGTTGCCGCTGCAGTGCGGATTATTATCATAGCGTCATCGCTCGCTTCCCAGCTGATGAGCAGGATGCAATGCGTGATGATGAAGGACGAATTGTGGTCGATTGCCAGTTTTGCGCTCAGCAATATGTCTTGGCAATTTAACAGTTCATCGCTATTCAGGAACGGCTCATCGTGGGTTGTCCAATACGTACAACTCCGTGCAGCAAATATGTGGCGAGGTATGCTGATGAAAAAACGTAGCGCACCGATTGGTAAGCGAAAGCTGATGGCCTTGGGGCTGTTTGCTGTCGTTGGAGCCGTGCCTCTAGCTGCACAGTCCGATGGGCTTGCGATGCTATCTGGGCTCACAAAGGGCGAATGGACCGTGAAGCCGCGAGACGGCTCTCCATCGCGCAAGATTTGCGTGCGCAGCGGGCGAGAGCTCATCCAGCTGCGCCATACACAGAACAATTGCAGCCGGTTCGTCGTGGAGGATGGAGCGTCTGAAGTGTCGGTCCAATACACCTGCCCGGGCGATGGCTATGGACGGACAAACATTCGCCGCGAAACTTCATCTTTGGTACAATTGGAAAGCCAGGGGATTGTTGGCGGCTTGCCTTTTCAGGTGACCGCAGAGGCCCGCCGCACAGGCACATGCTGATTGCGTAGGAATTGGCTACGGTGGATTGCTTAATATTGTAAGCGCGCTAATCCAGTGACGATGAGTTTCGAACAAGAGCAAAAGAAGCCCACCGCCGTGGTCCTGTTATCGGGCGGGCTCGACTCAATGGTATCAGCTGGAATTGCGAAGGAGCGCGGGTTTGCCGTTCAAGCGCTCACGATCGACTATGGCCAGCGCCATCGCCGGGAATTGCAATCAGCCAAAGATATCGCCGAGAAATTGGGTCTTGAGCGACAGGTGCAAATGTCACTCGATCTGCGCTCATTTGGTGGATCGGCACTGACTGCAGATATCGACGTGCCCAAAACGGGTGTCGCGAATGATATTCCCGTCACCTATGTGCCTGCTCGCAATCTGGTGTTTCTCGCACTGACAATCGCATTTGCTGAAGCCGCGGGTGCCAAGGATGTTTTTATCGGGGTTAATGCGCTGGATTATTCTGGCTATCCAGACTGCCGTCCCGAATTCATTGCCAGCTTTGCTGAGACTGCTCGCCTTGGGACAAAGGCCGGAGTGGAAGGGTTTCCATTCGAGATCCACACGCCTCTTCAGCATATGACGAAAGCCGATATTGCGAGTGAATGCGCTCGCTTGGGTCTCGACCCTGCCTGGAGCTGGTCTTGCTATGACCCTGCTCCCGATGGAGCGGCGTGTGGTGAGTGCGACTCATGCTTAGCTCAGGCGCAAGGGTTTTGCCGAGGCGAATCTAACCGACAACACGCAATACGCAGCATAAGAAATGCCTGCTCCAACTGGGGAACTGACTTGAGCGACACCGAAAGCCAGCCAGCGGTCGATACTGACCAGCCTGTACCCGCCTATTCCTGGTACGCATTGAGCGTCTTGGTGGTGGTCTATGTGCTCAACTTTATTGACCGGCAAATCTTGTCGATCTTGGCCAATGACATCAAGGCGGACCTAGGCGTTGATGATGCCTATCTCGGTTTTTTGTACGGTACTGCGTTCGCGATCTTCTACGCGCTCTTCGGCATCCCACTTGGGAAATTAGCCGATAGTTGGAAGCGCGTGCGGCTTATGACCATTGGCCTTGCCCTCTGGTCGGCAATGACGGCTGTGTCAGGTTTTGCGCGAGATGCTGCAACGTTGACGATCGCAAGAATTGGCGTTGGTGTTGGCGAGGCGACTGCAAGCCCCTCAGCATACTCGCTCATTTCGGATTGGTTTCCGGCGAGACTGAGGGCAACCGCACTCGCGATATACAGTTCGGGCATTTATATCGGCGGGGGAATTTCGCTCGCGATTGGCGGGCTGGTTGTGGACCGCTGGAACGCAGCGTTTCCGCAAGGCGATCCAGTGCTGGGTCTAGCTGGCTGGCAGGCCGCCTTTATTGCGGTCGGGGTGCCAGGCCTGCTTTTGGCAATTTGGGTCGTGACCCTGCGGGAGCCAGTTCGCGGAGCAATTGATGGTCTTGAGACGGCCGAGGATCCGCATCCCTTCAAAGGTTTCGTGCGAGAGCTCTACACTGTCATCCCAGGCTTTACCTTTTTCGGTGCTGCAGCCCGGGGCGGGAAAGCTCTGGCGATCAATATCGCGGTCTTCATTGGCGCTCTTGCGGTCGCTTTGGGCCTGACAAACATTCTAGGCTCGGGCCCTGGGTTCATCTTTGCGCCGATTACGGATCAGTGGTTGTTGCTCGCGATCGGGTATTATGCAGTCTTTTGCTGGGCGAGCGCTCTTCGAGAGCGCGACTATCCCACATTTGCTCTGACTTGGGGGTCTCCGGCCTTTCTATGCACGATCCTCGGGTACGGAACCGTGGCATTCATGGCCTACGCCGCCTCTTATTGGGGGGCGCCATACGCCGAAAGGACGTTTGAGGTTTCTAAGGCTGAGCTTGGCTTCTGGCTTGGCGGGGGAGGCGCAGCCGGCGGATTTTTGGGAGTGATCCTAGGCGGTAGAATGGCGGATGCGTTGTTCACGCGTTTCTCATCTGGCCGGATCTGGGTGATTTTGTTTGGGCTTGTCAGCCCAATCCCCTTCGCACTCGTGCAGTATACAACCGACAGCTTCACACTGTTTCTCATTCTGAACGTGATCACCAGCGCTTTGGCGGCATCGGCACTTGGCGCTGCAGCGGCCAGCAGCCAAGCACTGGTCCTTCCAAGGATGCGGGGAACCGCTACGGCCACATTCTTTTTGGCCACAACTCTGGTGGGATTAGCGCTTGGTCCGTACACCGCTGGCTATGTTTCAGCGCAAGACGACGCGGGATTGAGCGTAGGAGTGCTGTCTACTTTATGGATTACGCCGGTTGGTCTGCTCTTGCTGATCACAGCTATTCGTCTCGTGCCGCGAGCGAATGCGACGGTGCTTGAGCGCGCGCAGGCTGCGGGGGAGCCGAAGCCGGGCGGTTAGACTGTTCGGCCTCTATTGCTTTGCGAGAACGCCACAAGCAATGCGTGGTCCAGCTGCACCCGCAGGGTCGCTGACATAATCGTCTGGGCCGGCATGAATCATGACTGCCGTGCCGTCCTCGTCGAAGATGAGCGGAAGCAATTCGTCCGCGGTTCCGGATAGCTCAAACGAAGTTTCGAAGGGTGATCGGTCTTCGATGACTAGGTTAGGGAGGTCACCAAGATGTGCTCCGCCCTCACTTTGAGAGCCATGACTTTTCTCGAATGGATTGAGGTGCCCGCCTGCTGTCTTGAAATCGGGGCCATCGCAGACGCCCGCTGTGTGGAGGTGAAAAGCTCGCTCTCCAGGCTCAAGACCCTCGATTATAACTCCAACGGAGAGGGTGTCGGGCTGTTTGATCAGCTGGACTGAGCCGATTTCGACACCGCTAGCATTGAGGAGTGTTGCGGCAGCAACTTGGTCCGGTTGCGCCTCTTTAGTATCTGGGGTGGTGCTTGAGCTCTCTGGACCAGAGCCACATGCACTCAGCGCAAGGCAAGAGAAGAGCAAGGCGGTAGGGATGAGGCGAGGCATATCAGGTTCCAGACTGGAAATTTTGGCAAAAAAAGGGGCCGGACTGTGCCGACCCCTCTTCTCAATTTATCGACGTTAGTCGCGATTACATGCCCGAACCTGGGCCGTAAGTCACTTCTACGCGGCGGTTTTGCAGTTCGCGAACACCGTCTGCGGTTGGTACGCGAGGCTGCGATTCGCCGAAGGCTTCACCAGTGATGCGACCTTCAGGAACACCGCGACCAGCAAGGTAGCCACGAACCGAAGCGTTACGACGCTCAGCCAGAGCCATGTTGTATGTCACGCTGCCAGAACGGTCAGTGTGGCCTGCAAGCATAACATTCGCCGAACCACAATCTGCATAGGCGGTGACCGCGCTATCCAAGATTGTCGCTGCCTCAGGTGTAATCACTGATTCATCCCAATCGAAGAACACGATGTATGGGCCAGTGTTACATGGAGCCGCAGCAGGTGCTGGCGGTGCAGGTGGCGGTGGTGGTGGCGGTGCCGGCGGTGCAGGCGGTGGTGGTGGTGGTGGTGGTGGTGCCACGTCGCCACCGAAGTTGTAAGTGATCGAACCGAGGATCGAGTGCGTGCTTACATCAGTCTCGTATTGCGAGCCGAGCGTGTCAACAATATCCACACCAACAGCATTGAAGTACCGATACTTCAAGCCGATGTCCCAACTATCGTTGAGCGGCGCCCGGATCCCAGCAAGAGCTTGCCAAGCGAGCCCAGTGTCGGAGTCATTAAATGCGTCAGGTGCAGTTGAGTCGATCGTTCCATCGAGATCGACACGGGCAACTCCTACGCCGCCGCCGACGAAAGCTTGCAAGCCGTCGTCATCGCCAAAATCGAGCAAACCATTTAACATAAAGCTGAGAGCGTTCATCTCGCCCGCAGCCGGAAGATTTCTCGAGAGACCGGAGCCGTTGGCCGAAATAACAGTTCCAGCTGAGGTTGAGAGGCTGTCTAGATTAGCGGCCCGATAACTCGCTTCAGCTTCTAAGCGAAAGGCTCCGAAGTCGTAACCTACAGCAGCACCAAAGTCATAACCGGAATTATAATCGGTACCTACCGCATCTGAAGTTCCATTTACGTCGAATTCGATATCTTCGACGAGCATGGCTCCACCATCGCCTTGGATGTACCACTGCCCATCACGAGCTGTAGCAGGCGCTGCGAGCGCCGTTGAAGCCATCGCCAATCCTATGACGAGTTTGCGCATTCCAATAATCCCCTTTTTAGCGTTATTTGGAGCAGCGCACTCTCTAACTTTTCCCTTTACCCGTGGCAAGCAATCAATCGATCAAACTGTTGCATTAAAGTCGCTATTGGCGGAGCTGGTCCCAAAAAAGGCAGGCTTCGTCATATCTTGTGGCGGTTGCATGGCGTGCAAGAGCGCTGTTTGAGCCTTATGCAAGAATACCAACCGCCTTTAGGACACCGACGATCTCAGCGAGCATGATTCGAGCTTCCGCATCTACAACGCTGCCATTCTGAGGTAGGAGTGGTTCGGCTGCGCTGGCCCAAACAGACGAGAAGAACATGATTTGGTTCGTATCTTGATTGAACACCATCATACCGGACATTGGCGGCACAAATTGCCAAGTGTTGTTATTGAAGATTGCCAAACCATCATCTTGGCCGCTCCATTCACCTGAACCAGCACCGACCACATAGATGTCGCCTGTACTAGGTGTGGTTGGAGGCGTATCTTGAACGCCGAGGACTGTTTTCGGCAATAGGCTATCAATCAAAGAGAACGCTTCGTTGACGAAGAATTCCTTTTGCGCTTGACCAGAAAAGAGCAAGGGCAATGAGTAATTTGAGGTCGTTGCCGGAAAAGAAGCGGCTGTCGGCATAGTGGGACTCCATCAATTTTAGGAAAGTGTTGCCAGATGGATTGCTGGCGAGTTCGAAAACGTTCCGACCTGTTTGACCCAGAGTTCTTGTGGGCCGAAATCTGCTAGCAGTCCGCTCCGCTCAGCCTCAGAAAAGCTAATCTCGGGTTCAACGGCTTCCCAAGAGAGTAACGGATTATCAGTTGGACCAAGCCCAACAAGATAAGCCTCACGTTCCTCCACAAGGGGAGTGTCGATCGAATCCTCCCAAAGCCACTGGCCCCGGGCGCGCCGCGTCCAGCAAAAGTTCCAAACCCCATCAGCTAATATGGATCGGCGACGGTGGACGGGCGTCAATGGGCGCCTTGAAAGCCCTGAATTAGAGAGATTTGCAAATACTGGCTCATCATCACCGAGGCCGATTGCAGCGATCCTGGTGCTGGCGTTCGATGGGACTTCAGAAGGATCAAGCGCGGTTAGCGTGTCATCGAGCAAGATCACTGGAGTGCCAGGCACATGACCATTTTGCGCAGCATTCTCTGTTCCGCCCCTGCCACGCAGCAGCCCCGAGAGCTGCCATCGTCCTGGGCTCACCACCTCAGCGGACAGAAATTGTAAGACTTCGCCACCAACTAGAATTCGGTTCTCGCCGAGCGCTAGCCCTGCAATTGTAGTTTCAGAGAAAGAAAGGTCATCATCGGGAAGATCAATCAGCATTGATGAGCTGGCTTCGAAATGGGTTGCATTGGATGGCCCGAGGCTATCGACAATCACCCCGGAAACAGCTCGGCGTGAACCCGCCGAGCCGATTGGGACAAGACCTCCCGCCCGTTCCACATACAAAGCTGCACCCCTCCAGCTTGACGTTGCTGATGAGGCCGCTGCGAATATTAGTGGTTCAGAAGAAGAACTCGTTCCATCGGAGGGTACTTCAAACAGGCTCAGCAGAGTCGGGCCAACTAGTTCATCATCCGAAGTGTTCGCGGTGCCTGCATCAGAGGAAATGTTTCCAGCTAGCCCCGGTGCCAGTCTTTCCAAACTCAGTTCAATGCCGCGATCAAACCATTCCCAACCTTTGACGAGCCATCGTCCAGGCATATCGGGGATCCTTACCAGTGACCCAGGTTCCATCGTAGGGTCAAGATCAGCCATGTGCCAAGTCAATTGCTCGTGTTGCCACCTTGCCCTGTTTGCATTGACATTTGCGAGTTCGCGAGCGCCATCTGCTTGCATGGTCGCTGGAATGTCGATCATTGCCTCACGGCCATTCGGCCTTGAACCGATCGCCCGTTGGACGCCGGGCTGGTAGTCGCGGTTTTCGTCGTAATAACGCAGTGCGAACGGTTCTTGCGCGAACCTCTCGGCCCTTCGCCTGGTTCGCTGCTCTTCGTCCGAATGGCTCACCTCTGGAGGAAGGGTGAAAAGCTCTGGCTCGGAGTTGCCGACTTGGGCCAGGCTAAATCCGCTGTCCCTCGTGACGCAAGAAAGCGGGAAAATTCGGTTCAACGCCGATAGAGATGATGCCAGCGGCCCTCCTTCATCGGCAAACCCGCGCAAATGATGCAAGGTTTGAGTTGATCCGCCAGAGATCGCCTGAGGGACAATGTCGTTAAGTGCAACGGACGTAGGGCTCTCCGCCATGATCTCAAAAGTGAGCGCCGGAATACGATTGCCAAAGTCAGCCAATTGCAGGTCTTCAAAAACGACGTAAGCGCAGTCTCGAAAAGCCGGCGCAGAGCTGCCCTTGTCAGCTGCAATAATCGTGTCGACAGGATCATCTCCGTGGCCATCATAGAACCTGAGAATGCCCTCAGTTTTTAGGTCCCCAGCTGCACCTCTCAGCAGTTCACCATCGGCCCAGATCCGACCTAGTGAGGACACTGGTAGGCTGCTTAATGCCACAGCAAATGAGGCAGAATAGCTGAAGGTCTTGGTCGAAGGCTGACCTTTGCCTCCGCCGCTCTTCTCGGCGCTCTCGATTAAGTCGGTGGACCAAATCACGGTTCCGGGTACGCGCATGCGCCCAAAGATCCGAGCAATAGGCTGCCCATAGCTTGATGTGGTCACTGAGAGTTCTTTGAGGCGAGGTCCCTCTATGGTTCCAGAACCGAATATTGCTTGGTCGGCTTGCTGACCGATAAGTGCGCCAATTGCGCCACCAACCGGACCGCCAATAGCCGTTCCCACTGCTGTGAGGAGAAGCGTTGCCATCAGGTTTTTCCTTGGGTTTCAGGTTCAAGTCGCCAGTGTTTGACGAGCGAAATGCTCGCTAGTGCGGGCTCTCGGATTACGCGTTGGAGGCCGATGTGAGCATGAATGAAGCTTGCCGAATGCTCAGCGATCATAATGTGAAACTGGCCAGGAGATGGGCATATAAGAAGGACATCGCCCGCCCTGATGGTGCCGCAAGTTTCGCTGAGCCCAGATAATGATGCACAGGCTAGCCACGGGTCGGCGCTTTCATTGCGCAGCTTGTATCCGACCGGGAGCCGGTATCTTAAACCGGCCTTTCGCAAGCTGCAGCCCAATAAGCCAATGCAGTCTATGCCGCTTGCGGGGTCACGCCCGTGAAGCCTAAAGGGCGCGCCTACGAAAGATGCAGCTGCTTCGGCGAGCAGAAGCGCGCGTGTCATTCGGTCGGTTTGCCATAGCGCGACAAGAGATCGTTACCTGGCAGAAAGGGCTCACCGCGAAAGTTGGCTGCATTGTTAAAGCGCCCGGCGCATGTTGCCAAAGTGTGGTCGCAGCCCTCGAGCAATTCTGCGCGTGTGCCCAATTGAGTGCCTTCGGAAAGGGCACGATCCAAAATGAGACCTTGTGGATCCGCGCTTACGATTCCGAAGGTTAGTCCGGTTTGAGGCCCACCCAAGAACCGCAGCTTTCCATCTATGTAAAGATCGTAGGAAAGACCGGCGAAGGACACGCGATTGGCGTCAAAGTCGATTTGTGAGACCTCTTGGACGCTGGTTAGTCCGAGCGCAGACAAGCTGCATCCAGGCCCGCAGAATTCTGCGCGGCAAGTTGGACTGGTGCGCGGAACTAAGTCCTCCTGAAGCGAGGTCTTTGCAGAGCGGAGTTCAGCCACGAACTCGCGTTGGTTGTCATCAATACGCCCAAGTCGGCCAGAATAGAGCGTACTGCGTTCCAGGCTTTCCCAATCGACGACACCGATTTCAATTGCGGCCGCATCAAATAGCCCAGCGGCCAAGTCTTCTGCGGTGATGCTGTCGTGGCTGAGTGCGCCCTCAACTTCAGCGCTATCGTCGTTCAATTCTGTTGTTCGCCGGATAGCTGCGGGAACCATGCCGGGGGCGGACTTGTGACAAATCCCCTCAAGGCACACGTCGCGGTCGTGGCTGGTGAAACCGAGCGTAACGCCGTCGCGCCGAAAAACGCGCCAATATGTTGCGACAGTGTCGAGCTCTCTGTCGAAGAAAACCCGCATCAGTCAGCCTCGCGAATTTCGATCAGCGCAATGCTTGGCGCTTCACCCGCTTCAAAACTGACGCCTGAGACATCGATGCGATCTTCCGCAAACCGAACCGGAACGTCGAACAAGAAGCCGGCAGCGCACCTCCGCTCCGTTTTCCGGAGCCACTGAGAATTGGATTGAGCCTTTGCTTGAGACAGTCCAATCGCTGCGCTCGATACCGTCGACGCTGATCAATATGCTATCGACCCTCGGGCGGGTAATGGGGCGTTCTTGCGGGTCTCCAGCTGGTCCGTACGACTTTGTAAGCCGGAAATCGGCTTTCAACCCGTCGCCGACACCGATCAGCTGATCAGACGGTGTCGGTATGCCGGTCATGCCGTTGGAGCTGTGGTCGAAAGGATCGTTGATCCGAAATCCGCGCGCAGCCCCGCGCCGCGCGCGGAAAAAGGCGATGAGCTCAGCGAGCTCACTCTCTGATCGAACCCCCGGGCCAACATCGAAATGCATCCGGGCATCAGACCACAGTGCGTTGCGCCGTTCATAGCCCGATGCAGTTACGGCGACCGAGGTGGAGAATTCAGGGGCAACGGCGGTATCACGGCCGAGTGCAAACGGATAAAGCACATCATCGAAAGCTTGCATGGAATCCTCATCATTATTGGGAAGGCGGGTGTATCCATCACGCGCAACTTGAGGGAGCGCCCAGACAAACCGGCGTTCAACGCCTCTTTCTCGAGCCTCATCAAGGCCTGCATCAATTGACGGCCACAATTGCTCTGCATCGACAGCGTTCAGTACGAAACCCGAAAGATAGTCTTGCTCAGCCAAGGGATAGCCGAGTCTGGCGTCGACGAAGGCGTAGGCTTGACGGCGCGCCGCATCGGCGCCGTCGGTTAGCCAGTCATAGTCTTCCAGCTGTAGACGATCGAAGGCTGGCCTGGCCCAACCCAGCGGCAGGTTGGCCCGATAAAGCTCCGGTGTGTCTGCGCTCAGAATTGTCGGCGTGAAGGCAAGCAGCAATATCTCTGCAGAGCTGTTCGCCGCATTGCGAACCGCTTGGCCAAGATCGGCTGTCGACTGTGCCAATGCCGCGCCAGCTTGGTCGAGCAAAGCTAGCTGGCTCGTATCAAGCGTGGTGGTAACATCATTGATCACAGGCGGATTACCGCCGAACGCTGCCTTTGCCGCATCGTCATAGAGGCATATTTCATTTGCCGGTGTGACCCACCACCACGGCTCACCTATTTGAAAGCGCACGGGCAGCTGTGCGTCTTCCATGAACTCCACAAACTGTGCAGCACAGGTCTGTAGCCATGCCATGGCGTCATCATTGGCTGGCGACAGAAGTGTCGAGGGCGGAACCCAACCGGTAAGAGCCTGCGCACCGCTGGCCGTCCGCTGCTTCCAAGGCTCAGGACAATATGCGTCGAACAATTCGTATGAGAGCGAGGCGATCGCCTCAAATTCATTCTCTTTACAGGCAGCAAAGAATGCCCGGTGCCAGATGTCCGCAGGGGTGCAAAGCACTCCGCTTTCGATCACATGCAGTTCGCCTGGCCCAGCCTGCTGGAGCCGCATAAAATGGCTCATGCCGACATAATGAAGGATCTCATCGCGGTAGCCCAAACCAACAATGTTGCGGAGCAATCGCGCGGGCGTCTGATTGTAGGCATCGTCATATGCCGTTGCCATCCGCTCTTGATGTGGCGGCATGCGGACATCACCCAATTCCAACATTGCGTGTTTGCCATCACACTTGATGGCTGAAACAATCACATGGCCGTTTAGGCGCGATGACAAAGGTTCGGCGCTGCCAGCAGCAAAGTCAGGCGCGACGATCGAAATGAACATGCGGTCGATGTCTGCTGGATGGACGGGCTCGCCAGGTAAAACCCAGCCACTTCCCAATTTTGAGAAGGGCAGAGTGACAATCGCATCGGTTGGCGAGCCTGCGGCATAGTTCCAGAGCCGAACGTACCATGCTCGCGGATTGCCTTCCGCGTCGCGGCCCTCGATTGTGAGGGTTGGCCCGTTCACCTGGTCAAGCGTCGCGACGCCGTCCGATTGCCAGCGGAATTTGAGCTCAGTATGCGAGTAATCTTTGCTCGTTTCATAGGCGAGCAAAGGGTGATCGAGACTGTCTGTGCTGTCCCAAATCAGGCCTATAAGCTCGCCTTTATGGTGCAGCTCCACATCAACTCGAATGCTATCCGATCCGGTCGTGACGACAGAGGCCATAGCTGGCCTCGGAAAGTCGATTGTCCAAAACCGCGGGTCAAACCTCTGCAGATAACGTGCTTCTTGGGCGCGGCGTTCGCGCGCTAGCCAAAATGCCATGATAGTTCCCTTTGACTAAGCGTGTTGGAGGGCGCGGCGAACGGCGCTTGCGACCTGGCGAGACGAGCGCTTCATCGCGGTTGGCGCAGAGGTCCCGCGCGGCGAGGCAAGTTGAATTGCCACGCGAACGTCTCGCGACTGCCCGCCCAGACTTCCATTTGGCTCAATCCGTCCGGCGCTGGTCGGCACAAAAACCTCTGGGCCTCGTTCGCCGACCAAATAGCTGCTGCCTGGGCCAACTGGGCCACCTGTCGCTCGACCAGGCAGCCCTAGTAACCCACCGAGGGATTGCGTGATCAAGCCGCCAAGGCCAGAGGATGATCCCCCGGTTCCTCCGAACAATGAGCCTATTCCTGTATTGATGGCATGCGCTGCGATCTGGTCGAGCGCCTGAAAAGCGATCTTCTTAAGATCATCGAAGCCTAAGCTGCCATTCCTCAAGGCTGACGCAAGCCCGCGCTCCAGCACGCTTCCCGCCTTCTCAAAGCCGTCGAGCAATGATGTGTCGAGCGCGCTGCGCATAGTCTGCAGATCGTTCGAGAATCCATCGGTTGTGGCTCGCACATCGATGACCAGCTCTTCTATGTTATTTTCCATCGCTGTCGTGTTCCATCATTTGCGCGATTGCTTCGCGCGAGAGAGGTGAGGCTGTCTCGGATCCGGGCGTGTGCAGCGCCATGGCCAACTCAGCCGGGGTCGCTCCCCAGAATTGAGACGGGGACCAATGCAGAATGCGAGCGGCAAGCCCGCAGAAATCAGGGACATTGTCGCTGAACGAAGATGTCACTTTTGACCCTTGAGTACCTGCGCCAAGATCACGCGGATCGGTTTCGCTGCTTCCAGTAGACCCATGGCCAAGACGGTGCTGCCAACCTGTTTTCGGTCAGGACGACTATCTGCTGGCAAACAATGCCACAAAAGTCCGGTGATTTCGGCAATGGTAAGCGAACCGGACGAGGCCCGCTCCACCAGGGCAAAGAGCGATCCCAGCTCATCCTCCGCAGCTACAAGCGCCTCGAAGCTGGGTCTCACAATGTAGCCCCGGCCACCAATTGATAGCTCAGCTTCGCCCCGCATTGGGTTGGCGACATTGGTCATGCAGGTATGACCGGCCCTGAGCTTTCCAGCTGCAGAGTGTAGTTGCGCTCACCATTGAAATCGCCGGAATAGTCCAGACGTTGGACTAGAAAGCGACCATGCAGTTTTTCGCCGTCTTCAAATGACAATTCATAGTCATCAATTGTGCCTAGCCAAGGCGTGGGCGCGGATCGATGCCTCTGCGGAACTGCCTAGAAAAATTCCGGCAGCACTAACGGAGACAGAGCGATTGCTCGGCGCCTGATAAAAGGTCCCGCCAGCCGCCGGACTCTTTGTGTGTGACGACGACTGTATCACCGTTGATCGACATTTGTGTGGTGCGCAGTCCAGCGACCGTTTCATAGGCGAGCGGGGCGCCGCCATCGCCAATTTTGAGCAGGAAGGCAGAGCCAGTTTGTGCAGGCATAGGGCTTACTCCGTGATGGGTTCGAGAAGTCGGAAACGATATTCAAGCAAAGCGCCGCGCAAATTGTTCGGGCGGCGCTCGCTGCGTGCGCGCAGGAACTGCGACGACACCAATTGGAAGTCGGCTTGCTCTCGCGGGAACGCGGCGATGCGGCTTTCAATGGCCTCGACGAAGTCCGCATCTGCCGCTGGTTCATCAGCGCGGCTTTCAAGTTCAAGCGCGATGCGGATTTCGCGCCCGCGCCGATCTTTGACACTCCAGTCGGCCGAGCCGCTGGCGGCAATACCGAGCCAGGGCGGGCTTGCGGAAAGCGGGCTTTCCTCTTCGATTGCATTGATATTCTGCAGTTGAGGATCGGCTCTGAGCCAATCGATCAACGCTGCGCGCAGCAGATTTTCCATAGGTCTAAATCACCGTAAATTGAGGCCATAGCGTGCGAGCGCTGCGCCAGGTGTGATGGCGTGCACTGATTTGTTCATGACGAAACTTCGCGCGCTGTTCGGCGATACGCCCGGCTTTGAGAGTGAGGCGCTGCACCAGATCAGTGCTCGCGCTGCCTAAACGTCCTACTTTCATGTCAGGCCCACCGTGCGCCATGGGCGCCAAAGTGCGCTAACGCTGGCTGGCGGTGCAATCGCTTCTTCACGATCGCGGTCGCGGTAATAATGGGCGGCCAGCCGAATGACGCCGTGGCGCAGCGGCTTTGGCAGCTCGTCCCAATCGGCAGCCATTCCGGTGACGGTCTGCACTACGACAGCGCGTGCATCAGCAGATGATATGAGCGTGAAACAGGCGCGTCCGGCGCTATCAATCTCGATCTCGAAATCATCGTCTGCAAGCGTGCTGCGTATGCCATTTTGGGCGAGCAGTTCTGCCGATACCAAGCTTTGAACGGGCCGCGATGGTAAGTGGTAACGCCCTGCAATCGGCGGTAAGCTGTCTTCCAGCGTGACTTCCAGCGGCACTTGGCCAATCACGGCCCCACACATGGAAAGGCTGGTCGCAAGCAGCTCGACCAACATATCATCTTCATTGGATCGAGTGATCCCTAGCCAGGCCTTCAACTCATCAAGCGGTGCGCCATTGAGGTCGGCCGCAATCACAATAGTCCGCCGCATTGCGGTCTCCCAGAAACAGATTTCAATAGGGGTGCACCCGCGCTGCTTCAGCAGGCGGGAGGGTGGCCTGGAGCGGCGCGGGTGCGGGGTGCCGACTAGGGAGAAAGGGGCTAACTCAACCTAGCCGGGAGCCGATCAGGCCTCGACTTTGAGGAGTTTGATCGCATTGCTGTCGAGCACTTTGCCGCCAACACGTTTGGTAGCGTAGAAATGCACGAACGGCTTGTTGGTGAACGGATCGCGCAGCACTTGCGTGGCGCTGCGTTCAGCAATCAAATAGCCATGACGGAAGTTGCCGAACGCGATTGGATATGTGCCTGAGGCGATGTCAGGCATGTCTTCGGCTTCGACCACGGGATAGCCAAGTAGGCGATCCGGTTGGCCCTCGACCATGCCAGGTTGCCAGAGAAACGCGCCATCAGCGGTCTTCAGCTTGCGGACTTCAGCCAGTGTGGCCGAATTCATCACAAAGCTGGCGCCTTGCCGGTGACCTGATTTCATCGTGTGAATGAGATCGATCAGCTTGGCATCGGGCGCGCCATCAAAGCCGTTTGCATCGCCGGAGCCGACATATTGCAGAGTTCCAAAGGCACGCACGCCATCTTCGCCGGTGCCCATTGGGGCGCTGAGGAAGCCTTCGGGCTGGTCAGAGCCGGTGCCAGAAACGAATGCTGCGCCTTCTGCGCGGGCAAATTCGCTTGCGATCTCACTTGCTAGCCATGCTTCAAGGTTGAACCCGGCGTCGTCCAGCATTGCTTGGCTGGCGGCTGGATTGGCATAGAGGTCGCCGGTTGGCGGGGCGATTTCGGCAAATTCTGGCGCGTCGGTTTCTGGGCGCGTCGATGTCTCACTGACCCAGCCAGAAGCGGTTCCGCCGGTTGAGACGAGCTTGCGATAACCAGCGCTGCCGGTTTGTACGACCTGTGCGATGGAGCGGATCGGACTGATTTCAGCAAGCTCTGTGGCGATAAGTGCATCAATCTCTCGCGGAACCGCATAGCCACCATCGGTGGGGACTGCGCCGCTGATCGACTTGATTTCGCTCTCTTTGCCGCGGCGCAGGTAGCCATCGACAAAGCCCTTAACTTCGTTTGATGTGGTGCCGCCGCCAATTGATGGCCGACCAGCTGCGCGGGAGACCTTATCAAGGCGCGCTTTCACTTCGTCGACATCGCTGCGCAGGCCAACAATATCGGCCTCAGCCTGATCTTGCCGAGCGACAATATCGAAGCTCTCTTCCAGCTGATCATTGGGGGTAACATTAGGGACGGGAGTGCTTTCCATGGGGCATGCAACCTTTCTGTTGGGCATAAAAAAGGCCGCCCCGTTGGCGGCCAGTTGGGAAATTCAAAATGCAGTTTCGTGTCAGGTGACGAGGTGAACTCGTGCACCGTGCTGGAGGGGATGCGTCACTAGGCTGACCTCGAAGAGATCAATGGCGAGCAATTCGCGGCCCTTGTCGGTTTTACGATATTGGCGAGCGCGATAGCCAAAACTGAGCCCATCGACCTCGCCCTGCTTGAGCATCGCGGCGCCGCGCGCATCTTGTTTGTCGATCCGGGCGACAATGCGCAGCCCTTTGGCATCCTCAGATATATCCTCGATGATACCGAGAGGCTGGTCGGGCCTGTGCTGCCATAGCAACGGCAAAGGCTCGTCCTGCTCCGTCAGTGTGTCAAGAAATGCGCCGGGCCTAACGGTGTCTTGCGCTGCATCGGCGATGTTAAACAGGCTGGCATAGCCGAGCGAAACGGATCGGTTCGGCGCTCATTTCAAGAGCTCCCAACCGCCCAATCGGACAGCGATACCGATCAGGACCAAGGCCAGCAGTGCTCGTATCGCCCAGCCTACAAATGCTTTCCAAGCGCTTGTCTTGGCATCGCGCCAAGCCTGCAGCAGTTCGCGCAGTTCATCCAAATCGCCTTGGGCGCCCGCATCACCTAACCCCAACCGGGCCAAGACTTTCTCCGCTGCCAGCTCGCTCGATTCCTCAATCATGGCTCGCAGTGTTGCGATGTCTGCGCCATTTTCGGAGGCTTGGACCATCAAGCTCGCCAGCATTTCTTCGCGGCTCATGGCGTTTCCCCTTCAGCTTCCTCTGGGGGCAGTCCGAGCATTTCTCGCTTTTCGGCGCGGGACAGGAATTCGGCGTCAGAGACCTGCTTCCACAGCCGTTCGCGGTCTTCTGAGAGCGCTGGTACGCGGTCCATATCAACGCGCAGCTCTCCTTCCGGGAACCACGGCGCCAGGCCTTCGTGCAAAGCGCCGAAGAGCTTATCAGCGAGCGGCAGTAAGGTCAGTCGCCACAGCGCTCGATTGGCCTCGCGGTAGTTAGAGTAGGTGTTATCGCCTGGCAGGCCGAGCAGCATTGGCGGGACACCAAATGCGAGCGCAATGTCGCGTGCAGCTGCGCTTTTGAGGGTCGCAAAGTCCATGTCCGCCGGAGACAGCGCCATGCTTTGCCATTTGAGCCCGCCATCGAGCAGCATAGGGCGGCCTGCGTTGCTGTGGCCAGAAAAGGCGCTGGCGAGTTCAGACTTAAGCCGGTCGAATTGATCCGTGGTCAGGCCCACGCCATCACCTGCGTCATAGACAAGAGCGCCAGAAGGCCTGGCGGCATTTTCCAATAAAGTCCGGTTCCAATTTGCCGCCGCATTGTGAATGGCGATTGCTTCATGCGCTGCGGCCAGAGCGCCCGCGCCGTAGTGATCCTCGACCGGGTGCATGGCCTTGATATGGATCATATTGGGCCAGCCGTTATCATCCTCAAGCGGGATAGTGATCGGCTGGTCAGAGGGGCGATATTCAAACGCACATGGCCAACCGTCAGCGCCCGCGACAATTTTGACCCGATCTGGTCGAAGCGCAAACAACTCGACGACCTGTCCGGATGCATCCTTGATGATTTGGACAAAACCATTGCCGTGCAGCACAACATGCGCTGCAATCGTCTCGATCAAGGACTGTCCTGCGCTGGTCGATTGCACCAGAGCTTTTAAAGCATCGTCATTGCACGTCAGCGGCGACTGACCGACACCTTCCGCGACAATGCGGACGGCGCGTTGAGCAATCGGATTGCTCAAAAAGCCATCGCGGATCGCCTTGTGATATTCGTAGTTTCGGGTGCCATCTGCTGCATTAAATGCTGGTGCCCAGGTTGGGATGAAGCTTGGTGCAAGCGGCACACGAGCTTCCTCGCCGCCTTTAAAAGCAGCGGCGATTGTTTCGAGCAAAGCCATGAAATTTCCTTCTGCAGTCAGATTGGCAGCACGCGAGGCCGATGAGATGGGCCGAGCATTAGTTCAGTGAGCGCCCAGACCAGCGCATCGGCGCGGTCGGGGCTGCGGCCTGGTCCGGCGTATTCGCCGCCGGTCTTAAGGCCGCATATTTGATCTTCGAGTTGCGGGAATAATCCGCAGTGTCTCACCCGCCCGATCTCGTAGAGCGCGGCAACGGGCTCAGCGCGGGCGACTTTGCCGCGACTGGCGTGGACCAGTTTTATCGGCAGTGTGTTGTTGGCGGCGCGCAGCACGCTGGAAACCATCGCGCCGCCTTGATTGGCCTCTGCGACCACACGGTCGGCATTCCATTCTTCGGCAGCTGCGGCAACGCGCCGCGCCCATTGCTCAGGGCTGGCCTGTTCGATTGTGCAATCGGCCAGCACACGTCCAATTTGATCTTGTCCTAAAGCGGCAACGATAATTCCGCAGGCATCGCCATTGGCCGAGGCGGGCGGATCAACCGCCACCACCACCCTCGCATCATCCGGTCTCTCGCCCGTTTCCCGGGCATGTTCGACCATCGACCGTGTCCACAGCGCGCCTTCAATATCGGTCAGGATTTCGCCGTCGATTTCCTGCCGGGCCTGCTGGCTACCAGCGAATTCGCCCTCAATCGCGGCAAGGAAACGCTGAGGCAGATTGATCGAATTGTCATAGGTCGAACCGCGTGTGACAGCGGCTTCGCCGTTTTCCTCCTGCTCCAAAATTCGTGTAATCAATGGCACGCTGCGCGGTGTCGTGGTCACTGCGATCCGTGGGTCGCTGCCAAGTCTGAGACCCATCAAGAGATTGTCCCAGCAACGCGTTGCTCGCTCATGAGCAAGCGGCCATTTACAAACCTCGTCACACCACGCGTGGGTATGCTGGGGGCCTCTTAGTAATTCTGGTTCCGCGGCTGAGAACAGCTGCGCTTGCGCCCCGTTGGGAAAGCGCAGCCTCCTTAGTGACGGTTCAAAAACGGGCCTGCGCTCTGGCGGGCAGCAGGCGATAATTCCGCTTTCTCCCTCAACCATAACAGAGCGCGCTTCGGCCAGCGAAGACGAGACCAATGCGATCCGCGCCTGAGAATTGCCTTCAGCGATTGATCGCACCCATTCCGAGCCAGCGCGGGTCTTGCCAAAACCGCGTCCAGCCAGGATCAACCAGATGCGCCACTCGCCTTCGGGCGGCAATTGCGCGAGCCGCGCAAAAAAGCCCCAGTGATAGGCAAATTCTGCGCGTTCTTGAGCGTTGAGTACGCGGCTCAATTCTTCGCGCACCATGGCCGGTGCGGTCGCCAGCCAATCATTTTGCTCGATCACGTGTCTTTCGCTTCTCGGGCCCGCTCCTGCTGTATTCTGAGCCGGATCTCCTCCACCTTGCGATCGATCGATCCACGAATTTCGGCGGCGCTTACATTGCGCTGTTCCGCTTGCGCTCTGGCGGCGTTGTCACGGTGTGCGTTGAGGAGACGAATGGCATTGGCAAAGTCATATTTTGACGCATCAGCTGTTTGCAGGTCGCCCTCACGCAAGCGGCGGAGGACTTCCATTTCCAAATGTTCATACCCTTCCCACAATGCGGCGAGCCAGCGCTGGGCAAACTCCGGCTCGTTGGCCCGGGCGCGGTAGACATAGCTGTTCGATACGCCGGCAAACTCAGCAGAGCGGCTGACGTTTGAGGATTGCGCGAGGCGCTCAATGAACCGGTCGCGCCAACGCGAGTTTATCCGCGGGCGTTTTTCCTGGCCGGGATCATCCGACCGTGAATTGTCTGGCATCTTTGGTCTCCGCTCGGCCCGGCTGAAGCTGAAACGCCAGAGGGACCGAAATAGGAAAGTCGCGGGAGCTGGTCTGAGGTTTGTCTCAGCCCCTCGTTTCGACTCACACTATCGCGATGTTGATTTCTTCTAACCAATGATCGTGACAATGTCAATACAAAAGTACCAAATAGGTTATTTAATCTCAGTTGCGTCCTGTCTAGGGCGAGGCTAAGCGCTGGTTATCACTCGGGCGCGAACTGGCGAAAGACACCCAAGCTCATGATGAAATTGCTGCGCGGTCTCTACAATTGGACCATGGACAAGGCCGCTCACCCTAAGGCGGTGTGGTGGTTGGCGTTCTTCTGCTTCATCGAATCGAGCTTCTTTCCCATCCCGCCGCACCCGCTGCTAGGCCTGATGTGTCTTGCCGAGCCGAAGAAAGCGATCCGTTTTGCGATTGTCGCCACGGTGTCATCGGTGCTTGGCGGATTGTTCGGCTATGCGATCGGATACTTTCTGTACGACGCTGTCGGCTCTTGGGTAATCGGCGTGCTCGGCCTTACCGAGAGCTTCCCGGTCGCGGCTTGCTACATCCGCGAGCAAGGCGGCCTGGCCGTCTTCTTTGCCGCTGGTACGCCGGTCCCGTTCAAATTGATGACAATTACAGCGGGCTTTATCGAGATGAACCTTATGACGTTCACGCTCGCCGCCATCGCTGGGCGCGCGCTCATCTTTATGATTGTCGGCGTGCTGTTCCAGCTGTTCGGCGCGCCGATCAAGGCGGTCATCGACAAATACCTTGGCTGGGTCACCACGGCCTTCGTCATTCTGGTGGTCGGCGGCTTCGTGGTGTTCACGCAGCTCGCGGGCAGCGAGAACGAAGGCGAAGTGAACGCCTGCGACAATGCAACCGAAGTGCGCGCTTAGTGCTTAGATAATGCCCATCGCCTTGCCGGCGCGTTCGAACATTCCGAGGACCGTCTCGACTTCCTCCGCCGAGTGTTCCGCACATAGCGAGCAGCGCAGCAAGGTCATGTTCGCCGGTGTTGCCGGTGGGCGCGCCAGATTGACGTAGAGCCCCTCTTTCAGCAGTGCTTCCCACATCGCCGCACCGCGCTCCAGATCCGGCATGATAACGGCCACGATCGCGCTTTGTGGCTCGCTGGTGCCAAGCTCAAAGCCGAGCTCGGTCAAACCGCCATGGAGCCGTTTGGAGTTTTCCCAGAGGTGCGCGCGTTTGTTCGCGCCATGCATCAGCTTGCGAATGGAGGTCGCCGCCGTCGCCACAACGCTGGGCGGCAGGCTGGCGGTGAAGACATAGGGGCGGCAGACAAGCCGCATGATGTCGAATTTGGGGTGGTTGGACACGCAGAACCCGCCAACTGTCCCAACGCTTTTCGAAAATGTGCCTATGACAAAATCAACATCATCGATCACGCCTTGCTCTTCGCACACGCCGCGGCCGTTTTCGCCGATGAAACCCATCGAATGCGCTTCGTCGACCAGCACCATCGCGCCATATTTCTTCGCGATCGCGACCATTTCTTTTAGCGGAGCGACGTCGCCCAGCATCGAATAGACGCCTTCGAGGATAACGAGTTTGCCCGCACCCTCTGGAATGCGGCGCAGGCGCTTTTCCATCGCTTCGACATCGTTGTGTTTAAACGGAACAACCTCTGCATTGCCCATCGCGCAGCCATCCCAAATCGAGGCGTGGCTATCGATATCAAGGACGATGTAGTCGCCCTTTCCAGCGAGAGTAGCGATGATCCCGAGATTGGCCTGATAACCCGTCGAGAACACCATCGCGTGATCCATCGCGTAAAATTCGCGCAATGCATCTTCGCATTCCCGGTGGCCTTGATAGGTGCCATTGAGAACGCGGCTGCCAGTTGTGCCTGAGCCGTAATCGGACAAGGCCTGCTTGCCCGCATCGATCACATCCGGATCGAACGTCATGCCCATGTAATTGTATGTGCCGAGCAAGATTGTCTCGCGCCCATTGCAGATCGCGGTGGTCGGCGAGAGAACCTTTTCCATGACGAGATTGAAGGGGTCTTCAATACCGCTCGCGAGCAGGGTTTCGCGCGTTTGGATTAGGTCGTCGAACTTGGACAGGAGATCGCCAGTTGGCGCGATATCGGTAAGGGTCTCAGTCATGGGCAAAGCCTATATCAGCTATCCTGCATTTTGTGCACAGCAGCGACCAACTGACCGTAATTTTCGATTTCGGCCTGTTGGTTCATGCTGATGATGATGTCGAATTCGTCTTCAATCTCGGCGACAAAATCCATCACGGTCAGGCTGTCAAACTCCAGATCACCTGCAAATGTGGTCGCGTTTTCGATAGTAACGCCCTTCTTATTGAAAGGCTCGATCAAGGCGCGGATACGCTCATCAACTGCGGCAGAATCCATGGTGTTGGCGCTCACTTTCTCAGTGCAATTTCAGCTTCAAGGACGAGGTCTAGAGGTATTTGGAATCGCAGACCAGCCCATATGAAACCATTTCTCGGGGGCAAACGGCTCAAATCATTGCCGCTTAGCACTCACTTGGCCTTCAATTTCGAGAATTCAAGTTGCGGACGCTAATGGCGCACGATCCATATTTTCGCGTCAAACCAGAGCTTTGACCGCATTCATAAACGGCATGATCGAAACGGGCTTTGCGAGGTAACCGGCGGCACCCGCCGAGCGAATCCGTTCCTCGTCACCCTTTCCGGCAAAGGCTGTGACCGCCAAAACCGGGATCTCGCACAGCGAGGTGTCACGCTTGGCCGCCTCGATCAGGTCTACACCGGAAATGCCGGGCAGCTGAATATCCATAATGATCAGATCTGGAGCGGTTCCGCGCGCCATTTCAAGCACCTGATCGCCATCCGCGACAGGCTCGACTTCAAAGCCGTTTGCCTTCAACACGTCGCAGAACAGTTTTCGATTGAGGTCATTATCCTCGACAACCAAGATTCGCTTTGCCACTGACCGATGCTCCCCCGAAGTGGGCTGATTACCCCGACAAAGAGGTTACGACAATTCAAAATCCAAATATTCACGATGCCGAAGCGCAACAGCTCAGCCCGCAAACCCTCGCTTTGGCGGTGCTGGGGTGGGTCCTGGAGGACGGTGAGCGCGCGGAGCGCTACCTCGATTTGACCGGGCTTGATGCGGATAGCTTGCGCGGCGGATTGAACGATCCGACGGTGCTAGCCTCGGTTTTCGATTTTCTAGCGAACCACGAACCGGACCTGATCAGAGCTGCAGAAGCGCTCGCAGTGACCCCTGAAGAACTGATCGCTGCCCGCCAGGAGCTTACATCATGAGCCGGCCTCTTATCATCAGCGATTGTGACGAAGTGATCCTCCACATGGTCGCCCCGTTCAAGCAATGGCTTGAGAGCAGCCAAGGCGTGGATTTTGAGCTGGAGGGCAACAGCTTCGCGACCGCTTTGCGCTGGCAGGAAAGCGGTGATGTCTTGGATCAAAAGGATATTTGGCGGTTTCTGGGCGGATTTTTCGACACCGAAATGGACAGCCAAATGCCGATTGCGGGCGCGGTCGAGGGCCTCAACCACTTGTCAGAGCAAGCTGACGTCGTGATCCTCACCAATCTGGTCGACGAGCGGCGCGATCATCGCGCCGAGCAATTGGCGGCGCACGGTCTCAATGCTCGTGTATTCACCAATCAGGGCCCGAAAGGCCCGGCGCTGCAATCCATTTTGGCGGAATATTCGCCGAGCCGGGCGATTTTCATTGATGACTTGGCGCAACATCACGAATCCGCATCAGAAGTGGTGCCGGACACTGTGCGATTGCACTTGTGCGGGGAGCCTATGATCGCGCCACACATCGATTGCGCGCACAAGGCCGGTCACGCCAATGCGAGGATCGATGAGTGGTCGCGCGCGTTACCGTGGTTGTTAGAGCGTTTGGAAGAGGAAGCACGATGAGTATCGAAGCCCGCCTGAAGGAACTTGGTATCACGTTGCCAGAGGCCGCCGCGCCCGTTGCGAGCTATGTTCCGGTCGTGTTGCAGAATGGCTTTGCGCATGTCTCCGGCCAATTGCCTTTTATTGACGGAGAGCTTGCGACAGGCCGGTTGGGCGATGATGTTTCGCTTGAAGATGGCCAGGCGGCGGCGCGAGCATGCGGGCTGATGATTTTGGCGCAGCTGAAAGCTGCTGGGATCGATCTCGACCGCGTGACGCGGGTCGTAAAGCTTGGTGCATTCGTCAATTGCACGCCGGATTACATTGACCAACCTAAGGTCGCCAATGGCGCGTCTGATCTGATGCAAGAGGTGTTTGGCGACATTGGCCGCCATGCACGTGCTGCCGTCGGCGTGCCAGCCTTGCCGCTAGGCGCTGCGGTTGAGGTGGACGCGATTATCGCCATTGCCAGTGAGTGAGCGTCGCGCTCCGCATTGGTTAACGGAGTGGGTCTACGCCCACCGCGGACTGCATGGGCCCGGCGTCCCTGAAAACTCGGTCGCCGCAGCAGAGGCCGCCATCGCGGCGGGCATGGGCATTGAATGCGATATCCAGCGCAGCCGCGACAATGAGCCGATGGTTTTCCACGACTGGGAGCTTGCTCGGCTGACAGACCAAGAGGGCGAAACAGGCGCGCTCAATATGGGCGAGTTCGCTCAGCTGCGCTTGTTAGGAACACGGGAGCATCCCGTCCCGCTTGCTCAGTTTCTGGACATCATTGACGGCAAAGTACCGGTGTTGATCGAGATAAAATCCAAGCCCGGATATGATGTAGATCTGACATGTAAATGTGTCAGTGCTGCACTGGCAGATTATGCGGGCGATCATGCGGTCATGAGCTTCGATCCGCGCGTCGGGCATTGGTTTGCCGAACATGATCCTCAAACAACCCGGGGCTTGGTCTGCACAGACACGCTGGACCTTGGGTTTCTGGGCGTGTGGCGGCAACCCGGCGCGCTCGAGCAAGCTCAGCCAGATTTTCTCGCGATGGACATTCGCGACCTCCCCAATGCGCTGTGCGACACTTGGCGCACGGCGAAGCGGCCTCTTCTCAGCTGGACCATTCGCAGTCAGGAATTGCGCGAGCGATCGCGAGCGCTGATCGACGCGCCGATCGCTGAAGGCGAGGGGATCGCGTGAGCGGCGATGAGCTGACTGTGCGGCTGGCGCCAAGCGTTGGCTCATTCGATGCGGCCGAATGGAATGCGCTCAATCCGAGCGGAAACCCTTTCGTCAGCTATGAATTTCTGACCGCGATGGAGGATTCCGGCAGCGTGGGTGAAGGCACGGGCTGGGACCCAGTGCCAATCGCCATAACTGGCGAGAATGGCAAGCTGCTGGCGGCCATGCCTAGCTATGCCAAAAGGCACAGTCAGGGCGAATATGTGTTCGACCATTCCTGGGCCGATGCCTATCAGCGCGCCGCACGGGCGCTATTATCCGAAGCTTCAGATTGCCTCGCCGTTTACTCCTGCGACCGGTCCGCGCTTGCTGCTGTCCGATCCATCATTGGCGCTGCATCTGCTCAAGGGCGCAGAATTGGTATGCGAGCAAAACGGGCTCTCCTCAGCGCATGCGACCTTTATCGATGAAGCGCAAATGCCTTTGTTCGAGGATGCTCGGCTGGTTGAAGCGAAGCGATCTGCAATTTCATTGGATCAACCGCGGCTACAGCACTTTTGATGATTTTCTGGATGCTCTCTCGTCCCGTAAACGCAAAAACCTGCGCAAAGAGCGGGCGGCGGCGCAGAAAGATCTGCAAATCTCGCGTCTTTCGGGAGGCGACATAAAGGCGGAGCATTGGGATGCGTTCTGGGTGTTCTACCAAGACACGGGTGCGCGCAAATGGGGGACGCCTTATCTGACCCGCGAAGCATTCACGTTGCTGCACGAACGGATGGGTGACAGCCTAGTTATGATCCTCGCTCTGGACGAGGGGATGCCGATTGCAGGCGCGCTTAATTTTATCGGCCAGGATGCGCTTTATGGGCGCTATTGGGGATGCGCGCGCGATGTGCGCTTCCTGCACTTTGAGCTGTGCTATTACCAAGCCATTGAGATCGCGATCGAACGCGGTCTGGACCGGGTAGAAGCTGGCGCGCAAGGCGGCCACAAACTCGCCCGTGGTTATGAACCCGTGCAAACCTGGTCGGCGCATTGGATTGCCGACCCTGGTTTTCGTGATGCGGTCGCGGACTTCTTAGAGCGCGAGCGCGATGGCGTGGCGACCGATCAAGTCCTGTTGGACCGGCGCACGCCCTTCAAACAGAATTAGGCAGCTTGGCGGCGGGTCTCAGAGAGCCATTGGCGCGCACGGCGCTGAGCTTCTGCGATTTCGCGAGCGGTCATTTCATCAGAAATATCTGCGCGGCACCATGCTGCCTCTTCATGACCCTGCGCAGCGGCAAGGTTAAACCATTTGTGCGCCTCGATAAGATCGCATTCAGCGCCATTGCTGCCGGTTGAAAAAGATACGCCCAGATCAAAATGCGCTGAAATGTCGCCATGAGATGCAGCTGCCAGATATTCGGCAAGGATCTCGTTGTTCAGGTCTGTGCCCAGTTCGGTGGCTACGCCGCCAGTGATTGGTTTAAGTTCCATTGTTTGGTTACCCCGTTAATCACGAAACCAACGCCCCCCGGCTGGTCCGCTTAACCAAGTCCTCGCTCCTCGTGGTCAACAATTGGTTAACGGCGACGTTAATTTTTGTGATTTGGCAGCGCGAAGTGCGCAAGATCCAATATTTTTGGCCCCGTGATGACACTGGGTTGGGGAAAGCTGCTTGTGCGTCTCAGACTGCGAGCCTATAGGCCCGCTCAATGCGTTGACTTAGGGGGCCAGCGAAGCGTTTGGAATTTCCGCGCTAAGCGAATTGGGCAGTCTCGCCGAATGCGATTGGGGTAAGAGGACCACATGGCCACTGCGTCGACTGACGATATTGATATTCTAGCAAAAGCGAAGAGTATGCTCGAGCCGGGCTACGTGCCCAGCGACGACGAAGAGTATATGAATGAGCAGCAGCAGAACTATTTCCGCATGCTCCTGCTCGAGTGGAAACGATCAATCCGCGATGCGGCTGATCAAACGCTCCAATCCTTGCAAGACGGCCCGATCAGAGAAGCTGATCTTAATGATCGTGCATCTAGCGAAACCGATTGGGGTATTGAGCTGCGCACGCGTGACCGCCAGCGTAAGCTTGTGGCCAAGATTGAATCTGCCCTGCGCCGTATCGACGAGGGCGAATATGGCTATTGCGAGGTGACCGGCGATCCGATCGGATTGAAGCGCCTGATCGCCCGCCCGGTTGCGACCATGACCGTTGAGGCGCAAGAAGCACATGAGCGCAAAGAGAAAATCTCCCGCGACGACTAAGTGATCGGGCTAAGGAACGGCCCAGAATAAGTGCCAGATTGGGACGCATGCGTTTTCAGGGCTGCTCCTGCGCGTGTGTTAAACAATCATTAGGCACTGCGGCATAGCCCGCGATGTTAGTAGACAGGGCTCGGTATGTTGTTGAGGCAGCGGCGGGGCCAATGAAATGGCAGTTTTGTTTGTGGTGGGCACAGGAGACTTCTTGGAATGACTGGTGTTGAAACTAGGAGTGTGTCGCGAGACAGCCTCTTTCTGCTCGCCGGTATTCGCGTGGAGCAGGCTGGAGACACGCACCGCGTACGCGTGCGCAATCTCTCAGATGGCGGCATGATGGGCGAAGGCAATTTGCGCGTTCAGCCTGGCAACCGGTTGGATATTGAACTGAAAAACATCGGTTCAGTGGCAGGAACAGTCGCTTGGGTCCAAGATGACCGCTTCGGAATTGCCTTCGATGAAGAGATTGATTCTCAGTCCGCTCGAAAGCCTGCCAGCGATGCTGTTCAATCAGATACAGCAAGCCTCAGTGTTCCTCATACGCGCAAAGCACCCGCTGCGCCTGATCCACGAGATTTTCGCAAGGTCTGAGGATTTCCGTCAGCTTCAACGCTGACCGAATGGAAACAACCTGATAGGCTTGCGTTGATGACACGAGTCTTGCTGCTTTTACCTCTCTTTTTCGCGCTTCTGGCCTGCGGTCCCTCTGCGGACGACGGGCCTGTAAAAGTGGTGATCATTGGCGAGCCTCAAAGCCTGATGCAGCAAGGCGTCCGTCTGTCGCCTGCCGCCCAGCATTTACGCGCATCGACCCACGAGGGCTTGGTTGCTCTCGACCCGACTGGCCAAATTCTCCCGGCAATTGCAGAGCGCTGGATCGTCACTGACGATGGATTGAGCTATATTTTCCGCTTGCGAGAAGCGACCTGGCCGGACGGTGAGGCGATTACAGCTCAGGATATCAGGCTCCAGCTGCGCGATCTTTTGCGCCGTCTTGAGGGCACCTCACTTGGCCTCGATCTGGCGAAAGTTACCGAAATCCGGGCCATGACAGGCCGGGTGATCGAAATACGATTGAGCAGTCCTATGCCCGAGTTCCTAAGGCTCATGGCGCAGCCCGAGCTTGGCTTTGTGCACGAGGGCAGTGGGACGGGACCGATGATTGTCTCCAGTGATGAAGAGACCCCGCTGCTCGCCCGTTTGAACGCTCTACCGCCTCAAGAGCGCGGACTGCCCGCGCGCCAGGATTGGGAAGAAAATGCTCGGCCCATTCTCGTACGCGCCATGTCCGAAGAGCGCGCGGTGGCTGCGTTTTCCAACGGTGATGTTGATATTTTGCTGAATGGCCAATTGATCAGCTTCCCCTTGGCGCAGCTTGGCCCGCTGTCGCGTGGTAATATCCGAGTTGATCCAGCGGCTGGCCTGTTTGGCTTTGCGATCCGCAACGATGATGGCGTCTTGGCAACGCCCGCCTTGCGAGAAGCTCTGTCGATGTCGATTGATCGCGATGCGCTGATCGAGCCGTTCAGTCTGGGCGGCTGGCAATCGACCAGCTGGGTACTGCCGTTAGAGCTGCTGGAGCCAGTCACCACCGGGGATGAAAGGTGGCAAGACCTCTCGCTCGCTCAGCGCCGCAGTGTTGCGTCGCGCCGGATTACCAGTTGGGAAACCGAGAACGGTGCAGAGGCTGTGCTGCGCGTGGGACTGCCCTCTGGCCCAGGCGGCGATTTGCTGTTCAATCAATTGGCGGCCGACTGGGAGACGGTGGGCCTTAGGCTGATCAAGATGGAGCCTGGCACTGGCGCTGACCTGGAGCTGAGAGACCGGCTGGCGCGCTATTCCTCGCCGCGCTGGTATCTTAATCAATTCAACTGCGAGCTTGAAATCGGGTTATGCTCTGAGGCAGCTGACCAATTGGTGGCGCAGTCGCTTACGTCGCGCGACCCGCGCGAAAAGGCGCTGCTATTGGCGCAAGCGCACGCGACCATGGTGGCAGAAGAGGTGTTTATTCCGCTTGGCGTGCCCGTGCGTTGGTCGTTGGTTCGGGGCACCGTCAATGCCTACCAACCCAACCAATGGGGCGTGCACCCCTTGTTCCCGCTCTCACAACCCACCATTTAGGGGGTAAGGAGAGACACTATGGATGGGCCAGAACGACCACAGGCGATGAATTTCGCCCTACCAACCGGCACGGATCCTGAGTCCGTGCGGCAACGCGTGGTCGCGATGGAAAGCCTACTGGAGCGCACTTTTCGCGTGCCAGGCGTTAATATGCCCATCGGGCTGGATGCGCTGGTAGGGTTGATCCCAGTGGTCGGTGATCTCGTCACCACGGCGCTTGGCGCCTATATTATTTGGGAAGCGCGCAACCTTAAGCTTCCTAAATGGAAGCTGTGGCGCATGGGCGCCAATGTTGCGTTCGATACCGCAATTGGCTTGCTGCCGGTGGTCGGGGACGCAGCCGATTTCCTTTACCGCTCGAACTCGAAAAACCTGCGCATCATCATCAAGCACCTCGATACGCATCACCCAGAGACCCGGGTGATTGAGGGCTAACGGAAGATAGCGTGGTTTGAGTTTTGAACCGGCCCGCTAGGCCTCTAGTTCGATGTCCCAATAGAGCCAATCCCGCCACGTCTCATGCAGATAGTTGGGCGGGAACATTTTGCCATATTGCTGCAAATGCCAGCTGGTCGGGCGAATTGGCTTCATCATCAAGCTCATATGAGCCTGCTTAGGCGTGCGGCCGCCCTTCTTCATATTGCACGGTGCACAGGCAGTGGTGATGTTCTCCCACGTCGTCTTTCCGCCTAGCCGGCGCGGGATAACATGATCGAACGTCAGGTTCTGTCCGGATCCCTGACCCTGCCCGCAATACTGGCACTGAAATCTGTCGCGCAAGAACAGATTGAACCGTGTGAAGGCGGGAAACTCGCTTTGCTTCACATATTGCCTGAGCGCGATGACGCTCGGAATTTTCATGTCCAGCGAGGGTGAATGAACCTCGCGGTCATAGCTCGCGACAATGTCTACCCGGTCTAAAAACACCGCTTTGATCGCGGTTTGCCAAGGCCACAGGCTCAAAGGGTAATAAGACAGCGGGGTGTAATCCGCGTTGAGCACAAGCGCAGGGCATGCCGACGGATTGCATGTCGGGTCTTCGTCGGCACTGCGAAAGCGCGCCACTCGCTCCATCAATTCGGCTTTGAACACGTTTGTGATCCTTTCCGATTGCCATGAGAATGCCGTGGCAGGCGAAATAGTCAAACCCATGACGTGCCGGGTTTCCACAAGGATTTTGGGTGGCCTCGCGCTTCTGCCGACACTGTGGCAGTGAATTGCCGCGATGATTGTCACACGATTTGCCCCTAGCCCCAATGGGCATTTGCACCTTGGCCATGCCTATTCTGCGATCACCGCGCATGATTTGGCAAAGGACGCCGGGGGCACATTTCTGCTGAGGATTGAGGATATCGACGGTGCCCGGTCGCGGCCAGAGCTGGCGGATGAGTTTCGCCGTGATCTCGAATGGCTTGGGCTGGAATGGCAGGAAGTGACGGCGCAGTCGCAGCGCATTGAAAGCTACCAAGCCGCTGCACAGAAATTGCAGGACGCAGGACTGCTCTATCCATGCACATGCACCCGATCAGAGATTCAGCGCGCGCAGCAGGCGGCCGGGATCGAAGGCGGACTTTATCCCGGAACGTGCAAGGGGCGAGACAATCTCGACTTGGAGAGGCCGCATTGTCTGCGGCTCGATCTGGACAAAGCAATGGCCAGCGTCGGCGAATTGATCTGGACGGATGAACATGCCGGATCAGTGATTGTCGATCCGCGCGATTTTGGTGATGTTGTGATCATGCGCAAGGATGAGCCTGCCAGCTATCATTTGGCCGCGACGCTTGATGATGCTGCGGACGGGGTGACTTTGGTAACCCGCGGCTCCGATCTCTTTTCAGCGACCCATATTCATCGCCTATTGCAAGAGCTTCTGGGTCTCCCCGTACCGCATTGGCATCATCACCAGCTCCTGCTCGACGAGCAAGGCAAGAAGCTTGCGAAAAGGCGCGGTTCGCCTTCGCTTGCTGACATGCGAGAGCAGGGCGAGGATGGTCTCTTGCTGGCAGAGCAATTGCGGTTGCAACGTTTGCCGGGTGGTATCTCACTGGAAAGCGCCTAAATACTGCGCATGACATATTTTCTTATAGCTGTTCTGGCCGTTCTTAGTGTTCTGGTGCTTGTGTCACTCGTTCGCGGTATTATCGCTTTCTTGAAGACGACGAAGATCGATCTGGAGACGGGTGAGGGCGAAACCGCCACCGATATGCAATTGCTACAAAACAAAGCGATGTTTGCGCGGATCAAATATCAGGCGCTGGCAATCTTGGTTGTGGCGATCATTCTGGTTGTAGCCCGCTAGGCTAGGCGCAGGGGCGCAAAGAGACGTGGTAAAACTCAACAAGATTTACACCCGCACTGGGGACGATGGCACAACCGGCCTGGTTGATGGATCGCGTGCGGCAAAGCACTCAGCGCGAGATCTCGGCCATTGGCCGCGTGGATGAAGCCAACAGCGCGATCGGCCTTGCGGCATGCCATTTGGCTGAGGGGCCGCATAAGCAGCTCCTCACTCGGGCGCAGAACGATCTGTTTGATCTCGGCGCCGACCTTGCCACTCCGAGTGAAGATGGTGATTTTACGCCGTCAGAAATGGTACTTCGGATTGTCCCTGCTCAAGTGACTTGGCTCGAGGATCAGATTGATGGTCTGAATGAAGAGCTTGAGCCGCTGACCAGCTTTGTGCTCCCCGGTGGCAGTGAAGCAGCCGCGCGCACCCATGTTGCCCGGGCTTCGGCTCGTGCGGCCGAGCGGGCGATGACCCGGCTTTCAGAGCATGATGCCGTGAACCCATCAGCGCTTGCTTATATTAACCGCCTGTCCGATTGCTTGTTTGTGCTCGCCCGTGTGCTCAACGACAATGGCCGCGCCGATGTTAAGTGGGTGCCGGGAGCTAATCGCTAGCCAAGCGTGAATTGCGCCGCTAACACGCGCTCTTTGCTGCACTTGCGAAGGGATCATTCATGCGGACAATAGCGGTCATTGGAGCCGGGCAAATGGGCACCGGCATTGCTCAAACCATTGCTCAGCATGGCATGCCGGTGATGCTGTCTGACGTGGATTTGGCCCGCGCTGAAGCAGGTAAGACCGCGATTGAGAAGGCTCTTGTGAAGCTGGTTGGGCGCGGAAAGATCGAAGCGGATGCAGCCGAGACTTTGCTCACCAAGGTCACGCCAATTGGCGACTATGAGCCTATGAGCGAAGCGGGTCTGATTATTGAGGCCGCTACAGAGCAAGAAGCGATCAAGCAGGCCATTTTCGAGCGCGCGGGCAAAGTCCTTGCCAGCGATGCGATCATGGCCAGCAACACCAGTTCTATCCCGATCACACGCATGGCGAATTACTCGCCCGATCCAGCGCGTTTTATCGGACTGCACTTCTTCAATCCTGTACCGGTAATGGGCCTGATTGAGGTTATCCCTGGTCTTGCGACCTCAAAGGATACGACCGATCAAATCACGGCATTTGCCGAAGGTTTGGGCAAGGAAGTGGTTCTGAGCCAGGATGAGCCAGGCTTCGTCGTCAATCGCATCTTGCTGCCTATGATTAATGAGGCGGTGTTTGTTCTGGGTCAGTCGACGGCTGGCATTGAGGACATCGACAAGGGATGCCGCTTGGGCCTCAACCACCCGATGGGACCGTTGCAACTTGCTGATTTTGTTGGGCTCGACACATGCCTTGATATTATCAAGGTGCTCTACAAGACGACGCGCGATACGAAATATCGGCCTGCACCGCTGCTCGTGAAATATGTTGAGGCAGGTTGGCTGGGGCGCAAGACTGGCCGCGGCTTTTATGATTATGCAGGCGAAGCGCCAGTTCCTACGCGGTAGGTGCGGTGCTGAGCTTTGAGTATCATTCCAGATATCTATTGGCCTCCAAACCGAGACTATGGAACCGGTGTCAATAGTCCTTGTGGCATAATCTCACGCTCTTGCTCTGTTGGAATCAGGCGACCAGAGTCGCGGAGCCTAGACGCGTCACCGGGACCTCTTGGCGTAATTACCTGTGTAGTTCCAACCTGAGAGGAGCGATTTGGATTTGGGTCAAGTCCGTTTGTGTCGTCGATCAGCTCTGAATCACTAGCAAAGTCCCCAATTGCTTAGCTGGTCGCTTGATGCAGGGTTGGGTATTCTCCGTGTGGTAGGCCGCTTTGCCGAATTTCCAACCGCTTCACTTTCCACGCGCTCTTTTCCCGCCGATTCTGCGGCACCTGAGCTTGTTGAGAGTGAACTGCCAAATATTGCAACGCCGCCTACAACGATGGCAGCAAAAGCAAAGATCGGTTTATAGTTATCGAGTGTCGCCATAATGAGTCTGCGATACTTGAGCTTGGTTAAGGTTTAGTGGACGTCAATTCACGCTTTAAATCATAAAGAAAATCAAGTGCTTCTCGCGGTGACAAAGCATCGAGATCAGCGCTTTCCAATTTTTCTTTCAAGATATCGCCAGGCTCAAGCTCTTTGCGCTCGTCCGCCAGAGCCGCATTAGCAAAAAGCGGCAACTCGCCCAGCCCAGCGGCGATGCCTCCGGTTTCCGCCCGGGCTGCCTCTAGTTTTTGCAGCACTTGCTTGGCTCGCTTTACAACTGGCGCAGGGACGCCTGCCAATTTTGCGACAGCAAGCCCATAAGAGCGGTCAGCCGGACCTTCAGATACCTCATGAAGCAACACCAGATCGCCTTTCCACTCGCGCGCCTTCACATGATGCAAAGACAAAGCTTTGCAGCTATCGGCAAGGCGGGCTAGCTCGTGGTAATGGGTTGCGAACAAACAGCGGCAAGCAATCTTGGAATGCACCGCCTCGACCACTGACCAAGCGAGAGCCAAGCCATCGTAGGTCGATGTTCCGCGGCCGACCTCATCCAGAATAACAAAGCTGCGTTCGGTGGCTTGCGACAAGATCGCGGCGGTTTCGACCATCTCCACCATAAACGTAGAGCGGCCCCGCGCGAGATTGTCTGATGCGCCGACGCGGCTGAACAGCCGGTCGACCAGGCCGATGGTTGCTGACTGTGCCGGAACATATCCGCCAGCCTGCGCCATTAGGACGATCAGCGCGTTCTGCCTCAGAAAGGTCGATTTACCGCCCATATTCGGGCCGCCAATCAACCATAGGCGGTCTTGGTGCGCTAGGCTGCAATCATTCGCGACGAAGCGGTCATTGGTCTTGGTCAAGGCAGCTTCAACAACCGGGTGGCGGCCAGCGGTGATCGCAAGTTCGGTCGTACCGGCGATCTCAGGCTTGCACCAATCACCCTCCGCCGCTCGCTCCGCCTGTCCAGCTGCAACATCAATCCGGGCCAATGCCGCCGCTGTTTGCGCAATCGCTTTTTGAGAGGCGATCACTGCGCTGGTGAGCTCTTCAAAATGCGCTTCTTCAGCGGTCAATGCGCGGCCGCCAGCCTCAGCGATCCGAGTCGCTTCTTCGTGCAGAGACACCGAATTGAACCGCACGGCACCTTTCATAGTCTGCCGATGGGTAAAGCCGCTGTCCTGCTCCATCAGAACGTCGCCATGCCGGCTGGGCACCTCGATGAAATAGCCAAGCACACCGTTGTGCTTAATCTTGAGCGAGGCAATTCCCGTCTCGTCGCGGTATCTCGCCTCCATTGCGGCGATCGCCTTGCGCGCATTACCAGAAACTTGCCGCAGCTCGTCCAGTCCGACGTCATAGCCATCAGCGATATAGCCGCCACCAGATCGCTCGGTCGGAGGGGCGGCAACGAGCGCATTGGTGAGCAAATCCACCAGGGCGCTGTGGCCAGTGAGATGGGGCATGAGTTGCTTAAGCAGGACCGGGTGGTCGCTCTGCCTGGCGAGCGTTTCGTGAAGCAGCCGGGCATCTCTTAGGCCATCGCGCACCTGGCCCAAATCTCGCGGACTTCCTCGGCCAGCCACCACTCGGCCTAGGGCGCGGCCAATATCGGGCAGGGCGCGCAGAGCCTCGCGCAGGTCCGCACGGTCAATCGGCTGGCCGTGCCAGAACTGAACGAGGGCCAGGCGCTCTTCAATCGCAGATTGGTCAAGCAATGGTGAGCCCAAGTCTTCCGCGAGCTGCCGAGCGCCAGCTCCAGTAACGCAGCGGTCGATTGCCGCGATCAGGCTGCCGCTGCGCGATCCATCCTGAGACCGCAAGATTTCGAGGCTCGCGCGGGTCGCCTCGTCCATTACCATTCCTTCGGCACCGCACCGTGAGACTGGCGGGAGGAGCATGGGCAGATTGCCGCGGCCGACATGTTCAAGATAGCTGATCAGACCCGCTGCTGCCGCCAACATCGCGCGCGAGAAATCGCCAAACCCATCCAATGTTGCAACGCCGTGAAGCTTACGCAGCCGCTCCGAGCCATCGTCGCTTGAAAAATCACCTTTTGGCCGAGATGTGAATTCATCCGGGCCATGCGCCCAGTCTTCCGGCGCAACGATTTCGTTCGCGCCAAGTCGGGCCAAATAGGCACCCAGCATTTCCGGCTTGCATTCTTCTAGCACCACGATCCCGGTGGAGATGTCGCAACTGGCCAAACCAATCGCGCCGCGCACATCGGCCAAAGCTACGAGCAAATTGGCATTGCGCGGCTCCAGCAAGGCTTCTTCGGTAAGCGTCCCGGCGGTCACAAAGCGGACAATGTCGCGTTTGACGAGCGCTTTGGAAGAGGGAGTGCCTTCCTTCTTGGCCCGTATTTTGGCTTCTTCAGGCGTTTCGACCTGCTCTGCAATTGCGACCCGGCAACCGCCTTTGATCAAGCGCGCCAGATAGCTGTCGGCGGAGTGTACCGGAACGCCGCACATCGGCACTGGCTCGCCGCCATGTTCTCCGCGTGTGGTGAGGGCGATATCGAGGATTGCCGATGCAGTCTTAGCGTCATCGAAAAACAGCTCGAAAAAATCGCCCATTCGATAGAACAGCAAACAATCACCCGCCTCTTGTTTGAGGGCGAGGAATTGCTCCATCATCGGTGTCGTTTTTCCGGCCATGAATAAGGCCTAGCCACCCCCGCAGCGATTCGGAACGGTCCCTAGGTCCCTTTCCCCTATCGTTTGCATCGTTAGGTCGCTAAGCGCTGGATAGAAATCGATTTGGGAGACCTCCAGATGGCCGATGACCGGCAAGTCACATTCACGACCCGCGAAGCCCTGTTTTATCACGAGACAATCCGCCCGGGTAAAATTGAAATTGTGGCGTCCAAGCCGATGGCGTCGCAGCGTGATCTTAGTCTCGCTTATTCGCCTGGAGTTGCTGCGCCGGTTGAAGCGATTGCGGCTGATCCCAGTCTCGCGGCCCGCTACACAGCTCGATCAAATCTGGTCGCGGTCATTTCTAATGGCACCGCGATCCTCGGGCTTGGCAATCTTGGCGCGCTGGCTTCAAAGCCGGTGATGGAGGGCAAGGCGGTCCTCTTCAAACGTTTTGCTGATGTGGACTCAATTGATATCGAACTGGCGACCGAGGACCCTCAGGCGTTCATCGATGCCGTTGCGTTGATGGAACCTACCTTTGGCGGGATCAATCTGGAAGATATCAAGGCGCCTGAGTGCTTTATCATCGAGCAGGCGCTGCGCGAGCGGATGAATATCCCGGTGATGCATGATGACCAGCACGGCACCGCGATTATCACCGCGGTCGGCTTGCTCAACGCCTGCCATTTGACTGACCGGGACGTGAAAGACGTAAAGATCGTCGTCAATGGCGCCGGAGCCGCGGCGATTGCTTGCACCGCGCTGATGAAGGCAATGGGCGTTGCTCATGAGAATGTAATCATGTGCGATCGCACTGGCCCGATCACGCCTGGGCGCGACAATGTGGATCAGTGGAAGAGCGCACACGCAGTTGAGACAGATGCGACCAATTTGGAAGAGGCTTTGGTCGGAGCTGACATTTTCCTCGGCCTATCGGCGGCTGGTGCTTTGAAGCCGGAATGGGTGAAGAAGATGGCGGATAAGCCGATCATCTTTGCCATGGCCAATCCCGTTCCGGAAATTATGCCAGATGAAGCGCAGGCAGTGCGCCCTGATGCGATCATTGCCACGGGTCGTTCGGACTTTCCGAACCAAGTGAACAATGTGCTGGGCTTCCCCTTCATTTTCCGCGGCGCACTTGATGTGCAGGCCACCACAATCAATGAGGAAATGAAAATTGCTGCCGCTAATGCGATTGCTGAGCTGGCTCGCAAGCAAGTGCCCGAAGAGGTCTCTAGTGCCTATGGCAAGAACCAGAAGTTCGGCAAAGACTACATCATCCCGGCGCCGTTTGATCCGCGCCTGATCGAGGTGGTTTCCTCCGCGGTGGCAAAAGCCGCAATGGATTCCGGCGTCGCGCAGGCGAAGATTGAAGACCTTGACGCCTATCGCCACGCGCTGAAATCGCGCCTCAATCCAACAACCGCCGTCCTCACAGGCACCTATAACGAGGCGAAAGCCAATCCGAAGCGGATGGTGTTCGCCGAGGCGGAAGAGGATGTGGTTCTGCGCGCGGCCATTCAGTTTCGCGATTTTGGATATGGCACCCCAGTCCTGGTGGGCCGCACGAAGGCGGTGGTCGACAAGCTGCACCAATTGTCGGTGTCTGATCCGGGCAGCTTTGAGATTCAGAACTCGGCGACGTCAGAACATGTCCCAGCGATGGTGGACTATCTCTACAAGCGCTTGCAGCGCAAAGGCTACACGGAGCGCGATGTCCGCCGGATGGTCAACCAAGAGCGTAACGTCTTTGCGGCCCTGCTGGTTGCGCTGGGGCACGGGGATGGGATGATCTCTGGCCTAACCCGGACATTCGCCCAGACGGCCCGTGAGGTGAACCTAGTGCTCGACAAGAAGCCAGGAGCATTGCCGTTTGGTGTGCACATGATGATCGGCAAGAACCACACAACGTTTCTCGCCGACACGACCATTAACGAGCGTCCAGGCGCGGAAGAGCTTGCGCATATCGCCAAGGAAACGGCTGCCGTTGCGCGGCGCATGGGGCATGAGCCGCGGGTCGCGTTCCTTTCCTATTCGACATTTGGGAATCCGTCGGGCCAATGGCTTGGCAATATTCGCGAAGCTGTTGCGATCCTCGACCGTGAAGACCCCGGCTTTGAGTATGAAGGCGAGATGGCGCCGGATGCCGCGCTCAATCCGAAAGTGATGGAGCTCTATCCGTTCAGCCGCCTGTCTGCGCCTGCCAATGTGCTCATCATGCCTGGCCTGCAATCGGCCAATCTCTCTGCCAAATTGCTAAGAGAATTGGCCGGGAATAACACCATTGGACCAATGCTGATCGGTATGGAAAAGCCGGTGCAGATCGTGCCGATGACCGCCATTGCGCCGGATGTTCTGACGTTGGCAGTGCTCGCGAGCGCAGGTGTGGTGGGCTAAACCCAGTCTTTGTCCTCAAGCCAATTTGAGAGATCAACGAAGTAGTGGGTAGGGTCGTCTGGGTTGACCAGAACAGGCACAGGTTCGCCAGCAAGTGTGCTTGAGAGATCGGGCCAAACAGCTTCGCTCTCGAATTTGGTTGGTTCGCGTGATGAGCCAACCTTGCCAGTGACTACGATGCGGTAGGGATGGTGACGCCTGATATCGATTGAATCGTCAGGATAAGAGGCTTGGAATTCGCCGTCGATCCAAATGCCGTTCTTCTCTAGCCAAGCCGCGCGTTTGCGCTGCTTGCGATAGTTCAGCACCGAGCCTGCTCCAAGGCCGCTGAAGGCCAGTCCCAGTGCGCCGAACAGAAACGGCAAAAGGAAACGCTGCCGAGTGCTATCGATTTTTGCGAGCTCGGGGTTATGCGGATCGTAAAGAACGTCCACCGATTCCCCCAGCGAAAACTCGTTTGGGCTGCTGCTGACAGAAGCGGTGAAGCTTCGTTCTGCTCCGTCCTTATCAGTCCATCGAACCACCGGAGCGTAGCCAGCCTGTGTATCGATGGTATCGCGCGCCACGAACTCAATGACTGTGCCAGTGGCTCGTGTGCCAGTCGCGGAGAGATTCAGATCAATGAAAAGTGCAATCGCTGCAAAAATAGTGAATGCGACGCCTAGGCCAAACAGGATAATCTCATTCCAGGGTTTGGCGATCCGTATCACGCGGCACCTGAGACGAGCTCTTCGATCGGCACATAGTCCAGATCATAACCAACGTAGCGCGGGCTGAAGACCGCCAGGCCCGCTTCGCTGCGCCAGATTGGATCGCTTTTAAAACCTAGCACAGCAATAGATTGCCCATTCTCATAGTCCGGGTTGACCACTCCATCGCCGCTCTCGAGGTCGATCAGGCTGATAAGATCGGGGCAAGTGGCGACGACGACGCCATCTCGGCGGGCGATGAGATGCTCGTTCTTCACGTCAGTTTCGAAGGATTGGCCTACGAAATCGCCGGTTCCGTCCAGCGTCACTTTGCCTTGCAGAAACCCGTCCTGATCGGCCCATTCGGTGCCCGCGACCACGCCTGTGAAGAGCAAGTAGCCATCACCAGCGGCGCGCGCGGCTTCGATAGGATCATTGCCGGCCGCCTTGGCTTCGCGCACTGCCTTACCGATCGATATCGCCAAGGAGAGGCTGCCAGTAACCAGCGTGCCTTCCGTCTTGGCTTGCTTGCCCGTGATAGGCGAATCTGCGACGCCGCACTCGCGGCTAACAACGGCCACACTGCGCAAAATGTCTTCTGCGCGGGTGGGATCGCCCAGAGTACCGATCACCATCTCATCGCCAAACGGTGTGGCCGCGCCAATTGGTGTAAGCGGAACGCCCGCGACTTTTACCGAATGCTGGTTGATCTCTGGAACAGCGCGCCCGACGGTGTCGGCATCGAGCGCGGGGACACCAAGCCGGGCTGCTATCGATAGACCTTCGGCCAGGCTTAGCGGGCCAATCTCTCCAAGGATGACGCCTGCAAATTTCTGATCCAGATGCCGCTCCAGTGCTTCGAATGCGGCTTGCACAGGCTCTTCGACCTGATTTTCGATCGCATCCAGCCGTGCCTGCATGTCTTCACTTGTTGGCGCGAGGCTGGCCAAGCCATAGGGGCAGGCGACGCGGTCATCATCGGCGAGGCCTGAGACTGGAATCGCGCTGAACTTGTGGCCAGCTGCCAGGTCTGAGGCAATCAACTCGCGTGCCTCGGAGAGGCTGCCGCCGCCGCCCGTGCCGAGATAGGAGCTGCCGACCAGCGCATCTTCAAGCGCTTCAACGTCGAGCAATCTGCCGCCTTGATCGAGCGCTGCGGCAATCCGGTCACCGCCCGAACTGCTTGTGATCTCACTGCAAGCCGAAAGCGCGCCCGCGCCGATTGCCACTCCTGCCAGAAATTGTCGCCGCGCTACCATTTTGCCCCCTAAGTTATGAGCCAAGTCTGGCGCAGCGGAGCTATGAAAGCAAATTCAGCGTTTGCGGTAGCGGAAATACCAAACTTCGTGCTCGAACACCTCGCGCGCTTTCTTTTCATAGCGCGTTTCTGGCCAGCCCGATGGTCGGTTTTGGAAGCTCTCCGGACCATCGGTCACCCATTCCAGGCGATCTGAAAATCGCTGCATCACCATGAGGGCATGGCGCAGGTAAATCGCATGGTCGGTCCCGAAGCGGAATTCTCCTCCGGGTTTGAGTTTGTCCGCGATCATGGCAATCGGGCCGTCATTGACCATGCGCCGCTTTGCGTGGCGCGCCTTTGGCCAGGGATCGGGGTGCAGCAAATACACCATGGTCAGAGCGCCATCGGGAATTCGGCTGAGCACATCGAGCGCATCGCCAGCATGCAGGCGGACATTGGTCAGCCCTTGATCATCGACATGCCCAAGCGCGGCTGCCACGCCGTTCATGAACGGCTCTGCGCCGATCAATCCATGGTTCGGCAGCAAATCGGCGCGGTAAGCAAGGTGCTCTCCGCTGCCAAAGCCGATTTCAAAGTGCATCGGGCAATCCTGGCCGAACAGCCTCTCCGCAGTGACTGGACCTTCGGCTGGTACGGCAATGCCAGGCAGCAAATCATCGACCAAGCCTTGCTGGCGCGCGCGCAGGGGTTTGCCGACGCTGCGGCCGTACAAACGGTTGAGTGTCGTGGGATCGCCTTCTTTGTGCGCAGTCATGTGCCTCCGCTAGAAAGAGCGCGCGCCTGTGTCCAGTGTTCAGTCCGCGACAGTCACTTCCATCGGCGCGTTATTGTAGTCCATCGGGAAAACTGATGCGGTGAATTGGCCTTCGACATAGAGCACAATGCCAGCGGTCCTTTTGGCGATTTGCATCTGGCCATACTCATCGATCCGCTGCCAGCGATCAGCCGCCTCTAGCTTTGCCCGGTCCATAAAGCTGGGGCTTAGGGCGGAGCACGCCTCATCGAACCACAGTATCTCCTGTGCAGGATAGCCTGGGTATGTGAAATTGATCTGGCAGGCTGAGCGATCCCCGCGTTTCACGTCGGTTAGGGAAATGATCCGGGCTTCGCTCTCGATTGGTGCGCCTGCCCTGTCAGGCGGCGGTAGAGCAGGGGAGCCTGTTCGCTTGATCTCTGCCGAACTTTGCTCGTCCGGCGGAGCTTCGGCCAAGGGCGCCGGATCCGCAGACGCGGTTTGCGCAGCGCTCTCATCCTTCGTCAGAGCGCCTGCATCCGAGCATGCAGCCACAATAAACGGCAGCGCGGCGAGCGCAAGATATCGAAGGCGATTGAGGCGTCTCATTGCGGCAGCTTAGTCTGGATCAAATTCGATATGAAGGTGGTTGTTGGCCGGATTGTTTGGGAACACTTCAAACAGCACATCGTAATCTGGCCCCACTGCCTCACTCACGGCATCTCGCAGGGCCCTTCCTTGAGCAAGGGTCAGATTGTTGCCTCGGAAATCGAGCGCTTTGTTCTCATAATGGAGGGAGTTCTCGCTATGCCGCGCGTCATTGCCGCTTGTTATGACCGGCTGAGGCAAGCCGAGCTGCTGCGCTGCTGCGGCCACAGCACGGATCGCTGGGTCCATGGATGAGTGCAGCTGGGATAGGTTCACACTGCTACTCTTGATGGCTACGCCCACTTCGGCGGCAAGCACTCTACCGTTGAAGGGGCCAGTGACAGGTTCAGGTGTGGGCTGCGCCACGCTGACTGAATCCGGCAAGCCCACTCTGAATTCGCCGGGTCGATAACGTTCGAGATCCGGCGTCGTGCCGTGACGGTGAATGGCGTCGCCTCGCCCCAGTACGGGTCCGTCAAGCGCATTGATCCAGCCCAAATTGACTGAATCGGAATAGTTCGGATTGGCGTAATTGAGGTGCGATCCGATTGAGGATTCTCTGCCCTGAGCGCGTTCAGCGAGATAGCTGTCCACCAATTGATCAACGCGCGCGCTCACCTGAGCCATGGGGATCTGCTCGACGGAGGTGCGTCCATCGGGCCAAGACACAGGGCCGTTGATGTCGGAGAATTGATACGGCGCGTTCGCCACATCAGCGACTGTCTCGCCCCAACGCCCTGAGGCGGTGCGATTGAGCAGAGTGTCGATGATGCCATGCGCCTGGGCGTTTCCGGCGGACTGCACCCACTCGGTTTGAAGGACGCGCTTCAAATTGTTGACGTCCGCCTGAGACAGGCTGAGGGTCTCTCCGTTGAAGTTTGTCTCGCCAACGGCTCCAACATCGCTTGGGCCTGTGACAGGGGGCGTTCCATTGCCAGAGCCTTCAACCCCAACTTGCGGCGCTGAGGGCGCCGAAGGAGCAGCCGCTCTTGCCATGCCGGCAGAATAATCTCTTGGCCCGGGAAAATAAGGTTGGCGTTGCGGATTTGAGGATTGGCATTCAGCACAGCTTGCAAGGATAGGCCCGCGCTTCGGGCGATGACGGCCAAGGTGTCGCCTCTTGCAACGGTGTGAGTGCTGGTCCCTGCGCCAGGCACGCTAAGAGTGTCGCCGACATATATCCGGTTAGGGTTGGAGATCCCATTCGCTCTCACCAGCGTCGCCACATCGGTTCCAAATCGCTGCGCAATGCTGCTGAGCGTGTCACCGCTGCGAATCGTGTAGCTGCTCTGAGCGCTCGCGCTTTGCATCGCTGCGGCGATACGGCCGGTGTCGTTAGAAATATGCTGAGTGACTGCGTTTACCATGACAATACCTCCATGGCTGAGATTGCTCTCATAGTGATCGCGCCCTGTATCTATACGATTCGTAGAGATTGCGGCGGGGCGAGCTCAGAGCACGGCAAGCATAGCAAAACGCCCGGAGCATCGCTGCCCCGGGCGTTTCTTGTTCCCGTCCCAGAAGACTGGAGAATTCGTTTAGGCGCTTAAGCGGCCTCTGCTTCCGCATCCGGATCGCGCAGCACATAGCCGCGGCCCCAGACCGTTTCGATGTAGTTTTCGCCGCCGCAAGCATGGCTCAATTTCTTGCGCAGCTTACAGATGAAAACGTCGATGATTTTGAGTTCAGGCTCGTCCATTCCGCCGTAAAGGTGGTTGAGGAACATTTCCTTGGTGAGCGTCGTGCCTTTGCGCAGGCTCAAGAGCTCAAGCATGGCGTATTCTTTGCCGGTCAGGTGAACGCGGGCGCTGTCGACTTCAACAGTCTTCGCATCGAGGTTCACGGCAAGCTTGCCAGTGCGGATGATTGATTGGCTGTGGCCCTTGGAGCGGCGCACAACAGCATGGATGCGAGCAACCAACTCTTCGCGGTGGAATGGCTTGGTGACATAGTCATCAGCGCCAAATCCGAAGCTGCGGATCTTGCTGTCCATTTCGGCAATGCCTGAAAGGATCAAAACCGGTGTCTGCACTTTCGCGACACGCAGTTTCTTCAGCACGTCATATCCGTGCATGTCTGGGAGGTTCAGGTCGAGCAGGATGATGTCGTAATCATACAACTTACCTAGATCCAAGCCTTCTTCGCCGAGGTCGGTCGAATAGACATTGAAGCCCTCTGTCGTGAGCATAAGCTCAATTGCTTTGGCCGTTGTTGGCTCGTCCTCAATCAAGAGCACACGCATTGCTGGTCCCCTATATACCCAGATCATCGTAACAAAGTGTCACGGTAACTCCTCGCTAAGAGGTGTTGCCATGTATTAACCACATAAGTTCTGAACGGAAAAGGTTAATTTACCGTAAAGCATTAGAAACTGGCGAGTCGCAGGGGTTCTTACCTATGCGTCGAACGGCCCAAATCCCTGCGCTTATGAGGTGCTTAGGCATGCTCGGACGCTGCAAAGCACGGCTTAAAGATTAGCGAGCTTCTTTTGCCGACGCCGTTCTGCGCTAGAGCCGATGCCGATGGCTTCACGATATTTGGCAACCGTTCTGCGTGCCAGATCGAAGCCTTCTTCTTTCAGAAGGTCTGCGAGTTTCTGGTCGGATAAGATCTTCTTGGGCTCCTCGGCATCGGTCAGGGCTTTAATGCGGGCTTTGATCGCCTCGGACGATGCGCCTTCGCCGTCGCTTGATGAAACGCCGCTGGTGAAGAAGTATTTCAGCTCAAAGCAGCCGCGCTCGCAGTGCAGGAACTTGTTGCTGGTCACGCGGCTGACCGTGCTTTCGTGCATGTCGATTTCTTCGGCGACCTCGCGCAAAGTCAGCGGGCGGAGCTCCGACACACCATTGCGAAAGAAGCCTTCCTGCTTCTTCACGATCTCAGCCGCCGTCTTGAGAATGGTCTTTTGTCTTTGGTCCAGCGCCCGGATGAGCCAATGCGCGTCCGCCAGTTTTTCCTTCAGCCAGCTTTGCGCGTCGGGACCCGGTGCGCCATCGCGCAGTTCGACAAAGTAAGAGCGGTTGACGATGAGGCGAGGCAAGGTCTCCTCATTCAGCGCCACATCCCAGCCGCCCTCACCATTGTCGGTGAGAAGAATGTCGGGCACCACCGCGCTCGCAGTGCTTGCCCCATAGGCCAGCCCTGGTTTTGGGTCATAGCCTCGCAGCTCGGAGAGCATATCGGCGAAGTCTTCCTCATCCACTCCGCACACACGCTTCAATCGAGCGATTTCCCCTCGTGCGACCCATTCCAGATGGTCAATCAACTGCGCCATGCACGGGTCGTAGCGATCTGCTTCGCGCGCTTGGATTGCCAGGCATTCTGACAGGCTGCGTGCGCCCACTCCGCTGGGGTCAAGCGTTTGCACTGCTTTGAGCGCGCTTTCAGTATCGCTCAGTTCCACCCCGAGATCATAGGCAACATCGCGCAGATCAAAGGAGAGGTAACCTGCCTCGTCGAGCAATCCGATCAAGTGGCGCGCAATAAAGGCTTCGCGTTCGTCTTTGGCCGCGGCGCCAATTTGTTCATTGAGATGCTCCGCAAGCGTGATTTGCGCCGCGCTTGTTTGCTCAAGGTCGGGCAGCATGTCTGATCCGCCACCGCTGCTCGCGGCCGCTCCCCATTCTGCATCGCCTGCTGCCGGACCGCTTGCGCCATCGCCTGTGTCTCGGTCGCGGTCCAGCGCACCAGTGTCCAAATCGAGCGGAGCCTCGCTTTCGCCTTGCGCTTGGCCGATTAGCTGGTCGGCGGTGAATTCCTCGCGCGGTATGTCATCGCTTTCCCCGCTGGGCCCGCTGTCCTCACTGGATAGCGCCCCGGCCTCGAGCAGCGGATTGGCTTCCAATGCGTCGGAGATGAAGGTTTCGATTTCGAGGTTTGATGCCGCCAGCAGCTTGATCGCCTGCTGCAATTGCGGCGTCATCACCAAGGATTGTGACTGGCGTAGGTCTAGCCTTGGGCCGAGCGCCATGATTTAGTTCCGCCGCCTCGTCACAAAGTGAAGCCTTCGCCGAGATAAAGCCGCTTGACGTTTTCGTCTGCGACTAGCGCCTGCGGCGTGCTTAGGCGAAGAGCACCTGTCCGCCATATATAATGCAAGCGCGGTCCACGATATCGAGCGTTTCGCGCACGTTGTGATCAGTGATCAGCACGCCAATGCCCCGACCTTTCAGGTCTTTTACAAGATCGCGAATGTCGCTGATCGACAGCGGGTCGATGCCGGCAAACGGTTCATCGAGCAGCATGATGGACGGCTTTGCGGCCAGCGCCCGGGCAATTTCGCAGCGCCGCCGCTCACCGCCCGACAAGGCCATGGCTGGCGAACTGCGCAATTCAGTAAGGCCAAATTCGCCGAGCAAGCGCTCCAATTCTTGAGCGCGGGTATCGCTGTCCGGCTCGACCATCTCGAGTACGCAGTTGATATTCTGCTCAACAGTCATCCCGCGAAAGATGCTTGTTTCCTGCGGGAGATAGCCAAGCCCCAAAATTGCGCGGCGATACATCGGCAGCTTGGTGACATCTTCGCCGTCCATCAGGATCCGGCCAGAATCCGGACGAACAAGACCCATTATCGAGTAGAAGCAGGTCGTCTTACCCGCACCATTGGGGCCAAGTAGGCCCAGAACTTCGCCTTTACCAACGGTCAATGAAATGTCGCTCAGGACCGAGCGTTTGTCATAACTCTTGGCAATCGAAATGACTTCAAGGCCGCCGTCAGGCAGCGGCGTTGTGGCATCGGCGGTGCTGCTTTCAGGCGTCTCGGCCAGGGCGTTTGTCTCTCTCATCGGATCACTCTTAGCACCGCAATCCAGACATAAAAGGGCAGTATTGCCCAATTTGGCAGGATTTTTGCGTGTCGCGATTCTCGCGCTCCAAAATTGCAAGATCTGCAACAAAGTTGCGGATTGGTTACCGAGCTTGCAAGATTTCCCGCAATTTGAGATACTCGAAGCTTGGGGAACGAATCCGTTGGAGAGCGGCACAATGAAAAATATCGCGCATCGCTATGACGCAGACCGTCAGTCTGACCGTAAGGCTGAGGGTGATGCTCTCGATTGGCGTAAGTCAATGAGCGATCATGTTGCTTATGCGCTGCTTGTTTATACGGGCCTTCAAATCTTTGTGACCATTAAGGCGCTCAACACCGGCGGTGCATCGATCCTGCCGTACATCGCGCTCGTAGTTTTGGTCGCGGCCATCATCCCTGCGTGTCGCTGGTTCGAGAAGCGCTGGACCGGCCTGTCAGACAGCGAAGCGGCAGACCAAGCCTATCGCCCGGCTTTCCGGCGCGATCTTGCTGGCCTTTGGGTGATGGCGATTGGCCTGCCGTTCATTCTGACTTTTTGTTTTAAAGGTATCTCTTCGCTCTTGTGGGCCTAAGCAGCGGTTAGGCTTTAGCCCGCTCAATCGCTTCAAGAACAATGCGCCGGGCTTCTGCGCGGTCGCCCCATTTGCCGATCCGGACCCATTTTTCCGCTTCAAGATCTTTGTAGTGTGTGAAGAAGTGCTCAATCTGTTGAAAAATGATCGACGGCAAATCCTTGGTCTCACCCACATCTGAGTAATATGGGAAAGTCGTATCAACCGGCACGCAGATCAGCTTTTCATCGCCGCCGTGCTCGTCTTCTAGGTTCAAAACACCAATCGGGCGGGCGTGCACAACGCAGCCAGCCATGAACGGGGTGCGCGCGATCACCAAAGCATCCAAGGGATCGCCATCGGGGCTGAGTGTGTGCGGCACAAAGCCGTAGTTCGCCGGGTAGCGCATCGGCGTGTGCAGAATGCGGTCGACGAACAATGCGCCGCTTTCCTTGTCAAATTCATACTTCACCGGCTCGCCGCCAGTGGGTACTTCAATGATAACATTGAGGTCGTCAGGTGGATTTTTTCCGGTCGGGATTTTGTCGATACGCATGCTGCTATCCTACTAGTGTCAAAGCCCTCTCCCTGAAACTCGAGTGCCCCCTAGCTGCGCGGCTCTATTGCGGCAAGATGATCTTGCCCCTAATCGCTCAGGTGAAATGTCGAAAAACACTCCAAAAGCCATTCGTGGGACGCAAGATATCTTTGGCGCTGATGCCGAAGCCTTTGCGTTCGTGGTCGAAACCTTTGAGCGCGTGCGGCGGCTTTACCGGTTTCGCCGCATTGAAATGCCGGTGTTCGAGAAGACGGAAGTGTTCGCGCGCTCGCTTGGCGAGACGACAGATGTTGTCTCCAAAGAAATGTACTCGTTTGAGGATCGCGGCGGGGACTCGCTAACGCTTAGGCCAGAGTTCACCGCTGGCATTGCCCGCGCTTATCTGACCAATGGCTGGCAGCAGCACGCGCCGCTAAAGGCTGCAACACACGGCCCGCTGTTCCGCTATGAACGCCCGCAAAAAGGGCGCTACCGGCAGTTTCACCAGATCGATGCCGAGATCATCGGGGCGGCAGAGCCGCAGGCCGATGTTGAGTTGCTGTGCATGGCCGACCAGCTTTTGAAAGAGTTGGGTATCGAAGGGGTGACTTTGCACCTCAACACCTTGGGCGACGGGACAAGCCGCGAGGCTTGGCGCGCGGCGTTGATCGACTATTTCAGCGCGGTGAAAGATCAGCTTTCGGAAGATCTCGCAGGAGCGGCTGGAGAAAAACCCGCTGCGCATCCTCGACAGCAAGGATGGCCGGGACAAACCTTTCCTGGCCGATGCGCCCAAAATCGATGATTTTCTCTCTGATGAGGCGCGGGCGTTCTTTAAGGCCGTGACTGACGGTCTGGACGCGGCAGGCGTCAAATGGGTGCGGGCAGAGGCGCTGGTGCGCGGGCTCGACTATTACCGCCACACCGCCTTTGAATTCATTCCGGACGAGGGTTCAGCCGCCGCAGAAGCTCTGGGCGCGCAAAGCACGGTGCTTGGCGGCGGGCGTTATGACGGGTTGATGGAAAGTCTGGGCGGGCTGGCGACGCCAGCTGTCGGATGGGCGGCGGGAATTGAGCGGCTGGCGATGTTGGTGGGGGAACCAAGTAGAGATGGTCTGCAAGTGGTTGTCATTTCAGAAAATCGTGCCTTTGATATCGATGCAAATACCTTTGCGTCGGCGCTTCGGCAGTCAGGATTCTCAACCGAAGTGATGGCGACGGGCAATCCGAAAAAACGCTTCGATAAAGCTAACAGGCTTGGTGCTCGGGCTCGGGTTACTCTCGACAGGCGCGATAATACAAATCACGTAGGTGTGCATGTCAGCGATCATGCAGACTTTGACATGGAAGATATCAAGAAGGTCATCAATGATCTGAGTTGGACAGGCCTTGATTAGCCATTCGTCATCCCGGACTTGATCCGGGATCCACGGCGGAGCCACTGCCTACTGTAAGCTGGATTCCCGCTTTCGCGGGAATGACGATAAGAGAAGTTCCACATGCAAATCCCCGCAGAACGCCTTGATCAGATCGCGCACCGCTTCGCTGAGCTGGAAGCCCGCATGGCATCTGGTACGCTGGAGGGTGACGAGTTCGTGCGCGCCTCGCGCGACTATTCGGAGCTGGAGCCGGTTGCGAAGCTATCGCTGCAGGTAAAGGCCATGCGGGAGGAAATTGCGGGCCTCGAAGACATGCTTGCCGATCCTGAAATGAAGGCGATGGCTGAGGAGGAGCTCGGCGAGCTGCGCGAGCAATTGCCTTTGGTAGAGCGCCAGCTTGCGATCGCCTTGCTGCCCCGTGACGCCGCCGACAGCAAGCCCGCCATGCTGGAAATCCGCGCAGGCACGGGCGGCGATGAAGCGGCACTGTTCGCTGGCGATCTCTACCGCATGTATGAGCGCTTTGCCTCTGACCAGGGGTGGAAGGTCGAACCCGTCAGCATGAATGCCTCAGAAGTCGGGGGCTTCAAAGAAATCGTCGCGAACGTGCGCGGGGCTGATGTGTTTGCGAAGCTCAAATTTGAAAGCGGCGTGCACCGGGTCCAGCGCGTGCCTGAAACTGAGAGTGGCGGCCGTATCCACACGTCTGCGGCGACAGTCGCGGTACTACCAGAGCCAGACGAGGTGGATATTCGGATCGATCCTGGTGATCTCAAAATCGACACGTACCGGGCCAGTGGTGCCGGGGGTCAGCACGTCAACACAACCGACAGCGCGATCCGCATTACCCACGAACCAAGCGGCCTGGTGGTCACCTGCCAAGACGGACGCAGTCAGCATAAGAACCGCGAGAAAGCGATGCAGGTGCTGCGCGCGCGGCTGTTTGAGAAAACCCGTGATGAAGCGCAGGGCGCAGAGGCGGAAGCTCGCAAGGCTATGGTGGGATCAGGCGATCGTTCCGAACGGATCCGGACCTACAATTTCCCACAGGGCCGGGTGACGGACCACCGCATCGGGCTGACCTTGCACAAGCTTGAAGACGTGCTGGCAGGCCCGGGCCTCAATGAATTGGTCGATGCATTGACGGCGGAAGACGAAGGCAAGCGGCTGGCTGCGCTGAACGAATGACCATTACCGAGGTTTTGCGCGAGGCGGCTCAGAAGCTCTCGAGTACCAGTGATACCGCGCGTCTTGATGCCGAAATCCTGATGGCACATGCTCTTGGCAAGAGCCGATCTGACATGCTCCTGATGCATATGAAGGCCGAGGCGCCAGAGGGGTTTGAGGCTTTGCTCGATCGCCGCATAGGGCGTGAGCCAGTGGCCTACATAACCGGTGTGCAGGAGTTTTACGGCCGCGAATTTTGCGTGACGCCCGATGTCTTGATCCCGCGCGGCGATAGCGAAAGTGTCGTTGAAGCAGCGCTTTCGAGAGTTCCTAACCCAACGCAGATTCTCGACCTTGGCACGGGAAGCGGTGCTCTCCTGCTCACATTGCTAGCTGAAACCAAAGCATCCGGCTTGGGTATCGACCAATCATTCGCAGCAATTGACGTGGCAAAGGCCAATGCGGAAAAATTGGAAGTCGCCGACCGAGCGCAGCTTCGCGTCGCAGACTGGAACGTGCCCGGCTGGAGCGAGAGCCTCGGTCTTTATGATCTGATCATTTCCAATCCGCCCTATGTGGAGCGTGACGCAGCGCTAGATCCGGATGTGCGCGACTTTGAGCCTGCGACCGCGCTGTTCGCGGGCGAAGAAGGTCTAGATGACTACCGCTGCATCATCCCGCAACTGAAAGCCCTGCTGACGCCAGATGGGATCGCCGTGCTCGAAATAGGGGCGGAACAAGCGGCAGCCGTTAGCTCAATCGCTGAGAATGAAGGCTTTAACGTGGAGATTACTCGCGATCTCGCTGACCGCGACCGCGCGTTAATCCTCTCATGACCAGCGATTCGGGGTTGACGAAATTTCGACAGGGCTTGGCAAACGCGGCCAGCCTCGCTAACCCCGAATCAGGCAATTGATCGGCACGGGCTGCAAATCAATTGGTCTAGCTCCGTATGAAAGCATGGATTTGCCGCGTGGATACCCCCGGCTCGTACAGCGCGGAGCGCGCGCCAATATTAGAACTGGCGTTTGGACGAGGGGTCTACTGGTCATGGTGCAATGAGAATTTGCCCGAAGGCCGTAAATGAGGATGAATTTCCTTGAATAACAATCGTAACAATCGTCGCCGCGGTCGCGGTAATCGCAATCAAGGCGGCGGCAATCAGCTAAACCGGATCGACAGCAGAGCGCGCGGTAACGCGCCGCAATTGCTCGATAAGTACAAGAAGCTGGCGCAGGATGCTCAGCATCACGGCGACCGGGTTCAGGCTGAGTATTATCTGCAATTTGCCGACCACTATCTGCGCGTAATCGCCGATAATAAGGCCCGCCAAGACGAAGCTCGGGCCAAGCGCCAAGAAGAGCGCGGCCAATCAGGTGAAGAGGGCGATGAGGATGAAGACGGCGAAAACCGTCGCCGTTCACGCCGCCCACGCTCACGCCGCGACGAGCAGGCGAATGACCAGCATTCTGACAGCGACAATGGCGCCGAAGCGGATGCTAGTGATTCAAATCCGGATGATGCAGGCGAAGAAGAGCCCAAGCGCCGTGCGCGCAAGCCGCGCGGTGAGGGCCAGTCGGAAGAACGCACTACGCGCCGGAAGCCTCGTGCACCGCGCAAGCCCAAGAGCGACAACAAGGTCGCTGATGAAATCGATGCTTCCGTTCTGCCGCCAGCGATTGGTGGGGACGCACCGAGCCAAGATGACAGCGGCGACAATCTGGAAACCGTAGACTAACAGCGCCTTAGGGCAGGGATGATCGCGGGATAGACAGCCAATATGCGGGCAATCTTTGATCGCTGGATCGGCATTGCCCGCGCGCATCCCAATTGGACGACATTATTGCTGGGCGCATTGGCCGCGCTGGGCATCCCTCCGCTTGGCTGGTGGCCAGTGACCTTGGCTGCTGTTTCGGCCTTCGTCGTTTTGTTGAGCCATGCGGACAATTGGCGCAGGGCCGCTGTGCTTGGCTGGTTGTTCGGGTGGTCGCACCTGACGTTGGCCAACAATTGGATTGCGACGGCGTTCACATACCAAGCCGAGATGCCGCAGTTCTTGGGCTGGTTCGCCGTGCCATTGCTGTGCATCTATCTGGCATTCTATCCAGCGTTAGCGGCCGTTATCGCCCATATTGCCGCAAGACGCGCGGGATTACCCGCCTTCGGAATGGTGCTTGCCGCCGCATGGATTGTGGCGGAGTGGCTGCGCAGCTGGGTCTTTACCGGCTATCCGTGGCCGCCACTCGGCCTATCTCTGCTGGGATCTTGGGATCGGCCAGGGCTGGCGATATTGCTGCCTTGGTTGGGCACCTATGCGCTTTCGGGATTGGTACTTTTGCTTGCGACAGGTCTTGCCTATTTCGCGCTTAAAAAGGCGCGGATCAACCTCGCCGTCTTGGCCGCGCTGATTTCGGCGGGAATGCTCTTTCCTTTGTCGAGCGTTCTCGATCGCGAAGACAGCTCAGTGCCCTATGCGCTGATTCAGCCGCTGATCCCGCAACCAGAGATCAACGACCCGAGTAAGTTTGAAGAACAGTTCGCGCGTATCACTCAGCTGACTTTACCGGGTCGTGAGCAGCCGCGACTGGTGCTGTGGCCAGAGAGCGGGGTGCCTGACTATCTCGAGGACGGCTATCCGCAGAGATATTATGACCGGATGACAGCAGCGGGTGATCCAGAGTTTGCGCGCAATCGTATCGCGTCGGTCATTGGCTCAGATTCGCTTTTGCTGACTGGCGTGGTGAACCTTGATCTTGCTGAGAAGAATGGCTTTATCCGTGCAGTCAGCGCGAGAAACTCTGTCATAGCTTTGGACGGAACAGGCGATATCACGCAGCAATATGCCAAGGCGCATTTGGTGCCATATGGCGAGTATTTGCCAATGCGCAGCCTACTAGAACCCCTCGGCCTCAGCCGCTTGGTGGCAGGCTCGATTGATTATCTGCCCGGCCCAGGTCCGCGCTCGCTCGATACGGGAGCGTTTGGCAAAGTGGGCGTGCAGATTTGTTATGAGATCGTCTTTTCCGGCCAAGTGGTCGATACTGCCAATCGTCCTGATTATCTCTTCAATCCGTCGAATGATGGTTGGTTTGGCGCTTGGGGCCCGCCGCAGCATTTGGCTCAGGCGAGATTGCGGGCCATCGAAGAAGGCTTGCCAGTTTTGCGCTCCACCACAACCGGGATAAGCGCGGTGATTGATGCCAATGGGATTGTGCGGCAAACCATTGCAACCGGTAAATCGGATAGGCTCGATGGCTATGTGCCGAGCGCCAAGCCGCCGACCCTTTTTGCGCGTTTAGGCAATGCCCTCCCGCTCATCTGGGCCGCGTTCTTGAGCTTACTGGCGCTGGGCGTGTCCAGACTGGTTGCGCAACGCCGCGCTGCGAGTTAGGGCCTACAGGACATAAAGATTTCCTTATATCCTTTAGCTCTAACGCAGAGGTACCATGCGTAGCGAATATTTGTTCACATCAGAAAGCGTCTCTGAGGGTCATCCGGATAAGGTCTCTGACCAGATTTCTGATGCTATTGTTGATCTGTTTCTGTCGAAGGATCCCGAAGCCCGCGTGGCCTGTGAAACCCTGACCACGACGCAGCGCGTTGTGCTCGCTGGCGAAATTCGCGCGAAGGGTATCTACGAGAACGGCGAGTGGGCCGAAGGCGCGCTGGACGAGATTGAACGGACGGTCCGCAATACGGTCAAAGAGATTGGTTACGCTCAACCCGGCTTCCATCATGAGACGCTGACCTTTGAGAACCATCTGCATGGCCAGTCGGCTGAGATCGCCATGGGCGTGGATGCTGGCTCTGAAGGCTCGAACAAAGATGAAGGCGCTGGCGACCAGGGCATCATGTTTGGTTTTGCCTGCGATGAGACGCCCGATCTGATGCCGGCGACGCTCGACTACAGCCATAAGATCTTGCAGCGCCTCGCGCGTGACCGCAAATCGGGCGCGGCCCCGTTTCTTGAGCCGGATGCGAAAAGCCAAGTGACCTTGCGCTACCGCGACGGGAAGCCAGTGGCTTGCACGGCAATCGTGGTTTCAACCCAGCACGCCCCGGGCTATCACGAAGGTGAGAAAGAGGCGGAACTCAAGGCATACGTCAAAGGCGCGGTTGGTGATGTCCTGCCGGATGGCTTCATCAGTGAGGAGACGGTCTGGCATATCAATCCAACCGGGGCCTTTGAGATTGGCGGTCCGGATGGGGACGCGGGCCTGACCGGGCGCAAGATTATTGTCGACACCTATGGCGGCGCGAGCCCACATGGCGGCGGTGCCTTTAGCGGCAAAGACCCGACGAAGGTTGATCGCAGCGCGGCCTATATCACCCGCTATCTGGCGAAGAATATCGTCGCCGCCGGATTGGCAAAGCGCTGCACCATTCAGCTTGCCTATGCGATCGGCGTGTCAAAGCCATTGTCGCTCTATGTCGACACTTTCGGCACGGGCACGGTCGGCGATGACCGGATTGAGGAAGCGATTCTAGGCATCGAAAGCCTGGGCGGACTGACGCCGCGCGGCATCCGTACGCACCTGGGCCTGAATAAGCCGATCTATCTCAGAAGCGCGGCCTATGGTCATTTCGGGCGTCAGGCGAAGGGCGATTTCTTCCCGTGGGAACGCACGGATCTGGTCGATACGCTGAAGGCTGCGCTCACCTAATCGGACGAGCTCTACGCGGGGTCTGGGGTGTCCTCACCAAGCCTTGGTGATGGGCGATCCAGCGCCAGCTCTGCGTCAGAGAATGCAAATGGGCTGCGCACGCCCGGCTGTCCGTCTAGCTCGACCTTGAGACCGCGGGCCTGCACTTGCGGGTCCGAAAACACCTGATCAAGATCATTGATCGGCCCTGCGGGTACACCTGCGACTGCGCAGGCTTTTAGCAAGTCCTTGCGTGCCCAATTCGTGGTTTCTTGTGCGATCATATCGTCAACCAGTTCTCGGTTGGCGATCCGCGCCTCATTGGTCGCAAATCTCTCGTCACTCAGCAGGTCCTCACGCTTGAGCACGTTCAGTAGCTTGCGAAAGAGGCCATCATTGGCGGGCGCAAGAACGACGGGGCCATCGCGCGTCGGGAAGACGCCATAGGCGCTCACCTGAGCATGTGCATTGCCCATGCGCGGCGGCACTTGGCCCGCCGTGAAATAGCTCGTCGCTTGATTGGCGAGCAAGGCGACTGAGCAATCGAGCAGGCTCATATCGATCCATTGCCCCTTGCCAGTGCGCTCTCGCATCAGCAGTGCGGCCTGAATCGCGTTGGCGGCATAGAGGCCGCAAGAAAGGTCAGAAATGGATACGCCATGTTTCATAGGCTCGCCGTCGGGTTCGCCAGTCAGCGACATGAAGCCGCTCATCGCTTGGATAACGAAGTCGTAGCCTGGCTCATCACGCCTCGGCCCGTCTTGGCCAAATCCGCTGATGGAGCAATATGCGACCCTAGGGTTGGAGTGCGCGATACTCTCATAATCCAAGGCGAATTTTGTGAGTGTGCCGGGTTTGAAATTTTCCAGCACCACGTCCGCTTCGTCGCAAAGACTGCGGACGAATTGCCGATCTTGCGGGCTCGTAAAGTCGGCTTTGACCGACCGCTTGCCGCGGTTGCAAGCGTGGTAATAAGCAGCCTCGCGTTCGGTCGCGCCGTTCCGGCCTTCTCGCTCAATCCAAGGCGGACCCCACAGCCGGGTGCCATCGCCTTGAGGGCTTTCGATCTTGATGACATCAGCGCCGAGGTCAGCAAGGATTTGCCCTGCCCATGGCCCAGCAAGCACACGCGCGAGTTCCAACACGCGCAGGCCGGCAAGCGGGGCATTCGTATTGCGCGGATTTTCGAGCCACATTGCCTTAATGGACCGTGGGGCCGGACTCTGGGATGTCGGGGCCTTGGACCTCGCCTTCATCCGGATCAGGGCTGGTGCTCCCTTCTTCGACGGCGGGCCACCAACCCGCTGTGACCCAGGTGCTACGCGGATCTGTCATCAGAGTTTCAACGATTGCTGCGCGCTCGGCAAACAACCCTGGTTTATCGTCGACACCTCCCCAGATGGCCCGGCCCAACAACACGCTGGTGCCATATTCTCGCCAACTGCCAAAACGGGCACGGGCATGGTCACCGGCGTGCATCACCATGTCCAATGCGGTGCGCCGTGAGAGGTATCCTGCACCAAGCCCCGTTCTGACCAGCCAGACCGCTCGGTCGATATCGAATGCGCTTGTTCCGCGTAAGAGATCCGCGTCAGTTTCGATAAACCCTGCCTCGCGCATCCATTCCACCGCTGGGCCGAAATTGGTGGCAAATTCGCTAAGCTCAGTCGCATCGCGGTCCTGTTGGAACTCCTCGATCAGCCTTGTTCTGAGCTGGGCTTCGGCAACCGCAAGGGATTCCTCAATCATCCAATCGAGAACCTCCGAATGCCCGTATCGAAGTAGGTGCTGGAATGCGTTTTCTAGATCGTCGGCGCCAAAAACGTGCCAGCTTTCGTCCAGCAGCCATTTCATGTCATCTTGGGTTTGGCGTGGATCCATCACATTCATGGGATAGCCGTTGGCGCAGCTTAAAACTGCACCTGCGCCTAGCGCTCGGACCACATCTGTTGCTGGGAAATTATGCTCATCCAGAATGATCTGTGTGCCGTTTGGGTGATTGCCCGATTGCGCCGCTGTGGGACCGCGTCTCTTTCTCAAAAAGCTTACGAATATGGCTAGTGCCAGCCCACCTAACAAACCGAGCGCAATCGCATCGATGTTGCTTGCCAGCGTGCTGCGCGGGGCGGTGGAGATGCGGCCTTTAGGGCCAAATTCCATATGATCCATCAGCACTCCGGATCGGTCGACATAGACATGTGTCGCGGTCGCATTGTTGCCGGTGTGCAGAGTGTAGCTGGAGCCTAAGGCGCCATTGGCGCCCCGCTCGCACATGGTGCCCTTGGCCCATAGCATGCGGTATTTGTAGCCATCGCTCGTGAAGTCAGTAACCGAATCCCCTCCTGGGATTGCTCCGCCGCATACCGCAAAGCCGGTTGCATAAGCATCGCCATCGTCGGCTACAAAATACATCACTCGCGGCTCACTGTTGCAGCCTGCTAGCAGGACAACGAAGAATGCCGCGATCAGGATACGAAGGTTTTTCAAACCAGCGCCACCTCATATTTCGCGCTGGTCTTCGCCGCGATGTCCGCTTCGGTGACGCCTGGAGCCAGCTCAATAAGTCGGAACGGGCTATCGTGGTTCTCACGGTGAAACACGCCCAAATTCGTGATGACCATATCCACCACGTTCTTGCCCGTTAGCGGCAATGTGCATTCGGGGATGAGCTTGGGATCGCCCGCTTTGCTGTTGTGATCCATGACTACGATTATCTTTTTGACGCCCGCGACTAGATCCATTGCGCCGCCCATGCCTTTGATCATCTTGCCCGGGATCATCCAATTGGCGATATCGCCATTTTCGGCAACTTCCATCGCGCCGAGCACGGTCAGGTCAATGTGACCGCCACGGATCATTGAAAAGCTGGTGGCGCTGTCGAAATAGGCTGAGTGCGGCAGCTCGCTGATCGTTTGCTTGCCCGCATTGATCAGGTCAGGATCGACTTCATCATCGTAAGGGAACGGCCCAATCCCAAGCATGCCGTTCTCGCTCTGCAGGGTCACATGCATGCCCTCTGGAATGTGATTGGCGACCAGTGTCGGAATGCCAATGCCAAGATTGACGTAATAGCCATCCTGCAATTCCTGAGCAGCGCGCGCTGCCATTTCGTCGCGAGACCATCCGGTTTTTTCATCTGACATGTGTGTTGCTTTCAATTTTGACCAAGCACTGGGGGAATAAGGAACCAGCCATTGCCGATTATCGGCTCAAGGGCAAAGGCGGCTTCGGGTTTCAAAAGGTAATCATAGAGTTCGTCAAAGTCGCTGCGCGTGTCGCCGGCAATCGCAACGATGCAATGGGTTTCCGACAGCTCGCCCCGCCGCGTTTGTTTGCGGTCGGCTTGGTATCGCATGAGCAGCAGGTTATCTGACTTTTCAGGATCAAGACCAGAGGCATGCAGCGCGCGCCTCACTTTGCCAGCGTCCGCTGCGGAATTGGCGGAGAGCCAGGTTATCTCAAGGCCGAGTGCCCGCAAGTTGGCTAGACCGTCTGCCAGAGCGGGCTGAGCCGCCGGAGTGCTTGGCGGCGTAAACAGACCATCGTCTGGGTCCAAGTCGATCAGCACAGTGGGCGTGCGTTCTCCGCACTCATCGCGCTTGCCGTCGAGTGCCGCGGGATTGCTGAGGACGGCAGTGCTGGCGGGCGGAGCATTCTCGCCAGTTTGCAACAATATCTGGCCTGCTTGCTCGCGCGCATAAGTGAGTAAATCTGTGAATTGACCAGCATTCGAAACCGGAGCGATAAGCGCACCTTCGCGTATGGACGCAGGTACTTGGCTGCCCGTGGTCGCTAGTCCCGTTTGGTTTGTGGCGACTTCACCTTGGCTCGCCTCCAGCTCGGCGCTCGCTGTCAGGTCTCTAGCTTCCCGTCTGTCGCGGCTAATGTCCGCTCCGGCTAGCGCTCCGCTCGGCAACCACGGGAATAAAACCCGCAACGCATCCACTAAGCGCAAATGCTGCGACGAGCACTCCGGCTATCAATGGCGAGCGGTGGGGGAGCATGTGTCAGCCTCTAACGTCAGCTTCCGAGATTCAGGCGCTGACGCGTTCGCGCGTGGTGCGGAACTCAATTTGCTTGTCGTAGGGCGCGCCCATTACAAGACGTTGGACGAATACGCCGGGCAAGTGGATTTCATCCGGGCTCAGCTCACCCACAGGGACGATTTCCTCGACCTCGGCGATGCAGACCTTGCCGCAAGTCGCCGCTGGCTGGTTGAAATTGCGCGCCGTTTTGCGGAACACAAGATTTCCAGTCTCATCCGCTTTCCATGCCTTTACGATGGCCAGATCAGCGAAGATCCCGTGCTCGAGGATGTAGGTTTCACCACCGAAGTCCTTATGCTCTTTGTCTTTGGCGACCTCAGTTCCCACGCCGGTCTTGGTGTAGAAACCTGGAATGCCCGCACCGCCGACGCGCATACGCTCGGCCAATGTGCCTTGAGGGCAGAATTCGACGTCCAGCTCGCCAGCAAGAAATTGCCGTTCGAACTCTTTGTTTTCGCCCACATAGGAGCTGATCATTTTCGAGACTTGCTTGGTGCGCAGCAGTTTGCCGATGCCCTCGTTGTCAATGCCTGCATTGTTGCTGGCAAAGGTTAGTCCAGTGACGCCGCTGTCGCGGATTGCATCGAGAAGGCGCTCTGGAATGCCGCATAGGCCAAATCCGCCTGCGGCGATCAGCATGTCATTTGCGATCACACCTTCAAGAGCGGTCGCTGCATCTGGGAAAAGCTTATTCATGGATGGGGCTAGCCTTGGCTGGGGTTGAATGTTGGTCCGTCAATTAGTCGTTTGAGGATTGGCTGTCACCACCTCACCGTCTGCTTTGGCGAGTCGTTTCGGCCAAGACTAGGGATTGAGGCGATGTGATTGCTTGGCGGCTATTTGCATCATTCACCGCATACGTATGCGGATAGTGCGCTGCAACATTTTGGGCGGGCTGAGGAGTGAAAATCAGCGCCGAAACATGACAGTTTTGCGACAATTGCAACTTATAAAACTATTATAATCAATGGTTTGATAAATCACTGCACAAATTTAATTGCGTTTCATGCAACTTTAAATGCGCCTTTCGCACTTGCACAAAATGCCTTGTCTACGCATATGTCTTCGCGTGCCTAACAGGCATCCTCTCCCAAACTTTTAAGCCCGGTCTTTGGACCGGGCTTTTTCTTTTGGGGCGCGCTTTTTCCTTTCGAAACGAGTCGCGCCCCGCGCTCCATCGTTCTCTAAAGCCGCGGTCGGATACAGCGCCAAGCCTGCGCATTTGCATTCCCATGCCAGTCTTCCTAGCTACAAGGGCCTGCAACTAGAAAACCGCCCGAAGAGGAAGTGATGAATGGCTGATGCCGAAGCTGCGCCGCCAACCCGAACAACAAGGCTGCAAGTGGCGCCAGCCCGGCAGGAAGAATCGGGTCAGGGCATCGCGCGCATGCCGCGCTCTGCATTCCAAGCTCTCGGCATAACCGAAGGTGACATCGTTGAGATAGCTGGCAAACGTACAACCGCTGCGATTGCTATGGCTGCATACGCCGAGGATGACACTCTTGACGTGGTGCGGCTCGACGGCCTGCAACGCGGCAATGCAGAGGCAGGCTCAGGCGAGAAGGTCGAGCTAAGTGCGGCTGAATCTCGTCCAGCGACACGTGTCGTGTTCGCGCTAGGCCCAGCGCGAGATGCGCCTGCAAGGGCCGACACAGGCCCTGAAGCGAAACTTCTTCCGCCGTCCTTTGGTGGCAGGCGATTTGGTTGCGACCACCGGACAACAGCCGGTCCAGAACATGCCCTCTGACGTACGCCAAATGCTTCGCGCTCCTGCCTACGCGCTGACACAAATTCGCCTGTCTGTTTTCGCCACTGTGCCCAAGGGCATCGTGCATATCGACGAAAACACTGAAGTCGAATTACGGACGGAATTTGAAGAGCCGCGTGATGCTCGCGCTGCCGTGAATTATGACGATGTCGGCGGCATGTCCGACACGATCCAAGCTCTGCGCGAAATGGTTGAATTGCCGCTTCGCTATCCAGAGCTGTTTACGCGACTTGGTGTTGATCCACCCAAGGGCGTCCTTCTGCATGGCCCTCCTGGAACGGGTAAGACGCGGCTCGCTCAGGCGGTCGCCAACGAATCCGATGCCGAGTTCTTCACCATCAATGGCCCTGAGATCATGGGCTCTGGCTATGGTGAGAGCGAAAAGCGCCTGCGCGAGGTGTTTGAAGAAGCGACCCGCGCGGCGCCAGCGATTGTCTTTATCGACGAAATCGATTCTATCGCGCCAAAGCGGCAGAATGTCCCCGGCGAAGCGGAAAAACGGCTGGTTGCGCAATTGCTGACATTGATGGATGGGCTGGAGGCGCGCGCCAACCTTGTCGTGATCGCCGCGACGAACCGGCCTGATGCGATTGACGAAGCCTTGCGGCGTCCTGGCCGGTTCGATCGGGAAATCGTTATCGGTGTTCCCGATCAAGGGGGGCGGCGCGAAATCCTATCGATCCATACTCGCGGCATGCCTCTTGAGAGCGCCGTTGACCTCGATGAATTGTCCCGCGTTACCCACGGCTTCGTGGGCGCAGACCTAGCCGCATTGGCGCGCGAAGCTGCGATTGATGCGGTTCGCCGCATCATGCCCAAGCTGGACCTTGATGCGCGAACCGTCCCGCCTGAGGTTCTCGAAGAACTCTGTGTGACCCGAGAGGACTTCTTGGGCGCGCTCAAACGGATCCAGCCGAGCGCGATGCGCGAAGTCATGGTGCAAGTGCCCAATGTCAAATGGGATGACATTGGCGGCGTCGGCGATGCCATCGAGAAGCTCAAGGAAGGCATCGAGCTGCCGCTCAAGAAGCCGGATGCATTCCGGCGTCTGGGTATTCGCCCGGCGAAAGGCTTCTTGCTCTATGGCCCTCCCGGGACGGGCAAGACCTTGCTTGCAAAAGCCGTCGCCAAAGAGGCCGAGGCGAACTTCATTTCGATGAAGAGCTCTGACCTACTCTCCAAATGGTATGGCGAGAGCGAGCAACAAATCACGCGCATGTTCGCGCGCGCTCGCGCGGTTGCCCCGTGCGTCATCTTCATTGACGAGATCGATAGCCTGGTGCCAGCCCGCGGATCGGGCCAAGGCGAGCCGCAAGTGACTGGCCGTGTGGTGAACACCATTCTGGCTGAGATGGACGGCATGGAGGATTTGCAATCGGTCGTTGTGGTCGGGGCTACCAATCGTCCGACCTTGGTCGATCCCGCGCTGCTACGTCCGGGCCGTTTCGACGAGCTTGTCTATGTCGGCACACCCGATCCGGAAGGCCGCGAGCACATCTTGCGGATCCACACGTCGAAGATGCCATTGGCGAGCGACGTCGACCTATCTGTGGTCGCCGGCAAGACCGAACGCTTCACTGGAGCGGACCTCGAGGATGTCGTGCGCAGAGCTGGCCTCAACGCGCTTCACCGCATGGGTAACGACGTTGAAGAGGTGATGGCAAAGGACTTCGAAGAGGCGCTGAAAGACTCCCGCGCGACGGTTACCGGCAAGATGGAAGCCGAATATCGCAAGATGCGCGGTGAGCTCAAAAAGCGCGCTGCTGAAGTCAATCCGATCGGCTTCTTGCAGCCAGAGAAGCTGGAGCCGACCCGCGCCAAAAAGCACGAATGATGTGCTAGTTTAAAGAGGTGGTTAGCCTCCTTGGACCCGCTCATTGGCGGATTGCACTTCGAGCCGGTGCCGGATCAGCGCATCCGGCTGGTTGCTCCGAAGCCAGGAAATCATGTGCTCGCGCGTCTCGCAGCGCAGGTTCCACAGATCGCCAATGGTCGCCGCGCTCATCGAAAGGCGCAGCTCCATGCTTTCTGGGTAGGCTTCTGTCATCAGCATCGCGCAGGTGCGCCCATCAAACAGCTCGTGCGAGCCAACAAAGCGCTCAAACTCTTCGCGGATCGGCGGGACCTCAGCGGCTGGATCGAGGTGCAGGAAGACTGGGCCGGTTAGCATTTCGCTCTTGCGTGACCAGTTTTCAAAACTGTTGTCGAGGAAGCGGGTGGTTGGGACGATCAGCGCTCTTTCATCCCAGGTGCGAACTTTGACAAAGCTCATATGGATCTCTTCGACGCGGCCTACTTCGCCGTCCACCTTGACCATATCGCCTAGGCGCATCGGCTCGGTTAGAGCAACCTGAAGCCCTGCGATCAATGATTTGAGCGCAGGCTGAGCGGCAGCACCAACCGCCAAAGCGGCGAGGCCAGCGGACGCCAGTAGTGTTGTACCAATGTCTCGGACGGCAGGGATGCCGAGTAGCATCAGGCCCACGGTGATAAAGATGATGGTGAACGTCGCCGTCCGGCTCAAGATCGCAATCCGGGTTTTACGGCTGCGCATCGCGACCGGATCGCTTGATGCTTCCAACCTGAGTTCGAGTGCGGCGGTGAAGCCTTTTACCAAAGTGTAGGCGATCCAGCCGAGCAGCGCCGGGCGCAGGAATTTGGCCAGCGGCTCCCAGATCGATTGCAGCTCGGCATTCATCTGAGCCGCAATCGTTATCCCGATGGCGATGAAAGACCATTTGATCGGAAGGCGGACACGCTCAACGATCATCTCGTCCGCCGTGGTTTCGGACATTTTGGTCAGCTTGCTGACGGCACCATAGACAAGCCGATAGATCAGATATGCGATTCCGATCGCCAGTAGCAGGGCGAGGCCCGCGACACCCCACGCGAACCAGTCGATGGTAAGATTGGCGGGATTGAATTGATCAAGCATGCTGCGCACCTATGCAGACGAGCGGGCGAATACAACCTTGGATGCGCCTGCGTGCCCGCTGCGCTGAGCTTTGTGAGCAGTCAGTTAGTGGGCGGCGTCCCAGCTTGGCCCGGTCCCGATCTCGATCTGCAATGGCACATCGAGTTTAACTGCGGGCAGTGCCGCCTCCGCCATCACGCGCTCGATAACCGGGCTGGCCTTCGCCACATCGTCTTCTGGCAGTTCGAACACCAGTTCATCGTGAACCTGAAGAAGCATGCGAACATTGGGCAGGCCTGCTTCTTCTAAGGCTGGCAGCATGCGCACCATCGCGCGTTTGATAATATCGGCACTGGTGCCTTGGATCGGGGCATTGATGGCGGCGCGCTCGGAGCCCTGCCGTTCGGCCTGGTTCTTCGACTTGATCCGGGGGAACCAGGTCTTTCGCCCGAACAATGTCTCTGAATATCCGCGCTCGCGCACTGTTTCCAGCGTTTCCATGATGTATCTCTGGATGCCAGGGAAGCGCTTGAAATAGGTATCGATCATGGCCTGCGCCTCGTCCGGCTCGACTTCCAAGCGTCCCGCCAGTCCCCAGCGTGATATGCCATAGAGGATAGCAAAGTTGATCGTCTTCGCCTGCGCGCGCGTGTCTCTGGTCACTTCGCCGAACATCTCATTCGCCGTGCGCGAGTGGATGTCTTCGCCTGAGGCAAAGGCTTCTTTGAGCGTACCTACATCGGCCATATGTGCGGCCAGTCGCAATTCGATTTGCGAATAGTCAGCCGCGAGCAGGACATTGCCCGGCTCAGGCACAAAGGCCTCGCGGATCTGGCGACCAATCGCGGTTCTGATTGGGATATTCTGCAGGTTTGGATCGGTTGAGGACAGCTAGCCCGTTTGCGCGCCGACCAGACTGTAGCTCGTGTGCACGCGGTCCGTCTTGGGATTGATCGCCTCTTGCAAAGCGTCGGTGTAGGTTGACTTGAGCTTTGCCAGTTGGCGCCATTCGAGCACCTTATTGGCGATCTCTGCGCCTTCTCCGGCCAGTTTCTCCAGCGTGCTGTGATCGGTCGAGTATTGCCCGCTTTTGCCCTTTCGTCCGCCTTTATAGCCGAGCTTATCAAACAGGATTTCACCCAGCTGCTTGGGGCTGCCAACGGTGAACTCTTGGCCTGCGTCCGCATGAATTTGCTTCTCGAGAGAGGCTATTTCGATTGCGAATTCCTCGGACAGTTTCGCCAGCCGCGCGCGGTCGACCTTGATGCCCTCGCGCTCAATTGCGGCGACTACCGGGATCAATGGCCGGTCAACGCGCTCGTAAATTTGCGAGCCGCCTTCTGATGAGAGGCGCGGTTTGAGGTGCTGATAGAGCCGCCACGTTACATCGGCATCTTCGGCGGCATATTCGGTCGCCCGGTCGAGCGGAACCTCGCCAAACGGGATTTGCTTTTTGCCGGTTCCACAGACTTCTTTGAACGATAATGGCGTATGGCCAAGGTGACGCACGGAAAGGTCATCCATCCCATGTCCGCCGCCAAGGCCTTGTTCCCCGCGCCCGGCGTCAAGCGCAAAGCTCATCACCATCGTGTCTTCAATTGGGCTGACGGTCAAACCATGTTGCGCCAGCACATTGAGGTCATACTTGCCATTCTGAAAGATCTTCAAAACCGCATCAGCTTCAAACAATGGCTTCAGGGCGGCAAGCGCTGCGTCGCGAGCAACCTGCTCTGGTTTTTCCGAAAGCAGATCAACCCCGCCATGCGCGAGCGGGATGTAGCAGGCATCGTTTGGACCCAGAGCAAGGCTGACGCCGACCAGCTCCGCCTGCATTGCATCAAGTGAAGAGGTTTCGGTATCAACCGCCACCTTTCGCGCAGCAAATGCTCGCGCGATCCAGTCCTCCAGCCGCTCCATGGTCTGCACCGTCTCATAGGCGCTGCGGTCAACGGCTGGCATCTCGGGAAGCGCTTGGCTGCTGCCCTTTTCTGTACCGGCATCACCTGCCGTTTCAGCCTTGGCTGGGTTAAGATTGGTCGCGCGCTCAGGGCTACCACTGCCCGCTCCGAGACGTTTCAGCAGACTGGTAAAGCCATGCTTTTGAAGGAACGCCGCAAGCGGTTCGGCGGGCACGCTTTCCAGCTTAAAATCTTCAAGCGGCTGCGGCAGATCGGCATCTTCCTTGAGCGCCACCAGGACGCGGCTCAGCTCCGCCTCTTCGCGCCCGCCAAGCAAGCGCTCCTGCAGTTTTGACTTCTTCATATCTGGCGCGGAGTCGAGAGCTGCGCCGAGCGAGCCGTGCTCCGCAATCAGCTTGCTCGCCGTTTTTGGGCCAACGCCATAAATGCCGGGAATATTGTCGACGCTGTCGCCCATCAAAGCGAGAACATCGCCGACCAGCTCGGGCACAACGCCGAACTTCTCCTCGACCTCAGGGATATAGATGCGCTGGTTCTTCATCGTGTCGAGCATGTCGACCCGCCCGCCGCTACGCTCTCCCACCAATTGCATCAAATCCTTGTCGGACGAGACAATGGTGACATTCCACCCCTGCGCCTGTGCAGCGCGGGCATAGGAGGCGATCAAATCGTCGGCCTCCAAACCCATTTGTTCGATACACGGCAGGCTGAACGCCTTTGTCGCATCCCGGATAAGTGGGAATTGCGGCACCAAGTCTTCCGGTGGAGGAGGGCGGTTCGCCTTATAATCCGGGTAAATATCGTTGCGGAATGATTTGGACGAGGCGTCCAGAATGACCGCCATATGTGTTGGGCCATCGGCTTGATCGAGGTCCTCGGCCAGCTTCCACAGCATGGTGGTGTAGCCATAGACCGCGCCAACCGGCGTGCCCTCGGGGTCGGTCAGCGGGGGCAGACGGTGATACGCCCGGAAAATATAGGATGAACCATCGACGAGATAGAGGTGTTGTTGCTCGGCCATGATGCGGTGCTAGCACCGCGCAAGGCAGGTGATAAGTCGGTTTGATCAAGGCATCGCGGCTATCCCCACGCAATAGCGCGCAACGATAGAGCGAGAGGCAAATAAGGCGGAAAAATGGCAAAAAAGGCGATTTGGCCTTGCGCTGCCACAAAGTTGCCACTATTTAAGAACTCGAAGCCGGGCATTTTAGACTTGGCTTTGGCATTCTCCGGGGGGACCGGATGTGCTTAACACACTCGCTGGATAAGGAATTGAATCCTATGCGTAAAATGATTCTTGCTGCCGCTGTTGCTGGCTCGGCTCTTGGCCTTGCTGCATGCTCTGAAACCGCTGAACAAGCTGGTGAAACCGTTGACGCGATGGCCGCTGACGCAACTTCTGTTGTTGAAGAAGGCGCGGACGCTGTTGAAGGCGCTGCTGATGCGACTGCCGAAGCTGCTGAAGGTGCTGTTGAAGCAACCGGCGAAGCTGCCGAAGGCGCTGCTGCTGAAGTAACTGAAGCTGCTGAAGGCGCTGCCGAAGCTGCTGAAGAAGCAATGACCGGCGAAGCTGCTGAGTAATTCAGCCTTTTAGCTTTAGCTAATCAGATTGAGGGCGGTGCCATATTGGTGCCGCCCTTTTTCTATGCGCCGCGTTTTCTAATGGCGAAGCGCTTTGGGTTCTTGGCTCAGCCGCCGCTGTGCGGCGCGTTTGTCCAATTTGGCTGATTGCGTGCCTTTGCTCCAAAGCCGTCATAGAGCGCGCGCGCAATTGCAGCGATCCGGCGTTCCCGGGCCAATCGCGACCCTTGCCCCGTGACATAGATAGCGACCGCAATCGCCCGGCCATCGGGTGCCTCGATAATTCCAACATCGCTGGATGTGTTGTTGAGCGAGCCAGTCTTGTGGCTGACGCGCGCCTCCGCTGGCATATTAGCCACAATGCGGCGTTTGCCCGTGCGAGTGCGGCTCATTGCGCCCAGCAGCACGCGGCGGCTTTGCGCGGACAAGAAGTCACCGCGATAGAGACCCTGGAGCAATTGGATCATTGCCTTTGGCGTCGCGGAATCCCGCGGGTCAATCCAAGCGGCGGGGTCATATTCCCCATCATCGCGGACCAAGGTCGCGATATCGCGGTCAATGCTGAAGTTCTCAATGCCCTGGCGGCGCACCCAGTCGTTGACTCGCTCTGGCCCGCCAACTGCGGCAAGCAAAGCATCGGTTGCTGGGTTGCTGGAACGCGTGATCATGATCTCGATGAGATCGATCGCCTGCATGTAATTGCCTTTGCGCACCGGCGCAGCGGCGCTTGAGTACTTTGCCGAACGGATCGGAATGAGCAGCGGAAACTCGCTTGTGAGCGAATAGCGTCCTTGCTCCACCATCTCGAGATAGGCACCAGCGACCGCAATCTTGCTGGTCGATGCCATCGGGAACAGCTGGTCTCCCAGAACATAAAGCTGGTCACCTGTCGCCAGATCAACCGCTGCGACGCCAATACGCCCTTTGTCGCCATCCGCCAGCTCAGCAATCCGTTGCTCAAAGCCAGAGGCATAGACGGCCTCAAAACTCTGCGGGTCGCGAACATCCGTGCCCAATGCATTGTCAAAGCTGGCAAGCAGCTCATTGCCTTGCGCAGATGCTGGACTGGAGATCAGGAGGGTGGCCGCTAAGCCTGCGAAAAGTGGTGCGAGACGACGTTTGAACATGAAGCGAATGTACTCAACTAGGGTTATCGGAGGCTTAACAATGAGCGATTCGCCGCGGCAAGCATTAGTTTCATCGCTCGCGATGAACGGTGTGTCGCAAGCGACCGGATTCGCTGGACACCAGCGCAGCCCGTGCAGGTTATCAATCCATGGACTAATCAAGCGTTACAGCTTGTCGCATTTGAGCTTTGGCCGCGCGCTAATTGATCTTGACTGTAGCGAGCGCCCCGGCAGGGTGATCGTCAAGCTTTGGAACAGGGTAAATTTCTAATGATTCGGACAAAACAGATCGTCAAAACCTCAAGCTTCGCGATTACTGGGCTTTTGCTCGGAACTTCCAGCCTCGCACTCGCGCAAAACGCTCCGATTGTGCAGCCTGGCGCACCTGGCCAAGAAGGCCGCGTGCTGAGCGCTGACGAAGCAACTCAGATTGCCGCGACCACGCATTCCCCAGCCGATGTTGCCTTCATGCAGGGCATGATTGTGCACCATCAACAGGCGGTTGATATGGCGGTCTTGGTAAAAGACCGGACGAACCGCGAAGAAGTGGTGGCACTCGCCGGCCGGATAGAAGCCAGCCAAGCCGATGAAATTGAATTCATGGAAGGCTGGCTGACAGATCGCGGCGAGGCAACTCAAATGCCGGGTCATGCAGGCCATGCGGCGCACATGCACCATATGATGGCTGGCATGGCCAGTCCGGAACAAATGGCTGCCCTGGCGGCGGCTTCTGGCGTGGAATTTGATCGCCTGTTCCTCACTCTTATGATTGCTCATCACGAAGGCGCAATCGATATGGTCGAAGAATTGCTCGGCCAGCCGGGTAGTGCGGCTGATCCGGTGTTGTTCAAATTCGCGGGCGACGTGGACGCCGACCAGACCAGCGAAATTGATAAGATGAACACTGTTTTGGCGAGTCTCTCCGCTGACCCGCGCGCTACATTGAAAGCGGGCTTTGCCGATGCCGGCGAAGCAATCCTCAACCTGCGCAAAGTTGCCAGCCTGTCCAAACCCGCTGGCTTCTTCGATCCGGCTAACCCGGCCGATTTGCGTCCAGCGATCCCCGATGAGGAAGAGGACAAAGCAGACGAAGCAGTGGACGCAGACGAGCCCGCAGAAGACGCTGAGCCTGCTGAGGACACGCCGCTTCGCGACGAGGAAGAAGACCTCACGAAGTTTGCTGAGCGCTCACCTCTGCTCGATTTTGCCAACACGGATATGGCCTTCTTCGACGATATCATGGTCGCTGGCAGCTACCATGGTTTCAACATCTACAAGCTGAGCGAGGATGGCGCGCCCAATCTGATGAGCTCGGTCGTCTGTCCAGGCGGCCAAGGGGACGTCTCGGTTGTCGGCGACATCCTAGTGATGAGCGTCGAGCAAACTCGTGGCCGCGTCGATTGCGGTCTACAGGGCGTTACTGAAGATGTGAGTGAAGACCGTTTTCGCGGCCTTCGCATTTTTGACATTTCAGACCTGACCCGTCCGCGCCAAGTCGGCGGCGTGCAGACCTGCCGGGGCAGCCACACACACTCCATCGTCAGCGCCGATGATACAAAGATCATCGTCTACAATTCCGGCACGTCCAGCATTCGGGAAGAAGACGAGCTGGCAGGCTGTGTTGGCGATATCGCGGGTGATACGCGAACGGCATTGTTCAGCATCGACGTGATCGAAATCCCGCTGGCCGATCCATCTCAGTCGCGTATCGTCAAATCACCGCGCGTCTTTGCTGATCCAGAAACCGGAAGCATTGCGGGCCTTTGGACTGGCGGTGACAGCGGCGAGGGCACGCAGGACACTCGCCCAACCGACGAATGCCACGATATCACGGTCTTCCCGAGTAAGAATATCGCGGCGGGTGCGTGTTCAGGCAATGGCATCTTGTTCGACATTTCCGACCCGATGAACCCGGTGCGGATCGATGCCGTGTTCGACAAAGGCTTTGCCTATTGGCACTCCGCAACGTTCAACAATGATGGCACGAAAGTGATCTTCACCGATGAATGGGGCGGCGGCGGCCGTGCACGTTGCCGCGCATCTGATCCGATGACGTGGGGCGCGAATGCGATCTACGATATCGCCGAGGGCAAGCTAGAATTCCGCAGCCATTACAAAATGCCTGCACCCCAGGGCGACAAGGAAAACTGCGTTGCGCACAATGGCTCTATCGTGCCGGTGCCAGGCCGCGATCTGTTCGTGCAATCCTGGTATCAAGGCGGGATCAGCGTGATGGATTTCACCGACAGCTCAAACCCAGTTGAGATCGCCTATTTCGATCGCGGTCCGATTGACGCAGAGCAATTGGTCGTCGGCGGTTACTGGTCGTCTTATTGGTACAATGGCCGCATTTACGGGACCGAGATCACCCGCGGTATCGATGTGTTCGCACTTGAGCCAAGCGAGTTCCTAACCGCTGAGGAAATCGCCGCAGCAGAAGCCGCAAGCTATGCCAACACCCGGTTCAACCCGCAGACCCAGACCGAAGTCACTTGGGACGCGGATGTGATTGAAGCCGCAGCGAACAGCCGTAGGGGCGGCTAACGCTCAGCATCACCAGACATCTGGCGCGAGCAAAACAAAGGGCGGGGCGGCAATTGAGCCATCCCGCCCTTCCTTTTCTAACGCAGTGGTCTCAGCCCTCTTTTGACTGCGCGATCCACTGATCAACCCGTTTTTCCAGGATGCTGAGTGGGACCGAGCCGCCGCCCAGAACCGTATCGTGGAAGCCGCGAATATCGAAGCTCTCGCCCAGTTCTTCCTCGGCTTTGGCGCGGAGTTCCTGGATGCGGATCATGCCGATTTTATATGCGGTCGCCTGGCCCGGCATAACGATGTAGCGGCGCACTTCGGAGCGCACCGTTGTCTCTGGCATGGGCGAGTTTTCCAGGAAGTAATCGATCGCCTGCTGTTCGCTCCAGCCCTTGGAATGGATGCCCGTGTCGACGACCAGCCGGATCGCCCGCCACATCTCAGTCGTCAGCCTGCCGAAGTCAGAATAGGGGTCTTCATAGGCGCCCATTTCCTTCGCCAGCAGCTCTGAATAGAGCGCCCAGCCTTCGCCGAACGCTGGGATATAGCCGCCTTGTGCGCGGAATTTTGGAATGCCAGTCAGCTCCTGCGCAATGGAACCTTGCATGTGGTGACCGGGATTGCCCTCATGATAGGCGATCACCTCCAGCGGCGGGATGGGCATGGCGCGCATATCGGAAAGGTGCGCATAATAGACGCCGGGCCGCGAACCATCGGGCGTACCAACGCGGTAGTGCTGCGCCGCGCCATCTTGCTCGCGGAAAGGCTCCACCCGTTTTACGACCAGGTCCGCCTTGGGCAGAGTGCCAAAGAACTCAGGCAATTTCGTTTTGATGAAGGCGAGATGTTCCTCGGCCTGATCAATATATTGCTGCGCGCCCGCATCGGTGTTGGGATAATAGAACTGGTCGTCTTCGCGCATGAAGGCAAAGAAGGCCTGCAGATCGCCATCAAACTCGACCTGGTCCTTGATCGCCTCCATCTCGGTGCGAATGCGGGTGACCTCGGCGAGCCCTGTCTCATGGATTTCATCCGCCGTCAGCTCGGTGGTGGTCATCAGCCCCAAGCGGTAATCGTAGAAATCTGCACCGTCTGACAATGCGCCAACGCCTTGTGCTTGCTCATCGGCATTGGGACGATCTTCGGTGAACCAATCGATTACGCGCTGATACGCGGGCGCCATCTGGTCGGTGAGGGCCGTGCGGGCTTCCTCGCGCAATTCACCGGCACGCTCTTCAGTAATTGTGCCCGCTTCAACCAGACCGGCAAGCCGCTCTTCACTCGCCGCCCACAGCGCCGATGGTTCGCCATCATCGAACGGTGCGCCGCTAATGAGTTTGCCCGATTCTGCGATGACTGCGTCATAGGAAAAGCGAGGAGGGCGGGTGCCAGCCTCTGCATTGGCTTGTGCGCGCTCTAGCAATTGATCCATCGCCGTGCCGATCCCACCCAGCCGCGCGATGAATGCGGTCATGTCGCTTTCATCTTCGACCTTATGCTGGCCGATAACAAAGCTGGGCAGCGAGGTGTGCGTGCCGTTCATTTGGTGAAGGATGTATTCTTGGCTGTTGAACTCAGCCGCTGCTTCGGCCTGCTCCTTGCGAAATTGCCACATGTCCCATGACAGCTTGGCCTCGTCGGACAGCTCATCATAGTCGAAGTTAGCTTCCATTTCGGCGGTCGCAGCTTGCCACCATTCGATCTGAGCGGCCTGCGCCGCGAGGCTAAGGTCGTCGATTTTGTCATAATCCGTTTTGCGGCCAAGCGCGGTCTGCCGGATGGGGCTGAATTTCAGCTCCTCTTCAAACTTCTCGTCAAACCAAGTGTTGATGCATTCGGTTTGCGTGGTGGCGCATTCGATGGTTGGGACGGGAGCGCTCATCATGTCGCATCCGGTCACAGCAACAGAGGCTAGAAGCAGGGCAGCGTATTTTTTCATCGCGAGACAGTCCGTCGTTATTTGAGTTACGCATTATCCATGCGTTAACCCTGAGCGAATGGAAAGGCGTGATTTGCGATTGTAACAACGAAAAAGCCCCGGCGGATCGCTCCACCGGGGCTTTTTTGTAAGCTTTAGAAGGGGATGAGGGCTTAGAAGCCGCCCATGCCTCCCATACCGCCCATGCCGCCCATATCAGGCATTGCAGGGGCGCCAGCGCCTTCTTTTTCCGGAGCGTCGGTGATCGCTGCTTCGGTGGTGATCAGCAGGCCAGCAACCGAAGCTGCGTCTTGCAATGCGGTGCGAACAACCTTGGTTGGGTCGATCACGCCAGCTTCGACGAGGTTCTCATAGGTGTCGGTTGCAGCGTTGAAACCTTGGGTCTCATCGCCTTCACGTAGCAGGTTGCCAGAAACAACCGCACCATCATGGCCAGCGTTTGCAGCAATCTGACGAACCGGTGCCAGGATCGCGCGGCGAACAATGTCGATACCGCGGGTCTGGTCGTCGTTTTCACCCTTGAGGCCTTCGAGAACCTTCGAGGCGTACAGCAGCGCAGTACCGCCGCCAGGGACGATGCCTTCTTCAACAGCTGCGCGGGTCGCGTGGAGCGCGTCATCAACGCGGTCCTTGCGTTCTTTCACTTCGACTTCCGAAGCGCCGCCAACCTTGATCACAGCAACACCGCCAGCGAGTTTCGCCAGACGCTCTTGCAGCTTTTCGCGGTCATAATCGCTGGTCGTGGCTTCCATCTGAGCCTTGATCTCACCGACGCGGGCCTTGATATCTTCTTCAGCGCCAGCGCCGTCGACGATCGTGGTGTTGTCCTTGTCGATGGTGACGCGCTTGGCTTCACCCAGCATGCCCAGCGTAACGTTCTCGAGCTTGATGCCGAGATCTTCGCTGACCATTTCGCCCTTGGTAAGGATCGAGATGTCTTGCAGCATTGCCTTGCGGCGATCACCAAAGCCAGGAGCTTTAACCGCAGCAACCTTGAGGCCGCCGCGCAGCTTGTTGACCACGAGGGTCGCGAGCGCTTCGCCTTCGATGTCTTCAGCGATGATCAGCAGCGGACGGCCGCTTTGAACAGCCGCTTCGAGCACTGGCAGCATAGCTTGCAGGTTCGACAATTTGGCTTCGTGGATCAGGATGTACGGGTTTTCGAGTTCGACCGTCATCTTGTCCGGGTTGGTGATGAAGTACGGCGACAGATAGCCGCGGTCGAACTGCATGCCTTCAACCACATCGAGCTCGAATTCGAGACCCTTGGCTTCTTCAACCGTTATGACGCCTTCTTTGCCGACCTTTTCCATGGCTTCGGCAATTTTCTCGCCGACTTCCTTGTCGCCATTGGCGGAGATCACGCCAACTTGGGCAACTTCAGATGAGCCAGCGACTTCTTTGGACCGGCCCACGAGATCTTCGACGATCTTTGAAGTGGCGGTGTCAATGCCGCGCTTCAGATCCATCGGGTTCATGCCGGCTGCAACTGCGGTCATGCCTTCACGGATGATGGCCTGGCCCAGAACGGTTGCAGTGGTGGTGCCGTCACCGGCGAGGTCGTTGGTCTTCGACGCAACTTCCTTGAGCATTTGCGCGCCCATGTTTTCAAACTTGTCAGCAAGTTCGATTTCCTTGGCGACGGTTACGCCGTCCTTGGTGATGCGCGGTGCGCCAAAGCTTTTGTCGATGACAACGTTGCGACCCTTCGGGCCGAGCGTCACTTTTACGGCGTTGGCGAGCGTGTCTACGCCCTTGAGGATGCCTTCACGGGCATCGCGGCCGAACTTTACGTCCTTAGCAGCCATGATTGATTCTCCTGAAAAATTGGATTGATTGAAAAGCTATTGGGATCGCTCGGCTCAGCCGATCACGCCCATGATGTCGCTTTCCTTCATGATCAGCAGGTCTTCACCGTCGATCTTGACTTCGGTGCCGGACCATTTGCCGAACAGAACGCGGTCGCCAGCTTTGACGTCGAGCGCGATACGCGCACCGCTGTCATCGCGTGCCCCTTCACCAACGGAGACGACTTCGCCTTCGCTTGGCTTTTCTTGCGCGCTATCAGGGATGATGATGCCGCCAGCGGTTTTCTGGTCGGCTTCGATGCGGCGCACGACAACGCGGTCGTGCAGCGGACGAAATGCCATAATGATGACCTTTCTTCTTAGGTTGATAAATAGATTGGCACTCTCCGCTTGAGAGTGCCAGCGAGGGGCAAATGGGGATGGGGGGATGCGGAGTCAACAGCGCGCCATGCACTTTTTTGCATGCGGCAATCCGGATGGATCAAAGCGGGCGCGCGGTTAGACCCAATCGTTCCCGCAGCATCCACCGCCACGTCAGAAGAACGGCTGCACAGGCGAGGCCGACGGCGAGGCCAATCCACACGCCTACACCCTGCAATGGCGTGAAGAAGCCCAGCCCCAATGCCAGCCCAAAACCGGGCACCCAATAGCTGAAGATGGCGATCCACATTGGCACGCGCGTATCTTGCACGCCGCGCAAAGCGCCTGCCGCGACAGCCTGCACTCCGTCGACCAGCTGGAAAGCTGCGGCTAGCACGAGAAACTGCAATGCGAAGCCAACCAAGGCCGCATTCTTTGGATCAGCGGTATCGACAAAGATCAGCAGCAAGTATTCCGGAACCAGAACCATCGCTGTTGCGGTGAGAGCCATGAAGCCGGTGCCAATGGCAAGCGCGACCCATCCGGCCAGTCTAATGCCTTCGATCTCTCGCGCGCCATAGTGATAGCCGACGCGGATGGTCGCCGCTTGGCCAACTCCGAACGGCACTTGAAACGCCAAGGCCGCAATATTCAGCGCGACGATATGCCCGGCGAGCTCTGCCGCGCCAATGCGTCCCATAAGGAAGGCCGCTGCGCTAAATACGCCAGCCTCCGCAGTTACGGTCAGGGCAATCGGAGTGCCGAGGCGAATGATAATACCAAGCCGTTTCCAATCGGGCCGCCAGAAGCGATAGAATATGTGATAGCGGGCCAGCGCTGGGTTGATCAAAATGATCGCCACATAGGCGCCCAAGGTCACAAGTGCCGTGATGATTGTCGCCACCGCAGCTCCCGTCAAGCCGAGTTCTGGCGCACCGAAATTGCCAAAGATGAAGGCGTAGTTCGCCAGCGCGTTCACCGGAATGCCAAGCGCGGTAATGGCGGTGGCAACAACCGGGCGCCCCAATGCGGAGACATAATTGCGCAAAGCAGCCGACAACAGCATTGGGATCAGGGAGAAGATAATCACCTGATTGTATTCATTCGCAAGGCCGATGATCGCGGGCTCTTGCCCAGTCAGGCGCATCGCCGGGTCGAGCAGCAGGGCAAATCCCATACCGCCAATGCCAGCGATGACGGCGAGCCATAGCGCCATTCTGGTTGCGCGGCGCACCGGCCTGAACGAGGTGGAGCGCGATCCAATCGCCTCCGCAATCAGAGGAGCAACAGCACCAACCAATGATGCGAGGGTCCATACAACAAGGCCGAACAGACCAGCGGCCAGACCCGATGCAGCGAGCGGCTCTTCACCCAGCCGAGCGATGAAAATGACATCGACGATATAGATCGCAGCCTGCAACAAATTGGCGAGCGCAAGCGGCGCGGCAAGCAGGGTTGTCGCGCGCAGTTCCTTGCCCCATGTGGGCGATTTATGAGTTGCAATCTCGCTCATACAGCTAAGCCCGGATAGGCCTGCGGCGGCTCTGTTCAAAGGCGGTTTTTGATCATCGCTGCCCTACGGCATCACATGCGCTAAATGCGCCACACCTCAAGCGTGCATTGTTGCCGTGGTTTTGGCCCAAGGGGGCGGGCGCGAAGACAGCCTAACCTGCAGCCTTTTCCCGCTGATAATGCTCAAGGTAGTTATCGAGATAGCCTTCGCCCTCGGCATCCCAAACACCTTCGAGGCGTTTTGCCTTATCCTTGAAGTCGAACCGATATTTACCGGGATGCTCAATCCGAAGAACAAATCCGGCAATGTCCTCGCCAGCGTCCTGTTTGCGCTGAAGGAACAATTGCGTGCAGGCCTCGCGGGCCGTTCGATCGAGGTAAAATTGATCCTGCGTCAAAGCGCCATCGGATCCGCGGATCAGCACAACTCCAACATAGTCAGAATCGAACCCGTCGGAGACTTGCTGAATTTCATAGTCCAGTATTGCCGCCTGCCAGTCTACGGCAGGAAAACTGCCCGCTACGGCTCTCACGACTTCGATTTGAGCTTGAGTGAAATCCATGTCGTCCGACTTACTTATTGATGAAGGGCTCGCCGTTGTTCGCAGTTCTCCACTGCCCGTCATTGACCCTGTATTGAGCACCAAAGCTATCAGGACGGGTCGTAACGTTTGTTGGATCATAGTTTGCCGTTATCCTGACTTCAACGGTGTTTCCAGGTTGCGCCGCTATATCAGCAACGCGGTTTTCGAACCGTTTGAAGGCGCCCTGGTTGAGGTTGGCGACGCCATCGCCGATGGGTTTGCCATTGCCAGCAACTACGTTCAGTCGGTTGGTCTGCCCGCCAAAACGATCGGCAATCATGTGAAAGCCAACATCTGTTGAGCGGCCTTCGCGTCCAATATCCGCCTGCAATGTTGGATCGTTGCGCCCAGCAGGAGTGAGGTCAATCTGACCCTCCGCCATGGAAACGCGCCCATTTGCATCGGTGGTGTAGCTGTAATTGCCATATTCATAGCGGGTGTTGGGGGCCGCATTATTGGCGGCGCGGTTGAAATCGGCCGCATTGTCGAACTGCCGCACCGGAATGTTATCGGCGGCCCTTGCGCCCGCACCGAAGAACTCATCAAGCTGAGATTTCATGCGTTCAAGAGATTCGCGAGCGCCCATGCGGCAGGCTGTCAATCGCGCCCTTAGGAATGCGGTTCACAAGGCCCTGAATCTCTTTCAGCGGAGCTTCCATCGTTGCCCGAAGAGCAGGATTGCGAGCCGCCATGGAAACTGCATCAGCAACGGTCTGCGCCCATTTGCCGATCTTGCCAGCTTTCGCCGCATCGCCGAGATACGGGATGATCCCGACCGCTGAGAGTGTGCCGTTCAGCAGGTGTCCGCCGACATCGCCCCAATTGCCATTCCACGCTGAGCCGATTGAGCGGCCGAGTGAAATGATAGCATTGCTACCATCGGCAAACGGAGTGGGTTCAACGATGCCCACCAGATCTAAGGTAAGCTGCGTCAGGTCTGCAACAACAGTCGCGGTGGAGGGACCTGGATCGTTGGCAGCCACGGGCGTCTGCGCCGTTCCTGAGCGCATAAACTCGCCCTGTTCGCGCGGAGACATCTGCGCCAGGACGACTTGCTCCATTGCATTGGCTTGCGCTGGAAAGGCAGATTGAAGTGCTGCCAGATCGCTGCGCAGTCCAGCAGCGTTGAGAACAGGATCGCGGTTTTGATTGACCAAGCTTGCCGCGACGCTGAGAGGGCTCGCGTTGTTCTGAGACTGCGATTGCAACGCCGTTTGGCTGCGACTCACTTCGGCCATTAGATCTCTCCAACCACTACGCCGTGCAGCATATGTTGGCGCGCGGTTGGGCGGTATCTGCAGATCGTATAGATCGGCGCAGTTCGCTGTATCTCGGCGCTAGTCGAGCGGGTGGAACAGCAAGCCTGCGAGCGCGACCAGCCCGCGCATCCCATCAAGCTCCAGTTTGCGCACCGCGCTATTGAGGTGCGTGCGGGCGGTGCCCTCGCTTATCGCCAGCAGGGTCGCAATATCGGCGTTGGAACGACCCCAACCCGCAAACCTGAGGGCAGCGGCTTCCGTCCGGGTGAGCTGCTGCAGTGGATCAACCAGAGACAGCGGCACCCGCGCTCCATCGACTAGAAACTCGCCCACGGTGACCTCACGCTTGCGCGATGGATCACGCTTGGCGGCGCTGCGCATTTCTTCAATCAGCGCGAGCAATTCGGAATCGACCTCTGAGCCGCTTCTTGGGTTGCCTTGCGAGCTGGCGCGAGTGGCAAGGCCCTCGGCTGATGGATGGTTGGGGCGCTGAGTCACTGCGGCGTTCCTGTGCGGTCAAGCATGCCTTGTGCAACGGCATCGCGCGACATCAGATCGTTCGCGACCAGATTGCCGAGCAAGGGCAAGATCAGGACTAGCACAAAGATCGCAGCGGTGGCTTTGATCGATAGCGACAGCATGAACACGTTGAAGTTCTGCGCAAAGCGATTGAGCAATCCCATACCAAGGTCGATCATAAACAAGACCATAAGCGCAGGGGTAGCGAGAATGAAGGCAATCATAAAGTACCGACCGAACTCTCCCTCGAACAGGATGACCGACGACATGTCGAGTTCGACGCCGCCTGGCCCCATTGGCCAAAGAGCATAGCTCATCATCAGGGTTCCAATGAGCAGCGTCAGGCCGCCGGCGGTTACGAAGGTTACTTGTGCAAACCTGCCCAGCAGGGTGGCGGAAAGTGACTGAGTGTTCCCGGAAATCGGATCGACGATCTGCGCGATGGTTGCGCCCGTCTTGCTGTCGATAATCTCGCCTGCCGAGGCCATTGCCCAGAGGAATGTCGCGTAGAATAGGCCGATTACAACGCCTGCTGCCGCTTCGCGTCCGAACAACGCCAGCCATTGTGCTGCGGTCAAGGTGCTGGGCGAGAAGGAGACGGGCAGTGATAGAGCGACCAAGCCAAAGGCGATGATCAGGGAATTGCGCACCAGCGGCGGGATCAGTTGCGGCGAAAACAAAGGCAGCATGATGAAGGCCATGGCAAACCGAGCAGATGCGGCACCGACCAGCAGCGCTTGCTCAGTCCAAGGGGCGGCTGAAATCAGCGATTGGCCAAGTGCGCCCCCAACGCTCATCCAACCAGCCCGTTGAGATTGCTAAAAATCTTGTCGCTAAAGGCGAACAGGCTGCCAACCATCAGGCTGGCAGTAATGAACAGGGTCAGCACGATCGCGAAGAATTTGAGGGTGAATTGCAGCGTCTGCTCTTGGATCTGCGTCGCTGCTTGCACCACAGCCACCATCAGGCCGACCACCGACGCGGCGATAATCGGCGGAGCTGAAAGCAGCAGGACTAGCCACAATGCCTCAAGCGTGATGTCGGTCAGGTTCATGGCCGATGCCTCGCCTTGCTACATCGCATAGGACAGCACCAGTCCATGACTGAGCTTCGCCCAGCCATCGATCACGACGAACAGCAATATCTTGAACGGCAAGGAGATCGTGACCGGACTGAGCATCATCATGTTGAGCGCGAGCAAGATATTCGAGATCACCAGATCGATGATCAGGAAGGGTAGGAATATCAGAAACCCGATCTGAAAGGCTGTTGTTAGCTCGCGCACCGCGAACGCCGGGACGATGATGACAAAGTCGCTGTCGCTAATCTCTGCGGCGCGTTCTGGGCCGCTAATCCGCCGCTGTGTCGCCAGAAAGAAGGCCCGGTCTTCCGCATCCGTATTGGCGAGCAGGAATTTGCGCAGGGGTTCTTTCGCTTTGTCGGCGGTCGATATGATCTCTTGAGTGTCGCCAAGTTGGGACGGGCTGGCTGGACTGTCGCCCGGCATGGTGGCCTCGGTTTCGGCCCCCATTCCGGCGGCAGCCGACATGTCCTGAAGCGTCGGGTACATGACATAGACGGATAGGATGAGCGCCAATCCATTGAGAACGATGTTGGGCGGGGTTTGCTGCAGCCCAAGCGCGCTGCGCACGATGGCCAGGACAACCACGATTTTGGTGAAGCTGGTGACCATCACAGCTAGGAACGGAGCCAGCGCGATCAGCAATACTGTGATCAGCGCGGAGCCGGGGGTGAATGTCCCGAGTTCCATCATTTCGTCTCTTCCGCCATCTCGCCTGGATCGCTCGTTGGCTCGCCGGGCGATGCTTCTTCAGCGGCGGGCGTGGCTGTATCGGCGCGTTGATCGCCTGGCTGGTTTGCGGCTGGTGAAGGGCTCTCGACCAGAACGGCAAAACGGTCACCCACGCGTACAATCTCGCCTTTGCCGACCGGCAATCCGCCAACACTGATAGTGACCTGCAGGCCCTCCGTCACCGGGCCGAGGTCAATCGATCCGGCATCTGCAAGGGCAGCCAGACCCTCTTGCGAAAGGACCGCATCGGGCAATTGCAGAGCCACTGGCACGGTCATTTGACTGGAGTCTGATGGGTTACTCATCGGAGCTGCCTCAAAGTTCTTGGAATTGTTTGTAAACGCGCTGATCAGCCGCCCTGTTTGCGGATCGAATGCAACGCCGCCGCCGACTGGGCTGGCCGCGTTTTCGATGACGGGCCAAGGCGATCCAGATAGTAGCAGCAGGTCGCCCCCTCCCAATGCTTCAGCCTCATCCAGAGTGAGCCGCGTCGCCGCGAGAGATAGCGGCACCGGCACCGGAGTGGCTGCGGGACAGGGTATGGGCGGCGGTGCAAGCGGCGCGATCTCGCCCAAATTCTCGCCAGCGCGAGTGAGGCGAACGCAGGCAAGATCATGGCCGAGCTCGCCATGATTGTTGAACTCAGCAGCGAGGCCGGTTGCCTGCTCAATCTCATCGAGCGACGAATTGTGCAAAGCCAAGGCGTTCACCAATGCGTCAGCCGCCGCGCCCAGCGGCGCGCGCTTCTCTGGCGGCGGGCGAAAGGCAAGGCCATCCGCTTTGTACCAGTCCGCCTGTTTAGATTGAGCTGGCACGACCGATGTCGCCATACCCCGGCGGGCTAGTAATCGGGCCGCATGATGCGCCCACGCACATTGATCGGCGTCCAAGCTTGGCAGGCTGCTGGCCACGCCCTCGGGACTTTCTCGATGAGCGCTCATATCTGCCCCTCATCAGACATACGCAGGCGAAAACGCGGCCGCTCTTTTGCGGCATCGCTCGGCGTCTGATCGGCATCGTAGTCCGCAGCGGCCGTGGCCGTTTCGGCTGAACCAGGAGCGGGCCATTCTCTCAGCCGAGAGATTGAATGCGCGGTCACTCCCAGCAGCATCTCCTCGCCCTCAATTTCAATCAGAACCAGGCGTTCGCGCGGTCCAATTGGCAGGGCCCGGATAAAGCGCAAATTGCGCGTGTCTTGCTGGCCGCCCAGCTTCCCGAAGCTCCCGTCCTGAAAGCGCCGCATGAGGTATAGCCCGCCCCATGCGAGAGCGATGACGAAGGCTAGAGACAAGATGATTGCGAGCAGGGACGAAAGCACCGTTCCGATGGTCATGACGGTTCTAACTCCATTGGTTCTGTATCATTTGGTTCGCTGGGCGGCGCGCGGCCGTGGTCGAGCTCACATTCCATTGGAGCCTTTCCGGCCCGGGCACGCTTCGCCCACAAGATCACCTCGGCGATGGCATCGAACAATTCCTCTGGAACCATCTCGCCAACCTCGCCGCGCGCCCACAGTTTGCGCGCCGTTGGGATGTGGCGGATGATTGGGACTTCTGCGTCGATCGCTGCCTCCCGCATGGCCTGCGCAATCTCACCATCGCCGCGTGCCAAAATCACGGGGACAGGTGCGCGGTCTGGATCATAGTCGAGCGCGATGGCGAGGTGCGTTGGATTGACGAGCAGCGCGGATGCGTCATGCGTCGCTGAGATAGCGCCTGATTGCGCCCATTCCTGGCCCAGCTGCCGCCGGTGATCCTTCACATGAGGATCGCCTTCGTCTTGCTTCACCTCTTGTTTGATGTCGCGTCGGCTCATCATCATCTTCTTGAGGAAGCGCTGCTTGGTCCACACATTGTCGATGAGGGCGATCCCTACGAACAACCCGCCGATCCAAGCAAGAATCTCAAGCGTTATGCTGTAGGTCAGGGCCGCATCACGCGATCCTGCCTGTGCGCCAAGCCCGTCACGCCAAACGGCCTCTGAGGCGGGCAGCAGCATGGAGCCCATTTTCTCAATATGCCCATAAGCGACCAGCCAAATGACGGCGAGAACGGCGAGCACTTTCGCCAGCGTTTTGACCAGCTGAACCAATCCGTCCTTACCGAACAACCGCTTCAGTCCTTTGATCGGATTGATGTTCTCAAATTTCGGTTCAAGCCGCTTAGGCGCGAACAGGCCGCGAGTTTGGAAGGCTTCTGACAAACCACCGAGCGCGGACAGGGGGATGAGTATCACGGCGCTCAGCATCAGCAGCAGCAAGGCTCCCTCTCCGGCGAGGCCATCGAATGCCAAGTTGAAATCGCCGCCTAGCCGCCTGGGTCACAACCCGGTCACCAAAATCGGCAATGCTGCGCGCGATCCACGTGCCCGCCACCATCAATAATAGGATTGCCCCAAAAGTGCCAAGCATGGACGTAATGTCTTGAGCCTTGGCGATGTCGCCTTTTTCGCGCGCATCTCTTAGCTTTTTGGGAGTCGGCAGCTCTGTCTTGTCGCCGCCTTTATCTTCATCCGCCATTTGGCCTGCCACTCACCTCATAAGACGCCTGTCAGAAACGGGCTTTTGATGCGTACGCAGAGGCGATTTTTCACCCTGCGCGACTCCGGATGGCAGGCCCGGAAATCACGTTATTTGCACCCTTGTTAGTAAAGTCAACGGGCTTTGAAGTCGTTACCAGTGAAACTTGTGGCGACTCGAGTCGGTTGCAGTAATCGCTTCACAAATGTGTCACAGACGAATTGCTCCAATTTTACGGTGAACTGAAAACGCGAAAAGCACTCGATTCGTCGCACAACGCACGCAATTCCGGGCAATTGAGCAAGTTTTCCCAAGGTTTACGTGGGCCCTTCAAACTTACCAAATATCCTTTACCATCATGGTTGCTGGCTTGGTGGGGCCAAAGGCAGGATTCCCGACCCGTTGGCAATTAGCTAGGTTACTTGATTGGTTTAGAACTGAGTTCTGAACAGGAGGTCGCGTGTCAAGTAAAACACAAAACAATTGTGTCTTAATTCTTCATGGCATGAAGTTTTATGGTGCGAAGCTTACTTTAATCGGTGCTGGTTTAACTGTACTCTGTGGTGCGGGGGTCGCTGCGAAAGAGCGAGATCCGGAGCCAATCGAAAATCCAGGTGAATGCCAGGTCGATGCGCCCATTCGTGTAGCCAGCGTTGATTCGCTTAGACATTTCGAGGGTTTGTTGGGCCATTGCGCCGAAACCACCGTGATCGAGTCGCCAGCTTTCAAGGCCAACCGCCCGCGCGCAAACGTTCGCAGCACGACGATCTCTGAAGAGACCGAGCCAATGCTCCGCGGCCCCGGTTACAATGACGAGGCCACTGACGATCCCAGGTTCATTTTGGCGGCCAAGGCGGACGCAAAGGGCCGAGATAAAACATCCGAAAAAGCGAGCACAAAACCAAGCTTGGAGGCGGAGACCTTCAAACTCGGTGATGGCTCCATTGTCGCAATCATTCCTCCTGAAAGCGCACGCGGCCCGATCGAGCTTGATGGCTTGGGCGGACAAGGGCTGATTGGTGATCAGGATGTCGAGGCGGTGCTGGCGCTCAGCCCACAAAGCTATGGAACGCGTTTCGACGCGATCATCGAGCAAGCGGCGCGGGTCCACCGGGTCGATCCTCTGCTTCTCCACGCGGTTATCAAACAAGAATCCCGTTACCGCGACCGCGCAGTCAGCCACGCTGGCGCCAGAGGTCTGATGCAGGTGATGCCGGGCACGGGCCGCGATCTGGGGGTAAGAGATCCTCAGCATCTGTTTGACCCCACGACCAACATCAATGCGGGCGCCAAGCTGCTCAGCCGCTTGTGGCAGACGTTTGATGGGGATCTGGAGCTCGTGCTCGCCGCCTACAATGCCGGTGAAGGCGCCGTTCGCAAGCACGGCATGAAGATCCCGCCTTATCGTGAAACTCAAGATTATGTTGCCAAGGTGAAGGCCAATTACGTCTCACTCGCGGGCGAGAACGGGATTGCGGTGAACTTCTGATGGCGCTCAGCGCGAAGCTTAAGCATGCCGCATCGGCAGTGCCAACAGCCCAGCTGATTGTTATCGGCGGCTTGGTCGCAATCTTCGCAATGCTCATTTTGCCAATACCTCCAGTGATGCTGGATGTGTTCATCGCCTTCAATCTCACCGCAGCCGCATTGTTGCTCATCGCGGTGATTGGCGCCCGCCATCCGCTGGAATTCTCCACCTTCCCATCGATCCTGCTGTTCACCACGGTCGCGCGGCTGGCGATCAGTATCGCAACGACGCGGATGATCCTGACCGAAATGGACGGCGGCCAAATCATTACCGAATTTGGTGAAACGGCCGCTGGCGGCAATATCATCGTTGGTCTCGTCGTCTTCCTGATCATCACAGTGGTTCAGTTCATTGTGATTTCCAAAGGTTCAGAGCGGGTCGCCGAGGTGTGCGCGCGCTTCAGCCTCGACGCGATGCCGGGTAAGCAGCTTTCCATCGACAGTGATCTGCGGTCCGGAATGCTGACCAAGGACGAAGCGCGCAAAAAACGCAGCGAGCTGGAGCAGGAAAGCCGGCTCTACGGCAGCCTCGATGGAGCGATGAAGTTCGTGAAAGGCGATGCGATTGCGACGATCGTGATTGTGGTCATCAATCTCATTGGCGGCATCGCGGTTGGGATGCTCACCTTTGGCCTCTCACTGGGAGAGGCTGCGGCAACCTTTTCGATCCTGACGGTTGGCGACGGGCTGGTCGCGCAAATTCCTGCATTTCTGTGTGCGCTCGCCGCTGGATTGTTGGTGACGCGCAGCAATGATCCAAGCACTAAGCCTGATCTGGCTCCAGCGATCTTCTCTGAGATCGGCGCGCGCCCTGGCACATTGGTTGCCGCGGGCGCGATTGCTTTGGCGCTTGGTTTGATACCGGGTTTCCCATGGGCTGTGTTCTGCGCGCTAGGGCTGACGCTGATGTTGGTGGGCGCTTGGCGCGATCCCGTTGTTGGCGGCAAGATGCGGGAATTCGCGGCGCGCGGGCAAAGCGATGATGCTCCCGCTGCAGAAGAAATCATCCTGAAAGCGCGCCCTGCTCCGCAGGTTGAGCCGCTGGTCCTGTCGCTCCAGTGGGGCGCGATGAATGCCAGCAAGATGGCGCTGCTAACCAGTGAGCTTGAGGCGGCCAAAGACGATCTGCAAATGGTGTCCGGCGTTGCTCTTCCGGCGCTGCGGGTCCAGCGCATGCCGGACCATGAGCCAGAGGGAAGCTGGGAGCTGCTGGCCTATGACGCTCCGCTTGGCGCGGCGCGCGAAAAGCCGGAGCTAGTTCAGGAGCGAGTGCCCGCGTTTATGCGCGAGCTGCTGCGCCGCAATCTAACCCTGTTCCTTGGCCTGCAGGAGGTCACTGATCAGCTCGATGTGCTGGGCGAGAGCCACCCAGAAGTGGTGAAAGAAGCAGTTCGCGCCGTGCCGATCCAGACTATCGTCGAAGTCCTGCGGATATTGGCCGATGAGCAGGTATCGCTGCGCAATATGCGCGATTGCATCGCAGCGATCAGCGAGGCCGGTCAGACCGAGCGCGAGGCGCATATGATCGCTGCGCGGGTTCGTATTGCCTTGCGGCGCAATATTGTCGCGCCGCTATGCGAGGACGGGCGCCTCAAGGTCATGATGATCGGCCCGCGTGCAGAAGATGCGATCCGGGCAACATTGACCAGCATTGATGGTCAGCCGCGCCTGGCCGTTGACCCCTTGCGCATGCGTGAGCTCGTTAAGCTGATTGGGCAGGAAGTGGAGACTGGCGGCGCCCGCGCCATCCTGACCGCGCAAGACCTGCGCAGGCCACTCCGCCTTGTGTGCGCGGCCGATCTTTTTGACGTGCCAGTTTTGAGTTTCAACGAATTAAACCCCGCCGTTCCGCTTGATGTGGTGCGGCAACTCGACATCGCTCCGGATTTGGTTGCTCACGCAGCCGAGCCGGACGAAATTTATGCGGAGGCTGCGGAGTGAACCCCCTTAACACCCGTTCGATTTTCCCTTTTTTGAAGAGCGTCATGCGCAAGCCAATGATTGCCGGTCTCGGCTTGGCGGCCATGCTGGCGCCGGTGGCGGCGAGTGCTGGCGAAGTGCCGTTTCAGGAGAACCCGATATCGATCAGCGCACGCGGTCAGGACGTGCGTGATTTTGTGGCTGACCTGTTCAGCGAGGCAGGCCTTCGCGCCAAAGTTAGCACCGGGGTGAAGGGCAAGGTTCAGGGCGTTTTCAAGGACGATCCATCCACCATTTGGGGCACAATCTCGCGCGCCTACGGCCTCGTGGTTTACTGGGATGGTTCAGTTGCCCGGATCTACAGCAACGATGAAATTTCCAGCCGTACGATACCGACTTACGATGGCGAGAAAGTGCGGGCTCAGGTCGAGAGCATGGGCCTCACCGATGCGGTCAACACCGTCCAGAGCCGGAACGGGATGCTGCTGGCAACGGGGGTGCCGTCCTTCCTCGACAAGGTCGAGCATATGACAGGCCAATTGCAGGCTCTGGCCTTGTCGGCTCCTGCACAAGTTGCCCCGGCTACAAAAGCGCCTCCTCTAGTCGCCTCGCCATTGCTCCGCGCACCGCTCGCGCGCGCCAGCGTGCGCTCGGAAGTGATCCGGCAGGCGGGCCTTCGCAATCCGTTTGAGGTGCGCATTTTCTATCTGAAATATCGCAGCGCAGCCGATCGCCCGGTTCGCAATGCGGACTTGCTCACGATTATCCCGGGGGTCGCAACTCTGCTTCAGGAGCAGATGGGCGACGGTCGGCAAGTCGGCAGCGTCACTTCAAATTCCGCAAATGAATACAGCACCACCGGGCTGCGGAGCCTACGCGATCGGCCATTCGATGATCGAAACCGGGAATTCAGCCAGCGGGACGAGGACGACCGGCGCGGTATTGAACGCGATTTGAATGGACCGCGGATTTCGGCTGATACGACCGTCAATGCGGTGATCGTGCGCGATCGTCCGGAAACCATGGGCGTCTATGAGAAGCTGATCGCAAACCTCGATATCGAGCCGCTGAGTATTGAGACGCAGGTTACGATCCTGGAGCTCAATGTCACCAAGCTCAAAGAGCTCGGCCTTGATTTTGGATTCGGAATTGAAAGTCTTGGATTGCTGTTCGGTGGCGGCCCCAATTTGGGCCCAGGCGGGATTACAGGCGGCTATCTGAGCGGAGATGGAAGTGTGTTTCTGGCCCGAGCCAAGGCACTGGAAGAGCGCGGCGCTGTTCGCGTGACAACACGGCAATTGCTTACATCACTGAACAATGAAGTCGCCTCTTTCGGAGACAGCACCCAGCAAGTGATTAAGCTGGAGGGAGAGCGCGAAGTTGATGCCGTTACCGTTGATTATGGCCTGACAATGCGAGTGCGGCCATCTGCCATCGAAGATGGCGGCGATATGCGAATTCGCATGCAGATCGAGATCGACGACACACAGCTCAATGGCATGGTCGTTGACGGTGTTCCCGTGACCGGCGGGGCCAATCTGGCAACGCATATGATCGTTCGTCAGGGCGAGAGCGTGATGCTGGGTGGTATGACCCGGACGACCACATATGACCGGAAGCGCAAGACACCGCTGCTCGGAGATATTCCAGGCCTTGGTCAGCTGTTTCGCAAGCGCAAGAAAGGCGAGGATCATTACGAACGCCTCTTCCTCCTGACGCCTAGGATCAGCAATCTCGGCACGGCTCAATTGTCGGCGAATGAGGTTGAACCTCTGTCGATGGAGCAATTGCGCGGCGAAGAGCCTGTCACTCCGAGACAGCGCCGATGAATGCGCATGCTTCAGTTGCCGAGGTGCAAGAGGCTGGCGAAAGCATAGCGCTGACGCTGCGGGTGCTGAATGGGCGCTCGCGGGGCGCTGAGCATCGTTTGCCGCCTGGCCGTTCGCTGGCGATCGGCCACAGCTTTGAAAACGATATCGTCCTGCGCGATCGCTCGACCAAAGGCTGCGCGCTGAGGCTCGCCACCTGCGGCAAACGGCCGATGCTTGAGATCATCTCTGGCGAGGCCGTGGTGCTGGGCCGTGATATGGGGGCAGGCGAAAAGCTCGTGCTCGAGCCCTATCTCCCGGTTCAGATTGGCGATCTGCAATTTGCAATCGGCGGAGATGATGAAGAACGCTGGTCGGATGCGAGCGAAGCCGCCAGTGAGACCATGGTCGTTGCGTTGCAGGAGGCAGACGCTTTGCCCGCGACAGATATGGGCGAGCGCCTGGCGCTGCGTTCTCAGCCGGCCCGTACCAGGATCGCTGGGATCGAATGGAGCGCTGGTAAGCTGGGTATGATCGGAGCTGCGCTGCTGGTGATTGCAGGCGGTGCGTTCTTTGGGAACACCGCGCTTAGCCCGGATGCTGATGACCCCACCGCCATTGAGCTGGCGCTGGTTGATCAAGGGTTTCGCGGCCTTGAGGTTGGACGCGCCGCAGACACGGGCGCGCTGGCGGTGACCGGGCTTGTGCCCAATGAAAGCGCTCTGCTGCAATTGCGCGAATGGGCGGCGGCCGAGCACCCGTCATTGTTCGTTGGGGTTGAGACGCTTTCCCAAGCGGCGGAAACTGCAACTGACTTGCTTTCGGCACAGAAAATCGACGCGCGGGCTCTGCCAGCAGGGGCAAGCGGTTTGATTATCGAAGGGCCGTTTCTGCCGAAGGACAAGCAAGGCGAACTGACCGCTTTGGTCCAGAAAGACCTGCCGCACGTCCGCTCGGTCGAGTTTCGCGCAGACCCCAATCGGGGCGGCAGTGATCTCGCCTATTTCTTCAATGCGCCGGGATATGGCGCGGCCAGCTTTGTAGCCGGTGACCCTGGCTATCTGGTGACCGAAGACGGCACCCGTTGGTTCGTAGGCGCCAGCCTGCCGACCGGGCACAAAATCGTAGAGATTGGCGAAGGCCAAGTGACCCTTGAGCGCGAAGGGATGCGCGACACTTTAGTGATGTGAAATGCAAGAATTGAACCGAGCACGAAAGGAAGTGATATGACGGATATTAGCGGACGGGTATTGGCGAATTTAAGCTCCAGCCCATCGATGTTTACCAGCAGCCGCAACCGCAATTGGTTCGAAGCCTTTGCCGGTGCCTGGGGATCTGCGCTGGACAATCAGGCGTCCAAGATTGAGCAGCAAGCCAATGTGATCAGCGGCGAAGACGGGGCTGATAGCCCGTCTGAAATCACCAAGCTGACGGCCGAATCCATGCGCATGAGCTTCATGGCACAAAGCAGCCACACCTCGCTCGACAGCGTTTCCAAAGCGCTGGAGACCATGGCTCGGAAGAACTGATCCATGACTATCGAGCTACTCACAGCAGCCATGCTCCCTGGCGGCGCGCAGCAGCCCAGCGGAGGAGCGGACCGCACCATTTCTCTTGGCCCATCCACCGCCGCCTCAGGGGCGCAAGGAACGGAAGCTGCGCGTTTTGCACAAGCGATCGACAAGGCCTCCAGCGCAAGCGGGGTGAATCGAGCCGATCTTCCCGCGCCGCTTGGCAACATGCTGCGCGCGCTTGACGGGATTGATGTGCAAGCGCGCTCAGTGACCGATTTCGCTCAGTCAGCGCAGGCCAGCAATGGCGAGCTGACACCGGGCGAGATCGTGCAGCTGACGATGAAATGCCAGGAGTTCATGTTCCAGTGTCAACTGACCTCGAACATCGCCAATCGCAGCGCAGACGGACTGCAACAATTGTTCCGGCAACAGGGGTAATGTGACTATGGGCAGCGGACAAACTGGATCAATCGGCTCTGGTCTGCGGCGGCGACTGCGGGGCTTGGCCGCGCTGGTTTTGATGGTCGCTGTGGCGGCCTGCAGCGGGCAAGAGCTGTACCGCGATGTGGCTGAGCGCGAAGCCAATGAGATGGTCGCCGTGCTCGAGCGAGCGGGCATTGAGAGCGGCAAGAGCCCCGGCGAAAAGGGCGTCTTCACCGTCACCGTTGCTCAAGGCGACTTCGCCCGCTCGGTCGAGGTTCTGCGCCAAAACGGTCTGCCGCGCGATCAGTACGAATCGCTTGGCACAGTATTCAAAAAAGAGGGCTTCACTTCGTCCTCTTTGGCCGAACGCGCCCGGCTGGTTTACGGTCTGAGCCAAGAGCTGTCCCATACGATCAGCGAGTTTGACGGCGTTGTTGAAGCCCGCGTCCACCTTGCTTTGCCCGAAGCCGATGTGATGACGGGCGTCGCCAATCCGCCGTCGGCATCGGTGTTTGTGAAATACCGCGAAGGCTTTGATTTGAGAGCGCAGACCGCCGCGATCAAGGCGCTGGTCACCAACAGCATCGAAGGCCTTGAGTATGAGAAGGTCAGCGTCGCCATGACGGAGGCCAAGCCGCTGCCTGCTGTCACGTCGAATGCGCCAACCTATCCGCTGAGCGATATCCTGGTGACGCTCGCAGCCATTATGGGTGTCGGTTTGCTCGGGTTGTGCGCATTGCAATTGTGGCGCGGTCGCCGCCGCCGGTCAAAATCAAGAGCAGTCGAACAGCCCATTGGGATGACCCATGGTGGCTGAGGCGCGGAGCGAAGATTTGCCGGCGCGGGCGCAACGATTTGCCGCGCGGCTGCGCGGGGAAAGCCTGCCCACATTCAGCGATTTGGCCAATCCCTCCGATTGGAGCGTTGCGGAGCAAGAACGCCATAGTGAGCTCGTAACGATTGTTGGCCTGCTCCACGCCCGGCCCGCAATCGATGCTGAGCTCAACGGTGGCAGGCTCGCCGCCTTGGCGACGTTTGTTGGTGAAGACCTCTTCGATGCGGTCTGCGATGCGGATATCGGCCAGCTTCGTGCAGAATTTCTGACTGACGATTTGCCAACGCCAGTTGAGCTGGTGGAGCAGGGCGAGGGGCTGATTGAAAAGGCGCAGCGGCACCGCGAATTTGCACCATTGGCCGAACAGGCAGCGGAAATTTTGGCGCATGCGCAAACACCTGAAATGGAGCCAGCGGAATGAGCGAATTCGTGATGTGCGGCGATGTCTTGGTGCGCCCGTCATCCGCTCGGATTGCGAGCGAGCATGTGGGCGATTTCCGTGAGAGTGCCGCTCTGCTTACCGAGGCGAAAGCCATAGCAGGCCAAGCGCGGTCTGACGCTGCCGCTGCGCGGGCGGAAGGCTATGCTGCGGGCCGCGAAGAGGCGCTGGCAGAAATGCGCGATGCGCTCGGCAAATGCACGGCACAATTGCACGAAGACATGGCGCGCGAAGATGCGCGGCGTGAACGCGCTGCGGCGATCGCGGCGATGGAAGCTGTCGAGCATTTGATTGGCGCGCGCGATGATGCATCCGTGGTTACGGGATTGGTCGAACAAACGCTCAATCGCTCCGGCGCAAAGGCATCGCGCATTGTTGTTGCTGAGCAATGGGTCGACGCGGTCCGGAGCGGGCTGCCAGAGAGCAGTGCGCGCTTGGTCGAAGGGGACCCCGAATTGCACGATATGGGATGCCGGATAGAGGTCGGGGGCGGGCGGATCATCGCTGATCTTGAGACGCAGATGGAGGCCCTGCGCGCGCGCTGGGACGTTGGCTCGGCTGACCTCGATGGCTAATTCTGACGTCTCCTCTCTGCTCGATAGCCTTCGCTCGCCGCTTTACGAGCAGCGCGGGCGGCTGGTCGGAGCGGTGGGCACCACACTGCGGGTGCGAGGCGCGCGCGGCCGCATCGGCGATGTGATGGAAATCGCTACAACCGAAGGGGAAGAGGCGCTGCGCGCGGAGATCGTCGGATTTGACGGCGATATCATGCTGCTAACGCCGCTTGGCGAGTTGCGCGGGTTATATGCTGATGCTGAGGTCATTTTGCGCGAAATGGCCGACCGAGTACCAGCTAACGATAGTCTGCTAGGCAGGGTACTGGACGCGCAAGGCGCGCCAATCGACGGCGCGGGACCGATTGCTCCCACACCTGACCGGCCCCTGGTCGCGCCCCCGCCTGCCCCGATGGAGCGCCCTCCAATCGATATGCCGCTGGAGAGCGGAGTGCGCGCTGTTGATGGTTTGCTCACGCTCGGTATCGGACAGCGCATGGGAATTTTTGCGGCAGCCGGGGGCGGGAAATCGACCCTGCTCGCAATGCTTGCTCGCCGGGCGAAGGCTGACGCGATTGTAATCGGTTTGATCGGTGAACGCGGCCGGGAAGTGCGCGAATTTATTGCCGATACGCTAGGTGAAGAGGGACTAGTCCGCTCCGTCGTCGTGGTCGCCACCTCGGATCGCCCAGCAATGGAGCGCGTTCGGGCTGCGCGCGCGGCAACCGCAATCGCGGAGGGCTTCAGAGCTCAAGGTAAGCATGTCCTGCTGCTGATGGATAGCGTTACCCGCTATGCCCGAGCGCTCAGGGAAATTGGCCTGGCCGCTGGTGAACCGGCTGTCCGGCGCGGCCTGCCGCCCTCGGTATTTGCTGAGCTGCCGCGACTGTTTGAGCGCGCAGGCACGGATGGCACGGGCGCGATCACAGCGCTTTATACCGTGCTGACTGAGGGCGAGGAGGAAGATCCGGTGGGCGAAGAAGTCCGCTCCTTGCTCGATGGGCACATTCATCTGTCTCGCAAGCTCGCCGCGCGTGGGCATTTCCCCGCAATCGATATCGCCACCAGTCAATCCCGCCTGTTCCGCAAGCTGTCTGGTCCGGGCCAAATTGCCTCGGCAGAAGCAGTAAGGGCAATGCTTGCTAAATTGTCCGAGATCGAACTGCTGCTGCAAATGGGCGAGTATCAATCTGGGCAGGATCCGCTTGCCGATGCGGCGCTGGAACAGCGCGATGCGATTGAGGCGTTTTTATGCCAGCGCTCTGAAGATGCCTGCGATCAAGCAACCACGCTTGCCCGCTTGCGGGCCATTGGAGAGGCGATCCTATGACCCAGCAATTGCAACAGGCGAACCGAATAGCGCAATTGAGAGAGCGGCGTGCGCAGCGCGTGCGGCGTGAGGCCAAGGCCGCTGAGCTCAAAAGCGCCGCCGCCGCGCAGCAAGCGCATGATGTCTATAAGCTGGAGCGCGAGCAGCGCGAGAATGCGGAGTTCATGCTGCTCTCCAACCCGGCTGATCCGCAGGCTTTGCTGTGGCGGCAGGTCTCTGATCAAAAGTGCGAAAGCGCCAGCATGCAGCGCGCCGATGCCTATGATGCGTTAAGCGAAGCGCGCGAGCATTTGCTTGCCGCCCGCACTCAGCATGAACGCGCGGCAGAACGGGCTGATCTGATCACTGAAAAAGCTATGGCAGAGCGAAAGACAGAAGCTTTGCGGCGCGAGACTATTGCCGATGAAGCAGCCGAGGAATGCCGCCAATGACGCAGGCGCCCCGAGCAGCAAATGATCCCAGTGCCTCGCGCGCGCCGCGGTATGCGCCGGAGGCATCCAAGATCAATGAGCCCCCGCGCCGACAAGCGGAGGTCAAAACGCTCAGCGAGCGGTTCTCAGCGAAAGTCGAAAGAGCGGGTGATGACGCAGGTCGCTCATCGGAGCAGAGCGCAGAGCGGGCAGGGCAGAACTCGTCCGCGCGCTCGCGCTCAGGCGACTTCGACAGCATGTCGGGCGAGAGCGGGCATCACAGCGAAGGCGAATTGGCGCGAGCGGATATGACCCGCATTCTTGCTGGTAAAGATCCGCAGGCGATTGCTGCTCAGTCTGCTCTATCTCCAGCTGATAAGGCCGTGTTCGAGCGGATGGCGGCGCAGATTGCGGAAAGCTGGCCAAGCGCCTCTCAGCCATCTGCAGAGATCGAGTTTCCGCCCGGCTTTTTGGCCCAAGGCGCGCATTTGCAAAGACAGGCAGACGGCGGGATCGCCATTCGCATTGCCGGACTTGATCCGAAATTGAATGCGCTGCGAGCTGGCTATGCACAATTGGCTTTGCTGCATGGCCTGGGTCGTCGCCGCCTGAATATTGCGTCTTTGCAGTTTGAACGGGCCAGCAAGAGTGCGGGCGACGGTCAGCCGGGGCGGCTCTCTGATATGCCCAGGGCCGTCTGATCTATCTGATTGAACGCGCGCTCAATCGTCTCACCATCAGCAGGCTGTTCATGCGCGGCAATCACGCGCGCTATCGTGTCGAGTGAAGCCGCTTCTGGCCGCGCCGCGAGCAGAGACGCGCTTTCCGCCGCAAATGCTCCTAGGCTGCGCGCCAGTCGCCCTTCGTCGGTTGGTCTGGCCTGCAGGTCACTGGCAAGTTCACGGGCAACGGCGCGGATCTCGTAAAGGTCTTCGCCATCGCGCAGCGGCGCTTCGTCTTGATAGTCGCGCTCATCCTCAGACATCCGAAATTCTCGGACGACGCGGCCTGCGATTTGCTTGGCCAATTTCCGGAGCGCGCCGCCAGTACGCCCTCCGTTTTTGCCAGAACCGGCAGAAACGGCTGAAACTGCGCTGACGCCGGTCGGGCGGATTGAATGCACCATCTCTCGCCCTCCCTATTGCCGCGCGCGGTCGGCCAGGCGCATGGATGCCATCGCCTGCTCGGTTGCGACAAATCCGGCCTCTTTCATCGCCGCATTGGGCCAATCGCCGTGGAGGAACCCCTTGATCACTTCAGCTGGGGCGGGGGCGGCCAAATCGGGCTGCGAGCTTGCACCATTTCGAGCAGCTTTAGCCGGTGCGGCTCATCGCTGCTTTGCTCGGCTGGCTTGGTCAGCATAGCTGCCGGCAGAGCACCCTTATTGCCGACTTGCCACGGATTTGCGCCCGCTTTGAGCAAGACTTCCGCTGATCGAAAATCCTGAAACATCAATGCCAGTTCAAGGGGGGTCGCGCCCAGCTCGTCGGGACGGTTTGCGTCTGCTCCGGCGCGCAGCAGCAGGTCAACTGCATCGGGCCGCTCAAAATAAAGGATTTCCTTGAGCGGTGTTGACCGACCCGGTGTCTGGGCATCGGGCGAGGCGCCCGCTTGCAGCAGCATAGTCGCCATCAACGGATCGTCAGCGAGCGACGCGTAGGTGAGCGCCAGACCGGCTGGTATACCGTCGGGATCGGCTCCAAGCTCTAGCAAAGCACCAAGCATGCGGGGATCGCAATTGCCAATCGCAAAGCTGAGCAGACCGCCGCTATTGCCGCTGGCCGCGCGCTCATTGTCTCGCAGTACCCGGTGGGTGGAAAGCAGCCGCGGATTGGCGCGCACCATTTCTTCCACGCGGCCAATATTGCCGTCCATTACCGCGTCAAACAGCTGCCGACCCTCCTCCCCATTGCTCAGGTGGGCGCGCACTTTTTGACGATCAGGAAGCTTAGGCTGCGACCGTGTGTAACAGGATGAGGTTTCGCTCAACGCAGAGCAGCTCCCAGAAAGACCAGCGAGTGCCAGAATAGCAGGTGATATGGCTAGCGCATAGCGCATCGTAGATACCAGGCTATAGGCAAGCTAAGGTCGCGCGCCAAGTCAGCCTCCCGGCAGACTGGCATTCACATAGCTCATGAAGTGGCGGTTCACCGCGTGGTCTTGATACCACTTCATGCCCTCAGGGCGGACCGGATCGAGCTCAATGCGTGTGCCGATCGCCTCTGGCATGTCAACAACGCTAGCGCCCAGTGCACCGCCCAAGATTGCGCCGATCATTCGGTCACCGCCATCCTGCAGGGTCGATAGGATTTCACCGCGCACGTAAAAGGCGCTGATGTCTGGGACATCCAAGCGCCCGTCGGCCGCTGCTATGCTGCGCGCCTGGGTCAGAGTGGGTTCGGAAAGGCCGGCGGCGTTGAATGTGGTCGCATCAAGCTCCGCTGCGGTCGCTGCAGCTGAGGCCAGTCCGCCGCCAAGCGAATGGCCCGTGAGCGTTACTCTTGCGCCCTCTGGCACGGTCAGCCGCTCGCCGATTTCCAAGGCGCGGTTGTAGTAATCGGTGCGCAGGCCAATTCCCTGGCCAAAATTACCGCGCCAATCGGCGGCGCTCTGTGTGCCTCTAAAGGCGACTACATAGCTCATCTGTCCGGCGATTTCGCGGGTGTAAACCTCAGCCTGGAAGTCGGTCGTGGGCGAGGAGAGCATGGACTCGCTGAGCCCAATCTCGGCGAGCTGCGCACCTGAAGCGAGGTCCCAGCCAGCGGGCGGCGCTGCACCTGGGGTGTAGACGTCGGTTGCCATCGCGGCGAGTTCGCGGGTGGTTGGCGGAGGCGGAGCGCCCGTCGCGACGGCATCAGCGGGGCCTGCCTGGCCCACGGCAATCTGATCCGACACGGCCTGCGTGCGATTGAACTGCACCGCATTGCTTGGTCCGCCGATTGTTATTGTATTGCGGGCGGCCTCAATTCGCGCGTCGCTGGCGGCTGCTAGCGGGGAGGTTTGGACGCCAACGCCGATCTCACTGCGTCTGTCCGCAGCAAAATCATTTACGCGATTGGTTTCCATTGCCCGCTCCGTCTCGCCGTTTGGCGCTCCTGCATATCTGACAGATAATGCCAAATATGGCGGCGAGCGTCTCTATACGTTTCGTATAGGCGATGCGGGGGACGGCGTGCGGGCGCTTCGGCCTAGAACCGCTCCCACATGGACTCGAGCAGATTGTCGTTCAAATCGAGCGCCTCGAGGCGGGGGAAGTCGCCGCTCGCTGAGCAGCCCTCGATCCTGGCTGCGCCTTCTTCGCGCACCTCAGTGCTTTGTCCTGCAAAGCTAAGCAGCGGTTCTTGCATGATCGGGGCGGCTCTGCGGCGGCGCGGTTTGCGGGCAAAATTCAAGGTGCCATCCGCATCGTCATAGGCCAGTCCATCGACTTCAAAGTAGCAACCGCCAACGGCCACACCCTTCGCACTGGCCCAGCCTGAACCGTCCGTCTTCACAATCACAGCTGCGACCGCAGAATCGAGCAGGATCGGCAAGATCCGGCCATAAAGGCCAGGCTGACCTTCCGCGGTTGGATAGGCCGCTTCGCTCGATACGAACAAGCGATAGCCGGAGCCGGACACCCAAGATGGCGCGCCGGTACTGGAGCGCAGATCAGCCTGCCGCGCTTCGTAAGCAGCAATGACGCAGCTGACCTGCTGATCTTCGGTTTCCAGATTGATGCAGCCGTCTCGGCCCGACGCCCAAGCCGCGCGGCGCGATGCATAACCCTTCTTGGAGGTGCTCTGGCGCTCAAGCTCCATCACCGAGCTTAGCAATGCGCGTGTGCTGCTGCCTGGAACATCGCAGGCCAACTGCAGTGCGGGAACAAGCCGAGCATTGCCGCACGGGTCGGTGTCGCTCGCATCCTCGCTTGAGCCTTTGACCAGCTGATCCACTTCTCCCGGGAAGAGCATGATGGCGCGGCGCGGCGAGCGCAGGACCACCGGGCCGACCAGGCGCGCGCCCTTCAAACTAGGCAGATGATCCAGCGCCAGCTCAGTCTGGTCAATTTGTGCGCCGCTAAGGTCGATGTCTGGCCAAAAGAAGCCATAGAAACTGGCCCGGCGTAAATTGGCATTCTTAAGCGATATGCCTTCCCGTTCAGTCGGACAGCCATCGGCCGCGCCGCTGCCGCAGGCGATACGGAAATTGGTGAGGTTAGCGCCTGATAGGTCGAGATTGCGCATCGACCCGCTCCAGCCGCCATCAAGACGGCCATTTTGCCAATCAGCCTGCCGTGCGTCGACTTGCGCCAGCTTAGCATCGCGCATCAGGACATAGGGCAGCTTTGCCCCGGCCATCATCGCGCCCGACAGATCGACATTCACAAAGCCGAGCCCCGATCCGGAAAAGCCGGTCCAATCTGTCTGACTGAAATCCGTGCCGAAGAAGCACATATTATAGAGCCGCGCCTTTTGCATCTTGGCGCCGACGAACGAGCCGCCCTTGATGTAGATCGTGCCTGCGCGCGTTTTCTTGCGGATCCTGGTGAGATCGCGGACGCGCTTCATTCCGGTCGCATCGATCGCAAAACCAGGTTCGTTGGTGCCGATTGGCGGAGCGTTGGCCAGGCACGAATCTTCCGGAACATCGACTTGTTCAAACAGATTGTCGCCAAGCCGTTTGCCAGTGACGATAATCGCGCCGGTGTCGCGCGCAAAATCATCGCCAAGGATGCTCTCTTCTACCTCGGTTTCGGAGGATTGGGCCAGCACGGCACCGATGCCAAAGGTCCCCGAGAGGCTGATCGCACAGGTCAGTCCAGTGATCGCGCTTAGCAGCTTGCCCATATTTACCCCTGATTTGACGATTTTGCCTGAATTATCATTCAACTAGTCAAACGCGATTGGCCGATATCTGGCGGTGAATGACAAGCACATGGCGACCAGCTGTTACGTAGCTGCGTCAGACGCTCAAGAATCAGCTGTTCGGTGCCGCCTATGCGTTTTGCAGAGGCGATCTATGCATTCTGCCGATACTGCGACTCGCCGAGACCCGTCACAAAGCTCTCAAGGCGAGTGGAAGCCCGCCGGTACATTCTTCAAAAGGAGTATTGTGATGTTTGGTATTGGTGGTCTCGTCCGTTCTGTCATTAACCCTATCAACTTGGCGCAGCTCGCAATGGGCCCGGCAGGTTGGGCTTCGCTCGCGATGCGCACAATTGGCGCTCAGGTTGGAATGAACATCATTCAGCAACTTGGCGATCGGCTTGGCATTGCACAGCCATTCATCGATTTGGCTCAAGCGAGCTTCGCTTCGAACATTGGCATGCCTGGTCTGCAAATGCAGAATATGCGTGAAGCAGCGGGCGGATTTGCGGAAATGGTAAACTTGTCACCTCGCCAGACCGCTGACTTCCAGCGCGCTGTTGAGAGAGACTCACTCGATATCTTCGACCGTCTCAGCGAAGCAGTGACCGAGGGTCGCCGCCGCTCAGAGCGTGAGGGTGCACAGGGTGGGCGCAGCTGGCTGCAGGTGATTGCGGACTCAATGTCTTCTGCGCTTGATGCGAAAATCAACGATATTGAGCAGCTGGCCCAGTCTCTCGATGATCAGGGCGATGATCGCTCCATCGCTGACACCAACACGCTGACCGTGAAGACCCAAGAATTCTCCTACCTCATGAATGCGACCAGCACCGCAATCAAGACGATCGGCGAAGGTCTCACAGCGATGGCACGCAAACAATAAGCTGAACTGATCTAAATTACGGGGTGGGAGGTGCTTGTTCATTCTCCCACCCTGTTGTATTTTCGGCATAGATAAGGAGATTAAGGATGAGATCTTTTCTAGCGTTCTCTGCACTGTTGTCCGTGTCGTTGCTTGTTTCCGCTCCCGCTTCATCTCAGATGATGATGCCTGGCATTGATTTGATGTCGTCGGTTACAACTGAGACCGCTCTCCGGCAAAAATTTGGTAAACGCATAACCTCGCAGCTTGCGGCGCCGCGCCCCGCATCTGCCTTGGGTTCTCAAGACAGTTCGAACCTCCCTGAGACGCACTTCACTTATCGATATGACCGCGCGCAGACCGAGAAAAACCTGCGCAATTTTGTGGAACGCACCCCGGTTGAGGCTTAGCCGAGCCGATCTGGAGCAGCTCATTAAGGCGCAGCCCAATATTATGAATGAGCTGCGCACCGCAATTCGCGGATATGGCCTCGATCTCGCATAATGTTGCTGATGCCTATACTCTATGGTGGATCAATGTTTGGTCGACGTCGCAGAAGACTGATCAAGAACCGAGCGCTTCAGTGGTCAAGGCTGTGAAGCAGCAGGTTCGCAACGCCTTTGCTGCAACTCCCGATTTCAACTCTGCGACGGATGTCCAGCGCCAGGAATATGCCGAGGCGCTGATGCTTCAAGCGATGCTTTTGTCAGCTGCTTTTGACCAATCGCAAGGTGATCCGACTAAGCTTGAACTGCTTGCGAATGCAGCGCGTAAGGGCGCAAAAGCGAGCGGCCTGGACCTATCCCTGATGACGCTCACGGCGGATGGGTTTGTCCCCCGGACAGGTGCAGATGCAAGCGAAGCGGTTGAGGGCGAGGCCGCTCATGCACTGGCCAAGGATAGTTCGTCAGAGCAAGGCGATGACAGCGAGTCCTCGATGGGAATTGCCCTGGCTGCAGGCGCTGGTCTTGGCCTGGTGTTGCTCGCTGGCGGGGCGATCCCGCGTAAAGGCTAAGGTGCTTTGCCGAAATCAAAACGAGATTGAGCGGCGGCGCCATTGGTCTGGCGCCGCCGTTTGTTTTGGAACGCACAAGTCCAGCGTCCGGACGAGGCGCCAAAACCTTACCGACAAACAAAAAGGGCGGCACCTTGCGGTACCGCCCTCCTATCTGCGGGCGCTTCAAGACACCCACAAAACTCTGGTCAAGATTACTTGAGCGAGCCCGTTACTTAAGTTCAACGGTACCGCTCGGCTGCTTCGATCTTGCCTTTGATTTCTTCAGCTTCAGCCTTAGCAACGCCTTCTTTAAGCGGCTTCGGTGCGCCTTCGACGAGGCCCTTGGCTTCGGTGAGGCCCAGGCCGGTGATGGCGCGGACTTCTTTGATAACCTGGATTTTCTTGCCGCCGTCGCCGGTGAGAATGACGTCGAATTCGTCTTTCTCTTCAGCAGCCGGTGCGTCGCCGCCAGCAGCAGGGCCAGCAACAGCAACAGCAGCAGCTGCGCTAACGCCCCACTCTTCTTCAAGTGCGGTTGCGAGTTCAGCTGCCTCAAGGACGGTCAGCTTCGAAAGTTCTTCAACAAGCTTGGCAATATCAGCCATGATGTTCACTCCAAAAATTTGGCAGGGCGGATGGGTTCATCCCAAGGCCCCAGTATGTTTCGTCTCTAATAAGAGCGTCTCTTAAGCAGCTTCGCTGGCGCCGTAGGCACCAAATACACGAGCAAGCTTGTTGGCGGGCGCGTTGACGACCTGAGCAACCTTGGTTGCTGGTGCGTTGACGAGACCCACAAGTTTGCCGCGCAGCTCGTCGAGGCTTGGCATCGAGGCGAGTGCCTTGACCCCAGCTTCGTCGAGCACCTGCGTGCCCATCGATCCACCGACGATTTCCAGCTTGTCGTTCGACTTTGCGAATTCGACGGCTGTTTTGGCTGCGGCAACTGGGTCTTCTGACCAAGCCAGCGCAGTCGGGCCGGAGAGAAACTCTTCGAGCCCGGTGTAATCGGTGTCTTTCAGGGCGAGCTTAGCAAGACGGTTCTTCGCAACCTTATAGGAAGCACCGGCTTCACGCATTTTTCCGCGCAGTTCAGTGGACTGGTCCACCGTCAGGCCGAGGTTGCGGGTGACAACCACCACGCCAACATCTTGGAAAGCTGCATTGAGCTGGGCAACCGCATCGGCTTTTTGCGAACGATCCATGCTTTTGCTCCTTCACTAATGATCGCCCAGCATATGCCAGACGACCGGCTCACAATTGGCCTTGCCGCTAACCGACAAGACCGAATGTCCATTGATGGGGAAGGAGGATGCCCATGAGGCATCAAAGGGGCCGCCAAATAGGAAGGCCTGAAATCTCTTTTCCCCGTCTAGGCTGGAAATTAAGAAAGCCAGATTGCTTTCACCAACTGTCTTGGACGGATGGCTGCCGAAACAGCCGAGGCGCGCAATTAACCTACGCGCCCCGAATGTCAAGCTATTGTGGTTCGAATGAGAGCAGGTCGCCCGGCTGGCATTCTAGCTCGCGGCAGATTGCCTCAAGCGTTGAGAAGCGGATTGCCTTGGCCTTGCCGGTCTTCAGGATCGACAGGTTGGCGAGGGTCAGACCCACACGTTCCGCGAGCTCTGTGAGGGTCATGCGGCGGTCGTGCAGCAGATCGTCGAGTTTGACCATGATATTGGTTCCTTCTTCGGCTGGCATCAGACGGTCCCTTCCAGATCATCGCGCATAGCGGCGCCATGCTTGAACACGCGGGCGAGGATGAAGAGCACCACGACCATAATGATGCCTGTCAGGTCGAATCCGGCACCAAAAGCAACGTCAGCATTGTCCATGGGCTCCGCCCATTTCGCCAGAAGCAAAGCGAGCCCCGCCAATGGGATTGATAGCGCTTGAACGGCAAGCAGCATCCACGCCATTACATTTAACCGGTCGGCATTCTCAGGAACGAATGGATCGCCTTCGCCAACGGTCGATATGATCGCTCGCAATTTGCCAAAAAACAGGAAAATCAAAGCGACACATGCCATCGCAAAGGCCATCATGCCCAGCGTGGGCAATAGCGGTAGTGCGCCAACTGATCCTTCAAATTCCGTAGCGATTTCGGCGTTGATTGTGTCCTGCATGAACACCACGACGGTAAGACCAATGAGCAAGGCTCCCGCACCGATTGCCATAAAGATCTGCATCAAGATCGTCAGTATTTTGCCAGCAAGCAGCAAAAGGTCGTTGGGTTTGTCTGTCATCGGAAAAACTCCCTTCTATACCCGATCAAGCCAGTTCAGGCATGGCTGAGTGGACTTGGCCGTGTGCATTGGCCTGAGCTGGTGGGACGGTGACGATCGCGCCGATGGACGAAAAGGCGATGAGGATCGCTGCGAAAGCGGCGAGTGATTGGGTGCCAAAGTGTGTCATATATCGATCTCCTTGATGGTGCATATTGATATTCAATAATTTCGATCTAGGCGCGAGTCGATTTATTGTCAATCAATAATATTGAAAAACAATATGTGATGCATCGAATAACGAGGTGTGACGACTGAACGTAGGAGACCAAATGGGCGTATCGACCGCGCAGTTGGTGTTGGCCTATGCGTGTTCTGGGCCGCCGCATAACCGACTCGGCCGAGTGCAGGGCGTGGCGCGGCGAAACTGATGTTTGACTCGAGGCCTGCGAATTCCTACATGCACGTCAATCGCTCGCTTCGAGCAAAGCCGATTCATACGCGGGAATGGGCTTAGGAATGGAAGCGGCGAGTTTCATATTCGCGACGTTATATTGAGCTGCTGCAAGGCGACCCTTCTTTTAGGTCACTTTGCGTGCGGCCTTCTTCGCGTCTGATATGAGGCTGATTGCGCGCGGTGCAGAAATCAATTTTGAGCGACCGGGGCTTCTCTCCGGCGACAGATAAAGAGGCAACTTACCTCCATGGCTACTAAGGCAAAGCCCATCAAATCCAAGGGCGCGGCGCAAGGCACGGCCAAGCGGCGCATTCGTAAGATCTTCGGTGACATTCACGAAGTTGTGCAAATGCCGAACCTGATTGAGGTTCAGCGCGAAAGCTACGAGCAGTTCCTGCGCTCGGACAAGGAAACAGGCTATGTTTCCGGTCTTGAAAAGACGCTGCGCTCGGTTTTCCCGATCCGTGATTTCGCTGGCTCTGCCGAGCTTGATTTCGTTCACTACGAACTCGAGCCGCCAAAATACGACACAACTGAATGCCGCCAGCGCGGCATCACTTATGCGGCACCGATGAAGGTCACGCTGCGTCTGATCGTGTTCGAAGTCGACCAAGAAACGGAAACCCGCTCCGTTCTCGATATTAAAGAGCAAGACGTCTATATGGGCGATATGCCGCTGATGACGGAGAACGGCACGTTCATCATCAATGGCACAGAACGCGTCATCGTATCGCAAATGCACCGCTCGCCTGGCGTGCTGTTCGATCACGATCGCGGTAAGACGCACTCCTCTGGCAAGCTGTTGTTCGCGGCCCGCGTCATTCCATATCGCGGTTCATGGCTCGATTTTGAGTTTGACGCGAAAGACATCGTCAACGTCCGGATCGACCGTAAGCGTAAGCTGCCTGTTACCGCGCTGCTTTATGCGCTGGGCCAAGACAGCGAAGAAATCCTGCACTTCTTCTATGACACCGTAAATTGGGAGCGTGCGAAAGACGGCTGGAAGATGCCGTTTGTGGCTGACCAATGGCGCGGCCAGAAGCCTGCCTTCCCGCTGGTTGATGCGAAGACCGGTGAAGAAGTGTTCGCCGCGAACCAGAAGATTTCACCGCGCGCCGCCAATAAGGCTGCGAAAGATGGCCTCACTGACTTGCTGCTTCCCACCGAGGAAGTCGTTAGCCGCTATGCTGCGCGTGACATGATCGATGAGGCGACCGGCCGCATCTATGTCGAAGCCGGTGATGAGCTGACGCTGGAGCATGTCGAAACACTCGACAATGCCGGCATCGACAGCCTTGAACTGCTCGACATTGACGAGATCAACACCGGGCCGTGGATCCGTAACACGCTGAAGGTCGATAAGGCTGAAAACCGTGATGAAGGTCTTGAGGCCATCTATAAGGTGATGCGTCCGGGCGAGCCGCCTACCAAGGAAACCGCAGAAGCTCTGTTCGAAGGCCTGTTCTTCGATGGCGAGCGCTATGACCTTTCCGCGGTTGGCCGCGTGAAACTGAATATGCGTCTCGAGCTTGATGCCGAAGACACTGTTACGACCCTGCGCAAGGAAGACATCCTCGCCGTGGTCAAGGAACTGGTCGATCTGAAGGACGGCAAAGGCGAGGTCGATGATATCGACAACCTCGGCAACCGCCGTGTCCGTTCAGTCGGCGAATTGCTGGAAAACCAGTACCGCGTCGGTCTGCTGCGCATGGAACGCGCGGTTAAAGAACGCATGAGCAGCGTCGATGTATCGACTGTCATGCCGAACGACCTCATCAACGCGAAGCCAGCGGTTGCTGCGGTGCGTGAATTCTTCGGCTCTTCGCAGCTTTCGCAGTTCATGGACCAAACCAACCCGCTGTCCGAAGTGACGCACAAACGCCGCGTATCGGCGCTTGGTCCAGGCGGTCTGACGCGTGAGCGCGCTGGCTTTGAAGTCCGCGACGTTCACCCGACCCACTATGGCCGGATCTGTCCGATTGAAACGCCGGAAGGCCCGAACATCGGTCTGATCAACTCGCTGGCATCGTTCAGCCGCGTCAACAAATATGGCTTTATCGAAACGCCGTATCGCCGGGTGGAAGGCAATAAGGTCACCGGTGATGTGGTTTATCTCTCCGCGATGGAAGAGCAGAAGCACACCGTTGCCCAGGCATCGGCTGAGCTCAATGAAGACGGCTCTTTTGTTGAAGAGCTGATCTCAGCGCGCCAGAGCGGCGACAACCTGATGGCGCCGAATGAGCAGATCACGCTCATGGACGTGTCGCCTAAGCAGCTCGTCTCGGTCGCGGCATCGCTTATTCCATTCCTGGAAAACGATGACGCCAACCGCGCACTGATGGGCTCAAACATGCAACGTCAGGCTGTGCCATTGGTCAAGGCGGAGGCGCCTTGGGTCGGCACCGGCATGGAAGAAACCGTGGCGCGCGATTCCGGCGCTGCGATTGCGGCCAAGCGCGGCGGGATTGTCGACCAAGTCGACGCAACTCGTATCGTTATCCGCGCAATCGGCGATGTTGAGCCTGGTCAATCAGGCGTCGACATCTACACGCTGCAAAAATTCCAACGTTCAAACCAGAACACCTGCATCAACCAGCGTCCGCTGGTGAAAGTGGGTGAAACGATCGAGCCAGGCGATATCATCGCCGATGGTCCTTCGACCGATCTGGGTGAGCTGGCGCTGGGCAAGAACAGCCTCGTCGCCTTTATGCCTTGGAATGGCTACAACTACGAAGACAGTATCCTGATTTCAGAGCGCATCGTGAAAGATGACGTGTTCACATCGATCCATATCGATGAGTTTGAAGTCATGGCCCGCGACACCAAGCTTGGCCCAGAGGACATTACGCGCGACATTCCAAATGTCGGCGAAGAGGCTCTGCGCAATTTGGATGAGGCAGGCATCGTTTACATCGGTGCAGAAGTGCATCCGGGCGATATTCTGGCTGGTAAGATCACACCAAAGGGCGAAAGCCCGATGACACCGGAAGAGAAGCTCTTGCGGGCGATCTTCGGTGAAAAGGCTAGCGACGTGCGTGACACTTCGCTGCGTCTGCCACCGGGTGTGGCTGGCACGGTCGTTGAAGTTCGCGTGTTCAACCGTCACGGTATCGAGATCGATGACCGTACCCGGGCGATCCAGAACGAAGAGATCGAGCGTCTGCGCAAGGACGCGGCTGACGAACGCGGTATTTTGAACCGGGCGACGTACAACCGCCTGCGCGACATGCTGGTGGGCCAAACCATCGCTGCAGGTCCAAAGGGCGTGAAGAAGGGTGACAAGATCACCGCTGACATGCTCGAGGGCATTGAGCGTCACGAGTGGTTCAAATTCGCTGTTGCAGCGGACAAGCGTCAGACCCAAATCGAAGCGGTTAAGTCGCAATATGACGAAGCCGTTGGCGGGATCGATGCGAAGTTCGAAGACCGCAAAGAGAAGCTGGAGCGCGGTGATGAACTCGCGCCGGGCGTGCTCAAGATGGTCAAGGTCTTCGTCGCCGTGAAGCGCAAGCTTCAGCCGGGCGATAAGATGGCCGGTCGTCACGGGAACAAGGGTGTGATCTCTCGCATCCTGCCGGTGGAAGACATGCCATTCCTCGAAGACGGTACCGCCGTTGACGTGGTGCTGAACCCGCTAGGCGTGCCATCGCGTATGAACGTCGGTCAGATCTTTGAAACGCACCTCGGCTTTGCGGCTCGCGGGCTCGGCATGGATATTGCTGAGAAGCTCGAAGACTGGAAAGCGGCCAATCCGAATGCGCGTCAAGATTATGCCAAGGCGAAACCGCCAGAGGCCGTGCTTGACCGTCTGAAGGATGTCTACGGCGAAGCGTATCACGAGGATCTCAACAGCCGTTCGACCGAACAGATCGTTGATCTGGCAGGCAACCTCGCCGCTGGCGTGCCAATGGGTACGCCAGTATTCGATGGCGCGCGTGAGCCAGACGTATCGGACATGCTGGTGAAGGCCGGCATCGACAGCTCTGGTCAGTCGGTTCTGTTTGATGGCCGCACGGGTGAAGCATTCGACCGCAAGGTCACTGTGGGCATTATCTACATGCTCAAGCTTCACCACTTGGTCGATGACAAGATCCACGCTCGCTCAATCGGTCCATACTCGCTCGTCACCCAGCAGCCGCTGGGCGGTAAAGCGCAGTTCGGCGGACAGCGCTTTGGTGAGATGGAGGTCTGGGCACTGCAAGCATACGGCGCTGCCTACACCTTGCAGGAAATGCTCACCGTTAAGTCGGATGACGTCGTTGGCCGGACCAAGGTCTATGAAGCCATCGTCAAGGGCGATGATACCTTTGAGGCCGGCATTCCAGAGAGCTTCAACGTTCTCGTGAAGGAAATGCGCAGCCTGGGTCTCAATGTTGAGCTCAAGTCTTTGTCTGACGGCGAAGATGGCGATGATGATCAGTGGCCGGAGGCAGCGGAATGAGGGAGCTCGCAGGTTTGATACTGCTGCCCATCGCTGCGTGTTCTTCCGAACCTCCATCTGACGGTTCGTTCGAGCAGGCGGTGCGATGCTATGAGATTGCCAATACTTTGGGCATGATCCACGCGCAGGTCGATGAGGTCGCACTAGAGCGAGGAAAGTCGATCGAGCGCAAGCACCTCCATTCGAAGTGGCAGAACGAGGCGCATAGACGCGCCAAGGGTCTAACAGCCGCGCAAGTCGAGGAAGAGCTCAGCCTTGCCGCAGGGAACGCGTTTACCCAGTTTCACGTCCCGCTTCAGTCTGAGCCAGACTACGACGAAATGGACAATGTAGCCGCAGAAATTTTCGATGAAGCTTTTGACTGCTCAGAGCAGGCCAAGTCCTTCCCCCTTCCAGAGGAAGTTGAAAAATGAACGAACTTACCAAATTCACCAACCAGCTGGCCAAGCCGGAGACTTTTGACCAAATCCAGATTGGCATTGCCTCGCCAGAGCGCATTCGCAGCTGGTCATTTGGCGAAATCAAAAAGCCGGAAACGATCAACTATCGTACGTTCAAGCCAGAGCGTGACGGCCTGTTCTGTGCCCGTATCTTCGGTCCTGTAAAGGACTACGAATGCCTGTGCGGCAAGTACAAGCGCATGAAGTACAAAGGCGTTGTCTGCGAGAAGTGCGGCGTTGAGGTTACCGTTACCAAGGTTCGCCGTGAGCGGATGGGCCACATTGAGCTGGCCGCGCCGGTTGCGCACATCTGGTTCCTGAAGTCGCTGCCATCGCGCATCGGCTTGCTGCTCGACATTCAGCTGAAACAGCTTGAGCGCATCCTCTATTTCGAAAGCTATGTGGTGATCGAGCCGGGTCTGACCCCGCTTGAGAAATTCCAACTGCTGACCGAAGACGAGCTGCTCGAAGCGCAGGACGAGTACGGCGAAGATGCATTCTCTGCCGATATCGGCGCTGAGGCGGTCAAGCACATGCTTATGGATCTCGATCTTGAGCAAGAGCGCGATGATCTGATGGAAGAGCTGGCGACCACAAAGTCGACGCTCAAGCCAAAGAAGATCATCAAGCGCCTCAAGGTTGTTGAGAGCTTCATCGACTCGGGCAACCGCCCTGAGTGGATGATCCTCGAAGTGATCCCTGTGATCCCGCCAGAGCTGCGCCCGCTGGTGCCGCTGGATGGTGGCCGTTTCGCGACCTCGGATCTCAACGATCTCTATCGCCGCGTGATCAACCGGAACAACCGTTTGAAGCGCCTGATTGAGCTGCGCGCGCCGGACATCATTGTCCGTAACGAGAAGCGTATGCTGCAAGAGGCGGTTGACGCACTGTTCGACAACGGCCGCCGCGGCCGCGTCATCACCGGCGCTAACAAGCGTCCGCTCAAATCTCTCAGCGACATGCTGAAGGGTAAGCAAGGCCGCTTCCGTCAGAACCTGCTTGGTAAGCGTGTCGATTACTCTGGCCGTTCGGTCATCGTGACCGGTCCAGAGCTAAAACTGCACCAGTGCGGCCTGCCGAAGAAGATGGCGCTCGAGCTGTTCAAGCCGTTCATCTACGCCCGCCTCGATGCAAAGGGTCTGTCGATGACTCTGAAGCAAGCGAAAAAGTGGGTTGAGAAAGAGCGCAAGGAAGTTTGGGACATCCTCGACGAAGTGATCCGCGAGCACCCGGTTCTACTGAACCGTGCGCCAACGCTTCACCGTCTTGGCATTCAGGCGTTTGAGCCGGTTCTGATCGAAGGTAAGGCGATCCAGCTTCACCCGCTGGTCTGCTCGGCGTTTAACGCTGACTTCGATGGCGACCAAATGGCCGTTCACGTTCCGCTGAGCCTTGAGGCTCAATTGGAAGCGCGCGTCCTGATGATGTCGACCAACAACATCCTCTCGCCAGCCAATGGTAAGCCAATCATCGTTCCTTCGCAGGATATGGTGCTCGGCCTCTATTATCTCTCGATGGAGCGCCAAGAACACGCGCCGGAATTTATCGAAGAGAAAGATGGCACCAAGATCGAGAAGCTGCCGCGCTTTGCCGATATGGCCGAAGTGCACCAGGCGCTCGAAACCAAATCTGTCACGCTCCACACCAAGATCATCGCTCGCGTCCCGCAGGCTGATGAAAAGGGCAAGGTCGTGCTGAAGCGTTTCGTGACCACGCCTGGCCGGATGCTGATCGGTGAGTGCATGCCGAAGAACCACAAGGTTCCCTTCGACATCGTCAACCGTCTGCTGACCAAGAAAGACATCGGCGATGTGATCGATGAGGTTTATCGTCACACCGGTCAGAAGGACACTGTCCTGTTTGCCGATGCGATCATGGTTCTGGGCTTCCGCCACGCGTTTAAGGCCGGCATCAGCTTCGGTAAGGACGACATGATCATTCCTGACAGCAAGGAAGGCATGATCGAGGAAACCAAGTCGCTGGTCGCTGATTATGAGCAGCAATACCAAGACGGCCTGATCACTCAGCAAGAGAAGTACAACAAGGTCATCGACGCTTGGAGCCGCTGCGGTGACCAAGTGGCCGATGCCATGATGGACGAGATTAAGGCTCAGCCGATCGATAAGGATGGCCGCGAGGCTCAGATCAACTCGATCTACATGATGGCTCACTCTGGTGCGCGTGGTTCACCCGCTCAGATGAAGCAGCTGGCTGGTATGCGCGGCCTGATGGCTAAGCCTTCGGGCGAGATCATCGAGACCCCGATCATCTCGAACTTTAAGGAAGGCCTGACCGTCCTTGAATACTTCAACTCCACCCACGGTGCGCGTAAAGGCCTTGCCGATACCGCGCTTAAGACGGCAAACTCAGGTTACCTGACCCGCCGTCTGGTTGACGTGTCGCAAGACTGCGTCATCGTTGAGCTGGATTGTAAGACTGAAAACGCGCTGGAAATGCGCGCCATCGTTCAAGGTGGTTCGGTTATCGCATCGCTTGGCGAGCGTATTCTTGGCCGGACAACGGCAGAAGACATCGTCAACGCGGCAACCGGCGAAGTCATCGTGAAGTCTGGCACTCTGCTCGACGAAGCGATGGTGAAGGAAATCGAAGCGGCTGAAACTCAGTCTGCCAAGATCCGCTCACCGCTGGTTTGCGAAGCCGAGCAAGGCGTTTGCGGCAAGTGCTACGGGCGTGATCTCGCTCGCGGTACGCCGGTGAACATTGGTGAGGCTGTTGGCGTTATCGCGGCTCAGTCGATCGGTGAGCCGGGCACGCAGCTGACCATGCGGACCTTCCACATTGGCGGCGCGGCTCAGCTGAATGAAACCTCGCACCTCGAGGCGATTTCGGACGGTAAAGTCGAACTTCGCGATATGCCGACGATCACCGATAAGAAGGGCCGGATCCTCTCGCTTGCTCGTAACGGCGAGATTGCCGTGATCGATGCCGAGGGCCGTGAGCGTGAAATGCACAAAGTGCCTTATGGTACCGTGCTGATGTTCAAGAACGGCGCGAAGGTGAAGGTGGGTGACCGCCTCGCTGAATGGGACCCGTTCACTCTGCCAATCATCACCGAGCAATCGGGCGTGGTGAAGTACCAAGACCTTGTCGAAGGTACGACGCTGGAAGAACGCACTGATGATGCCACCGGTATCGCTCAGCGTGTTGTGACAGAGAACCGCGCAACTGGCCGCAAGAAGAAAGAGGAACTGCGCCCGCGCATGACTCTTCTTAGCGAAGGCCAAACCGATGCGGATGAAACCGAGGCTCAGCGCTATATGCTGGCACCGGGCACAACTCTGTCGGTTGAAGACGGCCAAACGGTTGACGCAGGCGACATTCTTGCACGTGCCAGCCGCGAAGCTGCCAAGACCCGCGACATCACCGGCGGTCTGCCGCGTGTGGCGGAACTGTTCGAGGCGCGTCTGCCAAAGGACATGTCCGTCATCGCCAAGATCTCAGGCAAAATCGAGTTCGTTCGCGAATATAAAGCGAAGCGTAAGATCGCGATCGTGCCGGAAGAAGGTGATGCAGTCGAATATCTGATCCCCAAAACCAAGGTGATCGATGTGCAGGAAGGCGACTTTGTGAAGAAGGGCGATACGCTCATCTCCGGTTCGCCTAACCCGCATGACATCCTTGAGGTGATGGGTGTTGAAGCTCTGGCCGAATATCTCGTAAATGAGATCCAAGAGGTCTACCGTTTGCAAGGCGTGAAGATCAACGACAAGCACATCGAGACGATCGTTCGTCAGATGCTGCAGAAGGTTGAGATCACTGATGGCGGGGACACCACGCTATTGCCTGGTGAACAGGTCGATCTTGAGGAAATGAACGAATACAACTCCAAGCTGACCAAGAGCAAGAAGCCTGCCACCGGCACGCCGATCCTGCTCGGGATCACCAAGGCATCGCTGCAAACGCGTTCGTTCATCTCCGCCGCTTCGTTCCAAGAAACCACGCGTGTTCTCACGCAGGCTTCGGTTGAGGGTAAGAAGGACACGCTGATCGGTCTCAAAGAGAACGTGATCGTGGGCCGCCTGATCCCAGCTGGTACCGGTGCGGGCATGAACCGTATGCGGGTGACAGCATCAAGCCGTGATGCGGCGCTGAAAGCTCAGTGGAAGAAGCAGCAAGATGCGCTGGCTGCGGCTGGTGCGGCGGAAGCTGAACCAGAAGCCGATCCAGTGTCGAGCGAAGAAGCCATGAAGGCGGCTATGGCCGCTGCGGCTCCGACGCCTGCACCGGAAGAAGGTAGCGCTGAATAAGCGCAAGCAGTTTGGCTGCGATTGCAGCTTAACAGACAAGGCCCCGCTGGAGCTTACGAGCTTCGGCGGGGCTTTTGATTCGTTCAGGCTAGAGTCGGTCTGCTAGTCCCATGTTTCGCTTGTCGAAAATGGGAGGGACTGATGAAAAGATTGATTTTGACCGCTGCCGTATTGGGTGTCGCGGCTCCAATGCCTGTGCTTGCTCAGGATACAGTGGTGGTAACAGGCTCGCGGCAAGATCGCTCTTCCGCCAACGCCTATTTCCGAAATGACGGGCCATCCGCGATCGGGGTAACGCGCCGCGCAGACTATTTCGTGACGCCGTTGTTCGTGAGCTCAGATTCGCGCAATCCCGATGTTCGGGTCGAAGAATTGTTCACGATGCTCTCTGCGACTTTGGACCGCGCACAGCAGCAAGGGATCACTTTGGTCGCCGGGCGCTACACGCTGGAACCGGTTACAGCGGCCAATATGCGCGCTTTGCCCATCACTGGCGGCAACCGCCCCGATACAAGCCGGGTGCAGATATATGCCCGTATCCCGCTCAAAGGGGCCGATGCCAATGTGCGGGACACTGCGAAGCGGATCGCGGCATTTGTGAAAGCCGTTCCGGCCACTGGCCGTTCGTTCATTGATGTCGGCACCACCGGGCTCGCGATCGACAATCCAGAGCAATATCGCAGCGATGTTATCCGCCATATTGCCAAGGAGGCGACCAGCTATGCCAGCATGTTTGGCACTGGTTATGGGGTCGAGATCAACGGCTTGGACGGCGATCTCTACTGGCAGCAGTCGAGTGAGACCGAAATCTTCCTCTACATTGAGCATGATTTCGCGATCCGACCTCGCTAATGCTCAGCATATAGCTATTGCGAAGCAATCGCAACAAAGGTAATGCTAGGGAATAGCGAGTCGCTATGCAGCATTGCCGAGGTCTCTATGAAAACGCCGCGTTCCAATATGTCATCCGCCAATTCCAAGGCGGGGATGAGCAATTGGATCGCGGCGCTGGCGGAGCCTGCGAAGATAGAAACGCTCGGCCCGATTGCTGCGCGCTTTATCTACTCGCTGCGGCTGATCGCTTTGCATGAGCGGGCGAGGCAGGATCCCGTGCCGGAGCTCGCCGTTCGTCTTGGCAATGTGAGCGCAGCGGGCCAATCACTGTCGCTCGCCCAGGCGATCTCGCGGACATGGCCTGAGAATATTCACGTCTCGCGCTTTTGCTGCCGAATGCTCAGCCATGACGAGGCGTGCATTGGCGCGATGATTGATCACGCGACTGCGCGGTCCCGCGTCCAATTTGGCCGCGAGCTTGGCGGGTTGGTGCGACCAGAGCGGATCGCCGAGCTGTGGGACAGGACGCAGGCACTGATCCTGGCGGAATCCCACGGGTAGAGGGGCTGCAACAATGCTTGCCCGAAGGGCGCGCGCTGGCTACCGCTGAGCGCATGACCATTACACGTTTTGCGCCCGCTCCGACGGGCCGCCTCCATGTTGGCAATATCCGCACCGCGCTCCACAATTGGATGCTCGCGCGCAAGGCTGGCGGCAAGTTCCTGCTGCGTATCGACGACACCGACGCAGCGCGATCTAAAGAGGAATATGTCGACGCGATCCATGAGGACCTCGCATGGCTGGGCATGGCGCCAGACATGGTGGAGCGTCAGTCCTTGCGGCTGGAACGTTACGATGCGGCGTTTGACGTTCTAAAGGCTGCCGGGCGGATTTACCCCGCCTATGAGACAAGCCAGGAGCTTGAGCTTAAGCGTAAGGTCTTGCTCGGTCGCGGCCTGCCGCCGATCTATGATCGCGGCGCATTGACGATGACTGACGAGGAACGCGCGGCGAAGGAGGCTGAAGGTATTCAGCCGCACTGGCGCTTTAAGCTCGATCATGATGAGCCGATTGAGTGGGAAGACGGCGTTCGCGGCACGGCGAAGTTCGATCCGGCCCAGCTGTCCGATCCGGTTATCCGGCGCGCCGATGGGTCTTGGCTCTACATGCTACCCAGCACGGTTGATGATGTCGAAATGGGCGTCACTCAAGTGCTCCGCGGTGAGGACCATGTTTCCAACACTGCCGTTCAAATTCAGATGTTTACCGCACTTTATGCTGCACAATTTTCTGCAGCATCTGGCGCACCGAATGTCCTGCCGAAATTCGCGCATGAAGCCTTGCTGGTGGGCCGCGAGGGCAAGCTCTCCAAACGGCTGGGCTCGCTTGGCTGCGATGCGTTTAGAGAACGCGGGATTGAGCCCGAGGCGCTGATCGCTTTGCTGGCCCGGCTTGGCACATCGCTATCGGTAGAGCCGATTGCGAACATGCAAGATTTGCTTGAGACCTTTGATCTGTCGACTTTCGGCCGCGCGCCTGCAAAGTTTGACGATGCCGATCTGGAGCGAGTGAACACGGCCATCGTCCACCAAATGGAATTCGCCGAGGTTAAAGACCGTCTGCCAGAAGGCATGGGCGAAGACGCATGGCACGCAGTGCGTCCCAATCTGGAGACTGTCGGCGGGGCGCATGATTATTGGCGGATCGTCACCGGCCCGATTGAGCTGCCTGAATTCTCCGACGAAGACCGCGCCTATCTCGCCGATGCGGCTAGCACGCTGGAATGGGGTGATGATCCCTGGGCTGCGCTCACATCTGCGCTGAAAGAAAAGACCGGGCGCAAGGGCAAGGCCCTGTTCCTGCCTCTGCGGCAAGCGCTCACCGGCATGAACCACGGACCGGATATGGGCGAATTGCTGCCCGTGCTGGGCGAAGAGGTTGCGCGTCGCCGCTTGGAGCGGGCGTCTACCTAGGCTTCGTTAGCCCTCGTGGCGCTCAAGCTCATTGCCGGACAGCGTTACGACATGGAGCAAATTGGTTGCGCCCGGGGTGCCAAACGGCACACCGGCCAGCGCGATCAGCTTGTTTCCAGCTTCGCCAAATCCGTGGCGCAAGGCCATGCGCTTGCCCTTGGCAATCATCTCCTCAAAGCTGCCGATGTCCTTGGTCGCGACCGCATGCGCGCCCCATAACAAGCACACGCGGCGAGCGGTCCGGTTCGACGGGGTGAGCACCAGAACAGGCGTATCGGGCCGCTCGCGCGAAACACGCCGCGCGGTTGAGCCGGATGCCGTGAATACGGTGATCGCGCTGATCGGAACGGTATCGGCGATAGTCATGCAGGCATGGGCCAGCGCATCGGAAGTTGTCGCATCCGGCGGCGTCTCGAGGAAACGCACGCGCTCCTTATAGCCTTCATCGCGCTCCACTTGCCCTGCGATCTTGTCCATCATGGCAACGGATTCTTCAGGCCATTCACCCGCGGCACTCTCCGCTGAGAGCATCACTGCGTCCGCGCCATCATAAACCGCATTGGCGACATCAGAGACCTCCGCGCGGGTTGGCATCGGGCTCTCGATCATGCTTTCCAGCATTTGCGTGGCGACGATCACGGGCTTGCCCGCGCGCCGCGTGGCATTGACGATCTTCTTTTGCAGCGGCGGAACCTCGAACGGCTCCAGCTCCACGCCCAGATCGCCGCGCGCCACCATTATACCATCGGATAGCTCAATGATCTCTTCCAGCCGGTGGACCGCCATCGGCTTTTCGATCTTTGCGCACAGGGCAGTGTCATTGCCGATCAGCCTGCGCGCCTCGGCAAGGTCTTCTGGCCGCTGCACAAAGGACAATGCGATCCAGTCCGCCTCTTGCTGAACCGCAAAGGCGAGATCGCGGCGATCTTTGTCGGTCAGCGCGGGGATCGGCACCTCGGCATCCGGCACGTTGACGCCCTTACGGTCAGAGATAACCCCGCCCACTTCAGCAGAGCAGAGGATTTCATCGTCGCTCGCCTTGATCACCTTCAGCTTGATCTTGCCGTCATTGATTAGCAGGCGCTGTCCCTTTTCCAGGATGCCGAACAGCTCTGGATGAGGCAGGCAAACGCGGGTTTCATCGCCCGGCTCTGGATTGCGGTCGAGCGTGAAATGGCCAGAATGGCGGATCACCGCGCTGCCATCCTTAAACGTGCCGACGCGCAGTTTCGGACCCTGCAAATCGGCCAGGATCGCGACGGGGCGGGCAAATTCTCGCTCCATATCCCGGATCGCGGCAATCGAGGCGGCATGATCGGCGTGTTCGCCGTGGCTCATATTCACCCGGAACGCATCGGCGCCCGCGCGAAACAATTTGCGCAGCATTTCAGGCGAGCGGCTGGCTGGCCCGATTGTCGCCAAAATTTTGACCTTGCGGCCGCGAGGGTTCATCCGATTGAGATCGCTCTTTTTCATGGTGCCAGCTATGGCACAGGTGAATTTCAACTCAAGGACAAGCTTCACATGGATACGAATGCGCCCGATCAATTGGACAACTTAGATGATGCAGTGGCTGCTGCGGCGTTTCGGCGGTTGGTGCGTCATCTACAGCACCGTCACGACGCGCAGAATATTGAGCTGATGGGGTTATCGGGCTTTTGCCGCAATTGTCTGGCGGATTGGATCCGCGATGCCGGCTTTGACGGCGACAAGGCGGCGGCGCGCGAGCTGATCCATGGGATGCCGATGGATGAGTGGAAGGCGACCCGCCAATCTCCGGCAACCGAAGAGCAATTGGCGGCCATGCAAGCCAGCGTTGCCAAAAATCGCGTGGATTAGCGACGAGCCCGGTTCACGGCTGAGCGCCCTTTGGCTATCGCAGCGCTCAACTGATTCTCAAATTTTGGAGCACATAGAATATGGCTGACGCCACAGATGATCGCCTGCGCCTTTTGATTGAGCGCATTGAGCGCCTTGAAGAAGAGAAAAAAGGCATCGCCGATGATATTCGCGATGTTTATGCCGAAGGAAAAGCAGTTGGATACGACTCCAAACTGATGAGGCAAATCGTGCGGCTGAGAAAGATGAAGCCAGATGATCGCGCGGAGATGGAGATGATATTGGAGACCTACAAAGCGGCTCTCGGCATGGCTTAGTCTTCCAGATCAACGGCGGCTTTAGCGACAAGATACTCCGTCCAAGCGCTCGGGTCACCTGCCTTTAATTTTTCTAAGAGGTCCGTCATGCCTTGTGCATATTGAATGCGCGTCCCAATCGAGGATACCATAATATCCGTTAGGCGCTCAAACAGCCAGAAGTATGCTGCTAGAGTGGCGTCAATATCGTCTTCAGATAATTCCAGATCGGCTATGGACTTCGGATGGGTAATCCGATTGCGGATTTCCTTTGCAGTTTTCAGTTTGTTCCACTCTGCATCGTCAAAGCTGATCTCTTCCTTTTGATTAATTCGTTGTGCAATTCGCCCTGCTAGGCGGATAGTGGTTCTAAGTTCGATAAAATTTGGGCGTTCTTTTATCGTGCCATTTGAAGCCACAACAAAGGAGATGTCGCTCAAGGCCGCCTTCTCTGCCGGTTCAAGACCAAATGTCTGTTCAGCAGCAGTCTGCACGTCTTGCTTAAAGGCCCAAACGAGGCCTTCAATCGCGGCAAAGGTTGTTCGGATCAAATTACGTTTCGTGATTTGATTGTTGTCTTCCTTCCTGCGCGCCATAGCATACGCGACGTCTTCAGTAAGAGTGGAGATAAAATTGTTTTGTTTTGCCATGCGATCTTCCAGGCCAAATAGAGCGTGGCCGTAAAAGGCCAATCTTTAATCAGAATTCCATCTCACCCAAATACTAGATGCATGCATGATTGCTAAAAGTAAAATGCGGTACTTAAATTATCTGATAGACCGTCAGCAAATAAACCGCGTTGAACGCCGCATGATGCAGCATCGCTGCGCGCAGGCCGAAGCGCACGCGTGTGTAGGCGAGCAGCAGGCCGCCGATGGCTTGCGGCAGGATAACCACCAGATCGATTGCTCCGGTGATCGCCTGATAATTGGCGAGGTGCACCAAGCCAAAGGCGAGCGAGCTGCCCCATACCAGCCAAGTGAAATTCTTCGTGAACCAGTCGGGGATGCGCGTGTCGGTAAAACGGGTTTGGCTCCATTGCCAAAGGCCAAATGCAAGCACCGCAAAGCCAGCAAGAACGAGCACGCTGCTCGTCCCTTCGCCGACATAGCCCGCGGCAATGAAGAGCGCGGCTGATACAGCTCCAAAAGCGGCAAAGCGCAGTGACGCCAATTTCCCCGTCAGCCATCCGCGAAACAGCGCCTCTTCGGTCAGCGGAGCGAATAGAAGAAAGCCTATGAGGTCCTCTTCAAGCGTCGCCTCAAAATCAATCGCATCGGGAAGCGCTGAAACGCTCGCGTCGATCCAGTCCAGCAATTGCTGAGCACCGAAATCAATCAACAGATCGATCAGGAACACAAAGCCAACCGCTGCCAGCAAATGCCGGCCCCATGGATAAGGAACCCGAAACGGGGATGGGTGGCGAATGAACCCCCCAAGGTCGTCTGCGCGCTGGCGAAGGGTAATATCCGCTACAGCTGGTCTTGCCTCAATATCAGGCATCGGAGTAAGGCCACCCTTCATACATTTGCAGCGGTAGTGATTCAGAGACCATGGCAGGCCATTCCAAATTCAAGAACATCATGCACCGTAAAGGTGCGCAGGACAAAAAGCGTTCTAATCTGTTTTCCAAGCTTTCCCGCGAAATTACCGTGGCAGCGAAAATGGGCACGCCCGATCCGGATATGAACCCGCGTCTGCGGCTGGCGGTCAACACCGCCAAAGGCCAATCGATGCCGAAGGACAATATCCAGCGCGCAATCGACAAGGCAAGCGCGGGTGATGACGAGAATTACGAAGAGGTCCGCTACGAAGGCTATGGCCCCGGCGGCAGCGCGATCATCGTCGAAACGCTGACCGACAATCGCAACCGCACGGCAACAGCGGTGCGGACCGCGTTTAGCAAGAATGGCGGCAATCTGGGCACAGAAGGCTCGGTTGCGCATGGCTTTGAACGGCTTGGCTATATCGAATATTCTGCTGAGGCAGGCAGCGAGGACAAGGTTCTGGAGGCGGCGATGGAAGCGGGCGCTGAGGACATTGCATCTAGCGATGATGGCCATGAGATTTGGACCGCAGCCGATGACCTTCACGAGGTCTCATCCGCGCTTGAGAAAGCTCTTGGCGAGGCCAAGGAAGTTAAGCTCGCATGGAAGCCGAACCTGACGGTTGAGCTCGATGAGAAAGGCGCTGGCACTTTGCTCAAGCTGATCGACACGCTCGATGATGATGATGATGTGCAGACCGTTTGGGGCAATTACGAAATCTCTGATGAGGTGATGGCGAAGCTCGACGCGTGACGCGGCTGGAATGGCTGCTGGCGCTATCGCTAGGGGCTGCTTTTCTGCTCGCGATCGCTTGGCGGCTTGGCTGGATGGTGGGATTGCAATGATCGGAGGGCGATCAACATTCTCCGTTTACCCTGAGCTTGTCGAAGGGTTGCCCTTTACTTTCAACACAAGACAGGAAGGCAGTACAACCCTTCGACAAGCTCAGGGTGAGCGGAATATTTTGAATTGACCACTATCCTCGGCCTTGACCCTTCGCTCAGCTGCACTGGCTGGGGCGTGCTGCGCAGTGAAGGCAGCCGGATCAGCCATATTGCCAATGGTCAGATTAAGACGGATGCCAAAGCGCCAATGGCGGCGCGCTTGTCGCATCTGATCACGGCGCTGGATGCGGTGATTGCAGAGCATGATCCAGACCGTGCGGCGGCGGAAGAGATTTTCGTCAACAAAAACCCCCAATCAACTTTGAAACTAGCGCAGGCGCGCGGCGCTGTGCTGGCCGCATGCGGGGCGCGGGGCCTCGATGTGCGCGAGCATGCGGCGCGCTCGGTCAAAAAGGCTGTGGTCGGGACGGGCGCGGCGGACAAAGAGCAGGTTCAGGCTATGCTCAAGGTTTTGCTCCCAAATGCGGTTCTGGTAGGCGCGGATGCGGCCGATGCGCTGGCGGTGGCAATTGCCGATGCGCATCTGTCCTACACGCCAAATGGCAGGTAAGAGTGCGAACTATGATGCGACATTGGGCCAGCCATTGTGATTGTTACGATGCGGAATGCGGGCCAAATGGACGTGTTCCAAAACGTGAAATGTGTTCCAAGAATATGGGTAAGGATTGGGCATGAAACTGCAGATTTACGGGATTCCGAACTGCGATACGGTCAAGAAAGCGCGCAAATGGCTCGATGACAAAGGTCACACTTTCGACTTTCATGATTACAAGAAGGTCGGCGCTGATCCAGCCAAACTGGAGGCATGGATCGCGGACAAGGGCGTTGATGTGGTGCTCAACCGGCGCGGCACGACATTCCGCAAACTGTCCGATGCTGACAAGGCCGACATCACCCCTGCAAAGGCTGTCACATTGCTGCAAGAGCACCCGTCCATGATCAAGCGACCCGTCGCCGAGTATGAGGGCGGCTTGCTGATTGGGTTTAAGGAGGAAGAATGGTCCGCGGCTCTGTCTTAGGTCTGCTCGCATGCGCGCTCTCAGTCATTTCGCCGATCTTGATGTCTGCCTCTGCGGCGGCGCAGTCGGGGTCAGTGCGCGTGGCTGATCGGCCGCTCATCATCGCCCATCGCGGGGCCAGCGGCGACCGTCCGGAACACACGCTTGCCGCCTATGAACTCGCGATCGATCTGGGCGCTGACTACATCGAGCCCGATCTGGTCGCGACCAAGGACCTGGTGCTGGTTGCGCGGCATGAAAACGAACTCTCTGGCACCACGGATGTGGCGAGCCGCGAGGAGTTTGAGGATCGCCGCCGCGACAAGATGATCGATGGCCAATTGGTCGCCGGCTGGTTTGCAGAGGACTTCACCCTCGCTGAAATCCGCACCCTGCGCGCCCGCGAACGCGTGCCGAGCGCGCGGCCCAGCAATACGGCGTACAACGGGCTCTATCAGGTCCCAACCTTTGAAGAAGTGGTCCAGCTGGTGCGGGCCAAAGAGGCGGAGACCGGGCGCAGCATTGGTCTCTATCCAGAACTCAAGCACCCGACCTTCATGCTGCAAGAGGCCGGCATTGATATGGTCGACCTGCTCGTGCGCGATCTGCGCGCCTTGGGTCTGGATAAGGCGGACAGCCGCATCTTTGTGCAGATCTTCGAGGTCGGTCCGCTGCAGCGACTCAATCAGCGCGTGGATGTGCCGCTGGTGCTGCTGATCCATCCAGAAGGCGGCCCCTATGATGAGCCCGAGCTGCGCTGGGCGGACATGGTCACGCCTTCAGGTCTCGCAGAGATCGCTGAGTACGCCGACGGAATTGGGCCGGGGCTGAGCTACATCGTCAACGAAGATGGCTCGCTTACCGATCTGGTCGCCACTGCTCATGCGGCCGGCCTTACGGTGCATCCCTGGACCCTGCGCAAGGAGAACGGCTTTCTGCCTGCCGCTTTGAAGGGGACCGGCGGACCGGCGGGCGATGGGCGCTATCAATGGCTGTGGGGCCGCGCGATAGAGAGCGGGGCAGACGGGTTCTTCACTGACAATGTTGGTGAGCTAATAGAAGTGCTTGAGCAGCAGAAACGCTAGATCCGGCGCGCTGAGAGGATGTAGTTGAGTGCCTCATCATCGGAAAGGTGCAGGCCTTTGCCTGGCCAGTAGGCGATGCCTTGTTGATCGATCAGCTCTAATCCGACGTCTGAGAGCAAGTCTGCGAGCTCCTCAGGTGTGATGAAGTCGGACCAGTTGTGCGTGCCCTTCGGCACATAGCCGATGGCTTCGGCAGCACCGACGAGCAGCAAGCGGCTGGCAGCGGTGCGGTTGGGTGTGGACATGACCAGCAATCCGCCCGGCGCAATCCGTTCGGCCACATTGGCGAGAAACGCGGGCTTGTCCGCGACGTGCTCCACAACCTCGAGGCAGGTAACGAGGTCGAACTGGCCGATATCAAGCCCCGCCAGCTCGCCAGCCATATAGCGAATGTCGAGCCCGACAGCCTCGGCATGTGCTGCAGCGGCTGACACGTTCTCAGCGGCAGCATCGACGCCTGTTACTGCCGCGCCCAATCGGGCCATGGGTTCGCAAACGAGGCCAGCGCCGCAGCCGATGTCGAGCGCGGTCTTGCCTGCAAGAGGCTTGGCATTGCTGGCTGAGCCGCTCCAATGCGCATCGATCGCGCCGCGAATGAACTCCAGCCTCACCGGGTTCACTTGGTGCAAAGAGGCCATCGGCCCTTTCGGGTTCCACCAGTCGCGCGCCAAAGAGGCGAAGTGTTCGGCCTCCTCTGGGCGGATAGTTACACTTGTGACATTTGCCTTTGTCATTCACCGCCCTTAACAGCGCGCAGCACAGTGAACCAGCAGGAGCGAAAATAAATTGGCCAAGAGCGGGCCCAAGAGCGGGCAACGGATCGTGATGAAGTTCGGCGGCACATCAATGGCCGGAACCGAGCGCATTCGCCGCGTCGCCAATCTTGTGCGGGCGCAGGCGGCTGCTGGCAATCAAGTCGCGGTGGTTGTGTCGGCCATGGCCGGCGAGACTGACCGGCTGATCAACTTCTGCCGCGAAGCCAATGCGCTGTATGATCCGGCTGAGTTTGACGTGGTTGTCTCCAGCGGAGAGCAAGTGACCAGCGGACTGCTCGCGCTCACGCTCCAATCATTGGGCACAAAGGCGCGCAGCTGGCTGGGCTGGCAATTGCCGGTGCGCACAATTGAGGCGCACTCAAAAGCGCGGATCGAAACGATCGACGCGCCCGGCCTGATCGAAGCGCTGGAAGATGGTGAGATCGCTGTCATTCCAGGTTTTCAAGGCGTCTCTGAGGAAGGCCGCATCACCACAATGGGGCGCGGCGGCTCAGACACCTCTGCGGTTGGCATTGCTGCTGCGATCAACGCCGATCGCTGCGACATCTACACCGATGTTGACGGCGTCTACACCACCGACCCGCGGATTGTCGCCAAAGCGCGCAAGCTTAAGGCGGTGACTTACGAAGAAATGCTCGAACTCGCGTCGGTCGGGGCCAAAGTGCTGCAAACCAGATCAGTCGGGCTGGCGATGAAAGCCGGGGTGCGCATTCAAGTGCTCTCCAGCTTTGGCGATGATGATGCGGCGAGCGCAGATGAACTGCCGGGAACGCTGATCGTCTCGGATATGGAAATGGATCAATTGGTGGAGAACGGCGATATGGAACGCCAGCTGGTAACCGGTATTGCACACGATAAGAATGAGGCGAAAATCATCCTTACCCGTGTGCCCGATAAGCCTGGCGCTGTGGCCCACATTTTTGAGCCGCTCGCCGATGCCAGCATCAACGTCGACATGATCATTCAAAACGTCGGCCGCGATAAGGGTGAGACCGACGTGACCTTCACCGTGCCTCAAGCGGATCTCGCCCGCGCGCAGGCAATGCTGGAAGACCGGCTTGAGGATATTGGGTTCAACCGGATCATCACGGACAGCCATATTGCGAAGATCAGTGTTGTCGGCGTTGGCATGAAAAGCCATGCCGGTGTCGCCAGCACCATGTTCCGCGCTCTGTCAGATCGCGGGATTAACATTCAGGCGATCTCAACCTCAGAAATTAAGGTCAGCGTGCTGATTGATGAGGATGAAACAGAGCTTGCTGTGCGCGTTTTGCACACCGCCTATGGGCTTGATGCGGTGGAAGAAGCCGTCTGATCGCGCGCTTTTGCGGCGTCTAACTGGTTAAGGTCTCGCTTCATCGGGTTAGGCGTTAGCCGCTAACTACTTCTTAACTCTGCTCGGCAAGATTTGCGGCTCGCAAAGGAGTCGCGACTATGGTGTTGAGAGCACATCTGGGCCCAATTGAGCCTGCCTACAGTTCTGATGGACAACGCGATGAGCCAAGGCGCGAGCTGCGCCTAGAGACCAGCGGCGTGCTGCCTGGCGGTGTGAACGCGAATGTTACCGTCCACAATATTTCGGCAACGGGCTTGCTGGTCGAAACAGGCTTGCCAGTCGTGCGCGGAGAGACGCTGGCTGTGGAGCTGCCACAGATTGGCGAAGTGGTCGCTGAGATCGTCTGGGTCAGCGGTTCTTTGTTTGGATGCGCCTTCGCGAAAGCCCTTAGTCCAGCGGCCTTGGCAGCGGCTGAATTGCGCTCTGACGCACCGCTGCCAGAAGCCATCGGGAGCACTCCCGCAATTCCCGTGATGACCCCCATCACCAATGAGACCCTTGGCCTCAAATTGTCACGCTTGCGCAAAGAGCGCAGCCTCACCCTTGCTCAAGTTGCTGAATATCTTGGGGTTAGCAAACCGACCGTGTGGGCCTGGGAAAAAGGCAAAGCGCGCCCGCTGCCAGATCGGCTTGATGCGATCGCTCAGGTTTTGGGTGTTTCAACCGATGATTTGTCAGGCGCAGCCACCCCAGATGACAGCACTGCGATCATCAATGAGAGCCGTTTACGTATTGCTACCAGCCTCGGAACGACACCCGATAAGGTGCGTATCATGATCGAGCTTTGAGAATATTGTTTTACAAACACAAGACACAGATTGCGGTAGAAGAAGCTCAACATTGATTCGCACATGGCATGCCAAGTGGCGGATTGTTTGAAAATCTTGCGAGTGCATATGAATAGGTATGAATATGATTCTCAATAAATTTTCAGATTGTGGTAAGTATATCTGAGGTTGATTCGTTTTTTAGGTAAGTTAATTTACTAAACTAACAAAACTTCAGAAAAGTAATGCAAGTCTGCGCTTTCTAATAGCGATTACTGGCATTCGTTAGTTTATTTGTTGATCTTAACTATAGAACGGTTTGACCCGGGGGGTGTCAAAGCCGGGGGCAATACGGCAATGGAAATTGGTTTAAGCGCTACAGAGGGTGCCGAGCTGCACGGTCTACTGGCCGAAGCTGCCGGTGACATCGTCGTCAAATTGGATGCGAATGGTTTCATTCAGCATGCATCACCGAACATCAAAACAATGGGGCTTGAGCTCAGTCAGCTCTTGTTCTTGCCGCATATCGCGGATTTGGCCTGTGCCAATTACGTGGATGGCCTGCGCATATTTGTTGCGGCTGCCATGGACGGCAATGCGACAGAGGGACCTTTCGAGTTTCCGATTGCGATACCCGGCGAAACCGGTCTGGCCGACCAAGGCAAATGGCATTCGCTGAGCCTGCGTCCTGTCCTCAATGATGACGGCACGGCCTGCGGCGCTCTTGGCCTGCTGCGTTCGATCGAGCATCGCCGCATGCTTGAAGGCGAGCTTTATGCCAGCGCCACCACCGACCATTTGACTGGCCTGTGCAACAGCAAAGTCTTTGCCGCGAAGTTGCGGCGCGCCAAGAAGAGTGATGAGGGCGGGGCGCTCGCCCTGTTCGAACTCGACCGGTTCCGGGCGATTTTCATGCAGTATGGCCAGAGCGCGGCTGAAGAGGTGCTGTGGGCCTTTGCACAATTCCTCGAAGCAATGTCGCAGCCGGATTATGATCTCGCGCATCTCGATGGCGGCCGCTTTGCCGTCTGCTTGCCCGGCATGTCGTCCGAAGATGCTCGGGTTTGGTGCGAAGATGTGCTCGAAACCTTCGCAGCGCTCGCAATTGGCGCGACGCCAGGCGAACCGCGCCTTTCGGCCAGTGTTGGCCTGACCACACTCAGCTCCAGCGTTAATGAAGCTTTTAAGCAGGCTGAGCTTGCTTTGGTGATGGCGCGCGCAAGCGGCGGTATGCGTGTCGGCGTGAGCGGGGATACCCGCGGGCCAATCGTCTTTCGTGAACGGCCAATGGTCGGCGAGCTTGGAGTCAGCTTCGCAGCCCGCTAAGGGCTAGCCATGGCGTTTACAGCAACAATACTTCTGCTTGGCTCAGGCGAATTGGGCCGCGAGTTTGTCATCTCAGCAAAAAGATTGGGCGCGCGCGTGATTGCCTGCGATGCCTATGACAACGCGCCGGCGATGCAGGTCGCAGACGAGCGTGAGGTTTTTTCTATGCTGGATGGAGAAACACTGAGAGAAGTGGCGACCCGGCACAAGCCCGACTTTATCGTCCCAGAAATCGAAGCGATCCGAACCGAGGTCTTGGCCGAATTGGAAGCAGAGGGCTTCAACATCGTGCCCTCGGCGCGCGCCGCGCTGCTGACTATGAACCGCGATGCCATCCGGGATCTGGCCGCTGATCAACTCGGCCTTACAACCTCGCGCTATCGCTATGCTGAGAGCTTGGATGAAGTGCGCGAAGGCGCCGCCCATGCGGGCTTTCCATGCGTTATTAAGCCAGTGATGTCCTCGTCAGGCAAAGGCCAAAGCAAGGTCGACGATGCGGCTGGATTGGAGGCTGCTTGGAATTATGCAGTGGATAATATGCGCGGCGATAGGCGGCGCGTGATTGTCGAGCAATTCATCGACTTCGACTATGAAATCACCTTGTTGACCGTGCGCCATGCTGGCGGGATCAGCTTCTGCCCGCCCATCGGCCACCGCCAGGAACGCGGCGACTACCAGGAAAGCTGGCAGCCCGCCGCAATGAGCCCAGCTGCGCTCGCCAAAGCACAAGAGATGGCATCAAGGGTGGTGACAGAGCTTGGCGGCAAGGGACGCGGCCTTGGCCTGTTCGGGGTCGAGTTCTTCGTGCGCGGCGAAGAAGTAATCTTCTCGGAGCTGAGCCCGCGCCCGCATGACACCGGCATGGTGACGCTCATCTCGCAAGATCTCAGCGAATTTGACCTGCATGCCCGCGCGATTTTGGGCATGCCTGTTCCGCAAGAAATCACCGCGCGTCCCTCCGCCTCTGCGGTGGTCTTGGCCGACCGCGACAGTTCCGATTTTGACTTTGAGGGCGTTGCTGAGGCGCTCGCTCTCAGCGATGAAAATGTGGATATTCGCATCTTTGGAAAGCCGGTCACGCGGCCCTACCGCCGGATGGCGGTTGCGCTTGCCAAAGCGGACGACACCGATGACGCTCGAAAGCTAGCCGGCGAGGCCGCGAGCAAGGTGCGCATTGCCTATCGCGATTGAGGCCTCTAATCGCCTCAAACATGAGTGATTATTCAAAGAGCGCCGCCCTGATGCAGCGCGGAACCGATTTTCTTGGCTGTGAAACCGCGATCCTTTGCGGCGCGATGAGCTGGGTGTCTGAGCGCAATCTCGTTTCAGCAATTTCGAACGCTGGCGGATTCGGCGTGATCGCCTGCGGCGCGATGACGCCTGATCTGCTCGATGCTGAGATCGCAGCGACGAAAGCGATGACCAGCAAGCCTTTCGGCGTGAACCTGATCACCATGCATCCGCAATTGTTCGATCTGATCGCAGTGTGCGGCAAGCATGGCGTTACGCATGTCGTGCTGGCTGGCGGTATCCCGCCCAAGGGCAGCGTAGAGGCGATCAAGGAATTCGGCGCGAAAGTCATCGTATTCGCCCCGACTTTGGCTCTGGCGAAGAAGCTGCTGCGTTCTGGCGGCGATGCTTTGGTGATCGAAGGCATGGAAGCGGGCGGCCATATCGGTCCCGTTTCAACCAGCGTTCTGGCGCAGGAATTCCTGCCCGAGCTGGCCGAGGATCACCTCGTGTTTGTCGCGGGCGGCATTGGCCGCGGCGAGGCGATTGCGAGCTATCTTGAGATGGGCGCTTGCGGTGTCCAACTGGGCACGCGTTTTGCTTGCGCGACTGAGAGCATTGCGCACCCCGAATTCAAGAAAGCCTTCTTCCGGGCCAAGGCGCGCGATGCCGATGCCAGCGTTCAGATCGATCCGCGCTTGCCCGTGATCCCGGTGCGAGCGCTCAAGAACAAGGGCACGGAAGAATTCACCGCCAAGCAGATCGAGGTTGCCGGCATGCTCGACCGGGAAGAGGTCGATATGGGCGAGGCGCAATTGCAGATCGAGCATTATTGGGCCGGCGCATTGCGCCGCGCTGTTATTGACGGCGATATCGAGAATGGCAGCCTTATGGCCGGTCAGAGCGTCGGCATGGTGAAGGCGGAAGAACCTGCAGCAGATATCATCGCGTCCCTGATGCGCGAATGCGAGGCCGCGCTGGAGGGCAGATAGAATGGCTGCTGCAGGCGATCAGTCTGGCGGTAACGCCTTGATCCTTACGCTTGATTGCGCTGACCAACCCGGCATCACCGCGCGGGTCACGGCGTTTCTGTTTGAGCGCGGCTGTAATATCCTTGAAGCGCAGCAGTTCAACGACCGCACCAGCGATCGTTTTTTCATGCGTGTCGCGTTTGATCCGACTGATCGTTCAAGTGAAGAGCTGCGCGAAGAGTTCAGCGCATTTGCCAGCGACTATGGCATGCACTGGAAGCTTGCGCTGCGCGATCGGCCACGCCGCGTGCTCATCATGGTCAGCAAGTTTGATCATTGCCTCGCCGATTTGCTCTATCGCTGGCGCACGGGCGAGCTGAATATCGAACCGGTTGCGATTGTCTCGAACCACCCGCGCGAAGCGGTGTCGCATAGTGAAATCGGCGATGTGCCGTTTTTCCATCTGCCGATCACCAAAGAGACCAAGCCCAAGCAAGAGGCGCAGATGCGCCAGATTGCTGACGATGTGGGCGCCGAATTGGTGGTCTTGGCGCGCTACATGCAGATTTTTTCAGACGAACAGTCGCTGCATTTTGCCGGGCGCTGCATCAATATCCACCACAGTTTCCTGCCTGGGTTTAAGGGAGCGCGACCCTATTATCAGGCGCATGCGCGCGGCGTAAAGATGATTGGAGCGACCGCACATTTCGTCACGCCAGACCTCGATGAGGGACCGATCATTCACCAAGATGTCGAGCCGATCAGTCATGCCGATCAGCCCGATGATCTGGTGCGTAAGGGACGCGATATTGAGCGCCGCGTTCTGGCTGAGGCCATCCGCTTGTTTGTTGAGGAGCGAGTGCTGCTAAACGACAGTCGGACAGTTGTGTTTAGGGGGTAAGCTCAAAGGGAATCGAATGATGATTGTAGAGCGCCTTGATCACATAAATATCATCACTGACAAGCTGTCTGAGACGGCGCAATTCTATGCCAATCTTCTCGACCTAGAGGAGCGCGACGGACCGCCTCATATGAAGCCGGATCAAGTGCGCTGGATCTATGATCGCAATGATATTGCCATTCTGCATCTCAATTCCGTTGAGTTCCCGCGCGTCTATGACCGCGCGGTTGCCACAGGGCAGGAAACCGGTTCGATCCATCATGTTGCGCTGAGGTGCAGCGATTTTGATCAGGTGAGGGCCCGCCTCGACAAGAACGGCGCCGATTATCAGATCAACGAGGTCCCCTCGATTGGCTTGCGGCAGATCTTCACCGCCGATCCAAACAACGTGCTGCTAGAGCTGAATTTCTTCGGCACATGAGCGGGACGAGTTTGGAGGGGCTATTGTAGACCTCCTGCCTTATCCTCGTTGGCGCGGTGGATCACATAAGCGCGGACGGCTTCGATCTCTTCGGGTGAAAGAGATTCGGCAAAGCTCACCATGCCGTTATCTTTTAATATCCCGTCGCCGACGACCGCCATCCAGCTTTGCTTGTTGCCGAGCGTTCCCGAGCGCCTGAGATCAGGCAGCACGGTAGAACCAACCGCTGCGGGCGCGTGACATACAGCGCAATAGCGAGCGTATTTTTCCGCGCCCAGTGCAATAGTCTGCTCGTCCGCGCGGCTTGCAGGAGGATCAAGCGGCAGCGCGGCGAGTTCGGGCTCCGGTGGCAGCTCCGCTTCACCGCCAAGCTTGAAGACCAACAGCTGCAGCTGATGTTTCGCACAGGCGCAAGATCATTGAGGAGCCCGCCATCAACTGTGATCGCATAAGCGCCGCCCCAACCGGCCAGAACAGCCACATATTGCTCGCCATCAACGGTGTAGGTGATGGGCGGGGCGACCACGCCAGTCTGCGCGCCAAAGCTCCAGACTTTGTCGCCCGTCGCTGCGCTGTAGGCGTTGAACTCGCTGCCCGCTGTGCCTTGGAAGACTAGGCCGCCGCCTGTTGCGAGTAGACCGCCATTCCAGGGGCCGGGATGATCGACGGTCCATTTCGCCTTTTGGCTAACCGGATCCCATGCGACCAGTTTGCCCTTGAGCGTGCCGACAACTTCGCGGCGAATGCCCAAATCGGGCGGCAAGTCGCCTGCCCCTAGATTAAAGCCGACGTTGAAACCGCGCGCGCGGTCTGGCTTCCAATTTGCCTCAGGCGCGTAGACCATCGCGGCCTCGAAAGCCGGGATGTAAACCAGATTTTCGCCCGGGTGATAGGCCATTGGATGCCAATTGTGTCCGCCCAGTGCACCCGGCGTAACAATCGCCGGCTTACCCGTTTTATCGACGCGGGTTTCGGGGTTTTCAATCGGGCGGCCATCTTCACCAATGCCGCTTGCCCAGTTCACTGCAACATAGGGTTCGGCAGAGATAAACTCCCCAGTTGCCCGGTCGATCACGTAGAAAAACCCGTTCTTGGGCGCTTGCATCAGAACCTGACGCTCGCTGCCATCGATCTCCATGTCGGCCAGGATGATGTGCTGGGTCGCGGTGTAATCCCAGGTCTCGCCCGGAGTGGTCTGATAGTGCCAGACATATTCGCCGGTGCTCGGTCGGATCGCCACGATTGACGATAGGTAGAGGTTGTCGCCTTCGCCCGTCCCGTCTTCGCCGGGTGAGCGATAGGCCCGGTTCCAGGGCGATCCATTGCCAACGCCAATATAGAGCAAGTCTAAATCCGGGTCATACGCCATCGAATCCCAGACTGTGCCGCCGCCGCCGATCGCGTCTTCACCGACCAGAGCATCGCCGCTCCAGGTTTCGGCTGCCGCTTTCAGATATTCGGGCGAAGCCTCGTCTTCGTTGCCTTCTGGGACAGTGTAGAAACGCCACAGCTCCTCGCCATCCTCCACATCATAGGCCGCCACATATCCGCGCACGCCAAATTCGGCGCCTCCATTGCCGATGATAACCTTGCCATCGATGATCCGCGGCGCGCCTGTAACAGTGTAGGACTGCGACTGGTCAACAGTTATTGTCTCCCACTCCACTTCGCCGCTGTCGCGGTTGAGCGCGATCAGACGTCCATCAAGCGTGCCAAGGAACAGTTTGTCCCCCCAAGCGGCGAGGCCCCGGTTCACGACATCGCAGCAGGCTTTGACCGCAGTCTCGCCAGGCACCTCGGGGTCGTAGTCCCACAAGGGCTCGCCAGAAGCGGCATCAAAGGCGCGGACTTTGCTCCAAGCGGTAGTAAGGTAGAGCTTGCCATCCATCACCAGCGGGGTGGCTTCCTGACCACGCGCGGTGTCCATATCGGCGAACCATTCGAGCCCCAGATCGCCTATGGTCTCTGCATTGATTTGCTCAAGCGGAGAGAAGCGCTGCTCTGAATAGGTGCGGCCATGGGTGATCCAATCCGCATCATTATCGCCGGCATTGACCAACGAGGCGTGCGTGATCCCGCCTTCTGCCTCGCCCTCTTCGAGCATCCCGCAACTCGCCAAAGCGATCGATGCCGCCAGCGCAAACCCTGTTCTTATCATTCTCGTGCCTCTCCCTCAGTGCAGCATGTTGCCGCGCATTCCTCCGCTTGTCCATCTTGGGAGTATGCTGAGGCAGGTTCGGTTGGGAATGCGGGCCTTTGCTATTGCGCATAGCTGGGTTAGGCTGCGGTAAAGGCAATCCAATGGTTGCCAAGATCAGATCGTAGGGGAGTTTGAGCTCATGGAATACGTACTTGGCGCATTGCTGCTGGTACTAATTGTGTTTCTGGTCATGGGTGTTCTCGTGGTCAAACAAGGCTTCGTCTACACAATCGAGACATTCGGCAAATACACCAAGGCTGCCGAGCCTGGTTTTCACATCATCTATCCGTTCGTGCAGCGAGTAGGGCAAAAGGTGAATGTGATGGAGCAGGTGCTCGACATTCCCGGCCAAGAGATCATCACCAAGGACAACGCCATGGTTGGCGTCGATGCGGTGGTGTTTTTCCAAGTGCTCGACGCTGGTAAGGCAGCCTATGAGGTGGCCAACCTTTACAATGCGATCATGGCGCTGACGACGACCAACTTACGTACAGTGATGGGGTCTATGGACCTTGATGAGACACTTTCTAAGCGTGATGAAATCAATGCACGCCTACTAAGCGTCGTGGATCATGCCACCTCGCCATGGGGCATCAAGATCACGCGCGTAGAGATCAAAGACATTCGCCCGCCACGTGATATTTCAGAGGCCATGGCGCGGCAGATGAAGGCAGAGCGCGTCAAACGTGCAGAAATCCTCGAAGCTGAGGGCGACCGTGCATCGAACATCCTGCGCGCTGAAGGCGACAAGCAATCCGCCATCCTGCAGGCGGAAGGCACGAAAGAAGCCGCATTCCGCGATGCCGAAGCGCGCGAACGCGCTGCTGAGGCAGAGGCGAAAGCTACCCAGATGGTGTCGGATGCAATCGCTTCGTCTGGCAGTCAGGCAATCAACTACTTTATCGCGCAAGAATATACGAAAGCCGTCGGCAAGTTTGCGGACAGCCCCAACGCCAAGACGATCCTGTTCCCGGTTGAGGCAACCCAGCTTATCGGTTCGCTCGGCGGGATTGGCGAATTGGTGCGCGAGGCTGTTACACCTGCTGAAGGCGATGTTACCACCCGGGCGGGGACGCCCTTGCCGCAATCGCGCGCTCGCGCCAGCGTGCCGCGCACAGGCGACCAATAATGGACGATTGGGGTTCTTTCGATCCGCATTGGATCTGGGTCGCTTTCGGCTTGGTCTTGGCCACGCTCGAAATGCTGGTGCCGGGCGTTTATCTCATCTGGCTGGCCGTTGCCGCGATCATCACCGGTCTGCTGACATTCGGTCTTGATCTCGGCCTACCAAGCCAAGTTGTGATCTTCGTATCGCTCTCCTTGATCGCCGTGTTCAGCGCGCGGCGTTTTCTCCGTGATCAACCGATCAAGAGCGCTGATCCGATGCTCAACCATCGCGGTGCGCAATTGGTCGGTCAAAGCGCAGTCGTGACGCAAGCGTTTGAGGGCGGCTCTGGCCGGATCAAGCACGGCGACAGCGAATGGCTCGCCCGCGGGCCTGATTTGGATGTCGGGCAGCGTGTCCGTATTTCTGGCAGCGAGGGAGCTGTGCTGCTCGTTGAGATCGCTCATGCAATCGAAAACGGTTCGCCATCTGAAGCCGATGGAGAGCCCAGCTGACTAGCTGGAAGCGCGCTCATTGCTAAGGCCAAATCGGCCAAACTTCCGGTAACGAACCATCCATTTGTCCAGAAACAGCCCAAGTGGCTTGGGTTCGATGCCCAGCTCTTTGAAACCTGGATGGTCGCCAGAGGTAACAGATCCAAGTTTGAGCAATGTCCACTGGTCCCGGCTCATCGGTGTGCCGGGCAGGGCCGCAAACAGCGCCGAGGCACCATCCGGCATGGCGATGAATTTGCGGGACCGACCCTGAGCAGCGGCAATGCGCTGATTAATTTCCATCATGCTGAGCTGTTCCGGGCCGCCAAGCTCAAAGGTCTTGCCGCCATGCTTGGCCGGATCCTCAAGCGTGCGCAGGACCGCCTCGGCCACGTCATCGACGAACACCAATTGCAGTTTCGCCTCAGGCGCAAAGACGGGGAGCGCCGGCAGGTTCGCAATCATTGAGCCAAACATGTTGAGGAAGTTGTCGTCTTTACCGAAGACAATCGATGGGCGCAGGATGGTAGCCTTGGGAAACGCAGCTGCCACACTCTCTTCACCCTGCGCCTTGGCGCGCGCATATTCGGCGCTGGAATTGGCATCGGGGCCAATCGCGCTGACATGCACAAAGGCTTTTACATCTGCCTGTGCGGCGAGCTTGGCCATGGTGCTAGGTGCCTCGCCCATGACCTTGGACTGGTCGCCATCAAACGTACCAACCAAATTGACCACATAGCTCGCGCCATCAATCGCGGCGGCCACGCTGGCCTCATTGGTGATGTCGCACCGGGCGAACTGAAGCTGACCAAGATTGGCGAGCGGTTTCAGCGAGAACCCATTTTCAGGATTACGGCTCGCAATGCGCAGGCGCGCGCCGCGCTCCAGCAGGCTTTGCGCGACGTAATTGCCGATAAAGCCGCCGCCACCAAATACAGTAACGAGTTTGTCTTGAAAGAGGTCTGATTTGGCCATTTGCCTGTGCTTTCCCAGCCTTAAGTAGTCTCGCTTCCCCATGTCCTAAGCCGCGCAGCACTGCAAGCGTCACGATCACTAAGCGGCTCCGGTATGCGTATTGGCGTTGACAGCAGGGCGCGCACATCGCTATTGGCCCGCCCTCACCGCGAGTACGCTGTTGCAGCGCCGCGAGCAGGTGTGCCCAGATGGCGGAATTGGTAGACGCGCTAGCTTCAGGTGCTAGTATTCGCAAGGATGTGGAGGTTCGAGTCCTCTTCTGGGCACCATTTGTTCTTCCCTTGTTCTCTCAGATAATCTATAAAAACCGCAGAAATCCAAGGGGTTTGGCCCTTGGATCGTCTCGGAATGTTCCGCCCAATCTCGGTCGTTCCAGACAATTTTGCGGGCCTTTTGTGGGCCTTTTGCAAAAGGCCCAAATGAAAAGGCCCACACATGCCTCTGACGGATACCAGACTCCGAGCCCTCAAACCGAAGGCAAAGCCGTACAAGGTCGCTGACGAGCGCGGCCTATATATCGAGGTCACACCCGCTGGTGGCAAACATTGGCGGTTTCGATATCGAATTGGAAAAGCGCAAAAGAAGGTGTCGCTCGGCAGCTACCCTGTGGTTAGCCTCAAGGATGCGCGAGAAGCAGCAATGGAAGCGAGGCAGACCATAGCTTCTGGCGGCGACCCAGCGGTGGAGAAGCGCAAACAGAGGATTAGGGATGAGTTTCTTTCGGCAAGTACTTTCGAGGCGGTCGCCCGCGAGTACATAGAGCAGATCATGGTTCAGAATGGCCGCGCTGAAGCGACTATCGTCAAGGCGAACTACTTTCTTGATAAGCTGACACCAGCGATCGGAAATCGGCCAATCCACGAGATCGAACCTTTCGAAGTGCTTGCGCCTCTGAAGCGTCTTGAAGCTACTGGGAAACACGAGACGGCAAAAAAATGTCGATCGTTTGCAGGACGGGTATTTCGGTATGGGGTGGCGACAACTCGGTGCAAATCTGATCCAACTTCGCTGTTGAAGGGAGCGCTCATCACTCCAAAGCCGACGCACTACGCCGCCATTCTTGATCCAGAGAAGCTAGGCGGGCTGTTGAGAGCTATCGACGACTTTGAAGGTTACACTCTCACAAAGTTTGCGTTGAAGATTGCCCCGCATGTTTTTGTGCGTCCTGGTGAACTGAGGCATGCTGATTGGGCGGAGTTTGACCTTGATGAAGGCGTCTGGCGGATCCCAGCAGGCAAGATGAAAGCGCGGCGCGCGCACGCGGTTCCGCTCTCAAAGCAGGTCATCAGCCTTTTCGAAGAGCTCGGCACCATGATGGGTAAATCAGGTTATGTGTTTCCATCAGCCCGGTCCGGTCTACGTCCCATGAGTGAAAACGCTTTGAACGCAGCCTTTAGAAGGATGGGGTTTAGCAAGGAGGAGGTCACCGCGCATGGGTTGAGGGCGACCGCATCTACCCTGCTCAATGAAAGCGGAAAATGGAGCTCAGACGCGATTGAGCGCGCGCTCGCGCATGGAGACAGTAATGCGATTCGCGGTGTTTATCATCGAGGTAAGCACTGGTCTGAGCGCGTAAAGATGTCGCAGTGGTGGAGTGACTATCTTGATAGCCTCAAGTTGGGCGGTGACTTGGTATTGCTGAAAGCGAGCTAACTCTTGAGCTCCTTCAAGATCGCGCTCATTGTTTGGCGTATGCCATCCATCGCCGGATAACGTTTCTCACATATCCTGGGGTTTCTCGATTTTTCGGAATGCCTCCTGCTCGCGATACGGCACCTGGGCCAGCATTGTAGGCTGCCAATGCGAGATGGATCGCACCGAACTGATCGAGCATCTGCCGTAAATATCTTGCGCCGCCATCGATGTTTTGAGCGGGGTCATGCCGATTGGTAACCCCGAGCTCCCGTGCTGTTGCTGGCATGAGCTGGGCTAATCCAGCCGCCCCTGCTGGGCTGATTGCCATCGGATTGAACCGTGATTCTTGCCAGGCTAACGCTTGGAGGAGCCTTGGCGGCAAGCGGTGACGAGCTTCCGCTTGACGGATCAGAGGCTCGTAGAGCGCCTCTTTGAAGCTTCGTTCAATCTGCGAATTCTGACTTCTAGGATCGTGTTGAACGTCCGCTCGTCGGTCTGACGCGCTTTCAACCGACCCCATATCGTGATCGAAAATCTGGAATTCTTGCGCGATTGCGCAGCTTGGGACTGCCAGTCCTAGCGTACCTATCCCGATCGCTATTTTCGAACTTTTCACTGAGCAATCTCTCAATCTTGATAATTCTGGCGTGAGAACATATTATGAACGCATGGGTGTAGGAAACCATATGATTGGTTGCACCAACAAGAGGAGAGGGAAGCGACAGAAGGGGCAATTGAGCAACTAAGGAGCTCGCATGTCCTTTTCGAATTCCCATCAGTCTCGCGTGTCGTTTGAGGCAACCGCTCGCAAGCTCTGCGAGAGCCGCGGCGGGAAGTGGTCTGGCACCAAGGGCATGGCCCGTTGTCCAGCGCACGATGACCGCACGCCTTCGCTCGGTGTCACGCTTGGCCGAAAGGCGATCCTCCTACATTGTTTCGCAGGGTGTGATCAGGCGCGCGTGCTCGCTGCCCTCGCCCGTGAAGGGATCGAGACCTCAGCTCTATTCTCAGGCTCTTCTGACGAATTTCCGTTCCAGCCGAGGTATTCCAGCAAGCCATCAGCTGCAGCACTCCGCATCTGGCGCGATGCCCGACCCCTGCAGCGAAGTCCTGCCAAGGCATATCTCGAAGAGCGCGGCATCCTCGCAACCTCCCATGCGCTGAGGTTTCATCCGCGCACACCGCTTGGACCGAAAGGTCGCGCGCGCTTCTTGCCGGCGATGATCGCTTCGGTCAGCCTCGACGAGGGGCCGATTGCCGTTCACCGGACTTTCCTGTCGCATTCCGGCGATACGCAGGCATCGTTTGCCAAGCCGAAACGTGCTCTGGGGTCTCTCGGCAAGGCGGCAGTCCGTCTGTTCGCACCCGCCGACGGAAGGCTCGGTCTCGCCGAAGGCATTGAAAGCGCGATGTCGGCCTATGCGCTCACCGGTATCCCAACTTGGGCAACGCTGGGCAATGAACGCTTCGGTTTGGTTAGTATCCCTGAGAGCATCACAGAGCTTCATCTGTTCGTCGACCACGATGCAGGTGGAGAACTCGCGGCAACTCGCGGACTGGAAGCCTACGTTTCATCCAATCGCAAAATCCTGATCCGCAAGGTCAGATCGCGAGGCGCAGACTGGAACGATGAACTGCAGACGTGGCTGCTCCGAAAGAGCAAGACTTAGAGGAGAGAGAGCTCCTGGGTCTTTGGCCGCACGGTTGTCGTGAGGCGCAACAAAGACAGGAGACTACTCATGATCCAATCCATTCCTCTCAAGAAACTAATCTCAAGCCCTCGCAACGTACGCAAAGCAAGCGACGTTCTTGCCGATTTGCAATTGCGGGCTGATATCGCGGCACGGGGGCTTCTCCAAAATCTGGTAGTTCGCAAAGCCACCCGAGGGAAATTTGAAGTCGAAGCTGGTGGGCGCCGCCTCGCTGCATTGCAAGCGTTGGTAGAGGAAGGCACGCTTCCCAAGAACCATGAGGTCACTTGCCTTGTCATCGAAGGCGAGGAAAGCGAAGTGCGCGAAGCGAGCCTTGCCGAGAACTTCCAGCGCCTCGCAATGAACCCGGCCGACGAGGCGCAGGCATTCGCTACGATCATCGACGCGGGAGCCAGCACTGAAGACGTGGCTCGCCGGTTCGGTCTCACAGTCCGTTTTGTCGAAGGACGCCTACGCATAGCGGGGCTCGCACCTTGTGTCTTCGAAGCGCTCGCCGAAGGAACGATCACGCTCGACATGGCCAAGGCCTATGGAGCGATCTCCTACATCGACCGTCAAGCACACGTCTACGCCGAGCTGCAGGATGCTTGGTACCAGATCACGCCTGACACGATCCGGCGCATGGTGCTCGATGCCACTGTTCGAGGCTCCGACCCGCGCGCTGTTCTGGTCGGGCGCGATGCCTACCTCGCTGCAGGCGGCCGCATCGAACGCGAACTGTTCGACGACGAAGCCAGCGAGAGCTGGATCGATGTCGCGCTGCTCGAAGGCCTTGCCCAGAAAGCGATGGAAGACGCTGCGAAGAGGGCTGCTGAAGAACACGGACTTGCCTGGGTTCGACCCACCCTTGGCAACTATGTTAGCCACGATCTTGTCGAGGGCCTCAATCGGCTTCCATTCGAGCTGGCTCCACTCTCCGAAGAGGAAGCCCGCGAGCTCAGCGACCTCGAAGCCGACTACGACCGGACGGCGGCCATCCTCGAAGATGAAGACAGCGATGAAAGCGAGATCGCCAAGGCGGAAGAAGAACTTGTCTCGATCGACAGAGCGATGCGCGATCTCAACGATCGTCCGCCGGTGCTTGCAGACGAGCTTAAGGCAGAGACTGGAGCGTTCCTTGTGCTTTCGCGGAATGGTGAACCCGCAATGGTGCCGCAGTACTACACGGAGGCAGAAGTCATCGACGATGATGACGGAGCTGTCGAACCGGTGGACGCAGGTGCTGATACCAAGCGCAGAAGCGGCGCGCTTTCGCAGCGCCTGCTCGACGAGCTCGCGATGCAACGTCGCGATATACTGGCTATCCATCTCGCCAACAATCCCGCGCTTGCGCTCGACTTCATGATCTTCACGCTCGCGGATGCCGATGGGCATGACTGGCGCGCGAAGAAAGCATCGACGCTCGTAGGATCGGTCGCATCGGGACCGGTGGCCGGTTTCGAGGCCAAGGATGCGCCCGCAAGCGCAGCGCTTGCTGAATTCGCCGCTACGCTCGACGAAAGCTGGCGCTCCGGTGAGACCGATGTCGAACGGTTCGAACGCTTCCGCGCGTTGAGCGATGAGGCACGTTCGGGCTGGCTCGGCCATGTCGTATCCCGAACGCTGGTCGCAAGCCTTGCCTGCGAAGGCGATCGCTCGGCGCCGCTGCACGAGATCCTCGGGTCGTTGCTCAAGATCGAAACCGCGCATTGGTGGCGGCCAACGGCGGCGAACTTCTTCGATCGTGTGGCCAAAGCGCGCACACTCGAAGCGCTCGATGCAGCAGGCGGCGCTGAACTCGTCAGCCGCTATGCAGGTTCGAAGAAAGCAGAACTGGCGAGCGCAGCTGAACGCATCTTCTCCGGCAATTTCATCGGAGAGGCGGATGTGAAGATGCGAGCGGGAGAGTGGGTGCCGGAGATCATGCGCTTCGGGTCACCTGAGGAACCAGTCGAGGATGAAACTGCGGACCCGGCTGAGGACGAGACCGCGAACGAAATTGCCGAGCAGGCTGCCTGACCCCTCCTGACAGGTCCAGGTCACTCGGCGGGCGGTCCGTCCCTCTCGGGACGGGCCGCCTTTCTTCATGTCAATTTTTGGGCCGAAACCCGACAGTCCGCTGGTCTGAGGCTGAAGTCAAAAAGCGGACCGTTGAGCACACGATCCCGCTACGGTCATTCGGCCTTACGCTCGATGTTCAAGAGCGCAGGCGAACGTCCCGTCAGGCTTCGCAGATCGTTGATCATGTGTGCCTGATCAAAGAACCCGTATTGATACGATAATGCAGCCCAGTCCGGTATTTTGGTCTGATCCGCCTGAGCGATGACGGCATTCGCCCGAACGATGCGGCTGTAAGCTTTCGCCGATACACCCACTCGCTTCTTGAAGCCTGTTCGAAACTGGCGCTCGCTCAGACCAATCCGCTCCCGGATCGCACGTAGAGATGCTGTCCCTCGCATTCGGCGGATCATAGCCACTGCGAGGTCGATGTTCCCGTTGACTACGTCGGTGGTCATATCCAGAACTGGCCGAGCCATTGCCTCCGCAATCGCGTCGACCTGCGCACCGCGGTTCGCCAAATGGAGCGCGTTGTCGAAATTGTCATTTTGCCACTCCACAATCTGGCTAAGCGCAGTCTTCGTTTGAAATGCCCAATGCATTTTGAGCAAGCTCGGGGGCGATGGCTATACCGATGAGCTCGGTCGGTCTTTGCGGTGCATAGAAATATGGATTTGGCTGCGGCCCATGCAGCCGAAGTTTCACATCTGCAATTTCGCCGCTCACAGTCCATTCGCGCCAGATGACAAGCGAGAGATACCAAAACGGCACCATACGATGAGGGGCTGCGGTGGCATTTGGAACGCCGTGACACCAGAGTCGAACTTGGTGTCCGGCTTGGAGCAGGGGCAAGAGGCGAAACGTCCCAACCATACGCAGTGTCTAAAGCAAGAGTGGCTGTAGGAACAGAGCGGGCAAGCGTCGCCGCCGGTTTTTCCAATACGCTTGCGATAATCCGTGTCAGATATGGGTGCCCTATCAATTCGGACAGACAGGAAGATAGCCAAATGTCAAAGTCACTGAGACGTCGCTTCACAACACCAGCCGCAGCCCTCTTTGCGGCCCAGGCTATCGGCGGGTTTGGCGCGAGTACGGTGTCGGCGGCGACAACTGATTGGCGACCAATCCCTCTCGACGAACAAGCCTTTGATTTTTCTGAAGCCTCGTCTTTCCGCGTTGAGAATGTGCAAGGACGCGAGGCGCTATGCCTTGATGGCGAAGCCTTTGCGCGCGGTGTCAGTCTCCAAAATGGCTCGATTGCCGTCGACATCGCGAATGATGACCGCCGACGTTTTGCCAATGTCATTTTTCGCGCTGGCACTCGCGACAATTACGAGACAGCTTATTTCAGGATGCACAAATCGGGCCAGTTTGATGCGGTGCAATACACGCCGCATTTGAATGGTGAGACAAATTGGCAGCTTTTCCGAGAAGCTCAATTGCGTGCGGATTTCGGGAATGATCCATGGATCACTTTGCGCGTCGATTTTGTAGGGGATCGCGCAAAAGTGTCCTTGGGCGGTGATGGTGCTGGACCCGCTTTGACCACTGATTTGACGCTTCCTGCTGAACGCGGCGCGATCGGCCTTCGCACCCTGTTCGAAGGCTGTTTTTCAAACTTCCGATATTCTTCGGCGAGGCCCTCATTCGATACAGAGGCCGAAGAGGGAGGCATGTCTCCCACTCTTGAACAATCAGCACCCGGCCATATCGAGCAATGGGCATTGTCCGATCCATTCCCGCTTGAAGACTGGGCTGGCATCGCTGCGAGGCTTCCTCAAAACCCACAATGGAGCACCGCTGACGTGGAGCGCAACGGGCGCCTGTTGATCTCACGCTATATCCAAAAGCAATCGTCGGGCAGCTTTGAAAGGAACCGCCTCGACGCCGTCTATGCAGGCGTGGCAATTCATTCAGACGATGATCAAGTCGCCGAATTGCAGATCGATGCAAGCGACATGGCGACGGTCTGGCTTAATGGATCGGTGCTCTATTCCTTCGACAACAGCTTTCGCGCCAAAGGGCCGCTATTTCGCGGGGATTTTGATGCAACGAAACAATCGCTGAGTTTGAGGTTAAATGAAGGCCGAAATGAGCTGATAGTCCTAGTCGCCGAACGCGCGAATGGATGGGGTCTTGCCGGTCGTGTATTGGTAGAGAATCCAGTGAGCATTGAAGCGATTGACGCAGACCAATGACGTTTGCGCAGGAGCATAATTCAGCTCCGTTGCCCAAACACCCGGAGGCAACAAATGCTTCGCTGGCTTGAGAAGACGATCAACCAAAGCCGGACAACTGTAATGACAGCGCCGGGCGTACTGAAAATTCACAACGTGGAGGCCAAGTTTCACAGCGCATCCAATAATCGCCGATCACCATATGGTAAGCTCTCACAAGATCGTTGGAGCGATGGGCAGGAACGCTTTAGTCTGACCCTACGCAACCTGCCCGATAGTCATGGTGGCAAAGTGCGCCTCCTGAGCGAAGGTAATCTTGTCGCTGAGTTTAATGTGTCGGGCTCAACACTCAAATTTCAATGGAAGGGCTATTCCAGCGAGGATATCCCGCTCATCGCCATTGGTGACTGCGTCACGATTGAAGCTGGCTCAACAGTTCTCAACGCCATCGTGGAAGCTGACTGATCGTATGGCGACGAGAGAGCACCTCGGATTTGGGTCTAGCGTGTGGCCAAAGGTGTAGTCGGTGTGGCCGATGAGGTCGTGATCAGGTAATCGAAACCGAGCACCAGAAAACGCGTCATGGGTTCAAGCTCGGCAAGCCCTGCATTGCCAAGTCTGCGCTTGACAGGATCGAGATCGATGACGAAGTGACCTTCGCTGATATCGATCATCTCAAGATCTATTCCGCTATCTGCTAGCAGCGTTCGCAATTCATCTGCACTTACCGGCCTTTCGCTAAAGGCTCCTTCGGGTGAAGGCATGATTGCCGTAGCCGTCCCACCAATCGGGAGATAGGCGACATGCAGTGCCTCCAACCCGTTGGACGCCGCCATCCCTTCGATCAGCGATCCCAGATCGAATGTCGACATTGAAGATGTTGCTCGGCCACCATGCGTCAATCCGAATTTCATCAATACGCGTGGTGCAGCTTCGTTGCCTTGTAAAGCAGATTGATAATGGCGCAGGAAATTGCGGCGGATCAGCTCCACTCGGTCGAGATTATTATCGAGTCCTCGCCCCATGACGAAAGACTGATAGATCAATTGGCTGCGCTCCATCGCCGCGATCCTATCCAGCGCATCGGAATTGCCTGCGAAAGCGTTGCGCAGTTCCTGCCATCCATCGGCGTCGATCTTGGCGAAGAGAACGGCCCCCTGGTTCCCGCTGGCAAAAGCCTCACGCTCGTTCTGTTCAAGACGTTTAACCAGCGCAGGATTTTTCGATTCCATGTTGCTGAGGATTTCTAGATGGATAAGCGGTGACCCGATAAATTCTTGGTCCACGCCCCATAACCTGCCACTTTGAGCAAAGGCAGTCGCGGCGCGCGCTTCTTCGACAGAGTTCAGGAACGGTATAGCCAAGGGCCGCCCACTCAATTCTTCTGCGAGACCAGCCTCGCCGCCCTCAAGCAAAGTCTGCTGCAACCATTCGGCTGAATATGGACCGACTTCGATTGCATAGTAGCGGAAATCATAGGCCCGCGTCTCAGATGCAAATGCGGACAAGAGCAGGGGCGCATCAGCATGTCCATGGGCTTCGCCTATCATTACAAATTGCGCTTGTTGCAATTCTTCACGCAGGAGACTCGCCCCCGCCCCTTCAAAGCCGCTTTCGGAAAATGCCAGTGGTAAAGCAGCAATTTCGGCAGTCTGCACTACGGTCGCCTCGGCTTGAGATGGCTCATCCGCTAGAGCCGCGGAATTGGCAAATAGCGCCGCGGCGCTGGTCGCAGCAAGAAGTGGACGCAATATTCTCATAAGTGCTCTCCGTCTTGGATGCCTAAGTGTATCACATTGGTAATGCGGCAAGTCACTCGGAAAATTTCATCCAAAGTTCTAGGAACGCGTCAGCGATCGGTGCTCCCTGACGCTATTCAGCGCCGCGAGGCTCAATCTTGCGGAGTCATTCCGACACTGGGTCGACAAACAGGTTAGGGCGGCTTTCTCCGCCTTCCCAGGCATCGGCTGACAAGGCGTTGGGATAGATCCTCAATCCATGGCCCGCTTGGGGAATTTCCACCCAGGTCGCCGTACCGGGTCGCAGCCGATTCACCGTATCAACAATCACGCGGTGCCCATGGCGGCTCTCAAACTGCTCATATTCCGCATAGACCACCATCACGGGGACATTCAGCGTCGCCCATGCGGACAGCCAGTCCTTCTCGGCCGCTTGCCAATGCCATCTGTAAGGACGTCCATAATGCGGTGCTTCGCTTGTTCCGAACAAGGATTCCCATACACCAGCCAAGGCCGGGATTTGCGCTTCAATCTGCGCAGGCTCCATTTTGCCGAGAAGATAATGCCGATGAAACTCCATTCGGCGGCGCATTTCAGCGTCAATCTCTTCCGGGCGGAACTCCGGCTGGCGTTCGAGTTGCAAACGATCGAAATGCAGCATCCGCTCGAAATAGGTGAGTGCCCCGCCGCCCTGAACGACCACGCCAGCGATCGGTTTACCTTGAGCGACGAGTGGGGCAGTTGTTGACCCTAGGCTTGATCCCATGATTACAATTCGGTCTTGATCAATCCATGGGTGAGTGGACAACTGATCGAACGCCTCACGGTAGTGGCGGACCTCGGTATCGTAATCGAGCGCGTCACATCCGGGACCTTCGCTTTCCCCGGTCCCAGATCGTTCCAGCCGGATCAGCGCATGATTAGAATCGGCCGCGACGCGTTCTTCCATAGCAACTCGGGCAGAATTCGGAGCAATCGAATAGCAAGCGACCGCCTGCGTGAAAAAGACCGCCGGTAAGGGCGCGCTCGCGGTCGCAGGCTTCGAGACATAAGCTGCAAGTTGCAGCCCCTCGGACATCGTCACCGTTACACGTTCATGCACCAATGCATCCGACGCATCCTCTGCGTACGCTGAACATGGCACGCATAGTATTAGCGCTCCGATTGCGAGAATAGAATTTGAGTAGGTCATGCCGCTTTTTTGCGAAAGCGCTGCGGCCCGATCAAGTTGTTTGGGACGAAGGGACGAGCGAGTTGCCTTTGACGACTTTAGCCCGGTACCGGTTACCAATTGGAAGCCGAGTTCCATCGAGCAGCAGGACATGTTTTCGCTCAAACTGCCGGACCGCCGCTGGATGGACCGCATATTGGCGGTGCACTCTGATGAAGCATGAGCCGGTATCCCTCAGGAACTGCGTCAACGAAGATCGTTTAAGCACGGGTGGACAGCTTGCTCGGTGCATTTCGATGTAATTGCCTGCGGACATAACCCAATCGCAATCGCTTCCGCGTTCCGCGCCTAGCCATATCCGGGTTGAACGCGCCGTGCTCAGTGTTGCGGTTCCGAGCTTCCAGAAAGGCAAAAAGCCCCAAGCCCATGGCGATGAGAGTGGCAGCCGGGATGCGCCTGATGAGGTCAAAGCCGGTTAGCAAAGAGCTGTGTAAAGCTGCCTCGAGCAGAAGAGACGCGCTCGTAGCCGCCAAGAAGATAGCGATCAGCACGAACCAGTTGCGCGATGTTCGACCCAATTCGAATGCGGCAATCCAGGGGGCAATGTTGATAATGCCCCACGAAAATGCCTCAAACAAAGTGGCCGGGTTGCCGGATGCATAGCGATAAGCGAGGCAATATATCGAGTTCAGAACAACCGCGGCCGCGATACCCAATAACATTCTTTTCCCCAGTGAAGCTGCCCGATATTGTTTTGCCAACGACATAATTCTTCGAACAACTCATCACATTTCATCGCTCACAACGCAGCGGCGCGAACGCATCCTACACCTTAAGCAGATTCCGCAAAATGCATTTTTTCGAGTTTCCAAGCGCGCTTCGCAAGAGTTCTTCGTATGAATAGTTGCACGAAATTTCTATCCTCACCCTCAATCTAAGACCTCGCGCGGCAGCTTGAACTATTTGGACCGGCAGAAGATTGTCCGCTTTCACTCCCAGATACCGCCCTTGAACGGTGGCTTAAACTGGGCCGTAAGCAGACTGTTTGGTTCTGTCCACGAATCAACACAATCCCACCCCAGCTTACCGTCAAAATGTCGCTGTACCGATTCGAACAGATTCTGACCTGGGTTTCAAATTAGGGACAGGGTTGTGCACTCCATTGGCCCGCTCGTTTGCCGCGTGCGCACATGAATTGGCGCCACAATCCGGTAACTTTCCAGCCACCTGTCTGTTGGTCCTGGCGCGCAGAAGCAAAGGTTCGGCGGCCTGAAATGCTGTCATCCAGATAGCCATGCTCCTCTATCCGAATGGCCATGAAGCGGCGGTCGGCGAGCTTCTGCATCGGTTCTCTCCGCCACTGCGCAGATCCGAATGAAATGCTGGCGCTCGGCCGACCTTCCCCACTTCCTGGATGCTCCCCTAGCAATTGCGCCGCCAGTTCACCGAGTGTGGGTGCCTTGATCGGGTCAGATTTCTTTCCTTGACGCTTGATCCAGTCGGAAAATTGGCGCTTTGAATAGGTGGTCATCGTCTCGGACGAAGGGATCTGTCGTTGGTTGGGCCCAGCAAAACAGCGACGGGCCGCACGACTTCCGAATTGGGTTTCACTCGCATCGAGGACGCCGAGATAGCGATCGTTGACGATCACCGAATAGCGTCGCGGTCCGGCGGCCTCCACCTCTTGTTCCAAAACTCGCGAGCCCATGCAGTCAGCGGTTCCAATCCGGGCCTCGCCAATCTGCTTGAACCCACCATTCACAGTGATGCTCGCTGTGTCGCCATCGATCTGAATATCGAAAGCACCTTCGTGGCGAGGTGAGGTGGGCAGGCAACCGCTCGCTATTTCTGCTTTTAGGGTATTTGTCCCTGTGGCAAGCTCAAGACAGATTTGCCCGACCCTCGCCTGGGCCTGCGTTGTCATTAGGCTAGTAGCTAGAACGCCGAGCGCAACGCTTTGTGCAATTGTCTGGTGGGTCACAATATTTCTCCGTCCAAAAACTGTGTTCTGATGGCCTGATATTAGTCCAGAACACGAGCGGCTCGATGGGGTGAAGCCCCCAACCGGATTTCTGTCTCCTGAACGCAAAGCCCCTCCAGTTGGGGGATCGCCCCCATTCATTCGAAGCAAGTCTGCTGCGACAACGTCCCCACATTCGAGATACAAACGAGGAGACCATTTATGACCTGCATAACTGCCAAGCGATTGAGTTTCGCCGCAGCCGCTGCTTTGGCACTAGGCAGCGTGACAGCGCCCGCCGCGGCTCAGATGCGCGCCATTCTACCAACCATTGATCAGGTCGAGCCGCTTGGCTCCCTGCCGATCGACGGTGTCTGGGAAATCCGCGAAATCGGCGAGCGTATCGTGATCGACAATGGTCATGCCTATGCCGAAGATGGCTGGGTGCACATGATGCTGTTCCAGATTGAGCCGGAGCAGGTCGTGCTTCAGAATATCCGCGAGCTCGCCGATGGCGATTTTATAGCGCAGGATTTGCCGTTGATGTCGGCGGTGAAGTTTGAGTGGATCGATGAAGACACGCTGCGTGCTCGCACCGAAGCGCTGATCCCTATGACCTATCACCTGGAGCGTGTGTCTGGCGGCCCGCGATCTGATTGGACCGATCCTGATGATGATGGGCGGGATGATCGTGACGACGATGATTCTCGATCAACCTCCATCCAACGATGATGATGACGATTACGTGTCACCGTGGTGACGCTGCCAAGACTCAACGAAATGCGAATAGAGGATAAGCCAATGTTTAAAGCCATAGCTCAAGTAACCGCTGTCATGGGTCTAGCCCTGGGAGCCACATTCATCGCCCCTGTCGAACGCGCCGAAGCCCGAAGTTTTGGCAGCAGCGATTGCGGCGGCCTGAACCAGAAAACCTGTTTCAGCCTGAGCAGCAGCAAACGCTGCGATTCAGGGCTTGTTGAGAAACGACAGAGCGGTCGTAACATCTGCGTTCGCCCCAGCACACCCGGCGATACAACAGGCGGATGCGGCGCGCTTGACCAGAAGACTTGTATCACTCCGATCGCCTCGAAACGGTGCGATGCAGGGCTTGTCGAACAACGCCAAAGCGGCCGCAACATCTGCGTTCGCCCCAGCACACCCGGTGATACAACCGGCGGATGCGGCGCGCTTAACCAGGTGACCTGCATCAACGTGATCGCGTCAAAGCGGTGTGATGCGGGGCTCATCGAGGTCAAGCAGCGAGGCCGCAACATTTGCATAAAAGATGAAATCGGCGCCGATACGACTCCGGATTGCGGCGGGTTGGACCAGAAAAGCTGCTGGAGCAGGCGCGTTAGCGAATGGTGCGACGCTGGTCTGATCTACAAGCCTGGTGCTTTGCTTGGCAAAGGCCGGTGCGATGCTCCTGAAACTGACAATATGATCCAATACACGCGTTCGGTCGCCTCTCGGTTCAATGCGCTGGGGTCAAACAACGAGTTCACCAAATTGCGCAACTGCCTGATTTCGCCATCACGCCTGTCACGGCTCAAACGCGAAATGGAAGCTCAGGATACCAATGGTATCAATGCCATCATTCGTGAATGCAATGTCGACATCCGCAAATTGCAGGAGGTTGCAAGCTACATGTTCTCGCAGTCTCAAAGCACTCAAGCACTGACAGCAGCGCGCAATGCCGGTGTTCCCATCACGCCTCCAGCGGATGAGGAGGAATGGGACGATGCACTTCACAAGAAGTTTCGCTTGACCATCGAATTTTCGATTGGAGCTGCGGCGGGTAGCAATGATATTGGTGGAACAATCGGTTATGCGATCCCGCTCCACGAAAAGCCGCTTGGTTCGCGCTGGTACAAAGGCAGCGACGATTATTCGAAAGGTTTCGACCTGGGAGCTGGTGCAGATATTTTATTCGGCCTTGGCTTTCCCGGTGTTCCCGGTGGTGACGATGCAACCGAAAGCGGAAGTGCTGGGATCATCGCCGCTGCTGTGATCGGAAAAGTCGGCATGTTGACCCGGATAACCGACGAAGGCGACCCGATGTTTGCCGTATTTGGCGGCGCAGGAGCAGGCCTCACAGTTGCAACCTTCGAATACGAAAACGAATTCTTCACTGACAAATAGAGAAACGTAGGCCGGGACGGTGTCTTGCTCTCAATATGGGCATGCACAATCCCGGCCTATCCTTCAATCCGACACCTTGGCTGACAAGACTTTGAGACGAGCGACCATTATGCTCTACGCTTTGAAAACACTGGCCCTCTTGGCGCTCACCGACCCGTCTATAGCTGACGGAACCACCCCTTCTTTTCATTGTATGGAAAGCGAAACGACTGTCATCTCTGGCCAAGTCCAGGATGACTTTGGCCTTGATGTTGCAGTGTGCCTATCAGGCGAAGCCACTGCGCAAACCATCACCATCCGTTGGTCGGGTGAAGGAGGCGGGTCGGAGGTTTCTTGCGGCTTTGGCGAGTGCGACGGACACATTGAGTATTCGCGCTACACCAGCCCGCATCTGACAATCCTTCAGCTTGCCTGGCGCAAGGACGGCAGCATTCAACGGCTTTACCAGACGCTTGAGAGAGCCGGGCCCGGCGAAGTTGCAACACACACGACAAGCCATTCTTGGGAAAGCGCTGGCGCAGCCAGTTCGGACGTTAGCACATACGAAGTCGTTAGTGACGCCGAGCCCTTGCATCTGATGCGCCTTGAAGGGGTTTTGTCGCCGCGTGACTGGGCCGCACCGCTCCTATCTAAAGCGCCGCAATGAGGCGCATTGTCCCGCTCTTGGTCGCAGGTTTAGCTAGCGTTGGGGTCGATCAGCCCTTCACGCAAGGCATAGGCGATCAGCTCAGCGGCGTTATGCGAGCCGGTCTTGCCCATCACGCTGGTGCGGTGGCGATCAACGGTCTTAATGCTGATGCCCAGCGCTTCGCCTATCTCGCGATTGGTGCGTCCGGTGACGACCTGGCTGAGCACTTGTCTTTCGCGATCGGTCAAATGTTCGAGATCGGCTCCATCTTGCAGCATGCGTGTGAAGCGACTGCACACGATCCTGCCTCCCTCGAGTATGCGCGGGATTGCACGGATGACTTCACCTATGTCATCACCTTTGCAAAAGACGCCGTCGGCACCGATTTCGACCATCTCAGCGATCTTACCACGCGCTTCGATACCAGTGAAGATGATAACGCGGGTCTCAGGCGACCAGCGCCGCGCTTCGAGCAGCACCTCGGTCCCTCCTGCATGGGGCATCGTGACATCGAGCATCAACAGTCCCGGCCGATGCTTGCGCACGGCGACAATGGCATCAATCCCGTTTCCGACCGCCTCGACAATCTCGATCTTTTGACCCTGAAGCGCGTCTTCATCGTTCAACGCGGCACCGAGAGCATCGCGGATAATTGCATGGTCATCCGCGATGACCGCGCTGCACACAGTCCCAAATCCCCCAGTGCGTCGCACTTTGAAAGCCCCCCAAGCCATTCGCCTTTTGGCGCTTACATCGTATACGATTGTATCAAGGGGGAAGTGCGTTTTGAATAAGCACCTTTCGGCGCTGTTGACACTCTTGGTCTTCGGGGCGGCGTTTCTAGCTGGTCCGGCCACCGCGCAAGAACATGCGCCTGTGCAGCTCGAACCAGGCCGCAGTCATGAAATGGTTGAGGGATCAGCACGCTATCTGGTCACACCACAGGGAACTGAGATCGATTTTGACGAAGCGCTCGTACGCTATCGTGCGGGCGCATTCAGTCCTAAACTCGATGCGGCAAATAGGGGTGAGTTCCATGATTGGCGCGTATGGATCGCGCTCCCCTTTGAGAGTGTGGCGTCTGAAGGCGCATATCCTATGCGCCGGGTTATTGGCATTGGTGGCATATTTGTGCGTGTACCGCGCGTTCACCTCGCCTGCGACGGCGAACCATCAAGTGAAATCCTTGCAAGCCAAACCCGCCAGGGTGGTCCGTTGAGCGCGCGCTACTTCACCTATTCCCGCTCCCAAAGCTTCACGATCGAACCTGGGCAAAGCTGCTTAGCGCTTATCAACACGGCGAGCTCGGACAACCCCAACATTGGCATTTTTCGCGAAGGAGAGCTAGGCACCCGGCAGGTGGTGGCCGTCCTCCTCAAGGGCGGATTTACCGCGACTCTGCTGATCATTGGGTTGATCCTTGCGATCGTTTCCTATCTGACATCGCGCCCGCTTGGCGTGCTAATCGGCATGGCTTACTCGCTGACGATGCTTCAAAACGAAGCGTCGCTTTTCACAACAACCTTCATTCCAGATCCGCTTGCTGCTCGTGAGGCTTGGGAGAACATCACACTCGTCACAATATTCACAATGCTGAACGTTTTCCTATTCGGTTTCCGACGCAAATTGCGGCTTGAAAACGGAATCTTGCGGATGGGTCTTGCTGCTCTCGCGATTCTCCCGGTGATCGCCATTGCACGCAATTCCAACGCCACGCCGGACATCATCTGGGCATTTTATCTCGCTCTGTTTCTCTTTGCGATCACAATTGCTTGGCGTTTCCCGATTGCTCCGCGCTTGCGTGCAGTGGCAGGCTTGATCCTGTTCAGCAGCGCTATCGGTGCTGTGGCTATCGAGCCTTATTATCTTGGTCGTGACCTTTCTGACCTCACGATTGAATGGTTCCGTGATGCAATCCGCCTTGTCGCCGGATTGGGTATGCTCCTCCTCCTACTCGTCGACGTGCTTCAAACGAGGCGAGAGCGTGCGCGAATGTTTGCCGAGCGCATCGAAGCCTTGGAAATGCAGGCTGAAACCGATCGCCGCCTGCTTGAAGCCGAGCGCGAATATGCGAGGGCTCGTGAAGCCGCGATGCGCACCAAAGCCCAACTTGCAGCCGCCAGTCACGATATTCGCCAGCCGATTGTAGGCCTACGTGCAGCGGTCGCCAGCGAAGCAGAGCGCCTGTCACCCGGCTTGCAATCGCGGCTTGGCCAAGCGATCGACTATCTCGAACATCTGACCCGCGAGTATTCGGATCGGGAAGAACCAAACCCCACTGTACAGCTCGAACAGCAGGACAAACCCTATCCGATCGAACTTGTCACCGCAGCCGTCGGAAACATGTTTGAAGGCGAAGCAAAAGAGGCTGGAGTGGAACTGGAAGTGTCTGGTTGCGGTTGTGAAACACGCGTGCCAGCCTTGGCGCTCATCCGCGCCACGAGCAATCTAGTCGCCAATGCGCTCCGCCATGCGGATCCAAGCGCGGTAATGGTCACGGCGAACAGCGAGGAAGGCCGCTGTGAGATTCGGGTCAGCGATGACGGGCGCGGGATGGACCCTAGCACGCTGGCCGCAGCGCGCGTTCCAGGAGCGAAGTCAGACTCTTCTGATGGAGACGGACTGGGGCTTGCGATCGTCAACGATCTTGCAGCGCGGCACGAGTTTGAGTTTTCTCTATCGTCACAACCGGGGGCTGGAACTTTGGCTGTGATCTCGTTCATTCAGGACAATGGTTGACGCCCCATTTATCACAAAGCACGTTCCACAATTAGCGAAATGTTTCTATGCGCAAGTCGGCAGATTTACTGTTAGCTTGCATTGGGCAGATCAATCCCAAGCTTCGTAAGACCAGCCTCTGAAAGAATTTTCGGCTGCAAATCGATCAGGTGCATATGTCCGCTATTGGGTGCCAAGATTTTGGATGGCTATGTCTTAGATTGGGGCGCATATCCGACATAACTGAAGGAGAGGAGAGAGAGCTTTGTCTTTCCTGAGCCGGGAAATCTGTGTCCCGGTCATCAGGAGACCTCCAATGATTAAGTCCCGCCGCACAGCTTCGACATCGCCAGCTCAGCGCATCACTGCCGCCATTATTGAAAAGCTTGAAGAGGGAACCAAGCCCTGGGTCAAGCCGTGGCGCGGCGTGCCGCTTTCTCGCCCGCTGCGATCCTGCGGGACACCGTATCGCGGCATGAATACATTCTGGCTCTGGATGGTGGCCGATGCCTGCGCATACGCCTCTCCATACTGGATGACATACCGCCAGTGCCAGAAGCTTGGTGGTCAGGTCAGAAAAGGCGAAAAATCGACCATGGCGATTTTCTACAAAAGCTACACCAAGGAAGTCGAAAACGCTGAAGGTGGGCAGGATACGGAGAGCCGGCGCGTGCTTAAGGCCTATTCAGTCTTCAATGCCGACCAGTGCGATGGCCTCCCCGAATTCTACCATCCCAAGCCACTGGTTGCCGCGCTTGAGCCCGAAGGCCGCGAAGAGCGGCTAGATGCCTTCTTCGCTGAGATCGACGCAGAGCTACGCCATCGTGGCGCGCAAGCCTACTACGAGCCACTGCGTGATCGCGTCACCATGCCGCCAGCCGAACTCTTCGAAGCCTATGACCATTACTATGCAACACTTGCGCATGAGCTGTCGCACTGGACTGGACATTCTTCGCGACTCGATCGAGGCCTCAAGAACCGCTTCGGCAGTGATGCCTATGCCGTCGAAGAACTTATCGCCGAGCTGTCCTCCGCCATTCTTGGTGCCGAATTGGGGTTGCCCGTCTCGCATCTCGATCATCATGCTAGCTACATCGCGTCCTGGCTCAAGATTCTTAAACAGGACGAGCGCGCAATCCTGACCGCGGCCGCAAAGGCCGAGGAGGCAGCCACTTTGCTACTCGAAATGGGCGGTCACCAATCGAGTGCCACTGAGGCTGATGTCGAACTTTCTGACGCGGCCTGAATAGGAGACTGAACTTGAGCAACTCCGTCAGCCAGCCCGCACGTACTGGCACTTGCCTTCACACCGAGTCAGTTCGGTCTAGCCGAGCGCTCCCGAACCGATCCTGGATCACTCCCAAACAACTCCTGCGCCACTCCGACACGATCCCGCACAGCCCGTTCGCTGGTCCTCGTGCCCTGGACCGGTCAGGTCCCACAGCAACCCGCGCAAGGCTGCGGCCCGTGTGGCCCGCGCCAGCCTTGCCTTGCGGGGTTTCCCGCTAACGCGGTGCGGTGGTCCCTTGTCCCGGTCCTTTTCGGACACGGCGAACAGGCCCGAGCGGAAATTCCTCCGTCGGCATTCGCCGGTCTCAGGAGGACTAAAGATATGTATGACAGTTTCGCCACCCAGCTTGCTAGGCCTCGATCTATCCGGCTTCTCGATCACGCCTGCCCCATTCAACGAATCCGACTTTCCTTGCGAGGACGCCATGTCTCACACGCTCGGAGCAGTCTGGTCCGATCTGTTCGCGCTGTTTGCCGACACCGCGCTCGAGGCCGACGCCGAGGATCTTGCTTGGGGCTTCGTCAATCTCTTTCACCGTGCAGCCAGCCGCAGGTCGACCCAAGTAGATCGGGCCTCGGACGAAATCCGCGCCCTATTGGCATCCGCCGACGGGTCCGAAGTGCATTCGTCAAACCTCGAGGAACAAACCCTGCGTGCCCAGTCTGCTGAAGCCAGCATGCAGGTGTTCGAGCAGATGCGTGAGGTTGCTGCAGGTCTCTATCGCGACGAAACCGGTTCCTCGTGGAAGCCCGTATCGGGATCGCGTGCGCGCCACTCGAAAAACATGACATCGGCCGTGATTGATGCCCGCGACTTTTTGCGCGTACGCAAGGAATGTCGTCAGGCTGCACATTCTCCCGAGGGTACTCCGGTGGTCTTTGCCGGTGGTCGCAACCGCTTCGAATGCGAGGCCGACGCCAAGACTTACGCGGCAAACATCTGGGCTACACTCGACAGGGTGCGCGAGGTCGTTCCTGACCTGTTTCTCGTACACGGCGGCGACGGTAAGGGAGCCGACAGACTGGCCGCATCTTGGGCCGAGCGCAATGAGGTGCAGCAGCTGACATTCGGGCTTGAGCGTCGTCTGGGCGCTCGTGCAGGGTTCAAGCGCAATGAGCAAATGCTTGGTCTCAGGCCTCGCTATGTGGTGGCATTTCCCGGCAATGGCGTGACCGAACGCTTAGTGATTGAGGCCAAGAGGCAACGCATCACGGTTGTTGATCGTCGCGGGCCGTTGGGCACTAGTCCCGCTTGACGGGGAAAGAGCAACTAGACCTTTCGGGTGACAAATTCCCAATCGCCGAAGACGGGCGGCCCTGTTCAAGGCCGCCCACGAGGCAAAGAACTCATTGCTGCTCCGAGGCCTACGGGTCGCAATGGCAGGGGAGTACCGAACGCAATCAATTCGATTGTAGGGTTATGAAATGCCCGAATAGATACGCCTCTGAACAGCTTCATTGCTAATCACGCGTAACCAGCGCGCCTGTGCAGCAATCTTCCGGGACGGACGCGGTTGCTGAAAACTGCGGCGCAGCACTTATCGTTCCCGCATCCGATTTTCCAAGCTACAAGATCGGCAATGCAACTCGATGATCTTCTTCTTCGCTACTTTGCCTCGACCAATTTGTCTAACGTGGCGCCAGACACTTTGGCGGCCGGGATCGAGCATTGCCGGGTCGACCTCGGTCTCGAGCAAGACAGGGGCAAGCGCTTTGCACTGTGGTCGTTCTTGCACATGTTCGGGTCCGCCCCCGACCTCGACGTGGCGTTCGACAACGAGGAAGACCGGGAGGCTGCGCGCAACTTCATGGATCTCCTGGCGGCATCGGGAGGCGATGGTGTAGGTTGATTGAAGCGGGGTCACGCGAGCCTTCAGACCCGCACCCGATACCCATCCGGCTTTCTTCGCGAACAGTCCTGAACCAGGTCAGCTGAGGAGCCGCAACCCGTTCCTTTCCGGCCGTGTTGGCAGCTGCGCTGCCTGCCCGCACCACCCGTCATGAACAGGTTCCCCTTAGAGCTTCGCTCCTGCGGTGCAGTCCTCCCATGCCCTGCTTCTTCTGGATGTTCGCAAGCCGGAGATGGTCTCCGGTTTGAGGAACTGAAGGAACTAAGATCATGACCAATATCGCAATCCTCACCGGCCGCATCGCCCGCGATCCGGACACCCGCGAGACCAAGGGCGGCACCCATGTCACCGGGATCACTGTCGTCACCGATCGCCCTGCAAGGGACAAGGACGGGAAGACCTACAAAGACGAGAACGGCTACACCGCAAAAGAAAGCGAATTCCACCGTGTGACCTGCTTCAATGGCCTCGCCAAGACCGTCGGACAGTTCTGCTCCAAGGGCCAGCTGGTTTCCGTCCAAGGCCGCATCCACTACACCCAATGGGAAGACAAGGACGGGGTCACACGCTACGGCACAGAGATCCTCGCCGACAAGGTCGACTTCCTCTCAAGGGGCAATGGCTCCGGCGAGAACGACGAGAACAAGGATGCTCCCGAAATCGACTGATCTCAGCCATCCAGCCGCCCAAGAAAGGGCTCTGTCCAAGCGGGACAGGGCCCTTTCTCGTATTCACTTTCAGTGGCTTTGAGCTGTGCGTGATGCGGAGGCTGGCTTTTGAAACAGCCGCTTTATGGCTTCTTCTTCGCCTAGTTTTCCGAGCTCATTTGCAACTTCGGATAGGCCCCTCTTTGAGAAGGTCTCTATCCCCGTTCCAAGAATAACCTGGCCCAGTTCAATGGCAGCCTGTTTCTCGAGTTCTTTCTGACGTTGGTCGAGTGCCAGCCTGTCGGCCTCCAGTTTCTGGAGTGCGGCTACAGCGCTTCGTTTCGATGGCATTGAGGATACTTCTTTCTTCCCCTCCGATGACCCTCTCCTCGGCTGACGTGGACTATCACCCGTCCTGTAGGAAAGCGATTTCCCCTTGGTTTTCGCGAACACCTGAGATCGAACGGGAGGGGAGTTTGGCTCACGGACTTTCAAGGATGATGGGCGTGCAGCTGGCGCGTCAAGGACGGCGGGGCCCCACCATTTTGCCGTCCCTTCGCTTCGCTGCAGTCCGACAAAATCGTTGCCCCCACCGCCGCTTGGCGGTCGCCCAGCCGGGCGATCCCTGACCCGCCAGCCACACACCCATCTGCCTTCCTCCTGTCGTCTTACCGACAGATATCAGGAGGATTTCATGACTGCGCTTGCATCGATTCAATCAAACTCGAACAGCTACTTCGAAGCACTGGCCACTGCCGAACGGCGGGCCTTGCACAGCTTCTTCGACCAGCACGTCGTGGAAGATAATGACCTAGGATACTTCGCCCTGGACGAGGGTGACTACAACGCCTTGCCGGCGCATCTGGCCAGCCGGGTTGTGCACACGGTGCACGGCGCAATGCTCGACGAGTTCTGAACGTCCAATGGGGCGGGAGCCGGTGACGGTTCCTGCCCCTTTTTTGTGTTCGCTGCTGGAAGAAGAGAGAGTAGTAAGGAGCGGTGCTGGTGACGCGCTCGGTCCCGCACCACCTGCGGCGGCGCTCCTGCGGGCGCGGCGTATTTGGTCTGGGCCCCGCATGCACTCCTGAGCGCCAACGGGTCGAAGCGGCGCGAGGCTGACGGGAGCGACAAACCCCGCTCCCTTATCTCGCACGCGCTTCTTTTGCCGTCAGCTTATCAGGGGTGCGTCTTGGTTGGGATGCTTGCTTCCGAACTGGCGCTTGCGGTTCGCTTCAGCGTCCCGGGCTGTTGCTTTCGCTCGATCGGCACGGCTGCCAATGCCCGTTCAAAACCCATTCCCTGTCGTTTCTGGATTTAGACCTCGCAGTGGGAAAACGGTAGCACACCGTACGCAGCGGTAGCTGCATGGGATGGCAAAAAAGCGCGAAGAAACAAAGATATTGCTTGTTGGCAGCGGTGAGCAATCAGGTGGTAGCCAAGGCACAGCAGTATCCCGCCGCAGGCAGTCCCATCGCCTCAAACTGACCGGCCATGTTGCCCGGCGAAAGTCGCTTCCTATCGGTATCACATGGGATACAGAGCTTCCCGGTTTCGGACTTCGGAAGCGCAAGTCGGGACACCTCACCTGGATTGTGAAGCATAGGCCGCGAGGCGTGCAGCGATTGGTGACGTTAGGAAGCGCGGGAGTGGCGGCAGGTGCGCTGAGCGCTCCAGCCGCGCGCGCTGCTGCGCGCAGATTGCTCATCAAGGCAACTCTTGTCGGCCTTCCGACCGCTCCCGAGAAACTAAGGGCCCCACTCTTTTCAGAATACGCTGAGGAGTTCTGGCTCGACTATTCGCCGCATTGGAAGCCTTCGACGCGCGATGCCTCGCGGGCTTGCATCGACAAGCGGCTGATCCCAAGGTTTGGAACACTCTCTGTCGACGCGATTGAACGGGCTGACATCAATCGCTGGCGAGACAGCATGGCTGACGTGGGAGGAGCCTTCAATCGCAGCATCCCGGTCATGTCGGTCATGATGCAATATGCCGAAAAACTCGGCTATCGCGAGAAGAACACCAACCCCTGTCGCGGCGTCTCTCGCTTTAAGCGGGACCTGCCGGAACGCTATCTGTCAGCTGATGAATATCGAAGGCTCGGTAAGGTGCTGGCAGAGCACGACGGTACCAATGCGTTCGTAGTCCCAGCTCTCCTGATGCTGATCTATACAGGCGCACGGGTTTCAGAGATTGCGACATTGCGCTGGCGCTACGTCCAGATACCCCGCCTCGCATTGCCTGACAGCAAGACCGGCCCAAAGACGATCTATCTCAACCCGCAGGCAATCGCTGTGCTCAATGGGCTACAACGGCGCGGAGACGATCAGCTCGTCTTCCTGGCAATGTATCGCGAAGTGCCGATCAACCTGGGCCAGCACTGGGCGACAATCAGGCGCAAGGCCGCCTTGCCCGATGTGCGCCTGCATGATCTCCGTCACAGCTTTGCCTCTGTGGCCATCGCGAAAGGGATACCGCTTGCGACGATTGGCAAGCTGCTCGGTCACGCGCTTCCCGAAACGACGGCACGATACGCGCATCTCGCGGACGAGGTCATTTCCAGAAGCGCCGACCGTATCTGTTCCAGCCTCGCAAACTCAATGGGGATGACCGCATGACCAGCTATGACCTTAAACGTATCCTCGCCGAAGAGCTCGCGCGCAACGTTCCGGGTGATGCAGGTAAGCGCCGCACGAAGTTCGATTACGTCCTTCCCGGTTTTCGCGAGCGTATCCATCCGTCTGGCAGGAAGAGTTACGTCCTGCAGCGCACGATGGGCGGCAAGCAGAGGCTCATTACAATCGGCGATGCTGCCATTCTAACCGAGCGTATCGCCAAGGATGTTGCACGCCGCCTAATCTTGAGGATCGAGCTGGGCCAGAATCCGGCGGACAAGAAGCAACGGGCGAAGAAGACGCCGACTTACGCTTCCTTCCTTCGACACTATTGGGAGGTGGCGGCTCCGACCTGGAAGCCATCCACGCTTGAGATACACGACATCTATCGGCGAACGCACTTGGAACATGCGTTCGCCGGAAAGTTCATCGACGAGATCAGGCACGCTGATGCCGTGCGCTGGCACGCAACGCTGACGCGCTCGGCAGGACCGGGCGCGGCCAACCGCGCTATGGAAATCCTAAAAGCCATGTTCGGCAAGGCTGAAGCATGGGGCTATCTCCCAGAGCATTCCAATCCCTTTCGTGGCGTAAAGCGCAACAAAGGGCGGAAGATCGAACGTTTTCTGAGCAAAGCCGAGATGGCCCGTCTTGGAGAAGCCCTGTCACAGCATCGAGCCGACAAGCCCAATGAGGTGGCGGTCATTTCGCTTCTCGCTTTGACAGGATGTCGGCGCGGCGAAATCCTCAATCTCACTTGGGGCGAGGTTCAGGGACGCAAACTCAAGCTGATCGATTCAAAGACTGGGTCCCGTATCATTTGGCTTGGTGAAGAGGCCAAGGCGATACTTGACGGTTTCCCTCGCTCGAAGAAACACGAGCGAGTTTTCCGCTTCGATATTCTGCCTGTCTCTAAAATCGAAGGGTTTTGGCGCATGCTGAGGGTCGAAGCAGGCATCGAGGATGTCAGATTGCACGACCTGAGACACAACTATGCGAGCCTCGCTGCAAGATCATCAGAAACTCTCCCGATAATTGGCAGCTTGCTTGGTCATAGCAACGTTAGAACCACCGCCAGATACGCGCATCTGGATGATGCTTACCTACGAGAAACCGTTGAGTCAGTGGGAACCGAGATAAAGAGTCAGCTCTTCGAGACGTAGCGCTAGAAGCCGACATTCTGCTAACGACCCAGAATCCGATCTAAGCAAAAGCATAATTGCTAATGCGACAGATTCTCATTTACAATAAGGGTAGAGATGATAGGTCGACTGCATATTGCTTTTCATGTGAGGGTTTATGCGTTCGATTCTACTTCTTGGCGTAAGCCTCTTGCCTTTCTCCGCCCCGGCTATTGCGCAAGATGCCGACGAAACAGCTCCTTCTCAGTCGAGCTCGATCATTGTTTCTGGCGAACGTATCGACCGCACCGTTTTTGAGACCTCATCGAGTGTCTCAGTCACAACGAGCCAGACACTCGATCAGTTTGCGGGGCCAGATACGCTTGACCGCATCTTTCTCCAGGCCGCTAACGTCACGGTTACGGGGGCTGGCAACCAGACACCGACCATCCGCGGCACAAACACAAGCGGCATCCTGACCAGCCTTGAATCGTTCTTCGGCGGTTCGCAGCCTAGAACAACCGTTCAAGTCGACGGACGCCAGCTGAGTTTCAATGAATTCGTCTATTCCGGCGAGTCAGCTTGGGACATTGAGCGCGTTGAGATTTTTCGTGGTCCGCAAACTACGACACAAGGGCGCAACGCGATTTCAGGTGCGATCTTCATCGAGACCGCCGCCCCCAACTTTGACGAATTTGAAGGGCGAGTGCGCGGCATAATTGGCGACGATGAGACGCGCCAAGTCTCTGGCGTCGTCAGTGGCCCACTTATAGGCGGACAAGTCGCCTTTCGACTGTCGGGAGATTACCGCGAGCAAGAAACGTTCATTACCCCGCTCGGCGCGGTCGAGGACATTGGTGCGGACATTCGCCAGATTGAGACCCTGAACGTTCGCGGCAAGATTGGCATCCGCCCAGCCTCACTACCCGGCTTTGAAGCACTGCTAACTTACACCCATGCTAAAACCGCGCGCCCACAGACGGATAGTGTCGACGCACCATTTGAGGAACTGGAGCGTTTCAACCCGGGTTTCTCGGTTTTCGAGACCCGTTCGGACGCGGCAATTGCGAAGCTTGAGTACGCAGACGACAGTGGCATCACAGTTACAAATACGACCACGTTTTCAGACGTCGGCGTGATCCGCCGCGCTCCGCTTGGAACGGGCAATGCTGATATTGATAGCGAGGAATTCACCAACGAGTTTGTTCTTGCGCTCGATCAGGGCAGTGGCGCGTCCGGTTTCTTCGGATCGTACTATTCCAACCTTCAATCTGATGAGACGCTGGATTTGTCTGGCTTCGGCATTGGAAGCGGGCTCTTTACCGATGAGCGCGAGAGCTTTGGTGTCTTCGCAGAAGGAACCATATCATTAGCCGATGGTCTGAGCGCCACGGCAGGAGTGCGCTACCAGCACGATAGCCAAGACCGCGATGGCGGGTTTGCAGGCATCATTCCTGTCGACTTTGACAATAGCTTCGACGCCGTCCTGCCAAAGCTCGAGTTGGTCTATCAAGCCAGTGATAATGTTAGGTTTGGGGTGAGCGCAAAGCGCGGCTACAATGCTGGCGGCTTCACGTTTAATTTCGACACATTTGCAACTGAACTGTTCGACGAAGAGACGCTTTGGAATTATGAGGCATTCGTGCGGACGCAGGCACTGGGTGGCCGCCTAACGGCAAACGCAAACTTCTTCTACACCGACTTCGACAACCTGCAGATTGCGACGCTGGTTGAACTGGGGCCTGGCTTTTTCGCCAATGTGTTCAGCAACGTGCCAGATGCACGTTCCATTGGTGCAGAGCTGGACTTGCGTTTCCAGGCCAATGATCAGTTGAGCTTGCAGGCAGGCCTCGGGATTGCGGATACAAAACTGCAAAGCAACTCAAGTGCTTAAGCGCGCTGATCACAGGCAATGAGTTCCAGCGCGCTCCTGGAGTAACGGCAGTTGGCGGGATCGTGTGGGAGCCTTTGCCGGGTTTCGAGCTGAGCGGCTTTGGCCGGTATAGTGATGGCTACTTTAGCGATGATGCGAATATCGCGGGGAACAGTGTCAGATCCTATTTCGTCGCCGATTTCCAAGTGAGCTACGAATGGCAAAGCACGCGCATTTTTGTCGATGTCACCAATGCGTTCGACAATTTCTATCCTGTATCAGTTTTTGACAATGGAGCCTTGGCCAGCGTTGGCAATCCGCGACAAGTGAGCCTCGGACTTGAATACAGTTTCTAAATCCAAGCTGCTTCGGCGTGAGGCGAGCAAAGGCCGAAAGATGAGGCGTGTGCGCGATTTGATCGTCGACTTGCACGCTTGGTTAGGGGCAATTGCGGCGCTGTTTATCCTCGCAGCCGCACTGTCAGGCATTGCTATCGCCTTTTCCGGTCCTTTGATGCAGGCAGAGACGGGGGCGTTTGGCGCAAGTAGAGGTGCCCCTCAGCAGGTCGATGCGGCAGCGCTAGACGAGATGCTTGATAAGGCACAGGTTGAGGCTGGTCCGACGTTTATGCCCCTCGGCTATCTTGGCCCCAACGCCGAAATCGTAACTGATGCGGCGATGATCTACGGCATGTCCGATATGCCTGAAAACGGGGGCGAAGTTCAAATCGTTACCTTCGATCCTGCCACGGGCGAAGTGCTTGGGCAGTTGTTCTTAGATCGAACAATCACCCATGAATTGATTGAGTTTCACGCGAACCTATTGATGGGAGATATCGGCGCGATTTGGGTTGCACTCATTGGGATCGTGATGGCGGCATTGGCTTTGGCCGGGCTCTACCAATGGTGGCCAATTCGTGGTTCGGCTCTCAAGAAAGCGGCCGTTTTTCGGCTTGGTAAGGGCCTTCCTCGGCAAAGCTGCAAGTTGCACAGCCTTTCTGGGTTCTGGCTATCGATTGCGATTATGGTTTGGGCGCTCACCGGCGTTTACTGGTCGCAGCCTCAATGGTCATCCGCCTTTATACCTGAAACCTCGGCTTTGCCTGCAGAGTTGGAGCAGGAATGGAGCAAACGCCAATGCTCCGAAAATGTATCGGCCGCGAGCGCACTGTCTGCGGCCATTGGGCAGTTTCCGGGCGCAAAGTTGTTTGAAGCTGAGTTCGCAGCGCCGTGGCAGGAATACCATGCGATCCACATGACGAGAGGCAATGACTTCGACCTGACAGATGGCGATATCCGCGTCTGGGTTCACGCATCTTGTGATGGCCTAATTCACTCAAGCGATGCCGCTCAAGGTTCGGTGCTGCAGAAAGCTGGCGCATCAAGTGCGGCAATCCACTCAGGCCGGTCATTCGGTTGGCTCCGAGTGCCATTTGTAACCTTGGTAGGATTGGCGCTGATTCTGCTGTCAGTTACTGGCCTGCACCAATGGTGGCGACGGATACGGCGAAACTAACGGTCACAGACGGCCAGTATCGGTCCATTGAATTGCGACAAAGGTGAAAATTCCTTGGAGTCAGGTACTCCAAATACGCTCGATAGGATTTACAATGAAAACGACTTTGAAAGTTTGGACTGGCCTTGGCATTGCGACCGCATTGGTTGGGGTCGGTCTCACTGGCTGCTCTGAGGAAGCGAATACTGGCGCAACGAGTTACAGCGATGATGCGGCGCAAACAGGCGAAGCTGGCGAAGGCGACGGTGAAGGTGGCGAAAGCGGTGAAGGAGGCGTCGAGGTAGGCGCTGCTAGCAGTGACCCTATCGTTTACGGCACGGCACTTGCCATTGTTGAAGCGCATGTGATTGCTGCCCGCGACGCTTTCGCAGTTGGTCAGACAGATGCCGCCGCTGAGATGTTCGCACACCCAGTGTCAGAAGTCTTAGTCGATATGGACCCTGTCTTTGCCGAGCTGGGCGTGAGCGATTTCAAACAAGCTCTAATGAACGCGTCAGCTGGCGTTTCGAATGGTGAGAGTGCCGAGCAGATAAATGCGCACTACGACATCGTTATCGAAGCTTTGCGCGCAGCTGCAGAAAAAGCTCCGAATGACGGATCGAGCGAAGCTTCGATTGTCGGCGGCATCTCTGCCGAAATGGTCGAACGAGCAATCGCAATGTACGGCGAGGCGGCGAGTTCAGGTAGGTACGAACCATACCTCGACGGCTACGGTTTTTACAAAGCTGCGGAGACAGCTTTCAATACATCAGCCACTGTTGTTGAAGGGGAGAATGGAGCGCTTCATAGTAGCATGGCTGAAGCCATGGCTTTGCTCGAAGCAGCATACCCAAGCGCGGAACGTCCAGTTAATCTTGATGCCAACCAGAGCCAGCTGAAAGCGGCGGGTTCAAAGGTGCTTCTCCACCGAGCTTCGTCCTAGTGCTAGGGTTAGCACTTGCTTGTCAGTTGTGTTCCCATGGCAATCTGCCGTCAGATTGGGCGCTGTGGAGCTGGCTAACGCAATCGGATGAGCGGCATTCGGACTGTCCGCTTCAATTCCCAATTCAAGACAGCGTGCAGCGGCTAGAACTGGGCCGTCCGCGGAATTGCTGCTTTTAGCATCTGAATCTTCGGAATCCGACAGTCAGCAGTCGACCCATTTGCAGACTAACTAACACTCACCCAAGAGCTCAGCTGAGTCACAGGCCGCATCTTACCGAGGTCTTAGATCGCAGAGCTGAAGCGCCGCTGTGAGACTTCTCTAAACTGATCAAATTGCGCCGCTATGGCCCTCGCATATGGCAGGCCTGCTGGTTGAATTACAAAGGTCATCCCATCGAACCGGGCCAGGCCGCGTTCGATGAAACGGTCCAGTTTCATCCCGCTTGCAGCGTAAACGCATGGCGGTAGCACCGCTGAACCCTTGCACAGCAAGTCTTCTATCACCTTGCCTCGCATCTGATCTTCGCGATTTCTCACCACGCCAACATTTGACGTGAGCATGCCTTGCGACGCCATCATGCGGTAGCGGCCGTTGTTCTTCTCGTTTTGAGCGATGAGATGTGGAAAGCCGCTGATTGAGCTTGCCCCAAGCCCGATCAGCACCTCGCCGGGGTCATCGCTGAAACCTTGAAAGTTGCGGCGCAATTGGCCTGTTCGGGCTGCTATTGCCATTGGGTCCATGCGGCAAGGCAAAATGGTCAAAGCCTATCGCGTCATACCCTTCATCGGTCAGAAAATCATGCGCCATCGCCGCCATCTCAAAGCGTGCCTGCGCGCCCGGCAAGGCAGCCTCATCAATCACTTTTTGGCGGGCGATCAGATGCGGCACATGGGCATAGCCAAAGACGGCAATACGGTCCGCGCCAAGCAGCTTTGTATATTCAAGGCTATCTGCAAGATCTTCTTTGCTTTGATGGGGCAAGCCATACATCAGATCAAAGTTGAGCGAAGTTACGCCCGCACCGCGCAGCCAATCAATGCTGCGGCAGATCATTGCATCACTCTGCTCGCGTCCGATTGCCTTTTGGCACCGCGCTGAAAAGGTCTGCACGCCCATGCTTGCGCGGGTTATCCCGGCCTCGGCAATGGCTTCAGCCCAGACGCTGCTCATGGAGCGCGGATCGAGCTCTATCGACCACTCGAATTCGCTGAGCCAAAAATTGCGGGCCAAGGCATCGACCAAATCGATAAACTGCCCGGGTTCAATCGCATTCGGGCTGCCGCCACCAAAGGCAATGCGGCGAACCTTGGCATCGCGCGGCAAAAGCGCGGACACCGTTTCGATCTCGGTATGGATCGCGGCAAGGTAACTTTCGACCCGCTGTTTGCGATTGGCCTTGCTCGTATTGCAGCCGCAATAATGGCAAATGCTCTCGCAAAATGGGATATGAAGGTAGAGCGAGATGTCCCCGCTGGCGCCCTCAATCGCATGCGATAGCGCGGTGTTGGGAAGCTCGCCAAAGTCGGCGGCGGTCGGATAGCTCGTGTAACGCGGCACGGGCGTTTCGAGCAGTTCAGGATGATAAGGCCACATGAGCGGACATAGAGCTGCTCAAAGACAATGCGTCTTTGAGCTAGATCAAACTGCGCTCAATTGTCCGGCAGTTTCCCGGTGGGTTTTGCCTTTTCGCGGCATGTGCCCGCATGGCAGGCCTGTTGATGACAATCGCGTTCAGGCTTTTCATCCTCATCACCCAGCGGAATGACGATTTGCCCGCCATCGCACAGCCCCATGGTGAGAGTGCGTTGTTCGTCAGGCATGGGCAAGGGTCCGGTCGCCATTGGAATGATCGCCGCGAGCGTAATGATGATGCCGGCGTTCATTGTTCCGTATCCTCTTCATCAATCAAAATGCGCGCAGCCGCGCCGTCCATATCCTCGTATTGCCCCGAACGCATGGCCCAGAAGAACGCAGCTAAACCTGCGGCCCCCATCAAGAGCGCGATGGGGATCAAAAAAGCAAGATTGGTCATCGCGCATCTCCGTTCGCGCTGCGGGCTAGACGAAGGGAGTTGGCGACTACGACCAGCGAGCTGATCGACATCGCGATAGCTGCAATCAGCGGCGTGACGTAGCCAAACAGGGCCAATGGCACTGCAAGTGCATTGTAACCGATCGCAAAGCCGAAATTCTGCCGCACGATCACCATCGTTCGCCGGGCGACTTGGATTGCAAGGGCAACGGGAAACAATTTCTCACCGATAAACACCGCATCTGCCGCCTGCTGGCTCGCATCGCTGGCGGTGCCCGGCGCAATCGACGCGTGAGCGGCGGCAAGAGCGGGACCGTCATTGAGACCATCGCCCACCATGAGTGGCCGCCCCCTGCATCTTTCAGGGTATTCAGAGCCGAGAGTTTGTCTTGCGGAGACGCTTCGGCTGCGAACGGGATCGAAAGCTGGTTGGCCACGCGCTGGACCGGCGCACTGCGGTCACCCGATAATATGCTCGCATCAACGCCGTGCTTGGCCAGATGTGAAAGCGTTGGCGCACAATCGCTGCGCATAGGATCGGTGAAGTGCAAGACGTGCTGATCATCGCCGATCAATAGCGCCGTGGCTAGGGCGTGCCCTGCATCGTTAGGCCGTTCAAGCGCGACAGTGACGCCGTTCCACTGTCCCCGAATGCCTTGCCCGCTCTGTTCTGAGATATCAGAGAGGGCTGCCGGAGCAGCGCCTGCTTCGCGCAAGGTTAGCGCTAGTCCTTTGCTCAAGGGGTGCCTGCTCGATTGAGCCAGCGCCAAGGCGATGCCGCGCGCCTCTTCATCAAGCGCTGCGATGTCAGCGCGCGGCTTCCCCAAGGTCAGCGTGCCGGTCTTGTCGAAGAGCGCCACGTCCACCTCTGCAAGGCGTTCCAGGGCGCTGCCATCCTTCACCAACAGGCCGCGTTTGAGAAGCGCGCCTGAGGCCACAACCTGAGCGGTGGGCACCGCAAGGCCCATTGCGCAAGGGCAGGTGATGATAAGCACGGCAATGGCAATGACCAGCGATTGGTGCCAGCCAGCCCCAGCGATCATCCATCCGACAAAAGCCAATGCTGCGAGCGCGTGAACCACGGGGGCATACAGCCGCGATGCGCGGTCCGCGATGCGGACATATTGGCTGCGCGATTGACCTGCTTCATCCATTAGTCGCGCGATTTCGGCGATGGCGGTATCATCGGCAGTTCGGGTCAATCGAATTTGGATGGGCGCTGCGATGTTGATTGCGCCTGCGTGTATTTCGGAACCCACGCCGATGCGCTCTGGTGCGCTTTCCCCGGTTAGCATCGAGTTGTCGATTGAGCTTGCGCCGTCTTCAACCTCGCCATCGGCAGCCAAAGCCTCGCCAGCGGCCACCAACACCAGCATTCCAGGCTCCAGTTCACGAGCAGGCACACGGCGCGCGGTGCCATCGGGTCCGATCACGCTGGCTGATTTGCCCATCCGCCCGAGCAAAGCGCCGATTTCGGCCCGCGTGCGTGTGCGCATCTCTGCATCAAGTGCGCGGCCCGCAAGCAGGAAGAACAGCAGCATCACCGCGCTTTCGAAATAGGCGTGCGGACCGCCGGTAATGGTCTCATATAGGCTCAATGCAGTGGCCAGAACGACGCCAATAGAAATCGGCACGTCCATGTTGGTGCGGCCATGTTTGATCGCCATCCACGCCGATGCAAAGAACGGCCGCCCGGCATAGGCGATAACGGGCATAGCGATGAGAGCAGAAAGCCAATGGAACAGATCGCGGGTCGCACCCTCGGCCCCTGACCATATGCTCACGGAAAGCAGCATGACATTCATCATGCCAAAGCCCGCAACGCCCAAAGCGCGCATCAACCTTTTGCGTTCGCCCGCCTCTTGGCCAAGCGGGTTGTCCTCAACCTGTTGCGCCTCAAAACCTAAGTTTAAGAGCGCTTCGGTGAGATCCTCTTCATGCAATCCTACATCATGTTCAATCGCCACGCGTTTGGCCGAAAAGTTGACGCGCGCTGCATTGACACCGGCAACCTTAGGCAGCTCGCGTTCAAGCTTGGCGATGCATCCAGCACAGCGCATGCCCGGCACGGTAAAGCGCGTCGTGCTGGTTGCCTCCTCGGCGATTGTAGGGGTGGCGACCAGCGTGTTCATCTAAGTTCCGCTTCGCTCGACCAATTCTCGCCCGCAGCTTCGATTGTGATGCGAATGGTCCATCGCCCTTCAGCCACAGGATCGGTTGAGCGGTAGGCATCGCCGCTCGCAGATTCGCCCATAGCTTCGAATGCCAAAGTGGCATAGTCGCGCACCCCGATGGGGCGGCGCAGCTCAGCGGTGATGGCCGCACCCGCAGGTACGCCATTGGTGGTGAGGTCAACATACCCGTCTGCAGTGCGTCTGGCATCGACTTCCCACCCCAATGCGCGGTCCGCTTCGGCCTCTTCCAGCCAGGTGTTGAATCGCTGGCTGGCGACGTAGGAATTTTTGACCACCACGCCGTGGAAACCGCCTGTGGCAAAGCTCGCCATGGTGAAATTGACCGCTGCTACAATCCCAAATCCAACGACAAGGATCACGGCCATATGACGGCCAGTGAACTGGGTTCTGGTGGGCTTCGCGCTCATCAATTGCCTCCTGGCATGGCGAATGTGGTGGGTACGGTGTCTTTTTCGCGCTGCTCATCCAGCGATGTCAGCTCAAAGCTGAATTGATCCGCTGCGCTGCCTGCGGGCACGGTGACATAAGCGCGAACAACGCGGGTTTCGTCCGCTGGCACGGCGATGGTCTGCGCGGGTGCGGCCGCATCACTGCCGATCCCGTCGGTCCACAAGACGGCGCCCTCAGGCAGACCTGCCAAAGCGATTTCCATATCGCGCGGCCGCCCCTCCATATTGCGGAGGCGCAAGGTGTAGGCATTGCGAACCGATCCATCCTTTAAGAGCATAAAGGCAGGGTTACGGTCCGGAGAAACGGTCAGATCGGTGTGCGAGCGGGTGCCCAGCGCAAACAGCATCGCAGCACCAATCGCGCCCCAAATGCCGAAATAGATGAAGGTGCGCGGCCGTAGCAGCGCTTTCCAAGCCGGGGTCGCTGGCGCACCCGCCGCCTCTGCCTCGCATTGATCCAGCGTCGCATAATCGATGAGGCCGCGCGGACGCCCGATATCCTTCATCACGCGGTCGCAGGCATCAATACACAGCGCACAGGTGATGCAGCCGACCTGTTGGCCTTCGCGGATATCGATACCGGTCGGGCACACCGCAACACATTCGCGGCAATCGATGCAATCGCCGAATTTCTCAGGTTCTTTTTGCGCTTTCTTGAGGCTACCGCGCTGCTCCCCGCGCCAATCCTTATAGGTCACGATCAAGGACTGCTCATCGAGCATAGCAGCCTGGATACGCGGCCATGGGCACATGTAGATGCACACCTGCTCGCGCATAAAGCCGCCCAGCCAGAAGGTGGTTCCGGTAAGCACTGCGACGGTCATATATGCAACAGGCGAGGCGGTGCCGGAAAAGAACTCGGCGAACAAAGTGGGCGCATCGGCAAAGTACAAGATCCAGGCCCCGCCAGTGACCAGGCTTATAAGAAGATAAATACCCCATTTGCCGCCTCGCCGGGCAATTTTTGAAGGTCCCCAAGGAGCCTTATCCAGACGCATGCGGGCATTGCGGTCTCCGTCGATAAACCGGTCGACATGCTGGAAGAGATCGGTCCACACGGTTTGCGGACAGGCATAGCCGCACCAAGCGCGTCCAACCGCACTCGTCACAAGGAACAGACCGATGCCCGCCATGATCAGCAGGCCTGCGACGAAGTAAAACTCGTGCGGCCAGATCTCGATATCGAACATATAGAACCGGCGGTTCGCAAGATCGATCAGCACTGCTTGATCAGGCGCATAGGGGCCGCGATCCCAGCGCAGCCATGGCGTCACATAATAGATCGCCAGCGTGACCACCATGACCAGCCATTTGAAACGGCGAAACGGACCATCGATCCGTTTGTTATGGACGCTTTTGCGTTTTTCATAGAGCGGGCCATCAACCGGAGGACCGCCGGTTGGGCCCCCGCTTGAATCGGTGCGAGTGACCCCGGTCTTATCAAGCGCATCGGCCCATTTGCCAGGCTGTTGGAGTTGGTCAGAGGCGGTCATTGCCCTCCGCTCCCGATACCTCTGCCTGAGCCACATCTGGCTCGTCAGGTTCTGCCGCTGGCCTGTCTGGGGCGGTTTCTTCCCCGCCCCCGCGTGAGTGGACATAAGCCGCCAGCATACGGATTGTGACTGGGTCGAGCTTGTCGCTCCAGCCGGGCATCACGCCATGGCGCGGGGCAAGGATTTGCTGGCGAATGCTCGCCTCGCTTTTCCCATAAAGCCAGATCGCATCGTTGAGCGCTGGTGCACCTTGTGCGTGGTCTCCTGCCCCCGATGGTTGGTGGCAGGCCGCGCAGTTCGCTGCATACAGTTCAGCGCCCGCGGCATTGCTGGAGCCATTCCCGCTGAGCGAGAGGACATGATCGACCAGAGCATCAACTTGGGCGCGATCAAAGATGCCCTCAAAGGCGGGCATATAAGTGATCCGGGTTTCGTCCGATCCATCCCAGCGGATGCCGTGGGTTAGAGTGTATTCAATCTCACCAATCTCACCGCCCCAAATCCAGTCGTCATCATTGAGGTTGGGATAGCCATATTGCTCATACCCAGCCGCGCCCGCGCCATGGCATTGGATACAATGCTGTTTGAACGCCGCGGCGCCCCCGGCGATGGCTTGGCCCATCAGTTCAGGGGATGCCTGTAAATCCTCTGCATCGGTTGCCGCGATGAGAGCAAAAGTCTCTGCTCGCGCCGCCTCTGCCGCCTCCATTTCGCGGGCCAATTCGCCGCGAGAGGACCAGCCGAGCGTGCCTTCTGTCGCTTGTTCAACCAGAGGCCAGGCGGGATACAGCACGACATAGACCACGCTCCACGCAATCGTTGCGTAGAACGTCCAGAGCCACCAGCGAGGGAGGGGCGTGTTGAGCTCCTCAATCCCATCCCATTCATGGCCGACCAGCTCTGTGCCTGTGGGTTCATCAACACGATTTTTATCAGCCATCATGATCGTCCTTGAAAATCGAGTGCTTGGCTTCCTCTACTCCCGCCTTGGAGCGTGGGAGAAAGCTCCAGCCGCACAGCACAAGATAGAGCGCGAAGATCACCACTAGACCATAACTGTCGGCAAGGTGACGCAGCGTTTCGTAGAAGCTCATCGGCCAAGCTCCTCTGCCAGCTCAGTCTGAGCGGCGGCTTTTTCGACATCGACCAAAGTGCCGAGCATTTGCAGATAAGCGACCAGCGCATCCATTTCTGTCACGCGCGTGGGATCACCATCGTAGTCGCGGATTTGTGCTTTGGGATAGCGCTCTTCGAGGTCGCCGGGATCAAGTTCCGGAGTGGCTTGAGCGAAAAGGTCGCTCTCTGCCATTTCAATATCAATGTCAGAATACGGCACGCCGACACGGCTGAGGGCTGTCAGCTTGGCTGATGCATCGGGAACTTTCAGCGTTGTCTCAGCGAGGAAGGAATAGCTCGGCATAATGCTCTGCGGCACCATGCTTTGCGGGTTCTTCAGATGCTGGACGTGCCAGATGTCTGAATAGCGGCCGCCAACTCGTGCAAGATCTGGCCCAGTGCGTTTTGATCCCCATTGGAACGGGTGATCATACATGCTTTCAGCCGCGAGCGAGTAGTGGCCATAACGTTCCACTTCATCGCGAAATGGCCGGATCATCTGGCTGTGGCAGGTGTAGCAACCCTCACGGATATAGATATCGCGCCCGGCTTGCTCGAGCGGAGTGTAGGGCCGCATCCCTTCGACTTCCTCGATCGTATTGTCGATCCAGAACAACGGGGCGATTTCGACGATCCCGCCGATCGCCACGACGATAAGAGTCCCCGCCGCCAGCAGTGTGACGTTCTTCTCAATTGTCTTATGGCCCTCGAACGTGCCTTTTGAGGAAGTGGGTTTTGGTGAGTTGGTGCTCATCTTCATAAGCTCCTTATTCAGCAGGTTCTGTTTGAGGGCGCGCGGTGATCGGGCGATCAACGGCTTCGTCGTAAGACATATCGCCCATTGGCGCCTCTTCGCGGCGGTATCCGGCGATTGTCATCCAGATATTGTACGCCATGATGATTGCTCCAGCGAGGTAGAGCAGCCCGCCAAAGGCGCGCATGAGATACATCGGATGCAGCGCAGAGACGGTGTCAACAAAGCTGTTCACCAGGAACCCGTCAGAGCCATATTCGCGCCACATCAGGCCTTGAGTGATCCCGGCGACCCACATGCTGGCGGCGTAAAAAACGATGCCCAGCGTCGCGAGCCAGAAGTGCCAGTTGATCATCCTCAGGGAATAGAGCCGATCCTTCTTCCAGAGCTTAGGCACGAGGAAATAGACACAGGCAAAGGTGATCATTCCGTTCCATCCCAGCGCGCCGGAATGGACATGGCCGATGGTCCAGTCAGTGTAGTGCGACAGGCTATTCACCGCCTTGATCGACAGCATTGGCCCTTCAAATGTGCTCATCCCGTAAAAGGCGAGCGCCATAACCATCATGCGAATAATCGGATCGGTGCGGACTTTGTCCCATGCACCATTGAGCGTCATGAGCCCGTTGATCATCCCGCCCCAGCTGGGCATCCACAGCATGATCGAGAAGACCATACCCAGTGTCTGCGCCCAATCGGGCAGCGCGGTGTAGTGCAAGTGGTGCGGACCTGCCCAGATATAGAGGAAGATCAGCGACCAGAAGTGGATGATCGACAGCCGGTACGAATAGACCGGGCGATTGGCCTGCTTTGGTACGAAGTAATACATCATCGCAAGGAAGCCTGCGGTCAGGAAAAAGCCGACCGCATTATGACCGTACCACCACTGGGTCAGCGCATCCTGCACGCCAGCAAACGCGCTATAGCTTTGCGAGCCAAGCAAGCTGACCGGCATCGCCAGATTGTTCACCACATGCAGCATCGCCACCGTGATGATGAAGGCGAGGTAGAACCAGTTTGCGACGTAAATATGCGGCTCATTCCGGCGCAGCAAAGTTGCCACGAACACGGCCAAATACGCGACCCAGACAATGGTCAGCCACAGATCGACATACCATTCCGGTTCGGCGTATTCTTTGGATTGGGTAACGCCCAGCAAATAGCCGGTCGCCGCCAGCACGATGAAAAGCTGGTAGCCCCAGAAAACAAAGCGCGCGAGCCCAGGCAGCGCCAACGTCGTGCGGCATGTGCGCTGCACCACATAAAAACTCGTCGCCAGAAGCGCGTTCCCGCCAAAGGCAAAGATCACCGCAGAGGTGTGCAACGGACGAACGCGGCCAAAGGTAAGGAACGGTTCAACATTCAGAATGGGGAACGCCAATTGCAGCGCGATGAAAAGCCCTGCCAGCAGCCCGGCAAGGCCCCAGAACATTGTGGCGATTACGCCCCAGCGAACAACATCATCGTCATAACGCGATGGACCGGGGGGCATTTTGAAGATGCTCTGCGCTTTGGCAAGTGGATCGAACGACCCCATCGTTGCCATGATCATTATGGCAAGAACCACGCCGATGATGCCCATATGGACGGCAAAACCTGTGTCTTGCGCGCCAGCAATTGCAGCGATCACTGCCATTAGAGCGATTGCATAGAGGCCTACGCGGCCTAACACAGCTTCCATAGTGTCGATCCCCTTTGTTCCTGACCCGGTTAAGAGGTCAGGACAGTGCAGTATTTGATGCAGATCAAACTGGCGCGAAAATCGCTTGAGGCGCATTGCCGCAATGCACGACAATCGGTCCCGTCACCGGCAAGATCCCAACAAAACTACTGTATTATCCCATCCCGCAAGCACACGCTGTGTCCGCCTGCATTGACATCATCTATTCTGGACACAGCCATTACGCATTGATCTGCATCAATTTTTGAAAATAAATTAGGCGGCGGCCTTAAGGTGGCCAGCTCGGCTGTGCAGGCTTTCTACATCCAACAGACGGAAGTGGGAGCGGCCGCTCGTTTCGATTAAACCGGCATTGCGTAACTCGCTGAGCTGGCGGCTCACGGTTTCGACTGTGAGGCCAAGGCTATCACCAATATCACGGCGCGACATAATCAGCTCAAGCTCCACAGCATCCTCGCTGGACCAGCCAATCCGCTCTGCCATCGTCACCAGAAAACTCGCTAAGCGCTCACCTGCTGTCTTGCGTCCAAGCGCAACGGCCTTTTCGCGGCTCCTGGCAAGCGAACGCAGGGCTCTTTCAAGAATTTTGACAATCAGTTGTGCTTCTTGCTTGGCAATCTGGAGAAAGTCCTCTGCTGGAAAAAAGACCAATTCGCAGTCCTCAAGCGCGCACAATGTATAGGCATGCGCCACGGTTGCCGGGACCGAGACCAAATCGCCTTTGAAGTGGAACGCCACCACTTGCTCTCTTCCGTGCGAAACATGAGCGACCAATTTGGTGCTGCCACTGGCGATAAAGACGATCTGATCAACGCCATTGCCTTTGAAGGGAGCATCGCCTTCGCGCGCACTGGTGTAGCGCGCCACCGCTTTCGAGGCTCGAGAGCGTCGGACCAGAAGCACCTCCGGGCAAAATTGCCCTGCGGAACTCATCGAAAAGGTCGGGGAAGGTCATCGCATTCTTTCCTCTTTTGATCAGCCAAGCATGATCAGGATGAGTGCGTGATGGTCCATAATTCTACGTTCCACATTGATCTGGATCAAAGTGTCATGGCTCAAGCGGAACTATCGAGCCATCAGCAGCAAACATCCTGGGCCATTCCTGTGGCCACTGCTGCTTAAGAAGGAAGGACAATGAAATATCTTCTCGCCTCAGCCTGCGCCGCAATTGCGCTGGCTTCTTCTCCCGCTGCCGCACAGGACGAAAGTGGGGACGTCCAGATCAAACTGCTCGCGACCGGCGTTTTGCCTGACGGAGAAATTGACCAGGTCAACGTTGATTTGGTCGGCTTACCTGCCGGCACTGATACCGCCGCCAACGACAATTTTGTGCCCACCGTGGCTGCGGAGTACTTCTTCTCCGATAGCTTCTCAATCGAGACGATCGCGGGCACGACGCAGCATGATGTTGATGCGATCTCGGGATTTGCGCCAGGAACTGAGCTTGTATCCGACGGGGTCCTATTGCCAGCAACGGTCACTGCAAAACTGCATTTCGAGACTGGCGGAGTGAAGCCCTATGTCGGCGCTGGAGCGGCCTATTTCATCTGGCTCGATGTCGATCCCGGCGCAGCTGTGATCCCATTAGGCGTTACAAAGACGACGCTGTCGGATGAATTCGGTCTTGTCCTGCAAGCGGGCGTGGACGTGCCAGTTGGCGATTCTGGTTTTGGCGTTACTCTGGACGCCAAACGCTATTTCATCGGAACAACCGCAAGGTGGTTTGCAGGCGATACACTGGTGATTGAAAACGAGCACAATCTCGATCCATGGGTTGTGAGCGCAGGTGTAAGCTATCGGTTCTAGATGAGCTGGATGTGCCGCAGGAGGGCAAGTGAATGACATGACAGACGCGGCACAGAGCTCTCCTGTTCCCTTCAAGGTCGCGGGCGATCTGCAGCTATCAGATCTGCGCGCGGCCTTGACGGCTGGGTGGAACGATTTTCTGGCGATGCCTCAATTTGGGCTGTTCTTCGGGGCGCTGTTCGCGCTTGGAGGGATGGCCCTTGCCTATGCGACAATAGGGCTCGGAGAGGTCTCCTGGCTCATTCCCGCTGTCGCTGGTTTTCCCTTGCTGGCGCCGTTCCTGGCGGTGGGTCTCTACGAGGTTAGCCGCAGGCGCGAATACGGGATTGCGGTTGATTGGCCCGCCGTATTGGGCGCTATCAGAGGCCGCGGGCATGATCAGATCTTGAGCATGGGCGTGCTCATATTTGTGGGCTTTGGCTTTTGGGTGATCATCGCTCACCTTATTTTTTCGGTCTTCCTTGTGGAGGCCGGAGCAGGTTCGGAATCTCTTGAATTCCTGATCACCCCCATGGGCCTCGCGATGCTCGCAGTTGGCAGCTTGATTGGCGGTGTGATCGGTCTCGTTTTCTATGCTGTGACAGTGATCAGCCTGCCCATGTTGGTTGACCGCGAAGTTGATTTCCTGACCGCGATCTTTGCCAGCCTGAAGGCCGTCCGCGATAACAGCGTGGTCTTGCTCATTTGGGCCGTGTGCATCGCAATTCTATTGGCCTTGGCGTTCGCATTGGCTTTTCTTGGCATGTTGGTCGTGGTCCCGGTGCTCGGCCATGCGACTTGGCATTTGTACCGAAGAACGATTGCCACAATGCCACCGACAGATGAAGTAGCCTAGAAGCTGCTTTCACCCCCATGAGCTGACATAACTGGCACATAGAGGCCGGACTTGTTGCAGTCTGTCGGCTTTTTCAGGCTAAACACAAAAAGCGGCTGGTCTGATCACGACCCAGTTGCGGATATTTGCACTACCCCACCAATAAGATTAACGTCGAAAGAGTTCGCTCGCAGCAAGTGAATGAAAGTTCAGTGTAGATTGGAACGGAAAAGAATGAACACTCAAACCTCCAAATTTCCAATTGCCTGCGCCTTCTTCCTGGCGGCACTTCCAGCCAGCGCCCAGACGGTTGGGGATGTCAACGAGATTGGAAATATCGAAACTAGGGCAACCGTCGGAATAACCATTCCATTCGGAGGTGGTGCGCACACCGCCCAAGGAAGCCCGCGGTTTGATCTGACGGTTGAAACCGCTCAACTACGTCGAAGAAACGCTAACGGATTTTCCAATCCTAATACGGTCTGGCCAGAACGCCGCAATGTGCGTCGCTCAATGCTGTCTTGGACTATCGAAGATAGGCCTCGTTTCCTGCTCAATGGTCGCATGTTGAGAAGTGATTTCCGACTCTATGCAAATGGTAACTCGGAGCAGGAAAACGAGGGCGAACGAAGCGAACGCTCAACTGGCAAGAAAGTACTTAGAGGCGCAGCCATAGCAGGAGGTGTCGTCCTCCTCGTCGCTGGTATCGGCGTCGCTGCCATTGCCCTTGATTGCAACAGTGACGATGGGTGTGGCGAGTAAATTTCACTTCCGGTTGGGAGTCCGCGCTTATACGCAACCAAGCCTTATCCGTTCACAGATAGTCCGCTTTCACCCCCAGTCTCGGTCATTAGTCAGGGACAGGAGATGGGCCGGATGCGGTCTGTCCGGTATCGGGAGTGGACTTCAAGAAGCTGCCGTTTGGTTTGCAACCCCAAAAGCCCATTGCATTTTCATCGGAAAATCATCGGCTCGGCGACGTGTCGGCTCAAAATCAAAGATCCTAGGGCTGAATCAACAGCAATCGAGACCCGGTCGCTGATTTGATTTGGAAACCAGGAGAATTCGATGATCACGACCACCAAGGATCGCGACGAGGCCGCTTGTCCGACCCATCAGCCTAATCCGGTGTTGCCTCGCCGACCGCGCTTTTTCCTTACCGATGGCGGGTTGGAAACAAGCCTTGTTTTTGACGCGGGCCTCGACTTGCCGGAATTCGCGACGTTTCCGTTGCTCGACACGCTGGAAGGCCGCGAGACGCTGAGGCGATATTATCAGCAATTTCTCGATATCGCGGTGGATGCGGATTGCGGGTTCGTTTTCGAAACGCCGACCTGGCGCGCCAGCAGCGATTGGGGGAGAAGCTCGGCTATGACACAATCGATCTGCGCCGCGTGAACAAGGCCTCGGTCGAACTCGTAAAGCAAGTCGCCGCCAGCAACCTGTTCGGCGGAGCAAGCCTGCGGATTTCAGGCTGCGTGGGACCGCGCGGCGATGGGTACAGGATCGACCAACGGCTCGACACCGATGCCGCCCAGGCTTACCATTTCGAACAGATCGCGGCGCTTGCTGATGCCGGTGTTGATTATGTCACTGCAACGACGATGACGACCAGTAAGGAAGCCATCGGCATTGCGCGCGCAGCCGCCAGCCTCGCGATCCCCTGCGTCATCTCATTCACCGTTGAAACTGATGGCACTTTGCCGTCCGGGCAAGGGCTGGGTGAGGCTATTTCACAAGTCGATGCCGAGACCGACGGCGCACCGGCGTGGTTCATGATCAATTGCGCGCATCCCAGCCATTTCGCTGAACAGTCGGATGTGTGGCAGCTTTGGACCTCTCGCATCGGCGGCCTTCGCGCCAACGCATCTTGCAAGAGCCACGCCGAGCTCGATCAAGCCACCGAACTTGACGCGGGCGATCCGCATGACCTGGCCAAGCAATATGCCGAAATCTGCGGTCGCCTTCCCAATATCCGCGTTCTGGGCGGCTGTTGCGGCACGGATCACCGACATGTCGAAGCGATAGCAAACCAGATTATCCGCAACGGCTGATACCGCCGACCAGAACTCAAACTTTCAACTCAAAACCAAACACAAACGGGTGCTGAGCGTTGGCCAGTGCCCGGCCAAAAGTCGTGTTCAAAAGGAACCTTAAGATGACAAAGTCAATTCACTATCAAGTTGGTGTATCCCTGCTCAGTATCGCAGCGACCACCATTCTATTTGGCTCTGCACTTCCAGCAAACTCACAGGACCGCAGCGATCCCGCGCCGAATGAGACCACGTCAGAATTGGTGCAGCCTAGCATCGAAGAACCAGTTGACGACCTCATTCAAATTCAGGACTTCTCACCTGAGTGCAACAACAACAATGCCAACTTTGGTCGGCTGGAGTGCGGGAATGGCGCATTCGCCACGGGTAGTGGTTCCACTGCGATTGGTGACAACGCAATTGCCAGCGATGACGACACTGTTGCGCTTGGATTCACTGCGCAAGCAAGCGGCGTTTCGTCAATCGCGATAGGCCGCTCAGCTCAATCAGATGGTGCTACAAGCGTCGCTGTCGGTATCCGGTCAGAAGCCCGTCAGTTTGAGAGCCTCGCAGTCGGTGGTTTCGCCATCGCCGACTCGGAGCGCGGCACTGCGATTGGATCTCGCGCACAAGCCCTTGGCATTGGTGGCGTTTCTATCGGTGCACGTACTCTGTCGGAAACATCTGGCAGTATCGCAATCGGCAGCGACGGGCTGGATGACGATACTGACGGCGCATTCGCGATTGCAGATGACGCGATTGCTATCGGATCTGACGCCGGAGCGGGCGGTGTAAACGCCATCGCGATCGGGTCTGGCTCGACAGCAACATTTCTCAACTCAGCTGCGTTCGGCGCAGGAATTTCGACCGAAAGAGTGGGTCAATTCAAGTTTGGCAACAGTCTGACAACCTACACATTTTCAGGAATTGCATCGAGCAGCGCACGGCTTCTTCAAGGCGAGATCGACGGTGTCCTCATCACGGATGCCGATGGAAACCTGGCATCCGACGGTGGAAGGTTGAATGCGCGTGTGACCGAGCTGGAGAACGTCGTCGGCTCAGGAGGAGGATTTTCCGAGGAGTTGCTCGACGCAGTTATTGTGGCTATCGACAACAATGCGGGCGGGATCTTTGAGCTTGGAAACGACCTTGCCGAGACAAACGAGCAAGTCGATCAGAACACCGCCGACATCGCTCAACTCGATAGCCGTGTCGATGCGCTTGAAGGCGAAATCATTGCGGTTGCCGAACTGAACGGCACCGGCGCAAACAGCACCGCTGCCGGGACCGGCGCTATCGCATCGGGAAACAATGCGACCGCACTCGGCGACAACGCTCAAGCAAGCGGCGAAGGCTCGCTCGCATTGGGAGCGGATGCGTCTGCTGCGTATGATGGATCGACCGCCATTGGCGCGAGTGCCGAAACCTCGCGAGAGAACCAGATGGCGCTTGGTACGCAGGCCACAACCTACACCGCCGCCGGTATCGCTTCGGCGCAATCACAGGCAGCCCAAGGTGAGATCGTCGGCGTGATAACAACCGACGCCCAAGGCAATCTTGCATCGGATGGGGGAGCGTTGCAGGCGCAGGTTACCTCGAACCAGCAAGAGCTGGCGGTGAACACGGCGGCGATTGCTCTGAACGAGCAGGCAATTGCAGCGCAGTCTCAGCAATTGGCGAGCTTCGATTTGCGGCTGGAGAACTTCGGCCTTGCTCTTGGCGAGCAAGGCCGCCGACTCAATCGGGTCGAAAACGGTCTGGCCGCCGCGACTGCAATCCCTGACGCCTATCTCGACAGCACCGAAAGCTACGCGATCAGTGGCGGCTTTGGCGTGGTGGGCGACGAGATCGGCTTTGGCGGCAGTGTGATGGTTCGAGCCAGTGACCGTTGGAGCTTTGGTGCGAGCCTGGGCGTCAGCGGTGGCGAGGCGGCTGGGCGCATTCAATTCCGCTTGGCAAACTGACCCTCCCCTCCGGTGTCAGGCGGAGGAGCCATCGGCGCACCCTGCGGGTTGCCGGTGGCTCCATACCGTTTGCGCGCCCCCTAGGCGTCCCACGCTATCTTGAAGGCATTTTGCACCATCGCGGCCTGCGTTGGATCGGGATAAGAATGGGCCAGCCGGGCAAGCTGCAAATCCAGATCGTCATTCCCCTCGATCCGGCGAAGCCGCGAGGCGGCGCTGCGCATCAGGGCCGTGTCCGATTTTATGGCCGCAAGAACCATCAAAGACAGCCAACTGTACGGGTAAATCGGGTTGAGTTCGGAGGCCTCTTTGAGCAACGCTTCCGCCGCATCCAGATCACCCATCATGAACTTCGCAACGCCACGGTTCACCAGTGGGAAGTACTTCCAGGGAAACAACGGCGCGACACGGGCATGCTCATCCAATGAGCGCTCCGCCTCTTCAGGCTGGCCGTGATGCAGGTAATGCCGCGCGAGATAGAGGTGCGCGATCGGGTGCCATGGTGCCAGATCGACAGCCTTGCGGGCGAGGGCCATGCCCTCGGCTGGTCGCGTGATCATGAGCAAGGCCTGCGCCACCCAGGCGAGAACATTGGCATCCTCCGGCGCGAGCGCCAGAGCCATGTCGCAATGTTTGCGCGCTTCCTCCGCCTCGGCCTCGTTCTGCGCCCCTCCCAGCTCGTAATGCGCAGCCAAGGCGTTTGCGAGAGCGGCGTGCGCCGCCGGATAGCGCGGGTCCATCGCCACCGCGGCGCGCGCTTCCTCTATCGCCCGGGCAAGATTGGGAAGGTCGATCCGCTGATAGGCCGCGTTGGCACGCACAACCGCTTGCCAGGCCGACTGCGCCTTGTCCTGAGCCAGCGATGTTTCGGTGACCTCGCGGATCACGATGGTGCTGAAACGGGATGCCAGATCGACCACGACTTCCTCAGCCGGGATTCCCGTTTCAAGCATCGGATCGCGCGGCAGTGAAATCGCGTCGCTCCAGACGATTTGCCCCGATTTGTTCTCGGTCAGCTTGCAATGCGCGCGCAGTTTGATCGTGTCGTCGCGCAGTTCGATGCTGGCTTGGAATTGCGCCGTTTCCGCCGATCCCGGCACCAGCACAGAATGTTCGCGATTGAGCGAGAGCGCCGCCGCAATGTCGCTGCAAAGGAGTTGCGCCAGAGCCTCACCCTGATCCGCCGGTCCGGTGTAGGCAGCCGGCTGAATGCCAATCGTCGGCTGAGAAGCGCCTGCTTCGCGACCTGCCCCATGGCGTGGCACATCGGCTTCTCCGCCGTCACCCAGCAGCCGATAGCCAATCTTCGGAATGGTCTGAATCTCGTAACCGCCAAGCTGGGAGGCGAGACGTCGCAACCTGCCGATGCATCGCTGAATGGCGTCATCGCCCACAATCACGCCGTCCCAGCATTCTTCGATCATCAGATCGCGATCGATGACATCGCCCGCATTCGAAGCGAGCAGTACCAGGACCTGCATAACTCTCGGCTCCAGCGCGATATTCTCACTCTCGACCGACACCGACAGCAGGCGCGGCTGAACGCTCAGCGTTCCAAGCTCAAAGTTTTCTGTCTTGGCGAGATCGATACCCATCGGACCTTCATCGGCAAATCATCGGCTCGCCAGCCTATCGGGCGCGCAGCGGACAGGCAACAAATCGCGGGTCATTTAAAGATCGAAGGAAGTTACCGTGATCGAGTTTTTCGCTGCACTTGTTGCCATTTTCATCACCTTTGCTGTGATCGACCGCGTCTTGCCCGCAAGGCCTCAACCAGACCGTCCGTTTTGGCGGACCCGAGGGGTTATCGGCTTTGTTCTCTATTATGCAATCGCCTTTACGGCGCCTGTCCTCTGGGATGGATTGCTGGCGCGGCATACGCTGTTCGATGCGTCTTCGCTGCCCATCTGGGCTCAGGTTGCTGGTGGGTATCTGCTGTTCAACCTTGGAATGTATGGTTGGCACCGCTCGATGCACGAATCCGACACTTTGTGGCGCTTCGTCCATCAGACCCACCACTCAGCCGAACGGGTCGACATCTGGGGTGCATACTGGTTCCATCCGATCGACATGGCAGGCTGGGCGCTGCTCGGAAGCCTGGTGCTTGTCGGCGTGTTCGGGATCAGCGCGGAGGCTGGCGTGGTGATCAACCTGATCGGCAGCTTCATGGCCATGTTCACCCACGCGAACATCAAAACCCCGCATTGGCTGGGCTATTTCGTCGCCCGCCCGGAAATGCACGCGGTGCACCACGAGCGCGGCGTCCATCGCTACAACTATGCCGATCTGCCATGGTTCGACATGCTGTTTGGAACCTACCGCAATCCGCGAGTTGCCCCGAAAGAGGCCGGGATCATCGATGGTGGTTCGGACCGCATTGGCGACCTCCTGATCGGTCGCAAGATTGGCTGATGGGCCTTGTGGAACGCCGTTCAACTAACTCTGAGGTATTGAAATGAAGAACCGAATTTTACTCGCCCTATCCGTCATCATGCTTTCCGCCTTGGCCGCCTGTTCTGCCGTTTCCGCGCCGATCAATCAGGAGGAGGAAATCACTCTGATCATCAGGTTCGAAGCCAGTGAGGAAGGGGTCTCGGAATTCGAGGAGATGATGGCCGGGGTGGCGGGTGCCATGGCATCGGAGCCCGGTTTTAAGTCGGCAACCGTTCATCGCAACATCGACCAACGTCGCGTCTTTGTCCTCGAGGAGGTTTGGGCAAGCCGTGCACTGCACGAAGAGCATTTCGACACAATCAACCGCAATGGCGATTGGTCACACATCCGCTCACTTTTGGTCCGCGAACCCGAGATGGGGTATTATCAATCGCGATGAGAATTGCGTCGCTTTGTGGGCCGATTGCGGACTGTCCGCTTCTGAAGCTTTAAGACTAGAAAGCTGTTGTTCTGCAAGCGACCCACTTGCGGACGTTCGAACTAACCCAATCTAGCGTTGGCTGGGGTGACAAAAGAAGCCGTCAGAACCTGAGACACCGAAAGAGGTGCTGTTCATCGATAAGAATGAGAAGTTGAGCGAACAATCAGGGCGCCGTTCTTTACTCAAGGCCGTATGCTGAGAGAACATCGATCATCGACAGACTTTTGCGCCATTTTCTCTCGCACTGGCAAGGTGATCAAATGCAATATCTTTCACAAACCCTTGCACTGGGTCTCACCTTATTCGTTATGGGCTGCTCAGGCCAATCTGTCCGTCGTCAGAACATTTGGCACAAGTCACAGCTTAGATTAGCGGAGCGTCTGCCTCGTCTTGTTGGTTGATATTAGGCGGCCAGCTTGCGGTGTTGCAAGCGCCGATGTTGGATAGTCTTTCTTTTGGTCCTTTCTCGCTGCTTGATGATGGCCTCCACTCTACCGAAGTAGGCATCGGCAGGCGTAACGTTGTCCAAGCTCTCGTGATAACGCTGGTGGTTGTAATGCTCGACCAACGCGTCGATCTGGTTTTCTAGATCGCCAGGCAGGAAGTAGTTTTCTAGCAGGATGCGGTTCTTCAAGGTTTGGTGCCAGCGCTCGATCTTACCCTGCGTCTGAGGATGGAAGGGCGCACCACGAACGTGGCTCATGTCATTCGTCTTGATGTAATCGGCTAACTCTTCGGCGATGTAGCTGGGACCATTATCGCTCAGCAGTCTCGGTCTGTGCTTGATGCTGGCAGATGCGCAACCAGAGGCTTCTAGCGCCATATCCAGCGTCTCGGTCACATCCTCAGCCCGCATCGTGCTGCACAGCTTCCATGCGATGATGTAGCGCGAGTAGTCATCGAGCACGGTCGATAGATAGACCCATCCCCAACCGATAATCTTGAAGTAGGTAAAGTCTGTCTGCCACATCTCGTTCACGCGAGTGGTTGGAGTGTGGAACCGGTCAGCAGCCTTGATCACAGTATAGGCTGGACTGGTGATGAGATCATGAGCCTTCAGCAGGCGGTAGACGCTCGCTTCAGACACGAAGTAGCGCTTCTCATCGGTAAACCGCACAGCCAGCTCGCGCGGGCTGAGCTCAGAGTGCTCCAGCGCCAGCTCGATGATCTGGTGATGGATATGCGAAGGGATGCGGTTCCACACCCGGCTTGGGGCTGACGGTCTATCTGCAAGCGCTTCAGGCCCGCCTTCCAGATAACGGTCATACCAGCGGTAGAACGTCCGGCGCGCCACACCCAACCGATCCAACGTCTGCTTGGCTGGCTGATGAGCTTGTTCGACGAGCCTGATGATCTCCAACTTCTCAGATGCAGGATACCTCATTCTTCGTCTCCCCCATCCGCGATCATGCTTTTTTTGAGCAGACGGTTCTCAAGCGTGAGATCGGCAACGCATTCCTTCAGATCACGGGCCTCATGCCGCAGATCCTTCACCTCGTCTGTGGTTGCAGATCGCGCCGTATCCCCAGCAAGCCTGCGCTTGCCTGCTTCCATAAACTCCTTTGACCAGGTGTAATATAGGCTCTGCGCAATGCCTTCCTTGCGGCACAGCTCAGCGATGCTGTCATCGCCGCGCAGACCCTCCAGCACGATCCGGATCTTCTCCTCGGCAGAGAACTGCCGCCGTGTCTTCCTGCGGATGTCTTTTACTACCCGCTCAGCACTCGCCTTAGAATTTGAATGTTTGTTTCTCATCTTCGTTCCTTCGTCACTGCGACGAGAAACAAACACTCCTTAAACCTCAACCCCTAATCTGTGCCATAGGTGCTGAAGGGGAACAGTCGATAGCTCGATCCTGAAGTCAAAGCCAAACGAAGAAAGGAATCGGCAATGACCGACATGGTGCAGTTTTCCGAAGAACAGACCCGCGCTGATCTGGCACGCCTGCTGACAAGCGCGGTCGAAGCAAGTGGGCGCACGCGCCGCGACATTGCGCGTGATGCGCAGATCCATAAGGACGCCTTGCGAAGGGTTTTGACCGGCAAACGTTCGGCGAGTTTGGGAGAAGCATCGCGAATCCTGCAGGCATGCGGCGTTCCCTCACAGCAAGCGCTCACCATGTTCTTGCTTACCGACGCCGATCAATCAGCTCAGTGGCACGGGACTGACATCGGCCGGTTTCTCGAAGACTTCTTAACGGCACTGCCCATTGCTTTAGCGTGCGAGCTTGGCAGCCGATTGCAGGAAGTTAGGCCGCGATGGGCAAAGGGCACCGCGCACCGTGTTGCGCGCTTGCTGTCTGATCATATCGATGAGCTTGAGCGGAAGGACGTACTTCTTGGCGATGTCTTCCTCGAAGTCGAAGAAGCTCACCATGGGTGAGCCGATGGAGAAAGAGCTGAGCGACCCGCGTCGCATCACACGGCTAATTCGTCTGCCGGAAGTGATGAACCGGGTCGGGCTTGGGCGCTCAACAATCTACCGCTGGATGAGCGAGGGAAAGTTCCCGAAGCCGGTGCAGTTGGGGGGACATGCAGTGGCTTGGGCTGGCGATGAGGTTGACGAGTGGATTGCAGATAAACTTGCATAGCGTTTACCTGCCCAAAATTGACATTAAGCAGCGTGAGAGCGATCGGAGCAATATCCAGTGGCACCTGTGCCGCCAAATCAGCAAAACAGGGCTTCAATCGGCCAAATCCTTCCGGTTCGCTGCTGCCTCTCTGGCAGCTGCCGCCATCGCGTTGGTGCCAGTTTTCATGAAGCGCTCGACTTCGGGCTGCCGCTGTTTGACGAAGAAGCCAGTGATGGCACCTTTCGGCTTGATCTTGTAAGTCCATTCGAATTTCGTCGTGTTGTCGTCGATCGCTATGAATCGCTGCTCTCCGATGATCTGATCGACACCCATCGCAACATTGCTGGTGAAGACCCAAACCTGATAGCTGAATATCTCAGGCCGGTTTTCCAACACTCGTTCGACAACATAGTGTCCATCTTCGAGATTGATTCTTCGAACTGAACCCGGGGTGAGCCAATCATCACGCAGGTCGGTCGTGCTCGCGGGGGTGAGATATTTTCGGTCGCCTCGAAGAAGTAGATGAACGGGTTTTCCAGCAGCCACGCACGATGCTCCTCCACACTCATGGGGATTTCGACCTCGACTACCGTTGTGATGAACCCTTCGGTCGCCAACGGTGGCGGGTCAGAGTATCCGGGCGGCGTTGGCGGGGGGCTGACCCGGAGCACCCTGCGAGGATCAGAAGAAATATACTTACGAAATATCGCATCGTTACCTCGCCGACTTCCCGTTGGATCGCATCATCATGGGGACTGTCTTCAGCCAACCGATCTGTTTGGGGATCGCCAGTGCATTCCAGCAATCCGCTTTCCAGTGGATTTGCTCACCGCGAAACTTGAAGAACGACGTAGATGGAATGCGCCACAACTCGCCGGGTTTGGGCCTGCCCGCCGCATCGACCTTCTTGGCACCGGACATGTAGAGTTGAACCGCGACCTGACTGTCGTCGATAACGATGATCTCGGGCTCGAGACGGAAATACGGACTGAGGCGCCATGTCTCGTCGATAAAGGCCGCAAGCTCGTCGCGCCCCTTCATGTTGCGACCCATGGTGAAGTCGATAAAGTCGGCATCTTCGGTAAAGACGGCGAGCACGCCGTCCTTATCCATCGTGTTGAACGCCTTGTAGTAGACGTCCAGCACGGCCTGTGTCTCCTCGCGGTTCATATATCAGTCCACCCAGAAATCGATGGAGGTGGCGCGCCGCTTCGTGATCGGGCTTTCGGGGTCTTTCTTGACGTACGAAGCCCAGCCGTGGCGATCGTCTGCGTCGGCAACCGCGCCCGTCAGGTTTACCGAGCTGGTATAGGCGGTCTGGAGCGCTTCGAAGCCTTGCGCCGTGTTGAGGTCGGCCTCGACATTCTTGTTGATGATGAACTTCAATTGGCGGAGTCCCTGATGGTTTTTCATCTGGAGCAGCTCGACCAGTTCCTGTGTCGCCGCTTCGAGTTCGTCGTTTCCAACAACGCGATTGAACAGGCCCAGATCGACGCCACGCTTTGCGGGGTGCAGCGCGCCCAGTAGGTTGATTTCCTTTGTCATGCGGCGACCGATCAGGCGAACCATTCGGGTCGTCCCGCCCCAACCGGGTGTGATGCCCCAGTCCACTTCGGGCATGCCCCAGCGAGCCCGCTCAGTGCAGATAACGAAGTCGCATGCCATAGTGACTTCGAGCCCGCCGCCAACGCAATTGCCGTCGACTGAGGCGATGGTGATCTTGTCGAGCTCCTCCAACGTATTCGCCATGTATTGGTAGTAGCGCACCCGGCGGAACACCTGATTGGGGTGCCCCCATTTGCTAAGCCGCCATTTCTGTCAGATCATCGCCGGTGCAAAAATTTCCGCCAGCACCTTTCAGTACGACGATGTGAAGGTGCTCTTGATCGCGGATGTATTCGAGCGTTTCAGTGAATTCGCGCGACAAATCGATGGAAAGCGCATTCATAACTTCGGGACGGTTCAACGTGATGGTCGCGACGTCACCATCTTCCTCATAGATGAGGTGTTCGGTTTCGGGTCGCGTGGCTGTGCTGCGGTTGTATCCGTGCGGTGTTTTGCTCATCCTAAACTCTCCCTTGCGATTAGTTTTTGTCGCCTGTGTTCGGCAAGATTGTGTGCGCAATGTCGCGAGCGGAGGCGGAGACGGGAAACCCGCCATAATAGGCGAGGTGGACCATCATCTCTTCGATTTCTTCGGGGGTGACGCCGACATTGAGTGCGCCGCGCAGATGCAGCGCAAATTGCTTCCCGCGGCCAAGCACCAGCAGAGCGGCGACAGTGATCAGGGACCGGTCCCGGATCGCAAGGCCTGGTCTTGGCCAAATTTCTCCGAACAAATGTTCCAGAGCAACGCCGCGAAATGGATCATCGTTGCCATCGTTGCCCGATGCCGCCCCTTTCCCCCAGAGCTGCTCGACAATTGCACGCGCTTTTTCCTGTCGGTCGTCCGTCATGTCATTCTCCTTTTGCTGAAGGCTCATCCATCAAGGACCGAGGCCCTGATCCAGGCATCGATCTTTTCCCAGAGTGGGTCGGCATCCTTGAGCGCGCCAAAATGCCCAGCTTTTGATTTTCCGATATCCTCAGGGCGCAAGCGCCATCGTGTCATCTCTGATGCCGCCATCTCATCGCAGAAGCGGGTCCAGGCTGGGCCAGGTCCGAGGGTGTCATCGTCCGTGAAGGACACCGCCAGAGTGGGCTGCGTGACCTGACGCAGACATTCGCGCGCGTTGCCTCCGCGGTACATGTACTTCCCGTCGAGACCCCAGGATGACCAGTCGCGAACATGTTGCTTGGCGAACCGTGCACCCCAGCCAAGCTTGTCGCCGGGACCAAAACCGATCACTTCCGCACATGCTCGCATGAGGCTGAAGAAAATCAGGCCTTTTGCCTGTTGAGTGATCGACCCCATTTCGCGGAAATGCAGCCAGACGGCGCATAGATTGATCAGCGCATCGACTTGCTCAGGATGCTTCCCGGCGTAGATCGAATTCAGCTGTCCGCCGAAGCTGTGGCCGAGAAGGATTGTCTTGGTCGACGGGTGGGTTGGACGAAGCCATTCGACGGCAGTTCGCCAGTCTTGTTCGAGAAACTCCCGCACACCAAAGTCGACGTTGCGCGACGGGGTAAGGTCGCTTTCGCCGATACCTCGCGGATCGAGTATTCCGACCGCATGCCCTCTGTCCGCGAGCGCGTGGCCCAATCGCCGATAGGCTCGCGCGGGTGCCCCCATCGCAGGCGTAATGAGTATCGCTGCACCCGTGATCTCGACCGGACGAATGTGATCCAGATGCAAACCCACACCGTCTGCTGTCTTCAGTGAAACAGGTGAGCAGATCGGCACGGATTCCTGCGGTCGCGCCGATGGGAGGTTGCCAATCGCATTAGTGCTTTTCATTACTAGCATAGTGGAACTCTATCAGAGCGAGTTTCAAAATGCTAGTGAATTCTGGCGCTGGTTGAGCAATGTTGCTAGGATCCTCCGATGGACGCCAAAAATCCAACCAGGAAAGATGCCTATTTTGCTGCTGTCGACGCACTAGGAGACACCTGGACGTTTCTGATCACGCGAGAAGCATTCTTCGGAGCAGCGCGATTCAACGATTTCTGTGACAGACTGAACATTTCACGAGCTCGCTTGACCGAGCGACTCAAGCATCTGGTCGAGACCGGGATATTTGAGCGGCACCAATACAACGAGGCACCGCCGCGTTTCGAATATCGCTTCACTGCAAAGGGGCGCGCGGTCTACCCAATCGCTCTGGCGATGATCGCATGGGGCGAGGAATGGCGGTCCAAACCAGGCACCTCAAAGTTGATCCACAAGGCTTGCGGAAAACCTCTTAGCGTGAAGACTGTATGTGCCAATTGTCGTCAGCCGATCTTTAGTCAGGACCTTGAATGGCCCCGGATCGGTGCTCTCAAACGATCGACGCCCGGATCTGGAAGCGTGCGCGGGTGGCGCAAGATGGCTTCCTTCGAAGACATCTCGGATCGTCCCGATCCGGCGGTCGACATGCTGAAAGCGGTCGGCGATCGCTGGTCGATGCTGATCGTTTACGGCGCGCTGCAGACGCAGTTTCGGTTTCGCGATGCACAGGCAACTCTTGGCGTTGCTGACACGATCCTTAGCGATCGCCTCAAACATCTTGTTCGCGAAGGAATTCTTGAGCGATCCGACTCGAGCAGGAATGCTGCCTATCGCGCGACCGATGCAGGCTTGGCGATCCTTGATCCGGTACTGGTCATGCGAACGTGGGCGCTTGATTGGGCACCCAAAGCTGACAAACCTTGGGCCGAACTCGTTCACAAACCATGCGGCGCCGATGTCAGAACAATATGTGTCTGCGGGCATTGCGAACTTGAGATCGACCCGCGCGATGTATCCTATTGAAGCGGCTACTTCGTCGAATTAATCGAGCGGTTCTCGGTCCAGTCGAAGGTTCCAAGGTCACGCTCGCGCACCGCTTGCTTCCAGCCCATCTCCTCCGATCTGCGCTTAAAATTCACCCCTTCGGGAGAATGCCGAGTGATCCCGTCAAAAAGGGTCGCGATCATCTGAGTGTTCTGCAATCCCATTGAGTCGAGGGCCTGATTGATCATGAGCTTTTGCATCATCAACTGATTGGTAGGGACAGTGCACATGCGTTCGGCCAGACGCTCTACTTCTGCATCGAGGTCGGTGTTTGCAACTGCCCTGTGGATGAGACCAATACGCTCAGCTTCGCGGCCATTGATCTTGTCGCCGGTCAATAGCATGCGCTTGGCCTGTTCTGCTCCAAGGCGATAGACCCACATTGCCGTTGTGGGGCAACCCCAGACCCGCGCGGGCATATAACCGATCTTGGCCTTTTCAGCCATCACGACCAGATCGCAGCATAGTGCAATGTCTGAACCGCCAGCAACCGCGAACCCATGAACCTTTGCGATGACGGGTTTATAGCTGCGCCAGAGCGACATGAATTTCTGCGTATTGCCCATCATGAATGCATAGTCTTGCATCGGATCCCATGGGCCATCGCCATATTGCGACTTTCCGCTGGTGTTCTGAGCATATGCCGTGAGGTCATACCCTGCACAGAAGGCCTCGCCTGCACCGCTCAAGACGATGACATGCACGCCCTTGTCAGCATTCGCATCTTCGACGCAGGCTTCGAGCTCGCCGGGGAGATCGGCATTGATGGCGTTCATGACCTCCGGTCGGTTCAGCGTGATCCGCCCGATGCGTCCGTCCTTCTCGTAGACGACTGTCGGCATGTCTTTGGTCCTTTCCCTAACTCAACCTTGTGTTGCGGATCGCGGCTCATCCGGGCGAACCGCACGGCGCAACACATCAACATACCCATTCGAGATACAGTCAAAGCCGTCATAATATCCCCGCTCTGCAAGCCGCTTGTGAAGCTTGGACAGATGATATCCCGGCACCGCGGCAAATTGATGGTGTTCCAGATGATAATTGACGTGGTTGGGGGCCACCAACAGCGCCTCCCACCAGGATACGAGCGTCGTCGATGTGTTCTCTCGAGGGTCGCTGCTGGATCTGTTCGAGGCAACGCCATGCTCGCCGATCTGTCGGAGGCGCATGATAAATGGGTACACGAAAATCTCGGCAGCCCACCACATGAGGTAGGCCCACGGCGCACCGACGAGTGTCAGGATCGTAAACAGCGAAACATGGAACATGAGCCATGGATAGTTGTCCGCAAGGCGGAAGCGCTTGATCTTGCCAAGAATGTCGCGAAAGCCGGTACGCCCGGTAATGTCGCGCAGCAGTTTCCGCTTCAAACTGGCCCGGCTTACCGGGTATTTTTCAACGAACCAGAGGTCTGGGTCGTCTTTTGTGCCTAAGCATATTTGTGATGCTTCAAATGGTATTCGCGATAGGCGTAAAGTGAGGTATTAAGGGGTGCGCCGCACAGCCAATGTCCGACGAAATCGTTGATCTTCCGTCGTGTGAAGTACGCCCCATGAGCGCAATCGTGATTGAGGATGCCAAGTCCCAATTGACGGCCGCCAAGGATCAAAACGCCAAGGACAATTGTGATCGGATTTGGCCACATAATCGCCATAGCAAACGCAGCTGCGATCACTGCCCAGTTGAAAGTCAGGGAGAAAATTGCCCGCCAATTCGACGGACGCCGCAACTCTCTGAGCTCGTCATTGGAGATGCAATCGGATAACTTCAAACTGGTCGACATCGTCGCCTCCGGTACGTTTGTCCTTTCCTCAATGTAACTGAGTATGTAACAATGAGTCAAATGACGTTATATTCTGACCATTCTATCCAGACGGATATGTCCGCAAAGAAATTGATATTGTCTCTTTTGAGTGTGACGGATAGCGAGCGGCAGTCAGCCGCCAATTTGGTTGCGGCGGGCGCCCTGTTCGACATTGAGTCTACCGCAATGCGCATGGCGATCACACGCCTGACAAAGGACGGTACTTTGGAGGCGATTGACCGCGGAATCTATGCGATCGGACCAGCCGGTCGCGCGATGCAGCTTCAAGTGACAGGCTGGAAATCCGCCTCAGAAAAGGTTCGTCCTTGGTCTGGTGACTGGCTTGTTGTGCACACGAGCCATTTGGGGCGAACCGACAAGACCCGGCTGCGCGCGCGAGAACGTGCGCTGCGTCTTAGCGGCTTCGCAGAGACCGAAAGTGCCCTATGGGTTCGCCCGAACAATCTCGCAGCTTCACTCGCCGCGACACGAGTTTCTCTGGTCGATTTGGGTCTGGGCGAAGAGGCAACGTTTATGGTGGTGACGGAGCTCGCTGTGGCGGAGGGAGAGGACTGGCGCGGACTGTGGTCGGCAGGGGAAATCGCAGCATCTTACAGCGCTGCCATCCAAACTATGGCGCAAAGCTCTCAAAAGGTGGCGAGAATGAGCGACGCCGAAGCGGCAAAGGAAACACTGCTGGTCGGTCAATCAGTCATCCGGCTGATCAATTTCGACCCGCTCTTGCCGACAGAGCTGATTGATCGCTCTGACTTCCAACAGGTTGTCGACGATATGAAAGCTTACAATGCGCTCGGCATAGAATGTTGGAAGAGGTACTACGCATCCCTTTCATAAGGCGATCATCCTGCGTTGAGCGGGATCGTCGTGACGCAGTCACCGAGACGAGGCCGCTCTGCGCAAGAACTTCTCAATCGTCATTCTTTCTCTTTCATCAAAATCGGCCAGCAGATCCGCGTTCATTTCGGAAACCCAATTCTTCGTCCGCTCGATCAGTGCGCGACCCTCGGGTGTTATGGAGAGAACTTGTTGACGCGCATCTTTCTCGCCCCGCTGCTTATGGATCAGGCCTTTGTCCTCCAATGTGTTGGTAAGGCCGGTCAGACGAGACTTTGACATTCCAGCACGTGACGCGACGATCGCACTGGGCAGCCCGTCTTCGACATACAGGACGAACAAGACAAATTGATGCGCGGTCTGAATACCCTCCTGTTTCCGAAGCGCTTTATCGGCAGCTCGAAAGACTGCTGAGTGAGCTTGATGCAGGCTGTGATAAGCGCGGAAAGAATAAGTCATTGCATTTAGTTCAATCTTGAATTAATGAAAGTACAGACTTGAACTAAACTCGCTAGCAGCCAATTGCAATCGAGGTTTCAGGCGTGTCGAAGCTAATCGGGAAGTCTTGGTATCATGATCGCAGAAATCACATATCCAATGGCTCTCATTACCAGCGCGTTATGGTTCAGCGCCGCGTTTCGGTATTTCAGCTTTCAGCAACTGGCCGCAGCCAAGGTGCTTGTTCCGAAATCAGCAAGACAATCGCCTGTGTTTTTGACAACCGCAGCATTGGCGCGGTTTCTCGGCGGAATGAATGCCGCGCTCGCTCTCCTTTCCTTTATGTTGGTGGTGCTGTGGGCGACGGAATCTACGCTATTCTCGAATTCAATTGAGCGCGGCCTGTTGCTGCTTGTGCTTGCAGCAGCGCATTTCTCGCAATTCATATTCAACGTCCCCATCCTTCGAAACGGGGAGCGGCAAGGTGAAAGCTATTGGTACGTGTTGTCCGGACCGATGTTCTTCATCTTCGCCATGGACGCCGCTCAAGCGATCATCAGCCTGATCGCAGCCATCGCCCAGTTTGCCGGGTAGTCGATCACGAGAGTTGCTCGATCGACTTTCCTCTCAATGTGCCGACTGCTGGCTGGTCACAACGCGGGCTACGATCCGAGGCAAAGTGATGGTCATGGTGTTCACGAGGTCAATCTGCCGGTAAGCGGCAACCAAATCCCGAACCACGGTCACATCGAAATCGTACTCGACCGCCATTCTGGCAGAGGAATCAGTGTCGACATTTGCGACACCTCCAACCACCATCACCCGAGAGCGTCGATGCTCGCGCAGCAATTCGTTCAGGCCCGTGCCTACAAAAGCATTGAAGCCGCGTCTTTCTGGCAGAACATGGTCGCCTTCAAGTACAAGGTCTTCTGCCAGCTCCGCACCTGCAGTGTCCTTTCTCAATAGATTGTTCTTCCGTAGCGTATCCATGTGTTCTGTTGTGTCGAGCGGGATTTGGGGCTGGTCGTCTGACCATGACATTGGAGAATGATAGATTGCCCATCCATGATCGCGACAGTGCTGCAAGAAATTGCTCAGCTTTTGGCGATCAATCGGAACTTCGCAAAGTCCGGCCAATCCGCCGCCTTCGATAACCGCATCATTTTGCGGGGTCAGTACCAAGACCGCAGTCTGACGGGCCTCGAACGGCCCATATCTTTTCGCATGGCGATTTGTCAGCACCCGGCCAAACCGATCTACTAGGCTGGCAATCATTGGCCCGGCTCCGCGATCCATTCATCCGTTGAGATCACCGAATGCGCGCACATAGGAAAACCTGTCTCAATCGCTGCATCGTGATCCGCAACTGACATCGCAGCCAGCGCGTCGGACACGATCGTTACCCGGTAACCAAGCTCGATTGCACTGCGTGCAGTGGATTCGATGCAGGTATTCGAGAGACAGCCACACAGGGCAACATGGGCGATGTTCGAGGCGGAGAGATGTTCGTGCAGGTCGGTGCCGACGAAGCCACTTGAAACAAGGTGCTCGCTTGCGACAAACTCACCTGGGCGCGGCTCAAGGCCCTTTCGAAACCTGCCACCCCAACCCGCGGCGCTGAATGTCCTGAAGAACTGCGCAAGATAGATCGATGGGTTCAGGAACTGGCGATGGTCGAACAGTCCCTTTCGATAGCGTGCATGCGGCGCATAGCACACTTTCAGACCGGCTACGCGGGCATGGGAAAGCACACGCACCAGGTTCGCATTCGTGCCGAGGCGTTTGAGCGTCGCGCGGTTCAACAGCCAAGCTCGCCCGCCCACAGACAGGAAATCGTTGTAGGGATCGACGACGATCAACGCTGTTCGGTCTAAATCGCTCATCCTACAATTCGCCTCAAGAGTGGTGCGCGCCGACCATCGGATTGATCTCAATCTCGGCAATGCGGGCGCGCGACGGTGCTTCTATCGCGTAGAGAAATGCGTTGGAGATATCATCGGGCCTGAGTGCATTCGGCTTCTCTTCATCAAAGAATGGCGTGTCCACCATCCCCGGATCGATGCTCGTCACACGTACACCATGAGGGGTGAGCTCGTTGGAGAGGTTTTTAGCATAGCCCCGAATGAACCATTTGGTCGCGCTATAGACAGAGCCTGACAACGCCACATGCCCGGCCTGAGAACCGATCAGCACGAGATGTCCTTTGCTCTTTCGAAGATGCGGGATGGCAAATTTGCAGGTTAAGGTGACGCCAAAATTGTTGACAAGGATCATCTCCTTGAAGTTCTCGATATTGCCATGCTCGGTGCCGGTCGCGGTTGCACCCAATCCGGCATTAGCGAAGGCGACGTCCAGTCTGCCGAAGTGGCCCACAGCTGCCTCGACCATCGCTTCTTGTGAACTGGGGGAGGTCACATCGCACTCGACCGCAAAGGCGCTCGTAGGTCCAAGCTCATCGACAAGGCTGTCCAATTTCGATTTGGAACGAGCAGCAAGCGCGACCTTGTGCCCTGACGTGACCGCCTCTCGAGCGCAATGCGCGCCAATGCCGGATGAGGCACCGGTGATCAGAATGACTTTTCCCATCTTCATTTTCTCCAATTTCGAAACGGTATCAAGGTGATGTCGGTAACTCAGGAATTAAATCGGTGAGAGCGATCAAACATCGGCGAATTCAGCAACGCAATCCTGCAACCAGCGGTAGGTTTTCTGAATGTTGGGCGAGAGCCATTGCGATTCCTGACTTAAGAAATTGTAGTCTTGAGTTTCGGCGCTCACTTCACTCAGAGGCGCTATCAGCCGGGTTTCGAAAGAGGGATGTCGGCGAATAAGCGGGGCCATCGCCAAGGCGATCCCATGGCCATTTTCAGCGGCATCCAGTGCACCGAGTATTGAGTCGAAAGCGAGACCAGGATCGCTCTTATCCGTCGAGCATCCGGCTGCTGTCAGCCAGTCTTGCCAAGCCGCCGGACTCGCGCGCACATGGATAAGTGTGTGGTTCACGATGTCCCTTGGATGATTGAGGGGAGGCGCATCCCTCAAGTATTGCGGCGAAGCAACCGGAAGACCACTTACCGAAACGAGTGATTTGCAGGTCAGACCTTGGCTGTGGTCGCTGCCAAACCGCAGCGCGATATCGGCCTCTCCACGCTGAATGTCTGCGAACGCATTCGACGTCTCAATCTTCAGCTCCAAGCTCGGATTCTTCTCTTCGAACTTAGCAAGGTTGGGCAAAAGGACGGTGCTTGTGAAGAAAGGCAAGGCGCTGATCCGCACCACATTGGTTTGCCGCGCACGTTGAGCCTGGATGGTCGCCAACTCCAGCTCTCGCAGCGCTGGACGTATGGCTTCACAATAGTCTGTCCCCGCATTGGTCAAGCGAACGGTTCTGCCCACGCGCTCAAACAAGCTTACGCCGATCTGCTGTTCCAATGCGCGGATTGCATGAGAGATCGCCGATGGCGTTCTGCCCAATTCCTCTGCGGCATCGATGAACGAAAGACGCGCGGCAGCTCTCTCAAACGCCAAGAGAGACTTTGTGGACGGCACGGAAAAATTAGATGATTTATTTTCATCAGTCATGAGGCAAACTCGCTTTATTTCCCCGTTCTGTCGCCATAACCTCTCTATCAATTGAAGTAATCTCAATCAAGTTTGGCGGACGATGGCGATTTTTGAACAAGACGAGACCGGTCACTGGATTGGTAGCGAGCAGGCGCAAGGGCCATTCACCGGACTACAGGGCGGGGGCGTCGCTTCGGTCATGGTCGCAGAGATCGAGAACATTGCCACGCAGCAGGGCCTGGGAGCCGCGATGTCTGTATCTGTGGAGTTCCTCCGCGCGACTCCTCTCATGCCGCTCAAGACCAACCCCAAGATTTTGCGCCGCGGTCGCCGTTCGAGTGTGCTGACCAACGAAGTCTGGGCAGATGGGAAACAAACAGCCTCTGCGACCGTCTGCGTGATCAACCCTTTTCGCGAATTAGGAATTGCGGCCAAGGCCTCCTGGGGCGTGGATGTGGGTACGATCAAACCTCTTGCCACGCGTGCCGCTCCGCATGGTGGCCCATGGCTCATGGACAATTTTGAAATACGCCCCGGCGCTGATGGAATCGTCTGGTTCCGCCACCAGGACGAGATCACTCCGGATGCTACCCCGCTTGCTAGTGTATTGGGACCTGCCGACTGGACCCATGGCCTTGCTCGTCCTTCCGAGCCGAAGCTGGCCGACCCCAACGTCAACCTTCAGGTCGCCCTCGCGCGGCATCCGCGCGGCGAACATATCGGAATAAGGCCCAAAACAACCTGGACGCCGGAGGGAATTGGCCTGGGTGAAGGCGCATTGTTCGATGAGCACGGCGAGATAGGCCGGGTGGCAATGTCCGCTGTGCTCATCCCCTTTCCATAAGGAATATTCGCGATGCTGCTCTCTAAACTGGCCGCAAGACTTGAGACGAGAAATTGGAAGGAGCGCATCCAATGGGCTCGCACGGGTCCTCCATCTCAATCCTGCTCTGACATTGATTTCTACGAAGATGATGTGTGCCTGATCCGATATAGGAAGGCTGGTCGCGGCCCGGCCATCGTATTCCTCTGCGACGGCCCTGCTACTTTGGAGGTCTATGACGCCCTGTTCGCCGCTCTAAAATCGCGATTTACTGTCATCGCCTTCGAAGCGACCGGCAACGGGTTCTCCGTACCCAAGCCTGGCTACGACTTCGGATTTCAACCCGTCAACGACGGGGTCGCTCGGTTCTTGCGAACGGTTGCGGGAGGGTCGGCTATTCTCGCATTTTCGTGCGGCGGAACCTACGCCGCAGTCGATGTTGCAAGTCGATACCCTGAGCTGTGCAGTCACCTGATCGCGATTCAGGTCCCATCCTGGTCTGAAGAAATGCTCTGGAAGAAGCGCCGCGACCCAAAGGGGATCGTGTCCACGCCGTTTCTGGGCCAACTCCTCTTTCCGCGTATGATGAAACCGCGCGCGCCCGCGTGGTACGAGCACTCGATGGCCGACACACCGGCGGTGGCCCACTTCTGCACCTGCACGGCCCAGGCGTTCGACCAAGGGGCAACCTTCGCGCTTCCAACGATGTTTCAGAATTACCTTTCGGCAAGCGAAGCTCCGTTCGAGCCACCCCTGCAGCCGACGCTTGCACTATGGGGAGAGCAGGATCAATCACATGCCGAGACTGATAAGAGTTCGTCATTATCGCTGGCAAAGAATTGTCAGCTCCTACGGCTCGATCATGTCGGGCACTTTCCCGAACTTGAGGATCCGGTGGGTTTCTCAAACTTAGTAAGTTCCTTTGCGAAGATATAGCAGTGTGCAAGGCCGCTTGGCGACCAGAGGCTGTCGCCCCTGTCTGGGGCGACAGCCTAGACGGATTACGCAGTATTTCCGCGCTTGATCTCCATCTTTGTTTGCGGACTTGCAGGCCTGGCTCTTTATGTGGCTTCGATCGCAGCCAATAGCTGACGGGCACCTTCGGCCGAAGATTGCGGGTTTTGCCCCGTCACGATGTTGCCGTCCGTAACGACATTGACCGACCAGTCCGGACCGTTCTCGATTGCCGCGCCCAGTTCGCGCAAGCGATCCTCAAGCAGGAAAGGGACGACATCGGATAGCTCGACAGCGTCTTCTTCCCCATTGGTGAACGCGCTGATACGCTTCCCTGCCACCAAGGGTGTGCCATCAGGTTTCTTGGCATCCACCAGCGCCACCGGGCCATGGCAAACAGCACCGATCGGCTTTGCTTGTTCATCAAACGTCTCGATCAAACGAGCGAGCCTGCCATTCCCCGGATAATCCCACATCGGTCCATGGCCGCCTGGAAAGAAGATGGCGTCGAAAGATCCGGCGTCGAACTCCGAAATTGGGGTAGTGTTCGCGAGCGCAGTTTTGGCAGCCTCGTCTTTCTCAAACCGTCTTGTGTCGTCGGTTTGCCATTCTTCCAGTGCACTTTTCGGATCGAGCGGCGGCTGCCCTCCGGCAATGGAGGCCAAAGTCACATCGGCGCCAGCATCGCGGAAAACGTAATAGGGGGAAGCGAGTTCCTCCAGCCAGAAGCCGGTCTTCTTGCCGGTATCACCAAGGCGGTCGTGGGATGTAAGAACGACAAGAATGCGGGGGTTAGTCATGAGAGTATCTCCAAAATTGGTTTGGGTCTGGTTGTGCCCGGGCTTTTGCCGGACGGGGCGTCACCGGATGGATCGTGCGATTTAGTCGGTGTTGGTATTGCCAAGCTGGAGGGTGCAGCTTCTTCGACACGGCGCGGTAGCGAGCGAACAGTTCCACAGCGACATCTGCGGCGGATTGTTTCGAAGTTGTCATCTTAAGGCTCCTTGCTCGGTCGCTTCTCGATGAAGCCAATATGTGGCCAAAACCGGATTGAATTAATTCCATATTTCGTGCACGCATTATTGCTCAGGAGCAATAATGCGTGATCTAGATGGATTATTGGAGTTCTGCGCCGTGGTTGAACATGGCGGGTTCACCCGTGCGTCTGAAGCGCTCAACGTTTCTGCATCGTTTATCAGTCGCCGTGTTGCCGATCTGGAGGAGCGTCTTGGGGTTCGCCTGCTTCACCGGACAACGCGGAGTGTAAATCTTACTGATCTTGGCGCTCAATATCATGAGCGGGCGATCACGATTTTGGAAAATATCCGCACCCTTTCAATGGATCTGGCCGAGCAACAAAATCTCGTCAATGGACGGATCCGCATAACGGCCGGTGGCCTGTTCGGCGAGACGTGGGTGAGCGAGGCTGTTTCAGAATTTGCGGCGTTGCATCCGCAAGTCGAGATCGAGCTCGAGGTAAGTGAACGACGCGTTGATCTTATCCGTGAGCGGTTTGACCTTGCTGTTCGCCACCGAATGCCATCAGACCCCGAACTGATGGTCCGCAGGATAGGCCAAAGGCGCATGATCGTCTGCAGTTCGGCGGCCTACCTTTCAGAACACGGAACACCGATGGAACCTGAAGAACTCAAGGGTCATGTATGCCTTACTGGGCCAGGACAACCCTGGCGCTTCTGCCGGGACGAGAAAATTTTTGAAGTGAAGGTTTCCGGCCGATGGCACAGCAATAACGGTCCCGCGCTGATCAGCGCCGCATTGCATGGTTTGGGCATCATTCGTCTAGCCGAAGACTATGTGAGGGACAGCCTCAGCTCGGGTGCATTGGTATCGTTGCTGGAAAGCTATGAAGTCGCGCCACAGGAAACGGTTTTGGTTTATCCGTCCCGCGAGAACTTGCCATATCGCGTGCGAGCGCTGATTGATCACTTGATCTCAAGATCCAAGACGCGCGCCGATGGCTCGGCATAATTAGTAGCTCAATTTGTAATACGCCTCCTTCCGCCTTGCGATCGGGCCTTGCAAGAGGCCTGGCTGGACGGTGCTACCGGGCTCGCTTTTGATGGACTGTGAATTTCCGACGAATCCAATCTGTCCAAGGCTAACACGGCGCGTAAGAAGGTTCTCTGCCACATCCAAGACGGGCCGCTTTCCGCCCCTAATCCAAGCGATTGGAATATGGCTCAAGCTGGAGCCAGACGGTTTGCTTCCAACCTTGTTGCTGTGGATCTAGTCATCGCAATCTACAGGGGAACTTTCGTCGGCGACTCAATCTGCTTGACCATCCGCAAGCCGCCAAGATTCTTACTCCAGCAACTTAGGTGTTCTGACCAACGATTTTCGCCGATTGTACATTCTTCGATAGGATAAACCATGTCGGTCATTCGAAGTTCTAACTTTCTCGAGGTGACGATCTGATGAAAAAGTCTTTATACTAGAAAATTGTGCAGTCATCTCAGGGTCTAGTGGGCCTTTTTGTGGGCATTACAAAGGGACCTCAAACATTATTGTATTAAAGACAGCAGGTTACGATTTTCGTGCGAGTCCTCTTCTGGCACCATTTGTTCTTCCCTTGTTCTCTCAGATAATCTATAAAAACCGCAGAAATCCAAGGGGTTTGGCCCTTGGATCGTCTCGGAATGTTCCGCCCAATCTCGGTCGTTCCAGACAATTTTGCGGGCCTTTTGTGGGCCTTTTGAAGGTGTTGTCAGACTAACGTGGTAGGCGAGGGTCCGGGCTGCTAGCCGTTTGTGATGAAGCGCAACTCTAGAGCTAAACCGCTAAGTCCATTTCGCCGTTTCAACTCGTCGCCTGAGGTGATCCGCATGGCGGTGATGCTTTATGTTCGTTATCCACTGAGTTTGCGCAACGTCGAAGATTTTCTGTTCAAATACGGGGTCGATGTTTGTCATGAGACGGTGCGTTTCTGATGGAATAGGTTCGGTCCGATGTTCGCAGCGGACATCAAGCGTCAACGGATCAGCCGGATGCGCGGCTACAAGCAGTGGCGCTGGCACCTCGATGAGATGTTCGTGAAGGTCAATGGCGAGACGCATTATCTGTGGCGTGCAGTCGACAACGAGGGTGAGATTCTCGAGAGCTATGTCACGAAAAAGCGGGACAAAAAGGCTGCGCTGAAGTTCCTTCGCAAGGCACTCAAAGGCCATGGTCAGGCGGAGAAGATCATCACCAACGATCTCAAATCCTATCCTTCGGCGATGCGCGAACTGGGGGGTTTGAAGATCGCCGCGAGATGGGAAGATGGAAGAACAACAGGGTCGAGAATTCTCGCTTACCATTCTGACGAAGAGAGCGTGTTATGCAACGGTTTCGGAGGATGAAGTCGTTACAGAAATTCGCATCCGTCCACGCCAACATCCGCAACCACTTCAACTCAGACCGCCACCTCATCGACCGTCAAACTTACAAGACCCGCCGCTCAGCAGCACTGGCTGAGTGGCAAAACTTTGCTGCCTGATTCATATCCAAGCTTGCCAAACTTGCGCCAATCAGAGACGAGTTCGCTTTAGTCCGACAGCACCCTTTTGTGACAGCGAAGTATCGTATGAATATTTCCGCTCGCGGACACGAACCGAGGGTGAACGCAGGCCCTTCTTTGCTTGTCTACGAATGGTAGGATGATAGATTGAAGCTTTAGCGCGATATGGACAATTTCACGCCCAATGCGCTGCTGGAGGATTTTGAATGGCCCGCATCCTACCCTTGGAAATCGAAGAGTTACCCGAGAAGACCCGTCAAGCGCTTGAATACGCGCAAGGTATCATGGGATTTGCGCCCAACGATGTACTGACCATGGCGCATTGGCCCGATTTGCTCGAAGCGATGGAAAGACTGGTGCAGGTCATCTACAAACCTGGCGAGCTTGACCCCGTGCTTAAACGCATGATTGCAACAATCACCAGCGGGGCTGCGGGGTGCCGGTATTGTCAGGCGCACACCGCGCATGGTGCGGCCAGAATGGCCGACGGCGATCATGGAAAAATCGCGCATGTTTGGGAATATCAGACAAACGACCTCTTTAGCGATGCCGAACGCGCCGCATTGAACCTGGCCCTTGCTGCGGGCACACAGCCCAACGCGACAACAGATGACCATTTTCGCGCTCTGAAACAGCATTTCTCCCAGCGCCAAATTCTGGAAATTATGGGTGTGATTGGCTTGTTCGGCTTTCTCAATCGCTGGAACGATACGCTCGCGACCGAACTCGAAGACAAGCCCATGAATTTCGCGAGCTCGATTTATTCAAATGAAGTGTGGGAGCCAGGGCGACATGAAAGGGAATAAGATTTATTGCGGCTTAATTTTTTCAGGCTGTGCCGCCCACCCAGTCACCTGCGCCTCCACGGAAGTGATTGACTCTCACCTGATTGCACACGCCTGCAGCAAAATAGGGATCAGCTGCCAAAGTTGCGAATGCTTCGGCTTCGCTTTCAGCTTCGATAACCAGCAGTGACCCGACTGTTTTCTCGCTATTCATTGGCGGACCAGCAAAGCGTCTTGAGGGCGCATAGCTACATTTCAAAGGCGAAAATGTTGCCCAGCGATCAAGCGGCATGGAAGCAGCGCTCGAAAGCGACGGGCATACCGCCATGCGGGTCTTGGTATCGACACACAAGGAAAAACGGGGGCAAAGCACCAAGTGCTCGCCCCCATATCTACTCAAATTAAGCGATTATATCGCAGCTCTCCCTATCGAAAGCTGTAATTTAGACGCACGCCGAATTGACGGCGATCACGCAGAATCACTCGGGCACCTTCACGGGTGAAGTTAAAAAATCCACCCGGCAGCGTACGCGTACCGAAGCCCGTGTCGGCGAAGTTCTGAGCCGATGTCGGCGCATCTTCATCAAGGAGGTTCGTCACAAACAACTCAATCCCAATTTTCTTGCCGCGCAAACCGGCCCGGACGTTGAGGTCGGTCGCAGGCTCAACTTCGGCAACATTTGCATTGCTGATGAAATAATCGCCTGTGAAGAACAAGTCCGTGCGCAAGAACCACGTGTCCAATGCTCCTCCACCTGAACCAAAGTCATCTTCAAACAATGTTCCCAAGGACAAAGTGATCGGCGGGAAACGTGGTGCTCTTTGTCCAGTGATCTCCGCTTGGGTTCCGAAAATATCACCAAAGTCACCCGTACCTCCAGTTTCAGGGAAACTTGCAATCGTTGAATCGATGTAAGCAAACGATCCCTGAAGAGAGAACTCGTTGCTAATTTGAAAGGCTGCATCAAACTCGATACCAAAAATATCGGTGGTCGCACCGTTAGAGATAAATTGCACCGTTCTCTGAGGATTAGGAGCGCCTGGTGCCGTATCTGTTACGACTGCAAAAGAGTTAAAAATCTCATTCTCACGCTGCATAAAAAATGCAGCCAGATTGAATGCGATATTGCCATCGGCCGATTGCTGTTTCCAACCAAACTCATAGTTCGTGAGCGACTCCTCGCCAAACACGACGCTAGCATCCGCACGAAACGCCAACAATTCACTCAATTGCAGCTCATCAAGCTGAGCGACCTCAGCATTGAATCCACCTGGCAAGTTACCTTCACTGTAGGTCAGATACAGGGTTGTCAGGTCGGTCGGCTGATAACGCAATGTCGCCCTAGGCAGAAAGCTTGAAATGTTAGCAGGTGAAATCGGATCAGTCAGACCAAGATTGACTTCGTCTTCAAATATCTCGTCTTCCTGGTACCGTGCTTCGAGAGTGATCGAGAACTGATCGCTAAATTCGTAATCAATAAGTCCAAAGACACCTATCGTCTCTGCTCCAGATACAAAGCCGGTCTCGCGGAAAATATCACCAAAGAAAATCGTCGGGCCGAAGAAACTGGACGTTCCACCAAGTTCATTGATGTCGATCGTGACATAGCTTGCGCCCACCAGGAGTGTGAGCGCATCGTCTAGGAACTCCCCTTGGAACCGACCTTCCAGAGTCAGGTCTTCGATTTCACGCGCACTGAAGTTCAGGAACGAATTATCCGGTGTCAAATCGAAGTCTGAGAAGAAACCGAATTGCTCTTCATTGTAGCCAGCAAGAAAGTTGAATTCGATGTTATCGGAGAGATCAAACGAGCCAATCGCACTCAGTTGAAGCGAGTCTAGGTTGAGTCCAAAATCGTCCACTGTCGTCGGATTATATTTGAAGCCGAAAATAGCATCGCTTGGATCAGAGCGCGGGTCGTTCAAGAACCCACGAGCCAGTTCAACTTCAGCTACGCCTGAGTTCTGGCCAATCGCCGATGCAGGCGGCAATCCAATTTGCCCCGCAAAAACAGATTCGGTCCGATCGCCAAACATGCGGCTGTTGGCTATCCGTTAAGTCAACGCTGCCATCTGGATTGATCAGAAAACCGCCGAAATTATGCTGGGCAGTACCAAAAAACGAAACTGCAGCAGCCGGTCCATCATCAATTTCTTGATAGGACCCGCGCAGTTTCAAGCGAAAACTCGAAGATGGTTCGAACAAAAGCGATCCGTTAATCGACCATTGTTCTTGATCACCAAGGCGCTGACCCTCGACCGCGACATTGTCATAATGACCGTTTTTCGTACTGTAATTGCCGCCAACTCTAAATGACAGCCCATCGAACAGCGGCCCTTCGATACCGGCTGAAAACCGATACTCGTCTCGTGTCGCCGCACTTGCATTTAGGTCAGCACGAAACTCGTCGCTGGGATCCTTTGTCACGTAATTAATTGCGCCAGCGAATGTGTTCCGCCCGAACAGTGCCGATTGCGGACCTTTGATGATCTCAACCCGCTGGAGCTCGTTCACCCCAATGGTTTCGATGCCGCCACTCAAATAAACGCCGTCAAGGAACACTGTCGCGGTTTGCTGGAGGCGGTCCCCGCTCAAAACTGAAACACCTCTGAAGCGTGGTGTGCTGTTAATCCGCGCAGGCCCCCCGACGTTTTGACCGCTTGGCTCGACAAATGCGCCAGGCGCAGCCTTGGCGACTTCCGTGATATCAGTGAAACCACCGCCTTCCAATTCCTGCTGGCCAATGACTGAGACAGCAAGCGGCGCATCAAGAAGAGTCTCTTCTTTCTTGCGAGCCGTAACGATGATTTCTCTACCGGATTGAACTTCCGCAGCTTCTTCGCCGATCTCAGAAATTGCCTCCTGTCCAAAAGCAGAAGTTGGCGTCAAAAATGTGGCAACCAACAGTGTGCCGAAAACGAACCTTTTCATGGTTTAACTCCCAGTGTTCTGCGCCTGCATCCCAAACAGGCGCATGATTTTCGATCTAACCTTAACTCTGACAACCAGTTAGAATTTGTCCAGACAAATTTTGAGAAAGGTGTTTATATCCCTTTCCTGCGTCATCAATGTACCGTCTTTGCGTTCCCCAAGAATGCCGCAATGAAGAGTAAAAAGAAAACAGCTCAGCCCCACCAACGGTTGCGATTCTTTGGTCGGCGAAGCGGGATTTCCGTCTCATCCGATGAGCCTTGCTCCAGTGCCGCCTTGAGCTGAGCACCGTCTAGCGCAACCAATCTTCGATTTGGCGACTGCTTGCTGCCCGAGGAGTCCGGTCATGCCAATGCGAATCGCAAACCAGCCGAAGGCAGAACAAACAGGTGCCCATGCAACGACAAGCAAAGCGGTGGGCACTTCCCACCAATTGCCGAGATCTACTAAACTATGTGACAACGGAAACATGAGCGCCCAAGGGCTGCGCGGCACCACGTCAACTTCGAGCAGCAGCCGTAACAAAGCGAGGCGCTGATCCAGCGCGTGGTCCGCACGACCGCGAAAATGCGCGCCAAAGACAAACACGTTCACACCTCACCCTAATCACAAGACGAAGAGCAAGAGTTGAGCACAAACCAGCGCCGGATAGGCTAGGTCAGCAATACGCAAAAGACCGCTTAAATTTGTCCTGACTGTCCGTCGTCACCACTTTCGATGCATTGTGAGGCGGTTTATGAGCATGTCGATCCGCATCGGACGCATTGGGCAACCTCGTTACCGAAGACCTTGAGCTGATACTCAACTCGATGGGTCTCTACACCGGCACTGACTTTGATAAGCTGCTACAAATACGCTCTATCGTGGAGGATGCGCTTGCTAGTGAGCCGCTACACGACTTCACTCATGGCGCTGGGCCGATGAAGCATTATGCGGAAAGGGTCGCAGTATAAGCGACACGAGCTTGTCTCAACCACTCCCTGAGATAGCAATCTCGAATTCACCCACATGGTCATAGGGTCAACCGTGGGCCACTTTCTCGTGCGGCTTAGCGCTGAGTTTGTGCGGTTGGAGCCTATTGGTGTTTACCGACCAGGACGGTTGTTCACATCGGGCTTCGGCTATTTCCCGATGTATAATCGCAGCAAGCAGTCGATTTCCTTAATTAGGGGTCAGACGTAGGATTGGCGGTCGGTAACGAACTGATCGACAAAGCGGACGCGCTGGTGGAAAACGTAAGACCCGGTGCACTCGATGGCCTTGGCCGGATTCATCAAGATTTTGCTAAGAGTAATCCCCTCCCAATCTACTCCTCTGAAAATGGGTTTCTGCCCGGTCCATATGAACAGCCCACTGCACTCGAGGAAGTAGCGCAGATGATGATTGGGCTGGCCTAAATGACCGAGCAACCGGGCAACCGGGAAAACTAACCAGCGAAGGCACAAGTGCAATTAGCGAGACCGGTGGAATCTTCGGCGAATCGGTATCCCTGCTGCGCTGGAGCAGCGCCATCGGACCGATAGGGGACAAAAAGGTGACGGCCATCCTGTTCGAAACCACGATCTACCCCTTCTGGCAGCATATAGCGCAATATGCAGTCATCGGGACGCCCGCTACGCCTATGCCCGCGCGTGTCCTGCTTGGGCTGTTACACCTATTGGATCCAACGCTTGAGGGAACAGAGGAGCCCTATCCCTCCCGCCTTACGCCAAGCCCTGCCTTAATGTGGTCAGCGCCACTAACACAAAGGCGGCATGCGAAACCGCGACTAAGATCGAAGGCGTCGCAATGACCGGGCCAACACCTTTGCAGGTTTATCCCGGGCGCGATGCCCGTCCTGAAATCAATATGCGCTGGTGCAATGTGTTCGATCCCAATGGCGTAGCCGTCGATCTCAACCAATCGTTCGATTAAGCGGACAGCGCTTTCAACACCTCCTCAGCAATTAGCTTTGCTACCTCGTCGAGTACGGCGCGAGTCACGTCGAGCCGTTCAACCAATTGCGCATGGGAAATGAGGTCTGCTGTGCGGCGCGAGGCCCCGAGCAGCATAGGCTGTGTGGCGATCACGGTTGTTGGGTGGGCGAGCGCGGCTAGGCGATCCTCGACTGGATAGGTAAAGCCTGCATGGGACCCTGCATTCAACGCCTCGCCAGGCCGCAGTTGCTCGACAAACCTCTCAAAACTGCGCGACATGCCCTGACTGCCGAGGCGCCGGGTAATCCCGCGCCCCACGCCGAAGCAAGGCTCTCCATATCTGGCGTGAAGCCGGGTGGTGCGGAGCTTCCGGCTAAGTGCTCGCGCCGTTTCGCTGAGTCGAAGGCCGGCACATCAATCAGGACCAGCGAACGCATATGAACCGGCGCTATGAGCGCCAACTCACAAGCAACCAGACAGCCTGTGGGAAAGCCGAGCAAATCAACCGGCCGTTCGGGAGAGACTGCTTCGACGACACTCCTAACCGCACTTGCATAATCAGCGATGGTTGCATCGTGCCGGTGCGGATCAGAGCCGCCATGGCCAGGAAAAATCCGGCGCAATTACACGGCAGCCTTGGGCCAGAAAGGGCATGATGGTGGTGAAAGCGAGCCCGCTGAATGGAGCGGGATGAAGGCATGTCTGGTCAGAGAATTCGCCAGCCTTACGGCAGGTCCGGCAATGGATCTGACCCAAAGGGCTGTCGCACTAACCTTTACGGATCGCATTCATCTAGTTGTGCCTTCGATCCGCTTCGCTAGTTCAAGATAACGACGCCTTGTCATCGGCATCATCGCCAATGGAATGATCGCAAAAACAAATGGCACAGCAGCGACAGCCAAACGCAGTTCGTCTTCGCCAAACACTTGGCTGGAAAGCTCCCCAACGACAATAGGGCCCAGCGAACCAAACCAGCTAATTGCAAGGTAATAAAGCGCAACAATCTGCCCGCGAATTTGTGCTGGTGTGATGACGAGCAGCGCCGTAACACCGATAGCAGAAACGATCCCGATACCCACTGTATTGATACAAAGCACAGCGAACGCGGTCCATGCATCGGGCATGAACATAGGCAGTGCAGCCGTAGGCACCATGACAAAAAAGCCGATATACATTAGGCGAAGCGCCGCATCGGGTACGCCTTTGGACGTCCACTTGTCGGAAATCGTCCCCATAAGCATCATGTTGAGCGGACCGATGATGAGTAGCGCAGCACCATTTACATAGGCATATGTTTGAGGCGACCAGCCCCATGTCCGCTCAAATACAGGTGCCAAAAACCCCTGACTGTAGGCGATCGCTGTCATGCAGCACACGACCATCACAAAACCGAAATAGAGCGCGAAGTTGTCGAAGATATGCTTAAACGCATCCCTTAATCCGTTGCCAGCAATCACTTGTTCGCTTGTTGACGCAGGACGGCGGGCAGGGTCCTTAATGAATAGGAAGAGCGCAGCGAAAAACAGGCCCGGCAAACCAACCACGATGAGGGTGAAGCGCCACGGCTCAAGTTCTCCGAACAAAGGCAAACTCTGATTGCCACTCGCTGCCGTCCAAGCAATCACAGCTCCAGACAGCAGAGATGCAAGGCCTGCCCCGATCGGCAGCGCGCTTGAATAAAAGGCGATGGGCATTCCTCGTTTTTCGGGCGGGAAGCTGTCTCCGATCATCGAGAATGTTGCTGGACTCAGGGTTGCTTCACCCACTCCCACGCCCATGCGCGCAGCGAACAGCTGGAAGAAATTCTTCGCCGTGCCGGTCGCGACTGTGGCCGCCGACCACAGTGCCATGCCAATAGCGACTATCCATGTGCGCCGTCCACGATCAATCAACCAGCCCATGAAAATTCCAACAAAGCCGTATACCCAAGTGAAGGCTGAGAGCAGCCAACCAATGGCGCGGTCTGACAGGTCAAACTCCGCCTTCATCGGTTCAATCAGCAAGCCCAGAATATAGCGGTCTACGAAACTGAAAATATAAGCGAGTGTCAGCAAGATAACGAGTGTCCAACCCGCCATTGCACTGGGGTAAGGCTTGTCTTGGATCGTCTTCGTCTCGCTCATGATTGCCCCTCCGGGAACCAGTAAATCACCACCAGATTGTCATCGAAATCAACGATCCCGATCTCGCGGCCCACTCTACCGTCAGGGGTTTTGAGCACTTCTTCTTCGTACACCGTCAGGCCCAATTCGCGCGCTCCAGCCATTACCGCATCGGGGTCGTACGTCTCGAGCACAATCGCACTACGACGAGGATGTGGTACTGGCTCTAGCGGAATTTCTGTCATTTCGGTGAGCGCCATCACTCGCCGCTGACCCGCCAGGTTAAGCGTCACAAAGCTCAGTTTGGCTTCTACAGGAATATCAAAGACGGGTCGCGAATAGCTATCGGGATTGTCGCCGAGGCGATATTCGACCTCAAACCCCAAAACGCCTTCGTAAAAGATCAACGCACGATCCAAGTCGGCGACCACGAAATTTCCTCGCTGGAACCGCACGGGGGCATCTTTGCTTACAGCCATTCTTGAGGTTCTCCACGAACTGAGCAACATTGAACTCCAACATTGGCGCCATAGTATAAGTTAGCGAGCGCGCGCGGCATCGCCGCAAAGCCCTCTTCGACGTCTTGTACAGGCGTCAATCGCCCGTCGGCCATCCAGCCTGAAAGATCGTCCATCACTTCTTCCCAACGGTCGAGATGATTGTAGACGAAGAAGCCGCGCATCACGCTATCGGTGGCGCGCAAACGAGTATAATTTGAGAGTTTGAAGGGCACATCGCGCGTGTACTCACTAATGGAGCCGCATAAGACGATCCGTGCATTCATGCGCAAGCGCTCAAAACAAGCCTCCAGAGTTTCGCCACCGACGTTGTCGAAGTAAAGGTCAATGCCGTCGGGACGCAATTGGTCGAGCATCGCTCCGATATCGTCCGTTTTATAGTCGATCGCAGCCGAGCAGCCATGGTCAAGAATGAAAGCGCACTTCTCAGGCCCGCCTGCTATGCCGACCACATCGCAGCCCACAACATTGGCAGCAATCTGGCTGACTATGGAACCGACCCCGCTTAGCCGCGCCGGAGAGCACCATCCGATCGCCTTCTTGCGGACTGCCGCAAGCGAACAAACCTGCATGGGCGGAGAGGCCCGTCATACCCAAGACACCCGCACCCAGCGCCGCTGGCAGGTCGTTTCTGGGCATGCGAAAGAACTTTTCCTGTGGCGTCATCGCGCTGACTTTGTATGTCTGCCAGCCCATTTGCCCTTGTACAATCTCGCCTTCGCGCCAGTCGGGATGACGAGACTTCACCACTTGCGCCACGCCGCGCCCATGGATCACATCGCCGGGAGAAAGTGTGCCATCTCCTGTGCGCGCTGTGCCTTGCATGTAGAACCGCATAACCGGGGCGAGACCGAGATAATGGGTGCGCAAGAGCACTTCCCCCTCGCCCGGCTCTCGAATGTCAGTGGTGTGCCATTCGAAATCGTCAGGACGCACATTGCCATCGGGCCGCCGCGCAATGCGCCATTGATAATTGGCATCATCGTCTATCGCATGCGCAAGATGGATCTCGAAAGCCGTAAGAGGGGCGGTGCTGGTCACCTAGTCGTGGATCCCCACAAGCTGCTTGACTTCAAAAAGTTGCCGTCCAGATTCCAAAAACTGACCCCGGTCATATCTTTCTGACGGCCATCAGCACCGGTCACGCTCCATTCCAGTGGTTCCGCATGCATGCGCAAACCCGCAGCCCGCGCGCGCTCAACCGTGGCCTTCGCATCCTTGGGGGCAACGACAAAGATCGGTGTGCCAAACGGAATTTCGGTTGGAAGTTCGGCGGGAATGTCATCACGCTTTGGATTGATCCATTGCAGCAGACCGATCATCCCTATCGTATCATGTTCCGCCTTCATGATCATAAGCCGGGTTTGATCACCCTTTTTGCCTGTCGCTAGCTGATTTCCGGATAGCGTAAATGGCACGTCCATCCGGCGACTCATGCCCTGAACGCCTTCGTACCATTGCGCGGCCATTTCCGCGTCACGAACTATCACGGTCGTGCGTTTAACCTCGTCGGTCATTTGACCGGCTCCGCAAGGCTAGGTGCTTCGATCAACAGAACCTGAACATCTGCGATGCCTTCCCGCAGCTTCTTAGCCTCGCCGTATTCTGGGCTGTCCCAGAACACCTTGGCCGCTTCCTTGTTCGGCCATTTGGAGATGACCATTGACGCGCCGTCGCCAAAGTCACCTTCCAGTAACTCAGCGCCCGGTCCGCGCAAGACATAGCGCCCACCAAACTTGTTCACGAGCGCGCCAGCGGCAACGCCATAGCCAGAGATAAAAGCATCGCGGTCAGCGATTTTTGCGGTGACGATCATGTAAGCGGGCACTTCTAATGCCTCCTATTTGTGGCCTCGTTTGGGATCCATTGCTTCGGCAAGCGCGTCTTATTCGCGCAGGTGGCGGCTTGCACCGACAGTATCGTTCGACCGACACTCGGCAAGCTGGTTCCGATTCCGACGCCGCCGGAAAGAAAACGGTTGAAGTAGGTCCGAAAATTGAACTGTGCAGCTTCTCATGCTCGGTACGCAGCATCATCGGATGACGTGCCAGCGCAGTGTAAAGTGGGGGAAGAACAGAGATAAGTCTTTCAGCCTTAAAAGTTGTCTGGACAACTTTTCCTTTAACTGATCACTATGTCAATCACAAAGGCATGTCGACTTAGGGACGTGCGAACCAGACCCTCTTTTTTCTGGCGATTGTTCGCGCGTGCCATACGTCTTAGAGCAAAGTAGAAAACACCCGACAATAGGATCGCGCAATTCTTAATCAGTGGGTCCTAGGTTCGAGCTCTAGTACGGACACAATATTTTCCACACATTATCAGAATCTTATAGACTGCCCAGAGCGATTCCAACTGTCCGTCGAAGCCTGAAAACTCGAATTAGGCTCCCCATGGCTCGACCAATTCTGCTTGTTTATAGCTACACAAAAGCTGCCATCGGCGATTACTTTTCGGATCACTCGCAGCTCTGTTGTCGGAGATCGAGCATGATGAGCTCTCCGCGTAGCTCAGTGAGCACCCACTAGTCTTCACAATCGTCGGCACTGGTAAGCTCGATCGAAGCACTTGCTAATTCTTGGCTCGAGGGTACATCTGGGAACGCCCGTTGGTCAGTCCAAACGGGTCAGGCGTTGTAACCTCCGAACTCTCACTGCGCCGACCCAAGGCTTCGATCATCTACAAAGCCAAAGGCAAGCACCTGGGCAATCCAGATAGCGCTCGGTCACTCCAAGATCGAAAACAATGTGCGGTATCTTGGCGTCGATATAGAAGACGGTCCTACTCTCGCTGATAAGACCGAAATCTGACTGCTACTGAGCGCCCGCCTTTTTGGGGCTGGCGTCCGGAACTAAGAGCGAAAGCGGACAATTTGGCTATTTGCAAATTCTTAGTACCTGGCAGGTATCATAGTAACACCTGTTGGAGAGTTGCTGTGAAAAACGTGCAAATGGTCTGCGCTCGCTGTTACAGCGATATCTGTTTCTGGCTGCGAAGCAAACGCATCGACGACTGAGGCTGAGCTCCTGCAGACATACGTTCAGGTTCGTCAAAAAGCTGCGGCTGGCAGCTTCCAAGATGCCGCGACTTTGACGGATGATCCTCAGGCAATTGTGGAGCAAATGACGCGGGCCCGCGAAGGAATGGGAGGCAGCAGATTTCGCGCTGAACTGACCAGTGCAGCTGTTGATTTCGAGGTGTATGATTCCGCATGGAACGGGAGCTACGGTGTCTTAGTCCTAGCTTCCGAGTTTAATGGTCGATCACGTAAAGCCGCGACATTTTTTGTGGAACGCGATGGGCAAATATTGGAAATGCTTCAGCCTACCAGCAGCGTTCCCTGCTCGCTAATTGATCAGTTCTATGTCGCGGAAAAGGAGCGAAGACCCGCAACAGTTCAATGTGCGGCTGGATAGCGGGAAGTGTGGCTTCATGCAGGTCCGCAGTCATCCTTAATTCTTCTTTGCCGCTGATCTCAGTCAGAAAATGGGTCGTATGCGGACCAGCCTCGTTCCGATGGCGGGGCGAAAGCTAGTGCTTCGACGTTTGCGGCAATACCCGTAGCTTCTCGACTCAGGCCGTCTCAAGTCGATCACTGTAAGGCCCGTGCCAAAAACTCCAGAAGAGTTCCCCCGCGACGAAAGTTCTTCGGATGTGGCTCGAAATATTTCCGCAGCGGTGATCAAGTGCTTTGACCAACTCCGAATGGCGTTCCAAGGATTCCATGGGAAGACCACACACAGGAATTTCTCGAGCAGGGTAGCCTCCGTTCGAACGAATACAATCCAGCAGTTTTACTTCCTCAACCTTCGAAAGAAAAAACTCATCATGCGCCATGACGCCTTCATAGCTGAACAGGATAGCCTGCAAAAGTTCCAACTATAGCGCCTGCCTTAGGGTTCGAGGCTGATCGTCCGCAATTTGGGCTGTCAACTGACCAGCCGCTTTCCGGCGACGAGGCACGAGACCTGACGAACCGCTCTTGGAATTGGGCTCTAGTTCGAAACTGGGCTGCTCTTGCGGATAGCAGCAGATATTGAAATGCTGCGAAGATCGACATTAGTATGTGCTCGTTTCGCCACGCTTGTGAGCGCTACCTATCTGGCGTCTAGCTACCCACAAATTGCGCGCTAATCAGCCGTAATATCGATGGGTCTTTCTTGGCCCGCGAGATAATCAGGCCGCCTTCCAGCGCGGCAACAATAACCCAGGCTCTTTTCGCGGCATCACTACCCTCGATAGCATCTGCCAGCCACGTCACCAGAAAGTCGAAATATTCTGCAATGCTCGCCCCGACTGTTTCTGGCAGAGCCGCCACCTCGGCCCCAAACATGCCGCAAAGGCACATCAAATCATCTTCTTCATTCGATTGAGTGAACAGACCAGTGACCTTCTCAATCGCCTCTTTCTCAGTATACTCATTCGCGGACCCGAGAGCACTTTGAGCCCTTTTGAGGTATCGCTCTCCAAGAGCCTCTACCAGCGCCGCCTTTGTAGGAAAGTGGTAGTGAACACTAGCACTCTTGATCCCAACATCATTAGCAATGTCCCGGAAGCTGAAACCATAATACCCCCCGCGACGCGCGCGTGTTTCAGCTGCATTCATGATCGCAGATCGCCTGTCTGGATTGGTAGCCATCAACGTCAATACCCTTGTCTGTGATCAAGGCAACACTCCCCACTATGAGGGACATACGCCATCTCTGAATCCATCAACCTACTCATAGGTCAAATACCCATTGACATCAACTTTCTAACGTATATCTAGTGATAGATAGATGAACGTTAGAAAGGATGATTCATTTGTTTGACCTTAAAAACCTCGCGAAGATCTCTGGAATGGGGGTGAAGGCGCCCGCAGCAATGGAAGGTTTTCTTGCGCTCGACAAAGCTGCACTCAGTGAAGGCGCAATCTCGAAGAAGAATAAAGAACTGATGGCAATCGCCGTCGCACTGACCACTCAATGTGGCTATTGTCTCGAAGTGCATCGCAAGGCCGCAATCGCTGCAGGTGCCACCGAAGAAGAGCTGGCGGAGACCGTCTTTGTTGCGACCGCGCTGCGCGCCGGCGCCGCTCTTACCCACGGTACCCATCTGTTCGTTGATGAATAAGTTAGCGGCTCTCAGCAGTCATACACCAACACTCAAAACTCACAAATGAGGAACGAAAGCCATGAGAATTTATGACGTAGAAAACTTCCCTAATCCTGCCCGCGTTCGCATCGCTCTGGCGGAGAAAAATGCGACAGACGCGATCACTTTCCAGTCGGTTGATGTAATGGGCGGGGAACACCGAACGCCTGAGTTTAGGGCCAAGAATATCGGTGCAGCAGTGCCCGTCCTCGAACTCGATGATGGGACTTGCATTGCCGAATGCCCGGCCATTATCGAATTCATTGACCATCACTTCGAAGGCCCAAGCCTAACCGGCACAAACGCCAAAGATCGCGCTGTCATTTCAATGATGCAACGCCGCGCCGAAACCATGGTAAACGATGCAGCTGGAGGTTATTTCCACCACGCCACCGATGGGCTCGGCCCTGAGCTTGAAACGTATCAGAATCGCGAATGGGGCGAAAAGCAGAAAGAGCGTCTGCTGGAAGGTATGCAATATTTCGACGGCGTTCTGGGCGATAGTGAGTATGCCGCCGGTTCAGATTTCTCGATGGCGGACATCACCTTGTTCACTGGCTTGAACTTCGCGAACTTCGCGGGGGTTGAAATGCCAGAGAGTCTTTCGAGCCTGAAAGCGTGGCGTGAACGTGTAGGTGCGCGTCCGAGCATCGCAGGCTAAGTTGGTGGCCGCGACATCACACAACATTTAGACCGGAGACAAGCAATCGAACTCAACGCAAAATTTAACGAGAGAGTTGTTGTCCATAGCGAGGCCATGGACTGGATCAGCTCCCCAATGCCGGGAGTCGATCGCCGACCGCTTGATCGCGTCGGCGGAGAAATCGCTCGCGCGACTACCATCGTGAGGTATGAGCCTGGAAGCCACTTCTCACCGCATACTCATACTGGCGGCGAAGAATTCATCGTGCTTGAAGGTGTCTTTCAGGACGAGCATGGAGATTTTCCAACTGGGTCTTATGTTCGAAACCCCCCGACGTCGCGGCACACTCCTGGATCAGAGCCAGGCTGTGTAATCTTCGTAAAATTATGGCAGTTTGAGCCTAGTGACCGCGGACATGTCGTCATCGACATGTCCGACATGGGAAAAACTGCCAACCCAGGCGATGCCGAAGTGGTTGTGACTGAGCTTTTCTCAGGCGAGCACGAAACTGTCTCGCATGTCAGCTTGCCAGCCGGAACATCATACATCATCGCGCCAGAAGCAGGCGCGGAGGTGCTTGTGCTCGAAGGTGCTGCGACAGAAGGCTCTGACGAGCTTGAGCAACACAGCTGGCTACGCTCGCCAACTGATACCAAGCTTGAACTGAAAGCAGGGCCAAACGGCGCACGCATCTGGGTCAAGGTCGACAACCTCAATCAGGTTCAAAGCCAGATCAAACGCGTCCTTGATGCCGCCTAACGCCCCCCGAGTGACCTAAGAGTTTCCCGATGCCCAAAATCCTTATCGAACCTGCTGAACTGGCCAATTGGCCAGAAACCAAGCGTCCCGTCATTATCGACACCCGCTCACCCGATGAATATCGCGAGGCGCATATTCCGGGAGCAGCGAATGTGCATGAGATTTTCACTTATCTTGCTTCGTCTACACCAGAAGGGATCGAAGAACTCAAAGCGAGATTCGCGAGTGTATTTGGCGCATGCGGCATTTCGGGCGATGATGACCCTGTCGTATTTTATGAAGCGGGAATGCGCAGCGGATTTGGCCAGTCGTGCCGAGGCCACTTTTTGCTCTCCTACTTGGGTCATGAAAACTCTTATGTTCTGCATGGCGGTTTGGAAGCATGGACCGCGGCAGGTTTCGATATCACTGATGCTGTGTTCCAGCCTGCACCAAAGGAATTCGTGGCAAACCCGTCACAAACCACAAAAGTCGTCAGCAAGGACGACGTGCTAGCACAGCTCGGTAAAGACGATGTAACACTGCTCGACGTGCGCGATGTTGATGAATGGATTGGCGACAGCTCCTCTCCCTATGGAAAGGATTTTGTCCCGCGAAAGGGACGCTTGCCGGGTGCCAAATGGCTTGAATGGTACCGCATGATGAAGCCTGCTGGCAGCACCATGAAGATGAAGAACGTCGATGAAGTCCTGGCGGAATGCCACAATGTTGGGCTTGATCGCGGTAAACCTGTTTGGCTGTATTGCTTTAAGGGTGCGCGAACATCGAATACCTATGTCGCATTGAAGCAAGCAGGTTTTACCAATCTTGCGACTTATTTCGGTTCGTGGAACGAATGGGCCCGCGATCCGCAACTCCCAATCGAAGAGGGTTTGCCTTGGGAGTGATCGTAGGGCGACTTTCTAAGGCACACCTTTCGGGGGCACGCACGCGGGCATGAAAACAGATATCCTGATTGTCGGCGGCGGCCTTTCTGGTCTGTCGCTTGCCCGCCAATGTCAGGCGGCCGGCATGGGTTGGCAGCTTGTCGAAGGACGCCATCGGCTTGGCGGTCGATTCCATACGGAAACGGTTGGGAGCGACGGCGTCAAAGCGAACTTCGATCTTGGCCCTGCATGGATATGGGACGGTCAGCCCCGTATTGATCGGCTTCTGAGTGAGTTGGGGCTGACCACCTTCGCTCAATATTCGGACGGTGGGGCATGCATTGAAGAACCAAGCGGCGCCGTTCGGCGCGGCGTACACATGCCCACAATGCGCGGTTCAAAGCGAATTTCTGGCGGCTGCGGCGCGGTTATTTCCGCCATTGGAGAGCAGCTAGACAGTGCTAGGATAAACCTCTCAGCACGCATCACAAATATCGACCGCGAAGATACGGCTATAACCGCACAATACGTGAATTCTGATGGCACTGATGAATCCATCCATTGCCAAAGAATCATACTCGCAATTCCGCCTCGCCTTGCAGCAGAAAAGATCGAATTCTCCGCAGACTTTCCTGAAACGGCACTCTCGGCAATGCGAAAAGTCCCGACTTGGATGGCCGGACACGCAAAATGCTTGGCAGTTTATGATCGCCCCTTCTGGCGAGAAGCAGGACTTTCAGGCGATGTGTTTAGCCGCGCTGGGCCAATGGTTCAGATCCACGATGCCTCTTCTGAAAACGGAGGGCCTTATGCCTTATTTGGGTTCCTGGGTGTGCCGGCGGCTGTACGCGCGCAGCATGCAGACAAGCTACAACCGGCCTGCATCGATCAGCTCCAGCGAATATTCGGCAAGGACGCCAAAAAGCCCGTCCAGTGCTATGTGAAAGATTGGGCGCTTGACGATCTGACCTCGTGCCGCGCTGATCATGAGCCGCCTCCCGGGCACCCAACCTATGGAATGCCTCGGGAGCTAAGCTGCCTATGGAACTGTCAATTGCAGTTCGCCTCCACCGAAGTGGCTTCAACGCACGGTGGATTGATCGAAGGTGCACTGGAAGCCTCAGAATTCGCATTCGCCTCGGTTCAACCGCCGTTAGAGTAGTTCGCCGATCGGACTGATGAGATTTTGCCCCGCTGAGATTGGGGTTGTAATCAATTTCGTCAACTTTTGGATCGTTAGCGGAACGTCTGCCTTTGAGGTCGCAGAGCATAGAGCCAACATTCGGCCTCCGGCCCAGTTCGAGCCGCGCGCCCAAGACCACGATTGGGCTGAAACGCAAAAATCAAAGAGTATGGACGCAAGCTCTCTCTATCATTCTGTTCGGCGCAGAAATGGCAATCGAATTACCGCCTTCAGACCTTTGCGCTCATTTGCGTAAAGCTCCTAGGCACCATCGTGACAGTTAACGATTGCTTTAGCTATGGGCAGCCCGTTTCGGCAAGAAAGCTAGGGTCCAGCGTTTTCGAGCAGACATTAAGTTTGTCGCGATAATCAGACGACTCAACACGCGCGCCTTATTTTTGTCCTAACCGATGCTCCATTCGCTTGGGCATGATTGATCAGAAACCATCGCCTTCTAAGCCTAAGACTGAAGCCGCGCTCCAGCTGGGTCAGAACCGGTATCCGTCTTAACATGATCGATATCCTGCGCCGCAACGAGATCGCCGCAAGTGAGAAAAGCTGTAATCAAGAAATATTTAGCAAACCTCACCGCAACACCTCCATTCAATCCGCAAACATGGTGACATTACCTATCGATAATCATCCTACGCCGCCCCTGTTTTTCCTTGGGGGCTTGGTCCAACGCGTCAGCGATCCGCCGTGAATTCACGTCCGTTGTAGCGACGCGAGTAAATTTCGCGCTGGGCTTGCATGATCCCTTCGAGCTGCTCGTAATAAGGGCGGTCCGTCACATCGACGATGCCGTTATTGTAATTCTCGCCATCTAGAGCGCGGCCCGTGATCGGACTGTCCATATATTGGAAGTAATGCGCGCCTACGAAATACGGGTTGTCGAGCACGGTGTGCAGATACTGGCGATACTTCACACCGCGATCCCTTTGGTCTGCAGCGACGACAATACCCGGGTGGAAGTGCCCACGGTCACTCGCACCGAACATGAATTCGCCGACAAGGGCAGGGCGATCGACTTCCTTTAGGATGTCCCACCGCCCTTCGACAACGCCATCATGGTAAATGTTGAAGGACAGGACGTCGGTGTGCTCGGCAGCGGCGCGTACGATCTCGTCGGGGCGGCCCCAATCGGCCATGCGCGCGCCGAGATAGAGGTGGTTCGGCAGAACGGACTTCGTGGCTCGCTCAATCGTAGAGAAATACTGCTTCCCGAAAGCATAGAGCATGTCGGAAAAGTCCTGACGCTGCTCGGGCGTCGTGAAGTCCGGATTGATGCCCGATGCAAAGCTTTCCCAGGAATCGTAGTCCTTTTCCCAAGCGGCATTGAGCGCTTCGATGGTCGCATATTTATCCTTTAGCATCTGCGTAAAATGCGCCTTGGCGGGACTTTCAGCTGCGTCCGAACCGAGCGCATTGAGCACTACGCCGAAATAGAGCTGATCGCTTTCGGCGCGGCCAAAGCTCTGCTCATTGTCGTAAAAGATGCCCATGCACCACGGACTGCCCTTCATCTGGCTCTTGACGAACTCGGCAGACGCCACCGCGCGCTCATAGAAGAACGGATCGAACGGGTCGGGCACAGGGAACCAGAAATCGAAACCGCTGGAGACTGTTTTGAATTCGCCATTGATGTCTGCAAAGGCGACGAACGGGATTTGCTTGTTTTCGTAGAATTCAGGCTCGACCCAGTTTCCAAGCGACGTGAAACCCCAGTCGACCAGCCGGTCGAGCGATACCTGGCGCCACGTGTCCATGTAGCTCCTGGGGTAGGTCTCGCCATAGCGGCGCTCGAGATTCGCCGAATAGAAGCTGTAGGTTTCGCCGCGCTTGAGAGGGCCTGATTGGGCCGTGCGGCGATAGCCATAGTGGTTGCCCAATGGATCATCGACGTCGGGCAGCCATTCGAACATCTTGGCGCGCGTTTCATTGACGAGCTCGCGTGTTGGCCATGCTTCGCGCGGTGCAGGGTTCAGCGGCTGATCGTCTTCCTGGATCAACGAATTGGGGTCGATCGGCTCGATATAGGAATGATCGAAATCGTAACCGGTCATCGTGCCCGAATTGGACAGGCGGATAATGTCGATACCGGACGAGAAATAGAGATAACCTTCCGGGTCGATCAGCCACCATTTCCCGTCGACTTTCTTGGGATAGAAGTAACCGGTTGCCTCGAAGCGCGGTCCATCGGCCCAGCCATGGTATTTGGACCGGCCTGGCAACGGATCGCCTCTGAGGGCAGCACGCTCCGCATCGGCTTCGGCGCGCAGCTGTTCGTCGGACAAGACCTTGCCCGGATAATCCATCTTCGCGTTCTGGCCGAACTTGTCGAGAATGCCGACGAGGAAGTTGGGGTCTTTGGGCGGATTCGCGCGGAGGCGAATATTATCGATCACCAGAGAGCGGTCGGACAGCTTGCCTGAAGAGCCGAAATGGATGCCGGTGACGGCGCTGTAATCGATCTGGCGCGGACCCCACAGGTTGATCAACTGGTACTCGCCTTCCGCCTGCCAGCTGGGCGGGTTGGCGCGCAGGCCGGATTGGAAGTTGAACTCGTTCGCTGCGGTGCCGGGCGGGTGATACTGATCGTGGCCGTCCATCTTGCCGTAGACGGTCATCTCATCGCCTGCTGCGATCACGAATAAACGCGTGTAGCTACCGCCCTTGTCGTCGGACATGGTCATGTTGATTTCGACGGATTTGTCTGAAGGATTCCGGACGTCGAATACGACCGAGAAATCAGAGTAATCTGACCAGTCCCATGGCGTATCGGGCGCAAGGGTGAGGCCGGTGGAGTAATCGGACCCGTTGTTCCAGGTCACTTTCATCGATTGACCGTCGATCGCCGCATCGCCTGAAACCACGACTGTTTCGCTGTTGTTGGTACGCACGAATTCGGGAACCGTGCCGTTCTCGAAATTGGCAATCGTAAGAAGTGTCTCACCTGGCTCCGGAATGGCGCTGGCTGTCGAAGCAACGGGAGCGTCATTTGTCGCACATCCGGAAGCCGCCATCGCGGCAGGCGCGAGACCGAAAAGGAGCGCGGCCTTGTAGGCTAAACCATTCTGCATTTTCGAGAACCTCTCCACTCTTTTACCGTGTCTGACGCGCCGACGGGCATGGCCGAAAGTCACCCATTGGTGATAGATTGTCAACAGTCTGCAATGTGCTACAATGCGTTTTGAGAAGCCAAGAAAGAGGGATGGATAGCGTATGTCGCGGTTGCTGCATTACGGCTCCATTCGGGACGGGAGGGCGTGGAGATGGACGTCGATGGTTCAGGCAGGCTTGCCCTTGAGGCGACGAGCATTCTGCAACATCTGCGAGTGAGTCGGCGGCAATTTTCTGTGGCAACGGCTGGTTTGGGAGCTAAGCGCGCTGGCCTCTTGCGCACCAATGCCGAGCACCGCTTCAGCCGCGCCAAAATCGCTGACACGGATCGGAATCCAGCTCTGGACCATTCGCAATACGTTCGAAGCTGACCCCCTTGGTGCACTCAAAGTTGTCGCGGCTTCGGGGTATAAGGAAGTCGAATTTGGTGGGGGCAATTTCTTTGCGCGAGACCCGATAGAATTGCGCGACATGCTCGACGAAACCGGACTGACGGCACCCAGCCTTCATGTCGGCAGGGGGGAACTCACCGTCCAGATGGATCGCGTCATCGAGATGGCGAAGGCTGTCGGCGCTGGGTACGTGGTGGTCCCGGCTGTTGGCACGGAGATGCGCGGGTCGGCCGAAGCCTGGAAAGGCGTCGGCAGGATTTTCACCGAAGCGGCAAAGCGGCTTGCGGATGAACGCCTTCAGTTTGCCTATCACAACCACGATTTCGAGTTTGACCAGATCGATGGCGAGACCAACGGGTTTGATGTGCTGTTCGGAGAAACCGATGCTGAACTGGTGAAAATCGAACTCGACTTCTTTTGGGCGACCTACGCAAAGCAGGATCCCGCCGCCATCATGCGGGCGCATCCGGGCCGTGTGCGACTATGCCATGTGAAAGACATGAACGCCAACGGAGAGATGTGCTTCCCGGGCGAAGGGTCGATAGACTTTCAATCGCTGTTCTTGCGCATGGAGGAGGCTGGCTTGGAGCATTTCCATGTCGAGTACGACCATCTGGCAGTGGTCAACCTCGAACGAATGCGGGCAGCCAATCGTCACCTTTATGGGATGACGCAGTCATGAGCGGAAGATTAACATTCACATCGATGGACCGGCGCTCCATGATGGCTGCAACCGGAGCGAGCGCGGCATTGGCTGGTTGTTCTCCGTCCTCAATGCGAGCAGGGGCAAGCGAGATGAGCGCTTCGGATATCTCGATATTCACTGTCAATCTGGAAAGCTGGTGGACGCATCTGCCATTGCACGAACGGATCGAGGAGGCGGCTCGCGCCGGTTTCACGACGGCGGAGATGTGGTCCGTTGGGGAGGGTGAGCGCAGCGCCAATGCACTAAAACGGCGCGCGCTCGATGCCGGAATTGCGATCATCCATTGCGCATTCGACGTTCCCAATCTGGCCGAGGCAAGCTCCCGGCAAGTCAGTGAAGCAATCGCCGTCGAAATCGCTAAGGCTCAGGAGCTTGGTGCAAGTTACGGGACAATCGTCGGGCACTCGGTTGTCGAAGGAATGTCGAAGGCGGACATGCTGCGAGCTTATCGCGACAGGATCGCGGACGTTGCACCGATGTTCGAGGCGTCGAGTGTGACCGCCTGTATCGAACCCTTCAACCCGTTCGATCACCCCGGCTTCTTTATCTACGGCGCAGACGATGCGGTGGAGATGTGCAGGTCGATTGGCAGCGACAAGGTCAAGCTGAACTGGGATCTGTTTCACATGCAGCGGCACGAAGGCAATGTTGTGCATCGCCTGCGGGAAGGGATCGACCAATGCGGGCTGATTCAAATCGCGGATTCTCCTGCGCGACGGGAACCGGGAACGGGCGAGATGAATTACGGCTTCATTCTAAGCGAGGCGCGCAGAGCTGGTTTTGCAGGTCCAATAGGACTTGAGTGTTTTCCTCCTGCCGGATCTGAAGATTTGGCGGTCGAACGTATTAGACTGCTTGCCTCGCAAGTTGCCCAGCTTAGTTAGCGCGTCACGCGGATACAGGCTTGAGGATTGGCTCGCTACAGATTGTTGACAATCTGCACGAATCGCGCCACAACCCAAATTGTTGACAATCAGCAATTGAGTTTACCGGCACTCTCCGGTGCAATTCGACAGAAGCTGAAGTCGACGGGGAGACATCGCGAGCCAATAGGCGGCGATTGGGATAGAACGCGGACTGAGAGCCGCGTATCGAGGATGCGGAGGGGTTGGATATAATGTCCAGAATCAATTCAAAGCTGTTGCACACCACGGCAGTTACGGCGCTTTTGATAGCTTCACAAGCGGGTATTGCGCAGGCTCAGGAAGCTGAGGTTAGCGACGAGGCGAGCGCAGAAGTCGACGGTGAAGAGAATGTCATCATCGTCAGTGGTATTCGCGGAAGCATCATTCAGTCGATCAACGACAAGCGTAGCTCCGGACAGATTATTGATACCATCAACGCTGAGGATATTGGTAAGTCGACCGACCAGAACATCGCCGAGGCGCTGAACCGCGTTTCGGGTGTCAGCATCAATACGTTGGACGGTGAAGGCACGACCATCTCCGTTCGCGGTGCTAACGCAGATCAGACTGTCGTGACGCTCAATGGCTCCGTTCTCGGTTCGACGGGTTTTTCCCAAGGGGTTGACCTGTCTTCCTACTCTGCTGATATTCTTGGTAAGGTCGAGGTGATTAAGACTCCTTCGGCTGACGACGAGGAGGGCTCGCTTGCTGCTGTCGTCAATCTGATTACCCGCAAGCCTCTCGATATCGACGAGAATATTCGGACCGCGACGATTCAGGGGCGTTACAACGATCTGTCTGAGAACTTTGACCACAAATTCTCTGCGACGTTTTCTCAGAAATTCGCGAACGATACTCTGGGTATTCTTGTCAGTGTCTATGATGAAACCAACTCGGTGCGTCGCGATGAGATTTTCTTCGAAGGTTACGACGTCTTCAACTCTTACGCGTACACCGATCAGAACGGCAATTCGTTTGTAACTCAGGCGGCATTTGATGCCGACCAGATTGCGGCCACGCGCAATGGCCGGGCCAACGTGTTCGACGGATTGCAGGCCGTCACCAGCAACGGCGGCGATGTAAATCCCTATGCTCCAATCGTTTCCGGTCTTGCTCCGGGCTCGGTTGGCTATCAGCTCTTGGAAACCGATCGCGATCGCCGCGGCATCGACGGTTCGATCCAGTGGGAGCCCTCGGATCGCTTCAACATCACGCTTAACGGCACATATGCCAAGCAGCGCTTCAACAACCGGGCTGACGGCGTTTCAGTAGGCACGTCGCGCTTCTTCCCGCATATTGACGGTGTTCAGCAGCCAAACCTCGGTCTTCCGCCTGCGTTTATTGATCGCTCTGGCTCTGACTTAGGAGTTGCTACCGGCGCGGGGGTTGATCCCTTGATCGGTATCTATGACGCAAACCCGATCGACTTCGGAGGCACCGTCGCCAATTTTGGTGACCCGGTCACAAATCCAACTTTGAACGACGGACTGCTTTGGTCTGACCCGGCGCATTTGTGGCGCACGTTCAACACCGAGACAAACACGTTTGACCGTTACTTCGCGCGCCATGCTACGGGCGGCACGCAGGCGAGCGTCAATCGTTTCGAGAACGAGAATTATCTGTTTGGTGCCGATGTCGAATGGCAACCGTTTGACAGCTTGTTCGTCAGTGTCGGCGGTTCGATAGCCAAGTCGAAGCAGACGCCGGACGTGAATGTCTTCCTTGCGACCAACCGTAACCGCACGATTGGTCCCTGGAACTTGCACCACGTCCCGGCGGACATTCTGGTCCCTGCCGGTTACGATTGCACGAGCGGCGAGCAATGCAGCCTCAATGGTGCCCCGTTCGAGCCATTCCTGGGCAACGTCATCGACATTCGTTCCGACACCAATGACCTTTGGGACAATGTCGGTCGCACAGGCTTCAACCCTGACGATCTTGCGTCACATACTCTTGCGTTCATCCAATCTAACGTCACCGAAGTCGAGGATGAGCAGGAAACGCTCTACGCCGATTTCGACTGGGAAACTGATTTCGGCGGAATCACTCGCTTCGAATTTGGGGTCAAGTACACTAACCGCCGGAAATTTGTTGATGCCCAGAGCGGACGGCCTGCGCCGAGCACTGATCTGGTTGAGGGGATCAGCCCCTTCACTGGCGAGACTATCTTCGTCGATCCTTCCAATATCAACCTGATCCAAGCAGCCCTGTTCTCGCAGGGTGAGCTAGACGCACCGGGATTTGGCGAAGGCATTGGCCTCCAGCGCGACTTCATCACTGATGGCTGGCAGATTTTCGACCCGGTCGCAGCATTGGAAGCTATTTCGACTGATATCCGGGATTTCATTGTCGATCGGACGCAAACCCGGGACGCTGAATTCGAGAATTGGGCTGCCTATGCAAAGGCCAACTTCGAGTATTTCGATGGCAGACTGCGCGGCGATGTCGGCCTTCGATACGTGCGGACGACAGTGGATACTAGCGGTTTTACAGGCGCACAATTCCAATTCGACTCGCAAGGCCGAGGGCGGATCATTGATCCGATTTCCCTGCAAACCCTGCGCAACTCGGACCAAGGTAATCCGTGTCCTGTTCTGCCAGAGAACCCGAGTCCGGTTGGCATTGGTCCTAGTTCGCTGTTCTGGACTGGCACTGGGGTGGATCCAGCGGACATCAATGCGCCTGATAACTACAATCTGACCGCATTTCAGGATCGCAATGCGTCTGCGCGGATCGACGGACAGGGTTCAGCACCCGCTGTTCCCGGCGGTGTTTGCTACGACCCGTTGCTGGAGCCCGGCGCACTGCCCGATACGTTCCGCGAGCGGAATCTCGTGCGGTATTCGGACCTTTCTACCGAGCGGTTCAGCACCAATCCCAACGTTCCGATCGCGAACGATCGTAGCCTGGCTTCGGTGCCATCGTCGGATAGCTACACCTACGATGTGTGGCTGCCGAGCCTGAACCTCAGTTTCCTTGCAACGGACAAACTGATCCTGCGTGCATCGGCCTATCGTACGATGTCGCGTCCGCCGATCGACGATCTGAGGGCTGGCTTCCAGCTGACGGAAGGCAGCGTGTTTCAGGGCGAGAACGTGTTCCGTCCAGGGTCGAACCTGAACCTGTTCACAGCTCAGATTGATCCACTCGTGGCCAACAACGTCGATCTTGCGGTTGAGTGGTACTTCAACCGTGACGCGCTGCTTTCCGCGAATTTCTTCTACAAAGACATCTCCGATTTGATCGAACCTGTTCAGTCGAGATTCTTCGTAGGGGATATTCGTCGGATTGCTGCCGACCCGGAAAACGCGACGGTCGATGGATTGACCTTTACCAATGCGGAAGGCGTAACCACTGATTTGTTGCTGGCAAACGCTGCCGACCCATCCGCCATTCCGGACATCGCCAATTGCTTCCCTCGGCGTTTGCAAGGGGAATCAACGCTTACGATTGCCGAGCAATGGCTGTTCAGTGGCGATCCGCGCGCTCTATGTAATGAGTTCCAACTGACCCGTCAGGAGAATGCGGAATCAGCATCGGTGACCGGAGTGGAATTTCAATACGTCCACAACTTCACTTTCTTGCCAGGTTTGCTTTCGGGGCTCGGTCTCTCGGCGAACTACACGTTCCAGGACGGCAAGTTCGACACTGCCGACGAATTCCCGATCCCCGGCACGCCGAGGCACTCCTACAACGTTACCGGCTATTGGCAGGATGACAACGGCAACCAAGTCCGCCTTGCCTTCTCGGGCAATAGCGATCGCCTGATCCAACGCAGCTTCGGTGGTATCGGGGCACTGTGGGAAGATGGCCGACAAACGCTCGATGCCTCTGCGGCTCTGCGACTGAACGACAACTTTCTGCTGACGTTCGATGCCGTCAACCTGACGGACTCGCCGGTGCGGACATACTTCACTAGCCGGACTGCTCTACTGACCGATGCAAATGGGAATCAGTTCACGTTCAACGAAGGCTCCATTCAGGATGGTGCATACCAAGGCCGCACCGTGCAGGAATACACCACCGGGCGTATTTTCCGGGCGGGCGTGAAATTCGACTTCTGAGCCTTGAACACTGATGGGCCGGAATTCGAACTCTCTCTCCCCGAATTCTGATCCAAAGGAACAGGGCGCTGCGATGCTGAGGGTGTCGCAGCGCCCTTTTCTATAATTTTCGCTTGAACAAGGCGGTTCCAAACATCAGGGTCACTGACCAATGAACAAGAACGCTGATCTCGCTTCAGAGCAACGCTTCGTCATTCTCGGCGGGGGCACGGCGGGGTGGATGGCAGCGCTGCTCATCAATCGGGCCTTCCCGCAGGCGCATTTAACTCTGCTCGAATCGGCGGCGGTCGGGACCATCGGAGTGGGGGAGGGTTCGACTCCGGCGCTGAAGAGCTTTCTCGATGCGGTCGGCATCCCGGAGCATGAATGGATGCCCGCCTGCAACGCGACCTACAAGTCTGGGATTGCATTTCGCAACTGGTCGCGCGCGCCGGGTTTCGAGAGTTACTTTCACCCTTTCCTGACGCATTTCGATCGGGATCATATCAAGGCTTTGCAGTTCAACTCGTTGGTCCGCCGAAGCGGTGTGGCGGTAGACGCACATCCTGATAAGTATTGCTATTCGCACTATCTGGCCGATCGCAAACTGTGCCCGGTCACACCCTACACCTTCCCGTTCGAAGTCCAATACGGCTATCACTTCAACGCCGGACTGCTTGCTCAGCTGTTCAAGACAAAGGCGCTCGAGCCGCGGCGTGATCTGGCGCGATTGCACGATTGCGGATGTCGTCCGATCCGACGATGGCAACGTCGCAAGCCTGCTCGATGAAGAGGGGCATACATATGCAGGCGACTTCTTCATCGATTGCAGCGGTTTCGCCTCGCTCATCACCCGGAAGGCCTTGGGTGTCGAATATCGCTCCTATTCAGACGCGCTGTTCAACGATCGAGCTGTCACCCTCGTTACAGATGGCGAAGTTGAAGCCTCATCGCAGACTGATGCGACCGCGCTCGCCAATGGTTGGGCCTGGCGGATCCCGCAGCAGGGGCGCGTGGGGAACGGCTATGTCTATTCTTCACGGTTCTGCTCTCCAGAGCAGGCGGAGACCGAATTGCTGGAGCACCTTGCGGAGAAGCGTCCCGACGGTGAGATGCGACACATCCCCTTCCACACTGGGCGGGTCGAAAGCGTCTGGAATGGCAACACGCTGGCACTCGGCCTATCGCAGGGATTTCTCGAGCCACTGGAAGCGACAGCGCTCGCGCTTGTGCAACTCACTCTGGCGCGGTTTGTCCGGCACTACGAGGCAGGAGGTTTTACTTCGCAATATGCCAGCGTGGTGAATCGTGAAGTGGCCGACGCCTTCGATGGGGTTAAGCAGTATTTGCAATCGCACTTTCTACTCTCCAATCGCGATGACAGCGACTATTGGCGCGCTTGCCGCAGCAATTCAGCGGCGATCTCGCCAGAACTGAAGCGCGTTATGGAATGCTGGTTTGGGCGGGGGGACTTGTCGGAGACCTTGCAGGAGACGGGCCTCGGTCGGCACTACAAGCTCAATTCCTGGCTCTACATCCTGTCGGGGATGGGCGTGTTTCCCAAAGCCGACCAGTTATCGCCGCCAAGCGAGGAGCAAGCCGGGAAGGTGCCGCTGGACGACATCCAGACTTTCTTCGAAAAGCTAACGCTCAACCACATGCCGCAATCCGAGGCGTTGAAGTTGCTGGCACAGGGCCGAAACCTGCATGATGAAAGAGAGCTCGCGGCTATGGGCGATCCGCTTCAAGATTTGCTCGGTCTCGGCTTTGCCGTGTCGTCCGCCGGTTGACTAGCCGACCTCGTCGCTCGCGATCGAAGCCAAGGCCTCTTGGTGGGTGCGCGGGATCTTCTCGGTTTCGTTGTGAACCGCACTGGCGACATTCTGGAGGAATTGCAGGAGCTGCGGCGCGCGATCCTGCGGGCAGGCAAATCGCGGATAGTCGAGCGGGAATTCCTGCCCCACCAGCACCTGATACCAGCTGTCGCTCCCGAAAAGCGCCTTGTCGGGCAGGTTGATCCAGCCAGTCCGGGTGAACTCGTCGAGATACCCTTTCAGACTGTCGGGCTTTGGTCCCTCGCGGCGCAACTTCCAGAATTCCTCGTCGCGTCGGTTCACCACGTAGTGCGCCATCAGGAAATCGCGGATTTCATCGGTTTCGGTTCGCCAGTCGCGGTTGAACTTATCGCGGGCCGTGTCGAGCGATCCCTTCCCGGCTAGGGCGCGTTCCAGTTCGAGAGCGTATTTGCAGATCAGGTGAATGCTGGTGGACTCGAGCGGCTCTAGAAAACCAGCCGAGAGGCCTATAGCGATGCAGTTCTTTTGCCATGGCTCACCAAGGCGCCCTGTCTGGAAGGCGATCCTGCGTGGATCGGTGATCGCCTCACCTTCGACCTGTTCGATCAGCAGCGCAGTCGCTTCGTCTTCACTCATGAAATCCGATGCATAGACACAGCCGTTTCCAGTGCGGCCCTGAAGCTGGATTTCCCATCGCCAACCGGCCCGGTGTGCGATCGAGCGGGTGAACAGGCGCGGCTCACTCTCGCGCGATGTCTGCATCGCGATGGCGCCATCACAAGGAAGGTAATCGCGCCAATCATCGAACTCACCTTTCAGCGACTTGCGCGCCAGAAAGCCGTACAGGCCTGAGCAATCGACGAAGATGTCGCCCTCTATCCGTTGCCCTCCCTGTGTGATCAGCGCCTTTATGCCGCTGTCGTCGAGATCGACATCGGAGATCGTCTCCCGCAGATGCGTCGCACCGTTCTCGATAGCGTTTGTTCGCAGGATTTGCGCGAGTGATGATGCGTCGAAATGCAACGCGTAGCTCAGCTCGCACAGAGGGAAGAACAGGTTGTCGGCCACCCCTTCGGGACGGTTCGCCACCCTCGAAAACCGGCCTTTAAGCGCCGCAGCTACCGCTGGGGTGAAGGGTGCCAGATCGCGGCTCGTAAAGTATCGCGCACCCGCCAACCACGCGGTAAAGAATTCAGCCGAACCGAACCGCGTTCCCATGTTGCCGAAGCCATGCATGTAGTGTTCGCCTGGCTTCGACCAGCCCTCGAACTGGATGCCATATTTGAAAGTCGCCTGCCCGTTGGCGATCAGCTCCCGGTCGTCAAGACCGACATGGCCGAGCAGGTCGTAGATCGTTGGGATGCTGGCTTCGCCGACCCCAATTGTGGGTATGTCGGCGCTGTCGATTACGGTTACTTCGTAGCTATTGGACGCTGCGTTCTTCGCCAGCACCGCAGCGCTCACCCAACCGGCTGTTCCTCCACCCAAAATGACAATTCGTTTCAAGTGTGCGCCTTTCAATCGTCGCGAAGGTGAAGCGACTGCGAGTTCATAGCGTGTCGGTCACAGCAGTTCAAAATGCACCCTGACGGTCCGCGTCGCGAGATACACCTCGGCGATGAAAAACAGGATGCCGATCATGATGCCGCCCATCGCTGAGATGAACAGCAGTGCGACTGCATCGGATGGAATCGCATCGCTCAGATAAGCGAAGAAGAGCGTCGCCACCATGATCGCGACGATCAGAGCTGACACGCAGAAGAAGTTGATCGACCAATGGTTGTACCGCATTCTCCGGTCGAGATCGCGTAGCTCGCTGAGGATTGAGTCTTTGGAAGCCTGATCGACGCCATCGCAAACGCGCTGCTCTAGCTCTCGGGCACGATCGACAACCCGGCCCAGTCTTCCTGTGACTACGCCCAACAGCGCCGCAATTGCGACCAGCAGGAAAGCTGGCGCCACGACCAACTGGATAACTTCACCCATCGGTCGGCTTTTCGTAGGCTGTCATGCTGAGTTTCACCACGAAGGAAGAGTCACATCGCACGGCAGCCCGCTCTCGCCGTCAGAGCTATGGCGCACGGTGACGACGAATGGGCCCAGATCGATATCCTGCTTCTCTCCGCCAAGGTGGAGTGTGACTTTGCCCTGACCGTCCTTGAGCTTCACTTTGGATGGCCCTTCTAGGCAGTAGAAGCGCTCTTCCCCATTGAGATCGACGCGCGCGATAATGGCAGCATCGTAGGGTGACGCGATCTGCCCGACATTGGCATTGACCCAGACCGGTCCATCGTCCGAGCCTGCTCGCGCAAAGAAGCCGAGCGTGACGATCTGCCCTTTGTCGATCGCCTTGATTGGTTCGCTATTGGCGGCGCTGTCCCAGTAATTCGCGCCTTTGCGGGTGACTTGAGCGCGGAGCATCTGCCCGCCAGGTGTCCGCTCTGCGTCGACCGGCTTGACCTTTACGTCGCCATAAAACGACCAACTGGGTTTTTGCATGTCGCTGACGACAATTTCTTCCGCCGCAAGAGGCGCACTGGCCAAAAGCAGGCCTGTACACGCAAGCGAAAACACCCGTTTCATCACCATATCCTCCCATTTCATCCACCCGAATTGACAATGCTCCGAATGCCTTAGATAGTCAATTGTTGACAAAAGAGAGGCGTATGGACCGCAGGCAATTTATTCGTTCAGCTTCCGCCGCATTGCTGGCGAGCCCGGCGCTCATGGCTTGCGCGCGAGACGCCGCCAATCGACCAAGCGCGTTTACCGCCACCACGGTTGAGGATGCGGGAGCATCAGGATCGAGAAGTTGGCTCGGGCCCGATTGGTGGGCGAACCGGTTGCATGATTGGGAACGGCAGGGAGGCGAGATCGTATGTCGCGCGACTTCTGCGGCCCTAGAAGGGCGAACGGCGCATTGCCTGACGCGCCGCTTAGAGCCCGGCTTCAAGTCCGCCCGGCTTCGGATTAGCTTGCGAAATCAATCCGACACCGCAGGGGGAATGGCGGGTCTGCTGATCGGTGCGGGTGGCAGTGATCTCGACTATCGCGCCGCCTCGCTGATCCAGCGGTTCAGCGGCGAGGGCGGCGGCATTCTAGCTGTCGTGGAACCGGACGGGACACCATCCCTGCGTGCCTTCGATGATCCGGCGAACAGCCTCGATTACGCGCTATTTGGAGATCTTGCGCGGGCGAGAGCGGATATTCGCCCCGACGCAGCGATTGAGCTGGTTGTTGAAATCGAGGAGCATGCTCCGGGTCAGTGCAACATTCGCGTCTGCTCCATTGATACCGCGACTGGTGAGGAGATCGGCTGCGCGGTCGCCCCAGATGTCCAAGCCGATCGGCTTGTGGGCAACGTTGCGTTGTTCGCTTCGCCAGGGGGAGGCGAGGACGGCGCGCGTTGGGCCTTCAACGGATTTGCAGCCGCATGGCGAGATCGCGGTCCACAAGGACAGGGTGCTTGGACCGGTCATGGCCTGTCTCCATTCGCTCAATCGCAACGTCATGAAAATGACCGTTCAATTGATGCCGGTCGATCCGGTCGAGATGCCCGAGGTGGAGCTCCGAGTGGCTTCGGAAGGATTCCAAACCCGTTCGATCAAGGCGCCAGTCGGCGACGGATTTGCTGCACAGTTTCGGATCGACGATTGGGACTTTGACAAGGATCATTCTTACCAGATTATCGATCCTCGAAAGCCCGACACCACGATGTTCGAAGGCACCGTCAGGGCCGATCCCGGAACTTCAAGGCCGCTTTCTATCGCTCTGCATAGTTGTTTGCTGCCCACCGCGCGCAGTCTTGATGAAGCGAATTACAGCCCGCGCATTCCTCAGGAGACGCAGTTCGGTCGATACTCGCCCGACAATCTGGTCTTTCCGCACTCCGAGATGGTCGGTCGCTGCGAAAGCAAAAGGCCAGACCTGTACGTCTTCGCGGGCGATCAGTATTACGAGACCTTCCCGACCCGGCGCGGGCATGACGACCCTGATGCGCTGCTCGACACGCTCTATCGCTGGTATCTGTTCCTCTGGACCTTCCGCGATGCGCTGCGGGACAAGCCCGCCATCGTCCTCGCCGACGATCACGACATTTTGCAGGGCAATCTATGGGGCAACGAAGGCGAGAACTCGGAGATGCCGCGCGAAGAGGACGGCGGGTTCAAACGCGATAAACAGCTGGTCCGCACCATCTACCGCCTGCAAACCGGACACAATCCCGATCCTTGGGACGAGGAAACAATTGCTTACGAAATTCCGGTCAGCTTTGGCCGGTTCGTCTACGGCGGAACGAGCTTTGCCTTCGTCGAGGATCGCAAGTTCAAGGATCCGCCGGACACCGAAACCGAACCGACCAAAACGCGCGGGGAGTTGCTCGGCGACCGGCAGGAAGCGTTCCTTGAGCAATGGACGAAACTCGATCAGGGCCTGCCCAAAGTCTGTTTGACCGCGTCGATCTGGGGAAGCCCGCAAACCGAAGGCAATCTGAAGCCACTGCTCGACTATGACAGCAACGGCTATCCGCCCGATGGTCGCAACCGCGCCGTGAGGTTGCTGAAGGAGGCGGGAGCGATTGCATTGGCTGGTGACCAGCATCTGGCCATGCTTGCGATCCAGGGTATCGATGCGCCCGACGATGGTCCGCTGTTCTTTGCGGGTCCGGCGGGTGCCGCGTTCTGGCAGCGCTGGTTCGAAGGGCTGGGCGAGCTTCCGAACCAGCGCAACGGCGACCCAAACACAGGCGATTTCGTGGATTGTTTCGGCAATCCCATGCGGGTTCTGGCGGTCGCGAATCCCCGTATCGGCTTCGACGAATTCATGACCAGCAAGGATTACTGGGGCAATTTCGTTGCCGATTATCGACTGAAAAGCGAAGGCTTCGGGATAGTTCGGGTCGATCATGAAAATTCGCACTATGTCTTTGAATGTTGGCCGCGAAGCAGCGATGATTCTGCTGGAGGGCAATTCGAAGGTTGGCCCTACCAGCATCCGATAACCCGTATTGTCGACAATTAACAACAAGTGAGCTATTGATTCCCCGATGGCTCCGGAGGGGAGCGTTGGGAGAGTGTAGATGATCCGCAATTTCGATCGCCGTGCCCTTGCGGGCGTTGTTTCCGGCATTGCTCTGGCGGGAGCCTTGACCACTGTTGCGTGGGCCGATGATGGTGAGGCAACAGCGTCGGAAGAGGTGCTGTTCGATTTCGAAGGTGAGGCAATTCCGTCCAATGTCTCTGGCGGCAATGCCGCTTTCTCCTTGGTGGAAGGGTCAAATGGCGGGGCACTTCGAGCCATCCTGGCATCGGAAGACAACCTCTACACCGACGTTACCTTCATACCGGATTCTTCGCTTGATCTGAGCAAGCATGAGGCGGCTGGCGTTGCGATCGATATCGCCAATCCGGGCACCGAATCGATCCAGCTCAATATCAATGTTAAGGACGCCAGGGGACAAACGCATACGCGTTCGACCAATATCCCGGCGGGCAGCAACGACACCTACTACGTGCCGCTTGTCGGCTCGGCTCTCGAGACCGATTCCGGATTGCGCGACGATCCGTCGGACTGGCTATACGAGGGCAAGAAATTCATCTGGATGTGGGGCACCAAGCAGCTCGACACCTCGGCGATCACCGAAGTCTCGCTGATCTCGATGAGCCTCGCGAGCGATCGTGAGATCATAATCGACAATGTCCGCGTCGTGGCCAATCCTCCGCGTAATCCGAACTACCTGACCGGCATCGTCGATGCTTTCGGACAGCAGGTCGGTGCGGAGTTTCCCGAGAAGATCACCAGCACCGGCCAGTTACAGATGAAAGCGGTCGAAGAACTCGATTCCTTTACTGGCAAACTCTATCCCGATCGCTCCAAATGGCAGGGCTGGAAGGATGGCCCCAAGCTCGAAGGCACCGGCTATTTCCGCACCGCGAAGGTCGACGGAAAATGGTGGATGGTCGACCCCGACGGCTACCTGTTCTTTTCCAACGGCATCGCCAATGTGCGTATGTCCAACACCTCAACAATGACCGGCTTCGATTTCCGGGCCGACTATGTCGACAAACGCAAAGACGACGACACCACGCCGGAAGATTCCGAGGGCATGAACCGCGTCTCCAATGCCGCGTTGCCCGGGCGGATTGTCGCTTCGGAACTGCGCGCCAAGATGTTTACCTGGTTGCCCGACTACGAAGGCGATCTGGGCGATCACTACGGCTATCGCCGGTCGGCCTGGGCAGGGCCGCTCAAACAGGGCGAGACGATCAGCTGGTATCGACTCAACCTGGAGCGCAAATACGGCGATCGTGGCGACCAAAGCTATATGGATGATTGGCGTCAGGTCACGAAGGCGCGCATGGTCGATTGGGGGTTCACTAGCTTTGGCAACTGGCTCGATCCGTCCTTCTATGCCGATCCGGTGGTACCTTTCTTCGCCAATGGCTGGATCATCGGTGACTTCAAGACGGTCAGCTCCGGAGACGACCTGTGGGCTCCGCTGCCCGATCCTTTCGATCCGGTCTTCGCCGAGCGCGCCGAGGCAACCGTTCGTCAAGTCGCAGCCGAGGTGAATGGCAGCCCGTGGTGTGTCGGCGTCTTCATCGACAATGAAAAGAGCTGGGGGCGTCCGGAACGGATCGAGACGCGCTATGGCATCGTTATCGACACGATGGGCCGCGATGCTGCCAATACACCGGCCAAGGCTCACTGGATGGGCATGCTTAAGGACAAGTACGGGAGCATCGGCGCGCTCAACGCTGCGTGGGACACGGATTTTCGGTCATGGGAAGTGCTCGCCAAGGGCGTAATCCTGACAGACCACGGCGAAGGCAAAATCGCAGACTATTCCATCCTGCTTGAAGCTTTTGCCAGCGAGTATTTCCGCATTGTCGACGAGAAGCTCGAAAAGCATATGCCCAACCACATGTATATGGGCGTGCGCTTTGCGACCTGGGGCATGAATCCCGAAGTGGTCGCCGCGGCCCAAAAGTATGTCGATGTGGTGAGCTATAACGAATACAAGGAAGTGCCGCATGACACAGCGTGGGCATTCCTCGACGAAGTCGATATGCCGAGCATCATTGGCGAGTTCCACATCGGCGCGGCTGACAGCCCGCTCTACCATCCCGGTCTGGTGCATGCGAGCGACCAGCAAGACCGCGCGCGGATGTACACGCAATACATGGACACCGTGATCGCCAACCACAACTTCGTCGGCGCGCACTGGTTCCAGTATATCGACTCGCCGCTGACGGGCCGCGCCTATGATGGCGAGAACTACAATGTCGGATTCGTTACTGTTGCGGATATTCCGTACAAGCCGCTGGTAGACGCTGCCAAGGAACTGAACCGAACGCTTTACACGGATCGGTTTGGTAGTCTCGAACAGGCGATGGGCGAATAAGGCTCAGTCGCCTAGCTTGACCGAGCTGCCAGCTGAGACGGCGAGAAGCTCTGCCTTCGTGCCGTCTCGCCAAAGAACTGTGATTCTATCAGCGCGCTTTGCAGAGCCGATCCCGACATGCTGTCGGGCCAGCAGGCTCTGTGAATGGGTCGCGCCGTTCGAGCCGATCCGGCGAGTAGAGGCCCCTGCTGCGGTCTCGACAATCAAAAGCGCGCCGGAGGCGTCGGTACCATTTGGTGAGCGACCGATTTCCACGGAGACAGCCGAACCGGAATCCCGGGTGACATTGCGATAGAGGTGCCAGCGTCCCCGATCATCGTCGCCGTTCAGCAGGTCGATCCGGCCATCGCGGTCGAAGTCGAAGGCGCCCCCCATATCGCCGTGACCCTGATCGCTGCTGGCATTATGATCGAGGGTTTCGACGAATCCCGAAACGGTGTTCCTGATCAACGCATCAGGCACGCGCGAACTTAGCTTGCCGAAGCGATGGACGAATAGGTCGGTCCGTTCGTCATTGTCGAAATCGCCGGTCGTCACGCCCCAATTGTTGCCTCTGGAAAGGGAGGGTAACTCGTCGCTGGCATCGCGAAAGATGCTACCCTCTCGCATAAGGAGGATGTCGGGCACGCCGCGATCTTGTGGCTCGAAATCGGGATCGACCTTGGAAACACCGCTCACCGAGGCGCGCATGCCCCACGCAAGATCGGCAGAGAGATGCCATTCGAGCCGCCATTGATCACCGCCCAGATGGCCCAGATACCAGCCGTCGCGCAGAAATTCGTCGGGAAATCCAGCAGCGTCGGTTGGGGCGATGGTGACAGCATCGGCAGGTTCGTCGACCGGGTGCATTGCCGCCCCAAGGTAGACCGGGAGTGGAATCTCCAACCGGCGTTTCCAGTGCCAGAAATCGCTGAGAGTGACCGACCCAGGCGCGCGGAATGAGACCCCATCGCTGCCTTGATTGCCCTCGTCACGCAGGTCGAACCGGCCGGCTACCGGATCGAAATCGAGCGAGTTGTTGGCCAACTCGTAATAGGTCTTGCCACGCGCAATGTAGAGATCGAAATCGCCATCATTGTCGAGATCGGCTTCGGCGACCGCCATCACATTCTCGACCGGCTCCCGAAACGACGGGAGCATTCGCGCAGTCACATCCTCGAAGGTGAAATCGCCGCGCCCCTGCCAGAGTGTCAGCGGTGAAAAGAGAACGAGATCGGGGGCAAAGTCGCCATTAAAGTCGGTGACGAGGACGCGCTCGGCTTCGACCGGTTCGATCTCCGAACCTTCGCGGTGACGGAATTGGCCATTCCCGATGTTCTCATAGACCAGATTTCGCGGACCGGGTTCATCCACGACCTTGCGCGCATTGATCGCGAGTATGTCGAGGTCGCCATCGCGGTCGATATCGAGCCAGCGCACAGCACGTCCTCGTGCACCCAGTCCGCCAAGGCCAGCCTTTTCGGTGACGTCCACCCATGTCCAGCCATCGTTGCGCATCAGCACCGGCGGGCGCGGGGCGAAGCCATTTCCGCCCCCAAGCGCAATCAGCAAGTCCTGATCGCCATCATGGTCGAAATCTCCGGGCGCAATCCCGTGCAAATCGGCGAGCGAGAGCGGGAAGGGGCGTGCCTCCAGCTTGCCCGGCGCCACTTGCTCGAACAATTGACCTGGCACTTCGTGATGGTTGGTAAGCGCGAAGTCGTAATCGCCGTCGCCGTCCAGATCTGCAATCGCTGGGCCACCATATTTCCATGTCGGGACGGACGTGAGGCCAGCCTTGTCGCTAATGTTCTCGAACTGGATTACAACGGGATCTACTTCTCCCGTATGTACGCACCCGCCCAAGAGGTTTGCCATCAACGCAGTTGAAACGAGAAAGGCTCTAATCATCGCCGATCAGCGCGCAACGTCGCCTGAGCCACCAGCCATAAGCGCTGCGATCTCGGCAACGCTGGTGAGGTTCGCATCTCCCATTATCGAATGCTTGATCGCGGCGGATGTCAGGGCGAAATCGATCGAATCCTGCCCACTTGCTCTGCGCCCTATCTGATGAAGCATGCCGCGCGGCAAAAGCGTCTCCGGCTCCGATGCGATCGACGATCGGTTGCAGATTGCGGGAAGGCGACACGAATATCTCGCCATCGCGGCAATATCGCCCGGTAAGCGTATTGTGCTCTGTCGAGTGGACTTCGCGATAGGTGCTGGCGATATGCCTCAGGTTCGGCCAGATTGCGCGATAGGCATCGCACACTTCGGCGAAATTCTCGGTTGGGTGAGGACGGGCAAAATCCTTCTCCAACAGGTAACGCGCGTCGCGACGCCCAGCGAACAGACAATCGGCCATTGAGACCATGCGGCGCTTCATCTCGGCCATTTCCTGCTCACGCCCGGCCCAGAGCTTTGCTCGAAAGTTGCAGTCGAAGGAGATCTTTGTACCGGTAGTCTTGGCCGTTTCGGCCGCTGTCAGCGCCGCTGCTGCTGGTCCTTCACCCAAAGCCAGCGTGATACCGCAAATGTGCAGCCAGTCCTTGCCATCGAGCAGTTCTGACCAGTCAAGCTGGGCGAAGTCGAATTTGGCGAAGGCCGACCCAGTGCGATCGTAGGATATCGCAGAAGGACGTATCAGCGCACCGCGCTCGAAGAAATACAGGCCCAGCCGGTCTCCAGCCATTCGGATCGCTGAAGTGTTGACGCCCTGTTCCACCAACGAGTGACGGCAGGCATGTCCAACCGTACTGTCCGGGAGTGCGGTGAGCATGTGCGCGTCGTTGCCCAAACGCGCCAACAGGTTGGCGACATTGCCTTCTGCGCCCACAAAATGGGTATCGAGCGATTGCCCCTGGAAAAGCCTCTCGCCCGACGGCGCGCTCAACCGCAACAGCATCTCTCCGAAACAGAGGTAGCTAGCCATGGTCTATTAGTCTCCGTTCTCGGGGGTATTCAGCGCATCGACAACAGCTTTGGCATCGGAGGCAATCTGCGCAATCGACTTCCCCGGCTTGTAGATCGCAGAGCCGACCCCCAGGCCTTGCGCTCCTACAGCGAGGTATTCGCCTGCGTTGTGGACACCGACACCGCCAACTGCGAAAACCGGCAGGGAAGGGGGAGGATCGCCTTCATTGCCTTCAAGACGGCGGATGAGGCCATTTCGCATGGGAATAGTTTCAACCCGTCCGCGCCTGCGTTGAATGCAATGAAAGCTTCGCTCGGCGTCAGGAAGCCGGGGAGCGAGATAAGGCCCGCCGCCTTGCTCGCCTTGATGACATCGGCGTCGGTGTTAGGGGAGATGGCGATGCCGCCCCCGGCATTTGCAACCTGTTGTGCTTCCTCTGGCCGGGTCACCGTTCCCGCACCAATGACGGTATCTTGCAGGCCAAGGCCTGCTAGTGTTTCGATCATTTGGAGAGCGCCGGGCGTGTTGAGCGTGACTTCGATCACATCGATGCCAGCTTCGGCGAGCGCTTCCCCGACCGGCACAATCTCTGCGGGCGCAATGCCTCGCAAAATCGCAACCGACCGGATAGTATCGAACGCCGACATCAAATCTCTCCCCATCACGCCCGCGTCTTGCGAGGATTATTGTCAATTGTCAACAAACCAAGGCAATGCTAAGTCGGCATCGAGAGAGGTCAGCGTATTGGCAGAGCGTCAAAAAATTCTGATAGTCGGGGGTGGCTCGGCAGGCTGGATGACAGCGGCTTTGCTGGTCAAGACCCTGTCCGACAAATTCGATATCGAATTGGTGGAATCGTCGGAAATTGGAACCATCGGGGTTGGGGAAGGCTCGGTTCCCAAACTGGCCGCCTTGTTCGAGGCTCTCGGTATTGCCGAATCCGAATGGATGCCCGCCTGCAACGCCACCTACAAATGCGGCATCCGATTTCAGGATTGGTCTATCAGGCCAGGCTATGAAAGCTACTTTCACGGCTTCTTTTCGCATTTTGACCGCGATCATGTGAAAGCGTTGCAGTTCAATAGCGTCCTTCGGCGTGCGCGGGTGGACGTCCATGCGCACCCGGACGCGTTTATTTACAATTCCTACCTCGCCGAGCGAGCATTGGCGCCGACCCCTCCGGAAAGCTTTCCGTTCGATGTCCAATATGCATTCCATTTCGACGCAGCGCTTTTGGGCGCATTTTTGAAGGAATGGTCCACGGGGCGCGGTGCAAAGTGGAGCGATTGTCAGGTCGATCACAGTGAGCGTGGTGAGGATGGTAGCCTTTCGGCAGTTGTTACGAGCGACGGTGACCGGATTCAGGCTGACCTATTTGTGGATTGCACGGGCTTCGGCGCATTCCTGATCGAAAAGGAGTTGGGCGCCGAGCACATCGGCTATGGCGATGCCTTGTTCAACGACGCCGCAGTCGCGATTGCCACTGCCCCGATCGACAACCCTAAGCCGATGACAACGGCGACGGCGCTGACCAATGGCTGGGCTTGGCACATTCCGCTCCAGTCGCGCACCGGGCATGGCTATGTCTATTCGAGCCGCTATATCGACAAGGAGGCTGCCGAGGCCGAATTGCGCGCGCATATCGGCGATGCGGCGGAGGGCGTTGAGGCGCGCCACTTGCCGATGCGGGTGGGACGGCTGGACAGGCCCTGGATTGCGAACTGTGTGGCCGTGGGGCTTTCGCAAGGGTTTCTCGAGCCGCTCGAAGCCACCGGTCTGATGTTGTCGCAATACACCGTCACCCGCTTCATCCATCACTTGCTAGACAAAGGCTGCACAGCGCCCGCGCGCGACGCCTTCAACAAGGAGATCGGTTCGGCATTCGACGGAGTGCGCGATTTCATCGTGGCGCACTACCTCACGGCCAGCCGGGAAGACACGCAATACTGGCGCAACGTTCGCAGCAACACCGCAGGGATATCCGACAATCTGAAAGCCGTGTTGGAAGTATGGATCAAAGGAGGGGATTTGGGCGCTGAACTCAATCAGCGCCAGATGACGGCCTATTTTTCCCTCAATAGCTGGTATTACATGCTGGCCGGTAAGGGGATCTATCCGCCCGGCAAAACAGGGGCGCCACCACCGGACTTGCTGGCAAAGGTCCCGATGGATGATATCTCGGATACGCTAGAGCGCTGCACCTTGAATCATCCAACGCATGCACACAGGCTTGGGTGGCTTGCATCCCAGGAAGCACATGACAAGCTGAGCGGTACCATCCCGACAATTCAAGAGGCCCGGAACATCCTGGTCAACGCAACACCCAATACCAGCCGCGCGAAACGAGCGCTTCCGACCGATTCCTTCTAATTGTTGATTGTCAACAATTCTATTGCTTGCTAAACGTCTCTTCGAGCAAGGCGATGGTGTCGCATGCATCGACGGGAGGGGATCAAAGTGGACAGCGATTTCGAGCAACGAGTTCACGCTCTTGTCGAAGCGCTGGATCTTGGCCGGGCGGATGAGGTCGTGTCCATTAGTCCGTTAATCGGGGGCGTGTCGTCCGAGATCGCCTTGGTCGAGCTTGGCGAGTGCAAGATTTGCGTCAAATTCGCTCTTGAGCAACTGAAAGTGGCTGCCGAATGGCATGCGCCCGTACGCCGGAATTTGGCCGAATATCGCTGGCTCCAGTATGCTGCCAGCGTTGTTCCAGAGAATGTACCGGCGCTCTTTGGCCATGATGACACGCTAGGCGGTTTCGCAATGGAATTCGTGTCGGGCGAGGGCGTGGCGAACTGGAAGGCGCAGTTGCTCGAAGCGCCGCCGCGGATGCAAGATGTCGTGGCTACGGCGCGATTGGTTGGTCAGATTCACGCACGTTCGGCTGATGATAAAGACGTTGCTCCGCGTTTTGAGAACATGGGTGATTTTGAGGCACTTCGGATTGAACCGTATCTGGGATCCTTGCTGGCCAAGCACGCAGACCTCGCGGGCCCGATCGAAGACGCAGCCAATTCACTCCGTACCTCGCGTACCGCGCTCATCCATGGTGACGTTAGCCCCAAGAACATCCTGTTGCGCAATAGGAAGCCGATCCTTCTCGATGCCGAGTGTGCAACGATGGGTGATCCTGTGTTCGACGTGGCATTCTGCATCAATCATTTCCTGCTCAAGGCGATCTATGCGCCACTCAACGCCGCAGCCTTTGCCGAGGCCGCAACGGGTTTTTCCGAGGAGTATGCGCGGTACATTTCTTGGGAGGATCGCGAGGCTTTCAATCTGCGGCTCGCGGCGCTTCTGCCGATGCTATTTCTGGCCAGAGTCGATGGCAAATCGCCGGTCGAATATCTCGATGGCGCACAGCAAGATCAGGTGCGGGAGCTGACCCGCCACGCCATCCTAAACCCGACCCCGGACATCGCGCCGCTGGTCCGTTCTGTCGCACGAGAAACTGTATGAGCGGTTCTGCCATATCGAGCGTTCTTGGACGCCGTGTTTGGGACTCGCGCGGGCGTCCCACCGTCGAGGTCGAAGTCGCGCTGGAGAGCGGGGTGGTAGGCCGTGCGATTGCGCCAGCCGGTGCGTCGTGTGGCAGTCGAGAGGCGATTGATCTTCGCGATGGCGGAGACCATCTCGCTGGCTTCGATGTCGCCAAAGCGGTTGCGCAGGTTGGTTCCAAGATCGCCCCGGCAATCTCCGGACTCGATGCTGGCGATCAGCGCGCTGTCGACGACGCCCTGATCGCGCTGGACGGCACGAAGACCAAGAGCGTGCTGGGTGGGAACGCGATGGTCGCAACATCGCTGGCCGTTTTACACGCTGCAGCCGCCAATGCGGGAATGCCGCTATGGCAATGGGTGGCCGAAAGCTTTGGCCGCACGCCGACGATCCCGCTTCCCGAAATCCAGATCTTCGGCGGCGGTGCTCACGCCGGTCGCCGGGTCGATATCCAGGATTTCATGGTCATGGTGCCAGGCGCGAGTTCCTTCGAGGAAGTGATGGAAGTCACCTCCAATATCTACCGCGCAGCGGGCAGGATCATGGAGGAGAAGGGCGGCATCACCGGGGTCGCGGACGAAGGCGGCTGGTGGCCCAATTTTGACAGCAATGAAGAGGCGCTCGAATGCCTCGTTCGCGCAATCGAATTGGCTGGCGAAGTTCCTGGCGAACGAGTAGTGATTTCACTCGATATCGCAGCGTCCGAATTTTTCGCAAACAGCGAATACCGCTTGGCGCTCGAGGATCGCGCGATGGATGCCGATGGGCAGATCGCGTTGCTCGAAAGCTGGCTCGACAAATATCCGATTGCTTCGATCGAAGACCCGCTGGCGGAGACCGACAAGTCCGGGATGAAGGCCTTCACACAGGCGTTTAGCGAGCGTGTGCAGATCATCGGCGACGATTACCTCGTCACCAACGCGGCGCTGGTCGAAGAGGCAGCAACGGATGGGGCCTGCAACGCTGTCCTCATCAAGGTCAATCAAGCGGGGACGGTCAGCGAATCTATCGACGCATTCGAGGTGGCACAGCGCTTTGGCTTTGGGACCATCGTTTCAGCCCGGTCCGGCGAAAGTGAAGACACCTCAATCAGCCACCTTTCGGCTGGTTTGGACGCCAAACAGCTCAAGGTCGGATCGTTCACACGGTCCGAACGGATGGCGAAATGGAATGAATGCCTCCGGATGCAATGCCAGCCCGGCATGGGCGGTTTTGTCGGCGGACAGGCTTTGGCAAACACGTGGTGGGGAAAATCACAATGAAATTCATGCGGTTCGGGGATCGTTACGGCAGCAAGGTTCCGTGCCTGGTCGAGGCCGATGGCACGTTGCGCGACCTTTCTCCGCTGGTGGCCGATATTGGTCCTGCGACATTGGGCGGCGCGCTTCAGGATGCGCTCTCCGATTCGGATATCGCGCATCTGAAAGTCATCAATCCCGATGGTCGCCGCGTCGCCCCACCGATGAGCGAGCCGCGCAATATTTGGTGCGTTGGCCTCAATTTCTCGGACCATGCTGCCGAAGCGGGACTGCCAGTGCCAAAGGAACCGATCCTGTTCAACAAGGCCGCCGGCACCTTTTGTGGGCCGAATGATCCGCTGCTCTACAGCCCGGAGATGACCAAGCTCGATTGGGAAGTCGAACTGGGCATCGTCATCAGCAAGCCGGCCCTGCGGATCACGAAAGAGACCGCGATGGATCATGTCGCAGGCTTTGTGGTGGTCAACGATGTGTCCGAGCGCGCCTGGCAGATGGAGCGCGAAGGGCAATGGGTGAAGGGCAAGAGCTTCCCGAACTTTTGCCCGGTCGGGCCGATGCTGGTCACGCCTGACGAGGTCGATGTCGGCAATCTCTCCATGTGGCTCGATGTCGATGGCGAGCGGATGCAGGACGGCTCAACCTCGACCATGATATTCGATGTGCCGACCATCGTATCCTACATGAGTGAGTTCACACAGCTTGAGGCAGGCGACCTAATTTGCACCGGCACGCCGCCTGGCGTGGGCGCGGGGATGAATCCTCAGCGCTGGCTCACGCCGGGCAAAGTCGTGACTCTCGGCATCGAAAGGCTTGGTGAGCAGCGGCAGGAGGTGACGCCGCTGTGAGCATGGACAGCGAATTCGCTGGTAAGCATGCCGTGATCACGGGCGGCGCACGGGGCATGGGCTTTGCGGCGGCTGAGCGTATTCTGTCCGCAGGCGGTTCGGTTTCGCTGTGGGATATCAATGCCGAGGCGCTCGCAAGCGCCGCTTCGCGGCTCGATGCGGACGATCGCGTTACGACGCAGGCGGTCGACATTTCGGACTACGTTGCGGTCAAAGCCGCGATGACCGAAGTTGCGCTCCATCGCGGGCTCGGCATTCTCGTCAATTGTGCGGGCATCGCTGGCGTCAACGCGCATGTCGAAGATTTCCCAGTCGATGTCTGGCACCAGGTCATGACAGTCAATCTTGGCGGCATCTTCCACTGCTGCCGTGCGGCAATCCCGCATATGCGGGCAAAAGACTATGGGCGGATCGTCAACGTCGCATCGGTCGCGGGCAAGGAAGGCAATCCCAACGCCTCCGCCTATTCGGCCAGCAAGGCGGGCGTCATCGCGCTCACCAAATCGCTGGGGAAGGAATTGGCGATCGCCGGGATAACTTGCAACGTCATCACACCAGCTGTGATCCGGACCGAGATGCTCGACGACGTGACGGAAGAGCAGCTTGCCTACATGCTTTCGAAGATTCCGATGGGTCGGCCCGGCACGGTCGAGGAAGTGGCCGAGATGATCGCGTTTCTCGCATCGGATCGCGCCGCATTTTCCACCGCCGCCGTGTTCGACATGACGGGCGGAAGATCGACTTACTGAATTGCGAAGGGAGAGGATGATGAGGATTTTCAAAGGACTGGTGGCAACAGCTCTTGCGAGCTGTGTTGTCGCAGCGCCGACCGTCGCTCAGGACGATAGCCCGTTGGCACCACTGCTGGGTTTTGAAGAAACCGCTGATGCCGGGGAGACAACGCTGAACGCCACAGCAAGGCTGGTTTCTGGTGCCGGCTGTCACCGAGGGATCGCGCGCGCTCGAAATCACCTTTGCACCGGAGATGCGGTCGCAATATGCAATCGATGCTGACGGCCTTTGGGACTGGAGCGGGGAAGGGGAACTCAACCTTGCTTTCGATATCACCAATCCAATGGATCACTCGTTCCAGTTCTTCTTCGTAACGGAAGATGAGGATGGACAATATTACCAGCATTCCGGTGTAGTCCCAGCGGGAGAGACCGTGTCATTCTATGCATTGATCAATGGCCGCGCGGCCCATGGCGAACGCGGAATGCGCGACACGCCGCCATCTTGGTTCAGCGACGAGAAGAAGCTAGCCTGGCGCAACGGCAATCGCACGCTGGATGTCGGCAAGGTGCGAAGGCTGCTGTTCCGGACTTATGAGCAACTCGAAGAAAACCGCATCATCGTCGACAATCTCCGTCTCCGTCGCAATCCTGCAGAGGACCCCGACTATCTGGTCGCAATCGTCGATCGCTACGGCCAGTCGGCCAAGGAACGCTATCCCTACAAGATCAGTTCTGACGAACAGCTTCTAGCCGCCCGCGATGCCGAGCTTGCAGCGCTTGCAGCCTCAACCGGTCCGCAAGGCCGCAGCAGGTGGGGAGGATGGGCTAACGGACCCAAGCAGGAAGCGGCGGGTTATTTCCGAACGGCAAAGGTCGACGGCAAATGGTGGCTGGTCGACCCGGACGGCCACCTGTTCTTCTCCAGCGGCATCGCCAATGTCCGCATGGCTAACCTCTCCACCGTCACTGGCTACGATTTCGTCGATCCCAGCGTTCGCGCCAAGGATCCCGAAGGTCTGACGCCGGACGATTCCAAGACCGGTACGCCTGTTTCGGCAGAGGCGCGCAAGACGCGGTTTCTTGCCTCGCCATTGCGGGCCGAAATGTTCGAATGGCTGCCATCCTACGAGGAGCCGCTGGGCAAACATTATGGCTATCGCCAGAGCTTCCACACCGGCGTGCTCGAGCATGGCGAGACCTACAGCTTCTACAAGGCCAATCTCGAGCGCAAATATGGCGCAGACCATCTTGAAAAATGGCGCGATGTGACCATTGACCGGATGAAGGACTGGGGCATGACCAGTTTCGGCAACTGGATCGATCCGGGTTTCTATCAGAAGGACCGCATGCCCTACTTCGCCAATGGCTGGATCATTGGTGATTTTGACGTTGTTTATTCGGGACAAGACTATTGGTCGCCGCTGCCCGATTTCTACGACCCGGAATTCGCTCGCCGCGCGCGCCTGACGATTGAGCAGATCGCGCGCGAAGTCGCCAATTCGCCGTGGTGCGTCGGCGTGTTCGTCGACAACGAAAAGGGCTGGGGCAACATGGACAGCGACCGCAGCCGCTTCGGCGCGGTGTTCTACACGCTCAACCGAAGCGCAGCCGAACAGCCAGCCAAGGCTGCTTTCACCAAGCTGCTGCGCGAGAAGCACAGTTCCATCGCGGCGCTGAACGCGGCATGGGACACCAGCTTTGCGTCATGGGATGCATTCGAGCAGCCGTTCGAAATGGGCGAGTTGAACGAAGCCTCTCGCGCGGACTTCTCGATGCTCTATTACGACTTTGCGGACACCTATTTCCGCATCGTCCATGCTGAGCTGGAGCGCGCCATGCCCAACCACATGTATATGGGCGTTCGCATCGCAGCGAACTGGGGTATGCCGCGCGAAGTGGTTGAAGCGTCGAAGAAATATTCCGATGTCATGAGCTTCAACAACTACCGTGAGGGGCTGCATCCGGATACGTGGCAGATCCTCGAAGAGCTCGATAAGCCAGCGATCATCGGCGAGTATCACATCGGCTCAACCTCGGACACGGGCCTGTATCACCCCGGTCTCGTCATCGCAGCGGACCAGACCGACCGCGGGCGGATGTATAACGACTATATGACGACTGTGCTGGAAAACCCCTACATGGTGGGCGCGCATTGGTTCCAGTATGTCGACGACTATCCGACAGGCCGCGCCTATGATGGAGAGAATTACAATGTCGGCTGGGTGACCAATGCTGACATCCCCTATGGCCCGATGGTCGATGCAGCCAAGCGTTTCAATTACGATTTGTATGAGCGGCGGTCTGCTGTGCCGGAGCGAACCGCAGAGTAGCGCTAGCTAAAGAACGCGCCCGTCACCGCCGTGCGCACGCGCAGGAGGGTGTCGGTGGCGGTCATGTAGAGCGTGCTTCCGTCATCGCCGAAGGCGCAGTTTGCTGTGGCCTTGCCGGTGTAGATACGGCCGAGGATTTCGCCTGAGGGTGCAGTGATCCATACGCCTCCCGGGCCGGTGGCCCATACACACCCCTGTGTGTCGAGCGCCATTCCATCGGGCAGACCAGGATTGTCGTCGTTGAGCTCCGTTGAGGTGTCGAGCCAGACTTCTCCGCCTGACAAGGTGCCGTCTGCGTTGACTGCGAACCGGCGCAAGACAGGCGCATTAGGGTCCGACTGGGAAACATAGAGGTGCTTTTCGTCAGGCGACAGAGCAAGCCCGTTTGGGAAGGTCATGTCGGTAATCAACTGATCCAGTCGCCCGTCGCTCGATAAGCGGTAGACCCCTTTGACGTCCAGCTCACGACCAGATGATGTCTCCCCATCTTTCAGCCCATAGGGCGGGTCGGTGAACCACACTGCGCCGTCGCTTGAACGGATGACGTCATTGGGGCTGTTGAATTTCGCACCATCGAAACCCGCAACAAGCCGTTCGCGTTCGCCGCTTTCGAGCGCGAGGCGATCGACCGAGCGGCCATCTTGATTGCAGATCAATATGCTGTCGGTGCCGCTTTCGTAGAACAGACCGTTTGTGCCTGGTGCCGCAAATTCATCCACGTCGCCATTCGGTTCGCCGGCCGGGTCGAGGAGCACACCCAGGCCATCCGCCTCGGTCCATGTGTGGACGCGGTTGTTGGGAATGTCCGAGAAAATCAGTCGTCCCCGGCGCGCATCCCATGTCGGGCCCTCGGTCCACTTGAACCCGTCGGCAAGCACTTCGATCGGGGCGTCCTTGTCGATCAGCATGTCCAGCTCAGGCGAGCGGCGTTCGATCAAGCCAAGCGTCTCAAAAGTGGTGTCGGTCATGGTGTTCTCATTGCGGTTGCAGGCGAGCAGGAAGGCGGTGCTGGCAGAGGCGAGAAAATGGCGGCGATCCAAGGCGATGGTCATGCCGATACCTCCTCATCGACGGGGCGAACTTCGCGAACCAACAGCAAATAGGAGAGACTGCCGACGATTGCGAGGAAGCCGATATAGAACAGCGCCGGGGCGAAATTCTCTCCATCGACGAGAAATCCGATCACCAGCGGCGTCACGATGGCCGATAACGCGCCGCAGAAGTTGAAGATGCCGCCGACCAGGCCGACACGGCCTTTCGGTGCCATCAGCGAAACGAACACCCACGCAATCGACGCAAGACCGTTGCCAAAGAACGCAATGCTGAGGAACAGGATCACCATCGCGGTGCTGTCTGTGAAGTTTGCGGCGATGATGATTGTTGAAAGCACCATGCCCGTCAGCACCGGAGCCTTTCGGGCAAATCCATGGCCGTGGCCGCGCTCGACCAGCTTGTCCGACACCTGGCCGGACAGCAGCACTCCGCAGAAGGCGGCAAGAAACGGTATGGACGCGAGCCAGCCTGAATCGGCGAATTCGACCCCGCGATAATCGACGAGGTAGGACGGGAACCAGGTCAGGAAGAAGATCGTCAGACTGCCGAGGCAGAACTGCCCAAGGTAGATGCCGATGAGGTTGCTGTTGCGCCAGACTATCGACCGGTCGCTGCTTGGTGCGGCTTCATTTTCGACCTGTTGCACGGGCTCATCCGGTTCAATCTTCTGCTCCGGATCGCGATAGAAGATGTACCAGACCACCGCCCACACGATCCCGACAACGCCAGTCGCTACAAACAGGCCTCTCCAGCCGATTACAGTCTGGATCGCTACCAGCGCAGGAGCGAGCATAGCCAGCCCGAGGAACTGGCCCGACGTATAGAACGCGATTGCCCCCGCGCGCTTCTCCGGCGCGATCCATTCGGTCACAATCCTGTTGTTCAGCGGAAATGATGGCGCTTCGAACACGCCGATAATCGCGCGCGCGCCGACAAGCGCGGCAAGGCCATTGGCGAGCGATTGCATAAGAGTTGCGAGCGACCAGCCAACTAGCAGGATCGGATAGAGTATGCGCGCCTTGACCTTGTCGGCAATAAGCCCACCGGGAATCTGCAACGCCGAGTAAGTCCATGCAAAGGCCGAGAAAACCAGCCCCATCTGCTCGGGCGACAATCCCAGATCACCGCGCAGCGCCGGGGCCGCAACGGCGATATTCACCCGGTCCATATAGTTGATGACCACCGTGAAAAAGATCATCGGCAGCAGCACGCGTGGCGCCATTTTCGGAGTTGCTGTAGACATCCTTGGAGTTCCCCTCACTGGATAATGTCAACTGTTGACAATCCTACGTCAAGCGCTCATTCCACTGCCTCCAATTCAGCCCGCAGAAATGGCAAAATGCCAAGAGGATCGGACTGGGGAGCCGCGCTGCGGCGGGAGAGGGATCGGGAATGGCCAGTTCAGCGCTGTCGGGTGACACGTCGCATCAACCACAGACCTCGCGTTCGCGGGCGATAGCGAGCGCAATCATCGTGACAATTGGCGGGTTCATTTTCGGCCTCGATGCCGCGCTGATCTCTGGCGGGATCGGGCAGATTTCTGAACAATTCCGCTTATCCGATCTCCAGCTCGGCGCGGTTGTAGGCGCACCGGGCTTTGGTGTGCTTTTCGCGCTAGTAATCACTGGCGCGATTTGCGACAGGATTGGGCGGCGAAAAACACTAATCCTTATCGCGGCACTTTATTTGGTGTCGGCCATAACCTCCGCTATCGCGCCGAGCTTCGAGACGCTGGTTCTTGCGCGCGGGCTAGGTGGGCTCGCCTTTACCTCACTCTCGGTCGCATCGATCTATATCGGTGAGGTCGCTCCGGCTCGCACGCGCGGACGGTTGGTTGCTCTCAACCAGCTCAACATCGTAATCGGCCTCTCGGTCGCGTTCTTCATAAGTTATGGGCTGTTCAACCTCGCCAATAGCGGTGCTGAATGGGTGGAGCGGTATGGGATCGCCGATCAGACCTGGCGCTGGATGCTGGGTGCGGAGATCATCCCGGCGCTAATCTGGCTTGTCGGCCTGCTCTATGTCGGCGAGAGCCCGCGCTGGCTCTATCGCACCGGCAAGGTCGATGAGGCGGAAGCCGAGGCGGCGCGTTTATATCCACCCGGAACCGCAGCCGAGATCATGGCTGAAGTCCGCGCCGATGCCGAAGGGGAAGAAGCCGGTTTTCCGATTGGCAAGGTCATCAAGCTGTTGTTCGGCACGCATCTACGCAAGGCATTGTTCGTGGCGCTTTTGGTGGCGCTGGTTCAGCCGCTCACCGGTATCAATGCAATTCTATTCTACGCTCCGCTTGTCTTCGAGCAGGTGGGGATTGGTGAGGATGCAGCGCTCGCCCAGGCCGTCATAGTCGGGCTTGTCAGCGTGGTCTTCACTGCGATTGCGCTTGTCCTGGTCGATCGCTTGGGTAGGCGGTTCCTGATCAAAGTCGGGCTGACCGCAGCCGGCCTCAGCTTGCTTCTTTGCTGGTGGGCATTCAGTCAGGCAACTTACGTGCTGCAGGCCGGCGATCTGGCGATCTTGGCCGACACCGTCGATATCCAAGCGCTAGGCCCGCTTGTCGGGCAGCCCTTTGCCGACGACGTTGCGTTTAAATCGGCGATGGTTGATGCGCTGGGATTCGATGCAGCCCGCGCACGCGAGGGCGAGTTGATCGCTGCGGCGATCACCGTCAATTCTACCGCAATCTTGTTCGGGATTGTCGCCTTCATCGCGGCATACAATTTCTCAATCGGCCCTGTTTTGTGGATTGCCCTATCCGAACTGTTCCCAACTCGCGTACGCGGCGTCGCTGTGACGGGATGCGCTTTCGTTGTCAGTTTGATGAGCTACTTCGTCCAGCAGTTCTTCCCGTGGCAGCTCGCAAACTGGGGTGCAGCCACCGTCTTCCTGTTCTACGCTTCGATCATCTTCACCGGATTGATCCTGCTGTTCTGGAAACTGCCGGAGACAAAGGGCAAAACGATCGAAGAGATCGAAGCGGAATTTCGCGCGGCTTGAGGCAACCGGCCAGCCGCAACCTGAAAGGAGCATAGGTGTTCAAAGACAAGGTCATGATCGTCACTGGCGGATGCTCGGGCATTGGCTGGGGCATCACGAAAATGGCGGCGGAGCGCGGAGCAACCGTGATTGCCGGGCAACGGAGCGTGGACGCGGGGCGGGCGCGGATTGATACGCTTACTGAGCAAGGGCTTGATGCGCATTTCCTGCAACTCGATGTTGCTGATCCGGACAGGGTCGAAGCTTTCGTCAGTGAGGTGAAGGACCGGTTCGGCCGGATCGATATCCTCATCAACAATGCCGGGATCACGATTGAGGAAGAATTCTTCGACATGCCGCTGGAAAAGCTGGACATGCTGTGGAACGTCAATGTCCGCTCGATCTTCCTTATGAGCCAGCATGCAGCGCGTCACATGGTCGCTGATGGCGTAAAGGGTTCCATTGTAAACGTCTCGTCCGCGCATAGCCGCGCATCTTGTCCTCAGTACGAGATGTATGCTGGCACCAAAGGTGCGATCAGCGCAATGTCGCGGGCAATGGCATGGAGCCTGGGTTCACACGGTATTCGGGTCAATACCTGCTCGCCTGGTCTGACCATGACGGAAGATGTCCAGAAGGTTGCGGATGAAAATCCGCGTCTGGCGCGGTCCTTCCGCGAAATCAGCGCGACCAAGGATGTCGCGTCAGTTGAAGATATTGCTGAGGTGGTACTGTTCCTCGCATCGGGCGCGGCGGCGGCGGTAACCGGGGCAGAATACTATGCTGACAAGGGGCTATCATCACTGCTCGTGCCGCAGGACAGCCTGCTATGAGCAAGATCAGCGCGATCAAGGCTTTCCCGACTTGGGTGGGGCACCGCAACAACCTGATCGTCAAGGTCGAGACCGACGATGGTCTCTATGGCTGGGGTGAGAGCGGCGTTTCGGGGCGTGAGTTGGCCGTGGTTGGAGCGTTCGACCACTTCCGCGAGTTCCTGCTGGGCCAGGATAGCCGCCGAATCGGTGCGATCTGGCAAGAGCTTTACCGTAGTGCCTATTTCGAAGGCGGACGGGTCATCGCAGGGGCGATTTCGGCCATCGATATCGCTCTGTGGGACATTGCTGGCAAGCGTCACGGCGTGCCGACATACGAGTTACTTGGCGGCGCACAGCGCGACAAGATTCCGTGTTTCCCCACATGCCCTGCGCCAACCGGCGATGTGCTGATCGCGGATGCGAAATCGCTCATAGCCGATGGCTGGGATATCGTGCGCCTGACGACAGGCGATGCAGATAATGGCGCGGCAAACGCGCCTTATGATCCCAATGTCGATGCCACCCGGATGGCTGCTTGCCTTACCGAGCTGCGTCAGGAAATTGGCCCCAATGTAACACTGGGCGTCGATATGCACCACCGTCTCAGCGTCGCGCAGGCTGCCACTTTCGCGCAGCGCATGCCGCAAGGAACGATCGACTTTCTCGAAGAGCCCATCCGTCACCAAACGCCCGAGGCTTATGAAGCTTTGCGGAACATGACCGACGTACCCTTTGCCATCGGCGAGGAATGCGCAAGCAAGTGGGATTTCCGGCCCTACATCGAACGCGGGCTGAGCCAGTTCGTGCGGATCGATGTTTGCAATGTCGGCGGCCTCACAGAAGCGATGAAGATCGCGGCGATGTCTGAAACGCATTACACCGAAGTCATGCCGCACGATCCGCTGGGGCCGGTTTGCACGGCGGCCACCATTCAGATGTGCGCGGCCATTCCCAATCTCTCATGGTGCGAAATTGCACCTTATGGCGGCGACAAATCCGACCATGATCGGATTTTCGTCAACCGTCCGGTCGAGAAGGACAGGTTCTACGCGATTCCAACCGCTCCCGGCATCGGAATCGATGTGCGCGAAGGCGAGCTTGAAACGGATTTTCGGTATTGGGAAGCTCCGCGCCGCCATCGTCCAGATGGCAGCTACAATAATTGGTAAAATCAGTATGTTGATCGGCGGTCTACAGCGCAGCTCGAATTGATGGATTCACCTTTGTAAATTGTTGACGATTTACAAAAACTGAGTCATAGATATGCCCCACGGAGGGGAATGCGAATGGCAACAGTGTCGCAAGCGCCAGCGTTTGGCTACGCATCCGACCTTGCGTCCGTTGATCTGGGGGCGATCTCGAACGTGGAGGCGGAGTGCTTCCGCGTTCCCCTTGAAGAGCCATTGGTCGACGCCGCTCATGGTGAGCATCACTTCTTCGAATTGGTTCTCTGCCATGTGCGAACGAGCAAGGGCTTTGAAGGGACGGGATACACCTACACAGGCGGCTCGGGCGGGCGCGCAATTGCCGAGTTTATCCGCACCGACGTCGCGAACATTGCCAATGGTCAGCCAGCCCGAGAAATCTCGGCGATATGGTCCAGTCTGCAGTCGAAGTTGCACTATGTCGGACGGGGCGGCCTGCTTAGCTTTTCGGTTGCCGCACTCGATATCGCCCTTTGGGATTTAGTGGCTAAGCAGCAGGCTAAGCCGATTGCTGCACTTCTCGCCAAGGGTCGGCTTAGCCAATGCGGTCGAGACCTATGCGGGCTTCATCGACTTGCACCTCGATGGCGACAGTCTTGGGCAGCTCGCAGAGTGCGCGCTCGAGCGGGGTTTCGTAGCCATAAAGACCAAGGTCGGGCGCGACGTGATGGCCGAAGACGTTTCGCGCGTCGGCTTGCTTCGTGCGGTCATCGGTGCCGGACGCAGACTAATGGTAGATGCCAACTTCGCGCTCGATGTGGACCGCGCAATCAAGTTCTCTCAGGCGATCGAAGAGTTCGACATCGCCTGGTTCGAGGAGCCAATTTCGCCCGACGATTTTGAAGGCTATGGCGCGATTGCCGACGTGACGAACATCCCGCTCGCCATGGGTGAAAATCTTCATATTCTTGAGGAATTCGATCGCGCCATCCGGTATTCGAAGCTCACATACCTGCAGCCGGACGCTTCCAATGTCGGCGGTATTACCGGTTGGCTGAAGGTCGCGCAGATGGCGAAAGGTGCGGGCCTCACCGTTTGCTCGCATGGAATGCACGAACTGCATGTTTCGCTGTTGGCTGCTCTCGAAGAGCCGGGATGCCTCGAGTTTCACAGCTTTCCGATCGATCATTACGCGATGCACCGCCTTGAGCTGAAGGACGGAAAGGCAGTCGTGCCGAATCGCGCCGGGATTGGCGTCGAGTTCGACCGCGCATTGCTCAAGCCGCACAAGATTACCTGAATTATTTCAAGGACCAGAAATGCAAGCTGCCACGTACCAAGGAAATGCCACGTTCAACGTCGTTGAAGGCACCAAGACCGCGCCTAATTCCGGAGAGGTCGCCGTTACGGTCGGCTATGTCGGCATCTGTGGTACCGACATGCACATCTATCACGGCGCAATGGATCATCGTGTCGAGGTGGGGCAGGTCATCGGCCACGAAATGGCAGGTGTCATCAATGCGGTTGGTCCTGCTGCGCTGGGCTTTGAAGAAGGCGACCGCGTCGTCGTTCGTCCGCTCGATTATTGCGGCGATTGCCCAGCTTGCAATCGTGGCCACAGCCACATTTGCCACAATCTCAAATTCATGGGGATCGATAGCCCCGGCGCGCTGCAATCCAGCTGGAATGTGAAGGCGCGCACCTTGCACAAATTGCCCGACCACGTGACCTTGAGGCAAGGCGCGTTGGTCGAACCGCTCGCTGTGGCGGTGCATGATGTTTCCAGAGCCCGGGTCGCACCTGGTGAGGACGTGGTCGTCCTGGGCGGCGGCCCGATCGGCCAGTTGATCGCTGCGGTTGCGCGAGCCGACGGAGCGCGCGTGCTGGTGTCGGAGATCAATCCGCAGCGGCGTGAGTTTGCCGAAAAGCAGGGCATCGAAGTGTTCGATCCGTCTGCGGGCGACCTCGTCGAGAAGGTTATGGAATGGACCGGCGACAAGGGTGCCGATGTCGTGTTCGAAGTCGCAGGCGTCATGCCGACGGTGGAGGCAATGACCGAAGTCGCGGCGGTTCGCGGTCGCATTTGCGTGGTGGCGATCCATGGCGAAGCGCCGCCCGTCGACTTGTTCAAATTCTTCTGGCGCGAGCTCGAACTGCTCGGCGCGCGCGTCTACACGGCCGAGGATTTCGAGCGGGCGATCGAACTGATCGCGACCGGTGACATAGACGCCGATGCCTACATCACCGAAGAGTTCCCGCTCGACCAGATCGCCGAGGCGTTCGAGAACCTCGAAAAGAACACCGCCAGCATCAAATCGCTGATCGCCGTTGAAGGGGCGATGGAATGAGCGTCCTGGGCAGCTTTTCTCTCGCGGGGAAGATCGCGCTGGTCACCGGATGCAAGCGCGGTATCGGTAGGGCCATGGCGGAAGGTCTGGCTGAAGCCGGTGCCGATATCATCGGCGTTTCGGCTACGCTTGAAACCGAGGGCAGCGAAGTCGGTGCGAGCGTCGCTGCGATTGGTCGCAAATTTGCCGGATATGCCTGCGATTTCTCCGACCGTTCAGCTTTGAAAGCCTTTGTCGAACAAGTCATCGCCGAGCACGGCGTGCCGGACATTCTCGTCAACAATGCAGGCACGATCCTGCGCAAACCGGCGGCAGAACATCCCGACGAATTCTGGGACGAAGTGATCGAAGTCAATCTGTCTGCGCAATTCGTGCTGAGCCGCGAGATCGGTCGCGCGATGCTGGAACGGGGATCGGGCAAGATCATCTTCACCGCGTCTTTGCTATCTTATCAGGGCGGGATCACCGTGCCCGGCTATGCCGCGAGCAAGGGCGGCGTGCAGCAGCTTGTCATGGCGCTGTCGAACGAGTGGGCTGCGAGGGGCATCAACGTAAATGCTATCGCGCCCGGTTACATCGCGACGGACAACACTCAGGCGCTGCGCGAAGACAACGAACGCGCTGAATCGATCCTCGCGCGAATCCCTCAAGGCCGCTGGGGCGAACCCGAAGACTTCAAGGGGCCGACGGTGTTCCTCGCTTCGCAGGCTTCCGACTATGTCAACGGCGCGACCTTGCTTGTCGATGGCGGATGGATGGGGCGCTGAGGGAGGCTGGTGATGCGCGTTCCGAAGCAATATGCGAGCGAGGGCTATGTTGCGCCGCTGCAGGCGTTCAGTTCCCTTCAGGCGGACCGATACCGCGCATGCCTGGAAGCGCATGAAGCAACCGACGGATCACTTTCGAAAGCACATCGCAACAACCCGCATCTGCTGTTCAGCTGGGCAGACGAGATCATCCGGTCGCCGCAAGTGCTTGAAGCAGTGGAGACGATCTATGGCGGGAACCTGCTGGTGTGGGGTTCGACCTTGTTCATCAAGGAGCCGGAGGATCCGGGCTTTATCTCATGGCATCAGGACTCGACCTATTGGGGCCTGGAACCGGCCGATCTGCTGACCGCATGGATCGCGATCAGCGACAGCAAGGCGGACAATGGCGCGCTGAAAATCGTTCCGGGCAGCCACAAATGGGACCAGATCGCGCATCGCGACACTTTTGCGGAAGGTAACATGCTGTCGCGCGGGCAGGAAATCGCTGTCGATGTGAGCGACGACGAAGCCAAGACGCTCGAACTGGAGCCTGGGCAAATGTCGCTCCACCATGTTCGAATGGTTCACGGCTCGGATGCCAACGGCTCGAAGCGCCGCAGGATCGGTTTTGCCGTCCGTTATCTTCCCACTCATGTCCGTCCGAAAGGCGGTTCTGGCGATAGTGCGAGCCTTGTCGCGGGTGTGGATCGCTTCAGTCACTTTATGCGCGAGCGCCGCCCGAAGGTGGATTTCGGCGAAGCGGAGCGCGCATTCCATGCCGAAGTCGAAGCCCGCACGCAGGCGATCATCATGAGTGGCACGAAAGCAAATTAGAAGCTCTCTTCAGGGAACTGTTTTACAATGGAACTTTATCACAGCTTCATCGACAATCAGTGGATTGAAAGCTCGGATGGTGCGCGCATCAATGTGGCCGATCCCTCGACGAACGAGATCTGGGCTCAGGTTCCGGCATGCACCGCGGACGATGCCGCGCGGGCCGTAGAATCGTCGCATGCCGCGCAAAAGGCATGGGAAGCGACTCCGGCAATCGAACGGGCTGCTGTGCTAGAGAAGCTCAACGAATTGCTTGGCGAAGAACGCGAGCATTTTGCGCGGCTGCTGGTCCGAGAACAGGGCAAGACTTTCACCGAGGCGCTGGGCGAGGTCGACGATACGATCGGCTATATACGTTATGCCGCCAACAGCGCTCGCTGGCTGAGGGGCGATATTCTTCCGGCAGACGCCCCGAATGAGCATCTGATGACGTTCAAGGTACCCTATGGCGTCGTCATCGCGATATGCGCCTACAATTATCCGCTCGCGCTTATCGGACGCAAAATTGGCCCTGCATTGGTCACCGGCAACACCGTCGTTATCAAGCCGCATGAAGCGACACCGGTTACTGCTTCGGAGTTCTGCCGTTTGGTCGAGAAGGCCGGCTGTTCCGGCGGGTGTCATCAATATGGTAACGGGCGACGGCGCGTCCACCGGTGCGCCTTTGGCATCGCACCCTAAAACTCGGATGATCACGCTGACGGGTTCGATCCCGGCGGGCAAACGCGTTGCGGCGCTGGCTTCGGAAAACCTTGCCAATCTCTCGCTCGAGCTGGGCGGGAAAGCGCCTTTCATCGTGATGGACGATGCCGACCTCGATGCTGCTGCCGAGGCCGCGTCGATCGCGCGCTTTGCCAATTGCGGTCAGGTGTGCATCTGCAATGAAACCATCCTTGTCCACGAGGCGGTCGCCGATGCCTTTACCGAGAAGCTCATGGCGCACGTGAAGGAAGTGTCAGCCGGAAATCCAATGGAAGATGGCGGGATGGGGCCGCTTTCGACACCGCAATCGCTGGAGCGGATTGAGACTCTAGTGGAGGCAGCCAAGGCGTCGGGCGCCGAAGTGCTTGCAGGTGGAAATCGCACCACAGTCGAGGGATGCGCCGACGGCAACTGGTTCGAACCGACCGTCCTGCTCGCCAATGATGCATCGCTCGACGTGATCCGCGACGAAATATTCGGACCCGTCCTGCCAATCATGCGCGTTTCATCGCTCGAGGAGGCGCTCTGGATCGCAAACGCGCGCGAGGATGGATTGTCGGCCTATTTCTGGAGCAAGAGCCACTCGAACATCATGAAGGCAATCGCCGGTCTCGAAACAGGCACTATCTTCGTGAACAAGGGTATTTCAGGCTCGTTCCACGGCTACCACAATGGCCACAAACTGAGCGGGGTGGGCGGTGAAGACGGCCCCTATGGCCTCGAAAACTACCTGCAGAAACGCAGCGTCTACATGGCGTACTAGGCGTCTTCGATGAGCTACTTATCGAATATTGTGCTGCAAGGCCTCAAGCGCCGCCTTGGTATCTCCATCGACCAGCTGTACTAGGATTTCGCGATGTTCTTCAACTGCTTGCTTGGAATTCGTGATCCGCTTGTAGTTCATGCGCATGCGCAGCACGATAGGCTCCCACAGCATCACGAGATCTTGTCCATGCGGCCAATTCGATCAGGTAACGGTGGAAGCTGATGTCAATCTTCGTGGCTTCGGTAAAGTCGCCATCGTCGAGAGCTTTACCCAATTGTTCGAGGATCTTTTCCAGCGCTGTGACGTCAGCATTGCTCAGTTTGCCGACAAGCATGTCTGCCGCGCGATACTCAATTATACGCCGCAGCTCGACCAAAAGCTCCTGCATCATGTCATTGGGCGCTTCTGCGACCGTAACGCCGCAATTGGGCTTGGACACCAACAAACCCTCTTTAGACAGCTGCAACAACACGTCGCGGACCGGGCCGCGCGACACGCCAAATTGTTTCGCAAGGTTTTCTTCACGCAAGCGCGAACCTGCGGCGAGTTCTCCGCTGATGATGTCGGAGCGCAATATGTCCGCGATTTGTGCGCGGATCGGTACGACGGCTTGAGCTTTGGCCATCCGGCTTCCTTTTTAGGTAAGGGACTGTTTGCTTAAATTGTAATCATTTGACAATTTGGGTCAAGGTTGGCCCGCCAATTGAGATGCACCACGGAGGTAAAATGATGAACGCGAAGTTCTCAAGAATGGCCAGAATTGCCACTAGGATCATTCCGGCTGTAATCTTTGTCAGTGTTGGTAGCATAGGTGGTGCGACTGCAACGGGCGCTCTAGAGCTACCTTCAAAAGTCTCCTCTGCTCCCGAGGGCAAGGTAACCGGCCTGCGCCATATCGTGATACATGTGCTCGAACTCGAGAGGACGCTCACATTATATCAGGACATTTTGGGCTTTGAGCTTGAAGGCGCTGAAGTGCTTAGGGGATCTCTCGAAGGCATGTTGCTGCTCAAGCTGACGGCGAACGACCTGACAATCACGCTGTCGGTCCCTCCGCCGCAAGCGATGGATGGCTATGGCCCAGTCGGCAATACGAACCACAATCATTTCATGCTAAAGGTGGATGATATCGGTCCCATTGGTGATCGACTTAGGGCGGCAGGATACGCGCTCGAGAACGATAACTACGTGCGTGACCAATACACTTTCTTCACCGGCCCCAACGGAGAGATCGTTGGACTTTCCTCATATGACTAGATGTGATGCTGAGTCTTCCGTTGCAAGAGTTACTTTGGCTTTGCAATCGCCACTTCTCCGTTTGGCCTGAGCAAAGTACTGGGAGTTGAATGTACCTAGCCTCTTGCGATTCATCAGTTGAATTTTGTCGACAGTCTACAAAATTTGGCAGGGCGCGATATCAACCTGTTTGCAGAGCATGATTTGGGAGGCTGAGGGAAATGAGGAGCATTGGGGAGTTCAGATCGGGGTCTTCGATCATTCTTCTGTTCTACGCCTGCCTTCCCATAACTGCGCGCGCATCCGATCCAACGCCGCATCAACTATCGAGCCCTAGCTCACTTGCTCCTGGCGATTCCTTACTTTTCATGGAAGATGGTGGCTGGTGCTGGTTTTAGGATCCACGCGCGATCATAGCCGGTGGCAAACTGGTGATCGGCGGGATCAGTATGCAGAGCGGCGATATCAGGGTTGGAGTCTATGACCTGGAAACGGGCGATTCCACTGCAGCGTGGCTAGCAGCCTTACATCCTTAAGGAGATCGCAACGTCTTGGACTGGGCGCAAAGCGGTCATTCGATAATCACACTCCCGCAATTCCGATTTGAGAAAACTGCCTTTCGATATCAACTAGTTGTGACGTCGGACTGGAGGCGTGTGGGCCTTTTCGCGGGCTGCCCGCAAAGGCCTTGAAGATTAGTTCATTAAAAACAGTGCTTTACGCCGCCAGTGCGAATCCTCTTCTGGCACCATTTCTCTCACGCAATTGTCGTTGATCGCGAACTTGGGGCGCAGCCTTGAGGTGTCTGATTTGTCATTCAGAAGCCTCTCCGCCTGCTGCAATTGCGTGCAATCAAACTTGGCGCCCTGATCTTGTGCTTTGATAATCAATTCGGCGAAGAGAGGCGGTGGCAGGGTCATTGGCCCGCGCCTTAGGAAAGTTCGGTGCCAGCGTTTCGCTGGAGCCAGGATAGTCGCAAAGGTGTCGCTACCATCGGGCGTCCCTAATGCTGCCTCACCCAGTTCAGTTAGCAATGCATCAGGCGTGTTCGGCATGGCCATTAGAGCGGCGTATCGTCTTGCGGCTTCGCTGTGGTTTCCCGTTTCAATAGCTAGTCTCAGAACCGCTTCCTGTGTGACCGGGTCGCGCCAGCTGCGGCGACTAGCGGCTTGGAGCGTCTGAAGGCTCGCCGCGTCATTTTGACCTAGGACTTGTGCGATGGCCAGAGTGCGCAAATGTTCGGCAGCCAATGGGCGGCGCGTTACAAGCTGCTGGGCTTCGGCGAGTGCTTGGCCGGGCTCACCCACTGCAAGGGCGCGAGTGGCTAATCTTTCTTGCGCAAAGGCACGGAATGGGGCGGGAACGTGAGCCGCGAGATCGCCTGATATGCGGGCCTGCCGGTCAATTTGCGCTCCTGTAGTGACAAGGCCTATCAACATCAGCGCTATGATCCAGAGAGCCTGTTTCATGCCACTTCCGCCTGATCAGCCTTGCCAAAACGCAGGAGTAGAATGATCGCAAATGAGCCCATCCCGAGCATCGTCTGGTTTCGAAGCGGGTAGTCCAAAAGTGATTGAAATGCGATGCCAGCCAAGATCGCGCTTCCGCTCCAGGCGGTCCATTTATGCTCTGAAAGCCGCGCTCGCCCTGTCATCCAAGCCATCCAAGCGAGCCACATTGCGATGAGCAAAACTCCAAAGAAACCGGCCTCGATGGCGACTTCCAAATAGTCATTATGGGCGCGACCTGCGCGGCGGGGCGTTAGGTTTTCAAGAGATTCGTCGAGCTGAAAAACCTCATCGAACGTGCCCATGCCCGATCCGATCGGCCAATAGCTGCTAGCGGCGTAGGTTGCATCTTCCCAGATGTAGCTGCGGGCGTCCTCTCTGGCATCGAAGCGATCAATACTCTCGCTAATCCGCCCGGGTGCAAAGGCGAGAAGGCCGGCAATCAATGCTGCAAGTACGAGGCCAGCAATTGCTCCTTTCTTAAGGAGCTGTGGTCTTTTGCTTGGGTTTTCTTGCGCTTTGCTGAGGCTTGTGCCGAGAGTTTTCGCAAACAACATAGCGAGCGGCAAGGCGGCCAAAACGATGGCGGTGCGAGAGCGGGTTAGCAGAATGGCGGTGATCAACAGCAGGCAGATTGTGGCGCGCCACACGGTAAACCGTGTGGTATTCGACGGAGGGGGCAGCAGTGCGGCGAGCGCGAGGGCCGAGACCAAAAACAGGCCAGCTGAATTGCGGTTTGCAAAGGTCCCAAAAAGGACGCCAGGCATTGGGTTTTCTGGATAGAGCAGTCCGCTCTGGCCCTGCGTTACGACTTGTACCGCGCCGAGCAACACGCTGCCCAAAGCCAAGCCCACCAATGCCCAGGCGGTCCAGATCAGCTGACGCCGCGAAAGTCGATAGGCCACAGTCAGCACGGTGAGTGGCAAGATCAGACCCGCAAGCGCGACAAGCGTTCTCGCCGGATCGACGCTCATGGGAAACCAAATGTTCACCCCGGCCAGCGAGTGCGCCTCGAGTACTAACTCCCTGCCAGGCAAGACTTCTAAGACTCCCGGCGGCAGAGGAATGAGCTGCGCAATCGGAAGCAAGAGGCAAGCACCAACGAGGGCGCGAAGAGCAACTGGCGCCGTGCTCCAGAACTCAGCAAACGCGCGGCGATGCACTCCAAGCACAACGAGGGCAGCGAGTTGTACGGTCAGGTTTGCCAGACCGTATCTGACGCCTCCTCCACCACTTATCACCGTGAGAGTCAGTAGCGCAGCGAGCGCAAAGGCGCTTGATTGTTGGGAAATGCGATCAGCGCGCATGGGAGGCGATCAACGGGCCTGCTTCAATTGGCCCCTGGCGATTGATTGAGGCCTCCGTCACCGCGCTGCTCCTGATCACCGTCTTCTTGAATGATCAGGATGCCGATGATTACTCCCACACCGCCCAACAGCGCAAGCCAGAGAGCACCGCGATCTGTATCTTCGGCAAACCAACTCTGATCAACGCTGCCTTCCAGCGTAGCTCCAGCCGCCGCTCCACCGCAGCAAACAGAGTAATCGCCCGCCCTAGTATTGGCATGGGCTGAAAATGGCGCGAAAAACAGCGCAATGGCGGCCACAAAAACCGCTATTTGAGCTCGTAATGTTGGTGCCATCGTCCGCTCCCGCCGTCTAACCTACGTATTATTACTAGGTTCGGAGCAATTTACAAATCGAGCCATACTCGCGGGCAGGCCGAATAGACCAATTATTTGTAAGAGGAGGTGGTTGGATTTGGATCGCGGGGGAAGATCGGGGTGTAAAGTTCTGTGCTACTGCCCAGCACAGTTTTGCCTCCGCACAGCAGCCAAGCATGTGCGCTGAGACCATTGACGTCTTCTCGCCTAATCCCCAGCTCAATCACGCTTGGGGTGCCAAATTGGCTTAGCCAGTTCTGGCCAGCGATCGCCTGTATCAAGCAATCGCTGCGCCATGGCACTCGAGCCGAAAGGCGAGGCAGTACGTAGCCAATGCGGGCGAGCATCTCCGCTTGCTTTGCGCTCAGGGAAGGCTGCTCTTGGCAGGCCATGGCCGCGTATTCGTTGCGCTGATCAAGCGCGCGCATATCCAGCTTTGCGAATGTGAGACGCGCCCGAACAAGCTCGACCAAGCCGCGCACGCTATAGTGGCCAATCCAGAGGGCATCCCTCAGTTCAGGCTTTTGGCCCTCTAGTGGCGCGGCGGAGGTTCTTGCTGTTGTCACTTCGCATAAGGTGCCAGATTTTGCCCCCTGCGACAAACGGAGACCGTAAAGCGCGGTGTGATTTGTCCGGCTTATCGCTTCAGCCCTTCTGTGTGCTATGTCTGCAATATGCTGAGTGAAGCGATCAAGGACAGGTTAGAGGATCGTGAATATCTCGATCTGCATTTGGCCGCCATTGCCTCGGTCGCAAAGGTGGGTGAGGTGCCGTGGTACGACGCGCATTTCTTGCGCCGGTTTGAGGCGGCAAAGCTGTATTTGGCGGAAGTAGCCCCTGAGTATTTGGGGCGTTTCATCGCAGGTTTTGCGCCGCTGCGCCCGGCCGCGAGTTTCGAAATCTGCACTCTCAATGCTCTGTTTGATGACGCGGTTCGGCAAGAGATCCGCGCAGTGGTCGAAAGTCTTTCCGCCGCGCAGCTTGAGCGTCATGAGGTCAAGGACTTCGGGCGCGATGTCGTCCATGATCATCCGTTCTTTCTGCAGTTGCAGCGGGGTCTGTTGCCATTGGTGAGCGAGCTCGCAGGTCGCGAATTGGTGTTGGGATACAATTTCTTGAGCCTCTACGGAGGTTCAGGCCAGTGCGCGCCGCATCTGGATGAGCCGATTTCGATGTACACGCTCGACTATTGCATCGAGCAAAGCGGAACTTGGCCGGTCCACTTCAGCAAGCAAGTGGAATGGCCCGGTTCTGCTGCGATGCAGATTTGGGCCGAGGAAAGCCTAAAGAATGATCCAGCAATGGAGTGGACTGCGCATGAGTTGAGGCCGAACCAGGCGTCGCTTTTCAATGGTTCATCGCAATGGCATTACCGCGAACCGATAACGCCGGACGGCTATTGCAACCTTCTGTTCTTCCACTTTTATCCTGCTGACTGCGAGAAACTGGTAAGGCCGCACCTCTGGGCGGAACACTTTGAGCTCAGCGTGTTGCAGCCACTATGCGATCTCTTCGCGGCCGAAGCTGAAAATGGGCGGCTTGGGTGATCGCGCTGCTTTACTTCAATTCATCAAAAGCCATTGAGGCTGAATGACCGGGATCGCTGGGCTTTGGTGTTCTGATGGGGTGGACCCTGCGAGCCTAACGGCAATGACGGACGCTATCGCGGATCGCGGTCAGGATGGGGTCGCGACTTGGCTTTCGAGCGCGTTCGGGCATCGCAGCCTCGTTGGATTGGGTGCCAGCATGCTGCGAGTGACCAGCGAAGCGCAGGCAGAAACCCAGCCGCATTGCAGTGAAGAGGATCGCATTGCTCTCGTGTTTGATGGCTACCTCACCAATTGGGAGGAGCTTCGCGCCGAGCTGCTGAGTCTCGGCGCAGTGCTACGCACGCGGGCGGACACGGAACTGGTGCTGCGCGCCTATCAGCAATGGGGCGAGGATTGCGCTCGCCATTTGGACGGCGAATTTGCTCTCGCCCTGGTTGATTGCCGGGCCAATCCGAGCGATCCGTTGATCTATTGCGCGCGCGATCACATGGGCCTGCGCCCATTGTTTTATCATTTCGATGGTCAGAGGTTGCTGTTCGCTTCTGACCTCTCGGCTTTGGTCCCGCAGATCACGCCAAGGCCTGAGCCAGACTTCGACTACCTGGCGGGTGTCATGGCGGACAAATGGCATCAGCGCGATGCAACGCCTTGGCGGGGTATCAAGCGCTTACTTCCGGCTCATTCGATGAGTTTGTCGGGAAATCGCCTGACGTTGAAGGAGCATTGGTCACTCAATCCTGAAGTCACCATAAGGTACGACCGTGATGAGGATTACTTCGAGCACTACAGTCACCTCTTGAGGGATTGCGTCCGCCGAACTTCGCGCTCTCATGGGCCGCTTGGGGTGACGGTTAGCGGCGGCCTCGATTCCAGCGCAATCTATTGTTTGGCATATGAATTGGCAGAGCGAGGCGAACTGCTGGCGCCCACTATCAAAGGGTATGCTCTGGCGGGAGAACCAGGCTCCCCCGCCTATGAATTGCCATTCGCCAGAGCCGCAGCGGAGCATGTTGGCGGTCAGTTAACCGAAGTACCGCTGACGCAGCCGCCGATCGATTGGTTCGCGGAGCAAGCGCGTGCGAGATATGATCTCCCGATCCCCACCAATGGCGCGATGAGCCTTGGGCTGGAGAATGCGGCGGCTGCGGATGGTTGCAGGGCTCTGATGGGAGGCGATGGAGGTGATGAATGGCTGCAAGGCAGCGTCCACTATTACCGCGAGTTTACCGAAGCGGCTGACATTGGAGGGTTCGCCCGGGCCTTACGTGAAGACGCCGCCGTTGACGGGTGGCGGCGAACGCTGCCCATTGCCTTACGGCACATGGCTATGACGCTTCTGCCGGAGAGCATTCGAGTTCAGGGCCGAGATTACAAGCGGCGCAAGGCAAGGGAGCAGCAAGAGTATCTCGAATGGATGACGGAGGAGGTCAGACACCGACTAGCCAGGATTGAAGACGATTACATCACCTCACTGCCAAGCGAGCCAGTGCGTTGGAGTAAGCTCAATCTCGCGCGCGCGCCGGGCACGGACATGGCAAACACGATGATGCAGGGGCAATATGCGAGGGCCGGGCTCGAGCCGCGCAATCCGATGCTGAGCAAGGCCTTCATTGAGTTTTCAGCCAGCACACCGGAGCATATTCGAAGACGGGCAGGTCAAAGCAAATACATCCATCGCATGGCGCTGCGAGGGATTGTGCCAGATGCGATCCTGGACCGTTCAACTAAGGCGGATTTCCCTTCGCCAGAGCTGGATCGAGAATTCGCTGACTTTGCATGCAAGAATGCCGATCCATTGCTGGGCGATCTGTGTGATTATGCCGGGCTTCAGCGTCTTCTGCGGCCAGATGCATCTGGCAAAATCCCAGATGAGCGTTCGTGGGAGGTATGGGGAGTTTACGCTTGCGCCGCTTTTTTGTATCATTTCCGCTGATGGTCGCCATGCTCTCTGACTCACGGCCCAATCAGCAAGGTCGCTTTATGAAACAGAAAGCCAAGAAAGCGAAATACACGCCGCCGCGCCTGACGGCATACGGTTCTGTACGAAATCTGACCGGTGGAAGCGCCACCTTGATGATGGACGGAATGATTATGATGGCGATGGATTAGCGCCGATCTGTTTTTACGCTGGACGGGTAACGCTGTGGCTCGAGAGGTGCTTTCGCTTTAATGATCGACGTCCTGAACGAGCACCTTGAATATCTCAATCTGACTGGACGCTTGCAGCTTTATCGCCAAGCCGTCGAAGAAGTCATTCAACCTGGCGATACAGTGGCAGACCTTGGTTGCGGCCTGGGCGTCTTGGGGCTTCTTTGCCTGGAAGCAGGCGCTTCCGAAGTTTGGGGCATTGATAGCAGCGATGCGATCCAGCTTGCGAGGGAGAGCATCGCTAAGGCTGGTTTAGGCGATCGCTATCACTGTATTCCGCAATCAACTTTCCACGCCGTATTGCCGCAAAAGGTCGATCTGCTGATTTGCGATCACATTGGCTTTTTCGGGTTTGATTACGGGATCATCGCTATGCTCCGGGATGCGCGCCAGCGGTTTCTGAAGCCAGGCGGAGCGATTATTCCTCAGTCGATGGATTTGATGGTCGAAGGCGTCTCGAGCGAGGTATGCCGGAACAAGACTAGCGCGTGGCAGGCGGAGCATATTCCGGCTGAATATCGCTGGCTTGATGGCCATTACCGCGGTGCAAAGCACCATCACAATCATTCTGATGATGAACTGATTAGCGATGCGGTGCAGCTGGGCGGTATATCACTGTGTGAAGACAATCCCGGACTGTTCAGCTTCAACGCTTCGCTATCGATCAATCAATCCGGTTTGTTTGACGGAGTGGCTGGGTGGTTCGATTGCGCTTTAAGCCCCAGCGTGCGGATGACCAATTCCCCGCTTGATCCTGCTGGCATTGGTCGCTCTCAGGCATTCTTGCCTGTGGCCCAGCCGTTCACGGTTGAAGCCGGTGATGAAGTGGAATTCTCGATCCGCATTCGCCACGCAGAGGACATGCTAGCCTGGACGATCAAGCCGCCAAGAGGCGCGCCTGTCCAGAAGCTCTCGACCTGGCAAGGGGCTTTGCTGAAACCCGCTGACTTGGCGGCGCCTGGTGGACAGTCGCTCACCTTGTCCGATCAGGGTACGGCGCGTGCATATGTCCTGGCGCAGGTTGATGGCGTGCGCACCAGCCAAGAGATTGTGGATCAGGTGTTGCGGGACCGCCCAAACTTGTTTCCAAGTGAGCAGGCCATAAAAGATTTTGTGATGCAGGTGCTGGCTAAGGACTGCACCTTGTGACCCGCCTGAAACTCGCCGAGGCGCGCGTTCAAGCGGCTTTGGCGCAGGCGCCCTATGATCGCTGGGTTGATCTGGACGGAGAGGTAAAGGCTGAATTCCGCCGGGACGGCGATGACTTTCATCTGAGATTTCTGGATGAAGTCGACTTTCACATCGCAGGCAGTGGTCAAGAAGTGATCGCTTGGCCCGCTCCCAGCACTACAGAGCAAACCGCGCAAAACCTGTTTCACAATGCGATACTCCCGCTTCTTATCAATCATTCCGGCGGGCTGTGCCTTCATGGAAGCGCGGTTGTCATTGACGGCAGGGCCGCCGCTTTTCTCGGGGCCTCGCGTAGCGGCAAGACGACACTGGCTGGAGCCTTTTCAAAGTCAGGCGCTCCATTCTTGACTGAAGACGTGGTTGAGCTTGAGCTGCAAGAAGGCGGTTATCGGGTGCAGCCAAAGACACCCGCTCTACGTCTCTTCCATGACAGTGCTGAGTTTTTGCTCGGTCCGCAAGGAGAATGGGCTGAGTCCGAAGGTAAGCAGAATGTTTCAGCGGCTGAGCAATTGCCTGCTGCCGAGAAGCCTGCGGAGTTGGATGCGATCTTTGTGCTGGCGTCCGCAGATCCTGAGACAGTGAGCCTCAACAAACTGAGCCCGGTGGCCTCCGTGACCCAGTTGATACCGCACTCATTCATTCTCGATGTTGAAGATAAACCGCGATTGAAAGCCCATTTCGCGAGGCTGGTCGATCTATCGCAGGACGTTCCGAGCTATGCGCTGGACTATCGCCGCGATTACCGCGAGCTTGCGCATGTTATCGCAGCGGTTCGTGAAGTGATGAGCAAGTAGGAGGCGCAAAGTGCAATTGAGTGATGTTATATGCGCGTCTGAAGACGTAGTCTCGCGGGAGGTCAGCGGCGAAATGGTGCTGCTCGATATGGCCAGCGGGACCTATTTTGGTCTGAATGCCGTGGGCACTCGAATTTGGAGCCTACTCGATGAGAAGGCCCATTCGATTGCGGCGCTTTGCGAGGTAATCGAAGCGGAGTTTGATGCGCCGCTTGCGAGCATCCAGCAAGACGTGCTCAGCCTGGCTACAGAGCTAAGCGAGCAAAATCTGATCAGCGTTGAATAGCAACCTCGCGCAGGGACTGATCACTCACTTCGAAAACTCGGTCGGCAAGGGCAAGGCTCGCAGCGCGATGCGTTATTATGATGACGGTGCGCCCGCTTAACGCACTTTCGGATTCGGCGATGAAGGCGGCCTCGCTCTCGAGGTCATACATGCTGGTGGCTTCGTCCAGTATGAGGATGGGCGGATCATTGAGCAGGGCCCGAGCGAGCGCGATGCGCTGACGCTCACCGCCTGACAGACGGATGCCATTGTCGCCAATTTCCGTGTCCAAACCGTCCGGCAGTTCGCCGATAAATCTCCATGCTTGGGCCAGCCTGGCAGCGCGTTTAATCGCTTGTGGCTCGGCTACGTCACACCCGAACGCGATGTTTTCGGCTATCGTTCCGTTGAACAGCAGCGCGCGCTGCGGAACATAGCCAATCTGTCTGCGCCAATGCTGTATTTGCAGATCGGCGATATTGTCTGACCCGTGAAGAATGCGTCCCTGATCCGGCGTGTAGAACCGCAGGAGCAAGCTGATCAGGGTCGATTTTCCTGCGCCATTTGCGCCTGTTAGAGCCACCACTTGGGCTGGTTCTATCGCAAAGCTGATATCGCGCAGGACTTGATCGCGGCCCTCATATCCAAAACTGACATTGTCGAACTGGATGGTCGCAGGTGAGGTCTCTTTCATCTCGCGCCCGGACCCAGTGATTTCAGGCTCCACCGCGAAAATGCTCTCCATTCGTGCCACGGTGCCGCGTGCGATCTGCCATTGGCCATACACATTGACCAAGCCGCCAATGGGGCGAGTGAGCAACGCGGCGTAAAGCAGGAACGCGAACAGTTCCGCCGGATCGCGCTCGGCCGCACCCGGTCCAGAGGCAGCGAGCACAATGATTGCAATGGCGGCCAATCCGGCGGCAAGGGCAATCACAGGGCCAATCACGGCTGTGATGCGGTCTTCCTGCAAGCTGAGACTACGGGCCGCTTCAACAATTCTAGCGTAGGCTTTGCCATGCCGAGCTTCGGCTGCAAAGGATTTGATCGCAGGCAGCATCTCTAGGTCACTATCGGCCACCCACATCACTTCGGCTTCCGTTTCTCTGACCCGTTCTGCCAGCCCTCTGAGCCGCTGCGGCTGATGAGTTTGAGTGCGATGAAGAATGCTGGCACCAACACAGGCACGATGAAGGCTATCGCGGGGTCTATGAGGAACAGCAATGTGACCGCGCCGCCAGCCGTCATCAGCATGGCGGGGACATTGGCGATGGTGGAGGTCAGGAAGTCGCTGAGCGAGCGCACCTCATAGGTCATCATCGCCAGGAGATCGCCCCGCCGACTTTGCTCGTGAAAGCCGATCGGCAGGCTCTGAATGTGGTCATAAGCATCGGTTCGCAGCTTTGCGAGTATCCGCCCGGAAGTTTGAGCGGACACTATACTTGCGGCAATATTGAGGCCGGTCACGATGACCAGCGCGAGCGCCAACAGGCCTGTGATCTTGGAGAGGTCGCTAGGTGCATCGTTCGCAAGCCCGCCTAGCAATTGTCCGGCCAGCCATGGTACGGACAGCGTCGCTAAGGAGCTGAGCAGCGTAAGCATGCTGATAAGAGACAGCTCGCGTTTGAACGCCAATGCGCGCTGCCAAAGGAATGATCGCTTCATGAGGTCTTTCGTCCGGTCAGCAGTCTTTTGAATGACCTGGCCAGCCACCGCGCGCGAAGGCCAGCGACGGTGGGGCTTTGGGACGCCGCGGACTTTTCCTTCAGATGTGCTGCACTGGGCCAAGCCTGCGCTAGGGCGAAGCGAGCTTTTGCTATTGGCGAACGCACATTGGCGAGATCGGTTTTGAACCGCGAGGCTGTGTCTGTCTCTGCAAGATAAGCTGGGATTTCAGGCGATCCAGTTTGCCGTTCCAACTGAGCTTCGATCTTTGCGGGAATGTGTGTGAGGAGAGTTGCTCTCGCTCTCCTCAGAGCCTCGAGCACAACCGGCCCCATACCCGTCTTTTCACAAAACTCGGTAAGTCTGAACCAATCGCGCTGATCGAAACTGCGGGCGAGCAAATCGTAATCCATTGCCCAAATCAGCCGATCCCCCCTCGGACCTTGGTTTCCTCGACTGCATAGCCATTGGTTTGGTGCCAGGCCTGGTTAAGCGCGATTTGGGCCATCGTTAAGATCGGCGATGCTGCGAGCGCATATCTGCTGAGGCCGGACAGGGGACGGGCTTCCTCAAAATATTGCTCAGCGGGCAGGATTGTTTGCAAGGTGGGACTATCGACGGCCTGCCAGTGGAGGTCCAATTCATGCACGAAATGAGCGCCGGTATTGAACAGCCACGTCTCCTGATAGTTTAGACCATGCGGGCTCTCCCGCTTGACCCAGCCGCTCGAATTGAGTGCTGCTCGCGCTGTCTTGCGGTCGCTTGACCTAATCAGCAAATCGGTGTCACCTCGCCGCCGCACCGAAGCATCGTCATAGAGAGCGTAGGCAAGCGCTGTGCCTTTCATCACGACTGTTTCAACGCCTTGCTCTGCCAAACCATCGATAAGCGCCGCGACACGTTGCCGATGGGTTTCCTCCCAAAGCGCCGCAATCTGCGCTTCGTGCTTGATGTAATTGAGGATCTGATCAGGCCAGCCAGAGAGTTGGCCGAGCCGCAGGTTAAGCGCACCTGCGATCCCATGAAAGGCGATCCGGTTCCAAACCCGTGAAACGCTCTCGCCCACCCACTGCGCTGCCTCTCCGCGCACCGCAGCGGCTAGCATTGCATCAATGGCTGAACTTTCAGTCATATCTTTAGCGGTGAGCCTTTGGGGTTCAGCAGATGTTTCCCGCCGAAGGTGCGCCATTTTTGTTGGATTATCCAGCGCGTCAATGATGCTTAAGCCGCGCAAATGCGATTAACCGCATTGACCCGCCCAAGGATCTCGGTGGAAGGCAGCAGTTGTGCGTTGACCGCGCTATGCGGCCCTGCAATTAATCCAAGTAACAAATGCAGGGGGTATTTGCCCCAGTATTAGGAGCCTTTGTCCCATGACCACCAGCCGCAAAGGCATTATTTTAGCTGGTGGCTCGGGCACGCGTTTATACCCGCTGACGCGCGGAGTTTCTAAGCAATTGATGCCAGTTTTCGATAAGCCGATGATCTACTACCCGCTCAGCACTCTTATGCTGGCGGGGATCCGAGATATATTGATTATCACCACGCCGGAGGATGCAGCGCAATTTCACAGAGTTCTCGGTGACGGCAGCGATTGGGGCTTATCTCTTAGCTATGCGGAACAGCCAAACCCGGAAGGGTTGGCGCAAGCTTTTCACATTGGCGCAGACTTTATCAATGGTCAGCCGAGTGCTCTCATCCTCGGAGATAATATCTTTTACGGCCATGGCTTGCCGCAAGACCTCACGAATGCCGATGCCCGTACCACTGGCGCGAGCGTATTTGCTTATCGCGTGAACAATCCGGCGGCATATGGGGTGGTCGAATTTGATGATCGCGGACGGGCTGTATCTATCGAGGAAAAGCCGGCAACGCCGAAATCGAATTATGCGGTGACGGGGCTCTATTTCTACGACGGGACCGTTGTGGACCGGGCCCGTGGCCTCAAACCATCGCCGCGCGGCGAGTTGGAAATTACCGATCTCAATCGTTTATATCTCGAGGACAATGCACTTTCGGTGGAGTTGATGGGCCGCGGCTATGCTTGGTTGGACACAGGCACGCATGCTTCTCTGCTCGATGCTGCGACTTTTGTTCGCATTACAGAAGAGCGCCAAGGCTTGAAGCTGTGTTGCCCTGAGGAGATCGCGTGGCGGCAGGGCTTTATTGACGATGAAAAGCTTCAGGAAATTGCAGAGCCTCTGCGCAAGTCGGGCTATGGTACATACTTGCGGCAATTGCTTGAAAACCCGGTGCAAGCGTGAAGCTCATTGCGTGCAACATTCCCGGACCGATGATTATCGAGCCGCGCGTGTTTGGCGATGATCGCGGCTTCTTTTTGGAAAGTTGGAATGAGCAGGAATTTAGAGAACTCGGGTTGGCTGCCGAGTTTGTTCAAGACAATCACAGCCGCTCTCAAGCCGGGGTATTGCGCGGCCTACATTTCCAAAACCCAGGCCCACAAGGCAAACTGGTTCGCGTAACAAATGGTGCGGTGTTTGATGTTGCCGTCGACCTCCGGCGTTCATCTGAGAATTTTGGCCAATGGGTTGGCGTAGAACTTTCGGCGGCAAACAAGCGCATGTTTTGGGTGCCAGAAGGTTTCGCTCATGGCTTTTTGACGCTCGCGCCAGATACCGATTTTCTTTACAAATGCACGGCCGCCTACGCGCCAGAGCATGAGCACACTCTTGCTTGGGATGACCCTGAACTGGCGATTGATTGGCCAATTGATGATCTGGAGTTGGTGCTGTCGGACAAAGACCGTCACGGCACCGCTCTGGGTGACGTGGAAGCCTTTGCATGAAGGTGCTTTTGACTGGCGCCAATGGGCAAGTTGGGCGTGCATTGCAGGCCTGCATGCCCAATGGGACCGATTTGATCGCCCTTGATCGGCTGCATCTGGATGTCACGGATCAATTGGATGTCCAGCGCATAGTTGATGAGCGCCAACCGGACTGGATCATAAACGCTGCCGCATACACCGCCGTGGATAGGGCCGAAGACGATGCTTCTGCCGCGCAGCTTCTCAATGCTGATGCCGTTTCATTTTTGGCGGAGGCAGCGGCTGGCTGCGGCGCACGATTGGCCCAAATCTCCACGGACTTCGTTTTCGACGGGCAAAGTGAGCTTGCCTACAAACCCGCAGATCGGCGCGGCCCCTTGTCGGTTTACGGTTCGACGAAAATGGCTGGTGAAGATGCAGCTGGCGCAGAGGCTCTGATCGTGCGCACAAGCTGGGTCTATGCGGCTGGGCATGCTAATTTCGTCACAACAATGCTGCGATTGATGAAAGAGCGCGATGGATTGCGCGTGGTCTCCGATCAGATCGGAGCGCCGACCTATGCTGGCAGCTTGGCGAAAGTGATTTGGGAATTGGTCAAAGGCGGCAAGCGTGGCGTATTTCACTATTGCGATGCTGGCGAGGCAAGCTGGTATGATTTCGCGGTGGCCATACAGGAAGAGGCATTGGCGATAGGATTGCTTGATCGCTCCATCCCGATCACTGCGATCTGCAGCGAGGAATATCCCACGCCAGCCAAGCGGCCTAAGTTCTCTCGGCTAGATTGTTCTGCTACCAGCGAAGCGCTGGGCCGCGGTTTCCCTGATTGGCGTGACAACTTGCGCGTGATGCTGAAACAGGAGCAGGCTCTTGGCTAACCTACTCATCACTGGCGGGGCAGGCTTTATTGGCGGCAATTTCGTGCATTATTGGAGCGAGCATCACCCCGCTGATCGGCTCATCGTGCTCGATTCGCTGACCTATGCGGGCAATCGTTCAACCATTGAGGGCGTGCAGCAATGCGAGCTAATTGAAGGCGATATTCGTGATCAGGCCTTGGTTGAGCGGCTTCTAAGCGAACGCGCCATTGGCACGATCGTGCATTTTGCGGCCGAAAGCCATGTCGACAGATCCATCACTGGGCCAGACGCTTTCATCGACACCAATATTCTAGGCACGAATTCTCTTTTGAAGGCGGCACGCAAAGTCTGGCTCGATGAGGGCAGTGGGGGCGAGCATCGTTTTCATCATATCTCGACGGATGAAGTGTTTGGCTCGCTGAGCGCGGATGAGCCCGCTTTCAGTGAGACGACGGCATATGCGCCAAACTCACCCTATTCCGCTTCGAAGGCAGCCTCTGACCACTTGGTCCGGGCCTACCACCACACTTACGGCCTGCAGGTGACGACGAGCAATTGCTCTAACAATTATGGTCCTTATCAGTATCCTGAAAAACTGATCCCGCTGTTCTTGCTCAATGCACTGTCGGGTCGGCCGCTGCCGATTTACGGCGATGGTATGAACGTGCGTGATTGGCTTCATGTCGAAGATCATTGCCGCGGGATCGAAGCTTGCCTTGAGCGCGGCGAGATCGGCGAGACCTACAACATCGGCGGCGGCGCAGAGCTTCCTAATATGGCCGTGATCGATGCGATCTGCCTTGAGGTTGACCGGGCCTTTGCGCAGGATGAGGAGCTTGCTGAGCGATATCCCGATGCGCCAGCCGCGCAGGGACTGCAAACGTCGGAGCTGAAAACCTTCGTCGAAGACCGCGCTGGCCATGATCGTCGATACGCCATTAATGAAACCAAAGCGCGGCGTGATCTCGGCTACGCACCTCAGCGCAGTTTCGAGCAAGGCTTGGCGCAATCGCTGCGCTGGTATTTGGACAACGAGGCGTGGTGGCGCCTATTGCTGACGGTTTGAGTGAAGCGATGCGGCAAGCCCCAAACTTAGCGCTGAAGTCCGAAGATTTTTGCCTGATTGTGGCGGTCGATAATGATGAGATATTGGGCGAATGCTTGCGGCGTTCTCCGGATGTTGCGAGCGGCGCTTTGCCAATCACGGAAATCCGGGGCGCGAGCAATATGGCGGACGCCTACAATCAGGGCTTAGCTAAAACTGCGCGGGGCATTTGTGTCTTCGCCTATCAGGATGTGTATTTGCCGCAGGGGTGGTTGGAACGCGCCGTCGCGGCGCTCAATGCTCTAAGCGAGAGCGCACTGGATTGGATGGTTGCAGGTCCTTACGGCGTTCGTCCCAACGGAGAGCATGTTGGCCGGGTCTGGGATGTGACGATGGGCAAAGAGCTTGGTTCGAGCGGCTTCGCCCCGGCACAGGTCGGTTCATTTGACGAGCTGGTTTTGATCTTGCGCCGAGAGCCGGGTTTCCAGTTTGATCCCGATTTGCCGCATTTCCATCTTTATGGGACGGATCTGGCGCAGAGCGCGATTGCGGCTGGCAGAACGGCCTGGGCGTTAGAGCTTCCCGTCGTTCATAACAATCGCCCAATCGTTTCGCTTGGCGGAGGCTATCGCGATGCTTATCACTATGCCCGCAAAAAATGGCGGGATAAGCTGCCAATTCACACCTCAATTTGTGCGTTGTCGAACAATCCGCTGGCGCTTTGGCGTGCGCGGTGGAGGCGGCGGAAGGTCAAATCGCGCGGTCCTTACTTGCAAGCGGACGCTCGGGACATTGCTAGGCAAGCGGGCTATGAAGAGCCATAGTTTAGACGGTTTTACGAGTGGAGCGGTATTCTTGGCTAGGAGGCTAGGTCTTTGCCATCATTAGCAGTGCTGGGCATGCATCGCTCCTACACTTCGCTTGCGGCGCGGTGGCTGGCCAGTTGCGGGATCGATATGGGCGGTTCCACTTTGGGCGTTGGAATTGGCAATGAGCATGGTCACTACGAAGATGTCGAATTTTTGACGTTCCATGCCAAAGTGTTGGCTGCGCATACACTGCCTAGCAATGGCATGGCCGATTGGGGCGCGCGCTCGTTTGACCCAGCCGCTTATCGCGCGATGAAGATCGAAGGCGAACTGGCCGAAGAAGGCCGGGCTCTTTTGGAGCGAAAGCAAAAGTCCAATGCATGCTTTGGCTGGAAGGAGCCGCGAACTTGCCTCTTCCTGCCCTTCTATCGCGAGGCGCTTGATCCCTTCGCGCTGATCTTGTTTCGCCCCTTTGAAGAGGTCGTGTCTTCACTGCTGGAGCGGGAAAGACGCGTTCATGCAGAGACCGGGCATCGCGGCTGGCGAAAGGCCTATTACTGGGCAACGCGATCACGCAGTGAGGCGTGGTTTGAGCAATTGCGCAGCGACTATCTAGAGGCCTGGATCTATTACAACCAATGCTTGCTGGACCATATCGAGGCAAGCGAACCTGGCCGCTACATGGTGCATGATCTGGCCAGCATGGTCGCAAATGATGGTGCCATCCTTGAGCGGCTGAATCAGTGGGGTTTCGATTGCGAGATGCAGGGCCTTGGCGCGCTGAAGGGGACTACCAAAACGCGCGAATTGACGGGGCTCAGTAATGATGAGCTGGGCCGTGCACAGCATATAACCCAGCGCTTTTCTGAGCTAATTGGCCGGTAGCGACGTGACCGTCTGGAAACGAATACGCACCAATGCGGGCTGGTCACTGGTATCGCTTGGCGCGGTTGCCGTGTTCGGGTTTGCCGCCATGTATTTCAACGCCCGCGCGCTCGGCGTCGATGGCCTTGGTACGCTGGCCGCACTGCTTGCCCTTACAATGATGCTAGAGGCTTTGGCTAGGCATGCAATTGTGGCAGGCGGTCTTGGCATTGTCTGAAGGGCGCGAGAGCCGAATCTTAGGCGCGGCTTTGATCATAAATCTGGCAGCGGCGGCGATTGGTGTCCTGATTGGCCTCGGCGCTCTGTTATGGCTGGATTGGGAAGGCGGTCGGGCCGCGATTGTGCTGATCAGTTCGCAATTGCTTCGAACGTCTGACCCGCTGACGGGAATTTTGCGCAAACACGATCGCTTTGATTACTTGGCGATCGTCCGATCAGGGGCCGCCGCAGTTACCCTGCTTGCAGCCGCAGTGTTTTGGCACGTTGCGGCTCCGATAGGCGCTTATCTGATCGCTTTTGCGTTGGTCTTTGTGGGTACGAACGCCGTCCTGCTCGCAAAGGTATTGCAATTGTGTGTGCCAGAGCGGCGGCGCGCGGCGAAACTCTCGAGGTATTGAAGTTTTGCCTGCCGACCGGGCTGTCAGGTGCGGTGGGTGCGGTGAGGCAGCGCGGCATGATTGTGTTGTTGGGCGCGCTTGCTGGCAATTCGATGGTTGGAATTTACGCCGTGGCTGACCGGATCGCTTCACTGATGCAGATGCTCTACCGCGCCGCATTCGAAGCCGTGTTTCGAGAAATGCCAACCGCGCCAAATCCGCTGAGACTGGCGGGTGTGATTGCCGCATTCGGACTATTCACTTCGCTAGCCGCCTTGGCCGCGGTCTATTGGCTGGGCGTGCCAATCATAGAGCTTGTCGCAGGGCCAGAGTTCGTTCCCGCTGCAACCACCTTAAATTGGTTGGTGCTCGCGATTTGCTTGAGTCTCACGACCCTAGGGATGAGGGCGCTCACAATCGTCAAAATCGGGCCAGGCGCGATGCTGAAATGCAATCTGTTTGCCCTGATCGCGCTGCTCGCTGCCCCTTGGATGATTGATCAACATGGCGCCGTTGGGGCGGCCATGATCCAGGTGCTGTTCGAGATATTGTGGATCGGCGCGGTTTTGCTGGTGATGCTGCGAAACTGGTCTTCGCTAGGCAATCCTGCACAAGACAAAGCAGTGTAAGAGCCGGAGCGTTGGGATGGCTCCGGCTCTCTTGGCCTCCCGCAAGGCTCAACCGAAGATCGACTTTCCGACAGCGCCTACCGCGCCATAGGTAGAGCGTTTGGCGCAGTTCAAATCGCCGCGCAGCACCGGGCTCTTTCCATTGATCAGCAGATCACCGGCAGGAGCGAAGTCGCCATTGTCGGCATCGACATAGAGCGAACCAAAGTCGCCGCCGATGGACGTGCCATTTGCCCCTGTTGGTGGGGACGAGCCTGCATGCACGTGATTGTCAGCAACAATTGGATCAGGATCAGCCGCGCCGCCCCACCGCAATTCTTGCGAGACGTTGTTTGCAATCAGGCAGTATGCGTCTGGGTTGAACGTGCTGTCGCTGCGCATGGTGATTGTTTGGCTCGCCATCGAGTTATGCGCGACAATGACATGGCTGTGGGCGGAGCTGAACTGGCTTTGTGCGCCGCTGCTTAGGAAGTTCTCAAACGCATTGTTCACGATCATCACATCGCTGAACCCGCCGGGGGCCGTGAGGAAGATGTTCTGCGCATCAATATCCCACATGCGGTTTTCGGCGATGACGATGTTCTCAATCGCTGAATTGCCGCTCAGTTGATAGATGTCGGCATGGATGTCGAACTTCGTATGCAAGACCAGCGGAGCCGACTTTACATCTTGCTGACCGAAAGCGGCCTGCGGAGAGCCGCTATCGAGGCACAGTCCAAAAGCCGCGAAGCGATTGTCCAGTACGGTCGCGTTCCACCCAGACTGAGCATTGATCCAATCAGCAAGGTTTTGAACCGTGTAATTGGTATCGGCGAGAAACGCGGCCTTGTTGGTTCCGGTCACAAACGTCCCGATGCTTGCGCCATCTTCTCGCAAGGTGAAGGTTTTCGGACCAATACCGCTCGCTGCGATGGTCGCGCTTCCAGCAGGCCCGGTGTATTCAACGCTTAGGGCAGCCATGCCATCGCGGTAATAGCTACCGTCGAAATCCTGCACTATGTTGCCGACAAAGGCATATGTGCCATTTGCGAGATCCGACCAGCACTGCGTGAATTCGCATCCGCGCACCAGATGCTGACCCGTTGCGCAGTTTGCCAAATTGCTGAAACTGCATTCGGTGATCCAATGCCTCCCGCGCAAAATCCACGCTAGCGTGTTACGAGGCACCTTTAGCGGGGCATCATTGCGGCCATTGCTATTGGTCAAGACGCAGCCATCGAACCAGTTCTCCCGCGCCCATCCAGGCTCGAAATAATACTCGCTGGATCCCGCAAAATCGAACTCGCAGCGGCGGAAGCAGACTGGTTCGAAGCGGGGCCTGAAGAAGCTGAGCGTGCCATCGGCTTGCAGGTCTTGGGAAAAGCGAACGCCGGGAACCGTGGCTTCCACGACAAGCCATTCAGCCGCCGCGCCTCTGTTCCAATTGCGGTCCGTCAGCGCGTAATCGCCAGCTTTCTCAATTCGCACGCGCAAGGCGCCGGAGGCACCTTGCTGCTTCATGGCATTGATGGCCGGATTTATGTCGTGATAGTTTGTGGCGGAAAGCGGCAAGTCGGGATTGACGGTAAAGTCGAGCTCCCACTCCTGATCATTCGGATGAAACGTGTACGGGCCGATCACGCGGCTTTGCATATTGGTGTCGGTCGGGACCGCCTCAAAATACACATCGGCTGCGCCATTGCCGCTGTATTCGAGCTCACACCACCAACCCCAATAGCATTTGGTGATATCATTGGCGTCGACGAGGTTGCGCACGCTCGGCGCGGCAATATCGACGATGTTGCCTTCATAATGGACGCGGACAAACGACAGGCCGTCTGTGTCGAACAAAGTGCCAGAATTGTTCGCCGCCGCCCGAACGCCAATTGTGAGATTGCTGGAAAAGCGTTGCTTGGGCGGGGTGATGAGGCGCAGCACCGGCTTGGCGGTTGTCCGAGCCGGGTCAGCGGGGACGGACGCAAACCCGCTACCCGCTGTGCCGGTCCAATCTTCGCCTGGGTTGATGGTCGCTTTGCTCGATGCGGATGCCGCGTTCAGCAGCCTTGCAACCGAGCCAAAGCCATATCCGACGCGCCCCATTAGGCCAGCCCGATAATGTTCGCTGCTGTCGTGCCGGATGCGCTAACTCTCCGAGCGCGGACATCGATAATGCTGCCTGATGGAACGCTGGTGAAGACAACAGGGGCATCGGCGCGGACCGAGGTGACGGCCAAATCACCGCCTTCGCCAACGTAGAGCGCCTTGGTTGCGCACATCAGATCGTCTGTGTCGCTGGGTGTGATTTCAAAGCAATATTCTGCCGGTGCCATTGGGCTGTCGGCTTGATTGCGGAATGGATCTTGTTGCATTTCGATGTCCTCGGATTCGCGTTGGATGAAACTGTTCGAAGATAAGAACATAAATAGAACATGTAGGAAAGTTGTTTGCGAGTAGAGGTGCTAGTTTTGCAAACTGCGGTGCGAGAACTTGGGTCTGGCAAGAGCGGACGCAGTGATGCACAGTAGGCTCGGGCAATCGACTTAGTGCATTGTTCAAAGGTCAAAGGAAGCCGCCGCAATACTTCAATGGAAAATTCTGCAGCCTTGCCAATCAACCCAGAGACCGCGCCGCAGATGGTGCGGGGTTATGAGGTTGAGCGATGGCGTGTTTTTGGCGCGGCGGCGCTGGTTTATTGTCTGCTGATCCCACTGCCGTTCAATTTTAGCGTGGGAACACTGCTGCTTCCGCCCTATCGATTGTTTCTGATCGGCGCGGCTTTCTTCATCCTTCGAGATGTTCTGAAAGGCCACCTCAGGCTTTGCGTGGCTGATTATGTCGTCGCCTCGCTCGGGGTTTGGATCGCCATATCCTCAATCGTGACCATGGGATTGGACCAAGCGGTGCAGGCCTCTGGCTCTTTGATCCTGGACATTATCATCGCCTATTTCTGGCTGCGCACCACGCTTCATTCGCTCAAGGATTTGCGTATTCTGCTGGTTCTGGTGGCGCCCGGGCTGGCAGTCACGGGGCTATTTATTGGGGCCGAGTCGCTTCTCCAGACGCATCTGGTCATGCCCGCTGCAAGTGCGATTACTGGACAGGTCCATGAGCTCGAACCGTCTATCCGGCTTGGTCTGATGCGCGCGCAGGGGCCATTCCCGCATCCAATCCTCGCCGGTATTTTCTTGGGCAGTTTCTTGCCGCTTTATCTGGTGGCTGGCCTTCGCAGCTGGCCCCTGTGGCTCGGCCTGTTTGGAGCCTTTTGCTGCGTGTTCACGTTCAGCTCCGGGGCCTTCTTGGTGCTCGCGTCGGGCCTCGCATTGGTGACGGCGAATTTCATGATTTCCCGCACCAGCATGGTCACTTGGCGGCTTACGCTTTTGGGTTTGCTGGCAGTGATCGTATTTCTGGAGGTGGCCAGCCAGTCGGGGGTTGTGAAGCTGATCACCCGGTTTGCAGCGCTAAATAATCAAACCGCTTTCTTCCGCCTGCTCATTTGGGATGAAGGCATTAAGACTGTGGTCGAAAACCCGCTGTTCGGGATCGGCTTTGGCGATTGGGCGCGGCCACGTTGGATGCCGCCGTCGGTGGACAATTACTGGCTGGTTTTGGCCATGCGGCACGGGGTCATGGCTCCCGTACTCGCCTTGCTTGCGGTTGTGATCGCCGTGGTCGGCCTCGCTCGCAACTCCGTGCATTTGGCGCCCGTGGATCAGAACACGATGAGCGGCACGGCGATCGCCTTGTCGGTTACGTGCCTTGGGGTGTTTTCGGTGGCCTTGTGGCTATCGCCTCAGGTCTGGTTTTTCGCCTTGCTCGGCATCGCAGTCTCGCTTTCTCAGAACTCCCGGCGAGCAGTCACCGTGGCGTAGCCTCACCGATTTAACACGCGTTTCGCAGCGGCAATCGCCCGCTCGCGCACCCATCTCATTGGCCACCAAATCCATCGGTCTAGTTTTGCTTCCAGCAGGCTTGGTGGACGGGGCAATCGGTGCTCTGCAATTTCAAAGTTCGGCAGCGTTGGGGTGTGCCGGACGAGGGCACCTTTGACACGGTTCGAAACGTTCTCGCCATGGATTGTTTGCAGCCAAGCGGGTGGCGAAGAGACTTGGTGGTAAGGGAAAGTCCTACGCAGTCTAGGATGCTGATCACACCAGACGGTTCGGATGTCATCTGCCCCCTCTAGCAGCGATACAAAAGGGCTGGTTTGGTCGCTTGCTTGGTAGAGTTTGCGTGCCTTCAGGCTGTAGCCGAGCTGGGAAATTGATCGCGGTCCTAACGGGCACTTGCTCCGCTGCTTCATGCAGTTTGGCAACGAAAAAACGGGCGATTGCATCATCATTGTCGAGCCGTGTGGTCAGCAGTTTTTCGGTGCTTGCGTTTAGGCGCTTTCTGATATCGTCGGCCGCCCGGCGTGATACGAAATCATCAACAAAAATTGCCTCGAACGGCACAATCGCGCGCCAGCTCTCAATCCGTTCGCGATAAGCCTCTTCGGTCCGAGCATCGAAATATATGAGCCATTGGAAGTTACGTTCAGTTTGCGCGGCCACACTGGGCAGGCATATCTCCTCGAACAGCTCCATGCGCCGGTCGAGCCATCCGCTGCGGCCACGGATAGCAGCTTCCCGCCCGGTGCTAGCGATATTGAAACGCGTGAGAAGAAAGTGTTGTAGGCTCACGGCTTCGTTCGATTGGCCAATGCGCCACCATCAAGCCTAGCCTTTAGGCCTGACTTTGGATGATAGCCGCGCAGCCATAGGCCGGGCCGCAGTGCAACGTGGCGATATCCCCGTCCAGCGGCGGCAAGCCGGTCGCTGTGCCAACCTAAGAGCGCGCCGAGAATTACCCGTAAAAGCGCAGCCTTCCAGATCAATACAGCGGCGATGATCCGCTTAGGCAAAGGCCAGTGTTTCTTTAGAAATTCCATGGTCCCAGCGGCTTGATAGAGGCGGCGGAGGGGCGACTGAAAATTTCCATGAGCGATTTGATGGTGCGCTTTTGCTGCGGCAATTTGCCTCAAGCCGTATCCGGATTGACGCAGCCGCAAACATAGATCGACTTCTTCGCAATACAGGAAGAACCGCTCGTCCAAGCCGCTCATCTCCTCCCAAAGATCGCGCCGGATCATGAAGAACCCGCCGGATAGAACGTCTGCTGGTCGGTCGTTCTCAATACTCGAGGAGGGGTCGTGAAGCGCCCCAGAGAGGCCCAATACGCTCGATAGAAACCCGCTTAAGGACGGCATTTGAATGGAATTGCCAAAGTCGGGCAACCCATCGCTATCGAGCGTGATGCCGCCCCATGCACCCGCTTCTGGGTAGCGGGAGGCGCCATCCAGCAGCGCATCGAGCGCGCCCTCCTGAAGAAAAGCGTCTGGATTGAGCAGCAGCAGATATTGGCCCTTCGCGTGCTCTGCCAGCCGGTTATTCGCGCGCGCAAATCCGACATTGCCTTCGCTGGTTATGGTGGTGACATCCGGGAAAGCTTCCAAGACGTGTTGTTCAGTTCCATCACTGCCATTGTCGACGAGCAGGACTTCAACGCGGGCACGCCCGACAGACCTCTCAATTGCGTCCAAGCACGCATCAATGCAGCCGCGCGAATTGAAGGCCACGACCAGAATTGAAATGTCGATTGCTGAAGAATCCACGGGCCGATCCACTTTCACAGATTGCGCGAGCTATGATCGCGGACCCAGATCGCTTGCCGCCCGCGCAGCTTACGCCACTCGGCGAGCAGCTTCGAGGCCAATTTTATTCCCGCAAAGGTCATGGCCGCTAAGGGCGTAGTCCCTCCGGAGAAAGCTGATTTGAGAACACCTGTGCCTGTCTTCGGCAAATAAGGACTCGGGAAATGGCTGCGAACCTGCTCACTGCCGATCCGGCGCCGGGCTTCGACGCGGACCTGTTCGATCGCAGTGTGAGGCAGGGCTATGGTGCCATAAACTGACTCACCAGCGCTATCCTGCGTCACCAGAGCTCTTTCATGATCAGCGAATCGAGACAAAGCCCACAAATCATCTGCGATAATCGCAGGGAAGGGGCCTATCCGCTCCAAGCCCTCTTGAGAGATAGCAAAGCATCCTGAACCACCCAGCGCGGACGACGCAAAGCGCTGCTGCTGCCAAACCTTGTAATAGGCCCGCACGGACGGGCTCGATCTCGATGTATCAAACCGCGCCTTGGGCACTGCAGCGAAAACCTCACCAGTCCCTAATGCATCCGCCAGGGACTGCAGCGTTCCAATGCTGCACCTCACATCGGCATCCAAGAACACTTGAGGGAAGTATGAGGCGGCGGATCGTCCTGCGTTCATGGCCCCGGTTTTGGACGCCTCGGTGATTTCGATGACTTTGACTTGAGGAGCAAAATCGCGCGCTATCTGGGCGGTTTGATCGTTGCATCCATTGGCCACCACGATCACTTCAAACTCGGCTTCGGCTGGCGCATCTTCATATAGGCAGGCGAGGCAGCGTTTGATCACTGCGGCCTCATCATGAGCAGGAATGATGACCGTAAAGCTTGCCGTGTCCATCGGCCTATGGTCCCGCCTATTTGTCCTCATATTGGTAATAGCGGTATTGGTAATCATAGCTCTGGCCAGCGGTCAGTGCGCGATATTTCGTCAGGACTACGCCCAAGACATTGGCGCCAACACCCTGCAACCGCTTAACCGCCGCTTTGGCTTGGCCGAATTGCACTTTGTTGGCCTCAAGAATGAAGACTGTTCCATCGACATGTTTGGCGAGCAGCGGGGCATCTGCGATCCCCATGACCGGCGAGGAATCGATCAGGATGATCGAATAGTCTTGCCGCTGCTTAGCTAGAAAATTGGCCAGATAATCTGACGACAGGGTTTCGACCGGATTGGGCGGAAGCGCGCCGACGGCCAGTACGTCCAAGTTCTCATGAGGCCCGTTGACCACTGCTGTTTCGAAATCGGAGTGCCCGAGCAACACCTCCACCAAGCCAGCTTCTGGGGGTTTGCTGCCAAGCAATTTCGCGATCGACGGCTTACGCAGATCGCCGTCAATAAGCAGCGTCTTGCGGCCCAGCCGAGCAAACATCTCCGCCAGGATCAGCGCGCTGGTCGATTTACCCTCACCCGGCTGGGCGCTTGTGAATTGCAGCACGTTTTTGTCGCGCGACATCGCATAATCCAATGTCGACTGGATCGAGGCATAGGCCTCCATCAATGCGCCATGCTGCTCTGACCCCTCTTCATGGATCTTGGCCTCATCGACAAAGGGCGTGTGTCCAAACAGCGGCAATCCAACTTTGGTTTCAACGTCGTCGAGCGAGCGCAGGCGATCATCGAAGGTCTCGCGTATCACCGCCAATCCGCCAGCCAGAGCGAGGCCGCTGACGAGGGCGATCAGCAGGTTGCGCATAAGGTTGGGCGATATCGGCGATGAGGGCACCAGCGCGGGGTCGAGCCGTGTGATGGAGCCGCTTTGCACATTGGCCGCTGTGCTGATCGAGTTGAACCGCTCCAAGAGCTCTGCAAGCTGGCTGCGAAGCGCGCCGGCCTCTCGTTCAAGAACACTGAACTGCACCTGGCGATCTTGCTCGTTGAGTGTCGCTTGCGTGACGGAGCGGAGCTCACGCGTAAGCGCGCGTTCCTGCTCGCGGGCAATTACAAAGTCGCTGCGAATGCTCGCTTTGATATCGGCGCTGGCGTTTTCGATTTGCCGCTCAACTTCTGAGATTTGAGCGTTGATTTCGACAATTGAAGGATATTGGTCATTGTAGCGCTGCTGCAGATTGGTGCGCTCACCGATTAGCCGTGCCCGCGTGTTCTGCAGGTTTTGGACCACCACATTGTTCTGCACTTCCGGCAATTGTGCCGCGGGCATGGAGGAAATAGCTCTCCACCTTTGCTGCGCCGCTATGCGTTTTGCCCGCGCGGCGCTGGCGGTTTCATTGATGCTGGTCAGATTGGCGGCGGTTGTTGTGGTAGCCGCTTCGCCGTCTTCGCTTGCTGGCTTTTGCGTGACGATGCCATTGCTGCGGGCATAGGCGTTCGCTGCCTTTTCGGCATCTTGGAGCTGGGCCCGCACATCGGCGATCTGCTCTTGCAAATAAGTGCGCGCATATTCGTTGCTGTCGACGTTCCGGCGCGCGTCGGATGAGACATAAGCCTCGGCATAGGCGTTGGCGATTTCCGCCGCTAAGGCCGGGTCTTCCGATTGATAGCTGATCGTTGCGATCCGGCTGTCATAAGGGATGTCTGCGGTCAGCCCGCCCTTCAGCATCGACGCGGCAATGGCGGTTTTGTCTTCAAGCCATTGCTCGTCACTGCGACCATTCGGGCGGCCACTGTCTGCTTCTTCGCCGATAAATCCGGGGCGCTCAGCCAGGTTGAGATTTTGCGCGACAACCAGCGCAAGATTGTAGCTTTCGATCACGCCAACTTGCGTCGCCATGTAGCTGGAGATTTCATTGTTGTAAATTTGCGGAGCGACATCCTGGCCTTCGACTACATACAGCCCGCGCGGTTCCACACGCAAGGTCGTGTCGGCCTGGTAGACCGGCTGTTGCAGCATGGTAAGTATGAGCCCGGCAACCAGAGCAAGCAGAACTGTGCCGCCAATCGTCCAGCGCTGTCTGAACAATAGGCCGCGCAAGGCGGTCACATCGAACAGCGGTCGCCGCTCCTGCGTGCTCGCCTCAGGCGACGGGAGATAGCGGTCGTACCACGCATTGACTGGCTCGGGCGCCTGACTTGGGACTGCGGACGTTTCGTTCATGACCGGCTCAATTGTCTAGGCTCGCGAAGACGCCGAATGCTGGCAGTGCGCGCAGGGTGTCTTGCCAGAACTGGGACAATGTCGAGGTGCCAACCACAACCCTGTCACCGGGCTCTAGTACTGGGTCGAGCATTGTCCCACGGCTGACCTCGCCATAGTCGAAGCGCGCCGCGTAAATACCATCGGGACGGGTGCGGAAGACCGCCACTTGTTTGAGCTCAGCTACGCGGGTCACCCCTTTCGCCATTGCGATCGCGGATGAGAGCCGAGCGCCCGGCTGAAACGGGTACACGCCAGCTTCTTGCACGGCTCCCTCAACAGTCACCAGATGGGACGCATAATCGGAGATATTGACGCTTACGCGAGGGTTCTTGAGGCCCAGTGTGTCCAATCTTTGGGTGAGTTCGCTTTCGATCTCACCGGTTGTTTTGCCGCCAACTTCGTGGCGTCCCAGCATCGGGAGCGAGACGATCCCATCGACCCCGACGCGCACATCCTCGAGCGAAAGATCAGGCTCACGAAAGACGCTGACGGAGATCACATCAGAAGCGCGCAGCCGATATGTGCCAGGTTTTTCGAAAGTGTAGTCGGCCTGTCCCAACGCTTCGTTAGGCGCGGTGACGCTCGCGCCAATATTGGCCGGGGGCAGAGAGGCGCAAGCCCCTAGGACGGCTGTGACACCCAAGATTAAAGCACTGCGAAGTGCTTGATCAATAATCTGAATTCTCACAATAATGATCCCCAAGGCTCTTCGTTCGAACCTTAAGTATTAGAGACTAGTGCGGCAAATCCTCAGGTGCAACAAGTTACGCGGATTCGTTTGAAGTGACCTCGCGCTACACGGTGAGTAGAGCCCATTCATCGATTGCTGGAGGATTGATATTGCACGCGATCTGGCTGCTGGACCGGCTGGCGGACGTAAATTATGGCTTGTTGCGGATTTGATTTCACTTCGCTGAGAAAGGGTGGGGGGCTGTGCTTCAGGATGTATCGCTCCTCGATTGGCTTGGCGCAGGTCTCTATCTGTTCGTGGCCATGATGTGCGGCGCGGCGTGGAGGGTTTCAGTTCAGCAGGGTGTGAGCGTGCCGCATGGGCGGGCTTGGTCCCTGATGGCATTGTTCTTTTGCCTGCTTATCGCGTCGCGACTGTTGGGTCTTGAGGACACGCTGCGCGATGTGATGCGCGATCTGCTGCGATCTCAGGGTGCTTATGAGGCTCGCAGTGTTTGGCAACTTCCCGCCGTGATTGCGCTCTTTACAATCGCAGTCTGCGCCCTTGGCTTGATTGTCCGACAAGGACTGCGCGCCACGCCCGGTACGGACAATAGCGACGCAAATAGGATGCTAATGACTGCGCAGCTGGCCGCATTTGCGATGCTGCTGTTGGTTGGGCTGCGAACCATATCGCTGCATTCAGTGGATGCTATGCTCTACAGCGGTCCGATAAGATTGAACTGGATTTTGGATATTGGCGCGTCATTGCTCGTTGCTGGATGCGCGGTGCGGTTTGCGGTGATTGTAGCGGGGAAGCAGAGTGGCTGCCGCTAAATCTGGCCTCGCTCAATGAAGCTTGAGACTGCGTTTAGAAGCTCTGTGGAGGCCGTAGGTTCGCCGTCCGGCAGGTCTGGGTTGGCCAAGCTCTCCCTGATCGCAGCACCGAGATCACCTGCCTCCCAGACGACAAGTATACCGGGACGACTGCTCAGCTGCTTGGCTGTCGCCAACTGATGATCATTGCGATGCTCGCCTAACTCCGCTCTTCGGGGAAGTAAGATGACCGGTTTTCGCAGCCTTTGCGCGGTCAAGACTGTGCCAATCCCAGCGTGCGAAACGATCAGCTTAGATTCCGCTACGAGCGCTTCAAATTCCCCAGCATCCAAGCTTTCGTGCGTTTCCATACTGGCTGGACGATAGTCGCCTCGTCCCGTCTGAGCGATGACGGGCATATCCAGCGTTGGCGCAATGTCGTCCATCGCGCGTATCAGCCGGTCAAACCCCAGCTGCATCCCCACGGTCACCAAAATCACAGGACTGCTCCACGAAAACGGGGCTTAGTGTCGCTCGCTAAATGGCTCCACTGCGTAAGGCATTCATGAGCCACGTGTTTCGACAGCTTCCCGCACATTGAGAGCTGCTCAGCATTGGCGACGCTATCAATCCATAGCGTTTTGGCGCCTATCAATCTTCCGATGAGGATGCAGAAAAACCCGGGTGCGGCACCGGTGGAGATCACAGCGCTCGGTCTCTCTTTCAGCACAAGGCGGATTGCCGCAATCAGGCAAAGGAGCGCTCGAAGGGGCGTGCGCTGATTGCAATCAGGCAGTTCCGCAGCGTCCCCAATTCCATGCGCGGCGGCCATGTCTTTGTGGGTCGTGGCATAGCAGACGCCGTGCGGATCAAGTGACGATCGCAGCATCATTAGCTGCTCCCAATGCCCTCCCCCGATGCGACTGCTAGGACCTTTTTCATATCGTAACTGGCCCCTCATCTGGCAAAAATCGCTGACCAAACAATTGTGTGACTTGTGCTCACAAAGTCAATCAATCTCCGACTCGATATCTTGCCAGCCGAAGCCGGGCAGGCCAATGTCCCCGGCCAGAGGGAGACGAATTGCATGACGCAATCGAATGGGCCGCTAACTGGCCTCAAAGTGGTCGAGTTTACGGGCATTGGCCCAGGGCCGCACGTTGCAATGCTGCTCGCGGATCTGGGCGCTGAAGTTGTTCGGATCGAGCGCCATGGCACTCAGATCAGCAACCCAGTGGTCGAGCGTGCACGCAATCGCGTTGCCGTGGACGTGAAGAGCGATGAGGGCCGCGCCTTTTGCCTTGAGACTTTGGCCAATGCAGACGTCTTGATCGAAGGGTTTCGCCCCGGTGTCATGGAGCGCTTGGGGATGGGTCCACGAGAAGTGCTGAGCGCGAATGAGCGCTTGATCTATGCCCGGATGACCGGGTGGGGCCAGGACGGCCCGCTCGCAAAGGCGGCTGGGCATGACATCAATTATATCGCGATCACCGGCGCGCTTGCCGCGGTTGGCAGGACCGGAGAGCTGGCGATACCGCCGCAGAACCTCGTCGGTGATTTTGGCGGCGGGTCGATGTACTGCGCATTCGGGATCCTTGCCGCTCTGTATGAACGAGAGCGGTCAGGCAAAGGGCAAGTTGTCGATGCAGCGATCGTCGATGGCGCCACCAGCCTGATGAGCTTTTTCTTTGGTGCTGGATCGCGGCCATTCCTCTCGACCGAGAAGGGCAAGGGCATGCTGGGCGGAGCGGCGCATTTCTATCGCTGCTTTGAATGCGCTGACGGCTTGGAAGTGTCTGTGGGCGCGATTGAGCCGCAGTTTTATGCCGAGTTCCTCGCAAAATCGAATGCGCCGAGCGAGCTTTCCGAAGGCCAGATGAACCCGGGCAATTGGGATGATTATGCCGAGCAATTGGCGGCGATGTTCAAGACCAAGACGCAGGCCGAATGGTGTGATTTGCTAGAGGGTAGCGATGCTTGCTTTGCTCCGGTCCTTCCGGTCGAGCAAGCCCGCGAGCACCCGCATTTGAAGGCGCGCAGGGCCTATGTTGAGCATGGTGGCGAGTGGCACACTGCGCCTGCTCCTAGGTTTAGCCGCACGCCGGGCGTCATCCGTGACAGCGCGATGGACGGGGCAGATGTTGCCGCAAGTTGGAAGAAGGAAGGCTGAAGCAATGGCTGGAAAGTACTTTGACGAGTGGCAAGTGGGTGAGCGGATCGAGCACGATATCCGCCGCACGGTGACCGAGACAGACAACCTGTTGTTTTCGACCATGACGCACAATCCCCAGCCGCTTCACCTTGATATTGAGGCCGCAAAGGAAAGCGGTTTTGGGCAGATTCTGGTCAATTCGACCTTCACGTTTTCGCTCTTGGTCGGGCTCTCAGTGGGCGACACAACCTTGGGCACGCTCGTGGCAAACTTGGGCTTTGATAAGGTCGTCACGCCCAAGCCAGTGTTCATCGGCGATACCTTGCGCGCGGCAAGCGAAGTCAAAGAACTGCGCCCCAGCAAGTCGCGCCCCGAGGCTGGCGTCGTGACCTTCATCCATGAATTGACGAACCAGCGCGATGAGGTCGTGTGCCGCTGTGAGCGGTCTGCCTTGTTGCAAAAGTCGGGCTGACCATTCCCCTTTGGCTTGACGAAGTGCGTGTCCTCGGCCCACATTCTTGGCCATAAAAAGAGGAATGGGAGGGACGCCATGCAGATGACATGGAAAGCGGCCGCTTTGGCCGGCATTGCGAGTATTTCGCTGGCTGGATGCGACGCGCTCAGCGGCGTTGATGAGGCGCAAAGCGGGGATGGCGAAGGCACCATCGAGCTCGCCGAGTTTCCCGACCGGCCCTATTGGGGTGACACTCACCTCCACACAGACAATTCGGTCGATGCCTTTGGTTTCGGCGTTCGCCTCGGCCCAGAAGACGCGCTGCGCTTTGCCAGCGGCGAAGAGGTGACGGCGACCACTGGTGTGCCTGCCAAGCTCGCGCGTCCACTGGATTTTCTGGTCATTGCCGATCACTCTGATGGCTTAGGTGCGACCCGGCGGCTCTACGATGCCCCGCGTATCGGCGTGCAGGCGATGGGCGATGAGACCATGCTGCGCTGGTACGACATGATGCATGAAAGCCCGGAGCAATCGCAGCGCGCAATTGGTGAGCTGATTACGGCGGCGGCCAATGGCACTTTGCCCGAGGCGATGAGCGATCCAGAGCGGCAAATAGAAAACACCACCGATATTTGGAACACTCAGCTGGAGATTCTTGACCGCTATAATAAGCCCGGCAGCTTCACGGCGCTGGCCGGGTTTGAATGGACGCTGATGCCTGATGGCAACAATTTGCACCGGGTGGTGATGTTTCGCGATGGCAGCGACCGGACCAGTCAAATCCTGCCATTCCCAGGGCTCAGCAATACAGCGGAACAATTGTGGGATTACATGAGCGCCTATGCGGAGAAGACGGGCGGCAAAGCGCTCGCCATTCCGCACAACTCGAACCTTTCCAATGGGATGATGTTTGAGATGACCATGCCCGATGGCAGCGCAATGACGGCAGAATATGCCGCCAAGCGCGCAGCGGCGGAGCCGGTGGTTGAGGTCACGCAAATCAAAGGCGATAGCGAAACTCACCCGCTGCTTTCGCCCAATGATGAAATGGCCGGTTACGGCGTAAAGGGTTGGGAGCTTGGCAATTTGCCGCTCACCGCCAGGACAGAGCCTGAGATGCTGGGCGGCAATTATGTGCGAGAAGCGCTCAAGCGGGGCCTTTCTCTCGAAGAGCAACTCGGTGTGAACCCCTATGCCTTTGGCATGATCGGCTCGACCGATAGCCACACTTCGCTTGCGACGGGCGATGAGGACAATTTCTTCGGCAAGCACACCGGCAATGAGCCCAGCGTCGAGGACCGTGCGGCTGCCGCGCAAAACCTCGGCACACGCGAAGGACGGTTCGGCTGGCACTATCTTGCGGGCGGCTATGCAGCGGCCTGGGCGCGCGGCAACACCAGGGCGGAGATTTTCGACGCGTTCGCCCGGCGAGAGGTTTACGCCACCACTGGCCCGCGCATGTCTGTGCGTATCTTCGGAGGGTTCGACTTCACTGATGCGGATTGGGACGGCGACTGGGTGAGGGCAGGCTACACGCGCGGCGTGCCAATGGGCGGCGAATTGGCCGACAAGGGAAGCGCGCCAAGCTTCATGATCTCCGCACTCAAGGACCCTGACGGCGCAAACCTCGACCGCGTTCAGGTGGTGAAGGGGTGGATCGATGCCTCCGGCGAGGCCCAGGAGCAGGTCTATGACGCCGTTTGGAGCGGCATGGAGAGGCGCGCGCTCTCAGGCGGCAAAGTCCCCTCTGTCGGCGATACCGTTGACCGCGAGACGGCAACCTACACCAATGGCATCGGTGCAGCCGAACTGCGCACCGTCTGGACTGATCCAGACTACTCTGAGGGCCAGCGTGCATTCTACTATGTCCGCGTCATCGAGATACCAACACCGCGCTGGACGCTGTTTGATGCGGTGCGTTTTGGGATCACTCTGTCGGACGCAGCGATGGCCGACGCTGTGGCCCAGGAGCGTGCGTACACCTCACCGATATGGCTGCGGCCTGCGGTGGTGGCGACGGCCACTGCGATCATGGAGGAAGGGTGAGCGAGCCGAGCGAGGCGGCCAGAGCCTGGCCCAATTGGACGCGCGAACCGCTGGTCCATTTCCTGGCCGCGGGCGCGCTCATCTTTGCCCTGTTTGCGTGGCGCGGCGAAGAGGTCGACCCTGCTAGCCGCACGATTGACATTGACCGTGCGGTTCAAGCCGATCTGTCCCTGAGGTTCGAGCGTACCTTGGGCCGGGCACCGACGGATGCGGAGCTTGACCAGCAAATCGAGCGCTTTGTCCGCGACGAAGTGCTCTACCGCGAAGCGCTGCGTCTTGGCTTTGATCAGGGCGATGCCGTCGTTAGGCGCAGGCTGGCGAGCAAGATGGACCTTGCCGCCAGCGCGCGGGCCGAAGTCGCGACGCCGTCTGATGAGACCTTGCGCGCTTGGTATGAGGCCAATGCGGAGCGCTATCGCCGGCGCGGTGAGCTACAGCTTTGATCAGCTCTATTTCGAGAGCGAAAGCGCGGCCACGTCTTCCATTGCTGCCCTCACCTCGGGCGGTGATTGGAGCGCCATCGGCGAGACCATCAGCCTGCCCGCATCCTCGGACGGCATGCCCGCCCGCGAAGTCGATACCCGCTTTGGCGAGCTGTTCTTGGCGGAGCTCGCTCAGCTTGATCCCGGAGATCGCTGGCAAGGGCCGTTGCGCTCTGGCTTCGGTTGGCATTTGGTCCGATTGCGAGCCAAGACCAGCGTTGCTGCGCCCGACTTTGCGAATGTCCGCGGCCAAGTCCTGAACGATTGGCGCAGCGAGACGATCGCCTCCCGCAAGGAAGCAGCCTATGACCTGCTGCGCAGCGCCTACACGGTCGAGATTGCTGAGTGAGGTCATGGCTGGGATGGCTGCTGACGTGCTGCGCGGTGCTGCTTGCAGTGCCTGCGTCCGCCGATGAGATCCGCCCCGCCATTGTTGAGCTGTCCGAGCAAGAGCCAGGCGAGTGGCTGCTCGATTGGAAGCTGCCCATCGCCTCCGCCGATCAAGCCGCCGGTCCCGTTCCTGCGCTGGTGATCCCGGAGAGTTGCGCCTTCATCGAGGGGCCCGTTCTGCGCGCCGCCCCGCTCGCACAGCTTGGGCACGGCCGGTTGCGGTGTGAGGGGACGCTTGCGGAGCAGCGGATCGGCTTTGCCGCGCTGCCTAGCGGTTCGGATGCGCTGCTGCGGGTGGTTCCGATTGGGCAAGCGTCGCAGACCTCTCGGCTGACGTCCGACATGCCAAGCGTTCTCATAGCCGCCGCGCCCACCACTTGGAGTGTCGCCCTCAGCTACTTTGCCATCGGGGTTGAGCACATCCTGCTCGGCTGGGACCATCTGCTGTTCGTCATCGCGCTGGTGCTGCTGGTGCGCGGGGGCTGGTCGGTCGTCAAAGCCGCCACGGCCTTCACGATAGCGCACTCGGTCACTCTGGTCGCGACCACATTGGGCTATGCCGGATTGCCGCAGCGCCCCGTTGAGGCGCTGATCGCGCTGTCCATCCTGTTTCTGGCGGTGGAGCTGCACGCACTCGGTCAGCCGGATCGGACGATGAGCTGGACACAGCGCGCGCCGTGGCTGGTGGCGCTGGGTTTCGGCCTGCTGCATGGGTTTGGCTTTGCCGGTGCGCTGTCGGAGATTGGCCTGCCAACTGGCGAGGTGCCCGCCGCACTGCTGGCCTTCAACATCGGCGTGGAGGCGGGGCAATTGCTGGTCATCGCCGCCGTTCTGTGCCTGCGCTGGCTGGTCCTGCGCTGGGCGCCTCAGGCATGGCCGATTGCGCTGAAGCTCATCACCTATGCGATCGGCACCATCGCTAGCTTCTGGCTGTTTGAGCGGCTTCTGACTTAGCTCCGTCCATCGTATGTGAGGCACGCTTGGAACGGCTGGAACACAGTCATGGCCAAAAAACCAATCGATCACAGACGGGGTTGTTGATCGATTTACTCGATTAATGATGGGTTGGAGAGCACGGGGCAAAAGCATGCCGCAGTCCTAGCGAGCGCGCGCCAAGTAGGAAAATCCGCGCGCCCTCATACTCCCGCGCATCGTCATCCCAGCGAAAGGCACTCTCTTTAGCCCGCCCAAGGACTGGGCTCTCAAGCGGGCAAGCGCTGCACTGCATGGTCCTAGACCCCAGCTCGCGCTGGAGTGACGCAAACGATGAAACACGCGTCATGCTGAATTCAGTTCAGCATCCATCCTTAGCTCCAAGCCTTGTTGGCCGCGCGGGGGATGGACCCTGAACCAAGTTCAGGGTGACGTGGTATGTTTGGTGCTGAGGCTTACCAACTTTACTCGAGCGTCCGCTTTGAGGTGTCTCGTGTCAGCTATAAAATGACCATCGTTGGGGGTGAAAGCGGACAATCCGATAAACAACCGCTGTACTTAGCAATTTTCAAGATCTTCAAGCGGAGCGAACCGGTTGAAATGTCATATGCCTAAGGCAGGGCAGCTGCGACCAGCTTCTCTTCGACGATACGTTATGGGCACTGCCGCAAATATAACCTCGAACTTTTCTATGATCCTCTACCGCGAGAATTCATTGACATTCAATCGCTGCATCTATCGAGGAGCGAGATAACTCACCAGCATATGAAATCCAAATTTCAGAACGACCATCGACTAACTTCGTTGTTACCCTGATGTCTCCGCCGCGGGCGATAAATGTGCTACCGCTAGCGCAATATCCATTGACCGTCCCGCCTCTTGAGCAATGTGCAATCCTCTTTAACTTAGGATTGAATTTATCGGATGCGTTATCAATACAACGACTAAGAGAAGAAATGGGACGATCTGAAGCGAGCTTCAACACGTCTTCGTATTTTGGAGAAAACTGCTTGCTTAGATAGAAAAGTAAAAATGGAGCGGCAATCAAAGAGAAAACTATCGGTAAATTCTGTCTCACCTTGGATAGTTTCAACGTCCACCTCTTCTGCTCACAATGACGGTTCCTCACGCATTTATTCCACGGACACAACCAATTTTGGGGTCTCAATGATAGGGCCTGGCCCATTGCCTTTTGAACAAAGCGCATCGGTCGCTTGTGAGCAGTGGTAGATGATCGCAGCCGCCGCGTATCTTGCTGAGTACGCATCATCCGTAGAATCAAAATTTGTCAGCAATTCACTTAGCGGCTCGGTATTCGCTTTCGGTGCAAAGACAGCGCCATCCACGCAGTTATTTTCAATTTTCGAGAACTGAATATTTAACGCAAGGCCAACATCATATCGGAGATGCTGGCGCATCGCGTAGGCTGCGATTGACAAGTCTTCCCGCACGAAATTCTCCGATGGAATGCATAGCGCAAATGACATGTCATTTTCATACCGAGGTAGCTCTGAATCTGTTTTTGGGACGTGAATGAGATTAGAGATCACAACTAGATTGGATGGTGCACCTGACAAGTCTGAGCCTTCCTCGCAGGCGGTGCCATTCGCGCTGTACTCAAAGTAAGTGTGAGCAATTCGCTCATCGGACAGTTGGTCGGTTCCCCCGCTTTTTCGTGCACGAGAGCCGCAGACACTCGCCCAAGCTAGGCGCAAGTTGTTCGCTTTTGGTTGAGAAATAGGCGATGAACCAAACGTTCTTCGTAGCTTCTTTTGTATACCGGTGAGCACCCTGTTCTCACCTTGTATGATGAACCCGGCTTTTCCAAACGGCCTCACATCCTCGGTTCTTAGCTCAGTGCCGGTAAGGTTGTCATAGATACCAGCAAGAAGCTTAGTGGTCAGAAGCGGGTCGGCTCTGCCTTTGTATGCGATGAACAGAGCATTTGGAATGGAATCCTCCGACTTTAAATTCGCTTCTTTCGGTCCTTCCGATAAATCATCCCAGGCATTCGGGAAAGTAGCAAGCGCAGCTTGCGATGAGGTGATCCGAGTATATTCCCCTGAGTCCTTGAATTCATAAACTTCGAATTCTCCAGGTTTCCAGTCCAACGATTTCGAACCGGCCGCTCGAGACTGCTCTGCAACGCAGGTTTCGTTTCGTATTGCTTCTTCAGTTTGTAATAATGCAGCAGTTGCCGAAGCACCAAATTGTGGCATTTTCGCCAGTAGAGCATTCTCATATCTAACTAGTGATCTCTCCTGCTCTACGATGTCCAAGCCTGGTCGTTTTGCAATCCCTGCGGCAGCGGCAAGGGCGATGTTTCCTAAATCTTCGCGCTCATCCCAATGCTCTACGCTTACTACGATCTTGTCGATGGCAGCTACGGCATCGACAGAGAATGCCTCATGACCTCGATCTGTGAGTTCCTGATCGACCAGTCGCGCATAGAGGTGTTCTTTAAGATGTTGGTCTAAGCAGCTCGAATTCTCAAAATGTAATCGGTGCTCGTGAACTATAACTCTCACCTGCTTTGGATTCGCAGCGGCAGAAGACAAGAGGTGTGGGTATATATTTAACAGAGCTATAATCGCTATAAATATCGAAAAAAATGAAACATATCGGCCCATTTCTCTACTCCCACATTTTGATTTTGGGCCGCAATAAAAATCACGACCCAAAATTCCATTCTATTTCAATTACTATTCTGGGAACTGCGGACCAACCAATGGGCCCAATGCCCTACGTATATCTTCTGCGGGGTCACCGGTTGATTCATTTGCAGGGCCAAAAAGGGCTTCTCTAAGAAGCTCATTAGATCGCTCGACAAATTCCCTGAGGTCTTGTTTGGCTTCTATTGATGATAGATAGCTGGAAATGACCGCAATTGCTGAAGCCAAAGCAGCAGGGACTCCAAAAGCTTGTAGTGTGTAGGAGAAATTTCGTTCGCGCTCGGTCAGATGTTCATCAAAACCATCCGATGGTAGTTTGTCGAACAATCGGGGGGTACCGTCACCAAATGAATCCGGGTCCAAGCCATTGTATCCATAAATCTGCGAAAATTCCACTGCAGCTAAATAGTCGTAGTCGTCGAGATGACCGCCACCAAAGTTGTTTGGTTCTTCAAAGCCACCAGAAACGACTTTCAGTTCGTTTTCGGACAAAGCTCGGAATCCGGATTCCCGATTGATATTGTTATGAAGCAAAGCGCTTCTCCCTTTAGTCTATCTCTGCGCCTTGATGATGCTAATCGAGGCGGCGCAGAAGTTTACCTCGACTAACTCGACGTGCTCGGTTTTACCCCCTCTGCGCTATCCGTAGTGCCTGGGAGCTTTCCTGATGGGACTCCTTGCAAATGGGCGATCATCTCTCGCTGAGCTGCTCTAGCTTTTGCCGCAACTTCAGCATCGGTTGCAGTTCCGTCTCTGACGTCGATTACCCGTTCAGCAGCCTCGAGCGTTGCTGGCCTGTGAGCAACGGCGATACGCGTGATGCCTAGCTCCTTGAGTGTGGCGAGGATTTTATCCTCGTTTTCTGCATCGAGATTGGCAGTGCCTTCGTCGAGAATCAGGACTTTGGGATTGGGATAGAGCGCCCGTGCCAGCAACACGCGCTGAAGCTGACCGCCAGAGAGAACCGACCCCATATCGCCAACGAGCGTTTCATAGCCCATCGGCATCGCCTCGATCTCAGCGTCAATATGGGCTTGGCGCGCAACTTTACGCACACGTTCCATGTCGATCTCTGGATCGAAAAAGGAAATGTTTTGAGCAAGCGATCCAGCGTAAAGCGTATCGCCTTGAGCAACTGAACCAATTGCCTGGCGATATTTGATCTTGCGGTAAGAAGTGATTGGCCTCTCGCCCAGACGTACGGCTCCGTTAGATGGCTCAAACAGCCCCATCAGGATTTTCATCAGGGTGGTCTTGCCGCCTCCGGACGGGCCAGTGATGGCTATGAATTCGCCCGGTTCGATCCTTAGATTAACACCTTGAAGTACCATCGGCTCATTGGTGCCGTAGCGATAGAAGACGCGATCGAGCGCCAGCGATTTGGTAAAGTCGGGCTCTTCGTCGCTCTTCTCCGTCTCGCCTTCTTCGAGCGGGCTGAGCGCGATGTCGGCGATACGGGTCAGGTGAACTTTGACGATCTGATAGTTGATCATTTGCTCGGTCAGCCGCATGCCAGCATCCAGGAACTGTTGCTTGTAGGCCTGGAAGGCGAAGATCATGCCGACGGTCAGGATGGAGTCGAACGCAAGCGTGATCGCGATGTAGACGAAGATCACTCTCTCGACGGCAATGACGAACTGCCCAAGCGCATCAAAGGCTGCGGTTAGACGGCCCAGTTTGATCTGAGCGTTGACGGCGTCTGCTTTGGAATTCTGCCACAGACGCTGGCGGTTGCCCTCTTGCCCGAAGGCTTTGATCGCAGAGATACCGCGCACGCTCTCGATAAAGTTGGTGCTCTCTTTCGCCATTGTCGTGATGACGTCGAGATTGCGCAGTTTGATCGCTTGCAAGAAGGCAAGGCGCAGCGCAACGTAAACGCCAAGTGCAGCGCAAGCGACGCCGCCAAGAAGCGGCGAGTAGACGAACATCAAAGCCAGCGTCAGCAGGGCCATTAAGCCGTCGACAAAGGCTGCGATCATGCCTTGGCTGATGAGCTGGCTGATGGGCTGAGTGGAACCGAAACGCGAGATGATGTCGCCGACATGCCGCTTCTCAAAATAGTCGAGCGGCAGGCGCACCAAGTGACGGAACAGGTTGACGATCACCTGGTACGACAGCGAGTTGCTGAGCGTGACCAAGATCAGCGAACGCAGCCAACTCGCCATGAAGTTGATGACCGTCAGTCCGCCAAAGCCAAGCGCGAGCATGAGGAGCAAATCGGTATCGAATGCCGGAAACACCGTATCGATCGATATCTGCAGGAAGAACGGCGTTGCCAGCACAACCAGTTGCAGCACCAGCGACAACAGCACGACCTGACGGATCGTGCCCCAAAAGCCCGACATTTTCGACCACAGCTGAGTGATGTTGAGCTGTTTGCGCTCAATCTTGGGCTTGAAGCTCTCTGATCTCAGCAGATCAAGCGCTACGCCCGTCCACTGGCGCGACACTTCATCTTCAGTGAGCACAATAGCGCCGCGTGCGGGATCGTTGATGTGATAGCGTTTGCCGCGCACCCCGCCTGTCACTGCGGTGAGAACGACAAAATGATTGAGATTCCAATGCAGGATCGCTGGCATTGAAAGGTGCGGCATGTCCTCAATCTCACCGCGTAAGGGACGGGCGTTGAAGCCAATGTCTTCAGCGACCTGCATCACCTGTTTTAGGTTCGCGCCTTTAAGGGACATGCCATAGCGCTGTCGCAGCGTAATCAGATCAGTTTGATAGCCGTGGTAACCCGCAACCATTGCAAGGCAAGCAAGCGCACACTCACTCGCTTCCCCTTGCGGGATGTAAGGCGTCTTCTGCCGCCCACTAAACTCAACAAGATCAAGCGGTGAGTTCATGAGTTGCGATTGAGCACCGCGTTAAGGGGCTGGAGTATCCAGGCGAGAAAGCTCTGTCGCTCCAGCACAACATTTGCCTGCAAGGTCATTCCTGCTTGCAGCGGTGTCGGCTCCCCAAATGCCTCCACGGTCTGCTCATTAAGTTCGACCTTTACCCGGTAGACTGGTTCTTCAAACGGGAAGGGTATCTCGGTCTCTCGGGGATCGACTGCGATGCGGGAGATTGAGGCAACCCGTCCCTCAAAGCTGCCAAAGCGCTGGTAGGGAAATGCATCGTACAGCAGTCGCGTTTCTTTGCCTGGCTCGACAAAGCCAATCGCTCGGCTTGGTGCGTAGAGCTCTGCGGTAAGCTTCGATCCTTCTGGTACAATGACCATCATCGGACGATTGGGATTGGCTGGACGACCTTCACCGGTTGCTAGCGCGGTGACCCGGCCAGAAATTGGAGCAGTAATCACATAGCTTTGTTCCCCCTGAAGGCGAGCTTGCTCACCAGTCAGCGTCTGCAGATTGCCTTGCAGCCGTGAAATGCCCTGCGCTGCATCGATCCTGACACTGGCGAGCTGACTTTGCGCTTGGCTCGCCTCGGACAGACTGGCGGTTCGTCGCTGCTGGAGATTGGCGAGCTGCTGCTGGGAGCTGAGCAGCGTCTGCCTTCGACGCTCATACTCAATCTTGCTTACGAAGCCGCGTTCAACCACCTCCGATATCTGGTCGAAGATTTGCTGTTTGGATGTGACAACCTGCTCTTGGAGTGCGATCTGGTCAGTCAGGCTTGCCGCTTGGCTCTCTGCGGACGCAATTACCGCTGCCAGTCGGGAACGCTCAGCATCAGCTCTGCTGCTTGCCATGGCCACTTGAGCTTCCGTCAGCTCTCGCCTTGCATCAAGCGCACCAAGGCTGCGCCCTGCGACATTGCCACCCTCTGCCGTTTCCCGGTCTGAGTTGATGACGAGAAGCTTGTCGCCCTTTTGGACAATCTGGCCTTCACTAACTGCAAGCGAAGAAACTGTCCCTGTTTGGCGTGCTATCACCTTCGCGCTGGGTGCATCTGTCTTGAGAATACCGGGAACGGTTTCGATGCGGGCATAGGTTCCAACACTCACCCAAATCGCTGCGATGGCGAGGATCGCAAAGAGTGCGCTAAGCCATAACCTTGGTGGTCAGAGGCTGCGAAAACACAACCTCCCCATGCAGCCGGTCAGTGCTGCTTTCAATCACTTCTGTGCGGAATAACGACAATTCTAGATGCGTCCCTCAACGACGCGACAACGCTATGGGCTGCGCTGATCTTGGCCACTTAAGTTTTTCTGTAGGGGAGCCCAAAATGGGGCGAAATCTGCGACGAAATGTCGCATTGCCGTCGATAGTGATGACTAAGGAAGATTCTGCCTGGATCAGAAAAGCTCTGATCAACCAGGAGGTAGTAGCCAGATCGCTGAACGTAGCTTGTTCGGAAAGCGACAGTCATGCGGATTCGACGTTATTCTTTCGTCCAAAACTGGGTCGAAAGCAGAAAGTCGGCTATGGTTTAACACCGGCAAAAATCGGTCATGTAAGAAGGACAGCGCGTCAGCCGTGGTTAGGCATTCGAGTTAAGCTTGCTGAAGTCAGCAGTTCCGCGCCAACCCAACCATCACCGCCTACATTTGCTCCCCGCCCAATGCCTGCCACAGAAGCACACGAGCGCGCTGAGCTCTGCCAAGTGCGGCGGCGGCGCGTTCTCCGCTGGCATCGGCGGCCCGGCGAGCCTCTAGTACGGTCAGGAAATCGGCCAGCCCGGCGCGGTAGCGTGAGTTGGCGAGGCTCGCTGCGCGCTGCAATTCATCTCTTTCCTTTACCGCCAGATCCGCTTCGCGGTCGCTCGTCTCGATCAGGCCGTAGGCGGTTTCTGCTTCGCCCAGCGCTTGGAACACCGCTCCGCGATAGGCGGCGAAGGCGGCTCTTTTGGTCGCGGCTGCGCCGTCGATCTCGGCCTCTATCCGGCCAAAGTCGAGCAAGGTCGCGGCCAAGCCTGCGCTGAGCGAGCCGACCAGAGAATCCGAATTGAACAGATCGCCAAGGTTGAAGGCGAGCAGGCCGAGCGCGGCGGACAGGGTGAACTGCGGAAAGCGCTGGCGCGCGGTCGCGGCAAGGTCTGCGTCGGTTGCGGCCAGCTCTGCGGTTGCCGCCAAGACGTCAGGCCGGTTGGTCAGCACCAGGGACGGGACGGCGGCTGGTGCCAGCGCGCGCACGCCCGCTGGGCCCTGCTTTTCCAGAGCCGCTGTGACGACGCCCGCGTTCTGACCGGTCAGCGTGACCAAGCGGCCAATGATGCGGACCCGCTCGCTGGCGAGAGCGGCTAGGCGAGAGCGCGAGGCGCTTGCCGCCGCCTCTGCGCGGACGCGGTCAAATCCGGGGGCGAGCCCTGCGTCTTCGCGCATTTTGGCGAGGCCTGCGAGTTGTTCGGCAGCGAGCACGTCTTGCTCGAGCGCCTCTTGCCGCTCAGAGAACGTGCGCCAATCGATCACGCTGCTTGCGATCTCTGCGACCAGAGCCAAACGGACAGCACCCGCAGAGGCGCTGGCGGCGTCAATTCGGGCGATGGCTGCGCGTTCCTGTGCGCGCAGGCGGCCGAAGATATCCAAGTCCCAGCTCGCCGCGACATTGGCGCCATATTGCACCTGCTCGGTGTCGATAAAGCCGCCCTGCGCCGCGCCATCACCGAATTGGTTGGGGTTGATCCGCGTGCCCGTTGCCGATGCATCACCCGTGACGAGCGGCAGGCGCGCAGCACCGGCTCGGCGTGCGCCGGAGCGCGCGATATCGATGCGGGCCAGGGCCTCCTGAAGGCTGGGGGCGCTGTCCAATGCCTGGGCAGAAAGGTCGATGAATGCGGGGTCATCGCTCGGCAAAAGCTCAGCCAGTGTGGCGCTCGTTTCGGCGGAGGGCGCGAACAGAAAGCTCTCAGGCAGCTCAGGCGCAGGTGTGGCGATTTCCGGTGGAGGCCCAGCGACGCAGGCGCCGAGCGATAGGGCTAGCGCGGCGGCAAAGGATCGGCGCAAGAGTGCGGGGGAGAGGCGGGCCATCGGCTATTCCTCCGTCTCACCGGCGGGTGTCTCGGCCGTATCGCTGGAGCTGCTGCGGGCAGGGATGAACGCATCCACTTGCTGTCCAACGCGGAACGCATCGCCTTCTGGCAGCGCGTAGATCACCTGCAGGACGCGGACATCGACGCGCTCTGCTGCGCTATTGGTCAGCTGGCGCTTGGGCACCACCTGCGGCTCAGCGCGCACGAACTTTGCCTCTACTTGGCTGTCCGCCGCGCCGCGCGGGCTGACGATGGCCGATGCGCCGAGGTTCAGGCGAACCGCTTCGTTTTCATCGACATCGATCCGCACGTGGAGGGGGCGTGTCTCGCCCATCTGGATGAAGGGGGTAGAATTGCCGCCGCCTTGATTGGAGACGAACTCGCCCGGGCGGATATTCACCGCCAGGATCTCGCCCGCAATCGGCGCGCGAACGGTCAAACGGCCAAGCTCGGTGCGCGCGCTTGATGCCCCCGCTTGGGCTGCGGTCAGGCGGGCGCGGGCAAGCTCTAGCCTGCTGGTTGCGGCGGCGACTTCGCCTTCGGCGCGGATGACTTCGGATTGGCTGACGGCGGCTGGATCGTCGATCTGGCCGTAGAGCGCGAGCTGGCGCTGGGCCGTGCTGCGCGCGGTTTGAGCCTCACGAATGGCGGCGCGGGCTTCGCCAACGGCGGCGTTTGTCTCTTGGAGGCGCGCGCGAATGGCCCTGTCGTCGACGACAAACAGCGGCTGTCCCTTCTCCACGAAATCGCCCGGCTGAACTCGCAAGTCCGCGATCAGGCCGGAAAGGGCCGTGCCGACATCGATAATCTCGCTCGACGGCTCGACCAATCCAGCGCCAGCCACGCGGGCGGAGTTGGCGAGCTCGCCGCTTGCTTTGGGCGGTTCACGATCAGGCTCTGACAGCTCGCGATCGGGCAGGCCGGTCACGATAAAATACACCGCCGCGATCAGGCCGATGACGGCGAGGATCGGCATGATCTTGCGTGAGAAGCTGAGATTTTCAGGTAGAATAGCCATGGCTGTGCCTCGAGGGAGAACGAAAGAGGGTTTAGTGGTCGTCCGGCATTTCTGTGCCGTCATGCGTGACCCGGCCATCCTCAAGCACGAGGATGCGGTCAGCGAGATCGAAAATGCGGTTGTCGTGGGTCACGATGATGCAGGCGCGGTCTTCGGCGACCGCAACCTCGCGCAGCAGATCCATCACTCTGCGCCCGGACTTGGCGTCCAAGGCAGCGGTTGGCTCGTCGCACACCACAAGGCGCGGTTCGTGAACCAAGGCGCGGGCAATGGCGACGCGTTGCTGCTGTCCGCCGGAGAGCTGTTTGGGCAGCTTGTTCGCCTGATCGCCAATGTTCAGCGCATCGAGCAATTCGATCGCTTTGCGCCGCGCTGGCTCCAGAGCCATGCCCTGAGCGATCAGCGGTACGGCGGCATTGGCGGCTGCATCGATGGAGGGGATAAGGTTGTACTGCTGAAAGATGAAACCGATGTTTTGGAGGCGGAAGTTCACAAGCTCGGTGTCGCTCAGATTGTAGATGTCGGTGCCGAACACGCGCACCTCGCCCTCGGTCGGCCACAGGATGCCGCACATGATCGAGATCAAGGTGGTTTTGCCAGAGCCGCTTTCGCCCACCACGTATGTCATCTCGCCCGGCTGAATATCGGTGTCGATCCCGTGGAGCACGCGGATCGTCGATTGTCCGGCCTGGAAGTCGCGAACAATGCCGCGCGCGCAAATGGCGGCTTCGCGCGGCGCGGCTTCAGAAGGGGCGCTTTGGGTTTGCGTCATATCGCTCACCGGAACACCGCCGCTGGCTCTGTGCGCAGCACGCTACGGATGGCGATAAAGCCGGTTATCGCGAGAATGATGATGACCGAACCAAGGCTAATCAGCGGGATCTGCCAAGGGATGTAGAACCCCTTGAAGAAGGGGTTGCCCGAAAATGCAGCGAGGAAGCCGACCGTGCCGAGTACGCCGATGGCGTATCCGATAAAGCCGACGAGGCCCGCTTGCACGGCCACCATACGAATGATCTTGGCATTGGTCACACCAATCGCTTTGAGCGCGCCGAACTGCTTGATGTTGTCTCTGATAAACAGGCTGAAGGTGAGGCCAACAATCGCGACGCCGACAATAAAGCCGAGCAAGACGGTAATCCCGAAATTGGTCGGAATGCCGGTGTTCTGGATGATGAAGTCGACGCCCGCCTGTGCCAGCTCATCGCGGGTTTCGGCCTTCAGGCCGGTTTGCTCTTCGATGCGTTTCGCAACGCCTTCAGCAGTTTCGCCGTCGCTAATTCCGGCAAGCACGAAGCTCATCCGGTTGCGCGTGCCGGGGACGTAATTCAGCGCTTGGCTGTACTTGGTGTAGAGTGTGACCTGGCTGGTGAAGCTCGGGATTGCATCGGCAACGCCGCGAATGACGGCGCGCTGATCATTCAGCTCCAGCCGCTGGCCAATGGGGTCGGTCCCATCTTCAAACATATTGTTGATGCCGACATCGTCGATCACGACCGTGTCGGGCTGGGCGAAGACATCGAGCGATCCCTCGACCATATTCTTAGGCAGGCCGATCAGGCTCGCATCATCGACGCCGATGATGGTGACGCCTTCAAGATCCCCCGTGCGTGTCCGCACGGCGGCGGTCGCGCGCAGGTGCGGGACGGCCCATTCCACGCCGGGCACTGATCGCACCTGGTCGAGCGCTGTCGATGGCATTGCATAGTTCACGTCGGTCGTGCGGCTGACGGGATCCATCACCCACACCTTGGCGGTCGGCACATTGTAGACCCCGCTCGCGCCGCGTTCGATCAGGTTCACGAAGATCGTGAGCTGCTGCGTGATCAGCAGGGTGGAAAAGCCAATACCGAACAACAGCCCGTAGAATTTTTGGGCATCGCCGGTCAGCATTCGTATCGCAATCCAAAGCACGTGGTGGGAACCTTTACGGCGAGAGGGGGTTGCGTCTTTGTGACGTCTACCACATTATTGAACGATCGCGTTTAATTGAACGGAGCCGTTCATTTTGTCAACCCAGTTTCAAAAAAGAACCGGAAGACCGGTCGACACCGCAAAGCGCGATGCGATTGTGCAGGCGGGCGCGCGTTCGTTCTTTGACGTTGGTTTTGCAGCCAGTTCGATCGAACAGATCGCCGCTGATGCGGGCGTATCCAAGGTGACAATCTACAATCATTTCGGCGATAAGCGTGCCTTGTTCGCCGCCGCTGTCGAGCATGAATGCAGCAAAATGCGCGGCTATTTCTCGATCGATTCGGTCTCCGGCACTCCCATTGCGGAGCGCCTGCGCGTGATTGGCGAGGCCATGTTTGCGTTTCTTTCGCGTCCAGAGATGGTCCAGTTTGAGCGGCGGATTGCCGCCGAGACGGAAACCAACCCCTCCATCGGGCGGGAATTTCTGGAGGCCGGGCCGTGGCGAATGAAAGAGACGTTCAGCAAGTTTCTCGCCCATGCTGATGCCTCTGGCGAGCTGTCCGTGCCAAATCCCGACCTGGCGGCGGAACAGTTTGTCGCAATGTGCAAGGGGATGGGCGATCTTGAGCAGCGCTTTGGCGAAATTATCACGCCAGAGGCAAAGGATGCCCGGATCGGCGGCGCCGTTGATGTTTTCCTGCGCGCCTACTCGCCTGAAAAGTCATAACCAATTGGCTTGAATCGCAAAAACAGATCAATCTGTTCGCAATTTCGCATGATCCGTTACGTATAACGATATCTTGCCATTCATCTCTGCTCACCTACATATTCGGGTGAGAACAAGGAATCTGAGCGCATGAGCGACGAAAACGACCCGCAACAAACTCCACCTGAGAACCCGAACCCATGGGTCAAGCAATTGATGATTTGGGGCGGCATCTTCATGGCGCTGCTCGTCGTGGTGTCGATGTTCAGCAACACCAATGCGGCCCCTGGCCAGCAAATGCGCTATTCTGAATTCCGCGAAGCGGTCGCCGAAGGGCGCGTTTCCGAGGTTCAGATCGCGCCTGACCTGATCACCGGCAAGCTTAAGAACAATGACGAGACATTCTCGACCGTTCCGGTTCCGAGCGATGATCAGCTGACGCAGCTGCTCGATGACAATGAAGTCAAATATGCAGGGCAAGCACCAGAACAGATGAATGTGCTTTGGGTGATCCTGATCCAGGCCTTGCCGTTCATCCTGATCTTGGGAATCGCATTCTTTGCGCTTCGCCAAGTGCAAAAAGGCGGCGGCGGCGGCGCCATGGGCTTCGGAAAATCCAAGGCCAAAATGCTGACCGAACGCCAAGGGCGCGTCACATTTGACGATGTTGCCGGGATTGATGAGGCGCGCGAAGAGCTAGAAGAAATCGTTGAATTTCTGAAAGATCCTCAGCGCTTTTCCAAGCTGGGCGGACAAATCCCGAAGGGCGCATTGCTGGTCGGTTCGCCGGGTACGGGTAAGACTTTGCTGGCCCGCGCGATTGCGGGTGAGGCTGGCGTGCCGTTCTTCACAATCTCAGGCTCTGACTTTGTTGAGATGTTCGTCGGCGTCGGCGCGAGCCGCGTTCGCGACATGTTTGAACAGGCCAAGAAGAACGCGCCTTGCATCGTCTTCATCGACGAAATTGATGCGGTTGGCCGCTCGCGTGGCCACGGCCTCGGCAATTCCAATGATGAGCGCGAGCAGACGCTTAACCAGCTCTTGGTTGAGATGGATGGTTTTGAAGCCAACGAAGGCATCATTATTATTGCCGCGACCAACCGTCCTGACGTGCTTGACCCTGCGCTGCTGCGTCCGGGCCGTTTTGACCGCCAAGTTGTGGTTCCGATCCCCGACATTGATGGCCGGGAAAAGATCCTTGGCGTTCACATGAAGAAGGTGCCGCTGGCACCGGATGTGAACCCGCGTACGATTGCGCGCGGTACGCCGGGCTTTTCTGGCGCTGATCTCGCCAACCTGGTGAACGAGGCCGCTTTGCTGGCCGCGCGCCGTAACAAGCGCCTGGTCGCCATGCGCGAGTTTGAGGACGCGAAAGACAAGGTCATGATGGGCGCAGAACGCCGCTCTATGGTCATGACCGAGGACGAGAAGAAGATGACCGCCTATCACGAGGCAGGTCACGCGATTGTCTCTGTCCACGAGGAAGCATCCGACCCGATCCACAAGGCGACGATCATTCCGCGTGGCCGCGCTTTGGGTATGGTCATGCGCCTGCCAGAGCGGGACAGCTATTCCTATCACCGCGACAAAATGCACGCGAACCTGTCCGTCAGCATGGGCGGACGCGTGGCGGAGGAAATCATCTTCGGCCATGACAAGGTTAGCTCTGGCGCATCGTCAGACATTCAATACGCCACCGATTTGGCCCGCAATATGGTGACCAAATGGGGCATGTCTGAAAAGCTCGGGCCGCTGCAATATGAGCAGAGCCAAGAAGGCTATCTGGGCATGGGCCAGACCGCTCGCACAATGGGCGGCGCGGAAACGAACAAGCTGATCGATGCAGAGATCAAGGGTCTGGTTGAGGGAGCGCACAAGCGCGCGACCCAATTGCTCAAGAAGCACGAGGATCAATTGCACCTCTTGGCGCAGGCGATGCTCGAATATGAGACGCTGACCGGCGACGAGATCAAGCAATTGCTCGACACCGGCAAGATGGACCGACCCGATGAGCCGAAAGGCCCAGCGGTGGTTCAGCCAGCCCATGGCTCTGCGATCCCGAAAGCGGGCAAGCGCTTTGGATCGAAAGATGACAAGGGCGGAGCCGCACCTCAGGGCGCGTAATCTCAGCTAAATATCACGCAAGTGAATGGGGCGTCTGGGGTAACTCAGGCGCCCCTTTTTCTGGTCAGCAAGCACGCGGTTAGCCGCAGTCACTTGCTCGCGCTCAAAACGCTCCAATCATCAACAGCAGCCACGCAAAACCAAATGTGATCGGAAACAAGATCATGTTCAAAAGCGCGCTTGTTCGCCAAAATGCTGAAAAGTGAGACAGATTGTAAGCGCCCTTAAGCTGGCGATAGATATGCACTGGCGGGATAAGAAAGGTCATCAAGACGATCCATCCTGGGCTTACCCCAGCCAAAATGAGCATCGATACGATGATGAACAGCATCGACATAAAGGCCAGCGAGTACGTCACAAAAATCGCGTGATCATATGCTTTGAAACGGCGCTTCCAAAAGAACAGGCCCCATACGAATGGGATCGATAGCGGGATCAAAAGCCAGCTGAATTTGTAGGCGTTATTCTGGAGCTTATAGAGCATCAATCCGGGGTTTTCGTTCCACTTCTTTATGACCCCCTCGTCAAAGGCTTCGATACCAGTCAGATTGAGTGAGTTCGATCCGGCGGCATCTGGCACCATTTCATCAACGGCGTTCATCCCCGCAACGGCCTCTTCGGCTTCCCTGAGAGCGATCTCCGCGGCCACTCGTCCCGGTGAACCTTCGGGTATGTTCTCAAGCGCCTCAGCTGCCGCCTCGCGGTCTGCGGCCACTTCCTCCTGAGCTTCGTTCAAAGAGATGTTGACGTTGGTGCTGTCGGGCAGGGTGGTCGGCGTGCTGATCCCGGCGATTTGGAACACCGCAAACATCAAGAAGACGGTGAACAGGAACATCCCCATCGGGCTGACGAACTTGGCGCGCTCGCCGTCGATATAACGGCGGGTCAATTGGCCAGGTTTCAGTACCAGCATCGGCAAAGTGCGCCACAGCTTGCCATCAAGGTGCAGGACGCCGTGGATGAGATCGTGAGCGATTGCGGCGAGGCTGCTGTGGATGTGCCGCTTCTGGCCGCAGGCGGAGCAGTGCTCGCCCGTCACTTCGGCCCCGCAATTCTTGCAGGTCACCACAGCGCCGCCGTCCGCATTCTGCCCCGCGTTCTCGCCGTGCGCTGGCTCAACTGCGCGGCTGGCCAGGGCCCCTTCAATCGCGGCACCAACGCCTTCAGTTATGTCGCTCATAGACCCCTCAATCCGTCTGCCGCCTTATAGGCAGCATGATCGCCAAGGTGAAAGACCCTGAGGCCTCAGACTTCGCACATTGTGAAGGAGGGCGGCAAGATAGGCACAAAAAAGGCCGCCAAGTGGCAGCCTCTTTCGTCAACTGCACGCAAAAGCGCGCATGAATGTAAGCCAGCTTAGCTGCCGTCGTAATCTGAACCGATCGATGTCGAGCGGGTCGGAGCAGAAGCGGTGATCCGCAGCGCTTCGGCAGACTGGCTCAGCGAACCGATTTCATCGGCATCATCTTCGTCATCAGGAAGGATTTTCTGAAGGCCGGTAACCAGCGCCTCTTTCAATTCCTTCGGCTTGATCGTTTGCTCAGCCACTTCGCGCAGGGCCACAACCGGGTTCTTATCACGGTCGCGGTCGAGGGTCAGTTCAGCACCGCCAGAGATTTCGCGCGCACGCTGGGCTGCGAGCAGCACCAGATCAAAACGGTTTGGAATCTTGTCTACGCAATCTTCAACGGTAACGCGTGCCATACTGGCCTCATAAATTAGATTGTTTGGAAAATGAGCGCCGCAATTAGTCGCAAGGCCGCTGTGAGTCAAGAAATGCGAGCATTCTGCGGGCGAGGCTCTAAGAGGGTCAGCCTATGCAATCTGCGCCCGATCCCGCCGAAACGCCAACGAGTGATTACAGCGATTCTGATAGTTTCCAGATTGAGGCTCAGGGTCACGCCTTCACCTTCTATCCCAGAGGCTCAGACAGGCTCGCTGCTCTGATCGATCATATTGAGGAGGCGGAGCGCTCTTTGGAGGTTTTTTACTACCTCTTTCAAGACGATGTCTCCGGCACGAAAGTGCGTGATGCTATGGTGAGGGCGGCGGAGCGCGGCGTGAAGGTCCACCTTATCGTTGATGCCTTTGGCAGCGATGCCCCGCCCGAATTCTTTGAACCCTTGGAGCAAGCGGGCGGGCGTTTCGCCATTTTTTCACCGCGCTGGGGCGTGCGCTACCTCATTCGCAACCATCAAAAATTCGCGATTGCCGACGGCGCGCGGGTTATGACGGGCGGCTCCAACGTCTCTGATCACTATTATGACCCGCCCGAGAAGAACGGTTGGTGCGATCTAGGCGTAGCCATCGAAGGGCCCGTGGTCAGCCGGTTTGGCGAATGGTTTGCCAGCATTTGTGAGTGGGTGGAGAGCGAAGGATCGCAATTTCGCCGGATCCGCAAGATGGTTCGCGATTGGGACCCTGGGGATGAGCCTGTGCAGCTCGTGCTTGGCGGGCCAGTCGTGCGCGCGCAGAACTGGGCGTACCGGCTGAAGAAGGACCTTGCGAAGGCCAGCAGGCTAGACTTTGTTACGGCCTATTTCGCCCCGCCGCTCAGCATTCGGCGTCAGATGGCCAAGGTGGCGAAGCGCGGCGATGTGCGCATGATCACTGCGGGCAAGTCGGACATTATGGCGACGATTGAAGCGGCGAGATTGCTGTACAACCGCTTCCTAAAAGCGGGCGTTCGCATCTTTGAATTTCGCCCGTGCAAGCTGCACATGAAATTGCTTGTCGTCGATGCGATCAGCTATTTTGGCAGCGCCAATCTGGATCGCCGCTCTGTGCGCATCAATCTGGAGCTGATGGTGCGCGTGGAAGATGAGGCGCTGGCTGCGCGCCTGCGCGAATTCATGGACCATCTGGAACGCGCGAGCACGCCGATCACGCCGGAGTGGTACAGCGAAAACGCCACGTTCTTCACGCGCCTGCGTTGGCGATTGTGGTTCTATTTTGGATTGGCGGATGCCTGGGCCGCTCGCAGGCTCAATCCTTAGGGACCGCGCCCTTTCGCGCCGATATCACTCGTATCCGTAGTCCGAGTAATCCTTGAGGTTCGGCGAGGTAAACTTGGTGAACTCGCTTTGGAAATGCAGCGGGACCATGCCGGTCGAGCCGTGACGCTGTTTTGCGACGTTGACCGCAGCCTTGTTTTTGACCTGCTCGTAGGATTCTTCCCAAGCGCGATATTTCTCTACCGCATCGGGCGTGCTCGCCTCGGTCGGGAAGTCGGGCCGCGTGGCCTCCAGATAATAATCATCGCGGTAGACGAACCAGACCATGTCGGCGTCTTGCTCAATCGAGCCCGATTCGCGCAGGTCAGACAGCATTGGCCGCTTGTCTTCGCGCTGTTCAACCGCACGGCTAAGCTGCGAGAGCGCGATCACCGGAACGCTCAGCTCCTTGGCGAGCGTTTTAAGACCTCGGCTAATTTCAGAGATTTCGTTGACCCGGTTGTCATTCGCCCGGCCAGAGCCCTGCAGCAGCTGGAGATAGTCGACCACGATCAGGCCGATGTCATGGCGCCGCTTCATCCGCCGTGCGCGGGTGCGCAGGGCACCGATGGTGAGGGCAGGCGTGTCGTCAATATACAGCGGCAATTCGGCAAGACGCTGGCTGGCGAAGGACAATTTTTGGAAGTCCTCCCGGCTCATTTTGCCGCTCCGCAAAGCCTCAGAACTGATCTCGGCTTGCTCGGCAAGGATACGCGTTGCGAGCTGGTCGGCGCTCATCTCAAGGCTGAAGAACGCGGCCGGTGCGCCATAATTGAACTCGCCGCCATCTTGCTCCCAGTTCAAATGGGCTTCGGCGCAATTGAAGGCGATATTGGTGGCAAGCGATGTCTTGCCCATGCCCGGACGCCCGGCGAGAATGATAAGGTCGGAGGCGTGCAGGCCGGATGTCTTGCGGTCGATTGACTGCAGGCCGGTTGTCTTGCCTGATAGCCCCCCGCCGGAATTCATCGCGGCTTCGGCCATCTTGATCGCGGTGAGGGCCGCGTCGCGGAAAGTCGAGGCCTCGCTGCCCGTGGCCGCGCCCTCGGCAACCTTGAACAAGTCGGCTTCCGCTTGCGAAATTCGGTCCATCGGATCGACTTCTTCGCTGGTGTCGAGCGCGCCCTCGACAAGGCCCCGGCCAACGCTGACCAACTCTCGCAGCAGCGCGAGATCATAAATCTGCTGAGCCAATTCGCGCGGGGCAAGCAGGCCTGCACCGTTCGCGGTCAGCTGAGCCAGATAGCTTGTCCCGCCCAATTCCTTTAGTGCTTCATCGCTCTCAAAATACGGGCGCAGAGTGACCGGGCTGGCGGTCGCATTGCGCTCAATCAGGGTTAGGATGCGGGTGTAAATCCGCTCGTGCAGCGGCTCGAAGAAATGATCTGGCCGCAGAGGGGTCTGCAATTCCTCAATCACCCGGTTGTCGATCAGAACCGCACCCAGAAACGCCGCCTCCGCCTCTAGGTTGGAAGGCAGCTTGCGAGCATTGTCGGTTTGAGAATCAATGGGGAGAAGAATTTCAGGTTCGGCCATGCGCGTCTCTTGCGCAGCGGATGGGAAATGGCGCAAGGGCAAATGGCGGCAAATTCGCCTCACTTGGCTGTGGATAGCGGGGATGGTTGATCGAAGTGCTTGAACTGTCCCGATACGATCTGCGAAGGCGATGCTTGTAATGGTCACGCCAAGCGAATCTTCTGCGAGCCAACCCGGCAATTATCGCATCGCGCATGTCGCGCTGGATGAGGAGACGATCCTCTGGCGCAACGCCGATGTCGAGCAGGAACGGCGCGTCGCGATTTATGACCTGATCGAGGAAAACAGCTTTAAGCCGCTGCGCAGTGCAGAGCGCGGCGCGGATGGGCCATACCGATTGCAATTGTCGGTGCGCGATGGGCGGCTGGTGATGGATGTCAGCGATACAGGCGAGGCGTTGCTGGAAAGTCTGGTGATTGGTCTGGCGCGTTTTCGCCGTCCGATCCGCGAGTATTTTGCGATTTGCGACAGCTATTATCAGGCCATTCGCAAGGCGACCCCGTCAGAGATTGAGACGATCGATATGGCGCGGCGCGGTATTCACAATAACGCCGCGGAGCTCTTGCTCGAGCGCTTAGAGGGAAAAGTGGAAACTGATTTCGCCACCGCCCGCCGTCTGTTCACCCTGATCTGCGTTTTGCACATCAAAGGCTGAGGGCAGGGGCAGGGCAGCAGACGTGGCGAGCAGTCGTTCCAATACCAAGGCCAAACGGCCAAGCCGTACGCGCACAGGGAAACCGCGCCGCGGGCGTTTGTTGCTCTATGCGGCGGCCAGCCTTGCTTTGGCCGCGATCATCTATGCCGCTTGGTTCTGGTGGGACATGCGCAGTTGGCGCCCGGACGAGGCGGTCTTTCCAGAGCAAGGCGCGGTGGTTGCCAGCGGGGCAGAGGACGTGCGGTTTGAAACGCTGAAAGCGCTGGGCGGACAGTTCGTTTATCTTGATCTGGGCGATGCCACTGCGCCGCCTGATCCTGAGTTTGCAAAGCACCTCAGCGCGGCTGAGCGCAGCGGGATGAAGGTCGGCATGTTGCATGTGTTCAACCCATGCCAGCGCGCAGACCCGCAATCGGCCCGCTTCACCCGCATGGTTCCGCGCAGCGCCGACCTGCTGCCGCCAGCGATTGGCTTGTCCACGGTGGCTGATGTTTGCGAGGAGGCGATTAGCGATGCGGCGGTTGAAAGCGAGCTGATGACTTTAATCAATCAGATCGAGATGCATGCGGGCAAGCCTGTGGTGCTAAAGATCAGCAGCGAGTTTGAAGAACGCCACACGGTTGCCGGCAATATTGAACGTGACCTGTGGCTAGAGCGAGACCGCGCGAAACCGGCCTATGCCGGACGGCCATGGCTGCTATGGAGCGCGAACAGCCAATTGGTCAGTGAAGCGGCAGAGGAGCCGATAGAATGGGTGGTCATCCAGAATTGAATGCGGACGAATTGGTGGCCGCGGCGCGCGAAGCGGCGGAGCATTCCTACTCGCCTTACTCAAACTACTCAGTCGGCGCTGCGCTGCTGTTTGACGACGGCGCGGTTGTGACTGGCACCAATGTCGAGAACGCCAGCTATGGTCTTGCTCTGTGCGCAGAAACAATTGCTGTGTCGAAAGCGATGGCTGATGGCCGACGCGGCGGGCTGGTGGCGGTCGCCGTAACGGGACCGCATGACAGCGGCGACGGGGAGCCGATCACGCCATGCGGGCGGTGCCGCCAGGTTCTGAATGAGCTCGCGCAATTGGGCGGGACTGATCCAGAAATATTGTGCGTCGGCTCGGATGAGGTCCGTCGCGTCGCGCTGTCACAGCTGCTCCCGCACGCCTTTGGACCAGCGCATCTGGCTTAATTGCCGAAGATGTCGCCCAAAGCCTTGCCAACATCACCGAGCGGGTTTTTGCGAAACGCGCGCTCTTCCTTGCCGATGTAAGAGAAAATGCCATCGAGGCCTTGATCGGTCACGCTGCGGTTGATCCCCTCGCGGTTGAGCCCGGCCGCGCTGATAAAGCGGTGCTGGCTCGATAGCTTTTCAAACTCACCGTAAACGCCCAGCTCCTCGAGCGCGCTATCGACCAGCGGAGAGAGCTTGCTTTGCAAAGTGTCATTGGCGCTGCTGCGCAAATAGCGGGTGCCGCCATCGCCTTTGGATATAATGCCGGGCGCATCGGCAACAGAAAGGTCGCCAATCGCATCGCGAAAGATCGGCTTGGCCTCGCCTGCAGCGATCCCGGCGGCATCATTGATCCGGCGGGTGACGCCATCAAGAATTCCCAGCTTTCGCCCCGCGCCCAGGATCGATCCGAGCAGTCCGCCGCGCTTTTTGCCGATTATGGGCAGGCCAATGCGAATGGCTTCATCGCCGTAAAAGGCACCCGGCTGCGCGAGCTGATCGAGCGCGCTGTCGCTGGCCTTTCCCAGCAAAGAGGTGAGGCTGAAACCTTGCGCATAGGCTGGCGCGGGAAGCATCGCCGCAAGGCCGAGCGCTCCTGTTCCAAGCAGAATATTGCGGCGATTCCAGTTCAGTTTTTCGGCCATTCTATTGTCCCTCTCCCTACGCACTGCTGGATAGTAGCACAGCGCCAGCTGGGAGCAGACTGAACGGGATGTAAAATCCTATTGCGGATCGTCCAGCCATTCCAGCAGCGCGGCCAAACAGTCGCGGGCCAGCAGCTTGCAGCGCTCCGGCGACCAACCCTGCTCCGGCTCTGGTGCGTCAGCCAAATCCTTATAGGGCATTTCCAGCGTCATGGCGGTGCAGCCGAACCGTTCCGCGACCAAATTGGTGCTGATCCCGAGATTAGCTTTGCCAGCCGGGGCTTTTGGATAGCCGAGCTTGGTTTGGAAATCCGGCGTGCGGCGGTCCAATATCCGCTGATAGCGATAGAAGTCTTCGCCTTGCGCGTCGGTCCAGGATGGGATGCCTTCAAAGCCAGCCAGGAACACAGCGGGGATCGCCTCATCGCCGTGGGCATCAATGGCAAAGTCGACCCCAGTTGCATCCATGTGGTTGCGGATGGCGAGGACTTCGGGTGATTTCTCAGCGCTCGGCTCGGCCCATTCGCGGTTCAAATTGGTGCCAACCGCATTGGTGCGCAGATGGCCGCGGCGCGACCCATCTGGGTTGCAATTGGGCACAATGTGGAAACGGCATTTGCTGCGCAGCGCGCGCGCGACCGGATCGCTCGGATCGGTCAGGCATTCCAGCACGCCCTCCATCCACCATTCGGCCTGCGTTTCGCCAGGATGCTGGCGCGCATAGAGCCAGACGGAACGCTCGCCTTCGCCCATTTCAAGGCAATCAATCGCTTGACCGTCCAAAGTGGTGCCAAGGCGCAAGAGGTCGACGCCTTCGCTCGCGGCGGCCTCTGCGACGAGGTCGTGATGCCGCTCCATCGAGTAAGGCGCGAAGTATGCGAACCAGGCGATATTGCCCGATGGGACATAGCTGATGGTCAGCGTGCCATTCGCTTCATCCTTATCGAAACTGCTGGCCGCGCGCGCCCAAAATTCGCGATCCTCAGACACGCAGGCGTCATAATCAGGCCAGCCGCCTGTGAATGCGCTCTCGTTGAGGCCTGTGATCTTCAGCGTCAGCTCTTCGCCGCAGCGGCGCATGTGACCCGGAAATGGAACCACTGCGCAAATTCCGACATATGATCCTTGCGCAGCGCGAGCTCGGCGCCGTTTCCGGAGACGGAGAGAACTTGGATATTGCCGCTGTCAAACTCGGCATCAATGGCAATGTCATTCACTGTGTTGGTCACTCACTCGTCTCTATATCTTCTAATTTGATCGTTACGGTGTCGCCATTGCCCCCTGGGAAATCGCGAAACAAGGCTTTTGCTAAAATTGGTGCAGTTTCAGCCGCCTGAGCTTCAGGCGTGCCCTCAGATACTTCGATCTGAGCGCGCCCTTCCCATAGGTTGCTTGGAGCTGGCGTCTGAGCGCCGACAGGTCGCAATGTGACCGACAGCTCCGTGCCAATGCGCGCGCGGTTGCTGCTGCCGCCGAGGTTGATCCCAATGCCCAGGCCAACGCCTGAACCAAACGATCCGGTCCGGCCGCCGACCCCAACGCTTACAGGCCCGCGATCCCGGCGCTCGCTGCGCACATCGAACCGCTCCAGCGAGATGCTGGCAATGGCATTGGCTTCGCTGCGCGGCCCTTCACGGTAGCCGAGCGCTGCAAGCTGAGCTGCCACCGCCGCCTTATATGGGGCGAGTTCGAGATTGGCGTTGCTCTCGTCCGGCGCGCTTTCAACAAACACCACGCCTTGGCCGATCTCACTCAGCGTGTCCTGCTGGTGAAACCGGGTCACAGACACCGGGCTGGGCGGCGGCACGGTGGCGCAGGCGCCAAGCGCGGCGCTGGCCGCCAGTGCGATGAGCATTGCGGCTGGTTTCCTGATGGGCTGAGCCATGTGGGCCTCCTCAAATATGCGCGGCGATTGATCGCGCGATCCCGTTATAATGACGCACTGTTTGGACCCATTGGCGCGATTGTGCAAAACTGCGCTTCTTTCGATGAGCCACCTACGCTTTTGCACGCCTACCTTGCTAAGGCCTTACCCATGAGTGAAATTTCTAAAGTCCCAGTGCTCGTGACGGGCGGTGCCGGTTACATTGGCAGCCACGCAGTGCTCGCGCTGAAAGACGCAGGCTGGCCGGTTGCGGTGATCGACAACCTTACCACTGGCTTTCGCTTTGCCATCCCCGATGGTGTGCCGCTTTACGAAGGCGACATTGAAGATGGTGAGCTGCTGGCGCGTATATTTGCCGAGCAGGGAACCGGTGCGGTCATGCATTTTGCAGGTTCGATCATCGTTCCTGAGAGCGTCGAAAACCCGCTGAAATATTACCATAACAACACCGCGAAGAGCCGGGCCTTGATCGAGGCTGCGACCAAGGCTGGTGTGCCGCATTTCATTTTTTCCTCCACCGCCGCCACCTACGGCGTGCCAGAAACCTCGCCTGTGACGGAGGATACGCCGCGCAATCCGATCAATCCCTATGGCTGGTCGAAACTGATGACCGAGCAGATGTTGGGCGATGTGTCAGCGGCGCATGATCTCAATTACTGCGCTTTGCGATACTTCAATGTCGCGGGCGCAGATCCCGAGGCGCGCAGCGGACAATCCACTGCAGGGGCTACGCACCTCATCAAGGTGGCGGTTGAAGCGGCGCTGGGCAAACGCGAATCGGTGAGTGTGTTCGGCACCGATTATGACACGCCCGATGGCACGGGGGTGCGCGATTACATCCATGTCAGCGATTTGGCGGCGGCGCATGTGCTGGCGCTTGAGGCGCTGATTGAGCAGCCCCAACGTTCGCTCACGATGAATTGCGGCTATGGCCGAGGCTTCTCGGTACTTGAGGTGCTGGATGCGGTCGACCGTGTGACGAATCGCCCGATAAACCGCGTGCTTCAGGGGCGCCGGGCGGGCGATCCCGATTCGCTTGTCTCTGACCCAAAGCGGATCCAATCCACCTTGCCGTGGCAGCCCAAGCACGCTGACCTCGACACGATTATCACCCACGCGCTCGCGTGGGAGCGAAAGCTGTCAGATCTGCGTTAGATTGCTTGACCTTGGCGGGCTCGGGCGCTAGTGGGCGCTCAACAAATTCCGCGCGTCGGGGCTATCTCCGGCGCGCTTACCTTTGGAAGACAGACAATGAAAATCCGCAACAGCCTGAAGTCGCTGAAAAACCGTCACCGCGATTGTCGAGTGATTCGTCGTCGTGGTCGCACCTATGTGATCAACAAGACCAATCGCCGTTTCAAGGCGCGCCAGGGCTAATCAGCCCTGTTATTGGCCGATTGCCCGCGCGGCAATTGAGCAACCGCACCGGCCCGCCTCCGCAATGGAGAGCGGGCCGTTGCCGTGTTTGGAGCATTCCCAATGAGTAAGTCACCGACTGCTGTCGTGTTCGATGTGGGCCGTGTCCTGTTTCACTGGCAGCTTAGGGCTCTGTTCGAAAAGCTGATTGATAATCCGGAAGAGCTCGATTGGTTCCTCGACAATGTCGTGACCGAAGAATGGCATTTCGAACATGATCGCGGCCGCCCGCTGGGTGACATGGTCCCAGAACGGATTGCGATGTTCCCGAAATATGAGGCCCATCTCAATGCCTATGCCACGCGTTTTAACGAGACTGTGCCAGGCCCGGTTGAGGGGACGCATGAAATCGTCAAACGCCTGCATGCTGATGGGGTGCCGCTGTTTTGCCTGACCAATTTCGGGCATGAGTTTTGGAACATGTTCCGCACTGAACACGCGATCTTCGACCTGTTTGAAGACATCATCGTGTCAGGGACGGAGAAGGTCGCAAAGCCTGAAGCACGCATCTACGAGATTGTCGAGCAGCGCAGCGGCTATGCGCCTCAGCAGCTGTTCTTTACCGATGATAACGCCGCGAATATCGAGGCGGCGCAGGCTCGCGGCTGGTCGGCGCATTTATTCACCAATGCGCCAAGCCTAGAGGCGCAATTGCGCTCCGCTGGCTTCCTAGCAGACTAGAATAAAAGACCCCCGGCGCGCATTGGGGAAGCGCCGGGGGCCATCTTTCTTCGCCCGAGTTGGAGAGCTTCGGGCGAGAGGAGTTCTGTTAGGTCGGCTTATTTGCCGTTGCACTTCGCCAGCTTGTCGGCGGCCAGCTGCTCACCTTTGGCGGTGAAGCTCACGATCTCGCCGAATTCACGCGCGAGGCCGCGGCAAATGCGAAGCGGGCGAGAAGGGCCTTTGTTCGCGACACAGGTCGTGCCTTTGCAGGACCAAGCGACGCCTGATGCGACCGCGCGGTTGTCATCGGCGGGCTGAGCAAGAGTGACGGTGTAATATGGGCCGCTCTTCGCCATTGCGGGCGACGGTGCCGTTGCCACGCCGAATGTGAGGGCAGTGTAGACCAGCGCCATTGCGAAAACCGAAAAGCGGCTGAAACGTGAAAGGGAGAGGGTCATCGTTCATTCCTTGCTTGAGTTGTGATTTAGTTTCATTTCAAAACCAGTTGCGAATCACTACCTAAGCGATTAGGTTTTGAGTTGCAACTAAAAACTGAAATCTTTTTGCGTCATTGGAAAATCGCGCTAAATAGGTTTCAGGGAGAGGACTGAATATGGGCGATATCCGCGAGCCACTACGCGAACTGACCGAGTGCGGCCTGCCGCAAGCACTTGAAGTGATGGGCGAACGCTGGTCATTTATGATCCTGCGTGCGAGCTTTAACGGGCTGCATCATTTCGAGGAATTCCTCAGCGAGCTCGGCATTGCGCGCAATATTCTGTCCAACAGGCTGGCGAAATTGGTCGAGCATGGGATCCTGAAAAGAGAGCCATGCGCGGATGATCGCCGCAAGATCGAATACCGGCTCACCCCTAAGGGCTTTGATTTGCTGCCCGCGATGCTTGCGCTTCGCCAATGGGGCCAGAAATACGGTGTCGAGGTTGAAGAGAGCCCGGTCCTGGTTGACGAGAAGGATCGTTTGCCAATCGGTCCGGTTTCAATCCTCGCCCATGACGGACGCATTTTGACGCATGAAGATCTGTGGCTGGTCGCGCGGGAAAACCTCGGCAAACGCTCCGATGGTTCTATCGCGTCGGCAGAGGGCGATCTGACGCGCGGTGATGTGGTTGATCTAGCGGCTGCGAAGCGCGCAGCTGGCTAAACGCAGGGTTGCTACATCCGCGCTGGCTGATGGCGATAGCTTAGCGCCTCGGCGATATGCGCGCGCCCGACAGTCTCCGCTCCTGAGAGATCCGCGATTGTCCGCGCGACTCTGAGCATTCTGGTGTATCCGCGCGCTGACAGGCGCAGCTTCTCCGCCGCTTGCATCAGCAATTGTCGCCCGGCCTCATCGGGCGAGGCATAATGCTCCAGCTTCTCACCATCGAGCTCCGCATTGGAGCGCACACCTCGGGCCTCTTGCACTCGCCGGGCCGCCGACACTCTTTGCGCGACTGCTTCGCTGCCTTCGCTCGCTGGCGGCAATGCCATGTCCATTGCGCTGACCGCTGCCACTTCAACATGCAGGTCGATCCGGTCCAGCAAGGGACCGCTGATGCGCGCTTGATATTCGGTGGCGCAGCGCGGTCCGCGTGCACAAACATGGCCAGGCTCACCCGCATGGCCGCAGCGGCACGGGTTCATCGCGGCGATCAATTGAACGCGGGCTGGAAAGGTAACGTGGGCATTGGCGCGAGCGACATCGACATGGCCGGTCTCTAGCGGCTGCCTTAGGGAATCGAGCACCGGTCGCTGAAATTCCGGCAGCTCATCAAGGAACAGCACACCGAGATGCGCGAGGCTGACCTCGCCGGGGCGCACCTTAAGACCGCCTCCCGTTAAAGCAGCCATGCTCGCCGAGTGATGCGGCGCGCGAAAAGGGCGCGCGCGGCTGATCCGTCCGCTGTCGAGTAGTCCCGCAACCGATTGCACCATCGACACTTCCAGCGCTTCGCTGGGAGTGAGTTCTGGCAAGATCCCGGGGAGGCAGGATGCGAGCAGGCTCTTGCCCGATCCCGGCGGCCCCATCATCAGCATATTGTGCCCGCCGCTCGCCGCGATCTCGAGCGCGCGCTTGGCGGTCTCTTGCCCTTTGACTTGCTTCAGGTTCGCCCCAATCGGCTTCTCTTCAATCGCGCCACGTTCGGGCTCCGCTAAGGTCTGCGTGCCTTTGAGGTGATTGAGCAGGCTGACCAGATCCTTCGCCGCCAACACGGGTATGCCGCTCGCCCATTTGGCCTCTGGTCCTTGCTCCGCGGGACAGATCAATCCGATCTCATTTTCGCTCGCATGCAGGGCGGCCAGCAATGCGCCGGGCGTGGCGACAATTCGGCCATCGAGTGACAGCTCGCCAACCGCCAGCCAGTCGCCCAATTGCTCCGCATCGGTTACACCCATCGCCGCGAGCAGTGCGAGCGCGATTGGCAAATCATAATGCGAGCCGTCTTTCGGCAGATCGGCTGGAGACAGATTGATGGTGATCCGCTTTGGAGGCAGGGCGAGGCCCATCGCGGCCAGCGCCGCCTGCACCCGCTCTCGGCTTTCGCTGACGGCTTTGTCCGGCAAACCGACCACTGTGAAGCGCGGCAAACCAGAGGCAACCTGGCATTGTACTTCGACGCTGCGCGCTTCTAGCCCGAGATAAGCAACCGTTTTTACCAGCGCGACCACGCAGTAACCCCCTAATAACTATAGTGCGTTTGACTCTCTAAACTCTTTAAAGCGCACTACTTACGGGCATAGGTGCAAGTCCTAAAGGTTTTGGCAAGCATAAAACTTCGCCATTCCTAAAATATGTCGAATCTATAGAGTCGGCATGCAAAAAATCGGTCGCCTTTTCGTCATTCTTTTCAGCTTGTTTGCATTGCCAAGCGTCGCCGCCGCACAAGAATTCGCCGCGTCGCGTTCAGTTGCGGTGGAGCGTTGGGTGGAAGAATGGGACCCCGCGGCTCAGCGCTGGGTGCGTCTGCAATCCTCGGCCACTGCGCCTGCTAATTTTCAGTCGGTGTCGGCTGGCAGCACCACGGTCATTACTGAATACACCTATGTGGAGCCGCAAACTGCGGCGATGACCGCCCGCTATGCAGCGCCGCTGCCAGCGGCTGCACGGCCAGCGAAAACGGCCCTGGCGCAATATGGCCCGTTCCAGGTTCTCGATGAGAACCGCGCCGCTGTGGTCGGCTCAACCAATCGGATGAGCCCGCAATATTTCAGCGCGATGCTGCGCGATTTCCCAGGCCTTAAGCAACTCGAACTGATCGAAGCGCCAGGCACTAGCGATGACATTGCCAACCTTGCCGTGGGCCGCGCCATTCGCGCTGCTGGCATCTCCACCCATGTCCCGGACGGCGGATCAGTGCGCTCTGGCGCGGTTGAGCTGTTTCTGGCGGGCAAGACCCGCACGATGGAGGATGGCGCTGAGTTCGCGGTGCATTCCTGGCTCGACAATTATGGCCGCCAACCACAGGACTTTGCCCCAGACGCACCGGAAAACCGCCTCTATCTCGACTATTACACCGAGATGGGCATGAGCGATGTGCGCGCCCGCGACTTTTACGCGATGACCAATTCTGTGCCGCACCAAAGCGCCAAATGGCTGGGCGCGGACGAAATGCGTAACTGGCTGCGCCCAGATCGCTTGCAGCAGGCTCCTAAGGTTGAGCGCAAGCGCCAGATTGATCTGAACTTTATCATGCTGCCCACCATCAAACTGGCATTCAATGATATCGCTCATGTTGAGCTCGCAATGCTTGACTCAGGTTACGCTTTCCCATAACTGCGCGCTCGTAATGCGGTCGCCAGCAGGCGGCCATTTTTTATTCGCGCAGCAATAGCGATACTGATATTGCTGAGCACACTGATTTCGAGGACGATATGAAGCGGACATTCCAACCTAGCAATCTCGTGCGCGCCCGCCGCCACGGTTTCTTCGCTCGCAAAGCTACGCCAGGTGGCCGCAAGGTCCTGCGCGCTCGCCGCAAGCGTGGCCGCAAGACCCTTTGCGCGTAAATTAGACTGGTCGGCGCCTCTTCTGGGGCGCGCAGTTTTTGCTCGCGACAGATACAGTCGCATGCTGCGGGCTCCCATCGGGGGCCCGTTCTGCGTATAGCAGCACCCTAATGGCTCAAGTTCTTACAAAGCGGTCTGACTTCTTGGCAGCGAATCGCGGTCTGCGTGTGGCGCGGCCTGGGTTCGTTTTGCTCACTCGCCCCAATGGCGGTTTGGGTCAGCGCTATGGCATCACCGTGACCAAGAAGATCGGCAATGCCGTGGTGCGCAACCGAATGAAGCGCCGTTTCCGGGAAATTCTGCGGGCCGCTCTGCCTCAGTTTGGCCTTGCAGATCATGACCACGTCCTGATCGGCCGTGCCGACGGTGTGGAGCGCGACTTTGACACACTGGGCCAAGAGCTTGAACATGCGCTGGAACGCGCCAAGGCGGGGAAGGGTGATCCGGCACGTGGGCGCAGGCCGCGTCGAGGCAAGCGCCAAATCCCTAACCTAAGGGCTAGCGGTTCGGCGCCTTCATGAAGCATGTTCTCATCTTTATCGCCAAGCTGTGGCAATGGGGGCCAAGCCGGATTTTGCCGCCGACCTGCCGCTATGCGCCGTCTTGTTCGCAATATGCGATCCAAGCCTTGGGGAAATATGGCGCGATCAAGGGTGGATGGCTGGCGACGAAGCGGCTAATGCGCTGCCATCCGTGGGGCGGGCATGGATATGATCCTGTCCCTTGAGTTAGCATTTTTGACTGTCATACCTATATAACACGCCTGCCGCCAAATCGGGCAAACATACAAACAGGATTTACTCTTGGACAATCAGCGTAATTTGTTGCTGGCCGTAGCGCTTTCAGGTCTGCTTATCCTCGGTTGGGACGTGGCCATGCGCCAGTTCTATCCGGATGCCGCGATCACCGCGTCGACCGAAGAGGTTGAACCAGCGGCGGCTGCGAGCGCGGGCGATGTCCCGGGGACCAGCGTTGTCGCAGCAGATTTGCCCAGCGGCGTGACCCCTGCGGCAGGTCCGGTTGATCTCAATGCAGCGTTGGAGAACCCGCTGCGGGTGGCGATTGATGCGCCGCGCCTGGCTGGCTCGATCAACCTTGTTGGCGCGCGGATTGATGACATTGTCTTTAAGGATCATCGTCAGACAATTGACGATGACAGCGGCCCGGTGCGGCTGTTTGCCCCGGATCGCACGGACAACCAATATTTTGCGGAATTTGGCTTCTTGGCGAATGCTGAGCGGCTCGGCCCGGATGTGGTGTGGGCCGCCGATGCGGAGCGGCTGACGGTTGATACGCCAGTCACACTGATGCACGAGGCGGCCGATGGCCTGACCTATTCGATCAAGCTTTCGATTGATGACAATTACATGCTGGAGGCGGTGCAAACCGTATCCAATGCGGGCGAAAGCGCGGCTGTGGTTCAGCCGTTCTCGCTGATCAATCGCACGAGCGCCAATGCTTCGGCGGACGAGTTTATCGTGCATGCTGGTCCAGTCGGTGCGTTCGGCGGCACAATCGATGAAGAATACGCTTACGATGACCTCGATGAGGTCCCCAGCTACACTCCCGAAGGCAAAGCCAATTGGCTCGGCTTTACAGACCGCTATTGGCTGTCCGCACTGGTGCCGGGCGAGGGCAATTTTGAGAGTAGTTTCCGCGCGCTGGGCGGCGAGATTTACCGTAGCGATTTGATCTATGATGCGGTCACGCTGCCTGCCGGGCAATCTATCGAGCAATCAACTCAGCTGTTTGTTGGCGCCAAAGAGAGCTCAGTGCTCGATGCATATGAAGCGTCTGGCATTGACGATTTTGGCTTGGCGATTTCCTGGGGCTGGTTCTGGTTCCTAGAGAAGCCGCTGCTGCTGCTGCTCAAAACTCTGTTCGCATTCGTCGGCAATTTCGGCGTTGCGATTATCCTGCTCACCGTGATCATTCGCGGATTGTTGTTCCCGATTGCGCAAAAGCAATTCGCCAGCATGGCCGCGATGAAGGCGGTTCAGCCTAAGATGAAGGCGATCCAGGAGCGCTTCAAAGACGACAAGCAGAAGCAGCAGCAAGAGATCATGAAGCTGTACAAGGATGAGAAGGTCAATCCTCTCGTCGGCTGTTTGCCGCTGCTTATTCAGATTCCGATCTTCTTCGCGCTCTACAAGGTTCTGATCCTGGCGATCGAAATGCGGCATGAGCCGCTAGTCGAGTTCTGGATCAAGGATTTGTCGGCGCCTGACCCTTGGACGATCCTCAACCTGTTCGGCCTGTTGCCGTTTGAAGTCACCGGCTTCCTTGGCATTGGCGTGCTTGCGGTCCTGCTCGGCATCACCATGTGGCTGACGTTTAAGCTGAACCCATCGGCCATGGATCCGATGCAGCAGCAAATCTTCAACTTCATGCCGTGGATTTTGATGTTTGTTATGGCGCCGTTTGCCGCTGGCCTGCTGCTCTACTGGGTTACCTCGAACATCCTCACGCTGGCTCAGCAAAGCTATCTTTATTCAAAGCACCCGCAATTGCGCGCTGCTGCGGAGAAGGAAAAGGCCGAGAAAGAGCGCAGCAAAGCGCTTGAGGACCAATCAAAGGGCGAGGCGTGACCCCAGAGGAACAACAAGCGCAAGAGCAGCAAGAGCAAGAGGAGCGGGCGCAGAAATTTCGTGAGCGCACCGCTTCCAAGCTCTTCTCCGGGCGCGTGGACTTTCTGCTGTCCGCGCCCCAGCTCAAATTCCTGCCTGAGCCGACGGTGCCGGAGATTGCCTTTTGCGGGCGTTCCAATGTGGGCAAGAGCTCGCTGCTGAATGCGCTCACGGGCCGCCGCTCCATTGCGCGGACCTCGGTTACGCCGGGCCGGACGCAGGAACTCAACGTCTTTGAAGTGGGTGAGCCGACGCAGTTCCGGCTTGTCGATATGCCGGGCTATGGCTTTGCCAAGGCCCCGCCCAAAGTGGTTGAGACGTGGAAGAAGCTTGTCCGTCAGTACCTGCGCGGACGGCCCGTTCTCGCTCGCAATCTGGTGCTGGTCGACTGCCGTCACGGCCTCAAGGATGTTGACCGCGAAATGATGACCATGCTGGACGAAGCAGCCGTCGGCTACCGCGTCGTCCTGACCAAGGCGGATAAGATCAAAGCCAGCGAGCTGGCCAAAACGGCAGAGGCGGTTTCCGCTGAGGCGCGCAAGCATGTTGCCGCCTTTCCTGAGCTGCACATCACCAGCAGCGAGAAGGGTATGGGTATCGCGGAGCTTCGCGCTGCGGTCTTGCTCGACGCGATGGGCGACAGCTACTTCACCTAAAGACTATTTCGCGAAGAGCTGAGCGGGATCGGCGAAAGCCTTCATCTCGATCGCATTGCCCGATGGATCGCGGAAGAACATCGTCGCTTGCTCTCCGGCCTCGCCTTTGAAGCGCACCGTTGGCTCGATCACAAACTGTGTACCTGCGTCTTTCAACCGCTGCGCCAGAGCTTCCCACGCAGGCATATCCAAGACCAATCCGAAATGCGGCACCGGTACGCCGTGCCCATCAACCGGATTGCTCGCGGCATCGCCCGCCGCGCCCGGTGCGAGATGCGCAACGATCTGGTGCCCGTGAAAGTCGAAGTCGATCCACTCGTCGCTGCTGCGCCCCTCTGCGCACCCCAGAACGCCTCCGTAAAAGGCGCGCGCGGTGGCAAGATCATCAACCGGGAAGGCGAGGTGAAATGGTGGTGTGGCCATGTCTGGGTGAAGAGCCTTTCTGTGATTGGATGGCCGAGAAGTAACCGTTCAGCCTCGACAGCGAAACACTGAATATCTAGGGCATCGCAAAGCGAGGCGGATAATTGCCTCAATCCTCTGAGCCCCGCAAGATGGAGCAAGCCGTCATGAAGCTGATTATCGGCAATAAGAATTATTCCAGCTGGTCGCTGCGCGGCTGGCTGGCGGCGAAGCAATCCGGGCTGTCATTTGAAGAACTGACGGTGCCGATCCTGGGCGAAGGCTGGGAAGAGCAAAAGCAAGGCATGGGCGAGATGCAACCCTCGCATGGCAAGGTTCCGATCCTGTGGGATGATGACACAGTCATTTGGGACAGCCTAGCAATCATGGAATATCTCGCTGACAAGGTCGGGCGTGACCGTTTCTGGCCAAAGGACGAGAGCGCGCGCGGGATGGCCCGCGCGATGGTGGCTGAGATGCACTCATCCTACATGGCGCTGCGCCGTGATCTGCCGATGAATGTCCGCCGCAAGGTGAAGCTGGAAGACGTCTCGGAGGAGGCGCGTCAGGACATCGTGCGTATCCTGACCCTGTGGGCAGAGGCGCGCTCGCGCTACGGCAGCAGCGGGCCATTTCTGTTCGGAACCTTTGGCGCTGCGGACATCTTCTACGCGCCGGTCGTCTCGCGCTTCATCACTTACGGTATTGGCGTTCCCGGCTTTGCCGAGGCCTATATGCAAGCCTTGTGGGAGCATGCCTGGATGCAGGAATGGATCGGCGCCTCAGAAGAGGAGCAATGGGTGATTGAGCAATACGAGACAATCGGCTGATGCGCGCCTTCGCAAAGCTCTGGCTGTGCGCCTTGGCAATCATGCTCGCCGCGCCAAGCCCTGCTTTCGCTTGGGGCTTTTATGCGCACAGCAAGACGGCTGAGATTGGCGAGGCAAATATCTCGCCGAGGGCCCGCGCTGAGATTGCGCAGCTGCTGCGGTCAGAGGCGCTGCTCGGTACGCCGGAATGCTCGCTTTCCTCGTTGGAAGAGGCCTCCGTCTGGCCGGACTGTGTCCGCCGGACCCGCTGGCGCTGGGGCTACACCGCTGCGTGGCATTACCGCACGACGCCGATTTGCGAGGCTTACAACCCGCGCGCCAATTGCTCTGGCGGGAACTGCGTCACCGCCCAGATCGAGCGCAGCCACCGTATCCTCGCCGACGAAAGCCTGCCGGATCATATTCGGTTGGAGGCGCTGGCCTTCATGGTCCATTTCGCAGGCGACATTCATATGCCGCTGCATTCAGGCGATAAAGGTGATCGCGGCGGCAATGACCGTGAGACGGATTACGGGATCGTCCCCAGCCTCAATCTGCACTGGATCTGGGATGGTCCCTTGGCAGAGCGCGCAATTACCAGCGGTGAGCGGCCTGTTGTCCGCTCCTACAGCAACGCAGAACGCAGCGAGCTGGGCGGCGGATCACCGGCGGATTGGGGCCGGGAAAGCTGGAAGATCGCCCGCGATTTCGTCTATCCAACCGCCTTTGACACGCAGGATGTTTGCGGCACCGAGCTGCCCAATAAAACCGCGCTCAGCCAAGAGGATATCGTCAAAGGCGTGCCAATCGCGCGGCGGCGCGTTCAGCAGGCTGGCATCCGCATTGCCGAGCTGCTTGAAAGCGCCTTTGCCCCAGGACCATTGCCCGAACCGGAGCGACGATGACCACAGTTTTAGAGATTGCGCAGCGGCTGATCGCAGCGCCCAGCGTTACGCCGCGCGACCGGCACGGTGTTCGATGCGATGGAGGCGATGCTGATCCCGCATGGCTTTGCGGTGCACCGTTTCACGCGCGGCGACGGGCCAGAGGGCAGCGACGAGGCCCCGGTTGAGAACCTGTTCGCCATTCGCAAAGGCCCAGAGGGCTCCAAGCATTTCGCCTTTGCTGGGCATCTGGATGTTGTGCCTCCGGGCGAAGACTGGACCAGCGCTCCGTTTGAGCCGGAAATCAGGGGCGACCTGCTGTATGGGCGCGGCGCGGTCGATATGAAGGGCGCGATTGCCGCCATGATCGCAGCCATCGCCGATGTGCCAGCGGATGCGGGCACGATCAGCTTTATCATCACGGGCGATGAGGAAGGCCCCGCGCTGCACGGAACGCGCGCGCTGATTGACTATATGCGCGAGCAGGGCATTCAGCCTGATCTGTGCCTTGTCGGAGAGCCTACCAGCGTTAACAGGCTGGGTGACATGATGAAGATCGGGCGGCGCGGCTCGGTCAATATCTGGCTGAGCGTGGAGGGCACGCAGGGACACGTCGCCTATCCGCATCTCGCCGACAATCCACTGCCAAAACTTGTGGCTATGCTGGGTGAGCTTGACGCGCTTACTTTGGATACGGGCACCGATTGGTTCCAACCGTCCAATTTGGAGATCACCGATCTGACCGTCGGGAACAAGGCGCACAATGTGATCCCGGCAAAGGCCGAGGCGCGCATTTCAATTCGTTTCAACGATTTGCACAGCGGCGCCAGCCTGTCTGACAGGGTCAGCTCCATTGCCGTAAACCATGGCGGGACTGCGCGGCCGATCATTTCAGGCGAGCCATTTCTGACCGAGCCGGGCGCATTTTCACAGATGATCGCCGATGCGGTTGAGGCGGAAACCGGCACCGCGCCAGAGGCCTCCACCAGCGGCGGCACATCGGATGCACGCTTCCTGCGCAATGTTTGCCCAGTGATTGAATTTGGGCTTTGCAACGCAACCATGCATAAGCGCGATGAAGCGGTGGCCATTGCTGACCTGGATGCGCTGGCCCGGATATATACGAATGTGGCCTTGGCCGCTCTAAAACACGACTAAACGCGGGAGCGCAGATGTGCTGAAGGCTTGGTTCAATATTCCCTTGTGGCAGCGGGTAATCGGGGCGCTGATCCTCGGCATACTCGTCGGCTATTTCTGGGGGCCAGAGGCCGCCAGTATCAAGATCATCGGCGATATCTTCATCGCGTTCATCAAGATGCTGGTCGTCCCACTGATCTTCTTCAGTCTTGTGGCTGGCGTTGCGAGCATTGGAGACCTGCGCAAATTGGGCAGCGTCGGGTGGCGAGCCCTGCTAATTTTCGTGGTCACCGGGCAAATGGCCGTCTGGCTCGGTCTTGGCATCGGCACCTTTGTACAGCCGGGCTCTGGCCTTGATGCATCGGCGATGCAGCTCGATTCAGCGGCGCTTGAACGCGCGCAGGACCGCCAAGAAAACGCGGTCACCTTTCAAGACATGATCCTGGAGGTTGTGCCCTCCAGTCCGGTTCAGGTGATGGCGGATGTGAATGTTCTGCCGCTGATCGTCTTCTCGCTGCTGATCGGGATCGGCATCCTGATGGCAAAGGAAGAGGGCGAGCCTGTCCTCAAGATCTTCGAGAGCGGCTCCGTCGTAATGCAAAAGGTCACCATGGTGGTGATGGAGCTCACGCCGTTTGGCGTCTTTGCGCTGATGGCGTGGGTCGCAGGGACGCTTGGGATAGAGGCGCTGCAGGCGCTCGGTATTCTGGTGTTCTTGAACTATCTCGGCTGCTTCCTGATCATCGGGATCATCTATGCTGGGATGATCAAATTCATCGCGCGCTTACCCGTGATCGACTTCTTCCGAGGCATTATCGATGCCATTGCGGTCAGCTATTCAACCGCCAGTTCCAATGCGACATTGCCGGTCACTTTGCGCTGCACGCGGCGCAATTTGGGCGTGTCGAACTCTGTGGCCAGCTTCGTGATTTCGCTGGGCGCGACGATCAATATGAACGGCACGGCGATGTATCTGGGCCTTGCGACCTTGTTTGGGGCGCAGGTGTTTGGCGTTGATCTGTCGTGGAGCGACTACTTCCTGATCTCCGTCCTGGGTACTCTCGGCGCGATTGGCGCGGCGGGCATTCCCGGATCAGGCCTGATCATGATGGTGCTGGTGTTTGGCGCGGTCGGCGTGCCGCTAGAGACGATCGCTCTGGTCGCTGGTATCGACCGGATCATGGACATGATGCGCACCACCACCAATGTCAGCGGCGATGCAGCGGTGGCAACGACAGTGGCAAGCCTGACGAACGAGATCGACCGCGAGGAAATGATCAGCGCAGATGATGTTTAGGATTATTTTTCCCCTCGTTTTTGCCTTGGCTGGAGTGACCTCCTGCAAAGAGGGCTACGTAGGCAAAAATTCGGCGGCATATGAAGTCTCGCTAGAGAGCCAAGATGACCGAAAAAGGTTTCTCTTGATCATGCAAGAGCAAGCTGACGAGTTCGGTTTTCATGTGGACCACGCTACTGATGAAGAGCTTGTACGCCTTTCTGAGGTGGCACCTCAGACTTTCAGAGCTAGCGTGTGGAAGGGAGCAAATGACGACGAGAATATTGCCTCTGCAATGGACCTGCCTTCCAATTTGGGCCGGGTCTGGCTTAGTTTTCCCGTTGGGAAAGATCCAGACTTGTCAGAACGTTTCAAAGCCTCATTGATGCAAAGGGTGAGAGCGACGTGGCCTGAAACCAAGGAATTGCCGCTCCTGAACGGGGAAACGATTCCGCTTCCTGATGACCTAATCGTTGACGGAGATCGATACGTCCTCGATCCATCTGCGGCTCATCGATACAACGTGCCTACCGCCCCTTCGGCGCCTCCAGCACCTTCTTCCTAAAGCTGCACAGGTCCACCAGCTGACAGCGCCAGCACTCCGGCGTGCGCGCTTTGCATACATAGCGGCCATGCAGGATCAGCCAGTGATGCGCGTGCAGGCGGAAGGGCTGCGGAACGCGCTTCTCCAGCTTTGCCTCGACCTGCTCCGGGGTCTTGCCCTTGGCCAGGCCTGTGCGATTGCCCATCCGCAAGATGTGCGTGTCGACCGCAAAGGTCTCTTGGCGGAACCAGCAATTGAGCACGACATTCGCCGTCTTGCGCCCCACGCCGGGCAGCCGGACGAGGTCTTCGCGCGTATCGGGCACTTCGCCGCCATAATCGTCGATCAGCAATTGCGAGAGCGCGATGACGTTCTTCGCTTTGGAGTTGAACAGACCGATCGTCTTGATGTGCTCGGTGAGGCCCTCCAGCCCCAGATCGAGCATCTGCTGCGGCGTTTCCACCTTCGCAAACAGCGCGCGCGTCGCCTTGTTCACGCCAACATCGGTCGCCTGCGCAGACAGGGCCACGGCAACGACCAGCTGATAGGCGTTGCCATATTCAAGCTCGGTCTCAGGCTCAGGATTGTCCTCAGCCAGTCGGCGGAAGAATTCGAAGATCTGGTCTTTCGTCATTGCGCCAATGCTTCAGTCTCTCGTCCTGCCTCGGCCTCTGGCGGATTGGCGGCTTTCCATTCCATGGCCGTGCGAATGCGCCGCTCAACGCTTGGGTGAGTGTAGAAGATTGTTTCTTCAAGCGATCCAGCCAGCGGATATCGATATTCCGCCGTTTTGATGAGCGCACCTGACAATGCATCCGGCAGGTTGATCGTCTCAAGCGAATATCGGTCTGCCTCGCGCTCTCCAATCCGTGTGAGGGCGTTGGTAACCGGCGTTGCCAATATAAAGAACAGCAACACCACGAATGTTAGCACCGCGATCCCGCGCACATCAGACAGCGGCGCATCACTGCCGAATTTTCGCGCAAACCAAGCATATGTGCGGTCGGTAAGGAAAAAGACGATCATAGCCATCACGCTTAATACCATTACACTTCGCCAGACATGGCCCAGCACATAGTGGCCAATCTCATGGCCAGTCACCGCTTTTACCTCGTCAAGAGACGCCTCATCTAGTGCGACATCGGAAATTGCGATCCGCGCAGAGCCACCGATGCCGGATACATTAGCCGTGAAATTGTTCGACTGGCGCGATCCATCAAACATGAAAACGCGGTCGGTCGGGATGCCGGCTTCTTCTGCCATAGCATAGACGGCGTCGCGCACTTCGCCTTCTGGGATAGGTTTGAAATCATTGAACAACGGCTCAATGACAGCGGGAGAAAGCAACAAGGTGAATGCGGTGAAGGCAGCCATGAGAGCGCCAGACCATGCCCACCAGAACCTGCCCGTTTTGCGGATCAAGAAATAGACACCAACGAGCAGCAACCCGCCGATTACCGAAGACAGCACTATTGAAAGCCCCGATTGCCCCAAATAGTCAGCCAGCGGCTGGCTAGTGCGGCCATACTGGCTCTCGCGCCACCAATCGGTGTAGACTGCAAAGGGTAAAGAGAGCAGCGAATTGAGCAGCAAGAACACCAACGCCACGCAATAAACGCGCAGATTTTGCCACCGGTCGCTGACCCGCGCGAATACTCTTTCGAGCAGACCGCTTTTGACGATCAGCCATGTGACGAGTGCGCTGACCACCAGGCCAGCCAGGATCAACCAGTGATTGCCGGTGGTGTAGCTGCGCGCGAGCTCCAGCTCTGCCTCGCTCAACGTTGCGATATATTCCTGTGTCGCCGCGGCTGGATCAAATGCCATAATTTCCTCCCCTGCTTTGGGTTTAGCCAAGCCCCAAAACGTCATTCATCGTGTAACGCCCCGGCGTTTGCTTGGTCAGCCAAGCGGCCGCTTTCACGGCGCCGCGCGCGAAAATCATGCGGTTTTCTGCGCTGTGCGACAGCGTAATGCGCTCTTCGTCGCCAGCCAGAATGACGCTGTGATCACCGGCAACGCTGCCGCCGCGCAGCGCCGCAAAGCCGATCGCGCCTTCTTTGCGAGGGCCCGTTATGCCATCGCGGCCGCTCTCTGTGTTGCCAGCCAGCGAGATGCCGCGCCCCTCTGAGGCTGCTATCCCGAGGATTTTAGCGGTTCCCGATGGTGCATCAACCTTGTGGCGATGATGCATTTCCAGGATTTCGATATCCCAGTCAGGCCCAAGTGTCTCAGCCGCGCGGTGAACCAAATGTGCAAGCAGGTTGACGCCCAGCGACGTGTTCCCGGTCTGCAGCACAGGGATTGTCTCGGCTACATCATCGATCAACTGGTGATGCGCATCTTCCAGCCCGGTCGTTCCAATCAGGATCGGCGTGCTGGATGCGAGGACGGCATCTAGGTTTGCTTGCAATGCGGCAGGCGCTGAGAAGTCGACCAGCACGTCTGACTGTGCCGCTAATGGGCCCGGCGCCTCGCCTTGATCCACGCCGCCTGCCAATTGGTGGCCAGAATCCGCGATGGCCCGGGCCAAAGCCTCGCCCATACGCCCCTTGCTGCCGATAATTCCGATTTGCGCCATTGCTACTAACCTATTCAAAGTGTTTGATGGCCTCATGGCAGACATTGAACGCATCGTCATCCTGACAGGCGCAGGAATTTCCGCGGAGAGCGGGATTGACACATTTCGCTCTGCTGGCGGGCTGTGGGAGCAGCACAAGGTCGAGGACGTGGCGACGCCTGAGGGCTTTGCGCGCGATCCGGATCTGGTGCTGGGCTTTTACGATATGAGGCGCGAAGCACTGTCCAAGGTGGAGCCGAATGATGCGCACCGCGCGCTCGCCCGGCTTGAGCGAGAGTTTACTGGCGAAGTGCTGCTAGTGACGCAGAATGTCGATGATCTGCACGAGCGCGGCGGTTCGCGCGATGTGCTGCACATGCACGGCGAATTGAAAAGCGCGCTGTGCAGCTCTTGTGAAATCCGCTCGCCGTGGGATGCGCCGATGGCGGACCGGCCGCCATGCCCCGTGTGCCAGGCACCGGCCCTGCGCCCGGACGTCGTCTGGTTTGGCGAGATGCCGTATCAGATGGACCGCATCTATGCGGCGCTGCTGAGCGCTGATGTGTTCGTTAGCATTGGGACGAGCGGCGCGGTCTATCCCGCGGCGGGTTTCGTCCAAGAGGCGAAGGCGGCGGGCGTTCAAACCGTGGAGCTCAATTTGGAGCCAAGCGAGGGCACGCACCATTTTGCAGACGCTCGCCACGGCCCCGCCAGCGTGCTGGTGCCAGCGTGGGTGGATGAGGTGCTCAGCGACTAGGCTGGCGCCATTCCAACTTACAAAAGTTGCGCAAGTCCGCCGCGGGTATAGGCGCAATCCCTGAGCTTGCTTGCAAGCGCTCGGAGGGACTCAGGCATTAGATACGCCTGACTATGACCCGACAAGGCCGCATTTCTATCAGCCACATCATGGCGCTCTCATCGCAAGCCCTGCTTGCGGTGTTTGTAATGCTGGCCGCGGTTTTTTGGCCGCGCGCTGGCGAGGCCGCGATGCTGGTGCCGATCGGCGAAAGGCAATCAGCAGATGCCCTGCAATGGCTTGAGCAAGAACAGACAAGCCTGCTCAGCTTCGATGCGCGCGGCGGCGCTTTTATCGCCATTGTTCCCAGCAATATCAGCGTTTTGCGAGCCGTGAGAATGGGTCTTCTGCCAATCGCGGCGGACGGCGCAATCTGCCGGAGCGATCCCCCTCAAGAGGTGAATAATGAATATGAATGAGATTGATAAGCTCAGAGCGCAAGGCGCGCGATTGATCACGGCTTTGGCCGTTGTGAGCGCTATCGTGATCACCTTTTGGGGCGCGAAAACGGGCGACTATATCTACGCCGCGCTGGCCGCGTGTCTGTGCGTTTTGCCCGCCTATCTTGCTTGGACAGGCAAGACCGACGCGGTTTCCCGGATTGCGCTGGGCGCGACTTTGCCGCTCTTTGCAGCGTTGCTGCTCGCGCTGGCCAAGAACTCCGGTTGGCTTGTGGACATGCATATGACCTTTTTCGCCTACCTTGCGGTGCTGGCGATCATGGCCGACTGGCGGGTGATCGTCGCTGCAACATTGGTGACGGCGGTGCATCATTTGCTGCTCAACTATGTCGCTCCGATCTATGTCTTCCCCGACGGTGCGGACTTGATGCGGGTGCTGTTTCATGCGCTCGTGGTTGTGGTGGAGGCGGCCGTCTTGATCCTCCTGTGCACCCGGATCGAATTGATCTTTGGCTAAGCTGACAAAATCCAGAAACCGTCAGGACGAACAGGATCAGGAGGCCAAGGCCGAGCGCGCTCGAATCGCAGCGGAGCAAGACCTAGTTCTGGGCGGAATGAGTCACCGTCTCGCAGCGCTCGCTTCTGGCAATTTGTCGGACCGGCTGACGGAGCCGTTTCCGGCGGATTATGAGCCTGCACGCGAAATGCTCAACAAAACCTGTTCAGAGCTGGAGCAGGTTGTCGGCACCGTCGTCATCACCGCCGACCGAGTGGCGGATGGATCGCGGGAAATGAAGGAGGCCTCCGATCATTTGGCGACTCAGACAGAACAACAATCCTCTTCCATTGAGGCGGTTTCCCGCACGACAACTGAGCTGCTCGAAGATTTTCAGGAAAGCTCAAAAATGTGGAGCGAGACCCGCGAAACCGCACTTGGCGCAAAAGGCGAGGCGGACCGCGGCAGCGAGGTGATCGAGGGCGCAGCAGAAGCAATGCGGCGTATCGAAAGCTCGTCCTCCAAAGTCGTCGAGATGGTTGCCTTTATCGATTCTATTGCGTTTCAAACCAATCTCTTGGCTCTCAACGCTGGTGTTGAGGCAGCGCGTGCGGGCGATGCTGGCAAGGGCTTTGCTGTGGTTGCCAATGAGGTGCGCGAACTCGCTCAACGCTCCGGCGAATCGGCGACTGCGATTAAGGAGCTGATCGAGCAATCCAACAGCGAGATCACCGATGGTGTCGAGCGCGTCCAACAAATGGTCGCTCTGCTTGGCGGCGTTGTCACCCAGATCAGCGATATCACCGCCAGGATCGACCAGATCGCTGAGAAATCAGACACGACCTTGGGCGGCATTGACGAAATCAATCGCGCGATGAGCTTGCTGGATCAGGCGATGCAGCAAAACGCGGCGATGGCGGAAGAAAGCAATGCGGCGTCTTTGGAGCTATCAAGCCGCGCTCAGGAGCTGAAGCAATGCGTCTCCCACTTTAGCTATGGCGCAGGCTTTGATGAGGAAACCGAGCAAATGGCGGCGTAAGTCGGCGTTTGGTGGTCAGGCTTTTGCAGGGGTTTAGGCGGTTGACGGCCCGCAGCCCTTGCATGCTGGGTCTTTGGCGATGCTGAGTGTGCGCATGCCGGGCTTCATGCCGTCGAGGATGTGAATCTTGCCCCATTGCGGATCGCCAAAGGCGCTCACACCGCTGAGCAAGACGCGAACCGCCTGCATGGCCGCAAAGCTGCCCGCCCAGCCTGCCATCGCGCCCAGCATGCCGTCCTCTGCGCATGTGTCGCAGTCCTCAGCGTCAAAGGCATCGCCGACGAAGCAGCGATAGCAGGCATGGTCAGGATTGTGGCCCGCAAAGGCGCCAACTTGGCCCTGAAAGCGGCCAACCGCGGCGCTGAGCAGCGGCACACCGGCTGTGACGCAGGCATCTGATACCGCCAAACGGGTGGCGAAATTGTCTGTGCCATCGAGCACCAGATCAGCGCTGGCGATAAGGCCGTGGGCGTTGCGTGGATCAATGCGCTTGTCGGAAATCTCAGCGTCGATCTCGTCATCAAAATTTGCCAGCCACCGGCGGGCTGAGACCGCTTTGCCATGCCCAACATCGCGGGATGAAAAAATGGTCTGGCGCTGGAGATTGCTGGCATCGACCACATCATCATCAACCAGTGAGAAGCGACCAATGCCGCTGGCCGCGAGATATTGCAGCGCGGGCGATCCAATCCCGCCGAGCCCGATCATCGCAATATGCTTGCCAGCCAGCGCGACCTGACCCGCCCCGCCAATCTCTGGCAGCACGATATGGCGCGCAAAGCGATCGAGGCGGGCAGGGGATAAGGCGCTGGAAACAGTCATGCACAGCCTGTTGGCATCATGTTCACAAGCTGTCGACAGCCTGTGGGCAGGGCTGTTGATGACCCTGTCGACAGGTTGTTGGCTTTTTGTGGGAGCGGGTGGCTACGGCGTCCCTAGATCGTCAGCTCTCCAGCTGGCGCAGAAGGCTGCGAACATCGCCATCCATATCCGCGTCGCGGGTGCGCAGATCTTCGATCAGCCGCACAGCGTGGATAACTGTCGAGTGATCGCGGCCGCCAAATTTGCGTCCGATCTCTGGGTAGCTGCGCGGTGTCAGAACCTTCGCAAGATACATCGCCACTTGGCGCGGCCGAACAACGGCGCGGGCGCGGCGCTTGGAAGACATTTCGCTGCGGTCAATTCGGTAGAATTGGCAGACCGTGCGCTGAATCTCATCAATCGTGATCCGGCGGCGATTGGCCGACAGGATATCGGTCAGCTGTTCTTCGGCGAGCTGCAATGAAACCTCTTGGCCGGTCAGCTGCGCATAAGCGATCAGCTTGTTAAGGCCGCCCACGAGTTCGCGGATATTGCGCGTGATGGTGCGAGCGAGGAAATCGATCACATCATCCGGCACATTGAGCGGCGCAAAACGCGTAAGCTTCGATTCCAGGATCTTGCGCCGCAGTTCAATGTCGGCCGCTTGGATGTCGGCAACCAGACCCATCGACAGACGGCTGAGGAGACGCGGTTCGACCCCGTCGAGCGCCTGAGGTGCGCGGTCAGCAGCGAACACCAGACGTTTGCCTTCAGCTAGCAAGGCATCGATCGTATAAAGCAGCTCTTCTTGAGCGCTCGCCTTGCCGATGATGAATTGAATATCGTCAACCAGCAGCAGATCAAAGCTGCGCAGCCGCGCCTTAAACTCGATCATCTGGTTCGCTTTGAGCGCTTGGACGAATTCGACCATAAAGCGCTCAGCTGAGCAGTAGAAAATCCGGGCGCGCGGGTGGGCTTGCAAGAATGCATGCCCAATTGCGTGCAGCAGGTGCGTTTTACCCTGGCCGGTCGCAGCCTTCAGATAAAGCGGTGAGAATTGCGGCTGTTCGGTTGCGGCCATACGCTGCGCAGCGTTGCACGCGAGCACATTGGCCTCGCCTGTGACGAAGGCAGCAAAGGTCAGCGATGGGTCGAGCCCCACAGAGCTGGTGAAGCCTGCATCGCCGATCGTACCGGCAGCCATCGCAATTGCGCTGGCATCCGCATCATTGGCGGGGCGGCGGCCATTGTCGAGCCGCAGCTCTGGCAATTGGCGGCGTCCTGGGTGAACTTGCACGCGAACATTGCGAACTTCGCTGCGCGCAATCTTCCAGGCGAGCTGCAAACGGTCGTGAAACCGGTCTTGCACCCAATTGGCCGAAAACTCGGTTGGCAAAAACAGATCGAGCGTGCCGGTCTCTTTATCAATGCCGCCAACCTGGATCGGTTTGATCCATTGGCTGTGCAATTGATGGCCCAGATCCTTGCGAAGTCCTTGGCTGATATCTGACCAATCGGCAGCGAGGTTCACAGCTTCGGAATCTTCCATCAAGTCGTCATCTGCTTTCCGACGCGTAGACCGCGCCTTATCTATTTTATGAACCATCTTACGTAATCCTGTGCCAACTCCAGAGCCGCTGATCTGGAGCGTTTCCCCAACTTCATGACAGGCAAAGCCTTCCCATGACCCGGAATCGAAAGATCCGGGTTTCCCCTCTTCATTCAAACTTTAAAAACCCAGGCTGTCCCGCCCCGAGTCAGGCATGATGTACCTATGGATTTCACCTTCAGGCAAGGGTGCATAATGTAAAAAAACAGAAATATTTGTGTTGACTCGGCTGTGACCCGCAGGCCTCCGTTCAACGCGCTGAATTACCTTTAATTTTTGGTTTATGACCCCGCGAATCGCGGGGAATCCTGAGCTCTTAGTGTGTCAGCTCTGTCATGTTCCGCACAAACAAAAAGGGCCGCGCCACTACGGCCCGACCCTTATGTATATTTATCCGCAATAATACGGATGTGAGTGGTTGCGAATCAGAGCGCAGCGACTCGTTTTGAGAGACGCGACATTTTCCGCGCGACTGTGTTTTTGTGCATGACACCGCGAGCAACGCCGCGAGCCATTTCAGGCTGAGCAGCTTTCAGCGCTTCAGCAGCAGCAGGCTTGTCGCCAGCTTCGCAAGCGGCCTCTACCTTCTTCACGAAGCCGCGAATGCGGCTCATGCGGGCGGTGTTGATTTCCGCACGACGATTGTTGCGGCGGATGCGTTTGCGGGCTTGCGGCGTATTGGCCATATCTGTGTCTGTCTCGCGGTTTGTGCGGGCCACCAAGGATGGCCTGATCTCTAATATCGGTTGCTCGAAGAATCGGCGCTCAGGAATTCACCCGTTCGCCGGAAAACGCGGCACATAGGGCTAGCCTTGCGAATCGTCAATGATTTTGGTGCGATCCTGCCTGAGGCCGCATCAATCCAGCGCGCTCACTTTTGGCACTTAGGGCAAAACCACGTGCTGCGCCCGCCTTGCGCGATACGCTTAATCGTCCCGCCATCATCGTGGTGGCAGGCCTCGCCCGTGCGGTCATAGACACTAAAGCGCGTGGCAAAATAGCCCAGCTCGCCGTCGGGCTGCGCATAGTCCCGCAAGGTGGAGCCGCCATCGCGGATTGAGGTCTCCAGCACCTCGCGAATGGCCGGAACCAGCCGAGCCAGTTGCGGCTTTGTCACTTTGCCGCCTTGCTTGCGCGGATGAATGCCAGAGCGCCACAGTGCCTCGCACACATAGATATTGCCAAGCCCGGCGATAATCCTCTGGTCGAGCAGGCACAGTTTGATCGACTGGGTCTTGCCTTTCAGCGCCGTCTTCAGGTGCTCCACACTTAATCCATCGCCCAGTGGCTCCGGACCAAGGCTCGCAAATTGCGGCCACTGGTCCAGCGCATCGCTTGGCAGCAGATCAACCGAGCCAAACCGGCGCGGATCGCATAGGGCAAATTGATGGTCGTCTGTCTCGATGATCAGGTGATCGTGCTTGTCCGGCTCCTCAGGATCGATTCGCCAGCGCCCGCTCATGCCCAGATGGAAGACCATCGAGTGGCCGCGATCGATATCAATGAGACCATATTTCGCGCGCCGCGAGAGGCCAGTGATGACCGCTCCGGTCATGACTTGCACCAAGTCTGGCGGGAAGGGACGGCGCAGGTTGGGGCGGTTCAATTGGACGCGCGCAATGCGCTCGCCCAGCATAAAGCGCTCTAGCCCGCGAACGGTGGTTTCAACTTCTGGTAATTCAGGCATTTGATTTCTGCGCCTTTGGACGAATACCGGGCCACCCGCGCCCTCCACCCTTCCACCCGGAGCCTACCGGGAAACTGTCCGGGTGGAAGGGTGGAGGGCGCGGGCGGCCCGGCCCCACAAAAATAGCGCTCTAACAAGCTTTGCGCGCTGCACAAACTTCCCTAAGGCTCTGCCCTATGAGCGAAAAGACAGTATCCTTCGGCTACGAAGAAGTGGCCCCAGAGGAAAAGACCCGCCGCGTCGGCGACGTATTCTCCAATGTCGCGAGCAAGTACGACATCATGAACGATGCAATGTCGGGCGGCATGCACCGTTTGTGGAAGGACCGCTTTGTCAGGCGGGTGAAGCCGCAGGCGGGCGAGACGATCCTCGATATGGCAGGCGGCACGGGCGACATTGCCTTTCGCATGGCGCCCAGCGGCGCAGCAATCACCGTGTGCGACATCAATCAGGATATGCTCGATGTTGGCGTTGAGCGGGCGATGGATCGCGGCCTGAAGGATGATGAGGGCTCGCTGGTCTGGTCTTGCCAAAATGCTGAGGAACTGAACTTCGCCTCCAGCAGTTTTGATGCTTACACAATCGTATTTGGTATTCGCAATGTGACCGATATTCCAAAGGCTCTGCGTGAGGCAAACCGCGTCCTTAGGCCTGGCGGGCGTTTCTTCTGCATGGAGTTTTCGACCACGGAATGGCCGGGCTTCAAAGAGGTCTATGACGTCTACTCGCATAAGGTCATGCCGAAGATGGGTAAGATCATCGCTCAAGATGAAGAGAGCTATCGCTATCTCGCCGAATCCATCCGCCGTTTCCCGAAAATGCCGGAGTTTGAGCAGATGATCCGCGACGCGGGCTTTGCCAACACCAAGGTGGAGCCGATCCTAGGCGGCGCAGTGGCCATTCACTCGGGGTGGAAGATCTAGGGTGACGCAGCCCGCCACGCATCTGTTTCGCCTGCTGAAGTGGGGCATCACACTCGCTCGCCGCCGCGCGCTCGTCGGTATCGAGAATGATCCCAATGCCCCGCCGCCGGTGCGGCGCTTGGTTAAGCTGGCGCGCTGGATATCCTTCACAGGTAAATCTGGTACGCCCGACTATGCAGGAGCCTTTCGCGCGATTGGCCCAGCGGCGATCAAGCTCGGGCAATCTTTGGCCACCCGGCCCGATATTGTCGGCGAGGAAGCGGCGAACAATCTGCTCAGCCTGCAGGACAATCTGCCGCCTGTGCCATTTTCCGAAATCGAAGCTTCGATCGCGGCAAGCTTTGGCGTGCCGCTCGACACTTTGTTTAAAGAGATAGACCCCAATCCTGTGGGCGCAGCGTCTATCGCTCAGGTTCACAAGGGCGTGACCATAGATGGCCGCGAGGTGGCCATCAAAGTCCTGCGGCCCGGCATTCGCGAAAAGTTTGCGCGCGATATTCAGACCTATGAATGGGCAGCAGCGCACCTTGAGGCATTTGGCGGAGAGGCGGAGCGGCTGCGTCCGCGCCTGACGATTGCCAATTTCAAACGTTGGACCAATAGCGAGCTTGATCTTAGGCGCGAGGCGGCCTCTGCATCTGAGCTGGCTGAGGGCATGGCCGGGATCGAGGGATACCGCATTCCGGAGATCGATTGGGACCGCACCAATGGCCGCGTTCTGACGGTGGAGTGGATCAATGCGGTGAAGATCAGCCGGATTGAAGAGCTGAAAGCGCAGGGCCAAGATCTGCCGCATATTGCCGAACGCTTGGTGATATCCTTCCTGACGCAGGCGATCAGCGCAGGTTTCTTCCATGCTGATATGCACCAGGGCAATCTGTTCGTTGAGGAAGACGGCACGATTGTCGCGATTGATTTTGGCATCATGGGCCGGATTGATCGGCGCGCGCGGCAATGGCTCGCAGAGATCCTCTATGGCCTGACAACAGGCAATTATAAGCGCGTGGCCGAGATTCATTTCGAGGCGCAATATGTGCCGAGCTATCACTCGGTTGGCGAGTTTGCGACCGCACTGCGCGCTGTGGGTGAGCCGATGCGCGGCAAGCCTGTGAGCGAGCTGAGCGTGGGACAAATGCTCGACGGGCTGTTTGCGATCACGCGCGATTTCGACATGCAAACGCAGCCGCATCTGCTGCTGCTGCAAAAGACCATGGTGATGGTTGAGGGCATCGCGACCCAGCTCAACCCTCAGATCAATATGTGGGATACATCGGCGCCCTATGTGCGCGGTTGGATCCGCGACGAATTGGGGCCAGAGGCTGCGGTTGCAGAGCGGATCAAGGAAGACACGCAAACCTTCCTGCGCCTGCCCGATCTGATCCGCCGGATAGAAGACCGCTTCCCAGCGAAAGGCGGCGCGCCTGAGCAGCCTCCGCTGCCCGATGTGCCATTGATGACCGACCGCAAACCGCGCGAGGGAGGCAGTGTGCTTGGGTACCTCGTCGCAGGCGCCGCTGGGGCAGGCGCGATGTTCGGCGCGGTGGCGCTGGGTTTGATCGGTTGAATTCTCGCTGATTTTACTCGATTTAACGCCCCATTGATCAAGCTTAATTAACCATTGTATCCCAAGGAACGCGCTTGGGCTTGGCCCAAGGACGCTGTACGTCTAGGTTCTATGACAGCGTTAACGTGATGTGAGGGAGTGAAGCGAGTGTTTGTTTGCTTGCCCGGCCCAAGTGTAAGTCTATGTGTGAGGACGCAAAAATGACCGAAACACGGCCGAAAATCCTGTTGGTCGTGGGCGGCGGAATTGCCGCTTACAAGGCTTGCGAGCTGGTTCGCCTGATCCGCAAAGGCGGCGGCGATGTCACTTGCGTTGTGACCAAAGGCGGTCAGCAATTCGTCACGCCCATGTCGCTCGCGGCGCTCAGCGAAAATCAAGTTTACACCAATCTCTGGGATCTCAAGAACGAGGTCGAGATGGGTCATATCGAGTTGAGCCGCGAGGCCGACCTTGTGGTCGTGTGCCCGGCGACGGCTGATCTTTTGGCCAAAATGTCCTCTGGCATTGCCGATGATCTGGCTACCACTTTGATCCTTGCCACCGACAAGCCAGTGATGGCTGTGCCAGCGATGAATGTGCGCATGTGGGAGCATGAGGCGACCCAGCGCAATATCGAATGGCTGCGCCAGGCTGGCGTCAATGTGCTCGATCCCGATGAAGGGCCAATGGCTTGCGGCGAGTTCGGCTATGGCCGCCTGCCAGAACCGGACGCGATCTGGCGCGAAATTGCCTCTTACTTCGATATCGAAGTTGAAGAGCCCGCCGCGCCTGCGGCAACTCCTGTCGCTGTGCCCGCCAATGATGGGCCGGATGAGGAGTATGAGGTTGAGGCGATTGAGCCGGAGCCAGAATACGAAGAAGAGCCTGAAAGCAAAAGCGGCGGTCTTGGCGGGTTGCTGTCGATGATCATTCCGCGCTCGACCGCGAAACGCACGCATGAAGAGATCGAGACCGAATATGTCGAAGCGGCTGATCTCGATGATGCGGAAGCCGCAGAGCTGGCCGATGAAGGTGAGATCGAAGAAACGCCTGAGTTCAATCCGGACTTTGGCGGGCCTCTGCTCGCCAAGAAGGGCGGAGCTGGCGCTGCGCCGCCGATGGATCCAAGCGCGATCAACCACGAAGTCGACAAGCGCAAAGCTGCGCCTGAGCTGACCGGACAAATGGCATCATTGGAGGACGGCGTTCAGGCCGCGCTGGATGATGCGCTGGGCGGCAGCGGTTTTGATATCGATCCGAACTACCGCCCGCTGGAGGGTCGCCATGTGCTGGTGACCGCCGGACCGACGTGGGAATCGCTCGATCCTGTGCGCTACATCGCCAATCGTTCAAGCGGTAAGCAAGGCTTTGCCATTGCGGCGGCGGCTGCGGCGCTGGGCGCGAAGGTTACTCTGGTGGCTGGCCCTGTCGCATTGCAAACGCCCGCCGGTGTTGACCGGATTGACGTAGAGAGCGCTGCGCAAATGTCTGAGCGGGTGAAAGCGGCTCTTCCGGCGGATGCCGCCGTGATGGTGGCTGCTGTGGCTGATTGGAAGCCGAAGGAATACACCTCTGAGAAGATGAAGAAGCGCGGGTCGGCTCCGCCGGTTCTGATGCTGACTGAAAACCCAGACATTCTCACCAATCTTGCCGCAGGCGCCAACCGCCCAGAACTGGTGGTTGGCTTTGCTGCTGAGACGGAGAACGTGCTCGAAAACGCTAAGAAGAAGCGTAAGCGCAAGGCCGCTGACTGGATCGTGGCAAACGATGTCTCCGGCGATGTGATGGGCGGCAATGAAAACACCGTTCATATCGTCTCAAGCGAAGGGGTGGAGAGCCTCGACAAAATGCCAAAGCGCGCGGTCGCCTTGGCTTTGGTTGAGCGCATCGCAGAGACTTTGACCGCAGAGGCTGCCGAGTGACTTCGCACGTATCGGTAGAGCTCAAACGCCTGCCCCACGGTGAGGGCCTACCCCTGCCAGCATACGCCACAGACGGCGCAGCGGGCATGGACATTGTCGCAGCAGAAGATGTGACGATTGATCCGGGCGCGCGCCATGCCGTTGCGACCGGTCTTGCGGTGGCCATTCCCAAAGGGTTTGAAATTCAGGTGCGCCCGCGCTCTGGCCTCGCGCTGAAGCATGGGATCACTGTTCCCAATACGCCTGGCACAATCGATTCCGATTATCGCGGCGAGCTAAAGGTCATCATGATCAATCACGGCAGCGAGCCCTTTCCCATCGCACGCGGTGACCGGGTGGCTCAGCTGGTGCTGGCCCCGGTTACACAAGGCGCCTGGGTAGAGGTCGAAGAGCTCGATGCGACGGAACGTGGCGCAGGCGGCTTTGGCTCGACCGGCGGCCACGAGAAGCTCTAGCTAGCACACTCCAAACGCAAAAAGGCGGCGCCGTTTCCAGCACCGCCTCTTCAAATCCCGTCCAAGGGAAAAGGGTTGATCAGCCGCCCGATTAGTCGGTGCGGCGGACCTTTTTGCTCTCTGGCTTGATGGTGATGCGCAAAGTCTCGCCCGAATTTCCGGGGAAGTCTGTGAACATCGCATCCACCAGGTTCGGCACCAGATATTGCAATCGGTTCGAGCTGGAGACAGCCTGCGCCTTGCCTTCAAACAGGCGTTCGCCGGTCGCTGTGCTGTCGATCTTCATATCGATGCCGCTGGTGTACACCGTGATGCTGCGCACCTCCGGGCCGCCAAACCATGGGTCATAGAAGCCGAAACCCCACGCACCGCCAAACCGGCTGCGATGGAAGCCGCGGCCGCGGTAAAACCCGCGCTCAGCCAAATCGGCCGTACCATGGGCTGAAATAGGGATCGCCGGCAAAGCCAGCGCCCGTGGTGCGAATTTTCTCGCGGCCATTATCGATGCCGTAGTCGAAACGCACCAGCAGATTGGCGGCTTCAGGCTCGGCTTGCGAATAGCCTAGCCGCTCCATTTCGGCTTCGACGAAATCGGCATATTGCGCGAATTCGAGGCCGCCTGCGAGCTTGGGATCATCCGCGACAACGGCAAAAGTCTGGCCAGTGGGCGCCGGAAGCGCGCTCTGGAAGCGCGAGACATCGGCCTTAAACGGCGTGGCGCAGGCTGCGAGGCTGAGCAGCAGAATTGGCACGCTGGCGCGTCCCAAACGTTTCATCAGCGTGCGACCCGGCGTTTTTGCCGAGGAAGTATCGGAATTGGTCATGGCATTACCTCTTATCACTCACATGGCTTTCAAAGGCTCATGGTTTGCCGCCGCCATTTCCCTTCACTCGCGCCATAAAGTCCGGTGCGAATCCCATCGTTGAGTCGGCAAGCTGTCATCAGCAGGCCTAAGTGTAAAGACGTGGCCTGAATGCATTTTGAACGCGCGATGACTGAATCGCGCGGCTCGCAGCGTGCAGAATGCGATTTGCCGCCTCTGTAGATGCCCTTATCCGCGCACCAGGCCGAGCGCTTCGTAAGCTGCTTTGAGTGTCGGTGCGCTGCGCTCACGCGCTTTCGCTGCGCCTTTGGCCAGGATCGCATCCAGAGCCTCGCGGTCCTGCATCAGCTCTCGGAAACGTGCGGTCACCGGCGCAAAGCTCTCAGTCAGCAGCTCACCGAGGGCTGGCTTGAACGCGCCGAACCCTTGCCCGCCATAGTCGACCAGCACTTGCTCTTTGCTGACGCCTGCCAGCGAGGCAAAGATACTCACCAGGTTCAGCGCCTCTGCGCGGTCTTCGAGCCCCTCAAGCTCGCTAGGCAGCGGCTCTGGATCGGTCTTCGCCTTCTTCACCTTCTTCATAATGGTGTCGGCATCATCGGTCAGATTGATGCGGCTGAGGTCCGATGGATCAGACTTGCTCATCTTGGCCGTACCATCGCGCAGCGACATGATCCGCGCGGCTTCTGGCGGAATATAGGGATCGGGCAGGGTGAAAACTGGCGCGTCTTCAGAGGCGAAATCGGTGTTGAATTTCTGCGCAATGTCGCGCGCGAGCTCCAGATGCTGCTTCTGATCATCGCCAACTGGCACATGGGTCGCTTGATACAGCAAGACGTCCGCGGCCTGCAGGACAGGATAGGTGAACAGGGCAATCGATTGCCCTTCACGGTTCTTGCCCGACTTATCCTTCCACTGGGTCATGCGGTTCAGCCAGCCCATCCGCGCCGTTCCGTTTAGCAGCCATTGCATCTCTGTATGGGCGGGAACCTGCGCTTGGTTAAACAGAACCGAGCGTGATGGATCGACCCCGCAAGCGACCAAAGCCGCCGTCATCTCCAGCGTCGATTGCTTAAGCTGGTCCGGATCATGCGGCAGCGAAATTGCGTGCAGATCGGCCAGAAAGAACAGGCATTCGCCATTCTCACCAATGTCGTCCTGCATCCTCACCCAATTGCGGATCGCCCCCAGGTAATTGCCGAGGTGAAGGTTGCCGGTGGGCTGAATGCCGGAGACGACTTGCATGGAAATAGGCTCTTTCAGTTTAGGTTGATTTGCGGGTGAGCTTAGCGATCCGTTCGCGGTCAAGCGCGCCCAGAGCGAATGCCAGGGTGAAATAGACGATTGCCGCCGCGCCGACCAGCACCGCGAGTGCAAACAGGCGCGCAAAGATACCGGCGGAGTAGTAGTCGCTCAGCATATCGCTGGCAAAATAGAGCGCTGCGCCCATTGCCGCGGCTGCGATGAGTTGCCGCGCGATCCGCCCGACCAGCTGCCAATTGGCGCGGTAATGCCCGCGGATGGCGAGGATCACATAAAGGATGGTGACATTGATCCACGCGCCGGTCGCGCTGGCCAAGGCGACGCCGACAACGCCGTAGGTTTCCAAAAACAGGATGTTGTAAGTGATGAACACGAAGAGCGCGACAAAGGCGGTGTAGACCGGCGTCTTTGTATCGGCGCGGGCGTAAAAGTTCGGGACCAGCACTTTGATCAGCACATAGGCAGGCAGGCCCATCACCAGCGCTGTGAGGACAGCTCCTGTTTGATTGGCGTCTTCAATCGCGAAACGACCGCCTTCGAAAATCATTGTCACAAACGGGACACCGCAAATGGCGAGCGCGACCGTTGCGGGTAGGGTTAGCAGCATCGCAAGTTCGATCGCGTCAGACTGGATTTGCGATGCGCCCTCATGATTGTCGCTGCCAACGAATTTGGACAGGGTCGGCAGGATCGCGGTCGACAGAGCGATGCCAATGATCCCGAGCGGCAATTGATTGAGCCGGTCGGCATAATTCATATAGCTGACCGCGCCGCTTTCCAGCTGATTGAGGAAATAGAGCTGGACCAAAGTGTTGATCTGATACGCGCCGCCGCCAATCGCTGCGGGCAGGGCGATGATCCCGAGCCGTTTCACCTCTGGTGTGAGACGCGGCAGGCGCATTTTCACCTCGAAGCCCTCAACCCTGACCCAGTAATAGAGCCAGGCAAGCTGCATCACGCCCGCCCCTGTGACTGCCCAGGCGATCCCGTAAGCCACCTGCTCAAGGCTGGCCCCGGTCGCCATCCAGCGCTCGCCGATCAACAAAGCGGCGATCAGCACCAGGTTCAAAATGATCGGAAAGCTGGCCCCCGGCGCAAAGCGTGAGACCGAATTGAGCATGCCGGTGAAGAGCGTCACCATGCTGACCAGCACGATATAGGGGAACATGATCCGAGCGAAATCGACCGCTATCGGGAAGGTGGTCTCGTCAACCGGCTTTTCCGCGAGCAACCAGATCACGCCCGGCATGGCGAGCTCAAATATCGCCACCAGCGCAATCAGCACGGGCAGGAATACACTCAGCACATCGGCGCTAAACGAGCGCGCTTCTTCCATGCCGCCTTCGCCGTGCAGTCGCTTGGAAAACATCGGCACAAAGGCGGCCGAGAAGGCTCCCTCGGCAAACAGCCGCAGCGGAACACATTCGGAATGATGAAGGCCTGAAACCAGGCATCGGTGATGTCATTGGCGCCGAGGACACGCGAGAAAATCATCTCGCGCGCCATCCCAGCGACCCGGCTGGCGAGGGTTAGCCCGCCAATGGTTCCGACATTTTTAAGCAGGCTCATGGCTGCACCAGCCCTATCACAGGTCTAGCGGTTTGAAAGCCTGTGAGCCGGGCCAAGCAGAACGCGGCCCTAAGCCTCGCCAGCAGGCGCACCGCCAGCGGCCGCTTCTTCTTGCTGCTTGCGAGCGAGCTGCTGAAGATAGAGGCCGTTGAAATCAATCGGATCCATCAGCAGCGGCGGGAAGCCAGCGTCACGCACGGCATCGGCGACGACGCGGCGAGCGAATGGGAACAGCAGACGCGGTGCTTCGGCAAACAGGAACGCATGGGTCTGATCTTCAGGCAGATTGCGCACACCGATGAGGCCGCAATAGGCCAGCTCTACCAAATAGGCGCTGCCTTGCTCGGTCTTGGCGTCGATGTTCACTTTCAAAGTGATCTCGTGAACATTCTCGTTCACTTGCTCAGCGCCAATGTTGAACTGCACGTCGATCTGCGGTTGATCCTGCCACTGATAGACGTCCGGCGCATTCGGATTTTCGACCGACAAGTCTTTGACATATTGCGTAATCAGGCCCGCTGCGGGCTGATTGTCGGCGCCATTTGCACCGGCTGCTGGATTTTTGAGATCGGTTAGGATGTCGCCTTCTTCGGCCATTTTTAAGCTCTTTCCATCATGGGTAATGTGAAGCCTGCACAGTGCGCAGGGTAATCGGGTGTTCGGTTGGCGGCGCGCCTAGCAGGCGCGAGCCGTGCTCGCAACCGGATGAGATGCACGCAAAAACCTTTAACGGGCACGTGAAAGGTCGTTGTCGATTTGTATTTAGCGCCTATTTAAGGCACTTAAGGTACATAGGAATCGGAGATCGCGTGCCCGCGTGATCCCAAACCAACCGGGTATTACAAACGTGATTGTTGAAATTATCATCCTCGCCATGATCGCCGCATTTTTGGGGCTGCGTCTCTATTCGGTGCTTGGGCGCCGCGCAGAGCATGAAGAGGAATCGGTTCCAAACCGGTTTGATCCGAGCGGCAAACAGCCGCCAGCTGCCCCGCCTAGCGCGGCGGCAGTACCAGTGGCCGCCAATCCTCAGCCAGAGATTACGGGCGTCTTGCCAGCAGTTGAACGCGGCATTCGCGAAATTGCTGCGGCAGACAGCCGGTTTGATCTCACCTCGTTCCTAGAAGGCGGACGGACTGCCTACACCATGGTGCTTGAGGCATTCTGGCAGGGTGACCGTGAGACCCTGCGCGATTTGTGCGATGATGATGTGTACGAAGGCTTTGTCGCCGCTATTGATGAGCGCGAGGCCGCTGGTCACACTCTCGAAAATAAGCTCATCCGCATCGAAGAGACGAAGATTCACTCGGCTCAACTGGATGGCCGGATGGCCCGGATCGCTCTGCTGTTCGTCGCCGATATCGCCGCTGTCACGCGCGATAAGGACGGCAATATGATCGCCGGTTCGCTTGATGATGCGATTGAAAGCCGCGACATCTGGGTGTTCTCACGCAATGTGAGCGACAAAGATCCAAACTGGGTGCTCGACGAGACCGACGAAGGCTAGGCAGCTAGCCCGGCGGGCACTGACCTTAAGGAGAGTACAATGCGCACAGGCCTGGTTCTGGCGATCGCTGTCCTCCTGTCCGGCTGCGTCCGGCTAATCCCAGAAAGCACTGCGCCGAGCGGCCCGGTCGTGACGACACCGCCTCCCCCTGTGACCGCGCCAACCGCTCCGGTTACGCCGCCTGCGCCCACCGGCCCCGCGCCGACCAGCGCGCTGATGGCGGGCGTGAAGGCGGGACCATATGTTTCCGGGCTTGGCTATTCTCAAGCGGATGCTGAGGGCGCGCTTCGCTCTTTTATCGAAAGCTGCCCCAGCCTGCTGCGACGCGAGGACACCACTGGCCTAACCCGGCAAAGCGATTGGGAGCGAGCTTGCGAGGCCGCACCGCGCAATCGCGGCACCGCCGACACTTTCTTTGCGACCTATTTTGAAACCGCGATTATCGGCACGGGCGAGGCTTTTGCGACCGGATATTTCGAGCCTGAAATCCGCGCAAGCCGCACGCGCGCGCCGGGCTTTCAAACGCCGATCTATGCCATGCCGAGCGATCTGAAGCGCGGATGGACGGCGGATATCCCCGAGGCTGAGCGCACTGGGCGGCCCCCGCTGGGACGCACCAATGAAGCGGGCGAGTTCGTGCGCTATTACGAGCGCCGCGAGATTGAAGAAGGCGCGCTTGATGGGAAAGTCCCTGTCATCGCTTGGGCCGCTGATCCGGTTGAGCTCTTCTTTCTGCAGATCCAAGGTTCCGGGCGCCTTCGCACGCCCGAAGGCGAAGTAATCCGTATCGGCTATGCCGGACAGAATGGCCGCGAATATGTCGGTGTTGGCCGGGTCATGCGCGACCGGGGCTTGATCGGCGAGGGGCCGGGCAAATACGCTGGCTCCATGCAAGGCATCATGGCCTATATCCGCGAGAATCCCGAGGAAGGCCGCGAGCTGATGCGCCTCAATAAAAGCTGGATTTTCTTCCGCGAGCTAACCGGTGATGGGCCGCTGGGTTCGCTGGGTATTCCGGTACGGCGGGAAAGCTCTGTGGCGGTTGATCCGCGCTTTGTGCCTTACGGCGCGCCTGTCTGGCTCGACCTCGACCGCGATGTTGCCGATGGCCTGTGGATCGCGCAAGACACTGGCGGGGCCATAAAGGGCCCGAACCGCTTCGACACTTTTTGGGGTGCAGGCGAAGACGCGCGTCAGATCGCCGGCGGCATGAGTGGGCGCGGGCAAGCGCTGATCCTGCTTCCGCGCGGCGTAGTGGAACGCCATACTGGCCAATGAGCATACCGCGCGGCCTCAATGAGCAAGAGGCGGCTGCGTGGGCGCATTTGGCGCAGAGCGTCACCCCGCTAGAGGGGCGTGCGCGCCCTGTGATGCCGCAAGAGCCAGCCGCTGGCGTGCAGACCAAAGCGAAACCCAAAACCGGCTTGAAGACGCCGCAGCCAGTGTCGCCGATGCGCAAACAGTCCAAGAAACTCCCGCGCGCGAGCGCACAGGTAGCCGCTGCGCCGCCGCCCAAACTGGCTCCGTCCAGTCTCGATGGCCATTGGGATCGCAAGCTGAAAACGGGCCGCATTGTGCCCGATTACACACTCGATTTGCACGGTCACACGCTCGACAGTGCCTACGCGCGGCTCTCCAGCGGGCTTGACCAGGCGCGGGCGATGGATGCGCGGGTCGTACTGGTGATTGCCGGGCGCTCGCGCCCCGTGGACCCAGCGGACCGCGGGGAAAAGCGCGGCGCTATCCGGGCCAAACTGCTCGATTGGCTCGCCGCTGGCCCGCATGCTGGCGCGATCTCCGCAGTAAGAGCCGCACACCGCAGCCACGGCGGCGAAGGCGCGCTCTATCTGGTGCTGAAGCGGTCGCGCTAATCAGCCGCGCTCGTCTCCGCTTACCAGCCAAACAACCAGACATTCATCAGCCGACCAGGCAGCGCCATGCTGAAAATGCCTGGGATCATGAGCGCGCCTAGATAGAGGCTCATGATTTCTTTCTTATGGCCTTTCATGTCGCCCCGGCGAGCGGTGGCGATCAGTTTGTAGGATGCCCAGAGAGTCATCGGCACGAAAATATGGATGAAGCTGAACGTACCGCTTGATTGGATGAAGATCGCCGATGTTGCCGTGATCACCATCAGCGCGATCCAGATCTTGCCCAGCAATTTGTGCCACTTGGTCCCTTTGGGTGCGAGCAGCAGATAGCCTCCCAATGGGATCGCAGGCAGCACGGTCGCCACATGCAACATGATCACTAAGTCGCGCGTCGCCGGATGGTCTGGTGCGAAGCCCAGCAAGCCGCGCATCAATGCATAGAATGCGACCAGCGTCATCCCGGTTCCCGCAATCGCTACGATTGCGCGCTGGGTTGGCGTGATATCGAATGCATGTCGCTGTTTCTTTTTGGAGCCGGCATTGGGCTGAGCGGCATTAAGTGTCACAGTGGTCATTGATTTGTATCCCTGTTGCCTTGGTATGACCTGACAATGCCGCGCCCCCATTTGCGGGCAATCACTGCTACGCGAGCGGGTGGGTTCCTTCGCAGGTTGGTCGGATTTGCACATGAAAAACCGCTGAATCGCGGTGCTTTGCCACTTTACGAAGCGCGAATGGGCAGTCAGAACCGGCGGTATGGACAGCGGGGAAAGCAATCAGCGCAATAAGACGGCGCGTAAAATCGTGATCGACCTTTCGATCATGACGGTGATTGGCATAGTCCTGGCATTTGTCGGGCCCTTTGGCAGCTTTGCTGAGCCGCTGGCATACCGCTTGGTCAGCTGGGTGAGTTTCGCGTGGATCGGCTATGCGATTTACAGCCCGATGAGCTGGGTGGTTGATCGGCTTTATGTTGCGCTCGAACTGCCTCGCCCTGGGCTTTGGGTCGCGGCGGTTGCATTGGCGACAATTCCGATGGCCGTCATTGTCTGGTCGATGGGCTTTTTGCCTGGGCCAGTCAGGATGCCGACGCTCGAGCAGGCGCTCACATCCTATTTCTATGTCTTTTTGGTGGGAGGCGGAATCACTGCGTTTTTCTACATGCTTGAAACACGGTCAACTATCGCTGAGGTCCAGCCAGGGCCAAAGCTCGCGGATGTTGAAGGGACGCCGAACGTTGCCATTCCAGAACTAGCGCCGAATGATGCTCCAATGGCACAGGGGACAGTCGAGCCCGCGTCCAGTCCGCGTTTGCTCGGGCGTCTACCAGCTGAGCTTGGCAGCGAGATCATCGCGCTCGAAATGGAGGACCACTATGTCCGCGTCCACACGGCGCTTGGGTCCGAGCTCGTGCTGCTCCGGCTGCGCGATGCAATGACGGAACTGGGCGGAATTGAGGGTCTGCAAACGCACCGCAGCTGGTGGGTGGCGCGCGGCGCGGTGGAAGACGTGCTGCGTGAAGGTCGCAATGTCCGCTTAAAGCTGGCGCGTGATATTGAGGCTCCGGTGAGCCGGGCGAATATCTCCGTTCTGAGGGACGCTGGCTGGATCTAAGTCGATTTCTGATCTGACGCTCCACCAAGCGCCGACCCGTTTCCTAAGCCACAAACCAAAAGCCCCCGACATTTCTGCCGAGGGCTTTCTTGCGACCCGATCAGGCTCGTGCCGGATCAGCCGTGGTATTTCGCATGGGTCAGATCAAAGCGATCTGCGTTCATGACCTTGGTCCAAGCCGCGACAAAGTCAGCGACGAACTTCGCTTCATTGCCCGCCTCGGCATAGACTTCTGCCTGTGCGCGCAGCTGGGAGTTGGAACCAAAGACCAGGTCCGTGCGGGTGGCGCGGAACTTCTCTGCGCCGGTCTTGCGGTCGGTGCCGATGTATTCTTCATCGCCGCTGCCATCGACCGGGGTCCATTTCGTTCCCATGTCGAGCAGGTTGGTGAAGAAGTCCGGGGTCAGCTGGCCTACCCGGTCGGTGAACACGCCGTGGCTGGTATTGCCGGTGTTTGCACCGAGCGCCCGCATGCCGCCAACCAGAACGGTCATTTCCGGAATGGACAGGCCGAGCAGATGCGCACGGTCGATCAGCATTTCCTCGGTCCGCACGCTTGCTTTGGTCTTGAGGTAGTTGCGGAAGCCATCGGCAAACGGCTCCAGCGGCTCAAAGCTCTCCGCATCGGTGTGCTCTTCGCTCGCATCGCCGCGTCCGCCAGCAAATGGAACGCTTACACTGTGGCCCGCATCAGCAGCAGCTTTCTCAACCGCAGCCGTTCCGGCGAGCACGATGGCGTCGGCCATCGAGATATCGCCGCGCAGCTCGTCGATCTTGGCGAGCACTTTGCTAAGCTCATCGGGATCGTTCGCAGCCCAGCCATTTTGTGGGGCGAGCCGCACGCGGGCACCATTGGCGCCGCCGCGGTGGTCCGAATTGCGATAGCTTGAGGCCGAGGCCCATGCCGCTTTGACGAGTTCGCTCACGGTTAGCCCGCTGCCGAGGATGGCCGACTTGAACGCGCTAACCGCGCTGTCAGCAGGTTCGGTGCCAGCAGGTACCGGGTCCATCCAGATCAGTGTTTCTTCCGGAACTTCAGGGCCCATGTAGCGGACCTTCGGACCCATATCGCGGTGGCACAGTTTGAACCATGCACGCGCAAATGCGTCGTCCAGCTGCTCTGGGTTGGCGAGGAAGCGCTCGGAAATCTTGCGATATTCCGGGTCCATCTTCAGCGCCATATCAGCGGTGGTCATCATGGTCGGAACCTTCTTCGAAGGATCGCGGGCATCCGGTGCCATATCGGCTTCTTCCGGATTGATCGGCGTCCATTGCTGCGCGCCAGCCGGTGAGTGCACCAGTTCAAAGTCATATTTGAACAGGATCCGGAAGTAGTCATGTGACCATGAAGTTGGATTGTTAGACCATGAACCCTCGATGCCCGAGGTGGTGATGTGCCCCTTGGCAATCTCTTCCTCGTCGACCAGCCAGCCCATGCCTTGCTGGTGCAGTTCTTCGCTTTCCGGAGCGCCGCCAAAGGTATCGGCTGGCTGCGCGCCATGCGCCTTACCAAAGGCGTGGCCGCCAGCGGTCAGAGCGACGGTTTCCTCGTCATTCATCGCCATGCGAGCGAAAGTTTCGCGCATGTCGCGGGCCGATTGCAGCGGATCAGGATTGCCGCCTGGTCCTTCTGGATTGACGTAGATCAGGCCCATCTGGATCGCGGCCAGCGGGTTTTCGATCTCCGCGCCATCATCGGGACGGATGCGGGTGGCAACGCCTTCGTTCACCCACTGCTCTTCAGTGCCCCAATAGACGCTTTCTGGCTCAAACACGTCGGCGCGGCCGCCGCCAAAGCCGAACACGGGTCCGCCCATCGATTCAATCGCGACATTGCCGGTGAGGATGAACAGGTCAGCCCAGCTGATGTTCTTCCCGTATTTCTGTTTGATCGGCCACAGCAGACGGCGCGCCTTGTCGAGGTTGCCGTTGTCTGGCCAGCTGTTGAGCGGGGCAAAACGTTGCTGCCCGCTGCCTGCGCCGCCGCGGCCATCGCCGGTGCGATAGGTGCCGGCTGCGTGCCACGCCATGCGAATGAAGAACGGGCCATAGTGGCCGTAATCCGCTGGCCACCAATCCTGGCTGTCAGTCATCAGCGCGGTCAGGTCTGCCTTCAGCGCGGTGTAATCGATTGTGTTGAAGGCCTCGGCATAGTCGAAGTCGTCGCCATAAGGGTTGGCGTCGCGGCCTTCTTGAGTGAGGATCTCGAGCTGCGTCGCCTCTGGCCACCAATCGCGATTGGTCCGGCCTAAGAGAGAGCGCATTGAGCCGTCGCCATTGAAGGGACAGCCGTTCATTTCACCAGTTTTAGCATCCATCGGGGTTCTCCTCACCACTTGAGACTCGGGGTTGAGCCAAGGTTATGAGGAGAAGATGACTGTTTGAGTTTGATCTGTCTAATCGATTAATATGCGCTGATTGATTGATAGGATCGATTGAAGCACTTGCTTGGAATGCGCGCAGGAGACAGCAAAAGGGGCAAACGCTCGGCGTTCACCCCATAATGCCATTTCTTGGCTGATTGTCGGTTCAGTGGGACCGCGCGTCGCAAGCGAGCGCGTATCCCGCAAGCTTATGCCGCTTCGGCAACCTCGTCTGCGGGTTCGTTGCGGATCAGATAGTCAAACGCGCCAAGGCCAGCCTTCGCGCCTTCACCCATCGCCACAACGATCTGCTTGTCCGGCACGGTGGTCGCATCGCCCGCGCCGTAAATGCCGGGCAGGTTGGTTGCGCCGTGCTGATCAACCACGATCTCGCCGTGCTGGGACAGCTCAAGGCCAGTGCCCTCCAGCCATTCCGTATTCGGCACCAGGCCGATCTGGACGAACACGCCTTCGAGCTCGATCCGGCGTTCATCGCCGCTGGTGCGATCTTTGACGATCAGGCCGCTGACCTTTGATCCATCGCCGAGCACTTCGGTGGTCTGGCCCGAGGTGATGATTTCGACATTGGAAATGCTGCGCAATTTGCGTTGCAATACATCATCGGCGCGCAGTTTGCTGTCATATTCGATCAGTGTGACGTGGCCGACGATTTTGGCGAGATCGATCGCAGCCTCGACGCCGGAGTTGCCGCCGCCGATCACAGCGATGTTCTTGCCCTTGAACAATGGGCCATCACAGTGCGGGCAATAGGCAACGCCCTTGTTGCGATATTCCGCCTCGCCTGGAACGCCGAGATTGCGCCAGCGCGCACCGGTCGACAGGATCAGCGAGCGCGCCTTCAGAACCGCGCCATTGGCCATGGTCACTTCGTGCATGCCGCCTGCTTCGCCAGCTGGTTTCAGCTGGGTCGCGCGGGCCAGATCCATCACATCGATGTCATAATCACCCGTGTGGCTTCTGAGGTTATCGGCCAGCTTTGGCCCCTCGGTGTAGCTGGTGCCAGGCAGGTTCTCGATCCCGAGCGTATCCATCAGCTGACCGCCGAAGCGCTCCGCTGCGATACCGGTGCGAAAGCCCTTGCGAGCGGTGTAAACGGCAGTGGCTGCGCCAGCAGGGCCGCCGCCGATTACCAACACTTCAAATGGCTCTTTCGCGTCGAGCTTCTCAGCCGCTTTCGCGTCCGCGCCGCTGTCGAGCTTGGAGAGGATCTCTGCCAGCTCCATCTTGCCATTGTAGAAGCTCTCGCCATTGAGGAAGGTCGCGGGCACAGCCATGATCTCGCGCGCGTCTACTTCGCCTTGGAAGGTTCCGCCTTCGATCAGCGTGGCGTTGATGCGCGGGTTTTCGAGCGCCATCAGGGTGAGGGCTTGCACGACGTCCGGGCAATTGTGACAGCTCAATGAGAAGAACATCTCAAAGTCATAGTCGCCTTCCAGCGCGCGGACCTGCTCGATCAGATCAGCATCGACCTTTGGCGGATGGCCACCTGCCCACAGCAGGGCGAGCACCAGAGAGGTGAACTCGTGGCCCATCGGCAGGCCAGCAAAGCGAACCCATTTGGTCGCGTCGCTGGCGCGGCGAATGATGAAGCTGGGCTTGCGATCGTCGGTGCCGTCAAAGCTGGCGCTGACCAGCTCGTGCAGCTCAGCGATCTCGCTCAAAAGCTCCCGGGTCTGCTCGGACTTTTCGCTCTCATCCAAGCTTGCAACGAGCTCAATCGGCTCGCGCAGATTGGCGAAATATTGCTTCAGCTGGGTTTGCATATTGGCATCGAGCATGGAGAAATCCGTGTTGTCTTGAGTGGGTGGCGGCGCGGCCCTCACATGTGAAAGCCGCGCCGCCGAGTATGTGTCAGTGGCCTAAGGCCGCTGCTTAGATCTTGCCGACCAGATCGAGCGATGGGGCCAGCGTGTCGCTGCCTTCTTCCCATGCTGCCGGGCAGACCTGACCGGGGTTGGCGCGCACATATTGAGCGGCCTTGATCTTGCGGGTCAGTTCGTTGGCATTGCGGCCCACGCCTTCGCAGGTTTGCTCCATAATCTGGATCACGCCGTCGGGATCGACCACGAAAGTCGCACGGTCGGCCAGGCCCACGCCTTCACGCAGCACGTCGAAATTGCGCGCGAGCACGTGGTTTTGGTCGCCCAGGAATGGGAATTGCAGCTTGCCGATCTTTTCGGAAGTGTCGTGCCATGCCTTGTGGCTGAAGTGCGTGTCGGTGCTGACGCCGTACACTTCGACGCCCATGTCTTGCAGCATGGCGTACTTCTCGCCGAGGTCTTCGAGCTCGGTTGGGCACACAAAGGTGAAGTCAGCAGGATAGAAGAAGAAGATTGCCCACTTGCCCTTCACGTCTTCGTCGGTGACTTCGTAGAAATCTTCGCCGGCTTTGAAGGCTGTGGCGGTGAATGGTTTGATGGTTGAGCCGATAATGCCCATTGGTAATACCCCTTATTTGGTAATGCGTTACGTGGGGCGCGGTCCGCCCCTGACGTGCGCTCCAGATAGGGAATGCTGCGCTGCACAAAAGCCGATTAGTGCGATCACGATAATCGAATTTTTCAATCGAAGTTTCTGGGAACCTTCTGCGCTCTCGCAAGCAGGTAATTGGTCGCGTTTCGGCTTAGACCGTCAGCCGTTTCGCCTCGCGAAAGCTGACCAGCTTGCGGCGGTCCTCATCCCATAGCGCGAGCCACATTGAGCTCACTGCCTCGCGCGGGCCGACGCGGTTGATCTCTGCCAGCTCCGGGTGTTCCTTCAGCGCGGTGGGCAGGCGGTAAAACGGGATCCGGCTGACCAGATGATGGATGTGATGGATCGCGATATTGCCCGTGAACCAGTTCATCACAGCGGGCAGGTGCAAGTAGGAGCTGCCGCCAATCGCGGACTCGTGATAGGACCAGTTCTCGCGCGTGTCCCAGTGCGCATCTTCAAACTGATGCTGAACATAGAACAGCCACACCCCAACCGATGCGGCGGTCAGCAGCACGGGCAAGAACACGATTGCGGTCACATAGGCTCCGAAGATCAGCCCCAATGTAATGAGCAGCGCGCCTGCAGCCGCGTTGGTGGCCAAGGCGCTGATCCAATAGACCGAGCCATCCTTCATCAGCCCAATCGGCAGGCGGTGCCTGAGCAGGAACAGATAGGCAGGGCCAATGCCCATCAACACGATCGGATGGCGGTAGAGCCGGTATCCAAACCGCCCCAGCCAGCTCTTTGCCCGGTATTCGCGCACGGTCAGCGTGTCGACATCGCCAAACCCGCGCGCATCGAGATTGCCCGTGCTGGCATGGTGCAGCTCGTGGCTGCGCCTCCAGCAGTCGTACGGCGTCAGCGTCAGCACACCGATCGAGCGGCCAAGCCAATTGTTGGCGGTCTTGCTCTTGAAGAACGAGCCATGCCCGCAATCGTGCTGAATGATGAACAGGCGCAGCAGCAGCATTCCCGCAAACGGCGTCAGCGCAAAGGCGATATAGTGCCCGGCCTGAACCGCGAACAGCATCGCGCCCAGCAGCGCTGCGAACGGCACGAAGGTCGAGGCGACTTCCCAGATGCTGCGTGAGACGCGCGGTGTCCGGTACGCAGCCAGCTCGCGGGCGAGGACGCGCGGGTTGATCGCTCAGCTCAGCCTCTTCTGCGGTGGTTGCAGGGGCTTACTCAGAGCTTCCTTCCTCCAGGCCGTAGGCGGCGCTTTCGAGGTGGAGGTCTGATTGCTGAGAAGGGGAAGAACGGATGGGGATACCTGCTTGTTCGTTGAGAGGGGGCAAAGCGTTGTTCTAGCTAGCCAATGGCGGGTGATGTGGCAATCGGCGTTGGTCGAATGGCAGAGCCGCTTGGTAGTGTTCGCGGCGTACGTGAGCCCGCATCCTATGCGCCGCCAACCTGAGCACGGTGCAGCAGCTTGTGGTCCGCCAGCACCAGCGCCATCATCGCCTCCACCACCGGCGTGCCGCGAATACCGACGCACGGGTCGTGCCGTCCCTTGGTGCGGACCTTGGTCGCCTCTCCATCAGAGTTGATCGAGTCCACCGGGGTCAGGATGGAGCTGGTTGGCTTGAACGCCGTGCGGCACACCACCGGCTGTCCGGTTGAGATGCCGCCCGCCGTGCCACCCGCATGGTTGCTCGCATACTCAGGCGTGCCATCTGCGCCCGGGCTCATCGCATCGGCGTTTTGCTCGCCGGTCAGCCGCGCGGCCTCGAACCCATCGCCGATCTCCACGCCCTTGGTCGCGTTGATCGTCATCATCGCGGCGGCCAGATCGCTGTCGAGCTTGGCATAGACCGGCGCGCCCCATCCGGCGGGCACGCCTTCCGCGACGCATTCGACCACCGCGCCCAGTGATGACCCATCCTTGCGCGCTGTATCGACCAGCTCTTCCCAGCGTTTCGCCGCCCAGCTGTCTGGACACCAGAACGGATTGCCCGCAATCTCAGCCAAGTTGATCGCCTCGCGGTCGATCCTGTCCCCGCCCAGCTCGCACACGAAGCCGGTGATGGTGATCTCTGGGATGATGAGCCGCGCCACCGCACCCGCCGCCACGCGCGCTGCGGTTTCGCGCGCGCTGCTGCGCCCGCCACCGCGATAGTCGCGGATGCCGTATTTCGCATCATAGGTGTAGTCCGCATGACCGGGGCGATAGCTCTTGGCGATCTCGCCGTAATCCTTGCTGCGCTGATCGGTGTTCTCGATCATCATGCTGATCGGCGTGCCTGTCGTCTTGCCCTCGAACACGCCAGAGAGGATCCGCACCAGATCGGCCTCTTTGCGCTGAGTGGTGAACTTGCTCGTGCCCGGCTTGCGCGCGTCCATGAACGGCTGAATGTCCGCCTCGCTTAAGCCAATGCCCGGCGGGCACCCGTCGAGCACCACGCCCAGTGCCGGTCCATGGCTCTCGCCCCAAGTGGTGAAGCGCAATGCGCGTCCGAAGGTGTTCCAACTCATAGCCGCCCAATTCGCCAATCTCGCCGCGTTTGTCCACCTTTGGCTGAGTGTGTTTCGCCGCAAAGCGCGATCACTCGGTTCGCCGCACGCCAGCCACGCTTGGAACGGCTGGAACACAGTACAGAGGAAGAAAAGCAATCGATCACAGGTGTCCCGATTGATCGGAATTTCCGATGAAGCGTGAAAGGCGTGAGGAGTAAAGCGGTTGGCATAGGTGAGCTCATAGCGAACGCCCGCGAGGTAGGAAAATTAGGGAGTATTCTTTGTTTGCCCGAAACGCGAGCGTACGCATCGCTATCTTGCTCTGTAACGGCGCGCAGCGCCGCAAGCCCAAGCGGGCGTCCGCAGCGATGCGATCTATGATCGCATGAGCGAGGATTGCGCACGCCGGATGGCGTGCGGGAAAACTAAAGACTCCTCTATGGCCGAACAGCCGGCGCTTGAGGCCAAACAAAAAACCAGCGCTTGCGCAAAACAATCAACTTCCTCTGGTCAAAGCCGCACAGGTAAGGCAGGAACAAACCATGTCCAAGGGAACACGAATATGATCGCAAAATTATCCGGACGGCTCGATGAAACGGGCGAGGATTGGGCCATCGTCGATGTTCAGGGCGTGGGCTATCTGGTCCATTGCTCCACCAAAACGCTCGCCGCCATGGGTGAGGTGGGCGAGGCCTGCACGATCCACACCGATTTGCAGGTCAGCGAGAACGACATGCGTTTGCTCGGCTTTGCCGAAAGCGCAGAGCGCGATTGGTTCCGCCTGCTCACCACCGTTCAAGGGGTGGGCAGCAAAGTGGCCTTGGCAATCCTCTCTGCCCTGTCGACCGGCGAAGTGCGCGATGCCTGCGCTGGCGGCGATGCGGCCACGGTCGCACGGGCCCAGGGCGTGGGGCCAAAACTGGCGAGCCGGATCGTCAATGAGCTGAAGGATAAGGCGGGCGGTCTGCCCGGAGGCGGGATTGCGGGAGCGCCGGTCGGCGCGGTCTCACAAGCAGGCGGCGCAAGCGCGGACGCGGTGAGCGCGCTGGAGAACCTCGGCTTCAAACCAGCGGTCGCGGCGCAAGCGGTCGCCCGCGCGCAAAGCGAATTGGGCCAGGATGCAAAGGAAGGCGATCTGATCCGGGTGGCGCTTAAGAAGGCAGCTGGGTGATGGAGGGTAAGAGTATGACTTCTGAGGGCAGCAGTTCGTTGGAGCAACGATCCACAGAGGAACAGATTTTGCGCACGGCTGCTTTTGAAGAAAAGCGTGCATTAGAAGAAGTTCGCAAAATGCTTCTAGAAGAGCACTCCCACCTCTTCAGATGGCTTAATGGATCACTTCTCGCTGTAAATGGTGGAGCTGCGGCAGCAGTAGTTGCTAGCGAAGGGCTCGATGGAACAACTAAAGCAGTTGCTGGGAGTTTTTTCCTGGCCGGGATTTTAGTTGCGCTCCTAATTGCGGTGTTCGGACAAAGGTCTACGCAAAAAACGCTTCCGAAATTCCAGAATCTCATTGGTTATTGGATCGCGGTTTCAATCGATGGAGAGCGTGACGAAGAGTTAGAGAGTGAACTAAAGTCGGATATTATGGAACCGCTTTGGCTTGCGCACGCGAGCCAAGCATGTGGTTGGATCTCCGCGCTCCTATTTGGATCAGGTGCCATCTCACTAGGGGTTGGCTTGTTTCGGCTTGGCACATAGTTGGTCATGGAAAATTTGTTGTCAGTAGAAGATGGACCCCGGATCAAGTCCGGGGTGACGACAATGGAAGAGTGGCTGCATCAACCCTCCGTCATCCTGAACTTGTTTCAGGATCCATCACCATCGCTAAGCTGCGACCTGCTGGACGGAAGGGGTTCAAAGCCCAGATCAACCGCCAAGTCTCGCCAATGCGGGTTGGTATCCTCGATCAGGTTGATCTTCCATTGGCGCCGCCAGTTTTTGATTTGTTTCTCGCGGGTGATGGCGGCGTCCATCGCGTCAAAGACCTCGAAATGAACCAATCGGTGAACTGCATATTGGCTGGTGAAGCCTCCGGTTGTTCCCTCCCGGTGCTGCCAAAGGCGCGCGGGCAGGTCAGAGGTGACACCCGTGTAAAGCGTGCCTCGGTATCCGCTGGCGAGAATGTAGACACAGGGTTGGATTTCGCGCCTCATAATGTGTCTTGTGACGGGCGATGGATGCTGAAACAAGTTCAGCATGACGAAATAAGGGATCATTGATGCGCCTTCTACTTACCACTGCCGCACTCTTCATCGCCACGCCCGTGACCGCACAGGATATGTCCGCCTTCAAAACCGGTCCGGTGTTCGAGGAATTCGGCCCGCATGCACCTGTCGAGAGCATGACGGACCTACCCGCCGATGTCAGTTTCAGCGTTGCGTTTGATGTCGCCGATGCGGCCAGTGAGGGGCAGCGCCATCGCAGCTTTGAAAGCGTGGCGCGCTTCATCAATATGCATGTCGCCAATGGCGTCGATCCGGCACAAATCCGCGTTGCTCTGGTGGTGCATGGCAAGGCTTCGCTCGACCTGCTGAGCAATGAGGCTTGGGCGGCGCGAGAGCGCGGCGGGGAGGCCAGCCCTGACGTCAATCCCAGCGCGGCGATGCTGCGCACGATGATCGATTACGGTGTCGATCTGGTGCTCTGCGGGCAAAGCGCGGCGGCCAATGGCATTGCGCAGGATGAGCTGATCGAAGGCGTGCGCATGTCGCTCTCCGCGATGACGGCCCATGCGGTGCTCCAGCAAAACGGCTATACGGTGAACCCGTTTTGACGCAGGACAATGAACTTCGGCCCGGATTGAACATCCCGCGCTGGCTCTTGCCAATGCTGGCGGGCGCGGTGGTGGTCGCCTTTATCCTCGGCGCGAGCGGCGCGATTGAAATCGCTGGCAAAAGCGAGTGCGAGGAGGCAGGGGGCACATTGCTTGACGGGCCAGGCGTGCGCGATTGCATCATGCCAGAGGAAGGGGAGGGCGCATGACCGAAGAGACACCGATCCATTCGCCTGACCGGCAGCCTGATGATCCCGATGCCGCGCTGCGCCCGAAATCGCTGAAGGAATTTATCGGCCAAGAGGCCGCGCGCGACAATCTGCGGGTCTTTATCGAAAGCGCGAAATCGCGCGGTGAGGCGATGGATCACACTTTGTTCTTTGGCCCTCCGGGGCTGGGCAAGACGACGCTCGCGCAGATCGTCGCGAATGAGCTCGGCGTGGGGTTCCGCGCGACCTCTGGCCCGGTGATTGCAAAGGCGGGTGATCTCGCCGCGCTGCTCACCAATCTAGAGCCGCATGATGTTCTGTTCATTGACGAAATTCACCGGCTCAACCCGGTCGTCGAGGAAGTGCTGTACCCCGCGATGGAGGACCGAGCGCTCGATCTGATCATTGGCGAGGGGCCATCGGCGCGCAGCGTTCGGATCGATCTGCCGCCCTTCACTTTGATCGGCGCGACCACCCGCCAGGGCCTGCTGACGACGCCATTGCGCGACCGGTTTGGCATTCCGGTGCGGCTCAATTTCTACACCCATGATGAGCTTGATCAGGTGGTGACGCGCGGGGCGCGGCTGCTGGGGCTCAACATCGACAAACAGGGCGCGCGCGAGATCGCTCGCCGCTCGCGCGGGACGCCGCGGGTTGCTGGTCGTTTGCTGCGGCGCGTGCGCGATTTTGCGCATGTCGCGGGCGAGGGCACGGTGACGCGCGCGGGCGCTGACAATGCGCTGACCCGGTTGGAGATTGACCGGCTGGGTCTGGACGCGATGGACCGGCGCTATCTCACCATGATTGCAACGACTTACAAGGGCGGACCGGTCGGCGTGGAGACGCTGGCAGCGGGCCTCGCAGAGCCGCGTGATACGGTGGAGGATGTGGTTGAGCCATATCTCATCCAGCTGGGTCTGCTGGCGCGGACCGCGAGGGGCCGGGTGCTGAATGATGGCGGTTGGGAGCATCTGGAAATGACCCCGCCAGCCCCTGCGGCTGCGAATCGGGCGAGCGGCGATGGCCAGCCCAGCATGTTCGGCGAGGACGATTAGGCGCCGCAGACTAACGCAGCGGCTTACGTAGCCCGCATATTCGGTATCAAACTGGGACAGGCCCTCTGAAAAACCACGCTTTTGGCGGGATTTTCGGCGTTAGCCGCCACGATTCATGGTTAACCGCGTTGTGCGCGGGCCTGCCGAAGCATCATGAGAACGTTGGATTTGGTGAAGGAGCGGATGGGCCGCCCCTGATCCACCAGTAAGCAAACGCAAGGCTCGTATCTCATGTCGATCAAATTGGTTGCAGCAAAGTTGGCCGCCACGGCCGCAGGTCTCGCCATTCTTCAAGGCGGCGCTGTTCGCGTCGCTGAAGATATGAACACGGATGATCCGCAGTTCACGACCAATATCGACGGCAAGCTGGTCGAGACCCGCACCCGCATGGTGAAGGGCGAGCCGCAATTGATCAAAACGCGCACGCGTCAGCTGCCACCACCTGAGCAGCGCCGCCAAGCGTATTGTAGAGCGGACGATTGAGTGCCAGCCAGAACAGCCTGGCTTTGGCGGTCCTGGCTCAATTGCGAACGCTGCACCAGGCGCGGCCGCCGGTGCAGGCGCAGGCCGCATTGTGCAAACCTATTTCGATCCAGCTGAGTGCCCGCCCATCGCTCAAGTTGCCTACGCTCCAGCGCCGCTTCCACCTTTGCCGCCCATTCGCGGCGGCGGCGGCGGCGCGGCTCCTGTCGTAATCGGCGGCAGCGGCGGCTTTGGCGGTTTCGGTGGCGGCTTTGGCGGCGGCTTCTTCGGCGGCGGCGGCTCATCGAGCGGCGATGTCTCCGTGGTCAGCACCACGACGTCAGGCGGCGGCACGACCAGCGACGGGGTTTCATCCTCCGGCGGCATCATCATCGATATCGACAATTCAACTTCGACGACATCGTCTTCGGGCGTGGTCACCTCGACCAGCTCCAGCGGCACGATCACCTCGTCAACGGGCGCGGTTTCGACTTCGACCTCGACGTCTTCGGGTGATGTGTCGAGCTCTACCGGCGCTGTTTCTTCGTCGACCGGCAATGTCTCGTCGTCCTCGGGTAACGTCTCATCGTCTTCGGGCAACGTTTCTAGCTCGTCCGGCAATGTATCTAGCTCTTCGGGCAATGTTTCGAGCTCATCCTCGTCATCGTCCAGCTCATCGAGCTCTTCCAGCTCGTCTTCGTCGTCTTCCAGCAGCTCGTCCGGCGGTAACACCACCACCGGCGGCATGACCTCGACCGGCGGCACGACCGGACATCCTGGCACGACCACCTCAGGTGGCGGTTCTAGCGGCGGCTCCAGCAGCGGTTCTTCCTCTGGTTCGTCTTCGGGCAGCTCTTCGGGCTCGTCATCAGGCGGCTCCAGCGGTGGCAGCAGCTCAGGCAGTTCGTCTGGCTCAAGCAGCGGCTCTTCATCGGGTTCGTCCTCAGGCGGTTCCAGCGGTGGTAGCTCAGGCAGCTCCGGCGGCGGCAGTTCCAGCGGATCAAGCGGCGGCGGTTCTTCGACGACCACGGGCGGCATGACTTCAACCGGCGGCAGCTCGGGTAGCTCATCTGGTTCGTCTTCGGGCGGCAGCAGCTCCGGCGGCGCGTCTTCTAGCTCTTCGTCTTCGGGCAGCAGCTCATCTTCGAGCAGCTCGTCATCCTCGGGCGGCGCAACGTCATCTGGCGTATCGACCAGCGGCGGAAGCACTTCGGGCGATATGACCAGCAGCACCAGCTCGTCTTCGGGCAGCTCGTCGTCTTCATCGAGCTCTTCAGGCTCTAGCTCTGGTTCGTCATCGGGCGGTTCAACCAGCTCAAGCAGCAGCTCTTCAAGCTCATCTTCTTCGTCGAGCTCGGGCGGTTCGTCAGGCGGCACCAGCAGCGGCACGGAAGTCCCTGCACCGCCAATGACCGTGCTGTTCGGCTTGGCCGCAGCAGCGATCCTGGGCCGCAAGAAATTTCGGATCAAGCGCGGCGCATAAACGCCTCGCTTCTCAAACTCCTGGTGAAAGGGCGGTTCCGAGTTGGAGCCGCCCTTTTCGTATCACGGGGTGGTTTGCGGTGTGACGACCCTAAGCTGCGCAAGCTGGCGCTCGCCGGTCCACGGCACCTCTGCAATGTGCGTCACGCCGTCCAGCTCCCAGACATTGGCATAGCCATAGCCGACCAGATTGATGAAGGTCGGAATATTGAGCGCGAGCGGAGCGGCCTTCAGCCGGATCGGTGGGATATCGTCGCGGAAGTTGTTGTTGCAATAGATATAGATCGGGCGGTCCTTATTCTCGCCGATCACTTTGAGTAGCTTGTCCTGCGTGAAGTCCGAAAACGGCAGGTTCACAGCGCCTTCGATATGGCCCATTTCAAACGCTGCGGCAGACCTGGTATCGAGCAGCAGCGCCCCATCGGCGAGCGCTCGCTCCAGAAATTCGTCCTTAGGCAGCAGGCGCTGCTCCCGGAGCTCCGCCACTTCTGCTGTCAGTTCAACAAAAGCGGGATAATCAATTTGCGGTGCCGGGCTTTCCAATAGGTCAGGCTGCGCCTGAGGTGTTTGATCTTGGGCCGAGGCGCCTGTCGCTGTCATCAGCGCAAACATTGGTGCAGTCATTAGAAACAGACGCATAGATCTTTCCCTCCTCAATCAGAGGGAGGTGATGCGTGCCTAAGAATGACACGGCGCTGAACAAGGTTGTTTCGTCAGCGCCGCGCAGTGATCAGCTGCCGTTGGGGCTGAGCCCTTTGCCGCGGCGTTGCATTTCGCTCGGCATTTTCTCTGCTGCGCCGACCTAGCGAGGCCCATTCCTTTTTGGTCGCGCAGACTTTCTTTTTGAATTTGGATCCAGTGATCGCTGTACAGCCAGCAGATAATCTTATCTTCATCATTGACGGCTTCTTCAGGGGCAGCCTCAGCAGCAGGATCGGGCTTCGGCGCTGGCGCCTCGGCTGGCTGTGCTTGCAGTGCCAAGAAAAGGCTTAGCCATCACACCTGTCAGTTCAGTCAACATTTGTACCCCCTAATTGCGTTCGAAGTATCAATCTTAGCATCAAACACATTAATGCGACATTTTGATGATAGATGTTCCTTATCGGAGCGAATGCTTAGTCCGTCGAGTTTGCCTCACGCCAGGCGATGATCCCGCCGCCCAAATGCTTGGCGGGCTCGCCCGTGTGCGCTGCGAGCTTTTCCGCTGCGATGCCGGAGCGCCGACCAGACCGGCAATAAAGCACGACTTCGCGGCCATCGGATAGGTCGAGCGCCGCCGGATCGAAATCATCGAGCATGATGTGCTCTGCGCCCGGGATCATCCCCTCGGCCACTTCATCATCGCGCCGGACATCGATCAGACGGATATTGCCAGCGTCGACTAGTGTCGCCAGTTCATCGACGCTGAGGTCGACAACAGCGGTTTCCCGGGCAGCCTCAGCGACGGCGCTTTCCGTTGCTGCATCCGCCGCCGACTCAGCCGCTTCTGATGTGCAAGCAGCAAGGCACAGGCTCGCAGCCACAATTGAAATCATTGAAGTGCGAGCCTGCATGTGCCTGATCCTATGCTGCCAGATTGCGCAGAACGTATTGGAGGATGCCGCCATTGCGGTAATACTCCATCTCGTTCGCGGTATCGATCCGGCACAATGCGGTGAAGCTGAAGGTGCTGCCATCGCCGCGCGTCACATCAATTGTGATGTCCTGCGCCGGGGTCAGATCGGCAAGGCCGCGAATGCTGAAGCTGTCGTCTGAACCTAGGCCCAGGCTCTTGCGCGTGTCGCCGTCCTTAAATTGCAGCGGCAGAACGCCCATGCCGACAAGGTTGGAACGGTGAATACGCTCAAAGCTCTCAACGATCACAGCGCGCACGCCGAGCAGAATGGTGCCCTTCGCCGCCCAATCGCGTGATGAGCCGGTGCCATATTCCTTGCCGCCTACCACGATCAGCGGGGTGCCGTCCGCCTTGTGCTTCATAGCCGCATCGTAAATCGGCATTTGTTCGCCGTTATACGTGGTCTCGCCGCCTTCGACGCCTGGGACCATTTCGTTCTTGATGCGGATGTTGGCGAAGGTGCCGCGCATCATCACTTCGTGGTTGCCGCGGCGTGAGCCGTAGGAGTTGAAGTCCTTCTTCGCGACCTGATTGCTGTTGAGATAGGAGCCAGCAGGGCTGTCTTCCTTGATCGCGCCAGCGGGCGAAATGTGGTCGGTGGTGACCGAGTCGCCGAGGATTGCGAGCGGCTTTGCGCCTTCGATATCCTGGATTGGCGCTGGCTCCATGCCCATGCCTTCAAAGTATGGCGGGTTGGCAACATAGGTGCTGCCTGCGCGCCATTGATAGGTGTCGGATGGCTCCACGGTGATCGCCTGCCAGTGCTCATCGCCGTCATAAACGTTGGCATAGCGGTTTTCGAACATCGAACGGTCGATATTGGCCGCGCGGTGCTCAGCGATTTCAGCATTGCTTGGCCACAGGTCGGCGAGCATCACGTCGTTGCCGTCCTGATCCTGACCCAGCGGCGTTGTGGTGATGTCTTCGGTGACGGTGCCCTTCAGCGCATAAGCGACGACCAGCGGCGGCGATGCGAGGAAGTTGGCGCGCACGTCTTGCGACACGCGGCCTTCAAAGTTGCGATTGCCCGACAGGACGGACGCCGCGACGATGTCATTGCCGTTGATCGCCTTGCTGATCGGCGCCGCGAGCGGGCCGGAGTTGCCGATACAGGTGGTGCAGCCATAGCCAACGAGATCGAAACCGATCGCATCGAGGTCGTCTTGCAAGCCGGATTTGACCAGATAGTCGGTCACAACTTGGCTGCCCGGCGCGAGGCTGGTTTTCACCCAAGGCTTCGGGAGCATGCCGCGCTCATTCGCTTTTTTCGCGACCAGGCCAGCGGCGATCAGCACGTCCGGGTTGGAGGTGTTGGTGCAGCTGGTGATCGCGGCGATTACAACGTCGCCGTCGCCAATATCATGGTCTTTGCCGTCAACAGCGACGCGAACGGGCGCGTCTTTCTTATATGTGGTCTTGAGGTCGCCATTGAACAGCTCATCAACCTCGGGAAGGATGACCTTATCCTGCGGACGCTTTGGTCCGGCAAGGCTTGGCACAACCGTGCCCATGTCGAGCGAGAGCGTGTTGGTAAACACGGGCTCATTCGCCGGATCGAACCACATGCCTTGCTCTTTCGAATAGGCTTCAACCAGAGCGATGTTTTCTTCGGAGCGGCCAGTGAGGCGCATGTAATCGAGGGTCTTGTCGTCGATCCCGAAGAAGCCGCAGGTTGCGCCATATTCCGGCGCCATATTGGCGATGGTCGCGCGGTCGGCGAGCGTAAGGTTGGCGACGCCCGGACCGTAAAACTCAACAAAGCGGCCAACCACGCCCACTTCGCGCAGCATTTGCACGCAAGTGAGCACCAGGTCAGTGGCGGTGATGCCTTCGGCCATGCGGCCTTCAAGCTTAAAGCCGACAACTTCGGGGATCAGCATCGAGATCGGCTGGCCGAGCATTGCTGCTTCGGCTTCGATCCCGCCAACGCCCCAGCCGAGCACGCCCAGGCCGTTGATCATGGTGGTGTGGCTGTCGGTGCCAACGCAAGTGTCTGGATAGGCGACCATCGCGCCGCTGGTGTCTTTGCTCGACCACACGCCTTGGGCGATGTGCTCCAGGTTCACCTGGTGGCAAATGCCGGTACCGGGAGGAACCGCAGAGAAGTTCTCAAAGCTCTTTGAGCCCCATTTGAGGAAGTCATAACGCTCTGCATTGCGCTCATATTCGAGCGCCATGTTCGCTTCCATCGCTTTCGGATGGCCAAATTCGTCGACCATGACCGAGTGATCGATCACGAGATTGACGGGAACCTGCGGATTGATCTTGGCGGTATCGCCGCCCAGTTCCTTGATCGCATCGCGCATCGCGGCCAGGTCAACCACGCAAGGCACGCCGGTGAAATCCTGCAGCAGCACGCGGGCAGGGCGGTATTGGATCTCATTGCCGGTGACCGGGTTCTTCTGCCAATCGACAATCGCCTGCGCGTGTTCCTTGCCGACGGTGAAACCTGCGTCTTCAAAGCGCAGCATGTTCTCCAGCAGCACTTTCAGCGAAATCGGCAGTTTGGAGACGTCGCCCAATTGCTCGGCCGCTTTCGAAAGCGAATAATAAGCGTATTCTGTGCCGCCAACATTGAGGGTTGAGCGGGTTGCGAGCGTGTCCTTGCCGACCTGTGTCATCGAGGCGTTTCTTCCTTGTCTGTGGTGTGTTCCGGGCGGCGTCCGCTCCGGAGAAATGTCTGCTGGATCACCTGCTAGACCTTGGCCGCTAGGTCAAGTGCGGCGTGGCCCGCGCGGTCCCTCCGCCGCACATTTTACAACAGTTAACTTTCCGAATCTCCGGCCTCGGTGCAAAAGAGTTTTCGCAGCAGGGACGCGGAAAAAATGAATAACAACGCGCAGTCGCACAGGGCGAAAATTAATAGTCTACGCGCCGGAATATTGGGCGCAGTGATGATCGTCATAGCTTGTTTTGGGGCTGCCTTCGCCTTTTCGGGGGAACAGGCGGAGGCACCACAGGGGTACTCGGCGGCGTTGGTCCAAATGGGGGGCAACCAATAGCCCTCGGGTCGCAGCTGGAAACGAACCGTAGAGTTCACACCCGGCTTTACCAAGGGGGTTGGTCGGATCGGCGTTTGCGCGCTGATCCGGCCTTTTTTCTGTCTGCTATAACGGCGCTTGCTCCGCGGCAGGCTCACTGGCCTTGCGCGTCGCGATCCAGCAACCTGCGATAATCAGCGCGGTTCCCGCCAGCGTCGTCAGCGTCACTTGCTCGCGGAAGAATAGCCAGCCGAGCACGCTCGCCCAGAGAAATCCGGAATATTCAATCGGCACCAACGCCTGCGCCTCTGCGCGGGCATAGGCCCAGGCAATCGCCATCGCGCCGGTGACGGTGAAGGCGCTGGCGATTGAAATCGACCCGACCGCGCTCAGATCCGGCGTGGTCCATAGGAATGGCGCGAACAGCAGCAACACCAGCCCGCCAACCCCGCTGTGGAAGGTTGCGACCTCCACTGGCCCGGCCACCTGCGATTGGCGGCGAATGACGATGAAATTATAGGCGTAAAGCAAGGCGGAGAATATCAGCGAGACCAGCCCAAGGATGAGATCATTGCTCATTTCCGCGCGCCCAAACTGCCCAGCGATAATCACAATAGCGCCGATAAAGCCGATGATGCTGGCATAGATTGCTTGCGGCTGGATTTCCTCTCCCAGCAGCGCGCGGGCGAAGTACAGCGCGATCAGCGGCGAGATGAAGCTGATCGCGATAGCCTCGGCCAGCGGCATTTTTGTGAGCGCATAAAAGAAACTGAGCGCCATAAAGGCAGAAATAATCCCGCGCTCCAGATGCAGCTTCATCACCGCGCGCTCTGGCCAGCGGCCTGCGCCCTTCCGCAGCATTGGCACCAGCCAAAACGGCGCGATCATCGCCGCCCCGATTAGGGCGCGCAGCAAGGTTGCCGTGTATGCTCCCGCTGCCAACGCTGCGCCTTTCATAAAAGCATCCATTAGCGACAGCAGCCCGACGCCTGCTAAAGCGGCCAAATACGGCATAAGACGGTGAGAGCTGAGCATTGCGCGCCTGCCCTAATGGCGCATCGGCGGCGCGTCACTTGGAAACTCGCGTGGAGGCGGCGTTCGCGGCGCAGAGTCGCGTCTCTCATTAAAATCCGTAAACCCCAGCGATTCAGCCAAGCGAAAGGGCATATCGCATAAACATCCGCTTGAATCGGGGGCCTTCAGAGCCTTATAACTATGGTTACTGCGCCGTCACCGGGCGGCGCGTATTGGGATGCTAGAGATATTTATGCGCAAACACCTCAGCAAATTTGCCGCTGGAGCAGCACTTTCAGCGATCGCCTTTGGCGGCGCCTCCGCGCAGCAGGCCGAGCCGGCTGACCTGCTCGCAGACGCGCAGGCTGAACCTGCCGCCGAAACGCAAGAGGCCCCTGCAGCGCCGCCGCAGGAGCAATCCGGCAGTTTTGAAGAGGCTTTTCCGGGCAGCGTTTCTGCGCCCGTCGTGCAAGGCGATCTCGATCCCACGCCAAAACCGAATATTCAGGCCTGGTCGGCTGAAAACGCCGCCGCTCTGATCGCGGTGATCGAAGGCATTTCCAGCGAAGGCCTCGACCCGGCGGATTATGATTTGCAAGCGCTCAAGGTCTCGCAGGCCTCCGGTCCATCGGCAGAGCTCGATATGCTGGCGTCCAAAAATTTCCGCTGGCTGGTGGAAGACATGCGCGATGGCCGCACGCCAATGGATGCGCGCAAACAATGGTTTGTGGTTGATCCAGACCGCGACACCTATCGCACCGCAGACCTGCTGGAAAAGGCGGTTCAAACCGGCGATATTGCTGGCACTTTGGCGGAGCTTGCCCCGACCCATCCCGATTATGCGCGGCTGAAGGAAGAGCTGGCCAAGACACCGGCGAGCGAACCGGCCAAGCGCAAGCTGATCCGCGCGAATATGGACCGTTGGCGCTGGCTCGCCCGCGACCTGGGCAAGCAATATCTGATCACCAATGTGCCGGAATATCAGCTGCGCCTGACGGTGAACGACAAGATTATTTCGACCTATCGCACTGTCGTGGGCAAGCCGGGGCGCACCGCAACCCCGCAGCTGGCCGAGATGGTGTCGGGCGTCGTGTTCAACCCGACCTGGACTGTGCCGCAATCGATCGTGAAGGGCGAAGGTCTGGGCAATAAGGTGCTCAATAACCCCGCTTGGGCGCGGCGCAATGGCTATAAGGCGACCAAAAACTCCAACGGCTGGATCACCGTGGTTCAGCAGCCCGGGCCAGGCAATTCGCTGGGCCGGATGAAGCTGGAAATGCCAAACCGGCACGCGATCTTCTTCCACGATACGCCTTCGCGGCACCTGTTTAAGAACGCCAATCGCGCGCTCAGCCATGGCTGTATCCGTACCGAGCGGGCGCTGGAGCTGGCGATCACGATGGCGATCCTGGGCAAGGGCGCGAGCAAGGAAAAGGCGGTCGAGATCGCGACCTCGGGCAAATACACCAAGGTTCCGATCAAGAAGGAAATGCCCGCCTACATCACCTATTTCACGATGGCGTCGGACATCGAGGGCAATATGTCGACCTTCAAAGACATCTATGGCCGGGACAAGCCGGTGCTGGCGAGCCTGGACAAGCCGCGCGTCGACAATCGCACGGATATGATCGACGATGAGGTTATCGTGATTGAGGACGACCCGCGCGTTGGGGGTTAGTCGCTGCTAATCGCTCTCTTACCGACAATTTCGTGATTGTAGAAAACTGCGGCGGGAACAGCATAGGCGAGCACAATTCCAAACCCGATTGCTCCTGTGCTGGCAAATCCGGTAAGGATGCTTGCGAGGACTAGTGAGACGGCGCTTGCGCTTCCCACCGCAATGACGAGCCGACCAGAGCTTTGCATGCCCCCCGACAATCGCCGCGCAAGTGGCTGACCAACAATTAGCAAACATAATGCGGTTAGTGGCCAGCCTATGAAAAACGCGATGACAAATGTGAAGAACGCGACCGCGAGCGCTACGTAAGCACCGTAGAGTGACGCATCATTCAGAAACCCGAACGCGAACACGAAGAAAATCGCTGTAAGTGCTGCACCGATTGCACTCGACTTCCAACTGGCAGGTTTGATTGCTGCCAGCTCCGCCGATGGCAAGGCACTAGCCAATCAGAACGACCCCGGAGCGTAGCGCTGAACATCACTTGGCCGTGCCGGTTGCAGCGGCTCGAGCTGAGGACGCTGCGCGATGCTGCCATCTGCGTTCAGGCCTAGGCTGTCGGCGAACAGCAGACGTCCGCCAGACAGGTTGAGCAGGGCAATGCGAAACTGCTCCTCGCCCAGCGCAAAGCAGCCATTGGAACGGCCCAGCTAGCCCCAGCGATCAATATGCGACGGCTCGGCATATTTGGCACGGTGCATCACGATATAGCGGCGCAACGCGGCATCATTGGTCGGATCGAGCCCGCCCAGCCGCACTGATGTGCCATAGCGCCCGACATACCATTCCCACGTCACATAGGCGCCGCGGCTGGTCGCGTTGGAGCCTTCGACATTGGAATAATCGTTGAGCCAGCCGTCATGCTCTGGATCAGAGCCGGTGCCGTGGCTGACGTGATAGCTTTGCACCTCTTGGCGGTCCAAATTGACGAAGTGGAACCGCCGCTGCGCTGAATGCACGCCGAAATCGGCAATGCCCACGATATCGCGTTTCCAGATCGCCGCGCCTGCCCGGTTCAGCTGGCGCTGAGCGATATCGAACAGTTTGCGGTCGCGCGCAGAGCCTCTGATCGGCTGCGCTGCGAGAGTGGCTGGTAGTGCAGGTGCAGCCAAAGCCGCGCCTGCGATAAGGCCAGTCTTTAGGCCAGTTTTGAGAAGATCGCGCCGTTTCATCATCCCTAAACTACTAGCGCAAAGCTATCCTTTTCGTGAACAAAAATCTTATCAGTTTTGAAGCGGGTTTCGGGCTTACCCTTGAGCTTGGTTTTTCGTGACCGATGTTTCGCGCGGTGCGGCCGCGTTGTGCTCAGCAAAGGCCTTCATCCCCAGCGCCATGATCCCCGGCATGCTTTCTTTCACTACCTGCCCAATATCGGCGATTGCCGCGAGTTTCGGGCTGCCCTCCGCCATCATCTTGGCCACCGCCGGGCCGGTCGGGTGCAAGCGGCTGCGCGCGTTAAACGCATTGGTCTTCTCATTTTGCGACAGCAGGCCGGTGCTGCGCAAATTAGACAGAAACGCGGCTGGATAGGTGCTCGGCGTGTCGGTCAGCGGCGCGGGCGGGGTCAGCGCGTTCTTTTCGTCGTCGGTGTCGAAATTTGCCTCAAGGAAGGCGGCAAGCGACGCGCTGTAAGGCACGAACGGGGCCTGCGCCAATTGCAGGGTGATCGTGTCGCCATCGAAGAACGGGCGGTGATTGTTGCGCGCGTCGAACGGCACAGCCGAGGCGGTGCAATCAATGAACATAGTGCGAGCGGGCACATCGACGCTCTCGCTCGCAAAGTGCATTTTGCCCGGCTCAATCCGCGTGACGCGGCCTTGACGATAGACTTGGCTGATCCTGCGCAGCATCTCGATCTCGCCTTCAGAGATCACTGCAAAGTGGAACATCTCCGGCTTGGTCTGCGGATCAATCCGCAGCATCAGGCCCTCTTCGCCCAGCTTCGCGAACATCTCATCGCCGCTTTCCGACGCGGCGGCGGCGCGCATTTGCCGCCTTTGGAAGTCGACCAAGCGGTCTAGGTGATGTTCGGCGGGTTGCAGGAACTTGCGGTTGAACATCCAGCTGTCACGCGGGCGCACCCAGCCGATCCGATCCGCTGCCACGCCCGCTTCCAGCAGCCAGACGGCGGTGTCCATCGCGGTCTTACCCGCGCCCAGGATCACGAAATGCTCTGGCAGATTGTCCGCATCCTTCCATAGGCTGGGCAGCTCGCCGGGAATGGTGAAGGGCGTGCCATCCGCGATTTCAAACGCGGGCTTATGCGTGGATGGGACCGAGGTCTGGAAATAGGTGCCATCGACCAGCTTGCGCCGGACATTCACCTGCCGGGTCTCACCCGACAAAATGCCTTTGACTGTATGGCCCTCATGATACTCGCTGAGCGGCAGATAGGTAACGCGTCCGCTGGGGAGGAAACGCTCGTTCATCAGTTGCTCGTAATAGGCGAGGATCTCCGCATGTTTGGCGAGCGGATACATGCCTTCATTATGGCCGTGCGTGTCGACCCGGTTGGTGCACAGCTCCATCGAATTCACGCCATAAGTGCTCGAGGGCTGGTGCAGCGTCACAAAGGAATAGGCATCGTTCCAATGCCCGCCGGGCTTTGCATGCTTGTCGACGATTGTGATGTGGCAATCGGGATCTTCATCGAGCAGCGTGTCGGTAAAGGCCATCCCCACTGCGCCAGCGCCAATGACGAGATAATCAGTTTCGAGTTCGGCCATGGCTCTGGTATCCCTTGCGCTGTGATCTATGAGGAGTGCGTGGCTTTTTTTGCTGCGTCGCGCAAGGCCATGCAAGCGGGGATTGAGCAAATGAACATGCGCAGAGAGGCGGTTTTTGCCTTGGTTTCAGGGGGCTTGCTGCTGAGTGGGTGTATTGCTTCGGCTGAGAGCGCCCCGCCAGCGCCGCCGCCGGTGGTGCAGTCGCAATCGGAGTATGAGCGGCCGGTTGAGACTGACAAGGAGATAGCGGAGCCAGTTTCCGCAGGCTCAACGCATCTGACAGCGCTTAGCGACCGTGTCATCGTGCGTAAGAATATTGCGGAAGGCCCATCGATCATCACGGTGGAGACCAACGAAATCCCTGAAACGCCGACCAAGATTACCGATCAGGCCGCAGCGGAGCGGTTGTTCGGCAATTCTGGTGTGACTTTGCAATGGATCGGCTGGGAAAAGCGTGGCCCGGTCTTTATCGCGATCGATGAGGATGGCGTCTGGTGGTTCAATGCCGAACATAAGGGCGAGGGGGACGCGAGGCTAAAGCTGGAAGGGCGCATCAGCGAGATTGGCGCCGACTATTTCTTGTTTCAGGGCGAGATCAAGATCATCGGCTCGCCAGGTGCTGAGCGCTTTTGCCGCGGGAATAAAGAGTGGCGTTTTGGCATAACGCAGAACCGCAAATATTGGCGGCTGCGGGAATTTGAATGGTGCGACCGGCTAACCGATTACATCGACATCTATTTTTGAAGGCGGGCTTAGTGCGAGCTACTGCGCGCTCATCACCATACGATTATCGGCGATTTCGACCGTGCCAACCTTGGAGAGGTAGGACTGGCCGAGCAGCGATATGCCGAGCCCCTCAGGAATGATCACGGCGGGGATATTGCGCCGCATCATCCCGCCAATCTCGACCTCGTTCAGCTGGGTGGGAACGCCGTAAACCGCGCCGCTCGCGCCTGCACCAATATGGCGAATCTCGCTCTCGTCCCATTGCAGGCCGGCGGCCAGCGCATCATCCGCGGTCAGCGCGATCACGCTCGCCCCGGTGTCGACCAACATGCGGATATCCGCGCCATCGACATAGGCGGAGGCGTAAAAGTGCCCATCGGGTTTGCGCTCAAGCACGTGCTCGTCGGCAGACCACGCCGCGTTGGATTGCGATTGGTCGGAGGTCACGCTGCCAAAGCGTGATGCAGACGCGCTCGTCTCGCTCTCAGGTGTATCCTCATCAGCAGAGGGCACAGCGAGATAGGCAAAGCCGCAGGCGGCAAGCGCGAAGAAGAGATAGCGTTCCATCGCCGCGTAGCTTAGCCGGGCGAGATTAAGCCTCTCTAAAGAGTGGCGCGGTGCGCAGAGGCCTGCGCGTTTTCATCCGCCATCGCCAGCATGGAGCGGGCATGGCGGGCGCCAACCTCCGCCTGATCATCGCCGTACCCACCGCCTAGCGCGCTGGCGATAGACAGCCCCCGCGACCGCGCCTCACGCACGACATAGCGATCCCGCATTGTCAGCCCTTCGTCGGACAGAGCCAGCCGCCCGAGCTTATCCTCCGCATGCGGATCAACGCCCGCCTGATAGAACACGAAATCGGGCGCGAATTCAGCGAAGACGCGCGGCAGATGCAGCGTCAGCGCCTCCATATAGCCATCATCATCCACCCCATCGGGCAGCGGCACATCCAGGTTTGAACGCGCTTTTCGCACCGGGAAATTCTTCTCCGCATGAAGCGAGAGCGTGAAGATATCATCGCGCAGCGCGGTGAGGCTGGCGGTGCCATCGCCCTGATGCACGTCCAGATCGACGATCAAAATGCGCGCCGCATCCCCTTCTTCGATCAGGCGGTTGGAGGCGACGGCAAGATCGTTGAACACGCAGTAACCCGCACCAGTGTTCTCCAGCGCATGATGGCTGCCAGCGGCGCTGTTCGCAGCGTAGCCGTGCTCCATCGCCAGCTTCGCCGCGAGCCATGTGCCGCCATTGGTATGAGCGACGCGGCTGGCGATATGCGGTGTGACGGGAAAGCCGATGCGGCGTTCCTTTTCGCGCGGGACGCTGGCGGTGAAAACCTCCTCGACATAGGCCGGATCATGCACCGCCTCCAGCCACTCTCGCGCAATCGGCTCTGGCGCGTGCTCCGTGATCGCCGCGCCGCTATCCCGGAGCGCCTCCATAACCAGGTAATATTTGTCGAACTTAAAGGTGCCGCGCTCTGGGCGAGGGGCCATGTAGTCGGCGTGATGAACAACGTGGAGCATTGGCTTGGCCTTATCCCAAATGCTCGACAAGGATGGCAACACCAAGCGCGATAAGGATTATGCCTCCCAATCGCTCAGCCCATGGACCCAGCAAATCGCCGACCGCGCGGCCTATCGCCGCACCGGCCCCGCTTAATACAAATGTGACGGCCCCAATCAGAGCTGCAGCAGGCAATGGTGCGATACGCATGGCAGGCATGGTAAACCCCACGGCCAATGCATCGATGCTGGTGGCAAAACCTGCAATCAGCAGCGTTAGCCCTGTGAGCCGTTCTGATGCGTCAGCTTCTTTTGCGTAGCCGCCAAGCATTCGAGCGCCAAGGAAGCTCAACAGACCAAAGGCGATCCAGTGATCAATGGCTGCGAGATAGGATAGCGTGGCTTCTCCAAGACCCCAGCCGATGAGAGGCATTCCGGCTTGAAACAGGCCAAAAGTGAGCGCGATCAAGAAGCCGCCTCGCCACGAAGGTCGAAACCGTGCCCCTTGGGTCAGCGCCACGGCAAAGGAGTCCATCGCAAGTGCCACAGCAAGCAGCAGGCTTTCTACCACCAGATGGAATCCCTCTATCTTGGGTTTGTTTCACTCTTTTGTGCGACCGCCGAAAGCTCGCCATAAATCTCATCTTCGCTGCGGCTTGCGGAGTTGCGCCAAGAGGTCGCTGTGTCGGCGTTGAGCAGCTTGCCTTCTGCCGTCACGATCAGCACATTGGGCGTGCCGGGCAGGTCGTCTACGCCGAAGCGCTTAGCGATCTCTAGGTTATGTCCGTCGCCCGATTGCGGCATGCCGACATTGATGAACACCAGCTCGTATTTTTCATCGACCAGCTTGGCGAGGCGCTCGGTCTCGAGCCATCCGGCGAGCGCGCGGCTGTCATGGCACCAGTTTGCGCCCATCACCAGCATCACGAGCTTGCCGTTTGCCGCTGCGCGCTCAAAGGCGGCGTCGACATCGGCGCTCACGCTCTGCGAAACGTCATAGGCCTTGGCCTCGGGATAGTCGTGCGAAGCGGACGCGGACAGGGTGCCTGCCGCCATGACGCCGCCGGCCGCCAGCAAGCCTCCGGCCAATCCCCCAAACAGCTGCTTGATCACTCGGCCGCCTCGGCTGCGTGCGGATCAAAGGCGGTGGCTTCCCCGGCCTCGATCTTCGCTGCCTTTTCCTCGACCAGTCTGACGATGTGTTCGAGCGTGTCCTCATCGTCAATCGCATGCGCTTTCACGCCGGAGAGATAGACCATGTGCTTACCATTGCCGCCGCCGGTTAGGCCAATATCGGTCTCGCGCGCTTCGCCCGGACCGTTGACGACGCAGCCGAGCACGGAGAGCGACATCGGCGTCTTGATATGCTCGAGCCGTTTCTCCAGCGTCTCAACCGTGCGGATCACGTCAAAGCCCTGGCGTGAGCAGCTGGGGCAGGACACGACGCGAACGCCGCGTGTGCGCAGGCCCAGTGATTTGAGCATTTCATAGCCGACTTTGACTTCTTCCTCCGGCTCCGCCGACAGTGAGACGCGGATCGTGTCACCGATTCCGGCCCAGAGGAGCGAACCCATGCCGATCGAGGATTTGACCGTGCCGCCGATCAGACCGCCAGCTTCGGTAATGCCGAGGTGCAGCGGGCAATCGACGGTTTCGGCAAGGCCGTGATAGGCTGCGACCGCCAGGAACACGTCGCTGGCTTTCACCGCGACCTTAAATTCGTGAAAATCATGATCCTGAAGCAGCTTGATATGATCAAGCGCGCTTTCGATCAGCGCCTCTGGGCAGGGCTCACCGTATTTTTCCAGCAGGTGCTTCTCCAGGCTGCCTGCGTTCACGCCAATGCGGATCGCGCAGCCATTGGCCTTGGCCGCGCGAACAACTTCGCCCACGCGCTCGCTGCTGCCGATATTGCCGGGGTTGATGCGCAGGCATGCGGCGCCGCCATCGGCTGCCTCTAGCGCGCGTTTGTAGTGGAAATGAATGTCGGCGACGATCGGAATGCGTGCAGCCTTGGTGATCTTGCTAAAGGCGGCGGTGGCTTCTTCTGTCGGGCAAGACACCCGGATGATATCCGCGCCCACTTCCTCGCAGCGGCGGATCTGATCGAGCGTCGCGACCGCATCTTCGGTGGGGGTGTTGGTCATGGTTTGCACGGTGATCGGCGCATCGCCGCCCACCGGCACATCGCCAACCATGATTTGGCGGCATTGCCGCCGTTCGATATCGCGCCAGGGCCGTATTGAAGACATGCGCGATGATATAGGCGCGTTGATGGGCAGGGGCAATGACGCAGGCGCTTGAGGGGCAGGCCGCGCATACAAAAACGGCGGCCAACTGGATGCTGACCGCCGCTTAAATCTTGTGAGGTTTGGCTGTTACCAGCGGATCAGCGGGGGAACCACGATCCGGCCAATCACAGCCGCGATTGCCACGGGGGTAACATGCCACAGGCCAAGGTGCGCGACGCTGTCGACCGGGCAAGTGATGCCGTAAGCGAACGTGCCAAGCGCGCCCGCCGCCGTGCCTGTCAGCCAGCCGGAACGCTCCAGCGAGACCGGCGCGCCGCGGCGCAGCCACAGGATCGAGGCAAAGCCGACCAGCAATGCCGCAGACAGCGATGCCTTGGTGCACATCCAAGCAACCGGGGTGACCAGCTCGCCATGATCATGGCTGCCAGTCGCCACGCTAAGCGCAACAGTAAGCGGGAGGACGGCGAGCATCGCCGCGCTCCAGCCCGGTGCATTTTCGCGCTGACCAACGCGCGGGGATCCGCCCATGACCAGTGCCAATGCGCTGGCCACGCCAAGCAGCAAGACCAGGCCATTGGTGACCCAGAAGAACGAGGAGGCCTTGCCCTCGAACATGCCGAACCAGAAGTCGAACACGGCGACGGACACGCCGAATGCAACCAGCGTGGCAAAGCCCACCAGCAGCAGGCCGCCTTGAACCGTAATCCGGCGGACCGGTTCCAGATCGTCAGCCAGCCCGGCAATCATGTTTTCGCGTGATGTGTTCATCTTATTCAGCTTTCTCAACCAGCGCGGCCAGCTTCTTCAAGCCGCGATGTATATTCACTTTGACCAGACTTTCGCTCTGGCCTGTTCTTTGGGAGGCTTCGCGGATCGAAAGCCCCTCGATTTTGACCAATTCAATGGCCTCTGCCTGGCTTTCATTGAGGTGGCTAAACAGCCGCTCAAGGCTAACCCGGGCCAGGGTCACTTCTTCTTCGCTATCCTGCACCGCATCATCATCTTCGATCTCTTTGCTCTCGTGCTTGTACACTTTGCGCAAATGATCGACCCAGCGATAGCGGGCAATCGCGGCCATCCAGGGCATAAACGGACGGGTCGGATCGTAGGTCGCCCGTTTATGATGGATCGCCAGCAGCACGTCCTGCACCAGATCATCGAGCTGGGACGGGGGTACGCGCCTGCGAAAATATCTCTCCAGCCACATCCCGGCCTCTGACAGCAGCACATTATAGGCGGCTTTATCGCCGTCTTGTGCCGATGCCATCAGGCGGGCGAGGGTGGCTTCGTCAGCAATCACGGACCCCGGCTCCTATTACTGACCGCGCGCTTTGGCGATCAGAGCGTCGAGGGAAAAGATCCCGCCGCCGCGTGAGATAAGAGCCAGCGCCAGAGCGATGATCGTAACAGCCCAGCCAAAGAAGTGATCAGAGGTTGGGAAGACGAACAGCTGAATGACGATTGCCATGCCCATCAGAGCCAGCGCAGAGAACCGTGTGAACAGGCCCAGCACCAGCAGGATCGGGAACAGAAACTCGGCATAGGTAGCCATCGGCACCGCAAGGTTGGTCGGCAAAGGAAGGCCTGAAAATTCATTCTCAAAGATGAAGTATTGCACTTCACTGATCTGAAGCCAGGTGCCTTCCTCGACCTTGGTTTTGTACGACCGCCAGAACACTCCGGCGAGCGCGATGCGGGTTAAGAGCAGCGCAAGCCCCTCGAAAAATCGGCCAGATAACAGTCCGACCAACCGGTCATATAGTGAGATTACGCTGCTCATTAATTCCTCCTAGAATTCGCCGCGCTGATTAGCGCTTAATTGGCTTTAGCGAACCTTTGCCCTTTGGCGTACTGATTTTAACGCAGCTGCCTTTGTCGACATAGGTCCATGCATTTCCTTGATAATCGCGGGTCGAAGTGCCTGCACAGCTGGTGCCTGGACCGGCGGCGCAATCGTTCTTGCCTGCTTTTGAAACTCCGTAGCACTTCTCTTTTGCACCTTGCGCAGCAACTGGTGTGCTTGCAAGTCCGGCTGCGATACCGGCGGTCATGGCGAGGCCAGCGAAGGTGGCGATTGACTTGGCGTTCATGATGTTTCTCCAAACTTTAAAATCACTGTGTTGGTCCAGCTTTATGCCGGAACTGACCATGAGTTCGCGCCGCTCCGATGATTGGTTACAGCGCCGCATTTTTTTCTGAACTTCGTGAGAGACGCATGTTTGTTTGCACCGAGGTGTAACGCCTGCGCCCTTACGCGCGAACACACTTCATGAAGCCAGCATGGCAAGGCAGCGCATAAATCGCACTGCTCGGCCGCAATGCTTGGCACTGTTTCAAAGATTGGCGATGGAACGTTCAAACCTAGCATGAGCGCTTTTATCGCCAGGCGGCCTGGTGCATCTGCACGTCTTCCCATTAATCGACCCTTCAAATGGACGAGCAATGTGGGCGTACCGGGCCGCTAAATTTCTGCTATGGCGGGAAAAGTTATGCAAACCTCACACGATACAATCGCGCCTTTTGGCGGCTTTGGCCTGGGTCTCAGGCGCACGCATTACGAGGATTTCCTGGAGCGGGGCGACGGGCTGGATGTGCCGGTCGACTTTGTCGAGGTTATCTCGGAAAACTATATGATCGAAGGCGGGCGGCAGCTGCGCATTCTAGAGGCGGTGCGTGAAAAGCACCCCGTGATCATCCACGGCGTGTCGATGTCGATCGGCTCAGCGGGCGGATTGGACGCGGACTATCTCGATAAGCTCAAAGTGCTGGAGCGCCGGATCGATCCGCTATGGGTCTCTGACCATCTGTGCTGGACCCGCACCAGCGCACACAACAGCCATGATCTGCTGCCTCTTCCGCTGACCGGCGAAGCGCTCGATGCGGTCTGCGCCAATATTGACCGCGCGCAGGATCACCTCGGGCGGCCAATGCTGTTCGAAAACCCATCCAGCTATCTCACATTCCCCGAAGATGAACTGACCGAATGGGAATTCCTGTCGGAAATGGCGCGGCGCACGGGCTGCTATCTGCTGCTCGATGTGAACAATATTTACGTCAGCAGTCAGAACCACGGCTTCAGCGCGGATGACTATCTCACTGGCCTGCCATTGGACCGCGTTCGTCAGATCCATCTCGCAGGGCACGACCCAGCGACGGAGCAGCGCGATATCATCATCGACACGCATGACCGCGAGGTCTGCGATGAGGTGTGGGCGCTTTATGCCAAGGCCTTGCGCATGCTGCCCGGACCGGTTGCGACCATGATTGAGCGTGATGACAATATCCCGCCGCTGGGCGAGCTGCTGGCAGAGCTGGAGCGCGCGCGCGGGCTCGCCGATGAAGTGCGTGAGCCTGTTCCCGCATGAACGCCGCTGATCTCGCGCAGCAGCAGGCCGCCTTTATGGCGCAGGTGCTCGATGAAAATGCTCCTTTGCCAGAGGGTTGGGGCAATTCGCAGGCCGCCGGAATGCAGGTTTACCGCGGCAATTACCGCTCTGCCTTGATGGATGCGCTCAGCGATACGTTTGAGCGGGTGAAGCAATATGTCGGTGATGCGCCTTTTGCTCAGGTGGCGGCGCACCATGCGATCGCCAATCCCCCGGCCAGCTGGACGATTGATGATGCGGGCGCGGGCTTTGATGAAAGCTGCGCTCAGCTGTTCGGCAACAATCCAGAAGTGGCCGAGCTGGCTTGGCTCGAATGGACCATGCTTGGGTTGGCTACGGCGCCGGATGCTGAGCCGCTCGATGGCGCGGGCTTTGGCGCGGCCACGGCGGAGTTTGGCGATGAAGACTGGGGCGCGATGAAGCTGGCGCTTGCCCCGCGTGCCGCCGCGCGCGAGGTCGCGCATGATCTCACCGCGATCTGGAACAGCCTCAGCGAAGACGGCGCAGAACTGGGCGAGTTTACGCTCGAAAGCCCCGGCGGATGCTTGGTATGGCGTGAAGGCGAACAGCCGGTTTTCATCATGGTCAATGCCGAGCAAGCACGGGCATTTCGCGCGGTTCAAAGCGGCGCTAGTTACGGCGAGATCTGCATGCTGCTGGCAGGCGACAATGCCGGTGAGCAAGACATCGCCGATGCGGCGATGCGCGCTGGCGCGATGCTGGGCGGCTGGCTCAATGATGGGCTCATCATCGAGCTCGCCTGACCCGGTCTTGGCATTCGCCGATGCGCGCGCCGACTTGACTTCGAGCGCCGCTGCTTCAGTCTCTTACCCAAAGGGAGAGACCATGCTTAGCGAAACATCGATTGAACTGCGCAGCGCCAAGGCCAGCCTTACCATGCGGCTGGTCAAATGGATCATGTCGCGCAAAACCCCTGTTTTTCCGCATGATGCGGGCGATTTTGCCGCCTATATGGCCTCGCGCAAACTCCCCAACGACGCGCCTATGCCTAGCCAAGTTTGAGCAGCAATTTCGCGTCGAACATTGGGAGGCGGAAGGGCAGAAGCTTGTCACACTGCACCCCAAATCCGGCCCGGCGGACTGGCATATGCTCTATTTCCACGGCGGGGGTTTTGTCCTGCCGATGTTCAAGGAGCACTGGCCGCTCGCTGCCGAACTGGTCGGTCAGGCGGGCGTCAGCATCACCTTACCGATGTATGAGGTCGTGCCGGAAAGCCATTATTCGCGCGCTGACAAACTGGCGGATGCGGCGTTCGCTAAGCTCGCCGAGGCGCATGATCCGCAGCGTATTGTGATCTGCGGCGACAGCGCTGGCGGTCATATGGCGCTCAGCCTCGCCTTGCGGCTGGCGAAGGCAGGCGGACCGCAGGCGGGTAAGCTTGCTCTATTCGCGCCGTGGCTTGATATGACTATGGCCGATCCGGCGATGCAGGCGGTGGAGCCGCATGACATCATGCTGAAGATCGGCACTTTGCGCGGCTGCGGCGCGATGTTCGCCGATGAGCGCGATCCAGCCACCGCTGAGTGCAGCCCGCTATACACAGCGCCAGAGGCGCTGGCGCAATTGCCGCTGCGGCGCGCATTTTCACTGGGCGGCACGATCTGTTCATCATCGACAGCCGCACCTTTACGCATAAGCTGCGCGATGCGGGCGTTGATGCAAAGCTCTATGAATATGAGGGCGCGCCGCATGTGTTCATGGCGGTCACGCCAACGCGCGAGGCGAAGGATGTGTTCGCGCTGGTCCGGCAGTTTTTGGCTGAGGCTTAGCGCAGCTCCGGCGCGGGATCAGGCGCTAAAGCTCTCGCCCACCATCTGCTCGCTCAGCGCCCACAGGCGGTCCGCATTGCCCTTGTCGAGCGCATAGCTGCGCACCCCGCCTTTGGTGGATTGGTCATCAATTTCCGCGACGTGGCAATCCTCGCAATAAAGCCCGCCCTTGCCATCCAGCTCCGGCGTGGTCGCGGCCCAGGTCTGCGTCGCCGCGCCTTGAGGGATGCTTTTGAAAGCAAAGTTCGGATCGCTGCTGGTCACTCGCTCAATGAGCGCCTGCTCCTGCTCTTCGCTCAAGTGCCGGCTGAGATTGGTGTTTATCCCGCCCGGATGCACGGCAAAGGCATGGACCCCGCGCCCAGCAAAGCGGTCCTCCAGACCCACGGTGAACAGCACATTTGCGGATTTGGATTGGCCGTAGCTTAGCCATTCATTGTAATCGCGGCTTTCAAAATTGGGGTCGTCCAGATCAACCGGGCCAATGTGATGACCGCGGCTGGATAGGTTGACGATGCGCTTGTTTGCGCCCGCCTCAACCAGCGGCATTAGGCCCTTGGTCAGCAGGAAATGGCCCAGGTGATTGGTGCCGAATTGCCGCTCAAACCCGTCCGCTGTCGCTTCCTTGGGGCAGGCCATCACGCCGGCATTGTTGATCAGCAAGTCGATCTTGGCAAAGCGCTCATTTGCCTCTGCGCTGCACGCGCGCACGCTATCCAGCGAGCCGAGATCGCAAATGATCGTCTCCAACAGAGCGCTGGGCGTTTCCGCCGCAATGCTGCGCTTGGCCTCATCGAGCTTTGTCTGAGATCGGCCAGCCAGCACAATATGCGCGCCCTTGGCCGCCATCGCCCGCGCGGTCTCCAGACCTAGCCCTGAATTGCCGCCAGTGATGAACACGGTTTTGCCCGATAGATCCACGCCCGACAGCACTTCGTCCGTGGTCGATTGCGCGCCAAATTTGCTCATGTCCGATCTATCCCTTCGTCACATACAAGAGGGGCGCGGTAACATAGCCACCGCGCCCCGTCATGTGCATAGCCGCTCAATCAAGCAGCTATGGGGAGAGTTTATTTGTCGAATTGCTCCAGCTTCTTGGCGGCCCATTCGCGCCCACCAAGACCGAAGGCCAGCGATGCAGCGACTGCGCCGCCGATCACCAATGCGCCAAACGCCATTTCGACGATTTCATTGCCGACACCCATGAAGCGCAGGCCCATGAAGGTGAACAGCAGCATAGCGGCATAGCGAACCACAGTGCCTGCTGTTTCACTGCCCCCGGTGCCGCCAACCAGCTTGCCGATCAAATTGGCGATCATGAAGCCAGCGGCGATTACGATACCGCCAAACACGACCTTTCCGCCGAGCGCGAGCACTTCGCTGAGGATTTCATTCACCTCTGGGAAGTTCAGCAGGCGGGTCGCCATGATGGCAACGAACAGCATGATGGCAACTTGCGCAACGCGCGCAATAACCGCGCTGGCGCTGGTGCCTTCTGGCAGCAGGCCAATCGCTGCAACCGGACGATCAATGCCCAGTCCTGACAACACTTCGGACAGGATGCCGACCACAAACTTGCTGATCATAAAGCCGATGCCGAGCAAGATGCAGGCGCCAAGAATGTTCGGAATAGCGCCCAGGAACATCGCCAGCATATCAGTGGCCGGGCCAGAGATCGATTGAATGTCGAGCACGCCGAGAGCGCCGATAACAACCGGGATGGCGATCAATGCATAGATAATCGTGCCCAGCGTCTTGCTGATCGCATTGTTGCCGGTGACCTCGTCGACGCCGCCTTTGTTGGCCCATTTGTCGAGGTTGAGCGTTTGCATCGCGGTGATCGCAATATCGCGGACAATACCGGCAATCATCAGGCCGATGAACAGCAGCAAGCCAGCGCCGACCAAGTTCGGGATATAGCCCATAACAGTGTTGAGCAGCTCGTTGATCGGGCCTGCGACCCCATCGAGCTCAAGCACTTGCAAGATGCCGAGCAGGCCAAACAGCCAGATCAGCAAAGAGACAATTTTACCGAGCGAAGCGCCGATGCTCTCGCCGCTACCGGCGGTGCGCTGAAAAATGCCGACTCTATCGACGAGCGCCGCGAAAGCCCATTTGGCTGCTTTCGCGAGCAGCCATGTGACGACCAAGATTGCGACTGCGAAAGCTGCCTTTTCAAGCAGCTCCATCGCCAGTGCTTGGTCAAATTGATAGTTGCCAATTTGCATGAGAAATCCCCTAGTTTGCTGGCGCAAGACTATAGGTTCCTGCGGCAAGCGAACAGCGGCGAGATGTAAACTCTCGTTACGCGGGGCCTGTTATTTGGCTCTGGTCTAATCAGATCAGCGGGTTATGGTTCGGCCATGCAAAACACGCTCCCACGATCCGTTTTTGGTCTGCTTTCAGCGATGCTGCTGGCGGGCTCCCTTCATACAACCGCCGCGGCGCAGGACCCGAATGAGCCGCGCTGGTCGCTCGCGATCCACGGCGGGGCGGGCACGCTTGATCCAGAGCGGATCACGCCGGAGCTGCGCGCTGAGTATGAGGCGGCGCTGCAAGATGCGCTTGATCGCGGCACGCAGATTTTGAAAGACGGCGGCAGCGCGGTTGATGCGGTGAAGGCGGCGATTGTTCCGCTGGAGGACAATCCGCTGTTCAACGCTGGGCGCGGCGCGGTGTTCACCTGGGAGGGCGAAAACGAGCTCGATGCCTCGATCATGGTCGGTAATGACCGCAGCGCAGGCGCTGTCACCGGGGTCAAAGCGATCAAGAACCCGATTTTGCTCGCCGATAAAGTGCGCACCGAGAGCCGCCATGTGTTCCTGAGCGGGGCGGGCGCGGAAGAATTCGCAGCTGACAAGGGCCTTGAGACCGCTGGGCCAGAATGGTTCGCGACCGAGCGGCGGCGTGAGGCGCTGGAGCGGATGAAAGCGCGTCAGCTTTCTGCGATTGATGTTGACCACAAATTCGGCACCGTGGGCGCAGTGGCGCTCGATCTCAGCGGCAATTTGGCCGCAGGCACATCGACCGGCGGGATGACCGGCAAGCGTTGGGGCCGCATTGGGGATTCTCCCATGATTGGCGCTGGCAATTATGCCGACAATCGCTCCTGCGCGGTCTCGGCCACGGGCTCAGGCGAATATTTCATCCGGGTGGGCGTCGCGAAAGAGATTTGTTCGCGGCTGCGCTTCCGCTTCGACAAGGAAATTGACGCGGCGCAAGCGACCGTGCCGGTCGATGCCCAAGGAAACCCCGCATACATCGTGCACGCTTCTGAATTTATGTTCGACGAGGCAATCGTGCAGGAGGAGGCCGATGCGGTCATGGCCGAGGTCAAGGATTTGGGCGGCAGCGGCGGCGTGATCCTGGTGACAGCCGGCTGGCTATGCGCTCTACAGCTTCAACACCACCGGCATGTACCGGGGCCGGGCGACCAGCGACGGCGTCAATGAAGTGGCGATCTTTGCGGGCGAATAGCGCTAAGTTGCAAACGGCTTAGCCGCGCGCAAAATCGACCAGCACTTTGCCGATCTCAGCTAGCAATGCTTCTGCGGCTGGCTCCACCCGCTGATGCGTGCCCTTCGCGCGGAAATATGCAGCAAAGACGATTGGCGCTCTGCCCGGCGGCTCGGCAAAGCCAATATCGACATACAGGCTGCCCATACCCGGCCAGAACGATGTACCGGTCTTGTCGCCAGAGGACCAATTCTCAGGCAGGCCCGCTCGCACGCGTTTGAGCCCGGTCTGCGTCTCCGCCATCCATCTGCGCAATTGCCCGCGTTCCTGCCGTGGTAGAACATCGCCATAAGTCAGCTTGGCAAGGGTGCGGGCCATGGCGAGCGGGGTGGAGGTGTCGCGAACCTCGCCCAGCGGCACATGGTTGAGTGCAGGCTCGATCCGGTCCAGTCGGCTGTTATCATCGCCAATTTCGCGCCAGAACTGGTTGAGCGCCTCCGGTCCACCAAACTCTCTCAGCAGGACATTGGCCGCCGTGTTGTCAGAGGTCTTTTGTGTCGCCTCGGCGAGTTCACGCAGGGTCGCCCCTTGCTGAAGGCGAGGCGTGGTGAAGGGGGCGTAGGATAGCAACTCCTCTTCGCTCCAGCGCACGTTGCGGTCGGCATCGATTGCGCCAGAGGCGTGGCGAGCCAGCACCAGCGCAGCAAGTGAGGTCTTGAAGGATGAGCAATGGCCAAACCGCACGGCGCCATTGTGGCTGATCGATTGCCCGGTTCCAGTATCTATGATGGCCGCGCCCAATGCGCCGCCAGCGCTTGCCGCCTCAAGAATACGCAGCCGGGCCGAAAGCCGCCCGAGCGCGCTTTGATCAATCGGTACGCAGGCCGCCGCCGCGCTTGCCAGCATTCCGGATAGAACCGCGCGCCGCTGAGCCGTGGACGTTCCCTTAGGATCGCCGGACGTGCTCATGCGAACTTGTTCTGTTTGCGTTTGCCAAAGCGCATATCGTTTTCCAGCTTCGCTCTCAGCTGCGCATAAAACGCCTCTAGGAAAGCCCGCTCATCACCGGCGCCCGGATCCCATCCGATCTTGCCGCAAATGGTCGCGTGGACCGCCGAAATCGCCTCGCCCCGCCCGTCGCGTAGCACCTGCTCCAGCGTTTGCAATTCATGCTCCCCGTAAACCGACAGCTCTTCATCACCAAAGTCATAGCGCGCGCCGGTAACGCCGCTCTGCCCGCGCGCGGCGCCCTGCGTGGACAGCGCCTCGGCCAGCTTCGTGCGCGGAGCCTCGACCACCCAAGTGCCCGCGATTACATCGCCAGCGCGCAAAGCATCTTTGTTGAAGAATGGGAAGGCCATGAACACCATGAACCAGGCTAGCCCGGCTAGCCCAGCATTGCCCATCTCGCCCGTGGGGGCGAAGATCAGGAAGACGAGCGGCATGAACAGCTCAATATCGCGCAGCAGATTGCGCGCCAGCACGGCTTCTGCGGTGAGGCGTCCGCCATCGCGCGCGGCGATGCGTATCCCGGTTGCGCGTTTGCCCAAGGTCGCCCCGCGCGGGCCGAGCTCAAAGGCGAGGAAATAGCCATAGCGCGCCAGGAACAGGATCAGGATGAAGACGATGACGATGAACTCTCCAGCGCCCGAGACGCTTTCTTCCATACCGTCCGCGATTTGATCAAAAAGCCCCGATGCGAGCCAGCTCATCAACAGGACGAAGATCGTCAGACCGACATAGAGCAGCACGAAATCGAGCACCAATGCGCCCACCCGCGACCCGCGTGATGCGACCACGATCGGCACACTGATACCCTCTGGCGTGACCAGAGTGCGCTGTCTCTTGTTGACATATTGGTAGCTGCTGGCCGCCGCGCTCATGCGGTGTCCTCAATATTCTTGGGCCGATAGGCAAAGAAATAGGCGAGCCACAGCGCGAGCATAGTGCCGCCGATCAAGAAGCGGTCTTCCATGCCGCCGACCAATTGGCGCGGGAAAGCCTCCAGGATCGCGGCAACCACCATCATCAGCACCACGCCCGCCATCACGGCTGCGCCGCGCCGCCCGCTTTCCGCCGCTGCGGTTAGGACAGAGCGTTGGCCGGGGAATGCCATAGAGCGTCCGATGTGGAGACCCGCTGCGCCCGATAGCAGGATCGCGAACAGCTCCGTCGTGCCGTGGACGCTCAGCCATGCGGCGAATTCCACCATCAACCCTTGGCCCGCAAACAGCCACATCATCGCGCCCAGCACCGCCATATTGTGCACTAGCAGCATCAGCGAGGGGATGCCGAACGCGAAGCCAAGCGCGAAGGCGAGGATCGCGACCCCGGCATTGTTGCTGAACAGGCTGGCGGCGAACACGGATAGGCCGCTCGCATCCTGTTCCACAGCGAGCGATTCTTGCAAAACTTCGCGGCTTGCGCCCGGCACGCGGGTGTCGAGGAATTGGGTGGGCACGAGGCGGAAATACCATTCGCGGTCTTGCACCACGAGCAGCCAGCCGACCACTGTGCCTGCGACCATCACGGCCAAGGCGATGCAAATCTCTAGCGAGATCTCGCGCACCGCGCGGCTCCACCCGCCAAACAGAAAGGAACGCAGCCAGCCGCCAAATCCCTGGCGCGGCCCGTAAACCTGGAACCAGGCGCGCTGAACCAGGCTCTCCAAATAGCGTAAGGTTGACGCATCGAGCGAGGTCTCGCGCGCAACCGAAAGGCTGGAGGCCGCCGTGCGGTAAAGGGTGGGCAGGGCGAGCAAATCCTCATCGCTCACCCGCCGCAATCCGCCGCGCTCCATGCGTTTCAGGATCTCTTCAAGCCGCCGCCAATCGCCTTCGCGCTCCAGACGGAAACGGTCGGAACGCAGCGCCGCGCTCTCAATATCGGCGGGCGCTTCGATCTGGGTTTTGCCAAACCAGCTGGAGATAACAGGGGCCTTCATCCTATCGCCTCGCTGTTCTTGATCATGAAATAACGGTCGATCAGCTGATAGCCGATCTGATCCCACGGGGCCTCAATCACATCGACACCCATGCGGCGCAGGCGTTGCAGCACGACGCGGCGCTGATTGGCCAGCGTATCGGCGGTGACGCTGCGCGCGAGCACGGCGATGTCTGAGGGCTCCTCGGCGATGAATTCCTCCAGCTCGCTATCCGCGATGGTGACGAACAGGACGAGATGCTTGTCAACGAGCCTGCCAAGGCTTTCGATCATCAGTTCCGCTGCGGTGGGGTCGGTGAAATCGGAAAACAGAATGATCAAAGAGCGGCGCTGAAGCTTGGCGGTCAGGGTCGCGAGCGCGAGAGTAAAGTTCGGCTCTGTGCTGGTGTAATCGAGCGAGGCCGCGGCGCTTTGCAGGCGGTGGAATGCGCGCGCATCGCCAACGAAGGGGGTCATCACTTGCGGGCGCTGATCAAAGCCAAAGAGTGAAACGCGGTCCCCGCTTTTGAGCGCGACATAGGATGCGGTGAGGGCGGCGGAGACGGCCCGGTCAATGCGCGGCATGCCGTCCACCGGCTCGCACATCGCCTGTCCGCAATCGAACGCGAAGACGATCTGATTGTTACGCTCACTTTCGTTCTCGCGGGCGTAAAGCTTGGTATGGCGGGCGCTGGCTTTCCAGTCGATCCGGCGGCGGTCCATGCCGGGCTCGTATTCTGACAAAGCCTCAAATTGCGTGCCTTCGCCGCGAATGCGCCGGGCGATCAGGCCGGTTTGGGCATCGCGCAGAAAGGTCTGAAGCTCGCGGCTGCGCACGGGTGAGAGGTCGGGCCAGATCCTGAGTTCGGTATCGAGCTCGCGGCTTTGTTGGCGCGCGCCAAGACCCAGCGGCCCGGCCCAGCGCAGCCATGCGCGCGGAACCTGCGCGGTGCCGCGCCGCTCCGGCTTGGTCTGATAGGTGCCGGCGTAGTAATTTTCGGTGGAATGCGGGGTTAGGCTCAGCTCTGCGCGGCCGCCGCCGCCAAGGCGCGGATCAAACTCCAGCGCGCCTTCGACCCGCGAAATCTGCCCGCCGGTAAATTCGGCCAACATGGTGAGCGCAGCAGGCTGACCCACCTCGGCATCGCGCGGCGCGCGTACGTCCCACTCCCCAGCGCGCCCAGCGAGCCCTGCATCGAGCACGATCAGTAGGAGCAGGACAACCGCCGCCGCCGGGGCCGCGATCCATGTGCCCGGCGCCATCGCCGCGATCACCAGCGCGACGGGCGCAAAACCAGCCGCCAGCCACGCCGCGCGCTCTGTCGGCACGATCGGCAGGCTGGGCAAATTGGCCAGTTTGGGCAAAGCGAGAGCCATGGGTTTAGCGCGGCGCCTCGGTGCTTTCGATCAGCTCAGCGACCAGCGCCTCGACATCGCGGCCCTCGATTTCCGCCGCAGGGCTGAGCGTTAAACGGTGGCGCAGCACGGGCACGGCGAGCGCCTTCACATCGTCGGGAATGGCATAGGCGCGGCCATGCAGAGCGGCGCGGGCACGGGCGGCATTGGCCAGCATCACGGCGGCGCGCGGAGAGGCGCCAACGGATAGCTCAGCGTGTTCGCGCGTTGCCCGCACCAGCCGCACGACATAGCCGGTTACCTCTTCGGCAACCGTTACATGGTCCAGCGCGCCGCTGGCTGCGACCAGTTTCGCCGCATCAGCCACCGCCGTTACGCCCAGTGTGGCGGGCCGGATTGGCCCCTGTTTCTGGCCATAGCTGGTGACGATCTTGGTCTCTTCCGCCTCATTGGGATATTGCACCAAGAGCTTGAACAGAAACCGGTCAAGCTGCGCCTCTGGCAGAGGATAGACCCCTTGGTTCTCAATCGGGTTCTGGGTCGCGACCACCATGAAGCGTTCCGCCAGCTGGTGGGTTTCCCCGTCCAGAGTGACGCGGCGCTCCTGCATCGCCTCTAGCAAAGCAGCCTGCGTTTTGGGCGGCGTACGGTTGATCTCATCCGCGAGCAGCAGTTCGCAGAAAATCGGCCCGCGTGTCAGGGTGAACTCGCTGGTTTGGAAGTTGAACAGGTTGGAGCCCAGAATATCGCCCGGCAGCAGGTCCGGCGTGAACTGGATGCGGCCAAAATCAAGACCTAGCGCGGTGGCAAAGCTCTGCGCCAGGAAGGTTTTGGCTGTGCCCGGAGGCCCTTCCAAGAGGACGTGACCCTCGCTGATCATCGCGATCAGCAATTGGTCGATCATCTCGTCTTGGCCGACGATGGCTTTCGCCACTTCGGCGCGGATCGCGTCCGCCAATTCGCGCAGTTCTTCGAGGCTCATGCTCATTTCTCGAGTTTCCTTGTCAGCTCGTTGAGCGCGCGCGCGGCGCGCAGAATATCGGATGGTGATTGGGCGGCGCGCAATTGCTGCGCCCTTACAGAAAATGGTGCGTCTTCGGGCAATATGCGGCGGACCGCGTCGTCAATCGCCTCTTCGTCCGGCTTGGTCAGGCCCAGCCTGCTCGCCAGCCGCCGGGCGGACAGCGCGACATAAGGGTCTGCAAGCAAGCGCAGACGGCGCGCCTTAACGATCAGCCCAGCGCCATTGGCGACCAAGCGGCGCTTGCCAAAGGCGATGTCCGGCCCGCTTGCCGCCGCCGGGCCGAAGCGTTTGAACGCGCGCCAACCGACGATCAGCATGGCCAGGATCAGACACAAGGTAGCGGCCAGAAACGGCGGGCGAAATGCCAAGGTTAAGAGGTTGGTCGAACCGCCAAAGCCATTGAGCGTGAGGTCAAAGACGATTGGATAGTCATAGCCATAGCTCGCCTCGTCAATCAGCGTGAGGGCGAGCGCCGCGCGGCTCGGGTCAGACAGGCCGTAATTGTTGACCAGATCAGGCTCAATAACAAAGACCACCTCTTCATTGTCGCCCGTGTTGCCATATTCGTCCTCGATTTGGAACGAGAGCGCGAGTGGCTCTCCGCTCTGGTTCACCACCAGAGACGCGCCATTGCCTTTGTCTGTCACCACAATGTTCGTGTCCGTTGGCAATGTGCCTTGCAGGCCAAGGCCGGCCCAGCTGTTCGCCCCGTCTTTCGTGTCCTTCAGCTTGGTCTCGATTGCATAATGATCGGGCAGGTTTTTACCCCAATTGAACGGGATCGCGCTCACCAGCTCGACCCAATCATCCTCAATATCCTGCTCCACGCGCTCTTTTGTGCGGTCGGGAAAAGGAGAGGCGAACCATTTGGGCAGGATCACCATGGTTGGCCCGACATAGGCGCGCTTTTGCAGGATCTCGCCGAGTTCTTCCTTGTCGAAATATTGCGGCAGAGCCAGCACCAGCAGGTCTGGCGTCTCCAGCCCGCTTGGCGAGCGTGAGGTGGAGACGTTTTCGCCCTCCAGCTTCAGCAGCTCGACCAAACCCGAATAGCCATTGAGGCCATTGGCCTCCGCGTGGGCGGCGCCATTGTTGCGGCTCCCCTGCGTGTCGCCCGCGCCGATGAAATAGAGCATGGTGATAAAGGCGAGGAAGCCGAACAGCACGAGGCCCAGCACCGTGCGGCGGCTGAAGCTGCTGCCGCCGCGCCGGTTGTTTGCCTGTTGCAGCGCGCCGCTCATGCGCTCGCCTCTGCTGCCGCGTCGCGGTCAATCAAATTGCGTTTCTGGCGGCTGCCTTCGATTTTGGCCAAGGCGAAATCGGCATAGGCTTTGCGGGCGGCCTCCCAATCACCGCCGTCGAGCGAGCGCAGGGCGAACAGGCTTCGCTCCACCCGCTCTGCAATCGTGCGAAAGGCGGCGCGGGCCGCGTCTGACAGGGCGGGTAATGCCGCCAGTTCACGCGCTGTGCTGGATGGGACGACCCAATCGGGCCGTGCCGAAGCAATCTGCCCAACACTGCGCTGCAGCAGCAGGCGCACCGCCTCATCATAATGTCCATCAGCGGCGAGCTTGTCGGCATCCTCTAACAGGGCGAGCGATTGCTCGCGGTCGGGCTGCCATTCAATTTCTTCTTCTGCCTCTGCTGCGCGCGCGGCTAGTCCTGTCAGCGGTCCAAACATCCGCCATAGGATGAACAGCACTGCCGCGACGAGCAGGGCCAGGAACACCCAGCGCAGGATTGGCCAAGCGCCGCCAAACATTCCGCCCAGCGGGGCAAAGAATTCGCCGAGAGATTGCATGACTTCGTCGAGCCAGCTCGGTTCACGCGGCGGAATCGGTGGCACTTCAATCTGTTCAAATTGGATATCATCATTGCCGCGCAATTCGCGCCAGCTGCCCGGCGCATCTGCATTGCTGATGGGATTAAGCGCCGCATTGTTCGCGCCAGCAGCAGAGCCATCGCCGGGGGCCTCCACTGGCCCTGAATTGGTCCCTGTTACGCTCGTCATGCGGGATTGTTGGTGGCACGGGGCGCATCAGGGCGCAACACCCGATCATTAAACAATTGGGTGAGTGCAGGTGTCCCGCGGCGCCAATTTAGCGAATCGCCTAAGTAATTTGGCGCGCGCGGCCCTGTTTATAGGTGCCCAAAATCCGCAATTCTTTGGAATGAAACGCAAGTTCTTCCAGTGCCCGGTCCACCGCCGGATCGCCCGGCGCGCCCAGAATATCGGCGTAAAAGGCGGTGGCGGAAAAGCTTGTGCCCTTTTGGTAGCTTTCCAGCTTGGTCATATTGACGCCGTTGGTCGCAAACCCGCCCATCGCTTTATACAGCGCAGCGGGGATGTTTTTGACCTCGAACACAAAGGTCGTGATCGCCTCGCTGCCCTCCAGCGCTTCGTCGATTTCCGGAGCCTCAGCGAGAATCACAAAGCGGGTCATATTGTCCGCGCTGTCTTCGACATTGTGCTGCGCGATTTCGAGACCGTAAAGCTCGGCTGCAATCGCCGGGGCAATCGCGCCCAGCTTGGGATCGCCGCGCTCTGAAACAAAGGCAGCCGCGCCTGCCGTGTCGGCATAGCTCAGCGGGACAATGCCGCGCTCACGCAGGAAAAAGCGTGATTGGCCAAGCGCTTGCGGGTGGCTGTAGGCGGCCTCAAACGGTCCGGTGCCAAGCCCCATCAGCGCGTGATTGATCGGCATGAAATACTCGCCAACAATCGACAGGCCGCTTTCCGGCAGCAGGAAATGAATGTCGGCCACGCGGCCATGCTGGGAGTTTTCAATCGGTATGATCGCGCGCGCAGCCCGCCCATCTTTCATCGCCTCCAGCGCATCTTCAAAGCTGAAACAGGGCAGCGGCAGATAGTCACCTGCTGCCTCGGTCGCGGCGCGGTGCGAATTGGCCCCCGGCGATCCTTGAAATGCGATTGCGCGCTCCGGCTGCTTGGCGGCGGCGGCGCGCATGGTTTCAACAATGGCGAGGGCAGGAGCGGGAAAACTGTGCATAGAGCCACGCTTGCTAAAGAGGGAGCGGCCCACTCGCAAGCTCGCTGTTGGGCCCGCTTGCATTTGCTGCAATGCGTAATGCTGCTATCACTCTTGCACCAACGGGGATCGGTCATTAGAGCGACCCCAACTTTGACAATAGCAAGATTACCGGATCTCAATTCACCATGGATGATCGTTTTAACACCGCCGCTGGCTGGGTGCTGTTTGCAGGCATTATCGCGCTGGGCTTCTCGATTCTGAGCGGGAAGTATTTCCACTCCGACAATCCGGAGCGTCCGGAGCAATTGGGCTATGAGATCGAAGGCGTGGTGGTCGAAGCCGCTGCGGCTGAGATGACCATGGCTGAAGCGCTCAACATGGCGGAGACCACTGTCGAAAAGGGCGCGCAAGTGTTCGCCAAATGCTCGGCCTGTCACACGGTTGACCAAGGCGGGGCAAACGGTGTTGGTCCGAATCTCTATGACATCATGGGTCAGCCAATCGGTAAGCACGTCCCTGGATTCGCGTACAGTGCTGCGCTGTCAGGCAAAGATGGCGTGTGGGATTGGGATACGATGGATGCCTGGCTGAAGAGCCCGCGGGGCTTTGCCGATGGCACCAAGATGAGCTTTGCTGGCCTGTCGAAGATTGAAGACCGCGCTGCTGTTGCGGTTTACATGAACTCGCTTGGTTCAGGCCTGCCGGTTCCAGCCTATGTCGAAGCGGTTGCTGAAGACAGCGGTGAAGACGCCGCCGAAGGTGAAGCAGGCGAAGTGGCAGAGGCGGAAGCTGAGCAAGACGCCGCTGCTGAAACTGAAGAAGCAGCCGCAGAATAAGCGCCTAGCGCAATGCCGGGCGGCGAGGTGCCGTCCTTTCTTATCAGACGTTAGTCGGCCTCCACGCCGGGCTTAAATCCCTGAGCCACCACATACCATTCCGATGACCCCTTGCGGCTCGCCGGGGGTTTGGCGTGCTTGACGCTCTTGAAATGCTTTTTGAGCAGGTTGAGCAAATCGGTGTCCGTGCCGCCTGCCAGCACCTTGGCAATGAAGGTGCCGCCTTCTTCCAGGTTCTCCGTGGCGAACCACGCCGCCGCCTCGACCAGGCCCATCGTGCGCAAATGGTCGGTCTGTTTATGACCCACCGTATTGGCGGCCATATCCGACATCACCAAATCGGGCTTCCCGTCGAGCTCCGCTTGCAAAGCAGCGGGCGCGTGATCGGCCATGAAATCCATCTCTAGGATCGCGACGCCCTCAATCGGTTCGGTTGGTAGCAGATCAATCCCGACGATCGCGGCGCGCGGGGCTTGCTTGCGCACCACCTGCGCCCAGCCGCCCGGCGCAATCCCCAAATCAACAACGCGCTTGGCGCCCCGGATCAAGCCAAAGCGCTCGTCGAGCTCAATCAGCTTATAGGCCGCGCGGCTGCGATAGCCGTCGGCCTTGGCCTTTTTGACATAAGGATCGTTCAGCTGACGTTCGAGCCAGCGGGTCGATGATGCGGTGCGCTTGCGCGATTTTCGGACCCGTTTTTCGGGGTCGCGGCCAGAGCGTGTCATCGCCTATTGCCCGCCGCTCTTGGCGTCGCCGCCAGCAGCAGGCGCCTCGCCCGCGCGCAGTTTTTGAAGCGCGCGCATACAGCGTTCTCCGTCGCGTTCGGCTGCCATCAGGCTGCGCAAAATGCCCTCGCGAATGCCCCGGTCCGCCACGCCAAGGCAGCTTGCCGGCCATAGGTCGAGGATCGATTCTAGGATCGCGCATCCCGCAACCACCAGATCGGCCCGGTCATTGCCGATACAGGGCAGCTCGCTGCGCTCCTCCGGCGACATGGTCGAAAGCCGGGTGCTGATGTCGCGCATAGAGCGTGATGGCACGATCAGCCCGTCGACCGCCTTGCGATCATAATGCGGCAGCTCAAGATGCAGGCTGGCGAGCGTCGTCACCGTGCCGCTGGTCCCGAGCAGGCGGATGTCCTCATGCGCGGCGGCCTCGCTGACGCGCTTGGCAAAGGGGGCGAAGCTTTCGGACACGCGGCGGCGCATTTCTGCATAGCGCTCGGCCCGGCCCTCGTCAGTGTTCGCGCCGCGCCCGACCGTATCGGTTAGCGAGACAACGCCCCAGGGCACGCTTTGCCAGTCAATGATGCGCGGGACTTTGCCGCCCGGCTCCAGCAGAACCAGTTCGGTAGACCCGCCGCCAATGTCGAAGATGACCGCGGGCCCGTGGCCTTGCTCCAGCAGGATATGGCAACCCAGCACCGCGAGCCGCGCCTCTTCTTCCGCACTGATAATGTCGAGCACGATACCGGTTTCCTGCCGCACGCGTTCGATGAAATCCGCACCATTGCGGGCCCTGCGGCAGGCCTCTGTCGCAACTGAGCGCGCAAGCCGCACCTTGCGGCGGCGCAGCTTGTCCGCGCAAATCGACAGAGCGCCCAGCGCGCGGTCCATCGCCTCATCAGATAAGCGGCCAGTGCTGGCGAGATCCTCGCCCAGTTTCACCACCCGGCTGAACGCGTCGATGACGGTGAAATCCTTGCCCGAAGGGCGCGCGATAAGTAGCCGGCAATTGTTGGTGCCAAGGTCGAGCGCCGCGTAGGCTTCATTGGGGCGATGCGAGCGTCCGCCCGCGTTTTTACCGCGTGAATGTGCACCCGGCCGACCATGGGCGGGGTGACTGCTTTCATTGGGCTGGTGGGCGCGTTTGTAGCGAAAATCGGCTACTTTACCGGACTTGCGTCCCCTTTTTCTGCCAGCCTTTTTAAAACCGTCCGGCGGAGACAGATCCGCCATACTCAACTCTTTCTTTTCCTCTCGCGCGCGTGTTCTCGCGAGGACCTGAAAAGAAAACTAACGGATAGCGCGCCTTAGAGCAAGCGGCGCGGCGCGAGGTGCATCACCCAAATCGGACCGGCGTTGTCCTTGCCCGCGCTTGGCTGTGCGCCTAAGGGCGTTGATATGACTGAAAAAGACCTCACAGATCGCAAGTTTTACCGCGCCGAGCAGGAAACCCGCTTCGCCGAAGAAGCGCCTGACCACACACCTCAGACCGAGCATCCCGCCTATAAGCTGGCGTTTCGCGACGTCGATTTCATGCTGCGCGATGAGCTGCGCCCGGTGCGTTTCCAGCTGGAACTCTTGAAGCCGGAAATGCTGCTGGACGAGGCGCGCGTTGGCTCCACTCTGGTGATGTACGGATCGGCCCGAATTCCTTCACCTGAAGAAGCGGATGCGAAGGTTGAGGCGGCCAAGAACGGCAGCGAATACGAGCAAAAGGTCGCTGCCAGCCTGGCGGCCAAGTCGAAATATTACACCGAGGCGCACAAGCTGGCAAAAATGGTCTCGGAAAAAGGGATCGTTGAAGACGGCAAGCGGCAGTTTGTCGTGTGCTCTGGCGGCGGCCCGTCGATTATGGAAGCGGCCAATCGCGGCGCTTCGGATGCCGGGGCCGAGTCGATCGGGCTGAATATCATTTTGCCGCATGAGCAAGCGCCCAATTCCTATGTGACGCCCTATCTCAGCCTCAATTTTCACTATTTCGCGCTGCGCAAAATGCACTTCTTGATGCGCGCGCGGGCGGTTGCGGTGTTCCCGGGCGGGTTCGGCACATTTGATGAGTTCTTTGAGCTGCTGACCCTGATCCAGACCGGCAAGATGCAGCCCATTCCGATCCTGCTGTTTGGCAAGGATTTCTGGAACCGGGTGGTCAATTTCGAAGCGATCGCCGAGGAAGGCACGATTTCGAAGAAAGACCTCGAGCTGTTCCACTGGTGCGAAACGGCCGATGAGGCGTGGTCGCATATCTCCGACTTTTACGAGCTTAAACGCTAGGGGTGTTGCTGCCTATAAGCAGCGCATCACACACTATTTCGTTCAACCAAGTCTTCGCGGCGGTCGTGCTCGCGCGGGGCTCCAACCTCATGGGCTAGGCCCAGGCGCTCCAAATTGGCGATCACCCACCAGCCTGGATCGGCCTGTCCCGGCTCAATACCGATCCGGGCGGACTCGGGAAAAGCGTGGTGATTGTTGTGCCAGCACTCGCCATAGGTAAGCAGGCCAAGGCCCGGCAGGTTGGAGGCTTGAATGCCCGCATCGCGCACCAGCCAGCGGCCCGGGCCGGGGTTGTGGCAGAAGTAGGTGATGGTCCAATGACCTGCCGTGCTCACAAACACGCGGGCGCATATGCCCCAGAGGAGGAAGGCCCAGCCGCCAATCCAATAGAGTGCGATGGCGAGCGGGATTTGGTGCAATCGCCATGTCGCATCGAGCATTTTGTAGAAGCGATCTTCAGCGATTTCCGGCTCAATTGTCACCTCGGGTGGGCGCTCAAATTCAAATTTGCAAAACAGGTTCCACGCGAGATCTTTTGCCAATGAGCGGCGATGCGCGAAGAAGTCGTGGCAGTGCGGCTCGCGCTGCGCCCAATCTCTGGTGTCATGAATACGGATGATCCCGGATGGGCCGGAAACGCCGACGATGGTGCCGATGTAGATCAACGTTCTGGCGAGCCATTTGGGCGCTCTGAATGTCCGGTGGATCATCATCCGATGCATACCGACGCTGTGACCGATCAGCAGCGTGAAATAGGTGAGCCCAAGGAACAGTGCGATTGCGGGTAGGCTTGCCATGAACAGCGCAGCCACGGTGCCACAAAGCATGCCAGCGTTCCAGAGAGCCTTTGGCCAATCAATCCGCACGTGGCCACGCAATGGGTCAGCGCCTTGGCCATCCACTCGGATGACCGGCTCCATCATAGGCTGCGCACCGCCTGATGGCCGAGCGGCCCATTGCCAAGGCCGTACCCTGGCGCGGCTTCGATTGCCTGCCTCACAAAGCTTTGGCCCAGTCGGACCGCGTTTTGGAGCGGCTGGCCGTGGCCCAGCAGCACCGCAATGGCGGATGACAAAGTGCAGCCTGTGCCATGCGTGTGGGGGTTTCGATCTTAGCTTGGGCAAAGTGTTTGGGCACTTCGCCAGAGCGCACCAGTATATCGATAATGCGCGCATCCTCTGTGTGCCCGCCTTTGGCCAGCACGTCGCAGCCATGGGCCCGGATCAGCTCTTCGGCTGCGCCTTCGATCAGGCGCGTATCGCCAAGATTGCGGCGAACCAGATGCTCAAGCTCCGGCAAGTTTGGAGTGATGATTGTCGCGCGCGGGAACAACCGCTCGCGCATGATCTCAATTGCCTCATCTGCGATCAGGGTCGCCCCGGAGGTTGCGACCATAACCGGGTCCAGCACCACGGGCACCAGGCTGTCGACCAGCTCCAGCGCGCCTGCCACATGGGCGATAATGTCGGCGTCATGCAGCATGCCGATCTTGATCGCATCGACGCCGATGTCGTTGATGCAGCTGGTGATCTGCTTGGCGACAAAGTCCCCAGACAGCGGCATGATCGCTTGCACACCCACGCTGTTTTGCGCGGTTGCGGCGGTAATCGCGGTCATCGCATAGCCGCCCAGCATGGTGATGGTTTTGATATCGGCCTGAATGCCCGCGCCGCCAGAGCAATCGGACCCGGCAATCGCCAAAATGCGCGGCGGGGCATGCGGTGCGTTCTCGCTCATCCTTTAAACTTGCGCTCCGTGCTGGGCGGATATTTCTCTTGCAGAGCCTTGGCGCGGGTGGGTCGGTCCATCAATTCGCCGCCGCAATTGGGGCATTGATCATCCTGCGCGTCCGCGCATTCCGCGCAGAACGTGCATTCAAAGCTGCAGATGAACGCACCGGGTGCTTCGGCAGGCAGATCGGTGCCGCATTTCTCGCAATCGGGGCGCATTTCCAGCATGGTCTTTTCCCTCTCAGCTGAGGCCTATGCGGCGGCGCGCACGGCGTCGCAAATGCGGTCCACCACGGCCTCGACTTGGGCGCTATCATCGCCCTCGGCCATCACGCGGATCACCGGCTCGGTGCCGGATGGGCGGATGACGAGGCGGCCTTTGCCCTCCAGCTCTGCTTCAGCCTCGCTGATCACCTGTTTGACGGCGTCGTTCTCAAGCGGCTTACCGCCAGAATAGCGCACATTCTTGAGCAATTGCGGAACCGGGTCGAACACATGCAGCAGCTCGCTGGCGGGCTTGTCCGCGCGCACCAGACTGGCGAGTACGCGCAGCGCGGCGACCGTACCATCGCCAGTGGTGGCGTGATCGAGCAAGATCATATGGCCCGATTGCTCACCGCCGACATTGAAGCCGCCCTGTTTCATGCGCTCCAGCACATAGCGATCACCAACCTTGGTCCGCTCCAGCGTGAGGCCGTGCGACCGGAGATGCCGCTCCAATCCCAGGTTGGACATAACGGTTGCGACCACGCCGCCGCCGGTCAGCGCGCCCTTTTCGTGCATGCGAGTTGCGATGAGAGCCATAATCTGGTCGCCATCGACCGCGCGGCCTTTCTCGTCCACGACAATCAGTCGGTCTGCATCGCCATCCAAAGCGATGCCAATATGGGCCTGCTCTTCAACGACTTTAGCCTGCAGTGCTTCAATCGCGGTGGAGCCGACGCCGTCATTGATATTGGTGCCATTGGGGTCAACGCCGACCGTGATGACTTGAGCGCCCAGCTCCCAAATCGCCGATGGAGCCACTTCATAGGCCGCGCCATTGGCGCAATCGACCACGACCTTCAGCCCGTCAAAGCTTACCGCGTCAGAGACCGATTGCTTGACCGCGTGGATATAGCGCCCGCGCGCATCCTCGATCCGCCGGGCGCGCCCAATTTGTGAGGCATCGACCAGCGCGGGCTCCATATCCAGCAGCTTCTCGATCTGCATTTCGTCCTCGTCAGACAGTTTAAAGCCGTCTGGGCCGAACAATTTGACGCCATTGTCTTCATAAGGGTTGTGGCTGGCAGAAATCATCACGCCCAGATCAGCGCGCATTTCGCGGGTCAGCAGCGCAATCGCCGGGGTCGGGATCGGGCCGGTCATGATCACGTCCATGCCGACACTGGTGAAGCCTGCGACCAGAGCGCTTTCAATCATATAGCCGGACAGGCGCGTATCCTTGCCGATCACAACCCGGTGGCGGTGCTTGCCGCGCATGAAGTGAGCGCCCGCTGCCTGTCCCACTTTCATCGCCATTTGCGATGTCATCACATCGCTGTTCGTGCGGCCACGGATGCCGTCTGTGCCAAAGAATTTGCGTGCCATGGCTGTTTCTGTTCTCTCCATGAAAGCGCCGCTGCGATTACGCGCGGGGCAAAAGCCGATTTGTCAGGCGCTTCTGGCGCGGTTATCGCACGAATGGAAGGGCGCAAGGCCCAAAGGGGACAGAATTTGAGCGAAGTTGAACGCCAAAGCGCGGCAGCCACGAGCGGGCAGCGTTATGAGCTGGCCTCTATCCGTCTGCCGGTGGCGCTGACATTTGCTGGGCTGGTCGCAGGCTTGCTGCTGGGTATGGTGCTGGCGGGCGGCGGGATCGCTGATTGGCTGCAGCAAATCATCGCGCTCATGGGAAGCCTGTGGCTGCGAGCGCTGCAAATGACGATCATCCCGCTGGTTGCGGCGCTGCTGGTGCTTGGCATTGCGCAAATGGCCGAGGCGGCGCGCGCGGGCGCGGCGGCGCGGCGGTTCTTGGCGCTTGTCTTTGCGGTGCTGATTGCGGGCGGATTGTTCACCGCCCTAATGATGCCGATTGTGCTTGGCGCCTTGCCTATCCCTGACAGCGCGAGCGGATTTTTGGCCGCTGTTCCGGATGGCGAGCAGCAAGTGCCCGGCGTGCTCGAGTTCCTCGCGTCTTTAATCGCGCCCAATATCATCGCAGCGGCGGCGGAAACGGCAATGCTGCCGCTCACCATATTCTTCGCTCTGTTTGCGGTCGCCGTCACACGCCTGCCCAAGGATCAGAGCGAGCGAATGCTCGGCCTTTTCCATGCGCTGGCCAACACTATGCTGATGATCATCGGCTGGGTGCTGTGGATCGCGCCGCTCGGCGTGTTTGCTCTCGCCTTTGGAGTGGGCCTCAAAAGCGGCGGCGGTGCCTTTGCGACGCTGGCGCATTACATTCTGGTCGTCTCCGCAATGGGTGGTTTCATTCTGGTGCTGGCCTATTTGATGGCGTGGGCGCTGGGCGGGATCAGCCCGCTGCGCTTTGCCAAGGCGGTGCTGCCTGCCCAGGCGGTCGCGGTCTCAACCCAAAGCTCGCTCGCCAGCCTGCCAGCCATGCTCGACAGCGCGGCGCGTCTGAACTTGCGGGAGGACACCAGCGAGTTTGTGCTACCGCTGGCGGTGGCGATTTTCCGAGCGACCAGCGTGGCGATGAATATGGCGGTCGCGCTCTATGTCGCCAGCCTTGCGGGGATCGAGGTGTCCTGGCCGCTGATGCTGATCGGTATTGGCGTGGCGGTGATCATCTCCATCGGCTCTGTCAGCCTGCCCGGATCGATCAGCTTTGTGGTGTCGATTGGCCCGATTGCGCTCGCTATGGGCGTGCCGATAGAGCCGCTGGCTTTGCTGGTAGCGGTGGAAATGCTGCCCGATATCATGCGCACTTTGGCCAATGTCACGATGAATGTGGCCGTCACCAGTACGGTCGACCGTTCGAAGGATTGAAGGCTTGTGAGGTTAGCCCGCTGGGTCGGCTTCCTCTTCAAGCCCGCGGTTGAACAGCTCGCTGCCAAACAGAGGTTCGCCAAACACAAAGCCGATCAGATTGGGGCGGCCGATATGGTCGAACAGAGCGGTGAGCGTCAGCAGAATTGGCACCGATAGCAGCGCGCCCGGCACGCCCCAGATCCACGTGAAATAGGACAGCGCGAGCAAGATCATCACCGGGTTCATGGTGAAGCGCGCGCCTAGGATTGATGGGGTGACGACATTCGCCTCAACCGTGTGCAGCACGATGTACGCGGTGACCGGGACCAGTCCGAGAAACACTGTGTCTGCCGTGCCGATGCCGAACATGCCAAGCAGAGCGGCCATGGCGATTGGCCCGATATAGGGCACGAAATTGAGGATCGCGGCGAGCCCTCCCCACATGATCGGCGCCTCCACACCCAGCGCCCATGCGCCGAGCGCGACCACCACACCGACACACGCGTTGATGAAGCCAACAGTGAGAATATAGGCGGCGACCCGGTCCTGCACCTCGCGCAGGACCCTCGCGGCCTTGACGCTGGAGCCGAAGTTGGAGCGATCAAACAGCAAATGCCGCCTCAGCCGCACGCGCGCCTCGATCATGAAGAAGGTCATCAACAAAGTGATCAAGACCTCGATCAGCACGCTGGGCGTCGACCAAGCGATCTGTTCGAGCAGGGTTGGGGTAGCGAGCACGACTTCGCGGGTGCCAGATTCGCCCAGCAATTCGCCCAGTTCGCGGTTGATGATGGCGAGCCATTCGAACTGATCGCGCAGCTCGGCAAAGCGCGCACCCACTTGCTCGGTAATGGCAGGCAGCGTGTCGAACAGGGCGAGGGCAGGCTGAAGCACCAGCGCGAGCGCGAGCAGCACGACGGCTAAGAACGCTAGTAATGAGCCCAAGGATGCAAGCACATTAGGCAGGCCGATCCGCGCCATTCTATCCGCCAGCGGCGACAGCAGGATGGTGAGCAAGATCGCTGTGACCAGCGGCAAGAACACCACCGAACCAATCGATAGAACAAATGGCAGGGCGAGGAACAGGCCAATCCCGATGAGCAAGACCAGCGCCGACACCAGACGCACTTCCTGCTCGGCAAAGGCCAGCCGCCTGCTGGACGCAGGGGTGGCGCTCGGCTCGCTCGCGTTTGGATCGGGTGTTTCGCTCGTCATTTCAGGCAATTCCAGCTGGTTGCTGGCCTTATTGCAGGACTGCAAAGCCGCGCCAAGCGCCGGATGTGCGAAGTTGAGATTTTAGGCCGTTAGCCGCGAGCGGGGCAGACGCAAACAATGCGCCGGAATTAGTCGATCTTCGCGGTCTCGCCATTGCCAGCGGCAACATCGTCCAGTTCTTCAAGGATGGCGCGGTGCGCGGTCTCATCCCCGATTGAGCGCTGCGGGATATTGCCCTCCGCCAACATGTCATTGAGCGTGGAGCGGGCGCGGCCCACGCGGCTCTTAATCGTGCCTACGGCGCATCCGCAGATTTGTGCCGCTTCCTCGTAAGAGAACCCGCCTGCGCCAACGAGCAGCAGAGCCTCGCGCCGTTCGGGCGGCAGCGTCAGCAGCGCGCGGTGCATGTCAGACAGGTGGATCGGTTCCTCCTGTCCGGCGGGCGCAGTCAAAATCCGTTCTGCCACCGTCTCATCATAATCGCCGCGAAAACGGTTGCGCCGCATATCGGTGAGATAGGCATTGCGCAGGATTACAAAGGTCCATGCGCGCATGGATGTGCCGGGCTCAAACCGCTCCTGCGCAGCCCATGCCTTCAGCAGAGTTTCCTGAACCAGATCATCGGCCATATCCGGACGGCCGCACAGGCCGCGCGCAAAGGCGCGCAAATGCGGCACAACCTCGGTTAGCTCGCGCTTAAAGTCGGCTTTCTCAGAGGCGCTGCGGGTCTCGACCGACATTAGCCATTCCCGTTCTGGTTGGCATCATCTGCGTCGGCGGCGTCCAGCTGAGACAACAGGTCCTTAAAGCTGTCAGGCAGCGGTTCTTCGACCACGGAATCGTACAGCTGTTTAAGCCCGTCGGCCCATTGCGGCTGGTCCGCAGCTTTCGCGCTTTTTGTGTTTTGCGCCGCTGCGTCAGTCGGCGATGTTTCTTTACCCGAGGCCATAATTGATCCTGATATACTCCACAGCAGGCGAAAGGCACCGGCATGTTCCGCCATATCGGCGGCATTACTACGTATCAATTTGGGAACGATACGGCCTATGTATTGTTCCCTTGCCACTGACACATAAGAGCTTGGACTGATGCACGCAAAGGCATCTAAACAAAAATACACGGTATCACTCGGAGGAATTCGGCAATGGCTGATTGCCTATCCGAGCGCCGTGCCCGCACTTATCTTCATCGCCATTTCTGCGATCACTTTGCTCAGCGTGTTCGCGATTGAAGCGAGCGCGCGTCACAGCGAGAGCTTGAAAACCCGCAAAATCGCATCGTCCATCGCCTCTGAACTGAGCCATGAGGCCAATATTGCCGTGTCTTACATGCACGCAGGCGCGGTGGTGCTGTCGAGCAGCGGCCAGGCCAAGCCCGACCTATTGCAGCAATTCAGCGCCGAGATGGAGGGTGATTTTGAAGTGCCTGGGGCAGGGCCAATGGACTGGATGCCTCTGACCGATGCTGGCGATGGCGATGAACAAGCAAGCCCTGCGCTGCAAGAAACTCTGGCGGCGGTCCAGGCCAGCGGCGCTCCTTCGGCTTCTGGCAGGTTGATGATCGCTGGCCCCGATGGCGGCGAGGTGCCAGCCTTCGTGATTGTCATGCCGGTCGGCGATGGGGATGCAGCCCAGCCGCAGAGCTTCGTCCACCGCGCGTTCAATGCGAATATGTTTCTGTCATCGGCGCTTGATTTGGCGGATGAGAACGATCTGGCCGTGCGCCTGTTTGACAGGATGGGGGATCAGGCCGCATTGCTCGCAGAGCGCACCTCCACCGCATCCAGCAAAGATGTGATGGAAAACCCGGTCCAGATTGCCAATCGCACCATGCGCTTGGAGGTGGCCGCGCCGACGCCTGCCTTGCTGACCCCATTGTCTGTGGTCACCCTGCTGCTCGGCCTATCGGTGGCCGCCTTGCTTGCCGCGCTCGCCCGAATCCTGACCCGGCAAATGGCGAAGGACAATGCGCGCCTTGAATTCTTCGAAGAGCAGCATTCGATCCGCAATTCGCTCACCCGTGAGCTTAACCACCGCGTGAAGAATACGCTCGCAAATGTCCTTTCACTGCTGTCGTTGACGCGGCGCCGAGCGGACAACCTCGATGATTTTGCGGAAGGGCTCGCTGGCCGGATCAGAGCTCTGTCCGCAACCCATGATTTGCTGACCAATTCGGAATGGGGAACCACGCCGATCGCCTCTGTTGTTAAAGCAGAGCTGGCGCACGTGAGCGCCGCGAGAGAGCACGAAATTGAGATCGAGGGGCCGGATGTGGAGCTTGCCCCCAATGATGCGCTGACGTTTGGTCAGGCGATCCACGAGCTTGCCACCAATGCGGCCAAATATGGCGCGCTGAGCGCTGATGCGGGCCGGGTGTCGATCATATGGTCATTGATAGAGCCGGACTTGGCCGAGGTGGAATGGCTGGAGGCGGGCGGACCAGAGGTGAGCGAGGCGCGCGGGCGCGGCTTTGGCACTGAGCTCATTCAAAAGATCGTCGCTCACGAATTGCGCCATCCAGTCGAGCTGCAATTCGACACCGCCGGGGTGCGCTGCGCCCTGCGCGTACCCGTGCGACCCGCAGGCGAGTTTCAATTGCGCGATCAACCAGAGGGCTGATTGCCTGCTCGCTGCCTTTTAGAAACTTAGTCGAGCGGTTTGCTGGAGCCGAAGAACAAAGCCTGGCTGACCGCTGCGCTAACGGTCCGTTCCTCAAATGGCTTGGTTACCAGATAGGTCGGCTCTGGCCGGTCGCCGGTCAGCAGGCGCTCGGGATAGGCAGTGATGAAGATCACCGGCACATCGCCAATCGCCAGAATGTCATCGACGGCATCAAGACCCGATGAGCCATCGGCCAATTGAATATCGGCCAGCACCAATCCCGGTGTTTTTTCCGCGATGATCTCGCGCGCTTGCGTGCGCGTGGCGGCTGTTCCGCAGATCGTATGGCCCAGCGATTTGACGAGATCCTCAAGCTGCATTGAGATCAGCGGCTCGTCTTCGATGATCAGCACGTCTGTGCTGGTCTCACGGTCAATTTCACTCACCGCCTCTTGCACCAGCTTTTCGACGTCGGCCGGTTCCAGCTCCATGATTTGAGCTGCTTGCGCAGGGGTGAAGTCTTCCAGAGTGGTCAGCAACAAGGCCTGACGATTGAGCGGAGTGATCGCATCCAGCCGCGCTTTGGCCGCTGCCTCATGCTCACCAGCGGGCGCTTCGTCATTGGCGACTTCCATGTAGGCGCTCGACCAGACCTTGTTGAAGGCTGCGTACAAAGCGACCCGGCCGCCTTCGAGCGACTTTTTCAGCGTCTCATCTGCCAGCGCCGCTTCCAATGTGGCGCGCACGAACGCATCGCCTGTGGCCTGCGCGCCGGTCAGCGCCCGGGCATAGCGCCGCAAGTAAGGAAGGTTGGTAGCAATGTCTTGGCCAAGTGGCATTGGTTCGCTTTCATTCGAGGATGTGCGCATCCCTATAACGATTTGGAGCGCCTATTCTATAGCTTGCTTACAGTTACGCGGCGCGCCTCTTCTTGGTTGCAACGGGCGTCATGCAGACGCAGTACATCTTGTCAGGGCAGCCTAAGCAAAGGCCAACCTCGGTTTGCTCCGATATGGAGTCAAATAATCGAAAAAATTTTGAAGTCAGCGGGAACCAGAACTTGGGCGGTGCATTTTGTCTGTATCACCGCCGAGACCCCCTCCCGTCCAAGCGGTTGGTGATACGATCCCAAGGCCTTCACTCACCCGAGTGGAGGCCTTTTTTCGTATCGGGCCAGAGCCTTGCTGGGATCAGCTCTTGCGGCGGAACCGATCAAACATACCTTTGCGCGGCGCCGTCTTCAGCATCGCGATGAGGTCATCAGGGCCATAGGGTTTGGTGAGGACAGGGCCGAGTTTCTGGATCGCAGGCGGGATTTCGGTGGGATCATCGGTTTGAAAAATGATCCGGGTCGCATCGCCGCCCACCGCATCGACCAGTTCTGCAATTTCCCAGCCCATGTCACTGTCGGCCAGATGCACATCGAGAATGATCGCATCGAACGATCCAGACCGCAGCCGCTCCAGCGAGCATGCGGTCGAGGGGCAAATATTCACCTCGTCCACGCCTTCGTGGATTAATGCTTCCTCCAACACGCGGCCATGCTCTGCATGATCTTCAACCACCAGAACGCGCCGGGGCAGGCGGGCTGGTGCGGTTTTGCCTTTGCTAAATGAGAGCATGCTTCACCCTTGGCTGAACGAGATAGCGACAAATGGTCTTACGAACAGATTGGCGCATCCGTTACAGTCTGCAAGGTGCAATGCGCCGGCTAGACCCTACACCAGCGGCTTTTCATAGATCGCATATTCGCGGTTGATCTGAGCCTGGATCGTGTCGGCGATCGCGACCATTCCCTGATTGTCTTCTAGGATCCAGCCGATCTCCGCCCGCTTGGAGGCAAAGGTGGTGTAGGCGCTTTCGCGGATCTCGTTGATCATCATAAACGCCAGCTGGCTCGCCAGCCGCGAGTTCTGCACCTCTTTTAGGACGCCCATTAGCGGCACCCGCATACCCGAGCCCCGCGGCCCGCGCAGCCAGCGCAGCATGTGGAACCAGCCAAACGGCAGCAGCTTGCCATCGATCTTGTCCAGCACATCATTGATGTCCGGAAAGGTCAGCATGAAGGCCACCGGCTTGCCCTCGACCTCGGCGATCATATTGAGCGGTTCAAAGATGATCGTCTTCAGCTTCTTGCCCGCATAGGCGACCTCTTCAGGAGTGAAGGGGGTGAAGCCCCAATTGTCTGACCAGGCATCATTGAGGATCGACAGCACGATCCCTGCGTCCCGGTCCCAATTGGATTTGTCGACGCGGCGAATGGTGATCCGCTCGTTGCGCTTGCCCGATTTCACGATCCGCTGCACCAGCGGTGGGAAGTCTTTCGTGATGTCGAGATCATAGGTGTAGAGCGTCTTGGCGCGGGTGTAGCCTGCGCCTTCGATCCAGCCTTGATAATGCGCGGGATGATGGCCCATCATGATCATCGGCGCATGGTCATGGCCGCTTACCAACAGTCCGGGCTCCTCCCACATGGCCATAGAGATGGGGCCGAGCACGCGCGTCATGCCTTGCTTCGCCAGCCAGCTTTGCGCCTTTTCCAGCAGCGCCGATCCCACCTGTTCGTCAGCCGCGTCGAAATATCCGAACATGCCGGTTCCCAGGCCAAACCCCTGCTCGGCGGGCATGGCCAACGCCAGCTCATCGATCTGCGCGGAAATGCGCCCGACCATTTTTCCATCGCGGTGGGCAATGAACAATTGCGCCTTACCGTGCTTGAAAAACGGGTTTTTGTCCGGATTGATCAGTTCCAGCAATTCGGAACGCAATTGCGGGACGTGGTGCGCTACAGATGCTGCAAATTCGCGTCCCAAATCAACGAATTGCGCCCGTCCGCGCTTGTCGGTTACCGCTTCGATGCTTATTTGCGTATTGGTCACGCAGATCGCCTTGTTCAGTCCATTGCCAAGGCGTCTGTTTGTCCCGGCAGCGGCCAACGCGCAAGAGAATCGATCACTCTTGCCAACAGGATGCGTTTGTCCTCGCCGGTAAGATCGCCTAAATGGCGGAATTGAAAGCACCGTTATGACGATGATTGAGCAACCTCTTGTCCCTGCTAAGGGCGCGCCTGGCGAGACCGCTGGTGTGCCCACGCGCGCGCAGTTCCAGACGAGCGATGACAAAGATATGCTGCGCGCGGCGCGCGATCTGACCAAGGATTTGGGCGAAGCGCGCGCTGGGGTTTACTGGCCTGATATGCTGATTTCGACCGGTGTCGGATATGCTGGCATCGCAGGCGCGATCCTGTCTGGCAATTTGGCGCTTTCAATCCTGTTCGGTCTGGTCGCGGCCTTGGCGCTTTACCGCTCGCTGATGTTCATTCACGAGCTCACCCATATCCACCGTGATGCGCTGCCGGGATTTCGCAAGGGCTGGAACCTGCTGGTCGGCATTCCGCTGCTGACCCCCAGCTTTATGTATGAGGGCGTGCACACGATCCACCACACCCGCACGCGCTATGGCACGATTGAAGATCCTGAATATCTTCCACTGGCGCTGATGAAGCCGTGGAGCTTGCCCGCCTTTGTGTTGGTCGCGTTTCTCGCGCCGATTGCTCTGATCGTGCGCGCGGCAATTCTGGTGCCATTGGGCGCGATTATCCCGCCGGTTCGCACCTTTGTGTGGGAGCGGTTTTCCGCGCTGTCGATCAATCCCGATTTCCGCCGCAAGCCGCCCAAGGGTGAGCTGTCTCGCCAGGTGAAATGGCAAGAGGCGGGCGTGTTCGTCTGGTCATGGGCGCTGCTCGCCAGCACACAGTTTCTCGGCTGGCGGCCGCTGCTGATCGCGCTGGCGATCCTGTCGCTGACGGCGGTACTCAACCAGCTGCGCACTTTGGTGGCGCATTTGTGGGAGAATGAGGGCGAGCCGATGACGGTGACCGCCCAGTTTCTCGACAGTGTGAATGTCCCGCCGCCCGGTCCAATTGCGGAGGTTTGGGCCCCTGTTGGCCTGCGCTATCACGCGCTGCACCACCTGATGCCGTCTATGCCCTATCACGACCTGCCAGAGGCGCACCGGCGCTTGGCGGCGGAGTTTGGCGCAGGCTCAACCTATTCCGGCGCCAACCATCCCGGCTTGCTGCCGCTAGTGGGCCGGATCGCGCGCAGCACTATGATGCGCTGAGCGGACTTGGCTCGGCTTACTGCGCTGGGTCGGCCTTGATCAATTTGGACGTATTGGGATCGATGGCTTGCGAGCTTTCGCCGCGGGTCATTGTGTCAGAACCGCTCGCTGCGTCCCCGCCGTAATCTGGCCCGCTGGTAATGTTGAGGCCTGATGCGGCGTCATCGCTACTGCCGCTCCCATCGCTGCCATCCACCGCATCCTCTGCGCTAGCGCCGAGGGCCATCTCTTCATCGGTGGGCGCATCGACATCCTCTAGCGGGATCAACTCGCGCGAGGCCTCAGCGGTTTCATCGCTGCGATTGCCGCAGGCTGACAGCAGCGCGGCCGCGCCCAATGCGCCGATAAGTTGAATGCACTTCATATTTGTCCTCCCAAGGCTTGGCGCGAAGCCTAGGCGGGAAGGCAGGCGTGTTCAAACCGGCTTGCGGCAGAGCGTTGCTGCGAGGGCGCATCCGCCGCCGCGCGGCCCGATCAATCGAGGAAATGGATCATTGCGCAGCGGCTCTCGGCAGGAATGCCCAAAGCGACGGCACCCTCAAGCGATTCAGCCAAATGCGGACGCCCTTCAAAGTTCTCTACCTCGACGAAACCATGCCGCGCGTAAAATGGCGCATTCCATGCAATTTCACGAAACGTATTGAGCGTGATCGCTCTGAAGCCGGAATTGCGAGCATCAATCTTCAAAGCGCCGAGCAGGGTTGCACCAATCCCTTTCCGTTGGTGTTTTCGCGATACGCTGAGCTCGTGCAAATGCAGTTCCCTGCGGACGGGGCCCGCCTCAGCAAAGCCGACAATCTCTTCCCCAGCCACCGCGGTGAGTGAGCGTCCATGCGCTATCGCTTTGATGTGGTGCTCGATGCTGGATGTAGGCGGGATCGGAATGCCCTCAAGCTCGGGCGCCTGTCTTAGCAGTTCCGCCGCATCGTCTTCGACACGAAAGAAGTGTTCAGCATCCTCTTTTCGCGAGAGGCGAATGGAAAACCCGCTCATTCCTCGGTCCGAATGAGGACAGTTTCACCCACAAGGAAGAACAGGAAAAACGGCGCCCATGCAGCGAGGAAGGGCGGATACCCGCCAAAGCTGCCCATCGCCAGTGCGGCATTGTCGACCACGAAATAGGCAAAGCCCAGACCCATGCCGATGATCGCGCGCACGAACAATTGCCCTGATCGGGCGAGGCCAAAGGCGGCGATTGCGCCCAGCAGCGGCATCAGAAACGCCGACAATGGCCCAGACAATTTGTGCCACCACTTGGCCTTCATTTCTGAGGTGCGCCGACCGGCTGCCTCATAGGCGTCGATTGTCTCGGACAGTTCAAAGAAAGACAGCGCCTCTGGATCGACCGATTCCAAACCAATCCGCTCAGGCGAGATACCTGTCCCGACGGTCAGGCTGTCGAGTGGCTGGCTGTCTGCGCTGCCGACTTCAAAACGAACAGGATTCTCCAGCTTCCAGCCCGGGCTGGCATAGACGGCGCGCGGGGCGCGGACCTGCTGGCGGATGATCCCGCCGGGCGCACGTTCATACCAAGTGACATTGGTCATGGTGATTTGCTCGCCCGTGCCGCTGAGGCTAGCGGCGGACAGTATGCTGGAGCCGTCGGTGAGGTAGACGTTGGCCTTCACGTTGGACGCCTCTGGGACCGGGCCATAATCGGCCGCCTCCCACGCTTTGAGAGTGGCGGTTGCGCGGGTCACGACGCGGTCGTGAAAGCCGAAGCTGATGACCGATACCAGTGCGGCTGTGAGCAGCAGGGGTGAGAGGACTTGGTGCGCAGACAGGCCAGCGGCTTTCATCGCCACGACCTCGCTGTTCTGGTTGAGCGTGACCAATGTGATCAGCGTCGCGAGCAGCACGGAATAGGGCAGGAAGCGCGAGATCAGCTGAGGAATGCGCAGGCTGGCATATTTCCAAACTTCGCTATCGCCATTGCCGGGCACCGCCAGAATGTCGCCGCTGTTCGACAGCAGGTCGAGCATCATCAGCACCAGCACCAGCATCACCAGGACCGCAAGGATTCGCACGATGAACATCTTCGCCAGATAGAGCGTGAGGGTGCGCGAGGGGAAAAAGTCGAGCTGCATAGTGAGGCTATACCCTGCCTATTCCGCTGGCGATGGTTGCGGGTCAGGATCGGGCCCGCGCAGCCGATGCGGCTTGCGCCGGTCAAACAGCTTGCGCAGTCCCTTGCCAATTTTGGCCGTGCCGGTTTCCAGCGCGCCAATCGCTTGCCCGCCGGGCACATGGGCAACGCGGTAATACATCCACAGGATCAGCGCGGCGAACACCACAAACGGGCCCCACAGGGCGATGATCGGATCAATCCGCCCCAATGTCGCGATGTCTTCGCCGTACTGATTGATCTTGTGATAGGCGACCACCATCACGATCGAGACGAACACGCCCAGCGCGCTGGTCGATCGTTTGGGCGGGATCGCCAATGCCACCGCCAGCAGCGGCATCAGGAACATCATCACCACCTCCACCAATCGGAAGTGAAAGCTCGCCTGGCTGGCGTCGCGGTCGAGCTCCGCGACATTGTCATCCGACCACCCGATCCTGAGCAATTCGGGCAGGATATATTCTCGCTCCGCATCGCCGCGCGCGCGAAATTCCTCAATCGCGGGCAGGTCTATCGGCAGGTCATGGCGGCTGAAGGATAGGACACGCGGGGTCTCGCTGCCTGTGTCTTGGACGATGGTGCCTTCCGACAGGCGCAGGATGATGGTGTTGGGATCATCGCTAGTCGCCAGAAATGCGCCTTCACGCGCGCTGATCGACAGAACTTGATCCTGCGAATTGGAGACGCGAGCAAAGATGCCGATCAAGCGCCGCCCTTCGTCTTCGCTTTCCTCAATTCGCAAGGCCATACGGTCGGCCAGAGTGTTGAATTCGCCAACCTTGATCGATGCGCCGAGCGCGCCAGAGCGCAGCTCAAATTCCATCTGCTCGTAATAATACCGGCTGATCGGCTGGACATAGAACACCAGCGCGACATTGATCGCCACCAGAACGCAAGTGATCGCATAGGGAACGCGCAGTAGCCGCCAATAGCTGAGGCCGACGGCGCGCATCACATCGAGCTCGCTAGAGGTCGCGAGCTTTCGGAAAGCGAGCAGAATGCCGAGCAGCAAGCCCAGTGGGATCGCAAGGCTGGCATATTCCGGGATCAGCGCGCCCAGCATCTTGAAAACAACGCCGATCGGGCCGCCTTCTACCGCGACGAAATCGAACAATCGCAGCATTTTGTCGAGCATCAGCAGCGAAGCGGCGAGGGCAAACACGCCCAGCATTGGAAACACCACCAGCCGGAAGATATATCGGTCAATACTGGGAAAAGCGTTGAGCACGGGAGCTTAGCTGGCTTTCACATCCAAAGGTTGCGCGGGGCGTTCGCGGGGGCAATCGCCCGGGCGAAGCGGTGTCTTATCAAGGCCCATAGCGAGGTTTTTGACCGGGGTCATCTGCCGTATGCGTAAGCGCGGTGGATGTATGGCTTCTGACTGACCAGGCGTGGCAGCGGGACCTGCTTTAGCGAAAGCACGCTCACCAGAAGCGGCTGCCGGGGATGCCTTTGAACGGGCTTGGCCTCATATTGGCTGATCCAGCCGCCATAAAATCCGCCGGGCTGCGGCGTGATCTGCTCGCCATCGACCAGGCACTGGTCGAAGAAGTCTGGATAGAAGGCGAGATAGCCCGCGATTGTCTCAAATGCGGGCGTGGGCGAAGGGTAGCACCATGCTGCCGCCTCCAGGCGCTCATCGCTGATGGTGACATCCCAATAGTTTGCCTGCCCCTTCCACTCGCATAGCGAGCGGCGCGGATTGGGGCTGAAATGCTCCATCGCAATGTCTGCTTGCGGCAGGTAATAGGTCGGCGGGTGGCTGGTCTCGAGCGTGCGGAAAGCCGCCGTCGTATCGGCCAATGTGACACCGCGGTGCATGATAGCGATCCGGCGGGTGGTCGGCTCCGCAATCGCCGGGCGCGGGTAATCCCACACGCTTTCCTGATTTTCACCGACGGGATTGGGCTGGGGATGGTGGGGCTGCCTCACCGGCTTAGCGGGCTGCGCGCTTAAAGGGCTTCGCTGAACTCACGCTTTTTCGAGCGTGCATTGCAGCGGATGCTGGTTCTGCTTGGCAAAATCCATCACCTGATTGACCTTTGTCTCGGCCACTTCATAGGGGAAGATACCGCACACGCCGACGCCCTTTTGATGCACATGCAGCATCACCCGCGTCGCTTGTTCCAAATCCATTGAGAAGAAGCGCTTCAGCACCATCACCACGAATTCCATCGGGGTGTAGTCATCGTTCAGCAGCAGCACTTTGTATTGGCTGGGTTTCTTCGGCTTTGTGCGGGTTTTGGTCGCGACACCAACTTCGCTATCCGACCCATCATCGCTATCATTGCCGCCTGCACCGTCATCGCCAGCCGACAATGGCGGGAGCCATAGAGGTGTGGTCGCATCGCTGAGGGTGAGAAGCAGAGTGTCAGTCATCATGGTGTGCAATATCGGAAAGGTTGGTCCATCTGCAAGGTGCCATACGCAACCTTAAGGTTTTACCAAGGCGATTTGCCTGATTACAGCGCAGTTTCGGCGCAATCGCAGCGCTGGCTTGCGCAATTTGTTGCCCAAAAACAAAGGGGCCGGACAAACCATGATGGTCTATCCGGCCCGGCGCTTTCGCGCGTTTTCGAGAGCCAGTTGGGAGAGTGGAGAGGCTGGCTCTGAAAAGCTCTTTGTTCAAATTCGAATATTCGAATTAGGCAGCCTTCGAGACTTTCTCAGCAGCTACGCTAACGCGGTTCGAAATTGGTGCGAATGCTTCGTTGTAGAGCTTCACCCATGCTTCGGTGCGCTTCGAGCCGTAAGAAACAACGGCGTCGAAGTTGCGGCGAGCGAGTTCGCCCTGCATCTGCATCAGTTCGGTTGGCGACTTAACGGAAGTCATCTTCTTCACGTCCTCGGTGACGGTTTCAACAACGGTCTTGCCGGTTTCAACTTGCTCGCGGCCCATGTCTTGCATGCCAGCAAACAGGATCTTGCCTGATTCAACGACGGCATCGACGTTCGCTTTGTTGAACTCGCCAACTTCGCTTGCGAGCTCAGTGCCCTTAGCAGCGGCGGTCTTCACGCGAGTTTGCACGTCAGCAGCCAGTTCTTTGGCGGTTGCGGTGATGTCGGTGTTCTTGGCAGTGGCCATGATGGTGTCCTTCAGTTTGATGACTGGATTGGTCTCTGTGGTCTTCGCTGCGGCTTTCGCTGGTGCCTTCTTGGCAGCCGGCTTCTTCGCAGCGGTCTTTTTAGCGGCGACCTTCTTAGGGGTTGCCTTGCGCGCCGCTGGCTTCTTCTTCGCAGCGGTTTTCTTGGCGGCTGCCTTCTTCTTGGCAGGTGCCTTTTTCGCGGCAGTCTTCTTAGCAGCAGGAGCTGCAACCGCTTTTTTCACGGTGGCTGCTTTTGCAGCAGGCTTCGGAGCGTCGGCGTCAACTGCCTTGGGGGCAGCCTTTTCGCTTACAGTTTTCTGTGCAGCAGCTTCGGCATATGCCTTCTCAGCAGCAGCATCAATCTTAGATGGGGCGTTAGTAGCCATAGTAACCTCACTTTATGTTGCACTGCACAAAATAGTGATTGCAACTGCGAAGTCAAGCATTTTTTGTGCACTGCACAATAACCGGATAAATGGCTTTAAAGCAGACGCTTAACGGGTTTTGACGTAGCGTCCAGGCGCATCTTCGATGACTGTGTCACCGCGCCCGCCGGGCTTGCGCTTGCCTTTTACGGGCACTTTTTCCGGCGCCTGCTGCTCCAGCCAGCTGAGCCAATGCGGCCACCAGCTGCCCGGATGCTCTTCAGCCCCTTCGACGAAGGCCTTGAGTGATCCGGCTTTGCTGTCGCCCAGCCAATATTGGTACTTGCCCGCCGCCGGGGGGTTCACCACGCCAGCGATGTGGCCGGAGCCCGCGAGCAGGAATTCGAGCGGACCGCTGAAATGCTCGGTCAGGCGCCACACGCTTTCCGCAGGCGCGATATGATCCTCTTTGCCGGCTTGAACAAAGCTGGGCGTTTTTACCTGCGTAAGGTCAATTGGCGTGCCGTCGGCTGACAGGGCATCGGGCACCACCAATTTGTTGTCGCGGTAAAGGTCGCGCAGATAATCATTGTGCCATTTGGACGGCAGATTGGTGACATCCCCGTTCCAATGCAGCAGGTCAAAGGCCGGGTAGTCCTCGCCCAGCAGGTAATTGTTGACCACGTAATTCCAGATCAGATCCTTGCCGCGCAGCGCGTTAAAGGTCGCGGCAAGATAGCGTCCATCGAGATAGCCCTTGGGTGAGAGCGTATCGATCATCTCCAAATGGCTCTCTTTGATGAAGTGCTTAAGCTCGCCGCTCTTCTCAAAGTCCACTTGCGCGGTGAAGAACGTCGCTGACTTGACCTTGTCCGCCTCGCCCCGGCGCTCCAGCAGCGCCAATGTCGCGGCCAGCGTCGTGCCAGCCACGCAGTAACCAATGGTGTGCACCGCGGGAACGGACAGGCGCTCTCTTACCAGATCAATCGCTGCAAGCTGCGAGCGGATGTAATCGTCCCAGACAACCTCGCCCATGCTCTCATCAGCAGACTTCCAGCTGACCACAAACACCGTGAGGCCCTGATCGACGGCCCATTTGATGAAGCTCTTTTTCGGCGTCAGATCGAGGATGTAGAACCGGTTGATCCACGGCGGGAAGATCACCAGCGGCACGTCATAGACGTCTTTCGTCGATGGGCTGTATTGGATCAGCTGAAACAGATCGGTTTCATGCACGACCTTGCCGGGGCTCGCCGCCAAATTCTCGCCCAGGGTAAAGGCGTTGGCGTCGGTATGGGTCAGCTGGCCGCGTTTGAGATCGGTGATGAGGTGCTTCATCCCGCGCACCAGATTTTGCCCGCGTGTCTCAACCGTGCGTTTCATCACAACCGGGTTGGTGAGGAGAAAATTGTCCGGGCTCATCGCCTCGGCCAAAGCGGTGACAGCGAATCCCAATTGGCGGCGTTTTTCCTTGTCGACGCCCTTCATCGATTTGACGGAAGCTTGGAAATGCTCCTCCAGCATCAGATAGGTCTGGTGCAGCAGAGCAAAGGCGGGATGCTCGCTCCACGCCGGATCGGCAAAGCGGCGGTCTTTGCGTGGTAGCTGCAGCTCGCCTTCAGACGCGGCCGCGCCGCCGCCTGTCATTGGGGCAACAAAGCGGCCGAGCACGCCCTGCCACAATTGCAGCGATTCCTGGGCTAGCTTGGCCGGAGCCACTAGCGGATTGGTAGGCGCTTGCTTCAGCAGGCTTTGCGTCATCAGCATCCACTGCGCCGGGTCCAGCGGATTGCTGCCTTGGGTTACCTTCTTGGCGGTTTCACTGGCTTGATGGGCGGCAAATTCGAGCCACATCTTTTGCAGCTTCGCACTGGCCTTGCCCCATTCGGCGAGCTCACCAGCGGAGGGCGCTTTGCTGAACAAGCCCCCGCCGTTATCGCCATCTGCGCCCGGCGCGCCGCCATCAGCCCCTTGCGAGAACATTTCTCGCATCGCCTCGCCCTGCATGTCGAAAAAGGCGCGGAATGGTTCACCGCCCCCTAGGAATGTGTTGGAGGGATCATCTTTTGACATGGCTGTTTATGCTCCGCTTTCCCCACCCAACATACGGGCTTTCCCGAGGTTCCCCAGCAGAATAGCGAAATTGCCTTCCCACTTCGACCGTTAATCGCCTAAACTGATTCGTGCGCCTGTTGCTATGATGATTGCGCGAAACTGGGTAGGTATCGCAATGAACGACCAATTTTACCGTATGAAGCGGCTTCCGCCGTACGTAATCGCCGAAGTTAACGCGATGCGTCACGAGGCGCGCTCGGCGGGTAAAGACATTATTGATTTAGGGATGGGCAATCCCGATCAGCCCCCTCCCCAGCACGTAATCGACAAATTGTGTGAAGTTGCCGCGAAGCCCAATGCGCATGGCTATTCGCAGTCCAAGGGTATTCCGGGCCTGCGTAAGGCTCAGGCGAATTATTATGGCCGCCGCTTTGGGGTCGATCTCGATCCTGAGAGCGAAGTCGTTGTCACCATGGGCTCTAAAGAGGGGCTGGGCAGTCTGGCCAATGCGATCACTGCGCCGGGCGATGTGGTGCTCGCGCCCAATCCATCCTATCCAATCCACACCTTTGGCTTCATTATTGCCGGGGCAACGATCCGAGCAATCCCGACGACGCCGGACGAGGATTATTGGCGCTCGCTCGAAAGCGCGATGAACTTCACCGTGCCGCGCCCCAGCGTGCTGGTGGTGAGCTATCCGTCAAACCCAACCGCTGAAGTTGTCGACCTGGCGTTTTACGAGCGGTTGGTCGCGTGGGCGCGCGAGAATAAGGTGTGGGTCTTGTCCGACCTTGCCTATTCAGAGCTGTATTATGACGACAACCCGACCCCGTCGATCATGCAAGTGAAGGGGGCGAAAGACGTCGCGGTAGAGTTTACCAGCATGTCCAAGACATACTCAATGGCTGGCTGGCGCATGGGCTTTGCGGTCGGCAACAAGCAGTTGATTGCCGCCCTGACCCGGGTGAAATCCTATCTTGATTATGGCGCGTTCACGCCGATCCAGGCGGCGGCTTGCGCTGCGCTCAATGGCCCGCAGGACATCGTCGAGAGCAACCGCAACCTTTATCGCAAACGCCGCGATGTGATGGTCGAGGCATTCGGCCGGGCTGGCTGGGACATCCCCTCGCCGTCCGCATCGATGTTCGCTTGGGCGCCTTTGCCGCCAGCGCTGGCGGAAATGGGCAGTCTTGAGTTCTCCAAGAAATTGCTGACCGAGGCAGAAGTCGCTGTCGCACCCGGTGTTGGTTACGGCGAGGAAGGCGAAGGCTTCGTTCGTATTGCGATGGTCGAAAATGAACAAAGGCTGCGGCAAGCGGCTCGAAACATTAAGAAATATTTTGCCTCTCTGGGGCTCAACACTGGCGCTTCGTAAAATGATGGTGGTTCGAAGCAGAATTGTTGAGTTTGGTTCGGAGCGAAATGGCTTGGCGAGCGTTGTTCGCAAAAGCACTGCCGAGTTAAGGAGAGGCATATGCCATCCGCCGACCCACGGCCATTAACCGACCGGCAGCGGGACGTTATCGAGCGGATTGATCGGCGCGTGCCGATTAAGGTTATCGCTCAGGAAATGGGGGTTTCCGAGACCCGCATCAACCAGCATATCCGGGCACTGAAAGACGTCTATGAAGCCGGCAGCCTGAACGAGCTGGTGGAGAAATATCGTGCGACCAAGCCAAAGAGCACTGAGCCGCGATCAGGTGAGAACAATTCAGAACCGAAGCCGTTCATCGGTCCGGTCCAATTCCCTGGGCAGATGGGTTTTCCCGGAGCCGGAGAACACAAGGTCTCGCTCGGCGTCTTTGATGGCCGCTACGGGGTCTTGGCCCGTCTGGCAGCGGTCGTGGCGATCGCCTTCGGCGTGCTGCTCGCTGTTATTTTGGCGCTTACGGCCGCGCAGGCGCTCAGCGATGTGATGGACGTTAGCGTGTAGGGTTCGATCACCAACTGGCCAATCACTTTTAATTTAGGTATCGCGCCCGCCCGCTCGGATGAGGATATTTTGCATTCTACATCTTTATAGTGAATAATACTGTACTCATATCTATATCCAAGCGATTGATAGATTTAGATTTTGAAGAATGCCAATTTAAAATTGGGAACGAATTCATTTCACACTATTTTTAGACGTACAACACTAAAGAAACCAGGAAATGGTCAATGGGGTTAGTATTTCGCCTTTCGCGCGCGATTACCGAAAGAAAAGTAACCGCGCGATACATCTTACTGCTTCGTGGAGGGGTCCGTGAGCTCGATTGCAGTCTACAATTTGGTGCCTGATGGCGATGCGCTAATCCCGCGATTTCGGGAGGCGGGCGACCTGACGCTGGACCTATTCCACCGCGATGGTCGTATCGAGGATCGCTGGCTCGGGCTGCATCCGCGCGAGTTTGAACTGCTATGGCGTCTCGCGGAAGAACCGCGGGTGACATTGTCGCGCGAGCAATTGCTCGCCGATGTTTGGCGCATCATGTACGAGCCAGAGACCAATAGCGTCGCCGTTCACGTCGCGCGTGTTCGGTCAAAATTGGCGGGTTTCGATCTGGCGCATATCTTGGTGACGGATGAAAATCGCGGCTATTTCCTCGATGTCCCGGCCGAGCCCGGCGTGTTTAAGTTCGCCAAACAGGCGCAGGAGCCTGATGAGGCAGAAGCCGAGAGCGAGGACGAAGGCAAAGTCAGCCACAAACGCTAAGGTGTGTCTGGACTCGGCGTGCGCCTTGCGGCAATCTTTTGACAGATGAGGCAGAATGCCCACGTCCAAGGCCTTGAGGGAAAAGACAATGTCCGAAGCTGCTGTGATGACTTCCAACGATCGCATTGCGATTGAGCTGGGTGCTGATGGAGTGGCGCAGGTGCGCTTTACCCGCGGCGATAAAATGAACGCGCTTGATCCGGAGATGTTTCAGCGGATCATTGAAGCCAGCAGCCAGTTGCAGCGGATGAAGGGCCTTCGCGCTGTCGTCCTCTCGGGCGAAGGACGCGCGTTTTGCGCGGGGCTCGACCTGTCGAATTTCTCGCGTCCGCCCAGCCCGGATGAGCCGGAGCTGACCGAGCGGACCTATGGCAATGCCAACAAGTTTCAGCAGGTGGCGATGCAATGGCGCAAGTTGCCTGTGCCGGTGATCGCGGCGGTCCACGGCGTGTGTTTTGGCGGCGGCCTGCAAATTGCTAGCGGTGCGGACATTCGCGTGGTCCATCCCGATACGCGCATGGCGATCATGGAGCTGAAATGGGGTCTTGTGCCGGATATGGGCGGCTATGCGCTGTGGCGCGGGTTGGTCCGTGACGATGTCCTGCGCGAGCTCATTTACACCAATCGCGAGTTTTCAGGGGCGGAGGCGCATGAGCTTGGCCTCGCCACCCACGTTGACGAAAATCCGGTCGCGCGCGCGTCTCTGATTGCGAGCGAGATTGCGGGTCGCAATCCCCATGCGATCCGTGCAGCTAAGCGTCTGCAAGCGGGTATGCTGGAGAATGACACCGATACCATCCTGATGGAGGAGAGCATTGAGCAGCACGGCATCATGCGCACTAAAAATCAGGTTGAGGCGGTGATGGCCGGCATGGAAAAACGCAAAGCCAATTTCGACGACGTTTGAGGCTTTATTTTGATGAACTAGCCGCCCACTCCCTCCACCCTTCCACCCGGAGCATGCCGGGGTATCATCCGGGTGGAAGGGTGGAGGGAGTGGGCGGCTAGGGTAACGCTGCCTAACCTCTAGCCAAACACGGCGACGCATTGCAGCCCGTCGAGCATCTGGCGGCCTTCGCTGTTCCACATCCGCAAGCGCTCTGAGGAATAGCCATTGTCGGCGTGCTGACTGGCGTTTTCGGCCAGATACCAACCATCGGGATTGCTCGCCTCAGGCTCCAGCACATTGAACGACCAGTTGATCGAACTGATCGGCCCCATGCGCTGCATAATCCGCATTGCGCCCGGCGGCATCACATCCCCCATCAGCACCAATTGGCTGACAGTGTCGAGGCTGTGGTCTTCGGTCAGCCGAGCCCAGCGGCGCACGGTCGCGCCGTGATCTTCGCCCTTCGCCTGGCCAAAGCGGACGTCGAAATTGTTCTGGATGAAGGCCGGTGCCTGCCCGGCCATGGCCTTAGCCGCTTCCTCTGGTACGCCTGGCCAATTGTCGGGCGGACTGGAGGGACGCTGCGCATTGGGATCGCGGCTAGTGCCGAACAGCCAGAACCCGGTAAGCGCAACCTTTCCGCCGCTCAGGATTTCGCTGCGCACCTGAGTGACATTGCGCCCCTCGCGGATGATTTCAGCCTTAAGCTCCACCTCTTCACCGATCGGCGCAACAAATCCGACTTGCGCGGCCCTTAGCGGCGGCAGATCAGGAAAAGCGCGCACCGCCATCGTGTATCCGACCAGCGCCGATGCGCCGCCATACAGGGTGCGCCCCTGCATCCAGTCGCTGGCATGTTCCAGACGGGCGGGGCCGGGCTTGCCGGTGATCGGTTCAAGAAGGCTGGCAATAGTCATGGCGTTCATCTCTGCCGCGCGAAAGCGCCTGCGTCCAGATTGCCCTTACGGAAAGTCGCTGGCTTCGCATTAGCGGCACAAGGCGCATTGCCTTTGCCGCCACGAATCGCTAGTGCGCGCGCTCCGCAGGTCGTAAGACCAAAAGGGTTGGCCCGATGGCGGAGTGGTGACGCAGCGGATTGCAAATCCGTGTACGCCGGTTCGATTCCGGCTCGGGCCTCCATCTTTCTCTTTGGAAGATGCACATTTGGGTGGTTCACCACTATCACCCACCGGCGCCGCTTTAGCTCAGGTGGTAGAGCACATCATTCGTAATGATGGGGTCAGAGGTTCGAGTCCTCTAAGCGGCACCACCACTTCAGTTTCATTGCAACTCAAGACGCTCGTTAAGCAGCGGCACTTCCGTTTGCCGCGTCTGGCGGAGGCGCATGAGTTCTGTGTCGGTTCTCCGAAATTGCCTCGCAAGCCAATTGAGGGCCGTGCTCATTGTCTAACCTTGCGCGCCGCGGGGCAGGACGTAGGACTAAGCCACCTTACTAAATTGGTATGACAGAAATTGATCAACAGGCTTGTCCAATAGGTTGACATCAGATCATGCCAATATACAAAGACGGCCAATAACCAAAAGAGTTCACGGGAGAGAGTTATGGGTTATCGGCTTACCGCTGAGGTGCAGTCTTCAAAAAAATCGCGGCTTTTTGCAGGGTTGATGGCTGGTTCAGCGATCATGGCCTTCGCGCCGAGCGCTGCGCTCGCGCAAGATTCGGCGGCGCCCGAATCTGCTGAAGAAGAAAATACAATTATCGTCACCGGCATTCGCAGCTCGCTGCAAAGCGCGCTCAATGAAAAGCGCAATGCGGACAGTCTGGTTGAGGTGATTCAGGCGGAAGACATTGGTAAGCTGCCTGACCAAAACCTTGCTGAGGTTCTTGAGAACGTCACTGGTGTTCAGATCACTCGGACCGCAGGTGTCGGTACCGGGGTTCAAATTCGCGGTACGAACGACAACCAGGTTCTGATCAACGGCGTTAAAACTGTTGCTGCGGGTACGGGCCGCGGCGGCATCAGCTTTGAAGATATCAACCCGGCGATCATCGCCTCGGTTGAAGTGATCAAAGCGCCAACCGCCGACACGATCGAGGGTTCTGTTGGCGGCACCGTTAACCTGCGGACCATTCGTCCGCTCGACATTTCTGACCGTATTTTGAGCTTCCGCGCGCAGGGAGAGTACAGCGAGCTGTCTGACAGCATTACGCCGCGTCTTTCCGGCAGCTTTGGCAATGTCTGGGACACCGGCGCTGGTGAAATCGGCATCGTTCTGAGCGCGAGTTACTCAGAGCAGGAGGCGACCTCTTTCCGTCCGCGTGTTGACCGCGATAACCTGATCAATGCAGGCCAAGCGGTGACCGCCGCTGGTGCACCGGGCCCGGATTTCCCATTCCTCAACATTCAGTTCCTCAATCAGGAGCGCGAGAATTTTGAGTTTGAGACGATCAACTTTGCAGGCTCGCTCGAATGGGCGCCGAGCGACAATTTGATGTTCTTCTTCGACACGATCTACAACGATCAAGAGCGGCGCCAGGACAGCTCGCGCATTCAGGCCTCCGGCGTGAGCGCGGTCGATACCGTTAACGTTCCGGATGGTTTTGAGACTGTCAATTTTGGCTCGCTTGACGGCGTGGCTCTCGGTAGCATCGAGGCTGCTTTGTTTGGCGTGATTGAACCGAATATTGCGCAAGACAGCAATGACCCGAATCTTCGTTTCTCGAGCGATACTGGCGCTCGTGTGACCAAAAGCGAACTCTATCGCTTTGGTACTGAGTTCGAAACCGGTCGCTTAGCGACGCGGGTTGAGTTTGCTCGCTCGACTTCAGATTCTTCAAATCCGAACCTGAGTACCACGCTCAACTTCATCAATCCCAACGCGGTTTTTGATCGGACAAGCAACGACAACCCAGTTCCGTTTATTTACGATCTTCGTGGCGGTGCCCTTACTTTTGGGATCAATTTCGACTCGCCGTTTGCACCGACCGTTGAGCAATTGCTTGACCCGGCCAACACGGTTCTCGACGCAGTTACAAACAGCAACAACCGAACGCAAAACAAGGAAGATGCCTTCCGCATCGATACTACGCTTGATCTGGAAGGTGCTCTTGGTTTTATCACATCGGTCGATGCGGGTTATCGCTACAACGATAGCTCCACTCAATTTGATCAGCTTCGGTCCACTTTTAGTACGGGCAACATCGACAATAGTCCAAGTGGGTCTACCTTTGCGGACCTGATCGTCCCGGGCCCGAGCAATTTTGGTGCATTTGACGGCCGAGCGCTGGCATTTCGCAATTTCGTATTGATTGATCCAAACCGTTCGTTCTCCGATCGGGAGGCAGTTTTTGCGCAGCTTCAGGCTGCGCTTGATGCAACGCCAGGTGGGCAAGCTGAGATCGCCGATGGTGACCGGTTGCTCAATGATCTGGATCCAAATGCTGCTGGAAATTTGGGTGCATCTTTCCGCATTGAGGAGCAAACTCACGCGCTGTATGCGCAAGCCAATTTTGAGGCGGGGCCGGTCCGCGGGAACATCGGGTTCCGCTGGGTCGACACGAGCATCGATTCATTCGGTAATTCGGTGGCGGCAGGGGTGGTTTCGCCAGTCACGTCGTCAGGGGGCTACAGCGAGTTTCTGCCACGCGTAAACGTAATCGCAGATCTTACGGATGATCTCGTGTTCCGTGCAAGCTACACGGAAGATATCAACCGTCCGAACTTCGACGATCTATCACTGTCGATTTCGTTCCCGACTGGCCCGAACAACGCTGTTGAGTTGGGCAATCCGAACCTTGCGCCAGAAACGGTGCAATCGTTCGATGCCTCGCTCTCATGGTACTTTGCGCCATCATCGCTGATCAGCATCGGCTTCTTCCACAAGGACCGCACGAACCTGTTCGTGACCCAAGTGGAAGACGCGGTTGAGGACGCAAATGGCTTCCGCGATATCACCGACCCATGTGAAGGCGGCGGTATCTTCAACCCGGTTCCGGATCGCAACGTTCTCTCGCCCGTGCCCGGCAATGGCCTGTGCGTGCCGCTGCAGACGATCATCAACGATACGGCGAACACCACGCAAACCGGTGTCGAAGTTGCGTTCCAATATGACCTCTCGCAATTTGAGGACACATTGGGCTTTGCGTCGGGCTTTGGCATCCTTGCGAACTACACCTACCAAGACTTTGGTGGCGGTGAGGCGACCAATGAAAACTCGGGCCGCGGGGGAGAAATTTTCCAAGCGATCAATCCGAATATCGTCCTACCAGTCACCGCGGTCCAGGGCCTGCTTGACTTCTCGGAGCATGCCTACAACGCAACGCTCTATTATGAGAAATACGGCATTTCGGCCCGTGCGCGTTACACTTGGCGCGATGCCTTCCGTACGCTGGATACAGCTGGCGGTGCATCGCTCAACTCGACGCTCGGCTTCCCAACTGTGACAGAGGCGAGGGGGCAGCTCAACGCCAGCATCACCTATGATGTGACCGATTATCTCAACATCGGGGTGGAAGGTGTGAACCTGACGAAGTCCAAGATTGAGCAGCGCTGCGTCAACGAAGGTGGGCTCCTATGCTTCCAAGGTCTGCCAGATCGACGGATCACATTTGGTGCGACGCTGAAGCTGTAAAGGCGAGGCTTACTATAGCTCCCTTGGCCGGATCGCAGATGCTATTCCTGATTGGCATTTGGTTCCAGCCAAGGAAGTCTCTTGCAGATCGCCCGTAAGCGGGCGGTCTAGGCACAACAGGCGTCACCGTCTCCCCGGTGGCGCCTGATTTGTATTATGTGACCTGCAGGCAACGCTAAAAATTGGTATGACAGAAAGCAATAAAATGGTCTGATCTAGCGGTTGACATCACGGTCCTGCCCTCTACCTTGCCTCAGACAGACCACCTTGGGAGGGGTATCATGGCATTTCGTGAGAATAGCTCACGCGGATCACTGCGTATTTCATTTTCAATTGCGGCATTGCTTGCGGGCACGGCTTTGGCTTCGGTTCCGGCAATCGCTCAGGACGCAGAAGAGCCTGAAAGTGTCGAAGAGGGTGACGGCGAGATTATCGTCTCTGGCATCCGGGCGACCATTCAGGGTTCGATCGCCGAAAAGCGCAACTCTATCGAAGTGTTCGACGCGCTCTCAGCGGATGAAATTGGCGATATTCCCGCGCTCTCCATCGGTGAGGCGCTTGAAACGCTGACCGGTGCTGGCTCTCACCGCGAGCAAGGCGGCGCGACCGAAATCTCGATCCGGGGCCTTGGTCCTTTCCTAAGCTCTACCGTTATCAATGGCCGCGTTGCCACCAATGGTAGCGGCGATCGCTCGGTGAATTTCAGCCAGTTCCCATCGGAATTGTTCAGCAAAGTCGGCATCTATAAGACGCAGGCCGCCAGCTACATTGAGGGCGGTGTTGCGGGCCAGATCGTGCTCGAGACGATCAAGCCGCTCGATTACGGCAAGCAGCGCATTCAGGGCGATTTCAAGCTCAACATCAACCCGGACAACCTCGATATTGATGCGGACCAGCGCTTCCAAAAGTTCGGCTATCGCGGCACGCTGAGCTATGTTGATCAATATCAGCTGGGCGACGGCGAACTTGGCATTTCGCTCGGGTTTTCGCGCAATGATACGACCAATCCTGAGCAAGAGGCCAATGTCTCAAACACCATCCGCGCCTGTGTGATTGACCCAAGCACGACCAGCGATGGTGTGTTTGATGATGGCAATTGCGACACCAGCGGCAGCACGATCGCTGGCCTGCGCGATGGGAGCGTCAACCTGCCGTTCCTGATTGCTCGCAACAGCTATGCGCTGCGGTCAAACATCACGGACGACACGCGCGATTCCTTCTTTGGCGCGATCCAGTACAAGCCAAGCCCGAATGTCGATATCAACGCCGACTTCCAATATTCCACCCGCCTTTTTCGTGAGCAGCGCAGCGATTTGAACTTTGCTGAAGGCCGCCGGATTGACGGACCGGGTGATCCGAACCGCCTCGACTTCGATCTGATTGTCACCGAAAGCGGGGCTCTGCGCCAGTTCACGAATGAGCAGCGCATTGAAGCGGTCAGCGAATATCTAGAGCGCGACGAGGAATATTACGGCGGCGGTCTGTCGATCGATGTTCAGGCAACCGACCGGCTGCGTTTTTCGCTAGATGGCTCTTATTCGCAAACACGCCGCGTTGAAGAGGCGGTACAAATTCGTTTTCGGACCGAAGACGGTGAAAGCATTTTTGGTGATGTGGATGCCGATGGTAACCCATTCTTCCCTGAGGCATTTGAAAGCGATCAAACGCCCAATGCTGATCGCACAAACGGGACGGATGACCGCGTCGAAACCGGGGTTTTGATCCGCCAGAACGGCTCGCAGGGTCTGAATTTCTTCACACAGAACTTCGACGTCACCGACTACACATTGTTTGCCAATGATCCCCGCCTGCGGGCCGATCTTGAGCAGGATCGCTTCAACAGCGTCTGGGCGATGCGAGGCGATGTCGAATATGAAATGGACGGCTTCTTCAGCTCGATTGAAGCAGGTTTACGCTACCAACAATTGGTCTACCGTGATGTCCCAGGTGCATCAAATGGGACTAGCAGACTGCAAATCAACTACGACGACACCGACGGCTCCGGTGCTCTGTTCGTAGCCAACCAGGAATGCCGCACGGCATTCCCGGAAACTGGCTTTCTCTCGTCAATTTCTGGTGGCAACCCGCTGATCACCAACGTCGATCTGGCTGGAAATGTCATCGGCACGTCGAACACATTCGCGACCTTTGATGCGCGCTGCATTGCGCGTGTGCTTGAGCGTGAAGATCCATCGGGTCTGGAGTTTGATGAGGACGGCAATGTCATCTTCTTGGATGGCAGTTTGCCATCAACTCAAAACAGTGATGTTGAGGAGCGTTCTTGGGCTGGATACATCCAGGCTAACTTTGATAGTGAATTTGGTTCGACCCCAGTCCGGGGCAATGTGGGCCTCCGGATCGTCAATACGAGCGTGTCTTCCATTGGTTTGCGGACATCATTCACGAGTGCACCAGGGGATGATCCGGGCTCAATCTTCCTAATTGAAGACCTCTCTAACTTCACCAGTGAAACGGCGCGGAATTCCTACACTGAATTCCTTCCTAGCGTGAATGTTGTCGCTGAATTTGCTCCTGATTTGCTGGGGCGTGCAGCGGTCTACCGCTCGCTTTCAAGGCCTGATCCTTCCGATATCGGCTTTGGGCGAAACTTTAACGCCACGGCTGATGATGACGATGGCGCTACGACAATTGCCGAGGCACTGGGCGTAGTGTCAGCGATTGGTAACCCGTTCACCGATCCGCTGTTGTCATGGAACGTTGATGCCGGTCTCGAATGGTATCCAAATGACGATACAATTCTTGCCTTTAATGCGTACTACAAGAGCTTCAATGGGGGTTTCGAAACCTTCGCGACCCAAGAAGCTTTCATCGTTGATGGGCAGCCATTTGTGGCTGCTGTCAGCAATATCCGAACAATCGATGACACCAGCACTATCTACGGTATCGAGGTTACTGCGGCTCACCGGTTCAGCTATCTGCCGGCACCGCTCGATGGGCTTGGTTTCAAGGTCAGCTATAATTATGCCGACTCAAATTTTGAGTTTGAGGACGATACGCTCGGCCGCGTCACCAATATCGATATCGATGGCAACAGCACGACCGTCCAGGGCCTGATCCCGCCGACCAACCTGTTTGGTTTTTCCAAGCACGTGCTTGCAGCTCAGGCCTATTACGAAATTGGCCCGTTCGACCTGCAAGGCGTCTACAAATATCGCAGCAGCTACTTCCAGCAGTTCATCTCAACACCGGGCCGGATCCGGACGGTTGATGATGTCAGCGTGTTTGAGGCTCGGATTTCCTATGAGCTTAACAACAATGTGAAGTTCACTCTGGAAGGCATCAACCTGTTCAACGAACCGCGCACCAATTTCCGCGGTGCGCCGGATGATTTTGGGGCGATCCAGGTTTACGGACCGCGCTATTTTGCGGGCGTTCGTTTCAAATTCTAAGCTTTGCTGGCCGCCGATAATTGGAGCAATAATTGGCGGCCAGCGACCTAACTGGAATTAGGAAGGCAAATCGACTAGGGAAATTGGTATAGAACTGTCCCGTCCATCGCGGAGTAACCAGCACCAATGAGCAGCAAGAGACTTTTTCAGGCCGTTGCGGAGCAAATCGCAGAGCTAATCGACCAAGGCGCTTACCCGCCGGGGACCCGGTTGCCTGGTGAACGCGAACTGGCTGAAAAGCTTGGTGTTAGCAGGGTGACCATCCGCGAGGCTGAGATCGCGCTGCAAGCGATTGGCAAGCTGGAAATCAAGACCGGCTCCGGCGTCTATGTCAGCGAAAATCCGCCAGCTTTGGGTGAGGCTTTGCCCAATGCCAGCGCCTTTGAGGTGACTGAAGCTCGCTTGCTCGTCGAATCCGAATCTGCCGCGCTCGCCGCGCACAATATCTCTGATGAAGGCATCGCCAAATTGGAGGTGCTGATCGAGCAAATGCGCCATGGCAGCGAAGAAGAAGCGAATGAGGCGGATGAGCAGTTTCACCTGACCATCGCAGAGGCTTCCAACAACGCCGCAATGGTCCACACGATCACATCCTTGTGGCGGATGCGTGAGGAAATTCCGGCAGTTAAATCGACCTATGAGGCCGTTTGTGTTCACGATGCGGAATCGCGCACCGAGGAACACCGCGCGGTGTTCGATGCGCTGAAAGACCGCGATCCAGCGGGTGCCCGCGCGGCGATGCGAGAGCACTTCCACCGCCTGCTTGAGGCGATGCTGGAGGCCACCGAAAGGCAGGCCTTGGAAGAGGTCCAGCAGCAGGCCAATCAGAGCCGCGAACGCTTTTTGGCATCAGCCAAAATCGGCTAAACCAATTGGTATTACAAAAAATCTAAATCTAACATGCCAGATTGATTGACAGGCGTTCGACTCTCCTTATAGTCACACCCAATAAGAGGACGGGAGAGTTTTGGGGATGTTGTCGAGGCTGTGCCTTGTGGTGTTTGCTGTGTGCCTGGGATCAGTCCCCGCACTCGCAGAAAACCACTTTGTCCGAAATCAAAACGAATATGCCCATGCGCTGAAAGATATTGAGGCGGGGGATGTTATCATCCTGGCCAATGGCGAATGGCGCGACTTTGAGCTGGTGATCACCGGCAAGGGTAAGCCCGGCAAGCCAATTACTGTTATCTCTGAAGAAGCGGGCAAGGTGTTCCTCACCGGCCAGTCCAGCCTGCGCATTGGCGGCGAGCATATTCTTGTAACTGGCCTTGTCTTCAAAGACGGCTACAGCCCGCGCGGCGAAGTGATCTCTTTCCGCCGCACGAAAAAGGACGTCTCGCGCAACAGCCGTGTCACCGAAGTGGTGATCGACAATTTCAGCAAGCCGGATCGTTACGAGTCCGATTACTGGGTCGGCATTTACGGTTCCAACAACCGCTTCGATCACAACCACATGGTCGGCAAGACCAACAAGGGCGTGACCCTGGCGGTGCGGCTCGACAGCGAGGAAAGCCGCGAGAACAACCACCGGATCGAATACAATTACTTCGGTCCGCGCCCGGTGCTCGGCTCGAACGGCGGCGAGACGCTGCGCATCGGGACCAGCAAATATTCGATGTTCAACTCAAACACATTGGTCGCTTACAATGTGTTTGACCGCACCGATGGCGAGGTGGAGATCATCTCATCCAAGTCGGGCGGCAATGTCTTTCGCGGCAATCTGTTCCTGCGCTCTCGCGGCACGCTCACCCTCAGGCATGGCGACAACAATGTCGTCGAGGGCAATGTCTTCATGGGGCACGGCAAGGATTACACCGGCGGTATCCGCGTGATCAATCGCGGCCAGACGGTGCGCGGCAATTACATGGAAGGGTTGCGCGGAACGGCATTTTCCAGCGCGCTCGCGATCATGAACGGCGTGCCCAATTCGCCGGTCAATCGCTATGTCGAGGTTGAGGGCGCCCGGATTGAGAACAACACGATCGTCGATAGCGCGCGGGTTGGCTTCAATGTCGGTGCGGATGAAGAGCGCTCGGCTCCGCCCAGCAATTCCACCTTTGCGAACAATCTGCTGAGCGGTCTTGAGGGCCAGTCATTCCTCGAAGTCTACGACGATATCTCCGGCATTGCGTTTAGCGGCAACCGCGTTGCCCAGGGCGAAGTCCAAGAAAAACTGGCCGCGAAATTAGATCGCGCCCCGGTTGAAATGAAGCGCGGCGAAAATGGCTTGCTCTACCCTGCTGATCCAGAGCTGAAGGCGCTGGGCGCGCCGCGCGACCTTAAGGTCGTCTCGCTCGATCAGGTTGGCGCGAAATGGTATCCAAAGCCAGGCGATGAGCTCGCCTTTGGCTCCTCTGGCCGCGTCATCAAAGTCCAGCCGGGCGAGGGCAGTCTCGCAGAGGCGGCAATGGCCGCCGAAGATGGCGATGTCTTGCAGCTGAGCAGCGGCGATTACACTGTCGATCGCTCCATCCCGCTTGGCAAAACAATCGCCATTCGCGGCGCGTTTGAGGAAGGCGCGGAGCCACCGCGTATCCTGTTCACGCGGCCATCTCTGATTGAGCTGCGCGAAGGCGGCAATCTGCAACTCAGCAACCTTGTGATTGATGGTGAGCTTGCGCCGGACTCGGTTGGTAACTCAGTCATCCGCACCACCACTTTCCCGATCCAGTCGAACATGCGGATTGAGATGGACGGCGTTTCTGTGCGCGGCCTGGTGGTGAACAAATCATTCAACGTCTTAACCCTTGGCAAGAGCGCGCTCGCAGACCGCGTGACGATCCGCAACAGCAATTTTGCGGACATCACGGGCACGGTTGTATCCGCCGCGGCAGAGACCGAAGATTTCGGACAGTACAATGTCGAATATCTCGACATCACGAACAGCAACTTTGCCAATGTGGGCGGCGCGATTGCCGATGTCTATCGCGGCGGCCGTGACGAGAGCACCTTTGGCCCGTTCGTTAATATCTCCGGCAACAATCTGGTGAACGTCGGCAAGGCCGTGACCAATGGCTCAGGCGCTGCGGTCAATTTGCACGGGGTGCAGATCGCCGATGTGGCGCGCAACGCGGTCGATGGTTCTGCCCCGTTCCGAGTGGTTCACACGGTTGGCACACCTAAGACCGCGATCACTGCAAACGCATTTTCGGACACGCCGCAATTGGTGCTGGAAGAGCTCAATTTTGAAGGCGATCACCGCGCCAAGCTGGCCGGGAATATCTTTGACGCGGGAGGCAGCGAATGAAGCGCGCCTTTTGCCTAGCCGCAGCCATTGCCTGCACTACGCTCACGCAGCCGGCCTATGCCGCTGCTCAAGACGAGACCGCCGCGCTTGGGGGAGCTGCGGCGGTCTCGGACTTGCCGCCGCTTTACAAGGCCGAACTGGACCGGGCGCGCAGCTTCGTTGATCAGATGATGGAGCAGGGCGTGGTCCTGCCTCAGCCGAAGGATCCCGGCGGCGGCTACACCCACGAACAGCATAAGCGCAATTACAAGGCGATCTATCTCGCCGGGCAATTGTTTCAGATCACGGGCGAGCAAGCCTATGCCGATTACGCCCGCGATATGTTGCTTGGTTATGCGGACCTGTACCCGACGCTTGGCGAGCACCCAGCGCGGAAAAATCAGGGCCCAGGCCGGATTTTCTGGCAAGTGCTCAACGACGCCGTGTGGCTGGTGCACTCTGTGCAGGGCTACGGCGATATCCGCGATACGCTGAGCGATGCCGACCGTGAGCGGATCGACAATGACGTGTTCCGCCGCGCGGCATATTTTCTCTCGGTTGAATCGCAAGCGACCTTTGACCGCATTCATAACCATGCGACCTGGGCGACCGCCGGCGTTGGTATGACCGGATATCTGCTCGGTGATCGAGACATGGTCGACCGCGCGCTTAAGGGCTCTGACAAGACCGGCAAGGTCGGCTTTCTGCGTCAGACAGAGCTGCTGTTCTCGCCTGAGGGCTATTACAATGAAGGGCCATATTATCAGCGCTATGCGCTGATGCCGTTTATGGTCTTTGCCGATGCGATTGAGCGCAATGACCCAGAGCAAGGCATCTGGGAGCACCGCGACGGCATCCTGCTGAAGGCGCTGCGCACCACTGTTCAGCTGAGCTATGGCGGGTTTTTCTTCCCGTTCAACGATGCGATCCGGGACAAGAGCCTGAAAACCGACGAGCTCTATCACGGCGTCGCCATCGCCTATGCGCAAACTGGCGATCCTTCGCTGCTGTCGATTGCCGAGTTTCAAGACCGCACAATCCTGAGCAAAAACGGGCGTCTGGTTGCGCGCGATTTGGCTGCCGGTAAGGCTGAGCCATTCCCGTTCCGCTCCATGCTGTTCGGTGATGGACCGGAGGGCGATGAGGGCGCTTTGGCGATCCTGCGCCAAGGGCCGATGAACGCCAATGGCGAGCCATCAACCGTTCTAATCGCGAAGAACACCTCGCAAGGTCTGGGGCACGGCCATTTCGACAAGCTCGGATGGCAGCTTTATGACAATGGCAACGAGGTGATCCGCGATTACGGCGCGGCACGCTTCCTCAATATTGAGGCGAAAGAGGGCGGGCGCTATCTGCCGGAAAACACCAGCTGGGCGAAGTCAACGGTCGCGCACAACACCATGGTGGTGGATGAGCGCAGCCATTTCGATGGCAAGGTGAAGATCGGCAATCAGAACGCCCCGACCCAGCTCTATTTCTCCGATGCAGCCGGCCTCCAGGTTAGCAGCGCCAGTATCGACACCGCCTATTACGGCGTTGCGCTGACCCGCACCATTGTGATGCCGGATATTCCCGGTCTCGAAGCTCCGATCGTGCTCGATCTGACGCGCGGCGAGAGTGACAAGCCGCATCTCTACGATCTGCCGCTGCATTACAGCGGGCACATCATAGAGCATGATCTGGCGGTGCAGAATTTCACCGCCGCGCGCCCGGTCTTGGGCGAAGCCAATGGCTATCAGCACATTTGGGCCGATGCGATTGCTCAGGAGAGCGATGGCAAGGGCGCGCTCACCTGGCTGCTCGATGGCCGGTTCTACACTTACCGGTTTGCTGCAGATGGAGCGCTCGACGTGGTGCTGGGCGAGAGCGGGGCGAATGATCCCAATTTCAATCTCCGGCGCGAGCCTCTGATTATGCTGCGCGCGAACCGCCCGACCGGCTCTGTGAGCATTGCGGCGCTGCTCGAAAGCCACGGCAGCTATGACGGTGCGGCGGAGCAGACCGTCTCCAGCCGCAGCCGCATTGCGGGCATGCAGCATGCCCATGTCGATGGGAAAGACCTGGTCGAGATCACCCTTAAAACCGGACAGCGTTTTGCGATCGCTGTCTCACACAACAAAGACGCGCAGGCGGCCCATTCGGTCGTACTTGAGGGAGAGACGATCGCATGGAGCGGCTTTGCCGCCGTGATCCCTCTCAAGGGGGAGGAAAGCTAGAGATGGCAAGTGTGATGAACGCGGCAAGTCCGCCCTTTGTGGTCGCAAAGGATACACCCAAAGAGGATCTGGGAGACGGGATTAGCCGCCAAATCCTGGGCTATGGCCCAGAGATCATGATCGTGCGGGTGTGGTTTGAGGAAGGCGCCGTGGGCCAGGTCCACGCGCACCGCCACAGCCAATCGAGCTATGTCGAAAGCGGCAAGTTCGAAGTGTTCATCGACGGTGAGAAACGCGTGCTTGGGGCGGGTGACTGCTTCTACATCGCGCCGCATCTTGATCACGGCGCAGTGTGTCTGGAGGCGGGCGTTTTGATCGACACCTTCAGCCCGCTGCGCGAAGATTTTTTGAGTGAGGGGGCCTGATCATGCTCAAAGGCAATTTGAGATATGTCATCGTTGTGCTCGTCGCTGTTGCGACGGTCATAAACTACATCGACCGGGGCGCCCTGGGCTTCTTGTGGCCCGAGATATCCAAAGAGCTCGAACTAACCGAGCTCGATTATGCGATCATCCTCAATGTCTTCACCTTTGCTTATGCGTTCGGGCAATCGATCTTCGGCAAGATTTTTGACTGGATCGGGACCCGTTTGGGCTTTGTCCTCTCGATCGTTGTCTGGTCGGCGGCAACCATGCTCCATGCGGTTGCCACGGGACTGACCAGCTTTGCGATTTTCCGCGCGCTGCTTGGCGTGTCGGAGGCGGGCAACTGGCCTGGCGCGACCAAAGCCAATGCCGAATGGTTCCCGATTAACGAGCGGGCACTCGCGCAGGGCATCTTCAACTCCGGCGCTGCGATTGGCGGCATTGTCTCGGCACCAATTATCGGGGTGTTGTTCGTCTGGCTCGGCAGCTGGCAGGCGACATTCGTCGCGATTGGCGCGCTTGGTTTCTTGTGGCTGGTGCCGTGGCTGATTATCTACAAAAGCGGCCCCGATGCGCACCCGTGGATCAGTGCCGAAGAACGAGAATACATCCTCACCGGACAGCGCAATGTCGAGACCAATGAGGTCGCAGACTACGCACCCGACACGGGCGAAATCCTCAGCCGCAAGGAAAGCTGGGGCGTGATCATGGCCTCGTTCTTCCTCGATCCGATCTGGTGGCTGTTCGTTGGTTGGCTGCCGATCTACCTCTTCAAAACCTACGGTTTCGGCGTGGAAGAAATCGCGGTCTATGCATGGATCCCATATTTCGGCGCGATGTTCGGCGCATGGTTTGGCGGCTTGCTCGCAGGCAATCGGATCAAGGCTGGCTGGACGGTCAATCGCACACGCAAAACCGTGATCGCGCTGGGCGGGGTGATTATGCTCCTGTCTCTGCTCGCGACCACTCAGGCCAGCACGCCGCTGTTCGCGGTGATGTTGATGGCGGTGATCCTGTTTGGCTTCCAAACGGCGGTTGGCAATATCCAAACCATGCCGAGCGATTTCTACAGCGGTAAGTCTGTGGGCTCGCTTGCCGGTTTCGCCGGGACAGCCGCGAAATTGGCTGTGGTTGGGCTCAACTTCCTGATCCCGGTCATCACAGTGAACAGTTACACGCCGGCCTTTGTGGTTGGCGCCGGGCTGGCGATCATGACCGTGCTCTCGGTGTTCATTTTGTGCCCAGACATCAAACCTCTCAAACCGAAGACGGCTTAAGCGCCGCTCTCTCCTCCCCAGAAATAGGACGAAAACACAATGAAATTTGCAGGCAAAGTTGCAGTGGTAACCGGGGGCAGCCGCGATATCGGACGCGCCATTTGTGTGAAGCTCGCCAGTGAAGGCGCGCATGTTGTTGTGAACTACAACAGCAATGAGAACGACGCGGATGCGACGCTTGCGGAGATTGAAACCGCTGGCGGTAAAGGCATCAAGGTGAAGGCGGACGTGACCAAGGCAGCCGATGTGGATGCTTTGATTGCAGCCACTCGTGAGGCATTTGGCGATGCGATCCATATTCTGGTGAACAATGCGGGCGGCCTGGTCGCGCGCAAGACGCTGGGCGAGATGGACGAAGAATTCTTCAACTTCGTCATGCAGCTCAACACCACCTCGACTTTCCTCGCTTGCAAAGCTGCCGTGCCGTTCATGGGTGAGGGCAGCGCAATCGTAAACCTGGCATCGCTCGCTGGTCGTGATGGCGGCGGCGGCGGCGCCATCGCTTATGCCACATCTAAGGGCGCGGTGATGACAATGACCCGCGGCCTTGCCAAAGAACTCGGTCCGCAAGGCATTCGCGTAAACGCGCTGTGCCCTGGCATGATCGCGACCACGTTCCACGACAAATTCACACCTGATGCGGCGCGCGAAAACGTGGCCAATTCCACGCCTCTGCGCCGTCAGGGCCGCGCGGAAGAGACCGCCGATGCGGTCGCCTATCTCGCCTCTGAGGATGCCTCGTTCATCACCGGCGCGAACATCGACATCAATGGCGGCCTCGCTTTCTCGTAAGCGAGCTGACCCTTAAATACCTTAGGATTTGGATCTTCTCCCCATGACGCAATTTCTATCATTTGGTGAGATCATGCTGCGGCTGAAAACGCCGGGGCATGAGCGCTTTTTCCAGTCGCCTGGCTTTGAGGCGACCTTTGGCGGCGGCGAAGCAAATGTCGCTGTGGCGCTGTCGAACTATGGCCTTGATGCCGGGTTCGTGAGCGCATTGCCGGACAATGATATCGGCGAAAATGCGATTATGGAGCTGCGCAAGTTCGGCGTCGATACCGCGCATATCAGCCGCTCTGGCGACCGGGTGGGGATCTATTTCCTGGAGACGGGTTCCAACCAGCGCCCCTCCAAAGTTGTCTATGACCGCGCAGGTTCTTCGATCTGCGATGCGGGCATGGATGAGTTTGATTGGCCGGTGATCTTCAAGGGCGCCAAGTGGCTCCACATCACCGGGATCACGCCTGCGCTCAGCCAGTCGGCGGCGGACCTTTCGATGGCCTGCGTGAAGGCTGCGAAGGAGGCGGGTGTTACCGTCTCTTGCGACTTCAACTTCCGCGGCAAGCTGTGGAAGTATGGCAAGACCGCGCCGGAGGTGATGCGCGAGCTCGTCAAATATGTCGACGTCGGCATTGCGAACGAGGAGGACTGCCAGAAATCGCTCGACATTACTGTCGATGTGGATGTCGAAAGCGGTGAGCTTGATACCAAGAAGTATGAAGCGCTGGGCCAGAAGGTGCTCGACATCTATCCCAATATGCACACGATCGCGATCACTCTGCGCGAGAGCCTGAGCGCGGATCGCAACAATTGGTCCGCCTGCCTGCGCACGCGCAATGACGGCTTCATGCTGTCGAAGAAATACGCGCTGACCGATATCGTCGACCGCGTCGGCGGCGGTGATAGCTTTGCCTCCGCGCTGATCTATGGCCTCAACGCTTACGAAGATCGCCAGCAAAGCCTGGAGTTTGCAGTTGCGGCATCCGCGCTTAAGCACACGATCATGGGCGACTTTAACCGCGTGACCGTGCCTGAGGTTGAGAAGCTGATGTCCGGTGACGGCTCCGGGCGCGTGGTGCGCTAAGCTTCAATCCGGGGGCAAACCCAGCTTACGCACAGCAGTGATTTGACCGTTGCGGGCTGCCTGATAGGGTCGTCAGCATGGATGGCCCTCCGCAAATGTGCCCTGAAAAGCGCGTGCTTGTCTTGGGCGCGAGCGGGACGATTGGCCGCGCGGTCGTGGCCGCCCTGTTGTCCGATGGGCATGAAGTGGTCGCGGCCCTGCGGCGCTCACCAGTGGCAGACGCTATCGTTCAAGAGCTCCAGCAAGCAGGCGCCGAGTGCCGCTTTGGCGACGTCACTGACCCTGCATCGATTGAGCGCGACCTTTTCCAAGGCGGTCCGTTCGATGCAGTCATCTCATGCCTCGCCTCTCGCAGCGGCACGGCGAAGGATGCCGAGGCCATTGACTATGGGGCCAATGCAAATGCCCTTGCGGCGGCGAAGGCTGCTGGCACGCGGCATTTCATCTTGCTGTCGGCCATCTGCGTGCAAAAGCCGCTGCTCGCATTTCAGCGCGCGAAGCTGAAGTTCGAGGCGGAGCTTGCCGCGTCGGGCCTCACCTATTCAATCGTTCGTCCAACCGCCTTCTTCAAGTCCCTTTCTGGGCAAGTCAAAGGCTTACAAAACGGCAAGCCATTCATGGTGTTCGGCAATGGTGAGCTGACCCGCTGCAAGCCGATCAGTGACGCGGACCTTGCGCGCTTTATCGCCGATTGCATCTCAGACACTGAGCGGCACAATCGTATTCTGCCAATTGGCGGGCCGGGCCCCGCAATTGGCCCGCTCGACCAAGCCGCCATGCTGAGCGACTTGCTCAGGCGTGAGGTTAAGGTGCGGCGGGTGCCGGTTGGCATGATGAGCGTGTTTGCAAGCCTTTTTGGCCTTGGCGAGCGGTGGTCGAGCTGGTGCGCAGAGAAAGCCGAATACGCCCGGATCGCGCGCTATTATGCGACGGAAAGCATGCTGGTGCTCGACGAGGAAACGGGCCAATATGATCCCGATATGACCCCTGAATTCGGCGAAGATACTTTGCGCGATCACTATGCCCAATTGCTGGAAACCGCCGAGTGAGCTCTGGAAATCTGCTCTTCACCGCGCTCAGCTGCGTGTTCTTTATGGCGCTGGTCGGCTGGATCAGCTGGCTGAAAACACGCGGGACGGCTGATACCAAAGACGGCTATTTCCTTGCAGGACGCGGGCTCGGCGCGACCTTTATCGCAGGCTCCCTGCTGCTCACCAACCTTTCCGCAGAGCAGCTGATCGGGCTGAATGGTTCCGCCTATGGCTACAACATGTCGAGCATGGGCTGGGAGGTAACGGCGGCCGTCGCGACGATTGCGATGGCGCTCATATTCCTGCCGATATATCTCGCGGGCGCCTTCACGACCCTGCCGCAATTCTTAAACGACCGCTTCGATCCAGTGGTCCGCCGCATGTCGGTGGTGCTGTTTATGCTCGGATACGGCCTGGTGACGATCCCTAGCGTTCTCTATTCCGGCTCGGTCGCGGTGCTGTTGTTGTTCGATATGCCCACACTCACTGGCCTCGCATACTTCCCGGCATTGGTGATGACGGTGATTGCGATCGGCGTTACTGGCGCGGTCTATGCAATATTTGGAGGGCTGCGCGCGGTCGCGATTTCCGATACGCTCAATGGCGTGGGCTTGCTCATCATCGGAGTGCTGGTGCCGGTGTTTGGTCTGATCGCGCTGGGAGGAGGCAGCTTTGGCGATGGCCTGACCCAGATCACCACGCAAAATCCGGAGAAACTGAACGCGATTGGCGCAGCGGATGATCCAACGCCGTTCGGCACGATCTTCACCGGTATGATCTTCGCCAACCTGTTTTACTGGTGCACCAATCAATATGTGATCCAGCGCACGCTGGGCGCGCAAAGCCTCGCCGAAGGGCAAAAGGGCGTGCTCTTTTCTGGCTTCTTCAAGATCCTGGTGCCATTCATGATGATGATCCCTGGCGTCATCGCGTTCCACCTTTATGGCCCCGGACTGGGCACGATTGACGAGGCCTATCCGCGGCTGATCCGCGACGTCTTGCCGGTCTATCTGTCTGGCTTCTTCCTTGCGGTGCTGCTGGGCGCGGTGTTCAGTTCTTTCAATTCGCTGCTCAATTCCGCCGCGACCCTGTTTGCCTTGGACGTCTATGCGCCCGCGCGTGGCGGGGAAGCGAGCGATGCAGAATTGGTGCGGGTCGCCAAGATCGCCAGCCTGGTGATCGCGCTGTTCTCTTTCGTGGTCGCGCCGCTGCTCTATTTCTCACCAGAGGGGCTGTGGCAGATCATCCGGGTCTTCACTGGTTTCTACAACATCCCGACCGTGGTGATCGTGATCGTCGGTCTGTTCACATCACGGGTGCCCGCGATGGGTGCGAAGCTGGTGATCATCTTCCATGTGGTCACCTACGGTCTCATCCGCTTCGTGTTTGATGATGTGATCACGCTGCATTTCATCCATCTCTATGCGGTGCTGTTCTGGATCGAGGTGGGCATCATGCTGGCCTGCGGCTGGCTGCGTCCGCGCGCAGAGGCGTGGCAATTCACCCGCAAAGAACAGGTCGATATGACGCCGTGGCGCTTTGCCAAGCCGCTGGCGGTGACGCTGTTCAGCTGCGTCGTGGCGACCTACCTGCTGTTCTCGCCGCTGGGGCTGGCGTCGATCGCGGGGCCGGGCGCGGTTTTCGGATTGCTGATCAGCGCTTTGGTGATCGCGAACCTTGGCGTGTGGGGAATGGCTGCGCGGCGAACCGCTTAGGCGATCAGCGAGGCCAGCACCCGGCGCTTGCCCGCGAATGGCCGCCGACCATGCATCACTTGGTAGTTGTCGAGCAAAGCCACATCGCCCGCCTGCCACACCAGATCATGGGTCAGCTCATCCGCAATACGGATCGCATCGGCCATGTCTTCCGGAGTGATCGGTTCTCCGCCGCCAAAGGTAATTGCGCGGTTGGGATCATTGCGGCTGTCAGCCCAGCCTCTGAACGCGGCGATCAGCTGGTTGAAGAAGCTGGTGCCGTCACCAGCGAGTTCGCGCACCGCAGGCAGAGCCGCCGTGGTGACGCGCAGGCTTTCATCCTCCAGCCATTCCCATGAATAGCCGAGCTCTGACAGCCGCGCCTCTGCGCCCGCCTGGTCGGCCACGCTCAAAGTGCTGCGCCAGCTGCGCCCTTGGCCAGAGTCAGCATCGTCGCGGCCCGGCATGACATTGGTGTAGCGCACGCCCTCGGCCTCGACGCGCGCGACGAATTCCGGATTGGCGGCGCGTAATTGATCGAGCACCCAGTCGGACCGGCACAGCGGCGTCGCCCCACCGCTCTGCGCCGCAATTTCGCAATAGAAGAACAGCTTTGCTGGATAGAGCGGGGTTTGAGCCATTTCGTGATGCAGGAAAATCTCGGTCTCTGGCGGGGCTTCATTGGCTGTGAAGACGCGCGGCGTCACATTGGTGCGCACTGCATTGGAGAGCGAGATCCTCATAGGTGAAGCCAGCCTCACCGTAGGCCTCAATCGCCGCATCGAAAGCGAGAGGATCTGGCACATCAAACCCCCGAAACAGCAGCGCGCCAGCATGGTCCAGCGCCGCATCGACCGCCGGCTTATTCGCGCCGATGAACGCGCTAAGATCGCCGCCGCCGGTGATGATCGCTGGGAATTCGGGGGTCTCACTCATCGCGCCGCTCAATCGTAAATCGGGTGGAAGGTGCCGAACGCGGCCTCTGCGAACATGCCCGGATCATTGAACCGGCGATCCTGATTGAGCGCGCTGATCGCGGCCATCTCAACTTGGCTCAGTTCAAAATCATCAATGCTCAGATTCTCGCGCATCCGCTCTGGCTTGGTTGTCTTTGGGATCACCGCCGTGCCGCGTTGCACGGCCCAGCGCAGCACCACTTGCGCCGCCGTTTTGCCATGTGCCTGAGCCGCCACCATGACAGGAGCAGAGCCGAGAACGCTTTCTTCCTTTTGTGCCATGTCGAGCTCGAAATAGCTTTGCGCGCCCAGCGGGGAAAAAGCGGTGACAGGAATGCCGTAAGCGCCCGCGCAGCGGATCAGCTTTTCCTGCGTCAGGAACGGATGCGATTCCACTTGCAGCATCGCTGGTGCGATCCGGGCATAGCTCATCAAATCATGGATCAGGCCCGTGTTGTAATTGCAAACGCCGATCTGCTTCACGAGACCTTTATCGACCAGAGCCTCCATCGCTGCCCAAGTCGCGTGCAGCGGAACCTTGGCGAGTTTCATGCCAGAGTTTGCGGCGGGATCATGCACCCATTCGGGCGGATAGCGGGTTTCAATCGGCACATATTCCAGCGCAATCGGGAAATGGATCAGATAGAGATCGAGCTGCTCGACGCCGAGGTCATCCTGCGACTTGCGGCAGGCCTCCTCGACATGTTCGGGCGCGTGGAATGTGTTCCACAGTTTTGAGGTGATCCACAGCTCATCGCGAGTCACCAGACCTTCAGAGATCGCCTGCGCGATGCCTTGGCCGGTTTCGATTTCATTGCCGTAATCCGCCGCGCTGTCGAAATGACGGTAGCCTGCGCGGATCGCCTCCAGGACGGTTGCGGCCGTGTCTTCGCGCGGGATTTTCCAAAGGCCAAAACCGATTGGGGGCATGATTTGCGGCATAGTCTAACCTTCGTCTGAGAAATTGAGTTCGACCGGCTGGCCGGTGGCGATGCTTTGCTGGGCTGCGGCGCCGATGACAACCGAGCGATAGCCATCGCGGGCCGTGATCAGCGGTTCGCCGCCGCTCACCAGAGCCGCATGAAAATCGCGCAGCTGATAATAGGTCGCCCCGTGATGATCACCAGCGGCGAGGGCATCGGCAGGGGTGTCGACAGTCTCGCGGTGCGGACCAGACTTGTCGCGCGGAGACCAGATCACTTGGCTACGCGGCAGCTTCACTTCCATCTTGCCGATGGGTCCGACCGCGCTGATTTCTTCCTGCTGCTCAGACCCTTCGGCGAACATGCACAGGTCCAGCACGGCGCGCGCGCCGCCTGCGAAATCCACCATGACAAAGGCATTGTCGATAATGTCTGGCGTCTCGCCGCCATATGTCTCATCGAGGTGGTTTACGTCCTGAGCGCCGCTGGCAAACACGCGCACGGGTTCATCGCGAAGGATGTGCCGCATTAGGTCGAAGAAGTGACAGCATTTCTCCACCAAAGTGCCGCCGGTGTTGCGGTTGAAACGGTTCCAATCGCCGACTTTTTCGAGGAAGGGAAAGCGGTGCTCGCGAATAGCCAGCATTTTGATATCGCCTGCTTCGCCAGAATGAACCCGCTCAATAAAGCGGGTGACCGGCGGCATATAGCGATATTCGAGGCCAACCCAGAAAAGCCCCTCGTAGTCGCGTTCGGCTTTGGCCAGCGCCTCCGCATCATCGACGCTGGTGCACATCGGCTTTTCCAGCAGCACTGCGCAGCCCGCGTCCATGACCGGCGCAACGACGTCGGAATGCGTGAAATTGGGCGATGCGATGATGACGGCATCGGGCTGCGCCTCGCGCAGCATGGCGGCGTTGTCATCATAGCAGGTAATGGTTTGGCCAAGCTTGCTCGCCAGAGCCTCGGCGCCGCTGCGTGATTCGGCATCGGGATCGGCAATTGCGACCAGCTCCGCGCCGGAAACCAGCGCGAGGTTTTGCATATGCTCGCGGCCCATCATGCCGCATCCGATGATCGCGTATCTGCGTGCGGTGCTCATGGCTGGCTCATGTCTGCACGGCGTCGGAATGGCAAGTCATCATGCGCGGCGAGCGATCGCATAGCCTGCGGGCGCAATCTCTTCGCCGGTTTCGGGCCAGACGACTGGCGTGCTGGAATAGTTGAACGCGAAGATGTGCGAGGCGCTGCGCCGGGTGCGCAAACCTTCGGGCAGGGCTGTAAGCGCAACACCGGCTTCGCTGGCCATGCGCGCGACCAGCTGATCGAGTAAAGCGCGATCAGGCCAGATGGAGACATAGCGGCGGCCACCTTGCTTGTAGACCACGCCGCAGCCATCAGCGTCGGCAAATTCAGGCTCTAAATCACTGGCAATATCCTCGCGCCAGCGCGTGATATTAAAGCCTTGACCTGGCTCGCTCACACCATCGCGGATGCTTTCGGTGCGTGTGACTTTGAGCGCGAACAGCTCCTGCAATGTGCCGGGCGCTAGATTGCCAGGAATGCAGAAGCTGCCCGTTTTGCTGCCGGAGCGGGGCCCGATCAGAACGGGGCACTCAAGCACCGCCAGCTTCTCCTCGAAGCCATCGGGCACAATCGGCAGGGTTGGGATGACGACCATTTGGTAATCCGTCAGGTCTGCGGCGGGCGAGACGATATCCACGTCCAAACCAGCGCGGCGCAGCGCGGAATAATGCTCGTACACCAGCTCCAGATAGCGGAAGCTCTTTCCTTGCGGCTGAATACCGCACACCCATGCCGCCTCGTAAGAGAACACCAGAGCGACAGGCGCCTGCGTGGTCTCTTGCGGGCCAATCTCCGCAATCACGCGCGCGGCCTCTCGCACTTCGTCGGCTGCTGGAGCTTCTTCGCTGTCGGGCCTCAGCAGGCCAGCGTGCATTTGCTCCTGTGCAAATGGGGCCTGCCGCCATCGGAAATAGCTGGTGAATTCTGCCCCATGCGCCATCGCCTCCAGCGTCCATAGCACCACCATTCCGGGCAGCGGCGCGGGGTTGAAACGCGCCCAGTTCACCGGGCCAGGTTGCTGCTCCATCACGCCCCAGCGCCCGCCGGTGCAGCCGCGATACAGATCGTGGTGAAAGGCGGCGATATCGGGATGGCCTTGACGCAGGAAGTCTCGCTTTTCGCCTTCGCTGAACCAGAATTGCTCTAGGAAACCAAGCGGGTAAGAATCCCACGTTGCGACGTCCAGATCCTGGCTGATGTCGTAGTGATCGAACTCGGTGAAGAACCCCATGAAATTGTGCGTGATGTCGCGGTTCGGCGTAGCGGCGCGCAGGATTTCGGTTTGCTCAAGGTTGAAGCTGGCGACCTCGTCTGATGCAAACCGGCGGTAGTCGAGCCAATGCGCTGGGTTTGCCTCGGTTACGGTAAGGTGCGGCGGATCGACCTCAGCAAAGGTGCGATATTCCATGCTCCAGAACACATTGCCCCACGCGGCATTCAGCGCATCGACATCGCAATAGCGCGCGGCGAGCCATTCGCGGAAACGCTCAGCGGCGGCCTTTGAGTAGCTCAAAACCGTGTCGTGGCAGCCATATTCATTGTCGGTTTGCCACATGGTTACAGCGGGATGTGCGCCATAGCGCTCTGCCATGGCTGCGGTGATCCGGCGGCTCTCGGCGCGGTATCCCATGTGTGAGAAGCAGTAATGTCGCCGCGAGCCAAAGCCGCGCGCACGGCCCTGCTCATCAATCGCGACCATGTCTGGCATTTGATCGACTAGCCATTTGGGCGGCGTCGCGGTTGGCGTGCCAAGGATGATTTTGAGGCCCGCGTCGGCGAGCGTCTCAATCGCCCGGTCTAGCCAATCCCACTCAAACTTGCCCGGTTGCGGTTCAATCCGGCTCCAGGCAAATTCGCCAATCCGCACCAGCGACAGGCCCATTTCGGCCATGCGCCGGGCATCATCGGCCCAGATATCCTCGGGCCAATGTTCAGGATAATAGCAGCAACCCAGCTTCATTTTGCGCGTCCTTTGACGTTTTCGAACGCGGGGTTTCGCGCCCGGCGGATCAGAATGCAAGTCCGCGCGTTGTTACTGCGAGAAGCTAAGGGCTAACTCCTATGGCCTTGGTGCATTTACAGATATAAAAATATCTTTATATGTCGTCCTCACGATGAATATCGACACAATCTTCCGCGCGCTGGCCGACCCCACTCGGCTGCGCATTATGCGCCTGCTTTCGGCGATGGAATTGGCCGTGGGCGAACTTGCGCAAGTGCTCGGACAGAGCCAGCCGCGCGTCTCTCGCCATGTGGGAATTTTGTGCGATGCGGGCCTGGCAGAGCGCCGGCGCGAGGGCAGCTGGGTATTCCTGCGGATGCAGGGCGGGGCCGAGCAAGCCTCTCCCGTGGTTGAGGCGGTTGCTCGCTTGCTCGCCATTGCCGAGGTGGAAGATCAGGACTTTGGCCAGGCGTGCGCTGAGGATATGCGCAAGCTGGCTGCGATCCGGACCGCCCGCGAAGAGGCCGCCGAGGGTTACTTTGCGCGCCATGCCGGCGAATGGGATGAGCTGCGCCGCTTGCACAGTTCAGACAGCGAGGTCGAGAAGGCTTTGACCCGCGCTTTGGGCGAAGCGCCGCTCGGCACGCTGCTCGATATCGGCACGGGAACAGGCCGCATGGCGGAATTGTTCGCAGGTAGCGCCGAGCGGATTGTAGCGCTGGATAAGAGTCTCGAGATGCTGCGGATCGCGCGGGCTAAGCTGCAACATCTGCCAACCGAGCAAATCGAACTGGTGCAGGGCGATCTCGGCGATCTGCCCCTTGCCGCCGCGAGCTTTGATACGATTGTGATCCACCAAGTGCTTCATTTCGTACAAGACCCTGCGCTTGCACTGCTCGAGGCGGCGCGGGTCACGCGGCCCGGCGGGCGCATCGCGATCGTCGATTTCGCTGCGCATAATCACGAAGAATTGCGCGATCGCCATGCCCACGCACGCCTCGGCTTTTCAGATGCGCAATTGCGCGATTTGCTGTTTGATGCAGGCTTTGAACCCGAAGCGCCGCAAGCGCTCGATGGTGAGCAGCTGACCGTAAAAATCTGGCTCGGCGAACGCCGCAGCAACCCTCTCTCAACCCCCGCTAAGGAACGCACAGCGTGAGCCCGACCCTCGATCAAATGCATGAAGCGCGCACGGCTTTGGATACGCCGCTTTTCTCCGGATTGCCCGGCGACATTGATATCAGCTTTGAATTCTTCCCGCCCAAATCGGAGAAGATGGCAGAGACCTTGTGGAGCAGTGTCGACACGCTCTCACCGCTGGGGCCGCGCTTTGTCTCGGTGACTTATGGTGCCGGTGGATCGACGCGAGAGCGGACCCATGAGCAAGTGGTGCGAATCCAGAACGAAGCGAATATTCCAGCTGCTGCGCACCTGACCTGCGTCAACGCGACCCGTGAAGAGGTCGATGCGGTGGCGCGGCATTATTGGGAAAGCGGCATCCGCCATATCGTTGCCTTGCGCGGAGACCCACCTGAGGATGCGGGCGGATACACGCCGCATCCCGGTGGATACGCCAATGCTGTCGAGCTGATCGCGGGTCTAAAGAAGGTCGCCGATTTTGAGATATCCGTTGCGGCCTATCCAGAGGTTCACCCGGATTCCCCGGATGCGCAGGCCGATATCGACAATCTGAAAGCGAAGTTTGAGGCCGGGGCAACCCGCGCCATCACTCAGTTCTTCTTCGAGCCAGAATGCTTCTTCCGCTTCCGCGACAAGGCGGCGGCGGCCGGGATCAATGGCGAGATTGTACCCGGCATCATGCCGGTGATGAGCTTTGCTGCGGTCCAGCGGATGTCCGGCATGTGCGGCACGGCGATACCGGGCTGGATGGAGGGCCTGTTTGACGGATTGGACGAACGCCCCGCGGCGCGCCAGCTGGTCTCAGCAACGATTGCCGCGGAGCTGTGCCGCAAGCTCTATGCCGGCGGTGTGCGCCAGTTCCATTTTTACACGCTCAACCGTGCAGAGCTCAGCTACGCGATTTGCCACATGCTCGGCAAACGTCCGGTGGGAGAAGCGGCATGACCCATTCGGCAAGCTCAGGGCAGGGCTCGCGGGAAGCGCTGCTGGCGGAAGCTGCAAAGCGCGTGCTGATCTTCGACGGCGCGTTCGGGACGCAAATCCAGGAGCGCAAGCTGACTGAAGAGGACTATGCTGGTGAGCTGGGGCTGAAGGCCGATCAAAAGGGCAATAACGATATTCTCGCCCTGACCCGGCCCGATGTGATTCAAGACATCACGCGCAGCTATTTGGATTCGGGATCGGACGTGATCTCCACCAACACATTCTCAGCCAACCGGATTAGCCAAGCGGATTACGCCGCCGAAGATCAAGTGGCCGCGATCAACATCGCCAGCGGCAAAATCGCCCGCGCATTGGCCGATGAATATGCGGCGAAAGATGGGCGTCCGCGCTTTGTTGCAGGCGCGATTGGCCCGACCAATAAGACTCTGTCGCTCAGCCCCGATGTCGAAGACCCTGGCTTTCGCGAAATCGACTTTGATGAGCTGACCGCCGTCTACAAGGAACAGGCGTCTGCTCTGATCGACGGCGGCTGCGATTTCATCCTGATCGAAACCGTGTTCGATACGCTGAATGCCAAGGCGGGCATCATGGCGGTAAAGCAGCTGGAGAGCGATCTGGGCCGCGAAGTCCCGGTGATGATCTCGATGACGCTCACCGATCTTTCTGGTCGCAATCTGTCAGGCCATACGGTCGAGGCATTTTGGTATGCGGTGCGCCACGCCAATCCGATCACCATCGGCCTCAATTGCAGCTTTGGCGCGGATCAGCTGCGCCCGCATGTTCAGGTTCTCTCAGGCATCGCAGACACTTTGCTGATGGCCTATCCCAATGCGGGCCTGCCCAATGAGCTGGGCGAATATGACGAAATGCCGGAGACCACGGCTGGCCTGGTCAAGCAATGGGCCGAACACGGCCAGGCGAATATTCTGGGCGGTTGCTGCGGCTCTTCACCTGAGCATATTCAGGCGATTGCCGATGCGGTTGCGGGCCTCGCCCCGCGCCAAGTGCCCACGCCCGAAACGGCCATGCGCCTTGCTGGTCTCGAACCCTTCACGGTGGCCGCCTGATGAACCAGCAGAATTCGACAGCGCGCTTCATCAATGTTGGTGAGCGCACCAATGTGACCGGCAGCGCCCGGTTCAAGAAACTCATCATGGCGGATGACTATGCCGCTGCCGTTGAAGTTGCGCGCCAGCAGGTGGAAAACGGCGCTCAGGTGATCGACGTCAATATGGACGAGGGGCTGCTCGATGCGGTTCACGCCATGACGACATTCCTTAAACTGATCGCGGCAGAGCCTGATATCGCCCGCGTCCCAGTGATGATCGACAGTTCCAAATGGGAGGTGATCGAGGCTGGTCTGAAATGCGTCTCTGGCAAACCGATCGTGAACTCAATTTCGATGAAGGAAGGCGAAGAGCCGTTCCTGGAGCAAGCGCGCAAATGCATGGCTTACGGCGCGGCTGTGGTGGTGATGGCGTTTGACGAGACGGGACAGGCGGACACCAAGGCGCGCAAGGTTGAGATTTGCAGCCGCGCTTACGAGCTACTCACCGGCATCGGCTTTCCGCCGGAAGATATCATCTTTGATCCCAACGTCTTTGCGGTCGCCACGGGAATCGAAGAGCATGATCGCTATGGCCTCGACTTCATTGAGGCCGTGCGCGAGATCAAGGCGGCGTGCCCGCATGTGAAGACCAGCGGCGGGCTGTCCAACCTCTCCTTCAGCTTTCGCGGGAATGAGACAGTGCGCCGCGCGATGCACTCCGTCTTCCTCTATCACGCTATCCCTGCGGGGCTCGACATGGCGATCGTGAATGCCGGGCAATTGGATGTCTATGACACGATTGACCCCGTGCTGCGCGATGCGTGCGAGGATGTGATCCTGATGCGCGCCGTGGATGGGGAAGACAGCGCGACCGAGCGGCTGATCAACCTGGCCGAAAGCTTCAAAGGTAAATCAAAAGAAGATGATAAGCAGGCGGCGGAATGGCGCGGCTGGGAAGTTCGCAAGCGGCTGGAGCATGCGTTGGTCAAAGGGATCGATGCGCATATCGTCGATGACACCGAAGAAATGCGCGAGCAAACCGCGAACGCTGGTGGCCGCCCGATCGAAGTGATCGAAGGCCCGCTGATGGACGGCATGAATGTCGTCGGCGATCTGTTTGGCAGCGGCAAAATGTTCCTGCCGCAAGTGGTGAAATCCGCCCGCGTAATGAAAAAGGCCGTCGCCCATCTTATCCCGTTTATCGAGGCGGAGAAAGACCTGCTGCCGGAGGCTGAGCGTAAGGCCAAAGGCAAGATCATCATGGCGACCGTAAAGGGCGACGTGCACGATATCGGCAAAAACATCGTCGGCGTTGTGCTGCAATGCAATGGCTATGAGGTGATCGACCTTGGCGTGATGGTGCCGTGGCCGAAGATCCTCGAAACGGCGAACGACAACAATGTCGATATGATCGGCCTGTCCGGCCTGATCACCCCCTCGCTTGATGAGATGGTGACCGTGGCCGAAGAAATGCAGCGCGCGGAGATGACGATGCCGCTGCTGATCGGCGGGGCGACAACTAGTAAGGTTCACACCGCGCTGAAGATCGATCCAGCCTACGAAGGCCCGGTGATCCATGTGCTCGATGCGAGCCGCGCGGTTGGCGTGGCGTCGAGAACTGCTGTCTGACACCCAGCGCGACGGCTTTGTCGGCGACACCGCCGGTGAATACACCAAGGTTCGCGAAGCGCGGGCGGGCAAAACGCCGAGCGTGCTGCTGTCCCTCGAGGATGCGCGGGCCAATTATTACGACGCCTACCTGAGCGATAAGCCTGCCCCGCCGCTCAATCCCGGCGTGCATGTCTTTGACGATTGGGATCTGGCGGATCTCAGGCAATATATCGATTGGACGCCGTTCTTCCGCGCTTGGGAGCTGCACGGCAATTATCCTGCGATCCTGACGGATGACGTGGTGGGCGAAACCGCTAGCCAGCTGTTCGACGATGCCAACGCCATGCTCGACCAGATCATTGCGGAAAAATGGCTGACCGCGCGCGGCGTTGCGGGTTTTTGGCCCTGCGCACGCGACGGCGATGATGTGACGATCCACCGCGTCCGGCGCGAGGAGCATGTGACCCTGTCCTTCCTGCGCCAGCAGGTGAAGAAATCGCGCGACCGGGCCAATATGTGCCTTGCGGACTTTATCGATCCCGATGGCGATTGGATCGGCGGCTTTGCGGTCGGCATTCACGGGATTGAGCCGCATTCGGCCCGCTTCCAGGCGGATAAGGATGACTATTCCGATATCTTGCTGAAAGCGCTGGCTGACCGATTTGCCGAGGCCTTTGCTGAGCGGCTGCACCTGCACACGCGCACCGATCTGTGGGGCTATGCGCCGGGCGAGCAACTGACCAATGAAGCGCTGATCAAAGAGCAATATCGCGGCATTCGCCCGGCACCGGGCTATCCCGCGTGTCCGGACCACTCGCTTAAGCCGATCCTGTTTGAGCTGCTCGAAGCAGAGAAGAATGTCGGCTTGGAGCTAACCGAGAGTTTTGCGATGTACCCGACGGCGGCGGTCTCTGGCTTCTACTTCGGGCACCCGGAATCGCAATATTTCGGCGTTGCGCGGGTTGGGCGCGATCAGTTGGAGGATTATGCAGCGCGGCGCGGGGTTGATATCGCGACCGCAGAGCGCTGGCTGCGTCCTAATTTGGATTGATTGTGCTGGGTTTAGCGGCAATGCTCGGGCCATGTATGCTCGATTGCTTGCTCCGCTGATCCTTGCCCTGCCGATGACATCGGCCTGCGCGACTATACCGGACATCGACGCCGGTCCGCGGCCCGCGACGGTGGTGGTGGCGTTCGACCGAGAGACGATCACGCCGCTGATTGTCGAGGGCGTGCGCAATCGGGAGCGGGGTGAGGCGGTCGAAGCCAATGACCCGGTGCGCATCGCCAGCATTTCAAAGCTGATCATGGCGCTGGCAACCCTGCGGTTGGTTGATGAGGGCAAGGTCGATCTGGATGCGGATGTGTCGGACTATTTGGGCTGGCAAGTTCGCTCGCCCAATTTCCCCGATGCCAAGGTGACTTTGGCGCAATTGCTGTCCCACCGATCCGGCCTGCGCGACAATGCGGGCTATGTGATCCCGCTCGGCGAAAGCCTGGAGGCGAAATTGGCTGAGCCAGAGGCGTGGTATGCCGACAGCCCGCCCGGAGAGGCTCCGTTTGAATACGCTAACCTTGGCTCGCCTGTTGTGGCGACCGTGCTCGAGGCCGCCACAGGTGAGCGATATGACCGCATTGTGGAGCGCACGGTGTTTGCTCCCTTGAATGTCAAAGCGTGCCTGAATTGGGTGGGCTGCGATGACGAAATGACCTCCCGCGCGGTCACGCTCTATCGCGACACGGGCGAGGTGGCCCGCGATGAGCCAAGCGATCTGCCGCCCAATTGCACTGTTCCCATTGCGGAGGGCACCGCATGCGACCTTGCGAGCTACGTTCCGGGCACCAATGCCTCGATCTTCTCGCCCCAAGGCGGCGTGCGGATCGGCATGATGGATCTGGCGAAGATCGGGCAGGAATTGACCAAACGCCATACCGACAGTTTCCTGTCATTTGACTCACTTGGCATGTTTATTTTTTCGATGATGCATAAACCTGAGCCAGGACAGGAGTTCTTTTGTGTTTACGGACTTGGCGTTCAAATGATTGAGGCCCCCCAAGAAACGTGTTCCGATGGGCTCTTCGATGACGGTTTGTCGCGCATTGGCCATGCAGGTGAAGCCTATGGTCTTCGTTCAGGGCTGTGGCTCGACGCAGTCGGTGGCACGGGAATAGCTTACTTCACCACCGCCGTTCCACCGCGCCAAGGGGCCGAAGACGAGGGCGGGTTCTCACAGCGCGAAAAAGACCTGATGAAGCGCGCTCAGGCGCTGCTCGCGGAGCAAACCTCCAACTGATCGCACGATTGTTTCGCGTTTTCCCGGATAATGCTTGGCGGAGATTGACGCACCCCTTCGCATGCGCAACATGACGGATGCCCGTCAGAAGTGATTCTGGCATCTTTCGCGGGAGAGATTTGGCCGATTTGCCCTCCAAGGCATTCGGACAAGGCGCCGAAGGAGCAACCGCCCCGGAAACTCTCAGGCAAACGGACCGCGCTGGAATGGGCACTCTGGAAAGCGCTCTTGCGAGCTTTCGCAAGGCCACCGAAGGGGAAGGCTCGCCGCGCCGCAAGGCTAGGCTGAGCTAAGCTCTCAGGTTTCCCGACAGAGGGGGCAGGATGAAACGGCGCTTCAATAGTGGAGCGTCGCACGCCTGTGCGGGGACTGATATTGAGCGACGATCAAATCACTGATGATATGGAAGATGGCGCGCCGGCTGACCGCGCAGCTGCCGCTGGATGCCTGGCACCGGGCACGCGGCGCGCGCATGGTGCCGTTCGCAGGCTATGAAATGCCGATCCAATATACGGGTGAGGGCGGCGGTATCGTCGCAGAGCACGAATGGACGCGGACCAGCGCCGGTTTGTTCGATGTGAGCCACATGGGGCAGGTCCTATTGTCAGGCGAAGGGCTCGACGAGGCCGTCGAAGCAATCTTGCCGATCGATCTTTCAACGTTAACACTCGGGCGTCAGCGCTATTCTCTGCTGCTCGATGAAAATGGCGGCGTGCTCGATGATCTGATGGTCTCGCGCTGGCCGGGTAATCTATACCTAGTGGTGAATGGCGCGACCAAATGGGATGACATCGGCCATCTGCGCGAACATCTACCCGATGCAATTACGCTGCACCACATGGACGAGCATGCTCTGCTCGCGCTGCAAGGACCCAAGGCTGTCGATGCGCTCGCGCGTCATGCGACGGGCGAATATGCTCTGTCCGATCTGACCTTCATGCGCTTTGGCCGGTTCGAGATTGCAGGGCATTTGGTGACGATTGCCCGTGCTGGCTACACTGGCGAGGACGGGTTTGAAATCTCGATTCCCGCAGAGGCGGCAGAAGAGATCGCGACCCTGCTGTGCGCGGAGCCAGAGGTTCGCCCGATTGGCCTCGGTGCGCGCGATAGCCTTCGTTTGGAAGCGGGCCTGCCGCTTTACGGTCATGATCTATCGCCGGAAATCAGCCCGATCGAAGCAGGGCTGATCTTTGGAATTAACAAGCGCCGTCGCAGCGAAGGCGGCTTTCTGGGCGCAGAGCGCGTCCAGAGCGAAATCGCGAATGGCCCTGCGAAAACGCGTATCGGCCTGAAAGTCGATGGCCGCTTGCCCGCACGCGAAGGGGCCAAGGTCTTTGCCGCTGACAAGGAAATCGGCGTTGTCACCAGTGGCGGTTTCTCGCCCACGCTTGGGGCTCCAATTGCTATGGCCTATGTCGATCCCGCCCATGCCGGCGAGGGCCAGGCACTAGAGATCGAAGTGCGCTCCAAGCGCCTCTCCGCCACCGTTTCACCTATGCCATTTGTACCCCATAATTATTACCGAGGGAGCTGATCACAATGCCGCGTTACTTCACCGATGAACATGAATGGATTGATGTCGAAGGCGAAACCGCCACGGTTGGCATCACCGATTATGCGCAGGAGCAATTGGGCGATATCGTGTTCGTCGAACTGCCCGATGTCGGCGCAATGGTCGACAAAGGCGGCGAGGCCGCTGTGGTCGAAAGTGTCAAGGCGGCAAGCGATGTCTACGCGCCGATCACTGGCGAAGTGACCGAGACCAATTCAGGCCTCGAAGATGAACCCGCATTGGTCAACACCTCGCCCGAGGAAGAGGGCTGGTTTTTCCGCCTGACCATCAGCGACACCGGCGAGCTTGAGGGCTTGATGGATGACAAAGCGTACAAGGCGTTTGTCGATAATCTGTGATGATGGGTATGCTTTTTCTTGCGGCTACGGCTTTGCTTCACCCAGCTCCGACTGAAGTTGCGTTCGGGGAGCTTGCTGAACGTGCTGAAGAGCTGGATGGACAAGAAATTGTCATCGAAGGCTACATTACAAAATGTGGTGAGACGAAATGCGTCTTGCGCATGAAAAAAGAAGGCCATGGCAATCGCTACTTGGCGATGTCGCAGAAATCACCGGCTTACAGGGACATCCTCGCGAATGCGCCGGGCAAGATCCGTGTGACGGCGCGCCTTGATGCAACCTGCATAATCAACCCCTGCATTGGCTCTGCAACCAACACCTTGTTGGTCTCAAATGTCGAGCGCCTGGAAGAAAGTTGAACTCAATGCGTTACCTGCCTCTCACCGACACTGATCGCGCCGATATGCTGGCGAAAATTGGTGCAAATTTGATTGATGATCTGTTCGTCGATGTGCCCGCCGTGGCGCAGCTTGATGGCCCGATCCGCGAGCTGCCGATGCATGCCTCCGAAATGGCGGTTGAGCGGCATATGAAAGCGCGCGCGAACAAGAACTTGGCCGCTGGCGATGCGCCATTCTTCCTGGGCGCAGGGGCGTATCGCCATCATGTTCCCGCCAGCGTCGATACGGTGATCCAGCGCGGCGAGTTCCTGACCGCGTACACGCCGTATCAGCCTGAGATTGCTCAAGGCACGCTGCAAATGCTGTTCGAATTTCAGAGCCAGGTCGCGCGGCTCTATGGCTGCGCGGTTGCCAACGCCTCCATGTATGACGGCTCGACGGCATGCTGGGAAGCGGTGGCCATGGCTGGCCGGGTCACCCGCCGCCACCGCGCGGTGTTATCCGGCGCGCTGCACCCGCATTACAGCCAAGTGGTTAAAACCATGGCGCAGTTTACCGGCGACACCATCGCCGATGCGATGCCTGCCATTCAAACCGAGCCAGACAATGCTGGCCTGATCAGCCGGATCGATGACGACACTGCCTGCGTTGTTGTGCAATATCCCGATATTCTTGGCCGCATCCCGGACCTCACCGAACTGGCCGACGCTGCGCACGCAAAGGGCGCTTTGCTGGTGGTGGTGAACACAGAGCCAGTGGCGCTGGGCGCGATCAAATCGCCGGGTGAAATGGGCGCGGATATCGTTGTGGGTGAAGGCCAGTCGATCGGCGTAGGCTTGCAATTCGGCGGACCATATCTCGGCCTGTTCGCCGTGCGCGATCCCAAGCATGTGCGGCAAATGCCAGGCCGGCTGTGCGGTGAGACCACAGATGCAGAGGGCAAGCGCGGTTTCGTACTGACGCTTTCCACGCGCGAGCAGCACATTCGCCGGGAAAAGGCGACCTCGAACATCTGCACCAATTCCGGCCTATGTGCGCTGGCGTTCAATGTTCACATGACCTTGCTCGGCGAAAAGGGCCTGCGCGAACTGGCGGCGGAGAACCACCGCTTGGCCTGCATTGCGGCGGACCGGCTGGAGAAAATCGCCGGTGTGAGCCTGCTCAACAGCGCTTTCTTCAACGAATTCACCCTGCAGCTCGGCGGCAATCCAGCGCGTGACGTTGTGCGCAGTCTGGCTGATCGCGGCGTTCTGGGCGGTGTTTCACTCGACCGGCTCTATCCCGGCGTTGCGGGGCTGGAGGATGCTCTGCTGGTTGCCGTTACCGAGACGACGACCGAGGAAGACATCGAAACACTGGCGAAAGAGCTGGAAGGAGTGCTGTCATGAACGCGCCCAATAAATCTGGCTGGAAGCCTGACATGCAAGTGAGCGAAGACGGCCTGCACAATGGCCCATCGACCACGACCGGCAACCGTGCTTTGATGCTCGAAGAGCCGCTGATCTTTGAGATTGGCCACGCGGAGACGACCGGCGTCGATCTGCCAGAGATTGATCCCGACGCGCCCAACCGGCTCGGCGGGTTTGAGCGGAGTGAGCCGATTGGCCTCGTTGGTCTGACGGAGCCAGAGACGGTTCGCCATTACACCCGGCTTAGCCGCCAAAATTACGGCATCGATCTGGGCTTTTTCCCGCTCGGCAGCTGCACGATGAAACACAATCCGCGCCTCAACGAGAAAGTCGCGCGGCTCCCCGGCTTTGCCGATATTCACCCGCTTGCGCCGCAACAATCGGTACAAGGTGCGCTGCAAGTGATCCACGAGCTGGGCGATTGGCTGATGAAGCTGACCGGCATGCCCGGCGTCGCGATGAGCCCGAAAGCGGGCGCGCATGGCGAGCTGTGCGGTATTCTGGCGATCCGCGCTGCGCACACCGCACGCGGCGATGCGCGGCAAGTCGTGCTGGTGCCGGAAAGCGCGCATGGCACCAACCCAGCGACCGCGGCCTTTGCGGGCTACAAGGTGGAGGATATTCCCGCCACCCCAGAGGGGCGCGTGGATCTGGAAGCGATCAAAGCCCGGCTCGCGCCCGATGTGGCGGCGGTGATGATCACCAATCCCAACACCTGCGGATTGTTCGAAAAGGACTTCCGCGAGATTGCCGATGCGGTCCATGCCGTGGGCGGATATGTCTATTGCGACGGCGCGAACTTCAACGCGATTGTCGGCCGGGTTCGCCCGGGCGATCTTGGCGTGGATGCGATGCACATCAACTTGCATAAGACATTCTCCACCCCGCATGGCGGCGGTGGTCCCGGCTCTGGCCCGGTGGTCTTTTCCGAGGCGCTTAAGGACTTTGCCCCGTTGCCGGTGGTGCGCAAAACCGCCGACGACAGCTATGAGCTGGTTGAAGAAGAAGGCCGCAAGCATCGCGGGCAGAGCTTTGGCCGGATGACGGCATTCCACGGCCAGATGGGCATGTTCACCCGCGCGCTCACCTATATGCTGAGTCACGGCGCCGACGGCCTCAAACAAGTCTCCGAAGACGCGGTGCTCAATGCAAATTACGTGCTGCGCAGCCTAGAAGACATCCTGCACGCGCCGTTCGCAGACAGCGGGCCGTGCATGCACGAGGCGCTGTTTGGCGACAAAGACTTTGGCGGCGGTCTCTCAACGCTCGATCTGGCGAAAGCGCTGATCGACGAGGGCTATCACCCGATGACCGTGTACTTCCCACTGGTGGTGCATGGCGCGATGCTGGTCGAGCCGACTGAGACGGAAAGCAAGGCGAGCATTGATCAGTTCATCACCGCGTTCCGCAGTGTGACAGAGCGAGCGCTCGCCGGTGATGAGACGATGAAACAAGCGCCATATTATGCGCCGCGCCGCAGGCTGGATGAGACGCAGGCCGCGCGCAAGCCGAAGCTGGCGTGGCAGGATCCTGAGCCCTCAGCTTAAGCGGTAGAGTCTAAAGGGCGGGGCGATCGGGCTTTTAAGCTCCGCCTCGCCATCGGGCGCGACGGCAATTTTGATCTCGCGCAGGTTCAGCACCACCACGAAGAAGCCAAGTACGGCGAGCGAGCTTGATCCGAGCATGGCAAAGGCTGCGCCTTTCGCGCCATCCCATTCGATCGCTGTGCTGAGCAGGAGCAGAGCGAGGATCGTCGGCACCGCGCGTACGAAAAATGCGGTGTGCGCCTTACCAGCGGAAACCAGCAGCGATTCCAGACTGGCCCCGACCAGCTCCACCGCGCCCGCGATGGATAGGATCACCATCGCCCAGTAAAAGCCGGAGAAATCATCCTCCGCGATGGTCGCGAGGCCCCAGCGTCCAAACAGCAGCGCCATGCCCACCGCCAGCCCGCCTGCGACAACCGCGATATTGGCCATGCGCCGCGCAATTTCGACTGCGTTTTCCTTGTCGTGCACCAGCTCTGGCAGGATCGCTTTCGATATGGTTTGCGCCAATGTGACCAGCGCCTGTCCTAACTGAGCCGCGACCCGGAAGCCGCCTGCCAGCGCCGCTCCGCCGAATGTGCCGACCAGCAGGATGATCACCTGCTTGCCCGCAATCGTGAGGCTGCCCGACATGTTGGTCGACCAGACAAAGCGCCATGCATCGCGGTGCTTGTTCGGAATATTGGTCAGGCTGACTTGCGACAGATCAATCGGCTCCTTGCGGGTGGCGACGATCCATAGGGTGACCGCCACGGCGACTTCTGCCGCCGCCCAGGCCATAATGAACCCAGCAACATTGGGCATGAACATCCAGGCAAGCACCGCGCCCGCCGCGCGGATCGCAGGCTGGACTGCCTCTGCGCCGGTTGCTGTGGCAAACTTGAACCTCAGCCGCAGCAAACCAGTGGGCGTGGTGCGGATCGACAGCAGCGAGACGATGCAATAGCCGAAGGTGAGCCACAGCAGTTCGCTCGGCAGCGGTAGCCACATTTGCGCCGTCCACACCACAAAGGCCGCGATCACCGCGCCCATCACCACCGACAGCAGATCAAGCGCGATGGCAAAGCCGGTTGCCTCTCCCGGGCCATCGCCGTTTGCGCCCCAGCGGATGATGAATTGCCAGGTTTGAAAATTTGCGAGGCCCGTAACGGTCTGGCCCAAAGCAACAATGATCGCAAAATGGCCGAAGCTCTCAATCCCCAGCGTGTGCGTCGCGAGGTAGAGATAGAGCAGGCTCATCGCTGCGTTGAAGCCGCGCCCTCCGAGGAGCCAACCAATATTTTTGAAGAGGCGCGTCATGGCGGCGTGTCCGTATGCTTAGCCGCGTTTGCCTTCGGTCTTGGCCAACAGCCGCTCGGTCACTTCAAAGGTCCGCTCATTATCGACGTCGATGGCATATTGCCCCTTCGACAGCACGATCGGCACCATTTTTAGCCCAAACCGGCGAGAGATTTGCGCGAACAATTTCTCTTTCGAGCCCCAGCCCATGCGGAACCGGATCAGGTTCATAAACCCGAACGCCTTGATGATGCGGCGCGGGAATTTCACAAATTGCCCGCCCTCGCGCATGATCTCTGCGGCTTTCAGTGCCTCAGCGCTGCCCATCCAATACATATTGCAATTGGAATAGCCGCCGTCCAGGAATTGGTAGAACTTCGATTGGCCTTCCGGATCGGCGGCCTGCACGTCTTCCTTGCGCGCTAGCCCAGCGGCGGCGCCAGCGTTTTCGGCCAAGGCCTTGTCGATGAATTCGCCATAACCTTCGGGCGTGACTAGGCAATTGTCAGCGGTGGTGATGAGCATGGGAAACTCCACGCCCTCTGCGCCTGAAAATACGCTGTCGACGATGTTGAACTTGCCTTCTGCAAAGCTCAGGCGTCCTTCTTCGAGCAGTTTTGCCACCACGGGCTGAGCGGCGATTTCGTCCGGCTCATGCGCGACGATGCGAATTTTTCCGACCCGGTCACACGCGGCGACCTGTTCGACCACGCGCGCGACCATCGGGGTGCCATTGACCGGGACAACGCATTTCTGCGCGACACCAGCGCGCTGAGCCAAGGGGTCGAGAACGCCGGAGCGTTTGCCTAGCCATGATGAGAGCTGTTGCTTTGATTGATCCGTCCATGCCCGCGCCTTTAGCGCTAATCGTGGGTACGCGCAAAGTGGTGTGCGATGAGTGTTGTGCAACACCCGTTTGCGCGCCATGGATCAGCGCATGCGAATTATCTTCTCTCGCAAAGGGTTTGACAGCGCGGCAGGCGGCGGAGCGTCTCCGATAATGGACGGCCGCCCGATCAGCCTCCCGATCCCAGCGGGCGCGGCCAGCCAAACGCGCTATGGCGATTTGGGGTTGGGGGATCTGGTATTTGCGGCGAGCAAGGGGAAGCTGGGCGCAGACGATCTGTGCCATCACGACCCAATGTTTCGGGAGGATGGCACATGCTGGTTCGGCCAATGCGGCGCGGCGCAAACCCATCTGGAGCGGCAGGGCGTTGGCCTGGGCGATGTATTCGTGTTCTTCGGGCTGTTTCGTGAGGAGCACGGAGACGGCACGCGCGGCGATCCACACCACCGGATTTTCGGATATTTGCGCGCTGAGGAGATGGTGGCGCTGACCGAAAGTGTCCCAAGCGAGCTGGCGCAAGAGGGGCATCCCCATGCGCTCGCGCTGCATGGTTCCAACGATGTGATCTGGCGCGGGGAAGGGCGCACCGCAAACCATGCGAGCGAGGCGCTGCGGCTGACGCTCCCCGGCGCTTCGCCGAGCGTTTGGCGCAGGCCGGATTGGCTAAGGCGCGGCGGGCTATCCTATCATGATCGGCCAGAACGCTGGGCCAAGCGTGGCCAATTGCAAAGCGTTGCGCGCGGCCAAGAATTCGTCGCCGATATCGGCCGCAGGCATGCCCCGCGCGAATGGCTGGAGCGGATTATCGCTGAGATAAATAGGTCTTGATGATGGCGGAGAAGTCCCTACCGCCGTTGCCCGCGCCGTCGAAGTCCTCATAAAGCGCGGCCGCGCGCGAGCCCATAGGAACGGCGCTATCCGAAGTGTCCGCCGCATCCATTGCAAGGCGCAAATCCTTCAACATCAATGCCGTGGCAAAGCCGCCTTCATAATCATTGTCAGACGGGCTTTGCGGGCCGACGCCGGGAACCGGGCAATAGCTGGTCATCGACCAGTTTTGGCCCGATGAAACCGAGGAGATATCGTAGAAAGTTTGCGGGTCTAACCCAAGCTTTTCAGCCATCGCAAAGGCTTCGCATGTGCCCGCCATATGCACCGCGAGCAGCATGTTGTTGCAGATCTTCGCCGCTTGGCCATTGCCGGCATCGCCTGCGTGGATCACCGCTTTACCCATCGCAGAAAGGACCGGTTCGGCGCGGTCAAACGCGGCCTTCGTGCCGCCGACCATGAAGGTCAGCGTACCGCCATTCGCCGCAGCAATCCCGCCGGATACTGGCGCATCGACCATGTCATAACCGGCCTCCGTGGCGAGTCCGATCACTTCGCGAGCGGTGGCAACATCGATAGTCGAACAATCGAGGAAGACGGCGCCAGCGGGCGCTGTGCCGATGACATCTGCGGTGAAAACCGATTTCACGATGGCGCCATTGGGCAGCATGGAAACAACCGCCTCGGCGCCGGTGCAGGCTTCAGATGCGCTAGTAAAGGTCGCGCAGCCCGCGTCCTTTGCAGCGGCCAAAGCGGCTTCGCTGAGGTCAAAAGCCCGCACATCATGGCCCGCCTTCACCAGGTTCGCGGCCATCCCGCCGCCCATATTGCCAAGGCCGATAAATGCGATTTTCATCTTACAATACTCCGTTCGTCATCGCGAGCGGCGTAGCCGCGCGGCGATCCATGAACCGGACAATGGCGGACCCGTCCCTCCATGGATTGCTTCGTCACTGCGTTCCTCGCAATGACAATATGTGAGGCTTACCGCCCCTTCCAAGTACCCTCACGCTTCTCGATAAACGCCGCCATGCCCTCGGCCTTGTCCTCGCTCGCGGTGAGGATCTGGAAGATCCGGCGTTCCACAATCAAGCCCTGATCCAGCGTCATTTCAAACGCGCTGTTCACCATTTCCTTATTCGCGATCGCGGCCATTGGCGGCATGCTTGCGATGGTGCTCGCGGATTTCAGCGCGTCGGCCAATAGGTCCGCTTGCGGCACGACCCGCACGATCAGGTTTGCACGCTCCGCCTCTTCCGCGCTCATCATTCGGCCGGTCAGGCACATTTCCATGCTCTTTGACTTGCCGATGGCGCGGGTGAGGCGCTGCGATCCGCCCATGCCGGGGGCCACGCCGAGCTTAATTTCAGGTTGGCCAAATTTTGCATTGTCGGACGCAATGATGAAGTCTGCCATCATCGCCAGCTCGCACCCGCCGCCCAGCGCGAAACCGTTAACCGCCGCGATCCACGGCTTGCGGGTCTTCTTCACGATCTCAGATGTCCAAGGCGAAAAGAAGTCGTCGAGATAGAAATCAGCCGCCGCCTTGTCCGACATTTCTTTGATGTCCGCACCAGCGGCAAAGGCTTTCTCGCCAGAACCGGTCAGAACTGCGCACAGCTGACTGTCATCGGCCTGATAGGCGGCGAAAGCATGGATCAGCTCGTCCAGCACTCTGGAGTTGAGCGCGTTCAGTGCCTTCGGGCGGTTGAGCGTCATCAAAGTGACGCCTTTGTTACCCTGCGCGTTGGTTTCGACGGTTAAGGTCTCGTAAGTCACAATCAATCTATCCTATCTCGTCATGCTGAACTCGTTTCAGCATAACCCTGTCAGCTATTCCCCATGCTTGTTATCCTGAAACAAGTTCAGGATGACGCGTACTTATTGAAGCGGCTGCCACTCCTCATCAGCTTCAGCAGCGGAGCAAAGATGCTCTCGATCAATTCGTCTGACACGCCCTCTGGCGTTGCCGGATCCCATTTGGGATCATTGGTTTTGTCGGTGATGACCGCGCGAACGCCCTCGGCAAAGTCGGGCCGGGTCAGCACGCGCGATGCGATGCGATATTCCATCCGCATATTGTCGGCAAAATCGGCCAGGCCTGCGCTGTCCGCCAATTGCCGCAGCGCCACTTTGCAGGTCTGCGGGCTCTTGGTGCCGAGAGTATCGCGCTCTTTCGCGGCCCAATCCGCGCCGCCATTCTCATCAGTCTCGATCGCAGCCTCCAGGCTGGCGAGGATCTCTTCATAGCTGTCGCTGGCGAAATGCTTGGCAATGCGCAGGGCGTTCTTCTCAATCCGCGCATCCGGCGGCGTGCCCACGGGTTCGGACAGAATGCCCGCGATCCGTCCGGGCCGCTCAATGATGCGCGCCTTCAGGTCTTCGAGCATGTCGCTCGGCACGTAGTGAGTTGCTAGCCCGGTCCACACGCATTCTGCCCCGTCGAGCCGCGCGCCGGTAAGCGCGAGGAACTGGCCGATCCGACCGCCGAGCCGCGAGAGATACCATCCGCCGCCAACATCAGGGAACAATCCGATTCCCGTTTCCGGCATGGCAAAGCGGGTGTTCTCCGTCGCCACGCGGAATTTCGCAGGCTGAGAAATACCGACCCCGCCGCCCATTGTGATCCCGTCCATGAAGGCCACAATCGGCTTTGCATAGGTGAACATCTGATGGTTGAGCTGGTATTCGTCGTGAAAGAACTTGCGGCCTGACGCGCCGCCATCATTCAGCGCAGAATCCCGCAGGAAGGCAATATCACCGCCCGCGCAAAACCCGCGCGTGCCCTCAACGTGGTCGAGGATGATGGCCTCAACCGCGTTATCATTGGCCCACTCGGTGAGAGCGGCGCTGATCGCGTGGCACATCTCCAGCGTCAGCGCGTGCAGCGCCTTGGGCCGGTTCAGCGAAATATGGCCGACAGCGCCGGTTTTGCGGGTGAGGACGTCTTGAGTCATTAGCAACTTTCTAAACGCGAAATTGGATTTATTGGCGCAGCAGATCGCGGCCCACGATCATGCGCATCACTTGATTGGTGCCTTCGAGGATCGAATGCACGCGCAGATCGCGCCAGAACCGCTCAATCGGGTAATCCTTGAGATAGCCGTAGCCGCCGAACAATTGCAGCGCATCGTTCACGACCTTGCTGCCGTTGTCGGTCGCCAGCCGTTTGGCCATCGCTGAAAAGCGTGACTTGTCCGGCGCATTGTCGGTGACCTTGGCTGCTGCGAGATAGAGCAGCGCGCGCGCCGCCTCCAGATCGGTGGCCATGTCGGCCAGCATGAACTGCGTATTTTGAAAGTCAGCAATCGGTGTATCGAATTGCTTGCGATCCTTGGTGTAGGCAATCGCCTCGTCGAGACAGCGCTGCGCCCCGCCAAGCGAACAGGCACCGATATTCAGGCGTCCGCCATCGAGCCCCATCATCGCAAAGCGGAAGCCTTCGCCTTCGTCGCCGACCCGGTTGGCTACGGGCACGCGCGCGTCTTCGAAGACGACTTGCGCGGTAGGGGAAGCGTTCCAGCCGAGCTTCTTCTCAGGCGCGCCGAACGAAACGCCCGGCGTGTCCTTGTCGATGACCAGGCAGGTGATGCCTTTGGTCTTGTGCTCTCCCGTGCGCACCATGGTGACATAGATATCGTTGACACCGCCGCCAGAAATGAACTGCTTCGTGCCGTTGAGGACGTAGTGGTCGCCGTCCAGCACAGCATTGGTTTTGAGGCCCGCCGCGTCCGACCCGCTGCCCGGCTCTGTCAGGCAATAGCTGGCAATCTTGTCCATCGTGACGAGGTCAGGGAGATAGCGCTCCTTGATCTCCGCCCCGCCGAACTGGTCAATCATCCAGGCGGCCATATTGTGGATCGAGATAAACGCGCTGGTGGTGGGGCAGCCGTAAGACATCGCCTCCATGATCAGCGCCGCCTCAAGTCGACCAAGCCCGATGCCGCCGCTTTCCTCAGAGACATAGATCGCGCCAAAGCCCAGCTCTGCCGTGCTCTTGATCACGTCTTTAGGGAAGTGATGTTTCTCGTCCCATTCGCCGGCAAATGGCGTGATGTTATCGGCGGTGAAACGCTGCGCCATTTCTTGGATGGCGAGCTGATCTTCGGTGAGTTGAAATTGTCCAGTCATGGGTCATCTCCTACCCCGCTTGTGGGCGCGAGAAAAGGCGTGATCGGCTGCGAATTTTTGCGGAGGCATGCAATTTTTTGTAACTATTTGCTCGCCCGCGCGTAACTATCGGTATGACCCAGACAAAGCCCAAGCTGTTGATCGTGTACAATGCCGATGGCGGCATCCTGAATGCGCTGGTCCATGCGGTGCACAAATCCGTCTTTCCCGCGACCTACCCATGCTCCCTATGCGCGGTGACATATGGCGCGGTGTCGATGCGCAAGGTTTGGCGGCAATTCCTGGATAGTCTGGATATGGAGAAGGTGTTTCATCACCGCGATGATTTCGCCGCCGACTATCCAGGGCACGATTTTGCCCTGCCTGCGATTCTTATCCGCGAGGGTGACGGACAGCCGGAGCTGCTGCTTGGCCCGGAGCAATTGGATCAAATGACCGATGTGGCAGAGCTGATCGCGGCGACGGAATTGGTTTTGTCTCAGCGTCAGAAGGCTGAGGCTGCTTAGTCGACGACCGCTTCGGCCTCGATTTCGACCTTCCAATCTTCCCGGCACAGCCAGGCGATACCGGCCATGGTTGCAGCGGGTGGGTTCGCGCCGAAAAAGCGCGCGTGCACTTCGCCAACCGCGCTTTGATCGGCGGGATCGGTCAGCAGCATCCGGGTGCGCACGACATCGTTCGCGCTTCCGCCCAAATCTTCAATCGCCTTGACGATCAGAGTGAGACACCGCTCGGCCTGCTCGGCGGCTCCGCCCGGTGTCGTCTCGCCATCGTCCTCGATCGGGCCGGTGCCCGCGACGATGATGCGATTGCCTTCGCGAACGGCGCGGCAAAAGCCGAATTGTGCTTCAAAGGGCGAACCAGATGATGTGCGCTGGCGTGTCATTGGACCTCGCAAATGTCGCTCTTCGCGATCTCTGCCACCTTCATGTAATCTTCCTCGGTCGGGGCCAGGCGGCGGATCAGAATGATACCCTTATTCGATGGGCTGTTTTCGTTGGTCAGTGTGACCTCCTGCGCCTCTCCATTCCCGCGGAGGGTCAGGAAATTGTTGGTCTGGGCGTCGAAGAAAGACAAGCTGGAATAGCCATCAAAGGCGGCCATCCGCACCAGCAGACCATCTGGCGCTTGGCTCAGATCGAACCGGCATCCGGAATAGGCGAGGTCGGGCGAGGGACGAACCACGCTCTGCGTATCGGGGCGCATTTGCGGCGATAGCTGGAACCCGTGCACCGGCGTGCCCCGCTCGCCAAGCATGGTGTAGGCGCGGTCCATGATGAATTGCGGCGCGAGATAGATGATCGCGGCATGCACTGCGATTCCGAGCACGGCAGCGACGAGAGCAGGGCCCAAAAAGCGCTTCATGCCGCCTCTCCCCCGCAATCAAGCCGCTCGACCGATGGCGCTTTGATCATGCTGGTTGGATCGCCAAGCACTCCCTCATCGGGCACGTACAATCTGAAGGTGAGATCGAAATTTCCGCCCGCTTTGCTGGAGAGCCAGGCGCTTGCGTCGTCAGGCCGCTCAGCGGAAATGGTCGCGGACCACTGGCCGTCCGCGCCATTTTGGGCCTCCGCGCGGCTGGCATCGAAACTCAACGCGCCGTCTGCATTATCGGGCAGGAAATTTTCGGAATTGTAGAGCGTCACCGACCACCAGCGGGCTGGCATCGCCCCGCCGCTCAATCGGTAATTGCACGCCTCGCTGAACGGGCGGCCATCGTCGTCGACGATGCTGGTGAAATAAATCGCCTCTGTATTGGCGAGGGCCAGCAGACCGTGTCGGGCAATCCTAGTGCGGAAATAGGGGCTGGCGTCTTCCGAGCCCATCGCCAGATCGCCGTACCAATTGCCAAGCACCACCGACCCCTGTGTGCGGCGATCACCGGGCAGCAGGCCTGACATTGCAAGCGCGGTGTATCCGCCAATGGCGATCCCGATCAAAGCGAACAGGATATAGGTCGCGGCGCGCTTCACTGTGCGGGCTCCTGTTGCAATTCGTCTTTGCCCAGAGCTTCGCGATTGAACCTCTCGCCAAGCTTGGCCGTGTCATTGCCGGGATACCAGCGCTGCGATTCGATCCCCTTATGCCATGCGGCGAGCTCCACCAGCGTGCCTTGCGCCGATGGGACATCAGGTGCGGTGAGGAACGCAGGATCAGCGAAGGCTTCATCGGCGGTGATAATCGTCCAGCCCTTCGCCTCTAACGCCGCGACCAAATCGCCAATGAACATCGCTGATAGGTCGGTCTCATGCAGCAGCATGTTGTGAGCAATCGGGCGGCCGTAGGTCTCGCGGGCAAGGCGCTCATAGAACTCAGCGGCCTCGACATGGCTCTCAACGAATATGCGGCCCGCCGCCGCCAAATCGAAGGGTTTGCCGCTGCGCTTGGCGCGGTTCAATTCGTTGTCAGTGAACCAGTCTGAGGCGTCCACAGTCGGGCTGGCATTGAGCAGCCCGCGCGTTTTCAGCGCCGCACGCACGGCGTCGCGCTTGGCGACATCATCGCGGCCCTCGTCGAGATAGGGATAGCGGAACCAAGCGCGGTATCCGGGACGGTCTTTAAGCCATGCGCCCGCGCGGTCGATCTCCGCGATGTACTCGGAGGTTTCCGTTTGTGAGAGGCGCGGGTGGTCCGCCGTATGGTTGGCGATCACGTGCCCAGCGGCAACGTAGGCGGCGATGCGCTTTTCCGCGCCAGGGCGCTCAGCGATCTTGGCTGGGTTTAGGAAGAATGCTGCCTGAGCAACGCCGGCATCGCGCAATTGTTTGACCAACCGCTCCGTGCGCTCGTCGTGATCGAAAAAGGCGCCGGGATGACGCGGTGTGTCATCGAATGTCAGCGCGATCCGTTTGTCGCTCATCGCTTGCACTTCGGGCGCTTCCTGCGCCGAATTCGGACTCGCACAACTGACGAGCAATAGGCCCAAGAGAGCCAGAAGGCCCGACTTCACGATCTGGGCCAAGCTCCCCGTCATTCGCAGCGCTTGCGCGGCATCGGCGTGCCCGCTTGCTCACCGTCAGCGTCAACTGGCGTTAGAATATCGCCGCCATCGGTTAGCGTCAGCCGCGTTCGCTCTGTCCAGCTCTCGCCTTCGCCAGACATGGACAGCTCAACCACTACTTGGTTGTCATTCTCCACCTCAACGCTCTCAACCTCGCCGACGCTTTCGTAGAACATCAGATCGCCAGCGGTGACTTCGAGGCGAAGGTCGGATTCGGGCGCGCAGCTGCCCTCGATATAGTCCCATACGCCGCGAAACCGCTCTGGGATTGCCGCGACGGCTGGAGCCGTGGGTGCTTGCGGGGCCGCTGCTGGCTCAGGTGATGCGGCAATAGGCGCAGCGGGCGCTTCGCCGTCCGCCGCCATGCTTCCCTCCGCGCTCTGGTCCATGCCGGCGAGCAGGCCGCCAGAACAAGAGCAGTGGATCCAATCAGCAGTCGCATCGGTTTTACCCCATGGTTGGAATGACAAAGGCGTTCGCACCATCCGGCGAGCCGTCAGGCCAGCGCTGGGTGACTTTCTTGACCTTCGTCCAGAACTTGAGGCCCTCCATGCCATATTGATCGGTGTCGCCAAAGCCGGAGCGCTTCCAGCCGCCAAAGCTGTGATAGCTGACCGGAACAGGGATCGGCACGTTGATGCCGACCATGCCGACATTGACGCGGCTAGCGAATTCGCGTGCGGCGTGGCCATTGCGGGTGAAGATTGCGACGCCATTGCCATATTGGTGGTCGCTCGGCAGGCGCACGGCCTCTTCAAAATCATTGGCGCGCACAATCTGCAGCACGGGGCCGAAGATTTCCTCTTGGTAGCTTTCCATTTGTGGTGTGACTCGGTCGATCAGAGTCGGGCCGATGAAGAAGCCTTTTTCATGGCCTTGCAGAGTGAAGCCGCGCCCATCGACCACGATTTCGCCGCCTTCGCGCTCTGCTGTATCGATCCAGCCCTCGACCCGCGCCTTATGCTCTGGCGTCACGACTGGGCCGTAATGTGCATCAGGATCGTTCGAGACGCCAATGTTGAGCGCATGGATCGCCGGGATCAGCTTCTCTTTGAGGCGCTCGGCAGTGTCTTCGCCCACTGGCACAACCACTGGCAATGCCATGCAGCGCTCGCCCGCTGAGCCAAAGGCTGCGCCCGAAAGGTCATTCACGACCTGATCAAGATCCGCATCCGGCATCACAATGCCGTGGTTCTTCGCGCCGCCCATGGCCTGCACGCGCTTACCGGCGGCCACGCCGCGCTTGTAGACGTAATGCGCGATGTCGGATGAACCGACAAAGCTGACCGCGCTGATATCTTCATGATCGAGGATCGCATCGACCATTTCCTTGTCGCCATGCACAACCTGCAGCAGGCCCTCTGGCGCGCCTGCCTCAACGAACAATTCGGCCAGGCGAACCGGCACAGATGGATCGCGCTCCGACGGCTTCAGGATAAATGCATTGCCAACCGCAATCGCTATGCCGAACATCCACATCGGGATCATCGCTGGGAAGTTGAACGGGGTGATCCCTGCGCCAATGCCCAGCGGCTGGCGCATGGAATAGACATCAATGCCTGGCCCTGCGCCCTGGGTGTATTCGCCCTTCAGGACCTGCGGAATGCCGCAGGCAAACTCGATCACTTCCAGCCCGCGCTGAACATCGCCCTTGGCATCGTCGATCACCTTGCCATGCTCGGAGGACAATAGCTCTGCCAGCTCCTGCATGTTCGCCTCGATCAGCTCTTTGAACTTGAACATCACTCGGGCGCGTTTTTGCGGATTGGTCGCCGCCCAGGCGGGCTGAACTTCCTTCGCGGTCGCCACGGCTTTTTCGAGCAGCGCGGCATCGCCCAGCGCAACCTCGGCCTGAATCTCGCCGGTTGATGGGTTCCACACTTGGTGCTTACGAGCGGCAGCGGTGTTTGGTCCGCCAACCATGAAGTGATCAATCTGACGCATGGGGTTGGATGCTCCTCTATTGACCGATCAATTGCAGCTCGCCGCGCGCCGCGCAAGCTTAGCAAGCCTCACAAAAACTGCTGAGAATTCTCGCCCCCAAATTGCGACACGATCTGTCTTGCGGTTGTACCTTTGTGAAATTTTGTGCACGCAGATTGCGCAATGCATCTGTTCGAAGCCCTTGTGGTGGTGCACGTCATCGCCGGTACGATTGGCCTGGTGGCCTTTTGGGTGCCGATTGCCGCGCGCAAGGGTGCCCGCCCGCATCGCAAATGGGGCCGCATCGCTTGCTATGGCTTTATCGGTGCGGGCGCACTGGCAATCGCGATGGCGCTGCTGTCGCTCTATGGCTCGGAAGAACGCATACCGACGATTACCGACCGGGAGCTGTTCGCAGGCCTGTTTGGCTGGATGATGCTCTACCTCGGGTGTCTGACGATCGGCTTTGCGGATTATGGACTGGCAACTGTGAAGCACAATCGCGACCGCACGCCGCTTAGGGGCCTGCGTTATCAAGTGGTGATGGCGGCAGTGGTTGTCTCGGCCCTGTGGTGCGGGTATTTCGGCTTTCGCGTCGGCCATCCGCTGATGGTGCTGGTCGCGGCTGTGGGGCTGATTGCCATGGTGATGCAAGAGCGATTTGTCTGGCGCAAAGAGGCCGCGCGCGGTGATTACGTTGGCGAGCATTTTCGCGCCCTGATCGGCATGGGAATTTCCGCCTACACCGCTTTTCTCTCGGTTGGTCTAATCCGTTTGGTGCCAGAGCAAGTGTTTAACCCCGCGATCTGGGCTAAGCCCTAGCGTGATCGGTGTGGGCCTGATCATCTACTTCACGCTGCAAGTGAACCGAAAGCAGGCCGCAAGGGGCTAGCGGTCACAGCGCGGGTACATGTTGACGGCCCAGTGATCCTGGTGTTTACCGCGCAGCGCTTAATGCGGGTGTAGCTCAATGGTAGAGCAGCAGCTTCCCAAGCTGACGACGAGGGTTCGATTCCCTTCACCCGCTCCATCCCCGTCACTCGCTGAATTCGCCCGTTCGCTGCACTCTTTAGGCGAGCGTTGGCTGGCGCGATGATGGCAGCATAAATAGCGATCCCAAGAGTTGGTGTCATTTCCCAATGATGCGCAAATCGTATTTATCTGCGGTTCATCTTCAAGTCTGAAACCCCCAGAACTCTGCCGTTTTTCAAGTTTGGCACGGCTCCTGCAAAGTTGTTTTCATCCAGCGGGATCGCCCCGCCAGATACGAAACAGACCCATAGGAGATTACAAAATGTTCGCTACCGAAACCAACAACGCCGTCCTCGCAGCCGTATTCTCGCTGACCATTTCTGCCGCTCTGTTCGCCACCGCGATCATCCCAGCTAGCCCGGCTCTCTTCGCTTAACAGCGCCAACTCATCCAAAGGAATTTAATCATGTATGCCGACGCCAACAGCACCACGATCCTCGCAGCCGTCCTCTCCGTCGCCATTTCAGCCGTTCTGTTCGCAGGCGCGATTGTTCCAGCCAGCCCCGGCCTGTTTGCTTAAGACGCCTGTTCGCATGATCCCGGCCCGATAAGGCCTCAAGCAAGCGCCCGGTCTCAATATTGGAGGCTGGGCGGTAAAGAAGCGGAGTTTACGGGTAAACCGCTGGACGCTTCGCCATCATAGCGGCCACGCTCTCGCCGAATTCACTCGATTTCAATTGCGCCGCGAAAATCTCACCCTCGACATTCATACATTCGGTGATCGCCTCGTTCTGAGTGCGCACCAGCGCCTTCGAATGCCGCATCGCATTCGGCGCAGCATTGGCAATTAATTGCGCCAGCGCCTGGGTTTCCGCTGCAAACATATCATCCTCAAACACGCGTGAGACCAGCCCCATTCGCAGCGACTCTTCAGACGTCAGCGTGCGCCCGGTCATGAACACATCGTTCGCCGCCGCCATGCCGATGATCGCTGGCAGCAGCATCGAAGACGCCGCCTCTGGCACCAGGCCCAGCTTTACAAATGGAGCGGCAAACGTCGCAGAGGTCGCGCAATAGACCAGATCGCAATGCAGCGTCAGCGTCAGGCCAACGCCAATCGCGGGGCCGTTGACTGCGGCAATCAGCGGCTTTGGACAATCCTTGATCGCATGGAGGAACTGCACAACCGGCGGCATGCCATCGCCGCGCGGCCCCGCGGCGAAATCTTGCAAGTCATTGCCTGAGGTGAAGCAATCGCCAATCCCGGTAAACATCAAAGCGCGCACGCCGTCGTCGCTGGCGTAATCGTTCACCGCATCGGCCATCGCCTGATACATATCCTGCGTGATCGCGTTCTTCTTTTCCGGGCGGTTGAAGGACACCGTCGTCAAACGGTCGGCGGTTTCAATGCGGATATGGTCGGTCATTGGGTCGTTTCCTGAATGCGGTTTCGGGTTCGTCCTTGGCGCAGGTTCTGCCCGCTCGCAAGCTCAGTCGGCCGGTCTCTGCTGGGTTAGACCTATTTCGGCGGCATACGGATTGCGCCGTCCAAGCGGAATTGGTGGCCATTGATATAAGTGTTGCGAGCGATCTCGACGATCAGCGACGCAAACTCCTCTGGCTCGCCCAGGCGCTTGGGGAAGGGGACGCTGGCGTTGAGCTGATCCCACATTTGCGGATTGCGATCCTTCATGCCCAGCATCAGAGGCGTCGCGAAAATGCCCGGCATGACCGAGTTCACCCGGATGCCCAGATCCATCAGATCGCGCGCCATGGGCAGGACCATGCCGTTCACGCCGGATTTGCACGAGCCATAGATCGTTTGACCGATCTGGCCGTCTTGCGCCGCGACGCTGGCGGTGAGGGTGATGGAGCCGCGTTCTCCATCGTCGTTCACGGGTTCGGCGTTCGCCATGCCCAGCGCAGAGATGCTCGCCACCCGGTAGCTCGCGACCAGAATGCCCTGCGCGCCGAACTCATAATCCTCGGTGGAGAGGCGCTTATATCCGCCCTTTTCCTTGTCCCAGCCGATGGTCTTGCCGCGCCGCGATGCCATCGCGCAATGCACGGTGACGCGCTCTTGGCCATTGGCTGCGCGCGCAGCGGCAAAGCCTGCCTCGACCGAGGCTTCATCCATGATGTCGACATGGTGGAAGGTGCCGCCAATCGCCTTTGCGTGCGCCTCACCGTCTTCGTCATTGATGTCGAAAATTGCTACCTTCAGCCCGGTCTGTGCCAAAGCCGCAGCGCTTGCTCGGCCCAAACCCGATGCGCCGCCGGTCACAACCGCGGCCATGCCTTGTGTCAGTTTCATATGCTCTCCCATGTTTCGTATTTGCTTAGACTTGTAAGCGAGCGACGCGCCCCTGCAAGCCTCAGCCGCAGGAGGCGCTGGCGAAACGGTATGAGCGAAGCTAGGACGGGGCGATGGACTCGTTTCTCTTTGCCATGCTGCTGGTGTTCGCGATTGCGCTGGGCGGGCGTGATCAGCTGATCATTGCGCAGTTTTCTGAAGTGCAGAAGCGCAATGTCGGCTTGCTGATCGCGGGCGCCGCCTGCGCCGTGATGAGCGCGGGCGTGATGGCCTATGCCGGGTCGACCATGGCCGCAATCCTGCCCCCACGCGCCGCCGATATGCTGGTTGCTTTCGCGCTTGCCATCGCGGCGTTCGAGCTGTGCTGGCGGGTCAAAGTCAAAACGATGAAGGAGCCGACCCGCTCCTACATTGCGATTGGCGCTGTGATATTGGCGCGCCAAATCGGGGATGCGGCGCGCTTTGCGATCTTCGCGCTCGCGGCGGAGGCGGTCTATCCGACCACGGCCTTTATCGGCGGGGCGATTGGCGGGATTGCGGCGATTGGTCTTGGCTGGACACTTGGCCTTGCGCAATTGCAACGATTTCCGCTGCGCACCATCCGGTTTGCACTGGCCATTTGTTTGATTGTTGCGGCTTTGCTGGTTGGTTTGAACGCTCGTTTCACGTTCCTGTGATCGGCGTCAAAAACTACAGAGCTGCCACTCGCTTTCCCCTGAAAACGGCGAATACGATTGCAAAAAACATCAATGGGCCGTTTCCGCTAGCCGGAGGCGGCCCTTTTGCTATGCGGGTGGAATGAAAGCACACATCATTGATGACGCTGCCCCTGAGGCAATCGCTGAATTTGTAGCCACCCAGCTCAGCGATGCATTGGACTCGCCATTAAATCGTGGAGGTGAATTGGGGTTCTTGCCTATTTCAATAACGGTGCCCGGTGGTTCCACTCCGTTCCCGATATTTGAAGCGCTGGTAAAGCATCCGCTCGATTGGTCGCGCATTATCGTGTGGCCCAATGACGACCGGATCGTGGCCGAGGATCATGCGGCCTCCAACACCGGCAAATTGCGCAGCATTTTTGAGCCCGTTGGTGCGAAAGTGGATGCTTTGCGTGATGTACATGAGACGCCGTATTTCGCGCTTACATGGCTCGGGATGGGGGCAGATGGCCACATTGCCTCGCTGTTCCCGAATACTGATCCGCAGACTGATGACGCGCAGCTGATCCGCCGCCTGACGCCCGATCCCTTGCCGCCAGAGGCTCCATTTGACCGGATCACGCTGACCATTCCTGCTCTGCTCAACAGCGGGCAGTTGATGTTTACGCTCGGCGGTTCGGCGTACAAGCGGAGCGTATTTGAGGCGGCCCTTGCCGGTGATCACAACCTTCCGGTTGCACGTTTGATTGGCGCAGCGGGCGAGCAGACGCTAACCTGTTTCGCATGAAGCTGACCGCACTTATCCCTGCTGGGCTCCACCGGGCGGCGCTGCCGCTGGCGCACAAGGTGCGGCATCGCTGGCGCGGGCTGACGAAACAGCCGCTGGCGGGCTGCTCTGTGATCATCACCGACTTCAATGGAAATTTGCTGCTGCTGCGGCACAGTTATGGCCCGCAAGGTTGGGCGCTGCCTGGCGGGGGCATGGGCAAGAGCGAAGACGCGGGCGAAGCGGCGCTGCGCGAGGTGCATGAGGAGCTGGGGCTGAAGCTCAATTCTGTCACCCTCATCGGAACAATTGACGAGGTCATGTCAGGCGCGCCGCACACGGCCTATCTCTTCACGGCGATTTGCGACGATCATCCGCAGCCGGATCAGCGCGAGGTGCTGGAGGCGCGGTTCTTCCCTCTGCATTCACTGCCAGAGCCGCTGAACGAGCGAACCCGTGCGCGGCTGGAGTTTTGGCGCGCGCAAAAGGGCGCTGGCAGCGCGAACGCTAGCTAAAGCAGCGACAATTGCGCCGTGTCCTTGGGCGGCGATTTGTCTTCTGTGCCCTCTAGATTGGACAAGGTCAGCCCCATCAATCGGATCGGCAGCCTTAGGGGCAAGGCCTCATCCAGCAGTTCCCTACCAATCTCTGCAAACTCTTCTTTACCGGCGACCCAATCGGGCAGAGACTTGGAACGCGTCATCGACTGAAAATCGGTGTATTTCATCTTAAGCGTCACCGTACGCCCGCGCGCCTTGGCGTTCTCAATCCGCTCCCACACGATGTCGGTGATATTGGCCAGGGTCTCGCGCAATTGCGCGCCGCTGGAGATATCCTCGCTAAAGGTCCGCTCTCCGCCAACCGATTTGCGTTCCCGGTGAGCGCGCACAGGGCGCAGGTCGATGCCGCGTGCCGCGCGGTAGAGATAATCGGCAAAGCTGCCAAAGTTCTCGCGCAGGAATGTTATGTCTTTCGCGGCCAGATCCGCGCCGGTCGCTATGCCAAAGCGCTTCATCTTCTCCTCCGCCTTTGGCCCGACCCCGTGGAACCGGCGGATCGGCAGGCCAGCGACAAAGTCCGCGCCTTCGCCCGGCCGGATCACGCACATGCCATCGGGCTTGTTCTGGTCGCTCGCGATCTTGGCGAGGAATTTGTTGTATGAAATACCCGCGCTCGCGGTCAGCTCGGTCTTGGCCTTGATCTCTTGCCGGATGAGCTGAGCGATGCGCGTGGCCGAGCCTATGCCGAGCCGATCCTCGGTCACATCCAGATAGGCCTCGTCCAGGCTAAGCGGTTCGACATGCGGCGTGTGATGCTCAAACACTTTGCGGATCGTCCGGCTGGCCTCTTTATAGGCATCAAAGCGGTGGCGCACGAAGATGAGATCGGGGCACAGGCGCTTGGCCGTGACCGATGGCATCGCGCTGCGCACGCCGAACTTGCGCGCTTCATAGCTGGCCGCTGCAACAACCCCGCGCCCGCCAGAGCCGCCCACAGCCACTGGTTTTCCGCGCAGTTCAGGATGATCGCGCTGCTCCACGCTGGCAAAAAACGCATCCATATCGACATGGATGATCTTGCGCAGACCAGCGGCTTCTTCGCCGTCATTAGGATCAGAGGATGCCGGATCGGACATGCGACGCAAAATAGCCGCTTGCCCTCATGAAAGAAACCAAATCTGCGTGATGCAGGAACATCACCGCTGGCCGAACATTGTGTGCAAATGCGAAAAGAACAGTGGCTATCAAGATGTCCGGCGGGCAAAGGGCGGGCATGATTCCAGCCGCGATCACTCCTGCCCCGACGAAACCGATTGGCGAGACCGAGCTTATCTGGCTGATGGCGCTCCTCATGGCCTTGCAGGCCTTTGGGATCGACGCGATGTTGCCGGCGCTTGATGAGATGGCGCTCGACCTCGGCGTGGAGGGAAATGACCGGCAATTTGTGATCGGCATTTACTTGCTGACGGCGGGTATTGGCGCGCTGGTGCCCGGCGCATTGGCCGACCGATATGGGCGGCGCCCCGTGCTGCTCACCGCAATTGTGATCTACATATTGCTCGCGGTCGCCTGCGCTATGGTCACTACATATGAGCAATTGCTGGCCGTGCGCGCGGCCGCCGGGTTCTTTGCCGCGGGCATTGTTGCGCTGCCCCCGGCGATCATTCGCGACCGGGTGGGCGGCGATAAGATGGCGCGCATGATGAGCCTGATTTTCGTGATCTTTCTGATGGTGCCAGCGATTGCGCCCAGCATTGGAGAGTTGATCCTGCAAGTCGGCGAATGGCGGATGATCTTTGCCGCGATGGCATTGCAGGGGATATTCATTGGCAGCTGGGTCTATTTCCGCCTGCCAGAAAGCCTCGCGCCTGAAAATCGCCAACCGATCCATGCGGCAACCATCGCGCGCAACATGGGCACTGCGCTTAGCGAGCGCTCCGTCATCGGCTATGTCATTGGCAGCACTTTGGTGTTCGGCGCTCTGTTCGGCTTCATCAATTCGTCGCAGCAATTGATCGGCGATGGGTTCGGGCGGCCAGACCTGTTCCCGATTGTTTTCGGCATTTGCGCAGGCACCATGGCGGTTGCCAGTTGGTCCAATTCGCGCATCGTTGAACGCTTCGGCGCGCGCCGGGTCAGCCATACGGCGATGTTCGCCTTTATCGCGGTCGTCGGCCTGCAAGTGGTGTTCGCCTTTGGCGGCGAGGAAAGCCTGTGGCAATTTGTCACATTGATGGCGATCAACATGGCGCTGCTTGGCTTTATCGGCAGCAATTTCGGATCCATCGCGATGAACCCGTTCTTCCATATCGCGGGCGCGGCCAGCTCTGCGCATGGCTTTGTCCGGATGACATCGGCGGCGATTTTGGGCGCGATGATCGGCTATGCGTTTGATGGGACCGCGCGGCCTCTGGCGCTGGCTCTGCTGGCGAGCGGGATCGCCTGTCTGCTGCTGGTGCTGTTCAGTGAAAAGGGCCGCTTGTTCACCCCGCCTCAGGCGCAGCAGCGCTACCCCTCTGGGATGCGGAGTTAGGTTTTTTGCCTAGAGCTCGCTAACGCTCGCGACCTAGCCACCCGCGCCCTCCACCCTTCCACCCGGATGGTATCCCGGCAGGCTCCGGGTGGAAGGGTGGAGGGCGCGGGTGGCTACGGCCTCTGAGGCCCCGCCTCAGCCGCCAACTTCCGCCAGGCCAGCTCTGCAAATTCGCATAGCAAGGGCCGGGTGTCGCGCGGGTCGATAATGTCCTCGACATTGAAGCGTTCAGCGCTGCGGAAGGGTGATGTAACCTTGTCCAGCCGCGCCTTGATCTCCTCTAGCATAGCGGCGGGATCATCAGCTGCCTCCAGCTCGGATTTGTAGGCGACCTCTAATCCGCCCGCGATGGGTAGGCTGCCCCAATCGCCCGAGGGCCAGCAATAGCGATATTGGAATTTGTCGGCATTGCTCATCGCGCTGCCCGCGATCCCATAGGCGCGGCGCATCACAATGCTGGCGAGCGGGACGCTGGCCTTATAGATCGCGTTCATCGCCTGCACGCCGTAGCGGATCGTGCCCGCCATTTCCGCCTCGCGCCCGATCATAAAGCCGGGGTTGTCGACGAGGTGCACGATCGGCAGGCGGAATTGATCGGCGAGTTTTACGAAGCGTTCGACTTTCTCGCTGGTCTTGGCCTCCCAGCTGCCGCCGAGATAGCTCGGATCGCTCGCCACCACGGCCACAGGATAGCCGTCCAGCCGGGCGAGCGCGGTGATCGCGGCGCGGCCCCAATTCTTGCCGATTTCAAACACCGTGCCCGTATCCAGGATTAGGTCCATCGCGCGGCGCATCGAGTAAACTTGTTTGTCATCGCGCGGCACCAGCGACAGCAGCGCTTCTTCGCGGCGGTCCACCGGATCGCTCGGCTGCGCGCGGCGCGCATGCTGGCCGACATGTTCGGGCATAAAGCTCAGGAAATGGCGCGCGCGGGCAAAGGCCTCGGCCTCGCTCGCGACCTCATCATCGACCACGCCATTGCGAGTGTGAATATCGACGCCGCCCAGGTCTTCCTTGGCTTGGCTGTGGTCGGTGGAGCCTTTGTAATTCTCGCCCAGCCCATCCACCACGGCGGGGCCAGCGGCGAACAATTGCGAGAGGCCGCGCACCATGATCGAGTAATGGCTGGCAACAATGCGCGCCGCGCCGAGGCCAGCCGTTGGACCAAGCGCCAGCGCGACAACGGGGACAGTGTCGAGATTTTCGACCACATCGCCCCAGCCAGGAACAGCGGGGATATAGGTCGCTCCGATTTGCTCCAGCGTTTTCACGCTGCCGCCGCCGCCAGTGCCGTCAATCATCTTGACGATCGGCAGCTTCAGCTCGTGAGCCATCTTCTCCGCCTGCACCATCTTGCGGGAAATGCCCGCGTCCGCTGCGCCGCCGCGAATGGTAAAATCATCGGCGGTGGCGACTATGGGGCGGCCATTGACGGTCGCCTTGCCGAACAGGAATGGGGCAGGGGTAACACCGGTCAGATCGCCGTTTTCATCGTAGCGCGCCGCGCCAGAGATCTTGCCGATTTCGCGGAAAGAGCCGGGATCGCACAGCGCCGCCAGCCGCGCGCGGGCGTCCATCTTGCCCCGGCCATGTTGGCGCGCGACTTTGTCTGGCCCGCCCATTTCCTCGGCCAGCGCCTCGCGTGCGCGCAGTTCTTCGAGTTCAGATTGCCAGGTCATAATTCCTCCCCAGAATGGGGAGGGGGACCAGACGCAGTCTGGTGGAGGGGGATATGGCGCGAGTTCCCCTCCGTCAGCGCTTCGCGCTGCCACCTCCCCGAAACGGGGAGGATCATTCTGTAGGCTCCACCACGCACAGCACAGCCTCGACCTGAACCTGCGCATCCTTGCTGGCGGAAAGCTCGGTGACGGTTCCATCAAACGGCGCAGTGAGCGCATGCTCCATCTTCATCGCCTCCAGCACCATCAGGCGGTCGCCCGCTTTGACTGTCTGGCCCTCACTTACATCCACCGCGATAACCTTGCCCGGCATGGGGGCAAGGATCGCGCCGTCAGCGGCGGAGGCGTGGCCGGTGCTTCGGAACCCGTGCTCAAACTCGAAGTACCCGCCGTCAGCAAATACAATGACCTTGTCAGTTGTGTGCCAACCAAAGCCACCCACGCCTGGAACTTTGTGCCGGTCAAGCTCCCTTGCTTCTCCGTTGTGGTCTAACCAAACAGTTTCTCGGCGTTCGGCATTCAGTCGGAAGCCAGCTGCGATTTCAAGTTTCTCGTCATCATCATCTTCCTCAAATTCCAGCATGAGGCGCGCTGCCAGGGCCCAATCGTCCTCGGAAGGCGTTTCATTGGGGATGAGTTCATCACCGAGCCGTTCGATAAAGCTTGTTGTGATTGCCCCGCTAACAAAGTCGTCATGCTCCACAGCCTTGTATAGAAAAGGGGCATTTGATCGGACTGGCCAGATTTCCAATAGGTGTAATTGGCCACTGAGGTCTTCCAGCGCCGTTTTCCTGTCCTCCGAGTGTACAACTAGCTTTGCGATCATCGGGTCATAAAAGGGGCTCACTGGGTCACCTTCCTCGACCCCCGCGTCGATGCGGATCGCACTTCGCGACCATATATCCTTGCAATCTTGATTGAGGTCGAGCCTGACTAACCGCCCCGTGCTCGGCAAAAACCCCTTAGCCGGGTCCTCCGCATAGAGCCGCGCTTCGATGGCATGGCCGTTGATGCTCAGCTCGTCCTGCTTCAGCGGGATGGGCTCGCCGCTCGCCACGCGCAGTTGCCATTCGACCAGATCTACACCTGTGATCTCTTCCGTAACCGGGTGCTCGACCTGAAGCCGCGTGTTCATCTCCATGAAGAAGATGCGGTCCGCGCGTAGGCCTTCGCTGGCGTCCGCAATAAACTCAATCGTGCCTGCGCCCTCGTAATCGACCGCTTTCGCAGCGCGCACGGCGGCGGCGCAGATTTGTGTCCGAGTGGCCTCATCCATGCCGGGGGCGGGGGCTTCCTCGATCACCTTTTGGTGGCGGCGTTGCAGCGAGCAATCGCGTTCAAACAGGTGGACGACATTGCCGTGGCTGTCGCCGAACACTTGCACCTCGATATGGCGGGGCGAGGTGATCCACTTCTCCAGCAGCACCTCATCATTGCCAAAGCTCGCCTTGGCCTCGCGCCTGCAGCTTTCGAGGTCAGCTGCGAAGTTCTCCGAAGCGTCGACCTTGCGCATGCCCTTGCCGCCGCCGCCCGCGACCGCCTTGATCAGAACAGGATATCCAATCGCGTCCGCTTCCTTGGACAGGCGCTCGACCGATTGATCTTCGCCGAGATAGCCCGGAGTGACGGGCACGCCCGCATCCATCATCAGCTGCTTGGCTGCATCTTTCAGGCCCATCGCGCGGATGCTGTCCGGCTTTGGCCCGACCCAGATCAGGCCCGCATCCAGCACGGCCTGCGCAAAGTCGGCGTTCTCTGACAGAAAGCCATAGCCAGGGTGGATCGCCTCGGCTCCGGTCTCCTTCGCCGCGGCAATGATCTTTTCGCCGATCAGATAGCTTTCGGCAGCGGGCGAGGGGCCGATATGCACCGCCTCATCGGCGCTGCGCACATGCAAAGCCTTGGCATCGGCATCAGAATAGACCGCCACCGTGGCGACCCCCATAGCCCGCGCGGTGCGGATGATGCGGCAGGCGATTTCGCCGCGATTGGCGATAAGAAGTTTGCTGATCATTCGGACGGGTTAGTCGCGTGCGCGGCCCGCTTCAAGCGTTTGGCCGGAAATCCTTGATGCCCCAGGTGATCGGGCCGTCGGGGTGTTTCTCCCGGTTGATCAATGCGGATAGAAATGCGCGCGCGCCGTAGAGCGCCTTTTCAGAGCGCGGCACGTACGTGCGCCTGTTCCATGCCTCGGTCCCGCGTGCGCGGACCTTGCGCCCGATTGCGCCGTAAATTCGCGCGGCGGACAGGACGGCCCAGCGGCTGCGGAAGGGCAGGCGGGCGGCGCCCACGCGGGCGGCGGCCTCGTGCTTTTGAACCAAGGCAACCAGCCGCGCGGCCATATCGGCGAGTTCCTCGCGGTGGTGCGGCTTGGTGTGCTGGCCGGGCTCGATATCTTCCTCGACCAGCCACTCCGCTGGCAGATAGCACCGGCCCGCTGCGTCATCCTCGACAATGTCGCGGGCAATGTTGGAGAGTTGAAAGGCGAGGCCAAGGTCGCAGGCCCGATCAAGCGTGTCCTCATCATCCGGGGCGACGCCCATGACCACCGCCATCATGACGCCAACCGCGCCCGCCACGTGATAGCAATAGCGCAGCATATCGGCCTCGGTGCGCGGTCGCCAATCCTGTGCATCGAGCGCAAAGCCTTCGATCACATCCTCGGCCATTTGCGCGGTCAGTCCGCATTCCTCCGCCACCACGCCCAGCGCGTCGAAGGCGGGGTCGCCGGTTGGCTCACCGCTTAGCGCTTTGCCTGTGAGCTTGCGGATCAGGGCCAAGCGTTCCTCGGCGCTCGATTGATCGCCCAGCGGGCCGCCCATGTCCTGATTATCGGCAATGTCATCGGCGCGGCGGCACCAGGCATAGAGCAGCCAGGCGCGCTCGCGGGTTTGCTGATCGAACAGTTTGGATGCGGCGGAGAAGCTTTGCGAGCCGTGCTTGATGGCGCTGCGTGAATGAGCGACGAGGACGGCCCTGCGTTCAGGATCAACCATTTGTTTGCGGCTCGCTAACGCTCGCGCCTGGCCAGCCCGCTCCCTCCACCCTTCCACCCGGATCGTAACCCGGTGTGATAATCCGGGTGGAAGGGTGGAGGGAGCGGGCTGGCCAGGCCAAGGCACGCACGGATGTGCGGGCCGTGCGCAACAAAGGCTCCATCACAGATCCTCAGCCTTCATCCGAAAGATCGGCGTATGCGGCTGGTATGCGGCCATTTTGTCCAGCAGATCGGGCATAGTGTCCGCGTAGATCAGGATGTTCTGATGCGCCGGGCGGACAAAGCCGACATCCGCCATTTTGGCGTTGAACGCGATCAAATCGTCATAGAAACCAAAGGCATTGAGGAGACCCACTGGGTCAGAGTGATAGCCAAGCTGTGCCCAGCTCATCGCTTCCCACAGCTCGTCCATTGTGCCGACCCCGCCGGGGATGGTCACAAAGCCATCGGAGAGATCGGTGAAACGCTGTTTGCGCTCGTGCATGCCGGTGACGGTGATCAGCTCGTCGCAATTGTGGTTGGCGACCTCGGAATTGACGAGCGCCTCTGGGATCACGCCAATCACCTCGCCGCCGGCTGTCTTTCGCGCCATTCGCCACCGCGCCCATCAGGCCGAGCCGTCCGCCGCCATAGACGACGCCAATGCCGCGCGCAGCAAGGCTTTGGCCGACTTCGCGAGCAAGTTCGATATAGCGGGGGTCTTCGGGCGTGGCCGATCCGCAATAGACAGCGAGACGTTTCATCGTTCCTCCCCGAAACGGGGAGGGGGACCAGCCGCAGGCTGGTGGAGGGGCGCGTTCGTCATATCTTCCAATCGTTCATCGCAAATCACAATTAGTCGCCTAACCACTGCGTCCAAATCTGCAAGTATGAGCTTGGCTGTTATGCGAGTTGAGGCAATGCCTTTCCGTCTGAGAAAGGCTGATCGTTTGGCGTCTCTTGCCGACGCTGCGGGGCTGTCGTGAGCCGTTCCATCCACTTCGACGTCCAGTTTTGCCTTGGCGCAATAGAAGTCGAGCACGAAAGGGCCGCATGGGGTGTTGCCGACGAAACTTGTGACCGCCGGGGCGTTTGCGAAGTTCCTGCCACAGCATGACTTCAGGGAGCGACATTTCCCGGCGCAGTTTTCGTGCTAGCTTTACGGTGTAAGCAGGGCCGCTGATCAAGCGCCTATCCCCTCCACCACGACGCGGTGCGCCGCGGTCCCCCTCCCCATCATGGAGAGGATACCTTTGCCAAATCCTCCAGCATCAAGCCTGCCGTTGCTTTTGCGCTGCCGACCACGCCGGGAATGCCTGCGCCCGGGTGGGTGCCTGCGCCGACGAGGTAGAAATTGTCGATCACATCGTCGCGGTTGTGTCCGCGCAGATAAGCGCTCTGCCACAGCACGGGCTCAAGGCTGAAGGCGCTGCCCAGATGCGCGTTGAGATCTTGTGAGAAGTCCTTTGGCGCATAGCTGAATTTTGTCACGATCCGGTCGTGAATGTCCGGGATCAGGCGGCGGCCGACCTCGTCCAGGATGGCCTTTTCCAGCTTCGGCCCTTCGACATCCCAGTCGATCGGCATCTTGCCCATGTGCGCGACCGGAACGAGCGCGTAAAACGTGCTCTTGCCCTTGGGCGCCATGCTGGGATCGGTAACGGTCGGGTGGTGCAGATAGATGCTGAAATCCTGCGGCAGCACGCCGTTTTTATAGATGTCGTCGAGCAGGCCCTTATAGCGCGGGCCGAACAGGATCATGTGATGCGGAATGCCGGGCCATGCGCCCTCCAGCCCGAAATGCACCACGAACAATGACGGGCTAAAGCTCTTGCGCGAGAGCGCTTTCGCCGCCTTCGGCCCGCGCGGAGAGCCGGAAAGCAGATCACGGTAGGAGTGCATGATATCTGCGTTGGAGGCGACCGCATCAAAGCGCTGTTTCCAGCCGCTTTCGGTCTCCACCTCGGTGGCGCGATTGCCGATCGTGTGGACCTGTTTCACCCCATCGCCGACGCGCATGGTGCCGCCGAGCCGCTCAAAATGGCGGATCATGCCCGCGATCAGGCGATTGGTGCCGCCGCGTGCCCACCACACGCCGCCGTCTTTTTCCAGCTTGTGTATGAGCGCATAGATCGCACTGGTGTTCATCGGATTGCCGCCAACCAGCAGCGAGTGGAACGAGAGCGCCTCACGCAGTTTCTCGTTCTTCACATAGCTGGAGACCATGGAATAGACGCTGCGCCAGGCCTGTTTCTTGACCAGCGCCGGGGCGGCTTTCAGCATGCTCTTGAAATCGAGGAACGGCTTGTGGCCGAGCTTGACATAGCCTTCTTCGTGCACGCCCGCGGAATATTCCAGAAAGCGCGCGTAGCCGACCACATCATCGGGATCGAGCTTGGCGATTTCGGCGTTGAGTTCCGCCTCGTCGTTTGAGTAATCGAAATTGGTGCCGTCGGGCCAGTTCAGCCGGTAAAACGGCATGACCTTCATCAGCTCAACATCTTCAGAGATATCGTGCCCGGTCAGCTGCCATAGCTCCTCAAGGCAAGGCGGATCGGTGATTACCGTGGGGCCAGCATCAAAGGTGAAGCCGTCTTTTTCCCAGAAATAGGCCCGGCCGCCCGGTTTGTCGCGCGCTTCCACCACAGTGGTCGCAATACCCGCCGATTGCAGCCGCATAGCGAGCGCCATGCCGCCAAATCCTGCGCCGACCACGCAGGCGGTGCGGCCCTCATATTTCTCTGCCAAGGCCGGGTTGATCCCCTGGCCAGTGGCGGGCGGAGAGGCAAGGTCCAGTCTGTCAGTCTGCGACACGGGGGCATTCATACCGATTTCTCCGATTGCGATTTGGTTGTCAGCGGCTCGCCGCGTTTGATCATGGCGGCGAGCGCGCGCGGGATAGTTACGGGCGGCTTGCCCCAAAGGACGCGCAGCTTATCACGCCGGGTGGAACGCGCGGCATAGAACCGCTCGATCAGGCCCTCGCGAAGGGTGTAGAAGCGCTGGAATATGTCGACCCGGCGGTGCGGCTTTGGCGCGAAGAACAGCATGCGCGCCAGCATCCGGTAATATCCGGTCTTGCGCCAATGCCGCGCGGCCCGCGTCTCAAACAGTGCGGCCAGCTGAGCGCCAGCAAGGTCTGCCTCGGCCGCGATAGTGAGTGCGTTTTCGACCGCGATCACCATGGTGTAGCTGGTGAGCGGATGGACAAATCCGCCACGCGCCCCGGCAATGGCGACCCCGGGAATGCGCACCTCGGCCTGGTAAGCGGCAAAATCGCCGCCGGTCAGCACGGGCAGCAGGCCTGCTTCACTGCCGACAATCGCGCCATCGGCCCAGCCATGCTGGCGGGCATAGGCATCAATGCGAGAGGACAAAGCGCTGCGGTCCATCTTTGGATCGTCGGCGTAATAGGTATCTTCGATAAACACATCATGCGCGCCCAGCGGCAATGTGTAGACAAAGCGGTAGGCTCCGCCATTGCCGTGCGGGGCGTGCTGATCAACGGCGGCGTCCATAATCACCGGTCGCTCCAGCCCGTGAGCCGTATCCAGCCGCATCTGACGGCCCATGAAAATCTGCCAGCCGCCGCGCAAATGCGGGCTGGGTGAGAAGCTGCGGCAGTCAATCACGGCGCGGGCGTTGATCCGCTCCCCATCGGCGAGTGTGACGCCGCGCGCATCGATCGCCTCCGCCGCGCAGCCAAGCCGCATCGCGCCCTCTGGCAGCAGCCGCACAAGACCTTCGTGAAAGTCGGCGCTCGCCATTGAGCGGTAGCCGGTCTTCAGCGTGCGGCGATATTTCGGAAAGGCAACGTCATAGCCGCTGTCCCATTCGGTCTGGCGGAAGGCGGCGAGCAGCTCGCGGCCAGCCTCCGACAAGTCGCTGTCAAACCAGCTCCAGCGGTGGTTGCCGCCAAAGCTCTTGCCGTTTTCGATGATGGAAAGCCGCAATTCGGGCCGCTCGCGGAAAAGCGCCAGCGCGATCAATCCGCCAGCCAGTCCGCCGCCAACAATGGCCACATCGATTGTGTTTCCGCTCATTCTGGCCCCGCCCTAGGGAAAGCGGGGAGGATCGGCAATGGCGCGTTGTAATAGCAGGCATATTGCCGCGCTGCCGCCCCATGCTTTGTGCTGCAATTATGGTTGCTTGCGGTGATCTTTGCTTGCAAGTGGGCGCGCGCTGATTCACACCCGTCGCCAATGGCAAAACTCATCCCCAATCGCACCACGATCCTTGTCTCTATCGGGATTGCAATCGTGGCCGTCGTGATCTTGCTCCTTATGGGCCGCCCGCCGATTTGCGAATGCGGCGATATCAAGCTGTGGCATGGCGATATCAATTCTTCCGGCAACAGCCAGCATATCGCCGATTGGTACACGCCCAGTCATATCATTCATGGCCCGATCTTTTATGCGCTGGGGTGGATGTTGTTTGTGAAATGGAAATTCGGCGGAGAGAGCGCGTTTCGCTGGGGATTGCCGCTCGCGGTGTTCCTTGAGGCGGCATGGGAAGTGCTCGAAAATACGCCCATGGTGATTGAGCGGTTCCGCTCGGTCACGGCCAATTGGGGCTATTCTGGCGACAGCGTGCTTAATTCCTTTGCCGATATCGGTTGGATGGCGTTTGGCTTCTGGCTCGCGATGAAGCTGCCGGTGAAAGTGACAGTCGTTCTTGCCGTGTTCATGGAAGTGCTCGCAGCATACGTGGTGCGCGATGGCTTGACGCTTACCGTCATCATGCTGCTGTTCCCGGTTGAGGCAATTGCCGAGTGGCAAGCGGCAGGTTCCGCTTAAGCCTTCGGGAACTGACCCGAAGGCGGTCGGTTTAATGGCTGAAACGGAGCTGGGAATGTCACGAAAAACAATCGCTTTGGCGCTGGTCGCTGCCGCTAGTTTCGCCAGCACGCCTGCTTATGCGAGCGGTGGTGATGCAGAGGGTGCGTCCCAGCCGGCCGAGCGCGATGTTGATGCTGGTAGCCAGGCCGAGCAACCAGAACGCCAAGGCCCGCCAAGCGGCGCAGGCGGTCCGCCGCCCGGTGTCTTGAACGGCGAGAACGTCTTTGATGAAACATGGGTGACGATCGGCATAGGCGCAGGGCTAGTGCCGAGCTATTCCGGGTCTGATGATTACAATGTCTTTCCGCTGCCGCTGATCGTGGGCCGTGTGGGCGGCGTCGGGATCAGCCCCAATGGCCCCGGTTTCGCCCTCGATCTGCTGTCACAGGCGCCGAGCGCTGCGCCATCTGAGACCAGCGTCTCCTTTGGGCCAGCCTTTCGCCTGCGCAATGACCGCGATGGAGACATCGAAGACCCTGTAGTTGCGCTGACCGAGGATTTGGACACCGCGTTTGAGCTCGGCGTGCAAGGCGGCGTGCGCATTCCCGGCGTGCTCAACCGCTTCGATGCGGTCACCTTCTCAACGCAGGTGCGCTGGGACATATTGGGCGCGCATGACGGGATGCTGATCGAGCCGAGCGTCGGCTATTTCACCCCGGTCGGACGCGGCGCAGTGGTGCAGGTGAGCGCGAGCGCGAGCTTCGTCGATGATAGCTTTGCCGATTATTACTACACCGTCACGCCTCAGCAGAGCGCAGACAGCGGCCTTGCGCAATTCACCGCCGATGGCGGGCTAAACAGCCTCGGCCTGACCGCGATTGTGACTTTTGATCTGGACGGCAATGCGCTCAACGGCGGGCTCAATATCTACGGCATTGGCGGGTACAGCCGCTTGGTCGGAGACGCGGCCGACACGCCGTTTACTTCCGTCCGAGGCAGCGCGGATCAATTCCTGGTCGGCGCAGGCGTGGGTTATACTTTTTAGTTTTTCGCACACTATCCAGCGTGCGGTACCCTCGCGGTTTGCGGACAAGTCCGCACCGCTGCGGGCGGCCGCTTGGCCTTGCGATCGCTGCGCGACCGATTGGTCCAGCGATTGCCAAAGCAAAAAGGGCCGCCGGTTAGGGCAGCCCTCTTCTTAAATGTAGCGCTGACTAAACAACTCAATCCTCGTTGTCGTCATCGTCCTTGGTTGACGGCTTCGCGCCTTTGGCGCCTTCGGCCAATTGCGGGCGCGGGGCGGGTAGGGCTGCTTTACGATCGCCGGTCATCAGATAGGTGTCGAACCATTCGAGCATCCGCAGGCTGTAATCATAGCGGCTGCCGGCGCGGCGGTTTCCGTGTGGCTCACCCGGATACAGCACAAAGCGTACTGGCGTCTCTGGCTTGCGGATTTTCAGCGAGCGATAGAGCTCAAACGATTGGCCCGGATCAACGCGGGTGTCGCTGTCGCCGTGCATGATCAGTATCGGTGTCTCGGCCTTGTCGACGTGGAAGATCGGAGAGACCTCCAGCATCGCCTGCCAATCATCCCATGGCCATTTGCGGCTGTGCACATTGTACATCTCGTATGGGATGTCGCCGGTGCCAAACTTGCTCACCTGATTGGAAATGCCGACGAACATTACGCTGGCGGCGTATTCCGCTGAGTGCGCGGTTGCGCCCCAGGCGCTGGCATAGCCGCCGTATGATCCGCCGGTGATTCCAGTGCGGTCCGCATCGGTGATGCTTTCTGCGACAAGCGCGCGTTTTGCATCGACAATATCGGTGAATTCCGGATCGGTGTAATTGCCCTGATGCTGCTTAGCGAAGGCAACGCCGTATCCGGTTGAGCCGCGATAGTTCGGCAGGAACACGGCATAGCCCTTACCAGCAGCCATTTGACCGGGCTTTGAATAGCCGGTTTGCCAGCCATTGCTTTCATGCGCTTCCGGCCCGCCATGAATGTTCATGATGGTCGGCGCGCCGCCTTCTGGAGCGCCGCCAACCGGCTCAATCAGAACGCCTTCAATCTCTTGGCCATCGCGCGCAGTGTAGGTGTAGGTGCGCTGATTGCCGAAGGAGATATCCGCCAGCCACGGATTGTGCGTGGTCCAGCGAGTGAAGTTGCTGCCGTTTACGGCAAACACTTCATTGGGGTGCTTTGGGCTGTTCGCGGCGACAACCAATTGTCCGCCAGCGGCCTCAACACGGGTCAGGATCAGCTCGCCCGGATCGGTTTCTTGGCGCACGGTGCCGTTAGAATTGTAGATCCGCAGCACGCTTTGCGCGCCAGTGTGAATGATGGTCGCTAGGCGTCCATTGGCGAGCCATTCCGCATCGACTGCGGCTTCCTCAGCGCCCGCATTGAGCGCGCGGTATGCGCCCGTTGCAGTGTCGACGAGGTGCAAAGTGGTCGCCGCCGGGTCGTTCATATCAACGCCCGCGATCAGCGAAAGCTGCGAGCCGTCTGGCGAGATTTCAACGTCGTCGATCTTGCCCGGTGTCTCTACGACAGCGCGGATATTACCAGTGCTGAGGTCAATGATATTGACCCGCTTCTTGGTGTAGCTGTCATCGACCAGCGGGGTCGGAGCGGTCTCAACGATGCCGAACGCACTGCCTGGGGCAATGTCGAATGCGCTGACGAAACCGGGCAGAGCAATCTCGCGCGGTTCCTCGTCCACTGTATCGCCAACCTTGGCGGCGAACATGCGCGCAGGCTTGAACTCTTCCTCGTAAACCCGCGCGTTAAAACCGGCCTTGCGCTGCTTGGTGCGCTGCTTGTCTTCCTCTGCATTGGCGAGCAGGAACAAGGTGCTGCCATCATCGCTCCAGCGGTAGCTGCGGACATTGGCATCTTCAATTTCGGCGAGCTTCTTATACGTGCCGCCGTCCACTGGAACGCCCCAAACGGCGCGTTTCTCGTCTTTCTTCGTCCATAGGAAGCTGACCATTTGGCCGTCGGGCGAAAATGCGACGCCGCCCGGCGATACATCATCGGGCAGGTAAGCGCGGGCATCACCCGGCGCGCTTGCCACTTTCAATTCTTGCGTGAACGATCCGTCCTTCTCGCCCTCGGTCACATCCGGCAGGCTGGAGGTCGTGAAGGCAATGCGCTCACCATCGGGCGAGACGGCCATCGCGCCGACGCTTTCCAGCTTGGCGACGTCTTCTGGCGTCATCGGGCGGGCATGGGCAGCCGCCGTCAATGAGACTGATGCGAACAGTGTGGCGGAAATTAACGAAAGCCTGTTCATGCGAAAATTGTCCCCTTTGAGTGGAAAATTACACGTCTCTCATAACGCTCAGAGCTCCTTTGGCAAATAGTGCGCGACTTCGTTTCTCACCTGGCGGGCTTGCGGCGCAGCTTAGAGCGAGCCTATCAGGGGCAAAACGTAAGAGAGGTGTAATGATGAAATTGCTATCCAAGCTCGCGGTTCCCGTGATCGCTGCTGTGACACTGCTGAGCGCGCCTGCGGCGGCTGAGACGATTGCGATCCGTGCCGGCAATGTGATTATCGACGCGAACAGCGAACCGACCGGGCCGGCCTTGGTGATCGTCAGAGATGGTAAAATCCTCGAGATTGAAGTGTTGGCCAACGCTCCTCCTCGGCCATTGAATGTTGACCGCGTTATCGACCTCTCTGACAAAACCGTCCTGCCCGGCATGATCGATCTGCACACGCATCTGTCCGGCGATCCCAGCGGCGAGTTCTGGCGCGCGGCCACCACGCCGCCAGAATATTACACGCTGATCGCGGCGAAGAACGCCCGCATCACCGCTCTGGCTGGGTTCACCACCGTGCGCGATCTTGGCTCGCGGACCGATCAGGTCACGCAAATGCTGCGCCGCGCCACGGCAGAGGGCATTGTGGCGGGGCCGCGTGTTGTCACATCCGCCCGCACAATCAGCATTGTTGGCGGACACGGCGACACCAATGGCTTTCACAAACATGTGAACGAAGTGCTCGATTCCGGGTTCACCTGCACCGGGCCGGTCGAATGTTCGGAGAAGGTGCGCGAGGCATCCAAATATGGCGCGGATCTGATCAAGATTACCGCCACTGGCGGCGTGCTCAGCCAGCAGGGCCGGGGGCTAGAGGCGCATTTCACCGACGCTGAAATGAAGTCGATTGTCGACACAGCGGAAACGCTCGGCCTGAAAGTCGCTGCTCACGCCCATGGTGCGCGCGGGATCGAAGCGGCGGCGCGCGCCGGCGTGCACACGATTGAGCATGGCACCTATATCGACAAGGCCGCAGCTGACGCGATGAAAGCAAACGGCACGACTTTGGTCCCCACGCTGATGGCGTTTGAAGGGATCAAAACCAACCTCGGCACCGGCTTTTACACCCCAGTGGTGGAGGACAAGATCCGCACAGTCGGCCAGTTTGCTGGCACGATTGTGGAGCGCGCGAACGAATACGGCGTAAAGATCGCGTTCGGCACCGATGCGGGCGTCTTCCCGCATGGTCAGAACGCTGGCGAGCTGGCTCTGATGCGCAAAGGCGGCATGTCAGACCGCGCGGTGCTGGCATCAGCCACCACGGTCGCAGCTGAAGTGCTGGGACTGGAAGATGAGATTGGCCGGATCGCGCCGGGCTTCTCAGCCGATATCATTGCCGTCGATGGCAATCCGCTGGCTGATGTCAGCGTGCTGGAGGATGTCGATTTCGTAATGGTTCGCGGCCGCGTGATCGAATGATTGCGGCCAATTGATCGAACAGGATTGAACGTTGGTCGGGCATGCGCTTGCCCTTGCATTGGGGCAGGGGTAGCGCGGGCTAAGCAATCAAATTTGGTTAAGGGGACTCCCGCATCATGCATATTCGTGCCGCACTTCTCGCCGCGACAGCCTTCGTTCTACCCGCTGCGCCAGCTCTGGCTGACAATCACAGCGCCGCGACGGAAGCCGCCGCTGAGCAGCCGCAGACGGAAGGCGAAAAGCTGTTTGCTCTGTTCGCCGATTCTGACCAGCGCCAGCTCGCGCTCAACCCGCTCTCACGACTGTTTCGCGGGGATGATAAGGACGCGGACAAGCTTGGCGATTTCCTTACTGATGCTCAGTTCCTCGCCGGTCGCACTGACACGCAATTGAACATGGCGCTGCTTGCGCAGATCGACCGGTCGAAACTCTCGGCCACCGATCAGCTCGCCTATGATGTGTTCAAATACAATCAGGAGCAATCGCTCAAAGCCAGCACGGACCGCATTCGCGCGCTGACCGAAGTGCGCCCGGTCAACCATTTCAGCGGCTTTCACACCTTCTACCCCAGCTTCGCCAGCGGTACCGGCGCGGCCCCATTCCGCACGATCGCCAATTACGAAGACAATCTGTCGCGCCATGATGATTACATCGCGATCAATGACCGCGCGATTGAGAAATTCCGCGACGGCATGGAAAGCGGCGTGGTGGAAACCAAGCTGACAATTGGCAATGTCATTTCTCAGCTCGACACGCAGATCGGCATTCCGATTGCGGATTCGCAATTTATGGGCCCAGTGAAAAACTTCCCAGAGGATTTCTCTGAGGAAGACAAAGCGCGCCTGACCGCGGCCTACGAAGCGAAGACCCAGGAAATTTATGCCGCGCACACCCTGATGCGCGATTTCCTGCGCGATGAATATCTCGCCGTTGCCCGCGACAGCGTTGGGCTAAGCCAGATGAAAGGCGGCGAGGAGCTTTATGCGCAGCTAATCGAGAGCACGACGACGCTGCCGCTCGATGCGAATACGATCCATGAGCTTGGCCTCAGAGAAGTCGCGCGGGTCAAATCGGACCTTGAAAAGGTCCAGGCTGAGGTTGGGTTTGAAGGCACGCTCAACGAGTTTTTCGACTATGTCCGCACCGATGAACAATTCAAGCCGGAGAGCCGCGAGGCGCTGACCCAGAGCTATTACGATCTCGGCAAAGAGGTCGATAAGAAGATCGGCGAATATTTCTCGCTGCTCCCTAAGTCGGAGCTGGTGATTAAGCCTTACGATCCCTCGATTGAGCAGTTCAGTGCGGGCGGTTCGTATCAGTCCGGCACCCCCGATGGATCGCGCCCCGGCACGTTCTATTTCAACGCCTATGACCTGCCGAGCCGTCTGACGACCGGCAATATGACGCTCTACCTGCACGAAGGCGCACCGGGCCATCACTTCCAGATCAGCCTGGCACAGGAAAACGAAGCTCTGCCCGCGTTCATGCGCTTTGGCGGGACGACTGCCTTTGTTGAGGGCTGGGCGCTTTATGCTGAGACTTTGGGCTATGAAATGGGCTTCTTTGAAGACCCGTGGAACCGCTATGGCACGCTGCAGGATGAGCAGCTGCGCGCGATGCGTCTGGTGGTCGACACCGGCCTGCACGCCAAGGGTTGGAGCCGGGAGAAGGCGATCGACTTCATGCTGGAAAACTCCGGCATGACCCGGACCGAAGTGGTCTCCGAGGTTGAGCGCTACATCGCTATTCCTTCGCAGGCGCTGGCCTACAAAATCGGCGCGCTGAAAATTCAGGAACTGCGCGCGCGGGCTGAAGAGCAACTGGGCGGAGACTTCGACATCAAGGAATTCCACGCTCAGGTGCTGAACACCGGCGGCCTGCCGCTGGCAGTTCTGGAAGCCAAAATCGACCGCTGGATCGCGGCGCAAAAGGGCGGGTAAACGCCCGCCCAGTTTAATACTGTAATGATTGCATTGCTTTACAGGCTGTGAGCCAAAATTGTCGCGTCGATACTATTGATCGCGGCCCATCGTGATATCCTTCTTTCATCTTTGAGAGGAGGGATTCGTGAATTCACTGCCCAAAGCCGCGTCAGTTCTTGTGCTTGCAGTGCTGGTGTCTGCGTGCAGCACAACCCACTTCTTTGTAGTACAAGAACCCGTGCGGGCTGGCGGACCGGAGCGCGCGAGTGCCGATAGTTTTGGCGGCGCAATCGAGAAGACGGAAGTGCTCGAATGCGAGAGCAATGCGGTGGCCGAAGTGCGCGTGAAGCGCGATTTCTTCAATTCGCTGATCGGCGCGATAACGCTGGGCGCATACCAGTCGACCTCCATCGAATATGTCTGCTCCAAGAGCGAAGATGACGAAGTGCCGGTGCTCGGCGGCTCTGAGCGAGGGGAAGGTGGCCAAGATGGCGACTGATCCCAAGCTTCATCGGCGCAGCTCAAATCGCTGGCAAAATTGGCATGAGACATACGCCGTTGACGCGGGGCGCCGATACGAATTGCATCCGGGGTCTGGCGGGCTTTCACCAGCGAAATTTCGCAAGTCGGCTGAGCTTGTGCTCGACCTGATCGAAGAAGCCAAAGCGGAAGCCAAAGTTCTGCGCGCAGTGGGCGGGACATGGTCCTTCTCGCAGGTGTCGGGCCAGCAGGATGCGTGGATACTCGACACAACTTACGCGAACAGAAAGGCTCGGCTGAGCGCCGGTGCGATGGACGCAGGCTTTGCTGGCGATGCCGACGGTCTACTGCTCGTCCAATGCGGCGTCTCCATTTTCGAGATCAACCGCTATCTTGAGAAGGAACGGGGCCGCTCACTTGCGACAAGCGGGGCCAGCAATGGCCAGACGTTCGTAGGCGCGATGTCCACCGGCACGCATGGTTCGGCAATCGATCACGGCGGCATTCAAAGCCAGGTTGTGGCCATCCAGCTGCTATCGGTTGGTGGCCAGAACCTGTGGATCGAACGCCCTTCAAAGCCGATTGCATCGGCCGCGTTTGTGCAGGATTTCGGTGCGGAGCTCAGGCGGGATGATGACCTGTTCGATGCCGCATTGGTTTCGCTTGGCTTGCTCGGTGTCGTCCATTCGGTGGTAATCGAAACCAGGCCAATCTTCTTGCTCAGCGCGTCTCAATTCGAGCACCCCTATGACGACCGCCTAAAGCAGGCGATGCGCACGCTCGATCTGGCAGGTATCGACATCCCGCCAGAGGTGCAGGTGCCTGCGGGTAACCCGCGACCCTATTTCTTTCAGGTGGTGGTCAACCCGCACAAGCAAGATACACCGACGCGGGTGAAGCTGATGTATGAAGAGCCGTTTCCGGCCACTCATCAGATCGATTATCGCCTGCAAGGAAAATATGGCGCGGGCTTCGACCTGCCGGGCCTCGTGGGCAAATTCCTCGATGCGGTCGATCCGCTCACACCTTTGCTCACCAGCAAACTATTCGACATGCAGCTAAAGCTGTTCGCGAATGAGAAGGGCACTTGGGGTGAAACATTTGATTTCACTACGCCGCGTTCGCAAACCGCTGGAGCATCGCTGGCGGTTCCGGCCGATCGCTGCATAGAAGCGCTCGACCTGGCAATCGAGGCGCATAAGCAATTTGGCCCTGCTCCGATCGTGTTTGCTTGCCGGTTTGTGCAGAAATCACCCGGCCATCTGGCTTTCACCCGGTTTGAGCCAAGCTGCGTGATCGACATGGACGGGCTGAACTCGATGAACACCCATTTGGTCATCGAGCGTGTGCGCAGCGCGCTGGATGCTGCGGGCATTGAATATGCGCAGCATTGGGGCAAATTTCATGATCTCACCGGCGGCCGATTGGCGGCATCTTACGGCGGCGACCTTGAGCGTTTCCGTACAGTGCGCAGTGCATTGCTGCCTACGCCGGAAGATCGCCGGACCTTCTCCCTCGCGGCGCAGGAAACGGTGATCGGGCTTTAGCGGAATGCGGCTCAGCTCGCCTGCTGCCCGCGACTATTCAAGCGCGCCAGCCAGCGCTTCATAGCCGCTGGCGAATTCCTGTTTGAAATCCTGCACCACGCCGCCTGCGCTGCGCACTTCGGTGACAAGGCCAACGCCTTGCCCGACGAAGTAAGAGCATAGCTCGCGTGCTTGTTCATTGCCATTCACCGCCGCCTTGTCGATCGCGCGCAGCACGGGCTCAGACAGCAGCATCATCAGCGGCATCGGCAGGGCGGGCATCCCCGCCTCTTCCCAGCGTGCGTGCCAGCCCGATCGCAGCTGGCGGCTGAATTTGCCGGTGCGGTGTTTGGAGCGGATCGTGTCGCGGCTGGAGGCTGCGATCATCTTCTCGCGGAAAACCTCATGCGTCTCGGCCTCCTGCGTGGCTAGCCACACGCTGCCGCACCATGCGCCTGCTGCGCCCATCGCCATCATCCCGGCCATCTGCCGCCCGTTCATGATCCCGCCTGCCGCGAGCACGGGAATATCCGCGCCAGCTCGCTCAATCGCCTCGATCACCTCCGGCACCAGCACGATCGTGCTGACCTCACCGCAATGCCCGCCGCCTTCACCGCCTTGGGCGATGATCAGATCAACGCCCGCCTCGATTTGCTTCATCGCGTGCTCTTTTGCGCCGACCAATGCGGCCACCGGAATGCCGTGCTTCTTGCCCGCTTCGATCATTGCGGGCGGGGCCGTGCCCAGCGCATTGGCGATCAGGCGGACGGGGTGATTGAAGCTGACCTCCAGCAATTCCTGGCCCAGCGAAGTATTGGGCGCCTGGCTGCCGCCGAGCGGCGCTGTGCCATCCAGGCTGACGCCCGCTTCTTGCAGGATTTTGGTGGTCATATCGCGGTATTCTGCCGGGATCGCGGCGACGATATCGTCAGCGCTCACCGAGTGATCGACCGCCTGCACCTCGGGGATCAACACGTCGATGCCATACGGCTTGCCCTCTACATTGTTGTCGATCCATTTGAGCTCTGTTTCGAGCTGTTCCGGGGTGAAACTGACCGCGCCAAGCACGCCAAATCCGCCAGCGCGGCTGACCGCGGCGACCACATCGCGGCAGTGCGAGAAGGCAAAGAGCGGGAATTCACATCCCACCATATCTGTCATGCGAAATGGCATTATCGGGTCTTTCGTAAGGTTTGCGGTGTGGCCTTAAGGATTGCGGCGCGCAGCGCGCGTGGTCAAGGCTTAGCGGCCTGATCCGATGGAAGTCGCGCCAACTGGACCTGCTGCGGATTGCGGCCTACCGTTTACGCGCGAACGGATGGATGGAAAAGGAATGGGTATGGCTTACGGTGCAGGTCTGACTGCGGCTTTGGGAGCATCTCTGTTGGCGGGGTGCTCCGCCGCACCCGCATCGGAGGCTCCGGCTGGTGAGAGCAGCCGCGTGGATGCCGTCACCTCGATCCTGAACGCCGGGGTCAGCGCGAATATGGGCGGTGCCAAATTTCTGTTTGACCCCTTGTATGACAATCATTTTGGCTCGCTCGCTGAAATGGGCGAGCCTCTGATCGAGGCGATTATCAATGGCAGCGCGCCTTACGATAATGTCGATGCGGTCTTCGTCAGCCACGCGCATGGTGACCATTTCTCCGCCGAATATCTCAACCGCCTGATGGCCGCGCAGCCGGGCGTGCAATTGATCGCGCCCGCTCAGGCTGAAGAGGCAATGCAAGGCCACGAACTGTGGCAGGATGGCTTTGCCGAGCGGATCACCAGCGTCACGCTCAGCAATGGTGAGGCGGCGGAACGGATCGAAGTGTCAGGGGCGGTGGTTGAGGCTCTGCGCACCCCGCATGCAGGCTGGCCAGAGCGGCATAGCGAGGTGCACAACATCACCTTCCGGGTCTCCGCCACCAATGCCGCAGGCGCGCCAATCCGCGTGATGCATATAGGCGATGCCGATCCCGCTGCGCAGCACTTCACCATGAATTCAAAGTTCTTTTGCTGCGCGCGGACGAATTTGGTGATGGTGCCGTTCTGGTTCTTCCAACAGGATGAGGCCGGGCTGCTGATCGACCGCACGCTCAACGCAGAAAAGGCCATTGGCGTGCATGTTCCCGTGCAGACACCCGCATTCCTCGAAGGCAGCGATTGGACCTATTTCACCAAGGCCGCATGAGGAAGTCGCCATCACTCCCATCGCCAAGCCGAGCGAGTGATCACTCCCGCAGCTATTCCCAAGCCGGGCTGTTTTTCTGAAGGTAGACTTTAAGCGGGCTGCCGCTCGCAGCTGCTGCCAAAGCTGACTTGTATTCGGCCGATACGGCGTCACAGGCCAATTCCTCCCAGCGCTGCATGATTTGCTCATTGCGCTCCGTGTCTTCGCTCGTTTCTCCTGCGAAGTGATTGCACAGCGACAAGCGGTCGATCATCGGCGAAACGCCAGGCGCGAGGCTCGGCAAGCGCTCTGCCAGCATATCGGGATTGGCTAGGAAATAGACGACCGGGTCCGAATGCGGCTGGCGTTTCATTGGCGTGTCGACGCCAACTGATCCGCTTGGCAATTGCCCCGCATCACTCGCGATAAAGCGCACCCGTTCTTCATCGACGAAGAAATCGAACCTTGCCTCCCCTGCTGAGCGTGAGAACAAGCCGCCGCGAAATTCCTTGCCAGCATCAGTCGGATTGCCGACAAAACGCAGGACCAGTTCGCCTGCTTCAAGCGAGATTGTGACCCCGTCATCATCGAGCATCGCCATGTAGACGATTTGGTCATTGTCGGTGCAATCGATCTGGCGATCATCGCCTGTGATGCTGGATAGGCCAGCGGTGGCGCTGGGCTGATCTGCCTCGCGCATGCCGGGCGCGATAAAGTTCATGGTCAGGAATTCACCGACGTTATCAGGGTTGCTGATTTTGTAGTGCCGCCCGCCTGCGCTTGCATCAACTTCGCCAATATTGATCGCCAGCGGCCCGTCTTCGGTGATGGCAAAGGCAGGTTCGTCGCCCACCGGCGGGTGGATGGCAAAGAAGCGTTTGCCATTGGTGGTGATGCAGACATTTTCAATCTCGAAATAGGTGGGCGGGGCGGACGGATCGGCGCCGTAGCCCGGTTTGACCTTCGCCCAATAACTGCCATTGCTGGCGATCTGCGTGACCGGATCTGACTTGCCTTCGGAGGCTGGGGCAGGGGGCCCCGTTCGCTCCAATTTGCATGTGCTTGACGGTATCGCCTCGGATTTTGCAGAGGCTTCTGTCCTGAAAATGGCCGTGTCACCCTTTTCGTGGAAACTGGTGATGTCGGAAGCGTATCTGACCCCGCTGCCGGTTTGCGTTGCGGGCAGCAATTGGAGCGCGGCCAAATTGTCGTTACGCCCCGTTGGGAATCCCACCTGCACGGCGCTTTCACCCAGCACTTGGAGCCTGGTCACCGTGATTTTGAAGCCGCCCTCGCAGGCATAAAGCTGCATCTCGCCGCGCTCAAAATCAGGTCCGCCCGGCCCGTGAGATGCTAGCGCTGGCGCAGGCAGAAGAGCGAGCGTTCCGGCTGCCAAAGCCATTGGAATTAAGGTCTTCATCGGTCTGTTCCTCCCAGCATTATTCAAACGGTATCGTGTTGTCGGTGTGAGGGCCGACCACATATCTTTGGCCGGTCATGACATCGCGCGAGTGGCATTTGATCGCTTCGGTTTTTGCAAAATGAAAGGCGCGGCCTGACGGTGCGCATAGCTCCATCCCGCTGCGCGCCTGCCAGCGATCCTCGCCGCTTCTTCCGACGACGAATATCTCGCCATAATAGGCGCTGCCATCGGCTTGATCAGGCAGGCCGACCCACGCACAGCGGCCCCTGTCAATTGTCCACCAGCCCACACTCGACCAATTGGAACGCGGCGAATAATAGCCCCAGTCATAATAGCCAAAAGCGACATGGACTGTTTCGCGTGTGCGGTTGCAGAATTGCACCTCGGTCTGTTGGTCGGCATATTCATATTGCGCGAGGCTGCCCGGTTGGGTTTGCACACGTTTGTAAACGTAAGGGGCCTTTTCTTCGCGCGGCGGAGCGATGTCGCCGCGAGGTGCGATGATGCTTCCAGTGTAGTTCGTGCGCCACACCTCTGTTTCATTGCGGACATAGGCGAAGTCACCGCCCAAGCCCGCTGTGACAGCCACCGTGAGGCCCTGATACGCGCCATCATAGCCGTACCATATGCCGATATCCTTGCCATAGGCTCCGCTGCCGCCATGCGCGGTTCCCGCGATGCCACCTGACCCGGGTTGGTTGCGACCTTTGAAGAACCCAACCACAATTCCGCTTCCGCCGCCTAGAGTCCCGAATTCAAGCGCCTTGGTGCGATAGCGCGAGGCAGGAAGTTGTCCCGCCGTATCGAACGCAAAGCCTTTGTCGAATTCTGCGCCAATCCCAATCCCGCCGCCGCTGACAAAGCCGATGGTGACGGTGCGGTAACCGGCTTCGTCGGCGAGCTGCATCGTCCCTTCGTAGCAATTGGAGGCGAGGATCTTGTCGTGGAAGGCTTTGCTGTGCGGGTTGGCCAAAATGTCTGCGGGAAAGCGGCAACTCGCCCAGGTCGTTGCAATCCTGGCGATCAGATCGGCGGATTGATCCGCTCTTGCCGCAGCCTTTGACAGGATGGATTTGGAGCCACCTGAGGCGCGAACGCAGTAACCGGCATTGGGATCAAGTGCGGTCCTGCTGCGCTCAACCAGACCCTTGTTGCAAGGACGACCAGGCCGCTCCCATACTTTGCAGGCGCGTTGACCGGCACCGCCGCAGGGTGTTCGCGCAGCAGCCGATGCGGCAAAACTGATGTGGCTTGTGGATGTGCTTGGCGCAGGCGATGCGAAAAACGCCAGCGCAGCGCTGATGGCTGAAACCACAATAGCAGACTTAGAAAAGCGCATGGCACTTCCCCCTAAGTGAACAGTCTGCGACCCATGTCTTTTGTTGTTGGTCAGTCTTTCTAATGCGCCGGGTTGAGCGGATCCTGAACGCGATTGTTGTCAAAGGTACAGGAAGATTGAAGGGCGCGAAAGGGCCGCGGACGGTGAGCGGTTAGTCAGGCTGATCTGAACCCAGTTCAACGAGCGGCGTAGGCTGGCTTTGCTCTGCGATGCTGCGCGCCGCGTCCCAGCCGCTGTGGAGCCAAGTTTGCCGCGCCGCCTCGCTATCGGGCACGATCACCGGCATGCTCTTGCATCCTGCATCTCTGGGCGCACCCGCCGCATCGCGGGTTAGGAGGGCGAAGGCGGGCACATCCTCGTCTTTCCAGACGCCCGCCATGGCGAAGATCCCGCCACCTTCCGGCGCGAACCAATGCTTGAGGCGCCGCCCCTCATAATCCGTACCGCTGCCCCACAGCATGACGCTGGTCAAGGGCACTAGGCAGCGGAACTCGCTGTTGCGCAGGTTTCCGATCCAGAACGGGCTGTCGAGATTGCGTACAGAAGCAATGCGCCGGGTCGGATCATCTGACTTGGGAGGGGGCAACACACCCCAAAGGCGCGGCGTCATGCGCGGGCTGAGGCGTCCGCCAGCGGGCCGCGGTCCAGCGATGAATTCGCGCCCTGCAGTGATGACTGGCGCAAAGTTGAGCGGGGCAATATAGCCGCCCGCCCACGGGTCCTCGCCTGGTGCTGCGCCAAATCGCCGCGCCACATCGGCGGCCTTTGCATCAAGGCGGTAGAGCTGGGTCAGGCGCCAGTCCCAGATGCACTGAAAGCGTGGGGCAGCGCGGCGTGATTGCTTAGGCTGCAAAAATTGTTCATCGGGGATGTAACCTTTCGCCTGCCTACTCCGAAGTCAGGCGGATACACCGCATCCATTAAGGGGTCCATTGCAATGGAACTTACACTGAAACGCACCGTCCAGGCCTTGGCCGGGCTGCTCATATTGTCAGCCATAACACAGGCGATCTACACGGGCCTTTACATGGCCGAAGTCGATGTCCCGCGCCAATTGATGTGGGGCGCCGAAGGGTTGATCTTCGTCCTGCTGGCGGCCTTTGCCGGGTCCGCTTTGGTGGATGCAAAGCGCTACAGCCTCGGCTTTTCCGCCATCCTGGTCGCGGGCACGCTCAATGTTGTTCAAGTCGGCGTTGGCCTCACCATGTTCGGTCCATTCTTTGAGGCAGCTGGTGAAGTCGAAGGATTGCAGCCAGCGGCTGGCGCGGTCGTTGCCTTCTCCTTCATGGTCTACAATGCGGCGAAGATCCTGCTGGGTCTCGCGGCGATTGTTTTCGGCATGGCCAAGATGAACGGCGGCGCGAAAGCGCTGGGCGGGCTCACTGCGGTGATTGGCGCGATAGCCATGATCGCGAACACTCTATCCATGGCGCTCGGCCGTGACTTCTCGGGCAGCTTGCCGCTAGCTGGCGGCTCTGGCGTTCTTGCCACGCTGCTGCTCGCGCTCTGCCTGTCGGTCGCGGTCAAAGACGACTGATACTAGCCATCGAAGCGCGGCCGCATTCCGCCAACCTAGCTCGAGGCGGTTGCTCGTTTCGCCTTCCCTGTCGCAGCAGTGGTCGCAACCTGTCTTGAAGGACATACGAAAGGAGTGACAACGTTGACAGTGGTAAGGTCGGGGAGAAGCGATGATGGGTATGGCATCGGGTTGGCGCAGGCATTGGCATAGCGGAGCCGCGATTGCGGTCTTGGCCATGGTGACCGGTCTTACAGGGTGTGGCGGGGGTTCTGGCAGCAGCAACGGACCGGCCGTTACACCGACGCCGACACCCACTGCAACGCCGACACCAACACCGACTGCAACACCCGTTCCCCCGAGCCCCGGCGCACAGCTCACTCAGGCCGACGCGCGGATTGGCGCATGCATCAACATGTCGAACCAGCTGGAGGGCAATCCCACCGAAGGCAGTTGGGGACGCCCGATTGCCGATGATGACTTCGCGCAAATCAGAGCGCAGGGGTTTGAAACCGTGCGCATGCCGGTGCGCTGGTCGACCCATGCGCTCGCCGCTCCGCCTTACACGGTAGATGCGGCCTGGATGGACCGGGTGGAAGAGGTCGTCAATCTGGCCCGCGCATCTGACCTGCGTGTGATCCTGAACGTTCATCATTATGATGAGATTTTCGCCGACCCGGATGGCCATAAGGATCGCTTTGCAGCCTTCTGGTTGCAGATTGCCGATCGGTTTCAGAATGCCGATGACATGGTCTGGTTCGAATTGCTGAATGAGCCGCACAATCAGATCACCGATGCCAATCTGCTCTCGATCCTGGAGCCTGCGCTGGCCAATGTGCGAGCGACGAACCCAACGCGCCCCGTGGTGATTGGGGGAGAAAATTTCAGCGGGATCAATTCGCTGGCGACGCTGCCATTGCCCGATGATCCCTATCTGATCGCCACATTCCACTATTACGATCCGTTTGATTTTACCCATCAGGGCGCCAGCTTTCTGGCCAGTCCGCCGCCCTTTGGCCGCGTGTTCGGCACGCCGCAGGATTTAAGCGAGGTCGATAACAGCGTCGCAAAGGTGCAGGACTTTATGAACCGCACGGGCCGCCCAGTGTTCATGGGCGAATATGGCGCGATCCAAACCATCCCCTCGGCCAATCGCGCGCTCTATTACCAGACTGTGACCGATGCGTTCCGCGCTGCCGATGTAGATCGCTGCGTCTGGGGATACATCAGCTCGTTCAACTTCCGCGAAGATGCCATCGGCGGGGCATGGGATAGCGCGATGTTAAACGCTATCGGCCTTTAGCGCACTGGACGCAGGCCGCTGCGTAGCGTAATTGTGCTTCCATCCCCGGGGAGCCAGCGAGTCTGATTATCAGGCGCAGGCTGAGAGGGGCGCATCGCAGCGCTCGACCCGTTGAACCTGAACCTGTTAATACAGGCGGAGGGAAGGGCTCTTCACCCGCTCATCCTGAGCTCGTCGAAGGGCCGAAGTCCTATCCGCCATTCTTGGAGACTTCGCAGCCATGGCAGACATCAACTCACCAGTCGAAATTGGGGTCACCACCGGGCCCATCCGTGGCAGCCGCAAGGTCCATATCGGCGCGCGCACGGGCAGCGGCATTCAGGTCGCCATGCGCGAGATTGATCTGGAAGGCGGGGAAGAACCGGTGCGCGTCTATGACACCTCCGGCCCCTACACCGACACGAACGTCAACATCGACATCAATGCCGGCCTCGCCGCGAAACGCCGTGACTGGATAATGGCGCGCGGCGATGTCGAGGAATATGACGCCCGCGAGGTGAAGCCAGAGGATAACGGCCAGCTCGGCCCAGACCGCAGCGGCGGCGTCCCGCAATTCCCCAATGCCGTAAAGCGTCCGCTGCGCGCGAAGGCTGGCATGAACGTCAGCCAGATGCACTATGCCCGCAAAGGCATCATCACGCCGGAGATGGAATATGTTGCCGAGCGCGAGAATTTGGGCCGCGAGATTGCCGCTGATCTGGTGCGCGATGGCGAGAGCTGGGGCGCGGAAATCCCAACGGTGATCACCCCGGAATTCGTCCGCGATGAGGTCGCCCGCGGCCGCGCGATCATTCCCAACAACATCAACCACCCGGAAACCGAGCCGATGGCGATCGGTCGCAATTTCCTGGTCAAGATCAACGCCAATATCGGCAATTCCGCCGTCGCATCAGACGTCGCCAATGAAGTTGACAAGATGGTGTGGGCCACTCGCTGGGGCGCGGATACGATCATGGATCTGTCCACCGGCCGCAACATTCACGACACCCGCGAATGGATCATCCGCAATTCCGCCGTACCGGTGGGCACCGTGCCGATTTACCAGGCGCTGGAGAAGGTCGGCGGGGTCGCAGAAGACCTCACCTGGGACATTTTCCGCGACACTCTGATCGAGCAGGCCGAGCAAGGCGTCGACTATTTCACCATCCACGCCGGGGTCCGCCTGGCCTATGTGCCGATGGCCGCGAACCGCGTGACCGGCATTGTGTCGCGCGGCGGCTCTATCATGGCGAAATGGTGCCTCGCGCATCACAAGGAAAGCTTCCTCTACGAACATTTCGACGACATCACCGAGATCATGAAGGCCTATGACATCGCCTATTCACTCGGCGATGGCCTGCGCCCAGGCTCCATCGCGGATGCCAATGACGAGGCGCAATTCGCCGAGCTTTACACCCTGGGCGAGCTGACCCACCGCGCGTGGAAGCATGACGTGCAGGTGATGATCGAGGGGCCGGGCCACGTGCCCATGCACAAGATCAAAGAGAACATGGAAAAACAGCTGCAGGTTTGCGGCGAGGCGCCGTTCTACACCCTCGGCCCGCTCGTCACCGATATCGCGCCGGGATATGATCACATCACCAGCGGCATCGGCGCGGCGCAGATCGGTTGGTACGGCACGGCGATGCTTTGTTACGTCACGCCGAAGGAACACCTTGGCCTGCCCGACCGCGACGATGTGAAAGTCGGGGTTGTGACCTATAAGCTCGCCGCGCACGCAGCCGACCTGGCAAAGGGTCACCCAGCGGCAAAGGTGCGCGATGATGCCCTGTCAAAGGCGCGCTTTGAATTCCGCTGGAGGGATCAGTTTAACCTGTCGCTCGACCCGGAAACGGCCGAGCAATATCACGATCAGACCCTGCCCGCAGAGGGCGCGAAGACAGCGCATTTCTGCTCCATGTGCGGGCCAAAATTCTGCTCGATGCAGATCAGCCAAGAAGTGCGCGATTTCGCCGCAAAGCAAAACGAAAGCCCCGAGACGTTCCTCGCCGCAGAAAAACTGGGCGCGGACACCGCCGAGGCCAGCAAGCAAGCTGCGCTCAAAGGCATGGAAGAAATGAGCGAGAAATATAAGGATATGGGGCAGAAGCTGTATCTGCCGGAGGAAGGCGCATGAAGGCCCTGATCAAATCCATCGCAGTCGCGGGCGCACTTTGCCTCGCGGGTACCGCCGCGCAGGCGGACGATCACTCAGAAGCTTCTTCGAAGAAGCAAACACTCATGCCCGAAGCGGAAGGTCCGCGCGCCTTTATGGAACAGTTCGGTTTTTCCGAAGCGGTAATCCATGGCAACACCGTCTATCTGTCCGGCGTGATCGTCGGCGGGGGACAGGACGGCACATTGAGCGAAGAGGGGCTTGAGAGCACGTTTGAATATCTCGGCAGCGTGCTGGAGCGCGCAGGCTCAAGCTGGGACGATGTGATCGATCTCACCACCTACCACACCGATATCGAAGCCTCGATGCCCGCATTCAGCGCTGTAAAGAACCGCTATATCAAAGCGCCCTTTCCAGCATGGACCGCGATTGACGTGGACCGGCTGTTCTCGCCAGGCGGCGTGATCGAGATCAAGATCACCGCGCGGGTTACGCCTAAGGAGTGAGGCCAGCAAGCAAGCTGCGCTTAAAGGCATGGAAGAAATGAGCGAGAAGCAGTCGAAAAACTGGCACCGAGATTGGAAGTTCAATTTGATCGAGGAAAGCAATCTCGATTGGATTGATCTGGGCGTCGAGTTGGGCTTGCGAGAGTGAATATGCGCAGTCGTTCGTTGTCCTGAAACAAGTTCAGGATGACGTGCGGGGGGGCATGATGACGGAGGGGGCGTGAGGGACGACAGCGCCAAGCGGGATCAGGCTGGGGCCCAATCCCCCTTCGACGGATCAACCGTTCTTCATATTCTCCAGCCCCTTGATCGCTCCGGGCTTTTGGCTCGGCTGCGAGGCGTTGGTTTTGACTTTTTCCTTTTTGGGCTTGCGGGCTTCGCGGCTCTTCTTTTGTTGACCTTTGGCCATCACATTTTCCAATCTCAGCGGAATGCTGAGTGTGAGCTTTTAACAGCGAATATGAAGTTTGCCCAAAATAAAATATTTAATACGAATCAAATTTCAAAGTATTGAAAAATAATATTTTGATCCCACCTAAATAATACTAGCAGTCGAAATTGACGACATATAGTATTTATCAGTATTTCTGTCTTTCTTTTCAGCCTCTTAGTGCATGCACAAGTGGTCGCTTCTGATCGCCTGCGTGGAATAAGGAGACGACCTCATGGCTCACTCAGGAAAAATCAAATCATACGATGTCGCTAAAGGCAGCGGCCTCATCACTCCCGTAAAAGGGGGCGATGCGTTGCCGTTCAACAAGGCTGATCTGCAACAGCAAGCGCAAGAGCCTCGCTCAGGCCAAGACTATGGCTACGAGACGCGCCAAGTGAACGGTGGCGCCACCTATGCAACCAATATGACGCATGGGACAGCTCAGCCAGAACAGAGCCAAGGCGAACAGGCCAGCAAGCAACAAGGCTAAGCCGAAACTTGGCCGGGGGCGTTTTCCAGCGTCTCCGGCTTGGTCCTTGGCTAGGTCTCGACTATCTCAGAAAGGAGCTGGGCCATGGATCTCAATGAACTGCTGCACGCACATCAGCTTGCCGCGATGAAGGCGCGTAAGGCCGACAATGTCGATGAACGCCAGAACCAATTCGACTTGATCACGCTATATGCCAAGCGCATTCGGCTGCTGCGCAAGAGCGACGGATTGCCCCACAACGAGACCCCCTTCGTTTATGGCGAGCCGCCGCGCCCGGACCTGTCATGACACGGCCCGTCGGACCGGGCGAGACCGCGGACAAATTGGCCGAGTGGGACAATGAAGGCGGGGCGCAGAGCGCTTTTGGCAATGCTTTGCCCGGCGGGATTACGACGCGCCTTGTTCGCGAATTTATGGTCGGCCCGTATTGCTACACTGACCTTCAACTCGCGATTGCAGAGAGAGAGCGGCAAAACGCGGCTCCGGGTCCTGGAGCTAAGTAGCCAAAGAGGTCCCTAACCCCGTCCCAGCTTCACCAACACCCGGTCCAGCTCTTGCAGGAAACGCGAGCGGTCTGCCTTTGAAAATGGCGGTGGGCCGCCACCGATGCCGTCCATCCCGGCGCGCAGGTCTTCCATAATTGCGCGGGTTGCGATGGCGCTGCCGATGCTGGCGGCATCGAATGGTTTGCCATTGTGAGACAGCACCGCCGCGCCTGCCTTTAGGCACCGCTCGGCCAGCAGAATATCGGCGGTGATCACCACGCTGCGCGCATTCGCATTTTCCGCGATCCAATCATCCGCCGCGTCATATTTTGGGCCCTCATACGCCGGGCGGTGGGCATCCGCCCACCTTGGCTGCGGCCTAACCGGCCTAGCGCGCGGTCGCGCTTGCGGACGGCTGGTCGCCGTCCGAATATCCATCGACGACAATCCGCTTTATGCGCGGGTGATCGGGGATGCGGAACGGCGAATTGCTGACGATGCGCACCTCAGCCTTAAACCGCTCTGCGACGCGGTAGACCTCTTCCTTCACTGGGCAGGCATCGGCATCGACCAGGATTGTGATGGGGGTTTGTGACATAAGTGGTTGGTAGCTGTGGGAGCGCCTTGGGGCTAGCGGGAGTTTTTTGTTTACACCCTCAGGCGCCGGAGTCTTTGTGTTCCGCATCGCATCCGCGATGCGATATCCTCGCTCACGCGATCATAGATCGCATCGCTGCGGGCGGGCGGGCGCCCTTGCGGTCGCGACGCGACCGTGCTCCGCGACCAAGCCAGCGGAAGCGCACCAAGTATCTTGGAACAACATCCATGACCTGGAATGGCTCGGCGAGCGACCAGCGAGCCGCAAGCGCGACCGCGCGCCTAGCCGGTTAGGCCGAAAGCCAAGCGAACGGATGTGAGCGCCCGGCGTTTGAGGGCGCAAACAAAAAATCGTGCTCCGCGACCAAGCCGCGAAACTCCCACTCCGAAATCCCTCGAAATTCCCGCGCGGCTTCCCATATCCATTACCACAACAAACCCCCTAAGAGAGGAGCGTCGCCCCCGATGCCAAACACCGAAACCATGCAGTTCCAGTTCAACTCTGACAGCAGCGTTATGGGCACTGAAAACGTCGCAGAGCGGATTGAAAACGCCGTGCGGCACAAGCTTGCCCGGTTTGAAAATCGCCTCACCCGGCTCGAGGTTCACGTGCGCGATGACAATGCGCGCAAGGGCGGCGATGACGACAAAGCCTGTATGATCGAAGCGCGCCCGCGCGGGGACAAGCCGATTGGCGTCACCGAACATGCGGGCGATGTGGACACGGCGGCTCGCAAGGCGGCCAACACCATGGCCCAGCGGCTGGAACGCGTGCTGGGCAAGCAAGAAAAGCACAAACACGACCCGCGGCCTGATAAGGAGATGTGAGGGAGCTTTTTTGTTTGCGCCCTCAAACGCCGGGCGCTCACATCCGTTCGCTTGGCTTCCGCGCCATAAGGCGCGACGCCCGTGCGGGCTTGCGGCTCACTGGTCGTTCGCCGAACCATTCCAGGCCGACCACAATCCCTCGTCATCCTGAACTTGTTTCAGGATAACCGCCTCAAAGATGCTTCACTTGTTATGCTGGTGTGAATTCAGCATGACGGTGGGCATATGGCCAAACAACCTTGCGTCTATATCCTAGCGAGCGGCCGCCGCGGCTACATCTATATCGGCGTCACTTCCAATCTCGCTCAGCGCGTGTGGCAACATCGCACTGGCGCAATCGAAGGGTTTGCCAAAAGGCGAAATTGCAAACGTCTCGTCAGGATTGAGATGTTTGAGAGCATGTATGACGCGATCTCGCGCGAGAAGCAGCTGAAGCATTGGCACCGAGAGTGGAAGATCAATTTGGTGGAGGCGGAGAACCCCGATTGGATTGATCTGAGTCTGGAGCTGCGTTTGCGAGAGTGAGGCTTGTGGCTTGTTATCCTGAAACAAGTTCAGGATGACGGGGTGGTGGGCGCTTGCTCGGTAATTCTCACCAAATCCCAGTCATAGCCGAGCTCGCGCACGCGGGCTTCCAGCGCGGCGCGCAGTTCTGCGCTGGGTTGGGCCTCGCGGGTGAGCATCCATAAATAGCGCCCTGATGGCTCACCGACGATCGACCACGGATATTGTCCCTCGGCGTTTGGCTCGCCGCGGTCCAGCACCCAATAATCGCCGTAGAACGGGCCAAAGAAGCTGACTTTCAGCTTGGCGCCGTCTGATCCTTCGACCACTTTGGCGCGGCCCTTGGCTTCGCTGAGTTTGCCATCAAGCCCGCCTTTGCGGCAGGAATTGAGCACCGCGATCTTGCCGTCATCGCGCTCTGAATAGGTTGCGGTGACGCCTTCGCAGCCTTTTTGAAACGGAGCCTCATAGCGGGCATATTCGTGCCAGGTGCCAAGGTAGGATGCGAGCGCGACCGGCTTTGCGGGCTCTGGCACGGCGGTGTTACCGACAGGGCCAGGGGAGCCAGCGCATGCGGCGAGCGTGGCTGCGGCGAGTAGGGGGAAAACCGCGCGCGGGGCGTGTTTGAAGGTCATGCGCTTGGCTGTGCCACAGCGCGGGCGGGAATGCTATTTTGCGGCGGTGAGATGGTCTGCGTAAGGGCTCAGGCTTTCCTACTCATGGGCGCGGCGTTTAGACCATGCGGATGGCCAATTGCCCAGCCCATTGCCGCGATCTCGCGCGCTGTCTTCAATCGATTTTTTCGATCAATAGGCGTGTCTGTGATCGGATGGTTTTTGGCTCTAGACTGTGTTCCAGCTGTTCCAAGCGCCCTGTGCGTGCGGCGAGTGGAGGAATGGGGCCCGTGAGCGCGCGAAAAGCGACCTCACATGGCGGCGCAGAAATTGCGGCTAACTCCTTCAAATTAGGTGATTGCCCAAATGTCTGCTAGTTGCACCTTGCTGACGTCGAGATTTGCGACGGACTTCGAGATTTGCCTTCCGCCGTTTGGCCCCTGTGGCCCCCGGCGTAAACCAGACGACGACTTCCTTTCATTTGACGATTTGACGCACAACCATGCCTCGCATTGGGGCATGGCAATTACCGTTTCGCTTGAAAGGAAACGACTATGTCTAAGACTGGAACCGTAAAGTTCTTCAACACTGACAAGGGCTATGGCTTCATTCAGCCTGACGATGGCTCGAATGACAGCTTCGTCCACATCAGCGCAGTGCAAGCCGCTGGCATGCAATCGCTTGATAAGGACCAACGCGTCAACTTCGACCTCGAAGAAGGCCGCAATGGCAAAGAAAGCGCTGTGAACTTGTCAGCTGCTGACTAAGCGATCCGTGGCGGGGCGGGGCTGTGATGGCTCTGCCCCGCTGCAATCCCCCTGCGCGGGACAATGCGCAAATGGGCTCGGGCACTTTGAGTCAAGAAATGAAGCGCTGATGACGCTGGCTACGGCCGCCACAGCGCTTTCCTACTCGCACTGACCGTGGTTAGAAGCGAGAGAATGAACCACAGTAACCTCCGTATTAACCCTATGGTAGCCATGCACGGTTAACGCGCTGGAAGACTTTCGCTGCATGACAGCGGGGCTGGCCGTTTGCGTCAGTACGGATCGTTACTAAGGGGTTTTGAAAATGCATCAGCTGCAGGAAGTCTTCGCGACTGCCGAAGGGGAAAAGGCTTTTGAGGCGCGCTTGCATGCGCTGTTTGCCGCCTCGGATTTCGATGCCGCTGAGGCAATCCTTGCAGAGCATATCGCGACGATGGACACCCCGGTGGCTGAGCTGTGCCGTCAGCTGGATCATGATGCGATTGAGATCAACGGCCTCGAAGATGTGTATGATTGCGTCGATGGGCTGGAAGGTGAGCCGGTCAGCACGGTGATCATCGTTGCGGCGAATCCGCCAGATCTCGCCTTTGAAAAGGGCAAGACGCATGAGCCCTTCCTCGCGGCCATGCTCTACACCGACGAGGACTATGCCTTCTCCGACAAGCCCGCTGACCAGATTATCGCGGAATGCGGCAATGAAGAGGGTCCGGCCTGGGCTGGCAAAGAAGAGGACATTGAGCTCTATCTTGAGATTGAGGGTTTTGGCCCGCTCAACACTGCGCTGCTATTCCACAAACAGCGCCACTTCTTCCGTGATGACAATCCGCCGCAAGCGCCTTTGCGCTATGTTGAGTACGTAGTTGGCTGTTGGTGGCGCGCGCTTAGGTGTCAGCAGGCCATTGCAGCGTGTGTGAAAAAGCACCTGCATCCCATCGGCATCGGCGCGGTTGTTGCGGTTGAGGACATGCGCCCTGAACTGATCAGCGTGCTTGCGAAGCCCGCGACTGAGCAGGTGGCGGAACGCCGTCCGGCGGCCGAGCTGGCATCGATCGAAGCGGAGACCTTCATTCAGCGCAAAGTCGTTGAAGAAGAGAAGGAATTCTCCGGTGCAGATCTACGCCGGAAGGTCGATGAGATCATGGAAGAGGCGCCTGAGCCGGAGCCAAAGAAGCGTGGTTTCTTCAGCCGCTTGTTCGGACGCGGTCGCTCGGTCGACAAGGCTGCCTAGCCAAACCGGGTGAGCATGGGCGCTGCAGAGCGTGAGTGCTTGCGCGCGCGTTTACCAAGAAAGCCGCGCAAATTAGGTGTTTGCGCATAAATCTGCTAACCTATCGGTCTATCCAAAGAATCTGGCGCCGCTGCGCTTTGCGGGCGGCACGACAGGCCAAGTGCTTGCACGCACTCTGACCCCTGCTGAGCCGGAGCATAAAGAGAGACCATTGCATGGCCCAAACATACGAATTCTACAGCGAACGCGCCGACGAAGCCGCGGCGCAAGCAGAAAAGTCTGATCTCGCCAATGTGCGTGAGCGGCATCTGCGGGCTGAGAAAACCTGGCGTGGTTTGGCTGAGCAGGCTCGCAAGACTGTGCAAGACCGCGCTCGCGCCGATGAAGAGCGCGCTGCACGCCGTGCGGCAGAAGCTGAAGCAGCAGAAGCGGCTGAAGCAGCCAGCGCCTAAAAACGCCTATCTAACGCATTGTGATGAAGTCTCTCAGCCTATGCTGAGGGGCAAAATGCTTGCGCGCTAAATGCCTTTTCGGCCAAACACTTTGGCGCGCAAGCCTTTGCCGCTCAGGCTCGGCATGCCCGGATTGCTAGGCGTTGGCTGGCTGACCTGGGCGGACTTTGGTGTGTCTGGATCAGGGGGCGGTGCACCGCCGTCTCCAATCGCGCGAACTTCAAACCTCCCGCCAATACCCTCGGCCATGGCGCGTTTCTCGGCCCATTCATTGGCAAGCTCGACCTTGGCGTCTTGTTCTTCAGGCATCAGGCCAGCGGGAAAGGACCGGTCGTTGATGGCGTTTTCATCGGGAACGTGGTCGTCGGCCAGAAAACCATGCTCTACGTGCTTGAGCGGAGTGAGCTCATAAAACGCTAAGCCAGCCTCGCCATCTTCCGGGTCAGCATCGCGCCAGTTCACTCGGTATGACAGGCTGCGGTCTTCCGGCCCGAACGTATCGCCATCCGGGATGACATAGCCGTTCTCCACCAGGCTCACATTCATGAAGCTGAGGATAGTTTCAAAATTGGCAGCCCAAGGCAGCACGTTGGGCTTGATCAGGATTTCTCGGCCCAGCCAGTGGCGCGCACCATAGGTGCGAATGCCGAGCTGTTGATCTTCGCCGGGGCCTGCCTGTGGTCCGAACAAATACGGGTGGATATGAAGCGGGCTCGGCGCATCCGTCGCGGCGAAGCTATCAAACATCTCGCCAGAGATCAGCTGATCAGACTGCGTCCAATGGACCGCGGATGGGCTGGCATGGTCAGTGATAATTCGGCTCATCAAGGCCAAAATTTGGAGCCGCCGGTCAAATTGTTCCCGCGTCGCGCCCGCTTGTTTGACGCCGATCTGCTGAAACATCTCGGCGATTTTGGGATCGTCTTCGACACCGCCCATAACGCCATGCGACACTTCCAGCAGGATGTGGCTGCGCGAGCGAGCGATGCGTTCGCGAATGTCTGGGCATAGAAGGCCAGTGACTGTCGATGACAATGCGGCGGTGAATACGTCAGGATTGGCTGGAGCATCGATATATTCAAAGGTCAGCATCAGTTCTTCTGAACCGTTGAATAGCCGGTAGAATTTGCCCGGATTGGCCTCAGGCACGTTGAAAATCGCGCCCGATTTCATCTCTTCGATCCGAGCGAAATCGCGCACCGCCGCCTCTAGAATGTCGTGCGGATGGTCGAACAGCAAAGCGGTTTGCAAACGGTTCGGATATCTCATCGTCTTGGGTCCCGGTTTCCAATTCCGGGACGGTAAGGCAGCAGGCGTAAGTTTCCGGTTAACTATGCACTGCAGGCGGTTTGCATCAGCCTATGCCGAGCTCTCCCAATATGCCCTCGATCTGCTTTTTGACGCCAAAGAAACCAGCCTTAGCATGCGGCCAAGTGGCCCGATCAAGTTCTGGCAGCAGAGTGACGAGATTGCCCGCTGCCTCCAACTCGGCCAGCTCCGGCCACAGCGCATCGCGCGTCCAGCCAATGGGCAAATACGGCGTCACGACCCGCGTGACCCCGGCATCTGAAAGCAGGTCAGCAAGGCTTTGCTCGCTGTCCCAAACGGTGGATTTGCAGCCAAACGCATCGGCCGCCTTGCTGAGCGAATCTGCGACGGCTTCTTCAGCGAAGCTTAGCGCTTTGTCGCCCACCTCGCGCGGTGAGCGCGCGGCGGGACGGGCTGCGCCAATGACCAGGCTTGGCACCTTTGGCAGCGTCAGCGGCGCGTGGCTCGCCGCTTCATCATGCAGCAGCAGAGCGAATGGCTCTGCAAACGCGTGGTCGCTGGGAAGATCGGGCAGGGATAATGGCTGCCTCGAATGGTCATGGGGTTCTTCAAGGGCAGGCGCTTCGGTCGCCAAACCTTCAGCCGGCAGCGGGCCGTCTGGATGATTGACCGTGTAGGTGGCGATATTATCTGGGCGAGCGAGATAGGTCTTGCCCTTGGTGTGTAGACCCGCGACCCAGCGCCAACTTAGCGTATTGGAGGCCGCATCGCCGTCGATCAGGTTCCTTAAGAAAAAGTCCGCGCCAAGCTGCCAATCGAGCTTAAGCGTGAAGATCCAAATGCTGGCGAACCACATGCGGGCGTGATTGTGCAGATAGCCCGTCTCCACGAGCTCGCGCGCCCACACATCGAACGCTTCGATCCCGGTGCGTCCGTCGATCGCCTCGCTATAGGCTTTTTGGATACCGCTGTTGCTACCCAGCCGGGCAAAGGCCGCCTCTCGATCCTCGCAAAACTGCTTCCAGATGCTAGGGCGCTGTTCGAGGTACCCTTTGAAATAGATCCGCCAGAACACCTCGGCGATGAATTTCTCTGATTTTTGCTGGCTGTGCTGCGCCAGCACAGAGGTGCAGATTTCGGTCTCGTTCAGCAGTCCTGCGTGCAGCCACGGAGACAGCAGCGAGACATTGCTGCGCCCTGTTCCATCATCAAAATTGCGCGCATCGGCATAGCGCCGTCCGGCTTTGGGCAGAAAGTTCGCAAATTGCTCAAGGCCAGCGGCGCGAGTGGGTGTCCATTGCATAGAGAGGACAACAAGAGGCGCGCGCGCGGGTTCCAACAAATTGCGCGGTGCAGACCCTGAACTGTGTAATTTTCGTGCTCAAACGCACAATAAATTTCGGAACATCTATTCCGGCGGCTCGTTCGTAACTCTGAGCGAGCAAGCAAAACGGCTTGTTCCCATTCCCCCGCGGATGACACCAAATTTTGTAAAGATTACAAGGATGATCCCTATGAACACCCTTAAAATGGCCTTGGCCTCAACCATCGCTCTGTCGATTGCTGCCTGTTCACCAGAAGCGGCGACCGATGATGTCGCAACCGAAGATGCAATGGCGGTAGAAGAAGCCGCACCGGGCACGATTGTTGACGTCGCCGTTGGCGATGACAACTTCTCGACCCTGGTGGCTGCAGTGACCGCTGCTGAGCTGGGTGAGACCCTGTCGGGCGATGGTCCGTTCACTGTGTTTGCGCCAACCAATGATGCGTTTGCGAAACTGCCAGAAGGCACGGTTGAAACGCTCACCACCGACGACACCGAGACGCTCGGCACGATCCTGACCTACCACGTTGTTGCACAGGCCGTGGATGCGGCCTCACTGATCGGTGCGATTGAAGGCGCGGGCGAGGGCGGATATGAAATCCCAACCGTAAACGGCGGCACGCTGACCGCAAACGTGGTCGACGGCGCCGTAGTGCTGACTGATGCAGCTGGCGGAACGGCGACTGTGACCGCGACCGATGTGGAAGCGTCAAACGGTATGATCCACGTGATCGATTCGGTTCTGATGCCGCAGTAACTCGCGCATCTTTGAACGAAGCTTAGAAAAGGGCGGGTCCTGCGAAGGGCTCGCCTTTTTTCTGTTAGAGCACGCCTAGTTGCCGCACCGCAAAAGAACTTGTCGACTGTGTTCAGACAGATAGTGACGCTCAGAGCGGTTGTCCGTATTGTTAGCCAGAAGCAGGTGGCACAAAGGTGGATGTGTGATGATTGGCGTAAGACGGACTGGCCTAGTGGTGCTGGGGGCATTGAGCCTCGTCGCTTGCACCGCCAGCGGGGACAACCGCGCTGACACGCCTCAGAACTTTACCGGCATTGCTGACGATGAAACGATCACCTTAAGCGGTACCGAGCCATTCTGGAGCATGGCAATCGAAGGCACCAAGCTGACGTATTCCAGCCCGGAAAACCTTGAAGGCGAGGTCGCCGAAGTGCGCCGGTTTGCTGGCAACAATGGCCTTGGCTTCTCAGGCGAGCTTGCCGGTGAGAATCTGCAAATCGCCGTTACGCCGGGCGAATGCAGCGACGGCATGAGCGATTTTGAGTACCCATTCACGGCCACTGTCAATTTGGGTGATGCGACGCTGCTTGGATGCGGCTACACCGACAGCAACCCAATCACTGGAGAAGAATCCGAATGAGCGATGCGCATGATGTCTTGGTGGGCGAGGATCAGGCCACAACCGAGGGTGAAGGCGCTGGCATGGCGAGCGCGTATTCGGTCTCGCGCTATTGGCGGATGTTCTTCTGGGCGGCGGCGGTCTTCAACTTGATCATTGGCCTTGCTGGCATGCTCAGCCCAGAGGCGACGATCGACGCCCGGATCATCGGTCTGTTCATTTTCAGCTTTGGCATCGTCTATTTCCATGTCGCGCGCGAGCCGATGCGCTTTGGCCCAATTTTGTGGGCCGGTATCCTGAGCAAGATTGGCATTTTGGCGCTGCTCGCACCTCAGGTGTTCGGGGCGGCGACCGTTGATCCCATGGTGGCCAGCGGACTGGTGGCAGACGGGATCTTTGCGGTTGGCTTTCTGGTGTTTTTGATGAGCGTGATCGACGATTACGAGATTTGATTTCGGTGCCCCGCAGCACCTCTCTGAGCCCCAAAACCGTAGCTTGCCGCGGCGTTAGACCGAAAAACGGCGGCGTGTGCTCAGCTAAAATCCCTATAGTGCAATAGCTTACCAATCAGCAGATCTTAATCGGCTGAATTTCTCGGAACGCACACGCCTGATTGTCGTTAGGATGGCAACAAACAGATATTGCCGCGGCATCAATTCTTGCCTCGGGAAAGCGGACTACAGTGAGCACCGACGAAGAACGCGATCCTAAGCGATCCGAACAAGCAACTTTGAGTTTTGATGACGCGCCCGACCGGTTTCGGGCGGGGCACAAGGGCGACCAGTTTTCTGGCGCATCAGGCGTCTTGTTTGAGCAAGCCATGGCGCAGACCCGCATGGCGATTTGCCTGTGCGATCCGCATCAGCCTGAGCTGCCTATCGTCTTTGCCAACCGGGCGTTTCGCCGCCTGACCGGTTATGGCGAGGATGAAATCTTAGGTCGCTCGTGCCGGTTCCTGCAGGGCCCTGACACTGATCCAGAGCCGGTCGCTCGGATTCGCGAAGCTCTGGCCAATGAAGATGTGGTGGTGGTTGAGCTGCTCAACTACCGCAAGAACGGGACCACTTTCTGGAACGCTCTGCATCTTGGCCCGATCTACAACAGCGAGGGCGAGCTGGTCTATTTCTTCGGTAGCCAATGGGATGTCTCCGACGTGCGCGCTGCGCGTTCTGAAGGACGCCATGCCAAAGAAATGGCGCGCGAGCTCTCGCACCGCATGAAGAATATGTTCGCAGTGATCTCCGGCATCGTGAATGTCACCGGACGCGTGCGCGGCATTCGCGCCGAGGCGGATGAGATCAACTCGCGCATCCAAGCGCTTGGCCGCGCTTATGAAACAACTTTGGATGATGCCTCGTCCGGCAGCATCGAAATCGGTCAGGCAATCAAGGCTGTCTTATTGCCATACGACCGCGACGAAGAGCGCATGATCTTGCTGGGCAATGGCGTGCGCATGCCGTTCACGATTATCTCCATTGTCGGCCTTATCCTCCACGAACTCGCCGCCAATGCGACCAAGCATGGGGCATGGGCCACCGAAGAAGGCAAGGTCACTGTCAGCTGGATGCCAGCTAAGGACAAAGAAGGCCTCGTTATCGCATGGACGGAAGAAGGCGGGCCGGTTGTCGACCCTGATCAATTTGAAGCGGGGACGGGCACAGCAATTGTCGACCGATTGCTCGCTACGACTGACGGGACGATCGAGCGCAATTGGAACGAAACTGGCCTGAAAGCCGTTATCACATTGCCGGTAAGGAGCGTGTGATGGCTAAGAGCTACACTATATTGCTGCTCGAAGATGAACCTCTGATCCTGATGGATATGGAGTTTGCCGCCGAGGATCTCGGCTGTGAAGTTCTGACCGCAACAAATTGCGATGCCGCAAACCGGCATATTCAATCCCTCGGGCGCAAAATTGATCTGGCAATATTGGACGTCTCGCTTGGCAATGGGCTGACATGCTTCCCAGTTGCGCATGAGCTTGAGCGACTGGACATTCCCTACATCCTGCACTCGGGCGATCTCGATCGCCATAATGAACGCATCCGCGAACTGGACGCGCAGCTGATTGCGAAACCAGCCTCAGCCGACAAGGTTATCGCGGCCGCGATTGCGCATTCACAAGGCGCGGACGCCAGGTCCGTTCACGTCACTGCAGAGTAGTCTCTCCGGGCCCGTGAGCAGCCTGCCTTAAAACAGCCCTGGGATCTCGTACTGCGCCGCATTCGGGCGACTAGGTTGCAGCATCGTTTGCCGCCCAGAGCCCTGAGCTTGCTGGATACCGGCTGCGCCAATGGCGGTGCAGGTACGCCCGCCCAGAAAATCCAGAGCCGCCGCGATAGAGGCCTCGTTCGGATCGCCAAATGGCGTGAAGATGTCATCGTCCGCTCGGCAGGTGTTGGGAACCTCGCTCGCGAGCCCAGTGAAATATTCGCCATTCCCATCGGCATTATTGGTCTGGAACGTCACGGCGCGAACCCTGAGATCGCAGGCCGCGAGGTCAAAGCCAAATTGCCCCACTGGCTTGCCCGAGGTGTCATCCCCGACCAGCGCCAGATTGTTGCCCAAATAGGGGATCATCGAATTGATCACGAGTTCACTGGCAGAGGCGGTGCTTCTGCGGCCGATGAAGGCAATCTTGGTTGGCTGGATCGCATTCGCTTCCGTTTGGAACAGTTCGGTCGAATTCTCAGCGGATTTTGACGGCCGAAGAACGGTCTCGCTGAAAACCTGACCGGTGCGGCCTTGACCCAAAAGGTCGCCGAGCAAATCCGCGACATCGACCAGACCGCCGCCATTATAGCGGAAGTCGATGATGAGTTCGGTCACACCTTCGCTCTGGAACAGAGCAAAGGCATCGCGTAGCTCGTCAGAGGCGCTGGCAACGATGAAGGTGCGCAGGTTGAGATAGCCAACCTTCTTACCAGCATCATCGAGGATCAACGCGCCATATCGATCAGACACTGGATCAAGCGCGAAATCAGCTTTTGTAATGCTCGATTCGCTGGTCGTGTTGGTCGCCGTGCGGAATTGAATCACCCGGGCCGTGCCAGCGGTCGATGGGCCAAGCGCATCGATCACTGCTTGCGGCCCGCCCGATGACATTAGTGAAGAGACGTTCTGCAAATTGCCGCTGCTGGTGCCAATCGCCAGCAATTCGGTGCCGCGATCGATCCCGGCATCAAATCCGGGCGCATTCTCAAAGGCTTCAAGCACGAACACGCGATTATTGACTGTGTCATAGGCGAGCCTGATTCCAAAACCAGCGTTGGAGCCAGAGTTAATCAGCGCGTTCTCTTCGGCGATGGATGTTGCGAAGGTAAAGCCGCGGTCGCGCTGCTGCGCCCGGGCAGGGGCGACCAATGCATCCAGGTAACCCTGAAGGTCGGTAAAGTTGCTAGCCACAACCGTGTTGTCGACGAGATTCGGGAACAGATACCATTCGTCGATCACGTCCTTGGCGAAATCTTGCTGATCAGCGAGCGTGCATCCTGCGGTGCCTCCACCGCCGCCGCCGGTTCCTCCTCCAGTCCCGCCGCCTGCGGTACCACCGCCAGCAGTTTGACCTGATCCTCCACCGCCGCCGCAAGCGGCCAATGAGATTGCGAGGAGGGTAGAAAGGGTAATGCGACCAATGGTCATGCGGTGCGACTCCGACTTACAAAAGCGTCTTTGATGGGTGTTTTCTATACAATCAGCATGGCTGATGAACCCCTAGTGAGCAAGATTACTGTGTTGTTAATGAGCGAATGTCAGGCACGCCTGCTCGCAATGTGCATCTACGAAAGGCGAGAATTCTGCCATTTGGATACAACTTTTCACAAATTTGGATGAGTTTTCCTCAGAAACCGGGGCAAAGCTCAGCTAAAACTCTCGTCTTGGCGATCCGATGCGCCTAGTTTGCATAGAGATTTAGGAGGAAATTGCTTCGATGACTGGTTTGCCTGATTGGCTTAGAACTGCACTGCCTGCGTCCGCGCAGCATGCGGGCTTGGCGATTGCGCAATTGGGCAGCGAACGCAATTTTGCCCGCGGCGGTTTCAAATTGACCAGCCCGGCATTTGGCCCCGGTGAAGAGCTCGATCCTTGCTTCAGCGCTGAAGAAGAGGACGCTGTTGCGCCGCCACTCGAGTGGAATGCGCCGCCTCCAGGCACGCAAGAATTGGTCCTGATCGCGGAAGACGCGACCAGTACCGGGGATGAGCCAGATTGCCATTGGTTGGTCTGGGGGCTGAAAGGCCAAAAAGGCATGCTGCTAGAAGGCGAGACGCCGCCGCGTGCTGGAAAGAATTCAAAAGGCAATTCGGAATGGCTGCTGCCTAATCCGCCAGAGGGCGAGACGCGGCAATATGTGTTCCAATTGTTTGCAACGGAATTGCCGCTGACTTTGATGCCCGGGGCGACCCGCGCGGATTTGTTGGCGACATTAGAAGGGTCGATAGTCGCCAGCACATTGTTGGTCGCCCCATTTACTGGTTCTGCCGCTGAGGATGAAGGCGACTGGGCCGAAGACGATATTTGAAGTTGAATACGTGACTTTGATTTTTTGAAACCTGCCACCACTGAGAAGGAGAGGATCATGGCTGGAAAGACTAATGCACTGCAGAAACCGGTGCAGCTTTCGTCTGAACTTGAAGCTGTCATCGGCAAAGGCCCGATGACGCGCGCACAAGTGACGTCGAAGATTTGGGAGTACATTAAGGGCAACAGCCTGCAAGACAGCAAAGACAAGCGTCAGATCAATCCTGATGGCAAGCTCAGCGCTGTGATCGGTAAAGATCAGATCTCAATGTTCAAAATGACGGCTGCGGTGTCTAAGCACCTCACCTAAGAGTGATCACTGGCGGCGTTGCGCAAACATTACGCGCGGCGCCGCCAGCCCACTTCTCCAGCGAACAGCGCCAACCAGATCAGTATCGGTTGCGCGATCATTCGCGGAATATGATAGCCAAGCCCGAGACCGCCATCGGAGCTCGCCATGTCCATGGCAAAATGGTTGATATTGGCGGGCCATACACACAGCGCATAAAGAGCAAGGCCGATGCCGCCCGCCTGTCTTAGTGGCTTGGAAATGGGCTGAAGCAAGGCGATTGCCCCGGCGATTTCGGCAATTCCCGTCCAATAGACAACCGCTTCTGGTGCCGGCACGAAGCTCGGCATGATCGCCAGAAATGGCCCCGGCGTGGCGATATGGGCATAGCCAGCATAGCCGTAAAACGCGGCCAAAATCACCCGCAAGACCGCACGGCTCCAACGCTTTACGCTGCTTTCCTGCTGGCCCGCAGCGATGGTTTCGCCTTGGCGCTGCTCAATTGAATTGTCGATTGGTCATTCCCCGCCGCTTTGCAGAAAGCCGCTTCCCTTCGCCCTACTGCTTGCTAAGACAAGGCATAGTCGATCTGGACCATGCTTAGGAGCTGTTTTTGCCATGAAATATGCCGCCGCCTTGCTGGCCGCTTCCCTGCTGACATCGCCGCTTGCTGCGCAAGAGGCAGGCGGCGAAGCAGCCGCGCCAGATCCCGCAGAGGCGCTTGTTGCGGCCGCGCTTGAGGCCGCGCCAGTATTTGACGGCCATAACGATGTGCCGATCCAGCTGCGCTCGCGGTTCGACAATCAGATCAACGATTTCGACTTTGTGGATACGACGGGCACGGGCGCGACGCATCCTCAGGGCCGGGCGATGCATTCTGATCTGACCCGTTTGGCGCAGGGTAAAGTCGGCGCGCAATATTGGTCAGTATATGTGCCGACTAATATCAGCGAGCCGGAAGCAGTGCAGATGACGATGGAGCAGATCGACGTGATGAAGCGTCTGATCGCGCGCTACCCAGAGCAATTGCAGCTGACGCTAACCGCTGATCAGGCGGAAAGCGCGATGGCAGAGGGGCGGATCGCTTCGTTCCTGGGAATGGAAGGCGGCCACTCCATCGGCTCCAGCCTTGCGGTCCTGCGGCAAATGTACGCGCTGGGCGCGCGTTATATGACGATCACCCATTCCAGGAATACGCCATGGGCCGACAGCGCGACTGACACGCCTGAGCACGGTGGTTTGACCGATTTCGGCAAAGACTTGATCCGCGAGATGAACCGCATTGGGATGCTGGTCGACCTCAGCCATGTCAGCGAAGACACTATGATGGATGCGCTTGATACGACTCGCGCGCCGGTGATCTTCAGCCACTCTGGCGCGCGTGCAATCAATGGCCATGCGCGCAATGTGCCCGACTCGGTGCTCGAAAGATTGCCTCAAAATGGCGGTATTGTGATGGTCGTTGGTTTGCCCGGTTTCCTCAATGAAGAACGCCGCCAGTGGTTCAGCCAGCGCGCAGCGGAATTGGCCCGGCAGGAATCGCTCTATCAAGGTCAGCCAAGCATTGTTGAGACGGCCCTGGAAGAATGGGATGCGGCCAATCCAGAGCCTCAGACCCCAGTGAGCCAGATGGCCGACCATATCGATCACATCCGCTCTGTCGCAGGCGTTGAGTATATCGGGATTGGGGCGGATTTCGACGGAATGCCAACCGGGCCGATCGGCATGGAAGACAGCGCAGGGTACCCTGCGCTCTTCACCGAGCTTGCCCGGCGCGGCTATTCGCAAACTGAAGCTCGAGCTGATCTCGAGCCTCAATGCGATGCGCGTTCTGCGCGCAGCTGAGCGCTATTCGAGCAGCGTGTCAGGGATGGCGCCAATCGAGACGCTGATTGAGCCTGCCGAGTAACGCCGAAACGCGCCCGCCAGGCTCGAATTGAAAAAAGCCGCGCTTTAGCCGTAAAGCGCAGGAATGACCCAGACGAGGGTCATCGCAATGACCGCTGCTGCTAGGCTGATGCCTAGCACCCAGCGCATCGCGCCAGTTTTTACCGCAGCCGTAGCGTCATCATCTTCGATGTGAATTTCGTCGCCTTCTTTATGCATAAAGCCCTCCGCTAGCTTGGGTTATAGGTAATTTAACGGAGAGCGCCAGCAATCGTTCCACGGCTGCTGGCTTGCTCAGTATGCTGATCAGTCGCGCAGCAGCTCGTTAATGCCTGTTTTAGAGCGAGTTTGCGCATCCACAGTCTTCACGATCACCGCGCAATAGAGCGACGGTCCGGGGCTGCCATCAGCCAAGGGCTTGCCTGGCTGCGCGCCAGGCACGACCACTGCATAGGGCGGAACTTCGCCGCGGTGGACCTCGCCCGTGGCGCGGTCGACGATCTTGGTCGATGCGCCGAGGTAGACCCCCATTGATAGAACAGCGCCTTCGCCAACGCGCACGCCCTCTGCCACTTCACTGCGCGCGCCAATGAATGCGCCGTCGCCAATGATCACGGGTTCTGCCTGCAAAGGCTCCAACACGCCGCCAATGCCAGCGCCGCCTGAGATATGAACATTCTTGCCGATCTGCGCGCACGAACCGACGGTTGCCCAAGTGTCGATCATGGTGCCTTCGTCAACAAATGCGCCGATGTTCACAAAGCTGGGCATCAGGACAACGCCTTTGCCAATATGGCTGCCGCGGCGAACGATTGCGCCCGGGACTACGCGGAAACCTGCATCATTGAAGCGGTTTTCACCCCAGCCAGCAAACTTGGTTGGGACCTTGTCATAGGCTGCCTCGCCGGCGGAGGCCCCTTCCATCACGTGATTGTCGCTGAGGCGGAAAGAGAGCAGCACCGCTTTCTTCAGCCATTGGTTGACGCGCCACCCACCATCGCCATCAGGCTCCGCCACCCGCGCCTGGCCGCTGTCGAGCAAAGCCAGAGCATCGTTCACAGCGTGGCGTACATCGCTACCTGGAGTGATGTCGGCGCGCGCTTCCCATGCAGCTTCGATTTGGGTGATCAACTCTTCAGACATGTTTTCTCCAAAATGACTGCTCTTGAATTTGCCTTCAGCCGGAAAATTCGCCGCAATGCTCTTTCGTTTTTACAAGGTTGATGTGCTGCTAGCCCGCTCGGATCATAGTCACAAGTGCCCGCGGCATTGCTGATGCAATTCGGCGTTTGCCCAAGCAAACGGCTTGCGTTGTTATTAACCTTGGACTTAAGCTTTGTCCTTAGAGGGGCACACGAAGGACGGTCTTGATGAATAAGAAGCCCAATTGCCCGGTCAACTGGAAAATTGTTGTCGCTGCAACTGCTTGCGCAGCGCTTGGTGCGTGCGGCGGGAGCCCAGGCGGTGCTGGTGGAGGCGGGCCAATATCCGCGCCGCCGCCTCCTCCCCCGCCGCCGCCACCTCCTCCTCCTCCGCCCCCACCGCCGCCTCCACCCACGACCAATTTTAACACGGCAGAGTTCCGCCGTTCGGACGGGCCTGAGTTTCATGGCGCTGTCTCAGCTTGGGAGCAGGGGTTCACCGGTGCCGGGGAGATCATAGCGGTGATCGACACGGGTCTGGATACGGACAGTCCTGAATTTGCTGGCCGAGTGAATGCCAACTCTGCGGATGTCGTCGGCAATCGCGGCGTCGATCCAGAAGATGATCATGGCACAAACGTGGCTTTGGTCGCCGCCGGCGGGCGCGACGGGATCGGTGTTCTGGGAATCGCGTTTGACGCGGACATCCTCGCGGTCCGGGCCGACAATATCGGCTCCTGCGGTGTAGACACGCCGTCTGATCCTTCGCTTGGATGCTTGTTTAGCGACAGAAACATCGCCGATGGCATCGATCTCGCGATCAGTTCAGGCGCGAGCGTGGTCAATATAAGCCTCGGCGGCGGTTTCGCATCGCGCGGCCTGCTTGATGCGGTGGAACGGGCCGCCAATGCGGGACTGGTTATTGTCGTGTCGGCTGGCAATTCTGGCGACGGTTCGGATCCGGGTGTTGATCCTGACCAACCCGATCTTTTGGCCTCTAGCCTTCAGCAGGCAGGCAATGGCAATGTGATTATCGTCGGCTCGGTCGATGAAAACGGTGCAATTTCCGATTTTTCAAACCGCGCCGGTGACTTTGCCAGCTCCTATATCAATGCGCGCGGCGAGACCATTTGCTGTGTCTATGACAATGGCGAGCTGTTCGTTGAGAACATCAATGGGGACGAATTCGTCACATTGTTTTCCGGCACCAGCTTCGCAGCGCCTCAAGTGTCGGGCGCGGTGGCTTTGCTGTCGCAGGCTTTCCCGAATTTAACGGGGCAAGAGATCGTGCAGATCCTGCTCGACAGCGCGCGGGATGCTGGCGCGACCGGTCTTGATGCCGTCTTCGGCTCGGGCATCCTCGATATTCAGGCTGCGTTTGCGCCCGCAGGCACCACGACGCTGGGCGGAACCCAGACGAGGCTGGCGCTGGCCGATGACGTCGTGATTGGGTCGGCGGCGATGGGCGATGCTTTGAGCGGCACCAGCCTAACGGCAGTGGTGACTGACAGCTATGACCGAGCATACACCTATGATCTGGGCACGCGCACACGCAATTCTGCGCAGGTTCAGCGGCTTCGCGGCGTGGTCGAGCGCAATGGTATCAGCAAAGGCGGAACGACCGGCGCACTATCGATGGCTTTCACCATCGGAGATAGGGCGCGCACCGGCGAGCTTGCTTGGGCTCAGCAATTGCAGCTTACCCCAGAGGAGGCTCAAGGCGCGCGGGTTCTGGCGGCGCGTGTTGCGGCCAAAATCGCGCCTGACGTCCAGTTAGGCTTTGCGCTCTCACAAGGGGCCGGCGGTCTCGTCGCGCAAATGCAAGGCACAGATCGCCCCGCATTCCGCATCGCGCCGCAAGCGAGCGGTGATGATGGATTTTTCCAAAGCAGCGAGTTTTCACTGGCCGCGCGCCACCAGCTTGGCCCTTGGGGACTGACTGTCTCCGCTGACCGCGGCGATGTGCTGCTGGGCGCGGACAGGCAGGCGGAAGACGTTCTGACCGGCGTGCGCGAAGAGCGGCCGACGCAAAGCTTTGGCCTTGCTGCGGATCGCTCCATCGCGGGCGTGGACGCGATTGTCTCGCTCACATGGATGCAGGAAACGGACACGCTGCTGGGCGCGCATTTCCACGATGCGCTTAGTATCGGCGGGGCGGACACGATGTTTCTGGACGCCGAATTGGGTCATGAATTTGCTCGCGGTTGGCGAGTGGGCGGGGCCTACCGTCAAGGGATCACTCGCCCGCGCGGCGGCTCGCTCCTTGGTGACGGCTCACAATTGCTGAGCGAGGCTTGGTCCTTTGATGTGACGCGCTATGGCGTGCTGACCAACAGCGACAGTCTTGGCCTTCGCTTTAGCCAGCCACTGCGGGTCAGCGGCGGCGGGCTGAACCTCGATCTGCCGGTGGCCTATGACTACGCGACTGAGAGCGCGATCTTTGGAACGCAGCGGCTCTCGCTTTCTCCGGAAGGGCGCGAAGTGATGGGCGAGCTTGCTTGGCAAGGGCCTTTCATGTTCGGATATGCCTCGGCGAGCCTGTTCTATCGCGGCGATCCGGGGCACTTCGCGGCGTCGCGCGACGATGCGGGCGCAGTGGTGAGCTTTAGCGCGGAGTTCTGAGCGCGCTCAGTTAAGAGCTTAGTCGAGCAGGGGGAGGCGACATCGATGCCTCCACCCTGCAAATCTAGACCTATTCTGGCATTCCCGCTTCGACAGCGAATTGATAGGCGCGGGCGACCAGCGGGGCGACCCGGTCGCTCATCGATTTCGCATGAGCGGACGAGGCGGTGCCATCAATCACGCGCTTCTTAATGCCCTGCATAATCCCTGCGAGCCGGAACAGGTTATAGGCAAAGTACCATTCCATTGGCGGCACAGGATAGCCGGTGCGCGCGACATAGCGCTCAACCGCTTCCTTGACTGTCGGAATGCCGAGTTCGCCAAGGTCCAGCCCAAGCAAGCCAGCGCGGCCGTCAGCGGGCTGGAACCAGTTGAGCATCAGATAGCTGAAATCCGCAATCGGATCACCGAGCGTTGAGAGCTCCCAATCGAGCACCGCAATCACGCGGTTCTCTGTCTTGTGAAAGATCACATTGTCGAGCCGGTAATCGCCATGCACCACTGAGCTTTCGTGCTGCGGCGGGATCGTCTTGGGCAGCCATTCAATCAGCCGCTCCATTTGCGGCATATGCTCTGTTTCAGACAGCTTATATTGCTTCGACCAGCGGCTGATTTGACGCGCGCAATAATCATTGGGCTTGCCATAATCCCCAAGCCCAATTTCGGACGGTGTCTTAAGGTGCATGTCCGCGATCGTATCGATCAGCGCATTGTAGAGCTCGCGGCGCTCGTCTGGCGAGCATCCAGGCAAGGCACCATTCCACAGGCTGCGCCCATCAGCCATGCTCATCACGAAGAATTTTGAGCCTAGAACCTCAGGATCTTCACACAGACCATAGGTGCGCGGCACCGGAAAGCCGGTTGGGTAAAGCCCTGTCATTGCCGCATATTCGCGGTCGACCGCGTGTGCGCTTGGCAGCAGTTTGCCAAACGGCTGGCGGCGCAGGACGTAATTCGCGCCAGGCGTCTCAATCTTATAGGTCGGGTTGGACTGCCCGCCTTTGAATTTGGTGTAGCTGATCGGTCCGGCGAAGCCTTCGACATTGGCTTCAAACCACGCCGTCAGCTTATCCATGTCGAGTTTGTCAGCGTCCGCCACTTCGACTGTGCCGACCATTTCCTTGTCGAAATCGATTTGCGGAGCAGAATTGTCAGTCATCAGTCAAACACCACTACACTGCGCGCGGAATTGCTGGCGCGCATCTTGTCAAAGCCAGCATTAATATCATCTAGCGCGATCCGCTCTGCGATAATCGTATCGAGATCGAGCAGACCGCGAAGGTAGAAATCGACGAGGCGGGGAAGATCAACCGGGAAATGGTTCATGCCCATGATTGCGCCCATCAGCTTCTTACCGCCGAGCAGATCCATCGCGCCTAGCCCGACTTTGCAATCGAGTGGCATCATGCCGAGGATCACAGCCGTGCCGCCGCGCCGCAAGGATGCAACCGCGAGGTCGGCGGAGGCCTGACGCCCAACCGCTTCAATGCCAAAGTCGACGCCGCCGTTCGAGATCGCCGTGATCTGCTTGGCTGCATCATCTGCCATGGCGTCAATCGTATGCGTCGCTCCCAAAGCTTCGGCCAAAGCGCGTTTTTCTGGAAGCGGATCAGCGGCGATGATCTGGCCAGCGCCTGCAATCTTGGCCGCATTCACAACCGCAAGACCAACCCCGCCGCAGCCGATAACCGCGACGGTCTGGCCAGGTGTCAGCTTGCAAGCATTGAAAATCGTGCCCGCACCGGTCGTAACCGCGCAGCCAATGATCGCGGCCCGATCAAGCGGCATGTCTTTGTCGATCGAAACGCAGGCATTTTCATGGATCAGCATCTGCTCAGAGAACGCCGACAGGTTGAGCATCTGATTGACAGGTTCGCCGCCATTGCGGGTGATGCGCAATGCATCGCCCTTGCCCCGGCGCGTGTTCCCGCCAAGGCAAAGAGCCATCCGCCCGGTCACACAGAATTCGCAAGTCCCGCAGAAGGCACTGAGGCAAGATACGACGTGATCGCCGGGTTTGACGGAGCGCACTTCGCTGCCCACGGCGCGGACAATGCCCGCTGCCTCATGCCCCGGAATCGCGGGAAGAGGATGCGGATAGGCGCCATCGATAAAGTGGAGATCTGAATGGCACAGGCCGCAGGCCTTGGTGTCAATCAGCACTTCGTGCGGCGCTGGATCAGCCAGTTCAACCTCGCCAATGACGAGACCTTCACCTGGCGTCTCCAGAATTGCTGCCTTTGCCATAACTGGCCTCTCCCCTTTTGCCCCCGCTTAGCGGGTGGCGCCCATGTCGCCTGAGCTGAGCCCGCCAGCATCGTTGGCGGCATTGCCGCTGCGGCCGCGCAGGGCATTTGCGGTTGGCCCTGCTTCTGGAACGTGCTTGCCAAATTCCATCCGGGCGATGGAGCGTGCGTGCACTTCATCGGGACCATCGGCGAGACGCAAAGTGCGCTGATGCGCATAAGCGTTGGCGAGGCCGTAGTCGTTCGACACACCGCCGCCGCCGTGGGCTTGGATCGCATCGTCAATGATCTTCAGAGCCATGTTCGGCGCCTGAACCTTGATCATCGCGATTTCCTGCTTGGCCGATTTGTTGCCGACCTTGTCCATCATGTCAGCAGCCTTGAGGCACAGCAGACGGGTCATGTCGATGTCGATCCGGGCACGCGCGACGCGTTCTTCCCAAACGGAGTGCTTGTAAATTGGCTTACCGAAGGCTTCGCGTTCTTGCAGACGCTTGCACATCTTCGCCAGCGCCTCTTCAGCCACGCCAATGGTGCGCATGCAGTGGTGGATGCGGCCTGGGCCGAGGCGCCCTTGAGCGATCTCGAACCCGCGACCTTCGCCCAGCAGCATGTTGCTGACGGGCACGCGAACGTCCTTCATTTCCACTTCCATATGGCCGTGCGGCGCATCGTCATAACCGAATACAGGCAGGTGACGGATGATGTTCACGCCGGGCGCATCGTTCGGCATGAGCAGCATGGATTGCTGTGCGTGACGGCCCGCGGTTGGGTCAGTTTTACCCATCACAATGGAGACCTTACAGCGCGGATCGCCCAGACCCGACGACCACCACTTGCGGCCATTGATCACATATTCATCGCCGTCGCGTTCAATCCGGGTTTCGATATTGGTCGCGTCAGACGAAGCGGTGAAGGGCTCTGTCATCAGGAAGGCGGAGCGGATTTCACCGTTCATGATCGGCCGCAGCCATTGTTCCTTTTGCTCAATCGTACCGTAGCGGTGGAACACTTCCATGTTGCCGGTGTCAGGTGCAGAACAGTTGAACACTTCCGACGCCCAGCCAATACGGCCCATTTCTTCTGCGCAAAGAGCGTATTCGAGGTTCGTCAGGCCTGGGCCTTCAAATTCGAATGTCTCTTCGACGTGATGGTGGCCGTCATTGCGCGGCGGCATGAAGAGGTTCCAGATACCAGCTTCCTTCGCCAGCTTCTTCTTGTCTTCGATGATCTGGATCACTTTCCAACGATCGCCCTCGGCATCCTGCGCCTTATAGGTGTCCATGTTGGGGCGGACATGCGCCTCGATAAAGTCGCGCACGCGGTCGCGCCAATAGACCTGACGTTCGGTTGGCTGAAAATCCATGGGAAATATCCTCGTTCTAACTTTGAAAGTTTGATTCTGAATTGGTTTGACCGTGGCAGAGGCGGAGGCCTGCGCCAAGTTGTCTTTTTGTGATTATTCGAGTGCTCGGCTGTCTTGAACGACGGTTTTTTGAGCGTTCATTGCCGCCACGCGCGCCTCGTGATCGGCGCGGTTGATCGGAAAACGTCCAAGCCAAAATGCAGCGATCAGAGCCAATACTGCGGTGATCGCTCCGAAGTAGATGACGATGTCGGTGATCACCGTTTCGGGCACTGTGCTCGGGTCAGCCGATGGCGACAATTGCGCGGCTGAAAGGATTTGCCCGCTGATGAATATGCCAAAGCCGGTGGCGCATTTCTGGACCAGCCAATTGCCGGAATAGAACGCTCCCTCAGCCCGCTTGCCAGTGCGTTCCTGATACGCCTCAACGATTTCTGCAATCATTGACGACGCGGAGATCATCACGACGACTGCCAGTGCATTGCCCGGGACCAGCAGCAGATAGAGCCAGCCCGCCGATGCGAGAGTACCGGGCTGAGGCCAGAAGCCTAAGACCAATGCGGCGTATGGGAACAGCAGGATGCACAGGCTGGCAATAGCGCTTAGTGCTGCGCTTTTCGGTTTGCCCAATTTGTCGTGCATCGGCCCAACTATGAAGAACATCACGATCACGGAGAGGAACAGCGCGAACGGATAGAAATTGAGCGCCGTTGCCCCTTCCGAGATGAACGGCAAAGGTGTCGCATCGAGCCGCCAGACGAACACATTGAGATAGTTTGAGAGCGAGAAGCTCATGCCTTGGCTGACATAGGCGGCGAGCCCGCCAGCGGCGAATATCAGGAAGGCCTTTTCGCTGAACGCGTGGGTAATTTCAGAGAAGCACGCCTTGAGGCTGAACGGCTCCGGCTTGGTCGTCGGCAAGTGCGCAACCAATTTGTGCTGCCCAAAGGCCGATCCCAAGACCGAGATGGCCATTAATATCCCACCGAATATTCCAAACCCGACATAGCCATCTTGTTGCAGCAGGCCGTTCTCACCGCCCAGAAACACGGTGTAGGCAAGGACCATCATGAACAATCCGCCGAGCCAGCCTGAAAGATAGCGGTAGCGGAATAGAGTTGTTCGCTCGACATAGTCTGAGGTGATCTCTGGCAAGAGCGAGATTGAAGGCACTTCGCACGCCGAAAGCAGGATGCGCACGACAACCGCGATCCCGACAAGGCCAAGGAACGTTGGTGCTTCGCCGCCCGGCGGTGACCACATCAGCACCCAAGCAAAGGCGAGCGGGATCGGCGCGGCATAGAGCCACGGCAGGCGCCAGCCCCACTTTGTGTAGGTCCGGTCAGAGAGATTGCCGAGGATCGGATCGATAACCGCATCGACCAGCAAGGCGATCAGCAAAGCGGCGCTGACGAGCCCCGCGTCCATGCCCAAGACTTGGTTGTAAAACAGCAATAGAAAGAACGAGAAGCCGGTGTCTTTGACGCCGAAAGCCACCGCGCCAAAGCCGTGGATCAGTTTCAGCCGCAAGGGTAGCGGCCCCTGTACAAGGCTCACGCAGACACCTCGCTGCGGCGGCTATTTCTGGCGAATCTTTGCATTGCAGCTCTCCCAAGCTCTTTACGCAAACGTAAGCGAAGCAGGCGGCGCGTCAATGCAAAGCTGGGGTTTTGGCGTGGGGTCAGTGACTTGACGTTACGGCATTCGTGATTGGTGCTGTGTTCCTTTAAAGCCTAGCATTTGAGCGCTTGCAGCGGACGCGCAAATGACCATAACGTAAGCGTCAAGTGGGAGCGATTAGAGGAGAGTCGGCACCATGCCTGATCTAGATACATTCCGCCAAGAAACCCGCGCGTGGCTGGAGGCAAACTGCCCGGCCGAAATGCGCGAACCTGTCCGCGATGAAGGCGACATCTACTGGGGCGGCCGCCGGGCGACCTTCAAGAACGACGCGCAAAAGGCTTGGTTCGATGCGTGCCTTGCCAAGGGCTACACAGTACCCGCATGGCCGAAGGAATATGGCGGCGCAGGTCTAGCGCCTGAAGAAGCCAAGGTGCTGCGGCAGGAAATGAGCCGCATCAATGCGCGCCCGCCGCTTTCTAGCTTTGGCATTTGGATGCTTGGCCCAGCGCTGCTGCACTTCGGTACGGAAGAGCAAAAGAAGCATTTCCTGGGCGAGATTGCGCGCGGCGAAATCCGCTGGTGCCAGGGCTATTCAGAGCCGGGTTCAGGCAGCGATTTGGTCAGCCTGCAAACCTTTGGCGAGGACAAAGGCGATCACTGGATTGTCAACGGCCAGAAGGTTTGGACCAGCTATGCTGACCAAGCCGACTGGATTTTCTGCCTGGTGCGCACTGACAAAGAGAACAAGTATCAAGGCATTACCTTCATGCTGTTCGACATGGAAAGCGAAGGCTGCTCGACCAAGCCGATCAAGCTGATCAGCGGCAACTCGCCGTTCTGCGAAACCTTCATGGACAATGTGAAGGTGCCAAAGAGCTATGGCGAAGGTCTGCCAGCGCAAGTGGGTGAAGTGAACCGCGGCTGGGACGTGGCGAAATATCTGCTCGGCCACGAGCGTGAGATGATTTCCGGCGCCGACGGCGGCAACACCGGCACGATTGGCGCGGCGATGAAGCGCCACGCTGGCGAGCTGGACCCGGTCCTGCGCGCAGAGCTGGCGATGTTCGACGTTGATGCCTTGGCTTACGGTGCGATGGGCGAGAAATTCCTCGACGAAATCAAGGTTGGCAAGGCGCATCCCGCCCAGCCGAACATGATGAAATATGCGGGAACTGAGCTCAACAAGCGCCGCCACGAGCTGATGATGTCCGCGGGCGGCTCGCGCAGTCTCGAATGGGAAAGCGAAGAAACGAGCGGCGGCAAGCCATCTCGCAACTGGCTGCGGACCAAGGCGAACTCGATCGAGGGCGGCACATCGGAAGTCATGCTCAATGTGATTTCCAAGCGCATTCTCGACCTGCCCGGTTCTTAACCGAGGGCTCAAGCACACTTGGCCGCCCCGCAAATCGCGCGGGCGGCCCGCACGAATAAACGTATGAGAGGATCAAGGGACAATGCCCCTTTACCACAATGACGACCAGGCCATGCTGGCCGACAGCGCCCGCCAATTTATGGCCGAAGAAGGCAATATTGCTAAGCAATTGCGCCATTACCGCGATGGCAATTGCCCCGATGGATTTGGCCATAGGCTGTGGGAGCAGTTTGGCGAAATGGGCTTCACTGGCATCCTAGTTGGCGAAGAAGATGGCGGGCTTGGCATGGGCCATGTCGAGGCTGGCATTGTTCTGGAAGAGATCGGTCGCAACCTGTCGCCTTCGCCGTTCCTGACCAGCTCAGTCTTGGCAGCGACGGCTTTGGGCCACGGTTCCAGCGATCTGCGCGGTCGCTATCTGCCCGGCCTGATCGAAGGCAAAAGCGTGTTTGCCGTGGCGATTGATGAAGGCGCAAAGCACCGCCCTGAGCGTATCAAGATGCGCGCTGAAAAGTCAGGCAATGGCTTCAAGCTCTCCGGCCAGAAAGATTTCGTCATCCACGGCGCAAGCTCTGACATGATCGTTGTCGCGGCTCGCACCAGCGGCAGCGATGATGATGAAGACGGTATCACTCTGTTCGCGGTGCCTAAGGATGCGGCGAATATGAGCCACGATGCGGTTCGCCTGGTCGACAGCTCCGTCGCAACCCACACCACATTTGACGGCGTAGAGCTGGATGGCGACGCGGTCATTGGCGAGGTTGACGGCGGACGCGAAGTGCTGAACGCCATGCTCAAAGCAGGCCGGGTTGGCGCGGCGGCAGAGGGAGTTGGCGTGGCCAGCGGCGCGATGGATATGACCGTGGAATATCTCAAGCAGCGAAAGCAATTCGGCAAGCTAATCGGCGAGTTTCAAGCGCTGCAACACCGCGCAAGCCACCTCTATTCCGAGGTGGAGATCGCGCGCGCTTCTGTGATCAAGGCGCAGCAATTGCTGGATGGTGACAGCGAAAAGGCTGACCTGATGGCTTCCGTTGCCAAGGCGAAGGTTTCGCAAACCGCTGGCCTCGCCGTGCGTGAAGGTGTGCAAATGCACGGCGGCATTGGCATGACCGACGAATATGACATCGGCCTCTATATGAAGCGCGACCGCGCGCTCAGCGAATTCCTTGGCGATGCCTATTACCATGCTGGCCGTGTGGCCGAGATGAGCGGCTACTAAGCCTTCCAATTGGAGCAAGAATTATGATGGATATGAACGCCCTGTTTGGCCTTAACGGCCGCGTTGCTCTGGTGACCGGCGGCAGCCGCGGCATTGGCAAGATGTTTGTCGAGGGCCTGCTGTCCGCGGGCTGCGCACGGGTTTACATCTCGGCGCGCAAGGTTGAGCAAATGCAGGAAACCATCGCCGAGTTTGGCGAAGACAAAGTGATTGGTATTCCTGCGGACCTCAGCCAGATGGATGGCATCCAAAGCCTCGCCGATGAGATGGCAAAGCGCGAGGACAAGCTTGATATTCTGATCAACAACGCTGGCGCGGCTTGGGGCCAGCCTTATTTGGAGTTTAGCGAAGCAGGCTGGCACCGCACGATGGATTTGAACGTCAAAACGCCGTTCTTCCTCACGCAAAAGCTGCATGATCTGCTGGTTGCAGGCGGCAAAGGCGATCACCCAGCAAAGGTGATCCACGTCTCGTCCATTGATGGCCAGCGCATCAACCCGTGGGAAACATATCCGTATCAGGCATCAAAAGCGGCCGTTATTCAGCTGACCAAGCGGATGGCTGCGCGTCTGATCCAAGACAACATTATTGTCACTTCGATTGCGCCCGGCGCCTTCCCAAGTGAGATGAACAAGGCGGCCAAAAACGCGCCTGACGCATCGGCTGCTATGATCCCGTCCAAGCGTGTCGGGACAAAGGAAGACATGGCCGCTGCTGCCATCTACCTGTGCAGCCGCGCCGGCGATTATGTGGTCGGCGACACAGTGACGGTCGATGGCGGGGTGGTGAATGCGTCGCTGCCGAGCATGTTCAACGATCCTGCTGGCTAGTCACAGCCTTTACGGCCTCAAGACTTGTAACCTTCGGCGCGCGCCCCTCGAACTGAGATGTAAGAGACGCGCCTGCCGGAGGATTATACCATGGCCAAACACAAACGACGCTATCAGCTCATCCAGGCGGCATCGCTTGCGATCTTCCTAGGGCTGGGCATTGCTGCGGCGCCCTATGCCGATGCGCAGGACGCGGAACCGGGCCCCGATTTTAGCGAACCCGCGCCTGAAAATGGCGAGACGCCTGAGGCAACTCCAGAGGTTAGCGAAGAGCTCAAGGCCGTGCTTGACCAGATGGATGAGGTGATCGGCGCGCTCGATGGCGACGCGCAGCGCACCGGCAATTCTTGGCAGTTTACACTGCAGGAGCGCAGCATTCTGGTGGTCACTGATACCAGCCAAGGCCGTATGCGAGTGATTACCCCGATCGCCGCCGTTTCCGATTTGCCAGAGGGTGCGATGGAGCGCCTGATGCAGGCGAATTTCGATACCGCTCTTGATGCGCGCTACGCGGTGGCGCAAAATCTGGTGTGGGGCGCCTATATCCATCCGCTCGACACGCTGACCACGCGCGATTTCGCCTCAGGCGTGCTGCAAACTCACGCTCTTGCCGAAACCTTCGGCACCACTTTTTCAAGCGGCGCGCTGAATTACGGCGGCGGGGACAGCGGTGCAATTCTCGGCGAACAGCTGAGGGAACTGCTGGAGCAATTGGAAGACCGCAATACGATTTAGGGTTGGTGTTTTAGAGCTTAGCGTTTGTCGTTTTCGTGAGTTCGCCACGTTAGGATGCAGAGTGCTGCGAAGTATATGCATGTGCTTAGCAAAATCAGTGGCTGAACCATCGATGACAATCCGGCTTGGAACGCGGCGAATGCCCAAAAGGCAACCCAAATCATTGTAGCTATAATGCCAGACCCGATCGCGCGACGCTTGGCAGGTAAGAGGCGACCGACAGTGAAATAGATCAAGGCTAGCATCAGCGCTGCCTGCATGAACGCGATCATGGCGATGCCAAGGATACTACCGGCGTTCAGAAGTAGCGCATCCATAGTTTGCTACCCCATCAGTTCGCGCACAAACGGGATAAGACCCGTCTGCCGCGTGCGGCGCATACGTTCTGCGTCCAGGATTTCGCGGACCTTGGCGAAGCACGCATCGACATCATCATTGATCACGACATAGTCATATTCGGCCCAGTGGCTGATCTCACCGCGCGCGCGCTCCATCCGGCCATCGATCACATCGCCGCTATCGGTGGCGCGTTCTTCCAGGCGGCGGCGCAGTTCTTCTAGACTTGGCGGCAGGATGAACACGCTGACGACGTCCTGTTGGTCCTTTTGATAGAGCTGCTGAGTGCCTTGCCAATCAATGTCGAACAGGAAATCCTGCCCCTCTTTCAAGGCGTTGCGGATCAAACCTTTGGGCGTTCCATAACGGTGATCGAACACCGGGGCCCATTCGTAAAAATCGTCCTCTTCGACCATTTGGTCAAACTTGGCGTCTGAGACGAAATGATAATGCACGCCGTCGATTTCGCCTTTTCGCGGCGGACGCGTGGTGGCTGAGACGGACAAAGCGATTTCGGGATCCGCCTCCAGCAGCATGCGTGACAAAGTCGTCTTGCCTGCGCCCGATGGCGAGGAAAGAATGAACATCAATCCGCGGCGATTAAGATGGCCGGGATCATCATTTGTATGCTGTGGTGTATCGCCCATGCGGCCCGATGCCGCAAACTGGGCGGTTAAATCAAGTCTTGTGACCGCGCGCGGGCAAGATTGGACTCAGTCCAAAGGCTCGCTGGCAGGCTTTTTTGAACGCGCGCTGCGCCGAAGTTCTATCGATTTGCCACGATCATACAGCGTCTTGGCCAGCAATCCGCCCGCCACAATCGCAAGGCCAGGGACAGAGCGCGTAGCCAGCTTGCTCGCGCCGTATAGCGCCAGAGTGGTCAGGATCCCGCGCCCATCCAGCATATCGCGCGCGCCTTGCTCGTCTTGGCTGGTGCTGACGATGCCTTTTTCCGCTTGCTTGCGAAACAGGCTGGAGGCCCCGCGCAGCACAATGTCCGCGATCAGCAGGTTCGTCGCCGGGTTGGTGCTGGGGCCGAGCACGCGCACTTCGCCGCTCTCGTCATCAGATGCCGAGACGGGGACCAAGCCCTGCGATGGTTTTTTCAAGCTGCTCATCATTCACTCAATGCACGGCGCGCGCCATTGATCCGCATTGCCTTTCGGCAGGGCGGCTATTTCTTACGCCCGAAATCCACTGTGACCACGTTCGAGCCATCATCAGCGCCCTCGGCCGGATCTTCGCCGCCGCTTTCGATGAGGTCGTTTTCCGCGTCCTCATGCTCTTCGGGAGCCATATCGGCGACGGTCGCCTGAAACTGCAGGCCGAAATCCACCGCTGGATCGACAAATGCGGTGATCGCAGCAAAAGGTATGGAAAGCTTTGCCGGGATCTGATTGAACGACAGACCGACGGAGAAACCTTCGTCGGTGACCTCCAAATCCCAGAACTTGTTTTGCAGCACGATGGTCATTTCATCAGGGAACCGCTCGCGCAAATGCGGAGGGATCGAGACCCCTGTCGCCTCGGTTTTGAAGGTGATGTAGAAATGATGCGTGCCGGGCAGCTCGCTGCCCCCGGCGACGATTTCGCCAAGCACGCGGCCAACCACGGCGCGCAGTGCCTCTTGGACGATCTCATCATAAGGGATCAGGCTATCGGGGGTGTCTTCGGTCATTATGCTTAAAGGGTGGCGAGCCGCGCCGCGCTGGTCAAGCAAATTGGTAACTTATGTTCGCACTTACGCCCGGCGGCGTGCGAGTGCTTGCGTCAATTTGCGGTGCGCCTATAGCGCGCTTTATGCAAAAAACAGCTCGCACAGGCACGATAGAGCGCAAAACGGCGGAAACCGAGATTGCCATTACGGTGAATCTCGATGGCACTGGCGCTTATGACATCTCCACCGGGATTGGATTTCTCGATCACATGGTCGAGCAATTTTCCAAGCATTCCCTGATCGATGTTTCGATGAAGGTGGTGGGCGATCTGCATGTGGATCAGCACCACACGACCGAAGACAGCGCGATTGCGCTGGGCCAGGCACTATCCGATGCACTCGGCGATAAGGCTGGGATTGGCCGCTATGGGAGCGCCTATTCTCCGATGGACGAGACATTGGCGCGCGTTGCGCTCGACATCTCTGGGCGACCTTATTGCGTATGGAATGCGCAATTCTCGCAAGAGAAGTTGGGCGAATGGGACACTGAGCTGATCCGCCATTGGTTTGAATCAATTGCGCAATCTGCAGGGATCACACTGCACATTGAGCTGCTGTATGGTGAAAACAATCACCACATTTGCGAGGCGATCTACAAGGGCTTTGCCCGCGCAATGCGGACCGCAGTGGAGCAAGACCAACGAAAAGCCGGCGCAATCCCCAGCACCAAGGGACAGCTCGGTGGGTAAAGGCGGGGTTTCGGCTGCGAAGCAACCGCAAGGGCGCCCGCCCGCCCGCAGCGACGCGATTTTCAATCGCATGAGCGAGGATATCGCGCGCCGGATGGCGTGCGGAATTAGGGAGGCATCCTGATGCCGACCGAAAAAGTCGCGCTGATAGACTATGGCGCGGGCAATCTTCATTCCGTCCACAATGCTTTGAAGGCGGTTGGCGCCGCAGTCGATGTGACGGCGGACACAAACACCGTTCGCGCTGCTGACCGGATCGTTCTGCCCGGTGTCGGCTCGTTCAAAGCCTGCGCTGAGGGCCTCCGAGCAATTCCAGGCATGGTTGAGGCTATGACGGAGCGCGTGCAAGTGGGCGGCGCGCCGTTCCTCGGCATTTGTGTGGGCATGCAGTTGCTTTGCACTCGCGGGCTGGAGCACGGTGAGACCGCTGGGCTTGGCTGGATTCCGGGTGAAGTGCGGCTGATCGAACCTACTGACCCGGCAATCAAAGTGCCGCATATGGGCTGGAACGATGTCGCATTGCTGCCGCATGCGCGCGGCCATCATGTTGTTGAAGAGGGCGAGGCCTATTTCCTCCATTCTTACCACTTCGCCGCCGAAGACCCGCAGCACATTGCCGCTCTGACCGACCACGGTGAGGGGCTTGTCGCGGCGGTTGCCAAAGACAATCTGCTCGGCGTGCAATTCCACCCGGAAAAGAGCCAGTCTTATGGGCTGGAAACGCTAGAGAGGTTCTTGCGATGGCGGCCGTGATATCCTCCCCGGAACGGGGAGGGGGACCATGCGCAGCATGGTGGGGGGACTTGCCTTTGTCCCTGCGTTTGAGGGGATTCCCCTCCGTCAGCCGCTTGCAGCGACTGCCACCTCCCCGTACCGGGGAGGATTATGAGCATGATTATCTTTCCTGCCATCGATCTGAAGAACGGCGAAGTCGTGCGCCTGGCTGAGGGCGATATGGACCGCGCGACCGTCTATGGCGACAACCCTGCTGCGCAGGCGCAATTGTTTGCCGAGGCGGGCGCGCAGCACCTGCATGTGGTCGATCTTGACGGCAGTTTTGCCGGCCGGACCGAGAACCGCGAGGCTGTAGAAGCCATCATCGCTGCCTTTCCCGGCCATGTGCAATTGGGCGGGGGCATCCGCGATGCAGCTGGCGTTGAGGGCTGGTTTAAGCTCGGTGTATCGCGAGTGGTGATGGGCTCTGCTGCGCTCAAGAACCCTGAATTCGTAAAAGAGATGGCGCGGGAATGGGAAGGCGGCATTGTCGTGGCGGTCGACGCGAAAGACGGCATGGTCGCGACCGAGGGCTGGTCCGATGTTTCGGATGTGCCGGTGGTCGATCTCGCTCGCCGCTTTGAAGATGCTGGCGTCGCAAGTCTGCTGTTCACCGACATTGGCCGCGATGGCTTGCTGAAAGGCGCGAATATCGATGCGACGTTGGAGCTCGCACGGCAGGTCGACATTCCCGTGATCGCCAGCGGCGGTGTGAAGGGCTTGGACGACATTCACGTGCTCAGCCTGCACGCAAAAGAGGGCATCGAAGGCGTGATTACGGGCCGCGCTTTGTACGAAGGGAAGCTCGATCTCGCGGCGGCAATTGCGATTGGGGCGAAGGCGTGAGCGCGCAAAGAAAGATCAACTCTCCCCTGATCGAGAACACTTCCAGATTTGCTGCTGTAGGAACTTTCCTAGTTGCTCTTTTTGTCGATGCGCGATTTCAGCCGCTCGCCGTCGCCTTCGTTGGAATATGGGTAGCCTTGCATCACTGGCGGAGCCAAGGGACGGGCCTGATAACGCGAGATGGCGATCCCCATCTCTTCTGGTTCGCGATGGTCTTGTTCGCCTCAATGACCATTCTGGCGCTATGGCTGTTCGCAGAAGCGATAACCGTCCAATGAAACTAATGGGCGTCCTCTTCTTGTGCCTCACATTCCTTGCAGGGATCACGGTTGGCACAATTGAGTATGCGCTGATCAATGTCGTCGTGTTTCTCGCACTGGCTTTGGCTGTTGCCAAATTTATCGAGCCGCGCTTAGGGCAGAACGGCTTAGTTTACGGCATGGCGGGCGCGTTTTTCGCAAGCTTCCTGTGGCCTTACGGCTTGATCGCCTTCAAGTCGGGCGAGGATTGTGTCGGCGATGAGTGCCTCGAAATGGGTGTTTTTCTTGCGACTCCTGCGGAGAGCACCCAATGACCGCCCGTATTCGAGTGACCCTCAGCCTGACTAGGTCAAGGTGTGCTAATTCTGTGAGGTTTAAGTGGTCTTGAACTTGCTACTCATCCTACTCTTGGTGGTGCTCGGATTGTGCATGTTTTGGCTGGTCGTCAAAGGCTGGCGAAGTGGCGAGATCGGTTGGGGGCCGAACATCGCTCTAAAAAACCGCTCAGACCAGCCTGTAGGTTTCGCAATTATGCTGATTTTGAACACCGTTCTGGGCGCATACTTCATTTGGCTTTCTTTGATGTTTGCCGGAATGGTTGCACCATGACCGTCCGCATCCGCGTCATCCCTTGCCTCGACGTCGCTGATGGCCGCGTTGTCAAAGGCGTCAATTTTGTCGATCTTAAAGACGCTGGCGATCCCGTTGAGCAAGCGCGCGCCTATGACGCGGCAGGTGCGGATGAGCTTTGCTTTCTAGACATCTCCGCCAGCCACGAAGGGCGCGGGACGCTGCTCGATATGGTGCGTCGCACAGCGGAGGTTTGCTTTATGCCGCTAACCGTGGGCGGCGGGGTACGCAGCGTTGAGGATGCGCGCGAGTTGCTGCTCGCAGGTGCCGACAAGGTTGCGATCAATTCTGCCGCCGTTGCTCGGCCAGAGCTGGTGAGCGAAATCGCCGCGAAGTTTGGCAGCCAGTGCGTTGTCGCCAGCGTGGATGCGCGTCGAGTGATCCTGCCGATTGGTGAGGCGGTTCCGCAGTGGGAGATTTTCATTCATGGCGGGCGCAAGCCAACAGGCATCGATGCCGTCGAATATGCCCAGAAAGTCGCCGATCTGGGCGCAGGCGAACTGCTGGTCACCAGCATGGACGGCGACGGGACCAAGGCCGGATATGATCTGGAATTGATCCGCACAATCGCCGACAAAGTCAGCGTGCCCGTGATCGCAAGCGGCGGGGTGGGCACTCTCGATCATCTGGTCGAGGGCGTCACAAAGGGTCATGCGAGCGCCGTTTTGGCTGCCTCAATCTTCCACTTTGGCGAGCACACCGTCTCTGAAGCGCATGAGGCGCTGAGAGCCGCTGGCTTGCCCGCACGCGGCGTTTAGGCAAAAGGATAGCGTTATGGATACGCCGAGCACTCTTGACCGCCTGGAGCAGACGATCGCCGCGCGCGCGGATGCCGTGCCGGATGCGAGCTATGTCGCCAGCCTCAATGCCAAGGGGCTGGGCAAAATCGCGCAAAAGCTGGGCGAGGAGGCAACCGAGACGATCATTGCTGCGCTCAGCGAAGGCGATGATGCGCTGGTTGGCGAGGCCGCCGATCTGCTGTTCCACCTAATGGTCCTGCTGGGTCATAAGGGCATTGCGATTGGCGATGTGATGGCCGAGCTCGACCGGCGCGAAGGTGTCTCTGGCCTCGATGAAAAAGCCTCTCGGGAGTAGCAACATGCCGATTGATGCAACTTTGCCGTATGATGATGCGAACATCTTCGCCAAAATCCTGCGCGGCGAAATTCCCTCGACTAGAGTCTATGAGGATGAGTGGGCCTTTGCCTTTGAAGACATCAATCCGCAGGCAGAAATCCACACGCTGGTGATCCCCAAGGGCCGCTACGTCAGCTGGGATGATTTTTCGGCCTCGGCATCGGACGCGGAGATTGGCGGATTTGTCCGCGCGGTTGGCGCGGTGGCGCGGGCCAAGGGGCTGGTTGAGCCGGGTTACCGCTTGCTCGCCAATATCGGCGCGCATGGCGGGCAAGAGGTGCCGCATCTGCATGTGCACATTTTTGGCGGCCAGCCGCTTGGCCGAATGATCAGCGCGTAATCGATCTTATCGCAGATAAGACTCGTTTCACCGCCATTCATCACCGAGCGTGAAAAGCCCACTTCCCAGCGAATCCCCGCTGCGTTAGACGGTTTGCACCATGGTTAACCCCAATCCGCAGTCTTTGAATTTTCCGGGCGGCGCCTTCGATGGGCCGCGCCACTTTTATGCGGTGCGCGTCTATTACGAAGACACGGACCTTTCGGGGATCACCTATCACGCGAACTATCTGCGCTGGTTTGAGCGTGCGCGTTCTGACCTGCTGCGTATGCTTGAAATCGATCAGCGTGCCGCGATTGAAGCGGATGAGGGCGCCTATGCGGTGTCTGAGATCAACCTGAAATATCTGCGACCGGCCAAGCTTGATGATGATGTGGTGATTGTGACCACCTGCACAGAGCTGGGCGCGGCGAGTTGCCGCATGCATCAGATCGCAAAGCGCGGCGACGAAACCCTGTGCGAGGCGCATTTGCGCGTCGGCTTTATCTCTCTCGAAGGTCGCCCAAAACGCCAGCCTGGCGCTTGGCGAGCGGCCTTTCAGAACTTCATGGACCAAGAGGTTAAATGACGATTTTTTCATCGCTTGCGGCGAGCGCCGCTGCTGCTGCGCCGACCCGGCTCGACCCGGTAGAGCTGTTTTTGGACGCCGACATTGTTGTGCAATTGGTGATGGCTGGCCTGATCCTAGCCAGCATCTGGGTGTGGATGATCATTGTCTCCTTCAGCCTGCGGATCGGCGGGATGGAGCGCAAGGCGCGCGGCTATGAAGAGGATTTCTTCGAGACCAGCGACCATGAGGCGGTGCTAGGCAAGCGAACGCAGAAAGAGGTCGCCTCTGCGCGGGTTGCGGCCAAGGGCCTGCGCGAATGGAAAATGTCGACCCAATCCTCCAGTGTTGACCGGGATGCTGCGCGCCAGCGGATCGGCGCGGCGATGGAGAGCCAGGTCGCTTTTGAAGCGGATGAGCTGGCCGCGCGGCTGAACTTTCTTGCCACGACCGGATCGGTGGCCCCATTTGTCGGACTGTTCGGCACGGTCTGGGGCATTATGAACAGCTTCTTCCAAATCGGCGCTCAGGAAAGCTCCTCGCTGGCCGTGGTCGCGCCGGGTATCTCAGAGGCGCTGTTTGCAACCGCGATTGGCCTGTTCGCCGCTATCCCTGCAGTTATCGCCTACAACCGCTTTAGCAATCGGGTGAACCGGTTTGAGGCGCGACTGCAGCGCTTTGCAGACCGTTTCCACGCTGGCCTGAGTAGGGAACTGGACAAGGCATGACCCAATTTTTGTCTCATGCACACCCATCCGGGTGTGCGATTTCCTCGCTCATGCGACCTGAAGGTCGCGTCGCTGCGGGCGGGCATGCGCCCTTGCGGCTGCTGCGCAGCCGATTGGCACTTCCCCGTTTGAGAAGGTTCTGAACTTTGGGCGCTTCCCTATCCACGTCAGGCAAATCACGCCGTTCGCGCCGTGCGCCAATGGCGGAAATCAATGTCACGCCGTTTGTCGACGTTATGCTGGTGCTGCTCATCATCTTTATGGTCACAGCGCCGCTGCTTGCCTCTGGCGTGCCAATTGAGCTGCCGGAAAGCCGTGCCAATCCGATTGATCAGACGCCGGAGCAGGTAACGATCTCGGTCGATGGCGCAGGCGTGATCTACATTGACGATGCAGCGGTTGAACCGGGCGGCTTCCCTGAGGCTTTGGCGCGGATTGATCGCGGCGGTGACGGCCAGCGGCCCGCGATTGTGCTGCGCGGCGACCGAACGCTGGATTACGGCAGAGTGATGGCTGTGATGGGTGAGTTGAACCGCGCAGGCTTTTCTTCGATCTCGCTGGTCACCAGCGGTTCAGTTTCGCCGCCATAGCCCGGTGCAGTGATGAGCGAGCAGACCATGCAGCCAGCGCAATTTAGCAGCGAGGAACGGATCGGCCTTCTGGTCGCTCTGGCGTTGCACGTGGGCGTTGTTGCGGTGATGCTGCTGCAGCCAGTGCGCGATGATACAATGCCGATCCCGGAGCGGATGACGGTGAGCCTGGCCAGCGAAGTGAGCCTGGAATCCACCGCGCCTGATCCCGTTGCGGAAAGCCGCGCAGCGATCGCGCCGACCCTCGCCGATGACCCCGCGCCGACAACGGCTGAAGAGCTGCCCAGCGAGGCGCAAAGCGACCCTGAACCGACACGGACGTCCGTGCAGCCGACAACCCGTCCGACCACGCGCCCAACGACCCGCGCGACACAAACACCGCGCACGCCGCCCTCGGCCACTGCGACCCCGCGCGGCGGCAGCCGCATTGGCAGCGATTTCTTGCCCGGTTCAGGCGGCTCAACGACCACGGACGACACCCGCATTCCAGCGTCACAGATTGGCGCGAGTGCCAAGGCATCGCTGAATCAAGCGTTGATTAGGCAAATTAGGCCTCACTGGACCGCTCCGAATGGCGTCGATGTTGATCAACTTGTTACCATTCTGGCCTTCAACCTTGATGAACAGGGACGGCTAAAAGGAAGGCCCAGAGTAATTGGCCATACTGGCGTTAACGCGTCAAATCGCGCACAGTCTGCACTTCATAAGGAGCGTGCCATTCGTGCCGTTCAGCTTGCCGCACCATTCGACCTTCCCGACGAGTATTACAACGCATGGAAGTCGATCCGTGGGGCACGTTTCGATAGGAACCTATCTCGATGAAAACTGATATCTTTGCTCTCATGCTATTTGCTGCCGCTATTCCCAGCGCAGCGTCCGCGCAAAACCAAGATCTGGGTGAACCGGTTGGCGAAGGTGGCTCGGTCGAAACGACCACTACCCAGGCTTCTGGTGAGGAGGCTGAGGGCGGTTTGAGCTTCACTGTCACCGATGAAAGCGATTGGCAGGATCTCGGCATCGCCATCCCGGCCTTTGCCACGGACCGAGAACGTTCGACCCCGGCCAATGCCAGCGGCACGGGCGCGCTGGGCGGAGAGATCGCGCGCGTGATCACCTCTAATCTGCGCAATAATGGCATTTTTAAGCCGACTGGTCCCGACGCTTTGCCCAAGCCGAGCTTTGCTCAGATCACCGCGCCATCATGGGGCAGTTGGAGCGGACGCGGCGCAGAGATGTTGGTGAAGGGCTATGTGAGGGCGCGTGATGATGGCCGCTTGGTCGTCGGCTGCTACCTCTACGACGTTGCCCTACAGGACGAGCTGATCCGTGAAGGTTGGGTCGTAAGGCCAGCGGATTGGCGCCGCGCCGCGCACAAATGCTCTGACCTCATCTATGCCCGGCTGACCGGGGAGAGCCCGTTCTTTGACAGCCGCATCGCCTACATCGCGGAGACCGGCCCCAAGGATAAGCGGGTCAAGCGGCTCGCGATTATGGACAGCGACGGCGCGAACCACCGTTTCCTGACCTTGGGCAGTGCAACCGCGCTCACACCGCGTTATTCGCCGGATTATTCTCAGCTGCTCTATCTGTCCTATGTCGACGGCAATCCGCGTATTTATGTCTATGATATTGGGTCCGGAAAGCAGAAACTGGTGGCGGATACGGGCAATCCCACGCTCGCGCCCCGCTGGTCGCCTGATGGCCGCTCGATCCTCTATTCGATGGCGGTGAACGGCAACACGGATATCTACCGCGTATCGGCCAATGGTGGGCGCAGCGTACGGCTCACCAATACGCCGGGCATTGATGTGGGCGGATCCTATTCCCCCGACGGGCAAAAGATCGTGTTTGAGAGCGATCGTTCCGGTTCTCAGCAATGCTATGTCATGAATGCTGATGGCTCCAATCAACGGCGCATCACCTTCTTTGGCGGGCGCTGCGCCACGCCGGAATGGAGCCCGCGCGGTGATCAGATCGCCTTCACCCGCATTGCCGGGGACTTTAATATTGCCGTCATGACGCCTGCTGGGCGTAACCTTCGGGTGCTGACCAACGGATGGCAAGATGAGGCACCAACTTGGGCACCCAATGGCCGCATCATCCAATTCTTCCGCACGGCGCGCAATTCGGGCCGGTCGGGACTGCATCAGGTTGACTTGACCGGACGCAATGAACGCCGCCTGCCGACCCCGGTTGACGCCTCAGACCCCGCTTGGGGACCCATTCGTCCCTGAGCTATGTTATTCACTATCCGCCGGGCTCCCCGACCCGCCGGCAACCAGAGAGGATTTGCCATGACTATCCCTAATACTCGTATCATCGCGATCGCTGTGCTTTCATCGACTGCCTTGCTCGGCGCCTGCGCCAAAAAGGCACCAGAGGAACTGCCCCCGACGCCGCAAGCAACAGCTACACCAACCACGAGCGATCCCTCGACCACTCCATCCGGCCCAGGTGTTGGAACACAGGGGCATTTCGAACAGGCCGTTGGCAGCAATGCTGTGGTGTACTTCGACACAGACCGCTTCAACATCGACAGCACTGATGCCGCAGCGCTTCAAACACAGGCGCAATATCTTGGTCAGTACGCGCAAGTGACCATCACGATTGAAGGTCATGCGGATGAGCGCGGCACGCGTGAATACAACGTCGCTCTGGGCGAACGCCGGGCCAATTCAGCCAAGAACTATCTGGTCAGCCTGGGCATTGCCGCCAATCGGATCAGCACGGTCAGCTATGGCAAGGAGCGCCCGGTTGCGCTGGGCTCCAATGCAGAGGCATGGGCGCAGAACCGCCGCGCGGCCAGCGTCGTCATCAACTAGACTAAGAATTGCATAGAGGTTTCTGGCCCGGCTTCGCGCCGGGTCAGCGCCTTCATGGCAGCAAGTAATCCGCAGTAGGCAGGTCGAGCGAAGGCATGTCAGCCTGGACCGGCATGAAGGCCGCATCAGACGCGCTGCTGATATTGCCGCCCGCCGACAAGACGCACAGCGCAGCCATCGCGAAGGTGGCGAATGTGCTTGAGATGGCGAGTTGTGGGCTCATGGCGGTCTTGGGTCTCTTACTTACGGTTGATCTTCGGCTGCGCTCTAACGCTCACATATGAACGATTTATTGCAATGCAACATTGCAATCCGCAACTGGTTCCAAAATTTTCCTTCATAAGCAATCTACTGGCTTTGCTTTGTGCGCCAGCGCGCCTAGGTTAAGCGGATAATGGCATCGACAAACAACATTAATCGCGCCGCTGCGGGGCAGCCGGCATGAGCGGCAAAGGACGATCAAACGACTGGGGTTTTCCGCGCTGGAGGTCGTACGATTCCTCGCGTGAGGCGGTGACTCAGCGTGAATGCGATCGCCACGGCTGCGGCGAGCCGGGCCTGTGCCCCGCGCCAAAATCGCCCAACAGTCCGGACCGCTGGCACTTTTGCCAAAAGCACGCGGCGGAATACAATAGGGGTTGGGACTATTTTGAAGGTCTCGACAAAGAGGAAAAGGCCAAGCGCGCCAAGGATGAGCGGCGCGAAAACTCCGGCTATGCTGAGGCGAGCCATTATGGCTGGACCGGCTCTGGCGATGGCAGCCGCAGCGATGACGAAATGCGCGCGCTGGAAGTGTTGGGGCTAGAGGCGGATGCCGATTTCGCGGCGATCAAGAAGGCCTACCGGGCCAAAGCGAAACTGGTCCATCCCGATGTGATGCCGGGCGACGAAGAAGCCGCGCAGCAATTCCAAGCGATCCAGGTTTCCTACGAAGTGCTGCGTCAGGCAGAAGAACGCCGAGAGTGGAAGGGGTAGAATATGCGGTTTATCGGGTGGGTGCTTTGCGGACTGATTGTGACGAGCTTGCACCTCGGTTTATCTCCGAGCGCTCTAGCGCAAGAGGTTGCAGATCCCACAGCGAAAGGTGAAGCGGCCCGGGAATTGCTCGCGAAGTGGGACGATCCTGAAAGCCCTGGTTTGGCAGTGGCTATCGTAGCCAACGGCCAGACAGTCTTTCAAAGGGGATATGGCGCGGCTGATCTAGAGCATGGCATTCCAATCTCTGACCAGACCGCGTTTCACGCCGCCTCTTTGTCAAAGCAGTTTACCGCATTTGCGATTTCAATGCTCATTGATGAGGGCAAGCTGAGCCTCGAAGATGACGTCCGCGAGATATTGCCAGAGCTAAGCGCACTCCCGGAAAAGATCTCGGTCGCACAATTGCTGGATCACACGAGCGGCCTGCGAGAAGTCGGTACATTGCTGTTGATGGCTGGCTGGCTCGAAGACGATATCGTCACCCAGGGTCAGCAATATTCGATGATTGCGCGTCAGCGGGGCCTTAACTTTTCGCCTTCTGAGCAGATCGAATACAGTAATACGGGCTATGCCCTGCTCGCGAAGATCGTTGAGCAGGTGTCGGATCAAGCGTTCGATGCCTATTTGCAGCAGACGATATTCGCGCCGCTTGGCATGGAAAATACATTCGTCCAGAGCAATCGCTCCGCTCTGATACCGAACGTCGCCCAGTCCTATAATGTGTCGCGCCGCGGGACGGCCAAGAGCATTCTCAACCGGGAGATTGTTGGCTCAACAGGGGTGATCACGACGGTCGCCGATCTGATGAAATGGTCTGCAAACTTCAAGCTGATGACTGTCGGTAATGAGCGCGTTTTCGCGCTGATGGAGCAGCGCGGCGTAACCTTAGATGGAGAGGTATCGCTGCTTTCGCACGGGCAAGAATCGCGGATGTATGGCGGGCTTGAAACATGGTCACACGGCGGGCGGATTGCTGGATTTCGGTCGTTCCTTTTGCGAGTGCCTGAGGCGAACTTCACAGTCGTTTTGCTCAGCAACCGCGGTGATTTCGATGCGGCTAAGCACTGCTTTTGCGCTCGCTGATATCTATTTGGCCGGTAATGCCAACTTTGAGAAAGCAGCGAAGCCGGAATGGAGCGAGGCAACGCAGAGCGAGCTCGATAGCTATGCAGGCCAATATGAGCTCTTTCCCGGCGCGGTGTTCGATATCTCAAACGCAGAAGGCAAATTGCAGTTCTCCCCCTATGGGACCGGTCAGCAATTGGCGCTCGCCCAATCGGGCAAAGGCGAATTTGTCTTGAATTCAGCGAGCCAGCTTTCGATCAGGTTCGACAATGAGCCGGGCGAGCAAGCACAAGAGCTCAAATATGTGGTCGGATTGAACGGTGAACTGACGGCTCGCAAAACAGTCATAACACCGGTCGATCCGGAGACGCTGAACCTAGAGGAATTCACTGGGGTTTTCTTCAGCGAAGAATTGCAGACGCGCTATGAATTGCGCGTCGTCGACGGCACGCTCACCGCCTTTCATTTGCGTCTCCATCCGATTGCCATGTCAGCATTCACCGTGGACACCTTCACAGGCCCTGGATCGGGCCTTCAGGAGGTCGTCTTTCAGCGCAACAGCGAAGGTAACGTAACCGGCGCTTTGGTGTCCGCAGCGCTGGCGGAGGGCGTTGTTTTCGAGAAGCTGCGCTAAGCCGCTCACTTCCGATCAATCGCCGCAATCGGATTGTCGTTCCACCACGCGGTGTCGGTCCAGGACCGCGCATCAATCTCATGCGTCCAGCAGTTCTTGGGCTGCTGAGCAAGGTGCCAATAGGTCTCCGCCAGCGCGCCAGGATCGATCACTCCGTCTTCGCCTTTTGATGCTTTATAGGCCTCAAACTTGTCGCCCAGCAGCTTGCCCAGAGTGTCGGGCGCATCGACTGAGCCATCGACCACGATGTGCGCCACGTGCACGCCTTGCGGGCCGAACTCTGCATTGAGCGTTTGGCACAGAATCCGGCGCCCACCCATCGCCGCAGCATGGCTGTGCTGTCCCGCATTGCCGCGCACGGCGGCGGTCGCAGAGGTGACGAGCAGCGTGCCTTTTCCGCGCACAGCCATCGCGGGCAGCACCGCATGGGCGAGCCGGAACAGGCCGTATGTGCCGAGCCTCCAGCCAAGCTCAAAGGCGCGGTGCGGCGTATCGGCCAGCGAGCGATTGCCGATTTGCGCGCCGAGATTGTAGAGCGCGGTGTCGACCGCGCCGATGTCGCGCTCGGTGCGCTCTACCAGTTCCTCAATCGATCCATCCTCGGCGGCGTTGAGCAAGGCGCCGCTCGCTGATCCGCCCGCGTCCTCGATCTGGCTGACCAGCTTTGCAAGACCTTCCTCATCGCTGCGCCGCGCAAGCACGGTGTGATAACCATCAGCGGCAAAGCGCATCGCCGTATGCCCGCCGATCCCAGCGCCTGCTCCGATCACGAGGCATACGGGTTTGCGGGTTTCTGTCATCGGCGGTTTCCCCTCACACGTGCTCCAACGCTTGCTCGAAGTCAGCGATCAGATCGTCCGCATCCTCGATACCGATGCTGATCCGCACCAGGTTGTCTGTGATGCCCAGCGCCGCCTTGCGTTCCGGCGGGACGGACAGGTGCGTCATCGCCGCGGGATGGCTCGCCAGCGTCTCTGTGCCGCCCAGGCTGACCGCGAGTTTCGCGATTGTCAGATTGTCGAGGAAGCGGAAGCTCTCTGCCTCGCCGCCCTTGATGAAGACGCTGAACGTGCTGCCTGCGCCCTTGCAGTGGCGATCATAGATGTCCTGTTGGCGCGGATCGTCGATGAAGCCGAGATAGCCGAGCCCTTCCACCTTGGGATGCGCTTTCAGGAAGGCGCAGACCTTCGCCGCGTTCTCGCCCGCCCGCTGCATCCGCAGTTCAACAGTCTCCAGTGACCGCAGCAGCATCCATGCGGTGTTCGGATCGACAATCCCGCCCATCGTGTTGCGCAGGGCGCGCACCGGATCCATCCACTTCTTCGCGCCGGCAATCGAGCCTGCGACGAGGTCAGAATGGCCGCCGACATACTTGGTCAGCGAGTAGACCACGATGTCTGCGCCGTGATCGAGCGGGCGTTGCCACAGCGGCCCCAGGAAGGTGTTGTCGATCGCGATCGGACAGTCCCATTTGAGATTCGCATCGCGCGCGTCCTTCACCGCCTCGATATCGACCAGAGCATTGGTCGGGTTGGCCGGGCTTTCGAGGTAGATCATCGCCACCTTGCCGCCGCCTGCATTGGCTTGGGCTTTGGCGCGCTTCAGCACCTCGTCCAGCTCCTCGCGGCTCGCACCGGCGGGGAAGTCCACGTAGGTCACGCCGAACTTCGCCAGCACCTTGGCGACGAAGCCCTCCGATGCGGCATAGAGCGGGCCGGAGTGCACGATCACATCGCCTTGGCTCACGCTCGCCAGCATCAGGATGCAGATCGCGGTCATCCCGCTGGAGAAGGTGAGCGCATCCTCCGCCCCGTCCCAGATCGCCAGCCGGTCTTCCAAGATTTCCTGATTGGGCCCGTTGAAGCGCGAATAGACCAGGCCCTCTGCGCCGCCGGGGCGTTGGCCCGTGATGCCTTCGAAATGCCGCTTGCCCGCCGCTGCGTTCTCAAACGCGAAGGTGGAGGTGAGGAAGATCGGCGCCTTCAGCGATCCTTCCGACAGGGCCGGGTCAAAGCCGTAGCCCATCATCTGGGTCGCAGGCTTCATCTCGCGTCCGCCGATCATGGTCTTAGGCTGTTTGGGCTTGCGCCGCGGGGTCGGAGTGTTGGTTGGGTCGATAACGTCGGTCATGATGGTCAGCATCCTTCCTTGATCACGCTCCCAGGAAGGCAGGAGCTGGTCTGATCAGTCCGAGCAGCCCCCGTTCCTAACCTCCGCAGGAACGCCTCTCCACTCGGCCCATGCAATACGCTCTGACTATCGCGCGATGGTTGCACTTGCAACCGGTTCGGAGTCCCAGTTTGTGGACCGTAGCCACCCGCACCCTCCGCCCTTCCACCCGGATGGTATCCCGGTAGGTTCCGGGCGGAAGGGCGGAGGGTGCGGGTGGCTACGGCAGGGTGAACGATCTCACTCAACTCACCGCTGGTGAAGCACGCTTGGAACGGCTGGAACACAGTCTTGGGCCAAAAATCCATTCGATCAAAATGCGCCGTACGATCGATTTTTCCGATTAAGGGGGAGGGGGCTGGCATGGCCTCGTGATAGCCTGCTTGGGGCGAGTAGGAAATGCGATCTGCGCATTGGCCGATTGGGAAAGTCCGGTCCTGCTTCTTCCGCTCCAAACCCTCAATAGCCCCACCGTCATCCTGAACTCGTTTCAGGATAACCCTAGCAGCTCGCACGAGGCCGAGAGTGTTATCCCGGATCAAGTCCGGGATGACGATTGAGGCGGGCTGCTTGCCCTAGAAATGCCAGGTCATTACCCACATCACCCTGAACTTGGTTCAGGGTCCATCCCCAGCGCGACATACTTGGAGTTGGACTAACGATGGATGCTGAACTGAATTCAGCATGAAGAGTTTTTGTGGCTATCTGTCACCCCAGCGAAGGCTGGGGTCTAGGGCCACTCAGTACAGTGTATGGCTGCATGAGACCCCAGCCCTTCGACAGGCTAAGGAGAATGCCTTTCGCCGGGATGACGTTGGATGCGCAAACACCCAAACGAAACGGTAAGACAACACACGTATCGAGAATGTCCGCGAGTGCTGGAGGCAGCGTTTGTCAAAAGCTGGTAGCGCGTAAGGGGTTGGAAGATGTTTTGGTTCATTGGGATTGCTTTGGCGTTTGTTGGTTTGCTCTTCTGGCTTGCCAGAGACACCTCGATCACTGACCGGTACAAGATGATTGTCGTGGTCGATACGCCCGAGGGTGTCCGCAGCGGCTTTGCTGTTCGCGAAGTCAAGGTTGCGAAGCCTGCTACCTGGTTCCCTTTAGGCGAGAGCCGGGGAACGCATTATTACCTAAAGGGCGAAGCTGTCACGGTTGACTTGCCGTCAGGCAAAACCCTGTTTGCCCTGCTTAGCGGGGCCAAGGGCGATGTGGACTATGCGAGCAGCATCTTAACTCTCGCTATAGGCTCGAAGGAGGAGCGGCAGGGGAAACGTGATGCAGTTGAGCTTTGGCCGGACGCGCCACCCAATCCAAAGTTCGAGCACGCCAGTGCGGTCCCCATGCTGGTTACGTTCGGTGATTTGGATGACCCGGCGAGTGTTCAGTTGGTTGATCAGGATGACTTGTCGGCGACATTTGGTGAGGGCGTTACCCTCAAACGCATCACCGTGCGGGTCACCGATGATCTTGTGACTACGGGGATTGAAGGGCGGCTCGGTTGGTTGGAGGAGTCTATTGGATCAATTGTCAAGCGACCGCGAGATGTTCCAATTGGAGAAATGCCAATCGAGCATCGGGTCAACAAGAGTGATTTCCGAAGGTAAGGTGTGCGATGAAACGCGAACTCTGTCCCATCTCTTCTTTTACTCAATGCCCACAATAGAGGATACGGTTAGCGCATCAAAATTTGTTTTAGGGCGATAAATTCGACCACACAGCAACGCGCCCTAGCGTCAAACCAACCACGCAATTCCCCACACCATCCCGACAATCAGAAATATCCCCGCGACATCGAGCACCAGGCCTGCGCCGACCATTCGCTCGATCTTGATCCGTCCGGTGGACCACGCAATCGCGTTTGGCCCGGTTCCGGCGGGCAGCATAAAGCCCCAGCTGGCCGCCAGCGCGGCAGGCATTGCGAGCAGCAGTGGGTCTGCGCCCAGCGCCACCACCAGCGCCGCGATCACCGGGATGATGCCGGTTGCGGTCGCGACATTGCTGGCGAATTCGGTGATCACCACGATCATCGCCACCACGCACAGCGCGACTACGATCAGCGGCAGATTTTCCAGCGGCAACAACGCCTCGCCCAGCCATGTCGCTAGCCCCGAGGCCTGCATCCCGCCGGCCAGCGCCAATCCGCCGCCAAACATCATGATCACGCCCCACGGCGCGCGGTCGGCCTCTTTCCAATTCAGCAGCGCGCGCCCCGTGCCATCGGGCAGCAGGAACAGCGCAAAGCTGGCCAGGATCGCGATGGTGCCATTGGTCCATGACCCGTCCGGCAAATACGGTTTGACCAGCGGCAATGTCATCCACGCGAGGAAGGTGAGGACGGCGACCGGGATCAGCCGTTTTTCCGGCGTGGTCCAGGCCGTGCCCGTCTCAATCGCATCGCGCGCGGCGGCGACGTCAAACGGGTGCTGCGAGACCTTTTGAAACTTGGCGATGATCAGCGCGGCGAGCGGCACGCCAACGATCACAATCGGCAGGCCAAACAGGGTCCACTGCGCAAAACTGATCTCCACCCCGATCATCGTGTCGAGCAGGCCGACGGCAATCGCATTGGTGGGCGATCCGACAATGGTGCCAAGCCCGCCAATGCTGGCGGCAAAGGCAATACCCATCGGGAGCGCGCCGGAGAGGCCGTTTTTATCTAGCGATGTTTCCACGCCACCCGCGCCCTCCACCCTTCCACCCGGAATATTTTCGGATACGATCCGGGTGGAAGGGTGGAGGGCGCGGGTGGCTCCGGCATCCATAGAGGAATCCCGCGCGCCCAACTCACCCCCAGCCAAAACCGCGAGCGCCATGGGCATCATAATCAGGCTGGTCGAGGTGTTGGAAATCAACATTGAGAGCAGCGCGGCAGAGATCATGAATGCGAGCAGCAATTGCGTCTGCCCGCCGCCTTTGCCAACCACGCGCAGGATCGCCAGGCTCAGGCGCTTGTGCAGGCCGGTGCGCTCAATCGCCAGCGCCAGAAACGCGCCGCCCAGGATCAGAAACAGGATCGGTGAATAATACGTGCTGGCCGTCTCGCGCGCGGTCGACACCCCGCTAAAAGGCAGGATCACAAACGGCAGCAGCGCCGTGACCGTCAGCGGCACCGCCTCGGTCATCCACCAGGCCGCCATCCACACGACCAGGCCCGCGACCAGCCACGCTTCGCCCGGCATCCCGGCGGGCGGGGCGGTGATCGCGGTGATGGCAAAGACCAGCGGGCCAAGGATCAGGCCAATCATGCGCGCGCTCATACTGGCTATCGGTCCCTGTACTGCGGCCGCGCGCTGGAATGCTCGCGGCGGTCTCGCATTACTCGCGCGCATCGCCCGCAAGTGCAAGCGGGATCAGAGAAATGCGGTGCGCCGCGGGGTATGACACGCTGGAAAAGCAAAAGGCGAGCGCTCTTTCGAGGGCCCGCCTTTGCGTGTCTTGTCTCGAGTGTTCGCGCCTATTTTGGGGCGAGCACCATCAGCATTTGCCGGCCTTCGAGGCGCGGGAATGCTTCGACCTTGGCGATTTCATCGACGTCAGCCTGCACCTTTTTGAGCAAGTCCATGCCCAGATGCTGGTGCGCCATTTCACGCCCGCGAAAACGCAAAGTGACCTTCACCTTGTCGCCGTTCTCGATGAATTTGTTCACATTGCGCATCTTCACATCATAATCATGCGTGTCGATGTTGGGGCGCATTTTGACTTCTTTAATGTCCTGCGTTTTCTGGGTCTTACGCGCAGCATTGGCCTTCTTCTGGGCCTCATACCGATACTTGCCGACATCCAGGAATTTGCACACGGGCGGGTCTGCATTGGGCGAAACCTCAACCAGGTTGAGACCAACTTCATTGGCCTGCTCGGTGGCTTCAGCCGTGATCATAACGCCGAGATTCTCGCCGTTTTCGTCGATCACGCGGACCTTGGGAACTTGAATGAAATTATCGTAGCGAGGGCCGCTTTTGATTGGCGGGGCCATCGAACGCCGAGGTGGACGGGCTATGTGTGTTCTCCTGTAATAGCCAAAGTGTGCAGCGCGCTATGTAAGGACAAACGCGCAGGATTGCCAGATGAGATTGGATTTAGATTCTTGCGTTTCGCACTCGCATCCGCGAGCGCGATTTCCACGCAGCTTGCGGACAAGTCCGCGCTGCTGCGGGCGGCCGCAAGGGCCTTGCGGTCGCTGGCGCGACCGTGCTCCGCCACCAAGCCATTGGGAAGCGCTGGTTCGACGCCGCAGGTGGCTCAAAGCTCGTCACGCCGCTTCCCTGAATAGCGCAAAGCTCACCAATTTCCCCTTCGCCGGAAGCACAGCGTCAATCTGGCTCGCGGGTTTCAGCGCGTCCAAAATCACCGGATCGTCTGCGTCCATGCCGCCTGTGTAGGCGCCAAAGGCAGGCAGGATCATCCGGTCCGCGCGCGCTTCCCCGCGGCTCACCACGCCGCACGGGCGGGCGATATGGCGGCCTCGCACCCTTAGGCGCATCTTGGGGTGATAATGCCCGGACAGCTCCGGCTGCGTCTCGCCTGCCTTTGCCTCATGCCTGAGCACAATTCCGCCGATCTCCAGCTCCTCGGTCAGCTGCGCGCCGAAAGAGCGCTGCATATTCTCATCATGATTGCCGGTGATCCAAACCCAATCGAGCGCGCGGGTCAGCGATTCCAGCATGCCAGCGGCATAGGGATCGAGCCGGTGCGTGCCGTCATCATCGTGGAAATTGTCGCCCAGAGTGATCACCCGCCGCGCGCCTGTCGCCTTGACGCTATCGGCCAACCGTTCCAGCGTCTCGCGGCTGTCATAGGGCGGCAGCATCTGCCCGTGCTGCGCATAAAAGCTGCCCTTTTCCAGGTGCAGATCCGCGACCAGCAAGGCGCTCTCTCGCGGCCAATACAGCGCATTGTTTTTCAGCAGCACCATTTCCTCGCCCGCAAATTGCATTGCGGCAAAATCAGACGGTGCGAACGAAAGGTGAACCATGGGGTCTCGATGGACGATCCTTGTTTTCGAGGCAACTCAAATTTCCGTCTGCGCTGAACCCTTCGACAGGCTCAGGAGAGCCTTGTCGAAGCGCTGTACTTTCTTCTAGAGCTTCGTGCAGAGTGAAGGACAATCCTTCGACAAGCTCAGGATGAACGGGGATTTGAATGGATCGGACGAATAGCACTGCGCGGGCAAAAGCCTGGTTCGAAAGCCTGCGCGATCAGATCTGCGCCGAGTTCGAGGCGATCGAGCGTGAGGCCGGATCCGATGCAAGCTTTCAATACACCCCGTGGGAGCGGGAGGAAGAAGGCAATTCTGATCCCGGCGGCGGCACCCAAGGCCTGATGAAGGGCAAGGTGTTTGAGAAAGTTGGCGTCAATGTCTCCACCGTGCGCGGCAGCTTCAGCAAGGAATTTGCTTAGCCAAGTGAACGGCGCGAGCGCGGAGAACCCGGGATTTTCCGCAACCGGCATTTCGCTGGTGGCGCATATGACGAACCCGCGCGTGCCCGCCGTGCATATGAACACGCGCTTCCTCACCACGGGCAAGGCCTGGTTTGGCGGCGGGGCGGATCTCAACCCGCCGATCCCTTATGAGGAAGACACAGAGGCTTTCCACGCCAGCCTGCGCGCGGCCTGCATGGCCCACAATCCGACCTATTATGAGAAATACAAGAAATGGGCGGACGACTATTTCTACATCCCCCACCGCGAGAAACATCGCGGCGTTGGCGGGATTTTCTACGACCATCTGGAATGCGAGGACGAGGCCGCGTTTGATCGCAATTTCGCCTTCACACAGGATGTCGGCAAAGCCTTCCTAGACATCTATCCCAAGCTGGTGCGCGCCCGAATGAACAGCGAGTTTAGCGAAGAGGACGTCGCCCAGCAGCTCGAATATCGCGGGCTCTATGCCGAGTTTAACCTCGTCTATGATCGCGGAACACTGTTCGGCCTAAAGACCGGCGGGAATATCGATGCGATCCTGATGAGCCTGCCGCCACGAGCAACCTGGAGCTGATCAGGCTGGGATCTTGCGATCCTGCTTCAGCCGTTTTCTAATCCGGCTCAGCGCAACCGGCGTCACGCGCAGGAACGATGCGATCTCACGCTGTTCCAGGCGCTGGGCGAGTTCCGGCTCGCTGTTCAAGAAGTTCAAATAGCGATCTTCTGCGGACAGGCAGAGCAGGTCTTCTTCGCGTTTGCGCTTGCGCTCAAACAGCCAGTTCTGGAAATCGCTCAAGGCGCCCGAAAGCTGCTCGTCTTGCTGCAATTTCTGGCCCAACCAAGCGAGTGAAATTTGCCCAATCGCGCAATCTTCCAGTGCGCTCGCACCAAATTGTGTGACCTGCGCGCTTGCGGAAGTTGGGCCGAATACGCCCGCATCGATGATGTAGCTTTTTGTCCACTGATCGCCCTCAGCCACCAGATAATAAAGCTTTACCAGACCACTTTTGAGAACGCAGACCGGCGGCGTTTCCGATTGCGGCGCGAAGATGTCCGCCCCGAACGCAAATTCGCGCAATCGCCACTCACCCGCCTCGATCGCGCGGGCTTCCAGTAATGCGGCAAGGCGCGTTCCAGGATTTTTCTGTTCCAATAAACCTCGATCAATCGGTTTGTACAAAAAGCCTGCCAAAGGTTACGCGGCTTGGAAAGAGGAAGAACCGATGAACTTTCAAAATCGAACCATTTGCGTGACTGGCGCTAGCCGAGGGATTGGCCGGGCGCTGTGTGACCAGCTGGCCGAGCGGGGCGCGGCGGCGATCATCTGCGCGGGGCGTTCTCGCGGGGATTTGCCAGACCAGATTGGCGATACGCTGATTAGCTTCGTCGAATGCGATCTGTCGCATTCTGGCGGCGCGGCGCAATTGGCGCAGATTTTGATCGCTGAGCATCCAGAATGCTCGGTGCTGATCAACAATGCCGGAACGCAGGTGATGAATGATTGCGTCGCGCCCGATGCTGGTGAGCATGCCGATATTATCGCGCGCGAGATTGAGCTCAATTTTGCCAGTCCCATTCTGCTTGGATTGCATGTCATGCCAATGCTGCTTCGTCACAAGGAGGCGGCGATCTGCAATGTTACATCCGGCCTTGCACTTGCGCCGAAACAATCTGCGCCGGTCTATTGCGCGACCAAGGCAGGATTGGGCTCGTTCTCGCGTGCGCTGCGCTATCAGGCGGCAGCTCGCGCAAAGAACCTAAAGATATTCGAAGCGCTGCCGCCGCTGGTCGACACCGCCATGACGGAGGGGCGCGGGAGCGGCAAGTTGAGCGCGCGCGAATGTGCGGCACAGATCATCACCGGGATGGAGCGCGGCAAACCGGTGATCGATGTTGGCAAGACCCGTATTTTGCGGGCGATCATGCGGCTGTCACCGTCGCTCGGCTACCGGATTTTGAGCCGTGGGTGAGCGGACGCGCAAGCCGCTCGCTTTGAGAATTGGGCAGTGGGCAGCGCAGCGAGCCCACAAACCTTGGCTCCCACCAGCCGTTTCGGCTTTTCCTGCAGCGGATTTCCTTATCCCGGTCATGCCGAACCAATTGCTGCTTGCTGGATTGTCAATGCTGGCCGCAGCGCGTTGGTGGATATTCACCCTTGTCTTTGCCGTTGGTGCGGCTGTGGGTGCCGGGGCTGTCACCTTGGCGCTGCAAAGCCTGGGAGTGGATCAGAGCCTGTTTCTTGGCGGTGATGAGGCAGGTGGGTCCCTGGCGCAGGCGACCGAGCAATTCCGGCGATATGGCCTGTGGTTCCTGGCCGGAATGGCCATGCTGCCGTGGACGCCGCGCTTAACAGTGGTGGCTTGCGCGCTGCTCGGCTTTGGTCCTCTGGCGGTGCTCGCCGTGGTGTTCACGGCCAGGCTGGTTCCGTGCACTGCACTGGCGTTGATTGGGGCATACGGTCTGCCGCTGGCCGCGCGCATCCCCCTGATCGGCAGATTCAGGGATCGGATCGGAGCGGCATTTGGAGCGCGCGACTAGGGTCAGCTTTTGCCCGAACCAGCGGCGTTCACCTTCGCCTCGTCAGATGAGATCACTCACTGACCGAGGCTCGCCTCATCCTTCTCAGGCAGCCAGCGCTCCAAGGCATCGCGCAAGGTGTCGATGGAAATCGGCTTGGATAGATGCTCCTGCATGCCGCACTCCAGACAAGCCTCAACGTCATCGGCAAAGGCATTGGCGGTGAGCGCAAGGATCGGCAGGGTCGATGGGTCAAAGCCGTCTTTGCGTAAAGTGGCGGTCGCTTGCAAACCGTCCATATTCGGCATGCGAATATCCATCAGCACCAACTCATAGGGTTGATCATCATGGCTCGCATCGCGCACCATCTCGACCGCGTTGGCGCCATCTTTCGCCGCGCTTAGTTCCACGCCCAGGCGCTTAGCCATGTCGGCAAACAGCTCGCGGTTGATATCAAAATCCTCGGCCAGCAAGATGCGTCTTCCGGCCAGGCGTTGTTCGGCTTCGATCATCTTGGAATAGCTTGGCTCCGGCTGCGCTTTGCTGGCCGCCAGCAATGGCAGGGTCAGCGTAAAGGCAGAGCCTCGGCCTGGTTCGCTGTGGACGGATACTGTGCCAGACATCAGCTCGGCCAATTGCTGGCAAATGGCCAGGCCAAGCCCGGTTCCCGCGCGCTCTGTTTGAGAGGATTGATCGACCTGAGCGAAGGCGGCGAAGACATTCTGTTGCATGTCTTGCGAAATGCCGATCCCAGTATCGGCGACGGTGAATTCCAATTGTCCGCCAACATTCAAGGCTGAGAGGCGGATTTTGCCCTGGTCGGTGAAGCGCACGGCATTGTGCATCAGGTTGGTGAGGATTTGACGCAGACGCATGCCATCCACCAGCACAAGCCGCGGCAATGCGGAATCGACGACCCGTTCAACCCTCAGCGCCTTCTCTCCCGCCAGCGGTTCAATCAATTGCGCGACCTGTTGAACCACATCGCCGATATCGGTTGGTTCGGGGGTGATCGACATGTGCCCGGCCTCAATTTTGGTCAGGTCGAGAATATCGTTGAGCAGGGTTTGCAAAGAGCGACCGCATTCGACGATCAGATCGACATGCCGCCTTTGATTCTTGTCCAGCGGGCTGGTCTGCAGCAGCTCGGCGAATCCCAGCACGCCGTTCATCGGAGTGCGGATTTCGTGGCTCATCTTGGCCAGAAACGCGCTTTTTGCGCTGGCCATTGCCTGCGCCTCATCGCGGGCTTTGCGCAGTTCTTGCTGCATTTGTTCTTCGTCGGTGCGGTCGCGGAACACACCGAACAGAGCGGCTGGCTTGCCCGCCTCATCAAATTCGACCCGGGCGATGCTTTGCGTGTGGCGGATTTCGCCATCGCCGCGGATCAGGCGAGCTTGGAAAGTGTAGGGCTTACCCGTCTGCCGCGATTGCTCCACTGATGTCGCAACGAGATCGCGATCATCTTCGTGAAAAAAATTGATGGCATCCTCAAGCCTCGGCAAGTTACCCGGGGCGAGGCCATGAATGGCAAAAGTTTCAGCCGACCATTCCAGCTGATCGGTCTTCAGATCGAGGCGCCAATGGCCGACATGGGCAGAGGCCTCGGTAAGGTTGAGCAGGCGGTTCTTCTCCTCAACCACCTTCATCTGCTCGCGCAGCTCATGCGTTCGGCGGGCGTGATGAAGGTTCGAACTGAACTCGCGCAGGCCAATCGTCAGCAGCAATGCCGCAATGGTCGCCTCTGCGAAATAGAGCTCAGTTTCATTGCCTAGCAATCCAGCGATCAGGACGATGACAGCCGCAAAAGCCGCGGCAAGCGTGACCAAACCGGTTGCGGCGGCAACCCGTTCTTTGGGCGAGGGAGCTGAAAAAGGCATCGCCGAGATGTTAGCGCGGATCGCCTCACATTCTCCTTAGGCCAGGATATGTAAAACCCTCCGGTTTCATGGCTAATATCCCAGCTGCTCCAAGCCCTCTGTGATTGGCCAGGCGAAAGGCCTGGGCCGACGGGTTTATGAGCTTATGGCTTAGCTTTTGCCCCAGCCCGCGGCGCTCACCTTCTCCTCACCGTAAGAGATGAGGCAGCGCATATAGCGTTTGTGGAACTCGATCGGGTCGTCGGTTTCGATATCGACCTGTTGCCATTCGGGGCAGGTCAAGAACTCTTCAAACCCGCCGCCTGCTGGCATGCCATAGACGAATTCGTTCACGTCCGGCTCGATCCGCAGGAAGTTGAAACAGCCCGCTTCCTCGCAGGAATCGGCTTCGACGGCGAGGGCAGAGAAGCGGTATACCTCGTTCACGAGAATGTGTTCAGCATCGAGCGCGAGTTCGAGGATATTCCAATCCTTATGCGCGCCGTCCCTGCCGCCCAGCGGCTTTTCATCGGTGCACAGAGATTTGTCGGCCTTGGGGCAGGGGCGCTTGGGCAGTTCCAGAGTGCCGTCAATCACGGCATAGACCACCGGCGCGAGCGATTGGAGGGGTAGGGGGCATTGTCCTCGGCGTCTGGATCGGTGAGTTCTTCCAGCTCATAGGCGTCCGTCATCCCGTTTTGCCGGCGAAAGAACGCCTCGAACACAGAATCGGCAAACAGGCCAAAGCGCAGGCCGCCATCGACATACATCGTGTTGTCAATGAAGGCGGGCGGGGCAGCGATCGGCGACGATGAGCTGGCGATGATTGCGCTGATGTAGCAATCCTTGAGGGTCTCTTTGCCCTCATCATCGGGCGCAGTGTTCACATAGCGCGTGGCCATATCGCCCAGATCAAACGCCACCGCATCGCCGCTATCGGCGTCGGTTGCCCCCACATACAGCCGCGCGCCAGCGGCATAGCGATCCGCCACCGTTTGCATGACGTCATCGGAGATGAATGTGTGCAGCCGCGCGCGCAGCGGCTCGAGATTGCCGAACGAGCCATGCTCGATCAGCGTCAGGTAATTGGCGAAGTCCGGCTTGCCGTCCTTTGGCTTGGCATAGACGTTGATCAAATCGCTTTCAGAATTGATCGTATAGCCTTCGACCGCGCCCGCCGCGTCATTCACAAAGGCGAAGGTGGCGAGGATGGAGCCGGTGCTGATCCCGGTGACGACTTGGAAGTCTGGCAGGTCGCCTGTGCCGCCCCACCCGGCGAGAATACCTGCGCCATATGCGCCGTGCTCGCTGCCGCCGGAGAGGGAGAGCAGGCTGGCCTTCTCGCCCGATTGCAGCCGGTCATGCGCGCGCAGGCTGGTCTCAATCTCTGCCGCGAGCGCCGACGGTATGCGCTCACGCAGATCGGCTGGACGAGACACGGGCACGCCCACATTCATGCGGATCGTCTTGAAATCGCACATCCGGTTTTCCGGTGTGATCGGCGCTTTCTGACAGCCAGCGGCGGCCAGCGCGCCCAATGTCAGCGCCGCCGCGCTCAGTTTTACCGTAATACTCATGTGCGAATTCCCTCGGTCCACCCCGTATGCTGAAGCCTTATGGTCTCAAGAGTTTGATATTTGATTGCCCAAGTGCCGAATTGCTTTGCAATATTGGGCGTTTTCACCGCATCATAGGAACCTATGCTGAGGCAATATGAACTGGTGGAACGGGTCAAGGAATATGACCCCAATGCGGATGAGGCAGCGCTCAACCGTGCCTATGTCTACACCGTTCAGAAACACGGCACGCAAAAGCGCGCCAGCGGCGATCCCTATTTCTCGCACCCGGTCGAGGTTGCTGAGCTTGATGACTGATCTGCAGCTGGATCAGGAAACGATCATCACCGCACTGCTGCATGATACCGTTGAAGACACGCTAGCAACGATTGACGATATAGAGCAGAATTTCGGGGCTGATGTGGCGCGGCTGGTCGATGGCGTGACCAAGCTGTCAAAGATCGAGGCCATGCCTGAGAACGAGCGGGCGGCGGAGAACTTGCGCAAATTCCTGCTCGCAATGAGCGAGGATATCCGCGTCCTGCTGGTAAAGCTGGCGGACCGGCTGCACAATATGCGCACTCTGCACTTCATCAAGAAGCCAGAGAAGCGCCGCCGGATCGCGCGCGAGACGATGGATATCTATGCCCCGCTGGCAGAGCGGATCGGCATGTATGAATATATGCGCGAGATGCAGGCGCTGGCCTTTGAGCAATTGGAGCCAGAGGCCTTTGCGACCATCACCAACCGGCTGGAGCAATTGCGCAGCCAGGATGGCGGGCAGGTCGATGCAATCGCGCTGAAGGTGAAGCAGGTGCTGGCCGAGGCAGGGCTTCAGGTTGAGGTGATGGGGCGCGAGAAGCACCCCTATTCAATCTGGAAAAAGATGGCGGAGCGCCACGTCAGCTTTGAGCAAGTCACGGACATCATGGCGTTTCGCGTCATTTGTGAGAGCGAGACTGATTGCTATGCCGCGATGGGTGTGCTGCACACCACGTGGCAATTCCTGCCGGGCCGGTTCAAGGATTACATCTCGACGCCCAAGTCGAACGGGTACCGGTCGCTCCACACCTCGCTGATGTATGAGAATTCCATGCGGGTGGAAGTGCAAATCCGCACCCGCGAAATGCACAGCCGCAACGAATTCGGGTTGGCGGCGCATTGGGCTTATAAACAAAGCGATTCCGCCGATGGCCAAGTCGCCTGGCTGCGTGATCTGATCGAGATTGTCGATGCCAGCCACGATGCAGAGGAGCTGCTCGAACACACCCGCATGGCGATCTATCAAGACCGGATTTTCGCCTTCACGCCCAAGGGGGCTTTGTTCCAGCTGCCCAAGGGCGCAAGCTCGGTCGATTTCGCCTTTGCCGTGCATACGGATCTCGGCGCGCAGACGGTCGGCGCGAAGATCAATGGCCGCCACATGCCGCTGCGCACTCCGCTGAACAATGGCGATGTGGTCGAGATCATCAAAGGCAAGAATGCCGAGCCGCAGCTGTCCTGGCTGGGCTTTGTGGTGACGGGCAAGGCGCGCGCTTCCATTCGCCGCTCTGTGCGCCTCAAAGAACGTGCAGAGGTTGCCTCAATAGGCAGCAAATTGTTCGATGAGATCGCCGCAAAAGTGCCCGCGCGGATCGGCAAGAAGGCCATTCGCGAAGCGCTCAAGCGGCTCGAAATGGACGAGCCGGAAGACCTGATGTTCGCGATTGGTGCGGCCAAAATCACCGACCGCGAAGTGATGGAGGCTTTGGTCCCCGGATCAACCGCTGATTTTGAAGATGACGCGGAATGGTCCAAGCGTGAGCGGGTGATCTCGATCCGCGGGTTAACGCCAGAGGTCGGCTATACGCTGGCGACCTGCTGTCACCCGGTGCCCGGCGACCGGATTGTGGGCCTGCGCCGCAAGGATGAACGGGTCGAAGTGCACGCGATTGATTGTCTGGAGCTGGCCAGCGGGATCGATGCCGATTGGCTCGATCTGTCTTGGGGCAAGCGGTCCATCGGCGCGGTCGGCCGCCTCAGGGTGACGCTCTACGACCGTCCCGGAACTCTGGCGGAAATGGCCGGGATTTTTGCGCAGAACAAGACGAACGTGACCAGCCTCAATCAGGTCCAGCTCGACCACCCATTCACCACCTATGAAATCGATTCAGAGGTGCAAGATCTCGCCCACCTCACGCGGATATTGAGCGCGCTGCGCGCCAGCGACGCGGTGGCTCAGGCAGAGCGGATTTAGTGGCAATAATTGGCATTGATCACGTTCAGCTGGCCATTCCAGCCGCACGGCGAGGATCAGGCACGGGCGTTTTTTGTTGGACTGCTGGGCATGCTTGAGGTGCCAAAACCTGCCAATCTCTCGAGCAGCGGATGCTGGTTTGAGGCAGGCGGAGTGAGCCTGCACATTGGGATTGATCCAGATTTCTCTCCGGCGCGCAAAGCTCACCCGGCGTTGCTGGTCGATGACCTTGCAGGCCTGCGCGCGAAATTGCTGGCAGCGGGCATTGAGACGCGCGACGACAAGCCAGTTGAGGGATATTCCCGTTTCTTTACCAGCGACCCTTTCGGCAACCGCATTGAGCTTATGCAGCGCACCCCAAGTTGATGGTTAAACAGGCGTTTACCACTCCTTAAACCCGTCCTCGTATTGCTCCTCATGTAAGAAACCACACGCGCCCGTAAGCGGCGGTATGAGGATACTATTTTGAGCTATTCAGCGCATGATTTTGTGCCCGCCTCTGATGAGGATTTGGACACCAACGACGCGAATCTGAGCGGCGGCGAGGAACGCCGTAAGCGCTGGCTCGAACGCTTTTCTCTGGTCGGCAATCTGCGCATCGCAATTTTCAGCAATGCGGCGATGGTGCTGGTGGTTGCCTTCATCATCCTCAGCGGCTTTGCCTACATCGGCAATCAAGGCGAACGGCAAACCGTGCTCGCCTCTGCCGAAGTGCGCAGCGGCCATGCCGCATTGGCGCTGGGCGATGCCTATGTCTCGCTGCGCGATGTGACGGAACGCGGCGAGCAGGCCGGATATGAGCGCGCCTCTGACAAGCTTGAGGATGCGGCTGAAGATATCAGAACGGCGCTGAACTATGGCGGCGAAATGATGCCAAGCGACATTCGCTCTTCGCTTGAGAAGTACCTTGGGCGGATCGAGGATGCCGATGCCCGCATTGATGCGATTGCGCCCGGCGCTGGCGCCGATACGTCTGCTGTGCGCGAAATCGAACAAGAGGTAGGTTCGCTCTATTCCGAGATGCGCGTTTATGTTGACGATCTGCATGTGTTTGTGAGCGGCAAGGCCGGCGATCTGCTGAACACGGTCGGCAAGACAATCCTGGGCTTTATGGCGCTGCTCGCAGTGACCGTGATCGCTTCCTTCTTTGGCGGCCGCGTGATCATTCGCAATGTCGTGCGCATGATCCGCAGCATCACCGATGCGATGGAGCGCATTGCAAACGGCGAGGATCAGACTGAAATTCTCCATGCAGAGCGTGAGGATGAAATTGGCGATATGGCCCGCGCGCTCGCGGTGTTCCGCCAGGATGCTCTGGAGCTTAGCCAGCTGACCGCTGAACGCGCCAGCGCGGCGGAACGCGAGCTTGCTCAGCAGCAAATCCTCGCGCAGGAATCGAACCGTCTACGCACCGATAAAGGCGAGCTGTTAGAGCGGCTTGCTGGCGGTTTTGAAGTTTCAATCGGGGAAGTGATCGACGCCGTTGGCGCAGCCTCTGCGCAGCTTAAAGAAACCTCTGAGAGCATGGTGAAGCTTGCTGAAAGCTCCGCTCAGCAATCTCAAGAGGCCTCGACTTCCATGCAGGCAACCACCCGCAATGTCACGGCAGCAGCCGCGGCGACGGATGAGTTTGCCTTGTCGATCACAGAGATCAGCAAGCAGGCCAGCGCATCGGCCGCTCTGGCGCGCGAGGCCAGCGAGCTGGTGACCGCCGCGAACAACAAGATGACCAATCTCTCCAGCGCGGCTGATGAAATTGGCAGCATTGTCGAGATGATCCAAACCATCGCTCAGCGCACCAATCTGCTGGCGCTCAACGCCTCGATTGAGGCGGCGCGCGGCGGTGAGGCGGGACGCGGGTTTGCCGTTGTTGCCTCTGAAGTCAAAGAGCTGGCAACCCAGACCAGCAATGCCACCAATAGCGTGACTGAGAAGATCAGCGCGATGCAAAGCTCCACCCAGTCGAGCGTGGCGGACCTCAATTCCATGGTGACGCAGATCGATGAGCTTGAACGCGCCTCTGTCGTCATCGCGACCGCTGTTGATCAGCAGTCAATCTCTGGCGAAGATCTGGCGCGGAATATCGACACGGTTGCCAGTGGCACCTCGCAAGTGGATGCGCAGCTCGGCAAATTGCGCGAGGCATCGCTCGCCACCGGCTCTGCCTCGTCGCAAGTTCTGGCCTCTGCCAGCGAGCTCGATCTTCACGCTGATGCTCTGCGCGAGAAAGCGACAAGCTTCCTCAGCGATGTGCGCCGCAGCGCGAGCGAGCTGGATTCAGCCGATAGCGAATTACTGGCCAAGGCACAGGCTGCCTAAAGCGGCACGTAGTAGGCTTGGTTAAGGGGCCATTTACCCCTCTTTAATGGCGTTCTCGTAAGCACTTAGTTCACAAAGGTTCCGCGCGGAGTACGCATCAAATGGACATGGCGAACAACAATTTCGAACCAGCTGAGACTGGTGCGCATGTTGATGCGCAGTTCTCTGATGCAGCCGATAGCTGGCTCGATAACTACACGGTTGTCGCCAAAATCCGTGCGGCGATTTTTGGCAATATTGTGATTATTATCACTTTGCTAGCGCTTGTTATTGGCTCTGCTTCTTACCTCGGCAGCGAGGCCATTGCGCAAGGTGACAAGGCGTCGACTAGCGAACTGATGTCAGATGCAAATACTGCCCTCAGCGAGGCGCGTTTTCATCTCAATGGGTTTGTGGAGAGCCGTGATCTGGCGGATTTTGCAAGCGCGCAGACCGAGTTGGATCGGGCGTTTACCAATTATGGTTTGTTGACAGAGGATGACCATCCGTTCTCGGACATTATACAGGCAGGAAACACCGCGCGGCTTGAGGAAATTGGCGCAATTCGAGATTCGCTGTCCAATCTGGACGCGCCGGTGACGAATATTTCTGCAGTCGCTGCATTGCAGCAGCGCACCGCTAGTGTTCTGCAATCATCGCGTTCTGAATTTGATAAGGTCGTCGAAGTTGTTGCCGTGGAATTTGCTGATCTGATCGGCGAAATCACTGTCTTGGTCTGGTTTGTAGCGATCTCTGGAGTTGTTCTTCTGGCGGGCGCTATCTGGGGCGGGCGGCAAGTTACGAGCAATATCATTGGCATGATCGGATCGGTTACCAGTGCTACGAAGCGCATCGCTAGCGGCCATTCAGAGACCTGGATACCGGGACAGCAGCGTGGCGACGAATTGGGTGATATGGCGCGTGCACTTGTCGTGTTCCGTGATGCGTCGCAAGAATTGCAGCAGCTCAATGATCAAAGAGCACAGGCAGCGGAACGAGAGCTTATTCAGCAACAGGTGCTGGCCGGGCAATCGAAGCAAATGCAGGTTGAAAAGACCGAACTTCTGCATGGCTTGGCGGACGGCTTTGAAGTGTCAAACGGGGCTGTCATTGCGGAAGTGGGCGCCGCGGCTGAGCAGCTCAAGACAACTTCACAAAGCATGGTAGCCCTTGCAGAAAGCTCGTCGCAGCAATCCTTGGAAGCATCCGATGCGATGCTGGAGGCGACCAAGAATGTGAGCGCTGCCGCAGCAGCGACGGATCAATTCGCTTTATCTATTGCGGAGGTCAGCACCCAGGCAACGAAATCCGCCTCTCTGGCGCGCGACGCCAGCGAGCTGGTGGTGAATGCCAACAGCAAGATGACCGACCTTTCCAGCGCGGCTGATGAGATTGGCGAGATTGCCGAACTGATCCAGAGCATTGCCCAGCGCACCAATCTGCTCGCGCTTAACGCCTCAATTGAGGCGGCGCGCGGCGGCGAGGCGGGACGCGGCTTTGCGGTTGTCGCCTCAGAAGTGAAAGAGCTCGCCAGCCAGACCAGCAATGCGACCAGCAGCGTGGCGGCCAAGATCACCGCGATGCAAAACTCCACCGGCTCCAGCGTCAGCGACCTTACCTCGATTGTTGCGCAGATTGACGAGCTGGAGCAATCCTCAACCATGATCGCAGAGGCCGTGGGGCAGCAGTCCCGTGCAGCTAGCGAACTTGCGCGCAATATCGACAGTGTGGCCTACAGCACGTCCAATGTTGAAGGGCAGTTAGAACAGTTGCACAAGGCATCGTTGATGACCGGAACAGCCTCGACCCAGGTGCAGACATCGGCTGAAGAATTGGGTGCGCATGCAGTTGCAATGCGTGAGAAGGCGGACGAATTTCTCAAAACGGTGCGCAGCAATGCGAGCGATTTGAACACCAAAGATTGAGAGCTGAACGCGAAGGGCAAAGCATTGCTTACTCGGCGTCTAAATCAGCGTCAGGGTGACCCGAACTTCGTCGCCTTCCGCCAATCCCTCAGCTTTGCGAACCGGGGCCTTCACCGGCAGCAACCAGGCGCCATCATCGCTAGGAAAGCACGAGGTTGACCACCGCGTATCGCCGATCTTGGCCTCGACCTTTTGCGAGCGAAAGCCGCGTTTGCGGCCCAGCTCTAACCGCCGCATTGCCTCATAGGCCGCAATGGTCTCACCCGCCTCGCCATCAATCGTGATAAAGTGCCAGCTGACCCCATTGGAGGCGGTCCACAGCCACAGCGGGCCTGTTTGCGTGAGCTGCGCCTCGCTCATTCGCCAGCGGAGACGGGCCGCACCGGGACCGGGATGTTGCAGATATCCGCTCCGCCAGAGGGCACGATAAAGAACGGATCGCGGCGGTTCGCGCGCGCCTCGGCATACCGCGCGAAGCTCTCGCTTTCGGTGGAGAGATACTCGAAATTGGGACGCTCACTGTCCGGCAGATCGGATGCGACGCGAACCGACAGGATCGGCGTGCGTTTGTCTGCTTCCTCTGCGGTGTAGAAGCCCAGAGCGCCGCTGCCGCGCGGCAACGAGGAGAGATGCTCCATGCCGGAAATGATCCGTCCTACGAGAGCAATGTTGCGATCAAGGTGACGCGGCGCATGGCCGATCACGGTGTAGAGCTCCGCACCTGAGCCAGTGTCGGGTGAGTACCCGCGTCCCACGCCGACCATGCTGTAGCAGTGGATGGGCCAGAAACGGTTGCCACTTTGGTCCGTCTCACCGGTAATTGGCCAACCCATCACCACGGACGCCAGAGAGCCGTAATTGTCGCCGATGTCCGGCTTGTGCTCACGCATAGCCTCAAGTTGCTCCTCGGTGGGGACACCTTCAGCGGGGATAGGAAATTCGTCACCCGACGAGATCATGGCATTCCTGACCATCATAGCGCCAAGTGTGTAGTTGATCCGCGGGCGGCCGCGCGGATCGGGAATCGAGAGGATATCCGTCGCTGCGTACTCCTCCTCCCCCATCACGTTCAGCCCCTCGGGCAGCGGCTTTGCCTCGCCTTCGCCTTCGGGATTGTCATAATTGGGATCGCCCCATTGCACGACGTAATTGTCCTGCACGCGGTTGACGGTAATATCGTCATACCACTTCGCGCGGGCGAGCTTGCGGATATTTCCGACCCAGCCTTGGGAAAATGGCGCAGGCATCAGCTGGATCACCACCTCGCGCGCGGTCCCTTGCGCGTCCGGGGCGAGCGTCATCACCAGCAAATCCTCAGGGGCAATCGTCACCCATTCAGCCTGCGGCGCAGCATTAACAATCTGATTGGGGGAGGGCGCACCTTCCGGCTCTTCGGGCGCTTCGGTTTGCGCGTGAGCGGGCAGAGAGAGCGCAAAGGCGCAGGCGGCGGTCAGCAGCAGTTTTTTCATGGGCGATAGCCTGCCATCTTCAAGCGGCTTGCGAAAGGGCAAGCTTGCGTCTATCCGCGCCCTTTCCCGGATATGGGAATGCGGAGACGTGGCCGAGTGGTCGAAGGCGCACGCCTGGAAAGTGTGTAAAGGGGCAACTCTTTCGTGGGTTCGAATCCCACCGTCTCCGCCATTTCAATCTGAATTTCTAAAAATTTTGAGAACTGCTCTTGGGTTCCACCTTGGTGTGTGCCTCTGACTTTGCATGCATTAATGCATAAAAAATAGATGGTTATCGACTTTTTGCAAGCCTCTTCAAAATATCTATTGATATATAGATAGGTAAGGCCTAGATGCTTCGGCGAGGCAGCGGTTGCTGTCTAATTTTAGATTCGGAAGCTCGCAGATTTGGCCTGCAATTCAGGTACGGGCTTCAAACTGAAGGATTAAAAACGATGTTAGGCACTTATTATCACGATCGCGGGCAAGTCAGAGTTGGCAACATCCCTGAACCGCAATTGATTCAAGACAATGACGCAATCGTTCGCGTAACTCTCGCCGGTATTTGCGGCGCTGACTTGGATTTCGTGAACAACGGTCCAGAAGCTGGCGTGGAGCAGGGTATGCGCCTTGGTCATGAATTTGTCGGCGTTGTCGAGGCGGTCGGCAAAGACGTCACCAATGTGAAGGTCGGTGACCGCGTAGTTGCATCAGCAATGTTCGTTGATGGCGAGTGCCACTTCTGCAAGCGCGACTTTAACTCATCGTGTGAACATGGCGGTCTGTTTGGTTCACCCATGTTTGTCGAGCATGGCGGCAGTGACATTCAGGGCGGTCAGTCTGAATATGTCCGCGTCCCTTACGCAAACTCCACATTGTTCACCCTGCCAGAGGGCCTGGCAACCGGCGCAGAAGATGCCCGCGCATTGCCACTCGCAGACAATTTCGCAACCGGATATCACGGTGCATTGAACGCCAATATCCAGGAAGGCGGCACAGTTGTCGTGATTGGTGATGGCGCAGTTGGTCAAAGCGCGGTTCTGGCCAGCAGCAAGCTGTTCAATCCAGAGCAAGTCATCCACGTTGGCCGCCACGATGGGCGCCTCGACTTCAGCCGCAACAAGGCCGGCGCGACCCACACCGTCAATGGCAAGACCGGCGATCCGGTTGAATTCGTCAAGGAATTGACCGGCGGGTATGGCGCGCTCTCGATCATTGATACGGTTGGCAATCAAGCCTCGCTCCAGCAAACACTCGACATGGCGCAGGCTGGCGGCAAGATCAGCGTGCTTGGCTTTGGCCACTTGTTTGCGCCGGTTGATCAGCCTTACTCAGCCTCGCTGTTCCGCAATCTCACCATCCACACCGGCGTTGTGAATGTGCCCGCGTACATGCGCACTCTGCTGCCTCTGGTAGAGGCCGGTAAGATTGATCCGAGCGTTATCTTCACTGACATTCTGCCGCTGGCAGATGCGGCCGAAGGTTACGACCGGATGCTGAAGCGTACCGATGGCACCATCAAGGTGGCTCTGAAGAACTAACGCTTTGCATTGATCCGGCACCAGTGTTCGGGGCGGCTCATCCGCCGCTCATCCTCCCTGCCGCCGTCTTCCCCTGCCTCACTCCCTGAGGCGGCGGGTGGGCGCTGGTGCCGGCATCATCCCAGTTCGATACCATCCGAATAGATCGCGGCGCGCCAGTGTGAAGCCCGCGCTCACAGGAAAGCTGCGCCCATAGCGTTCGCGCTTTCCTGGCCACTTAAAGACTAAGGAACCCAAGCCATGCGTGCCATTGTAGCTGACAGCTTCGGAAGCGCCGAGGTGCTGAACTTGCAAGACATTGCCAAGCCTCAGCCCGGTGTTGGTGAGGTCTTGGTCAAAGTATCCGCCGCAGGTGTGAACCCGATCGATATCCAGACCCGCAGAGGCGATTACTCCGACTATGTCACTGGCCCTTATCAATTGGGCGTTGAGCTATCCGGAGTGATCGAAGCGCTGGGCGAAGGCGTCGACAATTTCGAGATCGGCGATGAAGTTTTCTACAGCGAGCGCGTGCTCGATAACGAAGGTGGATACGCTGAATACCACACAGAAAAAGCCGAATTGCTGGCGCGCAAACCCGCAAAACTCTCCTTCGAAGAGGCAGCTGCCATGCCCATCGCGGCCAGCACAGCATGGGTTTGCCTTGTTGAGCGTGGACGGATCCAGGCTGGAGACCTTGTCCTAGTGCTCGGCGGGTCCGGCGGGGTTGGTCTGTTTGCCCTGCAGATCGCTCGCCTTTCTGGCGCAAGTGCCGTCACCACCAGCAGCAGCGATGCGGCGGGACTTGTAACCGCAAACGGCGCAGACACAGCCATTGATTACCGCGCAGACGACGCGTGGGATTCGCTCAAAGAGGCTTACCAAGGCGGCTTTGATATTATCCTTGATTTGGTTGGTGGCGATTCAATCGAACGCTCCCTGCCATTGCTTGCGCCCGGCGGACGGATGGTCAGTATTGTGGACCAAGACACTCCGCAGAACCTGATGGCTGGTTGGGATTTCAACGCCGAAATCCACCTTGTGTTTCTCCAGCCCAGCGCAGAGCGTCTCACGCGACTTGCTGCTCTTGCTGAGGAGGGCCTGCTAACCGCTAATATCGAGGCGAGCCTGCCGCTGGAGGACGCCGCCAAGGCGCATCAGATGATCGAGGCTGGCGGGCGGAGCGGCAAGATCGTTCTGACAATGAACCAGGATCAGACTTAGCCAAGTTTGCGTCGGAAGGCCTGCCTCCTGCGCTATTTCCAACAAATCTAAAGCTACCAAATCACTGCAAATCCAAAAGACGTTGTACTCACAATTTCAATACCTATCTACATATAGATATTTTTATTCACTCCCAAACCAAGCGAAGAAAGTACCCCCTATTATGACCAATCTTTTTGAACACGGAACCCTTGGCGACATCCAGGTCAAGAACCGCATTTTCATGGCTCCTCTCACCCGCAACCGCGCGCACGGCGATGGTACCCCGCACGAAATGGCGATCAAATATTACACGCAGCGCGCAGGCGCAGGCTTGATCATCACCGAGGGCGCACAAATCAGCCCAATGGGTCAAGGCTATATCAACACGCCGGGCATCTATAACGAACAGCAAAGGGACGCTTGGGCGAAGATCACCCGGTCGGTCCATGCAAATGGCGGCAAGATGGTTGTGCAGCTCTGGCATGTTGGCCGGATCAGCCACACCTCGCTGCTGCCAGGCGGCGCGCAGCCCGTTGCACCATCAGCAATTCAGGCGGCGGCTGACACCTTCACCGAAAACGGCGTAGAAAACGCATCACTGCCAAAGGCTCTGGATATACAAGGGATCAAAGACGTGATTGCCGACTATGTTCATGCAGCGCGCACCGCAATCGATGCGGGCTTTGACGGTGTCGAAGTGCACGCCGCCAATGGCTATTTGCTCAACCAGTTCATCTCTGCCCACACCAATCAGCGCGAAGATGAATATGGCGGCAGCCCCGAAAATCGCGCCCGCCTGTTCCTCGAAGTGGTCGATGCTGTGTCCGCAGAGATCGGTGCTGGCCGGGTAGGTGCACGTGTCTCTCCAACCGGCAAATTCAACGATTTTGCCGATCCAGATGCGGCAGAAAACTATGGCTATATCTATGATGAGCTGGAGCGCCGCAATCTCGCTTACCTGCACGTGGTCGAAGGCTTTCCAGGCCATCCGGTGTCCGAAAGCGAAGACAAATTGCTGAGCGACCTTCGCCGTAATTTCAGCGGCAATTACATCGCCAATGGCAATTACGACAGCGCGGCCGCTTCAGAAGCGATTGCGGGTGACGCCTTCGCTGTCTCTTTCGGCTAAGCCCTATATTGCCAATCCCGATTTGACCGAGCGGTTCAGGGATAATTCCGTCCTGAACGAGGTCGATGAGACGACGCTCTATGACGGGGATGAGAAGGGCTATTCCGACTATCCAACGCAGGACGAAATCTACGTCCGCACTCTCGCTGAGGTTATCTAGCTCTCCGCAATAAGAGAAACTCTTCCAAACAAACCCGGCTGGGTGAACGAGCGATCTAGCAAGCAAGGCGCTCGTTCACCCTCCCAGATTGCCGCAAGGACGGCGCAGGAATTTCACTATGTCACATCACCGCGAAGCGCTGGTTTTCGCACTTCTTGGGTTCATTGTAACGATGACCCTATCGGTGCCACCCATTATCGCTGCACACATCGAAAAGGCTGACAGGATCGAGGCTTATGAGCGCTCGTTTGCTGGCCCGACTGAACCAAGTTCTGACTTCATCAGTTGAAGCTAATAGGTCGCTGTTAGCAAGTCGGTTTTCTATAAAATCTGCACATGTAAGGGCTTGACTCTCAACGCTGAAAGTTTATCTATATACATATAGATTAGAATGAGCATTATGACTGATACAAAGACAAAAATTCTCGACCTTGCAGAAAGCCTTACCCAGACGCGCGGGTTCAACGGCTTTAGCTATATCGATTTGGCAAATGAGATCGGCATTAAGACGGCCAGCATCCATTACCATTTCAAGCTGAAGGATGATCTCGCTGCGGCCTTGGTGGAGCGCCTTCGCGAACAGCATGCGTTAGGTTTTGCCGCAATGGAAGCTGCGAACGAGACGCCGGAAGGGCGCCTGCAGGCTGCCATCGATTACTTCAAAGGCTATCTCGCCAAGGAAGAGTTTTGCATGTGCGGCATGATGGCGGCTGAGCTGCAATCGGTCAGCCCGCGTGTCGCCAGCCTGGTCAAGGCCTATTTCCGCGATTTCGAAGCCTGGCTCCGCAAGCAATTTGAACTCGCAGGTCGAGAAAACGCTGACGAGCTCGCCATCGGCTTTCTCAGCACACTGGAAGGATCGCTCCTCATCGCCCGCCTTACCGGCGATGCCGACGTAATTTCGAAGGCCCTCAAAGGGTATCTCAAAGAATGAGAACCTTTTTCTTCATGGTGACTATTTATATATAGATAGACGCTCTTTACTAAGCTCCATAGAGTTTCTCGGCGCCTCAGGTGCCGCGCGGCTCACCATCCCCCCAGAGGCATCAACGCTTCATTATTGAAAGACCCCAGATCATGTCCAACGCCCCAGCACCTAAAGTCACCAACCCAGAAGAAATCGCTAGCTTTGCGGATTACGAAGCCGTCGCTACTGCGCTGCTGCCCTATATCAAAGCGGCCAAAACAGGTGACGGCGAACTCAGCCGTTCGGCCTTCTACGACCATGCCAATATCGTCGGCTCCATTGGCGGCGAATTTTCGACACCAGATGCCGATGCCTTTGCCGCAGAAGTATCCAAAATCGGCGCATCGCCAGACGTGCAGAGCCGGATCGCATGGATCGATATCTCTGGCCCAGCGGCAGCGGCAAAGGTTGAATTCATCAACTGGGTCGGCCTGCGCTTCACCGACTTTTTCGTCCTCTACAAGCGTGACGATCAGTGGAAGATCAGCGGCAAAGTCTACGATTCCCACTCCAACAACTAACCTCCTTCCCCCTGAAGAAAGCCCCTCAAAAAGGAAACTGAATACAATGACTAACTTTACACAGCACACTCAAGAAACCGCTCCAGAAGGCAGCAAGGAATTGCTCGCTGGCGCTCAGAAAACATATGGCTTTGTGCCCAATCTGATGGCCACTTTGGCCGAGGCACCAACGGCGGTTGATGCCTACATCACGCTGGGCAGAATTTTCGACAAGAGCGATCTCACGCCAACCGAACAGCAGGTCATCCTGATGACGAACAACCGCCTCAACGGCTGCGAATATTGCATGGCGGCTCACACCACCATTTCCTCGATGCAGGGCGTTTCTGCTGATGTGATCGAAGCCCTGCGTGACGGCACCGAACTGGCTGATCCTAAGCTTGAGGCTCTGCGTGTTTTCGCAGCGCAAGTGAACACTCAGCGCGGCTATCTTGAAGATGCGCAGATCGAAGCGTTCCTCGCCGCTGGTTACACCAAGGGCAACCTTCTGGAAGTGATTGTCGGCACCAGCCTCAAGGTGATTTCGAACTACACCAACCATGTGGCTCACACCCCGGTTGACGCGGCTTTCCAGGCCAACACCTGGACCGCTGAGCAACGCGCAGCTGCATAACGACGATAGGCCCGCCGCTTTCCCCTTAGAGCGGCGGGCCTTGCTTTGCGGTTGCTAGCTAGCAAGCACAATCCGTCCCCGTTTTTTCGTGCTCTTTGTTCACGTGTGATGGGGGCAAACCAAAATCCCCGATCACTGAGGAAATACCTTTGACTACTGCAATTGAGCCCTCCGTGGCCCCAAATCGAATTCTGTTCTCAATGCTGCGCGTCAGCGACCTTGAGCGGTCAGTAGCCTTCTATTGCAATCTTTTGGGCATGACCGAACTGGAGCGTGAAACGTTTCCCGATGCCAAATTTACGATCGCCTTGCTCGGATATGGCGACAGAGATCGGCACACCGCCATGGAGTTGACCTGGAACTGGGACAACCAGGGCTACGAGCACGGCACGGCTTATGGGAACATCACCTTGGGGGTAAAAGACGTCTACGCTCTGGAGGCCTTCCTCAAAAAACAGGGCGTCAAAATCCTGCGGCCAGCCGGTGAGATGTCGATGGTTTCAGCTGAAATTGGTCGGACATACACCTTCGCTCATATCGAGGATCCGGATGGGTACCGTGTTGAATTGATGCAAATGCCGTAGTCGCCTCGCGCGAGACTTGGCGGTCTGGCGCGCTCTGTCTTCCGCCAAAGAGCTGGGCTCTTTGGCTCACATTATTTGGAAGCATTTTCTTATGATTGAACTCTACACTTGGGGAACCCCAAACGGTTTCAAGGTCTCGGTTGCCCTTGAAGAAATGGGCTTGGATTACACCGTCAAACCGGTGAACATCGGCGCGGACGAGCAGAAACTGCCTGAGTACCTCTCGATCAATCCGAACGGGCGCATCCCGGCAATTGTTGACCGCGACAATGACGGTTTCGCCGTGTTCGAATCCGGCGCAATCCTGATCTACCTGGCTGAGAAGAGCGGCAAGCTGCTGCCGACAGATGCCAAGGGCCGGTCGGAGGTTCTGCAATGGCTGATGTGGCAAATGGCAGGGCTCGGACCGATGCAGGGTCAAGCCGTCACCTTCCTCAAGTTTTTCCTAGAGCGCATCGAACCAGCGATTGAGCGCTATCAGGCCGAAACGCTGCGGCTGTACGGCGTGCTCGATCAGCACCTTGCGACCCGCGAGTTTCTAGCAGGCGATTATTCCATTGCTGACATCGCCAATTGGTGCTGGGTTCGCTATCACGAATATGCCGAAGTTGAGCTCGATCAATTCCCCAATCTGATCCGCTGGCGTGACCAGATCGAGGCCCGGCCAGCCTCTGCCAAAGGCCTGGCGGTGCCAAATATGGCGGAACCGTCTAAGTAGCGGTGTGCTAGCGTTTTGATGCCTTTGTTTGAAGCTGATCTGAGACTGAGCGATGCCGCCACGGACGTGGAATTTTGAGCCTATAAGCGATGATGATCTGGGCGAAGTGCTTGAGCTTAATCAGCTGTATCAAAAGCAGCTTTCGCCGCTCACAATGGTGCAGCTGCGCGCTCTTCGAGACAGGAGTTCCTACCACCGCAGTGTCGAGGGCGGTAAAGCCTTCATCATCGCTCTCGACGACCAGTCCGCCCACGATGGCGAGAATTTCCGCTGGTTCAAACAGCGCTATGACAGCTTCGTCTATATCGACCGCATTGTCATTGGTGAAAGCCTGCAAAGGCGCGGGCTAGCGGCTGTGCTCTATGAAGACCTCGAGGCCGAGGCGCGTAGCACCGACCGCCAGTATCTTTGCGCAGAGGTAGGCCTAGAGCCGCCCAACGAGGCATCGCTCCAGTTCCACGACCGCCTTGGCTTCGAACGCGTCGGCACCGGCCAAGCGGGCGGCAAGACGGTCCAATACTTTGCAAAAATTATCTCGATTTGAGCCCCAACTAGTTACCTTTGCCTAATCAAAGAATGGCAAGGTGCGAGCAGCGTTCCGATAAGGGAGCTAGTGTTTTCTCATGCCCTTACACATCCGGAGCAATTCTGAATTTGGCTGGCAAACTAAAAGGGGACCCCTTGGAGCCCCCTGATATTGTCTAAGCCAGTTTGCCCCCAAGTCTGTTCGATTACTTGGATTCAGGCTCAAGCATTTCGCCTGGGAACTGCGCATCATCGTCGTCACTCTGAGATGGGTTTTCGTCAGGTGTTTGATCTGGGATTGTGATGGTCTGGCCGCCTGGTCTTTGGAGCACAGGGCGCGGCTTCGGCGTCAAAGTGGCGCGAGGCCTGGGCGCTGTATTGAAGCGCGTTGGCAGACGCGATCCGCGCGGCACGCTAAGCGGGGTTTTGCTGCCCGACAAATAGCCCACCTGCGTATTTGCGGTCAGTGTGCCGTTCTTCGAGAACAGGGTGCACATAGCAGGACCCGACTTGGGCAGAACAGTACGCGGCTTGTGAGTGTAGCCGGTGCAATTGCCATCACGATAACATGCGTCCGAACACGCGATTGGATCTTCATTGAGCACTTTGAAGCTTCTGAGCTTCACCCCGCCTTGAATGGCCCGGCTCGGATAAGGGGTGATTTCATGCACATCGCGCAGAAGGCTTAATTTGGTGCCCGCAACGACTTTGGTGAAGCCATGATCGCGCCGAGCCTGATGGGGAAGCGAAAGCATCCGCAAATAGCAGATTGGCTTACGGTTGGGCGCTTCCTGAAGATACAGATAGGCGTTGCAATTGCTGTCCGCGTCGCATTCTTTTCGGCATGTTGCCGCATCTTGGCCGCGATTGCTCATCGTAATCGTCTTGATGATATTGCCTGGTCGGTAGAGATTGCCCTCTTCGATATAGCCGTTTGAAACGCTGCCGATGGTCTGCGCGACAACTGTGCCGCCTAGGCCGATGCCAATAAGCGCCAGGCAAATTGTGAATAACTTACGCATGATTTCCTCCCTTTGAGGTGAGATTTATTGCTTTGTGATTTGAACGTTTGTGTCGCCGGTCATCTGTGCTTGAGCGACAATCCGGCATTCGCCTTGATCGCCGAGCGTGAGCTGAATTTCGGCGAAGCCCGGAGGGCCGCTAGCGTCAGCGCTGCCGCTGCGCGTCTCCGCCGCAGCCGTGTAAAATGCAGCGACCTGTTCGGGCGTGCTGGCAGTCGTGAAGGTCTTTCCTTCGACATTCATCGGCTGCGCGCTGCTGGCATCGGGGAGCGCAGGCAGATCGCACGGCATGTCGCCGTATTGCGATGCCGCCTCGCGCAATTCCGAGGAGAGCTCTGTTGACGCCTGTTCAATACCCGCCGCCATGTTAGAGGCGTCGTTGATCATGTTCTCTGCCGAAGGTTCGCTTTCGGTGCAGGCGGCAAGGGCGGCAGCGAGCAGCGCGACGGCCGTAATGGCGCGCGCACTCATTGCACGAACCTCACGGTGCCCTTGATGGTCAGACTATCTTGGCTGTAGCCTCGTGCTTGTCCTAGGTTGATTTGGTATCGTGCATTGCTCCCTGAAGTGGCAACCAATTCCATTGAGCCGCCATTCGTGAAGTTGATTGCCTTATCAGTCCCAGCCGAGCTTGGGAGATCACCGACGTAGAAATGAAAGCTCTTATATCCGAATACTTCGTCGCGACTTACCGGATCTTTCTCTTTAAGATTTGTTTGAACTTGCACTTTGATGCGCGACCTCGGGTCATTTAGGCATGCTTGGTCGAGCGGAAAGTCGCGAAGAGCATTGTCACCTAACAATGCAGGTGCTCCTCTGTAGCCAGCCAAAGGTCTGTTTCTCGGTCTGTCGAAAATGCGCGCCGAGCAGCCTCCCAAAAGAGTTCAAAGCACGAGAGCCACTTTGTGTTTCGCAGTATGCATAGATGCCCATCACGCCATAAACGACCGTATCTGCGGTATAGGTTGATCTGATAGTATTGACCGAGACGCGGAACTGACCAGGTTCAAAAGCCGCCGGATAGTCCAACAACTTTGGAAAGCGCCGAGCGAGTGGGTTTCGCTCAGCTTGTCGCTCAGATGCTGCAACTATCCGAGACGTCGACTGTGTCGCCGGCGTCGAACTGCCGGAGTAAAGCGAGCTCGCCCACTTTTGATACTTCGCATTCTGAGTACCCATGAAAGTGCCGATATTACCGTTGCCGCGATAGATGGTGAGGCTTGGTTTAGCAGCGCTTTTTCGCTTACCAGTCCATTGTGTGCCGCTAGTGTTCCAGCTTGGCAGAGCCTGATTGAGCTTTCTCCAGCGGCCGTTGAAGCTCGCGGTTCCGGTCAAGCGCCATTCGAAGTAACCTGAGGTGCCGTCGTCATTGCGGCGATAGACACCGCGCATAGTTTTTCCATCGTCGCTTTTCAGGCCTTCGACGGTGCCCCAACTGCCGTAGTCACCATAGACATATTTGCCGGATTCGTTGAGTTTGACCTCACCATATCTGGTGTCCCATGTGCCCTGCCACTGGGCAAAGGCGCTGGTGCTAGTCATCAATGCCGCGCCGAAGGCAGCGGTCTTCATTATCGTGCGTGCAAGTGTCATCGGATCATCTCCGTTTGATGTTTGTGTTCAGGTTTTTGTGAGAAGGCCCGCAATTCGCCATTGCCGAGCCGCATGCCTCAATCAGTTACCTGAGGGTTCAAGCATTTCGCCGGGGAATTGCTGATCTGCGCCAGGGTCTTCGCCGCCTTGATTATAGTCCTCGTAAACGACCTCTGGCGGGTCACAACTGTCGTAATAGTCGCTGCCCAGAACCCAGCGCCGCTGGCTGTCATCGATGGTGCTCCACATATCGGCAAAGCCCATTTCATTGGCGCGGACATAGACATCCTCGCGCACTTTGGAGTTGGAGCGCGCGCCGCTCCAGTTCACTTTGGAGCTGGATGAAGGAACTCCGCTCTTGGTCCAGGTCCAGGTGCCTTGGAACCCGTCGCCATCGCTGCGAAATTCGACAAAGCCGTGATTGCGGCGCGGGCTGAAATATTGGAACGTCCCGCGCATAGTGGTGCCGCCATCGTGGACGCAGCCTTCAAAATACCCGCGCTTGGCATATTCGCCGAACACACGGCGACCATCCTGGATCAGGCGGATTTCGCCGTAATTCGTATTGAAGGTTCCGGTCCATTCATCGCCGGCAATGCTGAAGCCCGGGCCAAAACCAGTGTCGCCCTCAGTTTCGAAAGCGACGGATTGCGACGGGGTGACGCCTTCAAATGCCCAGCGCGAGGCAGGGCCGTCTTTGACATCCCAGAAATCAGCCCAATAGTTCGCGCGGCCTACCGCATAGACGAGGTTTGGAATTTCCGCAGCTTTAAGAGAACCGCTCCAATTGCCGCGAGTGTAAGAGACAGGTCCATCGCTCGGCCCAGCTCCATCCGCCATCGAAACTGTCTCCGCTGCGGACGAACTCGATATAGCCATTCCGATTGCGGCGAGAATTGTATTGGAAGGTGCCGCGCAGGCGGTTGCCATCGTCTGACACGCGCCCTTCGAAATAGCCGCGCTTGGCGTAGTCGCCATAGACCCGCTCACCCTCTTGGATAAGGCGTAGCTCGCCGTGTTGGCTATCCCACGTGCCGGTCCAGTTGGCATGGGCGACCCCAGTGGTCGACATTAAGATGCCAACGAAAGCGGTAAATTTATACATGGCTCGCATGGTTTATGTCTCCTGTTTAACTGGAACGGAGAGATAGAATCGGCGAGAAAGCGCGTCATACGTCAAATGGTGTATGCGCTTAATTTTGTTGTTGTTTAGTCTGTGATTACAGATCGCAAATCAGGAGCAAAGAAGTGAAACTGCCTTTTCGCATCATGCAAATTTTCGCCCTTGTCGCGGCCAGCCTCATGTCGAGCGCGGCTATGGCGCAGTGGCAGGGCACGTGGGACACTAGATATGGCGATGTGAAACTGCATCAAACCAAAAATCACGTCTACGGTGACTATGGCAGTTGGGGCACAATCGAAGGGCTCGTAAGCAAGGACCGTCGGACGGTTCGCGGAGTTTACCGCCGCAATGATGACGGTTCCTCGGGCTATTTTGAATGGCGGATTGTCACCGCGAAAGGCTTCTCCGGCCGCTGGGCCAGCCCGCAAAAAGCACTACCGGTTTGGAACAAGAGCGGCACAAATTGGACAGGCACGCGTAAGAGCGCTGCCAAACCACGTCTAAGTGTCTATCGCGGGAATGGCAGCATAGGCGATTTTATGGGCGCGCAGCAGGTTAAATACCAGCGCTGGGCACGCGCGCTTTTCAGCGATGATGATAAGCCCGCGCCCTCGCCAGCACGAGCAGTGCCATCACTCCCGGCTGGGTATGACCCAGCTCCTGCCTTCACTCCGAGTAAACTGAAGACTGCATTCGAATTGCAACGGCATGTCCAGGCGATCTCGAAAAAGAACGCAAACGGCAAGACCGGCGAACAGAATGCAAGAGAAGCCTATCAGAGGTTGGGCTGGGAGTTGCTTGGCGGCGGCATTATCAATGAGACAGGTGCAGACAGGTCTAAGCTTCGCGCCGCAGTTGCAAAGAAAGGCAATGCGATCGTTGTCGCTTTTCGCGGCACAGGCGGTGACAACAAATGGGAGTCGTTCAAGACCGGCGTCTTGGTGGATGCGAGGATCAAGTTGGTCTCGCCTTTGCTCATCCCGCAGGATCGCCGCAATAATGCCAAAGTGCACAAAGGCTTCCTGACAGCTTACCAGCAATTACGGCCGCAAATTCTCAATGCTCTCAATGGCCAAAAAGGCCAGCATTTGTTCGTGACCGGACACAGTCTGGGCGGCGCAATGGCGCAGTTGATGGCATGGGATATGGCGGTGAACCACCGCCGAGACTTCAAGACAATAACAAATATCACGTCGGGCGCACCGCGGGTTGGTGATGCGGCGTTCAAACGTGCTTATGAATCCTCAGTCACGGACAACCTTCGGATCATCGTCAACCGTGATCCAGTTCCGACGATCCCTTGGAAAGACGGCGCTTATGTGCATGCCGGCAAAGCGTTGATCATCGGCCTGACAGATGGTGTGTTGCTGCAGCACAAGGATCATCAAGTCCGCGCTTCGTACGCTGGTTTTGGAGACTATCACGACAATGTCGGATATTATCACGCTGTACGCATGCTCTCAGATCGTGCACCCAACAACAGTCGGCTTAGTCCCAATGGAGGACGATGGGCCCGTGACGCGGCGCAAAGCTGGTACGACCTGAGCAAAGAGAAACCCAGCCGCGTTCGTGAACGGGCAAAGGGTGCCGCTAAGAAAATCAAAGGGATTTTCGACAGATGACCGAGCCGCGCAATTCCGATCCGCTTGATACGACCAGCATTCGTATCATTGAGGCAGGGTATCGTAGCATCAATGATCCAACCGCATTTGACGATTTGGTCAGTGCTTGGAAATCGCGCATCGATGCGGTGCGGGATGGGTCAGCAAATCGGCTATTGACACCGGCTCTTGAGCGGCACTGCGATGAGCTGATCAGACTGCTCGATACCTTTCAAAACACCCTTCACTTTAACGAGCACGATACGTTCGTCAGGCAAGCGCTTGGCCCTGCCTTTGTAGTAAGCGCGAGCGGCACGATCATTGCCCTTAACGAAGACGCAGCGACGCATTTCGGCCTTGCAGTCGGTCAACGATCGGACTTCGGCTTTCTGGCACACGAATCCGAAGCGGCGCTCCGATCGATGCGGGACGCCTGCACCAACAGAGGCAATGCTCGGCGAGCGATCTTGCGGACAGAGGGCGATGATGAGCGCCTTCTGCTGCTCGATGCGCAAATGATCTCGGCCGCCAGCAGCAGCGATCCAGCCATCGGCCTGAAGCTGATTGGATTTGATTGGAGTGATGCGGTTCATGATCTGATGATGCTGGCCTTCGACCTCAGTGACGCCGAAGCGCAAGTGGTTGGAATGCTATACAAGCACGCTGATCTATCCTCGGTTGCGAAGGCCCGCGGAACGAGCGTTCGCACAGTCCGCACACAGTTGCATCAGGTGTTCGAAAAGACCGGCGTGAGCGGACAAGTCGAACTGGTGCGAATGGTCTCATTGATCTGCGCGCAGGAAAACAGTCGCAATTCGCCGCTCGCTTCATGGCGCGATCCATTGGACCGCGAGCAGTTCTTTCTCGACAAATCAGGGCGCAAGGTTTGCTGGACGTGGATGGGGGCCGAGGACGGCGAGTCTGCATTGCTGTGCCACGGCCCGCTCACAGGACACATCCTGCTGCCCGAAATTCAGCGCGACTTGGCGGCTGCTGGGATCAAACTCTATGCTATCGTGCGTCCGGGGTTTGGCCACAGCGATCCCGGAGAAAATGACGCAGCGCATCTCGACGGCGCTGACGCCATTATCGCACTGGTCCAACATCTCGGCCTTCGAGGCGTCACGGCCGTGGGATTGGTCAATGGGATCATTCCCCTGCTCTTTGCCAAGCGGCAGGAACCGGGACTGTTTAAGAACCTACTGTGCATCGGATCGAGTACACCGATTGCTGCGCTCAATCAGGAAAGCTTGCCGAAGCTGCAAAGCACAATCTTTCGGCTCGCCAGCTCTTCAAACGAAGCATTCGAAGCCTTTGTGCGCACCGGTTACCGGGCCGTGATGGCAGGCGGCCCGGAATACTTCCTATCGCGCATGTATGATGGTTCTCCGGCGGATCAGCGCATTTTGCAGGATCAGGATGTCTTCGCTCTGTTGAAGGCCTCAACCGCAATGGTCGCGACGCAGGGCCACCGCGCCTTCTACAGCGATATGATCATGTCGATGCTAGATTTTGGCGATTTGATGCAGAATTCCGGTGGCCTCACAATGCTGGCGGGCACTGCAGATCCGGTCTACGAATTTACTTCGGTTAAGGCCTTCGGCCACAGTGCGGGCATCAATGTCGCCCCCATTGAAGGCGCTAAGCCAAACCGTTTGCCACAGCCACCCAGCCCAGACCGCTCAGGCTATTATTGACGCTGTGCAGCGGCGATAGACGATACTTCCTTGCCGAAGGCGGCTTTTTTGGGAATCATTCCCTCGATTATTAGAAATTGGCTTTGACATTGTTCGAAACCACTAACCGACAAGCGAACAGTGCTCCCTCGCTCGCTTTGCTTTGCGGCTGTGTGCTGCGACGCGCGCTGGGTGATGCAATCCGCTGGCCAGCAAGGAGCTTTGAGCGCGCATGTCCCAGATCGTCGATGCTATTTTGGCGCCAGCGTCAGGTTCTTATTTTTACGATGATCAGGCGGCGATCCGTTCGGGGCTGACGCATGATGGCTTTGCTTATGATGGCGCGCCGCTCACGCCTGGTTTTGACAAGGTGCGGATCCCCTCAGCCGCGCTGGGAATTGGTCTGGTGCTGGATGATGGCGCGGTCGTGTGGGGCGATATGGTCAGCGTGCAATATTCCGGCGCCGCGGGGCGCGATCCCTTGTTCGACCGCGATGCCATCGCCGAGATGTGCCGCGAGGTGATCATCCCGCAATTGATCGGCCGGGATAGCGCCGATGTTGCCGGCAATTGCGAGGCCTGTTTTGCGCGGGAAGATGGCGCGCCGGTTCCGATGGCGATCCGTTACGGCGTGAGCCAAGCGCTGATCAGCGCGGCAGCGCATGCGAAGAAATGCACCATGGCCGAGGTGATTTGCGGCGTGTTCGGCGAGCCTTTGCCGAGTGAGCCGATCCCGATTTTCTCGCAAAGCGGGGACGAGCGAAAGCTCAATGTCGACAAGATGATCTTAAAAGAGGTCGATATTCTGCCGCATGGCCTGATCAATTCGCGCGAGAAATTTGGGCAGGATGGTGCGGTGTTCCTCGATTACATCCGCTGGGTCGCGGCGCGCACTCAGGAGCTGGGACAGCCGGGATACAAGCCCAAATTGCACTTTGATCTTTACGGCTGGATCGGGTTGGGGATCAGCAAAGACCCGGTCGAGGTGGCCGCCTTTATGGCGCGCTGCGCCGAGGCGGTGCCGGGCTATGAGCTGCTGATCGAAAGCCCGGTTGATTATGGCGACCGCGCCGAGCAAATCGGGAAATATGCGGAATTGGTGACTGAGCTCGACCGGATCGGCACGCCAGCGCAGGTCGTTGCTGATGAGCATTGCAACAATTTGGCCGATGTGCTCGATTTTTGCGATGCGCGCGCGGCGCATGTGATCCAGGTCAAAACCCCCGACGTTGGCAGCTTGCTCGATACGGCGCGGGCGATTGCCTATGCCAAGGACAGCGGCATTGGCGCCTATTGCGGGGGCACCAGCGCGGAGACGGATTTGTCTGCGCGGATTTGCGTCCATGTCGCGCTGGCGATGCAGGCGACCATGATGCTGGCGAAGCCGGGTATGGGCGTGGACGAAGGCATTTGCATCGTTGGCAATGAGCAGAACCGGGCGCTGGCTCAGCTGCGCCATAAGGCGGCCCAAGCGCAGCGCTGACGCTTCCCGGCGCCGCTCCCAACACAGCTATTGTCTCATTCGCCCAGACGTTCTATCCGCATAGCGGTTAGATTTGGGAGGCATGGATGGAGCGGGGCGTACCAGTCAGAGCGATCAGCCGGGGATTTGCGGTGTTGTCCGCGATCAGCCGCGATGGCCCGATCACATTAATGGGGGTCTCACGCAGCGCCGAGGTGCCCTATGCGACCGCTTGCCGGATCGTTCAGACCTTACTGCACGAAGGGCTGATTGAGCGCGAGCCGGGGCGCAAACGCTACCGGGTTACTGCTCTCGTTCAATCGCTGGCGACGGGCTTCCAACAAGAGGATTTGCTGGCGGCAGTTGCGCGGCCATTCCTTGAGGAATTCTGCCGCGATGTCGGCTGGCCGATCTCCATCGCGACGCGGGTGGGCACGCGGATGATGGTGCGCGAATCGACGCATAAGATGACCTCGCTGACCTTCACCAATTACTATCCCGGCTTCACCCTGCCGATTGCGGAATGCGCGACGGGCAAGGCCTATCTCGCCAATTGCGAGGCGGATGAGCGCGAGATGGTGAAAGATGCGCTGGAGGCGACGGATAACGAATCTGCGCAAACCGGCCTGTTGCTGCTGTCCGACGGGGTGGCTTTGCAGAACATTCGTGAGGCGGGCTATGCGCTGCAGGCGCGCAACCTGTATAATTTTGAGCCGGGCAAGACGTCGTCTCTGGCGGTGCCACTGCGCGATATTGAAGGCCGCCTGATCGGCTCGATGGCGCTGATTTACTTCGCCTCTGCGATCAAGCCGAACGAGGCGATTGAGCAGTTCCTAAGCGGAATGCAGGCGACGGCCAAACAAATCAGCCAAGCGGTTGGCGTGGGCGAGCTCGCTTAAGTCATCAAGCCAACGCCGCCGCGCTCTATTTCTGAGTGATCACCTGCGCGGCGTGTTCGCCTGCAAGCCGCCCCAGCGTGGTCGCGGTCATCAAGCCATTGCCAGCCAGATAGCCATCGGCGCCGGGGCCAGAGATGCCGCGTGCGGCGCCGCCGCCAGCATAGAGGTTGGGGAAGGGGGAGCGGTCGGCGCGCAGCACGCGGGCGTGCTCGTCCACTTCCAACCCGCCTTGTGTGTGGAACAAGGCGCCGGTGACTTTCACCGCGTAAAATGGCGCGGACAGTTTCACTTTGCTAGGCAAAGCTGCGGCCAAATTGGTCGCGCTCCTCGCTGTCGACCAGCCCCCATGTTTCCTCGACCGTTTCGACTAGGCCTGCGGCGTCTATGCCTGCTTTTTCGGCCAATTCCTCAAGCGTGTTTGCAGTGATCAGGCACCCGGCTGATTTGGCCTGCTGATAATCGTCAAACTGCTCCATTATCTCGTGGCGGGCGGCATCGTAAATGCTCCATGCGACGTGGCCCTCTTGCTGGAGGACTTCGACGGCCTGCTCTGAATAACCGGAGGCTTCATTGGCAAAGCGCTTGCCCGCGCGGTTCACTTGGACGCCGCCTTCCGCGATCAGCGGCCACAGGATTGGGATGCCGTAACCGGCGGCGAGCCCGGCGTGCCCTTGATAGGATGACAGATCGGCCATGGCCGCGCCCAAATCGCGGCCCCAGGCAATTGCGTGGCCTTTGTTGCCCGGATGGCCGTGGAAGGTCGCGTGCTCCAGCTCCGGGATCAGCTCGCTGACCATGTCCTGATTGCCTGCAAAGCCGCAGCAAGCGAGGATCAGCGCCTCGCAGCCGATCGTGTCCTCAGAGCCATCAGGGCGGGTACAACCAACCGCTATGATCCGGTCATCTTTGTTCACATAGAGCTTGTCGACGGTGCTTTCGGTGAAGATGTCGACCCCCGCGTCTTCGCAGGCGGAGGACAGCGCACCCATCAATTCACCGCCAGAGCGGCTGGGCATGCCGTGCATGCGGCGCACAGAATGGCCGGGATATGTGAAGCCTTCGACCAAGCTCAGGCCCAGCTTGTGCTTGCCTGCCAGCCAGTCGATTGTCGCGGCGGATGCTTCGGCCAGATGCGTCACCAGCTCGCTATCCACCTGCCCCTTGGTCTTGCCGACAATGTCGCTTGCGAACAGTTCGGGCGTGTCCTCGACCCCGGCGGCGCGCTGGATCGCGCTGCCTGCGGCGGGGATCAGGCCGGTCGACATGGAGGTGGTGCCCAGCGGCTGGCGGTCGCGTTCGACAACCAGCACATCAATGCCCGCATCGCGCACGGCCAGAGCCGCGCACAGGCCGGTGCCGCCGCCTCCCACCACCACGACGGGGATGTCCATAATCGTGTCGGCGTCGTCAGTGCGGATGATTTCGATGGCGCTCATAATGTGTCAGGCTCCAAAGGTAAGGACCGGTTTGATAACGCTTTTATCGCGCATCGCCGCAAAGGCATCGGCGATGTTTTCAAACGGGAATGTCTCAATCAGGCGGTCAAACGGCATCTGACCATTTTGAAAATAATCGATCAAGCGGGGCAGGAATTCATGCGGGACCGCGTCCCCTTCGATCACGCCGACGATCCGTGTGGTGAGGAAGGATATGCCGCCGGGATGCTGGATCGGGTCTTCAAATCCGCCAGGCAAAGTGAGCGTGCCGAGTGTTCCTCCGGGCCGCAAAGCGTGGACCGATTGCTCAAAGGTGTGCTGCGTGCCTGCCGCATCCAGCACGCCCGCTGCGCCCACTGCGGTGATCTGTTTGATCGCGCCGGACAGGTCCGTGATGCTGCCATCCAGAGTGTGCGTCGCGCCCAGCTCCTTGGCGAGTGTCAGCCGGTCTTCCTCCAGGTCAACGCCGATGATCGGATCGCAGCCGATGATCTTTGCCGCCATGATGGCCGCGAGCCCAACCGTGCCGCAGCCGATGATGACGATGGGTTCGCCGGCCTTTACATCGAGCTGGTTGAACACTGCGCCAGCCCCGGTCTGAATGCCGCACCCCAGCGGCGCGGCGGCGACAAAATCGAGAGTGTCCGGAATTTTCACGGCATTGCGTTTTGTCACCAAAGCATGGCTGGCAAAGCAGCTCTGCTGGAAGAACGCGCCGCCAACAGCGCTCCCGTCTGGCCGGGTGAAGACGGGGCGCTGGCAATCGCGCTTCCCCTCTACATTCAGCGCGATTCCATCGACGCAATAGGCTGGCCGTCCGGCGGTGCAGACCGGGCAAGTCCCGCAATAGCCAAAGGTCGCCGCCACTCGGTCGCCAATCGCAAAATCGCTTACGTCCCTGCCGAGCGCGATGACTGTGCCAGCGCCTTCATGCCCGAAAACGCGCGGTTCATTGGACCATTCCGCAATGCCCAGATCAGTGTGGCAAATGCCAGCGGCGGCAACTTTGATCACCATTTCATCGGGCGCGGGATCATCGAGGAGCAGGGTCTCTATGCGCGGCGGCGCACCGCCTCCTTCACACACGGCTGCTTTGATCTCACGCGGCATTACGGGGCTCCGTGGCGATCCTGAAATGCGACCACATCATCCATCCCTAGCAAGCGCGACATTTCTTTAAAGTCGAACATGTCGCTGTGCTCAGTGTTGGGATTGCCAGCGGCGAGGTTCTGATAAAATTGCAGCGCTGCCTGCGCCGCGCTGAGCGGAGCGCCAGCGGGATAGATCACCAATTTGACGCCGAGCTCCTGATAGCGCGCTGGCGAGAGGATCGGGGTGAAGCCGCCATGCGCCGCGTTGAGCAGCAGAGGTTTGTCCACCGCGGCGGCTGCGGCCGCGATTTCTTCTTCGGACTGAGGCGCTTCCAGGAACAGGATATCCGCTCCAGCTGCTGAGTAAGCGTGCAGCCGGTCAATCGCTGCCTCCAGCCCTTCGGTCCTGCGCGCGTCTGTCCGAGCGATCACCAGCATGTCGCCATCGCCGCGCGCCTCAACCGCGACGCGCACGCGCCGCTGCATCTCTTGGGTTGCGACCGATTCCGCCCGCCCGACATGGCCGCAAATCTTGGGAAAGCCTTGATCCTCCAGCTGCATCGCGGCGATCCCGGCGCGCTGATAGGCTGCCACGGCGCGGTCGAGATTGGTGAGGCTGCCAAAGCCTGTGTCGGCATCCGCGATCACGGGAATGCCCGCCTTTTGCGCGAACCGGCCAAAGATTGAGAGAAAGTCGCTCGCCCCGGCGATACCTACATCGGGCTCACCCAAGGCAGAGGCCGTGCCCCAATAGCCGGAGGCATAGACTGCGCTGAAACCCGCCTGTTTCGCCATCAACAGGCTCATATGATCGTAAATGCCCGGCGCGACCACAATGTCGCCGCTCGCCAGCTGGCTGCGCAGGTCGTTCGTCTGGGATTGCTGTGTGCTCATACGAAAGGCTCTTGCGCCAGTGCGGTATCAAATGGGATATTCTGAACGTTGGTATCCATCATGCGGATGAATGGGCGATCTGAGTGGCGTTTCGAACCCGCCCCGGCCAGTGATTTGCATGACACAAAAGGAATGAGCGCAAATGGAAGAACAGCTTCGCGAAACTGAAGTCCCGATCGAGCTCGGAGAAGAGATCACTGGGCGCGGGCGGATCTATTTTGACAATGTCGTGACCGACAATATTCTCGATGCTCTGCTGGAGCTGTCGGCGGCGGTGTGGACCAACCAGGACCGCGTGCTGGTGCTGGAAAAAATCCTTGAGGAAAAGGGCATTTCCGTCTCAGCAGAGATCGAGGCGCATATGCCCGATCAGGAAGAGATCGCCCGCCGCGCAGAAGCGCGCGATGCCTTTGTCGATCAGGTTTTCGGAGCGTTCTTGCGGCGTCCGACCCACAATATTGCCCAAGCGGCTGACACTGAACAGGAGTGAGATGATGGATCGCGGTACAATAGGAGTTTTGCCTCGTCCGACCACTTTGGCCGATGAGAGCTATCTGGAATTCGTCACGTCATTCCGGAAATTCGCCATTCAGCGCGGATTTCCGGTGATGGCGGCTAATGGGGAGGCGGCTCTTAACGAGGCGCTGGAGAAGGGCGAAGTTGCAAAGCCCGCCAATGATGGCGAAGTGCCGCTGAGCGAGATCAAGCGCGTCTTCAAAGAAGTGCCGTTCACGCCGACCTGGCAGCGTTTTGTCCGCTCTCAGCAGGAAATGATGTGGCGCGGCACGCGCAAATCCTTCCTGCGCAAGGCCGACCAGCTGCTCGAAGATATGGATGCCGCTGAGAAGTCTAATCCCGGCAACATTCATTACGATCCGAGTTTTGAGCCGCCCAAATACACTCGCTGCGAAATTCACTGCCAGCCGGGCGGCTATACCGACGATCCGCTGGGCGGGGCGGTCTATCACTACGGCACGAAGATTTTCTACGAAGGCTTCAACGACCAGGATGAGCTGCACATTGAGCTGGCGGAGAAGACCACCAAGCCTGCTGATGGCAAGATTGAGAATGTCCTCGATATTGGTTGCTCCATTGGTCAAGCGACCATGGTTCTTAAAGACCTCTATCCTGATGCAGAAGTTTGGGGCCTCGACGTTGGCCTGCCGCTGATCCGCTATGCGCATATGCTGGCGACAGAGCGCGGCAAGGACGTGCATTTCAAGCAGGCGCTCGCTGAAGACAGCGGCTTTGCTGATGATCAGTTCGACATGATCCTGTCCTACATCCTCTTCCACGAAGTGCCGGTGAAGAAGATGAAGGAAATCCTCGCTGAAATGTTCCGCGTTTTGCGGCCGGGCGGGGTGTTCTCGATCTACGAATTCCCGAACAACAATGACAAAGTTCAGGTGCCAGCAGGCCACCGGTTCATGATCGACAATGACAGCCGTGACAATTGCGAGCCGTACTCGCCTGCCTTCGTCGCGAGCGATTTTAAGGGAATTCTGGAAGATACTGGCTTTGTGATCGAAGAAGGTCCGGCGGTCTCTAACGCCTTCCTGCAATCGCTGATCGCGCGCAAGCCAGAGGCCTAAACCCTCAGGCGCGTGTCAGCGCGACAGTCGCCGGATCATAGGCGAAGATGCCCAGCGCATCTTCGTCCTTGATCGGGGTGTCGCGGAACATGTCCGGGTCGATCGCTTGCAGGCGCTCTCCGCCTAGATTGCTTTCACGCTGCAAGGTTGATGCTCGCTCAATGCGGCTGGCGACATAGCACTCGAGCGCGCTGTCCACGTCTGGGCATTCGGCAAATGCCCGGCCCAGAACCACGCCATCTTCAATCGCGCAGGATGCGCCCTGGCCCATGTATGGCAGCATTGGGTGCGCTGCATCGCCGAGCAAGACCGTACGGCCGGAGCGCCAGTTCTCCAGCGGCTCACGGATGAACAGGCCCCAGCAGAACAGCTCCTCCTCCGGCACCTTCTCCAACACATCGCGCACATAAGGTGCAAAGCCTTCATATTTGGCGAGCAATTGCGCTTTGTCGGCCTTTACTGACCAGCCTTCATCAACCCAGCCATCCGCTTTTGACAGAGCGACAACATTGACCAGCTCCCCTTTGCGAACGGGATAGGTGACCATATTGCGGCCCAGCGCGAGGTGATTGATGTTGAGCGGTTCGGCCGAACGCGCACTGAGCTCGCTGGCGGGAATGAGGCCGCGGTAGGCGATATGCCCGCTAAATTCTGGCGGCTTGGAATCGAACAGTGCATCGCGCACGACCGAGCGCAGACCATCGGCAGCGATCACGGCGTCTGCCTCCGCCACTGCGCCATTTTCGAACGTCAGCGTGACGCCGTCTTCGCGCGAGGCGATGCTTTCCAGCCCATGATCCATCACGCAGTTTTCAGCGCCAAAGGCCTGGATCAATGCCTCCAGCAAGTCTGCCCGGTGCAGCTGCAAATAGGGCGCGCCATAGGTCTCGCGGGTCTTACGGCGGTCAATCGGTTGCAGCAATTCGCCGGTCTCGCCGTGGCAAAGCTGCTGCTCAATCGGCTCGTTAGAATTGCTGTCCAGAAACTCACCCAGGCCCAGCGACCTTAGGCCGTGGACCGCATTGGGCGACATAGAGATGCCTGCGCCCACTTCGCCAAACTCAGGCGCTTTTTCATAAATGCGGACCTGAAACCCGGCCTTTTTGAGAGCAATCCCCGCGGTCAAGCCGCCAATACCCGCACCGATGATGGCGATTTGCGTCATAGTCCAAGGGCTCCAGGATTGATGATATTATCTGGATCAAGCCGGTGTTTCAGATCTTTGAGCAGAGTGGCTTCACCGTCTTTCTTGGCGCTGAGGCAGGGGTAGAGCCGCCCGATCTGGAAGTGACTGCTGCCGTGCTCGCGCATCAGGCTGACGATAGCGGCGATGATCTCTTCGACCAGAGCGCGTGCTTGCGGGTTGGCGGGATAGTCCTGCAATTTGCCGTCCAGATCATCGGGCGTCATTCTTGCGTGATAGCCATATCGCTCATCCGGCCAGTAAAATACGGGTTCGTAGAGCATGCCGATACCGGCGATGGAGGCGAAGAATTCCGCGATCGTGACGCCCGCGGCTTCCATACGCTCAGCAAAGCGGTCTTTCAGCGCTAAATAATCGCGGTGAAATGAGCCAAGAGCAGGGGTGGGGAAGATGCCGTGGATCGGCAGCATCCATGCGGCCATCGGGATGGGTTACTGGCAGGTCGGGGAAGGGCTCTGCCCGCGTCATCAGCGGGACGGTGTTGACGATCTCATCGCCGCCCTTGGCAAAGCTGCGAATGGCCTTGATCCGGCTACCCAGCGCCGCCTTATCGCGCGCCTCAACCACGAAATGCGCGGTGTAATGCGCTTTCTCCATAAACCGCCGCCCGCCCAGCGCGACGCTGGCCATCCGGCTGACTGCGGACAGGGGATTGCCAGCGGACGCGCCGATCCTAAACATCGCCTTCATATCGGACATCAGATCAGGCTGGCCAGCATTTTGCCGCGCAACTTCGGCGTCCATTGCGATCATCTCGCTGGAGAGACGCCGCGCAGTCACCTCGTGGAACATGCGAGCCATGGCATCAAAATCATCGAACGCAAATGACAGGCCGGAGACGACTTCGGCTCGCGGCTCTGTTTCGAGCGTGACGGCGGTTTTGATCCCCATTGCTCCGGCATCATTGGCGAAGATGCCGGTGAGGTCGGGGCCATAGTTGCGATTGTGGGCCGTGGTCGCATGGTGAGCATCAGAGCCGGTGTTCAGCACTTCGCCCGTGCCCGTCACAATCTCAAAGCTTTTGACGGCATTGGCCGATGCGCCGGTGTGGCCCGAGCCGAAGGTGACGGTGCCCTGGCTCATCGATCCGCCTAGCGTCGCTCTGACGCCTGACATCGGTCCCCAAAAGCGCGCGCGGAGGCCGTGCTTTGCGAGCGCCTCATCAAGCTTTGCCCAGGTGCAGCCGGATCCTGCGGTGACATGGCCGGAGGCGGGATCAATCGGCGCAATCTGATCGAGCCGCGAGCTGTCGAGCAGGACAGAGCGGCAGCCGCGCGGCTGAAACGCTTCCGTGTAAGACATTCCTCCACCACGCGGATAAATCGCGATGCCATTTTTGCGGCAGAGTGTCACCAGCTGCGCGACTTCGTCCGTCGTTCTTGGCCGGACAACCGCCAATGGCAGCTCGCCTTGGAAGAACAGGTCTTCGCTGTAGAAACGCCGGTCGCTTTCCTCGGTAAGTGCGCCTTCTTCCCCGCAAATCGCGATGATCGAGGCGACAAAACCATCGGCCTCAGATGCGGCTAGGGGCGGATTTTCTGTTTCAAGCGTTTCCATTCACAGCTCCCTTCCAAAAAGCGGGCAATTCAACGAGGGATGCGACGCGGCTTATCCGATGGTCGGAGATTAAAATGACATCCAGTGCCGACAGAACACCAAATCCATAAGGGAGGCAAATGGCGAGCATACCACTGACCAAGCCGGAAAAGGCGCGATACTCCGATGCACGGGCGTGGTTCACTGTGGCGGTTCTCTCGCTGGCAGCCATTGTCGCTTACATTGATCGCCAAATTATCACTCTGCTGGTGGAACCGATCAAAGCCGATCTGGGCGTGTCGGATGTGCAAATGGGTTTGCTTATGGGCATTTCTTTTGCGCTGTTTTACGCGGTGCTCGCAATCCCGATCGCTTGGGTGGCGGACCGGCACAATCGCAAGTTTGTGATCCTGGTGGGCTTGGTCTGCTGGTCAGCGGCGACTTTCGCCAGCGGACTGGCCGGTGTGTTTATGGCCTTGTTCATCGCGCGCATGTTTATCGGCGTGGGGGAGGCGACCTTATCGCCTGCGGGCTTCTCCATCATCAGCGACTACTTCGCGAAGAATAAGCTGCCCGGCCCGATCAGCGTCTTTACCGGCTCTGGCTTTGTCGGATCGGGCATTGCGCTGATCCTGGGCGGGTATCTCTATGCGACACTCGCTGAGATGGGGCCAACGACGCTGCCATTTGGCACATTTCAGCCGTGGCAATTGACCTTCATGTGCGTGGCCTTGCTGAGCATTCCGCTGTTCTTCCTGATGCTGCTGATCCGAGAGCCCGTTCGCCGGGATAGCGTACCCGCCGCCGTCCAAGCCGAAGCGCCGCCAGCGTTTGAAGTTGCGAGTTTCGTGGGCAAGCATGCGGGTGTTTTCCTGCCGCTGTTCCTCGGCTTTTCATGCCTTGCGGCCGCGCAATATGGCCTGGGCGCCTGGGCGCCGAGCTATTTCATCCGCGTGCATGATTGGACCCAGTTAGAGGTCGGGCAAATGTTTGGCCCGGTCCTGATGATCGCCGGGCCGCTCGGCGTCATTTCTGGCGGCTTTGCGGCAGAGCGGATGCTCGCGCGCGGAATGGGTGATGCGACTTTACGCTTGCCGATGATCGCGGCGCTCGCGGCCTTGCCCTTTGCCATCGCATTTCCTCTGGTAAGCTCGCCGTTTATGGCGCTAGCCTTGCTCGGAGTGGTGACTGTGCTGGGCACCATCCCTTTCGGTGCTGGGGTTGCGACCTTCCCGCTGATCACGCCCAACCGGATGCGCGCGCAGGTGATGGCGGTCTATCTGCTGATCGCCAATCTGATCAGCTATTCGGTAAGCCCGCTGCTGATCGGATGGCTGACCGACGAAGTGTTCGGCGATGAAAAAGCCATCAACCTATCCCTCGCAGTTGCGCCCCCCGTCACGATTGCGGCGGGCGCGCTGCTCATCCTTCTTGCCATGCGTCCCTATCGCAAAATGGCCAATGCCCAATCCAATGGAGAAATTTGAACCATGCCTCTTACTGAACTGATTGCCGACACCTCCTCGTTCCTCGCCAAGGATAAGAAGATCCTGATTGGCGGCACCTGGTATGATGCGGGCAGCGACGCTCAAATCGATGTCGTGAACCCCAGCGACGGCGCCCGGCTGAGCGGCATTGCCGATGCCAGCGAAGCGGATGTGGACCGCGCGGTAGCGGCTGCTCGCAAGGCGTTTGACGAAGGACCATGGCCGAGCATGAAGCCGGGTGAACGCGCCGCGATGATCCATGCCTGCGCTGACAAGATGGCGGCGCATCACGAAGAGCTGGCTCAGCTGGAAACGCTAGACACCGGTAAGCCGATCAATTCTGCACGCGGAGAGATTTTCGCCGCGATTGGCGCCATGCGGTATTATGCGGGCTGGGCGGACAAGATCACCGGCACCACGCACAATATCAACATGCCCGGCGATCACCATGTCTACACGCTGAAAGAGCCTGTAGGTGTGGCCGCTCTGGTGGTGCCGTGGAACTATCCCATCGTGATGGCTGCGATGAAGCTCGGGCCATGCTTGGCGGCGGGCTGCACCGCCGTGCTGAAACCAGCTGAAGACACCTCGCTCACCGCGCTGCGCCTGGGTGAGATTTTCCTTGAGGCTGGCCTACCAGAAGGCGTGCTCAACATCGTCACCGGTTACGGCGCGACCACAGGCAATGCGCTGATCCATCACAAGGCTATCGACAAGATCGCCTTCACCGGCTCCACCGTGACTGGCAAAGTCATCGCCCATGCCGCAGCAGAGGGCCTCAAGAAAGTCAGCCTGGAGCTGGGCGGCAAATCGCCCAACATCATCATGCCGGATGCCGATCTGGAAAAGGCGATCCCTGCCTCTGCCATGAGCATTTTCTGGAACACCGGCCAGACCTGTACGGCGGCATCGCGCCTCTATGTGCATGAGGACATCAAGGATGAAGTGATCGCTGGCGTTGCGGCGGTGGGCAAGTCTCTGAAACTGGGAGCGGGTCTGGATGAGGAAACCCAGATCGGGCCGATCGTTTCAGAAAAACAGTTCGACAAGGTTCAGGATTACATCGAATTGGGCGCGAGCGAAGGCGCTGAAATCGCCAGCGGCGGACAGCGGCACGGCAATAGCGGGTTCTTCATTGAGCCGACTGTCATCGCCAACACAACCAATGATATGCGGGTCGTTCGCGAGGAGATCTTTGGCCCGGTCCTCGTCACCCAGACGTTCAAAACCGAAGACGAAGCCATCGCGCTCGCGAATGACAGCGATTATGGCCTCGCGGGCTCTGTCTGGACTGGCGATGTCGCCACCGCGCACCGCATGGCGCGCCGCATTCGTTCCGGCATTATCGGGATCAACAACGCCTCTGGCGCGGATTGGGATGTGCCGCTGGGCGGCTACAAACAGTCCGGCGTGGGCCGCGAAAACGGGCGCGATGGGTTGGAGCTTTACCTCCAGACGAAATCGGTCTTCACGACGCTATGAGCGAAGTGACAATTCCCACTGAAGTCCAACGCATCGACGTTGGCGATGCGGAGATCCATGTCGAGGTGACCGGCAGCGGGCCAGACCTGCTGCTGGTCGCCGGACTTGGTGGGCGCGGCGCGTTCTGGGCCAATCAGGTTCAGGAATTTGCCCAGCATTTCCGCGTGATCACTTTCGATCATCGCGGCTGCGGCGACAGCACGCCGGATAAGGTGGTCTATGGCGCGGAGCACATGGCGCAGGATGTCCTCGCCATGATGGACGCGATGGGGATCAAGCAGGCGAGCCTGGTGGGCCACTCCACTGGCGGGGCAATTGGCCAGCATATCGCGCTGGAACAGCCAGAGCGGCTCAGCAAACTGGTGCTGTCGTGCAGCTGGGCCGGGCCTGACACCTATCTCACCGAGCTGTTTCGCACCCGGCGCGAGATCCTGATCAGCTGCGGCCCGCTCGCTTACCTTACGATGGGCACATATCTGGCCATGCCGAGCAGTATTTTGCAGCCGCAAATGTCATCGGCGCGCAAGTTTATGGAGGAGCGGCTGGCGGCGTTTCCGGGGCTCGAGGTGGAGCTGTCGCGGATCAACGCGGTCTACACTCACGACCTGCGCAGCCGCCTGCATCACATCAAAGTGCCGACCTTGTGCATTGGTTCGTCCGACGATCAGATCACGCCGCCTGGATTTACGCAGGAAATGGGCGAGCTGATCGAGGGCGCGCAGACCCATTTGCTGGCGCGCGGCGGGCATTTTGCACCGATTGCCGCCACCGCCGATTACAATCCGCGTGTTCTTGAATTTCTAACCGCCTGAGGAAATCGCCATGTCTGTTCATCCACCCGTGGGGCATATCACCAAAGGAAAATCGGTTGTCGTCGGCCCGGACGAGGGGCGATCCCTGTGGCAGCCAATGCCCAGCCGCGGCTATGTGAATGTCAATCTGACGCCGGACAACATGCCTTATGACACCTGGTCCAGCGGCACCCAATTGCTGCCGCCCGGATGCATGGTGCGCGAGCATGGGCACAAGCAAAATCATGAACTTGTATTCGTTTATGAAGGCTCAGGCGTGGTCGATATTGATGGCGAGGAAACCGAATTTGGCCCCGGCACCACGATCCTGTTTGCGCGCAATTGCACCCATTGGATCAAGAACACGGGCACGGAAGACATGAAGATGTTCTGGGTCTTCTTCCCGCCGGGGCTGGAGGATTGGTTCTATGCCATCGGCAAAGACCGCAAGCCGGGTGATCCCATGCCCGAACCATTCGACCGGCCCGATCACGTGCAAGACGTGATGGACAAAATGCGCTTCCTCCCCCACGCAGCGCAGGATAAACAATATGCGAATTATTCCTCAATCAGACGTTGAGCGTCTGCTGCCCGTTGGCGCGTGCGTCGATGTGATGCGCGATGCGATGATCGCCACCTCTGCAGGCGATGTGACCCTGCCGATCAGGCAGTTTATGCCAGTGCCGGGCGCGCCCGGTAAAATGGCGATCATGCCCGGCTCGCTGGGCACGGCGGGCGAGGCAGAGCAAGCCTGCTTCGGGATCAAACTGGTGTGCAAATATGACCGCCCGCTGATCGATGGCAAGCCCGATCCGCTAGGCACGCATGTCGGCATGGTCATGCTGTTTGACAGTGTTAAGGGCGTGCCGCTGGCGATGATCGAAGGGTCTTCGCTGACGGCCATCCGCACCTCTGCGGCGAGCGCGCTGGCGACCCAATTGATGGCGCGCGAAGATGCATCGCGCCTCGCAATTATCGGCAATGGAGAGCAGGCCGCGCGGCATGTCGATGCGATGATGGCCGTGCGCCCGATCAGCGAAATTCATATCTGGGGCCGAGATCTGGCGCGCGCATCGGAGTTTGCTGAGGCAACCGCTGAGCGCACTGGCCTGCCCGCGGCTGCACATGCCAGCCCTGAAGACGCAGCGGCAAATGCCGACATTATCTGCACCACGACATCGGCGAAAGAGCCGGTTTTGCCCGGCTCAGCTCTAAAGCCTGGCCAGCATATCAATCTGGTCGGTGCGGCCATCCCAACCAGCGCAGAGGTCGATAGCGAGGCGGTGGCGCGCAGCCGCTTTGTGGTCGATTACCGCCCTGCAGCGATGGCCGCAGCAGGTGAGCTGCTGAATGCGATTGAGGCGGGTGTGGTCAGTGAAGGCCATATCGCCGGCGAAATTGGCGAGGTCGCAGGCGGCAAGGTTGCAGGTCGAACCAGCGCCGACGAGATCACCATGTACAAATCGCTCGGCGTCGCGGCTCAGGACTTGGCGGCGGCCCAGGCCATATGGGCCGCTGCCGAGGCGGAAGGGGGCGGACAAGAGGTCGACCTGCTAAGCTAACGGGCCCTGTCCAACAGGCGGGTAATCAAGTCCAATCTCGACGCAATGGCGCAAGTGCGCTCTAGTGTTAGGAATGATGTTGAGGACATTGCAGATCCTGCTCAAAGACCGGATGGCGCACGGTGCCAACGCCGCTCTATGCGCTCTCGCGCTGGCAGGTTGCGCCTCAACAGGGCCTGCAGAAATTGCCCCAACTTCAACCAGTTATACAGCCGAGGATGAGGCGCTCTATATGGAGCGGTTCAATCGTTTGGCTGAAGGGGGAAGCGGCGGCGCGGGGCTGGGTGCATACGATACGCTGGAGCCTGTGAGCGGCTCTGAGAAGGTCGAGCCTCTGCCCAATCGCGCCGCTGCAACCCTTTCTCCCGCCGCGCTGGATCAAGCGCGCGGTTATGCCGAGGCGCGCAACAGCTCCGCTTTGCTGGTCTGGCGCGATGGTGCGCTGGAGGCAGAGCATTATTTTGGCGAATTTGCGCAGGACAGCCTGCTGGTCTCAAAATCGCTGGCCAAACCGATCACCGCGATCCTTATCGGGCGGGCTTTGCAGCAGGGTCATATCCAATCGCTCGATCAACCGGTCGCCGATTTCATCACCGAATGGCAGGGCGATCCCAAACGCAGCAAAATCCTTATTCGTCACCTGCTCGACATGCGCACCGGGTTTAAGCCGCAAGGGTTCGCGCCTGATCCCGCCGATGTGCTAAATCGCGCCTATCTCCACCCGCGTCATGACGAAGTGATCATCAATGATTACCCGCTGACCCATGAGCCCGGCACGCGCTATGAATATGCCAATGCGACCTCTGAAATGGTCGCGCCTCTGCTCGAGCGGGCAACGGGCATGCGCTATGGCGATTATCTGACCGAGGCCTTGCTGAAGCCGCTGGGTGCGGCAGGCGGTCAGATCTGGGTGAACCGCCCGGGCGGGACCGCGCATTCCGGCTGCTGCGTTCTGCTGCCCGCGCAGACATTCCTGCGCTTTGGTGTGCTGTTGCTGCAAGATGGCGAATGGGAGGGCATGCGCCTGCTGCCAGAGGGCTATGTCGCGGAAATGCGTCAAGGGACGGAAGAGAACCCCTATTATGGCCTCGGTGTCTGGTTGCCGCACACTTTTCTGGAGCGGCGCGGTTTTGCCCATCCGTCGGTTGAATTTGGCAAGGTGCTCCATTCCGAGCCCTATGCCGACAAGGACATTTTCCTGTTCGATGGCAATGGCAATCAGACGGTCTACATCATCCCCTCCACCAATTCGGTGGTCCTGCGGATGGGCGGCCGTCCGCCGCAAGACGCCGAATGGGACAACACTTTCCTCCCCAATCTGCTGATCCGTGACGCTTACCGCGCCTCAGCTGACGCAATGCCGGAGCCTCAACCACAATGAACGCCACCATCGCCAGCGAGGCGGCTCCGACAGACGGAAAGCCGCAAGGGGAATTGCCGTTTGGCCTGAAATTCGGCTGGTCGACCGGTGCCTTTGGCGTCGCTCTGCTGATGAACGGGATTGCAGGGGTCATCCTGCTGTTCGCGGTCAGCATTCTTGGGATTGATCCCTGGCTCGCGGGCGCGGTGATCACGGTCAGCAAACTGTTTGACGTGGTGACCGATCCCATCGTTGGCATGTGGAGCGACCGGCATCGTTCGCCCAAAGGCCGACGCCGACCTTTCCTGCCTTGGGGCGCGTTCCTGAGCGCCGCCAGTTTCGCCGCCGTTTTCACAGCGCCCGAGTTTGACAATCAGTACATCACCGCGCTCTATCTGTTCGGCGCGCTGTGCGTCTATGCGTTCGGCTATACGCTCTACAATATCCCCTATCTCTCCATGCCTGCCGAGATGACCGACAGCTATCATGAGCGCTCCTCGATCCACGCGTTTCGTATGGTGTTCATCGCGCTGGGCGGGATGGTTGCCGGGGCCGGGGTGAAGTTCCTGCTCGATTACCTTGGCACGAATGAGCCGAGCAGTTGGGCGACCGTTGGCGTGATCGGCGGGGTGATGATCTTCATCTCGATGATGGCCGCCTATTTCACCACCGCGAAGGCCCGTTTTACGGCTCCTGAGGAAGCCAGTGAGAAGAACAAATTTGAGCAATTGAGCGAGGAATTCGGCGCGGTTGTTGGCAACACGCATTTCCTGCGCCTGATCGGGGTGAAGTTCTCGCAATTGATGGGCGTGCAAACGATGGGCGCCGCAATGGCCTATTTCTTTGTGCAATATCTGATGCGCGACTTCACTGCATTGGGCACATTCTTTGTGGTCGTCTCGATTTCGACGATTGTGTTCTCGCCGGTGCTGGTGGCTTTCTCAAAACGCTATGGAAAGAAGGCGGCCTATTACGTCGCAGCGGGCGTCAATATTCTCTACGCGCTCAGCTGGTCTCTCACCGGACCAGACGAACCGATGTGGTCGATCCTGATGCGCGCCGCAGTGGTCGGCATCGCCTTTGGCGGCAATGTGATCATGGCGATGAGCATGCTTACAGATATCATCAATGAAGACGCCAATCGCACAGGCGTTCGCCGCGAAGGCGCCTTCACAGCGCTCTACAGCTTTGTCGAAAAGCTCACCGGGGCGATTGGCCCGCTGATCGTCGGCATTGCACTCAGCTGGGTGGGTTTCAACAAGGACTTACCGCTGGATGCACCGCAAGGCGACGGGGTAAACACAGCTCTGCTTCTCGCCGTGTCCTGGCTGCCTGCGGTGTTCTATATGATCGGCGTTGTGCTGCTTTCGGGCTACAAATTGACCGAAGAAGACCTAAGTCCTCAACCGAAGAATGAAATGTGAAGAGTAACGCATGATGAAACAGGCCCTTGATGATCCGAACCTTCGCCAGCGCGGCCGCGCCTCGGTAGAGTTTATGGTCCAAATGCTGGTTGCCTCGGGCAGTCTGCGCGATGCGGTGAATGCCGATATCGAGGCGGCGGTTCCTGATGCGGACGCTCTGCCGGATGATCTTGACGCGCGTCAGGCGTATATGGACGAGAAGCTGGCAGACAGCGCGGCGTTCGCAACGCAGCAGCTGGTCGGCGATTGGCATGGCCGCAATCACGGCAAGGTCGCAGCTGCAGCGTTCGACGAGATTAAGGGCGATCTCGAGCCAGTGTTTGAGCGCACCGCCAAGGGTGCAGCCACGCTCACTCTCGATCCGAACCTGGTCGCGCCAGACTATTGGGACGGGGTTGATTTTCACCGCACAACCGGCGGCTGGGATAGGCATCCTAACCAAGGCTTCATCCACGGCGAGCTGATCCACCGCAAGATGGTTGCGCGCTTCTTCCCGGGCGGCATTTTTCAGCAGCGCCGTAATGTCGCAGCGATGGCGCCAAAGGATCACTACGAGAAAATTCTCGATATGGGCTGCTCCAGCGGACACTTCACCGTCGCGCTGCAAGAAACCTATCCGGAAGCGAAGGTGTACGGTGTGGAGCTGGCCGCGGAGATGCTCGACCACGCGTGGCGCACGGCCAACGACAATGGCTGGGATTGGCAGCTGTTCCAGCGCTCTGCCGAAGACACAGGTTTTGAAGCGGACAGCTTTGACCTCGTGAGCAGCTATATCCTGCTGCACGAATTGCCAGAGCACGCGATCAAGAACGTGTTTGCCGAGGCATTCCGCGTCTGCAAGCCGGGCGGCGACATGATCATGTCTGATGTCACCCGCTATGCCGATCTCGACAAGCTGTCGGCCTGGAAGGCGGACCGCGGCGCATCCTATGGCGGAGAGCCGCATTGGCGCGCATCGGCCAGTCTCGATCTGGCAGAGATCGCGCGCGCAGCGGGCTTTGTCGATGTGAAGGCAGAGGGCATGTACCCGCATGTTGTGCAGGGCCGCAAACCGTGAGCGGGAAAGACCCAAAGGACTTTAACCTTCCTCAGGCCGATTTTCTAAAGCCTGAGCAGATCGATAATGTCGGCCGCGCGCTGATTTCTTTGATGCGCGAAGTTGCGGTGCTGAATGACCGCGTGCTGGTGCTCGAAGAGCTGCTGGAGCGCGGCGATGGGGTGACGCACGAGGCGGTCGATAGCTTCGTACCAGACGAGGCCTTTACCGCGCGCTCTGAGGCCTCGATGCAGCAGACCATCGAAGGCGTGCTGACCGCGCTGCGCGGCGACGCGTAGATCGTCAGAATGCGGCGATCTCTGCTTCTCGCCGTTCTGACCTCTCTTAGTGCTTGTTCGGCCGGTTCGATTGAAGAGCCGGCTAACCCTGTGCCCGTGTCGGAACCGCCCGATTGCGCCAGCGAGCTTACGGGCAAGAACGGCCTATTTGAGACAAGCATTTTGGCCGATGCAGACCGCGCGGTCCCGATGACGGTGCTGCATCCTGACGCTCCGGGCAAATACCCGCTGATCGCCTTTTCGCACGGAGCGTTTGCTGCGCCTGACCGCTATCTCAAAATGCTCGGTCCGCTGGCAACGGCGGGCAATATTGTGGTTGCTCCGATGCATATTGATAGCGAGGAATTTGGCCGATCAGAGCCCGCCAGCCCGGATGAGGTTTGGCGCACGCGCAATGAGGATATGAAGCTGGCGCTTAGCGAGCTCGGCGGAATCGAAGACAGCCTCGCGCAAAATGGCCTTTCCATCGACCGTACCAAGGTAACCGCGATGGGGCACAGCTATGGTGCGCTGATGGCGCAGCTGGCCGGAGGCGCGCGGGCGATTGAGGATGATGGCAGCACACCCGATCGTCGCGTTCCGGCAGTGGATGCGGTGGTCGCCTGGTCGCCGCCGGGTGTTTTGCCGGGGCGCATGACACAGCAAAGTTGGGGCACTTTGGCCGCGCCTTCGCTGACGATCACGGGCACAGCGGATGTCCTGCCCGGCTTCATCGACAATTGGGAAGACCACACAGCAAGCTATGACAATGCTCCTGCTGGCAGTGCAGAACTGTGGGTGGGCGAGGGCGTGAACCACTATTTCGGCGGTATGTTTGGCCGCGAAAAGCCCGCTGATGAAGCATCAAAAGAGCTGTTTCAGCTCGCCCTCGAACGCACCCTTGCATTTGTGCAGAGGAAAACCGCTGCCCCAGAGGCATGCTTTCCGCAAACGCTATCCGATGGAGAGGTCTATGAATTCCGTTAGATGGTCAAAAGCCGTTTTGGCGATAATAGCGGTTGGCTTACCGCTGATGGCCTGTGCACCGGTTAAGGAAGTTGCCGGGGCCAGCGCATCACATGCCGGATTTGCGCCACTCCTCTTTGCCGATAGCCCGACGACATTGGAGGACATGTCGTCGGCGACCACGCTTCAAACTGAGAAATATCGCCCTCAACGTGTCCTACCCGCTTGTAGCCCGCGCGCGTTGCCCGCGTCGGAGCCAACGCCTAGAATGCGCGATGCTCTGGCACAGGCGCAAGCCTATTCGGATGAGCAGCAGGGCTTTGGCTTGATCGTGTTAAAGGATGGGGCGGTAATCCATCGCGGGTTTGACCCCGGCGTAACCGGAGCGACCAAGACAGTCTCTGCCTCCATGATGAAATCGGTTGTGGCGGTTCTGATCGGTATCGCGATCGATCGCGGCTTCATCGGATCAGTCGACGACCCTGCGGAATTCTACTTGCCGGAATGGCGCGGACAGCCTCGCGGTAAGGTCACTGTGCGCCAATTGCTCACGATGTCGAGCGGGCTGGAGCCAGTGGGGTTTGCCGATCTATTGTTCGCGCCTGACGCAAATAAGGTCGCGCTTGATGCGACACTGACGGGCCAGCCTGATGCGCGGTTCTACTATTCCAACAGCACAAGTCAGGTGCTGGGCGCGATCCTTGATCGGCAGGTGAAACAGCAGGGATATGATGGTTTCGCTGAATTCCTGCATCGCGATTTGTGGTGCCCATTGGGCAATGGTGAGGCACTGCTTTGGACCGATGAGACCGGCATGCCGCGCGCTTATGCCGGGCTGCATGCAGGTTTGGAGGATTGGGCGCGGATTGGCGAATTGATCCGCAATTCAGGCAGAGTTGGTGATCAGCAAATCGTCTCGTCCGATTGGATTGCGGCGATGACGCAGGCTTCCCCAAGCAATTCTCAATTTGGATTTCATATCTGGCGGGCTGGGGACTGGACGGCCAATCGCGCTTACAATCCAGACAATCCCATCGGCATCCCGCATAGGGAGCCGTTTGCTGCCGACGACGTGGTATTCTTCGACGGGTTCGGCGGACAGCGCGTCTATATTATCCCATCTGAGGGACTGACGATTGCCCGCGTGGGCTCTGTCAATTTGGAATATGACGACGCGATAGTACCAAACCTGCTTATTCGGGCCGTAGAGTGATTAAGCCCGGTTGAAGAACGCCTTCTTGGTTTCTTCGGTTGGATTTCCGACTTTCATCGAATCCTTGAGGATGGACATGCCGAGCTGGACGCCGGGGCGAGCTTCGACCCGGTCTATCCATGCCGCAACATTGGGGAAATTGGCGATGTCGACGCCGTGCAATTCTTGTTGGCGCGCATCCATCCACGGATAAGTCGCCATATCGACAATGCCAAAATCACTGCCCGGAGCGATCCAATCGCGCGTCGCAAGCTGGCGGTCGACTAGTCCGTAAAGCCGCTGAACTTCGCCGGAATAACGATTGATCGCATAGGGCACTTGCTCATCGGCATAGCCGCGAAAATGCCCGCATTGCCCGAACATCGGGCCGATATTGGCGCATTGGAAAAACAGCCATTGGCGGATGTTTGATTGCTCCACCGGGTCTTCTGACCAGAACTTTCCAGTCTTCTCACACAGATAAAGCAGGATCGCGCCGCTTTCGAACACGGTGTGCGGCGCGCCGCCCGGTCCATCATGGTCGACAATTGCGGGCACGCGGTTGTTGGGGCTGATCGCGAGGAAGTCCTCTGCGTGCTGTTCGCCTTTGAGGATATTGATCGATTTGACCGTGTAATCGAGCCCGAACTCTTCCAGCGCGATTGAGATTTTGTGCCCATTGGGCGTCGGCCAAAAGTAGAAATCGATCATGCCTTGTTCGCCTTTTGCAGCGCGAGCACTTCCGCAACGGAGGCCTGAAGCCTCGCTGCGCCGGTGTCTCCGGTGAAATCTTTGTTGTAATGCGATTGCACCGAGGGCCGCTGGACAGCCTCATCGTACCAATCGGACAGCGCTGGACGGCCATCACGCCAATCGAAATTAGGGTAGATCGGGTCTTTCGCTTCGTAAAATTCCGCGCGGAAGCCGAGATAGCTGATCGCGTGCAGCATCGCAGCGTGCCCGATGTCAAACCGGTCCCACCCCTTTGCGGCTTCGGCATCAAACCAATCGAGCGCGCGGATGAACTTGGGCCACATGCGCTCGAACACAAACATGTTCCATTGCTCTGGCGCCTGCCATTGCTCCGCGACCATTTGCACCGTGCCTTCAAACACGGTGTCGGCCGTCGCCAGGCGGGTGACCGCATCCCAGCGCGCTGGCCCAGCCTCCGGATACATGCGGTTCGCCTTGGAATGCGCATCGAGATATTCGCACACGGCCTGGCTGCCAAAGATCACTTGGCCGGTATCAGTCGCGAGAGTTGGCACTTTGCTTAGAGGGTTGATCGCCTCGATCGAGTACGCCTCGCCCTGGTCTTCACCGTCCAAATTCTTGAACGGGAAGGTCGCGATAAAGTCGATATCATCCCACAATCCGCATTCATGCGCGGTCACCAGAACCTTGTGAATGAACGTGTGAAACGGCGAATAGAACAGTTTCATGGGGCTTTCTCCCTTTGCGCGTTAGAGGCTCAGGTCTGGCTCAATGCGCGCCGACTTTCTTGTGGTCGGGCGATTTGTCTTTGGCTGACAATTCGCCTGCGTCTTCTTTCATCTTCATTTTCTTGAAGGTGTCGTATTCGTTGACGCCGCCCATATCCCGCTTTGGCCAGCGGGTCGCAAAACCGCGTGGGTAGCGGCTGTCATCGTCCTTACGGCCATCCTCAGACCAGAGCAGCGGGAACAGGTCGCCCTCCGGCTTTTCTCCGTCGAGCATTTCGTCAAAGCTGACGCCTGCGATGTTGAGGCAATCGGGGCGCGGGGCCCATCGAATGTCATCGCCGAACACGCGCTGAGACACCGCAACGCGCCAATCGTCGGTCGGATTGCCGACGGAATAATGCAGCACCCATGGGTTCACTACCAGGATATCGCCCGGATCCATTTCCCATTGCAGGAAGCGCAGGCCCTCTTCGCCGCGGCGGCTCTCAATTTCCGGGTGCGGCACGCGGTCATCAGGCTTGATCATCTTGCGCGCGTTCGGGCTGAACAACCAATAAGGCACATCGTCATGCTGCGTTCCGGCGAGCACTTCGAGGCAGTTTTCCTTCACAATCGGGGTCAGCGGGATCCACAGGGATGGCACCATCTTGCCCTCAACCGGGAACGCCATCCGGTCGCAATGCCACAGGGTCGCCGCATCTGATTGCGGCGGCTTGGCGAAGAATTCATCGAAGAAGAACCGGATTTCCTTCGATTGCATCACCTTGCTGCGCGGCCTCAGCAATCGGGCCTTCGAACACCATCTTGCGATATTCCGGGATACAGCGCGCCATATAACGGCCCGGGATCGTGGGCAGCAGGCCAACGTCTTTCTTGTCGACGATGACATCGCGCGCAATCGGCAGCAGCATGTCGATCCAGTCCTGATGCAGCACCTTTCTTAGGCACACCGCACCGTCACGATTGTAAGTGTCGATGTCTTCCTGCGTAATGTCGCGCAGCGGGCTGGTGTTCAGTGGCATGATTGCGTTCCTATCTAACTGCCTTCGAATTATGCGATCTCGATCTTGCGCATAAGCTAGCCCGAACTTCGTAACCACCGGTTGGATACTTTGCACTGCACTTACCGCAGAGCGGACATTTGACCCAATCGCCAGAGCCGTGGGCCGCGCGATACCTATTGTTCAGCTTGCTAAACGGAGCGGAGCATAAAATGCGGGAATACAGAACGAAGATCGTCGTGGTAGGCGCAGGGCCCGTTGGTAGCGTTGCTGCTTATCTGCTTGCGGAACAGGGGATTGATGTCCTGCTGATCGAGGCGCAGGAAGATTGTGCACTGGATTTGCGCGCGTCGACATTCCACCCACCAACACTGGAGATGCTGGATGATTTCGGCATCACGGAAAAGCTGATCAAGATGGGGCTTAAGGCCCCTGTTTATCATTTCCGGGAGCGCCAGACCGGCGAAGTCATCGACTTTGACATGTCGGAGATTGCCGACCGGACGCGCTTTCCGTTCCGCGTGCAATGCGAACAATATCACCTCTCGCGCATGTTATCTGATGCGGTGGATGGGGCGCAGAACGCAGAGGTTCTGTTCAATCACCGGGTCGTAGGCTTTACGCAGAACAGCCAGGGCGTGGAGGTCTTTGCAGAGACCCCGCATGATGTGGTCAAGATCAATGCTGATTTCCTGATCGGCGCGGATGGCTCCAACAGTATGGTCAGGAAATGGCTCGACACCGGATTTGACGGTTTCACCTATCCTGAGAAATTCCTGTGCTTCACCACCACAACCCCGCTCGAGGATCACCTGCCGAACCTGTGCCACGTCAATTACGTGTCTGATCCGGAGGAATGGATGGTTCTGCTGCGTGTGCCTTCGCTGTGGCGCGTTCTGGTGCCTGCAAAGGAGCACCAATCCGATGAAGAACTGCTGGCGGATGCAAAGAAGAATGACGTCTTTGACCGCTTGGTCGGGTCCGGTGAGAGCGTGGAGACCGCGCACCGCACGATTTACCGTGTGCACCAGAGGGTTGCGAAAACCTTCTGCAGGGGCCGTGTGTCAGTGATCGGCGATGCTGCTCACCTCAACAATCCGATTGGCGGATTTGGCATGAACAGCGGCATCCATGATGCCTTTAACCTGTGCGAGAAGCTGGTTGGCATTTACAAACATGGCCGGGATGCGGACACCGAGCTCGCCCGCTTCGACAGACAGCGCCGCACCACCACGCATGATTTCATTCAGGCCCAGACGATCAAGAACATGGAATATCTCTCCGAGGGGCAGTCTGAGGTGCACGCCAAGCGCAAGCAGGCGATGCTTGAGACGCAGCAGGATCCGGTCAAACGCCGCCAATTCCTGATTCGTCAGTCGATGATCGAATGTCTGGAAGAGGAGCGCGAAGTCGCCTGATGCCGATAAAGCCGCGTCCAAATCCTGATGCCCAGGGCTCTCGCAGGCTGTTTGGCGTTTTGGGGCCATCGACCAATACGATCGTGCAGCCGGACTTTGACGATTTGCGTGTGCCGGGTGTGACCAACCATTACAGCCGGATTGTGGTCGAGGACGCTCAGGCGATCTCGGACGAGACCTTTATGGCGGGCACGCTGGAAATTTCGCGCAACACCATTGAGGCGGTGCGCGGCGTGCTGACCTGCAATCCCGACTATCTCGTGATGGGCATGTCAGCCGTGACATTTTACGGCGGCGCAGAGGGCGCGCAGCAATGGCGCGACAATATCGAGAGCGAAGCGGGCTTGAAGCTGTGCACCGGATCGCAATCGCTGATTGAGGCGTTCAAGGCCTATGGCGGCAACATTAAGAAGATCGCGGTTCTCTCGCCATATTTCCCATCGGCCAATGCGCATGTTGCCCATTTCATGAGCGATCACGGGATTGAGGTGATGCGCGACACATGCCTGCGCTGCCCCAGTTGGACCGCAATTGCGCAAGTGCCAACCGAGACGCTTCGCGATGAGCTAAAGGCGCTGGACGGCGATGATATTGATGCTTTGGTGCAGGTCGGCACGAACCTGTCGATGACCCGGCTGGCCGCGGCGGCAGAAATGTATCTTGGCAAGCCGGTGATCGCGATCAACACCGCGACGTACTGGAATGCGCTGCGCCAGAACAATATCACCGACAAGGTGTATGGCTTTGGCCGATTGATGGAAGAATTTTAGGGTAATCCCAGGGGTAAACGATGTTCCAATATGATTACGTCCCGCTGTCACAGCGCAAGCCATTGCGTTGGCCAGGCGGCGCGAAGGTCGCGCTTATGATGACGATCAATCTGGAGACATGGGATCTGGTGAAGGACACGGATCAGCCCTATTATGCGGGCGGTCCGGCGCTGCTGCCTAATGCCCTGGCTGGGCGCATTCCTGATTACCCCAACTACAGCTGGCGCGAATATGGTCAGCGCGTTGGCGTGTGGCGGATGTTCGACATGTTTGACGAGATGGGCGTGAAGCCAGCCTGCACCGTCAACGCCGTCACTTTTGAACGGCGCAAGGCGATGGCCGATGCCTGCCTTGAGCGCGGCGGGGAACTGATCGCGCACAATTATGAGCAAGGCGAATTGCTCACCGATTTTCACGACGACATTGATGCAGAGCGCGACATCATCCGCCGCTCAGTCGCAATGTATGAAGAGCATACAGGCCGCAAACCGAAGGTCTGGCTGTCCTCCTCGCTGCGCGGCACGCTCAACACGCCGACCATCCTGGTGGAGGAAGGGTTCAAGGCGTACTGCGACATCATGAATGATGACCAGCCCTATATGATCCGCACCGATGCGGGGCCGATTGTCGCAACGCCATACTCCAATGTCATCAATGATTTCACCATCCTGACGCGCAACAATCGCACCACAGATGAGTACCGCGATCTGCTGATCGAAGAGCTCACCGTGCTCCATAAGGAAGGTGAGAAAACCGGCCGGATCATGAATGTCGGCCTGCATCCGCATGTCTCGGGCCGTGCCTACACCATCCGTGCGCTGCGCGAATTCATCGAATATGCGCAGAGTTTGGACGGTGTGTGGTGGGCGACGCGCGAGGAAATCGCGGATTGGTACGCCGAAAACCACGAAGATCACATTCCCGGCCAGCTGACGCAAAGCTGATCCGCGGATGCGCGCGATCGAAAAGGCCTATGCCGCGATAGCTGAGGGGCAGGTCCATCTGCACCAAGCGGTGGGTTCAGGTGGGTCGGCAGAAGCAGGCGGCTTGCCGCTGGTGATGCTGCATGCTTCGCCGGCTTCCTCCACATCGCTGCTGCCATTGATGCGCGCCATGTCCAGCGGCCGCTCGCTCATTGCCTTTGACACGCCTTGCAATGGTCAATCCTGTGCACCTGAAGGTGATGATCCGGAGATTGGCGAGTTTGCCGATATGCTGGACCGGGCGTGCGATGCGCTCGGCCTGGATGAGGTCGCGCTCTATGGCACGCATACGGGCGCGCATATTGCGACCGCTTGGGCGCTGGCGCGGCCTGACCGTGTGAAAGCGCTGGCGCTGGACGGTGTCGCGCTGCTCGATGCAGAGCTTCGCCAAGAGATGCTGGCCGAATATGCGCCGCCCAAACAGCCTGATGACAGCGGCAGCCAGTTCCATTGGGCCTGGCAATATATTCGCGATCAGATGATCTTCTTCCCGCATTATCGCAAAGATGCCGAGCATCGCCGCGCGGGCGGGGTGTTCGATGCCCGCCTGCTGCATGAGCTGGTGCTCGATGTGCTCAATAATCTTGAGAGCTATCACATGCCCTACCGCGCCGTGTTTCGGCACGAAGTGCGCACTGATCTGAAGCGGCTGGCGCTGCCGACATTGGTGCTGCGCGATGGGGGCGGGCCGCTCGACCCGGCAGCGGAGGAGCTGCCCACCTTGATCGCTCATGCCCAGCTGGCCAGCGATTGCGCTGAGCCTGCGGCCAAGGCGGCGGCAATCGAGGCCTTTTTGTCGGAGTTTGAAAATGAGTGAAGCCGTCTATCTCGTCGCCGGTGCCAGCTCTGGCATGGGGCGCGCGGCCGCTTTGCATCTCGGGAAAATGGGCGGGCGCGTGGTTGTTGCGGCGCGGCGCAAGGCGGCTTGCGCGGAGGTTGCGGATCAGATCGATGCCGACGGCGGATCAGCCTTCGTGCAGCAGTTCGATGGCACAGACCCGCAAAGCGTGGCGAACCTCATCAAGTGGATCCGCGAGGAATTCGGGCGGCTCGACGGTGCGTTCAACAACCTCGGTGATACGGTTGGCGAGGGGCCTTTGCACGAGATGACGCAGGACCGCTGGCGCGCGAGCCTGGCGGTCAATCTCGATTCCGTCTTTCATCTGATGCGCGCGGAGATCCCGCTGATGCTGGAGAATGGCGGCGGGGCAATCGTCAACAACAGCTCGACCGGGGGCCTTCGCGGTACGCGGGGCCTATCGGATTATTCCGCGGCGAAATGGGGGCTGATCGGCCTCACCAAATCGGCCGCGATTGAATATGCGGCGCAGGGCCTCAGGATCAATGCAATCGCGCCGGGCATCACCGAAACCGAGAAATTCAAAGAGTTTCAGCAGAATATGCCAGAGCTGTTTGAAGCGCTTAAGACAGAAATCCCCATCGATCGGTTTGGTGCGATGGAGGAAATCGCTGAGACGGTTGGCTGGTTGATGCACAAGGCACCCGGCTATCTCAACGGGACGGTGATCCCGATTGATGGCGCGCGCACGGCGTAAACGCCCCAGTGCAATCGGTGCGGGATCAGTGGATCGCGCAGACCGTCTTTAGCTCCAGGTAGTTTTCAAGCGCCGCCTGCCCGCTGTCGCGGCCCCAGCCTGATTGCTTCATCCCGCCAATCGGCAGCGAAGCGTCATACATGGCGTGGCCATTGATCCACACGGTCCCGGCGCGCAGCGCATTGGCAAAGCGCAGGCCGTTAGAGAGCGACTCGCTCCACACACCAGCGGCGAGGCCATATTCACTGTCATTGGCGGCGCTGATGACTTCATCCGCATCATCAAAGGCGCTCGCGACGAGCACAGGGCCGAACACTTCCTCGCGCACGATCTGCATGTTGGCCTTCACATCGGTCAGCACGGTTGGCGCGACGAATGTGCCATTCGGGCCAGCCGCATCGCCGCCGCACAGAATGCTCGCGCCGTCGCCTTTCCCGCTGTCGATATATTCGCACACTTTGCTGGAGTGCTCACGCGAGACCAGCGGGCCCATTTGGGTGGCTTGATCGAGGCCATGGCCCATTTTGATGCCTTGCGCGATCTCGGCAATGCCCTGCGTCACTCGGTCGAACAAAGAGCTGTGACAATATAGCCGCGAGCCCGCGATGCAGACCTGTCCGCCGTTAAAGAAGATTGCATTGGCCGCGCCCTGGATCGCGGCATCGACGTCGGCATCATCCATAATGATGACCGGCGACTTACCGCCCAGCTCCAAGGTGACCTTTTTTAGGTTGCCCTGCGCTGCATTTAGAATGCGGCGCCCGGTGGCGGTTGAGCCGGTGAAGGCGATCTTGTCGACTTGGCTGTGCTCGGCCAGCGCCTGGCCAGCTTCTGCGCCATAGCCGCAAACCAGATTGATCACGCCATCGGGCAGGCCAGCCTCAGCCATAAGCTCGACCAGCCTAACCGCGGTTAAAGAGGTGTTCTCCGCAGGCTTTAGAACCAGCGTGCAACCAGCGGCCAGCGCCGGGGCCAATTTCATCGCGGTCAAAACCAGCGGTGAGTTCCACGGCACAATCGCGCCGACCACGCCGATCGGTTCCTTTTGCGTGTAGGCGAAGACCTCTTTGCCTTCCGGCTGATAATTGATCGAGGTCGGGATCGTTGACCCTTCGATCTTGGTCGCGAGGCCAGAGAAATAACGGAACTGATTGACCGCGCCCGGAATCTCGGCCCAGCGGCCAACATACAGCGCCTTACCTTGGTCGAGCGTTTCCAGCTCGGCGAGCTCGTCAATGTTCTCTTCAATAAGATCCGCAATCCGCCACAGGATCTTGGAGCGCTCCATCGGGATCATCTTTGACCAGCGCCCATCATCAAATGCCGCTCGCGCTGCTGCCACCGCTTGATCAACGTCCGCCTTGTTTGAACGGGGCAGCAGTCCGATGCATTCGCCGGTTGCCGGGTCCAATGTCTCAAACGTTTCGCCCGATTGGCTGGCTTGCCATGCGCCGCCCACAAAGTTGCGGTGTTCGCGCCGATCCAGAAACGCCTGAGCGGGCTGGTTTGGTTTGGGTGTCTCAAATGCAAGATCAGTCATATCGGATCATCGGTCCCTGTGCGCGCTAATGGTGATGCCTAGATAGGTGAGCGTCATTTCTTTGCGCGATCTATCTGGGCATTTTTCACCGATCTGTGGATAGCACAAAGTTAGCCAACCGGAATCCGGGGCTGTTTACCCGCCAATCGGATAAAAGGGTAAAGCCCCTACGTCGGGTTAACGCGCCGCGTAAATCAGAACCTAGATTGCGAAAACCACAATTGTCAGGGGAGTTCTTCCGCATGTCCAAGGCTTCATTCCAAACCCGTACCATCCGCCGCGTGCTTTCGACCTCCGGTCTTTGCGCTGTCTTTATGGCGGCTGCCACTTCCGGAGCGGCTTCGGCGCAATCGGCAGATGAGGCTGCTGCTGAAGACGCCGATCAAGGCAATGTCATCATCGTTACCGCGCGTAGCCGGGCGGAGGACATTCAGGATGTTCCACTGGCGATCACCGCCTTCACCGAAGAAGATATCGAGCGCCGCGGCCTGCAAGAACTGGACGATGTCGCTCGCTTCACACCTGGCTTTAGTTTTGAGGATTTCTCCGGCGGTTTTGCCCAGCCGGTTATTCGCGGCCAAGCAACCTCGCGTGTGACCGCGCTCGAATCGAACGTTTCGACCTTCTTTGACGGCGTCTATATCCCGCGCTCTTGGGCGGTGGATGTTGGTACAGCGAGCTTGCAGCGGGTTGAAATCGTCAAAGGTCCGCAAAGCGCGCGTTACGGCCGCAACGCTTTTTCTGGCGCGATCAATTATGTTCCCCGCAAAGCCTCGATTGAAGACGGCATCTCAGGCGAGATCGAAGGTACCGTCGGCATCGATGAGCGCTATGATGCGAGCTTCTTCCTCAACTTCTCGGTCAATGAGTGGTTTGCTCTGGCTGGCTCCTACAGCCGCTCTTCCTATGATGGCTCATGGGAAAACTCGCACCCCTTCGCTGACCTCGACATCGATGGGCCAAGCACCGAAGGCAATATTGGCGGCTGGGACAACGAGTCGATCTCTGTCTCGGCGCTGGTTGAGATTACCCCGTCAATCAGCATTGAGGCATCATACAATTATTTCGACGTGCAGAATGAAGCACGCGCCTCACGCTACATTGCTGACAGTGTAGGCGGCATTCTCGATCCAAATGACGTCAGCGCAACCGATAATGGTCTGCGCGCCATCACCAATTGCGGTGCCACAAGGTTCTTTTCATTCAGCCCGCTGATCTGCGGCGAATTCCCAGAGCCAGCGGAGACTGCGATTGTTGACCCGCGCAGCTTCGCAACCGACGCGCAAACTGGCATTTTCCGCGCTGCGATCAATGCAGAAGTCACCGATAATCTCGACTTCAGCTATGTCTTCGCTAACATTAATGGCGACGTAAATATCGGCACCAGCGGCGAGCCGGATCCGATCAATTGCGGTACGCTGGTTGGACCAGCCGGCGGCTTTGCGCCGCTGTGCAACTTCCAGCAAACCCCGGTTGGCGACATTGACTATGACACGCATGAAGCGCGTCTGACCTTTGACAATGGCACGATCCGCGCGGCTGTGGGCGGGTTCTTGTCCGACGGCTTGGACCGCAACCGGTTCTCCAGCCTCAACATTGCGCCGATCACTGATGCTGGCAATGTTGCTCCTCTGATCGGTACGCCGGTACCAAACTTCAGCCGCGATCCAGGCCCGTTCAACATCCTGCTTGCAAACGAGGAAACCGAGACAGAAGTTATCTCGGTGTTTGGTGAGCTATACTGGACCTCCAGCGATGGCCGCCTGACCGTGGGTGCAGAAGGGCGCTATTCAGAGACTGAGATCACCGCGACCGACAATCGCCGCGGAGTAACGCTCAATGAGACGTTCAAGGAGTTCACCCCGCGCTTCACAGTCGACTATGAACTGAACCCAGACGTGCTGCTGTTCGGTACGGTCGCTCGCGGTGCGAAAGCGGGTGGTTTCAACGTTACCGCTGGCCGGGTCGAGGACACGGTTTTTGATCCAGAGGAAAATTGGACCTACGAGCTTGGCGTGAAGAGCAGCCTGATGAATGGCGATCTGACGCTCAACGCTTCGATCTTCTACACCGATTGGTCCGATATTCAGATCAACGCGGCGGATGAGGATCCCAACGATCCGAACAACCCGAACGTGCCATCGATTACGCTCAACCTGGGTAATGCCGAGGTCTACGGTATCGAGCTTGCTGCGCGCTATCAGGCAACTGATAACCTGAGCCTGGATGCAACCTTCTCGCACAGCGAAGGCACGTACGGTGATGGCGTATTCGACAGCCGCTTTAGCCGAGGTGCGCCGGGGCTGACGGCACCGTGCGACAACGTGGTTTGCAGCACCGATGGCGACATCAGCGGCAATGAGATCGAGCGCGCTGCGCCGACTCAGGCTTCGGTTGGCGTCCAGTGGGAAGGCGAGTTTGGTGACAACAACGGATATTACATCCGCACCGACGCCAGCTGGCAGAGCGATTTCTTCGCAGACAGCGCCAATCTGGCGATCATTCCAAGCCGCTTCCTGCTCAACGGCAGCGCTGGAGTGAACTTCGATGATATCTCGGTTCGCCTCTGGGTCCGCAATGTGCTGGATAAGCGCTACGTCTCAAACGCGTTTGCGGTCTTGCTGCCGTTCGGCAACACCTACGGCACGTTCTTTGGTGAGCGCCGCTCTGCTGGTGTGACTGCGTCGGTCGAATTTTAATCGGCCCCAATCATCTGGCGGATGGACATGCGCAATATGCTGGTGTCCGTCTGCAACCTTTGAAATAGGTTATGTCGGGAGGGGCGAGGAGCTCCTCCCGATTGTTTTTGTCTCAAGCGGATGATCCCGATGCGCTACGAAGAAGCTTACCGCCAAAGCATACAAGACCCTGACGCATTCTGGCTGGATGCCGCACAGGCGCTCGATTGGGACACGTCTCCGCCGCAGGGACTGGGCGAGGATGGCAGCAGCTGGTTCGCTGGTGGGCATCTCAATCTGTGCCATAACGCTGTGGACCGGCACGTAGAGGCCGGGCGCGGAGATGCTGCTGCGCTGATCTATGAAAGCCCCGTCACCGGCACCAGTCAGACCTACAGCTTTGCGGAACTGCAAAGCGAAATTGCCCGCACTGCCGGAATGCTCGCAGCTGAGGGGGCAAAGACCGCTGACCGCGTCATCATCTACATGCCGATGATCCCGCAAGCGGTCTTCGCCATGCTCGCCTGCGCGCGTTTGGGCCTGGTGCATTCGGTCGTGTTCGGCGGTTTCTCTGCGGCAGAGCTCGCCAAGCGGATCGATGATTGCGAACCGGTGATCGTGCTCACCGCATCGTGCGGCATCGAGGGCAGCAAGGTCATCCCTTACAAGCCGATCGTCGACGATGCACTCAGCCAGGCCTCTGCCAGGGTCTCCGCCGTGACCGTGTGGCAGCGCGAGCAATGCGCAGCAGATCTGACATCACCATGCGACAAGCATTGGCAGGCGGAGCTCGCCAAGGCTGAGCCAGCAGACTGCGTCTCGCTGCCTTCCGATCATCCGCTCTATATCCTCTACACCTCTGGCACGACCGGTAAGCCAAAGGGCGTCGTGCGTGAGACCGCCGGATACGGCGTTGCGCTCGCATGGAGCATGCCGAATATTTACGGCGTCAAGCCGGGCGAGACCTATTGGGCGGCCTCTGACATCGGCTGGGTCGTGGGCCATAGCTATATCGTTTACGGCCCGCTGATAAACGGCAATGCGACCGTCCTGTTTGAGGGCAAGCCAGTGGGCACGCCGGATGCAGGCATCTTCTGGCGTCTGGTGGCGAAGCATCAGGTGTCGATCCTGTTCACCGCGCCCACCGCCATTCGCGCCATCCGCGGCGCGGACCCGGCAGGTGAGCTTCTGGCTGAGGCGCAGCCCGATTGTTTGCGCGCGCTGTTCCTCGCGGGTGAGCGCGCCGATCCCGATACGGTTGAATGGGTTGGCGAGCAGCTGGGCAAGCCAGTGATTGACCATTGGTGGCAGACGGAGCTCGGCTGGCCAGCGCTGGCAACCTGCGCCGGGCTCGGCACAGCGCCTGCTCCGGTCGGCTCTGCGGGCTATCCTGTACCCGGCTTTGCGTTCCATGTGCTTGATGAAAACGGTGTGCCTGTGGACGCGGATGTGACAGGCAACCTCGCGATTGCAGAACCTCTTCCGCCGGGCAGCTTCCGCAGCCTGTGGCAAAATGAAGAAGGCTTTCGCGGCTATTTCACCGCGTTCGATGGCTTCTACGCCACCGGCGATGCGGGCGTGATGGGCAGCGACGGCGCGTACCGCGTGATGGGGCGCACAGACGACATTATCAATGTCGCTGGGCACCGCCTGTCCACTGGCCAGATCGAGGAAGTTGTCGCGTCCTGCCCCAGCGTGGTCGAATGCGCCGTCATCGGCGGCTCCGATGATTTGAAGGGCGAGGTGCCGGTCGTGTTCTTTGTCGGCGCCAGCGGTGCCGGTGGTGAGGCCGCAGTGACCGGCGAGATCGTCGGTTCCGTGCGTGAGCAGATCAGCCCGATTGCTGCGCCGCGCGATGTCGTTTCTGTCGCGGCTCTGCCTAAAACACGCTCAGGCAAGATCCTGCGCAATCTGCTGCGCGCGGTGGTGAACGGCGGAGAGATCGTGATCCCGCAGACGATTGAAAATCCCGATGTGGTGCAAGCGACGATCGACCGCTTTGAGGCCTTCAAGAAGGGCTAGCGGACCTAAAGGCTTTGCAGATGAGCGATGATATCCGCTTCGCTGACCACGTCGGCATATTTCGCCTCCATGTCGAACAGATTGGCCTCGTGCGGGTCTTCATGGCGATCGCCGACAGCCTCGCGCACCACGGTGGTGATGAAGCCATGCGACATGGAATCGACGCAGGATGCGCGGATACAGCCGCTGGTCGTGAGGCCGGTCAGGATGACATTGTCGATGCCTAAGCTGGTCAGCGTCGCGGCCAGCGACGTGCCAAAGAAAGCGCTGGGATATTGCTTGGAGATGATCAGCTCGCTGTCCGTCGGCACCAGACCCTTGGGCCATGCACCCATCGGACTGCCTTGGAGGAAGTAACGCAGCGGACGCGCCTTTTCATAAAAGCGCCCGCCGTCGATCGCCGATGGGTGATAGACCACATTGGTCAGAATCACCGGAATGCCCGCCGCATGGGCCGCCTCTCGCACGCGCAGGGCCGAGGCCAAAGTGTCCTCGACCCCTGCGTAAAGATCGCATTCTGGGTCAAAATACCCCTCGACAAAATCCACCAGCACCAGTGCGGGCTTTTTCCCAAACCCTGCCTTTTGGCCGTAAGCCTTGGCGTAATTGTCGCTGAGCTGCGTCATGATGCGGCCTTTGCCAGATGCGGGAAGCTGAGCGGCATCCTTAGAACTTGAAGCCAACCTCAACGCCGACCAGACGGCGCGCGCCTGGTGAGATGAAGGATCCGCCAAATTCGATCGCCGGGATCACCTCGTTAAGATATTCGCGGTTCAGCGCATTATTGGCAAAGATCGCGGCGGTGATATTGCCGGTCTCAATCCCAGCGCGCAGGTTCAGCACGCCAAAGGCATCGCGCCGCGCCACGCCGTAATTCGCATTGCCGACAAAATCAGGCAGAGCGAGGGCAGAGATCGGCAGCAGGCCAGAGAAGAGCGTTGGCGCCTCTTGGTTCTGGAAAGAGTGGAACCAGGTTGGGCCCGTGATCCGGTAATCAGCGCGCACGATCAGATCGACGCTGCTGCTCATCGGAACGTCAATCTCTGTGCCCAGATTGATCGTGTAATCAGCGGTGTAGGGCGACTTGTTACCAACCGTTGAAGGGCGCGAGCTGTTGGCTTTGATCTCGCTCTCGGTTACATTGACCGAGCCGAAGAAAGTCCAGCCCTCAACCACTTCGGCAGAGGTGTTGAACTCGATCCCGTAGACATCGACCTCGTCAATGTTGGACACGACCCGGAGCAGGCCGAACGAGCCAACGAAGAACTCGAAGAACTGCATGTCTTCGATGTCGGTGTAATAGGCCGCGAGGTCGAAGGTGATCGCGCCGCCCGCAATCTCACCTTTTACGCCCGCTTCAAACGCGGAGGAGACCTCTTTGTCATATTGGTCTTCGATGGATACATCCGCGCCGATAAACTGTACGAAATTGGCATCGATGATCGCGGCGGAGCCTTGGTTGTTAAAGCCGCCGGACTTAAATCCGATGCCCCAGTTGGCATAGAAATTAAGGTCAGGATTGGGCTGCCAGCTGAGGCTGACTTTCGGCTGCAGCTGCTTGAAGGTCGCATCGACCGGCGCGAAGGCTCCAAAGGCGAGGCCGGGGTTAATCGGACCGCCGGTGAAGGGATCGAGCGCGCCTGCTGGCACAAGCGATTCTGACGAGCGGTCTTCGATGTCATAGCGCAGGGCGAGGCCAGCGGTGAAATCGCCGAACTGATATTCCGCATTGCCGAACACGGCATAGACGCTGGTGTCGAATGTATCATTGAGCAACAGCGAGGTTGGGTTGGCGCTGCCCGGTGCGTTGAACAGCTCGCGGCTGACGCCTGCGCCCGTGTCGCCGCCAATGCTGACGCCGGTTTCGCGGTCAATATTGAGGAAATATGCGCCAATCTGCCAGCTCAGCGCATCGCCGCCGTTAGAGGCCAAGCGGATCTCGCCGCTGATGTCGGATTGCTTGCGGATCTGCAGCTGAGTGCCGTCGCATGTGCTCGGGCTGTAGGCGCCAAAGGTGGAACCATTGACGGGATCAAAGATGAAGGGAACCGGCAGAGCGCCAACAAAGCCAGGCTGGTTGACCGGGAAGCCGGTGAGGTTCGCGGTGGAGGAGAAGCAGCTGTCGACCACATTTTGCGCGGCGGGGTCCGCCGCTGCGATGAAGCGGGCAAAGTCCGCCGAGGTGCCATCGGCGGTCAGCAATTGATCGACATCGGAATAGAGCGCCCATGCGGTTAGTGTGATGTCGCCAAAATCATGCTCGATCTTGGCTGAGAGATCCAAGCTGTCCTGCTCGTTGGTGGGTCGGATATTGCCATAATAGCGGAACGGATGGTCGTTCACATCTTCGTTAAACGCCGGGTTCACGCCCGCGAAATTCGGCAGGTGGAACGAGGAATTGAAGTTGATCGACGCGCCGCGTAACTGCGAATAGCGCGCCTTGATATCGAGCTCTGTTGCATCGCCCAAGTTCGCGACCAAGCGCCCGTCCACGCTCCACACTTCTTGGTCATCGACCACATCGCGGTCGAGAAATTCATTGCGGAAAAACCCGTCGGTGCTGCGGTAATAGCCGGACAGGACGAAGCCGAGATTATCGCCGAGCGGCCCAGCCACATGGCCAGTCGCCTGAATGGTGTTCTCATTCGCGTAAGACGCCTTCACTCCGCCTTCGAAGAAATCGGAGGGCTTCAGCGTTTGGAGAACAATCGCACCGGCCGCAGCGTTGCGGCCATAAAGCGCACCTTGTGGGCCTTTCAGGATTTCGACCTGGCGCAATGTGCCTTGGGTTTGGTTCAATTGCGCGGTGTTGGTTTTGAGGATGCCATCAACCACCAGCGCGACGGAGCTTTCCGCATCGCGCGCGCCGTTGATCCCGCGAATGTTGATCTGAGTGTCGCCCGCCTCAGCCGTGCCGGTCACGATGGTGACCCCGGGGGTCAGCTGAACGAAGTCCTCCGCATTGTCGGCGCCGGTGCGCTCCAAAGCCTGGGCGGTGAGGACAGAAACCGATGCGGGGACGTCTTGCAGGCGCTCGTTCTGGCGCCGCGCGGTGACGATGATCGCATTGTCTTCTTCATCCGCATCGACCGAGCTAGGGACTTCCGCATCTTGCGCGTGGGCAGGCATCGCAAGGGCGGGAGCAAATGCCGCAGTGGCGAACAGCAGAGCTTTGGTTGAACGCTTCATAATTCGACTTCCCCAAATGTGTTGTTGTCCGGTTATCGATCGGACTTGGTCGGTGCGGCCGCGATTTTCAGAAAATCGCACAGCGATTAAACAGTCATTGCAGTCGGCGTTCCTTATTGTATACAAAATCGGCCCGTCAAGCTTTTAGAGGATTCTATGTCGCGCGCATCGGACAAGGCGTACTCGCAAATCCGCGAGCTCATCATCTCGGGCGATCTCGCGCCGGGTGAAGCCTTGGGGGAAGAGGCGCTGGCTGAGATGTGCGGCGTATCGCGAACGCCAATCCGCGAGGCTTTGCGCCAAGCTTGAGGCGGATATGCTGATCCGCAAAACAGAATCGCAGCGCAGCTACGTCTCTGACTGGTCGCTGGACGATGTGCATGATGTGTTTGAGCTGCGCGCCATGCTGGAGGGATATGCCGCCCGCAGAGCCGCCGAGCTGATGGATGATGCGGTCCTCAAGGCGCTCAAAATGCACAATTCCGGTCTTGGAGAGGCGGTGTCGAGCGATCCGCCGAATGTCGAGGAATTCCTTGCGCGCAACCGCGAATTTCACGCGCTGATCCTGCGCACTGCCGCATCTCCGCGGCTCGAAATTCTGCTGCAAACCTTGATCGAGCAGCCCGTGATTTGGCGCACGGCGCACCACTATGAACTCAGCGAATTGGTCCGTTCGCATCAGGAGCATGACGAACTGATCGCGGCTTTTGAGCGCGGCGATGGTCCATGGGCGGAGGCGATCATGACCGGCCATATCCGCCGCGCTTTTCATGCCTATTCAGATGCGCACCGGGAAATGATGGCGGCGGAAGCGGATCAGAATAAGAAGCGAGCCTAGATTAAATGTATACAGAAACCATCGAAATTGTTGAGGTGAGCCCGCGCGACGGTTTGCAAAATGAGAAGCAGCCGATCTCTACCGAAGACAAGCTGACGCTGATTAATCGGGCGATCGATGCAGGGGCTCGGCGCATTGAAGTGACCAGTTTCGTCAATCCCAAGGCGGTGCCGCAAATGGCTGATGCCGATGCGGTATGCGCTGGCCTGCCAGAACGTGATGATGTGACTTACATAGGTCTTGTCATGAACCTGCGCGGGGCTGAGCGGGCGATTGCCACGGGCCGCATCGATCAGCTCGGCGCGGTCGCGGTCGCCACCGACACCTTTGCCATGCGCAATCAAGGTCAGACGAGTGACGGCTCGGTCGATGCTGCCCGCGCCATTATCAAGCGAGCGAAGGAAGCGGGTCTCACCGCGCAGGCTACCATTGGCGCAAGCTTCGGCTGTCCGTTCGAAGGTGAAGTCAGCGAGGATCACGTTGTCGCCATGGCCAAAGCCATTGCCGAGGCGGGCCCAGTCGAGATCGCGCTGGCCGACACAATCGGCGTCGGCAACCCCGCACATGTTGCCCGGCTGGTGGAGCGCGTTCGCGAAGCCATCAGTCCGCTACCGGTGCGCGTGCACTTTCACAACACGCGCGGAACGGGCCTCGCCAATGTCTGGGCGGCCATCAGCGCAGGCGCGCAAACGGTCGATGCATCGATTGGCGGGCTGGGCGGATGCCCCTTCGCGCCGGGCGCTGCGGGCAATGTCGCGACCGACGATGTTCTCTACATGTTGGATAGAGCGAAGATTTCTACGGGCCTTTCGCTCGATGCCATTATCGAGACAAACCACTGGCTTGCCGGTGTGATGGACAAAGAACTGCCGGCGATGGTCGGCAAAGCAGGCGGGTTTCCAAACCCGGCCGATGATAAAGAAAGGAATGCTGCCTAATGGGCTATCGCCTTGGAGTGGATGTTGGGGGCACGTTTACCGACCTCTTGCTGTTCAATGATGAGACCGGAGCATTCTGGCGTCACAAAACCCCCTCGACCCCGCATGACAGCTCAGAAGGAATTCTGACCGGCGTCGAAGCGATCACAAAGGAAGCCGATGTCGCGCCGAGCGAGATCGAATATTTCCTGCACGGCACCACCGTTGCGACCAATGCGGTGCTGGAGGGCAAAGGCGCGAAAGTCGGCCTGATCGTGACCGAGGGTTACCGCGACGTGATGCAGATCGCGCGCAGTTTTGTACCCGGCGGCCTCGCTGCTTGGATCGTCTGGCCTAAGCCTCAACCGCTCGCGCATCTGGAGGACACGATTGACGTGCCGGGCCGGATGGGCGCCGATGGCAAGGAAGTGCGGCCACTCGACGAAGATGCAGTGCGGGCCGCAATGCGCAAGCTGAAGGGGCAAGGCATTGAGGCGCTGACCGTCAGCCTGATCAACGCCTATGTGAACGGCACGCATGAGCAGCGCATTGGCGAGATCGCAGCCGAAGAATTGCCCGGACTGCCCGTGTCTCTGAGCCATGAAGTGCTGCCAGAGATGCAGGAATATGAGCGCACGCTCTCCACCGTTGCCAATGCGGCGGTGCGCCCGGTGGTCGGCAAATATGTCTCCAACCTGCGCAACCGGCTTGAGCAAGAGGGCCTCAAAGGCAAGCTCTCATTGCTGCGGTCTGACGGCGGCTTGATGAGCAGCCAGAAGGCTGAAGAGCATCCGGTCAACATTCTGATGTCTGGCCCAGCTGGCGGCGTGACCGGCGCATTGTGGGTCGGCAAGAACGCTGGCCTCAGCAATATCCTGACGCTGGATGTCGGCGGTACATCGACCGATGTGGCGCTGATCGAAGGGCTGGAGGCGCGCCGGGTGCGCACCACCGAAGTCGGCCACTTGTCAGTCCGCGCATCGGCGCTTGATGTGAAGACGGTGGGCGCAGGCGGCGGCTCAATCGCTCACGTGCCAGAGCTGACCGGAGCGCTGCGGGTTGGCCCGGAAAGCGCGGGCGCGGTGCCTGGCCCGGTGGCTTACGGCAAGGGCGGCGAAGTGCCGACAGTGACCGATGCCAATGTCGTGCTGGGCTATCTGCCAGAGGATCTGCTCGGCGGGGCGTTCCAGCTCGACCGAGAAGGCGCAAAGAAAGCGGTTCAGACGGTTGCGGATGCACTGGGCGTTGGCCTGATGGAGGCGGCGCGCGGCATCATCGACATCGTCAATGAAAACATGTTCGGCGCATTGCGTATGATCAGCGTTCAGCAGGGCTATGACCCTCGCGAGTTCGCGGTGATGGGCTTTGGCGGTGCAGGGCCGCTGCATGTGAATGCTGTGGCGAAACTGATGGGCAGCTGGCCTGCGGTCAGCCCGGTCTCCCCCGGCGTGCTTTGCGCACTAGGCGATGCGACCACACGGATGCGGACCGAAACCGCCCGCAGCTTCAGCAAGCTGGCGCGCGACACAAACAAGGCGGAACTCGCACATGTCCTTACCGAAATGGAGCAACAGACGCGGGCGGAACTGCTCGCAGACGGTGTTCCTGAAGGCGCGATCACCAGCGCGTTTGAAGTGGATGTGCGTTATGCTGGCCAAGCCTTCGAAGTGCCGCTGACCATCGATCAGGAACTGCTCACCAAGGACGGCATCGACGGCATTCTGGCGCGCTTTGACGAGGAGCATTTGCGCCTCTTCACTTTCAACATGGATACCCCGCACGAGATCGTGAATCTGCGCGCGGTTGCGCTGGGTGAAGCGCCCGATCTGCCCGCCAATGAGCTGGAGAAGGGCGACGGCGATCCGTCGGCTGCGAGGATCCGCGATCACACTCTATGGATGGACGGCGAAGAACGCGCCGCTGTGATCTATGACCGCGCGAAATTGCGTCAGGGTGACATCATCCCTGGCCCAGCGATCATCACCGAAATGGACTCGACCACTCTGGTTGAAAATGGCTGCACCGCCACGGTCGATGCGGTCGGCAATATCCTTATCAATTTGAACGAGAAGGGCTGAGACGATGCCTGCACAAATCATTCAATCGAACACCACCCCGTTTGAAAAACTCGATATCGATCCGGTTACGCTCGACATTATCGAGAACGCTTTGCGCAATGCGCGGATCGAGATGGATGCGACGCTGGTGCGTACCGCCATGTCGCCCGGCATTCGCGAGCAAGGCGACGCCTTTCCGCTGATCGCTGCGCCCAGCGGCGAGATGATCGTCGGCCAATTCGGCAGCTATATCGGCCCGTTCCTAGAAGGGTATGACGGCACGGTTGAGGAAGGCGATATGATCTTCCTCTCCGACCCATACTCCGTTGGCGGCGCGATCAGCCACTCCAACGACTGGCTGGTTCTGCTGCCAGTGTTCAAGGACGGCCGCTTGGTCGCCTACACCTCAATGTTCGGCCACCAGTCTGACATTGGCGGCATGGTGCCCGGCTCTATGCCGATCGGCGCGACCTCGATCTTTCAAGAAGGCGTGCGTATTCCTCCGGTAAAGATCTGGAAGAACGGCGAATACAACGAAGACCTGATGAAGCTGGTGATGCACCAGACGCGCACGCCGGATTGGTGTCAGGCCGATCTCAATGCGCTGATCGCCAGTTGCCGGGTCGCCTCAAACCGCGTGATCGAAATGTGCGAGCGGTTCGGCGATGATGTCTATTACTCTGCCACCAAAGAGCTGCTGGCGCGCAACCACCGCGCTATGAAGGCGCTCATTTCTCAGGCGATCCCGACCGAGAAGGCGAGCTTTGAGGATTACATTTGCGATGATGGCAAGGGCTATGGCCCTTACAAGATCAAATGCACGATGTGGCGTGAGGGTGATAAGGTCATTCTCGACTTTGACGGCACCGATCCGCAATCCGCCGCCTCGATCAACTTCTTCCTCAATGAGAATATGTTCAAGATGTTCTTCGGCATCTACATGATCATGGTGTTTGACCCGCAGATCCTGTTCAACGACGGGTTCTACGATTTGATCGAGGTCCGCATTCCAGAGGGATCTTTACTGAAGCCGCATTTCCCCGCCGCTCTTTCTGGGCGCACCCATGCTCTGGGCCGGATCTTCGACATTCTCGGCGGTCTGCTGGGTCAGGGTACGCCAGAATTCCTCAACGCTGCTGGCTTCAGCTCTTCGCCGCACCTGTTCTATTCCGGTTGGGACAACCGAGAGGGCAAAGATCGCGATTGGTTCCAGCTGTTCCAGATCGGCTTTGGCGGGATTCCGGGACGGCCTCTGGGCGATGGTCCCGATGGGCATTCGCTGTGGCCGGGCTTCACCAATGTGCCGAACGAGTTTCTGGAGCGCTATTTCCCGCTGCGGATTGAACGCTATGCGACCGAGCCAGACAGCGGCGGAGCGGGCCTGCACCGCGGCGGCAATGGCATCCACATGACGTACCGTTTCCTCGCCGATGGTGAGATCGCAATCCATGATGACCGCTGGTTCGTGCCGCCGTGGGGCGTGAATGGCGGGCATCCGGGAATGCGCGCGAAGAAAGTGCTCGAACGCGCGGATGGTTCTACGGAAATCGTTGGTAACAAGATCGAGGACGTATCCGTCAAAGAAGGCGAATTGCTGCACTTCATTACCTGGGGCGGCGGCGGCTGGGGTGACCCGCTGGAGCGTGATCCTGAGCTGGTGGGTCTCGAAATCCGTCAGGGCCTCGTCACGCCTGAAGGCGCGGCCAATTATGGCGTTGTGGCCGATGGCGAGGGCGTGGTCGACACCGCTGCGACCGAAGCTTTGCGCGGCAAAATGCGGGCCGAACGCGGCGAGCTATCGCTGTTCGACTACGGTCCTGGAATCGAGACTCTGCGCGCCAATTGCGAGAGCGAAACCGGCCTGCCAGCGCCGATCCGACCGGTGTGGCATGATCAGGACGTTGCTGAGGCGGCCGAATGACGGAGCCGCAAAACAATGGCGCGCTTGCCGGACTGCGCGTGGTCGAAATGGGGCAGCTGCTGGCTGGCCCATTTTGCGGCCAATTGCTCGGCGATATGGGCGCGGATGTCATTAAAATCGAGGCGCCGGGCAAAGGCGATCCGATGCGCGTCTGGGGCCTGGGCGAGGAAAAGGTGCAATGGGAGGTCATTGCCCGCAATAAACGTTCTGTGACCTGCAATTTGCGCGTGCCAGAAGGCCAGGCGATCGCGGCTGAGCTGATCAAGAAAGCCGATGTGCTGGTTGAGAATTTCAAGCCCGGAACGCTTGAGAAATGGGGCCTTTCGCCCGAAGAGCTACACAAGCACAATCCCGGCCTGATCATCGCGCGCATGTCTGGCTATGGCCAGACCGGGCCCTATTCAAAGCGCGCCGGATTTGGCGGCATTGGCGAGGCGATGGGCGGCTGGCGCTATATAGTGGGTGAGCCGGACCGCGCGCCATCACGTATGGGCGTCTCGATTGGCGACACTCTGTGCGCGACTTACGGCACCATGGGTGTGCTCGCCGCGCTGCATCACCGCGAGAAAACCGGAGAGGGTCAGGTTATCGACACCGCTCTCTATGAGGCGGTGCTACAAGTCATGGAAGGGCTGGTCCCCGAATATGATTACAATGGCGTGATCCGTGAGCGCTCTGGGTCGATCCTGCCCGGTATTGCCCCCTCGAATGTCTATTCCTGCAAGGATGGCCCATTCATGATCGGCGGCAATAACGACGCGATCTTCGCTCGGCTAGCGCAGGCGATGGGCCAGCCGGAGCTTGCCGAAAGCCCGAAATACGCGACCCATTTGGCGCGGGGTGAAAACCAGACAGAGCTCGACAATCTGATCAATAAGTGGACGGCCACTCTGACCATGGACGAGGTTGATGCGCTGATGATCGAATATTCGATCCCAGCGGGCCGGGTCTACACCGCGAAAGACATGCTGGAGGATCCGCATTTCAAGGAGCGCGAGGCGATCATTGAGGTGGAAACCGAGGGACGCGGCAAGCTCAAGATGCAAAACGCCTTCCCGCGCTTTTCCAAATCGCAATCGGGTTTTCGCAAGTCGGCGCCAACCCATCCGGGACAGCACAATGCGGAAATTTTCGGCGAGCTGCTGGGCTGGGACGAGCAGGAATTGGCCAAACATCAAGCTGAGGGCTTTGTTTAAGGCGCGCCTCTGCAGCTCTGAAAACATGTAAAATTTGATTGCGGCAAGCCAATACTGGTTTCGCGGCCCTCCAAGGTGTTATACCTAAAGCATCGGAGGATTTTGCATGAAGCAAGCTGCGCTGAAAATATTGATTGCGGGGGCGTTTTTCGCCTCAGCGACGACCCAAGCCGTTGCCGCGCCCGAGGGCGAGATCCGCTATGTCGTGAAGCCGTCGGACACTTTGTACGAGCTAACCAAGCGCTATCTGGTGAACCCAGCCGCACTGGAGCGGGTGCGCCGCGCCAATGGGGTGCGCAACCCGCGCCTGATGCAGGTCGGCCAGACCCTCAAAATACCGCGCAGCCTGCTGAAATATCGCCCGGTGCCGCTAACCCTGCAGAGCTTTTCAGGCAGCGTCAGCCTGACCGCGCGCGGCCGCAATGTGACGCCCCGCGTTGGCTTGTCTGTGCGTGAAGGCGCAGAGATCACCACCCGCGCAAACAGCTTTGCCGCGTTTTCCGGCGACGGCAATTCGCGCTTGTCGATCCCCTCCAATTCGCGCGTGCGCATCATCGATGCGCGACGCTATCTCATCAACGGCCAGATCGATGTTCAAATAAGAGTTCTAAAGGGCCGGAGCGAAGTCGTCGCGCCCAAGGTGAACGGTCAGGGCCGTTATCGAATTGGCACGCCTCTATCTGTGACGGCAGTGCGCGGCACCGAATTCCGCGTCGGGTTTGAGCCGGATGGGGAGGTCAGCCTGACCGAAGTTCTTGAAGGCGAGGTTGCGGTGAGCGCGGGCGAAAGCGAAGCGGCGACCGCTGCTGGTTTCGGTGTTGCCTCGGCCAAGGATCAATTGGGCGCGCAGGAGCGGCTGCTTACTGCACCAGAGCTGGTCGATCCGGGCCGCATCCAAACTGCCGAAATGGTAGAGTTTGCGATCAATGAGCTGAGCGGGGCGGCGGGCTACCGAACGCAAATCGCCAAGGATGCTGGCTTTGTCGAGACAGTGACGGAGCGGATCAGCGATGCGCCACTTGCCAGTTTCGACGGCCTCGAAGATGGCCGGTATTTCGTACGCTCCCGCGCGATCTCCGCCTCAGGGCTGGAGGGTCTGTCGCGGACATTCTCTTTCCGCCGCAAGCGTGCCGGTGTGGAGGGCGGGGTTGAGCCATCGCCATTCGACGATGCGTTCAAATTCGCTTGGCGCACGCAGGGCAGCGAAGACAGCCTAAGCGCCTTCCAGCTGTGGAATGCAAAGACGCCAGGCCAATTGCTGGTCGATGAAGTCGCGCTCGAAAATTCTGCCATCATCATCTCCAACCTAGAAAGCGGAGATTATCGTTGGCGCGTCGCGACCTTCGAAATTGACGAAGGCGACGTCATCAAAGTGTGGAGCCCGACGCAAGAGCTGTCCGTAACCGAGTGAGTCAGCCCTTGCCGCACAATCGAGCGTCCGCATGAAGAATTTCCGTCTGTTCGGCGAATGGCTGCTGCTGTTTGGCGCGACCATTGTGCTCGTGCTGACCGCATGGCAGCAGGAATGGACGCACCGGATCGACTACAGCCTGCTCGATTTTGCCTCGCAATACCGCATGGCAGAGCCATCGGACGAGATCGTCATTGTCGAAATTGATGACCGCGCTTTGTCAGAGATTGGCAATTGGCCGTGGGACCGGGCGCGCCATGCCGAGCTGATCGATCAATTGTCGACTTATGGCCCGAAGCTGACCGTGGTCGATATTCTGTTTGTCGACCCGACCCAGCCAGAAAGCGATGCGCAATTGAGCCGCTCTGTGGCGGAGGCTGGCAATGTGATCCTGGCCCATGCCTTTGCGCGGCCATTGGGTGCATCTAACGACCCGGTTCCGGTTTTTCCCATCCCTGAGCTGGCCAATGCAGCGCAGGATGTGGGGCATGTGTCCGTTGGCGCCGATAGCGACGGCGTGGTCCGCCGCTTCGCGCTCGAATTCGAAGCGAGCGGCCAGCAATATGACCATCTGACCAAGGTCGCCGCGCTGAGTGCAGATGCGGAAACTGTGGAATTGCCGCAGGACACCGCTGAGCCGATTGTGCCTATGCACCCCTATGGCTCATTCGTCAGCTATTCGGCGGGCGATGTGGTCGCTGGCCAGGCGTCTCGCGAGTTTCTGTCTGGCAAAATCGTGCTGATCGGATCGACCGCGCAAGGGCTCGGGGACCGTTACACCGTTGCAGATCATGCCGGGCGGATCATGAGCGGGGTCGAAATGCAGGCGAACCTCTTAAGCGCGATCCTGCAAAATGAGCTGATCGCGGACCTTGACGATTGGATCGTTGGTGCTGCTTTGGTCGCGGCGATTGCGCTGCTGTTTCTCACCTTCTGGCAATTCCCACCCGTGTGGGGATTGCGATTATCGCTTGCGCTGATCGCGGCACTGGTGGCGCTATCCACCGCGCTGGTGGTGTCGGGCCATTGGATGCCTGTGTTCCCCGCGATCCTAGGCGTGGTGGTGGCCTATCCGCTGTGGGGCTGGCGGCGGCTTAGCGCGGTCAGCCGGTTCCTAGAGGTTGAAGCGCAGGCACTGATGCCGCGCGCGGGCAAAGAGGTCGCCGATGGCAGCTCCGGCTTTGACACGGTCGCGCGTCAGGTTTCCTTGATGCGCAATCTGATCGGAGCCACGCGTGAGCGGCTGGCGTTCCTACGCAAGACGCTGTCCGCCTCACCCGACCCGATGATGGTGTTCGATGCAGAGGACCGCGCGATCCTGATGAACGAACAGGCGATGGTCATGTTTGGCGAGGAGAGCGATTGGTCGGGGCTGACGCTGTTCCAATTGCTCGCCGAAAACCGCGCGCAGTTCGACACCAAGATGGAAGAGATAACATCCGCGGATGGCCGCGAGTTTCTGGTCGCATCCTCTGAGGTGGAGATCGACGAGCAGATCAAGATCATCACCATGCGCGACATCACTAAGATCCGCGAAAGCGAGCAGCAGCGCCGCGAAATGCTGGAGTTTCTGTCGCACGATATGCGCTCTCCGCAGGCGGCAATCGTCGGTCTGGTTGGAGCGGCGGGTAAAAACCTGCCCGAACAGGAGCGCATGGAGCGAATTGAGAGCCAAGCGCGCCGCACGCTCAAGCTGACCGATGATTTCGTGCAGATCGCCCGGCTGGAATATGAAGGCATTGAGCCGATTGAGACCGATATTGGCGCTTTGCTGCACGAGGCCACCGATCGGGCCTATCCGCTCGCAAAACGCAAGCATATCAAGCTGGAGACCAGCCTGCCGATGGAGCCGGTGTTCTGCATGGTGGAAGCCTATTCGCTCTCGCGCGCGATCGACAATCTGATCGGCAACGCGCTCAAGTTCTCGTCCAAAGGCGAAACCGTCAAAGTCGCCTTGAAGGGCGGCGAGAACAGCGCGCCGGTGATCGAGGTTGTCGACGAAGGCCCCGGCCTGCCGCCTGAACGCGTGAGCAATCCGTTTGCTCGCTTTGGCGCGCGCACCAAAGGCGCAGGGCCCAGCGCGGGCTTAGGTCTGGCTTATGTGAAAAAGGTCGTCGACGAACACGAGGCAGAGATCAGGGTACGCACCAAATCGGATGGCGGCACCTCGTTTGAGATCATTCTAAACTGTGAGCAGATGATCAGCGATTAATTGCTGGCGAGCTCGCTCACCAGAATTTCCGCGAACTCATCCATCGGTGGCTCTTTGCCTTCGCAAATGGTGCCTTGTGCTTTGCTCTGCTGCACCGGCCTGCCGCTCGCACGGTCGAATAAGGCAAGGCTCGCTACCACTGTCACTGCTTCGCACAGGTCGAGCAACCGTGCTTTGCGAGGCTCAGTAACAGGGCGCGGCGGCTCTTTGTTCTCTCCAGCCTCACTGGCGAACACGCCGAGGCTCGCTGCTCGCTGAGACAGGGCCAACTCGGCCACGACATCCGCGTCCTCCGCGACGGTAATACCTTTGGCGGCCAGGCTTTGCTTGAGGGCTGAATGCAGCGCCAACAGCTGCACCTGATCCTTGTCCGGTTTCAGCAGATGGACCGATTGCGCGCTGGGAGCCGCACCCGTGCTGGAGCTGATCTGCGGCGGCATGGTCACCGCGCAAGCGGTGGCTAGGCTGCAAGATGCCGCTAGGATTGCGCTGCTGAGGAACCGTTGATTGCGGATCATATCTCACTCTTCATCGGACGGCTCATCATTATACGCATCCATCCGATATCCAAATCCAAAAACGGTGCTGATCACAAAGCCATTGGCAGGCTCCAGCTTCAGCTTGGCGCGAAGCCGCGAGATGTGAACATCGACCGTGCGCGTTTCGAGGTCGGCATTGCCGCCCCAAACCTTGGATAGCAGATAGCCGCGTGAAAGTGGCCGGTCAAAGTTCTGGAAGAACAGATCGATCAAATCGAACTCGCGCGAGGTCACTTGCACATCTTCGCCGTCAACGGTGATCGCTTTCGCTTTGCGGTCGAGCGAATATTTGCCGTAACTCGCGTGGACGTCGGGCTTTGAGGTTTCGTTGCGGCGCGCGGCTGCTTCCATACGCGCTTTGATCACTTCGTCGGATTCCGGCTTGATAATGTAATCTACCGCGCCCGCTTCCAGGCCGTGAACCACGTCTTCTTTCGCCGCGCGGCTGGTCATCACGATAAACGGCGGCGGCGTGTCCATATTCTCAGACGCCCAGCTGACCACCTCTGGCCCGGTCATGCCCGGCATGTTCCAATCGAGCAGCACTATGTCATACGTCTCGCGTTGCAGCGCCCGTTGCAGCGCGGACCCATCGAGGAATGTCTCCACCTCATGTCCGGCCCCCACCACGATGGCAGAAACCTGTTCGAGCAGTTCCTTTTCGTCATCTGCTAGAGCCACGCGCATATGCCAGTTCCCCTCTCAAACTATTGGCTTCAATGACTTGCTATCACACGATTTGCGTAATCCATAGGCCTTGTGATGATTGGAGGCGGCTGAGCGCAGGGCAGTCTCCGCCCGAAACCCCGTTTCTGCCGGTTTCGGGGTAAACGCACTGAGATTGGTTTCTTGGCCGGAACGGCTTATTGAAGGGTCATGGAACAGCTTCGCATGACTGAAAAACCGCCACAGGGCGCGGCGGATGATTGGACCATTCCGCAGGATTGGGCGCAGTTTTCTGAGCAGGATCACGCGCGCTGGCGCGATCTCGTCACCCGGCAATCGGCCGGGTTGCAGGGGCTGGCGTCTGCGGCTTTCCTGGATGGGCTCGCGGCCCTGCAGCTCGCCGAAAATGGCATTCCGGACTACGCCGAGTTCAACCCGCGTTTTCTCGCGGCGACTGGATGGCAAGCGGTTGCTGTCCCCGGCGTGATCCCGACAGATGTGTTCTTTAAGCACTTGTCGCAGCGCCGTTTTCCGGTTTCAAACTTTCTGCGCCAGCATTCCTCGCTCGATTACAATGATGAGCCGGACATGTTTCACGATGTCTTTGGCCATTTGCCAATGTTCGTCGACCGTACCTTTGGCGATTTCATGGCTGCCTATGGCCGCGCGGGACTACGCGCGAAAAACAAGGGCGTGTCTGATCTGCTTGGCCGACTCTATCTGCACACGGTCGAATTTGGCCTGATCCATGAGGGCGCCGGAGTGAAAGCTTACGGCGCGGGTCTGCTCTCCAGCTATGCCGAGACGGTGCATGCGGTTAGCGGCGACAGCGCGCGGCGGTTGCGGTTCAATCTGCCGCGTATGATGCGCACGGATTATCGGTTTGACACGTTTCAGCCGACTTATTTTGTGATTGAGAGCTTTGCAGCCCTGCTCGAAGAAATGGAGACGACCAGCCTTGGCGCCGTCTATGACGAGCTGAAGGATCTGAAAGTCCTAGCGCCCGGCAAAGGCGATCCGAGCGATATTGAGTTTAAGGTGGGCGGGGAATGAGCGACAAGAAACCAAGCGGCGAGCTGCCTGAAGGCTCGCCGATCACGCGCCGGATCGAGGACGGCGTGGAGACCTTCGAAGCGGTGATCCAAGGCGAGACGATCCAGTGGGACAAGGGCCTCACCTACGGCCGCCATTTGCAAACCGATCAATTGCTTAGCAGCCAGATCCCGGTCTCGGACAAGCCCGACGAAATGCTGTTCATCATCATGCATCAGACCATGGAGCTGTGGATCAAGCTAATGCTGCATGAGGTGCGCGAGGCGATTGCTGCCTTGCGCGCAGACGAGCTGGGCAGGGCGGGTAAGACGCTCGACCGGACGGCCACCATCATGCGCCATATGATCCACAGTTGGGAGGTGCTGGCGACGCTGAGCCCGCATGATTTCCTGACCTTTCGCGGATTCCTGCGAAAGGCATCGGGTTTCCAATCGCACCAATATCGCGAGCTGGAATTCCTGCTGGGCCTGAAACGCCCGGACCTCATTTTGGTCCACCATGACAATGGCGAGGCGACAGAGCAGCTGACGCAGGTTCTACAAGAACCCTCGCTCTATGACGAAGTGCTAGCGGCACTGGCGCGCGGCGGGCTCGATATCCCTGCGCGTAAGCTAAAGCGCGACTGGAGCGAGCCCTATGAGCCCAGCGATGCGGTCGAAGACGCATGGCTCGCGATCTACACCAATCCTGATCAGCATTGGGAGCTTTACACGCTTGGCGAGAAGGTCACGGCGCTCGAATATTACTTCCAGGAATGGCGTTTCAAGCACATGAAAACTGTCTCGCGTGTGATCGGACACAAGCACGGGACCGGCGGTTCATCTGGCGTCAATTACCTCGTGAAAGCGCTCGATCTCAATTTCTTCCCAGAGCTGTGGTCGATGCGCACCCGCATGAACGCGCCCAAAGAAGGCGGCGATTATTCACAGTGTCCCGTTTCATGAGCGCGCCCCGGATCTGGGACATTTCCCAGCGTATTCATGCGGGTATCCCGCTGTGGCCGGGCGAGCCGCCGGTTGTGATCAAGCGCAATGTCGAAATCGGGCCAGATTGCCCGGTCAATATCGGGGAACTGTCGCTGCCGCTGCACACTGGCACGCATGGCGATGCGCCGCTGCATTATGACCCGGCTGGCATTGCGAGCGATGAATGCGATCTTGAGCCCTATCTTGGCCTCTGCCTAGTAATCGACGCGCGCCATGCCGTTGGCAGCGTGCAGGAGGGCGATCTCGACTGGCAGACAATTGCAGGCGAAAGCCGCGTGATTATTCGCACTTATGAGCGCTTTCCGCATAAAGTCTGGGATTCCAATTTCACCGCGGTTGATGCGCGCGTGATTGCGCGATTGCGTGAGGGCGGTGTGCGCCTGATCGGCACTGACGCGCCGTCGCTTGACCCGGAAACATCCAAGACGATGGACGCCCATCACGAAGTGTGCGCGGGCGATATGCGGATTTTGGAAGGCCTGGTGCTCGATGATGTGCCGCCCGGCCAATATGAGCTGATCGCATTGCCACTGGCGATTGCCGGGGCCGATGCAAGCCCGGTGCGCGCGATTTTAAGGGAGCTGGCGGCATGACATCATTGGCAGACCAAGTGGCAGCGCTCGATGCGAATGATCCTTTGCGCGAGTTTCGTGATCGATTCCAGCTGCGCGATGGGCTGATTTACCTCGATGGCAACTCGCTTGGTGCTCTGCCCAAGGCGACGATGGCGGCCATGCAGGATGCGGTTGGCGAGCAATGGGGCGAGGGCCTTATCACCTCATGGTTGGGCGCGGATTGGGTGAATTCGCCGCGCCGGATTGGCGATAAGATTGCCGCCTTGATCGGCGCAAATCCGGGCGAAGTGATTGCTGCGGACAGCACGTCGGTGAATATCTTCAAGGCTTTGGGTGCGGCGTTGTCCTTGCAGTCAGGGCGCTCGCTGATCCTGACTGAGGAAGGCAATTTCCCGACCGACCATTACATGATGCAGGGGCTGGAGCGGCTCAGCGGGGGCACAGTGCGCTCGCTCGCGGTGCCTGCGAGCGACGTGCTTGGCCGCTTGGATGACGACGTTGCCGTCCTGCTGCTGACGCAGGTGCATTATAAGACCGGCGCAATGCGCGACATGGCGGCGGTCAACGCGGCTGCGCATGAGCACGGCGTTCTGGTGATCTGGGATCTTAGCCATTCGACCGGCGCGATTGAGGTTGATCTCAACGGCTCGGGCGCGGATTTCGCGATTGGCTGCGGTTATAAGTTCCTCAACGGCGGGCCGGGCGCGCCCGCTTACATGTATGTCGCGCAGCGTCACCAGCACGCCGATGCAGTGCTGGCCGGATGGTTTGGCCACGCGCGCCCCTTCGCCTTTGAAGAGCAATATGATGCGGCGAGCGGGATCGAGCGCTTTCTGTGCGGCACCCCGCCAGTGCTGGGAATGGTCGCATTAGAGGCGGGTGTGGACCTGATCGCGAAGGCGGATATGGGCGATGTGCGGGCGAAATCGGTGAAGCTGGCAGAGCTCTTGATCGCGCAGATGCAGCCGCTGTGCGCGCAATATGGCTTTGAGTTGGTGAGCCCGCAAAACCGAGCGGAAAGCGGCAGCCACGTCTCTTTCGCGCATCCCAACGCCTATGCGATCGCGCAGGCCCTAAAGACCCGCGATGTGATCGGCGATTTCCGCGCGCCAGATGTGCTGCGTCTGGGCCTGACCCCGCTGTATTTGCGCTATGCAGACATTGTCGAGGCGGTCCAGCGGCTCAGCGAGATTTGCGAGACGCGCAGCTGGGACAGGCCAGAGTTCCACGCCATGTCAGCGGTGACATAAACCGCGCTTCGACCCCGGCGCGCAGCCAATTAAGCGAAGCAATCGATCTGTGTGGCCGCAATTTTGCCGATGATTGCCGCGCATCACCGCTTGCCATCAGCCGTTTAAAGCTGTTTCATCCTCCCCATATTCCACACGCATTCCAGCCTTTGTTTGCGCGCATTCCCGCCGCCAGTGCTGATAGGACATGACGACCGATGATCACCTTGCTTTCGCCTGCCAAGAAGCTGAACTTTGATCCGCTGGAGACTAGCCTAGAGATCACGCAGCCGCGCCTGGCCAAGGACACGCGCGAGATTGCTGGCGTTGCAAAGCAGCAATCCGCCGCCGATCTCAAACGCTTGATGCACATCTCGGACAAGCTGGCTGAGCTTAATGAAGAGCGCTTTCGCGTGTTCGATCTGGAGGGGCGCAGCAATTCCGCCAAACCAGCGGGTTTGACTTTTGACGGCGATGTCTATTGGGGGCTGGAGGCGAGCAGCATGGATGAGACTTCGCTCAGCTATGCTCAGGAGCATTTGCGTATTCTTTCCGGCCTATATGGTCTGCTCCGTCCGATGGATGTTATCCAGCCATATCGCCTGGAAATGGGCACGAAGATGGCCAATGATCGCGGCAAGTCGCTGTATGATTTCTGGGGCAGCCGGATCGCCGAAACGCTGAAAAGCGATCTGGCGGATCATGGCGATCAGACGGTCGTCAATCTGGCGTCGAACGAATACTTCAAAGCCGTCGATCAGAGCGCGCTGGATGCGCCGGTGCTCACCGCGAGCTTCCTCAACGTGAAGGATGGTGAGGCGCGGCGGCTCATGTATCACGTCAAATTCGCGCGCGGGCTCATGGCGCGCTGGATCATGGACAATCGGATCGACCGGGCGGAGGGTCTGAAGGACTTCAACGCGGAAGGTTATGCCTATGATGCGGCGGCCTCCAGCGAGAGCGAGCTGGTGTTCACGCGCAAGCAGCCGCCAGTGAAGAAATAGCGCGTAGCACACGGGCAATGCGGGCAATTTTGGCATTGCGCACTCTCATGATAGGCTGACACCATCACACGAATTTTGCGCAGGTTTGGGGCATGCGCAAAGCCAGATGGAGCCTTAGCCTATGCGCCTCATAATTGCTTGCCCACTTGCCCTGTTTGCCGCCGCGCTTGGAACGTCGATCAGCGCGCCTAGCCGCCTTGGCCAATCCCGCTGCGGTCGCCCCGGCCGGTTGGGAACGCTCCGAAAGCCGCGGGCTGATTGTCTATCGCTCTCCCTCCGGCCGGGAGGTGATGGTGTTCCGCGTAGTGGCAGGCGTGACTGACCCCGCCGCCGCTCTCGCTGACCTTGCGACGACCATGACCAATGGCGCGGATCAAATCACTGTCTCCTCGCCCAGCAGCGCCGGATCGCTGGCGGTGCATGATGTGGAGTACAGCAAACGCGGCGCGGAGATGCGGGGCAAGGTCATCGGCGTGCGCCAGAGCAATGGCGAGTTTCTAACTGTCACGCATCTGGCCCCTAAAACAGAGCCGGGTTTGAGCGCGCGCATGACGGCGAGCGTCCAGAAAATGGCGGCGCTTTCTGGCGGCAGTGGCTCGGCCAGCGCCGCAACCGCTGCTGGATCGCCCGCGCAGTCTCGGCCAGCCGCAACGCCAGTTTCTGCGCCAAAGGGGCGCGGGCCAGAGGTTGCCTCTGTGCTGTTTGAACTAAGCTATAAATATGGGGTCGGCGGTGCGGCCTATCCGAATTACGAATTGGTGGCTCTGATGAAGAACGGCTCTGCGGCGAAGCTGGGCGGATATGCGTTGGATAGCGTTGATCTGGCGGCGATCCGGCGGCAGAAGTCAGCCAATGTCGGCACGTGGCAGCGCGCCGGAGCGAATTACCGCGTGCGTTGGGGTGACGGTGATACATCAGATCTCAAACCCACGGTCGGTCCGCCGCGCGCTTTGCCCGGTAAGAGCCAGCTGGTCGGCAGATATCAAGCGATTGGCGGCGGCGGCAATGTGGCGCTGGGCGGCGGGACCATTACGGCGCAGGTGAAGCAGTTCAATTTTCGCAATGACGGCACGTTTTCGCACAGCTCTAAAAAGACCGCTAGCTCGGGCGCTGGCGTGGGCCGCGCGAGCTCTAGCACCTCGGGTCGTTGGGATTTGTCGGGACCAAATCTGACCCTGCGATATGGCAATGGCCGGGTTGTGCGCACCACCGTGTTTTACAGCGGTTCGCGCAAAAGCAGCGCCAATTTTGGCCGCTACGGCGTGCTGTGGATCGGCGGAGAAGACTATAAGCGCGTGCGCTAGGCTTTGATGTGAGCCGCGGTGAGGCCGCGCCCGATGACATGGGCCTGGATCTCGCCAGCGCCTTCGAAAATGTTGAGAATGCGCGCATCGCACAGCACCCGGCTGATCGGATATTCCAGCGCATAGCCATTGCCTCCGTGCACTTGCAGCGCATTGTCCGCATTGGCCCAGGCAACGCGGGCGGCGAGCAGTTTCGCCATGCCCGCCTCGATATCGCAGCGCTCGCCCTGGTCCTTGTGCCGGGCGGCGGCATAGGTGAGTTCGCGCGCCATCACCGTCTCTGCCGCCATCATCGCCAGCTTGTCTGAGACGCGCGGAAAGGCGGTGAGGTTCTTGCCAAATTGCTTGCGTTCCAGCGCATAGCCAAGTGCGAGGTCGAAGGCGTTCCAAGCAACGCCAATGGCGCGGGCGGCGGTTTGAATGCGCGCGCCTTCGAAGGTGCGCATCAATTGCTTGAAGCCTTGGCCCTCTGCCCCGCCGAGCAGGCCGGTTTCAGCCACGGGAAAATCGTCAAAGCCGAGCGCATATTCCTTCATCCCGCGATAGCCGAGCACTTCGATCTCGCTGCCGTCGAGGCCTGTATCGGGGAAAGGCTCCGCGTCCGTGCCCCGCGCCTTGTGCGCGAGCAGCATGGAAAGCCCGCCATAGCCGGGTTCGTCGGGGTTTGTGCGGCAAAGGACCGTCATCAGGTCAGCGCGCGCGGCATGGGTGATCCAGGTTTTCGCCCCGTGAATGCGCCAGCTTCCATCTGCCTGCTGGGCCGCGCGGGTGCGAACGGAGGCGAGGTCTGATCCAGTGTCAGGCTCTGTGAAAACGGCGGTTGGCAAGATGCTGCCGTCGGCGATTTTCGGCAGCAGCTCCGCCTTTTGCGAGTCTGTGCCATTCTCTCCGATCAGCTCGCCCGCAATTTCTGACCTTGTGCCAAGCGATCCCGCACAGATCCAGCCGCGCGAAAGCTCTTCAGAGACAAGCGACATCGCCAGTTTGCCGAGGCCTAGCCCGCCATATTCCTCGGCAATGCACACGCCAAAGACGCCGAGTTCCGCCATCTCGTCGATGACCTCCAGCGGGATCAGATCATCGGCCAAATGCCAGGCGTGGGCATGCGGCGTGATCCGGTCAGCGGTGAAGGCGCGAAATTGTGTGCGGATCATGTCGAGCGTTTCATCGCCGAGCCCCTCATAGGGACGCTCGCCTTGGCTCAATCGCCCGGTCAGTTCAGCGCGGGTCTCCACCGTGCTGCCTTGCGCAATCAGCTGAGCGATGGCGGGATCGGCCGCGAAGGCCAGCGCCGCATCCTCCAGAGCAAATTCACACGGACGGATCACTTCATTGGCGCTCATTACAATCCCGCTCGCCAATTGCGCGCAATATTCGCCGAAGCCTATCCGTAGGACTAGCTCGTCGACGGTCTGGAACGCACCCGCACTTTGCGCAGATTTCGCCCACTCAGCGGTCGCCTCCAGCGCCTCAATTGTGGTGGCTATCCAGGCAAAGCCGTGGGTCAGGCGCTGCTCGCGCTCGGCCAATGCGGCATCGACCCGGCCGCTCGGCGCAATCACGCTGGCGGTCTTGTCTGCGACCGCTGCGCTGTAGGCGCGCGCTACCTGCGCGGCTTCTTCAGCCAAGGAAACCCAGTCCATCGTCATTCGGCCAATCCCATTTGCCCCGTCCCCGCCTCTTATGCGCGCTAGCCAATGTGCTAGTCGAAGCGGCCCTGTAAGTCAGCCAGTGAATTGTGGATGCGCCCCAGATGTTTGGCTGCGCGCAGCAGGTGATCTTGCGCGCACTGATTGACAACGTTATCAGTATTCTCAAATTGAGGAGGGATTGATGAAATTTCACGCAGCAATGCTCGGCTTGGCGGCTTGCGCTCTAACCGCTTGCGGCGGCCCGCAGGCCAGCGAGCCGGATGCCGAGGCTCCGGCGGCAGCGGATGGACCCGCATTGGCCACCGCCGTTTTGACCAGCGAAACCGCCAAATCCACTGAAGAGGAATGGGGCACCTTTGCCGAATTCTTCGCCGGGACGACGGCGGGCACGCGCGACCTGTTGTCTGGCACCGCGACGATCAAGCCGGGCCTCGAAATTCATCCCCCGCATCGCCACGCCGAGGAGGAATTCCTGATGGTGCTGGAGGGGCAGGGCGAATGGACCGTGGGTGAGGAGGTCTTCACCGCGAACAAGGGTGATATGCTCTACGCCGCGCCGTGGGATGTGCACGGGGTGAAGAACACCGGCGATACGCCGCTGACCTTCGTGTTCTGGAAATGGAATTCCAACGGGCTGCCAACGCCGCCAGATCCGCTGGAGGCGGCAGGCGAAGAATAGGTGAGAATGCGCAGCACTTGGGCCGCATGCGCTGCCGCACTCGCGGCGGGCCTACTGGTGCTGTCTGGCTGCGCTGTGCCGTCGCCGCTTGGAAATGCACCTGTTGTCTCTGCTGAGCCGGAAGCGCTCAATGTGTATCAGCAATGGCAGCCAGTGACGCTGGATTTTACCGGGCCTCAGCTGAGCGAGACCGGCGCGCTTAACCCGTTCACAGACACACGCCTGCTGGTCACCTACACCAAGGGCACACGCGCAGTTTCGACGCGCGGGTTCTTCGCCGCCGATGGCAATGCGGGCGAGACGGGCGCGAATAGCGGGAACGTCTGGCGCGCGCGGTTTATGCCGGATGAGCCGGGCGAATGGCAATATTACGCCCGGCTGGAGCAGGGGCCGGATATCGCATTGAAGTCTGCGGCGCAGGCTACGCCTAAAAGCGTGGGCGAATGGCAAGGAAAGTTTGCTGTAGCGCCGCCAGAGCGGGATGCGACGGGATTCTATGCCGCCGGAAAACTCGCCCAAGATGGCCAGTATTTCCGCACCGCGCAAACCGGGAAGACTTGGCTAAAGGGCGGGGCGAACAGCCCGGAAAACCTGCTAGCCTTCGCCGACTTCGATGGCACTTACCGCATGTCTGACAATGCCCGCGACGGCGAGGCGGATGCGGGCGGAGAGATTCACACTTTCGCTCCGCATGTGCGCGACTGGCGCGAGGGCGACCCGACTTGGCAGGGCGGCAAAGGCAAAGGCCTGATCGGGGCGATAAACTACCTCGCCGATCAGGGCATGAACGCGGTCTATTTCCTGACCTACAATGTTGAGGGCGACGGCAAGGACGTGTGGCCGTGGGCCTCACCCGACGACCCAACACGGTTCGATGTCAGCAAGCTGGCGCAATGGGAGACAGTGTTTGCGCACATGCAGGCGCGCGGGGTTGCGCTGCATATTGTGCTGCAAGAAACCGAGAACGAACTGCTGCTGGATGGCGGTGACACGGGGCCATTGCGGCAGCTTTATTTTAATGAGCTGATCGCGCGATTTGCGCATCACCCGGCGCTGTTTTGGAACCTGGGCGAGGAAAATGGCCCGGTGCATTGGCGGCCCGAGGGGCAAACCGACGCGCAGCGCAAGGCGATGGCGGAGCATTTTGCCGCGAACGATCCCTATGAGCATCCCGTCCTGCTCCACACCCATTCAGAAGGCGCGGATAAGGACGCGATCCTGACGCCGCTGCTTGGCGAACGACCCTTAAGCGGTCTGTCGTTTCAGGTGAGCGAGCGCGAGACGGTGAATGCTGAAATGCGCAAATGGATCGCGGCCTCGCGCGCGGCGGGCCGTCCGTGGGCGATCACTATGGACGAGATCGGCAAATGGCAGGTCGGGGCGCGGGCGGACAAGGATGATCCGACGCATGACAGCCTGCGGCGGCATGCACTGTGGGGCACTTTGCTGGGCGGCGGTGCGGGCGTTGAATGGTATTTCGGCGCGCATCAGGACGGCAATGATCTGACCACAGAGGATTGGCGCAGCCGCGCTGAGCTGTGGCGGCAGACGCGAGTGGCGCTCGATTTCTTTGAAGAGAACCTTGAGTATTGGGCGATGCGGCCGTGCGCGGGCGAGGCCTATTGCCTGACTGACGCAGAGGGCAACTATGCGATCTATTGGAGCGATGCGACGCCTAAGCCGGATGCGGACACGGTGAAGCCGGGCGCTTACCGTGTGCGGTGGTTCGATCCGATTGCGGGACAGTTAGGGGCTGCGCAGAACGCAGAACTCACTGGATCAGATGAGCTTCAAGCTCTCGCCGAGGCATCTGGCATCGGAGACCGGGTGTTCTTGCTCGGCCGAGCTGAGCAATGATGCGCGGGAAGGCGATTAAAGCATGAGCGATTTTGTAGCATTTCTGGCCGAATGGCGGCCCTTAATCGCAACGGCTATTGGTGTTGCTGGATTACTGATCCTGATCTTGGTGCGGCGGGTGAACGCCTTTGCAGCGCTGCTCGTCGCGGCTTTGGCAACCGGTCTGATGGCGGGCCTTGCGCCGGACGCCGTGATCGAGGCGGTGCAAAACGGTTTTGCAGGTGTGCTCGGTTTCATCGCCGTGATCGTGGGACTGGGCGCATTGCTGGGCGTCTATCTTGAGGCAAGCGGCGGCGCAGCAGCGCTCGCGCGCTCGCTCATCGGCAATCGCCCTGCCGGGCCTGCGGGCATTGCGATGGGCTTTGTCGGACTGGTGATCGCGATCCCGGTGTTCTTCGATGTAGGCCTGATCCTGCTGTTCCCGCTGGTGCAAGCGCTGGCAATGCGGGCGGGCAAACCGGCGTTGTTCTTCGGATTGCCGCTGCTCGCTGGACTGGCGACTGCGCATGCCTTCATCCCGCCAACGCCCGGCCCGGTTGCCGTGGCGGAGATCCTTTCGGCTGATCTAGGATTGGTGATCATCTGCGGACTAGCGGCGGGCATTCCAGCCATGCTGATCGCGGGGCCGTATTATGCGCGCTTTGCCGATGCACGCGGCTGGCTGCCGATGAGCGATGCTGGGGACGGGGCTGAAGAAGAGAGCGCCGCGAACACGGGCCTTGCGATGCGTGCGGCCTTGGTTGTGGCGCTGCCGATTGCGCTGATCGTGGCCGCTGCGCTCGCCGGTCAGTTTGGCATTGATAGCTCGATCCTGGCTTTCCTCGGCCACCCGTTCACCGCGCTCTTGATCGGCTGCGCAGCCGCCGCCTTGGCGCTAAGCGCGGATGATGAGGCGGGTGCCGTGCGGCTCAAAGACGGGCTGTCGCGCGCGTTTGAACCGACCGCCGTGATCCTGCTGGTGACCGGGGCAGGCGGCGCCTTCAAACAGGTCTTGGTCGATACAGGCGCTGGCAAGATGCTGGCAGAGAGCTTTGCGGGCCTCGGCATTGGCCCGATTGTCGCAGGTTTCGTGCTCGCGGCGATTGTGCGGGTGGCGCAGGGCTCAGCGACGGTTGCGATGCTGACGGCGGCGGGACTGTGCGCACCATTGGCACTGGCCGCCGGGCTGGAGGGCTGGGATCTCGCGCGCATGGTGATCGCCATCGCCGCCGGGGCCAGCGTGGTCAGCCATGTGAACGACAGCGGCTTCTGGCTGGTGTCGCGCTATTTCAGGCTCACCGAGCGCGAGACGTTGAGGACGTGGACGGTTGCCTCGACGCTGGTGGGTCTTGTCGGCTTTGCGATGGTGCTCGCGCTGGGCCTAGTGCTCTAGAGCGGTGGCGATTTGCTGGACAATTGCGCTGACGGGTTGTTCCGCGTCGACGCGGATCGCGCCCGCTGGAGTTTCGAGCGCTTCAAGCTGGCTGTCGAGCAGGCTGACCGGCATGAAGTGACCCTGGCGGCTTGTCATTCTCGCGGCCAATGTATCACGCGGCGCATCAAGCAAAACGAAGCAGGTTTCGCGGCCTGGGACCGCTCTTAGTCGATCCTGAACATACCGGGTCAGTGCCGAGCATGCGAGCACCACCAGCGGCTCTTCGCGCTCAGCAATCGCGCCGAGCATAGCATCAATCCAGCCCGCGCGGTCGCCATCGGTTAGCGGTTCGCCAGCTGTCATCTTGGCGCGGTTTGCAGGCGGATGGAAATCGTCACCCTCCAGCATTGGGGCCGCCATCGCCTTCGCCAATGCGCCCGCAATCCGCGATTTGCCGCAGCCGCTTGGCCCCATGATGATGACGAGGCGAGCGGTCATGTCACAGCGCGGCTTGGCTCAAAATTCGCAAGTTCGGGTCGCGTCAATATCTGGCTCCAGCCGGATGTCTGACAGGCCGATCGACGCCGGGCCATCAGAGCGAATGATCATGCCGGTGCTCAGCGCCCCGAGGTCAGCGCCAAGGTCCGCAAAACAGGCCAGCGACAAGCGCACTTCGCGCCATTCGCTCGACGTCACATTCACCGGCAAGCCTTGGCCGCAGGTGCTGTCGTCAACACAGCCCATGGCGACCCGCAGGCTAGCGGGCGCAGTGCCCGTGTTGCGCACGAAGAAGGCAAGCTCCATCGCGCCGTTTGACTGGCGCGTGAAGTCGACAGGAGCGTTTGTACCGATGCGAACATAAGGCTTTGCAGAGGCCCAGGTGATCTTCAGGGAATCCTCCTGCGCCAAGCGATCAAGCCCGGTGAAGGACAATGCGCCGCCGTCCCAGACGCTGGAATTGAGGCGCGTCTGTTGGCCGCCCACGATTCCATAGAGCGACCACGGATTGGGCGCGCGTCCGCCAGCATACAGAACATCGCCAACCGCAGAGCCGCTGGTGTTGATGCCCGAACGCTCAGACAGCTGCGCGAGATTGCCATTGCTGGCATAGGACAGGCCATAGCCATAGGCGAACAGCGGATCATAGCCCTTATCGCCGACGTTCAGCTCCGATTGGCTCGCCAGCTTGGGCCAGGAAAACGAGAGCTTGCCGGTGAAATCATAGGCGGGATCGGTGCGGAACAAGAGGTCGCTGACCCCGGCGCCTTCGCTGCCCGGAAGCCATGCGGCGACAAAGGCATCGGAGGCGTTGATCTCTGGATTGACCCACATTGGCTTAGCCAGAAAGGAAGACCGAGACAACCGGCGTGCCCGCCGCCTGATAGCCAGCGAGCAGGTTCGTATCGAAGCTATCGACCGCAAAATCGAGATGCGGACGATCGCCTTGGAACTCGGCATAGGCATCCTCGCCGTACACCGCGATCACGACGTCGGCGGCATGATTGCCGGTGCCATCTTCGTCAAAGATCACCGTGCCGCCTGCTGCGCCAACGGCCTCTTGAATGCCGCTCAGGATCGATTGGCCATTGGGGAATTCGTCATTGGTGTGCGCGCCGCCCTGCCATGACAGGGTCCAGCCGCCGGATGCCTTGGCGATGCTGTCTGCGCCATCACCCACGACCAGAACAGTCTTGCCCGGATCAAGCGGCAGCAGCGACTCGTTATTCTTCAGCAGAACCAGCGATTTGCGAACCGCCTCGCGGGCGAGCGCGCGATGCTCTGAATTGGCCAGAAGGCTCACATCGCCAGCATCCTGCCGACTGCTCGGTGCGCCGCGATCAAACAGGCCATATTGCAGCTTCACCCGCAAAATCCGGCGAACCGCGTCGTCCAATCGCTCCATCGGAATGCGTCCCGACTTCGCATGGGCCAGCGTGCTTTCATAAAGGCCGCGCCAGCTGTCTGGCGCCATGAACATATCGATGCCGGCGTTGAACGCCTCTGGGCAATCGGTGTTGGAACAACCCGGAATTTGTCCGTGCGCGTTCCAGTCGCTCACCACGAAGCCATTGAAGTTCAGGCGGTCTTTAAGGACATCTGTGATCAGCGCCTTGTTACCCGTCATCTTGACGTTCTGCCAGCTGGAGAACGAGACCATGACGGTCTGCACCTGCGCTTTGAGCGCGGGGAGATAGCCGACGGCGTGAATATCGCGCAGCTCCTCTTCGCTAATGCTGGCATCGCCTTGATCGCGGCCATAATCGGTCGCGCCGTCGCCAATATAGTGCTTGGCCGCGGACAGGATCTTACCCGGCGCCATGAAGTCAGCCTCGCCATAGGTGCCTTGCAGGCCCTCTACGATGCGGTCGGAATAGGAAACGACGATTTCTGGGTCTTCTGAAAAGCCCTCATAGCCGCGGCCCCAATTGTCATTGCGCGGCACGGCCAAGGTTGGTGCAAAGGTCCAATCGTGGCCGGATACGACCAGCTCGCGTGCGGTTGCAGCCATGATCCGCTCAATCAGGTCAGGGTCGCGCGCCGCGCCAAGGCCGACATTGTGCGGGAAAATTGTCGCACCCAGCAGGTTGGCGTGGCCGTGGACCGCATCAATGCCCCAGATCACCGGGATAGCGACCTCAACGCCTTCAGGATCGGTCGAGGCTTCCCAATATTTGTCGGCCATTTCCAGCCAGCTGGCCGTATCGGCATAGGGCAGAGGACCAGGCGCGGAATTGCCCCCGCTCAGCACGGAGCCGAGGCGGTATTTCTTTACATCTTCTGGCGTGACAGAGGCGGAATCGGCCTGCATCGTCTGGCCGACCTTTTGCTCCAAAGTCATCTTGGCCATAATCGCATCAATGCGCGCTTCAATCGCCGGATCGAGCGGAGTGGCGGGTAGCTCAGGCCAAATCTCTGGGTTGATGACGCCTTGCGCCTTCGCCTCCTCAGTCGAGGCGACCTGAACCTGATTACCAGAGGCACAGCTAACCGCGACAAGACTAAGCCCCAGCGCGAAGGCTGGCTTCATTGATTTCAACTGCATTCCCGCTCTCCCCCGCCCGCGCTGCCTTGCGCAGGCGAATCCCTATTCGTCAATCTTGTCCTACTAGCAGCGTTTTTTGACAAGGTTGTCAATATTGGAATATCAGGGCCCTAGGAGGGATTGATTCACTATGGAGCTTACGCGTCGGACAACATTGCTGGGCCTCTCGGCTAGCGCGCTTGCGGCTTGCGCTGGTGATCGCGGTGGCGGATTAAATGCTGCTGGCGGGTCTCAGGCCGATGCTGTTGTCACCTTTGAGCGTTTCGAAACTGGCTTTGCCGATCTTGTCGACACGGGCGCGCAAGCGCGGCTGCTCTCCGTTGGCTATCAGTGGTCTGAAGGCCCGGCCTGGGACGCGGCGCGCCAAAGGCTCTATTTCACGGATGTCCCGCAAAACCGCGCCTTTTCGTGGAGCGAGGCGGACGGCATCTCTGTCTTTCTCGATCCCTCAGGCGTCGCGCCCGCGCAAGCAGGCGGCATGCGAGAGCCGGGTGCCAATGGCCTGCTGATGGGCAAAAGCGGCGAACTGCTGATTTGCAATCACGGCAAGCGCGGTGTCGAAGCGCGCGATATGGCCACTGGCCAGCGCCGAACTTTGGTGAGCGAATACAATGGCAAGCGCTTCAACAGCCCGAACGATCTGATCGAGGCGAGCGACGGAACCATCTTTTTCACCGATCCGCCCTACGGGCTGGAAGGGCTCAATGCCTCACCGATGAAAGAGCAGGACGCCAATGGCGTTTATCGCTTGGGCAGCGATGGCGCGCTTTCGCGACTTGTGGACGATATGACCTTTCCCAATGGCATTGTGTTGTCTCCGGACGAGAGCTCTTTGTATGTGAGCCAATCCGATCCAGAAGCTCCGCTGATCCGCCGGTTTGATACTCCCGCGCAGGGCGAGGGCCCGATCGGCGGGGGAGAGATATGGTTCGATGCAAAGCCGTTCATGCACGAGGCCGGGGGACTGCCCGATGGAATGGCGGTTGCCACCAGCGGTCACATCTTCCTTGGCGGGCCGGGCGGCGTGCTGGTGATCGATCCCCAGGCGCGCTGTCTGGGCCGGATTGGAACCGGGCGAGCGACGGCCAATTGCGCCTTTGGCGAGGATGGGCGCACCTTGTTCATCACAGCCGCCGATCGTTTGGTCGCGGTGCGCACCAAAGTCGCCGGAGTAGGGCGTTTTTGAATTGTCCTTCGCCGCGTCAAACACCGCTGCACCTGGGCCGCGCGAGCTGATGATCGGCGGTAAACCTGTGCGCCTTGCGGGCTATGGCATTGGCGATTTTGGGCTCAATATTTACTGGCACAGCCTCTCGCTGATCCTGGTCTTTTGGTACGCAGAGGTGGTTGGGCTAGATCCAAAACTTGCTTAGCTGGATCTATGCGCTTGGCCTGTTGTGGGATGCGATCTCTGATCCGCTAGTGGCCAGTTTTGCCGCAGCCAATCGCAGCAAACATGGCGTGTACCGCCCCTTCATTTTGTTCGGCAGCTTCGGGTTGGGTGCTTCTTTCTGCCTATTGTTTTGGGCCCCTCCGCTGGAGGGTTGGCTGCTGTTCGCGGCGCTCTTGGCCTCAGCGATCATTTTCCGAACCTGCTACACCATCGTGGCTGTGCCCTACTCGGCGCTGTCTGCTCGGCTAACCTTCAGCTCGGTTGAGAGGGCGGAGCTTTCTGGAGTGCGCATGTTCTTCGCCTTTTGCGGCATGCTGTGCGTCACCAGCTTCTTTTTCCCGCTCAGCCGTGCATTGGAAACGCAGGGCGAATTTGCCGGGCAGGGCTCTTTCTTCGCCGCTTTGCTCGGCGCTGTTGTCGCAACATTCGCGCTGATCGCGTGCTTCTTCCTCACCCGTGAAAAGCCACCTCTGGGCGGCGATGATTTGCCGACCGGGTGGAGCATGCGGTCCTTCCTCGATGCCTTCTCGCAAAATGATGCGCTGCGCATGCTCTTGCTGGTGTTGCTGCTGAATTCAGCCGCTGGCGCGAGCATCAGCATACCGATGGCATTCTATATTGAAGCGAATGCAGGCGCCTTTGCTAATAAGGAAGTGATCCTCTCATCCTATGCATTCGCCACGCTTGCCGGGACGCCAATCTGGACGTTGATCGCGCGCTCGCTGGGCAAGAAGAAATGCTGGTATGCTGGGACATTGGTGACTGCTTTTTCTGGCATTTGGCTGTTCGCATTTGGGCCGTATTTGGTTAGCGGCGTGCCGGTCCAGCTAATCCTGTACGGCTTTGCTGGCTCTTCCTTTGCGATCATCATTTGGGCACTCATTCCGGACACCGTCGAATATGGCCGCTACAATTATGGGCGGCGCGACGAAGGCGCTGTGTTTGGCTCGAGCCTGTTCGTGCAAAAGGCGTCTGGCGCGCTGACTGGATTGGGCGTTGGCTATCTGCTGTCAGGCATCGGCTATGAGCCAGAGCGCGAGGTTCAAACCGCTGAAACGGCGACATCACTCGGCCTGTATATTGCGATCGCGCCGGTCCTCTTTTTAGTAGCCGCTTCAATTACGCTTGTCCTTATGCCACTGAGCCGCGGACTGCATGCTCGTATCGTTGACGAGCTGTCGCAGTGACAGGGGGGCGAATGGCAAAAACAAGATCAGAAAACTCGGCCAAAATGAAGGACGTGGCCGAACTAGCGGGCGTTTCAATTAAGACGGTATCGCGTGTGCTCAACAACGAGCCACACGTGCAAGAAAAGCTGCGCCGCAAGGTGCGCGAGGCGGCCGAGGCGCTCGATTATGTCCCCAGCCAATCGGCGCGTTCGCTGCGCGGTAGCCGGTCGTATGACATCAATTTGGTCTGCCACAATGCGGGCAGCGTCTATGTGAATTCGATCCAGTTCGGCGCTGTGATTGCCTGCCAAGAGTTGGGCTATCAATTGTCGATTAGCCTCATTGAGAACCTCGACCAAATGGCAATGGCGGATATCCGCCACGCTTTCGAAACGATAACGCGCCGCCGCCGCCCCGATGGCGTGGTGTTGCTTGCGCCCTATGCCAATGATGAGAAAATCGCCTTCGTGCTCGATGAGATGGGTATCCCCGTCGTGCGCGTGGGACCGGTTGATCTGCAGAACCAGGGAATGCTGGTTGAGATCGACGACTACAAGGCGTCGATAGAAGTCGTCCGGCATTTGACAGACCTTGGCCACAAACGGATCGGCTTTATTCGCGGGAGCGAAAATCAGCGTTCCTCACACGTCCGGTTTTCTGGTTTTTCAGTGGCGATGGAGGCTGCGGGGCTGGAAATTGATCCGGATTTCGTCCGGCCCGGTGCGTTTGATTTTCAAGCGGGCTATGATGCGGGGCAGTTCTTTCTAGAGCACGCCAATCCGCCCACCGCCGTCTTCTCATCGAATGATGATATGGCCGCCGGTCTCGTCGCCGCTTTGAGCGAAGCGGGCCTCAAAGTGCCAGAAGATATGTCCGTCGTCGGGTTCGATGACGCCGATATCGCGACCCGAATGCGGCCTTTCCTCACCACAGTGCGGCAACCGCTAAGCGACCTCGGCAGCACCGCGGTAAGCGAGCTGGTGAAGGGGCTTAGCGACAGCAAGAAGGCAGGGCCGCACCGCATCGTGCTGGATCATGAATTTGTCCTGAGGGGGACAACCGCGCCGCCAAAGCGCGATTAAAAATCACGCAAAAGAGAGGGATCTGAACGTGACACATTGGAAATACTCGAAACTAGCGATTGCGACCGCCTTGGGTCTTTCCATGTCGCTCCCCGTGCACGCTCAAGACGCTCCTGAAGCAGCAGCAGAAGCAGCACCAAGCGGGCCAGTGGCGGCGGGTTTCGAGATGAAGCGCTGCGTTAATATGGGCAATGCTCTGGAGGCCCCGAACGGTGCGCCTTGGGGTAAGAACTATGCCAAGGCGGACTATCAGAAGATCGCAGCTGCTGGCTTTGACACGGTTCGCATCCCGGTGCGCTGGAGCGATTACACAGGTCCCGCGCCGGATTATCAAATCCATCCGGAATTTGCCGGTCTGGTCGACAACAATCTTAAATGGGCGCTCACCAGCGGCCTCAATGTGATCGTGAATGTCCATCACTTTGATGAGATGATGGAAAACCCAGCTGAGCAGATGGAGCGATTCCGCGCGATCTGGGATCAGGTATCGCTGCGCTATTCCAGACTGCCGGGCAATGTCTGGTTTGAAGTTCTAAACGAGCCGAACAAGAAGCTCGAAGGCAAGCTCATGCGCCAGGCGCAGGCGCTCTCGCTGGCGACCATTCGCCGCGACAATCCAGACCGCATTGTCATCTTTGGCGGAGAAGAGTGGTCCGGCATCCGCTCGCTTGCGACGAACCTAGCCACTGATGATCCCAATGTGGTCTACACCTTCCACTATTATGACCCGTTCAGCTTCACGCACCAGGAAGCGACTTGGCTGGGTGAGAACATGCCCAAGGGCAAGCGCGGCTGGGGCTCGGCGGAAGACAAGGCAGAGCTCGCCAATGCGATTGAGATCGCCAGTGCCTTTCGAGACGCGGTGAAGCGGCCCGTGTTCCTTGGCGAGTTCGGAGTGAACGACCCGGTCAATAACAAGCAGCGGGTGAAATGGGTCGGCGCCGTCAAAACAGCGATGGAAGGGGCAGACATTCCATGGTGCCTATGGGCTTACGGCAATACCTTCGCGCTCCATTCTGAAGAGAATGGCTGGGACGAGGATATGCTGGCCGTATTGACCGCGGACTAATCGAAAGCTGAGGGGGTGCGGGCGCGTGGTCGCCCGCATTTCTCGCTATTGATTGAGATATTCGAAGCTCGCCTTGGCAAAGCCTTCCGCATCTTCCGTGTCATCATTCTCGACGTAGAAGTGCTCAAGGCCAGCGGTTTCCGCCTGCTCCATGATGGCTGTAAAATTGATCAAGCCATCGCCGATATTGACCATACGGCCATAAGCGGACAGAATCCTTGATATGGCAGGCTGAGAAGCGGCCCGGCGCTTTTGCAAACAGCTCCAGCGGGTCAACATTGGCTTTGTGTGTCCAGAAGAAGTCGAGCTCCATCGTGACCTTGTCTGCCTCGGTGCGCTCGAGCAGCAGGTCGTAGGGCACCTCGCCGTCCACCGTTTCAAACTCGAACTCATGGTTGTGATAGCCAACCATCATGCCAGCCTCTTTCGCAGGTCCGGCACGCTCATTGAGCAGATCCGCAATCGCTCTGTAGCCGTCTAGAGTGCGCTCTTCCGGGGCGAGCCATGGAATGATCAGCTTGCTTTGTCCCATCAATGCTGCGCGCTCGACCACCGCATCGAAATTGTCCCGCATATCGGCGAGCTGCACATGGGTTGAATTGCTGACCAGTCCGAGGTCATCCATCCGAGCCTTAATCGCGGCTGCGTCATGTTCGAAGTAACCGGCGAACTCTAAGTCCTTATAGCCGATCTCAGCCAGAGTGGTGAGAACGCCGTCATAGTCCTGCTCAAACTGTTCACGGAACGTGTAAAGCTGAATGCCAAGTTTGCCCACATAGGGCTTTGTGTTGGCTGCATCTTGCCTCGGAACCGCGCCATTGCACGCCGCCAGCAATCCGATGCTGCCGATCAATCCGCCCTTTAAGACATCGCGGCGGCCAAGTGATTGAATTGCGTTCATCAGATCAAATCCTGTTTCATTTGCGTGGCGGCATAATCGGCTGCACGCGCGGTCAATGCCATGAATGTGAGTGATGGGTTCTGGCATGCGACCGAGGAGAAGGACGAGCCATCAGTGATGAACACATTGGGCACATCATGGCACTGGTTGCGCCCATTCACGACGGAGGTTGCCGCGTCATAGCCCATGCGGGCACCGCCCATTTCGTGGATGCAATGCCCCGGTACAGGCTCCTGCTCGAAGGTCTGGATGTCGGTGCAACCTGCCGCCTCCAGCATCGCCACCGCATCGCGCTTCATCGCGACGCGCATCTTGCGCTCGTTTTCAGACCAGGTCACATCCAAGTGGATTTGCGGGATGCCATTGGCATCGGTCTTGGTTGGATGCAGCACCGCCTTGTTCTCTTCGCGCGGCAGCATTTCACCAAAGGCCTGCAAGCGAATGCGCCAGCTGTCGTCTGGTTGTCTGAGCTGGTTCTTCAGATCCTCGCCAAAGCCCTGGCCGCCCAAGGCGCGGGTCCAAGAGGACCGCGAGCTTTGGCCCTGATAGCCATAGCCGCGCAAGAACTCGCCATCGGTTTCATTGCCGAGATTGGCAAAGCGCGGCACGTAAATGCCATTGGGCCTGCGCCCGGCAAAATAGCTGTCCTCAAAACCGGGATAGGACGCCTCTGCGCCGATGCGGGTGTGGTGATCCATCAGATATTTGCCCAGCGTCCCGCTGTTATTGGCAAATCCGTTTTGGAAGGTTTCTGAGGTGGAATTGAGCAGCACCTGGACTGTGCCCAGCGTCGATGCGCACATGAAGATCACCTTGGCCTGGTAATCCTGACGCTCTTTGGTGGTGCGATTGACGGTCCGTACGCCAGTCGCTTTGCCGCTCTTCTCGTCATAGAGAATGCGCTCAACGACGGTGTCGGGCAGTAGGGTCATATTCCCGGTGTTCTTCGCCGCTGGCAAAGTGGCCGAGACGCTGGAGAAATAGCCGCCAAACGAGCATCCACGCTCGCATTGGTTTCGGTATTGGCAAGAGCCGCGGCCCAGCGCCAATTGCTCTTCGGTTGGCTTGGTCAAATGCGCTGCGCGGCCAGGGATCATTTTGCGGCCCGGAAAGGCTGCCTCGATCTTCGCCTTTGCGTCTTTCTCCACGCAGGTCAGGTCCATGGCTGGCTGGAACACGCTATCGGGCAGCTGATCGAGGCCCTCTTCAGACCCGCTGATACCGACGAACTTCTCGACATAGTCGTACCACGGCGCAACATCGGCGTAGCGGATCGGCCAATCGGTGCCGTACCCATCTGCCTTGTTGGCGGCGAAATCCATCTCGCTCCAACGATAACTTTGGCGCGCCCACATCATTGACTTGCCGCCAACCTGATCGCCGCGCAACCAGGCAAAGGTCTTGCCATCCTCTACCGAGTAGGGATTTTCCTTGTCGTTGATGAAATAGTGCCGCGTGCTCTCGCGAAAGGCATAGCAGGTCTGCTGAACCGGATATTCCGCATCGGCCAGCTTCGGGTCAACGCGGTCGCGGTGTTTCATATCCCACGGGTTTTGGTTTTCCGTGACATAGCCTTTGCTATGCTCGTTCTGCTTGCCGCGCTCCAGCACCAGGGTCTTGAACCCTTTTTCGCTGAATTCCTTCGCGGCCCAGCCGCCGGACATTCCGGACCCAACAACAATTACATCGAAAGGGGTGTTCTCAGACATTCTCTTGATACTCGCTTTCGATTCCACTCAGACGCCGCGGTTCAACCAGGCCCGGCCGACTTCTTCCAAGGGCGCGCAGGCGTCATAACGGCCGGGGATTTCTTCAAATTTCAGTTCCTCGGTGGCTTGTTCCGAGGTGTAAAAGCCGAAGATCGTCATATCGCGCAGCTGCTGCCAGGTCGCTTTGCCGGTCATATCGCCGGGCCCTGTGTCGAGCTCAGTCAGGATCGCGCTCTGCTGCCCCGCCGATGCGCTGGTAAAACTGTCCGCGCCAGCCTGCTTTGCCATGTCGTCAAAGACAGACAGGCCATCGGCGAAATCATCTTGCTGCTCGGTGGTGAAGTGGTCGGTAAAGACCGCCTCGATATAGGCAGGCACTCCGGCAAGGCGCGCGCCGGGCGTATCGGTTTGCGGGATCACCAGATCGCTGACCGCATCGATCAGCTCCAGCCTTCCAGCAAGGCTGCCGCCTGCGCCGCTGGAACAGCCGGCGAGGCCGCCCATCGCGGGCAAGACAATCGCCGCGCCTGCGACAGTGATGGAGCCGCGCAGCATGGAGCGGCGGTTCATTGAAAGGGTATCTGTCGTCATGACTGAGTAGCCTCTGCTGTGTTTTCGAGCTGTTTCCGGGCGAGGTAGAGCAAGGCGAAGATCCCGATCAGCACCACTGGGAAATAGACCAGTTGAGAGAGCGCTCCTTGCCCCGCTGCCACTTCAACAGCCGTGCCATCGAGCCCGCTCGCCTCAGCACTGGCCCTTGCGCTGTCGATCCACCCTCCGATGATCGGGTTCCAAATCGTCAATGCAAACATGCCTGCGGCCCCGACGAGGCTCATGCCCAGAGCGCCAGAGCGCGGTACATATTGCGCTGTCACGCCGATCATCGTTGGCCAGAAATAGCACACGCCAACCGCAAAAATGATGGCCGATACATAGACCATTGCCCCGCTTGCCGACGACATCAGAAACAGCCCCAGCGTTGTCAGTATGGCGCTCATCAACAAGACGCCAAGAGGGTTGAGTGCGTGAATGAGCGGCCCGGCAAAATAGCGGCCGACCGCCATGATACCTGTCACCATGCCGAGCACGATCATGGCCTGGCCGGGAAGATTCCCGAGCTGCGCACCAAGGATGCGATCAACCCATTGCTGAGTTCCGAGCTCTGAAGTGGCTGTGATGCTCATGATCGACATAAGTACAATCAAGAGCAACGCATCGCGCGTGCGTCCTGCACGCCACAGCATCATCACAAAAGTCAGGCCGAGCACCAGAAGCAGCGGCAAGACAAACGTCCCTGGCAGACCCGCGATCAGGTTGTTTGGTGTGCCGATAAGGATCAGCAGGCCGAGGATCGCACTCATCAACAGCACGCCTTTTGCGTCCAGATCGATGGTCCTTTCGCTTTCGGGTACGTCCGGGAAGCGCGTGGTGAAAATCATGGCGCCATAGATCACTGTGGGAAATAGCATCACTGCGATTTGGGGCTGCCAGCCGATTCCCGCATTGGTCATGACGTAAGAGACAACCGCACCGATCACGATTCCCCCAGGGAACCAAACATGGAAGCGGTTCAGCCACTTTGTTTTTTCGTCTTTATACAGGTCTGCGACCAAGGGATTGCACGCAGCTTCCACTGACCCATTGGCGAAACCGATGAAGAATGTGGAGATCAGCAAGCCCAAGAACCCATCAGCAAAAATGGTGAGGACAAGGCCGAGTAGATGGCCGAAAAAGGCCAGGATCATGATCAGGCGCGGGCCAAGCTTGTTGTAGAGGAAACCGAACACCACCATCGCTAAGGGAAAGCCCAAAAAGGCCATGCTGTTCACCCAGCCAAGTTGAGTATCGCTCAGCGCGAATTCATCCGACAGCTGAGTCAAAATCCCTGCGCGTATCGCGAAGGTCATAGCGGTCACGATCAGCGAGATACAGCTTAGCCAGAACAGCCGGTTCCGATCTATTCCGGGCTCTGCTCGCGCGCCCATTGCTACGGCTTCCATGAATTTCCCTCTCCAAATCGCATCTAGCTATCGATGCCCAGCGCGCGTTTAGTCTTGGCCTCATCCACATCACCGCCCGCGAAATCGTCAAACGCGTATTCGGTTGGCCGGATGATATGATCAGTAATGAATGGCGCGCCTTCAGCGGCGCCTTGTTCGGGATGCTTGTAGCAGCATTCCCATTCCAGCACCGCCCAGCCATCAAAACCGTAATGGGTCAGCTTGCTGAAGATCTGGCGGAAATCGACCTGCCCATCGCCAAGTGAACGGAACCGGCCCGCCCGGTCTTGCCAGCCTTGATAGCCGCCATAGACTCCGGTGCGCCCGTTGGGCCGGAATTCAGCGTCCTTCACATGGAAGGCCTTGATCCGCTCATGATAGCGGTCGATAAAATCGAGATAGTCGAGCTGTTGCAGCACGAAATGGCTCGGGTCGAACAGGATGTTGGCGCGCGGATGATTGTCCACCGCCTCGAGGAATGCCTCAAAGGTTGCGCCATCGTGCAGGTCTTCACCCGGGTGGATTTCAAACGCGACATCGACGCCGTTGTCTTCGTAGACATCCAGAATAGGCTTCCAGCGTTTGGCGAGCTCGGCAAAGCCAGCCTCCACCAATCCAGCTGGGCGTTGAGGCCAGGGATAGACCAGGTGCCACATCAGCGCGCCAGAGAAACTCGCGCAGGCTTTCAGGCCCAACCTACGCGAGGCGACCGCGCATTTCTTCATCTGATCGACCGCCCATTCCTGCCGCTCAGCAGGCTTGCCGTGCAGCGCTTCTGGGGCAAAGGCATCGAACATTTCATCATAGGCTGGATGCACGGCGACCAGCTGCCCTTGCAGGTGGGTCGACAGTTCCGTGATGGTCAGGCCATGCTCGGCGCAGCGACCGGCGAGTTCGTCGCAGTAGTCCTGGCTCTCCGCTGCCAGATCAAGGTCCATGCAGCGCGGATCGTTGGAGGGAATTTGCACGCCCTTATAACCCAGGCCCGCGACCCATTCCGCAATCGTATCAAGCGAATTGAACGGCGCGGTGTCGCTCATGAACTGGGCGAGGAAAATGGCCGGGCCACGAAGTTCTTTCACGCGAGGAGACCTTTCAGATCAGGGCCCACCGAGGGCGCTTTGATATCGTGCCATGCGCCATTGGCGACATTGCTGGCGACGGCTGCCTCTAGGAAGGCCATGCCGCGCAAGGCCTCGGCAATGCCGGGGACGCCAAGCGATGACGGCGCCGTTCCAGCGCGCAAAGCCTGAGCAAAATGGCGGTAGAGATTGGCGAAGGCTTCAAGATATCCCTCGGGATGGCCGGAGGGCAGGCGGCATCGCTCAAGCGCTTCATCGCAAAGCGGCTTGTCTACGCCAGCGCGGTGGATCACGCTTTGCCCGCTCGCAAGCCTTTGGGTGAGAGTATTCGGCTCCATTTGCCGCCATTCCAGGCTGGCATGTTCTCCGTAAATGCGGATCGTCAGATCGTTCTCATCGCCGGCACAAATCTGGCTGGAGACAAGCTGTCCGGTGGCGCCGTTTTCCAGCGAGAAGCTGATCTCGCCATCATCGTCGAGCGCGCGCGTTGGATAGTGGCTGCGCAGCCGCGCGGACAGCCGGGCCATGCGCGAATTGGCGATAAACTCAGCCAGGCTATGGGCATGGCTGCCAATATCGCCCAGCGCGCCTGCAGGGCCAGACCGTTCCGGATCGACTCGCCATTCCGCTTGCTTGCTGCCGCTGCTTTCCGTCTCGCTGGCGAGCCAGCCTTGAGTGTAATTGACCAACACTTTGCGGATCGGGCCAAAGTCCGGTTGAGCCGCCAAATGCCGTGCCTGCCACACCATAGGATAGCCAAGATATGTGTGTGTCAGCCCGTAATGCGCGCCGGTCGCTTGCAGCGTCTCGGCCAACGCCTCGATCTCCGCCAGGCTCACGCCTGCTGGCTTATCCGACATGATGTGAAAGCCTGCGTCTGCCGCCTGCTTTGCCATGGGCGCATGGGTGTTGTTGGGGGTGACAATCGACAGGAATTCCATCGGATCACGCTCGCCAGTGCCGCCGCTCGCAACCTGCGCTTCGCAAGCGAGCATGGTGGCGACGTCTTGATAACAGCGCTTTTCAGCGAGCCCTAGCGCTTTGCCAGTTGCCAAACTGTTGGCGAAATCGCGGCTGAATGCTCCGCAGACCAGATCAATCTGGCCATCCAGCGCAGCCGCCATGCGGTGGACGCCGCCAATAAAGGCGCCTTGGCCGCCGTCGGCCATTCCCATCCGCACGCGCGAAGAACTCACTGAACCCCTCCCCAAGGTTGCTATTGTCTTACGTTGTCAATTAGTATTACTGTTTCGGCAGAGGCGTCAAGTGATTGTGCGTATTGGTGTCCTCAGCTGGGCAGCGTGAATGTTGCAATGCTTGCGATTGACAGCGGGCGAGCAAATGCGATCTTGGCGGTGGGATGGAGGAGCGGCCTGTGGGCGCGAATGAGGGCAAGCAAGCGATAAACCGCGTGGTTGTGGTCGGCGGGGGAACCATGCGGCTGGATGACTGCGGCTGGACTTGCCAGCATGCTAGGCCCAACCGGCCTTGAGATCACGCTGATCGAATCCGAGGCGATTGGTGTTGTCGGCGTGGGCGAGGCCACCCTGCCGCATATCAAGAATTTCAACGACACCATCGGTGTTAATGAAGCGGAGTTCATGGCCGCAACCTCGGCGACCTTTAAGCTCGGCATTGAGTTTGTGAACTGGGGCCGCAAGGGCGACAGTTACATCCACCCGTTCGGCGAATTTGGCCTGCCTAATGCGGGCGTCGCCTTCCACCAATATTGGCGCAAGTTTGCAGGCCAGCCGGGCGTTGGCGCGCTTGATGAATATTCGCTGCCCGTCATCGCCTCGCGCATGGGAAAGTTTCAGCCGCCGAGCGAAGACCCGCGCTCGGTCATGTCGACCTATCGCTACGCCTATCAATTCGATGCGCTGCAATATGCGCCGTTCATGCGCTCCCATGCCGAGGCGCGCGGGGTTACCCGGATGGAAGGCAAGGTAGTCGACGTCGCGCTGGAACCTGAAAGCGGGCGAGTGAGTGCTCTGACCATGGACGACGGCCGGATTGTCGAGGGCGATCTGTTTGTCGATTGCACCGGCTTTTTCGGTCTCCTGATCGAAAAAGCACTGAGCGCTGGTTATGATGATTGGAGCGAATGGCTACCCGCGGACCGCGCGGTGGCGGTGCCATGTGAAAGCGCTGGCCCGCTGCTGCCATACACGCGAGCAACGGCGCATGAGGCCGGGTGGAGCTGGCGCATTCCGCTGCAACATCGCACCGGAAATGGCCATGTCTATTCCAGCCAGTTCCTAAGCGATGATGCCGCATGTGACACCTTGCTTGGCGGGCTGGAGGGGGAACGATTGGCGGACCCACGGTTCCTGCGCTTTGTCACCGGCAAGCGGCGCAAATTGTGGAGCCGCAACGTCGTTGCGATTGGTCTGTCCGGCGGTTTCCTGGAGCCGCTGGAATCGACCAGCATCTATCTGATCCAGGAAGGCATCACTAAGCTGCTGGAGTTGTTTCCTGCCGATCAGGACTACGATATTGAAGTGGCAGAATACAATCGCTGGATGGACCTGCAATTTGAGCGGGTGCGCGATTTTCTGATCCTGCATTACCACGCGACAGAGCGCGACGATTCCGATTTCTGGAACCACATGCGCACGATGACAGTGCCGGATAGTTTGGCCGAGCGGCTGGAGCTGTTCACTGCGCATGGCCACGTCAGCGCCTATGATCACGGCCTGTTTCTGGTGCCAAGCTGGGTCGCGGTGCTGATCGGCCAGCGTGTGCTGCCCAGCAGTGTCGATGACCGTGTTTCGGGTCAGGCGGATGCGGAGGTTCTGCGCCATCTGGCTGGGCTTAAAGGCCATATGGAAAAGGCCGCCGGATCGATGGAAGATCACGCGGCCTATCTTGCGCGGAACAATATGATGCGGGCGGCGGCATGAGCAGCGAGCGCATCCTTGTTCGCGGATCGCCGGTGCAGGCAGGGGTTGTTGGCGCGTATCTCGCCAGCCGTTGGCTCGGCCCGGGGCGCGCTTTGGAGCTAGCAGTTGGCCTCGAGGAGAACACTACCGATCCCTTTGTGACGCGGCCTAGTGTCCACCGTTTTCACGGGGAGATGGGTCTTCCGATTGATCAGCTTTTCTCTCGGTGCGGGGGCTCTCCCGTTTTGGCAGCCGAGGCTCAGACTGCCGATGGTACATCAGTGCAGCTACCGTTTTCCGCCTTTGGCGTGCCGCGCGGCGGGGTGGAGTTTCACCAATATTGGCTACGCGCTAACCGCCTGTCTGAGCAAGCTGATCTCACCGAATTTTCTCTGTCCCTGGCGCTGCAAAATGCAGCACATAAGCCGCCGTTGGCGCAATTGGCGCAGCTGCCGGTGGAGTTCGGAATTGCCTTTGACCGCGCCGCTTATGGCAATGCGCTATTGTCTTTTGCGAAAGCGGGCGGAGCGAGCGTAGTTGAGAGCGGCAATGAGCAAACGCAGGACGCAGAATTGATGATCCAGTGTTCGCCGGATGCAGGCGATCCCAAGTGGGACGGGCAAGAGCTAACCATTGCGACTGAACGCGATATTCCCGGTCTCGAATGGCACCATTTGAGCAGCGCGGTGCGGCGCTTTGCAAATCTCGCAGCGCCCTTGTCCGACTGCGCGCCAGAGCAGGCCGAATGGACCCGGCTGGCGCTCGCTGAGCAAGAACGTGTGGCGGATATGCGCGAGCTGCTGAGCGTTGATGACCCGCTTAAGAGTTCGCGGCCTGCTTTGCAGCGCAAGGCAGAGGTCTTTGCCGCCTGCGGGCGGATCCCAACCGAGGATTATGAAGTGTTCACTCCGCCAGAATGGCTCGCGGCGCTGTGGGTGCGCGGTGTTCGTCCGCGCCGGTCTGACCGCATGGCAGAGCGCCTGCCGGATGCGCATCTATTGGATTGGCTGGATCAATTGCGCGGGCAAATCGCCAGCCTAACGCGGCAGGTGCAGGCAGCATGACAGAGCAGCAAATCAAACGCGTCGTAATCGCGGGCGGGGGCACCGCTGGCTGGATGACAGCGGCGGCGCTTGCAAAAATGGTGATGCCCGCCGGTGTCTCCGTCACTCTGGTCGAATCCGAAGCAATCGGGACAGTCGGCGTGGGCGAGGCGACCATCCCGCCGATCACAAAGTTCAACACTCAGCTGGGCATTGATGAGCACACCTTTGTGCGCGAGACGCAGGCGACCTTTAAGCTCGGCATTGAATTTGCCGATTGGGGCGGTTTGGGTGAAAGCTATTTCCACCCGTTCGGCCGATATGGCTTTGATCTGGAGGGGGTCGAATTTCACCAATATTGGTCGCGGCTCAAAAGCCTGGGCGATGCGCATGGTCTGGCGGATTATTCGCTCAACACCCTCGCTGCCTATACAGGTAAATTCCTGCGGCCAGAGCCTGACCACGGCGCCGTGATTGGCCAGCTCGGTTATGCCTATCACTTTGACGCCGGGCTTTATGCAGCATTCCTGCGGCGTTTCGCCGAAGACCTCGGAGTGACCCGGATCGAAGGGCGCATTGAAGAGGTCGAGCAAGACAGCGGCAGCGGCCTGATCACGGCGCTGTCACTTGACCATGATCGCCGCATCGAAGGCGATCTGTTTATCGATTGCACAGGTTTTCGCGGGCTCCTGATCGACGGAGCCATGGCTTCTGCGCATAAAGATTGGAGCCATTGGCTGCCCTGCAACCGCGCTGTCGCCGTGGCCTGTGAGAAGCAAGGCGAACCGCTGCCGTACACTCGCTCAACTGCGCGCGAGGCGGGATGGCAATGGCGCATCCCGCTGCAGCATCGCATCGGCAATGGTTACGTCTATTGCGACCAGCATTTGAGCGCCGAGCAGGCCGAGGAGACCTTGCTCGGCAGCCTTGATGGCGCGCCGGTTTCTTCGCCCAATCATCTGCGCTTTCGCACCGGGCACCGTGAAGAATTCTGGGCTGGAAATTGCGTGGCGATTGGGCTCTCTTCCGGCTTTTTGGAGCCGCTGGAATCGACCAGTATCCACCTTATCCATATGGGCATAGCCAAGCTAGTCTCGCTGTTCCCCCGCAGCGCCGATGCTCCTGTCGAAAGGGCGGAATACAACCGGCTGATGACCGATGATTTTACTCATGTGCGCGACTTTCTGATCCTGCATTACAAAGCGACCAAGCGCGACGACGCGCCGTTCTGGGATTATGTGCGGGAAATGGACATTCCAGACAGCCTAGCGGGCAAGTTGGAACTGCTAAAATCGCAAGGGCGCTTCTTCAAATATGATGCCGAATTGTTTGACGTGACCAGCTGGCTCGCGGTCGCTGAGGGGCAGGGGTGGGGGCCGCAAGGCTTCAACCCCATCGCCAGCGGATTGTCAGAGGCGAACCTCAAAGGGAGCCTCGCCAACATGCGCACCAGCTATGCCAAGGCGGCTCAGGCCATGCCCACCCACCAAGCCTATATCGACCGCTTTTGTAAGGCGGCGCCCATCTCATTTGCGACGGAACCTGCATGAACCCTCATTTGCTCGACCGTGTTGTTATTGTTGGCGGCGGGACCGCTGGCTGGATGACGGCTGCGGCGCTAGGCCACCTGCTCGAAGGCTCGCCGACCAAAGTAACGCTGATCGAATCTGAGGCCATCGGAACCGTAGGCGTGGGCGAGGCAACCATTCCGCCGATCATCGCCTTCAACACGATGCTGGGTATTGATGAGAACGAGTTCGTTCGCGAAACGAATGCGACGTTCAAGCTCGGCATCGAGTTCGTCGACTGGTTCAAAAAGGGTGAGAGCTACATCCACCCGTTTGGCGATTTTGGCCGCGATTTTGATGCGATCCCGTTCTACCAATATTGGCTGCACCGCAACCTTGCCGGGCACAAAGACGATCTGTTCTCCTACTCGCTGATGGTCGAGGCGTGTCGGCGCGAGAAGTTCATGCGGGCAACACCGGAGCGGCCGCAATCCGCCTTTGCCGGGATCAATTACGCATTTCAGTTTGATGCCTCGCTTTATGCTGCGTTTCTGCGGCGCTTTGCGGAAGGGAAAGGCGTTGAACGGATCGAAGGACGGATCAGCAATGTTGCGCAAGACGGCGAGAGCGGCCATGTGCGTTCGCTCGAACTGGAATCCGGCCAGTCCGTTAGCGGCGATTTCTTCGTGGATTGCTCTGGCTTTCGCGGGCTGCTTATCGAACAGACGCTTAAGACCGGCTATGAGGATTGGCGCAAATGGCTGCCTTGTGACCGGGCGGTGGCGATCCCTTGCACCCGCGATGAATTCCCAATCCCCTACACCAGGGCCACGGCGCGCGAGGCCGGGTGGCAATGGCGCATCCCGCTTCAACATCGCACCGGCAATGGCTATGTCTATTGCAGCGAGTATCTCGCCGATGACACTGCCGAGCTGGCGCTGCTGAGCAATCTCGATGGCGAACCACTGGCGGAGCCCAATCGGCTGCGCTTTGTCACGGGGCATCGCAAGCAATTCTGGAACGGCAATGTTCTCGCGCTCGGACTGGCGGCTGGGTTTATGGAGCCGCTGGAATCCACCAGCATACATTTGGTCCAGACCAGCATCGCCCGGCTGCTGACGCATTTCCCGGATAAGCGCTTTAGCCAGCCGGATATCGACGCCTTTAATGCGCGCACTTTGAGGGAATATATCCGGGTGCGCGATTTTCTGGTGCTGCATTACACTGCGACCCAGCGCGATGACACGCCATTCTGGCGGCATTGCCAGACGATCGAACAACCCGAAGAGCTGCGCCGCCGCATCGCGCAATTCGAACAGGGCGGGCGGATTTTTGAAGAGCCGAACGACATTTTCGGCACCGCCAGCTGGCTCGCTGTGATGTACGGCCAAGGGGTCGAGCCGCAGGCCAGCAATCCGTTAATTGCCAAGCTGCCGATGGAGCGGATCGATTCGATCCTGCAGAAGGTCCGGACAACAATTGATAACGCGGCCAACGATATGCCGACGCACCGTGCATTTATCGAAGAAAATTGCGCTTCAAATACAATGCTTTAAATTTCTGAGTGACGCGGAGGCCACGCCTTCCACAAGAATTGACAATCTCAGTTGACAAGGTTGTCAATTTGGGATTGAATTAAGGAATAAGTTAGGGTGACCTCCGTATAGTGGAGGCTCTTAGGGGAGGAAAATCAGTGAAACAGTTTAGCGCTCGCGCCGCAGGTGGCGCCGTGTCCAAAACACTCATGGCGGGTGTTTCGTCCTTGGGGCTGCTGGCGGCTGCGCTCAGCAATGGCTCAGGATGAAGCTGCGCAAGAGGAGGCTCCGCAAGAAGGAGCTGAAGCGGCCAGCGAAGACGATGGTCTTATCATCGTAACCGGCATCCGCGCCTCGCTTGAAAGCGCGCAAGGGATCAAGCGCAACGCGGATACCTTTGTTGATGTGATTACCTCTTCCGATATTGGTGCACTGCCGGATCGCTCTGTTTCAGAAGCGCTCCAGCGTGTTCCAGGTGTCAGCGTCCTTCGTTTTGCTGGTCCTAACGATCCTGATCACTTTGCGGTTGAAGGCAGCGGCGTTGTTATCCGCGGTCTCCCGTTTGTGCGTTCGGAACTCAACGGCCGTGATGCGCTTGGTGCGAGCTCCAGCGGTGTGCTTGGCTTTGAAGACGTGTCGCCAGAGCTGCTGGGCAGCGTTGTTGTCTTCAAGAACTCATCTGCTGACCTGATTGAAGGCGGCGCAGCCGGTACCATCGATCTGCGCACGCGCCTACCATTCGACAAGGGTGGTCAAGTGATTGCGCTGAGCGTTGAAGGTCAGCTGACCGACCTCGCTGATGAGGTGACGCCCGGTGCTTCGTTCCTTTATTCCAACACTTGGGATGTAGGTGGCGGCACCTTTGGTCTGCTTGGTAACATCTCCTACAATCGCCTGAAGACACGCGGCGATGGCACGGGGCTTGCTGACTTCCGTGACAACGATCCGGGTGGCAACCTCGGTGACCCATCGGACGATTCCAATTTCATCACCGATGCTGCTGGAAATCCGCTTTACATTCCAGCTGGCGGCAGTGTTCGCACACAGCAATTTGATCGCGAGCGCCTGTCGATTGCGGCAGCCGCTCAATATGAAAGCGAAGACGGTCGCTGGCTTGCAACGGCCCAGTTCTTCCGTTCCGACTCCGAGCTAGTTTGGGGTGAGAATGTGATTGAGACGGCCGCGGATGGTGCGGCACGTAGCCTAGCCAGGTCTTGATCGTTCGGATTTCACATTTGATGATGATGGCGTCTTCACCAGCGGCACGATCACCGACAACTCACAATGGCGTGGTCCAAATGGTGCGGCGTCAATCCTCTCGCCAACTGGCGGTCAACAACTCAACCTGTTCCGCGAGCGGTCCGAGGAAGACACAACGACCGATTATGGTTTCAATCTGAAATTTTCAGCGACCGACAGTTTGCGTTTCAATTTTGATGCGCAATACATCGATTCAACATCTGACGTCTTCGATGTGACGGTCCACAATAGCTTTTTCTCACCGGTCAGCATTGATCGTGATCGAGGTGGAGTTGCGTTCGTGGGCTTCGAGCCATCTCAGAACTTCATTCGTTCAGCGATGGATCACACGACGCAGAACGACGCGGAAGCATTGGCGTTTCGCGGCGACGTTGAATATGACTTCTCTGGTGATGGTTGGCTGAAATCGGTGCGTGCTGGTGCACGCTATTCCGATGAGGAAGTCGTCATCCGCGAATCCGATTTCAACTGGGGTAACATCTCAGAAGTGTGGACCGGTCAGTCCCCTCAAGGTCTGCCTGACACCCCGCTGATTCTGCCAAATGGCAACCAAAACCCTGCTCTTGAAGCAATCGTTGCTCCGCTTTTTGGAACCTTTGCGTTCCCTAATTATCAGCGCGGAATTGGTGTTGGATTTACTGGCACGGTGCCAAGTTATGTCGGCCCTGCTGCGGCTGACTTCCAGGGCTTCCAAGACACCTTCAATTCGATAATTGATACCGCATACGGTGTTGGTTCTAATAGCCCATCAGGTTGGCGTCCGCTTTCCTCGCGCGGTGGCGTGATAGCTGGAACACCGTTCCTTCCGAGCGAGATTGGCTCGGTTACGCGTGAGAACATTGCCGCCTACGTCCGTCTTGATTTTGGGTCTGACAACTTCCTTGGTGGTGAGCTGACGGGCAATGTGGGTCTGCGCTATGCTCGCACCGATCGCTCGGTTGACACAAGCACGACCGTGGACAGCTTCAATGATCTGTTTCCGAACATTATCCCGGGCGATCCCACCACCGACCAATGTGATCCAGCCTTCCCGGGCGCATCGGATCCGACATTCTCCATTCCTGCGGCCTGTGCCAATCGTGATCAGCTGATTGCCCAATTTGGCGATGGCCAGATTATTCAAGAACGGGTTGATGTCAGCTACGATGAGTTTCTGCCAAGCTTGAACCTCAAGCTAGAGTTTGATGGCGGACACCTGTTCCGATTTGCTGCTTCGCGAACGATGACGCGGCCTGGGGTCACTCAGCTCAACGAACGAGTGAGGGTGCAAGTTCTCCCGGATACCTCTGCGGGCGCGGGACAGCCCAATACCTTCGGTGGTTTTAGCTCAAATGCGACAGGTAACGCGTCATTGACGCCGCAATTGTCGACAAACCTTGACCTATCATGGGAATGGTATTTTGGACGCAGCAGTTCGCTGACGCTCACAGGTTTCTACAAAGAAATCGATGATTTCATCGCCTTCTCTCCAGTGGAAATTCCGGCTCAGATCGATGGTTTGACGTTGCTTCGTAACACCGAGGTAAACGTTGAAGAGAACGCATCAGTTAAGGGTGTGGAAATTGCCTATCAGCAATTCTTCGATTTCCTGCCAGGCGCACTCAGCGGTCTCGGTTTGCAAGCAACCTACACTTACATCGATGCTGAGGGCGTCGCCAACGAGCTTGATCCAAACCTAAACAGTGATGATCCGCCAACAGCGCGATTTGCTATTGACGCTGATGTCTTCCCGCGGATTTCGGAGCACAACTTCAATATCATCGGTCTTTACGAAAAGGGCGGTGTGCAGGCGCGTGTTGCGTACAACTGGCGCAGTGACTTCCAACTGACGCCGCGCGATGTGATCTTCCCGTTTGCATCGATCTATCAGCAGTCAACAGGACAGCTTGATGCGTCGATCTTCTACGACATCAACGAGAACCTGAAGATTGGTGTTCAAGGCGTGAACTTGCTTGATGACATCACTGTCACCGAGCAAACGATCAACGACGCCGGACTGCGCGCACCGCGCAACTTCTTCCGCAATGACACGCGCTACAGCTTCATATTGCGGCTTAATTACTGAACGGAGGCGCAAGCTTCTTAGTAGGATCTCCCGAGACCCCCGGATGGCCATGCTGTCCGGGGGTCTTTGGGTTTAGGTGATGGATATGGTCCCAGAAACACGGCATGGACGCCTTGGGATCAATGGGGAGACATTTTTGTGACGCTTGAGACGATCGATATTGTGATCATTGTTGGGTATGCGGTGGCGTTGCTGGGGATCGCTTTGGCGGTGAGCCGCGAGCCTAAGGGGCGCGATAAGAACACTGAGGATTACTTTTTGGCTAAGCCGCGCTTTGCCGTGGTGGGCGATTGGTGCCTCGCTGATTGCATCGAACATTTCAGCCGAACAGATCATCGGGCAGTCGGGCCAGGGCTTTGCCGTGGGCATGGCGATCGCGGCCTATGAATGGCAGGCGGCTTTGGTCCTGATCATCGTTGCGAAATACTTCCTACCGATCTTTTTGAAGCGGCGCATTTATACGATGCCGCAATTCCTGGAGCAGCGCTATGGCAGCGGCGTGAAGACGCTGATGAGCGTGTTCTGGGTCGCGTTGTATACGGCGGTCAACCTCACCACCGTGCTGTGGCTGGGCGGCCTTGCGGTGGAGAGCCTGACCGGCTGGGGCGTGCTCACGTCGATGGCGGCGCTGGCGGCGTTTGCCGCGCTCTACTCGCTCTATGGCGGGCTGAAGGCGGTTGCGCTGACGGATATCATCCAGGTTGTGATCCTGATCCTGGGCGGCTTTGCGATCACCTGGTTTGCGCTTGATGCGCTACCAGCGGACGGCGCGCTGGGCGGGCTGAGCTATCTCGCGGGCGAGATGCCGGGCCACTTTGAGATGATCCTCGATAATGATCATCCGGCCTATAATGATCTTCCCGGCATCTGGACGCTGCTCGGCGGACTGTGGGTGCTGCACTTCAGCTATTGGGGCTTTAACCAGTACATCATCCAGCGCGCGCTTGGCGCAGAGAGCCTGGGCGAGGCGCAAAAGGGCTTAGCCTTTGCTGCGTTCCTGAAACTGGTTGTGCCGTTTATCGTGGTGATCCCGGGCATTGCGGCGGTCATTCTGGCTCAGCAAGGCGCGCTTGATGGCGCGGCTCTGGCTGAGCGTTCAGACCGCACTTACGGCGAGCTGATGGGCTTTGCGCCCGCTGGCCTGCGCGGTCTGGTGTTTGCAGCCTTGATCGCAGCGGTGGTGAGCTCGCTCGCCTCGATGATGAACTCGATCTCGACCATCTTCACCATGGACCTCTATCGCAGCGTGAAGCCCGATGAGACCGAGCAGCATTATGTGACCGTTGGCCGCGTGGCAGCCTTCACCGCAATGGCGCTGGCGCTGGTTCTGGCCCGGCCGTTCCTCGGCGGCTTTGAAAGCGCGTTCCAGACGGTTCAGGAATACACCGGCTATATCGCGCCGGGCGTGGTGATCGTGTTCTTGCTGGGCTTCTTTGACAAGCGGGCCAATGCGGCCGGTGCCTTTACCGCGCTGATCGGGTCGGTTGCGCTCAACTTCATCGTCAATGCGGTTCTGCCTGACCTACCGTTTGTGGTGCGGATCTGGATCGTGTTCCTGGTTGGCTTGGTTGCAGCAGCCATCGTCTCGCGCATGACGGCGGCGCCTGATGAAGAGCAGACGGTGAAGCTGGGCGACATCGCCTTTGCCACTAGCGCGCTGTTCAACACACTCGCAACCATCACCATCGCGATCCTGGTCGGTCTCTACGCATACCTCTGGTAGAGGGGGCTTACATTCGGAGCTTGCGCTCTTCCGGGCAAAAATAAATCGCTCGGTTGCCGCAACGTCACCCCTTTTCAGTCCCTCGCAGTGATGCCACTGTCACTTGTGTGGGACCGATCAGGAGTGAGAGAGCATGAATCTGGAGTTTAGCCCCGAAGAGCTGGCATTTCGCGAAGAAGTGCGCGCCTTCATCGAAGAGAATTATCCCAAGCACGTCTCGCCGGACGGCCTGCGTGATGACCTTGATCCAGAGGACATGGTTGCTTGGCACAAAATCCTCGGTGAAAAGGGCTGGTCTGTTCCGGCTTGGCCGGTCGAATATGGCGGCACCGGTTGGACCCCGACGCAGTGTTACATCTGGTCGGAAGAGAACGCGCGGGTGAATGCGATCATGCCGCTGCCATTTGGCGTGTCGATGGTTGGCCCCGTGATCTATTCCTTCGGCAATGACGAACAAAAGGCTCAGCACCTGCCGGGCATTCGCAGCGGCGATGTGTGGTGGTGCCAAGGCTATTCAGAGCCGGGCGCAGGTTCGGACCTTGCCTCGCTCAAAACCACCGCTGTGCGCGATGGCGATCATTATGTGATCAACGGTCAGAAAACCTGGACGACCCTGGCTCAGCACGCAGATTGGGGCTTCTTCCTGTGCCGCACCGATCCCGATGCCGCCAAACCGCAGCAAGGCATCAGCTTTATTCTGGTCGATATGAAATCGCCTGGTATCGAAGTTCGCCCGATCAAGCTGATCGACGGCGGATATGAGGTCAATGAAACCTGGCTCACAGACGTCCGTGTGCCGGTCGAGAACCTCGTTGGGCAAGAGAACATGGGCTGGACCTATGCCAAATTCCTGCTCGCGCATGAGCGAAGCGGAATTGCCGGTGTGGCCCGCTCCAAACGCGGTGTTGAGCAGCTGCGGGATATTGCCAAGTCAGAGCAGATGGACGGCGCTCCGCTGATGAGTGATTTCGATTTCGCGCGCAAAGTCAGCCAGCTGGAGATTGACCTTTCTGCGCTGGAGATCACCGAGCTGCGCACGCTGGCTGGTGAACAGGCGGGCAAGGGCCCAGGGCCGGAAAGCTCGATCCTCAAGATCAAGGGCACCGAGATCCAGCAGCGCCTGACCGAACTCACCCTCGAGGCGGTTGGCCATTACGGCACACCGTTTTATCCGAGCGTGTCCGATGCCGGATCGAACGAATATCCGGTTGGCCCCGCCTATGCGGAGCATTCCGCTGCGAGCTATTTCAATATGCGCAAAACCTCGATCTACGGGGGATCGAACGAGATCCAGCGCAACATTATCACCAAGATGATCCTGGGCCTTTAGGGGCTCAGGACACGCGGGAGACATTACGTGGATTTCAACTTCACTGAAGAACAAGACATGGTGCGTGACAGCCTGACCCGGCTGGTACGTGAAAATTATGCGTGGGAAGCGCGCATGGAGGCGATCAATAGCGAAAGCGGTTGGCAGCCAGCGATCTGGGCGCAGCTGGCTGAGCTGGGCCTGCTTGGTATGCCATTTTCTGAGGCCGATGGCGGCTTTGGCGGCGGCGCGGTCGATGCCATGATCGTTATGGAGGAATTCGGCAAAGGCCTGGTGGTGGAGCCGTTTGTGCCAACCGTGGTGTGCGCGGGCGGCTTCCTGAAGCACGCGGGCACCGATGCGCAAAAGGAAGAGCATATTGGCGGGATCGTCGATGGCAGCCGCATCTTCGCCTTTGCCTATGCAGAACCGCGCGGCCGCTATGACTATGCGAACCTAGAGACGACGGCGAAGAAGGATGGCTCTGGCTATGTCCTCAACGGCCACAAAGCGGTTGTGATCGGCGCGCCTTGGGCGACGCATCTGGTCGTCACTGCGCGCACTTCAGGCGAGCGGACCGACCGTGAGGGCGTGTCCGTCTTTGTAATCGACAAGAACGCCGCGGGCGTGGTCACGCGTGACTATGCCACGGTTGATGGCCGCCGCGCATCGGAGGTGTTCTTTGAGAACGCCAGCATTCCAGCCGAGGCTTTGATCGGCGAAGAAGGCAATGGCTTGCCGCTGATCGAACTCGTTACCGACGAAGCGATTGCTGCGCAGTCCGCCGAAATATGCGGCGCGATGAAAGTCGCGCACACCATGACCGTCGATTACTCACGCGAACGCAAGCAATTCGGCGTGCCAATCGGATCATTCCAAGTGCTGCAGCACCGCATGGTCGATATGTACACAGAGTATGAGCAAGCCGTCTCTATGACGTACCTTGCGACCCTCAACCTCGATGCCGATGAGCGGGAGCGCAAGCTCGCCGTATCAGCGGCCAAGGTGCGGATCGGCCAAGCGGCCCATCACATCGGCCAAGAAGCGATCCAGATCCACGGCGGCAATGGTATGACCGATGAATATGCGATCGGGCATTATTTCAAGCGTCTGACGATGTACGACAATGAGTTTGGCAATGTCGATCATCATATGAAGCGGCATATCGCGCTGGCGAACGCCTAAAGCGCGCTGCCACAGCCGACAAAGAAAAAGGGGCTCTACGCAGCAGCGCAGAGCCCCTTTTCGTTTGGTTTAGGTTTCTCTTAGCCCATAAAGCCGAGGTCAGGCTGAGCAAACCGGCCAATGTTCGGCGCGATCGAAGGCAGCTCTGAATTGTCGACGCCAAACCAGCGCGCTAGGGTTGAGGAATATTCATCAACCGAGACAGTCGGCAGCAATCGGCCTTGACCGACCTGATCATCGCTTTCAACAGATACTTGAGGTGCAGTGCCGTAGAAGCGTCCGCCATTGACCCCGCCACCAACGATAAAGTGGTGGCTGCCCCAACCATGATCTGACCCGTCGCCATTAGAGGCGAGCGTTCGGCCAAAGTCGGATGCGGTGAAAGTCGTTACTTGGTCCTGAATGCCGAGATCGACAGTTGCTTGGTAGAATGCATCAAGCGCGAAATCGACTTGACTGAGCAGACCTTCATGATTGCCGATGAGGCCATCGTGATTGTCAAATCCGCCCATACCGACCATGAATACCTGACGCGTCACGCCCAGCCTGTTGCGCGCAGCGATCAGCCGGGCCACGACGGACAATTGCGATGCGAGACGGTTGTTTTCGCCAAAATCGGTTGTCACATTGGTGTTTTCCAATGCCTCGGCGATAAAGCCGCCATATTCAATCGAACGCGCATTCACCATGGAATAATCCGCTTCAAGGACATTGCCATTACTGCTTTTCAGGATGCTATCCAAAGCCGCCGAGGCCGATTGCGAACGGTAGACCCGGCCGCGTTCCAGCCCGCGGAACTGGGTCGCGCCATTGTTCCCGATCTTATACGGCACGGCGTCTTCGCCGGTCATAAACACCGCGTTGTCTGTAGCATTGATGAGTGTGAACATGGAATTGGTGTTGGTGGACTGAGCAAGGTCGCCCATTTTTCCGCCCCAGCCAGATGTCGAGCCTTCGGGCTGTGAGCTTTGCCAGGTTGATTGCTGGTCATTGTGGGAGAACAGCTTAGCTGGTCTTGGAAACTGCGAGTTATTGTCGCTTTCGAACTGGGCCTTCGTCAATGGAACGACCAGCGGGCCGACGTTGAGCAATGGTGCCATCGCGCCTTGGTCAAAACGGGCCTTGAGGCGCGGCATAGACGGCGCCAGCGCATATTGAATGTCGTCTGTCAGCGTTTGATTGTTTGCCGGGTTGAGGACTGTCTGAGCCAAACTACCGCGCGCCAGAGCAATCCCGCCGCCTTCATCTCCTTGACCGCCCCTAATGGCAGCATAGCGATTGTAGTTCGCCTGATCGTAAGGGATCAGGGTGTTGCCATGATCATTGCCGCCATAGAGGAAGACGCAGACAAGCGCTTTGTAACCATGCCGGCGGACGAGAACGCTGCGGCCTCGCCAATTCCAGCAAGCCCAAGTGCGTAGGATGATGCCACACCTGCGCCTGCAAGCTGGCCAGAGCGGCGCATGAAGGCGCGGCGTGAAAGTTCATTTCCTTTGCCAATATACATGATGCTGCCCTTATTTCTGAATGAGGTAATCGTTCGACGCCATGATCAGCAGGACAGCGAGATGGATCCGGCTGAGCTTGGTCTCGTTATCGCTGGTCGCGGTAACGTCGATTTCGTCGAGGACGGGAAGGATCAAGGAGCGCGTGTTGTCGCTCAGCTGACCTGCGGTTAGCAGCAGATCGAGCCGGTCGAGCAGAGCGGTGCTGTCCTCTGCAATCGCCAGCTCGTCAGTGTATTGCGGCTGGATATCGCGCGACCAGAACACAGAGCCATCGATCACCCGCTCCATCTGGTTGACGTAGCCTGCGACCGAGGTCTCGTTGACCAGCTGAAACTCTGGGGCGAGCAAATTGCGCTCTGCCGCCTGCGATCCCGCTGGCACGTATCCCGGGCGGAAGAAGTTAAACACCGATGGTGATCTCAGCGGTGATTGGCCGATCCGGTTCGATGTATCGGATGTGTTGCCCAGATCGTAATTGCCTGAGGCCGATTGCGCGCCGAATGTGCGTGCCCACTGCGTGTAGCGCAGCATGGGCTCGCGCAACTTACCGAAATTGGCATTGGTGACGTTGGCGGTGTTTAGCGCTTCGTCATCGAGCAGGATCGCTTTGAACACAGCGCGAAGATCGCCGCGGGTGCCGCTGCCATTGTCGTTAAAGACTGATGCGACCCGATCAACATAGGCTGGCGTTGGATTGCTGGTCACCAGGCGCTGGATCATCTGCTTGCCAAAGAACGGCCCCACATTGGGGTGGTTGAACAGAGTATCGAGCGCGACGCGCAGGGATTCTTCAGCGCTGGTGTTTGGCGCAATCGTGGTGCCCAGGAAGGTTTTTTCCGCGTCCGAATGAAAAGACTCGTTCTTTGGAAAGCGCCACTTTGTCTGGTCCGCCGTCATCGGCTGGCGGGTGTAGTCCGGATCAGGAATATCGAAATTTCCGCCTTGCGCGTCAGGCGTGAAACCGATCCCGGTGTAATCGTAATCATAGCCGGTGAAGACCTTTGAGATGCCGGTCACATCGTCGTTGGTATAGGTCTCAATCGGTTCGCCGCCATTGGTGCGAACGGTGCCATCATTGTTGAGTTCGAACAGACCAATCGTAAACAATTGCATGATTTCACGGCCGAAGTTCTCATCAGGAACGCGTCCTGATTTCGGATCGGCTTTGCGATTGCCGAGCGTATTGAGGAAATTCCCCATGGACGGGTTGAGCGTGATCTCCTCGAGCAGCTCGCGGAAATTGCCGAAAGCGTTGCGGTTGAGAATGTCCCAATACTCGCCGATCGCCATGGCGCGCCAGGTGTTGTTGATCCCATTGTAAGAGACGACGAAGAACTCTGACAGGGCCAGCGCTACGCGTTTGCGAACCGCGCTGCCACCTTGGAGCAATTGGCTCCAGATCATGTTGTCGCCGATACCTGAATTGAAATAATACCGCTCGGTGGTGACCTGATCATAACCCTGGCTGGTGAAGAACTGCCGCGCGGTTTGATCATTGTTGCGGTTCATTTGGCGGTCGAGCCACGGCTCAAAGCCATCAGAACGCAGGGACGATATCTCAGCGGTAGAAGCTGAAAGAGATGCCTGCAGCAGGAAGCGCGCGGCCTCTTGGTCTGTTTGCGGAGTGACCACTGCCACAGGAGGGGCGTGCCGCCGCCGGTCGGAGGAGTGCCGCCAGCGGTCGAACCGCCGCCGCTTCCGCCACCGCCGCCACATGCGGCCGTTGCGATAGCAAGCGCTGACACCGCCGCACCTTTAGAGATCGCGGGACTAAGGCTGGCCTCGCCCGCTTCAGGTGCCGACGGACTGGCTGTCTCCACTTCAGGGCGCACGGGCGCCTCAAGCAGCTCATCACTCATACTGGAATCCCTCCCAAAAACCGCCGAGATGGCGGGTAATATTGCAACTGGCCGCACCGCTAACATGAGCGATGAAACCAGTTCCTAATCATAAAGGCTAACGCGGTTTTCATGACTTCGGACGTGAAGCTTTACGCAAGATGTCCGAACAAACCGTAACTTGTCACTAGGCCCAAAGTTCGCCTCATCCCGCTTGCTGCACCATATGGCTGATCAAACGGGTGGTCCGTTAAGCATCTGGCAGCAAATGAGTTTTTTGGCGGCGCGGTCGCTTTGTGAGGTGTTTTGACTAACCTGAGACTAACGCAATCTGGCGCGAGACGAGCTGAGTTTTGGTCGCGTTCCGTTAGCCGGTTGGACGGGAGGCCTCGGGGTGACTGGAGGCGCTCCTGAAGGGGTCTGCGAGGCTCTCATCCGCCTCCCATTGAAAATGCAGGCTGAGTTGCAGTGGCGGTGCTCAGTATTCGCACTAACGAGTGACTAACGCGCATCGCTAGTGCTTGATTGTATTAAGACTTTTGCAACCAGAAATCCCCGGCTTAACGTAAATTTACAACTTCTCACCCCTGTTTGCTGGTGCCAAACCTGTTTCACTATGATACTGTTTTGGCTATAAAGTAATAATTGCATCATATCCCTTGGCTGCGAATTTGGGATGGAGCTGCGAATATGGGGTCAGGTCGCGCATGACAAAAAAACAGGCTGCAAGTCGTCACATTCTGGCGCTTGAACCACGGATGATGTTTGATGGAGCGGGGGTGGTCACCGCTATCACCGCAGACATTGGCCCGATGGCTGTTGCTCCGGGTGAATACACCTTTAACGAAGCCAGCGTTGCGCCTGTAAAATTCGACATACGCAGCGATATTTCCTCACGGATCGGCGATGACACCGGCTCTGGCCTGTCCGCTCAGCCGGTTGGTTTCCTGTCTGGCAATCGGTCTGAGGGCCGCGACACGCTGCATCCGCAAATCCAGCTCAATGATGAAATGCGCGAGGGCAGCACGCCGCGCGCTATTATTGATGCAATGCGCGATGACCGGGCGGCGGCCATGTACGGCATGGAGCGCGCGCTGGCCGATGGCTTTTTTGCAGAGCCTTCTGATGATGCGGTTGTCGCGCAGTCTGGCGAGGTGCCTAACGACTTCATCTTCATTGACACCAGTGTCGACAATTACGAGCAGCTTGCCGAGATCTGGGAAGGTCGCGGCACGATTGTGTTTGTGGATGCAAATAGCGACGGCGTTGATCAGGTTCTCACCGCACTTGCCGGTGCGAGCGACATTGGCGCAATCCATTTCGTCAGCCACGGCGAAGATGGCATGTTCTGGCTGGGTGACACCCGGATCGATAGCGCAGCACTGACCGGAGAGCTGGCATCCGCCTTTGCCTCGATTGGCTCAAAGCTGTCGGCGGATGGCGATATTCTGATTTACGGCTGTGATGTTGGCAATGACGCCGAGGGTCAGGCTCTGCTTAACAATCTCGCGGCCATCACCGGCGCGGATATTGCTGCATCAATCGACGACACGGGTAGCATCGCTCGCGGCGGCGATTGGACGCTCGAGAACCGCCTGGGCATGGTCGAAACCGCGTCCCTCGTGGCGCGTGAATGGGATGGTTTGCTGGCGCCGACTAACATTTCGGCTCCCGCAAACTCGCTCACCGTGCGTGATGACAGTGGCAATATAATCGCGCAAGGGGCGACTGGTTTCGGTACCTTTGGTCGCTTTTCTGATGCCGTTCCGGAAGGCGGAACAGCAACGTGGGCCAATGTTGGTACTCTCAATGGTCAATCAATAAGTATTCGGGCGACTGTCGTCAGCGTTAGTGACGGCGATTCTGTGCGATTTGAGCGACCAGGTGCAGTTAGCGATGATCCAACAATTCTGCTTGGATCAGGAGGTCCGGCTGGCGAAGTCGCGACGGTGGAGCTTCGGTGGGATGTATTTTTCACTAATACAGGTGCACCGGCGGAAATCGATGTTCAATACACCGTGGCAGACATTGACGGCATTGGCAATTTGCCGCGCAGCCGTGAATTCGTAACTGTCGACACTGATACATTGTCGTCTTTCGAATCTGCCGATGGTTCCCGTGTGCTATTTGACACTTCGATACCGGGCGAGGTGACTGCATCGGGGACGGCTGACGAGAACAGTGGAGTTCCTTCTGCTGCCCGCTTCAACTGGCTCAATACCAGCAGCTGGAACATCACATACAATCTAGCGCCAAATGCTATTACTGGTTTTGCTGCTTTCAGCCATGATGGCGATGCCGACTTCAATCTCGGCAATGGCGGTACGACTGTTTCAATCCCGCGGCTTGACTTGGATGGCAATGACAGCACGGTCGGTGGGTCGGCTTACACCAACACTTACGTCGAGAACGGCGCTGGTGTGTCGATCGTCGACAACGATGTTGATGTGCAAAACCCAGATGGGTCGGTCACCGGCGCGACCATCACTTTGACCAATGCTCTCACTGGCGATGAGTTGCTCGTCAATGGCTCGAATGCCGCCTCTGGTTCCTTGGGTGGCGGGCTAAGCTACACCCGCACTGCGACCGAAATCATCATTACCGGAAATGGCAGCTCAAACGCTTACGAGAACGCGCTGCAGGCGATCACATTCCTGACGGCGGGTGAGCGTCCGAACGAAACGCCCCGCACGATTGACATCAGTTTTGAAAATGCGTCGTTGAGCTCGAATGTGGCGACCGCGACCATCAATGTACTTGAGGTCAATGATCCGCCAACGGCGGTTGACGATGCACAGATCACGACCGACGAAGATACCTCGGTCAACAACATTGACGTGTTGGGGAATGATTTTGACGGCGACGGCGATGCGCTGAGTGTAATTAACGCCAATGCGACCAATGGCACGGTTACAATCAACGCTGATGGCACGCTGAACTACACGCCGAACGCAGAATTTAATGGAACGGACACTATCACATACACGATCAGCGATGGCCGTGGCGGCACGTCCACCGCGACCGTTCCGATTGTGATCGATCCGGTTAATGACAATCCGACCATCAATGGCAATTTGCCATCGCAAACCAATTTTGATGCTGACGCGGGCGTTTCAGTTGCGACCTCTGGCGGCTTTGCTGATGTAGAGGATGCAGGCCTGACCTACAGCGCGACTGGCCTGCCTCCCGGCCTTTCGATTGATAGCGTTACTGGTGAAATTACGGGTACAATTGATAATTCTGCGAGCCAAGGCGGAGCGGCTGGAATCTATTCAGTCGTGGTCACCGGTACCGACTCCGGCGGCTTGTCTGCGACACAGAGTTTCAGTTGGACGGTCACTAATCCTGGCCCTGATGCGCTTGATGATACTGCATCAACAACCGAAGATACGCCTGTTGATATCACAGTTTTGGGTAATGATTCTGACCCTGATGGCGATGATATCAACGTTGTTTCGGCAAGCGCGCCCAATGGCACCGTTGTCGTCAATGGCGATGGCACGCTGACTTACACGCCGAATGCGGACTTCAACGGCACTGACACGATCACTTACACGATCAGCGATGGCGAGGGTGGTACAGATACAGCCCAAGTCACGGTTGCGATCACTTCAGAGAATGACGCACCTACTGCCGTCGGTTCATTACCGCCGCAAGTGAACGATGATGCCGATGCCGGGATCAGCGTGGACACATCGGGCGGCTTTGCCGACATTGATGATGCAGCGTTGACCTATTCGGCAACCGGCCTGCCGCCGGGTCTCAGCATCAATGCCATGACCGGTGAGATCACCGGCACGATCGACAATTCAGCCAGCCAAGGCGGCACGGCGGGTATCTATGATGTTGTGGTCACTGCGACTGATTCTGGCGGTTTGACGGCAAGTCAGAACTTCAGCTGGACGGTCAGCAACCCTGCGCCGACTGCCGCCAATGACACCGCGACCACCGACGAAGACACCCCGGTCGATATTCCGGTTCTGGCCAATGATAATGATCCCGATGGCGATGATCTGAGCGTTGTTTCGGCCACCGCGCCCAACGGCACGCTTGTGGTCAACGCGGATGGCACCATCACCTACACGCCGAACGCCGATTTCAATGGCACGGACACTATCACTTACACAATTAGTGATGGCGAAGGCGGCACCTCGCAAGCGACCGTTATGGTCACCGTGGGCGCGGTCAACGATCCGCCTGTACCTGTTGGTACTTTGCCAGCGCAGACCAATTTGGACGCCGATGGCGGGATCTCTGTCGCGACTGCTGGCGGCTTTGCTGACAGCGACGATGCGGCGCTCACCTACAGCGCGGCTGGTCTGCCACCGGGCCTGACAATTGATAGCGCCACGGGTGAGATTACTGGCACGATTGACAATTCTGCGAGCACTGGCGGAACGGGCGGCGTTTACAATGTCACCGTGACCGCGACCGACCCATCAGGCGAAAGCGCGGATCAGGACTTCACCTGGACTGTCACCAACCCTGCGCCAATCGCAGTTGATGACACCGCCAGCACCACGGAAGATACGCCTGTTCTGATCGATGTCTTGCCGAATGACAGCGATCCTGACGGCGATGTTCTGACGGTTATTTCTGCATTCTCTTCGGTCGGTCAGGCCACTTTGGTCGGCAATCAGATCAACTTTGTCCCGCCTGCCAATTTTAATGGCACGGCGACCATCACCTACACTATCAGTGATGGTGAGGGCGGCACTTCTGAGGCGACCGTTACGGTTACGGTTGCGCCAGAAAATGACGATCCGGATTCGACCCCAATCCCGCCTGTTGATGCGCTCGACGGCGATACAGTTTCTGTCCCCGTTGCGGACGCATTCAGCGACGTTGACGGCGACACGCTCACCTTTAGCGCGACTGACCTGCCGCCGGGTCTCACGATTGACCCTGATACAGGCGTTATCTCTGGCACGATCACGCCAGATGCGAGCCAAACGAATGGCGGCGTCTACACTGCGACCATCACTGTTGACGATGGCAATGGCGGCACGACAACCGAGACGATCACCTTCAATGTTGGGAACCCTCCACCAGAGGCGGTGAACGACAACGCCTCGACCGATGAGGACGTGGCGGTCACCATCGATGTGCTGGGCAATGACAGTGATCCAGACGGCGACCCGCTGACAGTGACGTCGGCAGATGCGCAAAACGGCACCACAGTCATCAACGCTGATGGCACGGTCACCTACACGCCAAATCCGGGCTTTAACGGCACGGACACGATCACTTACGAGATTTCCGACGGCAATGGAGGCACGTCGATTGCGACCGTTACGGTCGTGGTCAATGACATCAATGATACGCCAGAGATCAGCGGTTCGATCGGTGATCAGACCAACCTTGATGCGCAAGACATCAACCTGCCAGTTGCGGGCGCATTCAGCGATCCGGATGGCGATTTGCTCACCTTTACGGCAACGGGCCTGCCCGCAGGTCTGACGATTGATCCTGATACGGGCGTTATCTCTGGCACGATTGATAACAGCGCGAGCCAGGTGAACGGCGGCAGCTACAGCATCACGGTGACAGCCGATGATGGACGCGGCGGGACCATTTCACAGGACTTCACCTGGACCGTTGCCAACCCAGCGCCGATAGCGGCGAATGATGCGGTGACGACCGACGAGGACACGCCGGTCAATGTTCCGGTGCTCGCCAATGATGTCGATCCGGACGGCGATGATCTGACCGTGATTGAGGCTGAGGCCGGTAATGGCACAGTCACGATCAATGCTGACGGCACGTTGGTTTACACGCCGAACCCAGATTTCAACGGCACGGACACCATCGTCTACACCATCGACGATGGCGAAGGCGGGACCTCATCGGCGAGCGTCGATGTGACCGTCACTCCGGTCAATGATGGGCCGACAACAATCGGGCTTCCAAACCAAAGCGGCGAAGACAGCCAGACTGTGTCTATCCCAACCGCCAGCGCGTTTAGCGACGTTGATGGCGATGCCTTGACCTTCAGCGCCGAAGGCTTGCCAGATGCGCTGACGATTGATCCCGTTACGGGCGTGATTTCTGGTACTTTGGCCTCAGACAGCTCGCAAAATGGGCCGTTCGTGGTGACAGTGACTGCGACTGATCCGTCGGGTGAAGAGGTCAGCACGACCTTTATTTATTCGGTGCAAAACCTGCCGCCGATCGCGCAGAATGACGCCGCGACCACGCCGGAAGATACGCCAGTTACCGTGGCGGTTCTGTCGAATGACAGCGACCCTGATGGCGATGCGCTGACCATTACCAGCGCGAGCGCGGATAATGGCACAGTTGTCGTCAATGCAGACGGCACGGTTACATTCACGCCGGACCCCGATTTCAACGGTGAGGCGAACGTCACCTACACCGTCAGTGATGGCCAAGGCGGCGTTGCCACAGCGACGCTGACGGTTACGGTCACTGCCGAAAACGACGCGCCAGTGGCAGTCGATATTCCTGACGTCACCAATGAAGACAATCAGTCGGTTTCCTTCGCAACTGAGAGCTTCTTTAGTGACGTCGACGGCGATGATCTGACGATCACGGCCGCTGGCCTGCCACCGGGTCTCTCGATTGATCCGGCGACCGGCATCATTTCTGGCACGCTCGACATCGATGCGAGCCAGGGCAGCCCATACACCGTCACGCTGACTGCAGATGACGGCAATGGCGGCACAGTCTCGCAAGACTTCGTCTGGACCGTCACAAACCCGGCGCCAACTGCCGTCAACGATAACGCCAGCGTTGATGAAGACAGCAGCGTCAATGTCGATGTGCTCGGCAATGACAATGATCCCGATGGCGATCCGCTGACCGTGACCAGCGCGAGCGCGCCCAATGGCACCGTGGTGATCGAGGCCGATGGCACGCTGACTTACACGCCGAACCCTGACTTCAATGGCGAAGACACGATCACTTACACGATCGATGATGGCAATGGCGGCACATCGACCGCTGCGGTTATCGTCACCGTGAATCCGATCAATGATGATCCGGTGGCTGTCGATGATGCGGTGACCACCGATGAAGACACGCCGGTTACCATTGGCGTGCTGGGCAATGACAGCGATATTGATGGCGATGATCTGACCGTCACGACCGCGACCTCGCCTGATGGCACGGTTACGATCAATCCGGACGGCACGCTGGAATTCACACCTAATCCGAACTTCAACGGCACGACCACGATCTCTTACGAGATTTCGGACGGCAATGGCGGCACGGCCACTGCGACGGTTACCGTTACGGTCAACCCGATCAACGATCCGCCGGTTGCGAACCCTGATGCGGCGACCACCGATGAAGACACGCCGGTCAATGTACCGCTAATCGGTAATGACACCGATGCCGATGGAGATGCGCTGACAGTGACCGCTGCCACAGCGGCCAATGGCACGGTTGTTATCAACCCGGATGGCAGTGTTGATTACACGCCTAACCCGGACTTTAACGGCACGGATACAATCACTTACACCATCAGTGATGGCAATGGCGGGTTCTCAACCTCGACCGCAACCATCACGGTGAACCCGGTCAATGATGATCCGGTTGCGGCCCCAATCGCGCCGCAAACCAACGATGACAGCACCCCTGTCACGCTCGATGTCAGCGGCAATTTCTCTGATGTTGATGGCGATGATCTGACGTTCAGCGCCACCGGTCTGCCACCCGGCCTCAGCATTGATGCCGATGGCAATATCACCGGCACGCTTGATCCAGACGCCTCGCAAGGCGGCCCAGCGGGCGACGGTGTTTATGAAGTCACTGTGACCGCTGATGACGGCAATGGCGGCACGGTCGATACGACCTTTGTCTGGACGGTGAATAATCCGCCGCCAGAGGCCGTGGATGACACCGCGACGACCGATGAAGACACACCGGTCAACATTCCTGTGCTCGCTAATGATAGCGATCCGGACGGCGATCCGCTGACCGTGACGGCTGCGGATGCGGCGAATGGCACGGTTGTGATCGAGGCTGATGGCACGGTCACTTACACACCGAACCCGGACTTCAACGGCACTGATACGATCACTTACACCATCAGCGATGGCAATGGTGGCACCTCCACCGCAACCGTGACCGTCACGGTTGATCCGGTGAATGATGATCCGGTTGTCACGCCGATTGCGCCGCAAGATAACGTCGACAGCGCGGATGTCTCGCTGCCGACAGCGGGCAATTTCAGCGATGTTGATGGCGATACGCTCACCTTTAGCGCCACTGGCCTGCCAGCGGGCCTCTCGATTGATCCTGATACGGGTGAGATCACTGGCACGATTGACGCAGATGCCAGCCAAGGCGGCCCGGCGGGTGATGGGATCTACTCCGTCACCGTCACGGCTGACGATGGCAATGGCGGTACGGTCGAGACGACCTTCGCATGGACCGTCACCAACCCGCCACCAGAGGCAGTGGACGACGCAGCGACGACTGACGAGGACACGCCGGTCAACATTCCGGTGCTCGCCAATGACAATGACCCAGATGGCGATCCGCTGACGGTCACCTCGGCCACCGCGCCGAATGGCACGGTTGTGATCGAGGCTGATGGCACGGTCACCTATACGCCGAACGCGGACTTTAACGGCACCGACACGATCACCTACACGATCAGTGACGGCAATGGCGGCACATCGACCGCGAGCGTCACAGTAACGGTTGATCCGGTGAATGATGATCCGGTGGCGGATACGCCGCTGTCCAATCTTGCCAATATCGACAGTGCGACCGTCAATGTTCCGGTGGCCGGTAACTTCAGCGATGTCGACGGCGATGGGCTGACGTTTAGCGCGACAGGCCTGCCTCCAGGTCTCAGCATCGATGCGGCTGGCAACATCACCGGCACGATTGACCCTGATGCCTCGCAAGGCGGACCATCCGGCGATGGCATCTACACCGTCACCGTTACAGCGGATGACGGCAATGGCGGCACGGTGACCAGCAGCTTTGCCTGGACGATCACCAACCCGCCGCCAGAGGCGACCGATGACGTTGCAACCACGCCGGAAGATACGCCGGTCAACATCCCTGTGCTCGCGAACGACAATGATCCAGACGGTGATGCGCTCAGCGTAACCGCTGCCACAGCTACAAACGGTACGGTCGTGATCGAAGCCGATGGTACGGTCACTTACACGCCGAATGAAGACTTCAACGGCACGGACACGATCACCTATACGATCAGCGATGGAGAGGGCGGCACTTCACAAGCTACCGTCACCGTCACAGTTGATCCGGTGAATGATGATCCGGTCGCCGATCCTCAGCTGACCAATCAGACCGATGATGACGCTGATGTCATCTCGCTCGATGTGTCTGGCAATTTCAGCGATGTTGATGGTGATACGCTCACCTTCACCGCCACTGGCCTGCCGGGCGGGCTGTCGATTGACGCCAATGGTGTGATCACTGGCACGCTGGATGCGGATGCATCGCAGGGCGGGCCGAATGGCGATGGCCTCTACACTGTCACGGTCACCGCCGATGATGGCGCTGGCGGAACGACAACTTCGATCTTTGTGTGGACCGTGAACAATCCGCCGCCACTCGCGGCACCGGATACGGCCACCACAACAGAAGATACGCCGGTCAATGTTCCGGTTCTGGCCAATGACAATGATCCAGACGGCGATGCTCTGACCGTGACAGAGGCGAATGCCGCTAATGGCACGGTGCTGATCAATGCCGATGGCACGATCACCTACACGCCAGATGCGAATTTCAACGGCACCGACACGGTGATCTACACGATCAGCGATGGCGAGGGCGGCACCTCGACATCAACCGTGACGATCACTGTTGGCGCGGTGAATGATGATCCGGAGACCATTGGTCTGCCCGATCTCACCGATGGCAATAACGAGGCGATCAACGTGCCTCTGGCCCCTGCGTTTAGCGACGCAGAAGGCGACACGCTCACCTTCTCCGCCATGGGCCTGCCAGACGGTCTGTCGATTGATCCGGCCACCGGTGCAGTCACTGGCACCACCACCGGCACAGCCTCAAGCGGTGGACCACTTAATGATGGCGTCTATACGGTCACGATCACTGCTGATGATGGCAATGGCGGGACGGTCAGCACGACCTTCACCTGGACGATCAATAACGAGCCACCGACGGCAATCGACGATAACTTCGTCGGTACCGAAGACACTCCGCAAGTGCTCGACGTGCTGGCGAATGATATTGATCCCGATGCCGATCCTACCACGCCAATCGTCATCATCGATGCGCAGGCGACCAATGGCACAGCCGTGGTCAATGCGGACGGTACGATCACCTTTACGCCGGACCCCGATTTCAACGGTACGGCAACGGTCACTTACACAATTGAGGATGCCAACGGCGATCCGGCGACCGCGATTGCGACCATCGTTATCGCGCCAGAAAACGATGCGCCTGATGCGACGCCTCTGCCTGATCGCGGCGATGAAGACGGCGATGCTGTCTCGATCGATGCCGGCGTATTGTTCTCAGACATCGAAGGCGACACGCTGACGTTCAGCGCGACGGATCTGCCAGCTGGTCTGACGATTGATCCTGCCTCTGGCGTTATCAGCGGGACGATTGATCCCGATGCGAGCCAAGTAAACAATGGCATCTATCAGACCACCATTACCGCCGATGATGGCAATGGCGGCACCACGGATGTGACCTTCGTTTGGACCGTGACCAATCCTGGCCCGACAGCCGCAGATGACACGGCTTCGACCACTGAAGACACGCCGATCCCGTCGATTGATGTGCTGGGCAATGATAATGACCCGGATGGCGATACGCTGACCGTGGTTTCTGCCAGCGCGCCAAACGGTTCGGTTTCGATCAACGCCGATGGCACCTTGGCCTACACGCCGGATCCGAACTTCAACGGCACGGACACGATCACCTATCAGATCACTGATGGCCAGGGCGGCACGTCCACAGCCATCGTTACAGTAACTGTCGGCGCTGAGAATGACGATCCAACCGCGCCGGTTCTGCCAGCGGTTCTGAATGATGACGCAGATGTCATTGCTCTGGACTTGGCGCCGGGCTTTGCTGATCCAGATGGCGATCCGCTGACCTTTACAGCGACCGGCTTGCCTGCTGGCCTCACCATTGATGCCGCTGGCAATGTCACCGGCACCATTGATCCGGATGCTTCGCAAGGCGGGCCGAACGGTGACGGCGTCTATACCGTCACAGTTACTGCCGATGACGGCAATGGCGGCACCGTGGATTCGGTCTTCACCTGGACCGTTGCCAACCCAGCGCCGCTGGCGGTGGATGACACGGCGACGACCGACGAAGACACGCCGGTTAACATTCCGGTGCTGGGCAATGACAATGATCCAGACGGCGATCCGCTGACTGTCACCTCGGCCAGCGCGCCGAATGGCACGGTTGTGATCGAAGCCGATGGCACGGTCACTTACACGCCGAATGAAGACTTCAACGGCACCGACACGATTACTTACGAGATTTCGGATGGCAATGGCGGCACATCGACGGCGATAGTCACCGTTACCGTTAATCCGATCAATGATGATCCGGATGTAACGCCGCTCGCCCCGCGCGAGAATGTCGATAGCGCAGTCGTCAGCGTGCCGACCGCTGGCAATTTCAGCGATGTCGATGGCGACACTCTGACATTCGATGCTGCTGGCCTGCCAACGGGCCTCACGATTGATCCGGCCACGGGCGTGATCTCTGGTACGATCGATCCATCTGCTTCGATTGGCGGACCAAACGGTGATGGCGTCTACGAAGTTACCGTGACGGCTGATGATGGCAATGGCGGCACAACGTCCACCACCTTTAGCTGGACAGTGACCAATCCAGTGCCAGTGGCGATGAACGACACCGCGACCACCACGGAAGATACAGCGACCAACATCGATGTGCTCGCCAATGACAGCGATCCCGATGGCGATCCGCTGACCGTGGTCACGGCCTCTGCTGCGAACGGCACGGTCACGATCCTGCCCGATGGCACGATTGATTACACGCCGAACCCGGATTTCAACGGTACGGACACGATCTCTTACACGATCAGCGATGGCAATGGCGGCACGGCTTCGGCTCTCGTCACCGTTACGGTTGATCCAGAGAATGATCCGCCAGTGGCCGTCAATGACACCGCCACCACCGATGAAGACACTCCGGTCACGATCCCGCTGCTAGGTAATGACACAGACGTGGACGGCGATGATCTGACGGTGACCGATGCGACCGCGCCAAACGGCACGGTTACGATCAACCCAGATGGCACGGTGACTTACACGCCGGATCCCGATTTCAACGGTACGGACACGATCACCTACACCATTGATGACGGCAATGGCGGCACAGACACTGCGACGATCACCGTTGTGGTTGCGCCGGTCAATGATGCGCCGATTGCGACGCCTGACACTGCAGACACGGATGAGGACACACCGGTCACCATCCCAGTGCTTGCCAATGACAGCGATGTTGACGGTGATCCGCTGACGGTCACTGATGCGACCTCGCCAGACGGCACGGTTACCATCAATCCAGACGGCACGATCACTTTTGAGCCTGATCCAGACTTCAACGGGCTTACCACGATCACCTACACCATTGATGATGGCATGGGCGGCACAGCAACCTCCACCGTTACGGTCAATGTTGCGCCGGTCAACGATCCGCCTGTTGCGCAGGATGATGCGGTAACAACCGATGAAGACACGCCGGTTACCGTCCCTGTGCTCACCAATGATAGCGACGCTGATGGCGATCCGCTGACCATTACGGAGGCGACCGCGCCGAACGGTACGGTTGTGATCAACCCGGATGGCACGGTCACTTACACGCCGGATGAGAACTTCAACGGCACCGACGTGATCACCTACACCATCTCTGATGGCAATGGCGGGTTTGATACGGCCACGCTGACGGTCACGGTTGATCCAGTGAACGACGTGCCGGTGGCCCAGGATGACACGGCAACCGGAACGGAAGACGAGCCGGTCACCATCCCAGTGCTCGCCAATGACAGCGATGCAGATGGCGATCCGCTAACCGTGACAACGGCGACCTCGCCAGATGGCACGGTTACGATCAATCCGGATGGCACCATCACCTTTGTGCCGAACCCGGACTTCAACGGGCCAACCACCATCACCTACACGATCGATGATGGCATGGGCGGCACAGCGACGGCGACAGTCACGGTCGATATTGTCGCCGTGAACGATCCGCCTGTGGGTGAGCCGGATACGGCTGTCACGGATGAAGACACGCCTATCACCATTCCGGTGCTCGCGAATGACAATGACCCGGATGGCGATCCGCTGACAGTCGTGTCGGCCAATGCGCCGAATGGTACGGTTACGATCAACCCGGATGGCACGATCACGTACACGCCCAACCCGGACTTCAACGGCACCGATACGATCACCTATCAGGTGAGCGACGGCATGGGCGGCTTTGACACGGTGACGGCAACCGTCACGGTCAATCCCGTCAATGATCCGCCGGTTGCGGTGAATGACGTCACCAGCGTGAATGAGGACAGCCAAGTCACCATTCCGGTGCTGGTCAACGACACTGATGCCGATGGCGATCCGCTGACGGTGACAGCCGCAGCCGCCACCAATGGTACGGTCACGATCAATCCAGATGGCACGATCACTTATGTGCCAAACCCCGATTTCTTCGGCCAGGATACGATCACCTACACCATCACGGACGGCAATGGCGGCACCTCCACAGCGACCGTCGCGGTAGAGGTGATCAACACCAACGAGCCGCCGGTTGATGAACCAGAAGCGGTGACCGTGATTGGCGGCACCGACACGATTATCAACGTGCTCGACAATGCCACTGATCCAGATGGCGATCCGCTCGAAGTGGTGATCGCGCTCGTCGATGTTGGCGAAGTGGTGATCAATCCTGACGGCACGCTCACATATTCTGCGCCGCCAGACTTCTTCGGCGAAGTGACGATCCGTTACTTCATCTCTGATGGTCAAGGCGGTTTTGTGGAGAGCTTTGCAACGATCACCGTGGTTGAGGCAGCGGCTGATATCAGCTTCCTGCTCGGCAATGAGCCTGATCCAGGCATTCCTGATGCCTATCCGGTTGACCGAGTGCTGGATCAGAGCGACGCCTTTATCAGCACGCCGCTGATCATCCTCGATACGGTCAATGATTTCCGCTCGCTTGGCGGCATGGGCACGCTCAACGTCGACCAGCCATTACTGAACGCTGTGAACGGCCTGCGCTCCTTGAACGGCATTGGCGGCTTTGATGCCAATGGCAGCCCGATTGACGATGTGGTCGGCTATATCGATCACATTCGCGATCTGCGCTTTGGTGTGGACCGTCTGTTCGATCCGCGCTTTGGCGACTTCCTGCCAGAGGCGTTGACCGGCTTCTCCGTGCGGCAACTCGATACCGGCAGCGATCAGGTTATGATTGAGAGCATTTCGCGCGACCGTGTGGTCTACGTCGAAATGCGCGATATTGGCGCGGACGATGCCCCTCGGATCACTGAATATCAGCTGGTGACGCGCGATGGCGCGCCGCTGCCTGACTGGATCCGGATGGATGCTCGCGGTCTGGCGATCATTGAATGTCCGGTCGATGCAGAGACAATCAGACTGGTTGTTCGCGCAATCCGGGCTGATGGTGAAGTGATTGAGATCCCTGTTGTTATTCAGGGCGCAACCGGTGAAATACAGCTGGATGAGGCGATTGCAGACGCAATAGCCAAGGCTGAAACACTTGATACGATGATGGCACGCGCCAGTGGCGAAGCCGATGACGAAGCAAGCAAACTGCTTGCAGCTTTTAGTTGAAAATAGAACGGATGAAGGTGAGCCAATGAATAAGGGACTTGCACTGGTAAGCGCATCGACACTCTTCCTGGGTGCCTGCGCAACTGTACCCGAGCCGTTCACGGCGGCGGAATTGAACGAGACAGCGACCAGCAATTTTGAGCGGGTTGATGTGGATCAGGAGCCGGTGACGGCGCCGATTGATCTCTATGAGGCGATGGCCCGTTCGCTGAAATACAATCTCGACTACAAGGTTGAGCTCATGGAGATTGCGCTGCGCGACCGCGAGCTTGATCTTCAGCGCTACGATATGCTGCCGCAATTGGTTGCCAGTGCTGGCTATGCCGGGCGCAACAACTTCTCTGGCGCGAGCTCGCTCTCGCTGATCACCCGGCGGCAATCGCTGGAGCCATCAACCTCGCAGGAACGCGACCTGTTCACCGCTGACCTTGCGCTCAGCTGGGACGTGCTCGATTTCGGCCTGTCTTATGTCCGGGCCAAACAAGGCGCGGATGAAGTGCTGATCGCGCAGGAGCGCCGCCGCAAGGTTGCCAACCGCGTGATCGAAGACGTGCGCTCTTCCTATTGGCGCGCGGTTAGCGCCGAACGCCTGCTGACCAAGCTGCAAGAACTGGAAAATTCGGTCACCACGACGCTGCAGAACTCAGAACGTTTGGCCGAACGCCGCCTGTCTGCTCCGCTAACCGCGCTGACCTATCAGCGTGAATTGCTGGAAATTCAGGCGCAAATTCGCAAGCTTCAGCGCGAGCTGGTGGTTGCAAAGGCGCAATTGGCCGCGCTCATGAACCTGCGCCCCGGCACTGAGTTCTCGCTCGCTTTGCCAGATCGCACCAACACTTTGCCTGCGGTCAATTACCAAGGCGAAGACATGATGATGACAGCGCTGCTCAATCGTCCAGAGCTGCGCGAAGTTAGCTATCGCCAACGGATCAATTCGCGTGAATTGGATGCGGCATTGCTTTCAGCCCTGCCGAGCTTCCGCGGTGTCCTGGGCGTCAATGTCGATTCCAACGACTTCCTGTTTAACAATGACTGGATGAACTACGGCGCCCGCGCCAGCTGGAACGTCCTCAACCTGTTCCGCCTGCCAGCGCATAAGAAGGCCGTGCGCGCTCAGGAAGATCTGCTGGAGCAGCGCGAATTGGCGCTGACCATGGCGGTGATGACACAGGTCCACGTCTCGCGTGCGCGCTTCAGCCATTTGAGCGAAGAGCTCGATACGGCATCACGCCAGATGAAGGTGCAGGACAAGATCCTCGATCAAATCCGTTCTGGCCATAAGGCTGGCGCAATGAGCCGTCAGACGCTGCTGCGAGAGGAGATGAACACGCTCGCCGCGGAGGTCAAATATGACATCGCTTATGCAGAGGCGCAAAATGCCTATGCCGGTCTGTTTGCCTCCATGGGCATCGACGAGTTTAGTCCAAACGTGACCGGACGCGAAGATGTCGCTACTCTGCGCGCATCACTGGAGCAAATGTGGCAGGACCGCGAAGCTGCGGTAAAGCTGTCTGGAAGTTAAAACATGAGTGACATTGAGCAGGTGGACGAGGGATCACCGCCCGCAGAAGATGGCAACCGCAAGCTGTGGATTGGCGGCGGCGTGCTTGCTGTGGCGGCGGCCATAGCGGGGGTCGTCTACGCAAATAGCGGCGACACGCAGTGGTCGGATAATGCGACTGTGGCCTCAGCAGAGCAGGCGGAACTGGCAGCGGGTGAGGGCGGTGAAGTCGCCGCAGAGCCTGAGCCAGAACCGGTTCTGGAGGCGCGCGGTGTGATCGCGGCGAAGAACGAGAGCACAGTGGCCTCGCGCATGACCGCGCGGATCACCTCTATGCCGTACCGCGAGGGGCGCAGCTTTGGCAAAGGCGCGCTGCTCGCCCGGTTTGATTGCTCGACCATTCAGGCCGAACTGAACGCGGCCCGCGCCGCAACCGCCGCCTATCAAAAGACTTATGAGACCAATGTTGAGCTCGACAGCTATGAGGCTGTTGGCAAAAACGAAGTGGCGGTCTCGCGCGCCAATCTTGGTCGGGCTCAGGCTGAGGCCAATGCGGTCTCGGCTCAGCTGCGCGATTGCGCGGTCTATGCGCCATTCGCCGGCACTGTGGTCGAAGAGATTGCAAGTCGCGGCGAAGTGGCCGCCAGCGGTCAGCCGCTGCTGCGCATTCAAAGCGGCGGCGATCTGGAGGCAGACCTGATCGTTCCCAGCAATTGGCTGACCTGGCTTCAGCCGGGGGCGAAGTTTGACTTCGTGATTGATGAGACAGGCGCGAGCATCACCGGCGTCGTCACTCGGCTGGGCGCATCGGTTGATCCGGTCAGCAAGACGATCCGCATCGGCGCCAATATTGATCGCGGCGATGCGCTGGTCCTGCCCGGAATGAGCGGCACAGCGACCTTTGAAGAACCGAGCGAGGCACCTGCGGAAGCAGAGGCAGCCGGTGAGGGCGAAGGCGCCGCAGACAGCGAAGCGAGCGGAGCGGCCACGGAAGGGGCTGAAGCCGATGGCAGCCAGCCAAGCTGATCCGATTGAGGCCGCTGCGCCCAAGGTCAGCTCTCTGGCCCCCAAAGGCGCGGCACCAGATGCGGCCAAGCTCGCCGCGCTGCTGCAATTCGAGGCGGAAATTCGCCGTCAGGAAACCGTCGAAGAACTGCAATATCTTGTCGCCAATGAAACGCGGCAGGTCTTGCCTTACGGCCAGATGTTCGTGCTGCGCCAAGCGCGGATCGGGCAGGGGTTTGAGGTGCAATGCGCCTCCTCCTTGGCGACTGTCGACCGCAATGCGCCGCTGATCCACGCGCTGGAAAAGGCGATTGAACGCCTCGCGCAGGATCACGGGCTGGAGCAGCCCAACGCCTTTGACGCCGCCAGCCTACGCGCGGATGAGGCCTTTGACCAATATCCCTATTCCCAGCTGCATTGGCAGCCGCTGCTCGGCAAAGACGGCGAAGTCTTCGGCGGTCTGCTGTTTGCCCGCGATGAGCCATTGCGCGAGGGCGAGAAATACCGCGCGGCCCGCATCGCCGAGACGGCGGCGCATTCCTGGCTGGCGCTGAGCGGCGGCAAGCCTGTGCGCCGCCTGCCTGTGATCGATAGCAAGAAGAAGAAATGGATCGCGGCCGCCATCGCGGTGATCCTGCTGTTCCCAGTGCGCCTCACGGCTCTGGCCCCGGCTGAGATCGTTGCTGAGCGGCCCTACATTGTAGCGGCGCCATTTTCAGGCCGGATTGCCTCGATTGAAGTCACACCGAATGCTCCGGTGAAGGCGGGCCAAGTGCTGCTGCGCTTTGACGATGTGCGGCTCGATAACGAGCTGGAGCTGGCCGAGGAAAGGCTCGCTGTTGCTCGCTCGCGGCTCGAACGCTCCACCAGCTCCGCTTTCAGTGACGAGGACGAAACCTCTGACATTGCAATTATGCGGGCCGAGGTCGAGGTCGCGCAGGCCGAATACGACTATGCGAAAGAGCTCGCCGGACAATCCGCCATCACCGCTCAGCGCGACGGCATGGCACTGTTCAGCGACCGCCGCGACTGGGAAGGGCGCGCAGTCAATGTCGGCGATCCAATCATGCAGGTCGTCAATCCAGATGAGGTGATGATCCGCATTGACTTGCCCGCGGCCGAGCAGATGTCGCTGGAAAAGGGCGCGAAGATCAAGATGTGGCTCGATTCCCAACCTTTGTGGGCGATCGACGGCCTGCTGGAAACCGCGAGCTATCAGGCCCGCCAGACGCCCGATGGCACGCTCGCCTTTGCGCTCACCGCGCGTCTGGATGGCGATAATCCTCGAATTGGATCGCGCGGCACGGCGCAGGTCTATGGCCGCTGGGTGCCGTTTGTTTATTCGCTGCTGCGCTGGCCGATTGCTGCCCTGCGCCAATTTGTCGGACTATGAGCTCAGCGGCGATCCCCATTGATCTGCCGGAGATGCCAAAGCCGCCTCCGCTGCCCGCGTTGCGGCAGGAATTGCGGATCGAACCAGGCGCGCCGCTGGTCAATGGAGCGCCGAGCTGGAACCTGTTTGACCCGGTCCGCCATGCGTTCTTTCAGCTGGGTCAGATCGAATTTGTGATCTTTTCGCATTGGGCGAGCGGCAATCTGGCCCGAATCGGTGATGATCTGGAGCAGCGCGGCCTCACCAGCGACGAAGCCAATGAAGCGTTCAATGCCGTCGTAGAATTCGCTGCGACCAATGGTCTTACCGTCGGCCCCGTGGGGCGGGACAGCGTCTCCGCCTTTATGGAGCAGCGCGCCAGCAATAAGAAAGCGGCGTGGAAGTGGTTGCTCGACAATTATCTCTTCATCCGCATTCCTTTGGTTAAACCTGCGCGTTTTCTAGAGCGCACGATTGAGCATGTCCGCCCGCTGTGGTCGCTCTACAGCCTGGTGTTCTTCGCTGCGCTCGCGCTCACCAGCCTGTTTCTGGTTTCGCGCCAGTGGGATGCCTTCATGGCGTCGTTTCTCTATTTCTTCAGCTGGCAGGGCCTGATCGCATACGGCGCAGGCTTGTTCTTTGTGAAGATCCTGCACGAGCTAGGCCATGCCTACACCGCGACCCGCTATGGCTGCCGCGTGCCGACAATGGGGGTCAGCTTTCTGGTGATGATGCCCGTGCTCTACACCGATACGACTGCGGCCTGGCGGCTGACATCGCGCAAGAAACGCCTGGCAATTGATTGCGCAGGGGTGGCCGCAGAGCTGATGGTGGCCAGCATTGCGACGATGCTGTGGGTGATCCTGCCCGATGGCACCGCGCGCAGCGTCGCCTTTATCCTGGCGACAACCAGCTGGATTATGAGCCTCGCGATCAATCTCAATCCGTTCATGCGCTTCGATGGCTATTACGTGCTGTCGGACTTTCTCAACGTGCCCAATTTACAGCCGCGCGCCTTTGCTCTGGGCAAGTGGAAGATGCGCGAAATCCTCTTCGGACTAGGCGTCGATGCCCCGGAGGAAGTGCCGCGCAAGCTGAGGCGCGGGATGATCATCTATGCCTATGCGACATGGATTTACCGCCTGTTCCTGTTCACCGGGATTGCGATCCTGGTCTACAATTTGTTTTTTCAACCGCTCGGCCTGATCCTGGCGATTGTGGAGCTCGCGGTGTTTATCGGCCGCCCGGTGTTTGCCGAAATGCGAGAGTGGGCTGGCCTTCGCAAATCGATCACCAGCACCCGCCGGGGTAAGGCGTGGTTTTGGATATTGGGCGGGCTGCTGCTGGCTGCGTTCCTGCCGCTGGACCGGCATGTGACCGGCTATGCTGTCCTGACCCCGGTTGGCGCTGCGCCGATTGTTTCAGGAGAGCCAGCACGCGTGGTCAAAGTGATTGCGCAAAACGGCCAGACAGTCACCGCTGGCGATCCGATCATAGAGCTCGACGCGCCAGAACTCGCAGCAGATGCCGCTTCCACCAAAGTGCGGATTGCTCAGCTTGAGCTGCAAATGGGCCGATCCATGGCCGACAGCCGGGACCGGTCCAATCGCGCTGTGTTGGAGCGCGAACTGGCGAGGGAGCGCGGCAAGCTGGCTGGACTGGAACGACGGGCTGACAAGCTGATCCTGCGCGCTCCCGGGCCGGGTACGGTCTCCGGACTGATGCCGGATATGCATCCCGGGCGCTGGATCGGCGGGGAAGAAGTGATCGCCCATGTGGTAACGCCGAGCGATTACGACGTTCAGGCCTATGTGCCAGAGGACGAAATTTGGCGCCTTAGCGATGGTGCGCTCGGCACATTTGTAGCCTCCGACGCAGGCGGGCCGTCGCGCTCTGCCAAGCTGGTTGAGATGTCTTCCAGCGCGATTGCGCGGTTAGAACAGCCGATCCTCGCCTCGACCAATGGCGGGCCGATTGCGGTCGATAAGGATGGCGAGGAGCTGGCCCCGAGGGAGGCGCTTTACCGTATTCGGATGATCGCGGAAAAGGGTGCGCTGAGCGGCGCGGATTATCAGATCCAGCTGGTGCCGGGATCGGTTCAAATCCGCACCGAAGGGCGCTCTTTTGCGGAGTGGGCGGCGACCGAACTCGCGCGCATGTTCCGCCGCATTTTCTGAACCTAGGCTGCGAGCTGATCTGCACCGGCTGACTTGCTGGTGAGTTCGAGCGCCTTTGCGGCCAATTCTTCAACGCCGAGATAATGCGTGCCCGCACTGGCTCTGCGCGCGGCATCAATCCGTTCGCCATTACCAGCCACAGTGGCCTGTTGCAGCAGGGTTTCCTTGCCCGCATCGCGCAGCATCGCCAGTCCTTTGGCGCCGTCGCTGCCGGGTCCTTCTAGCAGGCCGCCGACACATTCGACGCCTGCGCGCGACAATGCGCCAAACAGCAGGTCCGCCGAAGGACGCACACCGCCGACCGGATCACGGTCTACCAAGCGCAGAACGGGTGGCGGCCCTGCCTCGATCATTGCATGATAATCGCTGTCATAGGCGATGTAGACCGTGCCTTGCTCCATCACGGCGCCATTGCTGGCCTTGGCCAAGGTGCAGGCCACAGAAGAGGATAGCTTCGCCATGAAGTCTTGCGCATCGCCTTCATCGCAATCGAGCGTGATCAGCGTGGGCGGGCAATTGGCGGGCAGGGCGGCCAAAATCTGCCTTAGCGGACCAAGGCTGGTGTTGCCGCCCGACAAAGCGAGCACTTTACCATCCCAATCATAGCCTGCCGCGGCTTCATCTGCGCCGCCGCCAGCAGTCTCGCCGCCGCTCTTAAGTTCACCATTCACCGCATCGAGCACAATCTTGCCCAGCTCAGCGACGGCGGCTTTAAAGTTCTCTTGTGAGGTGTTCACCGGCTTTGGAAAGCACGCCACCGCGCCCAGATCGAGCGCGCGTTGAGCTGTGCCCGTGCCGCTTTGCGTAATGCTCGAGAGCATCACCACGGGCAGCGGGTTTTCCTCCATGATTTCTTGCAGAAAATCGATCCCGCTCATCCCCGGCATCTCAACATCCAGGGTGATGATATTGGGTTTGAGCTCTTCTATCTGATCGCGCGCATCGTCGGCGTTTCGGGCGGTGCCGATCACTTCAACATTGCGGGATTGTTCAAGAATATCGCAAAACAGTGCGCGCATTGCGGCTGAATCATCGACGACTAAAACTCGAGCTTCTTTCATTGGAAGAGGTGTTCCCATGCGTTGTGTTTAACCAAAGGCGCGCGCGGCTGTGCCCCACGCAAAGCATCTCTGCTGTGAAACCGTGTTTACTGAATGGATGCTAAAGAGCTCGGCGATAGCCCTTCCGTATTCGTCCCTAGACCCCCGGCAATTCTCCCTTGATGCCCGCTGGCTACACCCTGTCTCAGCAATCAACGCAGACCAGCCAGACATAGGGGCTATCCATGACAATTCAGAAGCTGACCCGCATTGGAGGGGCGGCCATTCTTGGCATTATCGTCGTGTCACTACTTGTGATGACATATTCGCTTAACAAGATTCGCATTGGCAGTGATCTCTATGCGCAAAACCAACTTACGGATGAGCTGATCGCCGATATTATGCCTCCGCCGCAATTTTTGGTGGAAGCGCTTCTTGAAGCGAACTTGCTCGATGAAAAGCCAGAGTATTTTGACAAGTACACCACCTATTTGGCGCGGCTTGAAAAAGAGTGGGGTGAGCGCCGCGAATATTGGGCCGCGTCTGCTCTGCCAGATAATATCAAGGCCGCACTTGAAGAAACCGCGGCAAACGATGGTGAGGCCTTCTGGAAAGAGGTCAATACGGGACTGATCCCAGCTGTTCGGCGCGGTGACGGCGACGCTGCTGATGCCTCGTTGGATCGGTTGCTGCCGATATTCGAATCCCATCAGGCTAAGATCGACGCGATTGTCGAAAGCTCTTTTGCGCTAAAGGATCAAACCACTGCGAGCACTGAAACAACGGTTTTTTGGACTTCGGTCTCGATAGCCGTGATGGGGCTGTTGCTGTTGGGATCAATGATAACGGGTCTTGCGCTGCTCAAACGCCGGGTTCTCAATGCCCTGACGGCGACATCTGAGACCATGACTGCAATGGCGCAGGGTGATCTGGACGCTGGCAAAACCTCTGAACATCGCCCTGACGAAATTGGTGAGATGACCAAGGCGATCGAGGTGTTCCGCGATGCGTCGAAAGCGCAGGCAAACAGTGCCGATCAACAACGCGAGGTGGTCGAGCAATTGACCACGGCGCTCGACAGGTTGGCTGATGGTGATCTTGCTTATCGGATCGAGACGAAACTCGATCCTGAGTATGAGGCGCTGCGCACCAGCTACAACAACTCGGTCGACCGCTTGGGCACATTGATGCAGCAGGTCAGCGAAACGGTGACCAGTGTTAACACTGGTGCTTCGGAAATCCGGGCTGCGTCTGATGATCTGGCATCGCGCAATGAAATGCAGGCTGCTCGCCTGGAAGAGACCGCAGCGGCGATGAGCCAGGTCACCGAATTGGTCAGAACATCCGCCAAGAAAGCGGCAGAATCGCAGCAGTCGATCTCTGGCACCCATTCGGTCGCACATGATGGCGGAGCCGTGGTCAAACGCGCCGTGGATGCAATGGCTTCGATTGAGAAATCGGCCAATGAAATCACGCAAATAATTGACGTGATTGATGGAATTGCGTTCCAGACCAACCTCTTAGCCTTGAACGCTGGCGTGGAGGCCGCCCGTGCGGGCGACGCAGGCAAAGGCTTTGCAGTGGTTGCGAATGAGGTTCGCGCTCTCGCTCAGCGCAGCGCCGATGCAGCGCGTGACATTAAAGAGCTGATCACGACGTCGACGGAACAGGTGGGTGAAGGCGTGGAGCTGGTCGGTGAAACCGGCAATCTGCTGGAAAACATCGTGGAACGCATTGCGACGGTAAATGAGCAGGTGACAGATATCGCCGATGCTTCTCAGTCACAGGCGGAGAATCTGGAGCAGGTCAACGTGTCTGTCGGCGAGATGGACCGCATGACGCAGCAGAACGCAGCCATGGTGGAGGAATCCACCGCGGCCGCCCGCAGCCTGGCCGATGAAGCGCGCGAGCTTGGCGGTTTGGTTGGTCAGTTCAGAGTGGGCGATGATGCCTCTCAAGCTGCGCAATCGCCAAAGACTGTCGTCGCCGTGCGGCAGGACACCAAGAGAGCTGCACCGGCTCAAAAGGCTCCGCCCGTATCCGGCAATCTCGCACTCGCGGCTGATGTGAGTGACGACGACTGGAGCGAGTTCTGATCGCGATTGGGTCCAGTGGAGAACTGCCATGACAAAGCTGAAATTGCCTGCGGTGTGTAATCGCGCCGCGACCGAAATCCTGCGCGACGATCTGGTCGATGCGGTCGGTTCTGAAGCGATGGATGGACCTTATCCCGTGGATGCGGGTGAGGTCGAGCAGATGAGCCATGCGGCGCTTCAACTGCTTGTCTCGGCGGCCAAAACTGGTCCCGGTGTGCAAATTGATCCGGCCTCCGACGCGTTTCGCAATGCTGTCAAACTGGCTGGGCTCGGGCATGTGTTTTGGGAGGCGAGTGAGACATGAACCTAGATGATATCCAAAATGTCTTCTTCGTCGAATGCGAAGAATCGCTGGAGGCAGCAGAGGCGGGTCTAGAGACCTGCAAGGCCGGAGAGCACGACACCGAAACGATCAATGCGATCTTTCGCGGCGTGCATTCCATCAAGGGCGGTGCGGGCGCATTTGGCCACGCTCCGCTGCAGGCCTTCACGCATTGCTTTGAGACTTTGCTGGCCGATGTCCGCGAAGATGCGGTTGAGCTGACACCAGAGCTGGTCGATCTGTTCTTGCATGCGCTTGATTGCTTGCGTGATCATGTCGATGCGGCGCGTGAAGGGCAAGATCCGCCTGACGACACAAATCTGATCAAGCAATTGACCGATGCGCAGGCTGCAAATGCAGGCGCTGCCGATGCTGCGGGCGATGAAAGCGCCGCCGCAGAACCAGCAGCTGAGCAAGCGCCTGCTGGCGCCGATGATGGCCTTGATCTCGATGCGCTGCTTGATGACCTCGAAACAGGACCGGCAGCAGTTGAAGACACCGCAGAGGCAGAGACCAAGCAGGGACCTGCGGCAAAGCCGATCCACGTCCATTTCCGCCCGCATGCCCCGTCCATGACCAATGGCGGCGATCCGCTGCTGTGGCTGCGCGAGCTTGAGCTGCTGGGCGGCAAGGTGAGCGAATGCGATATATCGTCCGTCCCGCAGCTTGATAATTTTGACCCCGCCACTGGCTATTTGGGCTGGAGCTTCGAAGTGCCTGAAGAGGCCGGTGAAGACGCAGTCAATGACATTTTCGATTTTGCCGGCGATGGCTGTTCTCTGACCATTGGCGAAGGCGCGGCTATTCCTGAGCCGCAGCTTGGCAAAGCGCAAAGCGACGCTGCTGATGCGGCGGACGCGGATGCCAAACAGGCTGAGCCGGGCAGCAAAGCCGCACAGCCGAGCGAAACCTCGGCCGAGAAAGCGGACGCAGACAAAGCGGATATTCCGGCCAAAGCCGCACCCACGCCAGCAGCAAAGCCTGCGGCGGCGGCCTCTGCCAATCAGGCTGCGCGGCAATCGCGTGAAGGGCAATCGATCCGGATTGATCTGGCAAAGCTGGACCGCCTGATCGACGGCGTCAGCGAGCTGGTGATCGCGCAGGCGATGCTGGCCCAGCGTCTCAGCGCGGATGACATGTCGCATTGCGAAGAGCTGACCATGCTCGACGGCCTGATCCGCGATATGCAGGAGCGCGCCATGGCCATTCGCGCGCAGCCGATTGGCACAGTCTTCAACCGCATCCCGCGCGTCCTGCGCGAGCTTGCGAATTCGACCGGCAAACACGTCAAATTGGAGCTGGTGGGCGAATCCACAGAGCTCGACAAGACCGTTATCGAAATGCTCAGCGAGCCGATGACACACCTGATCCGCAATGCGGTGGATCACGGCATTGAACCAGCCGAAGAGCGCCTTGCGGCTGGCAAATCTGCCGATGGCACGCTGCTGCTTCAGGCGGAGCACCGCGGCGGGCGGATCGTCATTCGCATCGAAGACGATGGGCGCGGTATCAACCGCGAGGTTGTGTTCGCCAAAGCGCTGGAAAAAGGCGTTGTGACCGAAGATCAGCAATTGTCGGACGAGGAAATCGACAACCTGATCTTTGCGCCGGGTTTCTCAACCGCTCAGCAGGTTTCCAATATCTCGGGCCGCGGTGTCGGCATGGATGTGGTGCGCCAGCATGTGAAAGAGCTGGGCGGACGGATCACGATTGAATCGCAGCCGGGCAAAGGCACAGCCTTCATCCTGGCCCTGCCGCTGACCCTGGCGATTTCTGATGGCATGATTGTCCAGGTGGCTGGCCAATCGCTGGTGATCCCGCTGGCGCATGTGGTTGAAAGCCTGCGCCCGACGGCGGATCAGATCAAAGGCATGGGCACAGACCGGCAAATGCTGAATGTGCGCGAGACATTCGTGCCGATCATGCCTCTGGCTGGTTTTGTCGGCTCGGGCACCGGTCCGGCTGAGCCGACCGATGGCGTTTTGGTGATTGTTGAGACTGAGAATTGCGGGCAAGCCGCGCTGCTGGTCGATGAAATCACCGACCAACGCCAATTTGTGATCAAGAGCCTCGATACCCATTATCGTTCGATCGAAGGCGTGGCGGGCGCTACAATTCTTGGCAATGGCCAGGTCGCGCTGATCGTCGATGTCGACCGCCTGGTTCAAGAGGCCGCATCGCCCACTTCTTTGCCAAACACCCCGGCTGAGGCAGTGGCGGCATGAGCCTGATGCTGACCCCTTCTGGCAAGATGGACGACAGCATTGTGCCTGGCGTTAGCCCGCAGGTGTTCAGCCGTGCGGATTTCGCCAAAGTTGCTGATTTTACGCATCGCAAATCCGGCATCGTGTTGTCGGAAGGCAAGATGATGCTCGTCTATTCGCGGCTTGCCCCGCTGCTGCGCCGCTGCAAGTGCACGACCTTTGCCGAATATCTTGCGCTGATTGAAGAGGATCAAAATCAGGCCATCGCAACCGTCGCGGCGCTGACCACCAATCACACCTATTTCAACCGCGAAGAGCATCACTTTGAGCATTTCGCAAAGCATGTGCGCGGCGATCTGGTGGCGAAGGCGCTGTCAAAACAGCCCGTGCGCATCTGGTCAGCGGGCTGTTCCAGCGGCGAAGAAATCTGGACCCTGATGCTAACCTTGCTTGGTCCGGATCGGATTGAAGGAAAACAGATTGCCAAGAGCAAGTTGGTCGCCTTGGCGAGCGATCTGGCGGAGCATGCGGTAAGCGCGGCCGATGCTGCGACTTACCAAAAAGACGCCATGAAAGAGATATCGCAGGCCTTGCTAGACAATTGGTGCAAGGCTGACGGCGACACCTTGAAAATCGGGCCAGAGGCGCACGGCCTGGTGCGCTTTCGCCAGCTCAATTTGCTGGGCGATTGGCCGATCAAGAACACTTTTGATGTGATCTTTTGCCGCAATGTGATGATCTATTTCGATCATCCGACAAAGGAGCGTTTGGTGTGGCGTTTGGCCAACCAAGTGCGCCCTGGCGGATACCTCTACATCGGTCATTCCGAGCGTGTTTCCGGGCAAGCAGCCGAGCTGCTCGAGCCGGTTGGCCCCACCATTTATCGAAGGAGAGGCGCATGACTATTCGTGTTCTTATCGTCGACGATTCCATGACGATGCGTAAACTGTTGCAAGAACGCCTGTCGCGTGACCCAAGCATCGAGGTGGTCGGAAATGCCTGCGACGCTAGCCAAGCGCGGGCGTTAATGAAATCGCTCAACCCGGATGTTGTGACGCTCGATATCGAGATGCCGGGCATGGATGGCCTATCGTTCCTGCAGAAGATCATGGAATTGCGCCCGACGCCGGTGATCATCGTGTCTGGATCGACGCAGGAAGGCAATTCCACCACAGCGCAGGCGATGGCTTTGGGCGCGGTCAGTTGCTATGCGAAAACCGATCGACACGGCGGCTTGCCATTGGATGATGGCGGCCGGCTATGCGCCTTGGTGCATGAGGCATCGCAGGTGAAATTCGTAAAAGTCGCAGCAAAGGATCCTGTCCAGCCTAGCGGCGAAGCCAACGCAGGCGGCGCAAAGCCGAAACTGATCACAATTGGCTCATCAACGGGCGGCATTGAAGCACTGCGAACCGTGCTTGCTGGTTTTACCAAAACCTGCCCGCCGACCATGATCGTTCAGCACGTCAATGCCCGCTTCGCGCCAGCCATTGCGCAAACATTGGATGCCGTGTGCGAGGCGAGGGTCGTGATTGCAGAAAACGAAGTCCCATTGAAGGAAGGGCACGTCTATTTCGCGCCAGGCGGCGACAGGCATATGACCGTTGCGGGCAGCAATCCCGACAATTTGCGTTCCGTCCTGCGCGCTGGCGATCCTGTTTCCGGGCATATCCCCAGCGTCGACATGTTGTTTGCCTCAGCCGCCAAGGTTGGCGGGCCCAATGCGCTCGGCGTCTTGTTGACCGGCATGGGCGAAGATGGCGCCAAGGGTCTGCTCAAAATGGTTGAGGCAGGCGCGGATACGATTGCCCAAGATGAGGCGTCCTGCGTGGTGTTTGGCATGCCGCGCGCGGCGATTGCGCTTGGGGCTGCGAGTTCGGTGCTGCCCCTCAAAGACATCGCAAAGCGCCTCACAAGCTGGAGGCAATACGCATGAGCGCATCACTCTCCAAACCAGCCGATATCAGCCGTCCAAACCGAAAGATTACGGTCATGCAGGGCGATGCCTGTGCCAGCGCTGACCCAACGGTCGAATACACCACCATTCTGGGCAGCTGCGTTGCGACGGCATTGTATGATCCGGTCGCAAAGATCGGCGGGCTCAATCACTTTCTGCTGGCTGAGCCTGCGGTTGGTCAAAACAAGACCGAGGTGGATGAGCATTTCGGCGTCTATCTGATGGAGCTTTTGATCAATGAAATGCTGGCTCTGGGCGCGAAGAAATCCCGTTTGAAAGCGCGCCTTTATGGCGGCGCGAACATGCACGTTCAGCTGAAACGGATCGGTTCGGATAATGCCGCCTTTGCCCGCGCATTTCTGGCCCGTGAAGGGATCGCTTTGGTCCACGAAGATCTTGAGGGCCAAAACGCGCGGCGGATCAATTTTAAGCCTGCCTCGGGCCAGGTCCGTTGCACCACCACACAAGCCGCAGCTGCTCCGCCAGTTGCTCCCGTCACTCAGACACAGTCTCGCGAAACGCGCGGCGATGTCGAACTCTTTTAAAAGGTTGGAAAGGAGCTTAGCCATGAGCCGAAACATTCGCATACTTACAGTCGATGACAGCCCCAGCATGCGCGCTTTGCTGCGCCATTCTCTGACCGAACAAGGGTTTGAGGTGGAACAGGCCGAGGATGGCGAGATTGCGCTGTCGTGGCTGGCTTCGAACGAGGTCGATTTGGTGATCACCGATATCAACATGCCGAACCTCGATGGATTTGGCCTGATTGAGGAGCTGCGCGCAAGCGCCCGCCATGCAGAGCGGCCCATTCTGGTGCTCAGCACCGAAAGCTCAGCGGAAAAGAAGCAGCGCGCTCGCAATGCCGGGGCGACCGGTTGGATTGTGAAACCGTTTGACGCTGAGAAACTGGCGGTCGCCGTGCGCCGCGTGATCCATTGAGCGAAGGAAAAGAGAGAAACGATGCAACGCGAACTCATTACATTTGAAGTCGCAGGCCAATTGTTTGGTCTCGACATTATGGCGATCCTGGAAATCCGTGCGTGGTCGCCGGTTACTCTGCTGCCGCAGGTGCCGGATTATGTCTCTGGCGTGGTGAACCTGCGCGGAACGGTGGTGCCGGTGCTGGACCTGTCTGTGCGGCTCGGCTGGGAGGCGACCGAGGCGACCTCTCGCAATCCGATCATCGTCAGCGATTGGGACGGGCAAGCGCGCGGCCTGATCGTCGACAGCGTAAATGACATCGTCTCCTTCGATGCCGACAGCCTGCAAAAGCCAGATGCGATCGCCAATGACAAGGTCGCTGGTTTTATTGAAGGGCTCGCGCCGATTGGCGACAATATGGTGATGATCCTCAATCTCGCGAAACTGATGAACGATGAAGAGCTCTCGCTGGCGGCATGACAAAACAAGTGATCCCCTCAGAGCTGCTCGGTAATATATCGGGTGAGCTCATTCAGCTGGCCGAGATTGTCGAAGGCCTCGGCGAGGCATTGTGCGGCGACGAACAGGTGCTTTCCAAGCATTTGTCGCAATTGCAATCGGTCGATCTGGTGTCGCAGTCGCTGCGCTGTCAGGCGGGCCTGCTGGCGTCCGATAATGCCATTGCCGATATCGAAAAGGTCAGCCTGCAGGATTTGCAGGACCGCTTATCCAAAGGACTTGAGTGCCTGAGATAGCGCGCATTCTTTGACATCGGCGGGCGGGCGCGCAAATGGGCAGTGATGACTGCCCGCGCGCCCTTTGAGATTCTGCTGATCGGCGGCGGACATGCGCATCTTGCGGTGCTGGCGGACTGGATCCGTAACGGCTTGCCAGCAAAGCGCGCAGCCGTGCTCACTCCCTCGCGGTTTTTGCGATATTCCGGCACCGTGCCTGGCTGGATCGCTGGCGAATATTCGCCGGAGGATGGCCTGGTCGATGTCGAGGCTTTGGCGAAGCGCGCGGGCGCTGAATTCATAACGGACCGCTGCATCGCAATCGACCCAGAGGCGCGCTCTGTCATGACGATGAGCAGCGGGTTGGTTGCCTTCGAGACATGCTCGATCGACACTGGCGGGGTGGGCAGAGCCGCGCGCGTCCTGGGCGATGATCCGCGCATTGCCGATGTCCGCCCGATTGGTGCCTTCGCTGAGCGCGTGCGCGAATGGAGCCAAACGGCGGACGCTCGGCGCGTTGCCGTGATCGGTGGCGGGGCAGGCGGGACCGAGCTTGCTTTTGGCCTGCGCAATATGCGCGGCGGAAACTCAAAACCTGAAGTCACACTGATCACTGGATCAGATGGCCTTCTGCCGGGCTTCGCAGCGAGAGCGCGCAGCCTCGTCCAATCTGAGCTCACCAACCAAGGGATCAAAATCGCAACAGAAGACGCCCGCATCGAAAGCGGCCAATTGCTCGCCGGTTCGCATTCCCTAGAGCCCGCCGATCTCATCATCGCCGCCATCGGCAGCGGCGCGCCCGATTGGCCCGCAGCGGGTGGGTTAGCGACCGATACGCAAGGCTTTATCGCCGTCGATGCGCAGCAGCGCAGCCTCTCCCACCCGCATATCTTTGCCGCCGGAGACGTCGCCAGCCGTCAAGACCGGCATGTTCCGCGATCCGGCGTCCATGCGGTCCATACCGGCCCTGTGCTCGCGGCCAATATTCGCGCCGCTGCGGTCGGCCGAGAGCCCAGCGGCACCTACTATCCGCGCCCGGCCAGCCTTTACCTGATCTCCACCGGCAATGGCTCGGCTATCGCGGTCTATGGAGAGCTGGCGGCACGCGGGCGCTGGGCGGCAAAACTCAAACGCTGGATCGACAAACGCTGGCTCGCCTCCTACGCGAGGCTGACGGGCAAACAGTAACCGCTTAGCCTGCCCACGCGAACTAAGGGTCAGCACAGGGAAACCCATGAAGAAGATCGTCATCATAATCGCGCTGATTGCGCTGATTGCCGCCTATTTCATCTTTGATCTGGGCCAATATCTCTCGATTGCCAGCGTGAAAGAGCAAGCCGCCGACATCGATGGCTTCTACCAAGAGAACCCTGCTTTGGTGATCGGGATATTCTTCTTGGTCTATGTTGCGGTCACCGCTGCCTCACTACCCGGTGCGGCGATTATGACGGTTGCTGCTGGCGCGTTCTTTGGCCTGGTTGTCGGCACGATTGTCGTCTCTTTCGCCTCGACCATTGGTGCAACGTTGGCATTCCTTGCCTCGCGCTATGTCCTGCGTGACAGCATAGAGGCACGCTTTGGCGACCGGTTAAAGGCAGTGAACAATGGTCTGGAGCGTGACGGCGCGTTCTACCTGTTCACCATTCGCATGATCCCGGCGATCCCGTTCTTCGTCGTCAATCTGGTCATGGGCCTTACCCGGATCAAAACTTTCACTTTTGCTTGGGTCAGTCAGATCGGCATGCTGCTCGCCACGGCCGTGTTCGTGAATGCGGGTACGCAGCTTGCTCAGATCGACAGTCTTGAGGGCATTTTGTCGCCCGCGCTGATCGGCTCTTTCGTGCTGCTGGCAATCGTCCCGTGGCTGGCCAAGCTGATCATCGGCTGGATCAAGCGGCGCAAAGTCTATGCTGGCTTTACCAAGCCCAAATCCTTCGACCGTAATATGGTGGTGATTGGTGCAGGCTCAGCCGGGCTGGTCTCCGCGCTTATCGCCTCCACGGTGAAAGCCAAGGTGACACTGGTTGAAGCAAACAAGATGGGCGGCGATTGCCTCAACACGGGTTGCGTGCCGTCAAAGGCGCTGATCAAGAGCGGCAAGGTCGCCGCGATGATCCGCAATGCCGACAAATATGGCCTTACCGCAGCCGAGCCGGAGGTGCCGTTTAAACAGACGATTGCCCGCGTTATGGGCGCGGTGAAAGCGATTGAGCCGCACGACAGTGTGGAGCGCTACACCGGACTCGGCGTCGATGTGATCGAAGGCTATGCGAAGGTGATCGATCCGTGGACGGTGGAGATCGCGCGCAATGATGGCGGGACAGATCGCTTGACCACGCGCAGCATCGTGATCGCAGCGGGCGCAGAGCCGTTCGTCCCGCCGCTCGATGGGTTGGAAGACAGCGGCTATCTCACCTCCGATACTATGTGGGATGCCTTCGCCGAAATGGAAAAGGCGCCCGCGCGCGTCGCGGTGCTGGGCGGCGGACCGATTGGTTGCGAAATCAGCCAGGCCCTTGCGCGTCTCGGCTCCAATGTGACCCAGATCGAAATGGCGGACCGAGTGCTGGGCCGCGAGGATGAAGAGGTCTCTGCACTGGCGCAGCAATCGCTGGAGGAAGCGGGCGTAACTGTTCTGACCGATCACAAAGCGGTGCGCGCAGAAAGCGGCGCGATTGTGGTTGAGCACGCAGGCAGTGAGAGCGCGATCCCCTATGATGCGCTGATCATTGCCGTCGGTCGCAAGGCGCGTCTGACCGGATATGGTCTGGAAGAAATTGGCGTCGACACCAGCCGCACGGTTGTGACCGACGAATTCCTCGCCACGAAATTCCCTAACATCTACGCCGCTGGCGATGTTGCTGGCCCTTATCAATTCACCCACACCGCCAGCCATCAGGCCTGGTTCGCCAGCGTCAATGCGTTGTTCGGCCAGTTCAAACGGTTCAAGGCGGATTACCGCGTGATCCCGGCGGTGACTTTCCTAGATCCAGAGGTTGCCCGCGTTGGTCTCAACGAGATTGAGGCGAGGGAGCAGGGCGTCGCCTATGAGGTCACCCGCTATGATCTCGACGATCTCGACCGCGCAATCGCCGAAAGCGAGACCAAGGGCTTCGTCAAAGTGCTGACCCCGCCGGGCGGCAAAGACACCATTCTGGGCGCGACCATTGTCGGCGCGCATGCAGGCGAATTATTGGCCGAATACACGCTGGCGATGAAACACAAGCTGGGCCTCAACAAGATCCTGGGCACGGTGCATCCCTATCCAACCATGGCCGAGGCGAACAAATTTGCTGCTGGCAATTGGAAGAAAGCGCACAAGCCGGAAAAACTGCTCGCCTTGGTTGAGAAATATCACACCTGGCGGCGCGGTTGAGCGGCTTGGAACTCTTCGATCAGTTTCGCGGCATCATTGGCCTTGCGCTGCTGGTGCTGATCGCATGGGGCCTGTCTGAAAATCGCGGCGGGCGGCCCAGCTGGGCTTGGATCGCAGGGGCGCTGGTGATGCAGGGCGCGCTCGCGCTGATCATCGTGCGCGTGCCATTTGTGTGGGCCGCAATGGAATATGCCAATGCCGGTGTGGCCGCGATTGAGCGGGCGACGCTCGATGGCTCATCCTACATGTTCGGTTATCTCGGCGGTGCGCCGCTCCCGTTTGAGCTGAAAGAGGGCGTGGATGCGCCGCTGATCGTGGCGTTTCAGATATTGCCGTTGGTGATTGTGCTTTCCGCCATTGCTGCCCTGCTGTGGCATTGGGGCGTGCTGCGCTGGCTGGTTGCCGGTCTATCCTACATGCTGCGCCGTACGCTGAAAGTCAGCGGCGTCGTGGGGCTCGCGGGCGGCTCCAACATGTTTCTCGGCGTGGTGGAAAGCCCGCTGGTGATCCGCGCCTATTTTGCGAAAATGAGCCGGGCAGAGCTGTTTCAGGTGATGGTGCTGGCCATGTCTACCATCAGCGGCGCTGTGCTCGTGCTATACGCCTCCACCCTGTCAGAAACGGTGCCCAATGCGGTGGGCCATATGATTTCCGCCTCGCTCGTCTCGCTGCCTGCAGCCTTGCTGATCGCGAAATTGATGGTGCCGGGTGACGCGGATAAGGACATCGCGACAGAGATCGACCGCGAAGATCCGGGCCTCAAATACGAAGGCAGCATCGACGCCATCGTCAAAGGCACAATGGACGGGATGCAGCTGTTTCTGGCCGTAGTGGCGGTGATCATCGTCGTCTTCGCGCTGGTTTCTCTGACCGACCAGGCGCTGTCCCTGCTGCCCTTGGTCGGCGGGGAGGCGCTCACATTAGGACGCATTTTCGGCTGGCTGTTCTCCCCGCTGATGTGGGTGATCGGCGTGCCGTGGGATCAGGCGCAGGATGCGGGCGGATTGATGGGGACGAAGGCGATCCTCAATGAATATGTTGCCTTTCTGGAGCTATCGGCCCTGCCAGAAGGCACATTTGATCCGCGTAGCCTGCTGATTGTGACTTATGCTTTGTGCGGCTTTGCGAACCTCGCCAGCATTGGCCTGTTGGTCTCGACCATTGGCACTTTATGCCCGGAACGCCGGGCAGAGGCCGCTGGGCTAGGCATCAAGAGCTGGATTGCAGGCAATATCGCCACCGCCATGACGGGCGCGTGGATTGGCCTCGTGACATTTGGGACGTAAAGCCCAGACACAATGCTCGACGCTAAACTCCGCCCTCTAATTGATCCGCCGCTCAACCGGATGGGCGCCGCACTGGCGCGTATCGGGGTGAGCGCGAATATGTTGACCTTTGGCGGGTTGGTCTTGGGATTGGCCGGGGCGGCGGCGATTGCCTTTGGCGAATTGTGGTTGGGCCTCGCGCTGATTATCGCCAACCGCTTGGCTGATGGATTGGACGGTGCGGTGGCGCGCGCGACGCAGCCGAGCGACCTTGGCGGCTATTTCGACATTGTTGCCGATTTTGCCTTCTACGTCTCGATCCCGCTCGGCTTTGGCTTGCTTGATCCGGCGAACGCTTTGCCTGCACTGGTGCTGGTCGCCGCGTTCGTTTTAACCGGCACCAGTTTCCTCGCCTTTGCGGTTATCGCGAGCAAGCGCGGTGAACAGACAGACGCCCACGGGAAAAAGAGCTTCTTTTACTCGACCGGCCTAGCGGAAGGCGCTGAAACCATTGCGGTTTTCATCGCAATGTGCGTGTTTCCGGCATGGTTCGCCTTCATCGCATACGCGTATGCGGGTCTGTGCGTCATAACCGTTTTTCAGCGCAGCGCCTTGGCCGCAATTCAGTTTAAGGATTGAGCCGCTTTTCGACGTTCGCACGCAGCTCTTCGATCCGCGCGGCATTGGCGCCTAGATCGCTCACCCCGACCCGGCTGATCGAACGGAAATCAATCTGATTTTCCGCGATACGAGCGGTCACATCATCCTTGAAGCCGAACCAGAATGTTTCTGCCAGACCGTCAACTCTGCCAGCTTCGGTATCGGCTACGACATTGTCAAAACCCATGTCTTCCATCGCCGCGGCAACTGCGGCCACGGCGTCCGCTTGACTGGTGCTGCCGAGCGGCAAAGGCGCGAGATCCGCATAGGCTGATGTGATCAGCTGGGCGTGGGATTTGCCGGCGATCTCAGGATCGCTTTCTTTCCACATGTCGATTTGGCCGAGCGGGGTCTGATAATCATTGATCGGGTTCGCGCCGCTTTCATCGCGCGCGGCCAGCGCCGCTGCAGAAAGGCCGGGAGGGTTCGCGGTGTCGGTCGCAATATCGTGGATCGGCGGGATCGCGCCAGCCTGGGCGCGGACCATCGCCAGCGCGCCAAAAGCGGTCGCGGGGATCGCGATTGCGAGCAAGGCCAAGAGCCAGCCCTTGCGGGGTTTTCTGAATATGCAGACCACAAAGGAAACCAATGCCGCCAGCGCCACGCCGCCAAGCAACAGCGGCCCGACCTTGGCGATCAGAGTGCCAAGGCCTGTCTGCCAGCTCCACAATCCAAACTTGGTGCCCAGAGCTGAACCGGCGAAATAGACCGGCAAAAGCAAGGCGAGGACGAAAACGAAGCGGCTGTGCCAAGGTGTTGTTTGCATGTCCGCACCTCTAGCGAGGCAGCCCAAAGCTGCAAAGCCCCAACATCGCCCATGCGACAGCGGGTGTTGATAGAATTCGCTGCGCCCGCGATAGGGGGCGCTCGAGACGCCGCCCGGCGGCGCAAGCGGATAGGCACGAGTTTTCATGAAGGCGATCATTGTCGGCGGCGGAATTGGCGGTCTGTGTGCGGCGCTCTGCCTTGATCACTTTGGCTGGCAGGTCGAGGTTTTGGAGCAGGCCGAAAAGCTGAGCGAAGTCGGTGCCGGCATTCAAGTCAGTCCCAATGGCGTAAAGGTGCTGCGCGCACTTGGCGTGGAGACGGCATTGGAGGAACGCGCCTTCGCCCCGGAGGAAGCGCAGTTTCGCATCGGCACCTCCGGCAAGCTTATCGGGCGCACCCGCTGGGGCGCAGCGATGGAACAACGCCACGGCGCGCCATACTGGCATGTGCACCGCGCGGACCTCGCCGAAGTGCTTGCAGACGCATTGGAAACGCGCAGTCCGGGCGCATTGCGAACTGGCGTTACCGTAACTGGTTATGGTCAGGATGAAGGCTCTGCTTGGGCCAATCTCGCCGACGGATCGCGAGTGCAGGGGGACATCGTGATCGGCGGAGATGGCATCAAATCGGTCATTCGTCAGCAGATGCTCGGCCCCTCCAAACCGCGCTTCACCGGCAATGTCGCATGGCGTGCGGTAGTGCCCATGGACCAGCTGGGCGAGCATGCTCCGCCGCCCGCCGCCTGTATTTGGATGGGGGAGGGCAAACACGCCGTCACCTACCGGCTGCGCGGAGGAGCACTGGCCAATTTTGTAGGCGTGGTGGAACGCGATGACTGGCAGGTCGAAAGCTGGAGCGAGCGCGGCACCAAGGAACAGGCCTCTGCAGATTTTGCAGGTTGGCATCCGGTGATCACTCGGATGATTGAGCGGGCCGGTGCGCATTATCGCTGGGCCCTTTTTGACCGCGAGCCAATCGACCAATGGAGCGACGGGTGTGTCACCCTGCTCGGCGATGCCTGCCACCCTATGCTGCCATTTATGGCGCAGGGCGCGGTGATGGCGATTGAGGATGGCTGGGTGCTTGCGCGCGCATTGTCTGAGGCCGCCAATGTGCCAGACGCGCTTGCCCGTTACGAGGCGCAGCGTCAGCCGCGCACCGCGCGCGTTCAGCGCCGCGCGACCGGCAATATGGGCATATTCCACTGTCGCAGCGCGCCGGCAAAGCTCGCGACCTATGGGCCGATCTGGCTCGCCAGCCGCCTCGTTCCCAGAGCATTGGATGCGCAATTCGACTGGATCTATGGCCATGATGTGACCACGCACACCGCCTAAATCATGGTGCGCCGCGCATACGTTTGCTCCGCCGTGGCGCAGCGTTTTCACTGGTGCATCCGGCGCAATAAGGGTTAGAGACGAGCCTCTTTCAAAAGCGCCCGGCAAGCGGCGCAATGGGGCACGGAGGCATACCCACATGACCAGCGATCTTTCATCCCGGCTCAGCGCAGCGCCCGTGGTTCCCCTGATCGGCGAGAATGACGCTGCACTCGCGGTGAAGACCGCCAATGCCCTAAGCGCCGACGGCCTGTCGGTCATTGAGGTTGTGATGCGCAGCGATGCGGCGCAAGCGGGGATGGAGGCGATCATCGCCGAAACCGAGGGCTTGATCGTGGGCGCAGGCACTGTCCTGACACTCGACCAAGCCAAATCTGTCCGCGCGAGCGGCGCGGAGTTTATCGTGTCTCCCGGCCTGGTCGACGAGATCGCCGTCTATTGTCTCGATGAAGGCATCCCCTTCTTCCCAGGCACCATGACCGCTGGCGAAGTTCAGCGCGCCTATGCACTGGGCCTGCGCGATGTGAAGTTCTTCCCGGCCAGCCTTGCGGGCGGCGTGCCGATGCTCAAGGCCTTGGGTTCCGTGTTTCGCGAAATGCGCTTCATGCCCACGGGCGGCGTTTCGGCGAGCAATCTGGCAGAGTTTCTGGCGCTTGATCATGTGCTGGCCTGCGGTGGCAGCTGGCTGACACCGCGCGATGCGGTGGAAAGCGGCGACTTTGCGCGCGTCACTCAGCTCGCGAGCGAAGCTGTGGCGATTGCCAAGGGCTAGCTTGCCATCACCGCCCGGCTCGACCACAGCTTGGATTGTGATGAGTTCTTTGGGTGCGTGTTGAGGCGAGATGGACGGGGACACCGGCTGGCAGTTTTGGATTGATCGCGGCGGCACCTTTACCGATATCGTCGCCCGCGATCCGGCTGGTGCGCTGACCACTCACAAATTCCTATCGGAAAACCCTGAGCATTATGAGGATGCCGCGCTGCATGGCATTCGCCTGATCTTGGGCCTGGACGGTGATGCGCCGATCCCGCTGGATCAGATATCTGCGATCAAAATGGGCACGACCATTGCCACCAATGCTTTGCTGGAGCGGGAGGGTGAGGACACCCTGTTCCTGACCACTCGCGGGCTCGGCGATGTGATCGAGATTGGCTATCAATCGCGGCCAGACACCTTTGCGCTCAACATTGAAAAGGCGCATTTGCTCTACCGCGAAGTGGCCGAAATTGATGAGCGGGTGCTTGCGGATGGAACGGTCGAGCTGCCGCTGGATCAGGCGCAGGTGCGCGGCGTTTTGCAAGCGGCCTATGACGCGGGCATTCGCTGCCTCGCGGCGGCCTTGATGCATGCTTACAAGTTTCCGCAGCACGAACAGCAAGTGGCGAAAATCGCGCGCGAAATTGGTTTTACGCAAATCTCGGTGAGCCATGATGTCAGCCCGCTCAGCAAGATTGTGCCGCGCGGTGAGACGACCATTGTCGATGCCTATTTGACGCCTATTTTGAGGCGCTATGTCGACCGGGTGGCGGGCGCCATTAGCGAGGTGCATGAGCCGGGACAGCTGCTGTTTATGCAAAGCTCTGGCGGACTCGTGGATGCGGCGCAGTTTCGCGGGCGCGACGCGATCCTGTCTGGTCCGGCGGGCGGGATTGTCGGCTGCGTCCACACCGCAAAGCTGGCCGGGTTCGACCGGGTGATCGGCTTTGACATGGGCGGGACGTCGACCGATGTGTCGCATTACGCGGGCGAGTTTGAGAAGGTCTATGAGACCAAGGTCGCGGGCGTGCAGATGCGCGTGCCGATGCTCAACATTCACACCGTGGCCGCCGGAGGCGGATCGGTGCTGCGCTATGAGGATGGGCGGCTGAGGGTGGGGCCGGGATCGGCGGGCGCAGACCCCGGCCCGGCGAGTTACCGGCGCGGTGGTCCGCTGACGGTCACGGATATCAATGTCGTGCTGGGCAAATTGCAGCCGGAGCATTTCCCGAAGATTTTCGGCGCTAATCAAAATGAGCCGCTGGGCGTGGAGGCGGCGCGCGCGGGCTTTGAAGCGGTCGCGAGCGAAATCGCCGACGGGCGCAGCGCGGAACAAGTGGCGGAGGGATTCCTCGAAATCGCGGTCGAGCACATGGCCCAGGCGATCAAGAAAATCTCGATTGCGCGCGGCTATGACGTGCAGAATTATGCGCTCAATTGTTTTGGCGGAGCGGGGGGACAGCATGCCTGCCTGGTCGCGGAACGGCTCGGCATTCGCTCGATCTTGCTGCATCCCTTTGCCGGGGTGCTGTCGGCCTATGGCATGGGGTTGGCCGCGATCGAGACCGAGCGGCAGCGGGTCGTGGACGATGAGCTCAGCGGAGCAGTACTGGCGCATGTTGATGCCGTCATCACTGAGCTTGAGGCAGAGAATGCCCGCGAATTGGCGGGGCAAAGCGCGGACGAAGACACCCTCGAACATCGCGGGTCCGCTCTGCTGCGTTATCGCGGGACGGACACGGTGATCCGCGTCGCCATCGGCAGCGCAGCGGCAATGCGCGCCGCCTTTGAAGCGGATCATACGCGGCAATTCGGCTTTCTCGCGCCGGGCAAGGCTGTATTGCTGGACACTCTGGTGGTCGAAACCCGCTCGGTGGGCGAGACGCCGGTAGAAGCGGTGGTGGAAGGGCGCAGCGGTGCTGAGCCAGCCCCCATCGACGAAGTGCGAATGTTCACCAAAGGCGCGCATCACACGGCGCCGATCTATGACATCGCCTCGCTGATACCCGGAGCCATTATCCAAGGCCCCGCCATCATCACTGAGCCGACCGGCACGATCATTGTTGAGCCGGACTGGAGCGCTGCCCTAAACGCCTATGGGCACCTCATACTGACGGCAGCAGAGACCGAAAGACTTGCTGCGGCGGACACTCAGGCATCTGAACAAAGCGACCCAGTCACGCTCGAGATCTTCAACAATCTCTTCATGTCGATCGCCGAGCAAATGGGCATTGTCCTGCGCAACACTTCGCAATCGGTGAATGTGAAGGAGCGGCTCGACTTTTCCTGCGCCATTTTCGATGCGGACGGCAATCTGGTCGCAAATGCGCCGCATGTGCCCGTCCATCTCGGATCAATGGACGCCAGCGTAAAGACCATCATCGAGAGCGGTCAGTCGATCCAGCCCGGCGATGCCTTCGTGCATAACAATCCGCATAAGGGCGGCTCGCATCTCCCTGATATCACTGTGGTTACCCCGGTGTTTGACGAGACGGAAGGGCAGCTCATGTTCTTCACCGCCTCGCGCGCGCATCACGAGGATATTGGCGGCATCGCACCTGGATCCATGTCGCCGCTGGGCCGCACGATCCATGAAGAGGGCGTGCTGCTCGACAATATCAAGCTGGTCGAGAGCGGCGAATTTCAAACCGCGCGATTGGAGGAAGTGCTCAGCAGCGGGCCTTATCCGGCGCGCAATCCGGCTCAGAATATCGCCGATCTGATGGCTCAGGTTGCCGCGAATAAAGCAGGCGCGAATGAACTGGCCAAGCTGGTGCGCAGCTATGGGCTGGGGCAAGTGCGCGCCTATATGGGCTTTATCCAAGACAGCGCGGAGGCGGCGGTCAAACGCGCGATCCAGACGCTTGAAGATGGCGAATTTGCGCTTGAGCTAGACAGTGGAGCGGTGATCAAAGTCGCCATCCGCGCCGACAAGCAGGCGGGCCGCGCGGTCGTCGATTTCACTGGCACGTCTGCCCAGATGGACAACGCTTTCAACGCCCCGCGCGCCATCACCCATGCTGCGATCCTCTATGTCTTTCGCTGCCTCGTCGGTGATGACATTCCGCTCAACGCTGGCTGCATGAAGCCGCTCGACGTGATCATCCCAGAAGGCTGCTTGCTCAATCCCGCGTTCCCAGCGGCAGTGGTCGCGGGCAATGTCGAGACCAGCCAAGCGGTCACCGATGCTCTGTTCGCGGCGCTCGGGCGGCTTGGCACGGGGCAGGGGACCATGAACAACCTCACCTTTGGCAATGCCCGCGTCCAATATTACGAGACGATCTGCTCAGGCGCGCCCGCTGGCCCGGGCTTTGACGGGGCATCCGGCGTCCATACCCATATGACCAACACCCGCATGACCGATCCCGAAGTGCTGGAGCAGCGCTACCCCGTGGTGCTCGACGAGTTTCGCATAGAGCGCGGATCGGGCGGCAAGGGCCAATGGAACGCGGGCGACGGGGCGCGCCGAGTGATCCGCTTTCGAGAGGATATGGAATGCTCCATCCTGTCAGAGCGGCGGCGCGTGCCAGCCCCCGGCATAATGGGCGGCGAGAATGGCCGAGTGGGCCGCAATCTGGCCGAGCGCGCGGGCGGCACGAGCGACAACCTTGGCGGCTGCGCGCAAACCCATATGGCGGCGGGCGACCGGATTGTGATTGAAACACCCACCGGCGGCGGGTTCGGCCCACTTGCCAAGCGAAGTACGCAAGGAAGCAAAGCATGATCAGCCGCATTCGCAATATCGGCCCCGGCGCGCTCGTCACCGCCGCGTTCATTGGTCCGGGCACCGTCACCGCCTGCACCATCGCGGGCGCGAGCTTTGGCTTTGCGCTGCTGTGGGCCTTGGTGTTTGCGACGCTGGCCACGATCATCTTGCAGGAAATGTCGGCGCGGCTCGGGGTGGTGACACAGCGCGGGCTGGGGGAGACTTTGGCGGACCTGCTGCAAGCATCCGTCTTCAAATGGCCGCTGATCCTGCTCGTGGGCCTCGCGCTTTACCTCGGCAATGCCGCCTATGAGGCGGGCAATCTGTCTGGCGCGGCTCTGGGGATTGCGGCGATTGCGGGTGAGGGGGATGCGGCCTTCAAGGTCGCGGTGATCGTGATAGCGGTGCTGGCCGCCGCGCTGCTGCTCGCCGGATCGTACAAGCAGATTGAGCGCGTTCTGCTCGCTTTGGTCGCGATTATGGCGCTCGCCTTTGCGGCAACATTTGCCATCGTTCGCCCTGATTTCGGCGCAATGTTTGCCGGCATGTTTGTGCCTAAGATCCCGCCGGAAGCGCTGCTGACCGTCATCGCGCTGATCGGCACTACGGTGGTTCCTTACAATCTATTTTTGCACGCCTCAGCTGCCAAGGCGCGTTGGAGCAACACCGAAAATACCGATGCCAATTTGAGCGAGGCGCGCGCTGATACCAGCATTGCCATCGGCATTGGCGGCCTGATCGCGATCCTGATCGCATCAACCGCCGCGGCGAGCCTGTTTGCTGCCGGGATCAATGTCACCAGCGCGGCGGAAATGGCGAGTCAGTTCGAACCCTTGTTTGGTTCGAGCTCTAAATATCTGCTTGGTATTGGTTTGTTCGCCGCAGGCTTGACCAGCTCGATCACCGCGCCGCTTGCCACCGCCTTTGCGATGACGGAGATTTTGCGGCTGAAAGGTGGTCAGAAATCGCTCGCCTTTAAGGGGATTGCGCTCAGCGTGATTGTGATTGGTGCGGGCATATCGCTCGCAGGCATCCGGCCAATTGAGGTGATTGTCACCGCGCAATTTGCCAATGGCTTGCTGCTGCCGATTGTCGCGGCGTTCCTGCTTTATGTGATGAACCAGAAGGCGGTGCTGGGGCGCTATGCCAATGGCACGCTTGCAAATGTGCTGGGCTTTGGCGTGGTGTTGATTGCGGCAGGACTGGGTCTGAGGCTGGTGCTGCGCGCAGTGGGCCTGATGTAGGCGAGGTCTAACGCGTCAGCCGCTTCAGATCGTCCAGAGTGTCGATGTCCGCCAGTTGATCGGGCCTAGCAGGAAATGATCTCAGCTTCAGACAGCAACGCGCCAGCGCCGCGATGCCCAGTTGCCTGCATTAGGGCCGCAAAATGCTCTTCGCCAAAGGCCGCGGGCGGCGTGCGGGCCTCGCCATTATGCGAGGCGGCGATGGTGCTGGTGGTGGCTTGCGCTGCGAGCGCGCGGAAATGGGCAAGCGGCACAAAGGGCATGTCGGCCAGCGCGATGAGTAGCGTCTTTGCCTTTGCTTCAACGGCCAGTTTTGCGGCGAGCGCGACCGATGTGCCCATGCCCTGAGCGGCATCTGGATTGATAGCGATTTCAAAGCCCGCTGCGCGCCAGCCACCTGCGCACGCATGCTCATCGCTGGATGCAATGACGATGCGGTGATCGGCGGGCAAGGCGGCAAGCGTCTCGCTCGCGCGAAGGCCCAGCATTGTGCCGTTCAAATCCGCAGAAAGCTTGTCCGCCGTGCCAAAGCGCTGAGACTGTCCCGCCGCGAGCAGGGCGATCATAAGGCCGCTCTGGCTATGCGTCATGGCCCGCAAAATCCGCCGATTGATAGGCGCGCACGATTTCGCTCAGGGCGGATAGCGCCAGAGTTTCTGGATCGCGTGAGGAATGAAATAGGCCAAGCGGCGCGTTGATCGAGGCGACCGCATCGGCGGGTACACCGCTAGCCAGCAGCGCTTCGCTGCGCCCGCCATGCGCTTTGCGGCTGCCCATCGCTCCGCAGTAGAAATGCGGCAGTTCCAGCGCGCGGGCGAGCAGCTTCACTTCCCAATCGTGATCGTGGAACAGGAAGACGAAGGCTGTCCAGGGATCGCTGCTGAGCAGATGGGTGTCGCTGGTGCGGGTGAGCAGCTGAGCCGGGGTGCCGAGGGCAGTGAGGCGCTCGCAGATGTCTGGGTCTGGCGATAGAACATCGCTGCCAATGTCCATCGCGCTTGCGAGCTTGGCGAGCGCCTCAACGCTCGCCCCGTGCCCTATGATGCAGAGGCGAGGCTGTGGCAAATGGCCGAACGTGCCGATGCTGGATGCGATATCGACCGTGGGTTCTTGCGAGCCATCGAGGCATGCGACCTCGCCGCCGCCGATTTGCACCGTGAAGGGCTTTCGCGCGGTGATCGCGGCATTGCACTGCTCGGCAAATTCTTGGTTCGCCAACGGCTGGAAATGCACATCAATGCCGCCGCCGCAGGGCAGGGTGATATCGATGTAGCGAGAGCCTGCGCCAAAGCGAACGGCGCGCGGCTTTCCCTCGCGCAGAGCCTCTTGCGCTTCCGTAACCACGGCATTCTCGATGCACCCACCAGAGAGTGATCCGGCAAATTGGCCGTCGTCGCAAACCACCATATGCGTGCCGGGATTGCGGATGGAGGAACCCTCCACCGCCATCACTGTCACAAGCGCGCAGGCGCGTCCCTCGCGCTGCCGATCGCTCAGAAAGGCAAAAACCCGATCGCGGTCCATCAAGTGCTTCTATTCAGCAGGCTGTTCGGGTTCGGCGGGAGCCGCTTGTTCAGGTGCCGCTGCGCTGGCCGCTTCGCCCGGCTTAGCGACGATGATTTGCTCGACGGGTTCTTGAACCTCTGACCCGCCGCATGCGGCGATTAAGAGCGTACCGAGAGCGGCCATGCTTGCGGTGAATTTGCGCATAGTGTGCCTCCTTGCTGCGCGCTTACGCAAATTGTTTTGCGAACGGCATGTCGCGCAGGCGTTTACCGCTGGCGGCAAAGATCGCATTGGCCAAGGCCGGCGCTGCGGGCGGTGTGCCCGGCTCGCCCGCACCGCCAACCGGCACGGTGCCGCTGTTGATGATTGCGACCTCAATCGCCGGTGTCTCATCCATCCGCAGCATTTGATAATCGTGGAAATTGCTCTGCTTGACCGCGCCGTCCTCCAGTTCAATTTCGCCGTACATCGCCGCGGTCAGGCCGAACACGATCCCGCCCTCGATCTGGTTGCGGAAGCCGTCCGGGTTCATGACATAGCCCGCGTCCATCGCGGCCCAGACATTGAGCATTTTGGGGCGGCCTGAGTTCATATCGACCTCAATCACCTCTGCTCCGACGGTGCCGAAGCTTTCAACGATGGCAACGCCCAGGCCAATGCCTTCGCCGCGCGGAGCGCTCCAATTGCTCATCTCAGCGACCTTTTTGAGCACGCCCTTGTGCCGCGCGGTGTTCGCGCCGAGCATGTTGAGGCGGTATTCGAGCGGGTCCGCGCCAGCGGCAATAGCGGCCTCATCAATGAAGCTCTCAATAAAGAAACCTTGCTGCGAGTGGTCGACCGAACGCCATGCGGAAAATGGCAGGTGCAACGGTGCCTCTGCGACGCGCACGGAGGTGTTGGCGATTTCGTAAATACCCGGCACGCTGGCTTCTGCCGGGTCGTGTCGCTGGGTGAAGATGTTGTTGTAAGCGACCAGTCTTCCGCCCGCATCCAGCCCGCCTTTAAAGCGGCTCACATCTGCCGGGCGGTAAAGCGCCTTTTGCGTGTCTTCCTCGCGCGACCAGATCATCTTGATCGGATAGCCAGTGGCCTTCGCCACCCGCGCCGCCATCGTCACATAGTCATTCTCTAACCGCCGTCCGAATGCCCCGCCCAGGAACGGGTGGTGCACGGTGATGTCCTCATCATTCATGCCGAGCGCGCCAGCGGCCGCGCTGCGCGCCATCAGCGGCACCTGAGTGCTGGTCCAGATGTCGCACTTCGCTCCATCATCGGTGTCGCGCACCCATGCGGTGCAATTGACCGGTTCCATCGGAGCATGGGCGAGAAACGGGGCGCTGTATTCCGCCTCCAGCTTGGTTGCCGCATCGGCAAAGGCGCTGGCCGCATCGCCTTTGGAGGCGGCTTGCTCCCCGCCATCATCGCCTGCCGCATCAATCGCGTCTCTAAACGCCGCAAATTGATCAGCGGTTGTCTTGATCGGGCTTTCCGAAGCGCTGTATTGCGCCGTGATCGTATTCAGCGCCTGCTGCGCGTTCCAATAGCCATCGGCCACCACTGCGATGAAACTGCCCATGTTGAGGATCTGCTGCACGCCCGGCATGCCTTTGGCCGCCTCTGCGTCCATGCTCGTCACCTCGGTCCCAGGCACCGGAGGGCGGCGCACCGCGGCATAGGACAGATCGGCCAGCTCAACGCCCGGAATATTCGCGTCGATCCCGAAGTCCGCCTTGCCCATCACCTTTGCGGGAATGTCGGTCCGGCGCTTGCTCTTGCCCATCAGGCGGTAATCTTTGGGATCTTTCAGCGCAGGCGAGCTGTCCATTGGCTGATCAGCCGCTGCTGCGGCAAAATCAGAATAGGGCGCAGACTTGCCGCTGCCGCTGTGGATTAGCGTGCTGTCACGCGTCGTAATCTCGCTGGCTGGCACGCCCCATTCATCTGCCGCCGCCCCGATTAGCATCTTGCGCGCTGCCGCGCCTGCGATCCGCATCTGATATTGGCCCGTGGTGCGAATGGAGGAGCTGCCGCCGGTGATCATCGCATCGGCCAAGCGCCCGATCTGCGTGAACAGGCCGTCCCATGTCGGCTCAATCCAATCGGCCGCATTCATAGTGAAGGGCGCGACAAACATGCGCGCGGTGTCGCTGACGATATAGCTGCCGTCTGCTGGCGCCTGCATCACTTCGACCTTGGCCCAATCGGCATCGAGCTCATCAGCCAGCATTTGCGCGAGCACGGAATGCGCGCCCTGGCCCATTTCGCAGTGAGGGATGATCGCGGTCACGATATTGTCGGCCCCGATTTTCACCCAGCTGTTGACCAGCTCCTCGCCCGCTCCGCCCGCAACTGTCGCTTTCAGCTTGCCAACTGGATTGCCGGGCCGAACGCCAACCCCGATCAGCAATGCGCCGCCAGCGAGCACGCCAGCGCCAATAAACCCGCGGCGGCTCCACTTGGCCGCTGTGCTGCGCTCTTTTTTCGCGGCGGCTGTGCCTGTGTCTTGCTCGCTCATGCTGCGCTCTCCTGCGCTTCGTCTTCGGATTGTGCGGTCTCAAGACCGGCGGCAACCTTGATGGCTTGGCGAATGCGTTTGTAGGTGCCGCAGCGGCAGATGTTGCCGCTCATCGCGGCGTCAATGTCGTCATCGCTCGGCGCAGGATTGTCGCGCAGCAGCGCCGTTGCCGACATGATCTGCCCCGATTGGCAATATCCGCATTGCGGCACTTGCTCGCTGATCCAGGCCTGCTGAACCGCACTCAGCTCGCCGCCTTCACCCGATACGCCCTCAATCGTAGTGATCGCTCGGCCTTCAGCCGCTGACAGCGGGGTGGAGCAACTGCGCACAGGCTCGCCATCCAGATGCACGGTGCAGGCCCCGCAGGCGGCAATCCCGCAGCCAAACTTGGTCCCGGTCATGCCCAGCTTCTCACGCACAACCCACAGGATCGGCATATTGGGATCGGCATCTAGGCTGGTGGCTTGGCCGTTGATGGTGAACTCGATCATTCGTTTGGCTCCATTGGGGCGGGGGTTTGCGCGCGCTACGCGGTACGTTTCAAAACACTACCAAATCTTAAGCGCCAACGAAAGCCGCTCTGCGCAGATGCTGATAATGCTGAATGCTAGGCGGGACCTAAGACGTCATTGGCGGCGCGGCGCAATTTTTGGCGATATAGTCCTGATGCGTGGAGAGACCGCCAACCGCGCGCTCGATAATGGTCCTGAGATTGCCCAAAAATTCGCTCAGTTGAGCATCGCTGATCGCATCGGCCATCGGATCGTGGCCGTCTGGCGTGATGCCCTGGCCCAGCATCACCTGAACCCAGCTTGCCTCGCGGAACAGATCATCGACATCGCGGCCCAGGCGGCCGCTAGAGGCAAACAATTCGCGCTTGTGGGTTAGACTGACCGGCACTTCCATATTCTTGCAATAACGCCAGAATTCGGAGTCCTCGCGGTCCGTCTGATGATAATGCAGAATCAGAAAGTCTCTGATTTGTTCAAATTCTGCGGCGCAGCGGCGATTGTATTCGGCGCGCTCGGCATCGGCGTTCGCGCTTTGTGGGAAAAGCTGGATCAGACGGCTGACATGCGATTGGATCAAATGGATGCTGGTCGATTCCAGCGGCTCCAGAAATCCGCTCGACAGGCCGATGGCCGCGCAATTGTGAGACCAGAACTGCTCGCGCCGCCCGGTCGTAAAGCGGATTGGGCGCGGATCAGCCAGGGCCTTTGTCTCCAGCCCCGCCATCAACACATCATGCGCCGCATCGTCAGTGGTAAAACCGCTGGAATAGACATGGCCATTGCCCGTGCGATGTTGCAGCGGGATGCGCCATTGCCATCCCGCGTCCTTGGCGGTCGCGCGGGTATAGGGCGGCAGGCTGTCCAGCCTTTCGCTTGGCACCGCCTGCGCGCGGTCACACGGTAGCCATTTTGACCAGTCCTGATAGCCAATGCCCAATTCTTGCCCCATCAACAGCGCACGAAAGCCGGTACAATCGATGAAGAAATCGCCATGGATCTGGGCCCCGCCTTCCAGCGTGATCGAGGTGATATCGCCGCTTTCGCCGTCCCGCTGAACCGCGCTCACAATCCCTTCATGCCGGGTTACGCCGCGCGCCTCGGAATATTTGCGCAGATATTTGGCATAAAGGCTGGCGTCGAAATGATAGGCATAGGCGAGGCCGGTCATCGCCGTATTGCCGACCCGGTCGAGCTTGGAAAAGCGCCCTTGTGCAGCCGCCAGCTGGTGCAGGGAATAATGCCACAGGTCTTTGGCATCAGCGCCGGATTGGGATGCCCGGTGCCAATAATGATGGAAGGGCACATTGGCGAGGTTCAGTCCTGCATCGCCAAAAGTGTGCAAATAACGATCGCCCTTCTTGCCCCAGTCGACAAACTCTATGCCGAGTTTGAACGTGCCATAGGTTTGCTTCAGGAAATCGTTCTCATCAAAGCCCAGGATCGTATTGAGGCGGATGATCTGCGGGATGGTCGCCTCGCCCACGCCGACGGTGCCAATCGCATCGGATTCCACCAGATGGATCGACAGGCTGGGCCCGAGCAGGCGCGCAAATGCCGCTGCCGTTATCCAGCCCGCGGTTCCGCCACCGACGATCACCAATTTGCGCTGTGTCTGCTTACTCATGGCGTTTTACTCTTTGGCGGCCCGGCGCGGTTTGAAAGAAGGGGCTGCGTTTGTGACAGGCTATAGTGTGCGCTCATCCTTGGGGAGCCTCTCGGCGCAAAAAGGCATTGATAGTCAGTGCAGCCGGTTTTGGGGTCCGCTGGCAGTGGGTCTGAATTGCTGATCACGCCGCTGTGCAGGATATTGCCGCGATAGAGCACGGCCTGATTGAATGTGCCGGGCGCGGCATGGGTGCGTTCAAAGTGTGGCTCTCCGCTTGTTGTGTAGGCGGCGGGAGGCAGGCCGCTGCGCTTCACATCTTGCTGCAAGGCGGCGGCATAGCGCGGGTAACTGTCCTGTGTGAGCGCCTCGAGCCCAGTGGATTTGTGACGGAAGAACGCCGTGCCGCCATGCTGCGTGGTGTGCAGATAGAGCATCAGCGCGATTTGATCAGGATCTGTGCCATCGATGTGCGGTAGGCGCTGGATCGGCTGCAATTGCTCTGGCGGGGTGGTGACGATGGAATACCACCCCTGCATTGCCCAGTGCACTTTGCCTCCGTTTGGTGAGGCGGGCTGCGTGGGCGGGAAGGTTTTCTCGAGCAGAGGTGAGAGCTGCTCCAACCACGCCTCACAGACGTCTTGCGGCAGCGGCGAGCGGACCCCAGGATATTGCGGAGTGATTTCTGCAAATTTTTGCAAAAAAGTATTCTTAATGACGGCGCTTGGGTGTTCTAGAAATTCATCGATCTTCACAAGATCATGTTTTTGTGATGAAAAATGCGATGTTTGCAAATTTGCAAGTGATATCGACCAGTTGTTCATCGCGGATTGAGGCCTTGCTAATGATCGGAAAATTCTGCGTTGAGGCTATCAAATCGCGCGTAAAGCACCAATTGAAATAACTTAAAGCACTGAAAATAAACATTTATAACGAATTTCGGACATGGAGGTATGCGAGTCGAGGGGTTTGTAAGAACCTGCTACGTTCCTCGGTGCCAACTTGGGTCTGAACAAGTGTGACAGGCTTGCCACAGCCTGTTGAAACTTGTGGCAATGTTACATTCAAAAGGCACACTTATTCTCGATAAACATCGCAAAAACAGATATTTGTGGAATTTCAAAACGTGAAATGCGTTCCAAACATTGGGCGTTTACGTCTCTCAAAACATTCGCTATGAAAAAAGATGCAAACGCCGGATCGATAATTGGCGTTAGGGGAGAGAGACAATGGTTTTTAAGCGTAACTCAGCAAACGCGCGCCTGCTTTGTGGTGCAGCGACCGGCCTCGCGATGATCGCGGCGGCTATGCCTGCGGCGGCTCAGGATGCCGAACCAGAGACAGAAAGCGGCGTAGAGGACGAGGGTATCGTCGTCACAGGGATCCGCAGCGCGATCGAAAGCTCGCTTGAGGCAAAGCGCGAAAGCACCAGCATCGTCGAAGTGATCTCAGCAGAAGATGTTGGTAAGCTGCCTGACCTTTCCATTGCTGATGCGCTTGCGCGACTGCCAGGCGTCACCGCTCAGCGTGTGCGCGGCCGCTCTCAGCAGATTTCGATCCGCGGTCTCGGCCCGGACTTCTCGCTGGCGCTCTTGAACGGCCGTGAGGTTGTCTCCGCCGGTAACAATCGCGGGATTGAGTTCGACCAATTCCCATCAGAGCTGATCGCGCAAGGCGTTGTCTATAAGACCGCTGAGGCGAGCCTGGCTGCAACCGGGATCGCTGGCGCGGTTGATCTGCGCACGATCCGTCCGCTCGATTTCAAGGATACGAAGCTCAACGTGTCCGCGCGCTATGTCGTGAATGACAGCGGCGAACTGAACCCAGATTTCAGCAACCAAGGCTACCGCTTCTTTGGATCGTACATTGGTCAGAATGATGCCGGCACCGTTGGTTGGTCGATTGGTGTCACGCATCAATCCAACCCGACACAGTTCCTCTCGCGCGAATTGAAGACCAACCAGAACCAGGTCTCTACCGACGCGAATGGCCTGATCTATCCGTCGGACAACCCGCGCCAAGGCGCTGTTTCACGCGACTTTGAGCGCACGTCGATTGCTGGCGCGTTGCAGTTCGAGCCATCCGACAATTTCTCGCTCGCGCTCGATGCGTTCTACACCGACACGCAAGATTCCGGCATTTTCCGCGGTACGGAAACTCCGATTGCCTCATGGAGTGGCGCAAGCTTTGACGGTGCAACCGGCAATGGACCTTTCGCCGATACCGCAACCTACTCAGCAGTTGTGCCAATCGTTCGCACAGACACCGAAGGCAACGAGGCCCAGATTTTCGCGGCAGGTGCAAACCTCGTTTGGGGCGTGACCGACAACCTCTCGCTTGAGCTTGATTACGGTTACTCGACGCTCGACCGGAACGACATTGATTACGAAAGCTACGCTGGCACTGGATTTGCTCGCGGCGGCCCGCAGGATACGATCACATTTACCTTCCCGCAAAGCGGCCGTTATAGCGTCGACACTCAGCTTGATTACACCGATCCAGGCACGGTTCTGCTCACCGATCCAGGTGGCTGGGGCCAGGTTGGCTTCATCAAAGAGCCAGAGATCAACGACGAATTGCATCAGCTGCGCGCGGAGGCCGAATATGCCTTTGATGGCGGTTTCCTCGACAGCATTACGGTTGGCTGGATTTACACAGACCGCGAGAAAGACTTCGATTCAAACGAAGCTTTCCTGCGTCAATCGGCCGCCTTCACCGATGGCGCACTGGCTATCCCAGCGGGCTCAATTCTGGGCAGCACCGACACCGGCGGCTTGAATTTTGATGTGATCGCTTATGATCCATCAAGCTTCCTTACCGACGGCACTTACGTTGTTGAGAAGGCGACCTTCGACACCGAATGGGTCGTTTCTGAGGAAATTCACAGCTTCTACGCTCAGGCCAATATCGACACTCTGCTTGGCTCGGTTCCGCTGCGCGGCAATATCGGCCTCAAATATGTCGACACCACGCAAAGCTCGACCGGCACGATCGGCGGCGGCTTGGCCAACACGGTCAGCGAAAGCTACGATGACTGGCTGCCAAGTGCGAACCTCAGCTTTGAAGTCGCTGATGACTTCTTCATCAAGCTGGCCTTTGCGAAAACGATCACTCGCGCAAGGCTCGACCAATTGGCAGCCAATCAGAGCATCTCAGTGAACCCGCTCAGCTGCACGGATACAGATGGCGATCAAGTGCCGGATACGGTCATCGCGTTTAACCCGCCGCAGCTGGTTTGCTTCAACCTTAGTGGCGGTAACCCCGCGCTTCAGCCTTACTCATCGACCTCTTACGACATCTCGTTCGAGAAATACTTCTCGCGCGGTACGGCCTTGGTGGTTGCGGTGTTCCACAAGGATCTGTCGGATTGGGTGATTGACTTCAATGACACGATCGATGTTGAGCAGCAGATCGTCAACGCTGGTTTCGGCTCAATCCTGACCAACGCACCAGAACTCGGCACTGGCGCATTCAGCGGTCCGGTTAACTTTGGCGATGGCTCGATCACCGGCATTGAAGGCACCTTGCGGGTTGACTTCGTTGACCTTGCAGAGAGCCTTGATGGCTTCGGCGGCAGCTTCAGCTTCACCTATGCTGACGCAGAAGTCGAAGACACCACAATGACTGCGCTGGACATTCCCGGCTATTCGGAAACGGTATGGTCCGGCGATATGTTCTATGAAAAGAACGGTTTCCAAGCCAAACTCAGCGCCCGTCACCGCAGCGGCTTCTTGTCAGAGGTTCAAAACTTTGACGGCAGCCTCAGCGGCGCGCAGGCTCGCAGTGAGACCATTCTTGACGGTCAAATCGGCTACACCTTCGAAGAAGCCGATGGTTTCCTCAATGGTCTTGGTTTCCAGTTTGAGGTGTTCAACATCACCAATGAGCCGTTCGTTACCGAGAACGATCTGTTCGATGGTGCGGGCAATCAGATCGGTACCTTCCCAAGCCGTCACGAGCTCTATGGCCGGACCTACAACTTCACGATCAAGAAGGAATTCTAGATCGTAACTCAACCCTCTCTTGGGGTCGCAAAATGGAAGAGGGCCTGCCGAGCAGCGGCGGGCCCTTTTTCTTTGGCGATCGTGTGATTGAGCGATCGCCTGCGAAACCAGCGCTGCGAGCGGTTACGCGTGCGGAGAGGGGCAGTGCTGCGCGAGAAATTCCGAATGGCTCGGCATGGCTGCAACCGCGCCGTCCATCGCCGCTGAGATTGCGCTCATCCGATCAGCCACCGGCACCGCGCCGCTGCGCATGGCCGCAAGGGCGGGTGCGCGCTCAGGCACTATGTCTTGCCCCAGATAAACCGCGATCCAACTGGGATTCTTGAACAGCTCGCGTTCGTCGGAAACCAGCAGTCCATAATTGCGGAAGTGATCGATCTTATATTGCAGGCTGTCCGGGGTCGCCATGCTGGAGCAATAGCGCCACAGCTCCGCATCATCGCGCGAGGTCGCCTTGTAATGCAGGATCAAGAAGTCGCGTATCCGCTCATATTCTGCCGCCGTTTGAGCATTGTATTCTTGGGCCAGCAGCGGCGACATTTCCTTGTCCGGAAACAGCGCGAGCAAGCGTAAGATGCCATATTGGATGAGGTGCAGGCTGGTCGATTCCAGAGGCTCCATAAATCCAGCAGACAGACCAATCGCAACGCAGTTCTTGTGCCAGAACTTGCGCCGCCGCCCGGTCACAAAGCGCAGCATTCGCGGCTCTACCAGAGCCTCGCCTTCGAGCGAGCTCAATAGCGTTTCGGTCGCTTCGTCTTCGCTCACAAATTCGCCGCAATGGACATAGCCATTGCCGGTGCGATGCTGCAGCGGGATGCGCCATTGCCAGCCCGCCGCCTTGGCGGTCGAGCGCGTATAAGGCGCGATGTCGGTCTGTTTCGGACTGGGCGCAGCAACGGCGCGATCACAAGGAAGCCATTGCTGCCAATTGTCATAGCCTGCCTCCAGCGCGCCCTCGATTAGAAGCCCGCGAAAGCCGCTGCAATCAACGAAGAACTCTGCCTTGTGGGTCTCGCCGTTTTCCAGCTGGACGCTTTCAATTGCGCCGCTTGTCGCATTGAGCGCAGCATCGACGACTTTGCCTTCGATCCGCTTGACCCCGCGCGCCTCGGCATATTTGCGCAGGAACGCGGCATAAAGCACCGCGTCAAAGTGGTAGGCGTAGTCATAGGTTGACTGGATTTGCCGCCGGTCGGGCAGGGGATGCGCGAACTTGCCCGCCTTCGCCATGGCCCAGCCCATGGAGAAGTTGTCGATTGGCCCGTTGACCCGGCCAGCAAGGCTTTCCTGCATCCAGAAATGGTAGAACGGCACACTGTCAAATTCGGCGCCATGTTGGCCAAACGGGTGGAAATAGCTGTGGCCTAGCCGGGCCCAATCGACGAATTCGATCCCGAGTTTATAGGAGCCTCCGGTCTCTTTGACGAAGGTCGCCTCGTCGATCCCGAGCCGCTGATTGAAATGGCGGATTGGCGGAATGGTCGCCTCGCCAACGCCCACGGTGCCGATTGCCTCGGATTCGACGACCGTGATCTCGCAGCTTTTGCCCAGCGTGTTTGCGAGCGCCGCCGCCGTCATCCACCCCGCGCTGCCGCCGCCGACAATGATGATGCTTTCTAGGGGGAGAACGCGCTGGCCATTGTCTATCCGCCGCAGCTGTCTCTGATGGTCAGGCTGGTTTCGAGCCGATCAGACGTGGCCCGCCCGCCCTTGGTATCGATCAATTTCGAGACGAGCATGCGCCCCGCGAGATTGGCGTCTTGATCAATTGTGGTGAGGCGCGGCGTGACCAGGCGCGCAGCCGGGATGTTGTCATATCCGACCACCGACACATCCTCTGGGATGCTGCGCCCGGCGCGAGTCAGCGCCCGCATTGCGCCGATAGCGATCAGGTCACTGGCGGCGAACACGCCGTCGAACTGGATGCCTTGATCGATCGCAGAGCGGGTCACAGCCTCGCCAGAATGGACGTCGAAATGGGCGGGCATCAGCAGCTCATCACGCACATCAATTCCAGCGCTTTCGAGCGCCTGGCGATAACCGCGATAGCGCTGCTCTGCTTCGGGAGCTTCGGTGTCGCCGAGGAACAAGATCCGTTGGCGACCCAAGCGCGTGAGGTGCGAGGTTGCGCGCCTGCCGCCCGCCATATTGTCTGAGCCAACCGAACAATAGGCAGCATCGGCAAATTCAGCGCCCCAGACGACAAACCGGCTGTCGCGCTGCGACAGATCATTGAAGGCAGCATGCAGCGAGCTTTGCCCGATGAAGATCACGCCGGTCGCTCTACTGGTGTTCATGGCGAACTCAAGGTCTTCAGCCGAGCTTGGACTCAAATGGCTGATGACGAGGTCGGCGTTTCGCACTCTGGCCGCCTCGGCAACGCCGGCGAGCAGTTCAAGAAAGAACGGGTCGGCAACGCGGCTTTCGCGGGCTTGCGGGGCGGGGACCACGACTGCGATTGTCGCCTCTGCACCGATGGGCGCGTTGGGCATGGTGCTGCGAAAGTCATAATCATGCGCGCGGGCAATCTTCCAGATCGCCTGCTTGGTGCGCCGTTTGACCGCTGGATTGTCATTGAGCGCGCGCGATACGGTCGAGATCGATACTCCAGCCTCGCGGGCGATGTCTTCGAGCCGGGCCGATTTCGCGTTCTTCTGGTCCTGCTCTTCACTCATCCCGTCTGCCCGTGTGCCCCCTATTGCCCGGTCGTCATGGCCCAATAGCCCGACCAGCCTTCCATAGTGGCAGTGATGGGGTCAGGTGAACCCACTTGTCGCTGGTTAGCAACCGTTTTCGCTTGCGCGAATTCTGCGGGCGGCGCCCAATCGCAAGGGTTGTCGGATAGGTTGAAGGCGCACAAGACCCGGCTCGCACCGTCGGTGCGAATGAAGGCCAGCACATTTTCAGGCGTTTCCAGCAGCTCCAAATCACCGGAGACGACAGCAGTCAGCGCCTGCCTTTGCGCGAGCAGATCGCGGGTGTAGCTCGCCATGGAAGTAGGGTCTTCACGCTGGCAATCAATCGCCAGATCAGCGTGGGTTTGATCGAGTTTCAGCCAAGTGCGGTTCGCGTTCGAGAAGCCCGCCTGCGGCGCCTTCGCCTCCCAAGGCATTGGTGTGCGCGCCCCATCGCGGCCCAAAGTGTGCGGCCAATTGGTGATCGCCTCGGGATCCTGCAGATCTTCGAATGCGACATGGCCCTGCGGGAGGCCCAATTCCTCGCCCTGGTATATGATCGGATTGCCGCGCAGCGCCATCAGCAGCAGCATGGAAAGCCGCGCGATTTGACCATGGCTGGCATCGCCAGAAACCCAGCGCGTAACGGCGCGCGGTGCATCATGGTTTGAGAATGCCCAACTCGGCCAGCCTTCACCAGTGTCTCCAGGCCACTGCATCAGCGACCGCCGCACTGCGGGTGCGGTCAGTTTGGGCGCGTAGAGGAAGTCAAAATTATAGGCAGAATCGAGCCGCTTCCCATCGGCAGTGAACGCTTTCATCTCCTCCAATGGTTCGGGCCCGCCAACCTCGGCCACGGTAAAACGGCCTGGATATTGGTCAATCGTCTGGCGGATGCGCTCAATGAACAGCGGGATATCTTCATGCGACTGGTTGAACTGCTTGATCTGCATATCAAATGGCCGTGTCACCGCGTCTATGGGTGCATGCGAAGGCGGATTGTCGCGAAATTCCGGATCATGCATCGCAAAGTTCAACGCATCGATGCGGAAGCCATCAACGCCGCGGTCGAGCCAGAATTTCGTGACCTCCAACAGCGCGTCCTGAACCTCAGGATTGTGGACGTTCAGATCCGGCTGAGAGGCGAGGAAATTGTGCAGGTAATATTGCTTGCGCGGGCCGTCCCATTGCCAGGCTGATCCGCCGAACACGGACTGCCAATTGGACGGCGGAGAGCCATCGGACTTCGCATCGGCCCAGACGTACCAATCGGCCTTGGAATTGCTGCGATCCTTGCGGCTTGCCGCGAACCAATCATGTTCGTCCGAGGTGTGCGAATAGACCTGATCAATGATCACCTTCAGGCCCAGTTTATGCGCCTTGTCGATGATCCGGTCGAAGTCATCGAAATCGCCAAAGCTTGGATCGATCCCGCAATAATCGGACACATCGTATCCGAAGTCTTTCATCGGCGAGGTGAAGAAGGGCGAGATCCAAATCCCGTCCACTCCCAATGAGGCGACGTAATCGAGCCCATCGGCAATGCCGCGCAAATCGCCGATCCCATCGCCATTGGTATCGCGAAAGCTGCGCGGGTAGATCTGATAGATCACCGCGCCGCGCCACCATTCATCGGCTGTCGTGCTTAGGTCTTTGCCGTTCACAGGTCGCATCTCATTCATTGGGCGGTCTCTGAAACTTTTGCTATGCACCATCCCAGCGCGGGCAGCTCCACTGTCACGCTTCCCGGCGCGGACACGGTATCTGCGCAAGCGCCGCTCAGCGTTTCCAGCTTACGCGCCTCATAGCCGATGGTGGATTGCTGCTTAAGCGGCTTTGCCGAAGTGTTGAAGGCAAGAAGATATTCCGTGCCTTCCTCAGGATCAAAGCGCGAGAAGCTGACGAGGCCAGGGGCCGTGTCGTTGTAACTGCGATTGATCTGCTTGCCACGCCGCAGCGCTGAATGCTCAGCGCGAACGGCGGCCAGTTCTGCGATCAAGCTGTAGAGCGGATGCGCTGTGTCGAAGTTTGCCTCAGCGGTTGTCGCATCGGTCCCGATCAGATCGTTGTCGTTGTAGCTGGCGGTCTTGCTGGCAAACATGTCTTCGCGCGCGGCCTGATCATTGCCGTCGCCGACAAAGCCTTGCTCATCGCCGGAATAGATCACTGGCGATCCGCGTAGGCTCATCAGCATCGCATGGCCAAGCTTCACGCGGGCGAGCAGTTCGTCTTGGGAGATGCCGGGATTGTCCGCTTTGATCAGCGTGGAAAATCGGCCCATATCGTGATTGCCCAGGAAGGTTGGCATGGTGCGGGCCGCCTCTTCTCCGCCTTCATAATTCACATCGCCATCAAACATTTCGACCATGACGCCAGCAGGCAAATTTCGGGCTAGCGCATCACGAACTGCTGCCTGAAATGCGAAATCGAGCACTGCCGGAAAACCGTCGCGCCGAGTAAACCGAGCAAGGAAGCCGCTATCGCGACTTTCCGAATATACTTCGCCGAATATATGGAAATTGCTCAGGCCTTCAGCCTCGGCCGTTTCCAACATGGCAGGCACAAATGCCTGCCAGAACTCTGGATTGACGTGTTTGGCGGTGTCGATGCGAAAGCCATCAATGCCGAAGCGCGTGATCCAGCTCTGATAGATCTCGATCATGCCGGACAGCACTCGGGGATGTTCGGTGTAGAGATCATCAAGACCGGCAAAATCGCCGTATAAGCTGCTTTCCCCACTAAAGGTCGAGCTGCCGCGATTGTGATAATAGATCGGATCGTTGAGCCACGCGGGCACCTTCACTTCGCGTTCGGCCTCGGGCACAATCGGGGTGTAGGCGAAATCCGGAGCTGTGAGACGCGCGAAATTCTCCGCCGTTTGCACATGATCGCCCAGGAACCCCTCGTTGATCGCTTCGCCATCTGCGCCGCCGCGCCGGGAATAGGGGTAATCCGCCAGGCTGCGGTATGCATAGCCGGTTGCCTTGCCTTCCGTATAGTCGATCACGTCGGCGGTGTGGTTGGTGATGATGTCCATATAGACCTTCATCCCGCGCGCATGCGCTGCGTCGACGAAGGCTTTAAATTCGTCATTGCTGCCAAAGTGGGGGTCGATGCTGGTGAAATCGGTCACCCAATAGCCGTGATAACCGGCGCTTTCCTTACCGGTTTCGCCTTGAACGGGCTTGTTCTTGAAAACCGGTGCGAACCAGATTGCGGTCACGCCCATGCCCTGAATGTAATCGAGCCTTTCGGTCAGACCCTTGAGGTCTCCTCCGTGGTAGAAGCCCTTGTGAGCGGGGTCGAAGCCATGATCGAGCGGGCCTCCGCCGATGCCGCCGCGATCATTGCTGGTGTCGCCATTTTCAAACCGGTCAGGCAGGACGAAATAGACCACCTCATCTTCCGGCGGACGCTCCTGCGGCGATACAGACGCAGTTTGCGCCAGGGCAGGCACACTGGCCGCGCCAATTGCAGCGAGAATCAGGCTAAGGTATGGTCTCATTATCAGGCCCCTCCAATCGCTTGGATGCCATCAATTTTCTGATTTTGCAAATCTTTGTATTTTATCAAATGCCATTGATATTTGACCATCATATATCTGAAATAAAGCAATTTACTGAAGTTCAAACAAGAATTATCAGCAGAAAATTTTGAGAAAAAAGAAAGTTTCTTGCAAAAATTTGCAATTTTGTCAGACTGGCGTGACGGCGAGTTTGCGGAAAAATGTGCCTTCTGTGCATTTCTGCGGCTCGCAAAGCCTAAGGTTTGGGCGCTGATTGGCGCTACAAAAGGCCGGGGCGGGTGAGGGTGAGAGGCATTTATCATGAGTAATCCGGCCACTGCCACGGGGCAGAAGCCAGCGCTTAATCCAGCGCAGATCTGGAATATGAGCTTTGGCTTCCTGGGTATTCAGATCGGTTTCGATCTGCAAAACGGAAACGTCAGCCGGATTTTCCAAACGCTGGGTGCTGAGGTTAATGAGCTCGCGATCCTTTGGATTGCGGCGCCGATGACCGGTCTGATCGTTCAGCCGATTGTTGGCCATCTGTCGGACAACACCTGGGGCCGTTTCGGCCGCCGTGCGGCCCTATTTCCTGCTCGGCGCTATCCTCGCCAGCTTTGCTTTGTTCGTCATGCCCAATTCGCCGACCCTGTGGGTGGCGGCGGGCATGCTTTGGATCATGGACGCCTCGCTCAACATCACGATGGAGCCGTTCCGAGCCTTTGTCGGCGATAACCTGCCCGATCGGCAGCGGACGAAGGGCTATGCGATGCAAAGTTTCTTTATCGGGGTCGGTGCCGTTGTGGCGGGGGCCTTGCCGTGGATGATGACCAATTGGATGGGGCTCAGCAACACCGCTCCTGCGGGCGAAATCCCTGAGACTGTCCAATGGGCGTTCTACATTGGCGGAGCGGCTCTGCTAGCGGCGGTTGCTTGGACGGTCTTCAAGATGAAGGAATACAGCCCAGATCAGCTCGCAGCATTCGAAGCCGCGCGGCAGGCAGAGCTTGGCACAGCGACCGCTGAAGATTCCGGAGTGCTCCGCAGCGCTGGCCAATTCAACGCCGCATGGGTTGATCTGGTTGTTCGTCGGATTGGCCTTTGCCGCGTTCCTGTTTTTCGCCCGGCAAGACCCTCGTCCGTCGTTTTTGGGCGAGATTGAGATTGCGCAAGAGCTCTATGTCCTCGCTGGGCTGATTGCAGCCTTTGGTGTCATCCAATTGGTGGCCGGAATGCTGCGCAGCGGAGGCCGCGATGAAAACGGATTTATGGAGGTGGTCAACGATCTGTTCGCCATGCCCAAGACCATGCGGCAGCTTGCGGTGGTGCAGTTCTTCAGTTGGTTCGCGATGTTCGCCATGTGGATTTATGGCACCCCTGCGGTGGCGGAATTTCACTACAGCGCGCCTGACCCTGCGACGCGCGGCTATCAGGACGCAGCCGATTGGTGGAGCCTGCTTGGCTCTGTCCGCAACGGGATTGCAGCGGCGGCGGCGCTTGGGTTCATCTGGATCGCGTCCAAGATCGATCGCAAACGCTTGCACAGCGCCAATCTCGCCATAGGCGCGGTCGGCTTTGCAGCGATGCTGATGATCACAGATCCCGGATTGCTGTGGCTTCCCATGGTCGGGGTCGGCATCGCCTGGGCGTCGATTGTCTCGCTGCCTTACGCGATCCTCGCTGGCTCGGTTCCGGCGAATAAGATGGGCATTTACATGGGCATCTTTAATATCTTCATCGTCGTGCCTCAGCTGATCGCGGCGACATTGCTGGGCTTTATGCTGACGGTCATTTTCGATGGTGCGCCGATTTATGCGATGGTGATTGCGGCGGTGTCCTTTGCTTTGGCGGCGATCGCGACGCTGTTTGTGCAAGACAGTGACGTGCCGGGAGCAGAGGCATGATCCGCCGTTCGTACATCGCGGTTGCCGCGCTGATCTCGCTTGCTGCATGCGATGATATGCCAGCGGCTCCTGCGACCAAATACGAGCCGCAGGATTACGTCCAATTCGAGAACGCTGAGTGGACCCGCGATGCGGTGATCTATCAGCTCAACACCCGGCAATTCACAAATGCGGGCACATTTGCCGCCGCGCAGGAGCATCTCCCAAGGCTCGCGGATATGGGTGTCGATATCATCTGGCTGATGCCAATCCACCCGATTGGAGAGGTCAATCGCAAGGGCGAATTGGGCAGCCCCTATGCGGTGAAGGATTACCGCGCGGTCAATCCTGAGCTTGGCACTGAGGAGGAATTTCGCGCCTTTGTGGATGCGGCGCATGAAAATGGCCTCAAGGTCATTCTCGACTGGGTTGCGAACCATTCCGCTTGGGACAACCCGCTGACCGAGCAGCATCCGGAATGGTACAGCCGCACGCCTGAAGGCGATTTGATGCCGCCGCAGGGGACCGATTGGGCGGACACGGTCGATTTCGATTATGCGCAGAGTGGACTGCGCGAGTACATGACGCAGAGCCTTGTCTATTGGGTGCGCGAGTTCGACATTGATGGCTACCGCGCTGATGTTGCTGGATATGTCCCGCTCGACTTCTGGGAGACCGCGCGCGGCGAGCTCAACCAGATCAAGCCGGTCTTCATGCTCGCCGAATGGCAGACCCGCGACCTGCATCGCAAAGCGTTCGATGCGACCTATGCCTGGGGCTGGAAAGAAGCCATGCAGGAAACCGTCTCAGACGGTGGCGGCGCAGCGGCCATCCGGGGCTATTACGACAGCCAGCAAACCACCTGGCCGTCGGACGCCTACCGCATGGTCTACACCGACAATCACGATCAAAACTCGTGGGATGGGGTCGCCTCTGACATCTATGGCCCAGCCTATGAGGCGGCCATTGCTCTGTCCTTTGTTGGTTCGGGAATTCCACTAATTTACAACGGTCAAGAGGCTGATCTTGATCGTCAATTGGAGTTCTTTGAAAAGGACGAGATTGAGTGGCGCGAGGGCCGATATGACGCGCTCTTCCGCTCCCTGATCGCGCTCAAGACCGAGAACATAGCGCTGTGGAATGGCCGCTATGGCGCGCCCATGGTCGAGGTGCCGAGCAGCGCGCGCGAGCAAGTGCTCAGCTTCGTACGCGGCGAAAAGGGAAGCCGCGTTTTCGCCGTCTTCAACCTATCCGGCGAGGCGCAAACCGCCGAATTCTTGCTCGAGCGCCACACTGGCAATTACGTTGATGCTCTGTTCGCTGAGCCGGTTTCCTTCGGCGAAGGTGAGGGCGAAACCTCTGGACTTACGCTGCCGCCATGGGGCTACAAGATCCATCGCGAAGTGCCCTGAACGCGGGGCCAACCACAAGACACCAGCATTTCTCTTTGAATGGAATTGGGACGCAACATGCTAAAACGGATTGCCGCAATTGTCGCTTTTCTCACAGCCTCTTTGGCCTTGGCGCTTCCGCTGCGCGCGGAAACACTCACGGTGACTTCGCCTGATGGCGCGATCACTTTGACGGTCAGCGATGATGGCGGGCTGGCGACCTATGCGGTTAGCCACGGAGAGGAGAGCGTCATTGCGCCCTCTAAGCTCGGCATGTTGTTCCGCGATCATCACGGCTTTGACCGTGAGCTCGCAATCACCGGATCGCAAACGGCCACGCATGATGCGACCTGGGAGCAGCCATGGGGCGAGCGCCGGTTTGTCCGCGATCATCACAATGAGCTGTCAGTAACCTTCTCCGCTCAGACGGGCCCAGCGCGCTCCATCACTGTGCGGTTTCGCGTGTTCGATACGGGCCTCGGCTTTCGCTATGAGCTGGCAGAGCAAGAAGCCTTCACCGGCGAGGTCAACATCATGGACGAACTCACCCAGTTCGGCGTCGGTGCGGAAAGCAAGGCTTGGTACACGCCCAGCGATGAGTTCAACCGCTATGAATATATCTATCGCACCGGCCGCGCTGGTGACGTCGACGATGCGCATACGCCGGTAACATTCCGTAACCCGGCCGGCGTGCATATCAGTATCCATGAAGCCGCTCTGGTCAATTATTCCGGCATGTCGCTGGAGGCTTTGCGGCAGGGCAATTTTGAAGCGCGCTTGCGCCCGGGATCAGACGGCATCCGGGTGAAAACCAGCGCGCCTTTCAAGACGCCGTGGCGCACCATTCAGATTGCTCCCGATGCCGCTGGCCTGATCAATTCCGACATCATCCTGAACCTCAACGAGCCGAACAAGCTTGGCGATGTCTCCTGGGTGGAGCCAGGCAAATATATCGGCATCTGGTGGGCGATGCACATCAATGAGCGCACCTGGGGCAATGATGGGATCCACGGCGCGACCAATGAAGAAACCAGACGCTATATCGACTTTGCCGCAGAGCATGGTTTTGCAGGCGTGCTGGTGGAGGGTTGGAACATCGGCTGGGACGGCGATTGGTTCAACAATGGCGCACTGTTCAATTTCACCCAAGCCTATCCCGATTTCGATCTGGAGGAGCTGGGCCGTTATGCGCGATCGAAAGGCGTGCGGATTATCGGGCACCATGAAACATCCGGCGATGTCTCCAATTACGAAAGTCAGATGGAGGCCGCTTACGACCTCTATCAATCCGTCGGCGTGGCGCAGGTGAAGACCGGTTATGTCGCCGATGCGGGCGATATTTCGCGCGTCGATGAAAATGGCGTCACAAAATTTGAATGGCACGACAGCCAATTCATGGTTGGCCACCATTTGCGCGCAGTGAAAGCGGCGGCAAAGCGGCAGATTTCGATCAATGCGCATGAGCCGGTGAAGGACACAGGGCTACGCCGGACCTATCCCAATTGGATGACGCGCGAGGGCGCGCGCGGCATGGAATTTAACGCCTGGGGCACGCCGCCCAATCCCACCTCGCATATTTCCACGCTGGCATTCACGCGGATGCTCGCTGGCCCAATGGACTTCACGCCGGGTATCTTCGATCTAAAGCCGAACGAGCGCATGCCTGTGCGCGAAGATATGCCGCGCGGCGACCCATCCAACCGTCCTCAAGCGACGCTGGCCAAGCAATTGGCGTTGTATGTGGTGCTCTATTCGCCGCTACAAATGGCGGCCGACCTGCCGGAGAATTACGAGCGGCGGATGGACGCCTTTCAGTTTATCAAAGATGTGCCCGCCGATTGGGAGGAAAGCATCGCGCTGGCGGGGGAAGTCGGCGAATATGTCGCAATTGCGCGGCAAGAGCGAGACGGGGACGAGTGGTTCCTGGGCGCGGTCACAGATGGCACGCCGCGCACGGTCGAAGTGCCCACGGATTTCCTCGAAGCAGGCAAGAGTTACACCGCGCAATTCTATGTGGATGGGGCGGACGCGCATTGGGACACGAACCCCTATGACATCGTCATCGAGAGCCGCACAGTAACCGGCGGCGAGAGGCTATTACTCCGCCTCGCTTCCTCTGGCGGAGCCGCGATCCGGTTCATTCCTGTCAGCGAGTAAACGCGCCGCGACTCAGGGGGCTCAGAGGGTGCGAATTTGGACGAAGCGCGCGCGGTTTGGTTGAGGCAAATGCAAGTGATCGGCATGAAACCCGCGATAAAGCGGGAAAAACCACCTAAATGGCTGGGATAGCTAGGCAATGTCGCGATTCTCGTCTAAGCCGACTCTCATTGGGATCGAAGCAATCTGAATTGTAGAGGATGTTCGAATATGAAGCGTAATGCATTGCTGGGCACATTGGCCCTGGTAAGCCTTGTCTCTGTTTCGGCCTGTGGTGGCCGCACCGATGAAGCAAGCACGCCTCCTGCAGAAGCAGAAACCGCAGCAGTAGAGGCCGCCGTTGAGGCGCCAGCAGAAGCAGTTGAAGCAGCCGCAGGTGCAGCCTTTGCTGACCTGACAGCCGACGCTGCAGCTGGCGAAAAAGTCTTCGCGCTTTGCCGTTCGTGCCACGTGCTTGAAGAAGGCGTGAACCGCGTTGGACCATCGCTGCACAACATTGTTGGCCGCGTGTCCGGCTCGGTCGAAGGCTTCAACTACACCGAAGCAAACGCAAACAGCGGCATCACCTGGACCCCTGAAGAGCTCTTCACTTATCTCGAAGATCCACAGGGCGTTATTCCTGGCACACGCATGGCGTTTCCAGGGGTGAAAGATCCGCAGGATCGCGCTGACTTGATCGCGTATCTGCAAACCAACGGCGAGTAATCGCCAAGCGCGGCGGGCGGTAAGCCCGCCGACGGCAAAACAGGCGGTGTGGTTTCCCACGCCGCCTTTTTTGTGTCTGCGATTGGTTTGGTTTGGGGCCGCTGCGGCGCGCGTGCTCGGAGGTGCTAAGGCTAGGCTTCAGGCACGCATCTTAAAACGCACACCTACAAATGGCGCGCGCGGCGCTCTCGTTCGAGAAAGCCGGGTTGCTCGGCTATGCGCTCAAGCGGCGGATGCCATCCGGGCCAATTCGCATTGCGACCAAATCTCGCTCAGCGCCTCGACCAGGCGGTCGATATCATCATCGCTATGCACGGGTGATGGGGTGATGCGCAGGCGCTCCGTCCCGACCGGAACTGTCGGATAATTGATCGGCTGAACATAAATGCCGTGATTATCCATCAGCCAGTCGCTGATCATTTTGCACTTCTTCGCATCGCCGACCATCACGGGGATGATGTGGCTGGGATTACTGAGATGGGGAATGCCCATGCCATCGAGCCTACGGCGCACATTGGCAACGCGGTCACGCTGCGCCTCGCGCTCTTCACTGCTTTGCTTCAGATGCCGGATGCTGGCCGCCGCGCCCGCAGCAACTGCTGGGGGCAGGGCGGTGCTGAAGATGAAACCGCTGGCAAAGCTACGCACATAGTCAACGAGATTGCGGCTGGCGGCGATATATCCGCCCATCACGCCATATGCTTTGCCGAGTGTGCCCTCGATCACATCGATCCGGTCCATCAGGCCCTCGCGTTCAGCAATGCCGCCGCCGCGCGGACCATAGAGGCCAACTGCGTGAACCTCGTCGATATAGGTCATGGCGCCGTGCTTCTCGCACACGTCCAGGATCTCTGCGATTGGGGCGATGTCGCCGTCCATGGAATAGACGCTTTCAAACGCGACCAGCTTGGGCACATCTGGGCCATAATCGCTCAGCAACCGGTCGAGGTCTTCCGGATCATTATGCTGCCAGATTTTGTAGGGCGCGCGGCTGTGGCGAATGCCCTCGATCATGCTCGCATGGTTGAGCGCGTCGGAGAAGACGACGCAGCCAGGAATGCGGCTCGCCAAGGTGCCAAGGCCCGCCCAGTTGGAAACATATCCGCTGGTGAACAGCAGCGCGGCTTCTTTTCCGTGAAGGTCTGCCAGCTCTTGCTCGAGCAGCACGTGGTGGTGATTGGTGCCAGAGATATTGCGCGTGCCGCCCGCGCCCGCGCCGCATTCTTCCAGCGTGTCATGCATGGCGTCGATTACGGTCTGGTGCTGCCCCATGCCGAGGTAATCGTTGGAGCACCATACGGTAACGGGCTGCGTTTCTTCGCCGACAAAGCGCGTTGCATGGGGGAATGAGCCGCGATGCCGCTTGATGTCGGTAAACACCCGGTAGCGGCCCTCTTCGCGAACGCTGTCTAGCTCGTCCTTGAAATAGGCTTCATAATCCATGGGCTGATCCCTCTGTCTTGATTGTGCTTTGATCGTGATTGGTAGTGGCAACGGCGGCGCCGCGGCGGGGCAAGGCCCAGCCCCACAGGGCGCCATCGCGGAATGGCAATGCCAGAAAAACGTGCTCAAGCGCGCCGAGCAGGCACAGCGCGAACAGCAGGCTAGCGCCGACCATTTCTGCGCTGCCAACGGGCGCGGCGGCGGCCAATGCGCCGAACCAAGCGGCCACCGCGACTATCGCTATTGTGGATAGGACGAGCATGGCGTTGAGGCGGTTCGGGCCGAAATAGCTCTTAAGATAGTCGAGGTGCGGCGGCAGGATTTCCAGGCTGGTGTTGGGCACGCCGACATACATGTTGAGCTTGGTCGACAGCCGCATGAAGAACAGCAGAGCAAACACCGTCGCGCCGATTTGATTGGCTGCGCTCCAGCTCAGCGAAATCAACATTAGTGCGGTCAGCGCCAGCGCAATCTCATGATGGAGCACAGTGGCGCTCGCTTGCGTAAAGCGGGCGAGACCGCGCGCATCCTTGGGGCAGGCCTCTCGCCGTGGGCCAGCAACCGCGCCGGTGAGAAAACCGACCTCGTGCCATGCCCAAACCATCAGCGCGCCTAGGCAAAGGCGAGATAGACCCCGCCGACGCTGGCGGTCTGCGCGGAGATCAGGATCGCGATCAAGCCCGCGATTCCCACTGCGCCCGCGATCATCAGGCTGGTGAAGAATGTCTCGCGGCCGCGATTATCCGCCCAGGCAATCAGCCCGGTTGCGAAAAACCAGATCGCAATCGTCACCGCGATGGGGACAATATGTCCGCTCCAACTTACCACGCAGGCTGTAGCCGGATGGTCTGAGGCAGCTCGTTCGATTTGGTACGACGGAAATACATCTTGGCAAAGTTCCAGCCAGCGCCCGCGACGCCGCTGAGCCGCTTGGCCAGACCGCCAATGCCGCCTTGCGCTTTGCCATCTTCGATCCGCAAAGCCGCCTGACGCAGCGCCTCCATATTGGCGCGGAATTTCGGATCATCAATGTCGAGCTCAACCGGGAAAACCTGGCGGCTGATCTGATTGCAGACCTTGAAGACCTCGTAATCATATTCGGTCGGGTCAACGCCCAGCGCCTTGTGGAACACAGGGCGCGCGTGGTCGCGCACATACATGGTCGCATAGACGGACAGCAGGAAGAAGCGGATCCACAGCTTGTTATAGCCCTTCAGCAGCTTCGGATCGGCATGCATCAGCATCGCAAAGGCTTCGCCGTGGCGAAACTCATCATTGCACCATTCCTCGAACCAATCGAAAATCGGATGAAACTTCTTTTCCGGATTGGCGGCGAGATGCCGGTAAATTGTGATGTAGCGCGCGTAGCCGATCTTTTCGGACAGATAGACCGCGTACCAAATGAACTTCGGTTTGAAGTAGGTGTACTTCTTGGTCTTGGTTAGGAAGCTAAGATCTACTCCGATCCCTGCATCTTTGAGGCTTTCGTTGATGAAACCTGCATGGCGGCTCTCATCACGGGCCAGCAGTTTAAACAGCTGCTTCACATCGGGGTTTTTCGTGCGCCGAGCGATCTCGGCATAGAGGATGCAGCCGGAGAACTCAGACGTCATCGAGCTCACCAGAAAGTCGGTGAATTCCGCGCGCAGTTCCGGCTCTAGGTTTTCGATCACACCGGCGAAACTATCGTTGTGTTTGAAGTGCGTCTTGTTGGGATCTCCCACCATATCGGCGATCAGCTGGTCCCACTCCTCGCGCACCAGAGACACATCAATCGCGTCCAAAGCGTCAAAATCCGTGGTGTAAAACCGCGGGGTCAAAATGGTGTCCTGGGTCGCGATCTCCATCGCGTCTTCGCTGGTTATCGGGGCGTGCGCGTTCATTTGATCCTCCCTGGATTGAAGCTGACTTCGTAAAGTTCTTTGAGATCGAAATAGGCCGCGAGGCGCGTGATCGCCCGGTCAAATGGGCTGGCGCGCGTCACGGTCGCGGCGCGTTCGTATACGGCGCTGTGGCCAAAGGGGATCTGGATCGGGTCGCCATGCACGCGCACTTTGTCGCCGGGTTCAATCGCAAGATTGCCCTCCAGCTCGACATGGGCGTGAAAATGATCTGAGCTTTGCTCGACCGATATTCGGCACGGCGTCTCGAACGTACGTGTTGGCATTAGCTTTGATCCCTCTTTAGCAATGCTGCGAAAACGGCGCGATTGGTCGCGCCAAATGAACCGAGTTCCACACTCTTTCCGGTGGTGTCATCGCGCAGTGAGAGCGAGTTGTTCTCCCACAGGGTGAGCGCGAATGGTGCCTCTGCCCCGATCCCGCGAATGCGGCGTGAATGCGCGAGGCTGCGAACGGTGGAGCGCACAAAGCCGCCAGTGCCCGGCTCAAAGCGAGCAATCGCCTCGCCAGTGGCGGCGTCTTCGATCCGCACGGCGCCGGTTTCTTCGTCAAAGAACCTCAGCGCGCGCTCTGATACGGCGGCCGTGCCTTGCGCCGCGCGCGCTTCGCTGGGCACGGACAGCTTGTCGACAAAGCCGAGGCTGACCGAGGCGGCAAGCGCGACGGTGACCAGAGCGACCACAGCCATCGCGATCACCGGGGCCTTGTGCACCTCACCGTGCTCATGATCATATTCGTAATGAGCGCTCATGCGCTGGCTCCGGCAAGGCCAGCGCTTGATGCGGTTTGGGCGCCCGCTGTCCCTGCTTCAAAATCACCGCGTTCAATCGCATTGAACTGAGCGCTGGCACTCGCGAGATGCTGTGCCACGGCCTGTGCATCTGGCAGGGCGCGCAGCATCGGCTGGGGATGAGAGATGTGCCACGGGCGGGCATGCGGCCACAGCAGCAGGTAACCAAGCACAGTCTTATCGCCGAGCTCCAAGGCGATGTCGCCGTAGCCTTTGCCGCGATCCGCAAAATGTGCTGCGGTCACTTTCTTCAGCGGGACATTGATCCGCTTGTCCACGGCCATGCCGACCCGCATGATCAGGCGCGCATCGGTAAGGATGTAGAGCGTGTTGCGCACGGTCAGCCATGCGGCTGCATAGAAGAGCGCGATGACGCCCGCGCCAAACACAGCCACAAATGTCGCCGCATCATAGCGGCCCAGAGCCACCGCGAGCGCAGCCAACGCCGCAAAATAGATCGCCATTGAGTAGGTGTGGAAAGCGGTGCGGGCCAGCACAGCCGTATTAGGCCGTCCTTGCCACAGCACCGTTTCATCATCCGCAGGCGTACCGAGCGGATCGCCTTGCGCATCAGGAAATTGCGGAGCGTCTTCCTGTGTCATAGCACCGGTTCCTGACGTTCTGGCGTAGCGTAGAGATAGCCGCCGCCAAAGTAAGCCATCACGCGCTCTTCTTCATCGCGGGTGATTTGGCCCGGCGTCGCAAGCTGAGGCACATCCTCAAACTGCTCTGCCGTGATCGCATCAATATCGATCAGCGGGGTCTTATCGCCGAGCAAGCCTGGTGTCTGAACCTTTGCCATGAACATTGGCGCCAGCACTTTCTTACCGGAATTGGTCGTCACCTCGAGATAGCGGATGATGTGCTCTGACTGGTCAACCCAGACATCGCTGATCTTGCCCGCCAGTTTCTTATTGGCGTCATAGACCGGCAGACCCACAGGGTCGGCGTCGTTCGGCGCGATTTCGATCTCGTGGCTGTCGCCAATCGGAACGATGCGCGGGCGGCCATCGATGGTCAGATCTGGATTGGTTGAACGTTTCGCATATGCGCCCGGACCCATGCCGGATTTCATGGCATCGCCTTCGGGCACATAGGGTGCGCCAGCGGCGCCAAAGGTGCGTTTTGCTGGCACATCAACTGGATCGCGCGGCACGTCTTCTGGGATGTATTCGCCTTGACCGTGCGGGAGCTTGAAGACCTTCTTGTCGCCATCAGTGAGCGGCGTGCCCACCACTTTGCCGGTCCACTCATCTTCCAGCGGATAGCCTTCGCGGCGGCTTTCGCGGTTTAGATAAATGACCAGACCGATGAAAAAGAGCACGAAGAGCAGGAAGACCAGTTCCGCCACGTCAAACGTGCCTACTATGTATGTTGCGTTCATCTCACACTCCTCTCATTCACACTCAGGTTGGGAACTCGCGCAGTCCAAAGGGGACTGGTGCTTCGTCGTTCCCAGATTTGCGATGGCGGCCCACCAACGGGCCGAGGGCGATCAAGCCCGCCAGCAAAAGTACTATCTCGATGCAGTAAACTGTGGTGTATCCGCTCGCTCTGGTGGCCAGACCCGGGGCCAGGTCACCGGCCATGGCAACGCTAGACACGCCGTCACGAATGACGCCGCCCAGCGCAATGGCGAGGCCCGCGCAGCTTGCCTGAACCGCGCCCCATACGCCGAGCGCCAGCCCAGCGGTTTCGCGCTTGGCGATGCTCATCGCCTCAATCAATGTGCCGACCGAGAACAGGCCTAGGCCAAGCCCGATTGCGGTTGCGCCGCCAAACAGCATGGCGACCGAACCAAATGGGGCCGCAAACAGGATCAGCAGAAATGCGGTGACCCCGGCGACCAAACCCATGCCGGCAATGCGCAAAGGATCGCCGCCTTTGGTAAGCGAGCGGCCAGACAGCAGGAAGCCAAGCAATGCGCCCGCGGCCCACGCGCCGGTAAGGCCCGTGGTCGCGCCAACAGAAAGGCCAAGAATTTCGCCGCCATATGGCTCCAGCAAAGCATCTTGCATCGCAAAACCTGCTGCACCGATACCGATTGCGGTGAGAAGCCGGGCGTTGCGGCCATCATTGATAAAGGCGCGCCACAGCGTTCCAAAGGCAGGTGTCTCGCGGTTTGGCGCGGTCAGCTCTTTGTTTCGCGCTTCCTGCTTCCACAAAGCGATGACATTGAGCACAAGGGTAAGCGCAGCCGCGCCTTGGATGACCTGCACAAGCCGGGTTGCAGTAAAGTCGATCAAGAAGCCGCCGATCGCAAAGGCGGAGAACATCATGCCGATCAGCAGCATGACATAGAGCAGAGCGACTGCGCGCGGACGCTTGTCCTCCGGCGCAAGGTCGGTTGCCAAGGCAAGGCCAGCGGTTTGCGTCGTATGAATGCCGCCGCCGGTCAGCAGGAATGCGGCCGCTGAGCTGATGATGCCAAGCGTAAAGGTGTCTTCCCGCCCGAGCAGTAGCAGCGCAAATGGCATGATCGCAAGACCGCCGAACTGCATCATGGTGCCAAACCAGATGTAGGGCACGCGCCGCCAGCCAAGGACCGAGCGGTGGGTGTCAGACCGGTGGCCGATAAGCGCGCGGAATGGCGCGATCAGCAATGGCACCGCGATCAACACAGCGATCAGCCATGCGGGTGCATTCAGCTCCACGATTAGCACCCGGTTTAGCGTGCCATTGAGCAAGACCATCGCCATGCCGACGCTCACCTGAAACAGCGCGAGGCGCAGCAGGCGGGGTAGCGGCAGGTCTGCGCTCGCCGCATCTGCAAACGGAAGCCACCCAGCGGCGGCTTGAATCCATTTGACAGAAGGGGCGGAATTGCTGGCCATTATGCCTTGACGAGCTCCATTGCTTGCGAGGTGTAGAAGCCGGAGGAAACCCTGCGCGTGCGACCGACATGCCAGCCATTAAGGCGGCTCAGGCTGGCACGCAGTTCCTCTTCGTTGATCGGGACAATCGACGGTGAGCGGTCGCTCTTGGGGAAGAACTTGCCCGCCTTGTGCATCACGCCGAGCAGCGGCGTGTGCGGGGCGAATGTGAAGAGCAGCGAGGTGCCGCATTGCTCGCCCAGCTGCTCCAGCGCTGAGACAAGATCACCCAGAGGATAGTGGATCAGAGAATCCATCGCGACGGTATGGGCAAATTCGCCAAGCGCCGGGTCGAGCATATCGCCAGAACGCCAGCGGATGCGGCCATGGCCGATGAAGGATGGCGTGCGCTCGCGCGCGACCTCTACCAGACCTGCGGCGACATCAATTCCGGTCACTTCTGCTCCGCGGCAAGCGGCATCAATGCTGAGCGCGCCTGTGCCGCAGCCCGCGTCTAACACAGCTGTGCGGCGCAGATCCGTGCGGCAGCCAGCTGAGCAGAGTGGCGCGCATTTCATCGCGTCCCGCTCTCACGGTCGCGCGAATGCCGCTGACCTTTGCGTCAGAGGTGAGGTCGATCCAAGCCTTGCGCGCGGTGCTGTCGAAATAAGTCGCCAACTGGTCGCGCTGCGCATCGTAGGAAGTGGGTGAGCGTGTTGCCATCATTCAAACCCCAAAAAGTCAAAGATATCGCGGTCTTTCATCGGCTGAGCCGTGGATGGCTCAACCCCGGCCCACAGCATCGCAGCAAGGCGCATATATTCGTCTTGAGCCTGCTTAACCTCAGGGCTGTCCTCCATCTCAAACAGAGTGCATTTCTTGAGGCGCGAACGGCGGATCGCATCGACATCGCGGAAGTGGGCAAGCCGTTCCATGCCGATCTGGTCGCAGAACCTGTCAATCTCGTCGGTCTCGCGGCTGCGGTTGGCGATCACGCCGGCGAGCCGCACGTCGTAATTCTTCGATTTGGCGGCGATGGCGGCGACAATCCGGTTCATCGCAAAGATGCTGTCGAAATCGTTGGCGGCGACCACCACGGCTCGCTCTGCATGTTGCAGCGGCGCGGCAAATCCGCCGCACACCACATCGCCCAGAACATCAAAGATCACCACGTCGGTGTCTTCGAGCAAATGGTGCTGTTTGAGCAGTTTAACGGTTTGGCCAACGACATAGCCGCCGCAGCCTGTGCCCGCTGGCGGTCCGCCTGCCTCAACGCACATCACGCCGTTATAGCCCTCGAACATATAGTCGTCGGGCCGTAATTCTTCGGAGTGAAATTCGACTGTCTCCAGCACGTCGATGACGGTCGGCATCAGCTTCTTGGTCAGAGTGAACGTACTGTCATGCTTGGGGTCACAACCGATTTGCAGCACCCGGTGCCCGAGCTTTGAAAAGGCTGCCGACAGGTTGGAGGAGGTCGTCGATTTGCCGATCCCGCCCTTGCCATAGACCGCAAACACTTTCGCGCCCTTGATCTGGTCTTGCGGGTCAAGCGCCACCTGCACAGAGCCTTCGCCATCGGGTGCGCTGAAACGGGTCTTTGGATCCATCAGGTTCATAGCGTTCTCTTCCTCATCATTCCGCCGCGAAAACGCCTTCGAGACGGTCTTCGAGTTCATCACTGGCCTCGCGCAGAGCGGCGAGGGTCGCATCATCGGGTGTCCAAAGCTCGCGGTCGCACGCTTCAAGTAAGCGGCCTGCAACGCGCGCGGAGCTTTTGGGATTGAGCTCGGAAAGACGCCTGCGCATCTCTTCATCGAGCACGAATGTTTCGCTGATTTTCTGGTAGACCCACGGGGCAACCTGTCCGGTTGTGGCGGACCAGCCCATCGTGTTGGTCACATGGCCTTCGATGTGGCGCACGCCCTCATAACCGTGGTCGAGCATGCCCTCATACCATTTGGGGTTGAGCGTGCGGCTGCGGGTCTCAAGGTCAATCTGTTCGGACAGAGTGCGGACCTTCGCATTGCCGCGCGTCGCATCGAGAATATAGACCGGAGCGTCCGCGCCCTTGGCTTTGGCAACCGAACGGCTGACCCCGCCGAGCCCGTCGACATATTGGTCGAGGTCGGTCACGCCAACTTCGACGCTTTCGAGATTTTGATAGGTGAACTCGACCTTAGCGAGCGCACTTTGCAGCAATTCACGCTGCTGAACCGGCGCGCCATTGACGCCGTAGGCATAGCCCTTGTGCGTCTCAAAAGCGTTGGCGAGCTCATCCGGATCGGCCCAAACGCCGCCTTCGATCAGCTGATTGACGTTGGCGCCATACGCGCCCTCGGCATTGGAGAAGACGCGCAGTGCGGCTGTTTCCAGATCGCATCCATGCGCCTCTTGATGGGCGAGGCTGTGTTTGCGCACGAAGTTTGCCTCGACCGGCTCGTCCGCCTGAGAAGCCAGCAGCGCGGCCTCTGCCAGCATCCGCGTTTGCAGCGGCAAGAGATCGCGGAAAATACCCGACAGAGTGGCGACTACGTCGATCCGAGGACGGCCCAATTCTTCGAGCGAAATGAGCTCCGCACCGCACAAACGGCCATAGCCGTCGCGCCGAGGCTTGGCCCCGATCAGTGTCATCGCCTGGGCGATCTGGACGCCTTCGCTCTTCATATTGTCAGTGCCCCACAGCACCATGGCGAGGCTTTCAGGGAAGGGCTCGCCGCCGTTTACATGGCGTGCAATCAGTTCCTCTGCCTGCACGCGGCCTTGCTCACAGGCAAAGGCGCTGGGGATGCGGAATGGGTCAAAGCCGTGGATGTTGCGCCCTGTCGGCAGCACATCTGGGTTCGCTAAAACGTCGCCGCCGGGGGCGGGCTTCACATAGCCGCCATCAAGCGCATGGATGAGTGATGTTAGCTCATCGCAGCCATCCAGCTTTTCAGCGAGTTCATCGCGGCTCGTTTCAAGATCGCTGCTATCGGCAGCATCCACCATCGCATCGAGCATTTCCTCGCGGGCGCTGCCAACTGGCGGCTGGCCCAGCACATGGAGACCGTGCGGGATCAAAGTGCGTTCCAGCTCATAAAGCTGGCTGGCGAGCTCGCTTATGTCGCTGCATTCGATATCCAGCGCATCGCACTGATCATGGATCAGCGTTTCAAGATCAGCGCGCTCATCGCCATCGGCGCTGCTGCGCCAGCGCTCAACGCTCTGTTTCAGCTCAGCAAAGCCTTTGTAAAGGCCAGCCTGCGCAAGCGGCGGGGTCAGATAGCTGATCAAGGTTGCGGCCGAGCGGCGCTTTGCAAGAATGCCTTCGGATGGATTGTTGGCGGCGTAGAGATAGTAATTCGGCAGGTCGCCAATCAGCCGCTCCGGCCAGCAATCGCCAGTCATGCCCGCTTGCTTGCCTGGCATGAATTCCAGCGCGCCGTGGGTGCCGAAATGCAAGACGCTGTGCGCGCCAAAATCTTCGCGGATCCAGCGGTAGAATGCGCTGAAAGCATGGGTTGGCGCAAAATTGCCTTCAAACAGCAGGCGCATGGGATCGCCTTCATATCCAAAGGCTGGCTGAACCCCGACAAAGACATTGCCGAAATGCGCGCCGAGCACTTGAATGTTGGCGCCGTCGCTCTGCGCTTTGCCAGGGGCTGGGCCCCATTGGGCCTCAATCTCGGCAAGGTGAGGCTCGCGCCGCACATGCTCATCGGCGGGGATGCGTGCGGCGACATTGGCATCGCTGCCAAACCGCTCTGAATTGCCGTTGATGATTGCTTCGCGCAGGGCATCAACGGTCTCTGGCACCTCGACCTGATAGCCCTCATCAGACAGCCGCTGAAGCGTCGCATGGAGCGAGGCGAAAACGGAGAGGAAGGCGGCGGTTCCGGTAGCGCCTGCGTTTGGCGGGAAGTTGAACAGCACGACCGCAAGCTTGCGCTCGGCGCGCTGTGCACGGCGCAATTCGATCAGCTTGAGCGTCTTGTCGGCCAAAGCTTCGGCGCGCTCTGGGCAGCCCATCATCGCCCGCACATTCTCGGTCTTGGGCTGTTCGCATTTGCGCTCGCAGCCATTGCAGACCTCGCCCGGGCCAGACCGGCCACCAAAAACGCTGGGGCAGATTGACCCGTCGAGCTCTGGCAGAGCGACCATCATGGTCGTCTCTAGCGGCAGCAGGCCTTGATCGCGCGCGCGCCATTCTTCCAGAGTTTGGAACTCAATTGCGTGGGCGGCGAGATAGGGAACATCGAGATCGGCCAGTGTCTCCGCCGCAGCTTCTGCGTCATTATAGGCAGGGCCGCCAACCAGCGAAAAGCCGGTCAGGTTGACGATCGCATCGACCGTGGGCTTGCCGCGTTCCACGAAGAATTTTTCAATCGCCGGGCGCGCATCGAGTCCGCTGGCAAAGGCTGGGATGACCTTAAGGCCAGCAGCCTCGAATGCGGCGATCGCGGCATCGTAATGGCCGGTGTCGCGGCCAAGCAGATAAGAGCGCAGCAGCAGCAAGCCGACGGTTCCGTTTTTGCCAGCCTTTGCGGGCAGCAGCCGGGCGCCTTCTGAAATGCGCTGTTTGGTGCGCGGGTGATAAACCCCAACCTCTGGATATTCGAGCGGCGGCTCAGCTGCGGTCTCGCCGCGTAGGGCAATCCGCTCGCCATCGGCATAACGGTCAATCAGGCCGCGAACCATGGCGATGACGTTCTCTTCCGAACCCGCGAGCCAATATTGCAGCGTGAGGAAATAGGCCCGCACGTCTTGCGCTGTACCAGGAATAAAGCGCAAAATCTTGGGCAGGCGCCGCAGCATTTTCATCTGGCCCGCGCCAGAGCTCGCGTTTTTCTTGGGCGATCCGCGCAGCTTCTTAAGCAGAGCCAGCGGGCCCTTCGCCGGGGCGTCCATGCGGTATCCGCCAAGCCGAGTGAGCTTCACGATATCGCCAGCGGACATCAGGCCGAGCATTGCGTCACATTCTTCGCGCCGTGCCTCTAGGCTGGGCAGGATCGCGCGGACGTGATCATCAAGGAACAGCATCGTCGCGATGACGATATCGGCCTCGGCGATGGCAGCCTTGGTCCGCTCTAGCGCGTCGCCATTGCGGTCCCAATCAGCGGCCGCGTGCAGGCTCAGCGAGATATTCTCTTGGCGTAGCTCGGCATTGGCGCGGTCGGCTGCGCCTTTGAGGTGATTGTCGAGCGTGACAATCACGACCCGCACGTGCGGGCGCGCCGTGGCGGGAGAGGCGGGGGCGCTACCGTGCATAATGCGCCTTCGCATCATACAAAGTGTCTAGGTCGATCTCGGAACGGCCTTGGTCAGCAGCGAAATTCTCTGTGTTGCGGCGAGCCTTACCGCGCACGAAGAACGGGATTTTTTTAAGCTCTCGCTCTGCCTCTGCGGTCCAGATTGTATCATTTACCGCTTCGACTGGAGTTACAGCGGGCGCAGGCGCTTCTGGTTCTGCCGATTGGAGGGCTGTGCTTGTTTGCGGCATTTTTGGGGCATGGGCCGCGTGATGCGATGGCCCGGCCTCGTCGGAAAATTCAAAATCATCGCGGAACATGGTGAGCAAATGCTCCTCCAGCCCCATCACCAGCGGGTGGACCCAAGTGTCGAAGATGACATTGGCGCCTTCAAAGCCCATTTGCGGGGAATGGCGTGCCGGGAAATCCTGCACGTGAACCGGTGAGGAAATCACCGCGCATGGCATACCGAGCCGCTTGGCAATGTGCCGCTCCATTTGCGTGCCGAGCACCAGCTCTGGCTGGGCCGCCATAATCGCGTCTTCAACCTCCATGTGATCATCGGTGATCAGCGGTTCGACATCGTAAAGCTTGGCGGCGGCGCGAATGTCGCGGGCAAATTCGCGGTTGTAACAGCCGAGGCCGCAGACCTTAAAGCCGAGCTCTTCGTGAGCGATTTTCGCGGCGGCAACCGCATGGGTCGCATCGCCGAAGATAAACACGCGCTTGCCGGTGAGATAATTGGAATCGACCGAGCGGCTCCACCATGGCATCCGGGCGGAATCGTCGCCGAGCGCAGAAGTGGGATCAACCTCTGCTAACTCGGCGACTTCCGCGATAAACGCGCGCGTTGCGCTGACGCCTATCGGGACCGTGCGAACGGCTGGCTGGCCAAACTCTCGTTCGAGCCAACGTGCCGCTTCATCTCCAATTTCGGGGTAAAGAACGATATTGAAATCGGCCGCGCCGATTTGTGTGATGTCCTGCGGGCTGGCGCCCAATGGCGCCTCCAGGTGGATGTCTACGCCCAGCGCATCCAGAATCTTGCGGATCTCGACCAGATCATCGCGGTGGCGAAAGCCGAGCGCGGTAGGACCTAGCAGATTGACCAGCGGGCGGCGGCCTTCGCGCGGTGCGCGCTCCACCTTGCGATCGGCGAGCGTGCGGACGATTTGGTAGAAGCTTTCTGCAGCGCCCCAGTTTTCCTTGCGCTGATAGCTTGGCAGCTCCAGCGGAATGACGGGGCAGGGCAGGTCCATAGCCTCTGACAGGCCGGCGGGATCATCCTGGATCAATTCCGCGGTGCAAGAGGCCCCGACCATCATCGCCTGCGGCTGAAACCGGGCGGCGGCATCGCGTGCGGCGTCTTGAAACAGCTGCGCTGTGTCTTTGCCCAGATCGCGCGCTTCGAATGTCGTGTAGGTTACCGGCGGACGCTTCCCGCGCCGCTCGATCATCGTGAACAGCAGATCGGCATAGGTGTCGCCTTGCGGGGCGTGCAGCAAATAGTGCATGCCCTCCATCGCGGTGGCGACCCGCATGGCCCCAACATGGGGCGGTCCTTCATAGGTCCAGACGGATAGCTGCATCGCCTAAACCCTCAACACATCGCGGCGCCGAAGCGGCCGGGCAAAGAGTTCAGCAAGATCGCCAGCCTGCTCAAACCCGTGAATGGGTGAGAAGACGAGCTCAATCGCCCATTTGGTCGCAAAGCCTTCCGCTTCCAGAGGATTGGCGAGGCCGAGGCCGCATACCGTGAGATCAGGCTTGTCTTCGCGCACTCGGTCGAGCTGGCGATCAACGTGCTGCCCTTCGCTCAGACGAGCGGATTGCGGCAACAATTCCAGCTCGCGCGCAAGATGCGTGCGGTGCAGATAGGGCGTGCCAATCTCAACCGGCTCCATCCCAAGCTCTTGATTGAGGAAGCGCGCCAACGGCACCTCCAGCTGCGAGTCTGGCAGGAAGCTGATGCGTTTGCCGTTTAGTTGCGCCGCGCTGTGCTCAATCGCCCGTTTGGCGCGTTCACGCGGGCCAGCGATCACGCTGTTGAAGTGCATTTCATCAATGCCAAATTCGCGCGCAGCGGCTTGCAGCCAAGCGGTCGTACCTTCCGCGCCAAATGGGAACAGAGCATCGAGACGCTGCGCCCCGCGCGCTTCCAAAGCCATGGCGGTTTCTGCCAAGAATGGTTGAGCCAAAAGATAGCGGGTTTGCGGGCCGAGATTGGGCAGATCGCTCGCTTGGCGTGCGGGCAAAGCGCCAACACGCTTGATCCCGATCTGGTCAAACAGGCGCATGAATTGGTCTTCGACAATATCGGGCAGCGAGCCGACGATCAGCAGCTCTTTTTCGCCGTTTGGATCGCCCGCTGGCATCTCTGGCACAAGCGAGGCGAGGCAGGCGTCTTCGCCTTGCGTGAAGGTCGTCTCAATCCCGCTGCCGGAATAGTTCAGAATGCGCACGCTGGGGTTGTATTTTGTGCCCAGACGCTCGGCCGCTTTTGCTAGGTCGAGTTTGATCACTTCTGACGGGCAAGAGCCAACCAGAAACAGCGTTTTGATATCGGGGCGGCGCGCCAGCAGCTTGGTGACAACGCGGTCGAGCTCATCCTGCGCATCGACCATGCCGGCCAGATCGCGCTCTTCCATGATCGCGGTGGCAAAGCGCGGCTCGGCAAAAATCATCACGCCAGCGGCGGATTGCAGCAGGTGAGCGCAAGTGCGCGAGCCAACCACCAAGAAGAACGCATCCTGCATCTTGCGGTGCAGCCAGATGATCCCGGTCAGGCCGCAAAACACCTCGCGTTGGCCGCGCTCGCGCAGGACCGGCGCACGCTCCAGCGTCGCAAGCTCTGGCGCGCAGCCCGATGCTGGTGGAAGCGCGTTCATGCCGCCACCGTATTGTTAGGAGCCGCTTGAAGCCGCGCAGCGCGCAGCTTTAAGAGGAATTGCCCAGCGTTGATGACATAGGCTGCATAGGCCGCCAACGCGACTATCATGCGCGCCTCGACCGAGCCAAAGCCGCCGAACAGCATCACGAGATAGAGCGTGTGCAAGGCCAGAACGAGCATTGAGAACACGTCTTCCCAAAAGAACGCCGGCGCAAACAGCCAGCGATCAAACACAACCTTCTCCCATACGGAGCCGGTGATCATGATCGTGTAGAGCGTGAGCGTTTTGATAACGACAGAGATATCAGCCGCGCCTGCGCCTTCGCCGCTCATTAAGAAACGAATCACCAAAACCAGGCTGATCAGGAAGACGAGAAACTGAAGCGGGGCGAGTACGCCTTGGATGGTGGTCCATACCGACTCGTCGCGTCTGCGGCGCTCTTCCGCGGTGTAGAGCGCCCCTGAGCTTGTCCCTCTTGCGCCGCCTTCGCGGGCCAGTTGGGCCGTGCCATCGAGTCTTGGGTTATCCCATCCCATGTATGCGAAATACCTCCGCTTTCAATTCATGGCTTACGCCCTCTTTTACACGTGTGTCAATCTAGCTTGACGACAATTTAAATGGACAGTGTCTCGCGGGGCTGATTTGCCAGCCTGTCAAAAAAGGCGTACAGTCCAATGTGTTGGTGGGATTGGATTCGTTTTGTCCGCTCGCCCCCATTGGCATTGACGCGATCCGCGCCGCATCCAGACCTTGGCTGGTTTGGCAGACCGGGAGAGTCTGTAATGGCATCAGTGATTGGGGCTGGCTCAGCCGCCTTACGCAAAGTGATCAGCGAACCCTTGGCAAGGCGGAAGCGCAAAGCGCACGTTTTGAGCGATGGTGAGCAAGCCTCGCTCGCAAGCGACTCGATCGACGCGATTATCGAAAGCGAAATTTTGCCGCGCCTGCTGATGGCGCATTCATCGGGCGGCGCAGCGCCGGGGGGCGGAAGCGCTCACGAGATTGATGCATTGGATGCAAGCCGATTTGCCTCGATGCCGCTCCATTCCGAAGCCGCCGAATTGTTGGAAGAGGTCGACGCTTATCTTGCGGAAGGCGTTAGCGTTGAGGCGATCTATATTGATCTGCTCGCGCCCGCTGCGCGCAAACTGGGCAGTCTTTGGGAAGCCGACGAGTGCGATTTCGTTGATGTCACAATGGGACTTTGGCGCTTGCAAGAAGTGATGCGCGAGATTGCCGTGCGCTCGCCGCCAGTTGTGAAAGCGCTGTCTGCACCGCGCTCGATATTGATTGCTCCAATTCCCGGCGATCAGCACAGTTTTGGAGCGATTATGCTCGATGACTTGTTTGTTCGGGCCGGTTGGAAAAGCGAAGTTTTGGTCGAACCAGGACGCCGCGAATTGCTCAGCCGCGCTGGGCAAAAACCGTTCGATGTGGTGGGATTGACCATATCTCGTGATTGCCCTAGCGCCGCGATCACCCACATGATCAACGCCTTGCGAAGCGTTGCCGCGAACCCTCATATGCGAGTGCTCATTGGCGGACGTGTGGTCAATGAAAACCCTGATCTGGTCGCAGAGGTCGGAGCCGATGGCACAGCGCTTGATGCCCGAGCAGCTGTTGAAATAGCTGAACAATTGGTTCGGGAAGCGATTACGAGTGTGCATCAAACGCAATAGACTAGATTGCGCATGTTAACCCGCAAACATAGCATCGAGGGCAAGAGCCCTTTCGGCGATGCAGCGGAGCTGTTTGATTCGCTGGATGCCGATGCCGCCATGAAATTGGCGATGGTGGCGGGGGATATCACGCTCGTTCTTGATGATACCGGCACCATTCTGGATGCCGCTTACGATCCTGAACATTATCCGGGGCTGGAAAACCTCACCGGGAGCAATTGGATTGATACGGTGACGGTTGAGAGCCGCCCGAAGATCATGGAAATGCTGGCCGCCGCGCGCCGGGGCGAGGTTCAGCACTGGCGCCAAGTGAACCACACGGTCCGAGATGGCGACGTGCCGATCCGCTATGTTGTGGTCAGCGTAAATGGCGGCGAGCACCGGATTGCCTTTGGCCGCGACCTGCGCGAGGCAGCGAAGCTTCAGCAGCGTCTCCTCCAAGTTCAACAATCGCTAGAGCGTGATTACCTGCGGATGCGTCAGGTAGAGACGCGTTACCGCATGCTGTTCGATATCTCTGGCGAACCGGTTGTTATCGTCGAAGCCGCCTCGCAGCGCGTGCGAGAGGCCAATCCGGCTGCGCATGACCTGCTTGGCGCGCGGGCAGGCTCTTTGGTTGGCAAGAAACTGCTTTCCCTGTTTGATCGCAATTCGCGTGACGATGTTTTGGCGCTAACCGGCTCTGCGCTGGTCTCGGACAGCGTGTCTCCGGTTGAGGTTGCCCTGTCAAAAGGCAGCACACCTGCGATTTTGGCGGCCTCGGGCTTCACTCAGGACCGCGTGCAATATCTGCTGCTGCGCCTGAATCCAGTCGCGCGGGATGAGGTGGCCGCTGAGGCTACGCCGGTGCAGAACATTGTGGATCAGATGCCCGATGCCTTTGTGGTGGCTGATCGCGATATGCACCTGGTCAGCGCCAATCTCGCCTTTGTTGAGCTGGTGCAGGCGGCGAGCGTTGATCAGCTGCGCGGTCGCCATTTGTCCGAATGGATTGGCCGACCGGGCATAGATCTGGAACTGATTACGGGACAGATCGACCAGCACGGATCAGCCCGCAATGTCAGCACCGTTCTGCGCGCGAGCAGCGAAGATGCTGGCGAGCCGGTGGAGCTGTCGGCCGTCGTCAGCGGCGATGATGAAGCGCATTTCGGCTTCGTAATCCGCCCGATTGGTCGCCGACTGCGCGATTTGCCACCTGGCTCTGAAGATTTGCCGCGCTCGGTTGATCAACTCACTGATCTGGTTGGCCGCATGCCGCTTAAAGATATTGTCCGCGAAAGCACCGATCTGATCGAGCGATTGTGCATCGAGGCGGCGCTGTCATACACTTCGGACAATCGCGCATCCGCCGCCGAGATCCTCGGCCTTTCCCGCCAGAGCCTCTATTCCAAGTTGCACCGCCATGGATTGGGCAATTTAGCGGCTGAAAACGACTAGTTCTTTGCAAAGTTTGCAAGCGACTGGCAAAAGTGTCAAAATAATTTGACGCATTGAAGTGTCAGGCATAGCCTGCACTTATGCAGCGATCTGCGACCTCGACTCACCATGCACCGATTCCGGCGCTTCGTGATGTTGTTCAGCTTCTAAAGCCGATTACCTGGTTCCCCCCGATGTGGGCCTTTATGTGCGGCGCGGTGTCTTCTGGCGCGAGCATGGATGGACGCTGGCTGTTTGTGGCAGCCGGTATCATCCTCGCAGGGCCATTGGTTTGCGGGACCAGCCAGGCGGTGAACGATTGGTTTGATCGTCATGTCGATGCCATTAACGAACCAGACCGGCCCATTCCATCTGGGCGCATTGCGGGCCGCTGGGGTCTGTATGTGGCGATTGCTGGCACTGTTTTATCGGCGATAGTTTCGGGGCTGCTCGGCCCGTGGGTCTTGGTCGCCGGGCTTGTTGGCCTCGGCCTTGCCTGGGCATACAGCGCGCCGCCATTCCGCCTCAAATCCAGCGGCTGGGCGGGCCCCGCCGTGGTTGGCCTGACCTATGAAGGGCTCAGCTGGTTCACCGGGGCGAGCGTGATGACAGGCGCTTTGCCATCCGCGCAGGTGCTTATCGTGCTGGCGCTCTACAGCGTGGGCGCACACGGCATCATGACGCTTAACGACTTTAAAGCGGTGGAGGGGGATCGTCAGACGGGACTTAAGTCTCTGCCTGTCATTCTGGGCGTCAAGAATGCGGCGCGATTGGCCTGCGTTGTAATGGCGGCGGCGCAAGCCATTGTTATCGCGCTGCTCGCGTATTGGGGCCTGACGGTTTCGGCCATTGCCGTTGCTGTCCTGCTGCTCGCGCAATTGGCCGCGATGCCGCGCCTGCTTAGCAACCCTGCGAAATACGCGCCTTGGTATAACGCTGTTGGCGTGCTGCTTTATGTGCTTGGCATGTTGGCCGCAGCGCTGGGGCTGGGGAGCTACATCTGATGGACGGCGGCGCATCATCTGCACGCGGCCTTAGCTGGTTTGCGATTGCCAGAATCGGCGTGGTTCAAGCTAGTATTGGCGCGATCGTGATGCTGGCCACCTCGCTGCTCAATCGCGTGATGGTGGTGGAATATTCGCTTTCTGCGGCCATTCCTGCCGGGCTCGTAGCTTGGCATTACGCTGTGCAATTGGGGCGCCCTTTGTTCGGCCACGGATCGGACAAGGGGCGCAAGCGCACGCCTTGGATATTGGGCGGCATCATAGTGCTCGCCGCTGGCGCGATGCTGGCGATCAATGCCACTGTGATGATGGACAGCAACCGCGGCTTCGCGATTGGGCTGGCCATTTTGGGCTTCACTCTGATTGGTGCGGGCGTTGGTGCGAGCGGAACTTCGGCCCTGGCGCTGCTGGCCTCTGGCGTTGCTCCGGGACGGCGCGCGGCCGCTGCGGCGACCACATGGATCATGATGGTGGCCGGGATTGTTATTTCCGCTGCCACCGCTGGGACATTGCTGAAGCCCGCTTTTCCTGATGAGCCGTTTTCGCCAGATCGCTTGGTCAGTGTGGCGAGCGGCGTGGCTATCGCTGCGGTCATTGCAACGGCGCTGGCAGTTATCCGGCTGGAGCCTGCGCGCCAAACCTTTGCCGAGACGGTCAAGGACGAACCGACCCCGGATTTTCGCGCCGCACTGGCAGAGATCTATGCTGAACCCGCCGCGCGCCGCTTCACCGTGTTCATCTTCGTCTCAATGCTGGCCTACAGCATGCAGGACCTGATCCTCGAGCCGTTTGCTGGCCTCGTTTTTGATATGTCACCCGGCGCATCGACCCAGCTTTCCAGCATGCAGCATGGCGGCGTTCTGCTCGGCATGATCCTCGCTGGCATTGGCGGCAGTGCCTTTGCTGGGCGCATGCCAGTCGACCTCAAAATCTGGATTGTCACTGGCTGTATAGGGTCCGCCATTGCTCTGGCGGGACTTGCCATGGCCGCCGTCTATGGGCCGGGCTGGCCGCTGGCCGCCAATGTCTTCGCGCTTGGGTTTTGCAACGGAGTGTTCGCGGTTGCGGCCATCGGCGCAATGATGGGCCTAGCTGGATCGGGTGAGAAAACCCGCGAAGGCGTGCGCATGGGCGTGTGGGGCGCAAGCCAGGCCATCGCCTTTGGTTTGGGCGGCCTTCTCGGTGCGCTCGGTGTCGATTTCGCCCGCCGCGCCAATCAGGGCGATGGCGATGCCTTCCAACTGATTTTCGCGCTCGAAGCCGGGCTCTTCATCATCGCTGCTGGGCTGGCGCTGCGCGCCACTCGCCGCATTCATTCCTCGCAAAAACAGGTGTTCGCATGACTGAGATGATCTATGATGCTGTCATTGTTGGTGGCGGCCCTTCTGGGGCAACAGCAGCTGATGATCTGGCGCGGGCCGGGCATTCGGTGCTACTGATGGAGCGGGGCGGACGGATCAAGCCATGCGGCGGTGCGGTGCCGCCGCGCTTGATGGAAGATTTCGAGATTCCGCAGAGTTTGCTAGTTGCGCGGGCACGCTCAGCGCGCATGATCGCGCCTTCGAACCGCGCTGTCGATATGCCGGTTGGCGAGATTGGCTATGTCGGCATGGTCGACCGCGAAGAGTTTGACGAATGGCTACGCGAGCGCGCGGTGAAAAGCGGCGCAGAGCGGCTGCAAGCGACCTTTGAGCGGATTGAGCGCGATGAGGAAGAAGGCACAATCGTGCGCTTTCGCCGGGAGCGCGGCGGCGAAATTGAGCAAGTGCGCGCGCGGCTCGTGATTGGCGCGGATGGTGCTCGCTCAGCGGTGGCCAAACAAAGTATTCCGGGCGCTGAAAAGATCCCTTGCGTGTTCGCCTATCACGAGATCATTCAATCCCCTGAGCACGCGAATGATGCTTATGATCCGGCACGCTGCGACGTATTTTACCAGGGCAAACTCTCGCCCGATTTCTACGCTTGGGTGTTCCCGCATGGCAAAACCGCGAGCATCGGCGTGGGCAGCGCAAACAAGGGCTTTTCCCTGCGCGGCGCGGTGACAACCATGCGCGACGAGCTCGATCTGGCTAAGTGCGAGACGGTTCGCCGCGAAGGCGCACCGATTCCGCTGAAACCGCTCAAACGCTGGGACAATGGCCGCGATGTGATCGTCGCGGGCGATGCGGCGGGCATTGTTGCCCCGGCATCGGGCGAGGGCATTTATTACGCCATGATCGGCGGACGCTATGTGGCGGAAGCTGCGCAAGCATTTCTGGCGACCGGAGAGGTCAAAGCCCTGCGTCAGGCGCGCAAACAGTTTATGAAAGAGCACGGCAAAGTGTTCTGGGTGCTCGGGATTATGCAATATTTCTGGTATTCCAGCGACAAGCGGCGTGAGCGGTTTGTGACTATGTGCGCCGATAAAGACGTGCAGCAGCTGACCTGGCAGGCCTATATGAACAAGCGTCTGGTTCGCTCCAAACCGATGGCGCATGTCCGAATATTCCTGAAGGATTGCGCGCATCTGCTGGGGCTGAAGGCGGCTGCTTAATGGGTAAAGTCTGGGTTTTACCGGTCGTCATCGCCAGCATTGCTGCGATTGCGGTGGCGATGCTGGGCGCGACGATCACCGATCTTGGCCCGTGGTATCAGTCGCTTGAAAAGCCAAGCTGGAACCCGCCTGATCAGCTGTTCCCAATCGCCTGGACGATTATCTTCGCCTTTGTGACCGCATCGGCCGTTTCCGCTTGGTTGGCCGCGCCGACGCGCCGAGTATCGGACGTACTGATTTGCTTGTTCTCGCTCAATGCGTTCCTCAACATAAGCTGGAGCCTGATCTTCTTCAGGATCCAGCGACCAGACCTGGCTTTCATCGAGCTGTTGCTGCTGTGGTTGTCGATCCTCGCGCTCATTGTCTATTCGTACCGATATTCAAAGGCAGCAAGCCTGCTGTTGGTGCCCTATCTGATCTGGGTAACGATTGCCGGGGCGCTCAATTGGCAAGTGATTGAGCTCAACGGGCCATTTGGCTGACCTTCCATCCATGATGAGCGGTTTCTTCCAGTCCGGACACGCCGCCGATCTGGTGCTGGCGGTGCTGGCGTGCGAGGCGCTGTGGTTGAAGTCGCGCGGTTGGGCATGGGGCGGTATCTTCGCTCTGCTCGGACCGGCGGTGTTTCTAGTGCTTGGGGTTAGAGCCGCTCTGGTGGGAGCCGCGTGGTACTGGGTGGCATTGCCGCTGGCGCTTTCGCTGCCACTGCATCTGATTGATCTGCGCGCCAGGTTCGCCGCCCGCTCTGGCCAAGATTAGATACCTAACGACCGGCCGCGAGCGCGCCGCAATCCACGATCTTTCCAGACAATGAAAAACCCGGCCCCTGATCAGAAACAGGAGCCGGGTTCCCTTTTTAGCGAGCTCTACCCGTCGGGAGAGGAGGCAGGGGCCCGCTCGGGCCGCGCTAGGCCTGACTACTCGGTTATTCTGGTGCGTAATGATGTTCCTGTGCCCACAGGTACCAATTGTCGACCACTGTGCCGGTCAGCAGGATGCCGATACCGCCAGTGAAGGTCGTTAGTACTGCGAACCACCAAGCCCAGCGGTGGATCGATTCCATCGTGGCGTTGAAGCCCATCGTCCAGCGCCAGAACAGGCCGGCACGCTCTGATGCTGTGCCGCGATCGGTGATCTGCTCGATCTCGCGCTCACCGCCATAGCGGCCAACCGCCAGGATCGTCGCGCCGTGCATGGCGAACAGCAGAGCTGAGCCATAGAGGAACACGATCGATAGTGCGTGGAACGGATTGTAGAACAGGTTCCCGTAAATCAGCGAGAAATTGTTGGTCCAATCAAGGTGCGAGAAAATGCCGTATGGCACAGCCTCGGCCCAGCTGCCCATCAGTAACGGACGGATAAAGCCGAGTACCAGGAACAGCCAGATCGCGCTCGCAAAGGCCCATGGAATGTGCATGCCCATGCCCAGTGCTTTCGCTCTGGTGTAGGTCCGCGCCCACCAACACAATACTGAGATGGTCAGGAAAGCGCCGGTCAAGATGAACCAGCCGCCTTCATTCAGCGGCACAATTGGACTGAAGCCATATTCCGGACCGGGAGGATCAAGCGAGAGCCAAAAGAGTTCGCGCATGAAGCCTTGCGGACTCCAATTGACCTGTGCCCAGAAATTCAGGCCGATGATCATGATCGCCGCACCGCCAAAAGCGAGCGCGATCATGCCCAGCCAGCCGAGATAGAACGGCCCAATCTGAGCCTGTCCGATCTTGCCCGCCCAATAGCTGTAGAAGGTGTCGTTGATACGATCTTCGTTTCCAGCTCAGCAGAGGAACGCCCATTTCAGGGGCCGCTTTGACCTGGATTTGAGTGAAGATATTTTGATAGCGTAGCATTATCAGGTTCTCCTCAAGACCAGATCGGGATGGCTTTCCAGAAATCCCAGAATTCGACCCAGCTGCCGACGTACAATGGACCAGCGATCACGATGCAGGCCGCGCTCCAGAACCCAGCGTTTAACGCCAGGATCAGACCGACCCGGTGAATGCCCAAAGTGCCGACCGAATAGCCGATGAAATCACGGAAATAGGTGTCTTCATATTCTGGTGATTTCACCTCAGTGCCCTTTTCAGGGTTCACCGCTGAGAGCACCAGCGAGCCGTGCAAAGCCAGCGCGAGACACGTCGTAAAGAAGAACGTGATCGCGATCATATGCAGCGGGTTGTAGTGGAAGTTCACATACTGGTAGCCGACGTTAGAGACCCAATCCAAGTGGGTCCAAATCCCGTATGGGAAACCGTGGCCCCATGCGCCCATCAAGACGGGGCGAATAACCACCAGGGTCACGTAAGCGAGCACGGCAAAGCTGAATGCGAACGGGACGTGCAGCCCCATGCCCAGCTTGCGCGATATCTCAACTTGCCTCAGCGCCCACGACCCAAAGGCCACGATCGCGCAGGCTGTAATGACTTGCCAATAGCCGCCCTCATTGAGCGGCATCAGTTTAAGACCGGCTTCAATAGCTGGAGGATCGATTGAGATCAGCCACGGGTTCAGGGTTGGCCCCTGAGCCGCAGAGGCAAAGATCAACATGGTCCCCAGCAGCGCACTGATCGCCGCTGTCACCCCGAAAAATCCGACGTAAAATGGCCCTACCCAGAAATCGAAGAGATCCCCTCCGATCAAGGTACCACCACGCACACGGTATTTGCGCTCGAAACTAAGGAGCATAAATCCATCCTCCCCACCAAGACGGCAGGTTCTTCTCGTGTTCGTTAAGTTGTTGGAGGCAGGCGAACCTGCCTCCACACTTGTGAAAGCTCGACTAGCCGGAGGCTTCCGAGCTTTCGATCACTGCAGCTGCTTGTGACGCCCCCGAACTGGGCCCATCGAGCCAGTTGTAGCGGTCCGTGCTAAGCAGAATGAAGTGGATGCTAAAGGCCAGCACAGCCAAGCCCACATGCAGGGCAACAAGCACCCGGCGAACATCAAATTGATGCCAAATTCTCCACATAGGTAATTCCTATCTTTTGATTATTAGGGGATCGGAAGCCAAGGCTTGTTAATCCAAAGCAAAAGGTGAGCGACGACAGCAATGCCGACGTAAAGAGCGAAGGTGCCCATAAATGCTTTATGGATCTCCTTGGCTTCTTCGTCGGTCAGATACGTGCCAACGCTCGGGCGATCAGCCGGATCGTTCATCGGTATTCTCCGTATTCAGTTGTTGGAGTGAGGGCATAACTGCCCCCGACGATATCCCCGCGTGATCCCCCACGTGGATTTGTGAGCCTGTTTCCAGGCAAACTTGTAAAATGGTTGGTCCGCTTGGCGCTCATCATGCGCTTTCTCCTTCGAGAAGAGCGTCCGCGAGACAATCTGCGGTGACGATGGCGTTGCCGCGGCTGCGCGCTGCCCGTTCGGCGGCATCGCGCAGGCGCTTTGCGGCGGAAATGCGGATCAGGACCGGCTGCGCTTCAACCAGCTCATCCAGCTTGGTTTTGGCGGCATCGTCCCACGTCAGTTCGGTCAGCTCGCGCGCCGGCTGTTGCAGGCACTTTGTCCATCTCGGTGCCGAGCGGCAGGATGTGGAACAGCGCATCAAACAGCGCATTGCAGACCTCTTGAACGAGATATGTCGCGCCCGAATAGCCCATGAACGGTGTACCAGTGTGGCGGCGGATGGCCGCCCCCGGGAAGCTCGCAGGAATGTAGATCCCGCGCGCGCCGCATTCGGCCATATACATCCGCTCATTGTAGCTGCCGAACACCACCAGCGGCGGGTTGGCGGCGATCGCTGCGCGCACATCTTCGTTCTTGGGTTTTACCCCGGCACTGCGCGAAAAGGCGAAGGCACAAGGCAGGCCCATGTCGTCATCAAGGAAATGCTGGATGCCGCGTGCATAGGTCTCGTTGGCTACAATTCCGAAGTTTGCAGTACCAAAGAAGTCTTGGGTGACCGAGCGCCACAGATCCCACAATGGCTTGATTGTGGTGTGCTTTTCACGCTCGATAAAGGGCTCTGGATCGAGGCCCAACTCCGCAGCCAAGGCGCGCAGGAATTTGGTGGTTGAGGATAGCCCGACCGGCGCTTGGAAATAGGGCCGCTCCAGCGTCTCGCACAGATTGCGGCCGAACTCGCGGTACATGCAAACATTGGCGTCTGACATGCCAAGCTGGCGAATATCGGCGAGGTGGCTGCCGAGCGGAAAGACCATACCAACTTCTGCGCCGATCCCCTCGATCAGGCGCCGGATTTCGGCAAGATCAGAGGGCATGTTGAACATGCCATAGGACGGGCCGATGATGTTGACGCGCGGCTTCTCGCCTTCTTTGCGAACGCGCGGTTTGGGCGTCTTCTTCGGCCCAAATTCGGTCCACAGCCAAGTGAGTGCGCGGTCGGCGCTTTCCCACTGGTCTTCATCGATTGTGCGCGGCAGAAACCGCTTGATATTGGTGCCTTCCGGCGTCACGCCGCCGCCAATCATCTCAGCGATGGAGCCGGTGACAACAACCGCAGGCAGTTCTGGATCGAGCGTTTCCCAAGCGCGCTTCATCGCGCCTTCGGTGCCCGTTTTACCCAGCTCTTCTTCGCCCAGACCCGTGACCACGATGGGTAGTTCATGCGGGGGCAGGGCATCGGTGTAATGCAGCACGGATGTGACCGGCAGGTTTTCACACCCGACCGGGCCATCGATGATGACTTGCAGGCCTTTGACCGCCGTAAAGACGTAAGTGGCGCCCCAATATCCGCCAGCGCGATCATGATCGAGAACGAGGGTCATGTGCCCACCGCCTCGGCCGCCTTGCGGGCCGCTTCGTTGAGTGCCGCGTATTTTTTGCGGAATTTCGGACGATCAATTGGCGTGTCTTCCCAAACGCCCGCTGCGTGCTCTGTGCCGACCCCTTCGAAGAAGTCGCGCATCTTATCGAACCTGGCCTTGTTGCCCATCGCCGCATTGATGACTTGAGCGAGGCTGCCCGCACCCGCCGGACCCATTAGGGGCCGCGCAGAGATGAGGTTGGTGAAGTAGAGCGAGGGAATCGCCTTTGCCTTAGCGTGTTGGACCACCGGAGTGGTGCCAATCGCAAGATCGGGGCGGAATTCGGAAATCGCCGCAATGTCTTCTTCAAGGCTTGCGCGGAAGTTTACCCGCACACCGTGCGCCTCCAGCCATTCGCGGTCCGGATCGGACCAGCGCGTTTGCGGGCATGCACTGCCGACATAGGGCACGTCCGCGCCGCTTTCGATCAGCAGGCGGGCAACGAGCAGTTCAGACCCTTCATAGCCGGACACTGTGATGCGGCCGTTGATGGGCGCAGAGGCCAATGCGCCTTTGATTGCGCCGACCATTGTATCTTTGACGCCGTCGACCTTGCTTTGCGCCAGGCCCAAGGTCTGACCCAAGGAATCGAGCCATGCGGCGGTGCCGTCTGCGCCGACAGGGGCGGAGCCGATGATCGGGCGGCCAGCCTTTTCAAATTCGCGGATGCTGGCGGTGTAGAACGGGTGGATTGCGGCAACGACCGCGCAATCTAGCGCGGAGTAGAGCTCGCGCCATTCGCGCGTTGGCACAACCGGGCCAGCGGCCAATCCCAGCGGCTCCAGCATTTGTCCGATGCCAACAGGATCAGCCGGGAACATCTCGCCCAGCAAGGTAACGCTCGGCTTGTCAGTCCGCTCTGCGGGCGCAGCAACCGGGCCAGCGGCCACTTCCTCGCGCGCATATTGCAGCATCGCGCCAGCGAGGACGTCTTTCGCCTCGGCATGGGTGGGAATGCCAAAGCCAGGCACATCAATGCCGACAATGCGTACACCATTGATCTGCTTTTTCAGCAGCCGCAGCGGCACACCGCTCGCGGTGGGAACGCACAGATTGGTGACGATAATCGTGTCATATTGCTCAGGATCGGCGAGGCCTTCGACCGCTTCCTTGATGTCCTCAAACAGCTTGCCTGTGACCAGCGTCTCGCTGCTGAACGGGACATAGCCCACCGTCCGCCGCGCACCGTAAAAGTGTGAGGTGAAGGTGAGGCCGTAAACACAGCAGGCCGAGCCTGAAAGCACGGTTGCTGTGCGGCGCATGCGAAGGCCCACTCGGAGCGACCCGAAGGCTGGGCACATGCTTTGCGGTTGGTCATGCGGGCCGACTGGATAATCGGCTTCGTATTGATCGAGAATATCGCTCTTGCCAGCAGCGCGCGCGGCCTCGCGCATGGTCTCGCCGCTGGAGCACGCGCCACCTTCGGGCGCTGGCGCAGCCAGGTCGAGCGTGTCGCGATTGCGGCCCATATCAGGGTTCGAGGCGGGAGCGTCTGTCATCAGATTTCGTCGTAAACGACCTCGAGCGATGGTTTTTCTTCGAACACGCCGCCGCGCATATCGGCCTGAGTGGCGGGGACGAGCGTGATATTTCCGCCCGTTTCTTCGGGCGAAAACAGCCCCAAAAGACCGTCTTGATCGAGCGGGCTTGGCTGCAGCGGAGGAGCGGTCTCGACATTGCTTGCCAGCGTCTCAAACAGGCTGCCCCATTCGCCATCAGGCTTGCCAATGATCTGATAATTGGCGGATTTGCGCCTGATGTCCTCATCAGCTGGAATGGCTGTCAGAACCGGGATGCCGACCGCCTCAGCGAAAGCGTGTGCTTCACCGGTGCCATCATCCTTGTTCACGATCATGCCGGCCACACCGACATTGCCGCCCATTTTGCGGAAATACTCAACCGCATGGCAGACGTTGTTGGCGACATAGAGGGATTGCATGTCGTTCGAGCCGACCACGATCACCTTTTGACACATGTCCCGCGCAATCGGCAGGCCGAAGCCGCCGCATACGACGTCCCCGAGGAAGTCGAGCAGGACATAGTCAAAGCCCCATTCGTGGAAGCCGAGTTTTTCAAGCAGTTCAAAGCCGTGAATAATGCCGCGTCCGCCGCAGCCCCGGCCAACCTCTGGCCCGCCAAGTTCCATCGCGAACACGCCGTCACGCTGGAAACAGACATCCTCGATGTTCACTTCTTCACCGGCGAGCTTCTTCTTCGATGAGGTTTCAATGATCGTCGGGCAGCTCTTGCCGCCGAACAGCAGGCTGGTCGTATCCGATTTCGGATCGCAGCCGATCAGCAGAACGCGTTTTCCCTGCTGCGCCATCATGTAGCTGAGGTTAGAAAGCGCAAAACTCTTGCCCGAACCGCCTTTGCCGTAAATCGCGATGACCTGCGTTTCGCTGGTCACTTCGCCGGTGTGAACGGGATCGGGCTCTTGGTCAGCCTCTTCACGCAGTGCTTCAGCCTGTGTTTCGAGCATTGTCATGCGCAGCCCCTCCAATCGAGAACCATTTTTAGGCAGTCGGGATCGCCGAATGCGCGTGGGTAAGCCTCTGATGCGTCGGCGGCAGAGCTCCGGTCGCTGATCAATCCGGTTAAGTTGAGCTTGCCGCTTTCGATCAGCGCGCAAGTTTGCGTGAGATCATCAGGCTGCCATTCAGCGGCGATGCGCAGGCGCGCTTCGGCCATGAAGGCGGGGGCAAATTCAAAGCTCAAACGCTTGGAGTAAAAACCGGCGAGTGTGATCTCTCCGCCCTTGGCAAGGCGCGTGATCAGCGTGTCGAGCAGCTTTTCATCGCCGCTCGCATCATAGATCGATGCATAGTCGCGCCGCTCATCCTGATCGGGTGCAATCACGTTGTAACCTGATCCGCCTTCGCGGCGACCGGCGTGGGTTTCCCAAACTGTCGGGGCGGAATGGCCGAGCGCGATTGTTAGACGCGCCAGTAAACGGCCAAGCACGCCGTGGCCTATAATAAGCTCGGGCGGTGTGCCGCCATTGATCGCGTGCAGCGCGGTTGCGGCGAGTGCATGCAGCACGCCTGCATCGCCCAGCGACTCGGAAACGGTGAAGGCGCGGGTGGATGAGACAACCAGACGCTGCGATGTTCCGCCGAACAATCCGCGCGCCTCAGTGTAGCAATTGGCCCCTGGCGCAAACACCCAATCGCCGATTCGCGATTTGGCCTCTGCGCCCGCATCAACAATGCGGCCAACCGATTCGTACCCAGGCACCAGCGGGTAACCCATCCCTGGAAATTCAGGCATTTGCCCGTTCCAGAGCAGCTTTTCAGTGCCGCCGCTAATGCCGCTAAATGCTGTTTCTACGAGGACGTCGGAAGGCTTTTGTGCGGTCAGCTCAAGCGTCCGGAGCGCTAAGCGCTCTGGTCCCTCAAGTGTGACAGCCAATGCTTCCATCTGGTCCTCTTCCCCTTTGTCGCAATGTCTACGATCAGCAGTGGAGGGGTGCTTCCCCTGACTGTCAGGTAGGCCGAACAATCCATAGTGTCAAATAAACAAGACAGTTAGTTGTCAGGCTGTCGCGACGATGGCGCCGGATACAACTGGCTGGGGTGTTGAAATGACGCGTGAGCTGGAAAAACCAGCCGCGCTCAGCATGATGCGGATTTCCGACGCGCTGCGCGGACGGCCAGATCCCATTGCCCATAGATAAAGCCCGAAAAACGCATCTCCCATGCCCTTTGCGCCGCGCACACCGGCCATGGGCTCGGCAATCAACAGGCGTTTTCCAGGCTGCAATGCTGCACGAATGTTGCGCAGCAATTTTAGCGCTGGTTCGTCATCATGATCGTGCAAAATGCGGCTGAGCGTGATGAGATCGTAGCCTTTGGGTATCGTGTCTTCAAAGAAGTTGCCGCCATGTGCAGTCACGCGCTCCGCGCCCAATTCCCGCGTTAGCGAGTCGCGCGCTGCATCGGCCACTTCAGGCAGGTCGAACAAGCCGAGTCGCGGCTCTGGGTGCGCGGCTCCGATAGCTTTTAGAAAGGCGCCATTTCCGCCGCCCACATCAAGTAGTGATGCAATCCCGCTAAACGAGAAGGCGCAGAGGACCTGTTCGGCAACAAAGTGCTGAGATGTGGCCATAAGCTCAGAATATTCGGCGGTCTCATCGCCGCGCTCTGCATGGCCGTGCAATGCGCCCGCATAAGACCAATATTGCGACAGCTCTGTGGGCTCGCTGCGGTTCTTGCGCAGCAGGTCAAGCGGGTCGGTCAGGTCGCGGTACAATAGGCGGTGGTGACGGATCATCGCCTTGGCCCCAGCATTGCTTTGGAGCGCCGCCCCTTGCTCACCCAGCATCCAGCGGTCGGGAGCCACTTCCTCCGTCAGCTCTAGTGCTGCCGCCGCGCGCAGCAATCGCTCTGCAGCAAAGGGTTCAAGCTCGGCAAAGCGGGCAATCTCGCTGAGCTCGCTCGCGCCTTTTGCAAGGTGGTCGATCAGACCGCTCTCGACCATCGCAAACAAGATTTTGGAATAAGCAAAGCCTGCGATGAGATCGAACATGCCCGCCGCCCGCTTGCGAGCGACGCCGCGCATGAACGGAATGCGCGCGGTCCAATGCTGAAAACTGGGATTGCCGATCATGGCATTGCGGCGCGCCGCCCAACGCTCACGCAGCGTCACAGACGCCATTAGTTTTTGATCCAATTGAGCAACATCTGTCCAAAAGGTTGGACATATTGAGTGTAAAGGTCAATCATATTGCACAGGAGAGATGCCTTTGAGCGCGCGAGTCGTGATAATCGGTGCAGGAATTGGCGGGCTGGTGAGTGCCGCGCTCCTCGCTGCGCGCGGACACGATGTAACGGTGCTTGAAAAAGAGGCCTGGGCTGGCGGGAAGGCTCGCCGGGTCGAGGTGGATGGCCAGCCTATCGACGCGGGCCCAACCGTTTTCACCATGCGCGATGTGTTTGACGAGGTTTTCCGCGCTTGCGGGGCCCGGCTGGAAGATCACGTGAAAATCCAGCAGGCAGAGGTGCTGGCTCGCCACGCCTGGGACAATGATACGCACCTCGATCTGTTTGCCGACCCATTGCGCAGCGAGCAGGCGATCGGCGATTTCGCGGGCGCCGATGCGGCGGCGGGTTACCGCGCCTTCAGAACGGAAGCCGCGCGGATCTACAACGTCCTCGACGAGCCATTTATGCGCGGGGCCAAGGCGAGCACGCCTCTGCCGATGATGTGGCGAATTGGCCTGCGCCGTCTGCCAGAGATGGCAGCTATGAAGCCGTTCGAAAGCCTGTGGAGTGCGCTGGGCAAGCATTTTAAGGATCAACGCCTGCGGCAATTGTTTGCGCGCTATTCGACCTATTGCGGTTCCTCGCCTTACCTCGCGCCTGCGACTCTAATGCTGATCGCGCATGTTGAGGCGAAGGGCGTTTGGCTGATCGATGGCGGTATGAACGCGCTCGCCAACGCATTGCGCAAGATCGCCGAGAGCAAAGGCGCGCGCTTCCGGTTTGAAACACCGGTGGCAGAGGTGTTGACGGACCGCGGCGCGGTGAGCGGGGTCAGGCTGGTATCCGGCGAGCATATCGCGGCGGATCGGATCATCTGCAATGCCGACCCTGCCGCACTTTCATCCGGTAAGTTCGGCCATGATGCGGCGCGCGCTGTGCACCAGCTGCCGCCGCAAAAGCGCTCGCTTTCCGCCTGCGTCTGGTTTGCCCATGCCAAGACGTCTGGCTTTGCGCTGCAGCATCACAATGTCTTTTTCTCGCCTGACTACCGCCGCGAGTTTGACGAGATTGCGAGCGGCCAGGTTCCAAGCGACCCGACCGTTTATGTCTGCGCCCAAGATCGCAGCGCCAAGGCGCATGCGGGCGGCGCGGCCAATGACCAGCGCGAGCGGATTCAAATCATCGTCAACGCACCCGCCAATGGCGACACCCACACCTACACACAGCAGGAGATCGAACGATGCACCGAGCAGATGAGGGCAAGCCTGATGCGCTGCGGTCTCGAGCTGGAGGAGGCCATGCCGAGCTCCTTGGCGACGCCGCAGACCTGGGCGAAGCTGTTCCCGTCGACGGGGGAGCGCTGTACGGCCGGGCGTCGCACGGCTGGGCGGCATCGTTCCAGAGGCAAGGGCCAAAGACCAAGATCCCCGGGCTCTATTGCACGGGCGGGGCGACCCATCCCGGAGCGGGCGTGCCTATGGCCGCCTTAAGCGGGCGACTGGCTGCCAACACGGTGAGCTCGGACCTCGCTTCGATGCGCCGGTTCCATCGGGCGGCTATTCCTGGTGGTACATCGACGCGATCAGCGACGACGGAAAGCACGGCCTGACGATCATTGCCTTTTTGGGCAGTGTCTTCTCGCCCTATTACAAGGCGAGTGGGCGCGGGCATCCAGAAGATCACGCCTCGCTGAATGTCGCGCTGTATGGGCCTCAGGCGCGCTGGACGATGACGGAGCGCCCGGCAGACAATGTATCACGCGACGCCAAGATGCTGAGCATCGGGCCGAGCAGCGTGCGCTGGACCGGCGATGCGCTGGAGATTGATATTGTGGAGCGTGACAAGCGGCTGGGCATACCCTGGCGCAGGCCCGTGCGTGGGCGTGTTCGCGTGGTGCCGGAAATGCTCAACCCGGTCGGCTTTGCGCTCGACCCAGAGGAGAGGCACATCTGGCAATGTCTCGCCCCGCGCGCCCGGATCGTGGTGGAAATGAACGATCCCGATATCTCATGGAGTGGCAGCGGATATATTGATCACAATCGCGGGACGGAATCGCTCGAAGAGGGGTTTCGGTCCTGGCATTGGTCACGCGCGCATCTGTCTGATGGGGCGGTGGTTTGCTACGAAGGCGAGCGCGCCGATGGCTCGCGCTTTGCCAGTGCCTTGCGATTTGATCAGCACGGCGTGCCCGCTCAGGACGAACTGCCAATGATGGCGGATTTGCCCAACAGCAAATGGCAGGTCCAGCGCCGAACGCGCGCAGACAAGGGCGAGGCGAAGGTCGACAAAACCTGGGAAGACACCCCGTTTTATGCGCGTTCAACCGTTTCATCGCGGGTCTACGGCGAACCGGTGATTGCGGTTCAGGAAAGCCTCGATCTGCGGCGTTACGCATCGCCAATTGTGCAATTTATGCTGCCGTTCCGGATGCCGCGCCGCAAGTTTTAGTCGGCATTATCGCTGCTGCTGTCAGCTTCTTTGGCTGCAGCTTCCTCAGCCTCGCGTTGACGGCGCTTGGCGCGGTCTTCTTCGAGTGATTTGCTGACCGACCAATATTGCCATCCGGCAAAGCCAAGTGCGATCCCGTAAAAGAAGACGATTTCGATCCAGCCGTAATTGTGGCCCTCCATCCGCGTTCTCCTTACCGCTGATCGCCAACGCCATGAAGCTCAGCAAAGGCTGCAATCAGGCGCGCGGCGTTCTTGGGGTCTTCTTCATGCGCCAGATGGCCGAGCGCGGGCAGTTCCTCAAGCCGCGCATTGGGCAGCACTTCTGCCGCTTCGCGAGCAGCCGAAACCGGCACCGCATTGTCGCGCTCTGAATGCACCAACAGGACTGGATTGCTAACCTGCGGAAGGCGCGATTGCAGCGCGGGCAAATCCCAATTGGCCATCATTGAAAGCGCGCCTTTGGTGTGCCGGCTGTTGCGCAGCAAGGCGGCGTAACAAGCCATCCCTTCAGCATCGATTTTGGACTGAGTAGCCCGCGTCAAGAACCGCTCTGCATCCTCGGCGCGCGCAACGCTTTTGGAAAACAATCGTGGCACCAGAGGATTGACGAACAGCAGTTTTGCAAAGGCTGGAAAGAGCTGCGCCGCGAGACCCGGAAACGGGCGCAGCGCTGCGTTGAGTCCCACGACTGGCACGCCAAGCCCCCGGTCCAATGCCAGTTGCAGGGCCAAGGCTGCTCCCGCTGAGTGGCCGACGATTAGGTCCGGCTCGATCTCCAGCTCGCTCAGCAGGCTGGACAGAGCGCGCGCCATGCTTGGCAGCGCCATCACCTCTGGCGGATGGCCGGTGGTGAAGGCGTGGCGCGGCAGATCTGGCGCGATCACATTGTGCGTCTTGGCAAGTGGCGGCATGACGCCGCGCCAGGAATGGCACGATGCGCCGGTCCCATGCAGCAGCAGGATAACCGGGCCTTTGCCCATGCGCTGAACATGCCAGCGGGTTCGCCCGATGCTGACAAACTCGCTCGCCTCGCGGTGCGGCCAGATCAGCCCATCGCGCTCCCATTCGAGTGGTCGGCTCATGCCGCCGTCTTGGTGTTTTGCGCGCTGGCTGTGGTCGCGGCTGATATTGCCTTGTGCAGCATCTTTGCGTCCGCCATCGGCAGGGCGAGAAAACGCGCGCCCATGGCTTTTGCGAGCTCCGGCGCGTGCGGGCCTGGGCGGGCGGCAATATCGATCACCAGCCCTTCATAGCCCGCTGAATGAATGGCTTTCGCCGCAGCCTTCGCATCCTCACTCGCTTGCGCCCTGCCCGGCGAGCCATCGGCGGCGATATTGCCCCGGCCATCGGTCAGCACCACAAGGCTGGGCGTGCGGCCGCGCGCAGCGATCATATCGGCGAGCTCGCGCGCGATATTGAGCCCGCTGGCAAGAGGCGTGCCGCCGCCGCCGGGCAATTCCGCCAGAGCGCGCCGCGCCCGGGTCAGCGAGCGAGTTGGCGGCAGCAGCAATTCTGCGCTTTCTCCGCGAAAGGCGACCAAAGCGACTTCGCTGCGGGTGACATAGACTTGAGCCAGCATCAGTTCGACCGCGCCCTTGGCCTCCGCCAGACGCGCGGCCGCTGCTGAGCCAGAGGCATCGACGCAGAAAATGGTGACCTTGCCCATACGTTCTTCAAAGCGTTTCACGCGCAAATCGCCCTTACGCATGATGATCGCGCCGCTGTCTTCGCCGCCAGCGCCTGCTCGTTCGCGCCTCCGCAGGGGTTGCCATGGGACGGCTGCTCTCAGGCTGTCGACTAAGGCTAGGCGCGCGCCGCCGCGGGGTAGGCCGGGGCGGGTGCCCAAGGGTTTACCGCGCAGCGCGGATTTGCGCTTTTGCCCGGCGCCGCTGCCTTGTGCCTGACGCTTTGCCTTGCCGCTGGTCAGCTGAGCCAAAAGGTCGGCTGGAATCGCTGCTTGCGCGGCCTCAACCAGAATGTCATCAAGATCGCGCTCGCCGGGGTCCGAATTGTCCATGCGGCTCGTCATTTTGCGTGTGATCCTCGGGAGTCTGCGGCGGAGGCTCTGGTTCGTCCTCGCTCATTTGCGGCAATTGCAGCGCGCGCGGCGCCAGGACCAGACGAACGGCGGCTTTGAGGTCCTGCTCGCTTGTCTCGCTGCGCCCAAACAGGCTGGCATGGGTGCGGGCGGTGTTCTGCGCGAACAGCAAAGGTCGCATGGTGTGGATGCCAAATGCGGCCGCCGTTTGCGTGAGCGCCGTGAGTGCTTCCTCCCTCGGCGTGCCCACTTGCGAAAGCGGGATCGCTTTTGACACAGGCGGCAGAACGGCCGTGCCGTGAAATTGCGACTGGGACAGGTCGACCTGAAAGGCTAGGCGCTCGGTCAGAGAAGGCGGCGGTGCTTCCTCTGGATCAATCCCATCATCGAGTAAGATGAGGCCATTGGGAGCGCTCTCTTTGGCGCAATCGAAAACCTGCGATAGCTTGCCAGCCAGCGCATCAGGCATGCGCTCCGCCATCGGAACCAGCAAAGCGGCGCGTGCGCGGGCTGCTTCGGTCAGAATGCCGGTTTGCGAGACGGCCTTTCCAGCGGCCAGGCTGGCGGCGATATCCACTCCGCCCAGCAATCGCTCATCATCTACATGGGATGGCAATCTGCGCATGGTGAGACCAGCGTTTTCGATCGCCGCAAGCAATGCATCACGAGCAGGGCCGCCGCCGCGCAATGTCATTCCGCCCAGCGCGGCTGGAGCGATTAGGAACAGGCGGGCAGCGAGCAGCGCATCGGCAAGCGGATCATCAGCTGCCGGCGTCTCGCTCATCCGAACAATTCGTCAATCGCGCGAGCAATCCGCACGGTCGAGCCGGTTTCATCAAGCACATCGCGGCGCAGCCTGTGACGCAAGGCAGATGGCGCGACCGCAATCAAATGCTCGCGGCGGACCGATTTTGCGCCGGCCAATGCTGCCTGAGCGCGGGCCGCCCGCATCAGCGTCAATTCTCCGCGCAGGCCATCTGCGCCCACTGCCATGCACAGCTCAGCGGCGTCCTGCATGATCGCATCCGGGGTTTCCATCTTGGCGATCTTGGTCTTGCCGCGCGCAACCTGGCGCAGGATCTTTTCCTCTTCCTTGGCCCATTGCTCGGCAAAGCCCTCTGGATCGCGTTCCTGATCGCCGCAGCGGCGCATGATTTCCACCCGCTGATCAAGTTCGGTCGGGGCGCGAACTTCGACGGATAGACCAAACCGATCGAGCAATTGCGGGCGCAGCTCGCCTTCTTCTGGATTGCCGCTGCCGATGAGCACGAACTTGGCGCGGTGGCGGACGGATAGCCCTTCGCGCTCGACCACATTTTCGCCCGATGCCGCGACATCCAGCAGCAGATCGACCAGATGATCTTCGAGCAGGTTGATCTCGTCGATATAGAGAAAACCACGATGCGCCTTCGCCAGCAATCCGGGTTCAAAACTCTTCTCGCCCGCGCGCAGCGCCTTTTCCAGATCGAGCGCGCCAATTACGCGGTCTTCGGTTGCGCCAAGCGGCAGATCAACGAAGGGGACCGCGCGTTTTCGTACCCGGCCCGATGTGCATGGATCAGGGCACGTGCCGCGCTGATCGCCCAAGCAATTGTAGCGGCAATCCTCCACCGAGGAGATTGGCGGGAGCAGGCTGGCGAGCGCACGCGCAGCGGTCGATTTGCCGGTGCCGCGATCGCCAAACACCATAACGCCGCCGATTGCTGGCTCAATCGCCGCGATCAGCAAAGCTTGCTTCATCTCGTCTTGGCCGACGATGGCGGAGAAAGGAAAACGAGCCATATCATTGGCTTTGTGGACGAGTGCGCGGCGCGGGACAAGTCCCCATGACAGTTTGGTTTGACAGGCTTGGCTGACAGAAAGGCGGCGTGCGTTTGTGCTTAGGCCTTGGCTGCGCGGTTCAGCATCAGCACTGGGATAAGGCCTGCGGCAAGGATCAGAAGGCTGGCGGTGGATGCCTCGGCCAGCTTTTCATCGCTGGCGAGCCGGTAAACCCGCGTGGCCAGAGTTTCGAGATTGAAGGGCCGCAAGATCAGTGTCGCGGGAAGTTCTCGCAGGGTGTCGATGAACACCAGCGCGGCCGCCGCCGCGAGGCTAGGTGTGAGCAGCGGGATATGGATTCGCCGCATCACCTCTCCCGGTCCCGCGCCCAGCGAGCGGGCGGCGGCGTCCAGAGATGGCGGGACTTTTTCAAACCCGCCGCTGACCGAGTTGAACGCGACGGTTAGAAACCGCACAGATAAAGCATAGATCAATATCGCGCTGGTGCCCGCGAGCAGCAGCCCGTGCGTAAAACCAAAGGTATCGCGTGAGAAGCGGGTGATAGCTTGGTCGAATACGCCCAAGGGAGCGAGCAATCCCACCGCCAGCAGCGCGCCCGGCAGGGCATAGCCCAATGTTGCCACCCGGATGGCGAAACGCGTGATGCTGCTGTTCGAGCGGCGCTGAGCAAAGGCCAGGACGACTGCCGCAATGGTGCAAACCAGCGCCGCGCTGAGGCCTAGGGTCAGGCTATCGCGGGCGTAGCTCCACAGGGTTGCGGCGTTCATTTGATCGCCCGTTTCCAGCGCCAGAACCACCAGATGTGCGGCGGGGATGCCAAAGCCGAGCAGTACGGGTAGGGCGCAGAAAATGACCGCCAGCGCCTGCTGCCATCCGTTTAGCGCAACCAAAGCTTCATCGGATCGGGCGGCATCCCGGCTATCGGTGCGTCCGCGCCAGCTGCTTGCCTCAAACACCACCAGCGCGATCACGAACACCAGCATGAATGCCGCCAGCTTGAGCGCCAATTGCTTGTCACCCATCGCTAGCCAGCTGCGGAAAATACCGGTGCTGAAGGTCGGGATTGCGAAATATTCTGCGACGCCAAAATCGGCTAACGTCTCCATCAGGACGAGCGCGAGGCCGCCAGCAATGGCGGGCCGCGCGGCGGGCAAAGCGACACGGGTAAAGGCGCGCAGCGGCGCTGCGCCCAAGCTGCGTGCGGCGCGAAACTGCCCCAGGCTTTGCGCGGAAAAGGCAGCGCGGGCGAGCAGATAGACGTAAGGATAGAGCACCAGGCCCAAGATGAGAGCCGCACCGGGAAGCGAGCGGATCTGAGGAAAGCTGTATTCTCCCAGGCCCCAACCGGTTGCTGCGCGCAGCATGCTTTGCACAGGGCCGGTGAACGATAGCAGGTCAGCATAGATATAGGCCGCAATATAGGCGGGCACGGCGAGCGGCAGCACCAAGGCCCAGGCCAGTATTCGCCTGCCGGGAAAGCGTGCCGCGCTGATCAGCCATGCGGTGCCGACGCCGATCGCGCCCGCAACCAAAGCAGTGAGCAGCATCAGCGCGCTGGTGTTGATCAGATAATCGGAGAGGATGGTGGAGGCGAGCTCGACAAGGCTATCGATCCCGCCGCTCGGTGCGGAAACCACAATGGTAAGGATCGGAATTGCCGCCAAGGCCGCAATGATCCAAGCGCCTAGCGACCAGCGGTCGAGCGCCCTAAGGCCTGACGATGCGGCGGTCGAGAGCTCCGCACCATCATCCTTCGCGGTTGCGCGCGGCAAAGCATTGAGCCTAAGGCGGCTCAACGCAACTGGCCCGGAATGAAGATTTGAGCCTCGAATTTCGCCATATCGCCCATGCTTACGGTAACACTAGGGCGTTAAAAGACATCAGCTTCACAGCGCCCCAAGGAGAGATCACGTGTCTGCTTGGATCGTCGGGCTGTGGCAAGTCAACTTTGCTAAATCTCACCGCCGGATTGCTGCCCGTGCAGCACGGCAGCGTGTATATTGACGGCGAATTGCTGGCCGATGAGGGCCATTCGCCGCCGCCGGAAAAGCGCCCCGTTGGGCTGGTGTTTCAGGATGGCGCACTGTTTCCGCATATGACGATCGCGCAAAATGTCGCCTTTGGCTTGCCCAAATCGCGTAATAGCAGCGATGTGATCGAAGAATGGCTGGAACTGGTTGGTCTGGCCGGGCTGGGCGGCCGTTATCCGCATGAGCTGTCTGGCGGGCAGCAGCAGCGCGCGGCGCTGGCCCGGGCGATGGCGCCAGAGCCGCAAGTGCTGCTAATGGATGAGCCCTTCGCAAGCGTCGATATTGTCCTGCGCAAAAGCCTGCGGCGTGAATGCCGCGCTTTGCTGCGTCAGCGAGGTGCGACGGTGATCATGGTCACGCATGATCCGGAAGAGGCGCTGGATATTGGCGATCAAATCGCGGTGATGGACCGCGGGCGGATTGCGCAATTTGGCACCCCGCACGAGCTTTATGATACGCCCAGGAGTGCGCAAGTGGGCGCGATCTTCGGCGGCGCTCAGGTGATTGCCGGTGAACGCGTGGAAGGCGGAATTGCGACCGCATTTGGCACTTGGCCGCTGTCCGCATTGGTGGGTGATGCCCCGGACAGCCTTCACTTAGAGCTGCTGCTGCGCGCCGATGGCTTTGAAGTGACCATCGCGCATGAGGGACACGGATTGGTGGTTCGCGACATTCGCCGCACGAGTGCGCGCGCGCAAATTGTCCTTGCGAACGATGGCGGGGAAGAGCTTGCGATTGAGCTTGCGGGCGGTGATGTGCCTGCGACTGGTGCGCGAATGACGGTGCAGCCGCGCGCGGCGAGCGTACTGGCGTTTGCGACCGCACCAACAGCGGATTGATCACCGCCAAGCCATCAAGGCTTGCGGAATTAAATTATAATGCTAATCAATCGCAATAAGGCATTCAAGGAAGCATAATGGCTAAGCGATTTTGGGGCGGTGCGCTCACAGCAATTTTGGCTGGCGCGCTCGCGGCGTGCTCTGGGGCAAGCGGTGACAGCGAAACGTCCGAAGGCGTCGAGATCACCGGCGAGGTGAACCTCTATTCCTCGCGTCACTACGACACCGACCTGGCCCTGTATGAGGATTTCACCCGCGAAACTGGCATTCGCGTAAACCGTATCGAAGCAGGCGCAGATGCGCTAATCGAGCGGATTGTCAGCGAAGGCGAATTTTCACCAGCGGATCTGTTGGTCACTGTCGATGCGGGCCGCCTGTGGCGGGCCGAGGAAGCGGGCATATTGTCTGCCGCTCAGTCTGATGTGCTGACCGAGCGCCTGCCGGAATATTTGCGGCATCCCGATGGCTTGTGGTTTGGCCTTTCCACCCGTGCCCGCGTGATCATCTACAATAAGGCGGCGGGCGAGCTGGAAGGCTTGGCGAACTACGAAGACCTGACTGACCCAGCCTACAAGGGCGCGATCTGCGTCCGCTCTTCCTCCAACATTTACAACATCTCGCTGCTCTCCAGCATGATCGCCAACAATGGTGAGGACGCCGCACGGGACTGGGCCAGCGGCGTGGTCGCCAATTTTGCTCGCCCGCCGCAGGGCAATGACAGCGCCAATATCGAAGCAGTCGCCTCTGGCGAATGCCGCATCTCGATCGTCAATTCCTATTACCTCGCGCGCTATGCGGCGCAGGACGCGGAAAATCCCGAGGTGCTGGAGGCCATCGGGGTGATCTTTCCCAATCAGGAAACCACCGGCACACACATTAATATCAGCGGCGCTGGCGTGCTAAAACACGCGCCCAACCGCGAGAATGCGCTCCGCTTCCTTGAGTATTTAACCGAGGAAAGTGCGCAGCAATATTTTGCCAATGGCAACAATGAATATCCGGCGGTCTTGGATGTTGCCGCCTCATCTGCGGTCGAGGGGCTGGGCGAGTTTAAGCCGGATACGCTGAACGCGGCGGAGATTGGCAAGGGACAAGCGCAAGCGGTGCGGATTTACGACCAAGCCGGTTGGAATTGATCTGGGGCGTGACGGCGCGCTTAAGCGTCTAAGGCTGCGCCCACATCCGGGTCAGATTGGCGATGCTCTTATCGAGCGTCAGTGACAGCGCCGGATCGATGTTATCCGCCGCACGCAGGCTGGCGCGCAGATTGTCGAGATCGAACAAGAGCTCGCGCTGAGGCCCATCGGCGATCAGGCTCTCGATCCAACCGACGCAGACATGCCGCGTGCCCGAGGTGACCGGGCGCACTTCGTGAATGCTGGTCGACGGGTACAATACCAGCTGACCCGCCTCACCAGCAATCTCTTGCGTCGCGCCGGCATTGTGGATCGCCAGCTCACCGCCCTCATATTGATCGCGCGGGGTCAGGAACAGAGTGAAGGAGAGGTCGCTGCGCATCCGGCCTTCGCCTTTGCCCATCAGCGCATTGTCGATATGCGCGCCGTAGTGGCCGCCGTTCTCCGTCTTGCTGACGATGAAATGCGAGAACCGCCGAGGCCGCGCGCCCGCCAGCAGAACCGGGTTGTCAACGATATGCGGCAGCAGCGTTTGGCGCAGGGCTTGGCCAGCGTCATTGTTCATCACCGCTTGCTGATTGACCTTCACCGCGCTTGCTTTTTTCCCGCCGTGGCTCGCCCATCTTGCCAGGTCAGCTCGCTCAATTGAGTGGTGATGGTGTCCAGAATTTGCTGGTCTGTAATCGCGGATATCGACAGGATCATTGAGAATTTGGCCCGATAGTGTGTTGCACAAGCGCAAGGTGTGGCTAGGATTTGAAGCATAGAATTGCGCGAAAGGCGAGACAATGAATTCCAAGCTGAAATTGTGGACTGGATTGGGCGTGGCGACCGCGCTGATGGGCAGCGGGCTGGCCGGATGCGCTGGCGAAGGCGGCGAGGGCGGTGAAGGCGGAGAAGCGGCACAAACCGGAGAAGCTGGCACCGGCGGCGAGGCTGGCGAAGGCGGCGAAGCGGCTGGCGGTGAAGGAGAGGGCGGCGAAGCGGGCGCGGACAGCCGGCGCGCTGGAACTGCCCAATCGCCTCGCCTTTATGTCTGGCCATGTCGCAGCGGGTCTTGCTCTCTACCGGGCTGGCGACGCAGAGGCCGCTGCCCCGCATTTGCTCCACCCGGTTTCCGAAACGCACGCCTCTGAGCGGGCAGGCCTAGAGGAACTGGGGTTTGATCCAGCACCGTTTGAGGCGGTGTCAGCCGCGCTTGAAGCGGGCAAGCCAGCGGCAGAGATTGAGCCGCAATTGGCAGCCGCTGAGGCGAACCTTCGCGAGGTGCGCGGCAAGGCTGGCGGCGATGCGGTCGAGGTCATTCGCTTCCTGATGGACACAGCCGTCGCTGAATACAGCGTCGCGGTTTCTGACGGGAAAGTCACCGATCCAGCTGAGTATCAGGACGCATGGGGCTTCACCCGCGTGGCTTGGCAAATGGCGGCAGATTTGGATACGCCGCGCGCAGAGGATGTGCGCACGCAGCTCACCGCTATGCTCGCGCTATGGCCAGAGGAAGGGCCGATCCCGCCAGCTGATCCGGCGCCTGCCGGGCAAGTTTCTGCGCTTGCATCAAAGGTTGCTTTAGCGCTGCCTCAGCCTGCCTCTTAAGGCGGCTGGCCGGGCGATCGTCCCAAGGCTGACTTTCAGGAGTGAACGCTAAACTCACTTGAAGAGCGCTGACCAAACCGCCAAATGCGCCGCGAAGACACATCCGGCGCATCGTGCGCCAAGGCCGCGCCGCTGATGGCGATTGGCCGTTTATTTGATTTATCGAGGCCCTAATTGACCGAGCTCATTTTAGATCGCGATCAGTTCACCGAAAGCGGCGCGCTTTCCGTTGAGACCGTCACCTATGTCCATCACTGGACAGATAGCCTGTTCACTTTGCGGATCACGCGGCCCGCGGCTTTCCGCTTTCGGTCGGGCGAGTTTATCATGATTGGCCTGCCGGGCGATAATGGTAAACCGCTGCTGCGCGCCTATTCGATGGCCAGCCCGAGCTATGAGGAAGAGATCGAATTCCTCTCGATCAAAGTGCAAGACGGCCCGCTGACCTCGCGGCTTCAGCATATCAAGGTTGGCGATCCGATTTACCTTGGTAAGAAGCCAACTGGCACGCTGGTGACGGACGCTCTGCTGCCCGGCAAGCGGCTGTTCATGCTGTCGACCGGCACGGGCCTTGCGCCATTTATGAGCCTCGCCCGTGATCCAGAGATCTACAATCTTTATGATGAGATTTTCGTCGTCCACTCGGTGCGCCAAGTGAACGAGCTGGCTTATCGCGAATTGCTGGAAAGCCAGCTTGAAGGCGATCCTTTGCTCGAAGACGAAGATCGCAAACGCTTCCATTACATCCCAACGGTGACGCGTGAGGACTTCCACACGACCGGCCGGATCGGAACGCTGATTGACAGCGGTAAACTGTTTGAAAAAAGTAATGGTCCCAAGCATTTCGTGCCTGAGGAAGACCGCGTGATGCTGTGCGGCAGCATGGCGATGATTAAGGATCACGCCGCCGATCTGGAAGAGCGCGGCTTTACCGAAGGCAGCAATTCGCAGCCAAACCAGTTTGTGATTGAACGCGCATTTGTCGGCTAATTGGCGGCTTCGCGCCGCTTAGTGACGCCTTTCAGGCCTGCTGATCAGTCGACCAGCAAGCTGCGATATTGACCGCCATAATAGAGCAGCGGCTCATGCTCCCGCGTGAAGCGCACGCGTGTGATTTCCCCGATCAGGATCAGGTGGTCACCGCCATCATGCACGGCGTGCTTGCGGCATTCAAAGTTCGCCAGCGCATCGTGGATGATCGGCACCCCGTGGTCGCAAGTATCAAAGGTGATTTCGGAAAAGCGGTCTGTGCCCTTCGTCGCGAACAGGGTGGATATGTGCCGCTGATCCGCGCGTAGGACATTGATCGCAAAGTGATCGCTAGCCTCTAGCGCGCTGGTGGTCGACGCGCTGCGCGCAGGGCAAACCAGCAGCAAAGGCGGATCAAGGCTGACCGAGGTGAAGCTGTTGGCGGTGAGCCCCACAGGCTCTCCATTATCGCCCAGCGAAGTGACCACAGTGACGCCGGTTGCAAACGTGCCAAGCGCATCGCGCAAGATGCGCGGATCAGAGCCAGAGCGATATTCGGTGTGGGAGGGCGATTTCATGTGTCAGCGCATGTGCGTCTGCCCCACTCATTTTGCAAGCGCGCACTGGCATTCATGCGAATTTCGCAAGGCAATTATGGCCTTGCGGCCTTTACAAAACCCGTGCGTGCGGCATGAATTGCAACCAGCAACTTAAATGACAATCGGGAAGAGAAACACCAATGCTCAACGTCGCTCACCGCACGGCCTATAACGAAGATCACGAGGCGTTTCGCGATACGGTTCGCAAGGTCTTCGCTGAGCATATGGAGCCTTACCTCGACCAGCATGAGGAAGAGGGCGTTGTACCACGTTCTGCGTGGAAAGCGCTGGGCGAGGCGGGCTTGCTATGTCCCACGGTTGCAGAGGAGCATGGCGGGCTGGGCCTCGATTTTGGGTTCAACTGCGTGCTCGCCGAAGAACTTAGCTACATGGGCTCGTCCGCCGGTTTCACGCTGCAAAACGACATCACGGTCAATTATTTTGAGCGGCTGGGCAGCGATGAGCAAAAGGCGAAGTACCTTCCCGGCATGATCTCCGGCGATGTCATTACTGCCATTGCGATGACCGAACCGGGCGCGGGTAGCGATCTTCAAGGGATCAAGACCACCGCGGTTGAGGATGGCAATCACCTCGTTATCAATGGCTCCAAAACCTACATCACCAATGGCCAGAACGCCGATGTCGTGATCTTGGTGGCCAAGACGGACCCGAGTGCAGGCGCGAGAGGAACCTCGCTAATCCTGGTCGATGCCGACACGCCGGGCTTTGAACGCGGGCGCAATCTCGACAAGATCGGACAGCATTCTGCTGACACTTCCGAACTGTTCTTCGCCGATGTGCGTGTGCCCAAAACTAACATTCTGGGCGGTGAAAATCGCGGCTTCATCCATTTGATGGAGGAGCTCCCGCAAGAGCGACTTTCGATCGCCGTTTCCGCCATGGGCGGGTCGCAGCGCGCATTTGACGAAGCGGTGAACTTCACCAAGGATCGCAAAGCCTTTGGCTCCACCGTGTTCGAGTTTCAGAACACCAAATTCACGCTCGCGGACCTGCAGGCAAAGCTGCAAGTGGGCTGGGCGCATCTCGACTGGGCGATCGCCCGCCACCTACGCGGCGAGCTGACCACAGGGGAGGCCAGTGCTGCAAAGCTGTGGCACACGGAAATGCAATGGGAGATGGTCGATGCTGCGCTGCAACTGCATGGCGGCGCAGGCTATATGAACGAATACCCCATCGCCCGGCTTTGGCGCGATGCGCGCGTGCAGCGCATCTATGGCGGCACCAGCGAGATCATGAAGGAAGTCGTGAGCCGCGAAATTTAAGGAGCGATCGACCATGACTGACCCACTCGATTTCAGCGGTAAACTTGTCCTCGTGATCGGCGGATCGGGCGGGATCGGCAATGGCATTGCGCAAGGCTTTCGAGCGCGCGGGGCCGAAGTGCATGTCACCGGCACGCGGCCTGATGCGGGCGATTATCTTGAGGCGGAAGACAGCGATTTTACAGGGCTTACCTATCATCAGCTTGATGTGAAGCAGCGCGGTGCCGTTAATGACCTACCCAGTGTTATTGGTAAGGTTGACATCTTGGTACTGAGCCAAGGTGTTATCCGCTATGGCCGCAAAGAATTCGAGCGCGAGGGTTGGGACGAGGTGATCGATGTCAATCTCAACTCTGTTGCGGATTGCGCTCGGGCCTTTTACCCTGCGCTGGCTGATGATGGCGGATCACTGATTGTGATTAGCTCTGTGGCTGCGTTCAGGTCTACCTTGGGGACACCAGCCTATGCAGCCTCGAAAGCTGGTGCGGCGGGCCTTGTAAAGACATTGGGGGAGGCTTGGGCCCGCGATGGCATTCGCGTCAATGGGATCGCACCCGGTTTCGTTCCAACCAAACTGACCTCGATTACGACGGAACATCCGGAGCGCCGCGAGAGTGCCTTGAAGTCTATTCCCTTGCGGCGGATGGGCACGCCAGAAGATATGGCAGGCGCGGCGCTGTTCCTGGCCTCGCCTTTATCGAGCTACATGACGGGCCAGACCTTGATCGTTGATGGCGGGCTGACTTTATCCTGACTTTTGCAAGTTTATGCACGCAATTGCCCCCTAGTTCTCCGAATGTGACAAGATCGCTTTAGTGGTCAAAAACACGTCATGAATGCGTCATAAGTCGCCGCCATCCCATGCTTTCATGTGAAGCGGGGTGGTCGTGGACGTCATCAACATTTTTCTGACCAGCGATCTGGCTGAAAACCAGGACGACTTTGTCTATGGTGACCGCCAATTCACCTTTGACCGGCTCTATTCCGATGGCCCGCGCCGCTTGGTGGAAGGGCCAATGTGGGCCTTTGTCGACTGGGTCATGGACGATCTGGCAGGCCTGGAGATGTGCCGCCGATTGCGCGCCGATCCGCGCACCAAAGAGGCACATGTGACGATGGTGCTTGAGCAAGACGACCATGATGACCGCCGCCGCGCCTTAAAGGCCGGGGCACATGACTATATGGTCGGACCGATTGACCGCACCAAGGTGCTCGACCGAGTGCTGGCGCTGCAATCGCGCCCGAATGATCGGCACGCGGCCCGCCTGTTCGAGGTCGGCGATCTCTCAATCGATATGGCCGCTTTGCAGGCACGCTGGGACGGGAAGGTGATCTCCCTTCGCCCCAATGAATTTCGCCTGCTGCGCTTTCTGGCGGAAAACCCCAACCGCGTGCTCACCCGTGATGATTTGATCAATGGGCTGGGCAAGCGTGAGCCGCCCATTGATGAGCGCACGGTCGATGTTTGGATTGGCCGGTTGCGGCGCGCGATTAAGCAGGCGGGCGGCGGCAATCCGCTGCGCACAGTGCGCTCGCGCGGATATGTGTTCGATCTACCCTGATCGCTTACTGCCCCTGCAAAACGTAAGTAAAAAGGCCGCTCTGGTTTCCCAAAGCGGCCTTTCGCGTGTCTGAGCAATCCCGGGAGAGGTGGGGCGCTCAGTACGCTTAGAATTCGGTTTTGATCCCGATTGAGAACGATGTGCCGACATCGTAGCTGTTGATGGCGATCCTGTTGTTCGAGTTTTCCTGAAACTCCAGATTGTCGCGGCCAAAGATGTTGCGCACCTCCAGCTCAAGCTCGAACGGCTGACCGAACATGCCCACCTCTGAGCGCGCGACGATATCGACGGTCAGGCCGGGATCCTCGACGATGTCAGGGCGCTGGAAGCCGCGCGTGGTCACTCGATCGCTCGCGTAGTTGAACAGAACGGTGAATTGCTGAACCTTCTCTGTGTCCTCAATCCCGATCGAGAAGTTGGCGATGTGATCGGATTGTCCGACCAGCGGATCGCCATCATCAAACAGGAGCGACGCGTTAGTTTCGCCGCCCGGAGGCACGAAGGTGACGTCGCTCGGATCGACCGAGATTTGCGACTGGGTGTAGGTGTAGTTGGCAAGAAACAGCAATTGCTTGGTTTCAAAGAAGCTGCCGCCCCAATTGTAGAGATCGATCCCGTAGACCAGATCGATCTCTGCGCCGTAAAGCTCCGCCGTGGGCGCATTGGCAAAGCTGGTCACAAAGTCGCCAGCGGTTGAGAAGATGAAAGCCTCAATCGGATTGTCGATTTCCTTGTAGAAGCCCGCGATGCTGACCCGGTCAGAGCCGCTGACGTAATATTCGGCGCGCGCCTCAAGGTTGAACAGCTCGCTATCGGTCAGGAAGGGGTTGCCGCGAAATTCGCGGTTCGATTCTGGGTCGAAATAGGTCTGCTCCACGAGCTCGCGGAACTGCGGCCGGGCAATGGTTTTGGAGGCCGCGAGGCGCAGCTGTAGATCCTCGATCGGTTCCCAAGTGATCGTGGTGGCTGGCAGGAAGTAATCCTCCGCCAGATTGGTCGGTGTTGCGCCGACGATAGGCGTGGTGAAGATGGTCTGATCAAGCGCGACCGTTTGCGTTGCGTCCTCATAACGAACGCCAAATTCCATCGTTAGCGTGTCGGTCAGCAGATAGCGGACGATGCCGTACCCGGCCTGCGTTTCGAGCGCGGCGTCAAAGACCGGAAACGGGCTGGTCTCGTCGAGACGGACGTTGAAGCCTGCGAGTGTCGCTCCGTTGATGAGATCACCCGGACGGCGCAGGCCGAGGATCGGGACCAGGCTGTCATCCAGCACATCGCCTTCGATCAGCGGGCTGAACTCGCGGCTGGAGGAGCGGCGGTCGGTATCGCTGTAGGCATATCCTGCGGTCAGCTGGAGTGTGTCGGTAACCTCGTAAGAGATGTCGATACTACCAAACAGCAACTCTTCCTGCAGATCATCAAAGGCGATGGTCGTGAGGCCAGTGTCGGACAGACGATTGAGGTAGGCCACGAAAAATTCTCCAAGGGGATCCTCGGCAAAATTTGTACGGGTGTAGCGGACATTGGCGTTGAACGGCGCCTCGCGGTCAGTTCGGGCGTAGCCAGCGCGCACATCAAAGTCGAAACGGTCAAAATCAAACTCGCCGACAAATTGTGTGTCGATCAGCTGCCGCTCAAACCAGGCGGTTTGCTGATTGGCAAAGTCAAACCCGGTCTCGCCAAAGATGAAGTTTGTGCCTTGCTCCAGCCGAGCCGTTTTCAGCGTGTCTCGGATGTAGAGGTTGGTCCAGCGCAAGGTGTGCGGGCCGAGATCGAGGCCGAAGCTCAGCAGGCCGTTCACCAGCACATTGTTGTCGGTGATGAAGGTCGTGAAGTCTTCGGTCACCGTGGCCAGATCAGGCGTTGCAAACTGGCTGCGCACATTGCGATTGCGCCAATTGTTCTTGATCGACGCAGTGGCGATAATGCCGAGGTAATTGTCACCGCCCAGTTCAATCGATGTGCCGCCGGTTATCAATGCGGAAAAGTTCGCGGGCAGAGTGTCATTGCGCTGCAAAGTGACGAGATTGGTCGGCAGGATTTGCCCAGCGACCCCTTCTTGAACCTCAATCGAGGTGTCTTCGATCCGGTCACCGCTCGCAAAGAAAGTGGCAAGATTGGATGGGATATCGCGGTTGCCATTGTCGAAACCGAACGGGTCGAGATCAGAGCCGAAATAAGTCAGCCCATCCTGAAAAGTGGTCTCAGTGTCGCCGCCTGTGCTGAAGCTAAAGCTGAGGAAGTCCTCTGCTGGTACGGCGCGTGTGGTGAGGTTGATCACACCGCCGCCAAATTCACCGGGGAAGTTCGCGGAATAGGTTTTCTGCACCAAAGAGGACGCGACCACGCTGGTCGGGAAGATATCAAGCGGGACCACGCGGCTGAGCGGCTCCGGACTCGGCAGGGGCAAGCCATTGAGCAGAGCAAGCGAATAGCGATCGCCCAGACCGCGCACAAACACTCGGCCATCACCGACCAGCGACAGGCCGGTTACTCGGCCTAAAGCGCCAGCAATATCGCTCTCGCCAGTGCGCGCGATGTCTTCTTCTGACAATACGCTCAGCACTTGGGTCGAGGCGCGCTGCGGATCGCGGTTGCGGCGGCCGGTGACGATAATCCCGCCGCCCGGCACGGAGACGTCCGGCTGCTGCTCTTGCGCCTCTTGTACTTCCTCGCTCTCGACTGTCTCGTCAGCTGCTTCTTCCGTCACTGGGGGCTGCTCAGCCTCCTGCGCAGCGGCGAAGGCTGGAAACGTCAGTGCGGTGGTGAAGAGCAGCGTGCTGGCGAGGCGCTTGCCAATTGGCATGATATTAGACCCCCTCATGAAATCAGGTCTGAAACTGTGATGAGCCGGCAGTTCGGCTCGTAGATTGTGAGAAGGGAGGCGCCGGAGATCTTGGCCAGATCACAACGCCTCCCTCTTCGCATTGTGAGCGTCCGATCAGTAGACCGGCAGCGAGGTGCAAGACCCGGTGGTGCTGCCGAAATCGAGCGTGCCGGAATTGCAGGTCCAATTGCCGAAGCGGGTATCCGCAGCATCTGGAACCGCGCCGACAAAGGTCTCGGCGGTAAAGAAGCTGGAGAGGGCGGTTGGATCGAACGCAGCCACGCCGGTTTCATTGGCGCCATTGGCGATCCCGGTCAGCGAGATGGTGAAGGCGACATTGTTGTTCGTGCCGCCATCGACCAGCGCCTGAACTTCAGCGTCAGTCACGCCAGAATCGCCGCGAACAGGGCGCGTCGCATCGCAATCGCCGACCACTGAGTTGAAGCTCGGCGGGACATCGCGGGTGAAGGTCTCGTCGATGCGCAGGCAAGTCTCATCATTGGTGTCGATCACGCCATTGGCGAGGTTTAGCGCTGCGCCGCCGCGCGCGCGGATTGCTTGCGAGTTTGAACCTGAGCGTTCGAGGAAGGTGAAGTTCGCCACCTGAAGCAAGGTGCGTGGGCGAGCGTTGACGGAGAAGTCAGCATCAGGCGAGTCGAGCTCGATCAGGCTGTCCCCGCCTGAGGTGCGCTGCGCCACGACCACAAACTGTAGATTGGCCTGAGCGCCAGTATCGACGTCGATTGAGTCGTCATCTGCGCCGACGGCCACAACGTTGCTCATGTTCACCGAACCGCCGAAGAATTCCATGCCATCGTCGGAGCTGTTGAAAGACATGAAGTTGGCGAGCGTCGTGCCGCTGCCAATGCCGCCAGTGGTTAGCGATTGCAGCTCATCACCCGGCGCCAGACTGAAGCCGGAGAAGCGGATCTGATTGTAGTTCATCTCGCCCGAGCTGTCGGCACTGTCGCCGCCGCCAAAGTTGGTGGCCACCGTCGTGCCTTCGAGCGATTGCTCGCATGTCGGATTGGCGTTCGGATTGGCGTCGGTGTTGAACACGCCGGTTGCGCAGTCAGATACTGGCGCGCGGCCGAGGAGGACAATGCCGCCCCACTGACCGGTTGAGTTGTCGTCGCTAAGACCAAGCACGTTGTCGCGGCTGGTCCAGACAATCGGACGCTCAGCCGTTCCGACGGAGTTCAATGCGTTGCCGCGATTGACGACGAGGAAGGAGCGACCGGTGGAGCCGAACACGATAACGCCGTCAGCAACGGTCAGCGTTACGTCCGTGCCGGTGCTCGCAAAGCCCTGGTCCGTGCCGACATCGACGCGGCCGGGCAGGGCATAAAGCAGGCCGTCGACGAACGGCAGCGTGTCATTCGCATCAATCAGCGCCGGAAGCTCGCAGACGCGATATTCGCCGGTTGGGCCCGTGATCGTACCCGCATCGGTAAGCCCACCAGTTGAATTGATCGTTGGGCACCCAGCCGCCGGGGTGACCGTTCCGCCGCTGCGGCTGGCGGTGTGGTGGTGGGCGTAGCAGTGGGGGCAGGGTTATTAATGATGATGTCGCCCGATGTGCCCGGGGAGACAATTTCGTCGCCACCGCAGGCAGCCAATGCAGCGAGGCTGCAACCAAGAACGAGAGTACGAGAGATGTTTTTCACAGCGAGCGGTCCCCTTAAAAAACCGAAGAATCGATTGAGCGCACAGGGTGCGTCCGGGGACTCCGCTAGGCAGCGATCATGACGGAATTGCTTCGAATATGACGCTTCGGTTTCTTTGACCGAAATATGACAAAAAAAAGATATTTGTGTCATTTCTGACAGATTATGCGTCACATCGAAGTGTGAGAAGCCAGCAGAAATATCTTTTAAAAACAGATCAAAAGTGAATCGCGTTACAGAAAAATGACAATTTGACATTTTTATTGCAGTTTGCGGTGCGGCGGCGCATCTTTTTCTCCATTCGAGAAGGAGAGAGCCGTGTTCATCACTTCAGCATTGGTAGCTGCGTCTTTGACAGCAAGTCCTGTCACATCTGAAGCAATTGCAAGACAGGCCGAGCCTGATTTGCAAGCCGCACATTTGGTTGCTGGCCGCAATGCCGATGCGATTGCTGAATTGGAAGCGGTCCGCTCTCACGATCCCGCGCAGCTTATCAATCTCGGCATTGCTTATGCCCGACAGGGTGATGAAGAGCGCGCGCGTGCTTTGTTTAGGGCCGCGGCTGCCAGCAATGATCGCATCGAAATCGGCACAGCGAATGGCAGCGAAACCGATTCGCGGCGGCTTGCTCGCAAAGCGCTGCGAATGCTGGAAAATGACGAATTTGCGCCCGTATCGAGCGAACGCTTCGCCAATCGCGTCTCTTTGAAAGAGTGACCGACTTAGGCGGCCTTGTCGTCTAGGCCGTAATTCCAACACTTCATCGCACAAAACGAGGCAATTGGGCGGGTTCGGTAGGCCTCCCAATTGCTTTCGTGTTTGCAACCGGTCCAATCTATCGCTTAATCATAGGCGTTAACTTTAATTGCTACGCAATACTTTGCCTTGATAAGGGTATGGACTGCGTAAATGTCACTTGCTTGTCATGTAGCATGAGCAAGGGGGCGTGATTGGAGGGTTTTGGATGATTCTCGCTCGTTTGGGCATGGCCAGCGCCGCTGCTGCGCTTGCCCTTACAACTGCACCCGCTCAGGCGGATGTGCTTCAAATCGATGCTGACGGTGCCCGCTGGGTCACTGGAGCGCGGGCGGTGGCGATCACCCAAAATCCTGAATTTTCTAACCTTAGCGATGCTGCTGACCTCGACGCTATGATCGTGCCAGACAGCATTATTGCCGATCCATCGCGCCATGCTTTGGGTGTGCCGGTGATGTATGCCGACACCATTCAAAGTCTGTCTGTGCGGTTCGATCTCAGCCCATCATTGCTAGAGGCGTTGGTTTGGCAGGAAAGCCGCTGGCGTCCCAATGCGGTGTCTCATGCGGGCGCGCGGGGCCTTGCGCAATTGATGCCGGGCACTGCCAAATATCTGGGCGTGGACCCTGATGATCCGTTCCAGAACCTGGAGGGCGGGGCGCGCTATCTGCGCGAGCAGCTCGACCGTTTTGACGGCGATCTCGAAAAAGCACTGGCCGCCTATAACGCTGGACCCGGGCGGGTAGAGCGCGCTGGCGGCGTTCCGAATATTCGCGAGACGAAACTGTATGTCGCGGCCATCATGGGCCGTCTGGCGTCGCACTCGCGCGCCGACATGCAACCTTATTAACCATAATGCCGTAAACACGGCACTTAAGGACAAAGCAGAACACGAATGGGAACATCAATGTCGTCACTTATTCGCATGCCAGCCGTGATGATGGCCCGGATTGCGGCCTTTATCGCTCTGATGATGGCGCCTGTTGCTGCGCATGCTCAGCAGGTGGCTGATCCTCAGGGTTCCGGCCCGATTGTTGCGGCGCTGGGCTGGCTGCAAGGCACGCTGCTGGGCAATGTGGCCACCGCAATTGCGGTGATGGCTGTCGCTGCGGTCGGCTTTATGATGCTGACTGGCCGGATGAACTGGCGCTTTGGCGCGACCGTTATCATCGGCGTGTTCATCCTGTTCGGCGCATCGACCATTGTCGCTGGCATCCAAAGCGCGGCAGCCTGAGGCGAACATATGACCAATCTCGTCCGCCATCCGGTTCACCGCGCTCTTACCCGCCCGCAAATGTTTGCCGGCGTGACGATGAACTTTTTCATCATCAATCTGATGGTGACGACGATTGCGTTTTTGATCCTCAAAAACTGGTGGATCATGATTGTGCCGGTGGTCGTGCACGTGATCGGCTATTTTTCTTCGCTTCGCGAACCGCGCATTTTCGACCTTTGGATCACCAAGGTTTCAAAATGTCCGCGGGTCAAGAATTACAAGCGGTGGGGCTGTAACAGCTACGCGGCTTAAGGCCTGATAAGGAGGGCCTGCTATGGTGAAATGGATTGGACCGGCAAGCTGGAGCGCCAAAGAGGCGCTGGCTGGCGATCGTCTGCCCTATGCGCGGCTGATCGATGAAAACACCGTGCTGCTGCGCGATGGATCGGTGATGACCGCGATCCAAGTGCCTGGCCTGCTGTTTGAAACCGAGGATTCCGACGCGCTCAATGCTCATGCGGCAACGCGCGAGGTGATGCTGCGCTCCACTTTGGATGCGCGCTTTGCGCTCTACCACCACGTCATTCGCCGTCAGGTTGAGGTCGATTTGGATGCGCAATTTGCCGATCCATTGTCGCGCCATATTGACCAGCGCTGGAAAGAGCGGCTGGCGGGCGGTTCGCTGTTTATCAATGACCAGTTTATCACGCTGATCCGCCGCCCTGCACGCGGCAAAGCGGGCCTTGTAGAGCGGTTTTCCCGGATGTGGAGCCGCACGGGCCAAAGCGAGCTCGAAGCCGACATCAAAGACGTGCGCAGCCTGAAATCAGCCGCCACTGGTCTCGTCGCATCGCTTTCTGCCTACGGCGCGAGTGTGCTGGCCGATTATTCCGTGCCTGGCAGTGACGGTACCAATTCAGAAATGCTTGAACTGCTCTCTGCGCTCTACAATGGCGAGATGCGCCCTGTGCGCCGCCCGGATGAAGACACTGATATTGGCCATATGCTGCCCTATCGCCGCGCCAGCTTTGGTCTGGATGCGATGGAGCAACGCGGCTCTGGTCAACCGGATTTCTCTGCGATCCTGGGCCTGAAAGACTATCCCGAGGCGACATCACCGGGTCTGCTCGATGGCTTGCTGCGTCTGCCATACGAAATGATCGTGACCGAGAGCTATGCGCCCAATGAGCGCACCACCGCGCGGGAGCGGATTGATCTGGCGCTGCGGCGCTTGCGCTCGGTTGACGAAGAAGCGGCGGCAGAGCGCAATGATATGCTGGCGGCGCGCGATGCGCTGGGCAATGGCGCGGTCGGCTTTGGCGATCACCACCTCACCGTTCTGGTGCGGGAGCGCAGCCTAGACCGCTTGGACGACGCCACGGCGGCCTGCGCGGCAGCATTGGCGGACACCGGCGCAATTGCGGTACGCGAAGACACCAATCTTGAGCCTGCGTTCTGGGCGCAATTCCCGGGCAACGAGGAATATATCGTCCGGCGCGCGCTCATTTCCTCGGCCAATATGGCGAGCTTTGGCAGCTTCCACGGCTTCGCCTTGGGCCAGGCGAGTGGCAATCACTGGGGCGATGCGGTCACTCTGCTGGAAACCACCAGCGCGACCCCGTTCTTCTTCAATTTCCACCACGGTGACCTGGGCAATTTCTCGGTGATCGGGCCATCGGGCTCAGGCAAGACCGTGGTGATGAACTTCCTCGCCGCGCAAGCGCAAAAGTTCAGTCCCCGTACCATTCTGTTTGACAAGGATCGCGGCGCGGAGCTGTTTGTGCGCGGGATTGGTGGGCGCTATGACCGGATCAGCGCAGGTGAGCCGACAGGGTTCAACCCTTTGTCTTTGCCGGACACGCCGACCAATAAGGCGTTTCTGCGCGATTGGCTGGCGGTGCTGCTCGATGCAGACGGTCCAGAGGAATTCGCAACGATCAGCGCGGCTGTCGATGCGGCCTATGCCAATGATGCGGGCCTGCGCCGTCTGCGCCACTTCAAGGAGCTGCTGGCGGGGGCAAAGCGCCCTGAGCCCGGCGATCTGGCCGACCGCTTGTCGGCATGGATCGGCTCCAACGATGCGCCGGAAGACGCAGAGGGCGGCGAGCATGCTTGGCTGTTCGACAATGAGCAGGACAAGCTTGATCTCGACCAGCGCGTGCTTGGTTTTGACATGACGGCGCTGCTCGAAAATCCGCGCTTGCGCACGCCGACCATGATGTATTTGTTCCACCGGGTCGACGAACGGCTCGATGGTCAGCCGACCATGATCCTGATCGACGAGGGGTGGAAAGCGCTCGATGATGAGGTGTTCGCCGCGCGCATTCGCGATTGGCTGAAGACTTTGCGTAAGCGCAATGCTCTGGTCGGATTTGCCACACAATCCGCCGCCGATGCGCTGGAAAGCCGCATTTCGACCGCTTTGGTCGAGCAGACCGCGACCATGGTATTTATGCCAAACAGCAGAGCGCGCGCTGAGGATTATTGCGAGGGCTTTGGCCTGACCGAGCATGAGTTGGCGCTGATCCGCACGTTGCTCGGCCCATTCGCGCTGTTTCCTTGTGCGCCAGCCCGATGCGAGCGTGGTTGTCCGGCTCGATCTGTCTGGTGCGCCCGAGGTGCTCACCGTTCTCTCTGGCCGCGAAAGCTCCGTGCGCAGACTTGATCTGCTGCGCGAGGCGGTCGGCGATAAGCCTGAGGATTGGTATCCGGCGCTTACCAATCATGCCTGGCCTGATGGGCCGAGCCTCGATTCCGATGACGCACAAGCCATGCGATTGGCGGCCGAATGACGGCCAATTGCGACACTGTTGCCGAGAACATGGGCACTGGCGTTGCCGCCGCTTTGACGGCGGTGGACTGCATCGCCAGTGAAGTGACGGGCGATGCCTTTGGGCGCCTGTTTGCCTCGGGCGGGTCGCTGGCGACGGTGCTGACGATCCTGCTGACGCTGTATGTCGCATTCTTTGGGATCAGCCTGCTGATTGGCCGGTCCAACCTTAGCATTCGTGCGCTCACCCCGCGTATCCTTACCATTGGCCTTGTTCTGACTTTTGTGACCAGCTGGGTCGCCTATCAAAGTGTGGTTTGGAACATTGCGGTGGGCGGGCCGGATTGGCTGGCGGGCATTCTGACCGACAGTGATGGCTCCGCAACGCAGACCTTCGCGACCAAGCTCGATATCGTATTCCTGGCCGTGCAAGACGCGAGCACAGGGGAAGTCGACATCAGCGCATTTTCGCCGCCCGGCATGATGTGGCTCGGCGCTATGCTGCTGCTGCTCGGTACGGTTGGTCTGCTTGTGACCGCCCGCATTGGCCTCGCTCTGCTCGTGGCGCTTGGGCCGATCTTCGTGGTGATGGCGCTGTTCAATGGCACGCGAGGGCTGTTTGTTGGCTGGCTGAAGGGCGTGGTGATGCTCGCGCTGACCCCGCTGTTCGCGGTGCTGGGCGGTTCCATCATGTTGGAGCTTGCCGTGCCTATCCTAGCCGCTTTGGTGGCTGTACCGGGCGAAATTGACCAGCAAGCCGCTATGGCCTTCTTCCTAGTTGGCGCGGTCCATGTGGCGCTGATGATCATGACGATCAAAGTTACCTCGACCATGGTCGCCGGATGGCAGGTGTTCGGCTTTGCTCAGAATGTTGAGGTTGAGAAGGGCCGCGACATGACTAGCTCGCCGCCTCAGCCGCAAGTGACCGTCGCTGACAATCGCACTGCACCAACCGCACCTGTGGGTGCGACCGGCCAACGCCGGATCGATATGCCCACGATCACAACCATCACCGCCGCCAATGACACGGGCACGGCCGACGGCGCGAGTGTTCGCGAGACCCGCGTGTTCGCCACCAGTTCAGGCGGAGGCGTGCAGAACGCTCCGCTCAATCCATCCACGTCACGCACCCACGGGATAGGCAATCGCTTCCGTCCCGCACATTCGCGTAAACCGGAGACGACAAAATGATCCGCGCGCCGAAATTCCGGCTTCCGCTTGCTGCCCTCGCTTTGGGCCTCATGCCTATCGCCGCCGCGCCTGCCGCCGCGCAGGACTCGCGCCTTGTCACCATGGTCTATGATGAGACCCAGGTGGTGCGCATTTCTGGCAAGCCCAAGGTGCAGGCAACGATCAAGTTTCGCGATGACGAGACGATCGAGAACGTTGCGATTGGCGACAGCCAAGCCTGGCAGGTCACGCCCAATAAACGCGCGAGCTTGCTGTTCGTGAAGCCGCTCTCAGCCAATGCCAGCACCAATATGACCGTGGTGACGACCAAGCGTACATATCTGTTCGATTTGGTTGCAAGCCCTCGCAATAAGCCGCTCTATGTCTTGCAGTTTAGCTATCCAGAGGCTGAGGCCGCTGAGGAAGCGGAGCGGCTCGCACGGCTGGAGCGGGAAGAGCGTGAACGCGCCAGCGCAGCGGAACTGGCGGCAGCCAATGATCCGTTCGCAGTAAGCGATCCGTCGCGGCTAAATTTTGAATGGGCGAGTGAAGGCGACAAGGAATTGCTCCCGACCCGCACATATGACGATGGCGACACCACGTTCCTGACCTGGGCGGAGGGTTCGACCATTCCGGCGATCCTGACGACCAACCACAAGGGCGATGAAGGCCCGGTCAATTTCACCGTTCGCGGGGACACTGTGATCGTGGAAGGCGTGCCGACCCAGATCATTTTGCGCTCTGGCGAAGACAGCGCAGTTTTGACCAACACCGGGCCGATCCGCTCGGTCGATCTCGGGGCGCTCAGCGACAATGCTGGGCTGGCCCGGCTTAGCACCAACACGGAGGTGAAGTGATGCGCCTTGCCATGCGAATGCCGCCCAAGAAGGGGCAAAACGGCGCGGATGCGAATTCCGACGCCAATGTTGATCCGCGTGACGGCGAGTCGGCAGAGATCATTGATCTCGCCAGCCGCAATGGCTTTCCCGCCGTCACCGAGCGCGCCTCGAAATCTGACGGATTGGGTCTGGCTTTGGGGGCTGTTATCGTCCTTGGCCTCGGCGCAGTTACGTTGTGGAGCATGGATGCCGCGCGTACCGGCACCGCCGAAACTGCGCCTGCGGCCGCGGCCAGCGCGCCGCCTCCGGCCAGAGCGCCTGGAGCTGCCGCTCCGGTGAATGTCGCTCAAGTTGCACCCGCCAGAGCGCCGCGCAGCGACCCTGCGCCATCGCCCGTGTTTTCGAACAATCCCAACCGCGTGCTTGGCCCAGCGACCAATCCTTATGCGACGCCGACCATGGTGTTTGACGCCAGCGCTGCGGCTAGTTCCGCGCGTCTTGGCGAAGCCCTCGCACCCGCTCCCATGGCGGCGACAGCTGGCGCTACCTCCGCACCGGGTGGTGCGGTCGGCTCTGCGAGCGAATTTGCCAGCCGTATCGGCGGCGTAGGCGGCGCGCCTGCTCAAGCGCAGCCGATGGCTAATCCCACTACCACGGTTACCCAAGGCACTTTGATCCCTGCGATCCTCGAGACCGCTATCGACACCGATGTTCCGGGCTTTGTCCGGGCCGTCGTCAGCCAGGATGTGCGCAGCTTTGACGGCACAAAAGTGCTGGTCCCGCGCAGCTCGCGCCTGGTTGGGCAATATCAGTCCGGCGTCCAGCAGGGACAGAAGCGCGCTTATGTGATCTGGACCCGCTTGATCCGGCCCGATGGCGTGTCGGTCAACATTGCCTCACCGGCGGTCGCCTTTGATGGCACCACGGGTCTGCAAGGCGATGTGAACAACCACTTCTTCCGCCGGTTTGGCTCTGCCATGTTGCTCTCAGTAGTCGGCGGGCTCTCAGCCATCGGCAGCGGCGGCGCATCGGTCGTCCTCGGCGGAGCAGGGCAGGGCGCGGCCAGCATCGCTGCTCAGCAAGACGGCGCGATTAGCCCGACGATCCGCGTGAAGATGGGTGAGCCGATCCGGGTCTTCACTGCGCGCGATCTCGATTTCAGCACGGTCAACTGAGCCAGCCGGTCCCCGTATGAGCGCAGAGATCCATCCTTTGGCCAATGACACTGGCACGGCGGCAGCGGCAGGCAGCGAGCAGGCTGTGCCCGCACCGGGCGCAGCCATTATCGGCGAGCGCAGCGTCTATCTCGACGCGTATCTTGCGCCGTTTCGCCGTTGGCTGGACCGCGACACCGTAACCGAGATTATGGTCAACCAACCGGGCGAGGTTTGGGTCGAAGACGCCTCTGACCCCGGTTTTAAGCGGATCGACGCACCCGATATCGATGACCGCCTGGTTCAGCGCCTTGCGGAGCAAGTTGCCCGCGTCAGCCACCAAGGGATCAACCGCGAGCATCCGCTGCTCGGGGCGACTTTGCCAGACGGGGCGCGGATCCAATTTTGCGGTCCGCCTGCCTCACGCAAGCATTGGGTGATGGCCATCCGCCGCCACCGCCGGCTTGATCTGCCGCTCGATGCCTATGACGCCGGGCCGCTCACCAGCGCGCCAGAAACGCCAATGCCGGACTCGCAGAAAGAACCGATCGCATATTTGCGCGAAGCGATCCGCAATCGCCGCACGATCCTGATCTCTGGCGGCACCAGCACAGGTAAAACCACGTTCCTCAACGCTATGCTGGGTGAGATTCCGCAGGCGGAACGGGTGGTGATGGTGGAAGACACGCCGGAGCTTAAGTTTCCCGGCGAAAACTCGGTTGGTCTGGTCGCTGTGAAAGGTGAGCTAGGCGAGGCCAAGGTCACCGCCAATGAGCTGCTGCAAGCGGCGCTGCGTCTGCGGCCAGACCGCATTGTGCTGGGCGAATTGCGCGGCGCGGAGAGCGTTTCCTTCCTGCGTGCGATCAACACGGGCCATCCGGGCAGCTTTTCAACCATCCACGCCAACAGCCTGACCGGCGCGCTTGAGCAATTGTCGCTGATGGTGATGCAGACCGGTATTGGCCTCTCTCGCACGGACACCATCGCCTATGCAGCTAGCGTCATCGATGTAATCGTCCAGCTGGGACGGGATGCCAATGGCAAGCGCGGGATCACACAAATCGCGGATTGCCGATCATTGGTGTGACAAGTTTGAGCGCTTGATTTACATCGCGGATATGTCCGGTACGTCAGCAGCATTTAAACTCTCAAAGACGGGGCGATGATGGGCAGTCAGCCAATCTCCAGCACTGATGATGCGCCTGCGGACGTCGGCCCAGATGGCGCCATTTCGCAGCATCCCGGCGAGGCCTATTTTAACCGCGAGCTGTCTTGGTTGAGCTTCAACGAGCGCGTGTTGGCGGAGGCTGACAACACCAAATACCCGCTGCTGGAGCGGCTGCGCTTTCTTTCGATCTCTGGCACCAATCTCGATGAGTTTATGATGATCCGCGTGGCGGGCTTGGTCGGTCAGGTTCAGCGCGGCATCGCCCGCCCAGCGATCGATGGCCGCACCCCATCACAGCAGCTGTCCGCCATTCGCGAACGGTTGGAAGTGATATCGGATAACCAACAGAGCAGCTGGCGTGAGCTGCATCATTTGCTCAGCGATGCGGGCATTTCGGTCGATGAGGATCACCGCCTGAGTGATGAGGCAAAGGATTGGCTCCAGAGCTATTTCCGCGACGAAATTCTGCCGGTCATCACGCCGCAAGCGCTCGATCCGGCGCACCCCTTTCCCTTCATTGCCAATGAGGGAACCGGCGTGCTCTTCACACTAAACCGTGATGCCGATGCGGAGCAGATCATCGAGATGATCTTGATCCCCAGCGGGTTGCCGCGCTTTATTCGGGTGCCCGGGGAAGAGGCGATCTATGTCTCAATTTCCAGCCTGATCCAGCGCTATGCCAGCATGCTCTTCCCGGGCTTTACGATTGAAGGCGATGGCCAGTTCCGCGTCCTGCGCGACAGCGATATCGAAGTTGAGGAAGAGGCCGAAGACCTGGTGCGCTATTTTCGCAGCGCGATCCAGCGCCGCCGCCGGGGCCGCGTGATCCAGCTGGAGATTGAGGAGGATTTCGATCCGCGCGCGGAGCAAATACTGCTCGAGCAGCTTGGCATTCATGAAGCTGCGGTGATCAAAACCGATGGCATTATCGGCATCGACGGGCTGGCTGAAATAGTCGAGGAAGACCGGCCAGACCTCAAATTCGACAGCTATAGCCCGCGCTATCCAGAGCGTATTCGCGAGCATGATGGCGACGCATTTTCCGCCATTCGCGAAAAAGATATCATCATTCACCACCCTTACGAGAGCTTCGAAGTGGTGGTCGACTTTGTCCGGCAGGCGGCGGCTGATCCCGATGTCGTGGCGATCAAACAAACGCTCTACCGCGCAGGCTCGCAATCTGCCGTCATCAATGGCCTGATCGCAGCGGCGGAGGCGGGCAAATCCGTGACCGCAGTCGTCGAGCTGAAGGCGCGGTTTGACGAAGAGCAAAACCTGATGTGGGCGAGCAAGCTGGAGCGCGCCGGGGTTCAGGTGATCTACGGTTTCGTCGATTGGAAAACCCATGCGAAGGTGGCGATGGTTGTGCGCCGCGAGGAAGAGGGGCTGCGCACCTATTGCCACTTTGGCACGGGCAATTACCATCCGATCACAGCCAAGATTTACACCGATCTGTCCTTCTTCACCGCCGATCCTCAGCTGGTCCGTGATGCGACGAAAATGTTCAACTTCATCACTGGCTATGTCGAGCCGGACGAGTTGGAGGCTCTGAAGATCGCGCCGATCAATCTGCGCGATGAGATTGGCAAAAGGATCGACACCGAAATCGCTAATGCAAAAGCGGGCAGGCCCGCGGCGATCTGGATCAAGTGCAATCAGATCACTGATCAGGGGATCATCGACCGCCTGTATGAAGCGAGCGGGGCCGGGGTTATGGTTGAGCTGATCGTGCGCGGCATATGTTGCTTGCGGCCTGGCATTCCCGGCCTAAGCGAGAACATCCGCGTTAAATCAATCATCGGGCGCTTTCTGGAGCACAGCCGGATTTACGCCTTCGCCAATGGTGCGCCCATGCCCGGCGAAGAGGCGAGGATCTACATTGCTTCTGCCGACCTGATGGAGCGCAATCTCGATCGCCGGGTCGAAACCCTAATCCCGATCACCAATCGCACCGTGCACGATCAAGTGCTGCAGCAGGTGCTGCTCGCCAATATGCTCGACACAGAGCAAAGCTGGTGGTTGCAGTCCGATGGCTCCTATGAACGCGTCATCACTGATGCTAAGCCATTTAATTGTCACCGTTATTTTATGACAAACCCATCGCTGTCTGGGCGTGGGGGCGCATTGGAGGCGGGCGCTGTGCCGAAATTGTCGCTGCGAAGGGGCGGAACTGGATGACATTGAGAGCCAAGCGAGCGGATCGCGAGGGGGCGTTCTCTGGGAACAAGGCCGAACGCGCGATCATCGATGTGGGTTCGAACACGGTTCGTTTGGTGGTCTATGGCGGGACGATGCGAGCGCCGACTGTCCTGTTCAATGAAAAGGTAACGGCGCGGCTGGGGCGCGAAATCTCCGAAACCGGCAGGCTAGCCGATGAAGCGGTTGAGCTCGCTATGCGGGGCCTCAAGCGCTTTGTGCTGCTGCTCGATGGCTTAGGGATTGAAGATATCGAGACGGTCGCCACCGCCGCTGTGCGCGATGCCGAGAATGGCCCGAAATTCGTGGAAGACGTCCGCGCGCTGGGGCTGGATTTGCAAGTCATCTCTGGCGAAGAAGAGGCACGGCTGAGCGCGAACGGCGTGATTGGCGCATTCCCTCGCGCCAAAGGGGTTGTGGCCGATCTTGGCGGCGGCAGTCTGGAGCTGGTGACCATCGCCGGTGGAGATACGGGAGAGGCGACCTCATTGCCGCTCGGCACCCTGAGGTTGCCTGAATATCACGCTGACAAGCAATCCGACATGCGCAAGGCGCTGCAAAAGCGGCTCAAGAAGGCCGGGTGGGGCGAGCCGATTGAGACGCCGCTCTATCTGGTTGGCGGCACTTGGCGGGCGATGGCGGTTTATGCGATGCAAGAGCGCGGCCATCCGCTAAGCGATCCGCACGCGTTTGAGCTCTCAAAGAAAGAGGCGGTAGCGCTCGCCAGAGGGCTAGCCGATCAGTCGCCAGAAGACCTGAAATCAATCGACCGGATTTCGACCATGCGCTCGGAAAAGCTGCCCGATGCGGCGGTCCTGCTGCAGGCGATGCTGGAGCAGCTAGAGCCGGAGCGGGTGGTGTTTTCCTCTTGGGGCCTGCGCGAAGGTCAATTGTTCGATGCCCTGCCGATGCACGGCAAAGACCAGGATCCGCTACTTGCCGGTGTTGCGGTGTTTGCAGCTCAGCGCGGCGCGCCGCCGACCTTGGCAACGCAGATCGCAGGCTGGACGGCCGATGCCGCGCCGCTGGGCGAGCACGGGTCAGAGCGGCTGCGTCTTTCTGCGACCATGTTGGCGCTTGCTAGCATGCAGATTGAGCCGAACCTGCGCCATCCGCTGGCGGTGGATTGGGCGATGCACAAGCGCTGGCTGGCGATTGATGGGCAGGGGCGGGCGATGCTGGCCGCGGCGAGCATGGCCAATGGCAATCACTGTGATCTGCCGGATGAACTGCATGCGCTGGCCAGCAAGAACGCTCTGGAAGAGGCGGTGTGCTGGGGCCTTGCAATTCGCTTGGCCCGGCGGATCGGCGGGCGCTCTAGGCGTTCGCTGCAGGTCAGCCGACTGATGCTGGGCGAGAATGGTCTGGTCCTGCGGTTAGAACACAGCCACCGCGATCTGTTTGGCATTCCGACGGAGAAGGATTTGAAATTGCTCTCGGACCGCCTCGGCGTCGATTTCACCGTCGAGATCGTCGAGGATGGTGCATTGCACCTCCCCGTTGGAAATCAAGAATAGCTCCGGCGTAGGAGCCGCTAGGCCTGCTGTTTCTCACTCGCAAAGGGGGAGAAATTGGTTTCGGTGTCGAACAGATCGACGCCTTCCGCCTTCTTTAGCTTGCCGACCACCGCATAGGTCACCGGCGTCAGCAGAGCCTCCCACAGCACCTTAAGCAGCCAATTGGTGATCATCACGGTGATCACCGCCTCAGTGCTCCAAATGCCGTAAAAGGCGATGGGGTAGAAGATCAGGCTGTCGACCCCTTGGCCGACCACGGTCGAGCCGATCGTGCGGGTCCACAGCGCCTTGCCTTTCGTCCAGACCTTCATCTTGGCCATGACGTAGGAATTGACGAATTCACCAGCCCAAAAGGCGATGATTGAGGCCATGACGATCCGCCATGTGCTGCCAAAGACGGATTCGTAGGTTTGCTGGCATATCTCGCCGGGGATCGAGTCGCTGTCGCCTGTGAATTGTAGCGAGGAACTCGCCGCGCATTCCCATCCGGCAAAGGCGGGCAGCCCGACCACCACATAGCTCATAAAGGCGAGGAAGATCATCGCTGCAAAACCGGTCCAGATCACCCGGCGCGCCTTTGCGAAGCCATAGATCTCGGTCAGAATGTCGCCGATGACATAGCCGAGCGGGAAGAACAGGATCCCGGCGCCATAAATGAATATCCCATCGGGTGCGGGCCACATGCCATCGGGCCAAAACGGCACCTCAAGAAAGGTCAGCTTTGCCGCGCCGATAATGTTGGAAAGCAGCAGGATCGCCACAAAGGCGGCCATCACCAGGTCGTAATAGCGGAAAGTTCGCGGCGCTGTGCTGGTCGCAATTGGCCCGCTGGCCGCATTGTTATCTGGGTTATTCATAGCCGAAGTGCCTAACGCGATTTTACACCGCCGCAAAGCGCGCTATTGGGCGAATGTGCTCGCAAAGAGCGTGCGCGCCCGTAGCTCATCTGGATAGAGCGCGAGACTTCTAATCTTGAGGCAGCAGGTTCGAGTCCTGCCGGGCGCGCCATTTTTCATCCTGTCTTTTGGGACATGATTCAAACTCCCGCATGTGACGGGTCTTGCAATTCGTCGCTCATTCCGCACATCTGGTGCGGCGCATCGCCCTTGGCGCGATCACAGCGCCCATTTCGACACCTGCGGTTCATGTGCTGAGCGACACTTTGTGCGCATTAATCACCGATAGGAGACATCCGATGACCCGTATGATTCTTGCCTCAATCGCCCTTGCCGGGACCCTGATCGCGGCTCCCGCCGCGGCCCACCAAAAAGGGATTGTGGTCGACGGCTACCGCGCGCCTCTCTCACCCAACAATGACAGCAACAAATGGTGGCTCGATTATCGGACCGATATCAGTGAGGCCAAACGCGAGCTGGCGAGTGACCTGCGCCGGGCGACCGATGAAGAAGATCGCCGCGATGCCTATGAGGAATATCGCCAGGAGCTTCGCGATGCGCGCCATGACTATCGCAAGGAAATGGTCGAGCGCGGCTATCGCGTTGCCAATTTCAAAGAGAACAACCGTGCGGCTAGCGCGTAGATAAGTGGAAGGGTGCGGGTGGAAATGGCCCGCAATCCAGAACCCGCTACCCGCGTTGAACCGTTTCCAGCAATTCTGCTGTGATCGGATAGCCAGCGTCTTCCATAATCCGGAGCATCGGCTGATCGTTGCTGTCGTCGATCCTGGGAATGATGGTTTTGACCGGAATAGCCTCGGCCTGCGCGCGCGCTTCTTCATAGCTTGCGAACAGGGCGAGGCGTTCCAAATTGCGGCGGGTCGGGAAGATCAGCTTGATCTCGCCGTTCTCCGCCATGTCGAGCGCGCCTTGCGCACTGACCCAGAACAATCGCGTGTTTTCTGATTGGTCAGCGGCGATCTCGACCTCGCCGGTGCCCAGATTGGCGAGGTAAAACCGCGTGTCATAGACCCGGCTGATGTTCTCATTCTTGGGAAACCAGCGCGCGAACGGCGTGATCTGATCAAGGTCGAGCGACCAATTGAATGCCTCAAGCACGGGCGCGAGCTCGCCCGTCTCCAGCAGCATCGCCCGCGCGTCGGCCGCCTTTGCCGCATCAACATCACCCGCAATGCCCAGCGCCAGACCGGTTTCTTCGATGGTCTCACGCACCGCCGCGATCTGATGCGCTAGCTCGGCAATATTGAGCGGCGATGTCAGCGTGCGGGCCAGCGCAAAGTCCGCGTCATCGACCCGTCCGCCGGGGAACACTGCCATGCCGCCCGCAAATGCCATATTGCGCGAGCGGACCGTCATCAGGATTTCAGGGGCGCCGCCGTCGCTGCTCTTGCGGAAAATAACGATGGTCGCGGCAGGGATGCCTTCGGGTGATTGCTGTGTTTGATTGGCCATTGCCTGCAGTGATGCCGAGGGTAGGGCGACTTGCCAAGCGTATTTGCAGCTTTGCTTGTCGGTATCTTTTACATTTGGCCCTATGGTTAACCCGAAGAAACCATTTAACTGACTGAAAATACTAGCGCCCGCATTTTTGGCACGGTGGATGCATAGTATTGTGTGCCCCTAGTGGTCTTCGATAAAGAGGTGAGGTCTTTTTTGGTCTCTTGGTTTCACCTCCCCGAAATTAGAAAACCCGCCTCGTTTGGTTCACGAGGCGGGTTTTTCGTTTTTGGGGTGTTTGTTTGGTTTTAGGCGCAGGTCAGTGAGAACTCGGCGCCGAAGGCGTCGCAAGGGCGACTGCCCGTCCGCAGCGATGCGGTCTTCAGGTCGCGTGAGCGAGGAAATCGCGCTCGTGGATGCGAGTGCGCGGACCTTAAGAAGCTTCGGCCTTCGCGACTGCTTTTTCTTCCATCAGCTGTTGCAGTTCGCCGGCTTCAAACATTTCCATCATGATGTCGCTGCCGCCCAGGAATTCGCCCTTAACATAGAGCTGAGGGATGGTTGGCCAGTCGGAATAGGCCTTGATGCCTTGGCGCACTTCCATGTCTTGCAGCACGTCGACGCTTTCATAGGCGACGCCGCAATGATCGAGGATAGCGATGGCCCGGCTAGAAAATCCGCATTGCGGGAACAGCGGGGTGCCCTTCATGAACAGGACGACATCGTTTTCGCTAACGATGCTGGCGATGCGGGCGTTTGTGTCGGACATAATGGCCTAGACCTTTGAAAATTGAATCATGGAAAAATCGTATGAGGATTAGGTGGGAACAACCGTGGTGACTTGCAAGGCGTGCAGTTCGCCGCCCATGCGCTCACCCAGCGCCGCATAGACCATCTTGTGCTGCTGAACCCGGTTCTTGCCCATAAATTGCGGCGCAGTAACGGTTGCAGCCCAGTGGTCATTGTCTCCAGCCAGATCGCGCATCTCCACTACGGCGCCAGGCAGTGCCGCCGTGATAAGCGCCTCGATATCGGCCGCTGCCATAGGCATGCCGCTTAGCTCTCGCTCATGAATTGACGCTTTGCCTCGATGGCTTTTTCTTCCAGCTTGGCGCGAATGTCATCTTCGCTGACGTCGCATTCCGCCGCGGTGAGATCGCCGAGCAGCTTGCGGATCACATCCTCATCGCCGGCTTCCTCAAAGTCCGCCTGCACGACGGCCTTTTTATAGGCGTCGGTCTCTTCTTCGGTGAGGTTCATCAGGCCAGCGGCCCATTCACCCAGCAAGCGGTTGCGACGCGCCGCCACTTTAAAGGCGGTTTCTTCGTCCATTGCGAATTTGGCTTCTTCGGCGCGTTCGCGATCTTTGAAATCAGTCATATTAGTCCCCTCGGCCGGTGGCCCAAGTATTTAAAGTATGCCCATACAAAATAGGAGGCCGGGCGGCCTGCGGCAAGCGCGGATCGCGCGGCGCCTCCAAGTAAGCGTGCAGGCGCTAGTCCATCGTCACCACTAGCTTGCCCACTGCCTCGCGGCTTTCCAGCTTGGCGATGGCCTCGCCTGCGCGCTCCAATGGGAAAGTTTCAGAGACCAGCGGATCGATCTTGCCCGCCTTCATGAGTTCGAACAGCTCCTTGACCTGTTCAACGAATTTGGCCGGTTCGCGCGCCGTGAATGCGCCCCAGAACACGCCGCAAATATCGCAGGATTTCAGGAGAGTCAGGTTCAATGGCATTTTCGCAATGCCCGCTGGGAAGCCGACCACCAGAAAGCGGCCCTCCCAAGCGATTGAGCGCAAGGCGGGCTCAGAATATTGGCCGCCGACAATGTCATAGACGATGTTCGCGCCTTCAGGTCCGCAGGCGGCTTTGAATGCGCTCGGCAAGCTCTTTGGAGGCTGCCTTGTCCATCTCATCGCGCGGGTAGATGACGACTTCGTCCGCGCCCGCGTTCTTGGCGACTTCGCCCTTCGCTGGGCTGGAGACGGCGGCGACGACGCGCGCGCCATATGCCTTGGCCAGCTCAATAGCGGACAGGCCAACGCCGCCCGCCGCACCCAGGATCAGGACTGTGTCGCCTGCTTTGATATGGCCGCGGTCTTTAAGCCCGTGGATCGTGGTGCCATATGTGAGCAGCAGCGATGCCGCCTTCTCGTAAGGCACACCGTCCGGGACAGGGAACATGCGAGCGGCAGGAACAATGACCTTTTCCGACAGACCGCCATTGCCGATCCCGGCCATGACCTTGTCGCCGACTTTGTAGCCTTCCACGCCTTCGCCAACGGCCTCGATCACGCCTGCGATCTCGCCGCCGGGGGCATAGGGGCGCTGCGGCTTGAATTGATAGAGGTCGCGGATCATCAGCGTGTCGGGGAAGTTGATCGCGCACGCTTTTACGTCGACCAAAACCTCGCCTTTGCCCGGCGCTGGCACCTCAATTTCGTCGAGCTTCAGCGTTTCCGGTCCGCCAATCTCGTGTGTGCGTAGCGCTCTCATGCGTGTATCTCCGTTCCCTGTGTCAGCCAGCTTTGCCCGTCGGCGCGCTGGTTCTCATATGATTGAATGGCGTCTTTGCGCTCTAGCGTGAGCGCGACCTCGTCTAGTCCGTTCAGCAGGCAATGCTTGCGGAACGGATCGATATCGAATGCGAAGCGATCTTGAAACGGCGTTGTAACCGTTTGCGTTTCCAGATCGATGTCGATTGGCTCGCCCGCGCGTGCGACCTCCAGCAAGCGGTCAATCGCCGCCTGAGGCAGGACGATCGGCAAGATGCCGTTCTTCACCGCATTGCCCGAGAAAATGTCGGAATAGCTCGGCGCCAAGACCGCGCGGATGCCCAGATCGAGCAGCGCCCAGGCGGCGTGTTCCCGGCTGGAGCCGCAGCCAAAATTATCGCCAGCGATCAGGATTTGCGATCCGGCATAGGCAGGATCGTCAAACACATTGCCCTCGATCTCGCGGATCGATTCAAACGCGCCAGCGCCCAATCCTTCGCGGCTGATCGTCTTCAGCCATTTGGAGGGGACGATAATATCGGTGTCGATATTTTTGGCGCCAAAGGGGATCGCTTGCCCCGATACACGTTGAATAGCGTCCATTATTTTGCTGATCCTGGAAATGTTGGAAGGCGGCCGAGATGGCGTGGGTCATGCTGTATCAGCACCGTCGCATCCAGCGACTTTGCGATGGCATTGAAGCGTTCGAACGAGGCGAGGGTGTCCGCGCGGTTGGTGTTAAACGATGGCACCCCGCGGTTCTCGACCTGCTCCTCGAAATGATAGAGATCCCCGGTCAGCAAGATGTTGCCGGTTTCGGGCAGGCGCACCAGCAGGCTGGTGTGGCCAGGGGTATGGCCGGGCATGGCCTTCATGACAACGGAACCATCGCCAAACACGTCGTGATCGCCCGGTATCGCAATCACTGCTGCGGCGTCCTCACCCAGCCACGGGGCGAACGGGCGCGGATCGACCAGCGGATTGGGTTCAGTTGTTTCTTTCACCACATCCCAATCGCCTGCGCCGATTAGCAAGGTCGAAGCGGAAAAATCACTGAGCTGGCCGGTGTGGTCAAAATGATAGTGGCTTACGCCAGCAAAGGTCACTTGATCGGTGGTCACGCCAATATCGCTGAGCTGATCGGCAATCGAGCGTTCAAGCGAAAGGGTGGTGCCGCCTTGCGAGAGACCGGCGCCGATAAGGCCGGAGGGCAGGCCCGCATCCCACAGCAGATAGCGCGAGCCATTGCGCAATAGGTAGCAGCTGGCCACCAAAGTGCGTGCTTTCCCGTCATACAAATGGGCGTCTGAAAATGCCGCAGAATCGCTAAAGGCAATCGTGCTGCAATCAAGCCGCCAAATCTCCAGATCGGGCTCGTCCTGAGCCTGGAGCGGAGACGCCAATGCGAGCACGGCAAGCGCCGCTGCGAAGAATTTCATGAGCCTTTCTCCCCTTGGTATCGCGGTGATCAGTCTGTTTCCGGGTTTTCGCCAGAGGGCACTTTGGGGGCTTCTGGCTTCTTGTCTTTGCTCTTGCGCTTGTTGGCATAGAGCAGCGCCGCGGCAATAGCGGCAGAGCCGATTGCACCGGCGGCGATGGCAGCTTTGCTTTTGGTGTTTTTCGTCATGATATCCTCATGGGAGCGGGAGGGCGGGCTTGCAAGGGATTGCGCGCAATATGTTCTCAGCTTCGGCTAGGTTGCTGTCCTTAAGTCGCTGGCGCGGGTTTGTCCGCCTCGGTCTCGGCGGTGGTTCCGCAGGCCATGCAAAAGCGGAAGAACGCCATTTTGCGGGTCTCGCAGCTGATGCAGCGATCGAACAAGGTCATGCCGCAATGGACGCAGAAATTGCTCTCGGTCCCTTCCATCTTGGCGATTGGCCGGTCACAGCCGGGGCACACGCTGGAGGACATTTTCTTGAATGCCTCATCGTGGGAGACGAGCTTGCGCCGCTCTTCCTCGGCCTTTTGCTCAACCTCCTGCCGCTGGGCGAGATATTGCCGCATATTCTTGATCAAGAAATGGCCCGCCGCAAAGGTCAGGATGATGCCCACCGTGTAGCGAACATATCCGCCATAGCTCGGCAGATAGGGCACCAGCTCGACGAAAAAGACAAACACCGAGGCGAGCACAAACCCGCGTGAGATCGGCCAATATTCGCCCTTGCGGCGCTTCACGATCAGCCATGCGGCGATCCCGAGCATGGGCAGGGTGATGAGCAGTCTCAGCCCGAACACCTGCAGCTCTTGCCAGAAATAGGCCCGTTCATAAGCGGGTACGCCCGCATCTTCGGCATCGTACAGCTGCTCTGAAATCACGCTGCGACGCTGGCTCAATTCGGTTGCTTCGGTGTCGAGCGCGTTGATCGAGCTGCTGATCGAGCGCTCGTTTTGCTGCAATTGTTCCAGAGCGCGGGTGCGCGCGATCACCTCGGGATCTTGCGTTGGGTCGGTGGTCGCAGAGCGGGTTTTGATCCACGCCTCAAATGTCTCGGTCGCGGATTGCTTCTCTTCGGCTGCCTGACGCTGCTGAATGTAAAGCAGCTCGCGCCGGTCATCCAAAGCGGATCGCTCTTCATCAAGCGCGCTTATCTGGCCGCGCAGCTGCTTAACCTCAGCGGTTTCGACATATTGATCGCGGTTGAGCTCAGCCTGGACCTGAGGCAGGTCGCCAATGATGAGATTGCCGAGGCCCACCAGAAAAGCGGCAAAGACAATCGAAACCAGCCACAGCACGCCCTTGTAGAGCCGCTCTGGAACCCGAATTCCCTTCATCACATCCATCGCTTGCTAACCCTCCTGTTGCCAAGCCAATGGCCCGCGAAACCCAATCAAGCAATCGCTTTGCTGCTCACAAAAAGACATCGCTACCCAGTTTACCCGGAGATCGGCGATGTTCAGCCTCAGTTTCGCCAAACCAATTGCGCCCATCAAGCGTGCGCGCTTCAATTCCTTCGACCTCTTCTGGCGCGAAAAGTCGCATGTTCACGCCCATGCGGTCGCCTTCCAAATGCTCTGTCAGGACCCAGTGGGTCGTCGCCCCGCATTCTCCGCAGAATTGCATCTCGACCGCAGGTTTTTTGTAATCCTTACGGCGATAGGCGCGGGTTGATCCATCCACCTCGACGTCGCTCTGGGAGAAATATCCCCACGCACCGCCAGACTTCAGGCACAGCGAGCAATCGCACAGGTTGATGTAGTCTGGCTGCCTCGCGATGGTCACGCTCACGTTCCCGCAATGGCAGCTGCCTTGCATCACTTTAACGTGCGAACATCGGTCAACCGCCCGGTTACAGCCGCCGCCGCAGCCATCGCTGGCGAGAGCAAATGCGTGCGCGCGCCGGGGCCTTGGCGGCCTACGAAATTGCGGTTGGAGGTTGAGGCGCAGCGTTCCCCGGTTGGAACCTTATCCGGGTTCATTCCCAGACAGGCGGAGCAGCCTGGCTCGCGCCACTCAAATCCGGCCTCGGTAAAGATGTGGTCGAGGCCTTCCTCTTCCGCCTGGCGTTTCACCAGGCCGGATCCCGGCACGACGATGGCCCATTTCACATTGTCGGCCTTGCGGCGGCCATTCAGCACTTCGGCGGCGGCGCGCAGGTCTTCGATCCGGCTGTTGGTGCAGCTGCCGATGAAGATGTTCTCAACCGGAATGTCGCTCATCGCGGTGCCCGGCGTCAGGCCCATATAGTCGAGACTTTTTTGCGCGGCCTCTTGCTTGTCTTTGTCAGCGAAGCTCTCTGGCGAGGGGACTGTGCCGCCGATGGCGATCACGTCTTCAGGGCTGGTGCCCCAGCTGACCGTGGGTTCGACATCGCTGGCGTCAATCACTACGCTTTTGTCGAACTCCGCGCCGGGATCGCTGACGAGCGAGCGCCAATATTGCACTGCCTCGTCCCAGGCCGCGCCCGTGGGCGCCATCGGGCGTCCTTTCAGATAGTCAAATACGACATCATCCGCCGCGATCAGGCCCGCCCGCGCGCCTGCCTCAATGCTCATATTGCACACGGTCAGACGCTGCTCGACGCTCATCTGCTCAAACACTTGGCCGCGATATTCGATCACATAGCCAGATCCGCCAGCCGCGCCAATTTGCCCAATGATATGCAAAATCAGATCCTTGGCAGTTATACCTGCGGAGAGTTCTCCTTCAACGCGAAGTTCCATCGTCTTTGATTTCTGGAGCAGCAAGGTCTGCGTTGCGAGCACGTGCTCCACTTCGCTGGTGCCTATGCCGAATGCGAGTGCGCCCAATCCGCCATGAGAGGCTGTGTGCGAATCCCCGCAAACAATCGTGGTCCCGGGCAGGGAAAAGCCTTGCTCTGGGCCAACGACATGGACGATGCCTTGCGCGTCATCCGCATCACCAATGTAGCGAATGCCAAATTCCGGCGCGTTCTTCTCCAGCGCTTCGAGCTGAGCGCGGCTTTGCGGATCGGCAATCGGGATCTTTCCGCCGCTCGCATCGCGCCGCGCGGTCGTTGGCAGGTTGTGATCCGGCACGGCCAGGGTCAATTCCGGGCGGCGCACCGGGCGCCCTGCCAGTCGCAAGGCTTCGAACGCTTGCGGACTCGTCACCTCGTGAACCAGATGCCGATCAATGTAGATCAGCGATGTCCCATCCTCGCGCGTCTCAACAATGTGCGCGTCCCAGATCTTCTCGTACAATGTGCGTGGTTTGCTAGCCATGAGAAGTGGATTAGCGGCCTTGATGCAACACTTGCAACCCGCTCCGTGCTCGGCAGGCGGATAGTCATGGAAAAGACACCTTTGTGTGTTTAACTTACAATCATGTCAGCAGCGTCCTTTGCCTTTCCGATTAAAGTCCTTCCCGAAGACATCGATTTCATGGGGCACGTGAACAATGCGCGCTATCTGAACTGGGTGCAGGACGCGGTGCTCGCGCATTGGAACAACCTTGCCCCGGCAGAAGAAATTGCTTCCAAAGCCTGGGTCGCTCTCAAGCATGAGATCACCTATCGCCGTCCGGCATTCCTAGAAGATGATGTGATCGCGAACACGGTGCTGGAACGATATAATGGCGCGCGGGCATTCTATCGCACGGTCATCTCGCGCGGTGAGGAAGTGCTGGCCGAGGTGCAATCAAGCTGGTGCTGCATCGACTCGGTCACTTTGCGCCCGGCGCGGATTGGCGAGCATATGCGTGAGTTCTTTTTCCCTGACGGCGATTGATTAACCCCACTTCGCTGGGTCTAGCGCCAGCAATTCCGCCAGTTGCGTGTAAAGCGCGGGAAGATCTCGCTGTAATGCCTGCGGTTTTTCGAAGAATGTGACGATGGTTTCCGCGAAGAACTCTTCGTGATTGGTCGCGCCATATGGGTCGATCAAGGTTCTGTATCCATTTTGAACCCGCTCCACATGGTCGTTGTACGCATCCAGCATGGCCTTCTCCCAACCTTCATAGGCCTGGCCTTTGCTGAGCAGTGGGATGCCATTGGTGTGGCCGGTTAGACTGTCCAATTGGTGCGCGAATTCGTGGATCACGACATTGTGGCCGTCATGGGCGTCAAGACCGCCTTTGAGCGCATGGTCCCAAGACAAAACCACTGGCCCGCGGGCCCAGCTCTCGCCGAGCATGGTGAGGTCTCGTTCTTGGACGACATAGCCGTCATGCGTGTTGCGGCGGGTGCGGAAGGCAGATGGGTAGATGAGCACAGTCCTGAGCGTGTCATACCAGGCGTCCGTGTTGACAATGAGCAGGCAGGCCTGAGCAGCGATGGAGAGCTTCATCGCCTCATTCACTTCAAGCTCGTTTTGGCCGTGAAATGTGATCTGATCGAGGAAAAGACTGATCTTCCCCTCCAGCTTTGGGCGCAAGGGCTGGGGTAGCTGGCGTGTGATCGGCACCAGCTGCCGAACGATTTCGCGCTGCTCAGGGGTGAGAGGGGCGGCGAGAAGCTGCTTGCGCTTCTTCTGCCGTGAATACCGGCGGTGCCAGAAGAACGCGGCGATGAGCAAAGCGGCGGCGAGAAATGGCACAAACGACATTGTGCAAAGATAAGTCAGCAGTGTCCGATTTGTAGGGTAGGGGCGCGATTGAGGTACGAGCGCTGCCCGCGCCTCCTAGTCGCGCGGTGCCGCCGGGCGCCTGCGCAATTGCGCTAAACGGCGGAAATTGTATACGAAGCCGTAATGGTGTCGCCTGCGTATCTTATTTCATGAGCGCTGATCTCTCTTTGCTGGCCAAGCCGCGCCAGGCCGTGATTGGCCTTGTCTCGGCGGCTGCGATCGCTGGCGGCTGGCTAGGTCTGCACGCTTACGGCATGTTTGTGTTTGAGCTGACGTGGTCGAATTGGCCGCTCGCGCTCGCATTGGCGGCGGTGCAATGCTGGCTTTCCGTCGGCGTCTTCATCATTAGCCATGATGCGATGCACGGCACATTGGCGCCGGGGCATAAGCGCGTAAACTCGGCTGTCGGGGCTGTGCTTCTGGCCCTTTATGCAGGCTTTGCCTGGCGGCGGATGCGCGATGCCCATTTTGAGCATCACAAGCTGGCAGGGCGCCAGGGCGACCCCGATTTTGACGAGCATCATCCGACCAGTTTTCTGCGTTGGTACTGGACCTTTTTCACCCGCTATTTCAGCTGGCAATCCTTAGTATTCGTGCACACAGTCGTGGCGATCTATCTGTTTGTGCTGGATATTCCATTCATGCAGATATTCCTGCTGTATGGTCTGCCCGCGCTCGCATCTTCGCTGCAGCTTTTCTATTTCGGGACCTATCGGCCTCATCGCCACGGGGTGGGCGCGTTTCCCGATGATCACAACGCGCGGAGCGACCATTTCGGCACGTTGGCGAGTCTCGCCAGCTGTTTCCATTTCGGCTATCATCTGGAGCATCACCGCCGCCCGGATGTGCCATGGTGGGCGCTGCCGATTGCGAAGCGGGCGGGAATTGGTGCAGGAGCGACCGCATGAGCTGGCTCGAAATTGTCCTGGTTGTGATGGCCGCGCTGATCGGCATGGAGCTGTTCGCCTGGTACGCGCACAAATATATCATGCACGGCTGGGGCTGGGCATGGCACCGCGACCACCACGAACCGCATGACAATGTGCTGGAAAAGAACGACCTGTTCGCGGTTGTATTCGGCACGATCAACGCCGCGATGTATATCTATGGCTCGCTCTATTGGGACGCGCTGTGGTGGTTCGCCGTCGGCATCACCCTCTACGGCGTGATCTACACGCTGGTGCATGACGGCCTAGTCCATCAGCGCTATTTCAAATGGGTCCCGAAGAAAGGCTATGCCAAGCGGCTGGTGCAGGCGCACAAGCTGCACCATGCGACCATCGGCAAAGAAGGCGGGGTCAGCTTTGGCTTTGTCTTCGCGCGCGATCCGGCAAAGCTAAAGGCGGAACTCAAAGAGCAAACGGCAGCCGGGATCGCAGTGGTGCGGGACAGCGCTGGGGCCTGAAGCTTACGCCGCAGCCAATCTCGCTGCGTGTTCCTGAACCAGAGCAATCATATTGGGCACGCCCTGCGTCCGGTTGGATGATAGCTGGCTCTTCAAATCAAATGGGGCCAGCGCCTCGGCAACATCCATGCCCGCAACTTCGCCCGCCGGTTTGTCCTGCACAGCGGCGATCACCAGAGCGACGATACCCTTGGTAATCGCGGCATTGCTGTCCGCGAGGAAGTGTAGCGTCTCTGTCTGCTCCGTTGGATAGACCCACACCGCCGCTGAGCATCCGCGCACTAATGTCGCGTCTGTTTTGAGCGCATCGGGCATGTCATCAAGCTCGCGGCCAAGCTCGATCAGCAAGCGGTAACGCTCATCGCCTTCAAGGAATTCATATTCTTCGAGAATGTCAGAAAGAGTTCGCATGAACCGCTATGTAGGGGCGCTCGCGCCCATGTCTATCGCCGATCTCTATTCCGGCTTTTTCAGCAGGCGTTTTTTCGCCGATTGCACGAAGGAATAGATGCCAACTACCACGGGGATGACGAGTATGCCGAGCACCAGATCCTTGTCGAACATCGGCCATACTGATTTGAGGCCCACCAGCGCGTAGCTGATGATGGCGAGCGCGTAGTAGCTGGCGGCGACGATCGAGAGGCCTTCGACCAATTGCTGCAAGCGCAATTGCATGCCCGCGTTCCGGTCCATCGAGCGCAGCAGCTGAGCATTCTGGTTCTCAATCCGCGTTTCGATCCGCGCGCGCAGCAAGGTTGCCAGTTGTCCAGCACGCTCAGCAAGTTCGCCCTGGCGCTTTGTCACAGCGGCGCAAAACCGCACAGCCGGGGCAAAGCGGCGCTGGGTGAAATAGTTGAGCGAGGCGAAGCCTTCTATCCGCCGGGTCTCAAGCTCTCGCAGCCGCTCCGAGACGAGGCTGCCATAGGCCGCCGTGGCGCTCATTCGGAAGCTCGCCTCGGTGATACCCGCATTGAGATCCACCGACAGTTCGGAAATCTCACGCATCAGCGCGTCATCCGTGTCCGCACCTTCGGCGATGCGGTGAGCAATCTCGGTCAGCAGCTCTTCTGCCTGGTTGAGGCTGGGCCAGACTTTCTGCGCAATAGGCAGGCCGAGCAGCGCGCGATTGCGATAATTGCCGAGCTCTTGCAGGCGCTGGACCAGCCGGGTGAGATCGGCGGGCTGCGTTCCGTTCGAGGCAATCACGATTGCGCCAAAACCATCGGGCTTCACCCGGAAATCGGACCAGATGCGCGCCGATTTGCCAATATGGCAAGACACGAGCTCGTGCATCTCAAACCCGGTTTTGGTGACGACAGCAGCGGCCTCTTTTTCTTTGTCGACCACCAGCCCGCGGGTCGCGCGCAGCACTGCGCCGGGCAGGCTCTCGACCCAATCAATCGCAGCTGCGATGTCAGCATGATCTCTAGGCTTTAAGAATTCATCCGGCTTACATTTCTCAACGAACAGGCTGATCGTGGTGCCTTCGCTGTGGCGCTCCCACGTGAAGCCGATCCGCTCGCTTAACCGGCCAGATCGGTGGGTGGTGTTGCCAGAGCCGTTGAGCGAGCCAAATCGCGCTTCAATAGCGGCATATTCCGCATCGCGCTCATCCGGCTCAACCAGAACCACCCATTGCATGTAGAGACACGGTACGCACAGCATCTCCCACCGGCGAAGATGCATTTCCTTGACGACTTGGGTGCGAAGTTCGTGTTGGCGCATAGTGTCCTTACGGTTGGACTACATGCTGGGTTCCCTAGGGTATTCTAAGGCTTAGCGCAAATTGAGGGGATTTGCTTAAAGCGCGCGGGCGTGGTTGGGGAGGGAGCTTAGAGCTCCACTCCGTTCGCAATCGCCTCAAGTTTCTTGATGCGCTCTTTAAGGTCAGCCATTTCAATCCGGGCGGCGCCGATGGAGGCATTGCCTTCCACTTCGCGCGGGCCCGTGCCCAGTTGCTCTAGCTGGTCCAGCTCAGAACGCTTCAGCTCCAGCCATCCCTGCCAGCCTTTCAGCAGGGCAAAGGCGACCACGCAAAGACCCACAAGGCAGGCTCCGGCAATGACGAGGTAGGGGTCGAAAACTGCATCGATCATTCGCTCATATCCTCCGTAGTCTTAGTGCGCGGCTTATTCTCGCTCAGGCGCAGGTTTTCAATTTCATGGGCCAGCTGCTGGGTTTTCTTGGCATCTGGCGTGTTTTCATCGGTGACAATGCGTTCGAGCACTTGCACCCGCTCGCGCAGCTCATCGCGTTCACGCTGAGCCTCGAGCAAGGCATCGCGGTCTTCACTGTCGATCTCGACATGGCGGTTGTGCTGCTTGTTAAACTGCAACACACCCCAAACCACGATTGCGACGATGGCGATCAGGACCCAGCCGCCCATTACGCATTCTCCTTCGATACGGCAGAGCTTGGCAGTTCGCGCAATTGCTCGATCTCGTCGGCGAGCAGATGGCCGCGATCCGTCGCGAGCCGTTCCAGCACTCTCACCCGGTCTTCTAACTTGGCGATTGTCTCAGCCTGCTCGACACTGCCGCTGCTGCTGTGCGCGCGGTTGAGGGCGTTCTTGCGCTCTTTGTATTCGATGTCCCGCTTGTGGAACACCAATCCAGCGCCAAGCCCTATGCAGGCGATGATCAGGATAAAGCCAAAGATGATAAACAAGGGGTGCATTATGCGTTGCCTTTGTCCGTGCGATCTTCGAGTGCCCGTTCCCGCAGAGCGTCAATCTCGCTGCCGAGCGCGTAGCCGCCATCGGTCACGATCCGCTCGACATTGATCAGCCGATCTTTGACTGCGCCCAGCTCAGCGCGTAGCTCGGCATTTTCCTGAGTTAATAGGCTGATGCGCTGCTTGGCCTCTTCGCCGGTTCCTGGCTTTAGGCTTTGGCCCCACATCCCTTCCAGCGGGTAGCCATGCTTGATCTTTAGTCGGGTGGTGTGGATCCAGCCAAACACTCCGGCCGCGCCGATCGCAAGGCCTGCGCCAATTACCCAAGGGAGGTGGGGAACAATAATCGCTGCTGCGTCCATGGTCTTAGGCTTTCGTGTTTGTGTTCATATTAAGCTGCACGCCATTGTCGCGGGCCGCTATGCTTGGCGCATCTCGCAGCGCCTCAATTTCCTCAGACAGAGTGTATCCTCGGTCCGTAATGATCCGTTCGAGCACGCGAACTCTGTCTTCCAGAGCCGACTTTTCAGTCGCGATCTTTGCGGTCTGATTGGCTCCGCTTTCCTTAGCGAGCGCAATCCGCAAAGAGTTGATCTTGTGCCGCACCGCGTAGAACCCTCCGCCAAGAACGGCGGAGATTGGAACCGCGACGAGCAAGAACTCAAACAGATCGCCCATCAGGCTTTCTCCTGCGACTTGATATCGAGCGGTACGCCGCTGTCGCTAGTGGTTTTGCTGGGCGTATCGCGCAGCGCTTCGATTTCGTCGGAAAGAGTATAGCCGCGGTCGGTCACGATTTTTTCCAGCACGATCATGCGATCCTGCATCAGGTCGAGCTTCTCATTCAGTTCGCTGTTTTCAGCGCGCAGACGCTTGGTCTCGGCGGTGTCAGTCTTCTTCGACTTGCCGCCCCATTCGTCCTCTAGCTCATAGCCATGCTTCGCGCGGATCCAATTGTTGATCAGCCACGCGCCATACGAAACGGCAATGATCGTGATAACAAATCCAGGCCCACCCCAGTCCATTATACTTTCTCCTGATTGCTCACATTCAGCGGCACGCCGCTATCGGATTGTTCGACGTCGCGGACATCGCGCAGCGCCTCGATTTGAGTGGCCACATCATAGCCGCGGTCGGTCACAATGCGCTCCAGCACTTGGACGCGGTCTTCCAGTTTTTGCACCTGGCTTGAATATTGCGCGGCCTTTTCAGCGGTCGCGGCGGCGGTCGTGTTGACCTGCATCGCTGCGACCTTCTCTTTGTGTTTCGCCCAAATCGCGACCATCGGAATGGTGCAGCCGAATATGATGGCGATGATCGGTATCAGTTCACCGGGCAAGTTATCCTCCTTGTTGGCTCAGGCGCTTGGCGGTGGCTTAGCGCAGGCTCTCGATTTCAGCCGTCAGGCTGGTGTTGCTGGTGACGTAATGCGTCTCGACAGCGGCGAGGCGGCGATCAACATCGCGGAATTTGGCGCGGATTTCGCGGGCGGTCCGCTTCGGGCTTTGTCGCACGCCCTGCCAGTACTTCTGCTCTTCCTGGTCAACATAGAGATGTGGCGGCTTCTTGTTCAGCAACAATCCGGCAATGAAATAACCTGGGATTGTTACGCTTAGCCAAACCAGCAAGGGTCAACGCCACGAAGCCGATCCGAACCCAGAAGACATTTGTCCCGGTGTAATCTGCAATCCCTGAGCAGACGCCCATCAGCTTTGCATTGTGCTTATCGCGATAGAGAGTTGTGCGGGGGAGTTCACTGCGGGGTTCCTTTCTTCTCAGCCATCATGCGATCAAGTTCGCGGAGTTGCTGGTTGTCAGTTTCTTGATTGTGGAGCAGGCGCTTGGGCTCAAAGGTAGCATCATCGGTTGCAACTAGGCGCTCAACCGTGTCCATCCGCTCATCCAAGCGTTTGGCGAGGGAATACAATTCTTCGAGCAGAACTTCGTCGTCAGTCGTGATGGTCGCCGCTGTTTTCCACTTCGTCACGTAGTGCAGGATGACCCACGGTAGCCCGATGAAAATGGCTGGAATAACGATGATTTCTTCCATCGGTCTTAGCTCCCTTTCTTGGCGCTATCTTTGCCAAGCGCTTTCTTCATTTGTTCAAGCTCATCGTCGATCGCATCCGCTCCTTCGAGCGCGGCAATCTCATCGGATAGCGATGGTGTGCCGTTCTGATCAGCAATGCTCAGCGCCTCTGCGCGGCCTTCAGCGTAATCAACCCGGCGTTCCATCTGGTCGAATTTCGACAGCGCCTCGTCAGTGCGTTCGCTGCTCATCAGCGTGCGCAGTTTCACGCGGTTTTCCGCGCTTTCGAGGCGGGCGGCGATTTGCGTCTGGCGACTGCGCGCCTCACGCAGCCGATGCTGCAGCTTTTGAATGTCTTCTTCATAAGCGCGCAAGGCATCATCCAGCACGCCGATCTCTGCCCGCAGCTGGCCGCCCATATCGGCCGCCTTTTTCTTCTCTACCAGAGCGGCGCGGGCCAGGTCTTCGCGATCTTTCGACAGCGCCAGTTGAGCTTTCTCGCCCCAATCCGCCTCAAGCCGTTCCAGCTTGATGACGTGGCGGTTCATTTCTTTCTGATCCGCAATGGTGCGCGCCGCGCTTGCCCGCACTTCGACCAATGTCTCCTCCATTTCGAGGATAATCATGCGGATCATTTTTGACGGATCATCCGCCTGATCCAGCATGTCATTAAAATTGGCTGCGATGATATCGCGGGTGCGGCTGAAAATGCCCATGAAGGCTACTCCATCTAAAAACGAATTGTCGCGTTTGGTTGACGCGCTCGTATTGTTGTCTGTCCCGTATGTTTGCCCAGTGTCGGGCCCTGTGCGCAAGCGCTGAATCTCAGCATCAAGCCGTGATACCCGATTGCCGGGCGGAATTTCACCCAATTTTGGCGAAGCGGGGTGGGCCGGAGTGTCGCTCGCAGGTGCCAGGGCATCTGCAGGGGTATCCGCATTGGGGGGACTGCCAATGTCGTTTGAGCGCTCCGGCCCTAGAGAAGACTTGCTTGGGCGGTTCATGCGATTTCGATCAAATGCGTGCTGGCATAAGGCGCAGCGGCCATCAAAGGATCAGCCTGCATCTGCGTGGACAGCGCGATCAGCGCGGTCATTGCGGCGATGCTTGCAAGCGCTGCTTGGCCCAATTTGCTCTGGAAGAAGCTGCGGTTGTACATGAGATCGTTTCCTTCGGTCTGTGTCGTTTGTGACTGGGTCACGGTGTTGTTCATGTAATAGCAAGCGGTGTGCCAAAGTGCGTAAGTCACTGATATATATTTGAATTAGGCGCATCCCAAAATTTGTTAATGGTGGCTATTGCCAATCATTGGGAATTTTCACTATACGTTGGCACGTGGAACGGGAAAATCAGTTTATAGGGCAATCTGGGGCATTCCTCGATGCGGTCGAGCGGGCCAGTCGTGCCGCCCCGATGAGCCAGCCCGTTTTGGTCATTGGCGAACGCGGAACCGGCAAGGAGCTGATTGCGGAGCGTCTGCACCGCCTGTCCTCTCGCTGGGGTGAGCCGCTGGTCACCATGAACTGCGCCGCTTTGCCCGAAACCCTGATCGAAGCAGAATTGTTCGGCCACGAGGCGGGCGCGTTCACAGGCGCTACCAAAGCGCGCGCCGGAAGGTTTGAAGAAGCCGACAAGGGCACTCTATTTCTCGACGAACTGGGCACTTTGTCGATGGGCGCGCAAGAACGCCTGCTGCGCGCGGTCGAATATGGTGAGGTCACGCGGATTGGCGCTTCGCGCCCTGTGCGGGTTGATGTGCGGATCGTGGCGGCAACCAATGATGATTTGCCGCATCTGGCCAAAACCGGAGATTTTCGCGCCGATTTGCTCGACCGCCTTAGCTTTGAAGTGATCACTCTGCCGCCGCTCAGGGTGCGCGATGGCGATATCGCTGTTCTGGCCGAATATTTTGGGCGGCGGATGGCGGCAGAGCTGGATTGGCATGGCTGGCCCGGTTTTTCCGAGCACGTCATGCGCGAGATGGAAAACTATGCCTGGCCGGGTAATGTGCGTGAATTGCGCAATGTGGTGGAGCGGGGGGTGTACCGCTGGGACGATGTCGAGACGCCAATCTCTCACGTGCAGTTCGACCCATTCGACAGCCCGTGGAAACCGGCCGCGCCGCCGCATCGGCGCGATGACAGCTCGGCCGCCGGGGCAGGGCGCGGTGCAGCGCCAACTGCTGGCGATGCCGCACCTTCCGCGCCGAGCGAAATCGACAATATTGATGACCTGCGCCTTGCCGTGGATCAGCATGAGCGCACGATTGTGGAGCATGCGCTGGGCAAGCATCGCTGGAACCAGCGGCAAACCGCCAAAGCGCTGGGCCTATCCTATGACCAGCTGCGCCATTGCATCAAAAAGCATGGCCTGATGGAAGAGCAGGCCGACGGTTAGTGAGCTGAGCCAGCGCAGCGCATGGCTTGACAAATCAGAATCATTTCCATAATTCTAGAAATATGGAAATGATAAACACCCCAACACCGGATGCAGCCGTTGAAATACTCGCTGCCCTCGCTCAACCGAGCCGCCTTGCTGTTTTCCGCGAGCTTGTCACGGCGGGCAGCACGGGTCTCGCCGCTGGCGCGATTGCGAAACGGGTGGGCGTGCTTGGCGAGCTCGCTCTCGTTTCATCTCACCAACCTAAAGCAAGCCGGGCTAGTTGCCGAGCGCCGTGAAGGACGCTCGATCATCTACACTGTGCGGTTTGAAACGATGCGCAGCCTGATGGCCTATTTGCTTGAAAATTGCTGCGCCGAAGAAGGCTCTGGCGCAGCCATCGCCAGTTTAATCAATGAAGGAGAGCGGGCATGAAGCGGTTGCACATGAATTTGCGGGTCAGCGACCTTGAGGCATCGACCCAGTTCTACACCAAGCTGTTCGGCGCTCAGCCGAGCGTAGATGAGCCCGCTTATAAAAAGTGGATGCTCGATGATCCCTTCGTGAATATCTCGATAGAGCCAGAATGCGGCGAAGTTGGCATTGCCCATGTCGGTCTGCAGGCTTCGAATGATGAGGAATTGCAGGACATCTATCGCAATATCGAGGCCTCTGGCGCTGACACGTTCGAAGAGGGCGAGACGCAGTGCTGCTACGCGCATTCCTATAAGACCTGGACCCGCGACCCTGATGGCCTCGTGTGGGAGGCGTTCTTCACTGACGGCCAGCGCCAAGACTATGGCCAAATGCCAGACATCAAGGGTGTGTTGGGAGGCGATGCGGGCAATGCCTAGGCAACGTCAGGCGCCTGCTATTGCCCCTTGACGCGCTTGTCCTGAGCCTCGCGGCCTCGCATCTTCGACCTAGCCAATAACCCTTAGGCCGCGCTTCAAGCTGCAGCGACCATTGCCCTCTAGAAGCGTGCCCACCGTGCGGCATGCGCTATCCAAACCAGGCTCAGCCTCCCATTTCGATCCGTTCGTCAAAACCGGTCGGCGCGGGGCTGCGCGTTTGCGATTGGCGATTCCGGCTCGGCTTATTTCGCTCTATTCGACCCAGCGCTGCGTCTTGCTTGATGTGTCACGAACAGGGGCAAAAATTGCTCTAAAGAAGCCACTCGACTTAGGTGAAGGGGCATTGCTTCAAGTCCACACGCTCGATCAATTCGCCTCCGCAGTCCGGTGCGAAAATGGCCGCAATGGCCTAGAGTTTGAGGCACCTTTGAGCGATGAGCTGGTGATCCAAATGCGCTGGTTCGGTGAACAGATTGAAGAGCAGGAAAAGCGCGATCTGCGTGAGGCGGTGCGGGCCTGGGTGAATGGCGATCATTAGGGCGCTGCTGCATTCTCTCGCGGAGGCGCATTCTCCTGCGCATAAGGCTCTTGCCAAGCGGATCGAACGCGCTTAGTTAGCGCTCATCACGACATTGTCGAGACAGTCTGAGTTTGGCGCCTCCGGGGGCCGGACCCAAACGGGTTTGTCTATCGCGCGGTGTCTTTACGGAGTTACGATGGCCGATCTGGCGCGCCTTTATGAAGTAATCGAACCTGAAGCCGCTGCGCTCGGGTTTGAGCTGGTGCGCGTAAAGATGATGCCGTCAGAGGCCGGTGATGGCGGCGAAGCGCTGCAGATCATGGCTGAAGACCCGGCCACTGGGCAGCTGATCATTGAGCAATGCGCTGAGCTCAGCCGCCGAGTGTCCAGCGCTATGGATGCATGCGAAGAGGCGGGCGAGGTTCTGATCGAAGGCGCCTATCACCTCGAAGTGTCATCTCCGGGCATTGACCGCCCACTGACCCGGGCCAAGGATTTTGCCAATTGGGCCGGGCACGAGGCAAAGATTTCCATGGTCAAAGGGTTTGACGGCCAGCGCACGCTTCGCGGCTCGCTAAGCGGGATCGATGGTGATACAGTCATCATCGAAGACGCGAAGGCTGGCGAAACCCGCGTACCGCGAGGGTCAATTCATTCGGCAAAACTCATCCTGACAGATGAACTCATTGCCGCTACACAGCCGCTCGACACGAGTGGTGCAGACGAAATTCTAGAACAAGAGAAGGCAGACGACTGATGGCCAGTGCCATTTCCGCCAACAAGGCTGAATTGCTCGCAATCGCAAATGCGGTCGCATCTGAAAAGATGATCGACAAAAACATCGTCATTGAGGCGATGGAAGAGGCGATCCAGAAAAGCGCTCGCAACCGTTACGGTGCCGAGAACGACATCCGTGCAAAGCTCGATCCGCAAACCGGCGACTTGACGCTTTGGCGCGTTGTTGAAGTGGTTGAAGAGGTCGAAGACTACTTCAAGCAGGTTGATCTGGCCCAGGGCCAAAAGCTGCAAGAGGGCGCGAGCGTTGGTGACTTTATCGTCGACCCGCTGCCTCCGGTTGATCTGGGCCGCATCGATGCGCAATCCGCCAAGCAGGTGATCTTTCAAAAGGTCCGCGATGCAGAGCGGGAACGGCAGTTTGAAGAGTTCAAAGACCGCGCTGATGAAGTCATCACCGGCGTCATCAAGTCGGTCGAGTTTGGCCATGTGATTGTGAACCTGGGCCGCGCCGAAGGCGTAATTCGCCGCGATCAGCAAATCCCGCGTGAAGCCGCCCGTACTGGTGAGCGCGTGCGCGCGCTGATCACCAAGGTGGAGCGCAACAATCGCGGCCCGCAAATCTTCCTCAGCCGCAGCGCGCCTGATTTTATGCGCAAGCTGTTCGCGCAGGAAGTGCCAGAGATTTACGACGGCATCATCGAGATCAAAGCCGCTGCACGCGATCCAGGCAGCCGCGCGAAGATCGGCGTGATCAGCCACGACAGCTCGATCGATCCGGTCGGTGCCTGTGTTGGTATGAAGGGTAGCCGCGTTCAGGCCGTCGTGCAGGAATTGCAGGGCGAGAAGATCGACATCATTCCATGGAGCGATGACATTGCGACCTTCGTCGTGAACGCGCTTCAGCCGCGCGACCGTCGCCCGCGTTGTTCTGGACGAGGAAGAGGGGCGCATCGAAGTCGTTGTGCCTGACGATCAATTGAGCCTGGCGATTGGTCGCCGCGGCCAAAACGTGCGTCTCGCCAGTCAGCTGACCGGTCACCAGATCGACATCATGACTGAGGAAGAGGCAAGCGAGAAGCGTTCGAAAGAATTCGCTGAGCGCTCCAAGATGTTCGAAGAAGAGCTCGACGTTGACGAGACCCTGTCGCAGCTGCTGGTTGCAGAGGGCTTTGCGGAGCTCGAAGAGGTCGCATATGTGCCGCTGGAAGAGCTGGCCGCGATTGAAGGCTTTGACGAAGAGCTCGGCGAAGAGCTGCAAAACCGCGCGAAAGAAGCGCTGGAGCGTCAGGAAGAAGCACACCGCGCGGTCCGCCGCGAGCTGGGCGTCGAAGATGCGCTGGCTGATATGCCGCACCTCTCCGAGGCGATGCTGGTTGTGCTGGGCAAGGGCGGCATCAAGACGCTCGATGATCTGGCCGACCTCGCAACTGACGAGCTGATCGCCAAGAAGCGCGAAGCACCGCGCCGCCGCAACAATGCTGATGGTCCGCCAACGCGGCGTCCGCCTCAGCGTCAGGAAGACAAAGGCGGCGTGCTGGGTGAGTTTGGCCTGAGCGAAGAGCAGGGCAACGAGATCATCATGGCTGCGCGTGCGCACTGGTTTGAAGACGAAGACGGGGCAGCAGACGCTGCAACCGAAGCGACAACACAGGAGGCCGCGAATGCGGACTCCGACAAATGAGCGCGTAGCGTCCGACATCGTTGATGCTGGCGGGAAAGCCAGCGAGGGTCAGAACATCGCTTCTGGCTCCCAAGAAGGCTACGCCAAGTCCGCATCCAAGCCGGAGAGCAAATCTGGCCACCGGGGCGGAGGGTCAGGCAAGTCCAAGAACCGCCGCCGCAATGCGAATAAGGGCAAGGAAGCGCCAGAGCGCCGCTGTATCCTGACCGGCGATCATGCTGGTCAAGATGAGTTGCTGAGGCTGGCGATTTCGCCCGATGGTGACGTTTTGCCCGATCCATCGGCCAAGGCGCCGGGACGCGGAGCGTGGATCACGCTGGACAAGGCGGCACTTGAAGCGGCTATGGCCAATGGCCAGCTTAAAGGGGCGCTGGCGCGCGGATTTAAGGGCGTCAAACTTTCCTACAGCGACGATTTGCCGCAGCAGATCGAATCTGCACTGCGCAAATCACTGATGGACCGTTTGGGATTGGAGCTGCGCGCAGGGCAATTGGTGCTCGGCTCTGGACGGATTGAGGACCAAGCGCGCGCAGGCACGCTGCACATGTTGCTGCACGCCAGCGACAGCAGCGAAGACGGGCGCAAGAAATTGGATCAGGCCTGGCGCGTTGGGCGCGAGGCAGAGGGAACCGGAGAGCGCGGCGAGGTCTTGCCACTGGACCGCGCGGCTCTGTCTGTGGCATTGGGCCGCGAGAATGTCGTTCATCTTGCTCTTCGCGGAGCAAGCGGGGCGGATCGCATGAGGCGGGCACTATCCCGGCTCATGGCGTTTTCGGGGGCTGTCATGGCTGGCTGCGGCGGCAGCACAAAACGATCGACGGACGGGGCGGATCAGCCGCGCCCGAACGACATAGAAGAATACACGAAGGACTAACGAGCTAGCATGAGCGACGACGACAACAACAAACGGACCCGTAAACCACTTGGCCTCAAACGGCCGCGCTGGTGACGGTGAGGTCAAACAGACCTTCAGCCACGGCCGCACCAATAAGGTGGCGGTTGAGGTTAAGCGCCGCCGCAAGCTCTTGAAGCCGGGTGAAACCCCGCCGCCAGAGGCTGCACCCGCGCCCGCTCCTGCGCCAGAACCGGTCGCGGAAGCCCCGGCGCCTGAGCCGAAGAAAGCGCCTGCGAAGAAGGCCGCGCCATCAGAAACTCCTCAAGAGCGCGTAAAGCGGCTTGAGCGCGAGGCAGAAGAACAGCGCCTCCAGCTCGCCGAAGACGCGCGCAAGCGTGACGATCAGAAAGCGAAGAAGGCCGCTGAAGACGAGAAGAAGCGCGCTGAAGACAATCGCAAAGCTGACGAGGAAGCTGAAAAGCAAGCCGCCGCCGATGCGAAAGCCGCTGAGCAGGCAGCCACCGCTGAGGCCGAAGCACCTGCTGCGGCCGCCGCTGAAGCGCCAGCAGCCAAGAAGGAAGCAGCATCTGCGCCAAGCGGGCGCAAGTTTACCCCGGTTGCGCGGCCCGAGCCGAAGCGTCCCGAAAAGAAAAAGGGCCGCGAGGACAAGCGCAGCTCGCCCGGTGCAGACAAGCGCCGTTCGGGCAAGCTCACTGTTACCAAAGCGCTGAACGAGGACGAGGGTCGCCGCGCGCGTTCACTCGCCGCGCTCAAGCGTGCGCGTGAGAAAGAACGCCGCGCTCAAGGCGGACCGTCCAAGCCGCGTGAGAAGCAAGTTCGCGACGTTATCGTGCCAGAGGCGATCACCGTTGGCGAACTCGCCAAACGGATGGGCGAGAAGGGCGCGGACCTCGTCAAAGAGCTGTTCAATCTCGACATGATGGTCACCGTCAATCAGACGATCGACCAGGACACTGCCGAGCTGCTCGTGGAGCAGTTTGGCCATAATATCGAGAAGGTCTCTGAAGCCGATATCGATATTGTCGCTGAGGAAGACAAAGATCCCGAAGAGACGCTGAAAGAGCGTCCGCCGGTCGTGACCATTATGGGCCACGTCGATCACGGTAAGACCTCACTGCTCGATGCTTTGCGCGGGACCGATGTGACCAAAGGCGAAGCTGGCGGGATTACCCAGCACATCGGCGCCTATCAGATCGAGACCAAGAACAAGCAGAAGATCACCTTCCTCGATACACCGGGCCACGCCGCATTCACCGAAATGCGTCAACGCGGCGCGAATGTGACCGATATTGTGGTGCTGGTGGTGGCTGCCGATGATGGCATTATGCCGCAAACCATTGAGGCGATTAAGCACACGAAAGCGGCTAAGCGTGCCGATGATCGTGGCGATCAACAAGATCGATAAGCCAGAAGGCAATGCCGACAATGTCCGCACCCGTCTGCTCGAACACGAAGTGATCGTGGAGAAGATGTCGGGCGATGTGCAGGATGTGGAAGTTTCCGCAACCAAGGGAACCGGGCTTGATGATCTGATCGAGGCGATCACTTTGCAGGCGGAACTGCTGGAGCTTAAAGCACGGCCAGACCGCCATGCCGATGCGACCGTGGTTGAGGCCAAGCTGGATAAGGGCCGCGGCCCGGTTGCCACTGTGCTGGTGACGCGCGGCACTCTGAAACGCGGCGACACCTTTGTGGTTGGCACCGAGAGCGGACGTGTCCGCGCGCTCGTCAATGACAAGGGTAAGCAGATCAAGGAAGCAGGACCAAGCTTCCCGATCGAAGTGCTTGGCCTGGGCGGTGTGCCATCGGCTGGTGACGTTCTGACCGTTGTCGAAAACGAACAGCGCGCCCGCGAAGTGGCCGAATATCGCCGTGAGAAGAAGACGGAGCAGCGCACCGCGCTCGCCCCGACCAACTTTGACACGATGTTCAACAACCTTGCCTCTGACGTGGTCGAATTCCCCGTTCTGGTGAAGGCTGATGTTCAGGGCTCGGTTGAGGCGATCAATACCGCGCTGCACAACCTGTCCAATGATCTCATCAAGGTCCGCGTGCTGCACGCTGGCGTTGGCGCGATCACGGAAAGCGATGTGACCTTGGCGGCGGCGTCAAACGCGCCGATCCTCGGCTTTAACGTGCGTCCGAATGCGAAAGCGCGCGACCTGGTGAAGCGCGAAGGCGTGCGGATGATGTATTACGATGTGATCTATCATCTGACCGACGAAATCGCGAAGGAAATGGCCGGCGAGCTTGGTCCGGAAAAGATCGAGCACGTTGTTGGCCGCGCGGATGTTCAAGAAGTCTTCAAGTCCGGCAAGAAGGACAAGGCGGCGGGTCTGCTCGTCACCGAAGGCTCCATTCGCAAAGGCCTGCACGCGCGTCTTACCCGCGAGGATGTCATCGTTTCGGCGACCACCATCGCGTCGCTGCGCCGCTTCAAAGACGATGTCGACGAAGTGCGCTCTGGCCTCGAATGCGGTGTGGTTCTGGAAGATACGAACGACATCCAACCGGGCGACAGCCTCGAAGTCTTCGAGGTTGAGGAGCGTGAACGGACGCTGTGATCAGCGTCTGACGCAGGCGAATGGGCAAGATTTACGAATCCAAGCGCTCCCCATCGGCTGAGCTGATGGGGAGCGAGTTCGTCTCGTTCGATGCCGACAAAGGCGAGCTGACCACGCGCTTCACCCCGCCGCCAAGCTTCGCCTCGCCAAGGGGCGCGGTGCAGGGCGGGCTGATCGCAGGTTTCCTTGATGAGGTGATGGGCGGCGCTTTGCTGGCGGTCACAGAGGGCAGCGAGCACGGCACAAAACTCCCACTCAATCTCGATATGAACCTGACCTTCGTGTCGATGGTTCCGCTCGCGCCAATCATCGCGAAGGGCCGCGTGGTCAAGCATGGCCGCCGGGTCGCTTTCCTCGAGGGCGAGCTCTTCGATGAGGCGGGTAATCTGCTGACCCGGGCCACTTCCACTGCCTTGCCAACCGATATTCCCGAAGGCTTCTGATGGCGCGCCTTCTCGCTCTGCTAGGCAGCATCAATATCGGCGGCAACCGGGTGAAGATGGTCGATCTGAAGGCTGCCTTTGCGAAAGAAGGCCTCAAAGACCTCGTCACCGTCGCGGCGAGCGGCAATTTGATCCTGTCCGATGACCGCGCGCCGGTGGAGATAGAGGCGCATCTTGAGCGCATTCTCGCCGATCAGTTCGGCTTTAAGAGCTGCGTCATGGTGCGCACCAAGGCGGAGGTGCAATCAGCCGTTGAGGACAATCCGTTCCACGGCACCGGGCCAGAGCATGGCTCTGACAAGATGGTGCATTCGATATTTCTCAGTCAGAAGCCTGACCAAACCCGCTTTGAAGCGCTGAAGCAGGAGCACAGTTCAAAGGGCAGCGAGCGGCTCGCGCTGGGGGACCGCGTGCTCTATCTCGACTATGTCCACGGGGTCGGCGTGTCTGACCTTTCCAGCAAATTTCTTGAGCGGCGGCTTGATTGTCGCGGCACAGCGCGCAACATGAACTCCCTCAAGAACATAATTTCAAAGATGGATTAAGCCGATGGCTCGCCAACAATTCACCGCTGAACAGCAATCGGTCCGCGTCCTGAAAGTGGGCGAGCGGGTGCGCCACATCCTGTCGGAATTGCTGGCGCGGGGCGAAGTGCATGATGATGTGGTGAGCGCCTCTAACATCGCGGTGACAGAAGTTCGCATGACGCCGGACCTGCGCAATGCGACCGTTTACGTGAAACCGCTGCTCGGCTCTGAAGAGGACGAGGTGGTGAAGGCTTTGCGGCAGAACACCGCCTTTCTTCAGCGTGAGGTCGCCAAAAGGCTGGGGCTGAAATTCGCGCCGAAGCTGAAGTTTCGGGCCGATGAGAGCTTCGATGAGGCAGACCGGATTGAGAGTCTGCTGCGCGATCCCAAGGTGGCGCGTGATCTGGCTGATGATGGCGAAGAGGACGGCGCACCATGATTTCCATTCTGGCGGCGGCGGCGCTGGCTGGCGGGGCGACTGATGCGCCTGCAGGCGCTCAGGCTGAGCCTGGAGTGTCCATGCCCGTTTGGGAGAGTGAAACCTCCTATCGCGATATCAACTTCGTTCCGCGCGGCTGGCGATTGTTCGACAAGGCAGAGGGCGATCTCGACGGTGATGGCCGCACCGACAGCGTGCTGATCATTCAGGAAAATGACCCGGCCAAAATGCGGAGAAATCTCGATGGCTTTGGCATGGATTTTTACGATGCCAATCCGCGGATCGTGCTTGTCATTCTGCAAGATTACCCAGGGCAATATCGGCTAGTCGCCAAGGGCAATGCGATTATCCCTGATCACGACCGCCCAACGATCAGCGACCCTTATGAAGATATGCGGATCGAGGGCGGTTCGCTGCATCTCCACATCGCATTCTTCGCAAACGCGGGCAGCTGGAGCATGTCGAACCGCCAGTTTCAGTTTCGCTGGGACGGTAAAGCCATGGCGCTAATCGGGTTTGAGTATACACATGTGCGGCGCAACACTGGCGAAATGCGCCAGACCAGCGTCAATTACCTCACTGGCAAGCGCAATGATGCGTCAGGCAACATCGAAGATGATGCGGCCAATTGGGTCTGGAGCGACGTACCAAAGGGCACCCAGACGACGCTGAGCACCATCGGCAACGGTTTTGAATTTGAAGGGTGAACGCGCTGCCTCAGCCGGGCCTAGCGCGGGATCATCTTCGCCTTCAGGCTGATCGTCACAGTCTTGCCGACGATCAAATTGAACGATGTCATACCGTAGTTTTTCCGATTGATCTTCATCGTCCCGGTGAGGTTTATCGCCTTGCCGACATTGCTGGCTGGCGGCTGATCAAAGGTGACAAACAGAGTTTCATCGCGGGTCACGCCGCGCGCGGTCAGCGTGCCGGTGATCTTGCCAGTGCGCCCGCTGGTCATGACGAGGTTAGAGCCGCGAAAGCGCGCGGTTGGATACTTATTGACCCAGAAGAACTTTTCAGAGCGCAGCCGCTTCAGCGTCACCGAATCCGACGCTTTGATGTCCTGCGTGTTGATCGTCACATCGACTGTCGCATCGCGCGGGCGATCGGGGACGAAGGTGACCGCGCCGCTGATCGAGTTGAAGGTCGCCGTGCGGCTGCCAATGCCAAGGAACGGCACCTTCGCAGCAATTGAGCTCGCCTTAGTGTCGAGCGTGTAGGTCTGCGATGCATTGCCTAGCAGCAATGCTGCGAGCATCGGGACGGCGACGATTTTGAACTTGCCGGTCAGGGACTGAGGTAGGCGTGACATAAACTCTCCTATGGTAAGATGTTCGCGCTAGCCCTGCGAAAAGTTTCACTTTGAGAAAATTTGAGGCCCTATCCCCCGCCTGCATTGGCCGCTGTCGGGATATCGATGAACACGCTCGCGCCCGGCCCAAGCGGCAGATCGAGCACGACCCAGCCGATCGTGAGCGCAAGGCCAGAGACCATCAATCCGATCGAGAACGGCAGCATGATCGCCGCCAGACTGCCAATGCCAAAGCCCTTATCCCAGCGCTGGCAGAAGATCAGAATGAGCGGGAAATAGACCATCAGCGGGGTGATGATATTGGTCGCCCCGTCACCCACGCGGTAGGCCGCCGTCGCCATCTCAGGCGAGATACCGAGCAGCATCAGCATCGGCACCATGACTGGCGAGAGCAGCGCCCATTTCGCGCTTGCGGAGCCAACGAACAGGTTGAGCAGGCCAGAGACCAGAATGATCGCGGTGAGCAGCGCCCAGGCTGGCAATCCGGTTGAGCCGAGGAAATCCGCTCCTTGAACGGCCAAGATCAGGCCGAGGTTCGACCAGCTGAACATCGCAACAAAATGCGCGGCCGCAAAAGCGAGCACGAGGTAATAGGCGAGGTCCTCCATCGAACCGGACATCATCTTCACGAGGTCGCGGTGATTGGTGATCGTCCCTGCGCCCTTACCATAGGCCCATGCAGCGAGCAGAAAGAGCAGGAAGAAGCCGCCGACGAGGCTCTGATAGAACGGATTGAGCTGAGCCTCTGGCGATGCGGTCTCATCAATCAGAGGCGTGCCGGGGCCAAAGGTAAAACCGAGCCACAGCGCGATCACGCCCAGCACGGCAAGGCCAGCGTAACGCAGGCCAGCGCGCTCGCCGTCAGTCAGCGGCTTGTCGCCTTGCTCGTCTTCAGCTGGACGGCCCGCATTGGCGGGGTTCCACGTGCCCAGGCGCGGCTCAATCACCTTGTCGGTCACAAACCAGATCACCGGCAGAAAGACGAATGTCATCGCCGCGATGAAATACCAATTGCCCGCGATGTTCGCGGTGTAATCGCCGAATACGGTCTCAACCGCCGCCTCTGTAATACCGAACAGCAGGGCATCGAGTTGCCCCGGAAAGAGGTTCGCTGAAAAACCGCCAGAAACGCCCGCAAATGTCGCGGCGATCCCGGCCACCGGGTGCCTGCCAGCGGCGTGGAAGATGATACCCGCCAGTGGGATCAGTACCACATATGCCGCGTCTGCGGCGAGGTTGCCGAGCATCCCGACCAGCACAACAATCGGGGTCAGCAGAGCCTTTGGCGCATTGCGAACGCCTGCGCGCATTGCGGTGCCAAACAGGCCAGCCCGCTCGGCCACGCCCGCGCCCAGCATCACCACCAGAACATAGCCCAGCGGGTGAAAGTGCGTGAAGGTTTTGGGCATATCCACCCACAAACGCAGGATATTTTCCGCGCTGAACAGGCTGGCGGCGGTGATGATCCGCGCATTGCCAGTTTCCGGATCAATCTCTGTCGGGTGCGCTGCGGATAGGTCCACCGCGCTGGCAATCACAGAGATCAGCACGAGGATCGCGATCAGCCAGAAGAACAGGAACACCGGATCGGGCAGCTTATTGCCGCTGCGTTCAATCCAGCCCAAAATCCCGCCCATGCCTTGGCTCTGATCGGGTGTCGGCGCTGCGCTTGCCATAGGATAAAGCCCCTCAACTCATGCTGTGTGTCTAGACGTGACGCTAACATTGCGTCTGATGCCTGTCTGCCCTGTGAATGGGTCTGCACACAAGTAAAGCCTGTGTATGGTCACATGTTCCCGGCTGGCCCAAATGCGAACGCTGGCTTAGGCTGCGCCGCCATGGCTAAGCTCTATTTCTATTTTGCGAGCATGAATGCGGGCAAGAGCACCACGCTCTTGCAAACCGCGTTCAACTACCGCGAGCAGGGGATGCGGGTGTGCCTGTGGACGGCGGCGATTGATGACCGGCCCGGATTTGGCGCGATCAGCAGCCGGATTGGCCTATCCAGCGATGCGCGCCGGTTCGATCCTGCGACGGACATTGAGCGCTTCGTGCTCGATGATCATGCAGAGGCACCGATTGATTGCGTGCTGCTGGACGAGGCGCAATTCTTGACGAAGGACCAAGTGTGGCAGTTGGCGCAGCTGGCCGATGTGCATGGCATTCCGGTGCTGTGTTACGGACTGCGCACGGATTTTCAGGGCGAATTGTTCCCCGGCTCAGCGGCGCTGCTGGGCATTGCCGATGCGCTGATCGAGCAAAAGGCGGTGTGCCATTGCGGGCGCAAAGCGACGATGAACCTGCGCGTCGATGAAAGCGGCAAAGCAGTTAAGGAAGGCGCGCAAACCGAGATCGGCGGAAACGATCGCTATCTCGCGCTGTGCCGCAAGCATTTCAGCGAAGCTCTGGCGGGTTAGGCCCCGCGCGCCTACCTATCACAGATGTCCGAGACACTTTCCCTTGCCCTCATCCTGATCCCGTGCCTGATTGTCGCGATTGTTTTTCACGAGGTCGCGCATGGATATGCCGCAAAACTGCTCGGCGATCCGACCGCGCAGGAGCAAAAGCGGCTGAGCCTCAACCCGATCCGCCATGTTGATCCGGTTGGCACTTTACTGGTGCCGGGAGCGCTGGCTCTGGCGGGCGCGCCCGTGTTTGGCTGGGCCAAGCCGGTGCCGGTTCAACCATGGCGTTTGAACAATCCGCGCTTTGGCATGATGGCCGTGGCGGCGGCGGGTCCGGGGACGAATTTTGTGCTCGCTCTGTTGGGCGCGATAGCCTTGGGCATAGCCGCGGGCAATATGGACCCGTCCTCAAACCCCGATGATCCCGGCATGTTGGTGCAGGGTCTGGGGTATTTCATCCTAATCAATGTGTTTCTGGGTGTGTTCAACCTGCTCCCGATCCCGCCATTTGATGGCTCGCACATTGTCGAGGGATTGCTGCCGCGCAAGCTGGTCAAATACTATGCGAAGCTGCGGCCGTTTGGAATGCTGCTGTTCTTTGGCCTGGTCGCGCTGACGTGGTTTGCGCCGCAATGGGGCGTGCTGGAAAACACCATTGGCCCGGCGGTCGGCTGGGTGATGGATCAGTACCGGTCAATTGCGGTGGCTGTCGCGGGCTGAGTTAAGCCCCGACCGCGTCGATAAAGCGCGCCTGCGGATGGCGCGCGAGCAATTGTTCCAGCCAAGCCTCGCGGGTGTCCTTTGCAACGCAGGCGACGATGCAACCGCCAAAGCCCCCGCCTGTCAGCCGCGACCCTGCCGCGCCCAGCTCTTGTGCGCTCGCGACCAGAGCATCGATCTCTGGCAGGGACATTTCGAACAGATCGCGCATTGAAACATGGCTCTCATTCATCGCTTGGCCCAGCGCGGCAATATCGCCCGCCTTTAGCGCATCAATCGCGGACCAGACGCGCGCCTGCTCAGTCGCGCAGTGCATGGCGCGGCGCTTGACGACCGGGTCCAGTTCCGCCTGCTCGATTTGCTCGACCTGCAAGAGGCACAGATCATTGGTGCCGAAATGCGCTTTGGCGGCGTCGCATTCGACTTTGCGCGCAGCGTAGCGGCCATCGGTCAGCTTGCGGGTTAGGCCAGAGTGGATGACCACCATCTCGTGGCTGTCGGGCAGGGTGACGAGATCGTATTCGAGATGCTTGGTGTCGAGCGCCATGGCGGTTCCGGGGGTGGCGAGCGCGACCGCCATCTGGTCCATAATACCGCAGGGAACGCCCATATATTCGTTCTCAACCCGGCGCGCTGCCACGGCCAATTCAACATCGCTTTGCGTGCCCCCGCCAGCGGCGCGCGCGGCTTTGAGGATCGAGACGATCAGAGCCGCGCTGGAGGAAAGACCAGAGCCCTCTGGAATGGTCGATTGAACCTCCAGTGTCACGCCGCCGCTCAGCAGGCCCAGATCATTGGCGACCCGGATCGCGCCGACGCAGGGGTCGGACCATTCGCCCACCGCATCATCGGACAGATTGCGGATTTCCGGCGCTTCATAATCGCCAGAGCTGACCGCGACCGTGTCGTCATCGCGCGGCGCGAGCGTCACGTCCAGGCCGATGGAGAGTGCGGCGGGCAGCACCATGCCGCCATTGTAATCGGTGTGCTCCCCGATCAGGTTCACGCGGCCCGGCGCGTGCGCAGTAAAATCAGTCATTTGCCCCCACCTTACGCAGTGCCTCGACCGCGCTTTCGGGCATCACATCGACGGTGAATGTCCCGGTGTGTTGTTCAACCGAGGCGAGATATTTGACCCGGCCCTTGGCGCGCAGCAGCGGGTAGAATTGCACGGTGAAGTGATAGCCTTCGCTGCCCGATTTGGGCGCGGCGTGAAACGCCATCATGGTCGCCGCAGGCCCGTCAAACAAAACGTCATAGCGGCGCGTCATCTCGCCAAGCCAATAGGCAACGGCGTCCAGCTCGGCATCGCTGCATTCCCATGGGCCAGCGCGGCGCGCAGTGGGCGCGATCCATGCCTCATAGGGGAAGCGGGCGAAGCGCGGCACGAAGGCGGCGATCCCGTCTTTCTCGCCCAAGCCGTAATCCGGCATGGCGGCCTGTATCTCGGCGGCGAGGTCATAGCCGCCCGCAAAGGCGTCTATTGCCCGCTGCTGTATCTCGGGCACGCGCTGAAACCCGTAAATCTGGCCATGCGGGTGGTGCAAAGTCACGCCGACTTCATCGCCGCGGTTTTCAAACGGCAGCACATATTCGCAGCCCGCATCAAACATCGCCTGATAGCGGTCGAGCAGAGCGGTGATCAGGACGCGCCGGCGGTCTTGGCCGATGGTGTGCAGACTGCCGCTGGCCTTGGGTGAATAGACCACCACTTCGCATGCGCCCTTGGCCGGTTCAGCCGCGATCCCAGCAATCGCGCTCGCATCAGAGGCACTGGGGTGAAAGGCGGCAAATTTGTTTTCAAACACCGCGAGTTCGAAATCTTCAAACGGGATTTCTGTTTCCGGGCCGCCCACGCGGGTTGGGGCGAGGGGGTCATCGGAGGCCGCAGGCTTGAAGGTGCGGTTCTGCCGGTGCGCGGCATAGACGTTCCATTCGTCCCGCATGGGATGGTGACGGATCTCGCCGCCTTGCGCGATTGGGTCTGCGCTTTCGGATTGCAGCGCCAGTTCGTGCGGCGTGTGGCCGTACAATTGCAGCAATCGCCCATCGGCCTTGCGATGCTCCCTGCGATAGACAGTCTTGCCGCCAATCTCGCGGTCTAGCGCTATGTTCTCGCTCATAGCGCGGCAGCTTTCGCGGACGCATGCTCACCTTCGAACCAATCCTTCACGCGCGCGCGCTCTTCCTTGCTGAGGTGAAGGCCCAGCTTGCTGCGCCGCCACAGAGCATCATCGGCGCTGCGCACGAATTCGTGTTCGATCAGATATTCAAGCTCGCGCGCAAACAGATCGCCGCCCAAATGCGCGCCCATGTCATTGAGGCCTTGCGCGCCGCCAATCAGCGCCTCGGCCCGCGTTCCGTAGGCGCGGGCAAGCCGCAGCGCCGCCCCATTAGGCAGCCACGGATAGCGCATGGCAAGGTCGGTCACAAAGGCATCAAAGCGCATCGGATCAATCTCGCCGCCGGGCAGATGCGCATCAATCGTCCAACTGGTGTCGCCTTGGCCCAGTCGTTTCAGCGCGTGTTCGGCAAGCTTGCGATAGGTTGTGATCTTGCCGCCAAAGATCGACAGGATTGGCGCGGCCTTCGCGCCGTTTTCATCGGTGTCTTCCAGCTCAAACACATAATCGCGCGTCACCGTGGAATTGCTGGCGGCCTTGTCGTCATACAGAGGCCGGACCCCGGCATAGCTGGACACGGCCTGATCCGGCGAAATGTCCGTGCGCAAATATTCATTGGCGGCATCGCAAATGTACTCGGCTTCTTCCGGCGAGATATCGATGCCCGATGGATCGCCCTCAAAGCCCTGGTCGGTGGTGCCAACCAGAGTGAAGTCGCGCTCATAGGGGATCGCAAAGATGATCCGGTCATCCTTGTTTTGAAAGATGTAGCAATGATCGCCGTCGAACAGCTTCGGGAAGATCAAATGGCTTCCCTTAACCAGTCGCAGGTTCTCATGGTTTTCGCGCGGGATTGCCCGGCCCAGCACTTTGTCGACCCATGGGCCAGCCGCGTTCACCACTTGGCGGGCCTGTACATGCGCCTCGCCATCGGGGCCGCTAAGGACCGCGTTCCAATGCTGGCCATCGCGGGCAAGGCCGGTGCATTCCGTGCGGGTACGGATGTCCGCACCGCGTTCTTTTGCATCGACACAGTTGAGCGCGACCAGGCGCGAATCCTCAACCCAGCAATCGGAATATTCAAACCCTTTGACCAGCCGGTCTTCGAGGAAGCTCCCATGCGGAGCCTCGCGCAGGTTCACCGTGCGGGTCGGGGGCAGCAGTTTGCGCCCGCCCATGTGGTCATACATGAACAGGCCGAGCCGCAGCAGCCAGCTGGGGCGCAAGCCCTTGTCATGCGGCAATACAAATCTGAGCGGCCACACGATATGCGGCGCGATTTTCAGCAGGCGCTCCCGCTCGATCAGGCTTTCGCGGACCAAGCGGAATTCCAAATGCTCCAGATAACGCAGGCCGCCGTGGACCAGCTTGGTCGAAGCGCTGGAGGTGTGGCTGGCGAGGTCGTCTTTCTCCACCAGGCACACTTTGAGGCCGCGCCCTGCTGCATCGCGGGCAATCCCGGCGCCATTGATGCCGCCGCCAATCACCAAGAGATCAAGCATCTCTTCGCTGTGCTGTGCAGTCTGGCTCATGTTCTAGTCGGTCGCTTCCAAATGATAGATCAGGCAGGTGTCGGGGAATGTCAGCGGCGGCTGGATCCCGTAACCCATTAACGCGGCGCCTGAGAATGTCGTTCCGCCTTCAAGCAGTTTGGCCGCCTCAATGATAGAGGGCGTGCTGAGCGATGGGTTCGCCAGCGGCCAGACCATTTGCACCCGGTAATGGCGCGCTGGATCAAGCCCGCCGAACATGATCCGGTCGGGCAGCGTGTTGAGCTCGCTTTCGAGCTTTGCATAGGAAAACAGACCCTCGCTCTGATCGCGCGCCACGCAGCCAATCATATTGGTGGTCGCGGTTGATTTGAGGCGCAGGAAATGCCCGCCATGGATCAGCTCGCGGTGCTTTTTGTGCAAAGCGATCCCGGCTTTCAGCGTTTCGAGGTCCGCCTCGCTCTCATCGCGCAGGTCCAGCTCCATGCCCATATGGCCGAAGATCGCGCTGGCGACGCGGAAATGCATGGCAAACTGGCGACCCGTAATATGGCATTTTTTCGGCCCGACATGATTGCCCAGCACCCGCAGAGGCAGGAAATGGCTGCCGCCGCGCATGATGTGTTGGCGCGTGCGTGCGTCATTGTTGTCGGAGGTCCAGATCCGGTCGGAATAGCGCAAGATGCCAAAGTCGGCGCGCCCGCCGCCTGACGAGCAGCTTTCAATCTCCAAATCAGGATGGGCCGCGCGCAGGCTCTCCATCAATTTGTAGACCGCCTGTGTTTGCGCATGCATCGCGCCCCGGCCGCCGCTGCCCGGATAGTTCGTGTCGCGATTCATGTCCCATTTGATGTAAGCGATGCCATATTCGGTCACCAGCTTGGTGATCTTGTCGAACAGGTAGTCCAACACCTCGCGGCGGGTCAGGTCGAGTGTGAATTGACCGCGGAACGGGACCGCATCGACGCCGTCTGCGCCCAGCACCCAGTCGGGGTGCGCGCGGAACAGATCGCTGTCTGGATTGACCATCTCTGGCTCAAACCACAGGCCGAATTCCATACCGAGCTCTTTGACTCGGTTGACGATGGCGTGGAGCCCATCGGGATAGACCGCGTCTGAGACCCACCAATCGCCAAGGCCGAGCATCCTCATGGCGGCGTCCGCCGAACCAACCATCATCGAGCACATAGCGCTCTGCGCCGACGGCGGCGGCATGCTCAGCGAGCGTGATCAGCGTCGCCTCGTCATGGTCGAAATAGACCGCTTCCCAAGTGTTGTAATGCACCGGGCGCGGCTTTGCGAAGCTGCGCTTGTCGAGCACTTCATTGCAAAGGTGGTCGTGCAGACGCTGCGACACGTCATTGAAGCCTTGCCTTGACCAAGCGGCGATCAGATCAGGCGTGCGGTAGCTATCATCGCGGCCCAGGCTGATTTCACCGGGGAAGGACATTTCGCCGATTTGTATGAGGGCGCGGCCATCGCTGTGGCGGTCGACCCGCAGGCGGCTGTTCCCGCTCCATGCCAGGTGAAATCCTGCTGCAAGGCCGCTATCTTCGGAGGTCGCAGGCGTTCCAGCGAAGGCTCCGGGATAGACATCGTGGCTGGTCCGTCCAGCCTTGTTCTCGCGCACGATGCTGCCCTGGAAAGGGGCGATTTCCTCGATTGCAAACTCGCCCGACCAGCGGCCCGTGAAGCTGAAAATACGCTCCAGCCTTTGGTCCAGCGGCAGGCACAAAGCAGCGGCCCAATCCAATTGGAGCTCGCTGTCCGCGCGATTCTCAATCTCAGTGCTGCTGGTAAGCACGCCAGTATTGGGATCGAGCGAGAGCGTATGGCACACGGCAACGGCGGTGTTGGTGTCTTCGCAGCACAGGGTGACTTCATGCTCGCCGCGCTGCTCGATCATGACGAGGCGCAAATCAATCGCCCAATCTTGCCCGCCGCGATGCGCGATCAGGCCGGATGGGCCAGAAATGCCAGTACCCACTTCATTGATCATGGAACCGCGCAGCGGAACCGCCGCAGTGCCCGGCGCGTGCTGACGTACGGCTAGAGTGGCAAGCTCTGATGGTGCAGCGCCCGGCATATCGGGACCGGCATAGAGGATGATCGGACGCGCGCCTTTGGTCGCTTCAATCGCGACAAACGTGCCGCCACCGCGCAGCGCGATAAACTGATGCTCGCCCTCGGCCTCATCCACCGGATCTGCAGCGGGCGCAGGGCCGTGGTGATGCACAGCAAGCTCGCTGCTCACAGCATCGTCTCCGCCATGCTCAAAATCGAACCTTTGGTCCGGCAATGCGTCGTCTGATGTGGCATTATTTGCCATCCAAGCTATCCATCCTCTCTCGCAATACGTTTACGCAACGTAATGCCCCAGCGAACTTTCACGCTAGATACACGCATTTGTGAAGTGGGTTTTTGGACAAGCATGAATTTTTTGGTATCCGGACGGGGAGGCGAACTTTAAGGAAAAGTGATGTGGGAAGAAAAGGTATATAAACAGAACCTGCATCTGTCGCCTATCGGCGGGATAAAGCTGGCCTGTTTTCTCAACAAGGGCGTGGGCGTTTTGACCGCGCGGCGCACCTTGCCGCATTTCACTCTGGTCTATGTGACGCGGGGCGAAGGCACTTACCGCGATGAGAACGGGCTGAACCTGCCGGTGCGCGCAGGTGATGCGATCCTGATCTTTCCCGGCGTTGAGCATTGGTATGGCCCCAAACGCGGCGAGACCTGGGACGAATTTTACCTCGTGTTTGAAGGGCCGGTGTTCGACATGTGGCGCGAGGGCGGGTGTTTTGACCGTGACCGTCCGGTGATCCCCCTGCGCCCGATGGATTTTTGGCGCGACCGGATCTTGTCGATCATCAATCAGCCTGATGCGCATACGGAGCATGAGTTGCTGCGCGAATCCATCCGCTTGCAGGAATTGCTGGCGGACATCACTCAGGCGGGTGAAGAGGATTTGGGCGGCGATATTGCCTGGCTGGAGCGGGCCAAGGCGGCGATTGCAGCGACCATGGATGTGCGCCAAGCGGCGCGGCAAATGGACCAATCCTATGAGGCGTTCCGCAAGCGCTTTCGCAAGCTTTCCGGGCGCTCTCCCGGGCGCTATCGCACAGGCCTGTTAATGGAGCGGGCCTGCCAAATGCTCAGCGAGCCAGGCGTCTTGCTGCGCGATATCTCCGATGAGCTGGGCTTTTGCGATGAATATCATTTCAGCCGCCAATTCAGCAAAACGGTGGGCTGGTCGCCGTCCGAATATCGCTCCAGAATTGGCCGTGATCCGGTGCAATTTGACGATTTGGGATCGCAATCCGGCTAACCCGTTAGCTGATCAGGCTTGACCAAGCGACCGGCGTTGCAAAATTATGACACTTGCGAAAGCTCGGGCAAATTGGCTGGGAGAAACTCCCAAAAAGTTCATGCCAGTCCAATCCGCCTATGGCTTTCGCTGGTCTGAGCGCCATTTTCGTTCCCACGCCAGCTCAACGCAATAGCGCGTTAGTTGCCGCAATCGAAACACCTCGGGTCGCAAATGCGATCACGTCAATTGGGTGTTCGGTGGGAAGAGGAGGATGCCACTCGCGTGACGAGATGGGTTTGCATGTGCGGCCAGAGGGGCCTGAATGCTCAGCGCATGACCTGCGAACCTTTTGCATTTTCAAACAGTTTTTTGACGAATTGTGCCGTTCGATTGTTCGCATTCCCTGTGCGGGCGCGGATGGGGCAGGGCTAAGGGAGATAAGCCATGAGAATTTCGAAGCGGGCCGTGTTGGCTCAATCAGCTGCATTCGCAGCAATTGCCGTTTCAGCGCCAGTCTATGCGCAGGATGAAGCCGCGCCAGCGACCACCGAAGCGGAAGGTGAAGGCAATGCCATCATCGTTACCGGTTTCCGTAAGAGCCTTGCAGATTCGATCGACCTGAAGCGCGACAGCGCAGTTGTTGTCGACGCGATCTCTGCTGAAGACATCGGCAAGTTCCCCGATCAAAACGTCGCTGAGGCGCTTCAGCGTATCACCGGTGTTGCAATTGATCGTTCTGGCGGTGAAGGCCAATCCATCACTGTTCGCGGCCTCGGCCCGCAGTTCAACGCGGTTCTCTTGAACGGCCGGACGCTGGCAACAGACAATCCAGGGCGCGAATTCTCATTCGACGTTCTGTCCGCTGACATCATTCAGTCGGCTGAAGTTTACAAATCATCGCAGCCTGGCCTGCAATCAGGCGGCATCGGCGCGGTTGTGAACATCACCACCGCCCGCCCACTTGATCGCCCGCTGGGCCTTAATGTCTCGCTTTCTGCTGCAGGCATCTATGAGAATTTGAGCGAAGAATTTGGCGCAGACCTCGGCGGCGTGATCTCTTGGTCAAACGGCGATGTTGGCGTGCTCTTTGGCGCATCTTACAACAAGCGTGACGCGCAAATCGACCGCAACCTGACCGGCGGCTATGCGCTGCGTGCAGGCGATGCAGCGATCTTCGCACCTGAATCGTCCACCGGGCTTCAAGCGGCCGATATCGGTGCTCTGCCAGAAGGTGCCCGCGTACAGCAGCAGGTGATCTTCAGCCGCGACGTTCAAGATCGTGAGCGTCTGACCCTGAACGGTGCGCTCCAGTTCGCGCCTTCCGATCGCTTCACCGCGACATTTGATGGTCTTTACTCGAAGTTCGAAATTGACTCGTTCGACCAGCAATTCTCTGGCTTCTTCAGCCCGCCATTCCTCGATCCGCAAATCGATGCCAATGGCACGGTGACATCGTTCAGCCGCCCAAGCATCGACTTTGGCGTGCGCAACCCAGACATCGCTGACACAGTCGGCCTGTCGCAAAACGACAACGTGCTCACCTCGAACAACCGCGAAGCAGAGACATTTGCGTTTGGCGGAAACTTCGAGTTCGAGGCGACCGACAGCCTGACATTCGTTGCTGACGTTGCATGGTCGCGCGCGACCCGTGATGGCACCAACCCGTTTGTGGTGCTGGGCGCACTCGCACCAACTTCGCCGTTGATCGAATCCGTCAATACCGGCGGTATCTCGACCATCACCAACATCAATGACGCTGACTTTATCGACGAGAGCATTCAGCGCCTGCACTTCGTAAACGTCAACCGCACCCGCGTTGAAGACGAAGTGTTCGAAGTTCGCTTCGACGGAAATTGGGAAGTCGATGCAGGCCCGCTGCTCAATGTTTCGTTCGGCGGTATCTACACCGACCGAGAGAAGACGCAGGACCTGTTTGATAACTTCGCAGCGCCAGGTTTCGGCAACATCTCTGCGGCTGAAATCTTCTGCGCATATTGCGGCTATACCGTACCGTTTGACACCTCGATCCTCAGCACGTTCTCCTTCGATGGCTTCTTGAGCGGTGTAGAAGGTGCCGATACGGTTCCCGCGCAGATCCTGACCGCAAGTTTCGCTGATGCCTTTGCTCAGCTGAACAATGTGGCCAACCTTCAGAATGCAGATCGCACCGGCGGCAACACCGCTGAACTGCTGTCCTATCTGAACAGCGGCGGACTTGATCCAGTGCTCGGCATCTACACGCCTAGCTTCAACCCAGGCGGCAGCTTCGCGGTTGAAGAGCAGATCTACGCTGCGCACTTCGGCACCGAATGGGGCGGCGATTTTGGCGGCGAGCTGCCATGGTCTGCCAACATTGGTTTCCGCATCGCTTTCACTGACGTTCTGTCGAGCGGCATCGATCAGCCGGTTATCGAATTCCGCGAGACGCCGGGCGATACCCAGCTTGTCACGGTCTTTGGTCCTGCGACGAACGTCTCGGTTCCAAACGATTATGTGAACTTCCTGCCATCGGCGAGCTTCAAGCTTGAGCCAACCGAGGACACCGTTCTGCGACTTAGCTACGCTCGCACGGTGACGCGTCCAACGCTTACCTCTTTGGGCGTTGCCAACACCTTTGGCGGTCGTTCGGATGCTCCGCTCAGCGGCGGCGGCAACCCGCTGCTCGAAGCCTTTGAATCGGACAACTTCGACGTCTCATTCGAATGGTATTTCGAATCGCTCAGCTATTTCAGCATCGCTGGCTTCCACAAGGAACTGGGCGGCTTCATCGAGCAATCCACTCTGCCAGTACCGGGCGTGGTGATCTTCCCAGCTGGCAATGGCGGCCTGACCGTCGACACGCCAGTGGATGTGACCTTCCAGGATACCCGTGAGCGCAACGGCCTTTCGGGCAGCATCACTGGTGCGGAAATCGCCTTCCAAAAGACGTTCGACAACGGCTTTGGCGGGATCATCAACTACACCTATGTGAACTCCAGCCAAGACAATGCGCCAGCTGGCGATCTCGGCTTCAATGGCTTCACACCGCACACCGTGAACGTTACGGGTTTCTATGAAAGCGGGCCGTTCTCAGCGCGCGTTTCGTACAACTACCGTGATGGTTTCCTGGTTCTGGCAAACGATGCTCAAAGCGAACCGCGTCAGCGTGAGAGCTTCGGCCAAGTCGACTTCTCGGCCAGCTATGAAATCACTGACCAGTTCCAGGTGTTTGTAGAAGGTCTCAACGTTCTCAACGAAGACACACGGGACTTCTCACGCTTCCCCAACCGGGTGCTCACCTATGAGCGCACTGGCGCACGCTACACCGCGGGTGTTCGGGCGAAGTTCTAAGCGCATGAGGGTCGCACGTCATCGTGTCACGCGATGAGCGAGGAGGGCGGGTGTTCCGGATGACGGAATGCCCGCCTTCGTCATTTTACCACGGAGTTTATTCCATGCTTGCTGCCTGCCTTCGTTTTCTTGCCTTCCTGGCCATTGCCATCGGTTTGGCATCACCAGCCGCCGCTCAGAAGTTTGAGGGGCTGGCGCAAACCCCGCCGATGGGCTGGAACAGCTGGAACAAGTTCGATTGCGATATTGACGAGCGGCTCGTCCGCGAAACCGCAGATGCACTTGTCAGTACGGGCCTTCGCGATGCGGGATTTGTATACGTCAATCTGGACGATTGTTGGCACGGTGAACGCGACGCGGATGGTTTTATTCAGCCGGATCCCGAACGCTTTCCTTCCGGCATGAAAGCGCTTGGCGATTATATCCATTCGCGCGGGCTCAAATTCGGTATCTACTCTGACGCCGGTGAATATACCTGTCAGAAGCGTCCCGGTAGCCAAGGCTATGAGTATCAGGACGCCTTGCAATATGCGCGTTGGGGGGTCGATTACCTCAAGTACGATTGGTGTTACACGGGAGAGGGCGATGCTCAGCGCAACCCGATCGAAGCATACACCACCATGCGCGATGCCATTCACGCAGCGGGCCGTCCGATGGTCTTTTCGATCTGCGAATGGGGAGAAAACGATCCGTGGACTTGGGGCAAGGATGTTGGGCATCTGTGGCGCACAACGGGCGACATTATCAATTGCTGGGACTGTACGGTCGATCACGGGACCTGGAAATCCTATGGCATCATGCAGATCCTCGACTTGCAAGACGGCAAACGGCAGGCTGCTGGCCCCGGGCATTGGAATGACCCGGATATGCTAGAGTTCGGTAATCTTGCGACCCTGGCAGAAAACCGCGCGCACTTTGCGATGTGGGCAATGCTCGCATCGCCGCTGATCTTGGGAACAGATATCAGGGAGCTTGATGAGGCGGAACTCGCGGCGCTGAAGAACCGGGCATTACTTGACGTCGCGCTGGACCCAAAAGGTATCCAGGGTTACCCCATACGCAAGGGAGACGGGCTGGAGGTTTGGGTTCGTCCGCTGGAGGGCGGCGATTTTGCGCTCGCGTTTCTTAATCGCGGCAACCAGCCTCTAAGTGAAAACTATGCGTGGCCTGAAGATGGTTTGAAAGACGATTTCAGCGGGTTTGAAGTCGATTTTGGAAGCGATACGTTCAATATCCGCGATGTCTGGAGCGGGGCAGATGCGGGCGATACGAGCGCGCCGCTTTCAGTAAGCGTTGGCGCACGTGATGTCGCAATTTACCGGTTGTCTCGGTAGATTGAGAATTTGGGAGAGTTCGTAAATGAGTACCATCCAGATTGCGGTTTTTGTGGGCATCACCGCATTGATCGCCTTTGCCACTTACATGCATTGCCGCGGCAAGCTGGACGAACGGCATTCGGGCGAGAAGGACTACTTCCTCGCCAGCGGCGGCCTCAAATGGTATTTCATCGCTGGCTCAATCACGCTGACGAACCTCTCCACCGATCAGTTGATCGGGATGAATGGCAATCAGATGGCGCTGCTCGCGTGGTGGGAATTTGCCGCGGTGGCGGGCCTGCTGATCCTGACGTTTGTGTTCCTGCCGGTCTATTACAAAAACAACTGCACCACGACGACGGAGCTGCTGCAGAAGAAGTACAACGACAAGCATATTCGTGCGCTGATCAGCGTGCTGTTCCTGTTCGGCAATCTGTTCATTTTCCTGCCCGCGATCCTCTATGGCGGCTCGCTGTTCCTGCTTTCGATGGTGGGGCTGGATACGGGGCTGGAGAACCTGCTGATCGTGGCCGTGATCCTAGCGGTAGTGGGCGCGTGCTATGCGATTTTCGGCGGTCTGAGGGCGGTTGCGGTGTCGGACACTTATTCCGGCGTGCTGATCCTGGGCCTTGCCTTGCTGGTCGTCTATCTCGCTCTGCAGGCTATCGACTTTGACCTGACAGGCATTCCGGCGGATCGCCTGACCCTGATTGGCAGCAATGACAGCCCGATCCCGTGGCACACTCTGCTGACGGGCATGATCTTTATTCAGACCTTCTATTGGTCGACCAATCAGACGATCACTCAGCGCGCGATGGCTGCGCCCAATATCAAGGAAGCGCAAAAGGGCGTGCTGACCGCGGCGGGCATTCGCCTGCTGATCGTGCCTGCGATTGTCGTGATCCCGGGCATCGTATCCTACAAGCTCTACGGCGATGTGGGCGATGCCGCTTATGGCCGTATCGTAGGTGATGTTCTGCCGGTGTGGCTGTCCGGCGCGTTTGCGGCGGCTCTGGCGGCGGCGGTGCTCACCACCTTTAACTCCATCCTCAACGCCTCGGCGGCGCTCTATGTGTGCGACATTCACGAGGCCTATGTCGACCGGCCAACCTCGGTCGCGAAGCTGAGCGCGATTGTGTCGATTGCGATGTCAGTGCTGGCACTGCTCTTGGTGCCATTCTTCGCCAGTCAGGAAAGCCTGATCAACACGGTGCAGGAGCTGTACGGATTGCTCTCTATGCCAATCCTAAGCGCCTTCGTGGTGTGCTTGCTGTTTAAGAATGTGAAGGCCGGTGCGGCGATGATCGGCGTGGTCACGGGCGTGGTGTTCTACGGCTTCTGGAGCATGGTGTGGGAGCCTGCGCACTACATCCACGGTATGGCGGTGACATTGCTGCTGTCGATCCTGACAGCGCTGGTGATGAACAAGCTTGTTTACGGCCAGACACCTGTGTTCGCACTGGGCGGTGCGGAGACTCAGGGCGAGGCTGCACCCGAAGCGGCTTGAGGGATTGGACACAAGTCCCTAGCGGGGCGGAATGAGCAATCGTCCCGCCCCGATCCATCCCGCACCGCACGGCTGGATAATCCTCGATAAGCCGCGCGGGCTTGGCTCGACGCAGGCTGTCGGCGCAGTGAAACGCGTGCTGCGCGAAGGCGGCTATGCCAAGACCAAGGTCGGGCATGGCGGCACGCTTGATCCGCTGGCCGAGGGGGTGTTGCCGATTGCGCTTGGTGAAGCGACCAAGCTGGCGGGCCGGATGTTGGATGCCAGCAAGATCTACGACTTCACGATCCTCTTCGGCGAGGAGACCGACACGCTCGACACTGAGGGCGAGGTGATTGAGCGCAGCGACGTCATGCCGACCTTGGACGAGATCACGGCTGTGCTGCCGGATTTTACTGGGCCAATAGAGCAAGTGCCGCCGACCTATTCCGCACTGAAGGTGGACGGCAAGCGCGCCTATGATTTGGCGCGGGCTGGCGAGCAGGTGGAGCTGAAGAAACGGGCGGTTACGATCCACTCTCTCACGCCGCGTCATGCTGAACTTGTTTCAGCATCCATCGCCAGCTCAAACTTCGAAAAGAGTTCTGAGGGATGGACCCTGAACCAAGTTCAGGGTGACGAAGAACTGAAAAGTATCACCCTCTCAGCCCATGTTTCCAAAGGCACTTACATCCGCTCGCTCGCCCGCGATATCGCCCAAACGCTGGGGACTTGCGGCCATGTCACATATCTGAGGCGCACAAAGGCAGGGCCATTTACCGAAACACGGGCGATTTCGCTGGACAAGTTGAACGAAATCGCTAATGGCGCGCAACTATCTGACCTACTCCTGCCGCTCGAGGCGGGGCTGGACGACATCCCGGCCTTAATCCTTGATCAGACTAGCGCGCAGGCGGTCCGCCAGGGCCGGGTCCTGTCTGAACTGCCCCAAACCGATGGGCTCTATTGCGCGATGCTGGACAATGTTCCGGTAGCGCTCGTTGAGTTGATCGAAGGTACGACCAAAATCGTGCGGGGCTTTAACCTTCCCGATGTCGCTGAGTAAGAGAGAATATTATGTCGGTAACTGCCGAAGAAAAAGCCAAGATCATCAAGGACAACGCCCAAGGTAAGGGTGACACCGGAAGTCCAGAGGTACAGGTCGCGATCCTGACCCAGCGTATCCGCAACCTGACCGATCACTTTAAAGGCAACCACAAAGACAACCATTCGCGCCGCGGCCTTCTGATGATGGTCAACAAGCGCCGTAACCTGCTCGCCTATCTCAAGAAGAAAGATGTTGAGCGGTACAACGCCCTGATCCAGAAACTGGGTCTGCGTAAGTGACGAAATGCTTCGGCCCGCTTCGGCGGGCCGTTTAGTATTCGTCATCCCGGACTTGATCCGGGATCTAGGGCTTAAAGTATTGTGCTATATGGCTCTAGATCCCAGCTTTCGCTGGGATGACGCAAACGAATAGGGGCACGGGTCACAATTCGGTGATCCAGCCTTGGGGCTTTGAAAAGCACGCCCCACACCGGCGCGGGTCCGGTTTAACCTCGCAAAGTAGGCCCCGTGCACGCAATATGGCGGCGCGGGTCATAAAGGAAAATCAATGTTCGACACGAAAACCGTATCGCTGGAGTGGGGCGGGAAAACCCTCACTCTGGAAACCGGCCGTATTGCCCGTCAAGCCGACGGCGCTGTTCTGGCCACCTATGGCGAAACCGTGGTGCTGTGCGCAGTCACCGCCGCCAAATCTGTGAAGGAAGGCCAGGATTTCTTCCCGCTGACCGTTCACTATCAAGAAAAATTCTCAAGCGCCTAGCCGGATCCCGGGTGGCTTCTTTAAGCGCGAAGGCCGCGCGACTGAAAAGGAAACGCTGACCAGCCGTCTGATCGACCGCCCATGTCGTCCGCTGTTCCCAGAAGGTTTCTACAACGAAATCAACGTTATCTGTCAGGTCCTCTCCTATGATGGCGAGACCGAGCCAGATATCCTTGCGATGATTGCTGCCTCTGCCGCTCTGACGATTTCTGGCCTGCCATTCATGGGCCCAATCGGCGCAGCGCGCGTCGGCTTCAACAATGAAGGCGAATACGTTCTCAACCCAACCATCAACGATGCGCTGGGCGAAGACGGCAATCTCGACCTCGTGGTCGCTGCGACGCAAGACGCGGTGATGATGGTCGAATCCGAAGCGAAAGAACTGACCGAAGAGCAAATGCTCGGCGCGGTGATGTTTGCTCACGAGGAAAGCCGCAAGGTTATCGGCGCGATCATCGATCTGGCTGAACAAGCTGCGAAGGATCCTTGGGAACTTGCTCCGGTTGAAGACAAATCAGCCGCACTTGAGCAGCTGCGCGGCGCCATCGGCGACGACATGGCAGCGGCTTACAAGCTGACCGAGAAGAGCGCCCGTCAGGACGCCGTCAACGCAGCCCGCGCCAAAGCGCGCGAGCACTTTGCCGATCTCGAAGAGAGCGATCCAGCACAATACATGGGCATTCTTAAGCTCGTGAAGAAGCTGGAAAGCGACATCGTTCGCAAGGCGATCCTCAAGGATGGTCAGCGCATCGATGGCCGTAAGACCGACGAAGTTCGCCCGATTGAGGCGATGGTCGGCTTGCTGCCACGCACCCACGGTTCGGCGCTGTTCACTCGCGGTGAAACGCAGGCGATCTGCACCACCACGCTTGGCACCAAAGACGCTGAGCAAATGATCGACGGGCTGGAAGGCCTCTCTTACAGCAACTTCATGCTGCACTATAACTTCCCGCCTTATTCGGTCGGCGAAGTGGGCCGCTTCGGCTTTACCAGCCGCCGCGAAACCGGCCACGGCAAGCTCGCATTCCGCGCGCTGCACCCGGTTCTGCCAAGTGTTGAGGACTTCCCTTACACGATCCGCGTTCTGTCAGACATCACCGAGTCCAACGGCTCGTCTTCAATGGCGACCGTGTGTGGCGGCTCGCTTTCGATGATGGACGCAGGCGTTCCTTTGAAACGTCCGGTTTCCGGCATCGCGATGGGTCTCATCCTTGAAGGCAGCGACTTCACAGTTCTGTCAGATATTCTGGGTGATGAAGATCACTTGGGCGACATGGACTTTAAGGTGGCCGGTTCAGAAGAAGGCATCACCAGCCTTCAGATGGACATCAAGGTTGCCGGCATCACGCAGGAAATCATGACCCAGGCGCTGGAGCAGGCGAAAGCTGGCCGTGCGCACATCCTGGGCAAGATGACCGAAGCGCTCGGCGCGTCACGCGGTGAAGTCAGCAAGCACGCACCGCGCATCGAAACCATGCAGATCGACAAGTCGAAGATCCGCGACATCATCGGCACGGGCGGCAAGGTCATCCGTGAGATCGTCGCTGAAACCGGCGCGAAGGTCGACATTGACGATGAAGGCACGATCAAGATCAGCTCTTCAAACGCTGATGAGATCGCAGCTGCGAAGGCATGGATCGAAGGCATCGTTGAAGAGGCCGAAGTCGGCAAGATCTACAACGGCAAGGTCGTCAACATCGTTGATTTCGGCGCATTCGTGAACTTCATGGGCGGCAAGGACGGTCTCGTCCACGTGTCGGAAATGAAGAACGAGCGCGTTGAGAAAGTCACTGACGTTGTTTCCGAAGGCCAAGAAGTGAAGGTCAAGGTTCTCGAGATCGATCAGCGCGGCAAAGTCCGCCTGTCGATGCGCGTTGTTGACCAGGAAACCGGCGAAGAGCTGGAAGACACCCGTCCACCACGCGAAAACAAGCCCAGAGGCGATAGGGGCGGTCGCGGCGGCGGTGATCGTCGTCCACGCGGCGGCGGCGGCGGTCGCGGCCCACGTGGCGGCGGCGGCGACAAAGGCGGGGACAGCGATGGCCCGGCTGCAATGCCAGACTTCCTGAAAGACTAAGTCTCTCAATTAGAAAATTAAAAGGGCCGCTTGGAGTTGATCCAGGCGGCCTTTTTGTTTGAGGTTTTGGGACTCGCATTGGCTTTATAGCCAAGTGTGCTAATGTTGCTGCGCGCGCAATCGCGCTAAAAATCGGCAACGGGTCGCATCAATCCAACCATGGAGGAATGCGATAATGACCGAGCTTGATGAAGCAAAACTAGAAGCACTGGCCGGAAAGGTCATTGGCGATGTGGCGGCCTCCGTCAGTCTGCTGATGGCCTATATCGGCGATCAGTCTGGCGTCTTTGCGGCGCTTGATGAGCATGGCCCGATTTCCATCGAAGGGCTGGCTGAGACAACCGGCCTCAACCCCAAATATCTACGTGAATGGCTCGGCTCCGTCTCGGCCGCAGGATACGTGACCTATGACCCCGCGTCAGAGACATTTGCTCTGACTGAGGAGCAAGCTCTGATCTTCACCCGCGAAGGCCAGCCCGCATGCATGCAGGGGTTCTTTCAGGCGGTTGTGGCTCAATATGAAGAGCAGGAACAAGCGGTCCAGACATTCAAGAGTGGCGATGGCCGGCCTTGGAGCGCGCAATCATCCTGCTGTTTCTGCGCAACCGACCGCTTCTTCCGCCCTGGCTACCAGGCCAATTTGATGAGCGCTTGGATCCCGTCACTGGGCGGTGTCGAGGACAAGTTGAGGCAGGGCGCGAAGGTGGCCGATGTCGGATGCGGGCACGGATCATCGACTGTGATGATGGCGAAGGCTTTTCCTAAGTCCACATTCCACGGCATCGACTTTCACGAACCCTCGATCATCGAGGCCCGCCAGAACGCCGCAAAGTCGGGCGTCACAAACGTCGATTTCCAAGTTGCTTCGGCGCAGGATTTTGCCGACGAGGATTATGACTTCGTGTGCATCTTTGATGCTTTGCACGACATGGGTGATCCAGTGGGCGCGGCAAAGCATATCCGCGGTGCTATGAAGGAAGACGGCACATTCATGCTGGTCGAGCCGATGGCGGGAGACAGCATGGCGGAAAATATGCACCCACTCGGACAGATCTACTACGGCTTTTCGACCACGATCTGCACACCCGCCTCTGTCAGTCAGGACGTTGGCATGGGGCTGGGCGCGCAGGCGGGGCAAGCCAGGCTGACGGAGGTCTTGAACGAGGCAGGCTTTACATCTGTGCGCCGAGCGGCCGAGACACCCACTAATATGGTGCTGGAGGTCAGTGGGTAGCGCGCGCTAGCTCTGGCAGAGGCCTAGTGTCAGTCAAAGGTGCGAAAACACGAAAAGCGTGCCTTTCCGCGCCTATCCGACTAAGGCCTCCGCCATGCTAAAACGTGAACTGATCGACACCGTTGAAATCCCCGATGGGGAAGTGCTTGAGCTCTACAGCCACGGGCGCGATTTCATGATTGTGCTGGGCTATAATGAGCTGATGAGCACGCGCATGCGCTTCTCTGAGGAGCAGTTGGCCGAGCTTACTTTTGACCGGTTGGAGAAGGAAAATCCGCGCATCCTGATCGGCGGATACGGTATGGGCTTCACCTACCGCGCGGCGCTCGCGCGGATGGGTGCGAAAGGCGAGGCGGTGGTCGCTGAAATCTCCGACAAGATCATCGAATGGGCCAAGGGCCCGATGGCAGAGCTCACCGGCGATGCGCTGGACGATCCGCGCCTCGACCTTAAGATTTGTGATGTCGCCGCGCTGATCGATGATGCGAATGATGGCACATGCGAGAAGTTCGATGCGATCCTGCTCGACGTCGACAATGGCCCGGACGGAATGGTGCGTGCCGATAACAACCGCATCTATTCGCGCACAGGCCTAGCCAAAGCACGCGATGCTCTAACCCCGGACGGCGTTCTTGCGGTCTGGTCCGCCGCGCCTGACCACGGCTTTAGACGCCGCCTGCAAGACGCCCGGCTAAAGGTAGAAGAACGCCGCGTGCGCTCCCGCCCCAACAACAAGGGCGCGCATCACGTGATTTGGTTTGCGAGGAAGTAAAGCTAGCTGCAGACGTGCGTGAGCGCCTGTGCGCTCCGATAGTTGTGTTCCCAGTGGCAACAATTGAGGTGAAAGCGGATAGACAAGTGCAGTTCATGTTTTACGCTAAGCATGGAAGTTATTTTGACCCGCAACTCAAAAATCAGACTGCAAGCTCGCGTCCTCCGATTGTGCAGGCTTATGAGCGGCAACGCTTTGTCGGTGGCCCTGCTGGATCCAAAAACGACCAGTGATAGAAAAGGTTGTCATCCTTCTCTAAAATAGTCAGGCCATCTGCGCCCGGCTTGTAAAGGTATGAGTCTCCGCCAGTATTTGGACCGTATCGGCAACGTACATTTTCTTCGCCAGAATATGCATTTCCGCGATGAAAAATTGGCATCCCAACGTAGGCTGTGAAGAATTTATACTTCGTATTCTCTTTGATCGCCGCAACCTTGCTACTTGTCAGTTGAACTTGTTCGCTTGCTAAATAACCAAGTTTTGAAGCGGCATGAGTCAGTCCAACGGCAAGCAATTCTCCCGAGTTCCGGCTCCATTGTTCTCGCCTTCCACCAACCGATTTTGCTGGGTTGGCGATTGAAATTTCGGTGACGATGAACTGCCGATAATCCAAAGCACGATCGAATTTCCGCTCTTCTGTTATGGCTTCGTCAGTGATTTTCGTAATGTCCATTAATTCGAGAGCACAGGCAGCATACAACGATTGAAAGCGAACACTAATATTGAAAGAGCAATCGGCTGCAAGCATATGCAGCTCACCACTCGTTCTCAGCAATTCCTGTTTAGTTTGATAGCTATTGTCACTCCGGACTATGCTATCGTAGAGTTTGAAGGATTGCGAATTAGAAAGGCCCTCTTGCACAGCGTCAAATAGGACGTTTGCGATTTCATCTCTACGAAACTGGCGAACGGAAGGTTCGATGGCGTTTTTGGCGCCGCTACGGACAACTGAATCGAATAATCCACCAATTAGACCACCGCCGATCTCTCCTTTGTCAGCAGGATCCTTGCCAACAAGCAATTCGTCCTGTTTCAGAAACAGGGCGACCTTGAGCGGCTCTAGACGTGACGCATATCCTTCAAGTGTAACGCTATCGTCTTGAGCTTGAGCGACTTGAGCCGCCAGCAACGCAGAGAAACCCAAAAAGGCGCGCCCGAAATTCACTACTTCTCTCACCTTGATTTACCCTCCTTAAAGCACATGCCTTTTTTGAATGCCATGAATGGGCGTCGTATTATAGGCCTTTTCTCAAGAAAAAGTCGCAATTGCAGCAACAAGATCGCGAGCTGTCGAGCAATTGAATTCGATGAGCTGTCGCTTGTCGGGGCGGGTTCGCTTTACGCTAGGAGGTCTTAACGAAAATTTGTGGCTCATGAGAGGCTGGCCGATTTTCCGACCACTTGCGCCCCAAGGCCTCACCCCACCTCAAAAGTCGTAAATCAGCGTGATCCGGCTCAGCGTGTCGGTTTGCACCGCGCCCAGTGGTGGGTTGGTGTCGTGCTCGACCGCGTAGGAAATGCGCGCGGATAGATTGTCGCTGAGCGATGCCTGCAGGCCGGTGGTGCTGGTGTAGGTGCTGTTGCCGGATTGGATGAAGGCGCTCGCATCCTGAGTGAGTTTCAGGGATTCTGCGAACTCCCAATCGAAATCGAGCGCGGCGAGCCCGGCGATATTGCGTGAGACTTCGCCCGTGGTGCTGCGCGTGACGCGGTAGGCAGGGCCGGCCTGCACGGTCAGCGTCGGGTTCTCCGTCAGCACGCGGTAGCCTAGGCCACCCGAAGCGGAGACGCGCGCAGAAAAGCCCTGGAAACGGTCGCGCTCCCATTGGCCAAGGCCATAAGCGAACAGCCGGTCATTGATGTCGACATCGGCCTGATAGGCGGCGAGGAATTGCTCGCGCGTGGTCACGCCATTGCTGCGCTGGAAATCGGCGAGGAATTTGAAATTCTGCTGCCAGCCGAGTTCCTGGCGGCCCAGCTCAATTCCGGCGGTGACCCCGGTGTTGGAGGAATTGCCGGTGGAGCGGAACGCGCCAAATTCGCCTTTGCCCGACCAGTTTTGCAAGATGCCCGCGTTGCGGATGGCCTCTTGTTCGGCCTCTGCCTCGGCCGCTTGCGCAGCGGCGGTTTTGATCGCTACACGCTCTCTAAAGCGTGACATGATGGCGTTGAGTTCATCGGCATTGCCCGGAAAGGTCTCATCCGCCAGATCGATCAAAACCTGCATCGCCTCGACGTCGTCGCTTTCCTCAGCCTTTTCGATCATCGCGCGCACGGATGCGGGAATTTCTGCTTGGGCGGCGCTGGGCAAGGCCAGTGCGGTGCCAGCAAGGAGGAGGGCGGCGGCGAGTTTGGAAAAAGTCATCATTGAGGCTCCGGGCGCAATTGCGTGTCTTATCGCTCGCCGCTTACCAAGGTAGCGGCGGGTGGAGGCGTAAACACTCGTAAAATCATGAAGCTGCGGCGCACCGTCACTAATCGCCGATGGCTGACATCATGACGGCATTTTGATCCGCACAGCGCCGGTAAAGTCGCGCTTGCCGACCTCAACGCCAAGCATCCGCAAGATGTCATAGGCGGTGGCGGCGTGGAAATAGAAATTGGGCTGAGCAAAGCTCAGCAGAAAGTTCTCTGCCGTGAAATCCATCTTCATGTCTTTGAATTCAAACCGCATGTCTTGGCCGACCCAGCTTTCCATCTGCTCCTCTGTCAGGGCACCCAAAGCAGCCTCTGCGCTATCGAGCTTTGCGTGCAGATCGGCAAAGGTTCCCGGCGGCGGGTTCAGATCCGGGCTGTAAACCCCAGCCTGTACGGCGGCGAGCGAGCCGACGGTGTGCTCGGCTATACACTTCATCTGATAAGTGAAGGGCAGCATATCCTCAATGATCCGAGCGTTCAGAACGTCACTATGGTCTTTGCCTTGCGCATCGCACCATGCCTCACCCTTTTTGAGCAGATGGCGGCCGGTGCCGATCATCTGGAGACCGCTGGGAACGAAGGCGGCGTGAAGCGAAATGGGCATGGTGTTCTCCGTATGCGGCTCTGAGCGAATGTATGTCGAGGGTCGTTTTGCCGGGCGTGCGGTGAGAACGCAAGACATGGGGGCAGGCCTATGGACAGGCGCATTAGGGGAAAGGTTTGGGAGAGCGGATCCGCGAAACACTTTCCTACTGCTGGTTCGTGGGCGCAGGGTGGCGGGATGGTCATTTGGCGAATCCTAATGCGTGCTTTGCAGTTGTCTTGGTGCTTGTGCGTGCAAGTGTGGGAGAGGGCAGGTTGGTGCGCTCGGCCGGGCTTTTGCTGGTGGGCTTCTACGCAGGCCCGTGTGATCGCTTTTTCCGATCAATCAGGGCGCTTTCAATCGATTGGTTTTTTGGCCCTGTACTGTGTTCCAGCCGTTCCAAACGTGCCTGACGCACGACAAAGCGAGCCGCACAGTCTGGCGGCTCGCTTGTCAAGTGATCGGTGTGGGCGCACCCGGAAGGATGCGCGGCCTATGCTGCTAATGCGGGCCTTAGCGGACCCGTGGGCCGCCAAATGGCAAAGGCGGTGGGGGTCGGCGAGCACCGCGCGGCAATTGTGCCTGATAGGCCCGGCCGCAATGCTCGACGCAATACGGAAAGCCCGGGTTTACGGCCTCTCCGCAGAAGTGGAAGTCTGCCTCGCCTGGGTGACCCATCGGCCAGCGGCACACCTTCTCAGACAGGTCGAGCAGGCTCGTCTTGTCCGCGATCTCTGGGCTTGGCTTGGCAGGCACCAGACGGCGCGGCGGTGCAGGCGGGATCGGCGGTTGCTGATCACCGGGGCCTTGCCTCAGGAAGCCGCCAGGGCCGACCGAGACGATCTTGGGCAGATCGGGGCGCGGATCGGGCAGAGGCTGAGACGGGATGCCGCTTGCCGCTGGGCCGCTTGGCGCAGCAGCAGGCGCGCCGCCAGCGCTGGGCTTGGCCGCGGGCTTCGCTGCTGCCGCCGGGGCCTTAGCGGCGGTCTTGGGCGGCGCTCTCTTGGCGGCTGGTTTGGCCGCAGCCTTCTTGGCCGCCTTCTTCTTCTCATTGGCCTTCACAGGGGAAGGGCGGGACTTCAGGCCCAGCCGGTGCGCCTTGCCGATCACTGCATTGCGGCTAACACCGCCCAGTTCCTCAGCAATCTGGCTGGCGGTCGAGCCGCCTTCCCACATCTTCTTGAGCGTACCAATTCGCTCATCGGTCCAAGCCATTGAAACTCCATTCTGTCTCTATCGCGCCTGATGCGCGTGCGGCCTGCGCAGATTTGCGCAGATCGCCATCAATCTCATCCCCAGTCATACCGGCCCGGCGAGCTCGCCGCACTTGCATGCCATTCCCCCTCGCCCTAACCGCACCCCCTATGGCCGATCAAGCACAATCCAGCGCAAACGAAGACGCTGTCATCAATGAAGTGTCGCCTAGCAGTGCAGGCGCGCCAAGCACCGTTCAGTTTCCGCCGCGTGGAACCCCGCTTATCACCGGGATCAACCGCATTGGGTTATGGAGCCTCTATATTAAGGAGGTTCGCCGGTTTCTCAAGGTGCAGACGCAGACTGTATGGGCCCCGGCGGTCACAACTTTGCTGTTTCTGGTGATATTCACGGTCGCATTCGGGCGGGGCGGACGCGAAGTGCTGGGCGTGTCATTCGCCAGCTTCGTCGCGCCAGGCCTGATTGTGATGGGCATGATGCAAAATGCCTTCGCCAATTCGTCCTTCTCGCTGCTGTCGGGCAAGATCCAGGGCACGATCATCGACCTCTTGATGCCGCCATTGTCTCCGGGAGAGCTGATGAGCGGGATCGTGATGGCCGCGGTTACGCGCGGGATTGCAGTTGGCGGCGCTGTTTCGCTCGCGATGCTGCTGTGGCCGGGTGTGTCCTTGGCGCCCCAGCATTGGTGGGCAGTGGTTTGGTTTGCCTTCATGGGCACGGTGATGCTGGCGCTGCTTGGTCTTGCGACCTCAATCTGGGCGGAGAAGTTCGATCATAACGCCGCGATCAGCAACTTCGTGATCGCTCCGCTGTCGCTGCTGTCCGGCACATTCTACGTGATCGACAACCTGTCGGAGACGTTCCAAGCGGTCAGCCGCTTCAACCCGTTCTTCTACGTGATTTCAGGCTTCCGCTATGGCTTCCTTGGCCGCAGTGATATCGGCTCTGACAGCGCGGTTATGGGCGCGGCAGTTGGACTGCTGGTGCTCAATCTGGTGATGGCTGGCGTGGTCTATGCGGTACTGAAATCGGGGTGGAAGCTGAAGAGCTAGGTGCGCGGTGTAGCGCTTAGTGCGTCAGTGAGCGGCGCATCTGATAGCGGCCGTCCTTGAAGCCATCAAACAATTGCGGGACCGTCGGATGATCAACCGGGCCGCCGGTCGCATCATCCAGCAGGTTTTGCTGACTAACATAGGCGACATAGCTCGCATCGTCATTTTCGGCGAGCAAGTGATAGAATGGCTGATCGCGGCGAGGGCGGATGTCCTCCGGGATCGACTCGTACCATTCTTCGCTATTCGCGAAGACAGGGTCGATATCGAATACGACGCCGCGGAAATCGAACAGGCGGTGGCAGACGACATCGCCAATACCGAAACGGGCCTTCAACTGCCGCGGTGCAGTCAATTTGCGGCCTGCTTGGCTGGAGAAGAACTCTGCGCTTTCCATGACAGCGAATATGGACCTTCGCAGTTGCAAAACAAGCGCGCAGGGTGATCACTCCCCAGTTTTGGCCAGATTTGGTGTGTTTTGATGCGAATTGCCGCCATGTGTGGCCCAATTGCAAAGACGCAGGAGCATTCCCTCTTGGCAAGCCAAGGGGGCTGCGCTAACGGCGCTCCCGACCAGAATGAGACGTGCAAGCGCGCTCATTCACAGCCGCGCTTTGAAACAAACGCGTGCACCCAATACGGAGAGGTGCCGGAGTGGTCGAACGGGGCAGTCTCGAAAACTGTTGTGCCTTCTGGGTACCGTGGGTTCGAATCCCACCCTCTCCGCCACCCAGTCTCGACATCTGCGCCGTTTCTGGCGGCCCACGAAATTGTGCCGACCTTTCGCAGGTTTAGCGCACCGCTTGCCGCTGATTGCGTCTCCAGATCGGCGTATTCCGTCTCAGAGAGCGCAGGTTTGGGGCTTGGTCTCCCTTTCCCATTTCGGCGGTTAGGTTCGGAGGAGTGTCGGCCAGGCAAAATACAGGGAATTTACAGGGAAAACTTGGAAAACCGCGCCTGGCGCACTGCCTCAACAGCAGTGGCGATTACACATCAATCAGCTAGGCTAGAAGGAGGATTTCTTGCTCAGCCCACTGCATTGGCAGTTGCCGCATGTGCCTGATGGTTTGGGTCGAGATGTTAGGGGGCAGTTTGCCAGTTATCACCGCCTCCAAGATCCGGCTGGACAATAGTCCAAAATGCAGATTGTTGCTGATAAACTCAGGCGAGCAATTTTCGTTTTGAGCGACTTCAGAAATCGAGGCTCCTGACCTGATTTTATCAACCCAGCTCATCGCGCGCGCAATGCGCTTAGCTAAAACGATATCGGGTTCACGATTTGATCCTGATTGAAGGACAAGCCGGATTTCAACACCGCGCCGCCGACGTGTGAACGGCACTGACAATGTCCTTGGCGTATCCGATTCCGGCATCGCGAGTTCAATCGCAAGGTGCTCGGTGTTAAACTGCACTTTGACCACATGATCGAGCACTTCCTCGTGATGCAGGTCTGACTTGCCTTTTGATGCCCAGGCAAGTTGTAGTTCGCGGTCTTGTCGCAGTGCTTGAGCAACAGCCTGCTCGATCTCTTTGGCAGGCAGCCGGTAGCCTTCCTGACCGGCTTGGCGGCCGTCCACCAAGTGCATGGAGACATAATAGCGATAGCGTTTGCCACGCTTGTTGGAATGGCTGGGCGTGAGCGGCTCGCCTTGATCATCAAATAGCTTCCCAGCAAGGAGTGACCGGCTTTGAGTATTGCTACGTTGGGCCCTAGCGGTGCGATTGCTCGTCAGCTGGCTTCGCACCCGTTCCCAAAGGGTCTCATCGATGAGCGCATCGTGAAGGCCGTCATAGATATTATCTTTGTGGCGAATTTTGCCGAGATAAATGGGATTGGAGAGGACGTGATAGAGCTGCCCTCGCGAGAAGGGCTTTCCTTCTTTGACTATGCCATCAGCGTTAGTTCGGGTTTTAGAAATGAGTTTATGCTCATCAGCAAAGGCCTTCAGACGCCGGACACAGCCCAGGTGTAGATATTGGCCGAACAGCGTCCGCACTGTCTCGGCCTCGGCCTCGTTGATAACGAGACCATCGGTGCCCTTGTCATATCCAATAGGCAGAAGGCCGCCCATCCACATACCCTTCTTTTTCGAGGCTGCGATCTTGTCGCGAATGCGCTCGGCAGTGACCTCGCGTTCAAACTGTGCAAAGGATAGCAGGACATTGAGCGTTAGCTCAGCCCATGCTGGTTGAGGTATTGAACTGCTGTGTGACCGATACAAATGAAGCGCCTGCCTCATCCAAGCGATCAACCAGTTTTGAGAAGTCAGCAAGCGATCGGGTAAGCCGGTCGACCTTGTAGACGACCACCATATCAACCCGGCCCGCATCAATCTCGCTCAAGAGAAGCTGCAGGGCAGGGCGCTCCATTGTGCCGCCAGACACTCCACCATCATCGTAATGCTCAGGTAAGAGCGTCCAACCTTCCTGTTTTTGAGAGCGGATATAGGCTTCGCAGGCTTCACGCTGTGCATCGAGCGAGTTGAAGCTTTGATCGAGGCCCTCTTCGGTCGACTTGCGGGTATAGATCGCGCAGCGGATACGGGTCATGCAGACACCCCGAAGAAGCGGGGACCTGACCATTTGGTGCCGGTGATCTCTTTCGCAATGGCGCTCAGCGAACGCCATGCTTTGCCGTTCCAAAGGTAGCCATCGGGCAGCACATCGACGATATGCTCTTGTCCATGCCATTCCCTGACCAGGCGGTTGCCTGCATGGGCTTGCGGCTTTGATGCATGAGCGGCTTCCACAAGGCGCGTAAGCCGCTTTTGAAACCGCTTGCGTGACTGGCCACTCGCCTTCCATTCACGCTCATTGATGAGGAGTTTGATCAGTGTCTTGCGGTTGATCTGAGCTGGAGCGTTTGGGCCGATTTCATCGAGCCAGATGGACTTCAGCTCACCTCGACTTAATTCATTGTGCGTGGGATCAGCTGTGCACAGGCTCATTTGGAAGGGCCTTTGAGCTGGTAGAGGCTTGGACCGGCCTTCTTTGTTGCATCGGTGCAGGTGATCTCATAACCGCGCTGCCGCAGTCTGGAGATAGCTGCTCGAATGGTATGCGCTCGCCAGCCAAGTTGATCTGTCAGGCTTTCCGTGCTCGCGCCTCGGCCTTTAATTGCATGCAGAAGCCGCGCGAGTTTTGTGCCTTTGCGAGGTGGGTGGATCTTGATGTTCATCATGCTTGCCTTTCGTGTTGCAGACGGCTCGCTACCGTCCCACCAAGACAAGCCTGGACTATGCCAGGCGCGATTTAGCCAGCTGATCTGGCCTCCTCACGGTTTCAACGAATGCTTGCTTTGAGCACCAAGTCCACCTCTTTCTCGCGCGCTAGCCGCCTGACACAGCCTTCTGATTGACAATCGAGTTAATGATCCGATCGATCATTTCCAAAGAGCCCTTGGCTTCCTCTATGTGCTGTTCGATAAAAGCTATGCTGGCCGCGTCATCTGCTTTTTCCAACTCATTGGTAAGCTCATCTAACTCACCCTCGAAAGCGGTTCTCTCAGAGCGCCAGTGATCGAGCTTCTTCGCCTCGTCAGGGCTAACGGGCCCGGTGATGGTGACCTCGCCCGTTTGCCAACATATCTCGATATTGTCGGGATGCGGTACAAGGTCTGGCGGGTCGAGCGCCATAAGCTTGCATCGCTCAATCTCGGCCTGCGCATTCTGCCGATAGTCGACCATAGCCTCAAGCATGGACACCTGTGCGCTGAGCTTTTCATCTTCAGCTGCACTGGCCATTTTCAGGAACTCGCGCTGAGCAGGATGCGATCCCTTGACCGCATCATTGACCATTCGGCGCAGGATGACCTGCGCCGTTGGCAATTCCAATCTCTCACCGCGCTCAGACAGGGGAAGCAGCCGGTCTGCCTCGTTAAGGACCATCTCAGTAAGAGTGTTCATGAAGCCTCTCCCTGGCCTTTTGTTCTTCGCACCTTTGGCCGCCCAGCAGGATTGCCGCTTTGACCAGGCTTGAACTGATGTTCTTTGGGCGGATCGCCGTAGACGCCGCCTCCTTTTTTCTTAGACATCTGCCATCTCCTTGGTTTTGGTATCAGCCTCGCGCTCTTCAAAGGTGTCATCAGAGCCAGCGAGTTTGGCTTTCAGGCCCGTCTCTGCCTGCAGCCGCTTGATGATCACGTCGCAATAGGCCGGGTCGAGCTCGAGCCCGTAACCAACACGGGCCGCGCGGTGTGCCGCGATCAGCGTTGTGCCGCTTCCAGCAAAGGCATCGAGGACAATGCCGCCGCGCTTTGAGCAGTCGAGGATTGCGTCTTGAACCATATCAATCGGTTTGACGGTGGGGTGAGTGGCCAGATCTTCATCGCGCCCCACACCAAAGCTGTTCATGCCTTGATACTGCCAGACATTGGTCCGGTACCGGCCATGTTTGCCAAGCTTCACATTGTTGATGTGCGGCTTGGTGCCATTCTTGAAGACGAACACCAGCTCATGTTGCGAACGGTAGAGCGATCCCATACCGCCATTGGTCTTGGCCCAGACGCATAGGTTCTTAAGCTCGTCGTACGCAGCCTCGCCAGCGCAAAGCACCTCAGCCATATGGCGCCAGTCCATGCAGATGTAATGGATCGCACCATCGGTTGAGCTAGAGGCCAAGTTCTCGAAGACTGATTTCAGGAACGCTTCGAACTGCTCTTTGGTCATCTCGCCCGAAGCCATATCGAACTCGCGATGCTGGACAGCCCCGAGCCCGCTCACATGGCCTAATATGGGCACATTGTACGGCGGATCGGTAAAGACCATCTGCGCGGGCTTTGAGCCTTCAAACAGTGCTTCAAACGATTCCGTCTTGGTCGCATCACCGCAATAGAGCCGGTGCTTACCAACAACCCAGAGCTCACCCGGCTGCGTGACGGCAGGGCCTTTAGGCACTTCTGGGATATCAACGGGCTCGTCTTCTGCATCGATAGCCAGAAAGCCATCGATCTCGGCCATCTCAAAGCCAGTCAGCGTGAGCTCAAAATCGAGATCAAGGCTGTCGAGATATTGGAATTCAAGCGCGAGGATCTCCTCATCCCAGCCTGCATTCTCCGCAAGCTTGTTGTCAGCGAGAATGTAGGCTCGCACTTCCGCATCGCTGAGATGATCGAGACATAGGGTCGGGACTTCTTTCATCCCAAGCTGTTTGGTCGCCTCTACGCGGCCGTGGTCAGCGATCAGCCGTCCCTTTGCATCGATGAGTACGGGGTTGGTAAAGCCAAATTGCTCAATGCTGGCGGCAATCTGCTTGATTTGCTCGGGCGAATGCGTCCTTGCATTGCGCTCGGCAGGTTTGAGGTCGGCAACGTTCTTGCTTTTTACATTCAATGTTGTGGTCATAGTCAAATCCTGTCTGGATACATGGTAGCGATGCCCGCCCGCAGAATTGCAAGCGAACGGCTTGTTGCAGTGAGGCGCATCACGCGCGGCACTTGCTTGTTTTTCAATTTTTCGATGCTTCAGATGCCAACCACAGAAAGGCACCGGTTGTTCAGCCACAGAAAGAACAACGCATAGGCCTGATTGAGATCAGGTCAGGCCTCCATTGGCCGAGCTCTCGATCAGATGTGCTAAGAATAGCGGGTAAGAACAACCCGCACAAATACTTTAACTTTACACCGGACTCTGACGCTAAACTGCCCCCAAATGGGACAGTTTTTGCGACGCAATAATCTGATCAATGCGGTGTGTTTGTGTTGTCTTTGAGCTTTAGCCTGCGCGAGCATCTGCTTGTGCAGGCTTTGAAGTGCACAAAGCAGACCACACTTTCTGAAACTCGGCCGGTTTAAGATCGCTCTGAATGATTACCAGACTCGAGGCGATGAATGCCTGTCGGCCGGACATACCGCCAAATCCGTTCCGTGAGTTGACATGGCCGCACACGGTGGCCGATTTGCCACCTTCCGCCCAATAGACTTTCAAATCAGAAAACTCAGCTGAGCCAGGATCGCGCAATCGCTCTTTTACCACGGTCTCGGCATAGAGCTTTATACTGATGTCGTCTGTGAACCGAGCTTCTGACTTGGACACAAGCGTCGGCTTGGCCTGTTCGGCTTGCGGATTCGTGGGGGCAAGAGCTGCACCAACAACGCCCAAGAATATAAGGAGGCCGGTTATTGGCCCGCAGCCAAGTACGCTGGTCTTTGATGGCTCTTGTTTGTCTGTGCTCACTACTACCGCCTCCGTTCAACATACTATAGTTGATAAACAGACTTGCTGAGCTTCGCCAATGGTTTCTGGCGATGGATATGCGGAAACTTGTCGGCGAGAACTGTGCTCGCGTTCGTAAGGAGCGCGAACTCACACAAGAGCAATTATCCGAGCTTTGCGGCTTGTCGCAGCAATATCTGAGCGATTTGGAGCGCGGGAAACGTAATCCTACAATCGTCACGGTATTTGAGATCGCGCAGGCGCTTGAAGTGAGCCATCTCGACTTGCTCAAACCAGCTGAATAATCTTCCCGCGATGCCGGTGGACTTGTCGGCCACGCCATGGCTTCGTGGCGTTATGGCCACACACAATTCACCGCCAATTGGACCCGACTACACCAAGATCGGCATGATCATGGAGGATGCCGCCGTAACTGCTCTCAAGCTTGGCGGCACGAAGGGTGGGCTTGATGCCGCAAAAGTGCCGGAACTCGAAGAAGCGGTGGTTGAGATCGTGACACTCATGGGGGCAACTCATTCCATCCCGGAATGACTGCAATGCGCCCCAGAACTTGACGTTCCAGATCATGCGATACGTTCCGAAAAGCGGTCATTGATCGTCATGGTAGGCACACACGGGTTTCCCTCTGCGCGATTGCTCGAAGACCGGATCCTTCTTAGTCAATCTAAAAATTGTTGGACTGATTACTCTCGGACACTCATTGTTGCTGGGATGACAGGTGATCCAAGAATTGACCGCGAAGCGAACGAACTGAACAAACGCTACGAAGAACAAATAGCCATGCTGATTGCACGGTGTGAGTCCTATTACGAAGGCAATCATTTTGAGGCGATTAGCGCGGCGGCAGTTCTGTATACCCTTTTGTACGACAAAGGAGGCAGTGCGAAGTCCCTGTTGGGTCAGCTCAATCTGCTCGACAGGCACTTATTCCTGGATTCGCGACACCCAAGACATGGGCTCGTTTTGAACACTGCCAAAGGTGCATGGCCGACTACAACTTGGCCTGAGAAAGCTTGGAGAGAAGAGAATCTTTGCCCATTCGATGAATGGTGGGGGGAACAAGAATTCCATGTGCATTTCACTGATCTGATTTTCACTCGAAGAGAGTTGATCGAGTGTTCCCCTTCAGCACCTATGGCACAGATTAGGGGTTGAGGTTTAAGGAGTGTTTGTTTCTCGTCGCAGTGACGAAGGAACGAAGATGAGAAACAAACATTCAAATTCTAAGGCGAGTGCTGAGCGGGTAGTAAAAGACATCCGCAGGAAGACACGGCGGCAGTTCTCTGCCGAGGAGAAGATCCGGATCGTGCTGGAGGGTCTGCGCGGCGATGACAGCATCGCTGAGCTGTGCCGCAAGGAAGGCATTGCGCAGAGCCTATATTACACCTGGTCAAAGGAGTTTATGGAAGCAGGCAAGCGCAGGCTTGCTGGGGATACGGCGCGATCTGCAACCACAGACGAGGTGAAGGATCTGCGGCATGAGGCCCGTGATCTGAAGGAATGCGTTGCCGATCTCACGCTTGAGAACCGTCTGCTCAAAAAAAGCATGATCGCGGATGGGGGAGACGAAGAATGAGGTATCCTGCATCTGAGAAGTTGGAGATCATCAGGCTCGTCGAACAAGCTCATCAGCCAGCCAAGCAGACGTTGGATCGGTTGGGTGTGGCGCGCCGGACGTTCTACCGCTGGTATGACCGTTATCTGGAAGGCGGGCCTGAAGCGCTTGCAGATAGACCGTCAGCCCCAAGCCGGGTGTGGAACCGCATCCCTTCGCATATCCATCACCAGATCATCGAGCTGGCGCTGGAGCACTCTGAGCTCAGCCCGCGCGAGCTGGCTGTGCGGTTTACCGATGAGAAGCGCTACTTCGTGTCTGAAGCGAGCGTCTACCGCCTGCTGAAGGCTCATGATCTCATCACCAGTCCAGCCTATACTGTGATCAAGGCTGCTGACCGGTTCCACACTCCAACCACTCGCGTGAACGAGATGTGGCAGACAGACTTTACCTACTTCAAGATTATCGGTTGGGGATGGGTCTATCTATCGACCGTGCTCGATGACTACTCGCGCTACATCATCGCATGGAAGCTGTGCAGCACGATGCGGGCTGAGGATGTGACCGAGACGCTGGATATGGCGCTAGAAGCCTCTGGTTGCGCATCTGCCAGCATCAAGCACAGACCGAGACTGCTGAGCGATAATGGTCCCAGCTACATCGCCGAAGAGTTAGCCGATTACATCAAGACGAATGACATGAGCCACGTTCGTGGTGCGCCCTTCCATCCTCAGACGCAGGGTAAGATCGAGCGCTGGCACCAAACCTTGAAGAACCGCATCCTGCTAGAAAACTACTTCCTGCCTGGCGATCTAGAAAACCAGATCGACGCGTTGGTCGAGCATTACAACCACCAGCGTTATCACGAGAGCTTGGACAACGTTACGCCTGCCGATGCCTACTTCGGTAGAGTGGAGGCCATCATCAAGCAGCGAGAAAGGACCAAAAGAAAGACTATCCAACATCGGCGCTTGCAACACCGCAAGCTGGCCGCCTAATATCAACCAACAAGACGAGGCAGACGCTCCGCTAATCTAAGCTGTGACTTGTGCCAAATGTTCTGACGACGGACACTTTTTATCGCATGAGCGAGGATATCGCGCGCCGGATGGCGTGCGGAAAACAAAAATGACTTGGGCTAAAGAACTCGAAGAACTGCGCCATCGCGAACAGCTCGCCAATTAGCGGGAAAGGCGGAATTTTACTGCCTCAGCAGATCCCGTCCAACAACTATGCGCATCACTTGGTTCGTCCCTTCCAGGATAGAATGAACCCGCAAGTCGCGCCAAAACCGTTCAATCGGATAGTCCTGCAAATAGCCATAGCCGCCATGGAGCTGCAAGGCTCGGTCAACCACGCTTGAGCCGTTGTCTGTCGCCAGCCGTTTCGCCATTGCCGAAAATCGCGTCTTATCCGGCGCATGCGCGGTCACCTTAGCAGCGGCGAGATAGACCAAAGCGCGCGCCGCCTCCAGATCGGTTGCCATATCAGCAAGCATAAACTGCGTGTTCTGAAAATCCGCGATCGGCTGACCAAACTGGATGCGCTCTTTGGTGTAGGTGACGGCCTCATCAAGGCAGCGCTGCGCACCGCCGAGCGAGCACGCTCCGATATTCAGGCGCCCACCGTCAAGACCCTGCATGGCGATGCGAAACCCATCGCCTTCACTACCCACGATGCTTTCAGCAGGAACGCGCACATCTTCCAATATGAGCTGCGCAGTAGGCTGTGAATGCCAGCCCAGTTTCTTCTCATTCGCTCCGAAGGAGACACCCGGCATATCTTTTTCGATGACCATGCAAGTGATGCCTTTGGGGCCATCCTCCCCCGTGCGCACCATGGCGACATAGATGTCGTTCGATCCCGCGCCTGAGATGAACTGCTTTGACCCGTTCAAAATAAAGTGATCGCCGTCTTTGGTCGCAGTTGTTTTAAGCGCTGCCGCATCGGAGCCTGAAGACGGTTCGGTTAAACAGTAACTCGCGATTGTGTTCATGCTGACCAGATCAGGCAAATATTTGTCCTTGACGGTTTGCGAACCGAAACAATCGATCATCCATGCGGCCATGTTGTGGATTGAGATAAAGGCGCTTGTCGAGGGACAACCATAAGCCATCGCCTCCATGATCAATGCAGCTTCCAGCCGCCCCAAACCAATCCCTCCGCTTTTCTCGGCAACATAAATGGCGCCAAAGCCCAATTCGTCGGCTTGCTTGATCGTCTCAAGCGGAAAGATATGTTTTTCGTCCCATTCACCAGCATGCGGCGTGATTTTGTCAGCAGTGAATGATCGAGCCAGTTCCTGAATGGCAAGCTGATCTAGAGTAAGGTCGAATTGCGCGGTCATTGAGAAATATCACTCAGTTTTGGAAGCAACGAATTGGAGAGGCGAACAATCACGCAGATTGGCCAATTGTCATCTCCCGTTCGCGCAATTCGACACGCCGGGTCTTACCGCTGATTGTCTTCGGCAATGCCTCAACAAATTCGACTTTGCGCGGATATTTATAAGGAGCCGTCACGTGTTTGACGTGGTTCTGTATGTCCAGTTTCAGCTCGTCCGAAGGTTCGGTGCCCGGGACCAACACGACGAACGCCTTTACGACATCGCCGCGTGTTTCATCAGGGCTGGCAACCACCGCATTTTCCAAAACCTTGGGATGCTCTTGCAGCGCGCTTTCCACTTCAAACGGGCCTATTCGGTAGCTAGGCAGAGATAATGACATCATCCGACCGTGACAGAAACCAGAAGTACCCGTCATCGTCCTTAAATCCCCGATCACCGGTGAGATACCAGTGGACAAGATAGGATTCTTTGGTCTTTTCGGGGTCGTTTTTGTAAGCCTTGAACAGGCCCAGTGGCCGGTTCGGGGCAATTTTGACAGCGAGATCGCCCTCGGTTCCGTCCGCAACCACATTGCCGTCGTTGTCTATAATTTCCAGCTCAATGCCTGGCATGGGCTTACCCATTGAGCCGGATTTCACCTCCATACCTGGTAACGCGCCGCATAAGATCACGGTTTCTGTCTGGCCATATCCCTCGTATATGAGGTGTCCGGTCAGATCGAACCACTTGCTTAAAGCTTCAGGATTGAGGGGTTCACCCGCACTCACGCAATGCCTCAGATTTGCAAACTTGGAGCCATCAAACTCCTCTTGGATCAGAAGGCGATATATCGTGGGCGGTGCGCAAAAGGTGCTGATCGGGTGATCAGACAAAAGCGCGATTACCTCTTCAGCATCGAAACGCTCTGCTTCCGCTATAAAGATTCCTGCGCCTTGGCGCCAAGGCGCATAATAACACCCCCACGCCGCTTTCGCCCATCCGGTGTCTGCCATGCTCCAGTTTAAGTCGCCTTCGGAAAGCTGGAGCCAATATTTGCCGGTGGTTTCATGCGCCAAACCGTATGAAGCATGGGTGTGCACCGCCATCTTGGGGTAACCAGTTGTTCCCGACGTAAAGTAACACAGCGAATCTTCATCTGAGTCGGTGTCCGCCGTTGGACATGACGCTGGAGCGCTTTCAAATTGTGCGCTGTATGGGACCCACCCTTCGACGCTCGCTGATCCGACCGAGAACTTGCTCGCCAGGCCCGCTGTCTCCTGCGAGTCCTCAAATCGGGAAATATACTTATCCTGAACTACCAAGGCGGCCGCGCCGGACACTTTGATGCGATAATCCAAGTCTTTTGCAGTTATCGACGTAGGCGCTGGTGAGATAACAAGTCCCAGCCGGATGCAGGCTGAGACAAGATCCCACCAGGCCGGAATTTTGCCTACAACAAGAATGATGAGATCGCCGCGCTCAAGCCCGGCCTCTTTGAGCACACGTCCTGCCCTTAGTGATCGTTCAGACATTTGGGAGAAACTGAAAGTTTCAACCTGCGCATTTTCGCCAATCCAGTAAAGCGCTGTCAGATCAGGATTTGTTTGCGCTTGCTTGTCCAGAACGTCACGCACGAAATTGAACTTCTTTGGCTTTTCCAGCGAAAAAGCTGCCTTATTCATAGTATGTCCTTGCCGTAGCATGGCGGCCGAGCTTGCGAGCCAGCTCAGCGGCCCCCTTCGTGTTCAAACGCTTCAGAAATTGAATTTGAGGCGAGCGTAAACTCTGCGTCCCCGTGGATCATACGCTCGGGACTCAAAGTTACCGTTGGTGAAGACAAACGGAGGATCGCGATCCAAGGCGTTTATCACGCCAAGGGTCAGGACGGTCTCGCTTAGCTCCCAACACACCCTTTGAAAAAGTGTAGCTGTATTGCGCATCGAAGGTCACCATAGAGCTGACCGGTTCATCGCCGCGCTCATCATTCACAAGCCCATCGATATAGCGCATCGTCACGCTGGCTCTATGGTCGCCAGCATTCAAACTCGCACCAGTATTGAACCGAAATTCTGGCGATGGATCACCGAAATTGCGAAAGTTTCGACTTCCGACGCCATCAATCTCAAGTCCGAACTGGTCAACCAGATCATATTGCATCACGTAGGTACCGGTGAAAAACGGCGTTATCTCAGCACCCCCAAGATCAATTGGCCAGTTAACCGAAAGATCAACAACGGTCGTTTTGATGGAGCTCGCATTTACAAAGTCCGCCAAGACCTGACCGACCGTCCCGCCTGAAGTCAGGACGATCTGCGGGTCATTGGCTGGGTCCGCCGAACGATCAATGATAGCCTGCGGATTTTCCTGCGTAAGGACATTCTGGAAATCAAAGTTCGTGAGGTCCAGCTCTACGTTCAAACCACCCAGTTCAAACGTTCCACCAACATTAAAGGCTGTCGAGGTTTCTGGAACAAGCGTGTCACCGCCGACAGACCGCACGGAGATGAAGTTTGTCGAGCCATTGAAGGTGACCTGATCAAAAATGGTCTGCGTGCCAAAGAACTGGAAGGTCGACGGTGCGCGGAATGATGTTGAATATGATGCCCGCAAGTCTACGCCATCAGTAACACTCCAGAGTACGCCAATCTTTGGATCAAAGGTGTCCAGATCTTCAATCGTTTCGTATCGCGCCGCTGCTTGCACCTCTAACGAACTCGAAATTGGCACAGCAACCTCAGCAAAGATCGCCCATGCATCTCGCTCGCCCCTGAAGCCAGGATTGCCAACGAGGAATGAGAAGCCGTTTTGCGCAGAGATAGTGTCGTAACTATGGACGAGGCTTTCCCGGCGGAATTGTCCGCCAATCGCGAAACCTACCGATCCGCCGCCAAGCTCTATGCCCGTATCGCCGGATATAACGAGGTCTGCGACCGACACTTTCGACCTCGCATCGAGCACTTGTTCACCGAACACATAGTCGCGTACCTCCTCGCCATTCTGCAAACCACTTCCATCGAGCGCGCTTCCAAACGGGTTCCAGTAAAAGCATCCGACTGAATTGTCGCCGGGTGTGATTCCCGCCAAATCTGCCTCTGGACGGCTGCGAACTGGACATTCAACACCGCCAAATCCTTGGACCGCCTCAATGAAATGCGATGAAATTGTATCGGCTTGCGCAACGAGGCCATCGCTAATTCCGTGCGTAAACGCAAAGTCCCAGGTCACGTCATCAGAAAGTTGACCACTCAGGCCAGCTCCGATGCGGAACGTGTCGTTTTGGAACCTGTTTTGTACTGGGGGCTGACCACTACCCAGCGGACGCCCAAAGTAACGCACTTCTTCGCCAAAGATATTGAACGGTGCGTCGGCGGGGACAAGCGCATTGTCGAGAATGAAAGGGTAGCTCGGCGATGTGTTTCTGAAGGCCCGATTGCGGGCGAATGAAAACTCCAAATAGCCGCTTAGACTGTCGCTAAAATCATTAGTGTATTTTGCAAAAGCCTGAAGCCGCTCTTCTTTTGGAACGACCGTCTGCTGAGAGTGGAAATCAAACCGGCAGACGCTCCGCAAAATTCCACCCAGCTCTTCACATTGCGGGTCCGGCGTGAAGGGACCAAACTGAGCTGCACCAGCCGCCGCCGCGGCAGCAGGTGATACACCCAGGAACGTCCCGGGGCTTCCCACGCCCGAAGTATTGGTTGTGCCTTCCGCCGCGAACAACCAATCAGGCTCGTCCCCGTAAAGCGGCGTCCGATCAAAGTAAGACACCGCCGCGATCAGATTGCCCCAGTCTCCCGACACGCCTGCAAGCGCCTCAAACTTCAGGTCCTCTTGATCCCCGTCCGAGACCCGCGCTTGGTAGTCGGCCGTGATCTCTAAGCCTTCAAAGCGGTCGCGCGTGATGAAGTTCGCCACGCCAGCCACAGCTTCGGAACCGTAAATCGCAGACGCGCCATCCTTAAGAATATCGAGCCGTTCGATCGCAATGTTCGGCACAATGCTGCTGGTGTCGACAAAGGATACCCCATCGGTGGTCGGAACACTAGAAACCGGCAAACGCCGACCATTCAACAGAACCAAGGTCGATGCCACGCCCAGACCGCGTAAGTTTATGTTACTGGTACCGGTGGTGTACCCGGCGGTAAAAATGTCTGAGTTGTTTTGAGAACCCGTGTTGATCGGGAGTGTTTCAATCAGATCGCGTGCGTCAATCGCACCAACGGCAGCAAATGCCTCGTTGTCCAGCACTGCAACCGGAGAAGCGATATCGTTTGTGCGCCGGATATTTGACCCGGTGACAATAATAACGTTGCCGTTTTCTGGATCGTCAGCGTTTTCAGCCGCATCACTGTCTTGTGCGAACGCTGGGCTGGAAATTGCTAGAGCAAGGACCGGCAAACAACTTGCCAGCTTGAGTTTCGAAATTGTCATTATTTCTCTCCCTATTTTTTGATGGTAGAGATACAAAGCGGTGACCACACCCGCTATTCCGATTGCGAATTTCCATATTCACAATCGGCACGGCGCCTTCCGATTGCGCATTATTTCGTTCCAGAGGCGCAAATGCGGCCAATGCCGTTCTTTCGTAAACGCGCCACTTTTGGTTTTTTACGAGGGTCACAAGGCAAAACCCCCGCAGATTCGGAATTTTTGACCAAAACCTTCATGCTGAACGAGATTTGCAAATTTCGAACGAACAGGTAGTTTCCTAGTTCAGGAAGAGGGAAAGAACGATGCAGACGCAGGGAGTGGCAATTCTTGACAATCGCGCAGCTGTGCCTTTGCCAAGTTCAAAAATCGACACACCTCTATTTCGGGTCAAAGATCTTGATGAGGCCAGCAATTTAATCGCTGAAAAGATATGCCCGCATGACATGATAGTCACCGCAGATTTGGATCAATTGGATGTCTCATTTCGTGGTATCATGCGAAGAGATTTTCAGTTGCTCAAGATTGGCTACGGTAGTCATTTGGATGTAACCGCGACGGAAAATCGCAACTTTTATTTTGCGCAATCGACCCTGCATGGATCAACATCCGTCTATCGCAACCATCAGTCTGTCTCGACCAAGGCAGGCGAGACCATCATTGTCTCGCCCAACACACGCTACTCTTTCAACTTGCCGAGCGGAACGCAAAGGATGGTCTTTGCCGTAAACCGCTGCTTTGTTGAGAAGTACCTAGAATTTATGATCGGTCACCATTTGTCGGATGACCTTTTCTTTAAGTTGCAGGTCCCGTGTCAATCCAGTTTGGCCATCTGGGCCGATCACTTAAGAAATCTCAATGAAGTGTTTTCGCTTCATCCGGCACTGATCAACAATAAGAAGTTTCTGGGCACCCAATTGGAAGCAACAGCAACACTGATGTTGGCTCTGTTTTCTCACAACTATGAGGAAGAACTGGCCACGCGGGAGGACAACGGCACGCCGCGCAAAGTCCAACGTGCATTAGACTATATCGAAAGCCACATGCACGAAGCGATTTCGGTCCACACCTTGGCCAAAGAGGCTGCTTTGTCTGCGCGGGCTCTGCAATATGCATTCAAAGAGCATATTGGAATAAGCCCATCCGATTATATCAAAAAGGAAAAGATTGCGGCGGTTCACGCTGCGCTGCTTGAGGCTGATCCAGAAACCAACATAACGGAATTGCTGTTTAACTTTGGCATCTCAAGCCATGGCCATTTTTCTCGCTCATACCGTAAAGTCTATAAGCAAAGACTGCGCGATACGCTCCAAGGACGCTTCAATTAGCCAGAAGCGACGCCGCCCGTAACAGCCCTAGGCGGTTTTAACCTCCGTAAGGCCCAATTCGTCAATCATCCTATCGCGCATAACAAACTTTTGCGCCTTGCCCGTGACGGTCATAGGAAACTCGCTCACCTGCCTAAAATAGGCTGGAATTTTGTAGTGGGCGATGCGGGTTTTGAGCCAGGCTTCAACGTCTGACAAAGAATGGGCAGCCCCATCTTCTAGGATAACCCACGCGCTGAGCACTTCGCCAAATTTAGCATCTGGGACACCGAACGCTTGCACGTCTGAGACGGCTTCATGCTTCATGATGTATTCTTCAATTTCGCGGGGATAGATGTTTTCCCCTCCTCTGATGACGACATCTTTGGCGCGGCCGGTGATATTCACATATCCATCCTCAAGCATCACGCCGAGATCTCCGGTATGCATCCAGCCATCTTGATCGATTGCCTCACCAGTGGCTTCGGCATCGCCCCAATACCCGCGCATCACGGAATAGCCCCGTGTGCAAAGCTCCCCGGTTTCACCTCTGGGTAGCGTAGCTCCCATTTCGTCAACGATCTTAATCTCAAGATGTGGGTGAACGGTGCCAACCGTTGAGACACGCTGTTCCAATGTCGCATCTGCGCCAGATTGGACGCTCACCGGACTGGTTTCCGTCATCCCATAACAAATCGTCACTTCAGACATGTTCATTTCGTTCACAACCCGCCTCATCGTTTCGGACGGGCACGGCGATCCAGCCATAATGCCGGTGCGAAGCGACGACAGGTCAAAACTGTCAAAGTCTGGGTCAGCCAGCATGCCAATAAACATCGTTGGGACGCCATAAAGAGCAGTGCATGCCTCAGCCTGCACTGCATTCAGCGTTCTTGCCGGCTCGAATGAAGCCGCAGGATAGATGACCGCGCTGCCATGTGTAAGGGCAGCCAGATTGCCCATAACCATTCCGAAACAGTGATAGAGAGGGACCGGCACACAAATCCGGTCTTCTTTGGTCAAAGCAATCTTCTCGCCCACCATATATCCATTGTTGATGATGTTCCGATGGGTAAGAGTGGCGCCTTTTGGGGCTCCAGTGGTGCCGCTGGTAAACTGTATGTTTATCGGTTCCTCTGGAGCTTGAGCTTGGGCGATCTTGTCCAGCCAAGCACGGCTCTCCGTTGTGGCCATTCGTGCTAGATCTGAAAACATATGAAGATCAGGAATGGCCGCCTGACCATCATCAATCAAAATGCCGTGCTGCAAAGAGGGCGCGGCGCTGTGTTTGCGATCGCCCGCAAACAGATGCGGCGAAACTTCCCTGATCATCTCAAGATAGTTGGAGGTTTTGAATGTTCTTGAAAAGACGAGCGCTTTGCATTCGACCTTCTTAAGCGCGTAACCCACTTCCTCCGTCCGATAGGCAGGATTTATGTTCACCAAGATAAGGCCAGCATAAGCGGTCGCATATTGCGTAATGGCCCATTCCGCACAATTTGGTGCCCAAATCCCGACCCGGTCGCCCGGCTCCAAGCCAAGCGCCAACAATCCTGTACCAACGCTCTTGGCCTGCGCACTCAGATCACGATAAGACAATCGCAAATTTTGATGCATGGACACAATCGCATCGCGCTCAGGATAGTCCGCTGCCGCAGCATCCAGCGCCTGACCAATACTCCAATCGAGTAGCGGAGGATGAGCGGGGCCAATCTCATGACTTAGCGTCGGATCAATCATTGTATCTTCTTTCCATCTATGCCGCGGCATCCGCCTGTTCTTGCACCAGCGTCAGCAATCTAAGGCCTCGCACAATGCGTCAAAACCAGAAACCTCAATATCAAAGGCAAACGCATCCGGCGCGAGGTCCGGAACCTTGAAAATATCGTCTTTTCTTGCCGCAACTACGTAAGCTGTCCGCATATTCGCCGTTTTGGCGGCAGCCAGATCGGAAGGATGGGAAGCGACCATCAACGCCTCACTTGGCTCGCATCCCATCAAGCTGCACGCCTTTGTGTAGGCTGCAAGATCGGGTTTTGATGCGCCGAGTATCTGGCAAGGCAATATGGCATCCCAATCAAGCCCGTGATGTCTTGAGCTATAAATGACATTCTCAAAACTCAGTATGGTGAGGGCAATGACCGGATATTTTGCCCTAATGCGGGCAACCGTTTCGACTGCACCTGCGAACACAGCCAAATTGTGCCATGTCGTGCGGGTCAGGGTCCGAAGAAGCGTCTCATTCCTGGCATCAAGAAACGCGTAGCGATCGGCAATATCTTTCAGCGCTTGAACTTGCAGATCGTCGGGTTGATGGCGATGCACGTCAACAAGGCCAATGGCTTCTCTTCGTGCAAAAAATGACTGGCGCCAATCACTGGCAAAGCTCTCAATCTCATCAGCCGAAATGTGCCCTGACACTAATTTTGTAGAAGCCTCAATCGCTGCGCTTCGCCAGTCAAAGACTGTCCCGCCGACATCAAAGAAGACCGCTTTGAGAACCATAACCCATCAATCTGCAACCCGCTCAGGCCGCGACCAGATCCTCCTTCACCTCGCTCCAGCGGGGCAGAAAAATGACGATTACACCCGCAATTAAAGACCCCAAGCTCATGATGATGGCGACCGTTTGAAAGGAGTACCCTGCAGTAAACAGCAATCCGGGAATGAATGGCCCAAGGACCGCTCCACCCCGGCCAATCCCAAGAACCAATCCCGATCCGGCACCCAGCAAACGAGGAGGAAAGGAAATCGCCCAAAGACCGAAGAAGCCTGAAATGGCTCCGAAGATGCACAGCCCCGTGCCAAACCCGACGACACTCATTTCGGCAAACGACCCCGTGAACAGGGGAAAGCTGGCAACGCCCAAACCAGAGAGCAAAAGCACCACAATCATCAGCGGTTTGATCGACATTGCCCGCGAGGCCAGGCTCACGCCAATCGAGCCAACAACGCCGCCTAGGCTGATCATCCCCAATATCTCCGCAGATTGGGATTCGGTGTAGCCAATCTCCGTCGTCAAAGCGGGAAGCCATTTGACGAAGTAGTAGTAGGTCGCGATGTTTCCGAAATAAGCGAGAATGAGGATTGTCGAGACGAAAGCGATACCAGGCTTAAACAGCGACAAAGGTGAAATAACCTCTGTATGGACCGCCCTTTTTTCGCCTAAAGACGCGGGCTCTTCGTGGCCCAGAGTGCGAAAAATTCGTTGCACTTCCTGAAGCGCGCCTTCGGGACGGCGCTCGCTGAGAAAGGAAACTGTCTCGGGGACAAAGAAATAAACCAAGGGAAAAAACAGCGCGCTCATCGCTGCGCCAAGGTAAAAGGTGATGCGCCAATCAAACGCTTGCAGCAAAGGTGAAAGAAAAGTCGCACCGAGATAAATGCCGAGCGAATAGCCACCCGCAACCAAAACCACCGCCATCGCGCGGTTCTTGGCGTTGCAAAAACCAGACGCCGTCACTGTGGCAGTGGCAAGCATCCCGCCGACGCCGACGCCGGTCAGCACCCGCGCAGCTCCCAAAATGAAGACATTGGGGGCCAGCCCTGCAACCAACATTCCGACCGTCACGACCACCAAAGACGCCAATGTAATCCGGCGCCGTCCATCGTTGTCTGCCAGCGGTCCCAGTCCAATGGAGCCGAACGCAATCCCGAGAAGTTCGAGCGGAAGAATGACGCCAAGCGCAGCCTTGCTCAGCCCCCATTCGGCCGTCATTCCAGGCGTCGCGAAACTGATAGACAAAACATCATAACCATCCAGCGCGAGGATGCCCAAGCAAAGGACCACAATGAGCCATTGCCGAGGGCGCATAGGCAGCTCATCGAGCATTTCCGCAGGGGCGAGGGCTTGCTGCTCTTTACTCATGCCGGTTACAGTCTCCCAGATTTGGGGATTGCCGGTGCCTTGACCTGTTGCGCTATCCCCGCCTTGTATTGTTTTGCCTAAGAATAAAGCGCCGCCGCGTGGAAGTGCTAGAACCCCCGCTCAAGTTTGCGCGGATTGATCGACGTTTTGCGCAATCCGAATGCTGCGTACGGTGGGCACGAAAACAGCCCGGGATGGTGAAGGTAGTCATATAGCAACTCGTCTCCAACGTGCGTCCGCTTCAAGAGACTTTCCCGCATTGTTCCAATTTCCGAAATTGGGGGTGAAAGCTGACATGATTACCGGGTCTGATAATCCGGTGTGGGCGGCGCGGCGTATTCACCGCGCCGCCCTGATCGGCCCGAGGGGGTCGGTAAAGCCGATCAAAACCCAAACGTGACGCCCACTCTGCCGCCTGTGCTTCCGCGAACAGTCGATCCCGTAATGCCTCCAGAAACATAGACCTTCTCCGCAACACGGCCGACGATCGCGGTCGAAAAGCCTTGTGCACCTTCGTAAGTCGACAGGTTGAACGATAGCGACCAATCGGCATCGGGAATGATCGTCGTGCCGGACAGCGCCATCGCAGCGGCGATCCCGCCATTGGCTTGCCGGTCAACCAGCGTCACCTGCCGCGCAATTGCAGATGTCTGCGTTTCGAGATCGGTGACACGGCCACCAAGATTGACCAGTCCACCGACATCGAGCGAGGTCGAGCCAAGGTTTCCGGCGGCATCAGTGGTAACGAGGCTTAGAGCGCCTTCCTGAGCCGCCCGGCTGGCCTGTGAGGTAATACCGGCCACTCTCACGCTCGATGCTTCGCTGCCCAAGGCGATTAGGTTCTCGCGGTCCGCGATTGCTCTGGGGCCGATGGCAATTGCACCATCGCCAACAGCTGACGCTCCATTGCCAAGCGCAATCGCCCCGTTGCCATTGGCGACATTGAGATTGCCGATTGCCACTGCACCCGTGCCGGTTGCGCTGTTGTCTGCGCCTAGCGCCACCGCGCCCGTACCTGTGGCAAAGTTTGGGTCACCGATGGCGACAGCTCCGTCACCTGAGGCAATATTGCCTGAACCGATGGAAACTGCCTGCCCATTTGTCGCTTGCGCGCTTGCCCCAATGGCGACGGATCGATCGCCGCTAGCCTCGCTACCCGTTCCGATGGCGAGAGCGTCAAGACCGGTAGCATTGGCACCGGGGCCACTGCTGTTGCTGTCGAAATATGCAAGCTCTTGGCTGTTCGCCTCTGACCTCGCCAGCGCCGTGTTGGCATCGACCTGGGCCTGCATGGCCTCGGCACGCGCAGTGTTTGCATCCGCTTGAGCATCGACAGCGTTCTCGAGACGCCTCGTCAGCTCTTGCTTGGGCATTGACCACACCCGCACCCGCTTGATCGGCGGCCAGTTGCGCCGCTCGAGCCTCCGCTCTGGCGGTATCGGCGGTCGATTGAGCCGTGGCAGCATTAGCAAACGCCTCATCAGCCCGCGTCTGAGCCGCTGCCGCCGCCGTGCGCGCCGTATCGGCGGTGCTTTGCGCTGTGGCAGCATTGGCGAGAGCCGTGTTAGCAGTGCCTTGGGCGTTAGCAGCATCGGCAACGCCCTGGTCGGCGGTCGCTTGCGCATTGTTCGCAGCAGCTTGGGCGGTCGCCGCATCTGCTACGCCCCGATCGGCGGTGTCCTGAGCGTTGTTCGCGGCGATTTGAGCCGCCGCTGCATCCGCTAGCCCCTGATCAGCGGTGTCTTGAGCGTTGTCTGCAGCTCCTTGCGCGGTCGCAGCATTTGCAAGCGCCGCATCGGCGGTTGTTTGAGCATTGGTAGCCGCATTTCGGACGAGATTAAGCTGCCCGACATTAGCGGCGTCAGTATCCAGCGTACCCGCTGCGACGTTCACGATCTGACGCTCTGAGCCTACCTTGCCGACTGATACGCCGTTGATGCGGCTAGCGATCGACCCTGCGCCCAATGCAACCGAACCAAGGGCAAGAGCCTGGGCATCAAGACCAAGTGCAACGGCATTTTCACCCAATGCCGCCGCACCATCAGGATCCATATCGCCCCCGTCGCCGCCGATCGCGATCGCGCCATTGGCCTCCGCCCTGCTTCCGGCACCGACGGCAATAGCCTGCCTGCCCGATGCTATACTCCCGGAACCCATAGATGTAGCAAAGAGGCCGCTCGCGACGCTGTCATAACCGGTGGCGGTACTGGCATCTCCGCTAGCCTCACTGAAGCTACCTGTTGCGGTGCTGAAGTTGGCCGAGGCTTGGCTCCCAGCACCGGTGGCTGCGCTGCTTTCACCAGAGGCGCTGCTCCGATAACCATTGGCTGTCGCCCGGAACCCGCTGGCCGCACTGAGCGCGCCAATGGCGGTGCTGTCATCACCGGTAGCGCTCGCCCTTGTTCCGAACGCGCTGGCATTGTCACCCGAAGCCCGCGCGCTGTTACCAACCGCGCTCGCTCCTTCCCCGCTTGCCTCGCTATTGTCACCGATTGCGGTGCTGCCAGCCGCCGAGGCCATTGCCCCGTCACCGCATTCAAGTGTGTCGGTAAGATCGTCGGCGGTGCCGGGGATGCCATCAGGACCGGGATTGTTGCGGCACCCGCTGGCGCTAGCCACCGTGATGGAGGCGTTGAGCTGGGCAAGATTGACCGCATCGGTATCCTCCGCACCTGCCGCGACATTTGCGATCTGCCGTTCTGTGCCCACTCCGCCGACCGAAATGCTATTTTCACGATCAGCAAAGGAATCTGCACCAAGCGCCACCGAATTTAGCGCGGTCGCCTGCGCACCAATCCCGAAAGCGGCGGCATTGGTGGCATTGGCAAGCGCATCATTGCCGATTGCAATCGCACCATCGGCTAATGCCAGGGCTCCTAACTCATCAAAGTCTCTATCCGAACCAATTGCTATAGAGAGGTCACCGATCGCTTTCGCCGTCCCGCCATGTGCAATGCTTAGTTCGCCATCAGCCTCGCTCAAAAACCCGATTGCGACGCTCCCATCACCAGTAGCATCGCTGTTGTCCCCGAGTGCGATACTATATGCGCCTTCAGCGTCACTGAAATTCCCGATTGCAACACTGCCTGTACCAAGAGCCTCGCTGCCAAAGCCGGTTGCGGTACTGCCGCCGCCAGCAGCCAAGCTGAAACGCCCGATGGCTGTACTGCGCCGATCGCTGGCTATGCTGTTGCCTCCGAACGCAACGGCTGATTGGCCGGAAGCAAGCGCATCATTTCCGATAGCAATGCTGCCATTCCCGGAAGCAATGGCACCTAGAATATCTGCATCCTGGGAGCCGTCATCTTCGCCTATTGCAATCGAACTATCTCCAGTCGCCCGCGCATCGGTGCCAACAGCAACCGAACCAGCGCCAGTGGCCTGAGCGCCGCCGCCAAGCGCAGTGGAACCGGATGCAATAGCGCCCAATCCGATCGCCACCGCCCGCTCGCTGGTCGCTTGGGCGTCACCACCTATGGCGATGGCGCCATTGGCGGAGGCGATTGCGCCGTCAATATCCGCATCATCACCGTCCGCGCCAATGGCAATCGACTGGTCACCGTTCGCTTTAGCTTCTTCGCCATTTGCGATGCTACCGACGCCGGTGGCCTCGCTATCATAGCCGATCGCGATACTGCTAATTCCGCTAGCGTCGCTTCTCCGCCCAGCCGCGATACTAAAGTCACCAATAGCGTCCCCTCCGCCAATCGCGGTACTGGAATCGCCTAAAGCGTCGCTAAAGTTACCAATAGCTGTGCTGCCCTCGCCTTCAGCGCCGCTAGCTGAACCAATCGCGGTGCCGTAAAGGCCAGAAGCTTCGCTACCGGCACCAATCGCGATGCCGTGAAAGCCAGTAGCTTCACTGGAACGCCCGATTGCTATGCTGCGCTCATCGAGAGCCTCGCTGGAACGCCCGATGGCAATGCCGCTGTGACCGCTGGCCTCCGCGTCATTGCCGAGCGCAATGCTGTTTTCCCCGGAAGCAATTGCACCTAGAGTGTCATCGTCCGATTGAGTCGAACTATCCACGGCATCTTCGCCAATTGCGATCGAGTTATCTCCTGTCGCCTGCGCTTCGATGCCGACCGCGACCGAACCCGCACCAGTGGCCTGAGCGCCGCCGCCAATCGCCGTTGAGCCCGATGCAATAGCGCCCAATCCGATCGCCACCGCCCGTTCGCTGGTCGCCTGGGCGTCACCACCGATCGCTACAGCGCCATTGGCGGATGCAATCGCTCCCAATTCATTCCCGTCGTTATCCGAACCAATGGCGATGCTTGCGGCGCCGTCGGCCTCACTCAAAAGCCCGATGGCAATGCTGGCATTACCATCAGCGTTGCTATGTGTCCCGACCGCAGTACTATATGCACCAACAGCGTCGCTGAAATATCCGATCGCAGTGCTGCCTGTACTAAGAGCCTCGCTACCATAGCCCGTTGCGGTGCTACCTTCACCAGCAGCCTCGCTGCGACGTCCGATGGCTGTACTGCGCCATTCGCTGGCTATGCTATAACCTCCAAACGCACTAGCACCTTCACCGGAAGCGAGTGCGTCATTTCCGATAGCGATGCTGTCTTCTCCGGAGGCAACCGCGCCTAGGGCATCATCGTCATTGCCGTCCGCGCCGATGGCAATCGACAGCTCACCGGTGGCTTGGCTGTCTGCACCGATGGCTGTGCTGCCGTCGCCGCTTGCCTCACTTCTGAACCCGAATGCGCTCGCTTCGTTTGCGCTTGCGACCGCATCATTGCCGATGGCAATCGCCCCGTTAGCTGAGGCAATCGCGCCATCAGTGTCTGCATCCTCAGCATCTTCGCCGATCGCAATCGAGTAATTTCCGGACCCGTCACTTCCCGCTCCGAGAGCGATGCTGTTAAGGCCGGTGCCGGAAGAAGAGCTCCCGAGCATTGCCGCATCAAGCTGGGCCTTGTTCACCGCATCGGTATCCTCCGTACCTGCTGCTACATTGACGATCTGGCGTTCCGCACCGCTTGCACCGACGGAAATGGTGTTTTCGCGATCAGCCACAGATGTTGCACCCAGAGCGACCGAATCACGTGCGCTCGCCAAAGCCTCCGTGCCGATCGCAACGGCATCTATCCCGGAGACGAGCGCGCCAATGAAGGTGCCGCTAGAGCCATAGCTCCCGATCGCAATCCCGCCTCGCGCGTTGGCTTCAGTTCTCGCGCCCAAGGCGATGCTAAGGCGCCCGTTGGCCTGACTGTAGGTACCAACTGCGGTGCTGTCAGCCGAACTCGCAAGAGCTGAACCTCCGATTGCGGTGGCTGAACTCGCGTCTGCAAAAGCTAACCCTCCAATGGCGATGGCCGAACCACCGGTCGCCTGACTGGCATTACCAATAGCGATACTTTGGTTGGCGGTGGCTTGTGCTAGCCCACCCATTGCAGCTGCGCCGTCAGCATTCGCCAGGCTGTTCAACCCGATCGCAACGCTGCTGTTCCCGCTAGCTTCGGCGGCAGAACCAATTGCGGTGCTTCCAGTTTCCAAGGCTTTGCTGTTGGATCCATAGGCCGTTGAGATGCCGCCAGTCGCTCTACTTGCCTTTCCTGTTGCAGTGGAGAAGAGGCCGGTTGCCTGGCTGTCTTGACCGATGGCGGTCGCGGAACCGCCGCTCGCCAAGCTATTTTGGCCAAAGGCGGTGCTGTTATCGCCAGTTGCAGCCGCTCCAACCCCGCAAGCCAGTTGTTGATCGTTACCTTCGGCGTTGGCGCCACCATCATCGTCAGTGCCGGGATCGACTTCGCCATTATTGTCACGATCGATCAGGCAGGTTCCCGCCGAAGCAGGATTGGCGGCGGAAAGGGCCGCTATGCTGGTGGCGACGAGAAGGCCGCATTGGATGGTTTTGGTTGAAAAGTTCATGTGTTCGTTCCCTCTGGCATTTTGGGAAACGGATCAGACGCAGCCCCTATGTGCTGCGTGTTGCCGCTAGGGCATTGCAGTTCCGACCCATTTCTGAGAGCGTGTAAAAAGCAGCGCCGAGGAAGAGAAAAGAGACAGCGGCCCGATTGTCCGAGACGCATCCAATTTTGTCCGAAACACGTTTGCCATAGTCAGGAAATATGACCGGTGGCGCTCGCCCAGCACGTCAATTTTAGGGAATCGAAGTGATCAGATTGCCGCATCGAGGTGTGCTTTTTTTGCTGGCGATGGCGTTGCTCGTACCGATCATGCCAGCGCAAGCTGGCGCGCAAACGGGCGCTGAGACATGCAGCGAAGCTGCAGGGCCAACCAATTCTCTTGCGGACCTACCCGGAGGCCAGTTGAAACCGCTATCGGCGAGCTATTTCCTCGACCCCTCGGGCGATATTGAAGCGAACAGTATTGCAGCGCGAGACTTCACCTTCACGCCCTGCCAGACCGTGTTCGATATTCCCGGAAGAGATGGCGCATTGTGGCTAAGGTTTGACGCTGCAAACCCCCATGCAGAAGGACAGACTTGGGGCGTTGCGTTCTTGGAAACGATCGTCGATGAGGCGGCGCTCTACGAAGAGTTAGATGGTGCACTAGTGCCGGTCATGCGCGATGGGCGGATTGTTCCGCCAACGCAAAATGAGAACAGTAGCCTGAAGACAGCTGTTTCTTTCGCAATCGATCCAGGGGCGGAGAGAACCTATTTTGTGCGCGTGTCAGGCACCTACGCGCCTTCCCTTACACCGGTACTCAGTTCCGCAAGGATGCTGGAAGACTGGTCTGACATTTTCACGATCATATCCGCCTCGCTGCTCGGTTTTTGCGTGATCATGATTGTCTTCAGCCTGATCCTGTTCAGGCGTTTCGACGTCCGCTTCTATCAATATTATACGATCTATCTGTTCGGCATGTTCTGCCTGACATCGCTTTACGATGGGTGGTTCATCCAGTCATGGGGCGTCACTGTTCCCATCGAGCAGGTCCGGCGCGTTATTGAGCTTGCATCCGGCTTGGTGATGCTAGCCAATATCCAATATTGCCGGGTCCTGCTCACGGTCGATCCGGACCCGCGTGAGAGGCGCCAGTTGGTGTTTCATGTGCTGACTGGCATCGGATTGGCCGCGACAATATGGGCCGTGGTCGATCCATGGGAGACTGGAACGCCGCTCCCCATTGTTTTCATTTTATGCCCGTTCGTGTTGCTGTTCGTGTCAGGGCGCAAAGCGCTGAAGGGCATGAAGCAAGCGGTGCCAGTCTTTGCATCTTTGCTAGCCCTATCCCTAGGACTGTTTTCCTCGCTCTATTTCTTCGTCTTCCCCGTTGACGTTGTGCCGACGGGATCTGCGTTCGAGGTGATCATGATGCGCCCGATCACGCTGAGCTATGCGACATCGACCATCGCCGAGGGCATCTTCATGATGCTTGCGATCTCGAGCATGATCAATGCTATCCAGGAACAGCGCAATTTGGCCGTATCCGAAACGGTCCGGCTGCGCGGTGAGGTCGAACGGGCGAAGCAAGTCGGGAACGCTGAGCTGGAAGCAATTGAAGCACCAGCGGCAGAAGCGGTTGAGGCTGGCTCGGGCGGAGGGTTTCTCGACCGAGCAACCCAGGCTGTTATCGAAAATATTGACCAACGCGGATTTGGTGCTGGGGCCTTGGCATCGACTCTGGGGGTCACTGAGAAGACCCTGGGCCGAAGGCTCAAGAAGTCACAAGGCCTAGCGCCCGCTGCGTTCATCCGATCGATCCGTTTGCGCTATGCTCGTGATCTGATCTTGCAGCAGCAGTTCGAGACAGTTGCCGAAATTGCCAACGCCTCGGGCTTCGCAAGTACGAGCCATTTCGCCAAGCTTTACCGTGAAGAGTTCAAGGAACCCCCCAGCGAGACGCTAAGGACACCGGCGGCGGTATAGCAGCATGCGTTATCACTCATCTTTTCGATCCGAGATGAGCTGGCAATGCAGACCATACGCTCACGTCCGAAACTGGGTCGTAATCCGACCGTCCGGTTTCAGTACCGATCGGCTACAACCAGACATTCCGGTATCGGCCCAGTTCGAGCCATAGTTCAACGTCCGAAGTTGGCGGTGGGAGCGGAACGGCAGTTTTCGGTCTTTTCGGGGCAACCAATTGGCCAAAACACTAAAATCAGCCTGATTGATTAGGCCTCTGGAAGCCCGCCCCCGATTGCTTAAGCTATAGATCCAACCACATGGCGATCGCTCTGCGGGCCGACCGAACGAAAGACGATTCGCGCGCGCCACTTTGCATTTCCGCTAAGCCTGCTTCATCCAACCAGTAACCACCGATCATGACCGCCAACGGGGTTTCGACCGCGCTGATATCGTTCAACGGATCATCGGAAAGCAATATAAGATTGGCACGGTAGCCAGAAGCAACGACGCCGGTTTTATGAAAACCAAGAGCATCAGCGCTGATGCGCGTTGCGGATGCAAGGGCCTCGTGTGGTGACAGTCCGGCTCTGACAAGCAGCTCCAATTCGCGGGTCATGGATGAACCCGGAATATTCGTAAAAACCCCTGCATCAGTCCCTGCGATCAAAGGAACGCCAGCTTCATGCAGCAAACGGGTTGCCGTCAAATAAAATTCGCCGCGTGGCCCTTCATAACTGGCGGGGTCCTGTGCGCTCCAAAACTCGTAACTGTCCTCTTCAAACCAACGAACCACCGGTGCGATCGTCTCGACGCCGGGGCGATCGAGATATGCTCCGTTTGAGGCGGCGACACGAACGAGATTGTCATGGGCAATCAGTGTCGTCGTGACGGTCTCGCCAGAAGCAGCGATTCTAGCTGCAAGTTCGCGCATCTGATCCTCGCCTGATCGCCCCCGCAACCCATGCCATGTTACAGATTCCACATGTTCGAAGGTCACAAAACCTTGTCCGAGGTTCTCTTCGAAAGGGATGGAAAACGGTATCTCAGTGGGCATCCCAAATTCCCTTACGCCTTCCGGCGTATGTCCGGATACCGTCATGCCGAGGCGGCGGGATTCGACCAGTATGGCTTCGAATGCTTCACGGGTGAGGTTTGAATAGACTTTGAGGTCTCGATATCCTGCATCATACTGTTCTATGACAGCCGCGCGGGCTTCGGGGGCGGTGGTCACGAGCACATGCATAAGCTGCTCGTTTGGGCCCGGACTGTTGAGTATTGGTCCAGTCGTCTGGAAATCGGGACCGAGCATCTCGCCGGAAGCGATCCGTTCGGCTAACGGCAAGTGAAACGGCATGCCTGACATGTTGCGCACCCCGGTTACTCCGTGCGCAAGGTAGGCGGCGAGTTCAGCTTCATCCCAGAGATGGACGTGCGCATCAATCAAACCGGGCATTAAGGTCTTACCAGTTCCATCAATGATCAGGGCGCCTTCGGGCGGTGTTAGTGCGCCAACGTCACCAACGGCTTTTATTTCACCCTCAACAACTAGGATCGCGCGCTGATTTTCTACCTCCGGTGCATCCGAGGCCATAGAAATCAGCCGCACATTATCGATCAGGACAGCCTGAGGAGCGGAAAGTGATGGATCTAGAACGGATGGGTAACCGGTTGCAGCGCGCGTGAGCCACATTCCGCCTATCAGGAGGAAGATTCCGAACCCGATTATGCTTCGCCTAAATGTCATAGACTTCCAATGCCCAAAATAGCTTCGCGAAAGATAGGCTAAGGGAAAGTTCGCCTATCCGCGAGGCATTTAACTTCCATCGTTAGTCCAAAGTGTATCGGCGACTGCTTCTAAGATAGCCCAAACGCTCACCTGATGTCCACACATGGGTCGACACCCGACCAAGCGCTTTTGTCACAGCTTGATACTAAGCTGTCAGACGGCTTTTGGAATTGCGGTCCGATCAGGTTTCGATCAGCTCATGGGGGTGGGAGCGGAAGGTCTGCTCTTGGAGGCGTCCAAGCTGTGTTTTCAGCCTTGCTCGGATCCGGTGACCTTTGCTTTCGATGATGCCTCGACGCTCTTGCGAAATGGGTCGATCAATTGCGCAAGATATCGTCTAGGAAAATTGGGCCGACCTGCCACACCCAACTGGCCATCGCGCGGTTGCGGACGGTCCTTTTCGAACGTGCCGAGAGTATGATCCCAAATCATTGTAAATAGGCCAAAGTTCACATCACCATCGATTTTGTGCGCAAGATGATGGTGACGATGACCGGGCGCCACAGCCCAAATATGTATAAGAGGACCTACGCGCATATCCAAATTAGAGTGTTGCAGCATCAGTTGAATGGCAACAGCAAAAGCAAGCAGCGCGCCGATCTCCAGCGGCATCCCCATCAAGAGCAGCGGAGTGGTCCCCGCAGTGGTTTCGATTACCTGATGGAGCGGATGTTTCATGAGTCCATTGAAGCCGTACATCCGCTCAACGCTGTGGTGGACCGCATGCAATCGCCACAACACTTCGACCTTGTGACTGGCATAGTGCGTCATCGTGATTCCGAAGTCCGCGATCAGTATCGTCATCCCGAGCTGTGCCCAAAGCGGCCAACGATCCGGCCAAACCTCAAAACCATGCGTCACGGCAGCAAGAATAGGAATCACAGCGACCGCGACGAAGCTCGACAATTCGTTTACGATAGCATGGATCGTATCGCGGCCTATGTCGCCCTTTGATACGTTCCAGACGCGCTCAAAGGGAGCAATTCGTTCGACGACGAACGACAGTGCTATCGCTAACAGAAGCAAAGAGATGAGCCAAAATTTGCTATGTCCAGCGCCTACTAACCAAATGGCAGCTCCAACAAACCCAGCGAAAAACATTGGCGCATATGCATAGCGCATCAATCCCCTGATGATACTCATTCCCAACCTCCAAAGAGGCTCCAGCGTAGCTTATCGGGTCAGAGTATTCTTGAACAAAGCGCTTGTCTCGCTACCGGTTCAGCGCGTCAGCGGCGGCGGTGGGGGTGATCCCAAACATCCGGCGCATTGTGCGAGAAAAATGCGCTTGATCCGAAAAACCGCCGGCATAAGTCGCTGCTGCAAGGGAATCGCCACTTGCCAGCGCACGTGCAGCCGCCTCAAGCTTGCGCCAAATCAACCAATTTGAAAGTGGAACCTTGAATTGTTCTCGTACGAGCGCTCGCAGACGCGAAACCGAAATACCAGCATTGGCGGCCGCTTGTGCGATTGTAACGTGGCCGGGCGCTTCACGCAGGCACGAAAGAGCTTTGGCAAGGCGATGGTCTATGGCATTTGATCGAACACTTGTTTCCGCGTCCAGAAACTGAACCAGGTCCTCAGGTTCGTAGCTCAAAGGAAAGAGTAGCATATCCCTTCGGACGGTCAGAATATCCGCTCCATCAAGAAGGTTTGCGATATCCAGAACCTGCGATGCTTGCGGATCGAGATAAATGATCGTCACCGGTTCTTTGCTTATGATAGCATGGGAGACAGATGCACGGACAATGACAGCTTCACCGCAATGCCGTTCCTTGCTTTCGTCAGCCAAACATACGTTCTCGGTATGACCGAAAGCTAACTGATACGCAGCGTGAGCATGAAGCTTATTGTCATCAGGCAGCCCCGTGTAGGCAGCCACCGTTTCGCCAAACGCAAATTTTCCGAGCCAACTCATCGTAGTCAATTCACCTCAAACGGTCTTGTCAGACTAACGAGGCATTTCTGATTTGCCGTGCTACCGGAGGGTCATGAGCCGTAAGTCGAGAGCTAAGCCGCCCAGTCCATTCAAGCGTTTCAACTCGTCACCCGAGGTAATCAGGCTTGTGGTGATGATGTACGTTCGGTTTCCCTTGAGCTTGCGGAATGTGGAAGATCTGCTCTTCGAGCGAGGGATAGACATTTGTCACGAGACGGTACGGTTCTGGTGGAACCGGTTTGGTCCAATGTTCGCCGCCGACATCAAGCACCAACGTATCAGCCGGATGAGAGGGTTCAGGCAGTGGCGCTGGCACCTCGATGAGATGTTTGTGAAGATCAACGGCGAGACGCACTATTTGTGGCGCGCGGTCGATCACGAGGGTGAAGTTCTCGAGAGCTACGTCACCAAGAAGCGAGACAAGAAGGCTGCTCTGCGTTTCATGAAGAAGACTCTCAAAAACCACGGCGGACCAGCAGAGATCGTCACGGATGGGCTTAGATCCTACTCATCAGCCATGCGAGAACTTGGCATTGAAGGTCGCCGCGAAATGGGAAGATGGCTCAACAACCGAGTGGAGAACTCCCACTTGCCGTTCCGACGAAGGGAGCGTGTCATGCAGCGTTTCAGGCGAATGAAATCGCTACAGAAATTCGCGTCAGTCCACGCCAACCTCCACAACCACTTCAATTTCGACCGCCATCAAACCGACCGACAGACTTACAAGACCAATCGCTCAGTCGCACTGGCCGAGTGGCAAAACCTCATGGCTTGAAGAGCGGCGAGGGTAGGGCGCTCTACGTCTAGCGGAGACGAGTTCGCGTTAGACTGACAGCACCCGCGGGATCGATGTCTGCCACGAGACCGTGCGGCATTGGTGGAACCGGTTTGGTCCGCTGTTCGCAGCCGATGTGCAGCGCCAGCGGGTGAGCCGGATGCGAGGTTTCCGACAGTGGAAATGGCACCTCGACGAGGTCTAAGTGAAAATCAATGGAGAGCTCCACTACCTGTGGCGCGCAGTCGATCAAGAAGGCGAGATCCTTGAGAGCTACGTCACAAAGACAAGGGATAAGAAGGCTGCACTGCGGTTCATGCGGAAAGCGCTGAGGCGGCATGGCTCACCCGCAGAGATCACCACTGATGGTCTCACGTCGTACAAGGCTGCTATGAAAGAACTCGGCAACACTGAGAAGCAGGAGGTGGGACGCTGGGCCAACAACAGGGTGGAAACAGCCACCTGCCGTTCCGACGACGAGAGCGAGCGATGCTGCGGTTCAGGCAAATGAAGAGCTTACAGAAGTTTGCCTCAGTTCACGCCAACGTCCACAATCACTTCAATGCCCAACGCCACCTAGTCGATCGCGAAACTTACAAGACCGCCCGCTCAGCCGCACTGGCTGAGTGGCAAAACCTTATGGCCTGACCTTTGTCGGGGAAGGGGTGAGCCTTGCCAATCGGAGACAAGTTCCGATTAGACTGACAGCACCGTCTGGTAGTCTTGGCGATCCATGAGCAAAAATTGGGTGTCGTTCGTGCGAAAATTGGGTGCCTCCTCGGAAGCGCTCTACGGCCAGCCATGGCATTGCTTGGAAGCTGTCACATTTGTTGCCTAGCGGGAGGAACGCACCGTGAAAGATGGAACCAAGATCGTCCTGATGACTATAGCAGTGGGCGCCTCGGCCTCGCTCACTGCGCAAGATCAACAGCTGCGCACATCCAGCGGTCAAAACACCGAGGTTAGAAGGCCAGTAGAACTGCAAGTCGAAGTTCCATCAAGTGCAAAAATTCTGAATTCTCGTGGCGCAGAAGCATTGCTTCGATCCCAACCGACCGAGCGGCGCATGACCATTCAGTCGGTGCGCGCTCAACCTGTTGTTGAGCTGGATCAGGGAACTGCAGACATGCGGCCAATTCTTCAGAATCCCGCAGCGCCCGTGAACTTGGCGCAGCGCCTAAAAGCGCAGCCTGCGCTGGCTTCCGTTCGCGCTGATACGTTTGAAGTCGCAGAAATCGCAGAAGGAATAATTGTTCGCCAGTTCCTATCCTATCAATTGAAGCCGGGCGTGTGCGCCAATCCGGAAAGCCGCCGAGCCATCGCTGCGCAAGGTATCGAGTGCTTCGCCCGAAAAACACCGGGTCAACGTCAGTCCTCGCTTGCTGATCGCACAAACGACGCGCGCTTTATCGCCAATGCCGCAAGTCGGCGTCAGGCCCTTGCGAGTGCTACTGCCGCCACTGCTGAGCAGCAGCAAGAGATTGACCAAGACGTTGCGCAACTGCGGCAATATCTCACGCAGGCCGAATATCGCGACCAGATCGGTGCCGCCGAAGCCGATCGGCTGGCAGCCATGAGTGATGCTGATTTGCAGGCAGAAATGCTGGCTCAGGCCGAAATCGAGATCGAAGAGGTCATGTTTGTGCCAAATCTTGAGGCACAGGATTTGCGCATTCAAGCCCGGCCCACATTCGGCGTCACCCAGCGGCCGCCCCGCCGCGGTTATCGGCTCGCGGCAGCTTCGGCAGAACGCGAGGCAGAGGATGCGCGGGTTTTGCGCCAGGGCGGAACCGCGCAAACAAGCTCGCTTCCACCTGCTCATCGGCGCGGGCCAAGCGATCTGCGCCGGGGCCCGGTTTCCCCTCGCGGCCCAAGTGATCTTGCCGCCCCTCCGCCGCTTGATTTGGAGCAAGACATCGCCATCGATCGCGAGTTCTACCTTACCGGCTTCACACTCGGGCGTGCCCATGAATGGCGAAAGCGCGTTTCGATAACGGTCAAATGGTGCTTGTTTGGCTGCCGTCGCACCTATTATGTCGAGCCTTACGCTGGGTTTAGTTATGGCTTTGGCTTGCGCTTTCCCGTCCGGATGGACGGTACATACAAGTATCGCCACCAGAACGGCACCGAACGAGCATCCTTCACCCCCGAGTTCCGCCCTATCAATGCAAACGCCAACCAATATGGGCGAACAGGGCTCGCTAGTTCACAACGCTTCGGTGGCAAAGAGTTGGTCGCAGAAGCGACCGCGTATACCGGCTTTCTCTACAAGCTGACCGGGGGACGACAGGGTAATCTGAGCCTGCTTGATGTTGGTGTAGATTTGACCGACCGTCTGCTCAGCCCCGTTTCGTGATGGCCAGTTCACGCCGCCTGCTCCGGGCGAAACAACGCCGCCGATTGTTCGATCAATCGAGCAGGTCGATTTGCTGCTCGGTCGCGCACATTTTGGCGTAGTTGGCGCTAAAATTCACCCGGCGATCAAAATGGAGTTTTTCTCTGATGGCTTGAAATTTGATCTGCGCGATCACGTGTCTAATACGACCACTAGCATGAGCGAGAGCGGCAGGGCCTATCCACTGGCGATCAACGCCAACCATTACAGCCGGTTTACCGTCCGCAATCCAGTTTACAATCTCGGCTTTCAAATGACGCCAGGTTTGGTCGGCCGCGCCTATGTCGATATTGCGATCTGGTCACGCGATTGGAACTGGCCAGTTTGGTTTCCTCAGTTGACCGTCAAGCTGCCACCCAACGGCGTCAACTTCTCATGCCATGCGGGCACGGTCTGCGGACACCAATATAAGCTAAGAGCGGACCATTGGCGGCCAAAGCCAAGGCGCACCAATCCGGGTAGGCAGCCCACTCGAACGAACCCCACCCCCAGAAGAACAAACCCGTTGTAGGGCCTCGCAGTAGGCTGATTTACTGGCTGTCCGCTTTCTCAACCGGCGGCACAATCGATATTTGATTGTTGGCCTAGAAATTGCTTCGATTGCGTTGTTTGTGCTATCGATATTTGAGGTGCGCGCTCTTCTAGGCCCCCAAGCTCTTTAAGTAGATCAGGCCTTTCACACAGATTCGCGATTGCCAAAAGCTCTGCTCTGTCACCATTATTGCGCCTGATTCGAGCTGCCTCGATCGTCTAAGAGTTTCAAAACCAGTCCACCCAATTTTCACCGCTCACTACCCAATTTTTCAGATGAAGCTGGTCGCCGACCTTCCGTTTGGGCAAACTGGCGAAATGCTTGCTGAACGCGATATCGAACTTTCACGCTTGGCGGCCCTATTGGGGGCCTGCGATGCAGGTGGCCGGGTGGTTGCGCTGAGCGGCGAGGCTGGCATTGGCAAAACTGCCTTGCTTCGAGAGTTTGCTGCGCGTCATGCGGAGGATTGTCGGTGCATCTGGGGGATGTGCGACGCTTTGTTCACGCCGCGCCCCCTTGGCCCGGTGCATGATATTGCAGCCTTGATGAGCGAATTGGGCGATGATTGGCAGAATTCTGGCGGCACGGCCTTGTTCTCTCGGATTTTGTCCAAGCTGAGCCATAGCGAGCATCCGGTCGTCCTGATCATCGAAGATGTGCATTGGGCAGATGTTGGTACGCTCGATTTCATTCGATTTCTTGGGCGCCGCATCACCATGTGCAGCGTCTTGATGATAGTCAGTTTTCGCAATGATGAGCTGAGCCGGGACCATCCCTTGCTGCGTGTGTTGGGAGACATTCCCAGCGACCAGATGGACCGGATCGAGCTCCAATCGCTCTCGCTGGCCGCCGTTACGAGGATGGCCGACAATAGCGGGCGCGATCCGGAGAAGCTGCTTTCGGTAACAAATGGGAACCCGTTTTTCCTTTCTGAGATTCTCGCGAGCAATGATGGCCATCGGCAAGTTCCCGCGTCCGTTCAAGATGCAGTAAATGGGCGCCTCGCGCGGCTCTCCAGCAAGCAGATCAGGCTGCTTGAAGCCCTAAGCATTATCCCCGTGCACATCGTGCCAGAATTGCATTGCGGCTGGATTGACGATTATCAAGAATTGCTGCGCGACTGCCTCGACCTTTCGATCCTGGTCGAGCTTGACGATGGACGTCTGCGTTTTCGGCATGAACTGGCCCGGCTCGCCACTTGCAATCGCTGTTCGTCTATCGAGCTCCGCAATCTGCATCGCAAGCACTTGGCCTTCATCCTTGAAAGCCCTGAAGACCATGATGCTGGCGAGTTGCTTCACCATGCACGCGGCGCTGTCGATGCTGAAATGGTGCTGCAATTTGCCCCTATCGCTGCGGAGAAAGCCGCGCTGCTTGGTGCGCATAAAGAGGCGGCCGACTATCTGGAGGCTGCGCTCGAATATGTTGATGAAGCGAAGCCTGAAGAGGCCGCGCGGCTTTATGAAAGCTGGGCTTATGAAGCTGCAATTGCCCACCGGATTGATGATCGTGTCATCGAGGCGCGTCGCCATGCATTGACGATGTGGCGAGTGCTCGGCGACGATGAGCGCATCGCCGACAATTTGCGGCATCTTTCGCGCCTGCACTGGTATCGCGGGGAGGCAACACAGGCCAGTCGTTATCTCGACGATGCGATCCAATTGCTCGAGCGGCTGGATAACAAGGGCACGCTTGCGCTGGCCTATTCGATGCGTTCCCAAATCCACATGCTGGCCAGCCGGATGGAGGCAGCAATCGATTGGGGAGAGCGCGCCCTCGCAGTGATCGAAGGCAAGCCAATTCCCGAAGTGGAAGTTCACGCACTTAACAACATTGGCACGGCGCGCATGTTCCTTGGCGATGAGCAAGGGATTGTAGATCTTGAAAAAAGCCTCGATCTTGCGCTGACCCATAACCTTCACGAGGACGCAGCGCGGGTCTTCACCAACCTCTCAGAATATGCGGTCGACATGCGCAGGTTGGACATTGCAGAATCGACGCTGGAACGCGGGATCAAATTTGATACCGAGCATGAACTCGACAGCTGGACCTTTTATTTGCTTGGCCGCAAAGCCCAACTTCGGTTGGAGCAAGGACGGCTCGACGAGGTCGAGGAAATCTGTCGTTCGGTAATCGGAACGCCGGGGCAGACTTTGCTGATGAAGCTGCCTGCCAGGATCATGTTGGCTCGGCTGTACGTGCGCAGTGCGCATGAAGACGCGGCCACAACACTCCAAAAGGCATACAAGGATGCGCTGGCGACTGGCGAGGTGCAATACTGCATCCCTGTCTTGATGGCGATGCTGGAGCAAGCGTGGCTGACCGACTCTGAAGATCTCGCCGCCCAAGCGGTAAGCGGTTTGGACAGGATCGAGCCGTCGTGTTTCAGTCTGTGGGCGCGCGCTGAATACAATTTCTGGTGCGATCTAACCGGGGCATCTCCCAAGCATACCGATCATGAGGACGAGACACCTTTCGGATCAGCCATCCGGGGTGACTATTCTGAGGCCGGCATGCAGTTCGCGAGGCTTGGTGCGGATTATCTTGCCAATGTCTGCTTTGGTCTGTCGAATAGCGTGGAGACAGTGTCCGCGGGGCTGGCGGCGCTCAGTCGGCAAGGTGCAAAGGGCGCGACCACGCGATTAATTGATTTGCTTGAGCTCCGGGGCATCGCGCGTGAGGATATTACCTTGCCGCGCGGTCCCTACAGTGCGGCTCGCGAGAACGCATTTGGCTTAACGGCCAAGGAAATGATCGTTCTTGAACACCTAGCCAAGGGACTTAGCAACGCTCAGATCGCTGAGGAAATGTCCCGCTCACAGCGCACAGTTGAACATCACGTCTCTGCTATTCTGCAGAAACTCGAGGTGGAAAATCGGCTCGGCGTATTGTTGAAGTTGCGCGACGAGCCGTGGATCGTTGGTGAAACCGAATGAAGGTTTAAGCCATCCCCTAAAGCGTCCGCGGCTGCCCCATGAAATTTGGGTAGTGCGTTTCCCAAGAATGGGTAGCCGCCCCGATGACGCATCCAGCTGCGCCAATATCCTGATCTCCGCCACTCTTGGAATGGCATGAAAACGCGAATGCCGTGTTTTGGGGGAGACCGAAATGAAAATGATGCTCCGTGCTGCTTTATCTTTGGCCATCGCTGTGCCCACTGCCACGCCCGCCTGCGCTCAAGAGATCCCGCCGCTAAATCGCGAACGGTTTGAAAGCTCAATGCATGACCGACTGCGCGGCAACACGGTGGGCTATGCCTTCGCGCTGACTGGGCCAGTTAACATTCTGGCCGAGGGAGCAGATGGTTGGGCCCAGAAGCCCGGCGATGGCAATGTCCGCATGACGGTTCGGACGGCAAGTCATATCGGCTCCGTCAGCAAGCTGATTAGCGGCACAGGACTGCTATACTTGCTGCGCGAAAAGCCGATAGCCAATGGCACCGTAAACCAACAGCTTGATACGCCGGTTTCTGATCTGCTGCCCCAAAAAATGAAGCAGGCTTACAGGGCTCGTCTTGCTGGGATGACCCTGCGCACGCTGCTCATGCACAAATCGGGCCTCAACCGTGCACCAGGTGATGTCGGCTATTGTGACGGCGGAGCGCCAATTCCTGATGGGTGGGTCAACATAGATTATGGTCTGTCGCGCGGCGCGCAAGCGCCGGGCACCAACCGCAAGTACGACAATTGCAACATCTCGGTGCTGCGCTTCATCATCCCTCGCATAGCGTTTCCGGATCAGGCCGCCTCCATCGACCAGGCCCATGCAGGCAAGTCCGGCGCAGCATATGGCAAGGCAGTCGAGCCAGCTTACCGGTTTCTCTACACGACATTCATGTACACGCAGTTCTTCAACATTGTTTTTCGCGGCCCCATCCCAACCTGCAATCCAGCGCGAGACCGCGGCCCAGACAAATTTGCGAAATATTACTCATCGCTCGGCGATCAGGTCGGCGGCTTTGTTCAGCCGGAAACCTGCAATCCGCAGGGCAGCTATTACATGAGCGCTCGCCAGCTCGCGCGGTTCGCCCGGCAGATGGGCTTCACCAACACACTAGTCGGACGGCGCATTCGGAAGCGCATGATCGCGCCCGATGACATTGACGACCGGTTGGTGTTCAATCGGATCATTAGCGACACGACTTTCCTCACGGAAACAGGGAAACGCAACTGGGTCTATCACGGAGGATCGTTCCGAGGCGCATCGGCGGTTGTCATTAAACTGCCCGGTAGGCGCTATGGCGTGGCGATTTCGAACAGTGACGAAATCTCCTCAGGCGACCTCGCACAAGCACTGTTCAACGCCTACGTGGCCGCCACCAAAAACGCGCCGCGGCGCACCAACCGCTGAAACAGTCCCGCATGCCAACACGCAATTCGCGCTCCGTGAAAAAGGAATTCGCTATGACAATTCGATCGAAACTACGCGCTCGCACACAGGCCATACTTGGGTCGCTCATGCTCGCCGCATTGGCCGGGCCCGTGCAAGCGGAGGGCTACCTGCAACCCTTTATCGATGGGCGTAACAATCTCCACCGCAACATCGCAGGCAATGATCTCGATGCATTCGCCACTACCCTGCGTGAAAGCGGCCGCATCGCAATCGATATCGAGATGGAAAATATCGCCGAATGTACGAGCCTCAACAAACGGTGCCTGCGCTTTCACCTCGTCTCGGCGCCCAATCCTGACAGACGCGGCTGGGATCTTGTGGGAGGCGTGCCAAAAGACGCCTACAACGATCTTTGGCGTACCAATCGCGATAGAGATTACCGCCCGACTGACATCGAAGCGCTAACCAAACACGTCTCCAATCCAGGAGGCCGGGGCGGCGCGCATAAAGTCTATTACGCGGGGCTCTGGGTCGAGAACCGGGAGAACTTGGCTTGGGCATCATTTACGGAGATCGAGCGAAGCCGATTTGACCGGGAGTTCCGGGAGCGGGTCCGCAATGGGTCGATGGTATTGGTCGATCACCAGGCTAGCGGATTTAGCAACCAGAGAGTTGCAGCGATATTTGTGCGCCCGCGCGCCGAACATCGAACATCACGTTGGAAACCCACGCAGGCTGAGTATTCGGCCGATGCCGCCCGCGTCTTCGGACCCGGAGGCGGATGGCCGCTTTATATGAAACCGGGATCCCGGTTCGACATGACATTGCGGCAGGACGGCGTTCGCCAAGCGCGCGTCTTCACGGCTCTGAACGATCAGCAACTGGCGAACCGCCTTACCCGGGCGCGCAGGGACGGCTTTCAATTGGTCGATATCGAGCGAAACGGTAGCAAGTGGCTGGCAGTTTTCGTGCGACGTCGCGCAGAATAGTGGTCGCTTCGTTGAGAGCCACGTGACCAAGACCCGCGACAAAGAAGATCGCCATGCAGCTCATGCGAAAGTGTTGAAACGGCATGACTCTCCGGCGTAGATCACCACCGATTGGCTGCGACCTTACAAGGCTGCGATACGCGAGTTAGGAAAGACCGGAAAGCACGAGGTGAGGCGCTGGGCCAACAAAATAGCGGAGATTTCAGACCTAGCTTGCCAGCGAGGATAGGGAGTTATGCTTTTTAGTTCCGACAGATGAAGTCGCTAAAGAAACTCGCTTCAGTTCACGCAAACGTCCACAATCACCTCAAAGCCCAAAGCCACTCAGCGTATGGGAAACCTACAAGACCTTCCGTTCAGTCGCTTTGGCTGAATGATAGAATTTTTGGCCTGAGAACTTGCTGGGTAGGAAGAAGCTGTGGCCATGAGAGATAAGTTGCGATTAGACTAGCAGCATAGCTAATAGGCATTCGCACTTGTGCGTCATCGTCCTATTGCGTCCAGTGGCCGCTTCGAACGTGTACCCAGTTTGCGATCTTGGAACCGCTCAAAAATGTGGTACGTCGGACCAATTGCAATTTTAGCTTTGGGGCATTCATTCGCATGACAGGACAAGGTCAGCAGGTAGCGGTCAGTCAAACACAGGCCGCTCCGCCGAAGGTTGAATATTCGCTTTCGGGCGGGCTGCTGGCGCGATTGGCGGGCATGAAGGCCTCGCTGTCTTTCACTTCGTATCAGTCGGGCTTTCTCTACATGCTTGGCGTGGGGCCGCAGGGAGGGGCGCAATTGCATCAATCGGGGATGCCCAAGCCGATGGGCCTGTGCGCTGATGGGCCAGATAGCCTTGTTCTGTCCGCCGGGGCGCAAATCATTCGGTTTGAAAATGTGCTCAGCGAAGAACAGCGCATCAATCAGGTCTATGACGCCTGCTTTATGCCGCGCACCCAGCATGTCACAGGACAGCTTGATGCGCATGATGTTGGGGTGGACAGAGATGGCAGGATCGTGTTCGTCAACACGCGCTACAATTGCCTTGCGACTATTTCGCCGCGCCACTCGTTTAAGGAAATCTGGCGTCCGTCCTTCATAACCGATCTGGTCGATGAAGACCGCTGTCACCTCAATGGTCTTGCCATGCGAGATGGCAAGGCCGCCTTCGTTACCGCAGTGTCTAAATCGAACACGATTGATGGCTGGCGCGATCGCCGCGCGGATGGCGGCGTGGTGATTGATGTCGAGAAGAACGAGATCATTTGCGAAGGGCTTTCAATGCCGCATTCGCCGCGCTGGCACGATGGCAAATTGTGGGTGCTGAACGCTGGCACGGGTGAGTTTGGATATGTCGAAAAGCCGAAGGGCAAGGCCAAGATGGGCAAATTTAAGGCGCTCACATTCTGCCCCGGTTTCCTGCGCGGTTTGGCGTTTCACGGCGGGTTTGCCTTCGTTGGTTTGTCCCGTCCGCGCTATAAGAGATTTGAAGGGTTGGAACTCGACCAGCGGCTGAAAGACGCCGACAGCGAGCCATGGTGCGGCGTTCAGGTGATTGATCTAAAGTCGGGCGCCTGTGTCGATTGGTTCCGGATCGATGGGGATATTGGCGAGCTGTACGATGTCGAGCTGATCGAGGGCTATTCCTGCCCGATGACTGTCTCGCCCAGCTCGCCGGATGCAGGCACGCTGATTACGATCGAGGAAGGCGCCTAGCCCAGTTGACTGAGCACATCTGACCACGCGATTTAGTGAAATCCGTTTGCGCTTAGGATCGCCTGGACGACCGGGCGAACTTGATCGCCCATGAAGGGATTGGCGCGCTCAATCCCTGAGATGGTGACGGTCGGAAAGATACTGCGGATCTTATCAGCGATCTCGGCCGCTTCCTGTTTGTCTCCTGCGAGGAAGACCGCGCAAAGGGCAGTGACCATGATCATCAGGTCTTCATGCGGCACACTTTGCGCGCGCCGCCCCCATTCTGCGGCGGCCTGAATGTCGCCGAGATTGAATTGAGCAATCGCATGCGCCGCATAGGTGCTGTAGCGCATCGGATCGCGCGGGCTCAGCGCCAACGCGAGTTCGCCGTGTTTCATCGCCTCTTCATACGGGCCTGCAAAGGCGTGATGCGCTGCAACCTGCGTGTGGCCCATGGCATAGCTGGGTGAAAGATCAATCGCGCGTTCCAGCCATTCGGGCGCTTGATCACGCTGGGTGCTGAGCGATAGCGCTTTGCCCATCGCCAGATTAGCGGACGGGTCATCCGGATCGGCATCGACGGCCGCCTCCGCCGACTGGCGCATCAATTGCGGGGCGTCGCCTGGATCATGCAAGGTGCGTTGGAGCAGTAGCCACCAATAGGTGTGAGACAGCCCGGCGTGCGCCCGCGCGAAGTCTGGGTCGATGGAAACGGCGCGGGTGAAATAAGCCTGCGCGCGCTCGATATTGTTGATGCCCCGGCGATAGAGCAGCGATGAGCCCATGTGAAAGGCCTGCCATGCGGTCAGGTCTTTAGGCGCGGCAATCCTTAGTCTTTCCGCTTCATTACGCGGGATTTGCCGCTCAACCTCGTGCACAACGCGTCCGACGGCATGCTCCCGGATTTCGTGGACTGCGCGCGGATCAAACTCGAAGCGTTCCGACCACACGACGCTGTCATCGCGCGTATCGGACAGCTCAATCGCAACCACCAGCCTGTCTCCGCCCAGCTCGATCGAGCCGCTGACGCAGTAATCGACGCTCAGCGCCTTGCGCAGTTTGGATGGGGCGATGTTGCCATTGCCGAACTGAAAGCTGGTGCCCCGCGCAATCACGCGCAGCATATGCAGGCGGGCCAGCGCAGAGATAATGTCGTCCGGCAGCGCCTCGGCAAAGGAAGCGTTGGGCGAGCGTCCATCGCCGATGATCCGAAACGGCAGGACAGCAATCGATGGCTTCTCACCAATCAGTTCTGAGCGAGGCTCGCCGCTTTCGACGGTGGCAATGGGTGCCCGAACCGCCGCCTGCTGACGCACCATCTCCACTTCGGGGATGAGGCGCCATCCCTTGGCGTGGACGGTGGCGATAATCTGCCTCGGCTTGGCCGTATCGTTCAGGGCCGCGCGCAAGGTCTTAATCTGGCTTAGCAGCGCAGCGTTGGAAACTTGCCGTCCCTGCCACAGACTATCCACTATGACCGCTTTGGTCAGGAGCTGGCCCACGCCTTCTTGAAGGAACAGATAGAGCAGTTCCTTCGTCATCGGCTGCAAAGGGATTTCCGCGCCGTTCGTGTCTGTCAGTTCAAACCGATCGCTGTCATAGGCGAAGACGCCAAATCTGTAGATCAAACTGCTTTCCTCCCACAGCAATTCGGTGTGTCACTAGATCGTCTGTCGAAAGCTCGCAATTATCCTATTTCCGCTGCGTAAATGACATGTTACCTCGTGTAACCAGTAAGGGCGAAGTCAAAACGGGGTTTTTTGGGGGCAAGCTTGAGAGGAAGCGGCTCCGCACCTACCCCCAGACTGACTCGAATTGCGGCCTGAGGGGGCCTGGTGGGGCAATATGACTGATTTTGTGCGTAACGTTGGCGGCGAAGCTATCACTGACATCACCAGTGAGAATGAGCAGACCCGGCGCAGCTGGCTTGGTTTTGGCATGGTGCGCGGTGGGCGAATGACCAAATATCAGGGGAAGGCCGCAAGCTATTCCCCGCATCAGGGTTGGGCCCAGATGCTTCCCACCCCCGCACATGCTGCCGAGCCATCGTCATCAGTAGCAAGCGGTCTGGGATGGGCAAAGGCGCTACTTGGCCTGACGGTTGCCCCAATAGCGCTGATCGCATCGGGCGGACCGGCGCTGGCACAGGATGCATGTATTGAGGTTTCTCCCGGAGTTTTTGAATGCCAGGACAATGGCGCTCCTGCCGCGACGCAGCAGGATATATCCGGCTTCAATGCGATCATTACGATTGAAGATGGATTTGAGGTTGATGCCACTGGCGTCAACGTAAGTGGGCTTAATATTTTTGAATTTGGCGGCGATTTATCGGTTTCTCAAAGCGGTGGGACCAGCACCATAAATGGTGAACTGCGTGGCATCTACGCTGCGAATTTTGCACCCACGGGTTCAACGTCGATCACAACCGGCGGGAATGTGAGCGGTACGACTGATCGGGGTATTTTGGCTCGGAACAGCAATGCTACCGATTCGCTGACTATTGATAGCAGCGCTGGAGCTGTGTCGGGAGGGACAGATGGTATCTTTGCGAGAAATGAAGGATATGGTGTGCTGTCGATCACCGCGGCCGGTGTTGATGGCGCGGCAGATGACGGGATTTATGCTATCAATTTGGGCAGTGACCTGACGATTGATAGCAGTGCTGGCGCTGTATCCGGAGGGATGCAGGGGATTTCCGCGACCAATATTGGTTCTGGCACGCTCCGCATAACTGTTGATCAGGTGATGGGCGGTGTGGGCATTGATAGCGATGCGACAAGCGACGATACCATCATCACGCTTGCCTCTACCGCAACAGTTACCGGTTCGACTGGATACGGCATTGACGCGCGGTCAACCGGCGGTGCGATTACGGTGCAGGGCAGCTCCGGCGACGTCGTGGGCGCGACCGATGGCATGTATGTGCGATCCATGGGCGGCGAAATCAACGTCGACACTCTCGACAGTGTGACCGGCAATGCGGGCGACGGTCTCGATCTCGCCTCTGCTGGCGGCGCGATCAGCGTCAATGCGGCTAATGCAGTGCTCGGCACCGGCGGCGATGGCATTCGGGCGGATAGCGATGGCGGCGATATTACTATCACCGGCAATGGTCTGGTCGGCGGAATTGAGGGCACGGCGGGCGATGGTATTCGCGCTGATGCAAGAGGCGGCGCAGGCGGCGCAATCACTATCACCGGCAATGGTGACATCACCGGATCGGCCAATGGAATTTTTGCTGAGGCTGATGGTGCGGCTGGCCTGACCATCGATAGCGTTTCAAGCACCGTCGAAGGCGGCGATGACGGTATCATTGCCAACAATTATGGCGGCGTTCTGTCGATGACGACCGGCGATGTAGTGGGCACGGTGACCGATGGGATTGCGACCTATAACGCAGCGTCCGCCACCGATATGGTGATCGACACCAGCGGTGGCTCTGTCTTTGGCGGCGCGGTGGGGATTGATGCTGAGCACAATGGCACGGGTACCTCCACCATCATCGTGGGCACGGTCACTGGCGGCCGGACGGGCATCAACAATGTAACGAACAGCACAGGCGCAACGACAATCACGCTTGCCGCGGGAGCGGTGGTAACCGGTCAGAGCGCAGAAGGTATCCGCTCGCGTTCGGGCGGCGCATTCACTGTTCGCGGTTCTTCTGGCGATGTGGTTGGCGCGACCGATGGCATGTATCTGCGCACTGGCGGGGCGGATATCACCGTTGATAATCTCGACAGTGTGACCGGCCAAAACGGCGATGGCCTCGACCTTGGTTCAGCGGGCGGCGCGATCAATGTCAATGCGGTGGATACGGTGCTTGGCACCGGCGGCAATGGCATTCTGGCCGATAGCGATGGCGGCGATATCACCATCACCGGCAACGGCCTCGTCGGCGGGATTGAAGGCACGGCGGGTAGTGGCATCAATGCCGACAGCGATGGCGGCGATATTGCGATTACCGGCAATGGCGATGTCAGCGGCAGTAACTATGGCATTTTTGCGCGCTCGGCCTTTGCGGGGTCGATCACAATCGACACCAGCACGGGCAGCGTCACCAGCGGAATCCGCAACGGCATTCGTGCACAGACCCTTGGCAGTGGTGCGCTCTCCATCACAACCGCTGATGTGACGAGTAACGGCGCCGAAGGCATTTTTGCGCGCAACGATGGCACAGACCTGACGATCGACACCAGCGCGGGTAGAGTGACGGGCGTCCGTGGCATCTTTGCGTCCAACATCGGATCGGGCGCGCTTTTGCTCACCACGGCGGATGTGACCGGGAACAATGATGCCGGAATCCTTGCGGTCAACTCTGGCGCGAGTTTGACGATCGACAGTAGCGCCGGAAGCGTCAGCGGCGAAATCAGAGGTATTGATACGCGCAATTTTGGATCGGGCGTGCTTTCGCTGACTACGGCGGATGTGACTGGTGTCAGCTCTAATGGCATTTATGCGGTCAACGCTGGCATGGACGCCGACCTGATAATTGACAGCAGCGCGGGCAGCGTCAGCGGCGCAACGGGGAAGGACTCTTTAAACCGTCGTCTTTCGGGTCTCTTTGTTGATCAGCTAAGCGCTGGTACGCTCAACATTACGGTCGATCAGGTCCGTGGCGGCATTGGCATTGATGTTGATGCGACAACGGGCGATACCACGATCACGCTGGCTTCGACCGCTGTTGTCACCGGTCTGGTTGAAGCCGGGATCGATGCGCGGTCCACCGGCGGTGCGATTACCGTTCAAGGCAGCTCTGGCGATGTCGTGGGCGCAACCGATGGCATGTATGTTCGCTCAGCGGGTGGCGACATTACCGTTGATACGCTCGACAGTGTGACCGGCCAAAACGGCGACGGTCTCGATCTCGCCTCCACTGGCGGCGCGATCACGGTCAATGCGGTGGATACGGTGCTCGGTACCGGCGGCTTTGGCATTCGGGCCGATAGCGATGGCGGCGATATTACGATCACCGGCAGCGGGCTGGTCGGCGGGATTGAGGGCACGGCAGGTAGCGGCATTTACGCCAATGCCACTGGCGGCGTAGGCGGCGCGATCGCCATCACCGGCAATGGCGACGTTACCGGCAGTAACTCCGGCATTAATGCTCTCACCGATGGCGCGGGTTCGATCACGATTGACGCCAGTACAGGCAGCGTCAGCGGCGGCGGTGGCATAGTTGCGACCAACAACGGGGCGGGTGCACTTTCGCTGACCACGGCAGATGTGACGGGTACCAATTCTTTTGGCATCAATGCGCGCAATTTAGGCATGGACCTGACGATTGATAGCAGTGCGGGCAGCGTCTCTGCTGACAGCTTCGGTATTGGTGCGACCAACTTAGGAACAGGCGCGCTTTCGCTGACCACAGCGGACGTGACTGGGAGCAATAGCTCCGGAATCGCTGCGTTTAATACTGGCACGGACCTGACAATCGACACCAGCGCGGGCAGTGTTACCGGGGCGACAGCAACGCCCTTTCTCGGACCAACTTTCTCCGGCATCTACGCTAATCAGCAAGGCACTGGCTCGCTCAACATTACGGTCGATCGGGTCAGCGGCGGCGTAGGAATTGACACCTATGCAAGGGCGGGCGCGACCACCATCACTTTGGCACCGACCGCAGCCATCACCGGGCTGACGGGCGTCGGGATCGATGCGAGGTCGACCGGCGGTGCGATTACCGTTCAAGGCTCCTCTGGCGATGTCGTGGGCGCAACCGATGGGATGTATGTGCGCTCTGCGGGCGGCGACATCACGGTTGATACTCTCGACAGCGTTACCGGCAATGCGGGCGATGGCCTCGACCTTGGTTCGGCGGGCGGCGGGATCAATGTGCATGCGGTTGATGCAGTGCTCGGCACCGGCGACAATGGCATTCTGGCCGACAGCGATGGCGGCGATATTACGATCACCGGCAGCGGGTTGGTCGGCGGGATTGAGGGCACGGCAAGTAGCGGCATTTACGCCAATGCCGCGGGCGGTGCAGGCGGCGCGATCACTATCACTGGCAATGGCGATGTCAGTGGCAGTAATTACGGCATTAGTGCTCGCACCGATGGTGCGGGTTCGATCACTATTGACACCAGCACGGGCAGCGTGACTGGCAATACCCGCGGCATTGGCGTATTTAATAGCGGCAACGGCGCGCTTTCGATCACCACGGCCGATGTGACCGGGAGCAATGACACCGGAATCCTTGCGTTCAACTTTGGTACGAGTATTACGATCGACAGCAGTGCGGGCGGTGTCAGCGGTAACTCCTTTGGCATTTTGGCGACCAATAGAGGCCCCGGCGCGCTTTCGCTGACCACAGCGGACGTTACAGGCACGAGATATGACGCGATCTATGCCAACAATTACGGTACGGACACCGACCTGACGATTGACAGCAGCGCGGGCAGCGTCAGCGGGGAACAGGGACGGACCTCTCGGGTCGCCGCATTTCGGGCATCCGCGCAAATCAGCGAACCACTGGAAGCCTCAATATCACAGTCGATGAAGTCAGCGGCGGTGTTGGTATCGACGCCAATGCAACTACTGGCGCGACGACCATTACGCTTGGCTCAACCGCTGTTGTGACCGGTCTGGTCGAAGCCGGGATCGACGCGCAGTCCACCGGCGGTGCGATCACAGTTCAAGGCAGCTCCGGCGATGTCGTGGGCGCGACCGATGGTATGTATGTGCGCTCCATGGGCGGCGATATTGCGGTCGACACTCTCGATAGTGTGACTGGCAATGCGGGCGACGGTCTCGATCTCGCCTCTGCTGGCGGCGCGATCACGGTGAATGCGGTTGATACTATCGTTGGAACGACCTTGGGTATTAGGGCCGATAGCGACGGCGGCGACATTACCATCACCGGCAATGGTCTGGTCGGCGGGATCGAAGGGACCACAGGTCTTGGCATCTTAGCGCAGGCGGTTGGTGGACCCGGCGGGAACATCCTTATCGCTGGCAATGGCGACATTCGCGGCGGTGGCATCACTGCCATCACCAATGGTGCAGGTTCGATCAACATCGACACCAGCACCGGGAGCGTTGCCGGCGATATCTCTGCGAACAACATGGGCTCGGGCGCCCTATCGGTGACCACGGCGGATGTCACGGGCAACGCAACGAACGGCATTAGCGCGCGCACCCTTGGCACTGGCCTTACAATCGACAGCAGCGCGGGCAGCGTAAGCGGCCGCGAGCGAGGTATTGAAGCGAGCAACAATGGGTCAGGCGCGCTTTCGATAACGACGGCGGCCGTAGCGGGGAGCAATTTTGAGGGTATTCTTGCTCTTAACGGGGCCTTGGCCACTGATCTGACCATCGACAGCAGCGCGGGAGATGTCAGCGGCGCTAGTGGGGGCATACTCGCGGTCAATCAGGGGACTGGTGCGCTTTCGGTGACCACAGCCGACGTCACGGGCACCAATTCCCAAGGCATCACTGCACGCAACTATGGGACAGACCTCAGTATTGATAGCAGCGCAGGCAGCGTCAGCGGCGCAAGTCGTGGCATTTATGCGCGTCAAGGCGGCACCGGCGATCTAACGATCACTGCGAATGCAGTGAGCGGGACGGATTACGGTATTGTTACCCGGCAGTATGGTGCCGGTGCTCAGTCGATAAACGTGTCCGGCGATGTCACTGCGACAGCCAATGCCGGTATCTTTGCCAACACCAATGGCAGCGGGCTGACAATCACCACTCAGAGTCAGGTGTCAGGCCTCAACACTGGCATTGATGCTAGAAACAATGGCACTGGTGCGCTCACCATAAACGCGAATATTGTGACGGGCACTAACTCCGCTGGGATATTCGCCCGCAATGGCTACAACGGGGCTGGCATTGTTGCCGGCACTGATTTGACCATCACTTCCAGCGGTGCAGTGACCGGTGCGCAAGGCATCTACGCCTCCAACAATGGCACTGGCGCGCTTACCATCACAACTGCCGATGTAACGGGCACGACTGGTGACGGCATCTTTGCTCAGAGCAATGCCTCGGCAAGCGGCGACTTGACGATCAACACTCTTGGCGGCGTTGTCGAAGGCGCCACAGAAGGAATAGACGCGCGCAATTACGGGACCGGTTCCGTAATGGTGACAAGCGCCAGTGTTAGCGCTGGTCAATATGACGGCATTCAAGTGATCAATGCAGTGACTGGCGACGGCGTGTCGGTCGATGCGACCGCAGGGCTAGTGAGCGGCGCGGTTGAGGGCATCGATGTTCGCCAGTCCGGCGCTGGATTGGTTTCCGTGGCCACTGGCGATGTCACTGGTGCATCCAGTGACGGCATCTTGGTTGTCTCAACAGCCACTGCCACGGGCGACATCGAGGTCAACTCCAGCGCAGGCTCCGTCTATGGCGCGACCGAAGGCATTGATGTGCGCAATGACGGCAGCGGGGCGGTCTCTGTTACCAGCGCTGACGTTACTGGCGGCCAATATGACGGTATCTTGGTCGTCAATGGAACGAACGGCGGTGCGGTTTCAATTGATAGCTCTGGTGGAGCGATCAACGGCACAACGGACGGCATTGATCTGCGAAACAATGGCACGGGTGCGGCCTCGATTGTCACGGGACGCACAGTGACGGGCGGCGTCAATGGCGTTCTTGCATTCAACTATGCGGGTGCGACAGATTTGACTGTCGACTCAAGCCTTGGTGCGGTGACCGGCGGCAATGCTGGGGTCTTCGCGGTGAATCAGGGTTCAGGCTCTATCGCAATTACCACGGCCGATATCGAGGCGACTGCCGGAAACGGGATTGTTGCAAGCAACAGTGCTGCTGGTGCTAACCTTGCCATAAATACAACTGCGGGATCGGTATTGGGCGCCAATATTGGTATCAATGCAGGCAATTCGGGCAGCGGTTCGCTTTCCATTGTCACAGCTAATGTGACTGGCAACGGCTTTGATGCGGTGTCTGCCAGCAATTCCGGCACAGACCTTACGATCAACACGAGCCTTGGTGCGATTGCAGGCGATAATCGCGGGGTTCAGGCGGTAAATTCCGGCACCGGGATATTGGCGATTACGACAAGCGACGTCTCAGGCCGCTTGGGTAGCGGCATTGAGGCGCTGGCTTTGGGTGCGGATCTGAATATCGACAGCTCAGCCGGAGCCGTGACTGGTGGTACTCAGGGCATTTCAGCCTTGCAATTCGGAACAGGCAATCTGACGATTATCAGTGCCGATGTTACTGGAGCTAATGGCGCCGGGGTTCAGGCGACGACAAGCCCAACGGCTCAAGCACTTTCGATCGATACAACTGCCGGCAGTGTTAGCGGCACTACGAGCGGGATTTACGCCAATCACTACGGCTCCGGCACACTCGCGATCACAGTCGATGACGTTACCGGCGGCACCAATGGTATCGCGGCGCGGGCGGCCACTGGCGCAACGGTCATTACGCTAGCCTCTACTGCAGATGTCGTTGGCACGAATGCACAGGGCATTGTGGCAGGCTCGACCGGTGCGGCGGCAAACATCACGGTTCAGGGCAGCTCTGGTAATGTCACCGGCGGTACCGATGGCATTGATCTCGACACGATGGGCGCGGATATTCTCGTTCAAAACCTCGACAGCGTGACCGGCAATGCAGGCGATGGCGTGGACCTCGCCTCGGCAGGGGGCGCAATCGACGTAAGCGGGGTGGATGCGATCCTCGGCACCGGGGGCAATGGCATTTACGCTTACAGCTTGGGCGGCGATGTCTCGATCCAGGATGTTGGCACCATTGGCGGTGTGAGCGGAACGGCTGGAGCGGGCATTCTGGTCGATACACGCTTTGGTACGGGCACGGGCGGCGTCGATATCGGCACGAGCGGGGCCATTGGCGACATCACTGGCTCTACCGAAGCCATTTTCGTGCGCGGCGGCGGTACGGGTGCGATCGCCATCGACAGCGCTGGCGGAACCGTAACTGGTGGTGACAATGGCATTCGGATATCCGGCGGCCAAGGGCAGGTATCAATCACCAGTGGCGATGCGAACGGAATTGCGCGCACGGGTGTTTACGCGCGTACCTATGGCACTGATCTGACGATTGACACCAGCGCAGGGACGGCAACCGGCGGTCTTTATGGCATCTATGCTCGCAATGCTGGTGCTGGCTCTACGACGGTAACAACCGGAAATGTCGAGGGCACGAATGGTGCCGGGATCCGCGCGATAGGGGCGGCAACGTCTACTGACTTTGCAATAGACAGCACAGGCGGATTCGTAACCGGCGGCCAAAATGGCATTACGGCCAGCCATGGCGGTACTGGCTCGCTTGCGATCGCCACCGCTGATGTGACTGGCACGAGCAATATTGGCATCTTCGCCAGCACGTCGGCCACGACGACAGATCTGACGATCGACAGCTCAGGCGGCGATATCACCAGCGGCAGCCGGGGTATCAGCGCAAGCCATAATGGTAGCGGTAATCTGCTGATCAATGCGCGCGGTGTAACCAGTGACGATTCTGGCATTTTTGCTTCCAATGATGGTGCCACGCTAGCGATCTCGGTGTCAGGCGCCGTGTCCGCTCTCAACACCGGTATCGAGGCGCTCAACTACGGCACGGGTGCGCTCAGTATTGATGCGAATGCGGTGACTGGCACAGGCCGGGCCGGAATTATCGCCGCCAACGCTGCGACCGGCACCGTTCTGTCGGTAAGCGCGGCAGGCGCGGTGGAAGGCGGCATTGGCATCAGCGCGACCAACAGCGGCGCGGGTTCGCTGTCGATTACTGGCGCTGATGTGACCGGCACAAGCAGTTTGGGGATTTTTGCCTCGAACTCGGCCTCCGGGTCAGACCTCACAATTGACACCAGTGCGGGCGACGTTTCAGCTGCCACGACCGGGATCTACGCGCGCCAGGATGGTGCCGGGGTTCTTGATATCAGCGCAGATGGCGTCACGAGTTCTGACTTTGGCATCTTAACCCGGCAGACGGGCGTTGGGGCGCAGACAATTACAGCAGCGGGCGACGTCATATCGAGCGCGAGTACGGCCATCAGCGCAACTGGCACTGGCGATAGCCTGTCGATCACCACTGCTGCACTGGTCTCTGGAGACACAGGCGGCATCATTGCGCAGAACGATGGCACGGGTGCGCTGACGATCAGCGCAAATGAAGTGACCAGTGCAAATGGGACTGCGATTAACGCGCGCAATGGCAGCTTCAGTACCGCTGCAGGCACCGATTTGACTGTCCTCGCGACCGGGCCTGTCACAGGTGCATCTGGCATCCTTGCTACAAACGCGGGGACAGGTGATCTCTCGATTACAGCTGCAGATGTGACGGCGATGGCCAACACCGGCGTCTACGCCAGAAACCTTGCATCGGCTGCGAATATCACAATCGATACAAGCGGCGGCGCTGTTGATGCTGAACGGTCGGGCATAGTCGCAGTCAATGATGGCAGCGGATCGTTGATGATCACAACTAGTGATGTCGCCGGAAACAGCAACTTCGGCATTTATGGCCGCAGCTCTGGCACAGATCTAACTATCAACAGCGCAGCCGGCAGCGTCCTTGGCGGCAGCGCTTATTACGGAGCAATTTTTGCCAGCAACACTGGCACGGGCGCGCTCACCATCACCGCGGCTGATGTGACAGGCACGGGCGGCGACGGTGTGACCGCGTTCAACACGGGCACCGATCTGACGATTGATAGCAGCGCGGGCACAGTGAACGCCGCTGGCAATGGCATTCGCGCCACCAACGAGGGCAGCGGCGCTTTGAGTATCGCGGCGGCGAACGTCACGGCCATGAATGGTGACGGCATCAATGCCTCTGCTGAGGGAACGGACCTCACAATCGATACCGCAACCGGCACGGTCATGGCCGGGGCCAACGGGATCATCGCCGAGAACACAGGCTCTGGGACAACGTCGATTTCCGTCGGTACGGTCATGGGTCTTGCCGGCGCCGGTATCAGCGCGACCAACGGTGCGAACACCACCGGACTTAGCATTACGACATCTGGCACGGTGACGGGTTCGACCATTGGTGTTTACGCCAATAACAGCGGAGCCGGTCCCAACACGATCATCAACACCGGCGTCATCACAGCAACAACCGGCGAGGCTATCCGCGCCATTGGCGCGGCGGCTGATATCGCCAACATTGGTCAATTGCTCGGCTTTGTGTCGGTGGACAGCGGCGATGATGTGCTCACCAACTCCGGCACATTCCTGGCTGAAGGTGACAGCGATTTTGCTGCGGGCAACGACTTGCTGACCAACAGCGGTATGTTCGCTGTCAGCACGCTTGGTCCAGTGTCTTTGCTGGGCCTTGAGAGTTTCGCGAACATCGGCACAGTGTCTCTGGTCGATGGCGCGCTCGGCAATAGCCTCACAATCGAAGGCGATTTTGCTGGTTCCGGCGATTCATCGCTGGCGTTGGATGTCGATTTTGAGGCGGGGACCTCTGATGTGCTGTTTGTTGGCGGGGCAGCGAGCGGATTGACCACTATCGCGCTCAACCCGACCGGTGGATTGCCAACAACCCTGCTCGACGACATCTTGGTTGTTGATGCAGGGGCTGGCAGCGCGGATGGAGCGTTCGCATTGCCGGGCGGACGTCAGATCATCGGTTTGTTGCAATTCGATGTGGTGTTCGACGCTGACCTTAACGATTATCTCTTGGCCAGCGCCCCGTCGCAGGCGGTCTTCCAGACCGGCAATATCGCCGAGGGAACCCGCAATTTGTGGGTCCCATCAGCGGACGCTCTGAGCCAGCACCTCAGCAACCGACGCACGGGCAACCGCGCCGACGGCGGATATCTTGGCGGTGGAGGCGATCGGACGATTGAGGCCTGGTTCACCGGCGTCGGCAGCCAGTTTAGTCATGACCGCTCTTTCACGACGACCTTCAACATGATCTCGACCGATATCGACATTAGCTATGATCAGGACTTCTTCGGCTTCCAGGCCGGCGTTGACTTCGGCAATGATGTCTTCCGCTATGGTGTGACCAGCGGCTATCTCAGCAGCACGCAAAACTTTGTCAGTCTGGCAGATCGGATCGACTACCAAGTCATCAATATCGGGGCTTACTTTGCGATCGATACGGGTCCGTTCTACGCCAATGCTCTGGCCAAATATGACGATGTGAATGGCAATTTCACCAGCACATCAGGCTTGTTTGGAGCAGACATTGACGGTTCCGCTTTCGGCCTGCGCGGAGAGCTCGGCGCTTTGCTCGGCGATCGCAGCGGCTTCTTCGTTGAGCCCAGCGCTGGGCTGTCTTTCACCACATCAAGCGTGTCGGACTTCGACACCGATCAAGGCGCGTTCCAATTCAATGAAGGCGACTCTCTGCTCGGGAACATCGGGGCAAGGATCGGCAGCGGGCTGGACTTCGGTGAGACGTCAGGCGCGGTCTATGTCGGCGCGCGCTATGTCCACGAATTTGAGGGCGATGACAGCGTAACCTTCCTGAGCGGCACGCAAAGTATCGACTTCGATAACGGACCGGTTGAAGACTATGCCCAGCTGTCCGCTGGACTTGCCATCGGCGACAGTGATGACGCGGTCAGCGGAACATTCGAAGGCCAGGTGATCACTGGCAGCACTGTCGAGGGATACGGCGCAAGCGTGAACGTTCGATTCAAGTTCTGAGCGGGCGTTTTCGTAAAGACTGACCCGCCAGATTTGCAATGCTTGGCGGCTAACCTATGATTGCGCCACGCGCAGGGGCCCTTTTGTTTCGAATTTGGTCGGGCCCGCGCTTGGGAGACAATTATCCATAACGACACCGTCAGCGACGCGAGCGCGTCAGCCAGCGCGCCGATTGCGCCACCACTTGTTGATCTGCCAATTAAGACACACGATCGCGGTTTCTACGACGGCTTCAGCCGGGCGGTAACGATCCCGTCAAAGATTATCGTCTCCTTGATCATCATGTGGGCGATTTTCTTCCCGGCAAAGGCGCTCGCCACTCTGGGGGCGGCTAACACGTCGATCATTGCGCTGTTTGGCGGCTGGTACATCTATCTGGTTGCGGCCTTAGTCGTGGTCTGCACCGTGTTAGCGCTGATCCCGCAATCGGGCAGTTTGCGGCTCGGCGCGCCGGACGAGAAGCCAGAATTCTCGCGTTTCTCCTGGTTCGCCATGCTGTTTGGGGCTGGCATCGGCATTGGAATGCTGACCTTCTCCACTGGAGAACCGCTGGCACACTTTGCCAACAATCCAGACATTATACGCGGTGATATTGAGCCGCTGTCAGCCGAAGCGGTGCGGCCTGCCTATCTCTACACCTTCCTTCATTGGGGCTTTGGTGCGTGGTGCACCTATGCGCTGGTGGGCCTTGGCATTGCCTATGTCGCGCACCGGCGTGACCTGCCGCTGACTATTCGCTCCAGTCTTGCTCCCTTGTTCGGCAAGGTCATGTCAGGCCCGGCAGGTCATATCGTCGATGTTGTCGCGGTGGTCGCGACCATCCTGGGGGTGGCCTACACGCTTGGCTTTGGTGTCGAGCAGTTTGTGGCGGGGCTCTACCGAATTGGCATGGGTGACTGGTTGATGACGGCTTAGCGACGACGGCGCGCTGGCGGCATCAAATGCCGGGATCATCACCGCCCTATTGGTATTGGTCGGTGCTTCGACGGTCAGTGCTTTGTCTGGCGTTGGACGCGGGATCAAATGGCTTTCCAACCTCAATATGGGGCTGTCTTTCGCGCTCTTGGCGCTGTTCGCGACTGTTGGGTCTGGCCTGTATGGATTGAAACTGCTGGGCGTTGCGACGTGGGATTATGTCATCACATTGCCGCAGCAATCGCTCGCGCGCTTCATCTCCGATGGCAGCGAAGTGGGTGACGCGTTGGTCTCTTGGCAGCTGGGCTGGTCCGTTTCCTATTGGGCGTGGTGGATTGCCTTTGCTCCGTTTGTCGGCATGTTTATCGCGCGGATTTCGCGGGGCCGAACACTGCGCGAATATGTGCTCGGCGTGGCGATAGTGCCTTCGCTGATGTGCTTTGTATGGATGGCATTGGTGGGTGGCACAGCCATCGATCTGGAACTGAGCGGCGCAGCGGATGGAGCCATTCTTGCGGCTCCCATGGCGGATCAGCTCTACGCCACCTTGGCTGCGATGCTGGGTGATGGAGCCGCGTTGATCGTGTCAGGCCTGGTCGTCGTGCTGCTGATGACATACCTGATCACCTCGGCTGACAGCGCTATCCTGATCGTCAACACGATCAACGGTGCAGGCGAAGATGAAGGATCGCGCCGTTACCACATCTTCTTTTGGGGTATTGCGCTGGCGTTCGTCGTTGGATCCATGCTGATCCTCGGCGGGATCGAGGCGATCCGCATCACCATGATCATCGGCGCATTGCCGTTCTCATTTGTGGTTCTGTTGATGATGATCTCGATCGTGAAGGCGATCGTTTTTGACGTTGTGCGTAAACATCACGGCGTGCCCACTACTGCAGAAGCGTGCGAGGAATGGAATGAGAAAGTAATGGCAAAAGAATAACTTGCCTTATAGACCGATCGGAATCAAGAGTAAATCGATCGATATTTGCCATAACTTAAAAAAATCGAGTATAGAAGTGCAGTATAGATCTAAGAAATTGAGAATAAAAAACTTAAAACTATAAGTACGCAGTTCTTATTTCATAAAATTCATTCTATATTTGACCATGTTGTTATTTTGCAACATGGCGTTTCTAAGTCCTGAAAATTTAACCGCTAGCTGTGGCCGAGCTTTGGATCGCTTGTTACCAGCCCCCTCAAGAGCGCGAAGTCTTTCTGACTGCGCTATTTTACTGACTCAGCGGCCCATCCGGGCATCGCGGGTCACCTGATGTCTATAGGGGACAAGCATAATGGTTAAGTTCGCAAGGCGCGCCTCAGTGAGCGCGCTGGCAATTGCTGTCGCATCACCGGCGGTCGCACAAGATGCACCGGCAGGCGAAGCGGAAGAAGCGCGCGGCGGGGTTCCAACGATTGTTGTAACCGCGCAAAAGCGCAGTGAAGATCTGCAGGATGTGCCGGTATCGGTCTCCGCTATCGGTGAAGAGCAGCTCGATGAGCTGAACATCGATACTTTTGAAGATTATCTGGATCAGTTGCCGACGGTCACCGCTCGACGGCAGTGGCCCGGGCCAAAGCACGATCTACATTCGCGGTCTTGCATCAACCACGCCAAACCTCTCGGTTGCTGGTGTCGCAGGCCTCGCTCCAAACGTGGCGCTCTATCTCGACGAGCAACCGCTTGCACAGCCTGGCCGCAACCTCGACGTTTACGCCGCTGACCTTGAGCGCATCGAAGTGCTCTCTGGCCCGCAAGGCACTCTCTTCGGTGCGAGCTCGCAGGCAGGCGTCGTCCGTTTGATCACCAACAAGCCTGACCTCAGCGGCTTTGACGCTGGGTTTTCTGGCGGCGTGTCTTTCACCAAAGGTGGCGAAGCGAGCTACAAGGCCGAGGCGATGGTCAACGTGCCAGTGACCGATACGTTTGCTTTGCGCGGCGTGGTCTTCCTTGATGACCAAGGCGGTTATATCGACAACGTCGCGGGCACTCGCAATGTCAGCGAAAGCGCGCGTTTCCGTCCATCGGGAACGGTCCGCTCAAACGGTGTTCCGGTTAATGCCAATCGCGGCGGTTTCCAAGCAGGCGCCGATCTGTCGGCTGTCACCTTCATCGATGCTGACAATGCTGGCCTGGTCGAAGACAATTTCAACGACACCCAATATTCCGGCTTCCGCGCGAGTGCGTTGTGGGAAGTGACGCCTGACTGGAAAGTCACATTGTCGCATACGCGCCAGAGCGTTGAATCCGATGGCGTGTTCTTTGCCGACCCAGAGCTGGGCCTCGACAATCTCGAAATTCAGCGTTTCGAAGATGATCGCCTAGAAGACAATTTCTCGAACACGAGCTGGACGGTCGAAGGCCGCTTGGCGATGCTCGATATCGTTTACACCGGTGCTTACACCGACCGTGAGACAGAGCAGCGGGTCGACTATTCCGACTATCTGTTCGTTGGTCAGTACCTGCCGTATTACATCTGTGATGGCTCGGTCAGCTACCCTGGTGCAGCCGCACCAAGCGGAACGTGCCAGGCGCCAAACCTGTTTGTCACCTCAGACAGCAACACCACCGTGTTTACGCAAGAACTGCGCTTTAGCACTCCAGCGGAAAACCGCTGGCGCGTGACGGCGGGCGGGTTTTATTCCGATCTTGAGCTGCAAGAGCGCAACGACTTTGCCTATCCAGGCAATGTTCTGGCTCAGCCATTTGGTCCATTTGCACCGAACTTCCCGCAAGCCGGCTTTATCTCTGAAGAAGGTCCGTTCCCAGCGAGCACGATCTTCCGCAACGATATTCGCAGGACCGATGAGCAGTTTGGCATCTTTGGCGAGGCCAGCTTTGACCTCGTCCCAGACCTGCTGACCGCGACATTCGGCGCGCGCTATTATGATGTCGAAGTTGATTTCGAAGGCAGCGCCAACGGCTCGTTCTGTAACTCAGGCGCAGCCGAAGACGCGAACGCATTCGGCACCAATATCAACGATCTGTATGATGGCGACGGACAGTTCACCTTCATCGGTTCTTGCAACGCTGCACTTCGTCAAACCTTCACTCTGGGCGATAGCATTGCCGAAATCGAAGCCGCGGGCCTTAGCACCGCGCAAGCAACGCAAGTGTTCAACGCGCTTCAAGCGCCAGACGTCGCCAAGACCAGCGGCACCATCTTCAAAGGCACACTGACCGTGACGCCGAACGAAGACATGCTGTTCTATGCGACCTATTCGGAAGGCTTCCGTCCTGGCTTGCTCAACCGTCCCGGCGGTGCGCAAGGCGCCAATGGCTTTACGGTCCCGTTTGAGCTCGAGACCGATGAAGTTCAGAACTATGAATTCGGTTGGAAGCTTGACTTGGTCGACGGCCAGCTGCGTTTCAACGGCAGCGCGTTCTATGTCGACATCAGCAATCTCCAGACGACGATTTTTGATCCGAGCATCACCAATCTGTTCTTCTCAGACAATGCCGCCAATGCAGAGATTTATGGCTTGGAGGCGGACTTCACCGTCGCTCCATACGCAACGCCCGGTCTGACAATTGCTGGTGCTTTCTCGGTGCTCGACACCGAAATCACTGAGGTTCTCACACCGACAAATGACGTGCTTGCCGGGACAAACCTGGCATTCGCGCCATCATTCCAAGGCAATTTGCGGGTCCGCTACGAATGGGATCTCAATGACACTTTGGGCGCTTACATTCAGCCTCAAGTGAGCCATTCGGCATCCAAGCTGACCGACATTATCGAGATCAACAAGCTTGAGCTCGACAGCTACACATTGGTTGATCTGGCGGCGGGCGTGACTTCCGACAATTGGAAGTTTGAGATCTATGGTGAGAACCTGTTCGATGAGCGCGCCGAGATTTCCGGCAACTTCATCAATGACCGGGCTCGCATCACCACCAATCGTCCACTGACGGTCGGAATGCGGATCTCCTACGACTATTGATCTGACATAATCAGCAAGACAATGCGGCGGGAATGGATCTTGGTGGGTTCATTTCCGCCGCTTTGCTTTTGGGCTCTGGGCTTATGCGGACAGGATTTGTAAGGCGGTGAAATGGCGACACGCGAAGAGCTGCTGAAAACCGCGCAAGAAGCGCTGCAACAGGGCCGCTTTGAAGAAGGGTTGGCGCACGCAAACTCAGTGCTTGCTGACAAGCACGAAGATGGCGACGCGCTGTACGTGGCCGCTGTTGCATGCCGATATCTTGGGCGCTTGGATGATGCAGCGAACCATTTGAGGCAGCTGCATGCCGCCATGCCGGAATATGGCCGGGCCTGGCAGGAAGAGGGGCATTTGGCGCTTGCTCGCGGGCAGAACGAAACTGCGCTTGCCGCCTTTGCCCGCGCCACTCGGTTTAACCCGGCGCTTGAGGCCAGTTGGCGCGAACAAGCACGCATCGCCAGCGGGGCAGGACGCGCTGCCGAGGCTGCCGCTGCGAGCGCTCAGCAGCAAAGGCTCGCCACACTGCCGCGCGAGCTGATTGCGGTTACCAATCATTTGGCGGAAGGGCGCGTGCTACGCGCGGAAGAGATCTGCCGATATTTCCTGCGTTCCAATCCGCGCAATGTTGAGGGGATGCGTCTGCTCGCCAAGATCGGGCTGGAGCTGGGCATTCTGGATGATGCGGAGTTCTTGCTCGAAAGTGCGGTCACGTTTGAGCCGGACAATATCCAGCTGCGGTTGGATTATGTCGACGTGCTGCGCCGTCGGCAAAAGTTTGAGCGCGCGCGGGAAGAAGCGGAGGCGCTCCACGCCAGTGACTCTGACAATCCGCTGTTCCAATCGCGGCTCGCCATTGAAAGCATGCAGACGGGCGATTTTGACCGCGCCTTTGAGCTGTTCGAAGCGGTGCTCGCCAAGCTCCCTCAAGACCCGGCTACGCTGACCAGCATGGGCCATGCTCTAAAGACCAAAGGGCGCAGTGAAGACGCGATTTCGCGATACCGCGCAGCCATTGCGGCGAAGGGTGACCACGGCGATGCCTATTACGCGCTCGCCAATTTGAAGACTTACCGTTTCAGTGATGATGAGCTCAACGCGATGAGCGATCAGGTCGCACGCCCGGACCTCGCTTTTATGGACCGGGTGCATTTATCTTTCGCTCTGGGCAAAGCGCATGAGGATCGCGGTGAATACCAAGAAAGCTTTGCCGCCTATGCGCAGGGCAATGACCTGAAACGCGCGCAAACCCGTTACAGCGCCGATGCGATGACCGCCGAGCTGGCGAAGCAGCGCGAGCTGTGCGCGGCAGAGTTGTTTGAGAAACATGCGAGCGCTTACCACGATGCGCCAGACCCGATCTTTATCCTTGGTCTGCCGCGCGCCGGATCAACCTTGCTCGAGCAAATCCTGGCCAGCCACAGTCAGGTTGATGGGACGCTGGAGCTGCCGGATATCCTCGCGCTCGCGCACCGGCTGCGCGGCCGCAAGGCTGGGCAATCGCTCTATCCAGCTGTGCTGCATGATTTGAGCGGTGAGCAATTGGCGAAGTTTGGCGAGGAATTCATCACCAACACCCGCGTTCACCGGCAAGGCGCACCGTTCTTCATCGACAAGATGCCTAACAATTTTCGGCATATTGGCCTGATCCATCTGATCCTGCCCAATGCCAAGATCATTGATGCGCGGCGCGATCCGATGGATTGCTGTTTCTCTGGCTTTAAGCAGCTGTTCGCTGAGGGGCAGGAGTTCACCTATGGCCTGACAGAGGTTGGGCGCTATTACTCCGACTACGTCGAGCTAATGGACCATTGGGACACGGTACTGCCAGGCAGGGTTCTGCGCGTTCAGCACGAGGATGTTCTCGATGATCTCGAAGGGCAAACGCGGCGTATGCTCGAATATTTGGGGCTGCCGTTTGAGGAGGCCTGCCTCGACTTTCACAAGACAGATCGCGCCGTGCGCACAGCCAGCAGCGAGCAGGTTCGCCAGCCAATCAACCGCAAAGGGCAGGGGGCCTGGAAGCCGTTTGAGCCCTACCTTGGCGACCTAAAAAGCGCCCTAGGAAAGGCGTAGACGATTACGCGGCTGCGGGTTTGGCAGCTAGCGTTTGAGCCGCTTCGGCGGATTTCAGAAATTCCACAAAGTCGGCCCAATCCATCGGTTTGCCGATTTCCCAGCCTTGCACATAGTCACAGCCGAACTCGGCGAGAGCCTCGATTGTCGCTGCGTCTTCAACGCCCTCTGCGACAATGTCGAACGAGAGCGCATGCGCCAGATCGATGGTGGATTGGACCATGATCCTGTCCGCGCGGTTGGCGACGAGATCGCGTACGAAACTCTGATCGAGCTTGATCTCTTGCGCGGGGAAGCCCTGCAGATAGTTGAGGGTTGCCTGACCCGTCCCATAGTCATCGATGGAAATGCGTGCACCGGCATCGGTAAGGCGCCTTAGTGTAGTCTTAGCCAGCTCTGGATCAGCCAGCGGTGCGCTCTCTGTTACTTCTAAGGTGATGCCAGATGCGCCTTTGCGATGCGCCTCCTCCATCATCGCGATTGCGCTATCGACGAAGGCGGCATCGGAGAGCAATTGCGCGGAAATGTTGACGGCCAATTGCACTGGCCGCCCGGCTTCATTGGCCTCGCGGCTGCGCTCCAGCGCCTTGGCGAGGACAAACTTCGTGAGGTCACTGACCTGGCCTTTAGTCTCCAAAATCGGGATGAAGTCAGCGGGTGAAATACGCCCCAAAGTCGGGCTGTCCCAGCGCACAAGGCATTCTGCGCCGTAGATTGCCCTGTCAGAAAGCCGCATTTTCGGTTGGAAGACAACGTGGATCGCATCGGTTTCCATCGCGTCGTCGAGTTCACCCAGAATTTGCTGCTGGAATTGCGCCTCATCCTGAAGGCCTAGCGCGCTGGTAGACCAGTCAATGCCGCGCCGGCAGGGCATATTCCGCCGCCGTCACAGCATCTGCGATGGAGCCTTGCGAGCTGCCGAAGAAAGCCTTGATCTTCAGCCGCTTCTCATCGAGATCAAATGGCGCCGCGAAGGAGGATTGCACCGACGCAAAGTGCTCTTCGAGCGCATCTGCGTGATCTTTCGGGACAAACCAGGCGAACATCGCGCGATCAAGTCGGTAAACCTGCTCTGACGCGGCGAGCGACGACAGCCGCTTGGCAATCTTGCGTTCGATGCGCGGGAGATCGGAACCAGAGACAATTGCCTCAATCTGCTCAAAGTCATCAATTCTCGCAACCGCAATCGCCCGGTTTGGTTGATCGGCAAGCTCAACTTCCAGCGCGCGGCGGTTCGGAAGACCGGATGCCCCATCCGTGCGCCGCGCACGGCGCAGGTTGAGCGCTGATGTGATCAGTCTGTGCAGTCCTACGAATGCGCCAAGCAAGATCATGATTGGGAAAAGTTGGATGTAGGGAAGCGCGAATTGATCAAAAGCGAGCGCGATGCCAGCGATCGTTGCTCCGATAACAACAGCGCCAAAGGCCACGCGAGAACGCCCTCTGGAAAGCGTGCGAAGCATGACCGCCAGAGCCATTGCAGCAATGGTCAGAGGCAGCCACGGTCCGCTGTCGCTGCGCATGCGATTTTGCAGCAAGGTTTCAGCCGCTTGCGCTTGGATCACGACACCGGGTCGAACCCCGAATAGGGCGGTTGGATAGCGGTCACCCAGCTCAATCGCTGTCGCGCCCACCATGATGCGTTTGCCGAATACCTGTTCGCGCGCGACTTTTCCCTCGAGCAAATCGACAAAGGAAATGCGCGCGATAGTGTCGGGATCGATCGCTTGGTCGACGCGGAAATACTGATCGATACGCCCATGTTCTTCTGCAACCATGCTGGCGATGGATGGGCGCGGGACGTCATTGGTAGAAACGCCGTAAGGGTAGAATTCAATGCGCCCATCAGCGTTTGGAAGCACATTGACGGCTGAGAGGAATGCGTGCTCACGAAACTCGGGCAGCGGCAAGGCCTCTGTGACATTCTCGCCGTCTTCGCCTTCCTTCGCCCGGTTTTCTTGGCGGAAGGTTGGTAGGACGACGGATCCACCCAGTTTTTTAAGCGCGCTTGCGAAAAGCGCGTCTTGCTCAGGTGATGAGCGCGACGAGAAATCGACATCGAAGGCGATTTGTTCGGCGCCCAATCGGTCCAACTCTAAAATGGCATCGGCATAGAAGCGCCGCGGCCAAGGCCATTGGTCGAGTGCCTGGATAGAGCGTCCGTCGATTTCGAGGACAACAATTTCACCGGATGCTTCGCTGATGCGTAGTTGGTCGCGGTTGTCGCGCAGCGTTTCTTCTGCGTTACTCGACAGCCCGCTCAGTATTGCGAACGATGCGATGAACAATGCAATCACAAAGGCAATCGCACGCGCGGCATTGCCCTGCATTGTGACCGAGGCATTGGCTAGCCGCACGCAAATACTCCAATTGGGCGGCTGAATGCCGCTCAGAAGTGAATGCGTATAATCAGAAAGGGTTTAAGCGAGGTTTCACTCGCGTTTGCCGGGAAAATCAGAGCTTTGGAGAGGTAAACGCCAATGCGGCTGGCTTAGTCGTTATTGCCTCGACCTTGACCAGGTCCGTTGCCGCCATCGCCACCCTCACCACGCTCGCCGCCTTCATCCGCGTCGTCGTCGTCATCGTCATCGTCATCGTCGCCGTTATTGCCTTGGCCGCGTCCGCGCTCGCCGCCTTCGCCGCCTTCACCGCGCTCTCCCGCATCGTCGTCATCGTCGTCATTGCCGCCCAGACCCAGGCCGAGGTCAGCACCAAGGTCGACTTCTTCGTTATCCGAGTCATCGTCTGGACCGCCAATGCCCGCATCGAGACCGACATCGTCACCATCGGAGCTGGGGCCGCCATTGCCGTTCCCATTGCCGTTGTTTCCGTTGCCGTTTCCGCCGCCGTTACCGTTGCCGATGCCATTGGCATTGCCATTGTTACCGCCAGAATTGCCGTTTCCGTTTCCGTTGCCAGGACCGTCGTCGTCGCTGTCGTCATTGTCTGAACCGAGGCCCAGATCTGCGCCAACGTCTACTTCTTCACTATCGGAATCATCAGCCGGGCCGCCCACGCCAGCATCGAGGCTTACGTCTTCGTCGGCGGCATCGTCTTCGGAGCCGTCATCGCCGGAGTCATCATCGCCTTCGCCAGCAGAACTTGCAGCGCCCATCCCTAGGTCAACGTCGTCATCGGAGCCGTCATCGTCGGAGTTAGGGCCGCCATTGCCGTTCCCATTTCCATTGTTCCCGTTACCGTTTCCGCTTCGGCGTTGTCATTGCCCATTCCATTGGCATTGCCATTGTTGCCGTCGGAATTGCCGTTGCCATTCTCGGCGCCAAGGTCCAGATCAATGTCGGTATCGGTCTCTTCTGCTGCTGGAGCCGCTTCGCTGCTATTGTCCTGAGTGACGAATTCGGTCGCCCCGCTCTCGCCATCTCCTGGTTCTGAGATGACAAAGTCCTGGACCGCGCTGCTTTCTGCTTCACTGCCGCTATCGATTATGTCGTCGTTTGCGCCTTCATAACTATCACCGTCTCCGCCAGACGCGGCGCCAATAGCGACCTGCAGTCCTGGAGCAGTCGCGCTCGCGCGGCCGGGGCCGTTTTGAGTGGTGGGTCCGGTCGCAACAGGCCCGGCGAATGGCCGATCACGGCTTACGTTGTCTGCTCTGGGCGCACGCTCAGAATTACCGCCAGCGCTGGCGATGCGTGTGGCTGGCTCTGCTGCTCGGCTGGCTCAGTGCGGGCACAAAACTTGGGTTGCCCCGCACGGTCGCTTCTTCCGCGCTGGGGCCATCGGGATCGTTCGAAATGACGATCAGATCACCGATCGCATCCGCTTCAACCAGCCCGACAAGGCCGGGGGTAAGCAGGGCTGCTTCCAGATCATCTCCGGTTGTGACTTCGACTGCACCTTCGGTTACCTGAACGCTGGTGCCATCATCGCCAACCGAGACATTGAACGTCGTGCCCTTGACCACAGCGGCCATGTACGGCGTCTCTACGCCAAAGTGCGGGGTGCTCTTCTTCTCGATCTTAAATAGCACATTGCCGAGATATTGGAAGATTTGCGTAACCGGACCGGCCTTTTCAGGCTCTGCAATGCGGATATGCGCCTTGGGCGAGACGACAAGGTATTCCTTGCCGCGCACCAATACAGCGCGGGCGCCCTTGCCGGTGCGGATCACATCGCCTTCGTTAAGGCGGCTGTCCTTGCGGGCTTGAATGACCTTGTCACCGCGCGTGATCGTGACCGACCCGCTGGCCTCTGAAACGCTCCAACCACTGCTGGCAATAGCGCTGGTGCTGGCCATCAAGGCGGCAACCAATATGGATTTCTTAGCAAGGCGGATCATTGGTTAGTCTCAAATAAGATTACAGTTCAGTGCAAGTATGCCTTTGAACCGCCGCCTCTAAAGGAGTGCTGAAGCGAGGTAGCTAACATTTCCCTAATTTCCCCTCGGGTAAGGGTTTATTAGCGCGCTACGGCTAGGCGCACGCCTCCATTCAGGAGGTTTCAATGCGTTTAACCAAGGCAGTTTTGTTGGGTGCATGTCTATGCATCACAGCGCCTGCGTTGAACGCGCAGGAGACCGCCAATCCGCCGCGGATCGCAATGCTCTCCGTTATGCAAAGCGGTGATGAAGTGCTGTACGGGCAGGGTGAGCAGCCCGCCGAAGAGCAACAAGCCAATCAAATCGGCGCGATTGTCATTCTCGGCAATGAGGCGATCGACGATGCGCGCTATCAAGCGGTCGTCGAGGGATTTTTTGGCGAAGAGCGCAGCGAAGAGGTGCTGGCTCAGCTGACCAAGCAGATCGCCGATCTCGCGAAAGAAGAGGGCTATGCCTATGTTAAGGCGGACGTGCTTGAGAATGACAATGGTTTTGGCGTCGTCCAGATCGCGGTCGATGAGGGCCGCGTCGATGCAATCGAGATCAATGGCTACGACAATGCTCAGGCTCGCCGAATTCTGAACCGCCTTCAGGGCCGACCGGTCAAGCAAAGCGATTTGGAAGCGGCACTGCTGCTGGTCACCGACATTCCTTCAGTGCGATTGAAGGACGCCAAGATCTCGCGCCGTGATGGCCGCGCCATTCTGGTCGTCAACCTTGATCAGCAAAAGGATCGCTATCAAATCCAGGCGGACAATTACGGCACGCGTTCGTTCGGTCCGTACCGCGCAGTAGCCTCCACCCGTCAGACCGATGTGCTCAACTCTTCGGATCAGCTTTACGCTGCCCTGCGGATCAATCCTGTCGATCCAGAAGAGTTGCTGTTTGTTTCCGGTTCTTACCGGGCACAGGTCAACAGCTCTGGCCTCACTGCAGGGATCAATGGCTCGATTGGCTCGACTTCGCCAGAGGGACCATTTGGTGACAGCGATGTAAACGGGGACTCGTTGAGGGCAGGCATATCGCTCGATCAACCGATCATCAGGTCGAAGGATAAGAGTCTGTGGGTCAATGGCAATGTTTCGTACATTGCAATCGAACAGGACGAGCTGGGGCAGATGCTGCGCGATGATACGATCGTTACCGCATCGATTGGCATCACAACGCAATGGGCGGTCGCTGGCGGACGCGTTCGCGCCGGGGCAAGCCATGTTCGCGGGCTTGGTATCTTGGGCGCAAGCAGGCGCGGTGATCCACTGGTCTCGCGCAGCGATGGCGACGGGGTCTTCTCCAAGGTGTCGTTCTGGGGCGATGCGCGTTTGCCGGTTGCTGGCCGCTTTGATGTCTATTTCGCAGCCGGGGGCCAGATTGCAGACCGTCCGCTGCTAGCCCCGCAAGAGATGGCGCTGGGCGGGCCGTTCCGCACGCGCGGATATGATTTCAGCGAAGTTCTTGGCGATGAAGGCGTCTATGGCCTGGCAGAACTGCGCTATCGCTTTGCGCCCGACAAATTACCTTTCGACTTTCTCCAGTTCTACGCCTTTCTCGATGGCGGCTACGTCACGGATATCGGCGCTGGCGTGGGAGAGGGCTCACTGTTCTCAGCCGGGCCAGGCGTGCGCGGCCGCATCGGACCGGTCGGTTTTGAGATCGAAGGCGGCTTCCCATTGGGCGGCAGCGCAGAGCGCGGCGATGACAACTCACCGGAGTTGAACGTGCGCGCCGGGATCAACTTCTGAGCGCACAACGCAGGCTTTCTTAAGCTGATCGGTTGATAATTGGCCGCTGCGTTCGCATCTGTAAGATATGGCTAAAGTCACAGTTTGGTTTGACGGGGCATGTCCGCTGTGCACCCGAGAGATTGCATTGATGCGGCGCATGGACACGTCCAAAGCGGTGGAGTTCGTCGATGTTTCGGGGGAACCGGGCGAGGCCGTCTGCCCAATCGATCAAGCGCAATTGCTCGCGCGGTTTCACGCCAGCGAAGACGGGCAGTTGCTTAGCGGCGCTGCCGCTTTCGCTGCAATGTGGCGCGCGATCCCGCTCTTCCGGCCGCTGGGCCTGCTCGCTCGCAACCGGGTTGTGCTCAGCATTCTGGAACGGCTTTATGTCCAGTTCTTGAAGGCGCGCCCGGCCTTACAGCGCTTTTTTGAGTAGAGCCGATCAAGCAAAAACCATTTGCTTCAAGCTCCTCTTCGCCCCAAGCTCGCGATCAAAGAATGATCGGGAGAGGGTTGAGCGATGAGCTATTTCGGAGCGATGCAGAACGAGATTTATAACGCCGGGCTGCAAGGCATTTTGCCCGAGTTTCCGGTTGATTTTGCGACGCTGGAAAAGCGCGCGCATGAAGCGCTTGGTCCGTCATTGACCAATTATGTCGCGGGCGGGTGCGGCGATGAGCACACACAAGACAGCAACTCATCCGCCTTTCATCATTGGGGCATGATCCCGCGCATGATGGTCGACGCGCAGGAGCGGGACCTCTCGATTGAGCTGTTCGGCATGAAGCTGCCAACCCCTCTGTTCATGGCGCCAATTGGGCTGACGGGAGAGGCGACGCAGGACAAGCATGGCGATATCGCTGCGGCGCAGGCGTCGGCTGCGACAGGCGTGCCGCTGTGCGCCTCGACGCTGGCGAATGACAGCATGGAGGATGTGCATAGCGCCTGCGGTGACACGCCAGGCTTCTTTCAGCTTTACACGCCGCGTCACAAAGGGCTCGCCGAGAGCCTGATTGGCCGGGCTGAGGCCGCTGGATACAAAGCTCTGGTGGTCACGCTCGACACATGGGTGACGGGCTGGCGACCGCGTGATCTCAACGCCTCTAACTTCCCGCAATTGCGCGGCAAGGTGCTGCACAATTACTTCTGCGATCCGGTGTTCCGTTCGCTGCTTGAAAAGCCGCCTGAAGAGGATCCCAAGACCGCGATCATGACTTGGGCTGCGACCTTTGGTCAGGTGCTGACCTGGGACGACATGAAATGGCTGAAATCGGTGACGAAGCTGCCGATTGTGCTGAAGGGCATTTGCCACCCGGATGACGCGAAGAAGGCCGTGGATACTGGCGCTGACGGGATCTACTGCTCCAATCACGGCGGTCGGCAGGCAAATGGCGGGATCGCAACAATCGACCTGCTCGAAGACGTGGTGCAGGCCTCTGGCGGCGTGCCGGTGCTGTTCGATAGCGGCATTCGCTCCGGCACAGATGTGGTGAAGGCTCTGGCCTTGGGCGCGACCGCTGTCGGTGTCGGCAGGCCTTACACTTATGGGCTGGCCCTGGGGGGCGCGAAGGGCGCAGAGTTTGTGCTGAGGTCGATCCTGGCCGAGGCAGACTTGCTGATGGCGGTGAACGGTTACCCAACTTTGGAGGCCGTTCGCGCGGCGGGGGCTCAGCGGGTTTAGACCGCCTTTTACCCGAGCTTAAGCAGCGTGACCGGCTGAGAAAGCCAGTTCTCGCAGTTATTTATGCGAAAAATACGACTCTGTTTCCAGATTATTAGGTGTTAGCCCTTAGACAGCTAAACATAGCGATTCGAGGCAATCGCCTCTTGGGGAAGCAGAAATGGAAATACCGACGATCAGGTCGAGTGGCCCAGATGCGATGGGCCGGACGGTTCAACTTCAAGACGAATATTCGCGCCGAGCGCGTTGGGGCCGGATCAAGCCGATGGAAAGCCACGGTCCAATGCGCCGCATTCTTTCGCGCATCGTTCCCATTCTCGACTGAGGCCAAACCGGCTGAGTTCAGCCCGCTTTGCCAACTGTGACGAGCTTCGTCTCCGTGTATCCGAGATAGCCTTCTACGCCGCTTTCTGAGCCAAATCCGCTGTCGCCGACGCCGCCAAATGGGGTTTCGGGTGAAGACACAGCCAGGTGGTTGATTGCCACCATTCCCGCGCGCAAATTTTGACCCAAGAAATGACTTTCATCCAGCGAGCTGGTGAAGGCATAGGCGGCTAAGCCATAGCGAAGTGCGTTGGCCGTCTCGACCGCATCTTCGAGCGTATCATAGGGCACAATCCCAGCGATCGGGCCGAACGGCTCTTCCGTCATCAGCCGGCTGTCCATGCTGGGGTTTGCCACCACTGTGGGCTGGTAGAAGAAGCCGCTGCCATCAATTGCAGCGCCTCCGGTTACGATTTCTCCTTTGCCGCCGCCAAGATCGCCGAGCGCATGCGCCATGGCCGGGACGCGGCGTTCATGCGCGAGCGGTCCCATTTCGACGCTTTCATCCGCGCCCGCATCGCCAACTTTGATCTGAGCAGCGCGGGCCGCAAATTCGCTGACGAACTTGTCGTACACGCCGCGCGCCACGAGGAAGCGCGTTGGCGATACGCACACTTGCCCAGCATTGCGGAATTTGCCCGCAACACAGGCGGCGAGACTGCGCTCGAAATCTGCGGTTTCGCTGATGATGACCGGTGCATGCCCGCCAAGCTCTGGCGTAAAGCGTTTCATGTTCTGCGCAGCGAGCGCGCCGAGATGTTTGCCGACCGCCGTTGAGCCAGTGAAGCTGATCTTGCGGGTGATTGGGGAGGCGATCAAATGCTCTGACACAGGGCCGGGATCACCGTAGACTAGGTTGATGACGCCCTTTGGCAGTCCGCCATCGACCAGTGCCTCGACGTGCATTTGCGCAGATGCCGGGGTGTCTTCGGCGGGTTTGAGGATCACCGAGCAGCCAGCAGCCAGCGCTCCGCCCAACTTGCGCGCTGCCAGGTTCACAGGGAAGTTCCATGGAGTCAGCAACACCGCTGGGCCGACTGGCATATGAAGCACTTGCTGAGACAAAAGGCCGTGATGGCGCGGCGGCACCAGACGGCCGCCTTGGCGCTTGGCCTCCTCAGCTAGAAAATCGATCACATCGCCAGAGACCACCACTTCGGGTAGCGCCTGTGCGCGCGGCTTGCCCATTTCAGCGGTGATGATATCGGCGATTTGCGGCGCGCGTTCGCGCAGGATTTCGGCGCCGCGGCGCAATATATTATAGCGCTCAATACCCGGCGTGTTGCTCCAGATTTTGAAGCCTTCATCAGCTGCTGCGAGCGCTGCATCAAGCTGCTCGGTCGAGGCCTTTGGACATTGGCCAAGCACCGACTCAGTGGCCGGATTGGTAACAGCCATCGTACCATCGCCGCCGTCCGTAACCCACTCGCCGCCGATCAGCATTTTGATTTGAGGATAGGCGGTCATAGCAATTCTCCAGGCTAATAAACGCGCGCCAATTGCTGCGCGGTGATGTGCGGGCGCAGTCTCACCAAACCCAGCGAAGGAAAGCAAGCATGTTTGTTTCGATTGTAACTTTGTTGCGCGTCGCCTAAGGTCGAGTCGAACCCAATGTACCCATATTCCCCCAGGAGTTCGGCATGCTTGTTGGCGTCCCTAAAGAAATCAAAACTCATGAATATCGTGTCGGTCTGACCCCAGAGGCGGCGCGTGAATACATTGCCGCTGGCCACCAAGTGCTTGTCGAAACCGGCGCGGGCCTAGGCATCAGCAAGGATGACGATGTCTACCGCGCTGCGGGCGCACAGATCGCGGCTGATGCCTCTGAAGTGTTCGCCAAAGCCGACATGATCGTGAAGGTCAAAGAGCCTCAGCCAAGCGAATGGGTGCAGCTGCGCGAGGGACAAATCCTCTTCACTTATCTGCACCTCGCGCCCGATCCCGATCAAGCGCGCGGCCTGATGGAAGCGGGCGTATCAGCGGTTGCTTATGAGACTGTGACCGACCGTCATGGCGGGCTGCCATTGCTTGCCCCGATGAGCGAAGTTGCTGGACGGCTTTCGATTGAAGCGGCCGGCATGGCTCTGCGCGCGAACAATGGCGGGCGCGGCACTTTGATGGGCGGCGTACCGGGCGTTCTGCCAGCGAAAGTGGTTGTGCTAGGCGGCGGCGTTGTTGGAACGCAGGCGGCCCGCATGGCCGTGGGCATGGGCGCGAATGTCGAGATTTTCGATCGCTCGCTACCTCGCATCCGCCAATTGGACGATATGTTCCAAGGGCGCGCGACGACGCGCTACTCCACCTCTTCCACGATCGAGCAAGCGATCACTGACGCGGACGTCGTGGTCGGCGCGGTCCTGATCCCCGGCGCCAGCGCGCCGCATTTGGTCACGCGCGAAATGCTGGGCCTGATGAAGAACCGCGCGGTTCTGGTGGATGTGGCGATCGACCAAGGCGGCGCGTTCGAAATGTCAAAGCCGACAACGCATGAGGCCCCGACCTATGAGGTTGATGGGATCATCCACTATTGCGTCGCCAATATGCCCGGCGCGGTGCCGCTCACCTCGAGCTATGCGCTCAACAATGCGACCCTGCCATTTGGCTTGGCGCTCGCGAATAAGGGCGTGGCTGCGTGCGAAGAAGACCCGCATCTCGCGCCTGGCCTTAATGTCCACCAGGGCAAGATCGTGAACCAAGCAGTGGCGGACAGCCTCGGTTTCTGACCCTAGCCTAGCTGACAGGTTCAGGCCGCCAGGATTTGACCTTTGCTGGCGGCGGCGAGGGCTTAAACTCGGTTTCGCTTAGTGCGGCGATGGCGCGCTCTCGGTCCGCTTCGGTGAAATCGCCCGAGGTGAGGCAGAACTCGACGGCATTGCCGCTCGGGTCGGTGGTGTAGATCGATTTGCACCAATTGTGGTCGATCTCAAACACGGCGAGGCCCGCCGCCTGCCACTTCTTGCGCCACGTGGTCAGTTCTTCGTCGGAACTGACTGAAAAGGCGTAGTGATTGGTCATTGGCGGCAGTTTCGCGGCCTTGTTGAGATCGAAGATATAGTCTTCTGCGCCGGGGCCATCGTGGAGCTCCCAAAACGCGATGAAGCAGCTGTCATCGCCGCCGATCCGATAGAAGAAATGCTTGCCCCAGCCGCCCGACATGATCGGGGCAACTTCGACTTTGACCAGCTCAAAACCCATCACACCTTCATAAAATTCGTGGGTCGCCTGCATGTCTTTCGCGGCGAGTGCGAGGTGGTGGTAGGGCATCAATCGTCCTCCGGTTTATCGACCATTGTCATGACGTCGGCGGAATTGCCATCGGGCGTGGGCACTTCGACCACGCGCTCCTCAACATCGTCATATTCCAGCCGCAGCGCGCGGCTCATCACGGCGTGCATCATATAGGTGCAGGTGATGTAGGTCAGCTCGAGGATTTCCTCGTCGCTCAATTGCGCTTTGAGGCTTGCGAACACGCCATCGGGCACGCGGCCATGCTGCAGCACGAGGGCATCGGTGTATGCGAGCACCGCGCGCTCCGCCGGACTGAAGCAATCGGCGACAGACCAAGCTGGGATCGCCTCAATCTGCTGTTCTGTCAGGCCGGCATCGCGGGAGGCCTTGCAATGCTGAGAGAAGACAAACTGCGAGCCGACCACATAGCCTGCGCGCGTCTGGCCCAGCTCGCGCAGCTTGGGGTCGATCTTGCGTTCAGGCGAGCGGTAGAACTGAAAGCCCTCGGTCGTGTGTTTGAAGGCATCGGGCACGATGTTGAACACCGTCCACCAATTGCCCGGTGTCCCAGTTGCGGTTCCCGGCTGCTCGACAGGATCGCGGTCACCGAACAGCAGATTGAAGATTTGATTGGCAAAGGGGTTTTCAGCCTCACGGCCAGCTTGTTTCAGACGGGGCATTGCCGGATGGTCTCCTGATAGCACCGCCCCTGTTCTAGACAGGATGAGGATTTGCTCAAGCGAGCGGCGCGCATGGAGTAGAGAGTTGCAAAAAACTGAACATATGCTGCCGCGAATCCGATGTTTATTCCGGATCAGAACGGGCATTTGAGCGTTGAGTAAAGGAAGCATGTCTGAACATGGTCGCAGCGCGCGGGGGAGACTCAGCTCCTCGGTTGCCAAGCGGCTCTACGGAAGTGGTAAATGAAACACCTGAACACCGCACCTTTGGTTCGCCAAGTGAACCTCGACGCAGAGCTGGATATCCATGTCGCGCCGGTCACAACCAGCGACAAGGTCGCCTTTGCCTTTGTCAAAATGCTGCGGTTCTTTGCCGATAAGTTCTTCGCCACCCGCTATGGCCACCGCGCCGTTGTGCTGGAGACGGTGGCGGCAGTGCCCGGAATGGTCGGCGGCCTGTGGCAGCACCTCAAGGCGCTGCGCTACATCCGCGATGATGAAGGCTGGATCCGCACTTTGCTGGAAGAGGCAGAGAACGAACGGATGCATCTGATGACCTTTATCAAGATCGCTGATCCGAACCGGTTTGAGCGTATGCTGATCATGGTAACTCAGCTGATCTTCTACAATTTCTATTTCTGGCTCTATCTGTTTGCGCCGCGCACGGCGCACCGGGTGGTGGCCTATTTCGAGGAAGAAGCGGTCTTCAGCTACACCCAATATCTCGCCGAGGTTGATGCTGGGCGGCATGAGAATGTGCCAGCCCCTCAGATTGCCATCGACTATTGGCAATTGCCGCAGGACGCGCGGCTGCGCGATGTGATTATCGCCGTTCGTGCGGACGAGGCGGAGCACCGCGACGTCAATCACGACTTTGTGACTGTGATCGACAACAAGCGCGCTGACTGATCTGCGCGCTTGACGCGGGCCCCGCGCTGGTGTTGCGTTTCTCTCGATTTGAATGAGAGAGACGCACCATGAAAACCAGAGCCGCCGTTGCATTTGAAGCCAAAAGGCCGCTTGAGATTGTCGAGCTGGATCTGGAAGGGCCGAAGGCGGGCGAGGTTCTGGTCGAGATTATGGCGACCGGGATTTGCCACACCGACGCCTACACTCTGGACGGGCTGGATAGCGAAGGTCTGTTCCCCAGCATCTTGGGCCATGAAGGCGCCGGGATTGTGCGAGAAGTTGGCGCAGGCGTGACCTCAGTTGTGCCCGGCGATCACGTCATCCCGCTCTACACGCCGGAATGCAGGCAGTGCAAAATGTGCCTGTCTGGCAAGACCAATCTGTGCAGCGCGATCCGTGAGACGCAGGGCAAGGGTCTGATGCCGGATGGCACTTCGCGGTTCAGTTATAAGGGCGAGACGATCTACCATTATATGGGTTGCTCGACGTTCTCTAACTTCACGGTTTTGCCAGAGATCGCCGTCGCCAAGATCCGCACCGACGCGCCGTTTGAAAGTGCGTGTTATGTCGGCTGCGGGGTGACGACAGGTGTGGGGGCGGTGACCAATACGGCTCAGGTGAAGCCCGGCGACAATGTCGTCGTGTTCGGCCTTGGCGGCATTGGCCTTAACGTGATCCAAGGCGCAAAGATGGCTGGCGCTGACCGGATTGTGGGCGTCGACCTAAACCCAGCGAAACGCGAGTGGGGCGAGAAGTTCGGCATGACCGATTTCGTGAACCCCAAAGAGACTTCTGACGTGGTTGGCCATCTGGTGGAAATGCTGGACGGCGGCGCGGACTATTCGTTTGATTGCACGGGCAATACCGAAGTCATGCGCCAAGCATTGGAATGCTGTCACAAGGGCTGGGGCACCAGCATCATCATCGGCGTAGCGGAAGCTGGCAAAGAGATCGCTACGCGTCCGTTTCAGCTGGTGACCGGGCGCAATTGGCGCGGCACGGCCTTTGGCGGGGCGAAGGGGCGGACCGATGTTCCCAAGATTGTCGACTGGTACATGCAGGGCAAGATTGCGATTGATCCGATGATCACTCACACCCTGTCACTGGAAGAGATCAACAAGGGTTTTGACCTGATGCACTCTGGCGAGAGCATCCGCAGCGTGGTGGTGTATTGATGGCAAGCGAAACCCCAAGCAAGATCAATCTGGCCGACAAGTTTGCGGGCTTCTCTGAGCATTGGGCGCCGCGTCTTGCCGCGCGTTACAATGGCAATGAGGTGCGCCTCGCAAAGGTTGATGGCGAGTTCCATTGGCACAAACATGACGACACCGATGAGCTGTTCCTGGTGGTCGAAGGCGCGCTTGAAATGGAGTTTCGAGATCGCACAGAGCACCTGTCCGCAGGGGAGATGATTGTCGTCCCGCGCGGCGTCGAACACCGTCCCTGCGCGCGGCAGGGCGAGGTCAAGCTGGTGATCATCGACGCCGAAGGCACGGCGAATACCGGCGATGAGGCAACGGCATTTACCCCGATCGAAGTTTGACGGTTTGAAAGAGCAGCGGCGGTGTTATCGCCGCGCTCTGAAGTAGGAAAGCGGCTTTAGACCGCCACGACGTTCTGCTCGATCGCGCCAAAGATCGAGTGGTTGTCTTTATCGCGCATTTCGATCTTCACGCTGTCGCCGCTTCGCATGAAGCGCGTTGTCGCCTCTCCATTTGCAATCGTTTCGATCATGCGGATTTCTGCGATGCAGCTGTAGCCAAGACCGCCTTCGGCAACCGGCTTGCCCGGGCCGCCATCTGCGCCCTTGTTGCTGACCGTGCCAGAGCCAACGATGGAGCTAGGCGCATAGGCTGCGGGTCTTGGCCGCATGGGCGACGAGCTGGGCTAGGTTGAAGGTTGCGTCCTTGGCTGCTTCCGCACGGCCAAACGCCTCGCCATTGTAATCGACCATCAAGGGCAGGTGAATGAGGCTGTCCGCCCATGCATCGCCCAGCTCGTCCGGTGTGACTGCAACCGGTGAGAACGCACTGGAAGGCTTGGATTGGAAGAAGCCAAAGCCCTTGGCAAGCTCGCCTGGGATCAGCCCGCGAAGGCTCACATCGTTCACCAGCATAATCAGCTTGATGTGACCGGCGGCATCTTCGGCTGACACGCCCATCGGTACATCATCGGTCACCACGGCGACCTCGCCCTCCATGTCGCAGCCCCAGGCTGGATCGCCCAGCGGGATGTTAGCGCGCGGCGGCAGGAAGCTGTCAGAGCCGCCCTGGTACATCAGCGGATCGGAGTAGAAGCTCTCTGGCACCTCGGCGCCGCGCGCTTTGCGCACGAGCTCAACGTGGTTGATGTAGGCGCTGCCATCGGCCCATTGGTAAGCGCGCGGCAGAGGCGAATGCGCCTCACGCTCGTGAAAGCGCTCGCACGGCACGGCCTGATGCTCAACATCGGTGGCGAGCACTTCCAATTGCGGGGCAATCCGTTCCCAATCGTCCAGCGCAGCCTGCATGGTCGGCGCGATGTATCCCGCCGCACAGCAGCGCGTCAGATCCTTCGACACAACGACCAATTTGCCATCGCGGGTGCCATCATTGAGCGTTGCTAGTTTCATGCGGAGTTCTCCGGGTTGTCGGGTTGATTGTCTGGGTGGGCACGCTGAAACGCGGGCAGGGCAAGGCACGCCGCCTCGATCTGAGCGATGTGCCCATGTGCATCGATATCGTATTTGAAGCGCCGAGCGTTGTAGACTTGCGGCAGCAGCACGGTCTCGAACAGGCCCGGCGCATCGAGCAGGAAGTCGCCCGTATCAAGCTGAGCCAGCCGCGCTTCGACTGGCGCCAACGTGCGCGCCAGCCAATGGCGATACCAGGTATCGATCGCGTCTTGCGATTGGCCATACTCGTTCTTGAGGTACTTCAAGATCGGCAGGTTGAGCGGCGCGTGCAGCTCTGTCGCTATGGCATAGGTCAGCTCGCGCACGGTGTAGCGCGCCTCAATATCGCGCGGCATCAGCGGCTTGAAAGGATAGGCCTCGTCCAGCCATTCGAGCAGCGCCATGCTCTGCGCGCGGTCGCGGCCATCAGCTTCCAGCATGGGCACAGAGGCGAACGGATTGCGGCTGGTGAATGCCTCGCCCTTTTGCTCAGAGGTGAGCAGGTTCACAGGCACATTCTCATAGCCGAGACCCTTCAGCTCCAGCGCGATGCGCAGGCGGTAGCTGGTTGAGCTGCGGAAGTAGCCGTAGAGCTTCATTGCGTCCTCGTCATTGCGAGCGGCGAAGCCGCGCGGCAATCCATTGACTGCAATTTTGGCGCAACTCGGACCATGGATCGCCGCGCTCCCTGCGGTCGCTCGCGATGACGCATCCTATTCATCCGAACGCCGCGATGCCGGTGACCGCGCGACCCAGGATGAGCGCATGGACATCATGCGTGCCCTCATAAGTGTTGACCGTCTCGAGGTTCACTGCGTGGCGGATCACCTGGTATTCTTCCGAAATGCCATTGCCGCCATGCATGTCGCGCGATTGGCGGGCGATGTCCAAAGCCTTGCCGACATTGTTGCGCTTGATGATGCTGATCATGTCGGGTGCAAAGCGCCCTTCGTCCATCAGGCGACCAACCCGCAGGCTCGATTGCAGGCCCATAGCGATGTCGGTCATCATGTCTGCCAGCTTCTTCTGAAACAGCTGGGTCGCGGCGAGCGGCTTGCCAAACTGCTTGCGATCAAGGCCGTATTGGCGCGCGGCATGCATGCAGAATTCCGCTGCGCCCATCGCGCCCCAGCTGATGCCGTAACGCGCGCGGTTGAGACAGCCGAACGGGCCCTTCAGGCCTTGCACATCGGGCAGAAGAGCGTCGGCGGGCAGCTTCACATCGTCCATCACGATCATGCCAGTGGTCGATGCGCGCAGGCTGATCTTGCCTTCGATCTTGGGCGCGGACAGCCCCTTCATCCCCTTCTCAAGCACGAAGCCGCGAATGCCGCCGCCATGCTCTTCGCTCTTCGCCCAAACAACGAACACGTCGGCAAAGGGCGAGTTTGATATCCAGGTTTTTGAGCCATTGATGACGTAACCATCGCCGTCCTTCTTCGCGACGGTCTTCATACCAGCAGGGTCGCTGCCTGCGTCTGGCTCTGTCAGGCCGAAGCAGCCGATGAGCTCGCCAGAGGAGAGGCCGGGCAGGTACTTGCGCCGCTGCTCCTCTGATCCATAGGCGTAGATCGGGTGCATCACGAGGCTCGACTGGACGCTCGCCATAGAGCGATAGCCGCTGTCCACGCGCTCAATCTCGCGCGCGATCAGGCCGTATGCGACATAGCTTGCGCCAACGCCGCCATATTCCTCTGGAATGGTCGCGCCGAGCAGCCCGGCCTGACCCATCAGCGGGAACAGTTCCGGCGCGGCGGTCTCATTGCGATAGGCCTCGATCACGCGCGGCTGCAGCTCGCTCTGCGCGAACGCATGGGCGCTGTCGCGGATCATCCGCTCGTCCTCGGTCAGCTGCGTTTCGAGATCGAAGGGGTCTTCCCAATTGAAGGGCGCCATTTCGGCCATTAGTTACTCCTGAAACCAGTTTCGAGTTCTCTTGCAGGCTTCATGTCGCCTTGCAAGCTTTGCGTTGCGCGCCCGCTGAGGTGGAACACATACGCTCTTTTCGAAAGTGTGACTTTTGAAAATTGCATCTGTTTATCAGATATTTGCAAGGGCTAATGTCCAACAAAGTGTGACTTTTGGCGATTTTGGTGTTCCAGCCCGGTGTTGAAGGGTGTGCCAACCTTAGATGCAATGCCGTTTGTAGGACAGCATGCGGCTGCATTTCTGCTCATACCGTCGGCCTGTTCGCGACCAGATCATCGACCACGCTTGGGTCGGCCAATGTCGAGGTATCGCCCAAGCTGCCCATATCATTCTCAGCGATCTTGCGCAGGATCCGCCGCATGATCTTGCCGCTGCGGGTCTTGGGCAGGCCGGGGGCAAATTGTAGTACATCAGGTGTCGCAATCGGGCCGATTTCCTTGCGCACCCATTGCACCAGCTCGCGCCGCAAATCCTCGCTGTCGTCGGTGCCCGCATTGGTGGTGACATAGGCGTAAATGCCTTGTCCCTTCACATCATGCGGCATGCCAACCACGGCGGCCTCAGCGACCAATGGGTGCTCGACCAGCGCGCTTTCCACCTCGGCGGTGCCCATGCGGTGGCCAGAGACATTGATCACATCATCGATCCGGCCCGTGATCCAGTAATAGCCATCTTCGTCGCGGCGGCAGCCATCGCCGCTGAAGTAATAGCCCGGATATTGGCTGAAATAGGTGTCAAAGAAGCGCTTGTGATCGCCGTAAACGGTGCGCATTTGCCCCGGCCAGCTGTCGGTAATCACCAGCGCGCCAGAGGCCGCGCCGTCCAGCAGAGTGCCTTTTTCCGCATCGACCAAAGCGGGCTGAACCCCGAACATTGGCGTGCTGGCGCTGCCGGGTTTCAGCGCGGTTGCGCCGGGCAGGGGGTGATCATCGCGCCCGCCGTCTCGGTCTGCCACCAGGTGTCGACTATCGGGCAGCGGCGCTCGCCTACGACGCGGTGATACCAGTCCCACGCCTCTGGATTGATCGGCTCACCAACTGAGGCGAGTAGCCGCAAAGAGGAGCGATCCGTCTTTGTCACATACTCATCGCCTTCGCGCATCAGCGCGCGCAGGGCGGTGGGCGCGGCGTAGAAAATCTCGACCTTGTGCTTGTCGATGACGTTCCAGAAGCGCGAGTGGTCGGGATAGTTCGGCACGCCTTCGAACATCACCTGCGTCGCGCCGTTCAGCAGCGGACCGTAGACGACATAGGAATGCCCGGTGACCCAGCCGACATCGGCGGCGCACCAATAGATTTGGCCCGGAGTGTAATCGAACACATATTCATGCGTCATGCTGGTCCACACGGCATAGCCGCCGGTTGTGTGCAGCACGCCCTTGGGCTTCCCAGTGGAGCCGGAGGTGTAGAGGATGAACAGCGGATCTTCTGCGTCCATCACCTCTGGCTCGCACTCATCGCTCGCTGCGGAAATGGCGTCATGCCACCAGATGTCGCGCCCTTCGGTGAAACCAACATCACCGCCGGTGTGCTTCAGCATAATGACGCGGCTGACATCGACCTTTTCCAAGGCCGCATCGACATTGGCTTTGAGCGGGACTTTCTTGCCGCCGCGCAGGCCTTCATCAGCGGTCAGGACAATGTCGGATTGGCAATCGGATATGCGGCCCGCCAGCGCATCTGGAGAGAACCCTGCAAACACGACCGAGTGCACCGCGCCGATCCGCGCACAGGCGAGCATCGCAATCGCTGCCTCTGGCACCATGGGCAGATAGATCGTGACCCGATCGCCTTTTTCGACGCCGTTTGATTTCAGCACATTGGCAAAACGACAAACCTCGCGGTGAAGTTCGCGGTAGGTGAGGGTGCGCCCCGGCGTGCTGGGATCATCCGGTTCCCATATGATCGCGGCGGTGTCGCCGCGCTCCGGCAAATGCCGGTCGAGCGCATTAGCGCAGATGTTGAGCTTCCCGCCCAGGAACCAGCCGATGCGAAAATCGGCCTCGTTATAGCTTACGTCTTTGACGGTTTCGAATGGCTGGATCCAGTCGATCCGCTGCGCTTCCTCGCGCCAGAACCCGTCAGGATCGCTGATCGAGCGGGCATAATGAGATTGGTATTTGGCTGCGTTGAACTTTGCGTTTGTCGCCCATTCGTCTGGCACAGGAAACAGGTCTTGGCTCACGTATCGCTCTCCGTCTTTTATGACGGGTAGGGATAAGCGAAGCGGAGGCGTGTGGGAAGCGCCGCGTGAGCGGATACGCGATTTGGCGCGATTATTGGTCTTCGAGAATCTTCACAACCGTGCGCAGCATTTCATTGGGCGGGCAGGGTTTCAGCAACGTCGTCGCCTCGGGAAAGCGCTCTTTCACTTCATCACGAGTAAACTGGCCAGAGTGGAAGATGATCGGCACGTCTTCATCGCGCAATTTCTGCGCGAGCGGATAGACGATGCCGTCATCCAATTGCACATCCAGGATTGCCAAGTCAGGCTTGTTCTTCTGAAAAGAGAGCATGGCTGAGGAGATATCGGTGTGCGGACCGGCCACTTCGAACCCGGCTTCTTGCACCGTTTCGCAGAGGTCAAAACCAACGATTCGCTCGTCTTCCGCGACCAAAATCCGTGCCTGAGTCATTGCCCTCTCCTATTTACATATTGCTATGTAACACAGTTTGGACAAATGTTTCTCATTTATTTCAACCGTTTTGGCCGAACTTGTCGGAAAAGCCCGCTTGATCGCCAGCGGCAAGCAGTTTTGCCTGCTCCACCCAGCTGTCCCGGCGGATGCGTCCTTTGAAGCGATCGAGCTGCGCATCGACCCGGTCGATATCGGCCTCATCCCAGCTGGCGATCTCGGCGAAAGTCGTCACGCCAAGCGTATTCAGCAACGCGGCGAGCTTCGGTCCAAGGCCCTTGATCTGGGTCAAATCATCCGCTGCACTAGAGGATGGCGCGGGAGCGGGTGCAGGCGATGGGGCGGGCGCAGGAGCAGGCTCAGGTTCCACGCCAGGAATATCGGCCTCCCCGGCGGGCTCGCTTGGTGCTTCGCCCAGAACTGGCGGAGCGGGATCTTCTTGGATCAGCGGTGCGACTGGCTCCGGCGCAGGCGTTGGTTCAGGGATGGGCGCTGGCTCGGGCTCCGGCTTCACTTCGGGCACCGGTACGCCTGTATCTTTGACCGCAGCCTTCGGCGCATCGATGAGCGCTTGATTGCGGGCCGTCGGCGCAGCGCCTTCATCCAGAACATCTTTCGTGTCTTTGCCGACAACCGATGCCTTGCGGTTCGCCGACAGCCAGAAAAACGCCAGCAGCAGCACGACAATCGCGACAATCAGAATGACGGGCCAATTGGCCTCAAAGAACTCAGGTGTCATCTCTCAATCCTATGAATTACCAGTTTGCCCGTGCGCCATAGCAGCGACGCTTCGCGCATTCCAAGCGGTCATCACAAGTTTTGAAAGATTGGTGCGCTTCAGCCGCCCACATTCTTGCGGAACAGCAGGCGGTCTTCCTCGCCAAATCCGCGGCGCCAGATGACCCACCCGAACGTCAGCAGGATCGCTGGGATACCGAACAACAGTTCGGCCCATTCCGGCAGCCATGTGGCCGCAGTGCCCACGACGACGGCGGGCGCGGCGGCCCAGACCAAGGCCCAGCGCCAATTGCTGACCGGGGCTTTCAATAGCTTCTTCAGCAGCAGCGCCTTAACCAGGCTCGCGCAGCCCAATGCGATCAGCAGCGCGAGCGCTGCACCGGCGGCTTTGAACGGCTCGGAAAATCCAAGGTGCTCGACCCCTTTGATAATCCCAATGGTGAGCGCGGCCTGCAGCGCGATTGTGCCGACCGAAATCAGCAGGTTCCGCTTGCGCGCAATATACACCAGAACGCTTTCCGATACGACCGCCATAGCCGCGGCAACCTCTGCGGCGAGCAGGAAGGCCAATGCGCCAGTGCCGCCAACATATTGCGGTCCGATGAGGCCCATTACGCCTTCGCCCGGTACGCCAAGCGCAAGGGCAATCGCGGCCTGAGCGGCGATGATCCAGAAACCAACTTGGCGCACTTGCGCAGCGATTGCGGCGTAGTTTTTGCTCTTCAGGTTCTTGGTAATGACCGGGCCCAGCACTGGCTCAAAGCTGGTCTTGAGTTTCTGCGGCAGGCTCGCGATCTGCTGAGCCATGTAATAGACCGCGACGGCGGCGGGCGAGGCGAAGAAGCCGAGGATGAAGATATCGACCCGGCGTGTGCCCCATTCGACAGCGTCTGCGCCCATCAGCGGCAGAGCGCGGGCGGTGACTTTCCACATGTAGCGCGGGCGCGGACGCCAACCGCTAGGCAATCCATAGCTGCGCAGGAAAGACCAGGCAGCGGTCAGCAGCGCGGCGTAAATCGAGCAGATAAACGCAAGCGCGAGGCCAGCCTCGCGGAATTCGAATATGCCATTGTAGAGCGGCAGGTAGAAGAACACGCCCGCCATGATCGATATCGTCCATGGTTCCACCACAGCGCGCGCGCGCACCGTGGTGGCGATGTCATATTTATAGGCTTGCGCGGCCAGCAGAATTTCCGTGAGCGCAAAGGCTGGGATCGCCGCGATCAGCCAGATGTCATATTCGCTGTTCATCCCGTTCGGGAACATCACGACCGGGAACATCCATAGGAACAGGCCGGCAAATGCAGAAAGGATCAGCGCAATCAGCATCCCGTCGAACACCAGGTTGACCTTGGCTCGCTCGGCCTCGGGGCCGTCGCCATCTGAGCCTTCGGTCAGACGCTGAGCCAGCCCGCGTTTTTCGCCGAGAGAACAAACCAGCCCGAGAATTTCGATCAGGACAAGCGCAGAAGCGAAGCGTCCGACCGCGTCAATTCCGTACAGCCGCCCAGCGATAAACAGGAAGGGCAGGCGGGCAACCAGCCGCAGGATGAAGCCAAAGAAATTGGTCCGACCGCCTTTGGCCAGCGCCTGCATATCGGCGTTGTCATCGCCGGGTGTGCTGGCTGCTCCGCTGGCTGGCGGCGAAGATGAGGCTGGGGGTAGGCTCAAGCCTGATGGTTCCTGTTCTCGCGTTCTTGCTCCGCCTTTAGCGGACGAGCGAGCAGGCTGGCGACTGCGGTGCGCGGGCTTTCCCCGGCGAGGATTGCGTTGACGGCGATCACGATGGGCATGGTGATGCCGCGTTCCTCGGCAAGACGCTTGAGAACCGGCGCGGTGTGCGCCCCTTCTGCAACGGTGCGGCGATCCGCCATCAGATCCGCGGCGGCCCCGCCTTCGCCAAGGGCCTTGCCGAGCGAGAAATTGCGGCTGGAGGTGGAGGAGCAAGTGAGCACCAGATCGCCCAGTCCGCACAGCCCGGCGAGCGTTTCAGCCTCTGCGCCCAGCGCCTCGCCAAACCGCAGCATTTCGGCATAGCCGCGCGCGATCAGGGCAGCGCGGGCATTCTGGCCCAGCGCCAGGCCGTCGACCACGCCGCAGGCAATCGCGAGCACGTTCTTGATTGCGCCGCCGATCTCTGCGCCGGTCACATCATGGGTGAAATAGGGGCGGAAGGATGGACGAGCGATTTCGGGTGAGAGGCGCTCCCACTGCGCATTGCCGCCGCCGCACGCGAGTGTGACCGCCGTGGGCAATCCGTCTGCGACCTCATGTGCGAAGGTGGGGCCGGATAGGACGGCGATGTCGCTGTCTGGACAGGCGGCTTTGGCAACCTCATTCATCAGCTGGCCTGTGCCCGCATCAATGCCTTTGGAGCACAGCACCAAGTCGCGCGGCGCCTTTGGCAATTGCGACAGAACCGCGCCGAGGTTTTGCGCCGGGGTCACCGCCAGGACTGTGTCCAGCTGAGCCAATTCGCCAAGATCATTGGTCGCGCGAATGCTGGGTGAAAGCGTTGCTGATGGCAGGTATAGCGCGTTGCGATGCTCTGAATTGATCGCATCGACCAAGTCCGCCTCATAGGCCCACAGCAGCACATCGCGCCCGTCGGTGCTGAGCATTTGCGCCAGAGCCGTGCCCCATGCGCCTGCGCCAATCACGCCAATCGTGGAAAGAGCCGTCATTATGCTTTCACTCCTGCGCCGCGCGCCTTTTCCGCCTCTGGATCAAGCGGCCAGCGCGGACGCGCCTTGAAATCGAGCGGATCAGATTGCTCCAGCGGCATGCGTTCGCACCCGGCCCAAGCGATCATCGCGGCGTTATCTGTACACAGCGCCAAGGGCGGCGCGGCAAAGCGCATGTGATGTTTATTGGCGAAGGCTTCAAGCGCAGACCGGATCGCAGTGTTGGCCGCAACGCCGCCGGCAACCACCAGGGCGGGGGGCGTTTCCAGGTCTTTGAGGGCGTGGTCTAGTCGGTCGATCAGGCAGTCGATTGCTGCCTGCTGGAAGCTCGCGGCAATGTCTTCGACCCGGTGCTCCGCGCTGTCATAGGCGCGCAAAACCGCGCTTTTGAGGCCAGCGAAGGAGAAATGCGGTTCCTTTGATCCCTTGAGCGGGCGGGGCAGAGTAACGGCGGAGGCATCGCCGCGTAGCGCGAGCTTTTCCACCTTCGGCCCACCGGGATAACCGAGGCCCAATATCTTGGCAGTCTTATCGAACGCCTCACCCAAGGCATCATCAATCGTGGTTGCAAGGCGGCGATATTCGCCAACGCCTTTCACCAGCAGGATTTGGCAATGCCCGCCCGATACGAGCAGCAGCAGATAAGGAAAGCTGAGTTCTGCATCGGCCAGGCGCGGGGAGAGTGCATGCCCCTCCAGATGATTGACCGCGATCAGCGGTTTGCCAGAGGCCATCGCCAGCGCCTTTGCACTGACCAGGCCGACCATCACTCCGCCGATCAGTCCGGGGCCAGCGGTGGCGGCAATCGCATCGACATCCTCCAGCGTCATATCCGCGTCCGCCATCACGGCCTCCAGCATTGGGGCAAGGCGCTCTGCATGCGCGCGGGCGGCAATCTCTGGCACGACCCCGCCATAGGGCGCGTGCTCCGCCTCTTGGCTGGCAATCCGCTGAGCAATGATTGTCCGGTCGCCGCGCACCACGGCAACCGCCGTCTCATCACAGCTGGATTCGATGCCTAGCACGGTCGGGTCGTCGGGTATGATTGACGGCAATTCACTCATGCGGCTTTTCCTTAGTCGCTTAGGTGGTTAGAGCAAGCATGCCTATGAGCCAGCCTAACGATCAGAGCAGCGCGGCAGATGCCGCAAACCCCATCAAGATGCGGCTTGGAACGCGCGAATCTCCGCTTGCGATGGCGCAGGCGTATGAGACGCGTCGGCGGCTGTGCGGGGCGCATGGCTGGAGCGAGGAACAGGTCGAATTGGTGCCGGTGCGTGCTAGCGGCGACAAGATCCAAGACCGCCCGCTGGCCGATATCGGCGGCAAAGCGCTGTGGACCAAAGAGCTCGATCAATGGCTAGGCGAGGGGCAGATCGATGCCGCGGTGCATTCGCTTAAAGATGTTGAGACGATCCGGCCTGATAACTTTGTAATGGCGGCGTTTTTGCCGCGTGCGGACCGCCGCGATGTGCTGATCGGGGCGAGCACTATTGCGGCGATCCCGCCGGGGTCCAAAGTGGGCACCAGCGCGCCGCGACGGGCTTCCCAATTGCTCAATCAACGCCCCGATCTTGAGGTGGTGATGTTTCGCGGGAATGTCGCGACCCGGCTGGCGAAACTGCAGGCGGGCGAGGCGGATGTGACCTTCCTCGCGGCAGCTGGATTGGAGCGTTTGGGCGAAACCGGCGTGGGCACTCCGCTGGAGACTGGCGATTGGATCCCGGCGGCCTCTCAGGGCGCGATTGGGATTGAGTGTGCGGCAGGTAATGAGGCCGCCTTGAAGGCTGTTGCTGCGATTGATCATGCGCAGACCCGCGCTGAAGTTTTGGCGGAGCGCGCGCTGCTGGAGGCTCTTGGCGGCACCTGTCACAGCCCGGTCGCGGTGCTGTGCGAGGCGGATGGAGACAGCATTTCCATGCGCGCCGCCCTGTTCAGCCCCGATGGTGCTGAACGTGTTGAGGGCGAGGCGCGCTTTGCGATTGGTGATGATGCTGCGGCAAAAGCGCTGGCGGCGGACCTGCTGTCATGCGCGGGGCCGGGCACACGTCCGCATTTTGGCGGCGCTGGCTAGGCCGGATGTGAGCCGCCCATGAGCGCCAAGACGATCATTGCGGTTCGGCCAGAGCCTGGACTGTCATCAACGCTTAGGTTGGGCGAGGAATCGGGCTTGCTCATTCAGGGCTTCGCGCTTTCTGAAGCAGAGCCAGTGACATGGGAAATGCCCGATATCGGCCAAATGCAGGCGTTGCTAGTCGGCAGCGCCAATGCCTTTCGTCATGGCGGTGGCAAGCTTAGCGAGCTCACACATTTGCCCGTTCATGCGGTGGGTCAGGCAACCGCGGAAGCTGCGCGTGATGCGGGTTTCAAGGTGGCGCTTTCTGGCGAGGGCGGTTTGCAACATGTGCTGGACACTGTTGCCGTCTCCCCGATCCATTACCTGCGCCTCGCAGGGGAGGAACGGGTCAGCCTAACGCCGCCCGAGGGCGTCACAATCACCGAAAAAGTGGTCTACCGGATGCATGAAATTGCAATGACCAATGAGCAGGCAAAGCTGTTGGCTGATCCCGCGATCGTGCTGCTTTATTCGGTGTCCTCAGCGCAGCATTTTTCCAAAGAATGCGACCGCTTAGGCCTCGACAAGTCTGGCATTTCGCTGGCTGCACTCGGCCCGCGTATTCTGGCTGCTGCTGGCTCCGGATGGGCCGATACCCGCGCTGCTCCGCGCCCCAGGGACGCCGAATTGCTGGCCATGGCGCAGGACATGTGGCAGTAGCGGCGTAAATACGTAAGCGGCTCAGCCCCCAGAACGGGCCGCGCACAACGGATCGCAGAACGGACTACAATGGAATCGAAATTCGGCAGTCGCCGCAAAAGCGGCTCAACCAAGGGAATAATGCTGGCCGCTCTGTTCTCCTTCGTCGCCGGAGGAGCCCTGATCGGCTACATCGTTTGGTACAATGCCAATAACGAAATCACAGCAGTAGAGGCGGCAGATGAGCCCGTCGCGGTTGCCAGCCCGGAAGAAACGCCGGGGCTGGAACTGCCCGCTCTACCCACGCCGACCACTGAGGAAAGCGAAGCGGCCATTGAAGAGCAGGTTGAGGCCGTTGAAGGTCTCGCTGAGCAGCAAGGCGGCCTTGATCAGCGTTTGGCAGCAGCGGAGCAGCGCCTTGCGCGGCTTGACCTGCAAGCGCAGGCGGCGGCTGGTAATGCGGCTCGGGCCGAGGGCCTGCTGATTGCCTTCGCGACGCGCCGCGCGATTGAACGCGGTGCAGAGCTGGGCTTTCTGGCCGATCAATTGCGTCTGCGCTTTGGCGATAACTGGCCCAATGCAGTGCGCACCATCATCTCATTTTCGCGCCGCCCAATCACGCTCGATCAATTGCTAGCGCGGCTTGAAGGGCTTGGCCCTGATCTGGCCGAGCCTGACGAGGTATCCTCCTGGGCTGACATTCGCCGCGAGTTCAGCGAATTGTTCGTAATCCGCCGCGAAGACACGCCGTCCCCTCAGCCAGAGCGCCGCTTGGACCGGGCCCGCCTGTTTCTGGAAAGCGGCCGGGTCGATGCAGCCATTGCCGAGGTGCAAAACCTGCCCGGCGCAGCAAGCGCAGAAAACTGGATCGCGGATGCGACCCGGTTCAGCAATGCGATGGATGCGCTCGACACGATTGAAACCGCCGCCGTGCTTGAGCCGCGCCGTCTGCGCGATGGCGCCGGCAATGCGGTGGAACAATTAAGCCCGGTTGAGGCGACCAGCGAAGATTAAGCGCGCAGCAGCTCTGGCAGTTCGCCGGAGACGCCGCGTGCCTCGTCCATAAACCAGTGTTTTAGCGCGCCGCTGCGCTGCACCCCGGCCATGCCCAATCGCCGCACGGCAGAGGCCGCTTTGCCCGGCACGCCGAACAATCGCGTCAGCCCATCGGTGGCGGTCGCGACCATAAAGGCATCAAGCCCGCGCCAGTTTTCATAGCGCATCAGGCTTTGATGATCGCCGGGATCAAGCCCGATCCGGCGCCCTTCTTCAAGCACCTCAACCAAAGTCGCGGCATCGCGCAGGCCAAGGTTGAGGCCCTGTCCGGCAATCGGGTGAATGCCATGCGCGGCATCGCCGACCAATGCCAGCCGCTCGCCGGTGATTTTAGCCGTGTGGTGAAAGCCCAATGGCCAGGATGAGCGCGCACCCGTGCTGGTGACCGCGCCAAACATTGCGCCCATGCGCTTTTCCAGCTCCGCCAGAAACGCGCGGTCGGACAATTTCAAAAAGCCTGCGGCGTCATCCTCGCTGATGGTCCACACTAGCGAGGATCGGTGGCGTCCTTGCTCGTCGTCCAGCATCGGCAGCAATGCGAATGGCCCGGCGGGATAGAATATCTCCCAAGCGACATTGTCATGCGGCTTTTCGTGCGTGAGCCCGGCGATGATCGCGCGGTGGCTGTATTCCCAATTCGCGACCACCAGCCCGGCCTCTGACCGGGTGGGGGAACTGCGCCCCTCGGCGGCCACCATCAGGCTGGCTTTCAGCTTTGTGTCATCGCTGAGCACCACGGCGACGCCAAATTCGCTGCGCTGCCGCTCGGCGATCTCTGCCTCGGACACCCAATTGATCAGCGGCTCTTTCGCCGCCGCCTCAAACATCGCTCGGCGCAGGCTGAGATTGGGCAGCATCCGCCCCAGCGACCCCTCGTGCGGCTCGGGTTGAAAGTCGATCCGCCCCGGCTTCATTTGGTCGGTGACGGCAATGCTGGCTATCGGACACGCCAAGGGCTCCAGTGTCTCCGCCAGGCCAATGTTGCGAAACAATTGCCAGCTGGCGGTCGAGATCGCGGTGGCGCGGTCGTCAAACCCTTCCTTCAGCAGGTCGTCGGGATTAGCGCGGTCGACGACATGGCTGGAGAAGCCCTTTCGCGCAGCGGTCAGCGCCAAGGTCATGCCGACCAGCCCGCCGCCAAGGATCAAAAGATCGCGCGTGTCATTCGTCATTCTGCCTGCCTCTATGAAACCTATGCCGCTTTGATTGCGAATAGTGTTCGACAGTCCTAGAGGTTCGACCGTGATAGACGCAAGAATGTTCCCGCTACCAAAGCTATGGTTTGCTGCACTGGTGCTTGCGCTGCTTGCATTTGCGGCTGCCGTCTCGCCTGCACACGCCCAAGATGGCGCGATCCCGGCAGAGGCGCGTTTTGGCGATGAGAACATCAGCGTGGAGCTGCGCGCGGACGGTCTGCCGACAGCGGGCGAGGAATGGCTGCTCGCCCTGAGGTTCACGCCGGATCCGAACAGCAATGAGGAATGGCACGGATATTGGTCCAACCCCGGTGATGCGGGGCAGGGTATGCAATTGCGGCTGAACCTGCCGGACGGCTGGGAGATGGGCGAGCCGCTCTATCCCGTGCCAGAGCGGTTTGTTCAGCAGCTGGTCGATACCGAGCTGATGAACCACATTTACAAGGGCGCTTACACGGTTCTGGTGCCGATCCGCGTGAGCGGCGCGGTCGACAACACCACCCGCGAGCCGATCACCGGCTTTGTCGAATATCTCGCCTGCACCGATAAAGTTTGCGTGCCGCAGGATGCGGTTTTGCGCGAAAGCCAAGGCGGCGATTTTGCTCGCTGGCGCGCAGAAATTGCGCCGCTGCTGGATGCCGAGGCTAGTTTTGCCGTTGAGGGCACGAACCTGCGCTTGGCGATACCGCTGCCTGCTGAGGTGAGCCTTAGCGATCCACATATTTTCATCGAGAACACGCAGCTGGTTCAATATTCGGTCGCGCAAAATTTCCGCCGCGATGGCGACATGGTGAGCGTTGAGATTACACTGTCCGACTGGGTGGAAGAGGGACAGCCTGCGGACGGCGTGAAAGGTATCTTGTCTTTCGGCAATGGCGCTGGGGTCAGGTTTGAAGCGAGTGAAGGTCAGGTCGCGCTCACGGGCGAGCGGATCGTCACGTCTTCCGCGCCGCAGACCCCGCCGCTCTGGACCCTCATCCTGGGCGCATTGGTGGGCGGGTTGATCCTCAACATCATGCCGTGCGTTTTCCCGATCCTCAGTCTTAAAGCGATCTCGCTTGCACGCGCTGGCGAGAGCGAGGCCAAGGCGCGCTCCGAGGGGCTCGCTTACACTGTTGGGGTCGTGCTGGCCTGCGTTGGGCTGGGCGCGGTGATGCTCCTGCTGCGGGCTGGCGGGGAGCAAGTGGGCTGGGCATTCCAGCTGCAAAGCCCCGGCGTTGTCATCGTGCTGCTGGTGCTCGCCAGCGTGATCACCGCGAATTTCGCAGGCGTCTTTGAGCTTCCCTCCATTTCGATCACGCGCGGCGGAGAGCCAGCCAGCGCTTTCGCCACAGGCCTTCTCGCGGCCTTCGCGGCGACCCCATGCACTGGGCCGTTTATGGCGGCGGCTTTGGGTGCGGCTCTGTTGCTGCCCGTGCCGCAGGCGCTGCTACTGTTTGCGATGCTGGGGCTGGGCTTGGCCTTGCCGTTCCTGCTGATCGGCTTTGTGCCTGCTCTTCGGCGAATGCTGCCCAAACCCGGCGCGTGGATGGAGCGTTTCCGCAGGATCATGGCGATCCCGATGGGGCTGACCGCGCTCGCGCTGATCTGGTTGACGGCGCGGCTGGGCGGGCAAGGCTTTGCGCTGTTCGCGCTGGTTGTCGTGTTCGGCCTGATTGTTGCTTTGCTGGTGGTTGGCCGCTTGCAGCGCGCGGGCAAAATGGCCTGGCCTGCCTTTGGCCTAATCGCCGCGCCGTTTGTGATCTTCGGAGCCTTCGCCTTACCCGCCAGCTTTGCCGCGCCCGTGACAAACCTCACCGAGGAATCGATCCACTCGCCTCAGGCTTACAGTGCGCAGGCACTGGCCGAAGCTCGTGCTAACGGGCAGCCGGTGTTCCTATGGTTCACCGCCGATTGGTGCGTGACTTGCAAAGTGAATGAGAGCGTCGCGATTGAGCGCGAGGCAACCCGCGAGGCGTTTGAAGCCGCTGGCGTGGTCACCATGGTCGGCGATTGGACACAGCGCGACGAGGCGATCACCATGTTCCTGTCAGAGCAAGGCGCGGCGGGCGTGCCGCTGTATCTATGGTACGAGTCGGGAGCGGAGGCGGAGCAATTGCCACAAGTGCTGACCCCAGATCTGCTTAAGGAGCGGGCTGAGCGGGCTCGCTAGTCTCTGACGCGGTTTCCTCGATAATCGCGTTATCAACCTCGCCCTCGAGCGGTTCCAACCGGCCGCCTCGGCAGCCAGTCACCAGATCAACCGGCAGCGGGCTGGGGTTGAGCGTCACCATGCCAGCACCCGGCACGGTCAGTGTCACTTCCTCTGGCCCGGTCAGCGGCTCCCAATCCTGATCAACCGCCGGGTCTTCGCCGCGCCACAAAAAGCCGGTGTTGGTCTCGATCGCATCGACCTTCATGCGGCCAATCTCATCATTGCCAACAAAGGCCAGGATCGCGCCCGCGCTCTCGTCCGCCGCGGCATAGCGGGTGACGCGCAGGTTCGGATCACCTTCAGTCTCAACGCATTCGAGCGATACCAAAGGCGCTTCGCCGGGCTTGCCATAGATGATCCGCCAAGGGGTCGCGCTCGCGGCCCAAACCGCGCCCTCGATATCTGGGGAGTCGAGCGGTTCAGAAGGGCCCCGCGGCATTTCGGCAGGCATATCGCGGGCAATATCCGCATCGGTCGGCGGCGGCTTGCACGCGGTAAGGAAAGCGCAGAATGCGGCAATGCCAGCCAAGGTACAGTATGGCTTCATCAAGCTTCTATCCGAGATAATCCGCACAAAGCTCTCCCCCAGAAAGCGAGCCGGTAACTTCGGCAAGAGAGTCTTCGTGAAACCCAGGTAAGGACGACCATGCATAGAATTTCTCGTTGGATGTCACTCTAATTGCCTCGAACTCGATCTCGTCCAGGAATTCTTTCTCCGAAAGTGAAGGTGAACCGTCTCGGTTCCGATCAAGAATCGCGTAGAACTCATCAAAGACAGCTGACTTTATTCGGTTTTCCCAATCTGGTTGGTTTTCCCATAGAACTCGCGCTTTGACCGCAAGTTTGGCAGCTTTCTCCATATCAGGCTCAGGGCTGCCCTCATACAATCCAAGTGTGATCTTTACCTTGTGCTTAGCCCCATAGACGGGTCATGTGAAATGAACCGCCTGAATAGCTGCGTATGTAACTAAAAGTACCAAGATATTCGTCGATTAACGTGATGGGATGGGTCTGATCGCGCTCGCTGATCCGATCCATTTTCCAATCGTGAATTAGGAAGTACAGGTTATCAAAATAGTGCCCGATAAAGGGGATATGGCGAAGTCTCGTCACGGCTTCCCGCCCATAAATTTCGCGCGTTTCTTGCCGTAGCGGGTCTTGCGCGTGCCGGGGCGGCCAGCGTCGGAGCGGCCAACCTTGGGGGCTTTCTTCTCGTCATCGGGTAGGCCCAGCTCGTCATTTTCGAGCCTGCGGATTTCGTCGCGCAGTCTGCCTGCTTCCTCAAATTCGAGGTTCGCGGCGGCATCGCGCATCCGTTTTTCAAGGTCTTCGATATAGGCGCGCAGGTTGTGGCCGACGAGATTGTTGACCTCTTCATCGCCGGTATCGACAGTCACGCCATCTTGAGCGGCGCTGTGCGCGACAATGTCGGCAATATCGCGCTTGATCGTTTGCGGCGTGATGCCGTGTTCTTCGTTGAAGGCGCGCTGCTTATCGCGGCGGCGCTCCGTCTCGGCCATGGCGCGTTCCATGCTGCCAGTGATCCGGTCGGCATAAAGGATAACCTTGCCATCGACATTGCGCGCGGCGCGGCCAATCGTCTGGATCAGCGAGGTCTCGCTGCGCAGGAACCCCTCTTTGTCAGCGTCCAAAATCGCAACCAGCCCGCATTCGGGAATGTCGAGCCCCTCACGCAGCAGGTTGATCCCGATCAGCACATCATAGACGCCGAGGCGCAGATCTCGGATCAGTTCAATCCGCTCCAGCGTCTCCACATCAGAGTGCATATAGCGCACGCGCACGCCCGCCTCGTGCATGAATTCGGTGAGGTCTTCTGCCATCCGTTTCGTCAGCGTGGTGACGAGCGTTCGGTAGCCTTTCTTGGCCACCGCTAGGCATTCCTGGATGCAGTCCTGAACTTGGTCCTCGACCGGGCGGATCTCGACTGGCGGATCGATCAGTCCGGTGGGGCGGATCACTTGTTCGGCGAAAACGCCGCCAGTTTGCTCCATTTCCCAGCCGCCGGGTGTCGCTGACACAGCAAAGGTTTGCGGGCGCATCGCGTCCCATTCGTTGAAGCGCAAAGGGCGGTTGTCGATGCAGCTCGGCAAGCGAAAACCGTGTTCAGCCAAAGTGATCTTGCGGCGGTGATCGCCTTTCGACATCGCGCCGATTTGCGGCACGGTCTGGTGGCTTTCATCGACAAACAACAGCGCGTTTTCCGGCAGATACTCAAACAAGGTGGGCGGCGGCTCACCCGGCAGGCGACCCGTGAGAAAGCGGGAATAGTTCTCAATCCCGGCGCAGCTGCCGGTCGCCGCAATCATCTCAAGGTCGAAATTGGTGCGCTGCTCCAGCCGCTGCGCCTCCAGCAATTGGCCTTCTTCCTGCAACTCAGCAAGCCGGTGCTCCAGCTCAAATTTGATCGCGGCAGCCGCCTGTTTCATGGTCGGGCCGGGCGTCACATAGTGCGAGTTTGCATAGACGCGAACCTTGTCGAGGTTTGCGCCTTTCTTGCCCGTCAGCGGATCAAATTCGGCGATCTCTTCGATCTCATCGCCAAAGAAGCTGATGCGCCAGGCCATGTCTTCATAATGCGAAGGATAAAGCTCCAGATTGTCGCCGCGCACGCGGAAAGTGCCGCGCTGAAAGGCGGCATCATTGCGCTTGTATTGAAGGGCGACGAGCTTGCGGATCAGTTCGCGCTGATCGACGGTCTCGTCCTTCTTGATGTCGAAAATCATCGCCGAATAGGTTTCCACCGAGCCGATACCATAGAGGCAGGAGACCGAAGCGACGATGATCACATCATCGCGTTCCAGCAAGGCGCGGGTGGCCGCATGGCGCATCCGGTCGATCGCCTCGTTCACCGAGCTCTCTTTCTCGATATAGGTGTCAGAGCGCGGGACGTAGGCTTCTGGCTGGTAATAGTCGTAATAGGATACGAAATACTCGACCGCATTCTCCGGAAAGAAGCTTTTGAACTCGCCGTAAAGCTGCGCGGCGAGGATCTTGTTGGGGGCCAGGATCAGCGCGGGGCGCTGCGTTGCCTCGATCACTTTCGCCATGGTGAAGGTCTTACCCGACCCGGTCACGCCCAGCAGGGTCTGCGTCTTTTCGCCTGCTTTCGCGCCCTCCACCAGCTCTGCGATGGCCGTGGGTTGGTCGCCCGCGGGCTCATATTCTGAGATGATTTTGAACGGCCTGCCGGGATCGCTTTTTTCAGGACGATCAGGGCGGTGCGGGGTGAAATCCCCAGAGGTGTCGGGTTCTTCTAACCCTCGGCGGATGATAAGACCTTGGCTCATGGGTTCGGGCAGTCCCTGATCGCAGTATGGGAGTTCTCGACAAGGAACGCCGCCCCGGTCGGGCTGGTTGCCCGAACAAGCGAAGTGACGCTGTTCGAGGGCTCCCATACTGCGACCGCAAAGCGGCGGGCCAATTTGGCCTTCTCACTTCGTTGCTCGTCAATCACTATGGTTATCCATGGTTCATTCCTCGCGCCTATTGAGAAGGCCAAATTGACTCCGTCAGTGCGTGTCTGAACCCATGAGCCAAGGTCAAGTTCGGACATGCAAAGACATATGCGGCGCGGATGCGCGCTTGTGAAGTGGCGCTCTGGCAGATAGCACCATGAATAGTCTTTCTGGAGGGAATTTGGATATGAAGCGGATTGTAAGTGTGTTGGCGCTCGCCGGAGCGATTGCAGCGTGTTCTGGGCCAACCGATGCCGATGCGGATGGTGACGGCGTGGTGTCGAACGAAGAGATGGCCGAAGTGTCTGGTGAGGCAATCAAACCAAAACCAGGGCAATATCGCTCCACCACCAAGCTGATCAATGTTGAGATTCCCGGCGCGCCGCCAGAAGCCATAGAGATGATGAAAGGCGGCATGGATAACCAGACATCCGAGAGCTGCCTAACCGAAGAGGATGCGGAAAAAGGCTTTGAGGAAATGGCCAAGGGTCCGCAAGGTGACGATTGCGAAACCACTAAATTCGTGATGGATGGCGGCAAGATCAGTGCCGAGATGAGCTGCAATGCGGCGGGCCAAGGGCCGATGAAAATGACCCTGGATGGCACTGGCACAGAAACCAGCATGGATATGACCATGTCGATGGAAGGCAATATGGCCGGCATGGGCGATATGAAGATGACGATGAACATCGCCAGCGAACGCATCGGTGATTGCCCAGCGGGCTAAGCCGCTTTGAGGCCATGATCTGTGAGCCGTGGCAGAGCGGTGGTGGGGCGAAAATACGCTTCACCAAGCGTTCACGCGCGCAGCTTAATTTGCGGGAGTGAAGATGATTTCGCTCCGTAAGTCTCGCTGCTCTGCCAAGGGATTTGTTCTAAGATTATGGCCTCACTCGCTACTCTTGCCGAATTGAAATCCTCGCTGTGGACGCGCGATGAGTTTGCGCGCCGGATCGCACTGGCGCGCCAGCCAGAGGAAGAGCGAGCACCGCGGCCCAGCCTGCGGCAATTTCTGGGTGAGGCTGAGGTGCTGGCCGAAGTGGTCAATCGCCCGCGCCGCAAGATTGCAATTGAGCGCGCCAAGCATCCGCGCACGATCATGGTGCTGCCCGGTTTTATGACGCACCCGCTCCGCATGCGTTTCATGGCGCGGCAATTGGAGCGTGCAGGTCACACCGCGAAACGCTGGGGCCTGGGATTTAACCTGGGTCCGAGCGAGGAAAACCTCGCCAGCCTAGAGAAGCGCTTGCTCGATTTGAGCAAGCGCGCCGGAGAGCCGGTTGTCCTGCTCGGCTGGAGCCTCGGCGGGATATTTGCGCGCGAGCTGGCCAAGCGCCAGCCCCAAGCGGTGGCTAAAGTGATAACGATGGGATCTCCGTTTTCTGGTGATCCGCGGGCCAACAATGTCTGGCGCGCTTATCAGTTCGTGACCGGCCATTCGGTCGATGATCCGCCAATTGATACGGAGTTGGGCGAGAAGCCTCCGGTTGAAACCATTGCCTTGTGGAGCCCGCGCGACGGGATGATCGCCCCGCGCGCCGCCTGCGGCACAGCAGAGGAACGCGACCGCGCGGTTGCCCTGCGCTGCACCCATATCGGCTTTTCTTATTCGGAAGAGGCGATTTCTGCCGTTCTTGAGGAACTCAATCGCGATTGAACCTTTGCTTGTGAGACTGCGCAATAATGCTTAGCATCCTTGCATAGCGCGCAATTCTTAGGGGTAATCGGTTCTGTCAGCTTCCCAATTTGATGAGATGTTTGACCCCGATGGGGCGCCGCGTCCGGCCTATGCTGATTATTCATCATGGTATGGCGAGCAGAAGAATGACCTTCTGCGCCGTAAAGCCAAGGATGCGGATGAGAGCTTTCGCCGTACCGGGATCACCTTCAACGTTTACGGTGAGGATGAGGCCGAAGAACGCCTGATCCCGTTCGACATGGTCCCGCGCATTATCACAGCGGGTGAATGGCGGCGGCTGACCAAGGGGATTGAGCAGCGTGTGCGCGCGCTCAATGCCTTCCTTTATGATCTGTACCACCGGCAGGAGATCATTCGCGCGGGCCGCCTGCCAGAGCGGCTGCTGCGCAATAATGACGCATGGCTGCCCAATATGGTCGGCTTCACCCCGCCGGGCGGGATTTACACGCATATCGTCGGAATTGATCTGGTACGCACCGGGCCGGATGAGTTTTTCGTGCTTGAAGACAACGCACGGACCCCATCGGGCGTGTCTTACATGCTCGAAAACCGCGAGACGATGATGTCGATGTTCCCGGATCTCTTCTCCCGCATTGGGGTGGAGAGCGTGTCGAACTATCCGCGCCGCCTTGCGCGTAGTCTGGCCGCATGCGCGCCGGAGGGCACCAAAGGCAAGCCAAACGTCACGGTCCTGACGCCGGGCATCTACAATTCTGCTTACTTCGAGCACGCCTTTCTGGCCGATCAGATGGGTGCCACCCTCGTTGAGGCGAGCGATCTGCGCGTGGTCGATGGCAAGGTGCAAATGCGCTGCACCGATGGCTATGCTCAAGTGGATGTGATCTATCGCCGGGTGGATGACGATTATCTCGACCCGCTGACTTTTAACCCGGACAGCGTGTTGGGCATTCCCGGCATCATGGACGTCTACCGGGCGGGCAATGTCACCATCGCCAATGCGCCGGGCACGGGCGTGTCGGACGACAAGGCGATCTACAGCTTCATGCCGGAAATCGTCGAATTCTATACCGGCGAGAAGCCGCTGCTGCCCAATGTGCAAACCTGGCGCTGCGCCGATGATGACAGCCTGGCCTATGTGCTCGACAATCTGGACGAGCTGGTGGTGAAAGAAGTCCACGGCTCTGGCGGCTATGGGATGTTGATCGGGCCGACTGCATCGAAGCGCGAGATCAAGAAATTCCGTGCCAAGCTGGAGGCTAACCCGGAAAACTACATTGCTCAGCCGACGCTGGCCTTGTCGACCTGTCCGATCTTCACCCGCAAGGGGCTTGCACCGCGTCACGTCGATTTGCGCCCGTTCGTGCTGGTGTCGCCTGATGGCATCGACATCACGCCGGGCGGTTTGACCCGTGTAGCCCTCAAAGATGGCTCTTTGGTGGTCAATTCCAGCCAGGGTGGCGGCACCAAAGACACTTGGGTCCTGAAGGACTAGGGGCGGGGAACGGCACGATGTTAGGACGCACCGCCAATGGCATGTTTTGGATGTTCCGCTATCTGGAGCGGGCCGAAAACACTGCGCGGCTTTTAGAGGCGGGGCTGCGCATGGCGCTGACCCGGGACACCGCGACGGCCGAGGAAGAATGGCGCTCTGTCATCGCGACCTCTGGTCAGCGGGCAGCCTATGAAGCCTCGCATGAGGATTACACTGGGCAGCAGGTGTGGAACTTCATCCTGCGCGACCGCGATAACCCGGCCAGCGTGCGCGAAATGTTCGGCGCGGTGCGTACCAATGCACGCATGGCGCGGACCAATATCTCCAGCGAAGTCTGGGGCGCGGTCAATGAGAACTGGATGGCGCTGGAAGACGCGCTGAGACGCCCGGTCGGGCAAAATTCCGTCGGCGATGTGGTTGCCATGATCCGCCGCGCGGGCACGCTGGTGCACGGCGCGGTGGAGGGCTCAATGCTGCGCAATGAAGCCTATCACTTCGCCCGCGCGGGCACCTTTATCGAACGCGCCGAAAGCACGGCGCGCATCCTCGATATGAAATACTATCTGCTGCTGCCAACGCTTGGCCATGTTGGCTCGCGGATTGACAGCGGGCAGTGGGAGCAAGTGCTGCGGTCCGTCGCCGGGGCGAGCGCCTACACCTGGCTTCATGCCGGACGGATCGAAGCGCGCGGGATCGTCGAATTTCTGGTGCTGGATGACCGCTTCCCGCGCAGTCTGGCCTTTTGCCGCAGCGCGCTGCGCGATCAATTGGCGGCCTTGGCCCGCATTCACGGGCGCGAAGGCGAGTGCAATTCGCTAATGCGCGAGGCCGATATGGAGATTGCCGATATCACCGTGGACCAGATATTCGACCAGGGCCTGCACGATTTCCTGCTGAGCTTCATGCATAGCAATGTCGCGATCAGCACTGCGATTGCCAGCGATTACAGGTTCCACCACTGATGCGCCTCTCAATCCGCCACACCACCCGCTACAGCTTCACTGATCCCGTGGTCCATGCGCTCCAGAGACTGCGTCTGACGCCGAAAGAGACGCAGGGTCAGAAGATTCTCGATTGGCAGATGGAATATGAAAACGCGCATAGCGAGCTGGAATATGATGACCAGCATTTCAACACCGTCACGCTAATCGCTCTGGAACCCGGCGCTCAGGAAGTCAGTGTGACCTGCCGAGGCGTGGTGGAGACGGAGGACAATGCTGGCGTTATCGGGCGCCACTCAGGACATTTGCCGCTGTGGAGCTTTTTGGGTCAGACCAAGCTGACCAAGCCGGGTCCAAAACTGCGCGCGCTGGTGCGCGAAGTGGACACGGGGGAGGGCGATGGTCAGAGCGACAAGCTCAATTTTCTCCACGCACTCTCCGCAGTCATTCGCGATCAGGTCGCCTACCGCACCGGTTCAACTGGGGTCAGCACGACCTCAGAAGAGGCGATTGAGGCGGGCGAGGGCGTGTGTCAGGACCATACGCATATCTTCCTTGCCGCTGCGCGCATGGCCGATATTCCTGCCCGCTATGTCAGCGGATATTTAATGATGAACGACCGGATCGACCAAGAGGCGAGCCACGCCTGGGCTGAGGCGCATATTGATGGGCTGGGCTGGGTCGGATTTGATATCTCCAACGGGATCAGCCCCGATCCGCGCTATGTTCGCGTCGCCACTGGCCGGGACTACCGCGACGCTGCGCCGGTCACCGGGATCAGCTTTGGATCGGCCCAGCAATCGCTCAAGGTCGAAGTCGCCGTGGAACAGCAAAGCCAGCAATAGGCGCCCACACAATATCGCTTTGCCGCGTGAGGCAAGTCAGCTAATTGCGCGCTCTCATAACCATAAGAGAATCATATGACATATTGCGTTGGCATGGTGCTGGACCGCGGCCTGGTTTTGATGAGCGACACGCGCACAAATTCGGGCGTCGACAACATTTCGGTGTTCCGCAAGATGTTCCATTGGAGCGTTCCGGGCGAGCGCATGATTACCGTCATGACCGCTGGCAATTTGGCCACCACCCAAGCCGTGATAGGCAAGCTGGAGGAACGCACCAAAGAGCCGGACGAGCGCGAAAACACTCTGTTCAAATCGCCGACCATGTTTCAGGTCGCCTCCGACATCGGCAAGCTGCTGCGCACGACAATCGAAGAACGCCAAAGCGCCAATGGAGATCGCGGGCGCGGCAAGTTTACCGCCACCATTATCGTCGCTGGCCAGATCGCAGGCATGGAGCCGCGATTGTTCATGATCTACCCAGAGGGCAATTTCATCGAGGCTAGCCTCGACACGCCGTTCTTCCAGATTGGTGAAACAAAGTATGGCCGCCCGATTATCCTGCGCGGATATGACCGCGACATGAGCTTTGAAGATGCGGTGAAATTGCTGATGGTGTCGTTCGACAGCACGCTCAAGGCGAACTTGTCAGTAGGGCTGCCACTTGATCTGATGGTGATTGGCCGCGATGACTTTGCGCCCACGCATCAGCACCGGATTACGCATGATGATCCCTATTTCGACTCGATCTCATCGAGCTGGGGCGATGCGCTCAAATCGGCATTTCACTCTTTGCCAGATTACAGTTTCGGCCCGAAAACCTAGTGATTTGACCTGATCCGCGAAAACACTGAGCGGCCACACAAGCTGTTGCATCCATTTTGGACCTCGGTCCCCTCCGAGCCAGTTCAGGTCTACTCGACAACGGACCAAACTCGGGATGATTCCATATGGGGAAGTGCGCATTCATTATGAATGACACGCAAAGCCATCCTCCACTTCATCGACTCTTCCAGCCGTCATAGGGCGGAATTGTCTCGCGCAGGGTTCGCCTTAGGGCACCACTGCGAAGTCTATGGCGATCTGAGTGATCTTTCGGCGCATCCGCCGCGAGATGGGATCATAATTGCTCGCGATGCGATCGAGGAAGGCGGTGTTGCCATGATCCTCGAACGGCTCAGCAAGCTGGGCGTTTGGCTACCGCTGATCGCGGTTGAGGAGCAGCCGCGACCGGGCCGCATTGTTGAGGCGATTAAGGCAGGTGCGCTCGACTATTTATCCATGCCGCTCGACCCAGAACGGTTCTCGCGCTGTCTCACCCGAATTGAGAAAGAGGCCGAAGTGTTCGGCGCGGCTCGCCGCCGGATGATCGAGGCACGCAGCCGCATTTCCAGCCTTTCGAACAGGGAACGCGAAGTGCTCAATTGGCTGGCCGAAGGCAGCAGCAACAAGGTGATCGCAAGAGAGCTGGATATCAGCCCGCGCACCGTCGAAATTCACCGCGCCAATATGATGAGCAAGCTGGGTGCAAGGCACGCGGCCGAGGCTGTACGCCTGAAGATAGAGGCGAAGCTGGAGCCGGAGATGCCGGTCGAATAGGCGCGGCGGGAACGCTAGCTGGATTCAGGACTGCGGCGGCTGCCGCTTCTTAAGTCGCTGACGCAGTCGGCTTAGCGGCAGAAGCTGCCGTCTGTGCCCTCGACGTGGAAATGGTCTTCGTGAGCCCGGTTATAGTCGGGCCCGAGAACGGTTCCGAAGCGCTTGCAGGCGCTCTTGTGCACGACCCGAAGGAACTCGCGTTCCGCTGCGCTGCCGCGCGACCAATCGCCTTGCACGCTGATGCGGCGGCCGTCTTTCAATACGAAGCCGGAGATGTCGATCGCCTCCGCGCGGGCATGGGCGGAGCGGCGCGAGGTGCCGGCGACATTGCGGCATGAGTACGATCCCATGGTCTCGATCCGTTCAAGTCCGCTGCCCAGAATTTGCCGGGCTGCTCGGTCAACGCCGAACCTAGCCCATCCATTAAAGGCGCTGGCTGTGCGGCATTGCACCGGGCCGATATTGCTTATTCCAAATCGCGAGCGGTCACCCGCCAGAGCGGAGAGCTGCACAGTGCCAAGCTTGCTGCATCCCGGCGCGCCGTAGGCATCAGGCAGAGGATCAAAGCGGACACCCGATGCGCTGAGCTGCGCAAAGCAGGTGCGGTCAGCGGTTCGGTTTGAGATGTCGCCCTGCGTTGAGCTAACGGGCGGTTTGCTGCCCGTGCGCGATGGCGAGCCATTCGATGAGGGCAATATGCCGCATCCCGCCAAAGCGGCCGCGCTCGCGGCCAGGATCACGGCGCGCGTGGCGGCCGTAAGGCTGGGTTTGCGGCTAAGCGGAAGGTTGAGAGGAGCTGAGGTGCGTTTCATGGTCCCGCATGCATGCCGCAGATATAGTTAACAACGCGCTAACCATACTGGCTTTGGCAATCGAATGGAGCTGACGCCCATGCAGCCCGCCGTGGGATTTAGCTGCCTTGTCGCAGAGCTGGGGACACTGGCCGCGAGCTTACGGCAATTCGTCCGCCACCTGCTCCCACAATTCGATCTTGATGCCGTTTGGATCGAGCAGCCAGGCAAATTTGCCATATCCTTCGTCAGCCGTATCGAGGATGTCGACGCCCTTCTTCTTCAGCTTGGCGACGAAGCCATCGAGATCATTCACTCGAAGATTGATCATAAAGCCGTTCTTGCCCGGCTTGATATATGTGCCATCGGCAAAATGGCTGATCAGGGAATAGGGGTTGTTTTTCGGCTCTTCGGCCCAGGCCAGCTGTGGCCCATATTCGCCGTCCAGACCCAAAGTGTCGCGGTACCACTCGCGCGTCGCCGCCGGATCTTCGACCACGTAGAACACCCCGCCAAGGCCGGTAATCCGCGGCTCGTCTGTTTCTGCCATCTCGCCCTCCATCATTGTCTTGAGGGGCGAGCATAGGAAGGTGAACCCCAGCGGTCTAGGGACGGCTCGCGATGAGGCGGTACGCGCGGGCTGGGCAGCAGCCCTGACTCAGAAGCGTGTCGTGAACTCAATCAAGCCCTGGGGCAGGGCATCCAGCAAGGCGATCTCGATCACTTTGTCGAAGCCCGTGAGCACCATAACGCCAACCAGCAGCAGGGTTATTCCAAACAGAGGCTTGCCGTATTTCGCGAGCGTCATCATCGTCTTGCGGCGCTCTCCAATGGCTTTGCGTGAGCCGTAGGCGAATGCGAGGATCGAGGTTGCGACGCCCAATCCAAAGACGAAGAAAATGAAGAAACTCGCGAGCAAATTCTGCCCTTGGCTGGCCGCCGCGATCGCGACGCCCAGTGTTGGGCCAACGCAGGGTGCCCAAACGATGCCGAGCAGCAGGCCGATGGCAAACTGTCCGCCTGCACCATCGCCGCTTAGCTTGGAGAGGCGCTGATTGCCGAAGTTTGAGATCGGCGCGGCGGCGGCACTGATCGCCACCTGCGCTTGCGGGACCAGCAGAACGACCCCAGCTACCGCCAACAGAGCGCCAGCGAACAGGCGGATGGCCTGCTCATTGATCCCGATGGAATATCCAAACGCGATCACGGTGAAGCCAAACAGGGTGAAGCTGGTTACCAGACCCGCCGCAAGGGCGAGGGGGCCAAACTTGCTCTTGCCCAGGGCTGATGCGACCAAGATCGGCACCAGCGGCAGCACGCAAGGGTTCAGGATCGTCACCAGACCGGCGACAAAGGATAAGAGCGTGCTGCCTAGCATGGCATTGCCTTCAGCTTTCTGTGATGCGCGCGCGGCATTGGCCGCGCGCAAACGCAGTGGATTAGAGCGCTTTCAGAATTGCGCTGCGCAGGCGAGTGCGGTTCGTTTCCGCGATTGTGCGGGCAACTTCCTTTTCGCCTTTGAATACGAGAACGGTCGACTGACGCGGGATGCGGTGCTTGCGCAGGAACGCCTTTTCATCGTCGAAGTTCACTTTGACGAATTGTACGTTGCCGCTTGCCTTCTCACTGCGAAGTTCATCGAGGATCGGGGCCTGAGCGCGGCAGGTCGGGCACCAGTCAGCATAGACATCAACCACGATGGTTTTGCCTTTGCCCTGCGCCATGGCAAATTCTGCCGCGTCATAGGTCTGCCAGCCGGACGTGTCAGACTTGGCAGAGAGTTGCATCGCACCAATGGTGATGGCGCCAATGGCAGCGATAAGGGCAAAGAAACGCATCATTTTTGTGATCTCCAAAACGGATTATCGGCAGAGTTGCCGACGGGTCGTAATGGAGTTCGCCGCCCCGCCGTGCTTGGTTACACAAAAGGCAAAAGTTTTTTCACGCGCATAAAAAGAGCCCCGAGCGCGATATGCGCCCGGGGCTCTTATGTGCTTAAAACTGGGCTGAGCCTAGGCTCGGCCTGCAAGTTTTGTCTTAGAATTCAGCAACCAGACCGACGGTGCCAACGGCGCCGCGCGGATCAGCAACCCGGCTGTCAAAGCCGCCATTGGTTGCCACGCTAGGTGCAGTCACACCAAAGACGTTGCGAACACCAGCAGTCAGCGTGACGGCTTTGTCGCGGTCAAACAGCTCGTTGATCGCGAGGCTGTATTGAACGTCGACCCGGAAATCGCTGTCGATGTCTGCTCCGCCGTTTTGATCGTCGAGATAGCTGTCGATGTAACGGCCAAAGACGTTGAAGGAGTGCGCACCCGCTTCAAACTGGAGACCAGCGTTGAAGCGCAATTCCGGCGTTGGTGAGCCGAAATTGGTGAAGTTGCGGTTTCCGGTGCCGTCGATTTCAGGTCCGCCTACAGATTCCTGCAGGTCGTAGCTGAGGACATAGTTGCCTTCGAAGCTCGGAGTGATCCGAGCAGCGCCTACGTCGATCGCATAGCGGATTGAGAAATCAATCCCTGAGGTTTCGACGCTGGCGGCATTCGCATAGCTGTTGTTGACCTGGATGATCGTACCAGCGGGACTACGGATGATGTTCGGGCCGTTTGGATCGGCATTAACCAGAGCCTGCGCAGAGGTTTGAACAATCGCGTTTTGGAAATCGAAATTGTAGTAGTCTGCGCTGATTTCGAGGCCGCTGATTGGCTGGAGTGTGAAGCCCAGGTTGTAAGCGGTTGAGTCCTCTGGAACCAGGTTCGGGTTACCAACCGCGCGAACGGCGACAAATGCGTTGCCCGCGAGTGGGTCGGAGACCTGTTGTAGCGTCGTTGACTGACCTTGCTGTTGGAAGGTCGATGGCGCGCGGAACGAGGTCGAGAACGACCCACGCAGGGAGAGCCAATCGGTTGGACGCAGCAGCAAAGCGATCTTTGGATCGAGTGTGTCGCCGCCATCGGTGCCGTAATCTTCGAAGCGAAGAGCCAGCTGAAGGTCGGCCCAATCGGTGATCGGAACAGCGAGCTCGCCGAAGATCGCATAGACGTCTTGCGCACCGGCGAATGCTTGCTCACCGATAAGGAAGGCAAAGCCGTCGTTTTCGGAGATATCGTCGAACGTCGCGGAAATCCGCTGTTCGCGATATTGCATGCCGATCGCGATGCCGATTGGTCCCGCTGGAAGTTCAGCGATCTCACCCGAGACATAGCCTTCTGCAACGAACAGTTCCGCATCACGGTTAGAAACCGCGAATTCGGTGATGTAGTCGAGCAGCGCTGCATTGGTGTTGCCACCGCCAGCCAGAGCCGTTGCGAACGGATTGAAGAAGGTGCCGTCAGCAGGAATTGTTGCGCCATTGGCCGTCAGGAACGGGTTGGAGGCGGTACAATCAAGGCCGGTCGCGGCGTTGAACGCTGGAACCGCGTTGAAACCGCGAAGTGCACAAGCGAAGCGGTCACGAACAGTGTCTTCGGTGTTTCCGCTAAAGTCATTATCCGCAAACGTCAGGTTTACGTTCCAGCGACCGTTCGAAAGCAGACCAGATTCAAAGTCACCTTCCAATGTGGAGGAGAGCCGCAGGGTTTGCGATTCAAACAGCGCCGGAGAAACTTCGCCGCCATTACCGCTGGCGCGGCCGAAGAACACGACGTTCGCGCCAAACGGGTTGTCTGGGTTGAAGGTTGGGACAACGGCTTGGCCAAGTTGCAAGAACGGGAAGGTTGGCGAGTTGCCGCGCCGCGCCGTGTTGTCCGCATAGCTAACCTCTGCCCTGAAACGGACAGAGTCAGAAAGGTCTGCCTTAGCCGAGACATAAGCGGTCAAGCGCTGTTCGTCTGGGACAAGGTTGAAGAACTCACCAAAGTCGAAGCCACAAAAGCCAATGCCAGCTGGCAGAAGCGGGGCCGCAGCGGCGCTAGCAGGAAGCGGAATACCGCCTGCACCGGCGCAACCTGGATCGAGCGTTGGAGCACCGGGAGGGGCTCCGGGTACGCCGAAGAATGCACCAGGGTTACCGAGCGCTGAGGTGTCATTGGCCGGTACCGACAGGCGGCGCTCAGCGGTGGTGAGCGGTGAGCGATCAACATAGCTGATTGCGCCAACCAGGTTGAGGCTGCCAAATTCAGCGCCAGCAAGCGCCTGAATGTTGTACTCGCTGTAATTGCCGGTGCTGAGGTGCTCTGTGTATTCGCCAGAGACCAGCAGGCCTTCGTAATCGTCGCGGGTGATGAAGTTCACCACGCCGGCGACCGCGTCAGAACCGTAAAGCGAGGATGCGCCGTCTTTCAGGATTTCCACGCGCTCAACCGCGATCAGCGGAACGAGCGAGCTGGTGTCGACGAAGTTGATGCCGTCGTTGGTTGGCGATGCCGACAATGTCTGACGCTTGCCGTTGAGCAGGATCAGTGTCGAGGCAACGCCAAGGCCGCGCAGGTTGATGTTTGATGTGCCGGTCGTGCCGCCTTGGGTGAAGGCGTCCGGATTGTTCTGTGCGCCGCTGTTGATTGTCAGCGACTGAGTGATTTCACCGATGTTTTGCGCGCCGATATCTGCGATCGCGCCGCTATCAACGGTGGCCAATGGGGACGCCAGGTCAGCTTGAGACTGACGACGAATGAATGAACCAGTGACGATAATTTCGTTATCATCGCCGCTTTCGACAGCAGTGTTGTCGCTGGTGACTGTCTCTTGCTGCTGCGCAAGAGCTAGCGTTGCCACACCGATGGCGGCAATCGCACAAGACAATTTGAACAAGGTCTTAGAGCTTTTCATAACAGGGGGTCTCCTCTCTCTCACGTGCTTTAATACGCGCAGATTGAGCGAAGGGAAGAGTCCGCAGGTTTCGTGATGCAAATTTTCACGCACACGAATGCACAGATTCAGTTTTGATTCCTGAACCTATTTTGAAAAACGTCTAAATACAACAGGTTGGGTGATGTTGGTCGCACCCTCCCGAGCTGTAGCAAATCTGCAACAGCTTAGGCGGCATCTTTCTTGCGCTTCAGCTTCTTGCGCTCATGCGGGCACAAAGAAGATTTGCGAAGGCGGATAGATTCCGGTGTCACTTCAACCATTTCATCGTCATCGATGTAAGCAATCGACTGCTCCAGGCTCATCCGCCGAGGCGGTGTGAGGCGGATCGCGTCATCCTTGCCGGACGAACGAACGTTAGAAAGCTGCTTCGCCTTCATCGGATTGACTTCAAGGTCATCCGGCTTGGCGTTTTCGCCGATCACCATGCCCTCATAGACTTTCACGGTTGCTCCAACAAACAGCTCGCCGCGTTCTTCAAGCATGTTGAGCGCATAGGCGTTGGTCTCGCCATTGCCGTTGGAGATGAGGACGCCGTTATTGCGGCCACCAACAGCGCCTTTGTAAGGGCCGTATTTCTCAAACAGACGGTTCATAATGCCTGTGCCGCGCGTGTCGGACAGGAATTCGCCGTGATAGCCGATGAGTCCGCGCGACGGGGCAGAAAAGGTGATGCGGGTCTTGCCCGCGCCTGATGGACGCATTTCGGTGAGGTCGGCTTTGCGCTTCTGCATTTTCTCAACGACGGTGCCGGAGTGCTCGTCATCCACGTCGATAACGACCGTCTCATATGGCTCCATGCGCTGACCGTCTTCTTCGCGGAACAGCACCTTCGGGCGCGAAATGCCGAGCTCAAAGCCTTCGCGGCGCATGGTCTCGATCAGAACGCCGAGTTGCAGCTCGCCGCGGCCAGCAACTTCAAAGCTGTCCTTATCGTCGCTTTCGGTGATGCGGATCGCAACATTGGTCTCTGCTTCGCGTAGCAGACGGTCCCGGATCATCCGGCTGGTTACTTTGCTGCCTTCAAGTCCGGCCAGCGGGCTGTCGTTAACGGCAAAGCGCATCGCGAGGGTTGGCGGGTCAATTGGCTGCGCAGCGATTGGCTCTTTCACCGCAGGATCGGCGATGGTGTTCGAAACGGTTGCTTTTTCAAGCCCGGCCAGCGCGATAATGTCACCAGCCTCCGCGCTCTCAACGGGAACGCGCTCCAGGCCGTCAAAGCTCATCAACTTGGTCGCGCGGCCAACCTCCACGACATTGCCGTCGACATCAATCGCGTGGATCGGATCATTGACCTTAAGGCCGCCCGATTGGACGCGGCCGGTAAGAACGCGGCCCATGAAGTTATCGCGGTCGAGCAGCGTCGCGAGGAAGCTGAACGGACCGTCGGTGTCGAGGCCAGGGGCGGGCACATGCGCGATGATGCGCTCAAACAGCGGGGCGAGGGTGCCTTCGCGGGCCTCTGGATCTTCGCTGGCATAGCCATCGCGGCCTGAGGCGAACAGCACTGGGAAGTCGAGCTGTTCGTCGTTCGCATCGAGCGAGACGAACAGGTCAAACACTTCGTCCAGAACCTCTTGGCCGCGGCCATCGGGGCGGTCGACCTTGTTGACGACAACAATCGGCTTCAGGCCGAGTGCCAGCGCCTTGCCGGTGACGAATTTGGTTTGCGGCATTGCACCTTCTGCGCTGTCGACCAGCAGGATAACGCCATCGACCATGCTGAGAATACGCTCAACTTCAGCGCCGAAATCGGCGTGTCCGGGGGTGTCGACAATGTTGATGCGGGTGGTTTCGCCATTGGCGCCGTCCCACTCAACGCTGGTGCATTTCGCGAGAATGGTAATGCCGCGCTCTTTTTCCAGATCGCCGGAATCCATCGCGCGTTCTTCGATCCGCTGGTTCTCACGGAAAGTGCCAGACTGGCGGAAGAGTTGGTCGACCAATGTGGTTTTGCCGTGGTCGACGTGCGCGATGATGGCGATGTTGCGCAAGGCGCGAGCTTGAGAGGCGGACATTGAATAACGCTTTCGAATAAAGGCCAGCGGCAACACCGGATGGCCAGAAACACAGAAATTGGCGGACACTGGCGCCCAATTGACGCCCCAAAATCCCGCCTATTTTATAGTAAGACATGTGCTGCGATGCAGCATTGCTGGCGCGCCTAGCGCAGGCTCGCCGTTACGGCAAGCGATTGACACGCGAAAAGTCATCGCAGTGCAGCAATTTTGCACTGTGTCGCCGATGCCACACTGGCTGTTGCAACCCACCGTTTAGTGGGGTTTCTCGCTTGTGGCACCGCGGGCACTGCCCTATCTGTGTGCAGGATTGGCAGGGATGTTAACGTATTTGGAGATACGTCCTGCCTGAATTTTTGGAGAGGAGTTCCTATGCGTTCGAATTCGACCGGCTCTGCCGAGCTTACAACGTCTTGCCCTGATGACAGGTGCAGCAGCAATCGCGCTTGGCGCGCCAACAATGGCCGCCGCGCAAGATCAAGAAACTGATGCTGTTGATGCACCTGACGCATCATCATCAAATCAGATCATCGTTACCGCATCCAAGCGTGAGCAAACGCTGCAAGAGACGCCGATCTCTGTTTCGGTGACCTCTGGCGAGACCCTTCAGAACGCGCAAATCCGCGACGTCCTTGACCTGCAAACTGTCACCCCGTCACTTCGGGTCAGCCAGCTGCAGACATCGTCCGCATCCACCTTCATCATTCGCGGTTTCGGTAACGGCGATAACAACTTCGGCATCGAGCCATCGGTTGGCGTCTTTATCGACGGCGTATTCCGCTCACGCTCTGCCGCTGCTTTGGGCGATCTTCCCAATGTTCAGCGTATTGAGGTTCTGAACGGCCCGCAATCGACATTGTTCGGCAAGAACGCATCAGTCGGCGTTATCTCGGTGGTCACGCGCGAGCCTCAGTTTGAATTCGGCGGCAGCGTCGAAGCTGTTTACGGCAACTTCAACACCGTCGTTCTCAAAGGCGATGTGACGGGCCCGCTAACCGAGAACATCGCATTCTCGCTCGACGGTAACTATCAGCGCCGCGACGGTTATTCGACGATCGTCAACCTTGATGAAGAGCAAAACAACCGCGATCGCTATGCGGTCCGTGGCCAGCTCTTGCTTGAACCAACACCGGATCTCAAAATCCGCGCAATTGTCGACTATTCGGAAATTGACGAAGTGTGCTGCCAGGTTGGCACATTGGTCTCTGGCCCGGTTTCCGGCGCGATCAATGCCGTGGGCGGCCAAATCGGCGCTCCAGCAGATTTCTTCGACCGCGAAGCGTTCCTGAACTTTGTGCCGACCAACCAAGTCGAAAATTACGGCGCCTCGGTCCAAGTGGATTACGAGTTTGGCGCGATCTCGCTGACGTCGATCACGGCTTACCGTGAGCTGCGCAACTTCTTCCTGTCCGACATCGATTACACCAGCGCATCGCTGGCAACCGAAACGCGGGATCAGGCGGTTGATACCTTCACGCAGGAATTCCGGATCACGTCCGATTTTGACGGTCCGATCAACTTCCTGCTCGGCGGTTATTATTTCGACGAGTCCATCTCGCAAGACAGCGCGATTCAAAATGGCGCGGACATCCGCGACGTTTTTGAATTGCTTGCAGGTGGGAACCCAGCAGATGTTCTTTCCGGTGCGCCCAGCGTGTTTAACGGCGTTGAAGCTGGTCTCGGCCTGCCGCAGGAAAGCATTTTCTTGACGCCGCTCCTTTCGGAAGAAACATTCCGCATGGAAAACACATCGTACTCTATCTTTGGTACGGTTGATTTTGAACCGACAGACGGCCTCGTCTTCACTGCAGGCTTTAACTACACCGACGATTCCAAGGATTTTGCGCTGAGCCAGCTCAGCCCCGATCCACTGGGTCAGGTTAACCTAGTTGATGCGTTCATTACACTCGCGACAGCAGGTGGCGTTACCACGCGTGATCAATTCCAGGCCTTGCCGCAGGCTAACCAGGATGCGCTTCTCGGACTGGCTCTGACGCCTTGCCCTCCCGGCGTGACCACTGGCTGTAACCCATTTATTTTGCTGCAAGGCTTCCAGTTCCAGCCGCCGTTCCTCACTATTCCGAACGCGGTTGAAGATGGCCGGACCAATGATGACAAACTGACCTATCTGCTGCGCGCCGCGTATCAGGTGTCAAACGAAGTCAATGTCTACGCCAGCTACGCAACCGGTTTTAAGGCGAGCTCGGTAAACCTCTCGCGCGACAGCCGTCCGTCGAGCGCTGACTTTGTTGCTGGCCCAGGCGGTTCGACTTTCGCAGCGCCATCATCGCCGATCCTTGATGCTGGTTTGGCCCTTCCAAACCTGTCTTCTGGCTCACGCTTTGCCGGTCCAGAGGAAGCAGAAGTCTACGAGATCGGCGTTAAGGGCCAGTGGGATGGCTTCGGCTTTAACCTCGCTGTGTTCGACCAAACGATCGAAGGTTTCCAAAGCCTCGCCTTCACCGGCACCGGCTTTGCGCTTCAAAACGCTGGTCAGCAATCGGTTCAGGGTCTTGAGTTCGATACGACTATCGTACCGACCGATGGCCTGGTTCTGACATTCGCGCTGACTTATCTCGATCCACTGTTCGATGATTTCCCGGGCAGTGTTCTGGGTGATCTGACGGGTGTTACCCCTGCTGGTATCCCAGAAATCGCAATCGCAACCAGCGCGACCTATACCCACGAGTGGGACAGCGGCATGCGCCTGATCACTCGCGTCGACTACAACCACGAGAGCAACACGCCGATCAACAACGGCCTGCCGACTTTCAACGCAGCTTTGGGCAACACCCAAATCTTCAACCGCGAAGTTAATCTCGTGAATGCTTCGATGACACTGGCGCTGAACAATGGTCTGGAAGTCGGTGCGTTCGCGCGTAACCTGACCGATGATCAGTACATCTCGACTGTGTTTGACGGCGTCGCACAGGCGGGCACGGTTTCGGGCTATCCGAACCAGCCGCGCACTTACGGCGGCGTCGTACGCTTCAAGTTCTGATCCCAGCGGATTAAATTGAACACATGGAAGGGGGCTCGCAGCAATGCGGGCCCCTTTTTCATTGCGCTTACTACCTAGGTATGGTGCAAATGGCGCGCGTCCCGCGGACTGGGGCCAAGTTGAACTTGAGGGGATCACTTACATGGAATGGATGATTTTACCGCTAAAACGCTATGCCGATTTTCAGGGCCGCTCTCGGCGCAAAGAATATTGGATGTTCGCGTTGCTCAACCTGATCATCAGCGCGGTGCTGATCGGCCCGTTCGTCTTTTCGATGATGTCGGCATCTTTCGCAGCGAGCACGAGCGGTGATCCGATGGCGGAAGCAGCAGCAATCGAAAATGCGCTGTCTGGCGGCGGGATGATGAGCACATTGCTGCTTGGCCTGTTCGGCATCTACGCACTTGCGATTTTCATCCCATCCATCGCAGTGGTCGTACGCCGCTTGCACGATCGCGATATGTCAGGTTGGTGGTATCTCGGCGTCATGGTCGCGAGCCTGATCCCATTCGTTGGCTTTTTGGCCAGCATCGGTTTCTTGGTGCTTATGTGCCTTCCGGGTACGGTCGGACCCAACCGCTTTGGTCCAGACCCAAAGAATCCGACCAGTTCTTCAGTCTTCGAATAAAACCATACAAATTTGGAGAAGGGGGGCTTGCGCGGTGCAAGCCCCCCTTTTTCTTTGCCTAAAGCTCTCTCAGTGCTTGCGCTGGCTTAGCGCGAAGCAGCGGCAATGAGCCGCCCAGAGCGAATGCCAGCACCATAAACAGGCCGACGCCGAGCACGCTCAGCACTTCGCCCCAGGCTGGCAGCCAGTCGAACTCGAACAGCTGGGTGATAATCACCCAAGCGAGCGCTGAGCCGAGGCCGAGTGCGACGAGTGCCAAGAGGCCGGCAAGCAGCCCATATTCTGCAAGCTGCATCAACAGCACCTGCTTACGGCTCGCGCCGAGGACACGCAGGATGACGGTGTCTCGCATTCTTGCAGCCCGCGCAGCCGCAATCGCGCCCATTAGGACGGCGAGCCCGGCGAGCACTGTTACGGCAGCCGCCGCCAATGTCGCGAGGCCAACTTGCTGCAGGATCGTACGGGCTTCGGTCAGTACGTCCTTTACTTCGACGACGGAGCTTGATGGGAACTCTCGCACCATCGCGCGCAGCAATTCGCCGCGCCCCTCATTGCCAGCCGAGGCAGGCAGCTCAATGGTCGCCGCGAGATTGTGCGGGGCGTCGGAAATCGCGTTTTCTGAGAATACGAGCGCATAGTTGAAGCCCATGCTTTCCCAATCGATTTCGCGGATATTGGCGACGGTGACGGTCCGCTCAATACCGAGCACGCCAATGGTAAGCTTGTCACCGATGCCAAGGTCAGCGCCCTCAGCCAATTGCGCGTCAATCGAGACCAGCGGGTCGCCAGAATGGCCTTTGTCCCACCATTCACCTTCGGTCAGGCTGTTACCAACCGGCAATTCGTCGGCATAGGTAAGGCCGCGCTCGCCCCGCAGCGCCCATGCGCCCTCTGGGATTTCTTCAAGGTCCGCGACGCGCTGCATCGCGTCTTCGGGACCAAAGGCGAGGACGGATCCGCGTAAAGTCGGCACGGCGCGAATATCGGAGCCGGGGAACTGCTCTTCGATGAGGCCGCGGAAGGTCTCTTCTCCCTCGCGCGGCACATCGAGTACGAAATAGTCCGGCGCTTCTGCGGGAACGCGGCTTTGGATATTGCCATCAATCGCGCTTTGAACGGCAGCGAGCAGGACAAAGGCGGCCAAGCCAAAGCCAAGCGCGGTGACCAAAGAACCCGTTGGCGCGCCAGGGCGGTGCAGATTGGTGACTGCACTGCGCAGCAGCGGATTGCTGGGCCGGGGCGCACTCCGCGCGAGTTTCTGTATTGCGATGCCCAAGGCTCCGAGTGCGAGCAAAGCGCCGCCCGCGCCAAATAGAAAGCCAGCGGTTAGGACCAGCTGATTGGTGCTGACCAGGGCTAGGATACAGACCGCAGCGATGCCTCCGCCTGTCCAAAGCAGCGGCCGCCAATCGGTGTTCGACAGCGGCGTGCTGGAGCGCATCAGCGCCATCGCCGGGAATGTGCGAGCCCGCAAAAGCGGAGCCGCGGCAAAGGCGAACGCGACAAGCAAGCCATAGGCGGCAGCGAGCAACAGCGGCGCAGGTTCGATCACAAAGCCAGCTTCCACCGGCAGCAGGCCCTCAAGAGCGGCGCCCAACACTGGGGTCACCAACACGCCCACGGTCAGCCCGGCGGCACTGCCAATCAACGCGGCGACCGCGATTTGCATGGCGTATATGCGGACGATGTCGGTCGACGATGCACCTAGCACCTTGAGCGTCGCGATGCTCCCTCTGCGAGCTTCCAGGTACGACGAGACGCCCCCTGCAATGCCGATCCCGGCAATCACCAAGGCGGCGAGGCCGACGAGTGTAAGAAAGTCGCTCATGCGCTGAACAAAGCGGTCTGCGCCGGGCGAAGCGCGGTCGCGGGTGCGGAAGTCGAAACCCGAATTGGGGAAGGCTTCGGTCAGCTCTTCTTCAACCTCGCCGGGATCGCGCGCCTGGTTGGCAAAGGCGACGCGGTATTTGCTTTCATAGAGCGAGCCCGGCTCCAGCAAGCCCGCACGGCCCGGCACGTCTTCTGCGACAATGATTGTCGGCCCCAATTGGAAGCCCTCGGATAAGCGGTCAGGCTCGTTTTCAATGACACCAGCAGCGACCAGATCGACCGTGCCGACGCGGAAGGTTTCGCCGACAGCGATATCGAGCCGGTCCATCGCGCCTTGCCCGAGATAGGCGTTATTGCCCGTTGGTGCGCCGGTCGCACTGCCATCATTTAGAGTGAGCGTGCCATAGAGCGGCCATTTCTGGTCGACCGCCTTGAGCTCAACCGGCGCAGCGTTTTCGCCGCTGGAGGCCATGGCTTGCAGGCGGGTGCCGCCCGATATCTCACCATATTCGCCAATCGCGCTGAGCTCTTCCGCATTGAGGCTGCGCTGCCATATTTCAATTTCGAGATCGCCGCCGAGCAGTTCCTGCCCGTTGGACTCCAGCTCGCGCTCAATCGCCGCTGTCAGCGTGCCGATCGCCGCGAGAGCCGCCGTGCCGAGGAATATGCACACCAGCAGCAGTCGCAGGCCGCGAAAGCGCGCATTGAGATCGCGCCGGGCGATCCGCCAGGCTCCACCCCAAGAAAGCGTGGCTGAAGTTTCCGCAGCGCTCACGCGGCAGAGACCCCGGGGGTGTTCGAGGTATCAGACGCAATGACGCCATCTGCCATAGTGATCACCCGCTCGCATCGTTCGGCGAGCTTCGGATCGTGGGTGATGATCAGCAGTGTGGCGCCGGTTTCTGCGCGGCGCTCAAACAGCAGTTCGACGATCTCTTGGCCGGTCGCCGCATCGAGATTGCCGGTTGGCTCATCCGCGAAGATCAGGTTTGGGCGGGGCGCAATGGCGCGGGCAATGGCCACGCGTTGTTGTTCACCGCCAGACAATTGCGTGGGATAGTGGCCGATGCGGTGACCGAGGCCAACCGCTTGCAATTCCGCTTCTGCCCGCTGGCGAGGATGCTCGCCGCCCGACAGCTCCATCGGAGTGGCCACGTTTTCTGCCGCCGTCATGGTTGGGAGCAGGTGGAATGCTTGCAGCACGATCCCGATCCGCCCGCGCCGAGCGCGCGCCAGGCCATCCTCATCAAGGTTGGCAAAATCCTCGCCTGCCACCTCAAGTGTGCCGCTGGTGGCCCGCTCCAGCCCGGAAAGCACCGCCATAAGCGAGCTTTTCCCAGAGCCGGATGGGCCAAGAAGCGCAACGACTTCGCCGGTGGCAATGTCGAGGTCGATACCGCGCAGGATATCGACCGGCGCTTGGGCCGAACCGAGGGTGAGTTTAAGGTTACGTGCGGAGATCGCGAGAGAAGGGTTTTTCACAGGGTCCAGATGGCATAGGGGTGGGTTGCAAACAAGATACTGAAGTCGGAGGCTCATAGATGCGCATCAGCGTTTGGTCGAAGAAACCGCTAAAACTGGCAGCACCCTTACTGGTGCTGGCTCTGGCGGCATGTGGCAGTGAGGCTCCTGATACGGTCGCTGCTGGCGCAGCCAGCGGTGATAGTCCCATTGCTAACCCACAAGCGGGCACTCCAGTTCCCGTTGAAGGCCCTGAACGGCGCATTGTCGCGTTTGGCGATAGTCTGTTCGCTGGCTACAATGTTGCCAAAGACGACAGCTATCCGGCGAAATTGCAGAATGCTTTGCGCGCAGCTGGTGTTAATGCGGTGGTCGCCAACGCGGGCATTTCAGGCGACACCAGCTCTGCGGGGAGGCAGCGGCTTTCTTTCACGCTGGATGCGCAGGAAGAAAAGCCGGACCTGTTTATCTTGGAGCTGGGCGGGAATGATTTGCTGCGCGGGATCGAACCGGATGAGACGCGGGCAAACTTTGTCGCCATGCTGGATGAGCTGAAAGCGCGCGAGATCCCGGTTCTGCTAATGGGAATGCGCGCTCCGCCCAATTATGGCCCGGAATATCAGGCTGAATTTGACGGCATGTATGGCGACCTTGCGCGCGAATACGGCGCGGCGCTGATCCCGTTCTGGCTGGAGGACATCTATCAAGAGCCGGACCTGTTCCAATCGGATCGGATTCACCCGACCGAGGAAGGAATTGATCGCTTGGTCGCGGCGACGTTGGATCAGGTCTCTGCCGCTTTGCCGCAGGACGAAGAAGCGAGCAGCGCGGCGAACTAAAGCCGCTCTAACGTACCCTTGCTGACCTGCCAGATGGCGGCCTCTGCTGTGATCTCTTCAAAGGGCGATAGTTCCGTGCCGGTCATCCAGACCTGTGCGCGGCCTTGCCCCAAACGTTCAAACAAAGCTGCGCGGCGCACTGGATCAAGGTGAGCGGCGACTTCATCCAATAGCAGCACCGATGGCCGTCCTTCAGCGGCCAGAACGCCGTGTGCCAATGTGGTGGCGATCAGCATCGCTTTCTGTTCGCCAGTTGAGCAAGAGGCGGCAGACTGCCCAGAGCCCGCCATAACCACGTCAAGCTCATCACGGTGCGGCCCGGTGAGCGCGCGGCCAGCGGCTCTGTCGCGCCCGCGCTGCCTACCAAGCTCATCGCAGAGCGCCTGCGGTTCCATTGGGCCGCCGGGGCGATATGTCAGGACGGGCCGGGCGAAGGGCTGAGTGGGAAGGGCGGACAGCTCCACGCCCAGCGCCTCGATAAGAGCCATGCGATTACCGGCAACAGCGGCGCCGTGCTGAGCGGCTTGAGCCTCAATCGCATCGAGCCAGCGCGCATCGCCGCGCTCTTCGAGCAGTTTGTTGCGCTCGCGCAGGGCCGTTTCCAGCTGAGAGACGGATTTGGCATGGCCCGGCTCTATCGCCAGCGTCATACGGTCGACAAAGCGGCGGCGCGCGCCGGCTGAGTCCATAAACAGGCCGTCCATCGCCGGGGTTAGCCAGGAAATCGCCAGCCATTCGCTGAGCGCACTCGCGCTCGCATCGGCGCCATTGATCCGCACAAGGCGGCGGCGCGGCTGGTCAGGCTCTACATATGTGCCGATCCGTGCGCTGACGAGGCCTTGCTCGGTCAGGCTCGCGCCAATTGCAAAGCCGCCTGCGCTTGGCCCGTCAGCATTCTGCCGAGCCAGCTCTGTCAGAGCCGCTCGCCGAATGCCGCGACCCGGACTGAGCAGCGACAGCGCCTCTAAGATATTGGTTTTGCCAGCACCATTGTCGCCGACCAAGAGATTAAACTTGGCGGTCTTGGAAAGCTCACTGCCCGCATGGTTGCGGAAATTTTCGAGGGAAATCTTCTCGAGCGCCATAGAGCGCGCAGGGTTAGCATGGGCGCGCAGAATGGCCATGAAAATCCACCGAAAAGCCTAAATCCTAATAGGTGGTGAAAATTCCCAACCTTTCGGTTTGATGAACATGAAGTTAAAACTTGTAAATTCCAGAAACGGCAGAATTCCGCCGTTTTTCGAGTTTGGCACGGCTCCTGCAAAGTGTTTGGCATCCAGTGAGACAATCTCACCAGGAACGAAACAAAGACCAAGGAGACCAACAATGTTCGCTACCGATACTTCAGACCGCCTCTTCGCCGCCGCTTTCTCACTCGCCATCTCGGCAGTGTTCATGGCCACAGCGATCCTCCCAGCCAGCCCACAATTGTTCGCTTAATTCCAAGCCGAACGTTTCATCAAAAGGACCACATCATGTTTAGCAACGACATCGCCTCCCGCCTGATCGTAGCCGCTTTCTCAGTCGCAATTTCATCCATCGTAATGGCCAGCGCGATTGTCCCCGGCTCACCTGGAATGTTTGCATGATCTTCTGATCAGACAGCAACCAACTCATCAATCTAACTAAAGGAAACCCAATCAAAATGTTCGCTTCAATTGACCTTAGTAGCCGAGTGTTTGCAGCCGTCTCGGCCCTCGCAATCTCCGCTGTATTCATGGCCACGGCGATTATCCCAGCCTCTCCTGCACTTGCGCTTGGAGTGATGGCATGAACAACGTAACCAACTCGCCAAATGGCAAGCCACCGCGCGCTGGATTTCGCCTGGACAAGCACAATGGAAAACTGATGGGCGTTAGCGCCGGCATTGCAAACTACACCGGCATCGATCCAATCATCGTTCGGATTGGCTTTGTAGCCGCAACACTTCTCGGCTTTGGCCTGACCATTCCGATCTACATCGCGGTTGGACTGATCGCCGACTGATACGCAGCGACGACAAGCGGATGACCCGGTTTTTCGGACCGCTGAGTATCGAAGTTAAACAAACCGGGAGGGGCCAAACGGCCCCTCTTTTTGTATCTGGACCTGAGCGCCAGGGGCTTACCGCCATGAGCAGAAAGCCCCATCACCCATCACATCGCTGAGATACCGCCGTCGAGCTTGATTTCTGCTCCGGTCATAAAGCGGCTTTCGTCGCTGGCGAGATAGAGAACAGCATTGGCGATATCATTCGGCTCACCCACGAATTTCAGTGGAATTTGCCGTGCGAGCTTATCGAGCAGCACATCCTTTTCGATCCCGGCATGCTGCGCGGTTCCATCAAGGATCGGTGTATCGACAAAGGTCGGGTGCACCGAGTTACAGCGGATTTGCATGTTCTTCTTCGCGCAGTGGAGCGCGATCGACTTGGAAAGCATCCAAACGCTTGCTTTTGAAGCATTGTAGGCCGAGCATCGTGTCGCTCGCGATAAGACCCGCGATGGAGCTGATATTGATGATCGAACCTGGCGCGTGTTCACGCATCAGCGGCAAAGCCTTTTGACAGCCGTGAAAGATGGAATCGACATTGATCGAGAAGCAGCGCTTCCAATCGTCAAAATCGCATGTCTCAATATTGCCCGCGACACCGATCCCGGCATTGTTGACCAGCACGTTGAGGCCGCCCAATTCCTCGCGAGCCGCATCGACCGCGGCCTCCCAAGCTTCCGGGTCGGTGACGTCGTGGCTGATACCAAAGGCATGGCCAGAACCGACTTCAGAATTGATCAGAGCGGCGGTGTCCTGCGCGCCTTGCCCGTTGATATCGGTGCACAATACACGCGCGCCTTCTTGAGCAAGGCGCATGCTGTGCGCCCGGCCAAGGCCCTGCGCCGCGCCAGTTACCAATGCGAGCTTACCCTCTACGCGTCCGGGGCGGGTGGTTGGCATGTCATCAATCCTCTCAAGTCATTTATTTTGTTAGAAGCCCGCTCATCATGAACAGGGATATGCGTACATCGACCCCATGCCCGGCTGCTCGCCAATCGGCAACGAAGCGCGGCAATTCGCTCAGCGCAACGCGGTGGGTGATGATATTCTCGCTGTCGGTGCCGCCGCCAGCGCTGACTTTTTTGAGGCCATGCGCGCGCAGTAGAGTGAAGCATTCGCTGACCATGCCGGGTGAGGAATAGAACTCGCCCAAGTTTTCCATGCGCTCAGCGGTGTAGCCGGTTTCTTCTTCGAGCTCTCTCAGCGCGGCGTCTTCTGCGGCTTCGCCTTGCTTGCCTTCATCATCGCCGACGAGGCCCGCGGGGATCTCAAGGCAGAACTGACCGAGCGGGACGCGGTATTGGCTGACCAGAATAACGTGAGGCTCGCCGCTAGGGTCTGTGTCGATGGCGATGATCGCTGCGGCGCGGATGCCGCGTGAACGCCCGACATATTCCCACCGGCCGCGGCGTTTGGCCGTGATGAATTTACCTTCCCACATGACCTCTTCGGGCTTGTCCGCGTCCATATCGCGAACAAGGTCAGCAGTGTCAGGGATTTCGAATCCGGGGGTGTCAGCGCTCATGGCGGCTATGCTTAGACTTCGATCAAGCGGTCGGGAAGCTCGTTCTCGTCATCATCGGCGCGCTCAAAATGCTCGGACAGCACCTGTCCAACATCGCGCACACCGGCCGCCATACCCTCAGCGATATGACCTTGCCTGATTTCAACCAGCATATCGGCCATCGCCTCGCCCCAGATCTCGGCCGGGACTTTCTCCGCGATTGGCTGGTCCGCGACGATTTCTGCGCGGTGCTCTCGCATCGATAGGTAGATCAGGATGCCTGTGTGGCCATGGGTGCGAGCCTCTGCGCCAACCTTGAAGTGTTTGACCGCCTGGCCATGGACGCGCGCGGTTTTGACCGGGCCGGGGATCAGCGCAAAGCGCAGCGGGTCCCACAATTGCACGGCCCAAGCGATCACAAATGTGATGAGGCCGAGCGCGATTGTCATGCTGGCCAGCTCACCCGTGCTCCATTCATGACCCCATCCGCCAAACAGGCTGTCCCAGAAATCCAGGAAAGGCTGGGGCAGGGCGGCAAACAGGCTCATCGCCGTGAATGACAATGCTGCGGCCCAAAACAAAGAGATGTCGGAATAACCGTCGGACCGGTCCGCGAGGACGGTCAGGATCTCGCCCGAGGTGGTGAGCTCCGCTTCGCCGACCGCGTCTGAGACGATTTTGTGCTGCGCTTCAGTAAGGTAGCTCATCGATCACCATCCCCCAGAGGCGCCGCCGCCTCCAAATGAACCGCCGCCGCCGGAGAATCCTCCGCCAAAGCCGCCGCCGCCACCACCGAAGCCGCCTCCACCGCCGCCGCCGCTCATTGCGCCGCGAACGATCGCGCTGCCAACTTCCCATAGGATGATGTCGCCGACTGTGTCGCCAAGATCACGATCGCCGCCGCGCCGTCCCCAAGGGCCTTTGCCCTTCTTCGCGCGGTATTTGCGGCGCCGTCCACGTCCGCGCAAAATGGGCAGGACGAAGAAGAAGAACATGAAGCCCAGCCAGATCAGCGCGCCCACAGGAAAGCCGCCATCGTTCTGGCTTTGCTGGCGCGATTGGCTGGCCTGCTGCGCGACAAGAGCGGCCTCGTCTGGTGGCAATTGCAATTGTTGGACGATCGAATTTGTCCCAGCGACGATGCCGCCGGGATAATCATCTTGCTTGAAGCGTGGGATGATCTGGTTCTGAATGATCAAAGAGGACAGCGCATCAGTCAAATAGCCTTCAAGGCCATAACCGACTTCGATCCGCACCTTCCGATCATTGGGCGCAACAATCAGCAGCGCGCCGTCATTGCGCTCCGCATCGCCTAGGCCCCACTCGCGGCCTAGCTGATAGCCAAAATCACTGATGTCATAGCCTTGGAGGTCTGGGATGGTGGTGACCACCAACTGTCGCTGAGATTGCGTCTCTAATGCTTCCAACTGAGCGTTGAGCTGAGCCTCCACATCAGCGGGAATAATGTCTGCCGCATCAACGACCCGCCCGGTCAGCTCAGGGAATTCCTGAGCAGCCAAAGGGCTCGCAAGCAGCGCAAGGAACGCCGCAAAAGCGGTGAGGATGGGGCGAAACACTTTTGCGATCAGTCTGACGTCAGGTCCAGCTCTGGCGCTTCTTCTGCGCCTTCAGTGGTAGCTGAGTATGGCACCAGCGGCTCTGCGCCGTGGATGATGTTCGCACCGATTGTATCAGGGAAGGTGCGGATCGTGGTGTTATACTGGCGCACCGCTTCATTGTAATCGCGCAGTGAAACAGCGATCCTGTTTTCCGTGCCTTCAAGCTGGCTTTGCAGGGTGATATAGCCCTGCGTTGAGGTGATCTGCGGATAGGCTTCAAAACTGGCGAGTAGACGTCCAATCCCTTGGCTCATTTGGCTTTGCGCAGCGGCAAATTCTTCCATCTTTGCGCCATCGGCAAGGTCATCAGTCGTGACATTCACGCTGGTCGCCTTCGCGCGGGCCTCGGTTACCTCGGTTAGGATGGCGCGCTCGTTTTCAGCAGCACCTTGAGCGACTTCGGCGAGGTTGGGGATCAGGTTCGCGCGGCGCTGAAACTGAGCCTCGACATCGGCCCATTTGGCTTTCGCATTTTCTTCAGCGGCGGGCACCGAGTTGATGCCGCAAGCAGCGAGACCCAAAGAAGCGGCCGCGACCAGCGCAAAGCGGCGAATATTCCTAAAATTCATGAATGTCCCTTTCCCTCGCGCAGCCAGATCGGCGCGCGCACCATCAATAAGTGTGTCCTGTACTATAGATATAGCACACCTAAGCTCGCTTTCAAGCGGTGGACGGACGGCGCAGGACGCTTGGCAAGGGCTGAATTTGCTGCGAAATAGCGGGTGAATTCGGGTCTAGGGAGAAAATAAGATGTTTTCGGAATTCAAAGATTTTATTGCTAAAGGCAACGTCATGGAATTGGCCGTTGCGGTCATTATCGCAGGCGCATTTGCGGTCATAGTCGCATCGATGACCTCTGATCTGATCATGCCGATCGTCGGCTTGATCTTCGGCGATGTTGATTTCAGCAACAAATACATCGTTTTGTCGGGCGAAGTCGATGCAGGCATGAGCCTGGAGGCAGCGCGCGAGGCGGGCGCCAATGTTCTCGCCTGGGGCGCGTTTGTCACTGCGGTGATCAACTTCGTGATCCTCGCCTTCATCATCTTCCTGCTGGTTCGCTACGCTGAAAAAGCAAAAGCGAAGTTTGAAAAGCAAGAAGAAGAGGCAGCGGAAGAGGCCGGTCCAAGCGAGATCGATCTGCTCACGGAAATCCGCGACGCGCTGAAAAAGTAAGGTTGCTGTGTTTGGGTGCGCTCGGGACTTCGGTCCCGAGCTTGCCTAGCCACCCGCGCCCTCCACCCTTCCACCCGGATGGTATCCCGCTAGGCTCCGGGTGGAAGGGTGGAGGGCGCGGGTGGCTAGGACTGCCACAAACTAAGCATACACTTCACATTAAGCGGGCAGGGTCTATATAGGTCCTGCCCGTTTTTGCGGGATATGGCGATAAATTGCTGCGTATAATAGATGCAACGGACCCGGGGGCAGTACCCGGCGGCTCCACCATAACTCTCGGTTTTCACGAGGTTTTTGATGGGGCCGAACTAGGATCGACGTGTGTTGAAAGGCGTAGTTTTTGCCCGGGTTGAGAAACCCCGTAAAAGGCTCATTTTTATAAGTGCAAACGATAACGAAGCACTCGCAATCGCAGCGTAATGTGACGGCTTAACGGCCTGAATTTACAAAGCTAAAGCGCGGTTGGACCCACCGGGCAACAGAAGCGGATTCCGGGGGCCCGGGGGGCCTAGCAACAGAACCCCCCACCTTTTCTTTCATAGATGTATATATGGCGCGGCGTATGCGCGTTGCGAGCGCGTTTCTACCGCTTCAGATCAATCGCTCGGTTGGCGAGTAAAGCCTGCCGTCACTTTATGGCTGCGATGCAGAAGCTGCGTTTGCTTTTGAGGGTGAAGGCGGACGTCGGCCATTTATCACGAGGCGAATGATTACCTCGGCCTTAGTCCTCCTAACGTTCGACAAAGTGGGTTTAGTCTGGCTAGACCTTTTGGATACTTCGACGATAATCCGAAGGCGTTTCACCGGTGACGGCCCGAAACTCTCTGTTGAAACTGGACTTCGTCCGAAAACCAGCGTCAAACATGATTTGGGTGATTGATAGGTTCGCATGTTCGCGCAGCAATTGTTGCGCAATCTCGACCCTTTGGCGGTTCATATGGCGAGAGTAGCTTTCACCAAACTTTCGGTTAATCGCTTCTGAGAGAAGGCGGGTTGGCACGCTGAGTTTTTGGGCAACGACCCGCAAGGTAGCGCCTTCTTGCGCATACAGTTTTTCTGCTCTGACTAATTCCTTGAAGCGCTCAATACATGCTTGATAATCTTCGTCCCGATACGTTCCTTTGTTTTGAGCAAATGCCCTGTTTGGTATTTCATACATCCAATCGAACAGGGATGGTCGACGCAGTGCAGCCAGAAGCGCGTGCCCGATCAAGGCGAAATCGATACACAACAGGAATAGAAGCGCAGGTGATTGAGACATCCCACGGCCACTTTGTACTTCTAGAAAGATAGCTAACTCGCCTGCGGATGATGCCGCGAGTATGATGGCGGTGACCACGAGCCAGCGAAAGACCAGTGCTGCATCGTCTCCGAGATGCGAAAATTGCGGTATTCCCAATCGCGCCTTCCAACCGAGCAGCGCTGCATATGCAGTGAAGCTGGCAATAATCGCGTAGTCGATCTCGATTAGAATAGTTTGGAGTGCCATTTCTGCGCCGACAAACAGTGCTGGGACAAAATGCAGAATGTGGCGAAAACGTATTTTGAATTCCGTATCGACAGCGCTGACAAAATATAGCCACGCCATTGGTCCGAAGGTCATCGCCAAAGCGGGCCGCATAAACATCCACCAGTGATCATGCCCGTACTCAAGCGCGACGACCAGCAAACCCATTTGCGCAGATAGTACGAAAAAGGATGCAGCCAATACGGTCGGCGTGGTGCGCGGCGCCGTCCGAAGGGTCCAAAGGTGACATGTGAATAGGAAGCAGACGAACGACACTGAAAAGGCAAGTAGCTGCATGATGGAATCCATATTCCGCTCCCTTCCAAGATCAGCGACCTAAAACGCGTTTGGAGACCACAAAACATGTCCCAAAAAGCGCTTTCGGTCGATTGCTAGCCGATCTTCTCGTAACTTTCGATTCTCAGACTAAAGAACAATGAGGATGGATCTATGAGAGTTGTTTGGGTTGCGATTGGGTTATCGCTCTTTACCGGCGCATGTGTCTCCAACCCAACCGACGCTGCCTATGCCGATTTGTTAATTCGAGACATTACCATTGTTTCGCCTGAACGTCAGAGCCCTTCAGCACCCAGTAGTGTCCTTGTTCGCGATGGCCGTATTGTTGAAATTTCAGACCAATCGCTGCCAGACGAATCTGCCGAGAATGTAATTGACGGCCGAGGGTTGTATCTCACTCCGGGTTACATTGATGCGCATGTTCATCTCGCAGCAATTCCAGGGATGCGGTTTGACCAAGAGCGTGCAAATCCCGAAGTCAGCGCACAGGCCCGCGCACAATTTCCGCGGAGTTATCTATATCACGGCTTCACAACCTTGATTGACTTGGCCAGCGACTCAGATCTCCCGCGTGGATGGAACGACGTTCCGGTTGGGCCGACAGTTCATTATTGCGGTGCAATTACCATCCAGGACGGATACCCATCTGCACATATTCCGAAACCACTGCGCTATGAAGTTGGACCAGATTTCATCTTCGATCCTGAACGTCCGGAGGAATTTCCGGCTGGCTACAACCCCGCAGATCAATCCCCGAAGTCATTGATCGCACAGATCGCGGCCAGCGATGCGATATGCGTCAAATCCTACTTTGAGGCAGGTTTCGGCGGGCAGAATCTTTGGCCGACCCCATCGAAAGACATCCTGCGACAGATCAAGCTTGAATCGAACAAGCACAAATTACCGTTATTGCTTCACGCGAATTCCGAAATGGCGCAGTCGATTGGAGTTGCCACTGGGGCGGACGCCTTCGTTCATGGAATGTGGTCTTGGAAAAGCGATCACACCAATCTCACCGAAAGCGTTCGGGGTGTTCTGGATGGAGTTATTGCAAAGGAGATTGCTTGGCAGCCTACTATTCAAGTCCTCTATGGTGAGCGCGATCTTCATGATCCGGATTACCTTGCTAAGCCAGCACTCAAACATGTTGCACCAAAAGCCTTGATTGACTGGTACGCAAGCGAAGAGGGCCAGTGGTACAAGGAGAAGATGGCCGCGCTTCCGTATTTTCGCGAGTATCTGGATACCGGAAGCTGGCAGGAAATTGATGGCGAGGGCATTGAGCGGGTCAACGCGGCCTTCAAATATTTGGACGAACACGGTGGAATTCTCATGTTCGGATCCGACACGCCAAGTGACGTAACCTACGCTAACCCGCCCGGACTTAACGGCTGGCGGGAAATGGAACGATGGCTGGAGAACGGCGTATCTCCTGCCAAACTGTTCAAAGCTGCAACGTTGGATAACGCCATTTTCTTCGGCCTAGACGATGAGATCGGCACAGTTGAGATCGGCAAGCGTGCTGACCTCCTTATCCTTGGTGGCAACCCATTGGAAAATGGCGAAGCTCTCAACATGATCCAGGCCGTAATTGTAAAGGGGCGCGCAATTGAACGGCATTCTCTCTCGGCCATCAACAAGGAGTAAGATCGTTACCAAGATATAAGTCGACCAGCACCTTTGTTGAGCTTTTCGGAACTATCAATCGGCCTGAACTTGGGGCGTGCGGTCAGTCTTAACCTTCAGCCTGTTCAACCGCCTCACGCTCCCGCTCAGCCTTCTCGTATTTCAAGCAATCAAGAATTTTCGCCCCGGCCAAGAACACAGCGCCGGTGGTTGCCAGGAACAGCAGCTGGCCGCCCCATCCGGGGTATTCCTGCAGATAGGCGGCGCCGCGCGATGTCGCGCCGAGTGCGAGCGCGTAAATGATCACGAAGGCTTCGAACCTTGTCTTGATGACAAACAGCCTTCCGATCTTACGCAGCATGGTTTCTCCGCCGTTAAACACTTCGCATTTTTGGGTGCAAGTGCCGTGCCAGCAACGCTTTTTTGCGCGGCCGATTGGTTAACGATTGGAGAAGTGTAAGCATGCCCGACGCAGCCGCCAAGCGCGTTAACTTTGTTTAACCAAGTTCTGTGAGTTCCAGCGCGGTGAGCAGTGCCGCTCTTGCGGCGATCACCGAGCTCGCAAGGGTTTCGCTGCCAATATCCGCTGGGTCGATTTGCTCAGGCCAATTGGTTTCGATCACACCCGCCATCATGTCGGCTTTGCTCTCGCTCATGAGGAAGCGCGGATCAACGGTCGCCGGATCGCACACGACGCGCAATCGCAGGCAGGCGGGGCCGCCGCCATTGGCCATGCTTTGACGCACATCGACGGGTATGACTTCGCGGATTGGCCCATTGCTGGCGAGCATATCCTCACACCAAGCCCAAACGCTGGCGCTTTCACGGCATTCCTCTGGTACGATCAGAGCCATGCCGCCACCCGGCTGGGTAACCAGCTGAGCGTTGAACAAATAGGTGCGGATCGCCTCAGCGAGGCTCACGGCACTGCTCGGCACCTCGACCACTTCGAGCGCGGGGAAGGCGGCGCGCATCGCTTCGTAGGCGCCTTGCTGATCGGCGAAGGCCTCCGCATGGGTGAACAGCACGTGCTCGTTCGCCACTGCAACGACGTCATTGTGGAACGCGCCGGCTTCGATCGCTGCCGGATTTTGCTCAATGAAGACGCAGGCGTCTGGGTTTAGAACGTGGAGGCGGGCAACAGCGCGGCTGGCTTGTTCATGCTGGCGCGCCGGGAACTTTCCACCCGGACGGCCATAGACGAACACTTCCACGCCTTTGCTGCCATGCCCTTCGCATAGGCGCATGTGGTTGGCCGCGCCTTCATCGCCAAAACTTGGTGGGACGGCGTCATGCACCGCGAAATGCGCGCTGTTACCAAAGGCGATGTCTAGCATGCGTCTCGTGTGGGGCCATTCCTGCGCCCGGTGCAGCATGGTGACGAGATTGGCGGGTGTCAGATGACATTTGCCATCGGCGGTGTCTGGCGCTGGGCTGACCGTGGCAGCATTGGCTGTCCACATGTTGGAGGCTGACCAAGCCGCAGCGAGAAGCTGGCGCGGGGTGTCCTCATCCACCGCCAGTTGCTGGGTGAGAGCATTGTTTGGCCGGGGCAGGGGGAGCAGGAAGCCTTGATGCCCAAACCGCGCAAGGTTGCCACGCATCTTCTCTAGGCCTTGGAGCGCTGCGGCGCGGGGGAAAGAGACATCGCCGCCGTGGCTGGCACTGGCGATATTGCCAAGGGACAGACCGGCGTAATTGTGGCTCGGCCCGACGATGCCGTCGAAATTGACCTCAACCAGATTGCCATCTGTGCCGCTCATCGCGCTACGCTCCACACGGTGTCGTCTGTGCTTACATCGAGTGTGTCGGCGGCGACGGAGTCGATTTCGATTGAACCATCTTCAGAGGCTGATCGAACGCCGTAGCATGCGCGGAAATCGCTCAGCGAGCCGGAGGCGATAAGGGCTTTCTCGCCCTCGGTGTTCTCGACGCCTGCAATTTTCGCTGGGGCCGATCCGGCAACGCTTTTCACCTGATCGGTCTTCGCGATCATGCTGGGCCCGCCGTCGAAGATGTCGACATAGCCCTCATAGGCAAAGCCCTCCTTCTCCAGCATCCGCATGGCCGCGCGGCCAGTGGGGTGGGGTAGGCCGATGACCTTCTTCGCTTCATCGTCGAGCATGGCGACATAGACCGGATGTTTGGGCATCAGATCGGCGATGAATTGGTTGCCATTGATGGCGTTGAAATAGTCCGCCTCTTGAAAGCCCATTCCGAAAAAGCGCCCGGCGACGCCGTCCCAAAATGGCGATCCGCCGCGTTCGTCAATAATACCGCGCAGTTCCGCCAGCACCCGGTCGGCGAAGCGTTTGCGGTGCATTGCCATGAACAGATAGCGGCTGCGCGCGAGCAGCAAGCCAAGCCCGCCTGCGCGCTCATTGGGGTGGAGGAACAATCCGCCGACTTCGCTTGATCCTTCCAGATCGGTCACAAGGCTGAGCATCTCTGCGCGAACTGTGCGATCCAATTCCTGACTGTATTGGGTCAGCGTGTTGAGGCGGTAGGAATAGAACGGCCATTGCTGCCCGACCTGCGTCATCAATTGGCAGGTCCCGCGCACGGCGCCGGTGGCGACATTTTCGAGCACCAAGACGAAGGTCTCATTTGTCAGCTCGTCGCCGGTGTTGGCGAACGCTTTGGCTGAGGTTTCGAGCTTGGCGGCCAGCGCGTCACGGTCAGCGGGAAGGTTGGTGAACCCGCCTCCGGTCAGCTTTGCCATTTCGTACAAATGCTCAAGATCGGACGTGCGCGATGCGCGCATGCGAAAGGTCAATGCATGTCTCCAGCAGCAATGCGAGAAAGAACGAGAGCGGATAGAGCGGCGCGCTCTGTCAGGCTCGAAACGATAAGAAACTCATCGGGTGAATGGATGCTGCCGCCGCGCACGCCCATGGTGTCGACCACAGGCACGCCGCAGGCGGCAATGTTATTGCCATCGCACACGCCGCCGGTCGATTTCCAGGCGATTTTCTGGCCAAGTTGTGCGCCGCATTTCTGCACCAGATCGAACAGTTTTTGTGCGCTTTCATCCACGGGCTTGGGCGGGCGAGTGACGCCGCCGTGCCGATGCGCGGACACTTCGTGATCGCTTTCAATGCTGCGCAGCAAAGCGTTGAGATTATTGTCGAAGCTTTCCATCGCCTCTGTGCTCTTTGGGCGAATGTTGAAGCGCAGGACGGCGTGGTCCGGCACGACATTATTGGCCGCTCCGCCTTCCAGTTTTGCGGGGTTTACGGTGATGTCTTCACGCTCCATCGCTTTCAGTCGAAGGATCAAGTCCGCCGCTGCAACAATCGCATTGCGACCCTCATGCGGATTACGGCCCGCATGGGCTGATTTGCCGGTTATGATGATGGAGTAATTCCCCGTGCCGCCGCGCGCGTGCGCCAATGTTCCATCAGGCAGAGCCGCCGGTTCAAAAGTGAGCGCGGCGAGCTTTCCGCGCGCCATCTCGGCAATCAAAGCAGAACTTGCAAGAGACCCGGTTTCCTCATCGGAATTGATCATCACATCATAGCCGATCGCTGAGGAGCCTGGCATCGTTTCAAACGCCATGAGCGCATGGAGGATAACCGAAATTCCGCCCTTCATATCGGCCACGCCCGGACCATTCAGCACGTCCTCCTCCAGCCAGGTCAGGTTCTGAAACGAATGCTCTTTGGGAAAGACCGTATCCATATGCCCGGTCAGCAAGATGCGCGCGTTGGCCTGTGGGCGAACCCGCAGAACCATATGTTGACCGTTGGGCTTTTCAAACTCGCTGCCATCAGCGGCAATGGCGGTGACGGGCGCTGGATCGATGAGTTCAACTTCACCGGGCAGGGCGGAGAAAGCGTCGGCCAGTTTGCTAGCCTGCTGCGCAAGTCCTTCGATATTGCCGGTGCCAGTGTTGATTGCGCACCAGTCTTGCACTTGGGCGAGCATTGCGGCGGCATCAAATTTTTCAAGAATTTCGCTTGTCATTGATGACTGCTCTAGCGGCGCGGACGCGATCATCCAAGCGGTGGTTTTGAAGTGTGGCTTTCACCCGTTGCAATCCGCATTGGCTTTGGCCATAGGCTGGGGCGTCCTCCTCCCCAGGAACCTATATTGATCTGTTCGCGGCCCCTGCGCTGCGCGTTGGAGTGTTAGAGGACTTATGAGCAATTTGATTACCCGTGCCGGGCTGTCTGTGGATGAGCGGCTGGCGACCTTCCTGGAAAGCGAAGTGCTTGGCCCGCTGGGACGGGATGTGGACGCCTTTTGGCAGGGTTTTGCGGATTTGCTGGCTGAATTTGCGCCGCGCAATGCTGGGTTGCTTGCCAAGCGCGAAGAACTGCAATCTCAGATCGATGCTTGGCACGATGCACGCAAAGGGCAGCCCCATGATGCGGGCGCCTACAAAGCGTTTCTCCAAGAGATTGGCTATCTCGTCCCAGAACCCAGCCCGTTCAAAATCGGTACGCAAAACGTCGATCCTGAAATCGCAACCATGGCGGGGCCTCAGCTGGTCGTGCCGATCCTCAATGCACGTTTTCTGCTGAACGCAGCCAATGCGCGCTGGGGCAGCCTGTATGATGCGTTTTACGGCACGGATGCGCTTGATGCGCCGCCAGCGAAGCCAGGCGGTTATGACCGCGCTCGCGGCGATGCAGTGATTGCTCGCGGCCGCGCATTTCTGGATCAGGCGCTACCGCTGGTTGATCAAAGCTGGGCGGATTTAGCCGATGAGAACGACGGCAAGCTGCAGGATGAAAGCCAATATGTCGGCAAGACTCAAAAGGGTCTGCTGTTCCAAAACAACGGCCTGCATATCGAAGTCGTGTTCGATGCCGCCTCGTCAGTCGGCCAGACGGACAAGGCCGGCATTGCGGACATCAACGTCGAAGCCGCTCTGACCACGATTGCCGATTGCGAAGATTCCGTCGCGGCGGTGGATGCTGAGGACAAACTGCTAGCCTATCGCAATTGGCTGGGCGTGATCCGCGGCGATTTGCAAGAGAGCTTTGAGAAAGGCGGCAAGACACTGACCCGCAAACTGTCGGGAGACAAGGCTTACAGCGACCGCGATGGCAATGCTCAGAGCCTATCCGGGCGCAGCCTGATGTTTGTGCGCAATGTTGGGCACTTGATGACAAATCCCGCGATCCGCCTGCCCGATGGCGGCGAAATTCCGGAAGGCATCATGGATGCCGTCTTCACCAGCGCGATCAGCACGATTGATGTCGAAGGCCAGGCGAAATACGGCAATTCAAAATGCGGCTCGATCTATATTGTGAAGCCCAAGATGCACGGGCCGGAAGAATGCGCTTTCACCAATGATCTGTTCAACGCGGTTGAGGATTTGCTCGGCCTGTCGCGTCACACAATCAAGGTCGGCGTGATGGATGAAGAGCGGCGCACGAGCGCGAATCTCGCCGCCTGCATCCAAGCGGTGAAGGACCGGATCGTGTTCATCAACACCGGCTTCCTCGACCGGACAGGCGACGAAATTCACACCAGTATGCGCGCTGGGCCGACGATGCGCAAAGGCGCGATGAAAGGGTCAGACTGGCTCATGGCCTATGAGGCGCGCAATGTTGCGATTGGCCTTGCTTGCGGTCTCTCTGGCAAGGCTCAGATCGGCAAAGGCATGTGGGCTGCGCCTGATTTGATGGGGCAGATGATGCAGGAGAAGATCGGGCATTTGCGCGCAGGGGCGAACACCGCCTGGGTTCCTTCTCCGACCGCTGCGACGCTGCATGCGCTGCATTATCATCAGGAAAACGTGTTTGAAATCCAGCAAGGGCTGGGCGAGATCCCTAGCGTCGACACCCTGCTTCGCATCCCGCTCGCGGAAGGCACCAATTGGTCCGACGAAGAGCTGCGCGATGAGCTGGATAACAATGCGCAGGGCCTGCTTGGTTACGTCGTGCGTTGGATCGATGCGGGTGTAGGGTGCTCCAAAGTGCCGGACATCAATGATGTTGGCCTGATGGAAGACCGCGCGACCTTGCGCATTTCATCTCAGCATATCGCCAATTGGCTCCTACACGGTGTCGTGACACAGGATCAGGTGATGGACAGCCTGACCCGCATGGCGGCCAAGGTTGATGCGCAGAATGCGGGTGACCCGACCTATGTTCCGCTTACCGGAAATGAAGACGGCGCAGCGTTCTCAGCAGCGAAAGAGCTGATCTTCAAGGGTGTGGAACAGCCCAGCGGATACACGGAGCCGCTGCTGCATCAGTGGCGCTTGGCAAAGAAGGCGGGCTGAGGTCAGCCAGCGAAGGCGCGGTCAGCTATGGTGCGTCACCAGTCGGCCCCGCTTTCGGCCCATCTGGATGTTGCAGGCCTGAGCCACAGGTCCGGTGTTTCTGACCTGCTCGCCAGCGATCTGGACCAGGGCATGCTCGCCAATGCTGCGTTCAAACTCGATCCCGCAGGCATTGTCGTTTGACCAGATGACCGTGCAATAAATCTCCTCAGAGCCGAGCAGCAGCATGCCGGATACGCCGGTGGCTGGCGGATTGTCGGTTTCCAGCTTCGCTCCATTGTCGGAGATATTGGCCATACGGCACGCGCGCTCTCCGCTGGTGGTGCGAAATGTCGCTGGAATTTCCACGGCAAAGCGGCCCGAGCGGCGCTGATCAGTATGCGCCGCCTGCTGGCGTTTTTCGAGAAAGCTCATGGCGTTTCTTACCTGTCTGTCCGGATGGTTCGTCCGGTAACGGTCTCTTGCTCAGCGTGATAGGGTGCAAAATCCCTCTAACGCGTTGGCAAGCTTGGTTACGCCAAATTAACCAGCGTCACCGCCCAGTTTCCTCGCAATGGCGACAAACTCATCAACGCTCAGCGTCTCGGCGCGGCGCGTTGGGTCAATGTCGACGTGCGCCAACGCGTCCAGTGCGCCCGGTACGCCTTTGAGGCTCTGACGTAGCATCTTGCGACGCTGTCCAAAGGCAGCCTCCGTGATGCGTTCGAGTGTTCGCGGCGCAACGCCTTCTGGCGCGGCGATGGGCGTGACGTGGACAATCGCGCTCATCACTTTGGGCGGCGGGGTAAAGGCGCTGCGGTGCACCTTGAGCGCGAGTTTTGCCTCGGACCGCCACTGCGCGAGCACGGCCAAGCGGCCAAAGGCCGACCCGCCAGAGGGCGCGACAATGCGCTGGGCAACCTCTTGCTGAAACATCAGTGTGAGCGAGCGCCAAAGCGGGGGCCACCGCGCGCCGCTTAGCCAGTTCACGAACAAGGCGGTCCCGACATTATAGGGCAGATTGGAGGCAATATGATACGGCTCCCCGCCCATGATCTCATTGTGATCAAGCTTCATCGCATCGCCTTGGATGACGCTGAGCTTGCCCGGAAATGCATCGCTGAGCTCGGCGAGGGCTGGCAGGCAGCGATCATCCATCTCGATTGCCGTCACGTTCGCGCCTGCGCGCAGCAGAGCCCGTGTCAGCCCGCCAGGTCCGGGGCCAATTTCCAGCACGTTTTGTCCGCTCAGATCACCGGGGATCGCCGCGATCCGGTCCAGCAATTGCTCGTCGAACAGGAAGTTCTGGCCGAGTTTCTTTGACGCGCTAAGCCCGTGAGCCGCGATCACCTCTCTAAGCGGTGGGAGATCAGGCATTGGGGTTGCGCGCCGCCGCGCACTGCGCCGCCATTTGCATGGCCGCGATCATTGCGCCCGGGTCGGCGACACCTTTGCCCGCAATATCAAATGCTGTGCCGTGATCGGGCGAAGTGCGAATGATCGGCAGGCCGAGGGTGACGTTCACACCCTCATCGAATTCCAGCGCCTTCAGCGGGATCAGAGCCTGATCGTGATACATGCACAGCGCCGCATCATAGCCTGCCCGGGCGCGCGGCGTGAACAAGGCGTCGCCCGGATGCGGGCCGCTTACATCGACACCGCTTTCGCGCAAGGCATCGATAGCGGGCGTGATGATCCGGGCTTCCTCATCGCCAAACTTGCCGTCTTCACCGGCGTGAGGATTTAGCCCAGCGACAGCCAAATGCGGGCTGGCAATGCCAAAATCGCGCGCCAATGCTGCGGCGACGATTTGCCCTTTATGCTGGATCAACTCAGACGACAGCGCGGTGGAGACTTCGCTCAGCGGAATGTGCACCGTCAGCGGCACAGTGCGCAGCGACGGTCCGGCCAGCATCATCACCGCGTCATAGGGTGAAAGCCCGCAAACAGCGGCGAGAAATTCGGTCTGGCCGGGAAAATCGAAGCCGACCTTAGCCAATTGCGATTTTGCCACGGGGGCCGTGACTAAGGCAGAGGCTTTGCCGAGCAGGGCCATCCGTGTCGCTTCGGCAAGCGAGTGCATCGCGAGCGCTGCGCCTTGCTCATCCGGCTGGGCGGGCCGATAGTCGCAATCCTCGCCGACCAGAATGGGCAGGCCATCTGAGAATGCCTCAATCGCTTCGGACGTGTCTCCGATGGCAATAACCGGACAGTCCGCACCCACCGCTTCAGCAGCGGCACGAACCACGTCAAAGCCGCCGACAACGAAGAACGGTGCGATGCCGCGTTCCGCACGGCGCGCCCAACAATGCGCGATCAGTTCTGGCCCGATCCCCGCCGGATCGCCCAAGGAAACGGCGAGGGGAAGCGCAGCAGAACCCACCTAAGCTATGCTCAGTTGTATTCGATGTACGCGTCGTTGCGCAGATCTCGCAGGTAACGCTGAGCACGCTTGTTAATGCGCTCTTCCTCAATCTGGTTCATCACCGATTGAACGGTCGGGCTGCCCGCAACCTGCGGATCATCGCGGCCGCACAGCATCAGGACGCGCACGCCCTCTGTGATAGAGCCGAATGGCGGCGTGGACTGGCCAACTTGCAGGTTGAGAATGATGTTCTGCAATTGCTGAGGCAGCTGGCGAGCAGGGATCTGCTCGTTGGAAACCACCGAAGCGCCCAGAACATCGCGTGCCGAGTCAGCATCCGCGCAGCCGCGCAGACCCTGAACAAATGTACCGAATTGCTCGACACGGCCTGCGGCCTGTTCTTCAGTCGTGCCTGGCTCGAACGTGATCGAGATTTGCTTGAGGCTGAGCAGCGCTTCCAATGGATCGGCGGTCAGAACCTGACGCTTTTCGATCAGGTACATGATCGTGAAGCCGCCTGGAATTTCGAGCGGGCCAACCAGCTGGCCGGGCTGCATTTGCTGCGCGGCTTCGGCCATTGGGCCGGGCAAAGTGCCAAGGCGCAGGAAGCCGGTGTCGCCGCCCACAACTGCTGTGGTCGCTTCGGAATATTGGCGCGCATAGGCGACGAAACTGCCGCCTTGCTGCAATTGCTCGACAATCCGCTGCGCATTCTGGCGCACCGCTTCGCGGTTTTCAGAGGTGGCCGACATGTAAATTTCGCCGAGGCGATATTCATCCGTGCCGCGATCCGCCTCCAGGCGTTTCAGCACTTCGCGTGCTTCCTCTTCAGAAACGTTGATGAACGCGTTGACGTTGCGGCTGAGCACTCGCTGCCAAGCCAATTCGCCGGTGATCTGACGCTTCAGCGATGCCGGCGAGGAGCCAATGCTGCGCAGGTAAGTGTCCATCGCGCTTGGGTCTTGGCCAAAGTTCTGTGCGGCCAATTGCGCATAGGTCTGGTTCACCTCAGCTTGATCGACTGGCAGTTCGAGCTTGGTTGCTTCCTGAATCTGCAGCGTTTCATCGATCAAATTGCGCAGCACCTGGCGACGCAGGCGCGCGAGTTCTTCTTCTGAGACCTGGTTTTCAGCGGCTGCCGTGACCAGAGCCACGCGCTGATCAATATCCGTGCCGGTGATGACAAAGTCGTTCACGATCGCGGTCGCGGTGCGCATATTTGGGTTGGAGCTGCCAAAAATGGTCACGCTGTCAGGTATGCCGAATGGATTGGCTGGAGCAGCAGCTTGCGCGAGCAGGGTAGCTGGCGCCGCTGCAAGACCTGCCAAAGCCGCCGGAGCGATGAGTTTTGACCAAAATTTGCGTGTCACGTGTAAATCCCGATTTTAATCTAAATATGTTTTGGTTTCCGCAGCTTACACCCTGGTAAGGCTCGCCGCGCAACCATCTGCCTCGCTTGGTGCCAGCTCATGGCTTAACCATGGCTGAGCGCGGTTTTGCGCCAAGCACCGCGTCCTCCCGTATTTGGGCCGAATAGCCGCTTTTTCGCGCTGTGCCAACGGCTTCGGCGCACTCCTCAACGGCTTATCTAAACCCAAGGTTTCTGAGGCTGAAGAACAGCTGGAATGTGTTGCCACGCGCCGCGTCGCCAGCGGTGATGAAATCGCGCCGCCAGGTTAGGCCAAACTCCAGCTGCTCATCCTGATAGGCGACGCCGAGGCGGGTGCGGATCGGTTCAAACCCATCGGGCGAGAAGGTTGGGTCTTCGTCTTCATTGGTGAGGTTGAACACCCCAGAGCCAAACACCGACCATCTGCGATCAATCGCCACGCGCACTGCCGCGCGGGCTTCCTCGCGGTCTTGCAAATCCTCGAGGTCCTGAATGTCGCGGTCGAGCCTGAGATAGCCGAGCTCGACATAGGTGCGCTGGCTGCCGATAGTCGTGTCGACCTCGTTGCGCCGGATCGCAAGATTGTCTTTGTCGAGCCGGTAGCGGTGGGTGAACTTCACAAAGTCGCGGAACCGGACCTCGGTGCGCCCGACAAAGTCGGAGACGCGCTCGGACAAGCCAGTGCCATCTGGGAAGATGTCACGCGCGGCATCGAAGCGGTAGGACTGACCGATCGTGGATTTAATCCGCCAGCCGGGCCGTTGCAGCTCCCAATCGACGCCCCAGGTCACGCGAACGCCGTCTTCGACCCGGTCGTAGCCCGGAAAACGGTTGAGCGCGAAGAGGTTGGAATCCTCCAAGTCGATCGCGCGGGAATCCTCGTTGGGAACCGCCAGATTGCGGATCGGCGGGCTCGCGACAACTTGGACGCGCGGTTTCAGCACTTGCGTGCCGCCAAAGGCTTCGCCGACGAAGGGCCATTCCACATCAACCGCTGCAATCGCGATAGCCCGAGCGGTCCAGCCAGGGTTGCCGCGATAAATCTCCGTCGCGGTGAGTAGGGTCTGGTCGGTGTGATAGACATCGCCGCGAGCAAGCGCGCTCAGCGTAACGACTTGGCCAAGGTTGGTCAGCCGCCGCAAATCCCACCGTGCCCCAGCAAAGGCGCGCTGCGTGTCTTGTCCGTCCTTGCGCAGCAGGCTGAGCGAGTTGAACTGCAATTCCAGCTCGCCGCCGGCAATCGGGTCCGCAATCCGGCGGCGGTAATCAATCGCCGGCAGAGCGACGGGCACCTGCCCTTGATCCGCGCCAATGCGCAAAGTCTGCGTCGCCCAGCCGGCGATGGAGAGGTAGGAATCGTTGTCGATCCGCTCCAGATTGATTGTTGAGCGCAGCCGGTCATCACGGCTGAGGTCATAGCGGCGCAGGAAAGTGCGGTCGCTAGCAAGCCGGATCGAACCCGTCAGGCTCCACTCTGGTGAGAATTGGAACTTCCCATTCGCATCCAAGTAGCCGCGCGGATCACTGGAGCTCGCCAGCGTTCCGTCATTGCCCACAATCCGGCGAGAATGCGTCGCATAGCCAGTGATCTGATACGCGCCTTTGCCGGTCAGGTGACGCCATTCCGCCGACACCATGGGCGCAACGTCGGTGTAGACAAACCCGCCAAGGGTCAGGTCTTTGTTCTCATCGATCCGCCAGTAATATTCAGTCGACAGCTCCAGGCCGTTGCTCTGCGAGATCTCGTACGTCTGGCACGAGAAAGCCGGAAACTGGCTGGCCATCGGTGCGGATCGCAAGGCCGGGCAAGGGAAGGATGCGCGCACCAAACAATTCAAGCACGGCGCCGCGAAATCTGACCCTCGTATCCTCAGGGTCGTATGTCACCCGGTCAGCGGTGATCCGCCAGCTGGGGTTGTTGGCGCAGTCTTCCTGATCGGCAAGCGCGCAGGCTGTGTACGCCGCATCGCTCAGCACGATCGTGCCGTCATCCCCGCGCTCACCAGATCGCGCGGCCAGACGTCCAGCCGGCCCTCAGGGCAAGCAGTAGGTCTTCCATTGCGCCTGCTTCAAAAGTGTCGGTTAGCTCGACGCTTTCGGTGAACAGCTGGTTGCCGCTTTCATCAACCAAGCGCACGTTGCCGCTGGCGAGGATTGTACCGGCACTGCGGTTCCAGCGCACTTTGTCAGCGCGAACGGATCGATCATCGCTGCGCAGGACAACATTTCCGCGCGCGGTAACGACATCGGCGGTGTTGTCATAGGCCAGCTCGTCAGCCTCAAAGTCGATGCGATCGCCGATCTCCGAAGCCTGGGCATCCGTTGGATCGGCTTCCGAGACCGGCTGAATCGGTTGTGGTGGCGGAGCGGTTTGGGCAAGCACTGGCGCAGACAATGACAACGGACCCGCCAGCAGCATAGCAATCGCTGCTGGACGCATCCGGCATAACACCTGTGTTGAAGCCGCGGCGCGCACGCCGTACCTGAAACCTCCCGACATGGCTTGCCTATCGCACCGCTCACGCCTAATCGCAATCGCCATTCCGCCACCTGTCGACCATAGCTTTCGCTTGGCGGCCAAACTGGCTTAAATTCCGGCTTTGGCCGGAGGCACAACCCGGAGTTGTTATGCAAATCGAATTCAGCGCCCAATCCCCATCCGATGTTCGCTTGATTGCTCGCATTGTTAATCAAGGCGATTCTCTAAGCGATCTTGATGCGGCGCTGGCCGACGGCGCACATGCGGCTCGTTTCGCTGGGCGGGCTGGCCAGGTTTTTGAAGGCTTTGCGATGGACAATGGCGCGCTGCGCCGCGTTGCACTGTCCGGAGCGGGAGAGGCATCAGCCGAGGCGCGCCGCATGCATGTTGAGCGCGCAGGCGCTGCGCTGGTCGCGAAGTACCTGACCTCAGGCGAGACCGAGATGGTGCTCGATCTGGGCCATGCGGATTTGTCCGGCGAAGAGGCAGCAGCCGTTCTTCTGGCAACCCGTCTGCGCGCATGGCGGCACGACAAATACCGCACGACGCTGGCGGAGGAAAAGAAAGCGACCCTGAAAAAGGTCATTGTCATCAATGCGCCGGACGGCACCGAGGCGGCTTGGGTCGCGGCAGAGGCGCTAGCCAAGGGCACCGAATTCACGCGCAAGCTCGTCGCAGAGCCCGCCAATGTCCTCTATCCAGAGAGCTTTGTTGCTTTGTGTGAGGAAGCCTTCGTGGGCACTGGCGCTGAACTGACTGTGCTGGACGAGGCCGAGATGACGAAGCTCGGCATGGGCGCACTGCTTGGTGTGGGCCAAGGTTCAGAGCGCGAATCGCGCATCCTCGCCATTCGCTGGAATGGCGGCAAGGAAGGCGAAAGGCCGACCGTGTTTGTCGGCAAAGGCGTGACCTTCGACACGGGCGGTATCTCACTGAAGCCGCCAGGCGGCATGGAAGATATGAAATGGGACATGGGCGGCGCTAGCGCCGTTGCTGGCGGCATGCTGTCCCTGGTCAGCCGTAAGGCGAAAGCCAATGTGATCGGCGTGCTCGGCCTCGTTGAAAACATGCCCGATGGAAAGGCTCAGCGTCCCGGCGATGTTGTGACCACCATGAACGGTCAGACGGTTGAGGTGATCAACACCGACGCGGAAGGCCGTCTGGTTCTGTGCGACGCGCTGCATTGGGCGCAAGAAGAGTATGATCCTGCGCAAATCGTCGATTTTGCGACGCTGACCGGAGCGATGATCATTTCGCTTGGCCATGAGCATGGCGGTGTATTTTCCAACGATGATGCATTGGCTGACAAGCTGCTGGCAGCGGGCAAGAGCAGCGGTGACAAGCTGTGGCGCATGCCGATTGGCCCGGCTTACGACAAGCTGATCGATAGCCCGATTGCTGACATCAAAAACGTGGGCCCGCGTCCCGCGGGTTCGATCACGGCGGCGCAATTCCTTCACCGCTTCATCAAAAAGGGCACGCCGTGGGCGCACTGCGACATCGCCGGCATGGTCTGGGCGGACAAGCCGGGCCACAGCTGGGATAAAGGCGCAACCGGCTATGGCGCGCGCCTGATCGATCAGTTCGTGGCGGATAACCTCGAGGGATAGGAGCGCAGCTCATCCCAAAAATGCGCAAGAAATCTGATCTGCCGAGCAAGATCTGCGCGAGTTGCGGCCTCCCATTCACTTGGCGCAAGAAGTGGGAGCGAGACTGGGACAATGTTCTCTATTGTTCGGAACGTTGTAAACGTTCCAAAGTGAAGTAACTCAGCCACCCACGCCCTCCACCCTACCACCCGGATCGTATCCGAAAATTTTCCAGGTGGTAGGGTGGAGGGCGTGGTTGGTTTAGCTTAGGGCAAGACTCATGAAAGTCGATTTTTGGCAGCTATCGCGTGACCCGGTTGAAAAGGTCGTGGCGCTGATCGCCGGGCGGGTGCTCGGCTCTGATGAGCGGATGCTCGTGGTGGCTGAGGATGCTCACCGCCGCCAAGAAATCTCGCGCGGACTTTGGAAGGCCGGGCCGGAGAGTTTCCTCGCCAATGGTGAAGCATCGGGCGAGGGTGCGGATAAGCAACCAATCTTACTGTCCGACAAATGCGAATCCCCGAACAGCGCCAGCCACGTCGTGTTTGCAGACGGTGAATGGCGCGATCCAGCAGGCTTTGAACGCGCGTTTCTACTGTTTGATGAAAGCAGCCTCGAAGCCGCGCGGGCCACATGGCGCTCGCTCGATGGGGCAGAGGGGCTGGAGCGTTCATTCTTCCGCCAGGACGATGGCAAATGGGTGAAAGTCGCCTGAGCGCTTGCTTTGAGCGCAGGCTCAGCAGATGGTGCGCGCTGGTTTAAGGAGATCACTATGCGCCGTTCCGCCTTCATCATCGCAATCACTGTGCTGCTGTCCGCTTGCGGGTCTGACGCATCGGGTGATCAGGCAGAGGCAACTGGCGAATATGCGATTGATGCGGAGACCGGCGAGGCGCGCATGACAATCGAAACGGAGAATGGCTCTTCGACTGTCCGCTCCGGCGAAAATGTGCCGGTCGAGCTGCCCGATGGCTTTTCGGTCTATCCCGGCGCAGCGGTGATCAACAACACCAATTTCAAAGATGCGGAAACCTATGGCTCCATGTTGGTGATGGAGACGCAGGACAGCCCTGAAGAAGTGGCAGCGTTCTATCGCAAGCAGGCCGAGGACGTCGGCATTCCGATCGAGTTCGAGATGGACAGCGAGGGCGCGCAAATTCTCGGCGGCAAAGACGGTACAGGCCGCACGATTACACTGAATGCAACGCCCGAAGCTGATGCCACCATGGCTCAGCTGCTCGTTGGTTTTGATCCGGCGATGGCGGGCGACTGAGCCCACTTCGCGCAAAAGCTTAGCTCAACTCGCAAGAGCAGGCTTGCAGCTTCGTTGCGGCGCGGCTAGGGCGCGCGCCAGAAATCATACTGTGAAGTCTTACTTCGCACCCTCTTTTCAGCGGACCAAAACTGGCCGCTTCTTACATCAAGGATATTCATCATGGCGGTTACCCGCACTTTTTCGATCATCAAGCCTGACGCAACCCGCCGCAACCTGACCGGTGCGGTCACCGCAATGCTCGAAGGCGCTGGCCTTCGCGTTGTCGCATCCAAGCGCATCCACATGAGCCGCGAGCAGGCAGAAGGCTTCTACGCTGTTCACTCAGAGCGTCCGTTCTTTGACGAACTCGTTGAGTTCATGATGAGCGAGCCAGTGGTCGTACAAGTGCTGGAAGGCGAAGACGCTGTGAAGCGCAACCGCGACATCATGGGCGCAACCAACCCAGCAGAAGCCGACGCGGGCACGATCCGTAAGGAGCACGCGCTCTCAATCGGTGAAAACACCGTCCACGGTTCGGACAGCGACGAGAACGCGAAGATCGAAATCGACTTCTTCTTCAGCGCAGACGAAATCGTCGGCTAATTCTCTGCTAGCAATGGCTGAACAAAGAGGGCTGCTCCGCGAGGGGCGGCCTTTTTTGTGCGCTCAATCCTTGGGTGCCTGTGCGAAAGCAGCCATTTGATCGGCATGGGCCGTGTGATGCCCGCTTTCATTGCTCGCCATTTCGCGCTGCATCGCGAGCAGCGCCTCTCCGGATAGCTCAATGCCGAGCGCTTGATAGGTCCGAGCGATTTCCCGCTCCCAATCATCGCCAAGCGCGGCAAATTGCAAATGCGCGACCGGGCCATCCCAGTTCTCTAGAGCTTCCTTCATACGGGCATCGCGCAGGTCGAGCTTTCGCTGCCATTCCTGCTCGATCCAATCGAGGTCACAATTGTCGCACTGTATGGCCATTTGATTGGCGACAATAGACACGGCGCTGCGCAGCACATCCTCGCTGTCACGCTGCGCCACGACCAGTCTGGCATCCGGAAACTCTGCCAGCAATGACGGCAAATCCTCAGAGAACTGCGGCACTTTCATAACCCGCGGGCGGTCGGCGAGATTGCGATGCGCTGCGTCAGTGCGGAGGATGCGGGCAAACTCGCGGTAAACCGGGCCTGCATCACGCGCCTCGCTCCACGCGCTATAGCTCGGGATATGCCACTGCGTTTGATAGGTGGAATGGTTGAGCGCGCAAGCGAGCCAGCCGAGTTCTTCCTCAACCCGGCCAGAGCTCATCGGATGCAGCGCATCAATCCAGGGGTTGAGCCGCCGCGCAATCGTAAGATTGAGACCGCCCCACAGGCGGCGCGCATGCAGCTTGCTCGGCACCGGGTGCCAACTGTCGCAAAAGCGGGTGGAGGAATGCGCTGGATCAGCGGCGAGCAAGCGGTGCACACGGGTGGTGCCGGATCGCATGTGACCAATAATGATGATCGGCGGCGCGAGCGCGGTTTCAGTGAGTGCAGGCTTAGCCGACCACAATGCGCCGAATTGCAGGCGCTGTTTGATCACGCGCACCAATTGGCCGTGCGCCATTGCTCGGCCGAGCGGGTTGAGATCCGCCTCTGCAACCACGCTTGCAGTCAGCTTTTCCAACCTCAAGCGAAAGTCAGCGACATCTTCCTCACTGCGGCCTGCGCGCTCATAAGCGTCTGCATTGTCGCCGAAGCTCTTGGCCGCGATGGCCCAAAGCTTGTTCGCCTCGATCGCTGGCTCAGGCAGCCACCCTTTCGACCATGCGCGGCCCAAAAAGGCGCTGGAGCGGTCGACCAATCGGGTGCGATCAAGTGGGGACGTGCGCGGCTGCATGACTGCGGCTGAGCTAAAACATGTCCGCTGCATCTTGCAGCTTGGTAAGTCGCGCAGGAGCAACCGAGCGCCAGCTGCGCGTGAGCCATTCAGACACGCTTTCCCAATCGACTTCCGACCGGTTCAAGATCACGCCGACCCAGCCGCTCGCGCCGTAAAACGCTGGCTTGTAATAAGCCTCCGGCTGAGCTTCGACGAGGTCCATCAGCTCGTCCATTCCGCTGGTTTTGACGAGCAATGCGATGTGTTCACTGCCGTGATGACGATCGCTGAAATAGGCGAAATATTTGCCGGATTTTTCGCTGCCCACCCGAAAACCAGGGGAGCCATGGCTCTCGCGCTCATGCGTCTCGGGCAGGGCCAAGGCCAGCGCGCGGACCCGCCCAAACAGATAGGCCGGATCATTGCCGCGCGACACATAATCGCTCACCGCGCGTGGATAGAGCTGGTGCTCGGCGAGCTTCACCTTTTCGGCCAATGTGTCCGATGTTTCATCCGGCGCGATCCGAACTTTGACTTGCGCGAGCACTTCGCCAGCATCGAGCTCTGGCACAACCAGATGCACACTTGCTCCGCCATGGCTGTCGCCCGCTTCGATTGCGCGGGCATGGGTATCCAGCCCCTTGTATTTGGGAAGCAAGGAGGGGTGGATATTGATCAACCGTCCCAGCCAGCGAGTCACAAATTCGTCCGATAGGATCCGCATGTAACCAGCCAGAACGATGTAGTCTGCGTCAGCTTTGTGCACCGCGTCTTCCATCGCTGCGTCATGGCTCTCGCGGCTGTGGCCCTTATGCGAATGGACGAATGTGGAGATGCCCTCCAATTCGGCGAGCTTCAGCCCTCCGGCATCCCCTTTGTTGCTGGCAACCAGCACGATCTCAAAGGTCGAGCCGGGGAGCCTGCTGGCATAGAGCAATGCGGCCATATTGGTGCCGGTGCCCGAAATGAAGACTGCAATTTTGGCCTTTTCAGCCACTATGCGTCGCGTCCCAATCTGCGGTGGCTGACCATACGCCAGCGGCGCCTATGACGGTACAGCCGCGCGGACCGTCGGCAATTTCGCCTATGTTCAGCACCGTTTCGCCTGCGGCCTCGAGGCGCTTGGTCACGTCTTCCACATCATCCGGATCGACCGACAGGACCATGCCCACGCCGCAATTGAATGTGCGCGCCATTTCGGCTGGCTCGATGTGTCCTTGGGCCTGCAAGAAAGCCATCAAGCGGGGCTGAGGCCAGTTTGCGGCATCTACCATCGCATGCGCGCCTTCGGGCAGGATGCGCGGAATATTCTCCAGCAAACCGCCGCCGGTGATATGCGCAAGACCATTGATCAGCCCTTCGCGCACCAGCGGCAGCAGGCTCGCGACATAAATGCGGGTCGGCTCAATCAATGCGTCAATCAGCAACCGTTCTTGATCAAATATGGCGGGCCGATCGAGTTTCCATTCGAAGTCTTCGGCCAGCTTGCGGACCAGAGAATAGCCATTGGAGTGCACGCCTGAGCTTGCAAGGCCGAGCAGCACATCGCCCGGTGCGACTTTCTCGCCCGTCAATTGCTCGCCGCGCTCAACCGCACCCACGCAGAATCCAGCAAGGTCATAATCGCCCGGTGCATACATGCCCGGCATCTCAGCGGTTTCCCCGCCAATCAGCGCGCAGCCCGCTTGCTTACAGCCGTCGGCGATCCCGGCGACAACACGCTCTGCAATGCCGTTCTCCAGCTTTCCGGTGGCGAAATAATCGAGGAAGAACAGAGGCTCCGCGCCCTGAACGATCAAATCGTTGACGCACATGGCGACAAGATCGATGCCGACCGTGTCATGGCGATCATGCTCAATCGCCAGCTTCAGCTTAGTGCCAACACCGTCATTGGCCGCGACCAATAAAGGGTCTTCATAGCCAGCCGCCTTCGGGTCGAAAAACCCGCCGAAGCCGCCCAGCTCACTTGTGGCGCCGGGCCGTGCGGTCGACTTGGCCAAGGGGCCGATTGCTTTGACCAAAGCATTACCGCCAGCGATCGAAACGCCGGCTTGCTCGTAAGTATATGGGGAGTTCTTGCCACTCATGGTGATCGTTTAGCCATTCGCGCTTGGAATTCCACTCGTCTTTCGGCAAAAGGCGCAAGCTTTTCCCCGATGAGAATGCTTTCTGCCTCGAACGGCCCTATGCCGACCGCTCAGCCAACGCGCTGGAACCGTGCCTTTTCAAGGGCTTTGGCGGTGATTGGCGTGTTTGCGCTGTTGAGTGTCGGATTGGCAATCGCTCTGGCTCAGGTGTCTGGGAATCGCGGCATCGCGCCGACGGCCTCGTCGAGTGACATTGATGTGCGCGGCATCGAAGTCGATGTGAAGGGCGACACTGGTGAGGAAGCGCGCCAAGAAGCTTGGAAGCGGGCGCAGCGGCTGGCTTGGGAGAAGGTCAACGGGCCATCGGTCTCCGACAGCCAGCTTAACGCCATGGTTTCTGCCATTGTGATCGAGCGCGAACGGATCGGGCCGAAACGCTACATTGCGACCCTTGGCGTGATCTTTGATCGCCAGCGGGCGGGGCGATACCTTGGCGGGCAAGCACAAAAGCGTAGCTCGGCCCCAATGCTCGTGATGCCGGTCTCAGTCTCTGGCGGTGCCTACACTGTGTTTGAAGTGCGCAACCCGTGGCAAAGGGCTTGGGCGGAATACAACCCGGGCACCAGCCGGATCGATTATGTCCGGCCCAGCGGCGCGGGCGGCGATTCGCTGCTGCTCAATTACGGCCAGGTCAGCCGCCGCAGCCGCGCGTGGTGGCGTGCCGTTCTCGATCAATACACCGCCGCTGATGTTCTGGTGCCAGTCGCGAAGCTGGAGCATCAATATCCTGGCGGGCCAATCGAGGGCACGTTTATTGCACGCTACGGCCCGGACAGCACGTATCTCGACGGATTTTCGCTTATGGCGGAAAACTCAAGAGAGCTGCCCGCGATGCTGAGCCAAGCGGTTGAACGCTTTGATGATATTTTTGAGCAGGCTTTGGTCGACGGTAAACTGCGCCCCGATCCCACCCTGCGCCTTGGCGGCTCGGGTCAAGTAGATCCCGCGCTGCAGCGTCTGATCGAGATTGGCCGCGCGATCCGTGCTCGTGAAGCCGCTGTGGCTGCTCAGGCTGCGAATCCGGGTGCTGAGACCACAACGCCGACTGATACGCCAACGCCTGAGGCAGCGGTCGTGAACAGCTTCGTTGTGCAATTCGCGACGCCTGATGCGGCCAGCTTCGATGCGGCTATCGGGGCCGTTCGCGGAGCCGCGCGGTGTGCGCGGCACAGCCGTGACCAGCACAGCGATCGGCGGTACGTCGGTGATGCGAGTTAGCTTCGGCGGCGATTTGAGCCAGCTTGCCGCTGCCCTACGGGCGCGCGGCTTTACCGTGCGTCAGGGCGCAAACGCACTCGCCATCAGCCGCTAAAAGCGGCAAAGCTGCTACCCAATGTCACAAATCGCACTCCCGCTTGAGACACGCAGTCAGGGTGATCCAGCCCGGATTATCGTTGGCAATGCCAATGCTGGCGTGGTGGAGGCCTTGTCTGACCCCTCCAGCTGGCCGTTCCGTACAGCTGTGCTCACCGGTCCGCCGCGCTCCGGCAAGAGCCTGATCGGGCGCTGGGCGTCAGCGCAGGGCATAACAGTCGTCGATGGGGCAGACAGCGAAGACGAGACCGAGCTGTTTCACCGCTGGAACGCGGCGCAGGAAAGCGGCGCTCCGCTGCTGCTGATCGCCAATGCTCAGCCCTGGAACATCACTTTACCGGACTTGCGCTCGCGGATGGGCGGTTCGTTGCAGCTGGAAATCGGCGAACCGGATGATGAAATGGCGGCGGAACTGATCCATGCGATTGCAGAGCAGCGTAGCCTGTCATTAGCCGATGGAGCGGCGGAGTATTTGGTCCCGCGCGCGGTGCGCAGCTATCAAGCAATTGAGCGACTTGTGGTCGCAATTGATCGGATCAGCCTTGAACGTCAGGTGCTGACCACCATGTCGGTTTGGCGTGACGCGCTGGAGGCAACACATGGTCCAGATCAGCATCGGTTGCTGTGATGGAATTTGCAAAATCAGCGCGTTTGGCCGAAGGAGTAGAGCATGTTTGATCGGCTGAAATCATATTTGGACTCGGTCCATGCGCGCGATCCTGCTCCGCGATCTCGCTGGGAAATCCTATTGTATCCAGGGGTTTCTGCGCTGTTCTTCCACCGAATTGCGAGCTGGTTTTTCGACGCGAAACTGTATTTTATCGCGCGGCTCGTGAACCATTTTTCGCGGTTTTTGACAGCCATCGATATCCATCCCGGCGCAAAGATCGGCAAGAATTTCTTCATCGATCACGGCTTTACAGTGATCGGCGAAACAGCCGAAATCGGGGACAATGTGACGATTTATCAATGCGTCACCTTGGGCGGAACCAATCCCACGAATGGCGAGGGCGGCAAACGCCACCCGACCCTATGCGACAATGTGATTATCGGGTCCGGCGCGCAGATTATCGGGCCGATTACGGTGGGCACACGCGCCCGTGTTGGCGCGAACGCTGTGGTGACTGACGATGTGCCGGACGGCGCAACGATGGTCGGTCTGAAGGCTCGCTCCACGCTTGTGCTTAGCCGAAGAATGGATCAAAGAGTTCACGCCCTATGGTACCCCCAATTGCGAGGATGCCGAGGGTAACCGTGTCGATTGTATCGAGAAGCTCGAGGGCGAAATCGCGGCTTTGCGGGCTGAAATGAACGCGCTGAAATCAGGCGTGCCGATCCAAGATCAAGACGCGCATGAGCCAGAGCCGGTTGCCAAGCGCAGCGGAACCGACCGCGCATGAGCGCAAGCACCGCAGCGGGAGGTTCTGTTGTTGCCTTTCCTGGCCGCGCACAGGGGCAGGTTGGCTTTGAACGCGAAGAATTGCAGCGCATCCTCGATCTCTATGGCCGCATGGTGGCCGCCGGGGAATGGCGCGATTACGCGATGGATTTTGATAAAAACGCAGCGATCTTCTCGGCCTTTCGCCGAGCCGCTGAGCGCCCACAGGCACGGATCGAAAAGCGCCCAAGCCTGCGCAACAAGCAGGGGATGTGGACGCTGTTTGGTGAGCACGGCCAAACACTCAAACGCGGGCACGATCTGGCGAACGTCCTCGCCCCGGTTGAGCGGCGACTTGTGAAAGCGGTCGACGAATAGAGCGAGCTTAAACGCTCGAAACGCGGTGAACACGTCACCAGTAGATACAAAAAGCCCGGCTCCTCCCAATGGAAAAGCCGGGCTTTTGTTTGCGCATAAAGCGCTGGTCTTAGCTGCGAGCGCTGCTTGGGCCAGTGCCAGTTACCTTTTGCATCGCCTTCAGGATTGCGCCTGATTGCTCGTTGCCTGACTGCGGTGCAACCAGGTTCGAGAAATCGCTGATGTCGTCCCAGCGGGCAGCAAAGCCTTCAACGGTGCGCTCTTCATCGGTGAGCCACACAGCGTCGTTCATAACAGTCCACGCAGAGTGGAAGCCGCCAGCGCCAGCGCCGACGATCGCGTTGGTCGGTGCGTCTTCGCTTACCAGGAACAGGGCTGCTGGAACAACGCTTTCAGGCGCGAACAGCTTGAAGGCTTCTTCAGGGAAGAGGTCTTCAGTCATGCGAGTGCCAGCCACTGGTGACAGGGAGTTGCAGCGAATGTTGTACTTTGCGCCTTCGAGTTGCAGCGTTTTGGTAAGGCCAGCGAGGCCCAGCTTGGCCGCGCCGTAGTTTGCTTGGCCAAAGTTGCCGAACAGGCCGGTGGAGCTGGCGGTCATCAGAACGCGGCCATAGGCCTGCTCGCGGAATGTTTCCCAGCATGCCTTGGTGACAAAAGCCGAGCCGGTGAGATGAACCTTGAGAACGAACTCAAAGTCGTCCGGGGTCATTTTGGCAAATGTCTTGTCGCGCAGGACGCCAGCATTGTTGATGAGAACGTGAACGCCGCCCCATTTTTGCTTGGTGTCGGCGACCATCTTTTCCATCTGGTCATATTCAGTGACGCTGCCGCCATTGGCCATGGCTTCGCCGCCAGCCGCTTCGATTTCAGCAACAACTTCGGCAGCCGCGTCTGATGTGCCGGTGCCGTCGCGTGAACCGCCAAGGTCATTGACGACAACCTTCGCGCCGCGCTTTGCCAGCTCAAGCGCGTAAGCCTTGCCCAGGCCTCCGCCTGCGCCGGTTACGATGGCTACCTTGTCTTTAAAATCGATGGTCATGGCTTGTATCTCCTGCGAGTGGTGTGGCGCGGTTTACGCGCGCGTAAAGTTTGTGTGGGCGCTGCGTGGCAGTTTCTTTGCTGCGATGCAACACCGCTGGTCTGGGATATCGCGTGCCGTAAGGGCAGGGCGAAGGCCTTAAAGCGATTCCAAGGCAGAAATCAGGCCGTGGAACGAGATCAATGACGGCATTTCCGCCCAATTCATGGGGCGGTTTGTCGCAATAACCATAGGCCGCGACGATCACTGGCACGCCAGCGGCCTTTGCTGCGGCGACATCGTAAGAGCTGTCTCCCACGAACGCGAAGGTAGACGAATTGCAGGCCTTTTTCGCGGCCAGCACAGGCTCCGGATGCGGCTTTGACAGATATGTGCCGTCTGGGCCTTTGCCCATGCTGTCGCCGCCGATGATGGTTACGAAGCGCTCGGTCAGGCCCAGCGTGCTCAGGATATTGGTCGCAAACTCCTCAAACTTGTTGGTGACGACCGCCATTTTTATGCCGCGTGCGGCGAGCTCGTCCAGGGCTTCGATCACCCCGGGGTAGGGGCGTGAGTACACCGCGTTGTTCTCGGAATAGTAGCGCAGCATCACCTTGTAGAGCCCTCGAAACTCTTCCTTTGGCAATCCGCCCTGGGCGTCGATTGCGCGCCCCAGCATGATCTTTGCGCCGCCGCCGATCAGGTCTTTTGAGCTGTCCACTGGCACTGGGTCGAAACCGCCCAGCTCCAGCGCGTGATTAACCGCTGTGCCCAAATCGCGAAACGTGTCTAGCAAGGTGCCATCTAGGTCGAAGCCCACGGCATCAAAGGGGAAATCTGTCATGAGGAGGCGGTTGGCCCAACGGACGTGAAATCGCAAGGTTTTGCGAGCGCACGGCTTCACTTCATGCAAGCAGACTTATAAGGGAGGCCGCATGACTGATTTTGCTGCCATCATCCTTGCTGCGGGCAAGGGAACCCGGATGAAATCCGACCTCCACAAAGTGCTTCATCCGATTGCGGGGCGGGCGATGCTCGACCATCTGATGGCTTCGGTTGATGAACTGAACCCTGCGCGGCGCGTGGTCGTGGTTGGCGCTGGCAAGGAGCAAATCGAGGCGGCCGTTGCTGGCCGTGCTGACACCGCTTTGCAGGAGCCGCAGCACGGCACAGGCCATGCGGTTCAGCAGGCGCAGGCGCCGCTAAAGGGCTTTGAAGGCGATGTGCTGGTGCTCTACGGCGATGTCCCCTTTGTGCGTGCGCAAACTATGCAGGCCATGCTGGAGCGGCTGCATCAGGATGATGCACCTGCGGTTGTGGTGCTTGGCTTTGAGCCGGAGGATGCGCTGCAATATGGCCGCGTGATTGCGGATGGCGACGGCGCGATCAGCAAGATGGTTGAATTTAAAGATGCGAGCGACGCAGAGCGCGCTTGCCGGATGTGCAATTCGGGCCTGATGGCGGCGAGCGCCAAGGATATGTTTGCTCTGCTGGACCGGGTCGGCAATGACAATGCGCAGGGCGAATATTATCTCCCCGACATCGTCAATATTGCGATTGCCGATGGCCGGGTTTGCGCAGTCGTATGCACTGACGATCCCGATGAAGTTGCGGGCATTAATTCACGCAGTGAACTCGCCCAGGCAGAAGCGCGTTGGCAAGTGGCGCGCCGCGAACAGGCGATGGTCGATGGCGCCAGTCTTCGCGCGCCTGAGACGGTCTTCTTCAGCCATGACACCAAGATTGGCCGCGATGTCACGATTGAACCCAATGTTGTGTTTGGCCCCGGCGTCACAGTCGCTGACGGCGCGCATATCAAGGCGTTCAGCCATGTTGAGGGCGCATCTGTCGGAGGCAATGCTCAAGTCGGCCCATTCGCACGGCTGCGGCCCGGTGCAGTGCTGGAAGAGGGCGCGTTTGTTGGCAATTTCGTCGAGATGAAGAAGGCGACGCTTGGCCCCGGCGCAAAGGCAAGCCACCTGACCTATCTTGGCGATGCGACCGTCGGCGCGGGCGCTAATATCGGCGCGGGCACAATTACCTGCAATTACGATGGCTATTTCAAATATCAAACCGTGATCGGCGAGCGCGCCTTTATCGGCTCGAACAGCGCGCTGATCGCTCCGGTTACTATAGGCGCTGACGCAATCGTTGCGGCAGGCAGCGCGGTTAGCCGCGATGTTGCCGACGGAGAGCTGCGCATGGTGCGGGCCGAGCAATTCGTGAAGCCCGGCTGGGCCGACCGCTTTCACGACACGATGAAAAAGAAGAAGGCGGCCAAGAACAAGGGGTGAGTGAAGGCGAGGATCTCAATTGCTGGTTGTGCGAGCGTCCGTTTGGCGCGCTGATCCAGTGGCATCACCCGGTTCCTAAGTCGAAGAAGGGGCGGGGCACCGTTCCTGTCCATCCGATCTGCCACCGGGCGATCCACGCCAATTTCACCAATGCAGAGCTGGCCCGCATTGGTGACGAAGCGCAAACCATTCGCGCCCATCCCAAAGTGGAAAAATTCACAAAATGGGTGGCCAATAGACCACCTGATTTTCATGCATCAACCCGCCGATAACAGTCACTTAGTCTGATGGCACAGCTGCGGCCCCTGCCGCGCGGGCCATTATGGTTAGAATTTCCTTAAGTATCCGGCCCTATGTCGCAGTGCATGAGTGATCAGGGTGAACAAAATTTCAGGCAGGCCAAGGTGCTGGCCGAGCAAGTGCTCAACAACGCGCAGCGCGTTAACTCAGCCTCGCTGGAGCGTGCGGCCTTTGTCGACAATCTCACCGAGAGATCGCAGTCTATCGGCGAAGACATCGGTTCACTGCGCGCGCAAAATGAAAGCGCACGCGATGCGCTCAACAATGCCTCGCAAGCTACCAACAATATGTCGAACGAGGTCGACGGTATCGTCGAAACGCTCGATAATGCGCTGAAACAGATCGAAGATTTGTCCTCACGGCTCGCGGAGTTTCAAAGCCGCTTTGCCGAAGTTGAAAGCGTTTCTAAAGCTATTCAACAAGTCGCCAGCCGCACCAATATCCTCTCAATCAATGCTCTGATCGAAGCGGGCCGGGCGGGTGTGCACGGCCACGGCTTTGGCGTTGTTGCACAGGAAGTGCGCGAGCTTGCCAATCTAACCAGCGACAGCGCAACCAGCATTTCCAGCACGATTTCCGAGCTCACCAATGATGTGGGATCATTGGTCTCCAGCTGCAGCAGCCTGGAATCGCGCATGATCAGCAGCACCGAGAGCGGCAAAAAAAGCATCGAGGTACTCAAGACCGTGGACCGCAGTCTCGACGAGTCGCTCTCGCTGGCGGACTCGACCTATGCCGCGTCATCGGCTCATTTGGAGCAGCTTTCCCAAATCACCGACGGTATGGGCAAGCTCAAGGATGACACCATTGCGGCGATTGAAGGCTCAGCAGAGAACATTCAAATCTCGTGCGAGCTTCAAGGCTGCATCGATGAAATGCGTGCGGCCTGGAAGAAGGGCGATCAGCGCAGCGAATCCGTCACTTCTGACACCGAAGTGACCGAAAGCGTCCGAGCCGCCTGACGGGCCCCTCAGCGGCGTCTGAGCCCCTGAAACTAACAGCATCCGGGAACCATTGGCCTGCGTAACTGCTACATAGACAGTCACGCACAGGAGCCGAAGGTATGGGTATCAAGAAATGGATCGCAGCAGGCGTTGGCGTAGCAGCCATCGGAGCAGCTGCGGGTTATGCACAATACCGCGATATTGAAGTGCCTGCCTATCAGGTTGTGAAGGCCGAGGCTCCGTTCGAGCTGCGCGATTACAAGCCGATGATCGTGGCTGAAGTCACTCACACTGGCGATCAAAGCCGCACGCGCGGCGAAGGCTTCCGGCGACTGGCAGCTTACATCTTTGGTCAGGATCGGCCTGAGGGCGGCGAAGACATCGCGATGACCGCGCCGGTCATGCAAGACCGGGCCGTTGATCAAGATGAAGCGATTGCGATGACCGCTCCGGTGATGCGAGACAGCCCTGAGGCGGATCAGTGGCGCACGCGCTTTGTCATGCCATCCAAATACACTCTGGAAACGCTGCCAGCTGCGCCTGCGGATATCACTCTCACAGAGGTGCCCGGGCGAAGGATCGCTGCGGTGCGGTTCAGCGGAACTGCCCGAGCGGGCGATTTGGCCGACATGGAGACTGAGCTTAGCAAGTGGGTTGCGAGCGAAGGGCTAAAGCCAATTGGCGGCTTTGAGCATGCCTTTTACGATGCGCCGATGGTGCCAGGGCCACTGCGCCGAAATGAGGTGATGGTCGAAGTTGCGGCGGAGTAAGGGGCTCCACCGCAACGTTCAGCACCAGGTCGAAGACTAGACCAGTAATGTGAGGCTTACGCCTCTTCGAGAGAGCGGATGCGATAGACGTTTCCGCCCGTCTCGCGTTCCCACTGCTCAAATTCTGCACGGCTGAGCAAATAGCGCTCGCGGGCTTCATCAAAGCTGATCACTTCCTCGCGCACGGCGCGGACAACGTCCGCCTTGCGAGCCTTTGACCAGTGAACCCGGTGTGAGTGGGGTAAGCCTGCACGCTTGATTGCCTCAGCGATGGATATGTCGCGCGGATAAGCCATTAGATAATCTCCTATTACCGCCCCCGGTGATAGAAAAGTGAGCCTCAGAGACTTAATTCCGTCTTTTCAAACATGGTTAATTTTGACCTAACCACCTTATAGGTTCTGTCCGCGCGACGAACCGTTGGAAAAGTGTCGGATGCGCTTACACAGCCCGATGCACAAAGGGCGACCGATGCGTTTTATGCACCGATCGCCCTTCGATTAAGAATCGCTAAGATGCTGAAATTCAGCCGCCAGAGGCGCTTTCGACTTCAGTTTCGCGCTCATCCATAAGGCGCTTCATCAGGTAAACATATTGCAATGCCTGAAGCTTGGCGCGCTGTTCGTTATCAACCCCGCCGGAGTGCCCGCCGGTCATATCCTCATAGTAATAATAGGGCTGACCCAGCGCCTTCAGCTTGGCTGCGCCTTTGCGGGCGTGGGCCGGATGCGTGCGGTCATCGGCGGTTGAAGCCCATAGGAACGGGGCGGGGTAGTCCACGCCCTCTACGATCTTTTGGTAGGGCGAATAGCCCTCGATCCAGGTGCGCTGCTCTGGAATGCGCGGATCGCCATATTCGCCGATCCACGATGCCCCGCGGCCGATCACATGGTAACGCAGCATATCGAACAGCGGGATCGCAACGATTGCCGCGCCGAACAGGTCGGGCCGCTGGGTAAAGGCCGTGCCGACCAGCAAGCCGCCCTGCGACCCGCCTTGGATGCCTAGATGCTGAGGCGAGGTGAAGCCGCGCCCAACGAGATCCTCACCCACTGCGATGAAATCGTCCCAGGTGCGCTGCTTGTTCTCGCGGATCGCCGTTTGGTGCCAGCCTGGGCCAAATTCGCCGCCACCGCGCAGGTTGGCCAGCACATAGGCGCCGCCTTTCTCCAGCCACAGCTTGCCCGTGGTGCCCATATATCCGGGCAGGCGCGGGATTTGGAAGCCGCCATAGCCGCTCATCAAGACCGGCGTGGTGCCATCCATCGCCATGCCCTTGGGTTTGACGATGAAGTAGGGGATTTTGGTCCCATCGGCGCTGGTTGCCTGATGCTGCTCAACTTCCATACCGGTCTTGTCGAACCGGCTGGGCGAGGTCTTGAGCACTTCAGGAGCGCCGCCATCGGAGTAATAGAGCGTCGTCGGATTGAGGAAATCCGTGACGGTGAACATGATCTGGTCAGTTTCTGATGACGATGCAGCAATACCAAGTGTCGCATTGTCGGGCAGGTCAACCTGCTCGCTGACCCATTCGCCATCTTTGAAGTTGAACTGCAGAACCTTGCCAACGACATTGTCGAGCATCGTCACGAACAGAGCATTGCCCGTGATGGCTCCGCCGCGCTTGGTCTGGCGCTCTGCCGGTGCCCAAACAAGGGTCTTGGCCGCGCCGTTTGGATCGGCTTTCCATTCTTCCAGATCAACCGCAATCAGACTGTCTGCCGGGAAGGTTTGGCCGTCCACTTCCCAATCAACATCGGTTGAATAGAGCAAGTGGCCATCGACAATCCCGTAAGGCGATGCCTTCTTAGGGATATCGAGCTGTACCCATTGGTCGTCCTTGGAAACGAAGTACTCGCTTTCGTGGAAGCTTACGCCGCGAAACGCGGTCATTGCATGGACAGTGCCGGTGTTGTCGCGCAGCAGGCTGGCGCCGACCCACACGTCCGATTTTTCACCGCGGAACACTTCACGCGCATCGGCCAGAGCCGTGCCGCGCTTCCACAGCCGCGAGGTGAAGGGATATTCGCTCTCTGTTAGGGTATCGCCGCCAAAATCGCGGCCAACCAGCAACGTGTCTTCATCGAGCCACTGAATGCCGCCTTGGCTTTTCTCAGCGAGCTCAAAACCGCCTTCGACAAAGGTCTTTGTAGAGGTGTCGAACTCCCGCATGATGGTGGCATCTTCGCCGCCATCTGACAGTGCAATCATACACTTATTGAGGGTAGGGGGCAGACAGGTTGAGCCCTGATAGACCCATTCCTTGCCCTCAGCAGCCGCAAGCGCGTCCACGTCCAAAATGGTTTCCCATTCCGGCTCATCGCTTTGGTAGCTCTCCAGCGTCGTGCGGCGCAGCAGACCCTTCGGATTCTCCTTGTCCTGCCAGAAATTGTAGAGGCCATCGGGGCGGAAGCTCACATAGGGAATGCGGTCCTCGCTGTCGAAAATGGCCAGAGCCTCGGCCTTAAGCGCTTCAAAGCGCGGATCAGCCTCCATCGCGGCGAGCGTCAGCTTGTTCTCGTTCTCAACCCAAGCGAGGGCTTCTTCGCTGCGCGCTTCCTCTAGCCAGATGTAAGGATCCTGCTCTGGGCCGGGTACTCCGTCAGCGGCGGGCTTAGCATCAGCGGCATGTCCGTCGGCTGCGGCCGGCTGTCGCGGCGGTCATCGCAAGCACTCCGGCAAGCGCGGCGGAAATTGCGTATTTGGAAACAAGTTTCAAATGTCCTCTCCAATGAGAATTCGCGTCAGATTGTCGGCGTAGAGAGTGGCGATTTGCAGGCCATATGGGAAGCGAAAAGATCACCGAATTGGCGCGGCTCCAAACTCTGCGACGGGCCAAGAGATTTACATCATTTTACAGACCAAAGTTAATCCGCGTTAACTTTTTTGCCGTCTAACGACACGCAGACGCGAACTTCTAAACACGAAGGATCACATGATGCACACGGCAGACAATCACGAACTCGCAAAGGCGACCAGCCTTTCCCTGATGATCAACGGCAAATCAGAATCCGCAGTGATTGTCTGGCTGACGCAAACCGATGCCGAGATCATCGTTGATGACAGCCTGAAGCTGCAAGCGAACCAAAAGATGTTTCTGCTGGTCGCTGGCTTCCTCAGCCTGCCACTGCGCGTTCGCAGCGTTTACGGCAATCATGTCAGCCTGAAATTTGAGCAGCGAGTGCAGCGTTCACTGATCGACTTTATAGCGCAGGAAATGCCAGGTGCAGGCATTGATGAGACCCTCGACGAACTCGAAGAGCGCGCCATGCCACTGCCGCAATGCGCCAGCGTGTTGATGGATGAGGCTGCTTAGGAGGAAGTCCTATTCAGCAACGCCCGGAAACATATCGAAATACTCGCGATAGTCTCGCGGAAGCTCGATCTCATAGAAGCTGCCACCATAGGCTAAGACGATAACCATGCCGACCAATGGCCCCACAGCCAGAGCGAACGCGTGCCACGTTTCAGGCCGGCGAAAATGCAGCGCGGCGAGAATGTGGCTGAATAGAGCGGCCACTGCCAGCAAGTAGTAGGGCGCAAACCCATATTTCAACGGCGTCAATACCAGTGTGCCAGCTGCCCAGTAGAAGTTCGTGTCGAGGCCAATGAGTAAGCGGGTCGTCAGCGCCGCTGTCGTGTGAGCAATCACAAAATATGCGAGATAACAGGCACTCGCGAATTGGACTTTGTGCCAAAAGCCTTTGCGTTTGCGCGCCCTTATGCCGCGTAGCAACCTGATGCCGAGTACAACTTGAGCCGCTAGCGCGATTACGAGGGCGATTTCAAACAGCGGGAATTGATAGAACTCGCGGCCCCATTGCAAGGCGACATTCTGCACGCCGATCCCGAAAATTGCAGAGAAGTGCCCCGCGAAATGGATAGCGAGGAAGAGGCCAATAAAGAACGCCAAGTTGCGATGCGCTTGTTTTGCTGTCCGGCTCATGGCACTTTCCTTAATCGGATATTTAATATCTGGATAAAATATATCCGATTAAGGAGTCAAGCATGCAATTGGGTAAAGGTGTCGAATGGACCACACATATCTGCACCATTCTGGCATTGCTGCGCGAAGGGCAGGGCCTCAGTGTTGATGCGTTGGCTGAGTTCTTTGAGGTGCCGTCAGCCTATCTTTCCAAACAGATGCAGCTGCTGCGCCGCGCTGGGATTGTGCAGTCCGTACGCGGGAAGGGCGGTGGTTACCGCCTCGCGCGCTCGGTCGACGATATCACGCTGCTCGACATTGTGGCTGCGATCGAAGGCCCAATGCCAGCCTTTCGCTGCACTGAGATACGTCAAAATGGTCCGTGCGGACTAAAGCTTAAGGATTGCAATGGGCCATGCGAGATCGCCTCAGCTTTCGCTGATGCCGAGAAGGTTTATCGTGATGCCTTGGCAACGAGAACGCTCGCTACGATCATGCAAGAGGCGGCCATGAATTCAACGCCGGAACACATGGTCCAAATTGCGAATTGGGTCAGCGAGCGGTTGAAGACCTAGTCTGTGCTACTGAACGTTCGTAGGTAGGAAAGAGTGGACGGAGAAGTATGATGAAGCATCTCACGTTGGCCATTGCCCTCAGTTTGGGAGCAAGCGGCCTTTTGCACGCGAAAGAAGCACCTAGCGAAAACGTAATCGACTATGGAGAGGATGATCGCAGCCTCAAACATGTCGAAGAGTTCGATGTACCTGTGGCTGAACTATGGGCGCTTTACAGCCGGGAAGAGGATATAACTCGGTGGATGGCACCGGTTGCAAAAGTGGACTTACGCGCAGGTGGCGCGATCCAAACCAACTACGACCCGTGTGCCAGTATTGGTGATCCAGGCACGATCACGCTCTCTATTCTTGCCTACGTGCCAGAACGCCTTCTCTTGCTTCAGGCCGATCTTGAGCCGCAGCGGGATGCCGCATGGATGAATCCTGAGATATTCGAAAACAGAGAAAGGCTATACAATCTGATTGAATTCGAGGCCGTTGGTGAGGGGCGCAGCCGCATCGTCAGTTGGGGCCTTGGATACGGCCAGGGGGAAGCCTGGAACACAATGATTGGCTTCTTCAATAGCGGCAATGAATGGACTTACGGCCAATTGCGAAAGGCCATCGCTGGAGAAGACGCAATGCCATCCTGCGACACTGGACAGGAATAGCGCGCTCAAAACAAAAAGGGCGACCCGTTAGAGCCGCCCTTTTCAAAATTCATCTGATCTCAGCTCTTGCTTAAGCCTCGACGTGCTCCGCTAGCACAGTCAAGCCAGCGTCGCCAACTTCAGCAAAACCGCCTTTGACTTCAATGGTTTCTGGCTCCGCGCCTTCAGTCTTGTAGATCTGCACCGCACCATCGCGAATGGTCGACATGAAAGGCGCGTGGCCTTCCAGGACGCCGAATTCGCCTTCGGCACCGGGCACAACGACCATGTGGACGTCTTCGCTACGGACCTGACGGGCAGGGGTTACGAGTTCAAAGTGTAGTGGCATCAGACTTACCTTTAAGCGCCCTTAGGCGTCCTCAGCCATTTCAGCGGCTTTCTTGACCACGTCTTCGATGCCGCCAACCATGTAGAAGGCTTGCTCTGGAAGGTGATCGTACTCGCCTTCGACAACGGCCTTGAACGAGGCAACGGTATCTTCGAGTTGCACGAAGCAGCCTGGGATACCTGTGAAGACCTCAGCAACGTGGAACGGCTGCGAGAGGAACTTCTGGATCTTACGCGCTCGGGCAACGGTCAACTTATCTTCTTCAGAAAGCTCGTCCATGCCGAGAATGGCGATGATGTCTTGCAGCGACTTGTACTTCTGCAGGGTCTCTTGAACCTTACGAGCGGTTTCATAGTGCTCTTGGCCAACAACGCGCGGTTCGAGAACGCGGCTGGTGGAGTCGAGCGGGTCAACCGCCGGGTAGATGCCCAGCTCAGAGATTGCGCGGTTCAGCGTGGTCGTTGCGTCAAGGTGAGCAAACGAGGTTGCTGGCGCAGGGTCGGTAAGGTCATCGGCAGGCACGTAGATGGCCTGAACCGAGGTGATCGAACCCTTGGTGGTCGAGGTGATGCGCTCTTGCAGGTTACCCATGTCGGTCGACAGGGTCGGCTGATAGCCCACCGCCGAAGGAATACGGCCGAGCAGAGCGGACACTTCCGAACCCGCTTGGGTAAAGCGGAAGATGTTGTCGACGAAGAACAGCACGTCCTGGCCTTCTTGGTCGCGGAAATATTCCGCCATGGTCAGACCAGACAGAGCAACACGGGCACGCGCGCCAGGAGGCTCGTTCATTTGACCAAACACGAGGGCCACTTTGGAGCCTTCGCTGATCGCTTCGCCAGCTTCGTTTTTGGCGATAACTCCTGCGTCGAGGAATTCGTGGTAGAGATCGTTACCTTCGCGGGTACGCTCACCAACACCGGCGAACACGGACACGCCGCCGTGGCCCTTTGCGATGTTGTTGATCAGCTCTTGAATAAGAACCGTCTTACCAACGCCGGCGCCGCCGAACAGGCCGATCTTACCGCCCTTTGCGTAAGGCGCGAGAAGGTCGATAACCTTAATACCGGTCACCAGGATCGCTGCTTCGGTTGACTGGTCGATGAAGGCAGGAGCCTCTGCGTGGATCGGGGCGGTCATATCCGCGCCGATTGGGCCGCGCTCGTCAATCGCTTCGCCAACCACATTCATGATGCGGCCAAGCGTTTTTGGGCCAACTGGCACAGAGATTTGCTTGCCGGTCGAGATCACTTCGCTGCCGCGGGTGAGGCCCTCGGTCGCATCCATTGCGATGGTGCGAACGGTGTTCTCGCCGAGGTGCTGAGCAACTTCCAGAACGAGCGTGTTGTCGCCGTTCTTGGTCTCGAGTGCGGACAAAATCGCTGGCAGTTCACCTTCGAACTGTACGTCAACGACAGCGCCGATGACCTGGGCAATGGTGCCATTGGTGGTCTGGTTGAGGACGGGTGCGGTAGCCATGGTGTTTCCTTAGCCTGTGATTCTTACAGCGCTTCTGCGCCAGCAATAATTTCGATAAGTTCGGTGGTAATCGCGGCCTGACGGCTGCGATTGTATTGAATTGTCAGTGAGTTGATGAGGTCGCCGGCATTGCGGGTCGCATTGTCCATAGCGGTCATCGAGGCGCCTTGTTCGGATGCCTCACGCTCAAGCAGCGCGCCGAAAATCTGCGTTTTCACATAGCGCGGAAGCAGCTCTTCGAGGATTTCCTCTTCGCCTGGCTCATACTCAACCACAGCGTCGCTGTCCTCACTGACCTCAGGCGAGGGGACCGGGATAAGCTGAGTTGTGGTTGGGTTTTGAACCAGCGCCGATTGGAAGTCAGGGCGGATCAGGTGAGCCACGTCAAATGCGTCGGCATCGAACATCTCGACCAGCTCAGCGGCAATCGCGTCTGCTTCCTCAAAGCCCGGTGTGCGGACGTTGGAGGTGTCGAAATGCTTGGCGATGCCATTAGGATATTCGCGTTTGATCGGCGCGCGGCCTTTTTTGCCGACGAGGTAGAACGAGACATCCTTGCCCTCAGCGATCAGCTTCTTCGCCTGAATCTTGGCTTCTTTGACCAGGTTTGAGTTCAAACCGCCGCAGAGGCCCTTATCTGTGTTGACCAGCACCAGCATGTGACGCTGGTTCTTGCCATTGCCAGCGAGCAGGCGCGGTGCACCATCGCCGCTCACCTTGCTGGCGAGCGAAGCCATAACGGCGGAAAGCCGCTCTGCATAAGGGCGCGCAGCTTCAGCAGCGGCCTGCGCACGGCGCAATTTCGCCGCTGCGACCATCTGCTTGGCCTTGGTGATCTTCTGAGTCGATTTAACCGACCCGATCCGATCTTTCAGTTCCTTGAGACTTGCCATTTTATGTCCCTAATCCGTTCGCCCTGAGCTTGTCGAAGGGCTGTTCTTCACTTTTTGACGTTCGTCCGAAAAGGAATGCAGTGCTTCGACAGGCTCAGCACGAACGGGTTTGTAGGTTTGCTCCTTTGATCCTACGCGAACTGCTTTGCGAAGGATTCGAGCGCTGCGACGGTTTTATCCTTCACATCGCCTTCGAACTTCTTGCTCTCGCGGATTTCGCTGAGGATGTCGGCATGCTCGCTGCGGATGAAGGCAAGCATTTGCTCTTCGTAATCGTTCACGCGCTCAACCGGCACATCATCGATGTAACCGTTGGTGCCAGCGAAGATCGACACGGTCTGCTCTTCGAACGGCATTGGCGAGAACTGAGCTTGCTTGAGCAGCTCGGTAAGGCGCGCACCGCGGTTAAGCAGCTTTTGTGTGGAGGCATCGAGGTCTGAACCGAACTGAGCAAAGGCCGCCATTTCGCGGTATTGCGCTAGGTCCAGCTTCATCGAGCCAGAAACCTTCTTCATCGCCTTGGTCTGAGCGGCGCCGCCAACACGGCTAACCGAAAGACCCACGTTAATCGCTGGACGGATGCCTTGATAGAACAGGTCGGTTTCAAGGAAGATCTGACCATCGGTGATCGAAATCACGTTGGTCGGAATATAGGCCGACACGTCGCCTGCCTGTGTTTCAATGATTGGCAGAGCGGTAAGCGAACCGCCGCCATTGTCGCCGTTCATTTTCGCAGCGCGCTCTAGCAGGCGGCTGTGAAGGTAGAAAACGTCACCAGGGTACGCTTCGCGGCCTGGCGGACGGCGAAGAAGCAGTGACATCTGACGATAAGCCACAGCTTGCTTGGAAAGGTCATCATACACGATCACGGCGTGCATGCCGTTATCGCGGAAATACTCGCCCATCGCGCAGCCGGTGTAAGGCGCGAGATATTGCAGCGGAGCAGGCTCAGACGCGGTCGCGGCGACAACGATGGAATACTCCATCGCGCCGTTTTCTTCGAGTTGCTTCACGATTTGAGCAACGGTCGAGCGCTTCTGACCAACGGCAACATAGACGCAGAAGAGCTTCTTCTTGTCGTCGTCGCCTTGGTTGATGTTTTTCTGGTTGATGAACGTGTCGATCGCAACAGCCGTCTTACCGGTTTGGCGGTCACCAATGATCAGTTCGCGCTGACCGCGGCCAACAGGCACAAGAGCGTCAATCGCTTTGAGGCCGGACTGCACGGGCTCGCTAACCGATTCGCGCGGGATGATGCCCGGCGCTTTTACTTCAACGCGCTGGCGTGAAGCGGCTTCGATTGGGCCCTTGCCATCGATTGGGTTACCGAGAGCGTCGACCACGCGGCCAAGCAGGCCCGGGCCAACGGGAACGTCCACGATGGTGCCGGTCCGCTTAACGCTGTCGCCTTCTTTAATCTCTGCGTCAGAGCCAAAGATCACGACGCCGACATTGTCCGCTTCGAGGTTGAGGGCCATGCCCTGAACTCCGTTGGCGAATTCCACCATCTCACCGGCCTGAACCTTATCGAGGCCGTGGATACGGGCGATCCCGTCACCAACGGAGAGAACGGAGCCGACTTCGCTGACTTCAGCTTCGGTACCGAAATTGGCGATCTGGTCTTTGATGACCTTGGAGATTTCTGCTGCGCGGATTTCCATGTTCGTAGTCCTTTAGGCCTTCATTGCCTGGGCGAGAGAATTGAGACGAGTACGGATCGAGCCATCAATGCGCTGCGATCCAATAGTGACGACAAGCCCGCCAAGAAGCTCTGGGTCGACGCTGGGGTTCACTTTAACAGTGCGACCTTCGCGTGCGGTCAGCTTGTCCTTGAGGGCGGAAAGTTGTTCGGCGCTGAGCGGGTGAGCGCTGGCGACATCGGCGGTAACCTCGCCGCGCTGAGCCGCCGCGATCATCTGAAACGCGCGGATCATGTCGGGCAAAGCCGACAGGCGGCGGTTGCCGGCGAGCACGCCGAGAAAGTTCTGAGTAAGCTCGCTAAGGCCGAGGTGGCCCGCGACGCCTTTAATCGCTGCGGCCTGCTGGCTGCGCGAAAGCTCTGGGTTGGTTGTAACAGCGCGCAGCTCAGCCGAATCGGTGAGCGCAGCAGCAAGACCTTCAAGGTCTGTCTCGACAGCGGTTACAGTCCCGTTCTCCGCTGCCAGCTCGAAAAGAGCTGAAGCGTAACGTCCTGCAAGGCTAGCCTGAATACCGGCGGAAATATCCACGCGTTTAAAGTCCTCTTGGGTCTATCGAAAAAACGATGCATCGCTTTGTCTGTTCCAGAGCCCAAATTGGTCTTCCGGCAAAGCTGGCGCGCGCCTAGCATCGGGTGTGAGGTGATGCAAGCCGAGTCCGCTCTTATTGGTTGCATCTTGTGCAAACGTGCTTGCGTCCTGTGGCTCTATGGCAGTTGGGACCTTGCATTGAGGCGCCCGATAAACAGGCAGATCATCGCCGCAAAAGCTGGTGCAGTTTGGACTATCGCGATCCTTGGGGAAACCGTGAACGCGCCAAAGATGCCCGCTATTGCCACGAACGCCAGAAAGCAAAATGCGACGTTGGCTTGCCACTTCGAATCTGTGATCAGCAGCGACCAGATTAGGCCTGCCGCCAAGAACCCATTATATAGTCCCTGGTTCGCTGCCATTGAGACAGTCTGGGAGAAGAGCTCTGACGGGAACGCAGGGAAAACGCTTGGCCCGCGTGTCTCCCACGCGAAGATTTCAAACCATGCGATGTATATGTGAAGAGCGGCAATGAGGCCGATCAGCACCTTGGCGAGCTTTAGCATTGTGTTGTTCCCCGGATTTAGGCCGCGCTCTGTCTACACGGTGTGCGTCTGGCGGGAAGCGTTAGGTGACTTGGCGGGGCAAACTTGCGCTCAGATCAATTTCTTTTAGAAACGGACCAGAGGAGAGGCAAACATGCACCATACAAAGATGGCGCCGCAATGCGGCGTGGAAGTTTCGGGCGTTTCGCTGGCGGATTGCAGCGATGCTGAGCTACTGGAGATCAAGCAGGCGATTTATGAGCACGGTGTTGCTGTGTTTCGTGATCAGGAATTTTCACCGGAAGATCACATCAAATTTGGACGCCGTTGGGGCGGCATCGATGTGAACAATTATTTCCCGTTGCAGGAAGATTTCAACGAAATCGCGGTGGTGAAGAAAGAGGCCGATCAATCGACCAATATTGGCGGCGCATGGCATACCGATCATTCCTATGACCAAATCCCGGCGATGGGTTCCGTGCTCGTCGCGCGCGAACTCCCTCCGCAAGGTGGAGACACCATGTGGGCACATATGGGCGCGGCATATGATGCTCTGCCGGACGATCTGAAGGCTGAGATTGAGGGGTTAGAGGCCTATCACACCGCGGACCACGTTTACAAGACCGATGGTCTTTATGCGCAAACCGACATGGGGAAATCACTGCGCGGACAAGACCTGAAAACGGGCGCGGTGCATCCTGTGGTGATCCGCCATCCTCAGACAGGTCGCAAGCTGCTCTATGTGAATGGCGGCTTCACGATCAATTTCGTTGGGCAAACGCGCGAGGAAAGCCTGCCTTTGCTCACCAAGCTGCTCGATGCAGCGCTAACCGATGACAATCAGTGCCGCTTGCAATGGGCACCTGGCACAGTGGCAATCTGGGACAACCGGACCAGCTGGCACAATGCGATCAATGATTACGCTTACCACCGCCGCGAGATGCACCGCATCACGCTGAGCGGTGAAGCGCTGGCGGCTTAGTCAGTACGCAGTTGTGGGGAGGGGAGCTCACTCCTCTCCCTCCACCGCATCGCCGCCGGTCGTGCCCGCTGAACTGGCGCGGGATTCGCAGGTGTAGACCAGCCGCTCATTCGGGCGGTCCGGGAGCAGCGCCAGCACGGCGGATTGCTGTTCGCCCAATTGGCTCGCCGCATCGGTGACGCCGCAGGAGGCAGGCTTATATTTGGAGCGCGCCTCGCGGGCCTCCTGCATTGGGCCTCGGCGCAAGAGATACCGGTCAGTTTGGAAAATCCGGGTCTGCGGATCGTAGGAATTCACCGAGACCGCGGCCTCGTCATTGGGAACGAACACGCGCGACCATTCCCCGCCTGCCATGCCATATTGCGTGCGGCCGTTGACGCAGCCGTCTGCGGCCCAATCAAACTCAACATCATCGGTCCGGGCGCCGGTCACGCGGCTGCGCTCTGGAATAAAGGTACATAGCAGCGTGCCATCATCAGCCAGCGAGGAAGGATCATCGCTCGCAGGCGCTTCTGCTTCTTCCATCGCGGCGGCGACCCGTTCTTCAATCTCGGAGAACGCAGGGCGCGTAACCCAGACGATCATTGTGCCAATCAGGGCTGCGCCGCCAATTCCAGCAGCGATCATGACCTTGTTGCCCTTTGCTCCGTCACGGCGGGCCTGATAGGCGATATATCCAGAACCAAGTGCAACAACCGCGAGCAGCATGGCCAGGGCCATCGCATTGTCGCGCTCTTCCATCACTTCAAATTGCGCCTGACGCATGGCAGCGGCGCGTTTGTCAGCGAGCTCGGCCTCGCGCGCGGCGACCAATGCGCGGGCCTCGGCGCGCTCTTGTTCAAAGCGGTCGCGCTCAGCTGCGTTGAGTTCATCGATAGAACGGCAGGGCAGGGCATTGGTGCGCGGCTCTATGTCGTTCGCGCGCAGGAAGGGGAGCAATTCACGCAAGGACACTGCGAAGTAAAACTCCGCATCCGACCCGTCCGAATCGGCCCCAAAGGAATTGACGCCGAGGACACGGCCGCAGCCATCGAGCAGCGGTCCGCCAGAATTGCCGCGCGCAATCGGGGCCGTGTGCAGGATCGTGTCAAATTGCCGGCTGGGGCGCTCGCCAGATAAGAAGCCTCGGCTTTTGACCGGCGGCTGCGCGCGGAAGATGTCGCCGAACTCCAGCCCCTGAGCGACATCGACATTCATCGGATAGCCCACGGCCGAAACCTCGCCCATATCGCTGCTGTGTGCGCCCGCAAGTGTTAGCGGTGGCAGGCGCAGCGAGCCTTCGGTAATTTCAATCAAGGCCAGATCATTGCGAGGGCTGACCGCAATCGCCCGGCCAAAGCCGCCTTCTTCGCCCTCTGTCGGGACAATGCCGATCCGCAATGTGTCATCCTGCAGCGCCTCGCGCACGACGTGGGCGTTTGTGACGATCTTCGTCGGGCTGACCGCAAAGCCGCTGCCATGGCTGATCGGAAAGACTTCTTCGCCATCGCTGCCGATAATGACCACGCGAACAACGCCTCTGGCAGCGGCGTCAACATCGCCGGCATCGGCCTGAGCGCTGATAGGGGTGAGCAGGATAAAGAAGCCTAGCAGGGCAAAGAGAATGCGGTTCATCTCTGCGTATTTGCCGGGCATTCACTTTGACCGCAAGCTTCGGGATGTGACTAACTGCGCATTGGGCTAAGACAGATTGCATGAGCAAGAACGAAATCCCCTTTGAGCAAGCCTGGGCTGCCGTAACGCAGCGCGACCGCAGTTTTGACGGGCGGTTCGTGACCGGCGTGCTGACCACGGGCATCTATTGCCGTCCGTCATGCGCCGCTCGCCATCCTTCACCTGCAAATGTTCGGTTCTTCGCAACCGGGGCTGAGGCGCGCGAAGCTGGGCTGAGGGCGTGCAAGCGCTGCTTGCCCGATGATGTTGGGCGGGACGAAGCGGCAGTGCTGGCCGCGATTGATGAGATCAAGGCCTCTGAGGGGCGGCCAACCTTGGACGATTTGGCTGAGCTCACCGGCTACTCGCCAACCCATTTTCAGCGCGTGTTTAAACGCGCCACCGGTCTGTCGCCCGCAGCCTACTCGCGGGCATTGCGCGAGGAGCGGGTGCGCGAGGCCTTAGGCGAGGAGGCCTCGGTGACTGAGGCAGTTTACGAGGCGGGATATTCGGCTCCGTCGCGGTTTTATGATGAGACGAAAGGCAGGCTCGGTATGTCGGCAAAGGATTGGGCGGGCGGCGGCGCAGGGCGCATTGTGCATTGGAGCGTGATTGAAACTTCGCTCGGCGAAATGCTGGTCGCGGCGACCGATAATGGCGTGTGCTGCCTGGCCTTTAACGAAGGCGAGGCAGAGCTGCGCGCCCGCTTTCCCAAGGCGGAACTGATCGAAGGCAGCGGCGAGTTTCGCGCGCTGTTTGATGAGGTCACCAAAGCGGTGGAAGACCCGAGCATCAATGCAGCCCACATCCCGCTGGATGTGAAGGGCACCGCATTTCAGCAGAAGGTCTGGCAGGCTTTGCGCGAAATCCCGGCTGGCGAAACGCGCAGCTATGGCGAACTCGCCGCCGCGCTCGGCAATCCTAAAGCCAGCCGCGCAGTGGGAGGCGCAAACGGCGCGAACAATATTGCTGTGCTGATCCCATGCCACCGGGTGGTGCAGGCCGATGGCTCAATCGGCGGTTATGCCTATGGGCCCGAAATCAAGGCGGAGCTGCTCAAGCGTGAAGGCGCGGAAAGCGGCAGCGATCAAGAGGAGCTGTTTTAACATGACCAAATCTGAATTTGCAGCGCTCCATATCGCTGGCGAGCCGCTGATCCTGTTCAACATCTGGGACGCGGCCAGCGCTCAAGCGGTTGCCAAGGCCGAGCGCGAAAGCGATTGCAACCGGCAGCGCCGGACTGGCCTAGCGCGCAGGGGTTCGACGATGGCGAGGCGATCCCTTTCGAGGCACTGATCGTGACGGCCAAACAGATTGCCGCGGCGACATCTGGCCTGCCCTTGAGCGTGGATATGGAGAGCGGCTTCGCTGCGAGACTGGACCAGCTCTCAGCCAATGCGGCGGCATTGGCTGAGGCAGGGGCAATTGGTTGCAATCTGGAGGACCGCTTGATCGGAGGCGATGGTCTGCGCGATGTGGCTGAGCAAGCGGAACGTATTGCCGCCGTCTCGGCCGCAGGCCTGTTCGTGAACGCCCGCACCGACACCTTCCTCGGGCCCTTGATGGCAGGTGAAGACCCCAATCAAGCGGAGCTAGTCGATGCAGCCATTGCGCGCGCAGGCTTATCACGAGGCCGGGGCAGGGTGCTTCTTTGTACCGGGCCTAAGCGATCCTGCTCTCATTAAAAGGATGTGCGGGGAAACAAACATTCCGATCAATGCCATGCGCTTGCCCGGCATGGTGAGCAATGCAGAGCTGGCGGCGCTCGGGGTGTCCCGGATCAGCTATGGGCCCGGCCCTTGGCGCGAGGCGATGGCTACCGTTGAAGCCATGGCTGCGGAGGCATTCGCGGCCTAGCTCAGTAGGCTTTTGGCTGCTCGCTAGGGCTTGGCCGCCTGATCCACGTAATAAGAGTGCGGGCCAATGCGGCCATCGGCCTGAACCATTTCGATTGAGAAATCGTCCGGCATGCGGAACGCTGTGAAGGTGTAGACGGTGGGCTTGCCGCGATAGATATAGCGCTGCGGCTCAAAGACTGGCGTGCGGCCATTGGTCGATGCGCCGTCCACCGCTTCTTTGATGTCCTCATAGAGAAAGCCGAGGTGATCGAGACCAATGCGAATTGCGCCTTCTTTGGCCCGAGGGGCGACAGCATCTGTGCTTAGGCCCAATCCCTCAGGCGTGGATAGCACGAGCTTTGCATCTGCCACTTTCAGTTCAGCAGAATGGTCGCTCATTGCGGTGGTTTCGGCATCGAAAATTTCAGCAAAGAAGCCTGCGTTTGCATCGACATCTTCGACCAGAAATTGAATGTGGTCGATCGCATATTGCGCCTCGCCAAAATCCATGTCGGCCCGCTCAACAATGACAATGAGCGCGCCATCTGGCCCCAATATGCCAAAGGCTCTCGCCTCCGGTTCCATTGGTAGAGAGATGTCGCCGGGCGCAAACTGGACCCCATTCGCGGACAGGCTTTGGCGCGCCTCCTCCAGCGATGGTGTCGCAATCGCTAGCCATCTGGCCCCGTAGACTGGCTGGTCAATCTCAGACACTGGATCGATGATCTCAGCCTCAAGCCAGCGCTGGTTGCGATCGGCGGGAAGCTCCTCATAGGGCCCGGTTTTGGTAATCGTTATCGTGGGCCCCTGCCACTTGAGCGACACGAAGCGCGCGAGGTCGAACCGCTCGCCCGGATGCGCCATTTCTCGGCCGCTGAAATTGTCCTCGAAAAAGGCGACTGCGGCCTCCTCATCTCTCACGATGTAATGGATGTCGTCGAGATGGATTGGTGCGATTGCTGTGCCAGATTGCGAAGTGTCAGATGCAGGCGCGCACGCCGCGATCAATGCCGCTATAGCCAGAGCAAGAAGAGACCTTATCGGCGCGTGTAACATAGTCAGAACCCGTTCCACTTTGCATCTGCGGGCGCGGTTCCCCGCCAATCTCGCTGCTCAGCCCGCCTTAGTCGAGTTTCGGCGGAAAGCCCGGTTCTGCCTTGGCCATAGCCGCTTGGTAGGCATCGCGTGCGCCGATCCGCTGCAAATAGGCCTTGAGATTGGGCATATGGTCGATACTCATGTCGTTGAAAGCGCGCGCCGTTGTGAGCGAGAAGCCCATCATAATGTCGGCCGTCGTTAGCTGCGATCCGCCAAAGTAATCCGCTTCGCCCAGCCGGCTGTTCAATCGCTGCCCAGGCATTGGTGATCCGCTTCATCAGAGGCGGCGGCATTTCCGCGCCAACCGCGTTTACAGCGATGCTCATCATGCCGTTCGTCATCAGCGTCGCATTGGCGAAGTGGAACCAATAGAGGTGATCGGCAAAATCGGGGCTGTCCGGGCTTGGGACCAGATCTGTGCTGGGCGCATATTTGCCGATGATATAATCGACGATTGCGCCGCTTTCACCCAGCAGCGTGCCTTTGTCCTCGATCAGCGGGGCGATCTCCATCGGGTGCAGCGCCTTCAATTCCGCCGGGGCCAGCCGCGTTTCCGGATCGCGATTGTAAAGCTTGAGATCATACTCAATGCCCAGCTCCTCACACAGCCAAACAATGCGTTCGGATTGCGAAATGCGAAGGTGATGGACAGTCAGCATGATGGTAAGCTCCCAAAGTGTTTGTGCGGCGAGCTTTTGCGGTAGGAGGCGGGATTGTCGAGCCTTTTGTGGCAATGCGCGCGATTGGCCTCTGGCGTGCTGGTGCTTCTCAAGCGCCGCAATGCCGGTTACCATCGCCGCTATGACTGGACCTGACCTTGCAAAGCAATTGTTCGCCGCATTTGAGAACAACGATCTGGAGCGCGCGCGAGAATGCTGCGCTGAGGGCTTTCGCGGATCACAGAACGGCGGACCCGAAATGGACCGCGATCGGCTGCTGAAATTCACCGGAATGGTGAATGCGGTTGTTCCTGATTTTCGCTACGAAGAGGCGGTTCGCTCGGGCACTGAAACGGGCTTTGTCGAAGAGCATCGGGTGCGCGGGACTTTGCCCGATGGCAGCCAGCTCGACCTGATGGTGTGCGTTGTCGGTGAGGTGTCGGATGGCAAGATCACTATGCTGCGCGAATATGTCGATACCGGCGCTGCGGCGGGCCTAATGAAGGCGCTGTCTGCCGGATAATTCTCCGGTTTAATCGCGCGCCCAGCCATCGCGAGCGGGCTCAAGTGTCTCAAGGAAGCTCTCCGCGCTGGAGAGATATTCCTGCTTCTTCTCATCGCCCATCCGGTCCCACGTCGCATAGATCCTGCCGATGCGGTGACTGCTCGAAAGGCGGTCCCGGTGGCGGTCCATAAAGTGCCAATAAAGCGGGTTGAACGGGCATGCGCCGTCGCCCGTCTTCTTGCTCACGGAATAGCTGCATTCTTTGCAGTAATCGGACATCTTATTGATATAATTGCCGCTCGCCGCATAGGGTTTCGTCGCCAGCGCACCGCCATCGGCATAGAGGATCATGCTGGAGACATTGGGCAGCTCCACCCATTGATAGGCATCGGCATAAACCGCGAGATACCAATCCTGCACCGCGCGCGGATCGATTCCGGCCAGCAGACAGAAATTGCCAAGCACCATGAGGCGCTGAATGTGATGTGCGTGCGCGTTTTCTTTGGTTGAGCGAATGCAGTCCGAGAGGCACCGCATATCCGTCTCACCGGTCCAGAAAAACTCGGGCAGGGCGCGCGTCGCCTCCAGATCATTGGCCTCTTCCAAGCCCGGCATAAAGTGCCAGTAGAAACCTCGAATATACTCGCGCCAACCGATGATCTGGCGGATGAAGCCCTCGACCGAATTGAGCGGCGCGCGGCCATCCTCATAGGCCTGCTCAGCGCGCTCACACAGAGCGATCGGGTCGAGCAACCCGCAATTGATGCTGGTTGAAAGCATGGAGTGGTAGAGGTCGTCTGAGCCGAAGACCATGGCGTCCTGATAGGGGCCGAAATTCTCGATCCGCTCCGCGAAAAACGCATCGGCGGCTTGCTCTGCCTCGGCGCTGGTCACGGGCCACTCGAAGGGTTCCAGATCGCCGAAATGGTCGGAGAATTTGTCCTTGACGAGGGAAAGCATTTCGCGAGTGATTTCATCGGGTTCGAACTTGGGCCGAGCGGGCGCGTCCATATCGCCCTTGGGCGGTTCGCGGTTCTGCTTGTCGAGGTTCCATTCGCCGCCTTTCGGCTTGCCATCGTCTAGCATGAGCAGGCCGGTCTTGCGGCGCATTTCGCGGTAGAAATGCTCCATGGTCAGGTGCTTGCGCCCCTCGGCCCATTCCTCAAACTCGGCGTGCGAGCAGAGGAACCGGTCGTCTGGCAGAATCTCGACTTCGCAGGCGAACTTGCCTGGCCATTCCTCGATGGCTTGTTGGACGCGCCATTCGCTTGCCTCAACCACATGGACTGCGCGCGGATCGTGCCGCTCAATTGCGCGGGCGACTTCGCCAGTAAAGCTACCCGAATTGTCGCTATCCGTCAGCTTCACATAGTCGACCTGCCAGCCTGCCTCTTCCAGCTCTGCGGCAAAATGGCGCATCGCGGAGAAGATGAGCGCGATCTTTTGCTTGTGATGTTTGACGTATGTCGCCTCGTCCCAGACCTCCATCATCAGGATGACGCTATCGTTCTTGGTGCGCCCACGAAGGCTGGCGAGCGTGCGGGTCAGCTGATCGCCGAGGATGGGAATGAGGATAGGGTTGGATGCCATGGGCTTCTAATGCTCAGGCCTGCAAAAAGTGCCGAACTGTTTGTTTAAACGAAACTATAGGGATCGATATCGACGCCGACGCGCAGGCCCGGTGGGAAATCATGCGCATCCAGCCAGCCGCGAATGACCTTTTGCAGATTGGCGGAGCGACGCGCATTGACGAGGAAGCGGTAGCGGTAGCGGCCGCGCAGCAGAGCCAGCGGAGCGGGTGCTGGCCCGAGGATATAGAGGTCGTTCTGATCTGGCCGCGTATCGCCCAGCCGCATGGCCGCAGCGCGCGCTTCCCTCTCATCTTCGCTCGACAATATGATAGCGGCCCACCGGCCAAAAGGCGGGGCGCCTGCGTCTTTGCGGGCTTCGGTTTCAGCCTCGTAAAACGCATCGCGGTCGCCCGCCTCAAGCGCGGCGATGACTGGCGCGTCGGTGTGGCGCGTCTGGATCAGAACCTCGCCCGGTTTTGCTCCGCGCCCAGCGCGTCCAGCGACCTGCGCGACCTGCTGATAGGTTCGCTCAGCCGCGCGCAAGTCGCCGCCTTCCAGGCCTAGATCTGCATCAACGACGCCGACCAAGGTCAGCTCTGGAAAGTGGAAGCCTTTGGTCACCAGCTGTGTGCCGACGATCACGTCAATAGCTCCGCCTTCTGCCTGCGCGATGAATTCAGCGGCGCGTTCGGGCGATCCTAAAGTGTCGGAGGTGGCGACCGCCACGCGAGCCTCAGGAAACAGCTCTGCGACTTCATCTGCGATGCGCTCGACGCCGGGGCCGCAGGCTACGAGGCAATCCGGCTCCCCGCATTCTGCGCATTTGTCCGGGACCGCTGTTTCGTGCCCGCAATGGTGGCAGGCGAGGCGGGCGGACAGGCGATGCTCCACCATCCATGCGCTGCAATTGGGGCACTGATAGCGGTGCCCGCAATTGCGGCACAGGGTCAGCGGAGCAAAGCCGCGGCGGTTTAGGAACAGGAGCGATTGCTCGCCCTTCGCCAGACGATCTTCCAGCGCGGCGACCAGAGGCGGGGCCAGCCAGCGTCCGCTGCCTGGCTGTTCCTGAGTTAGGTCGACGAGGCGAATTTTGGGCAAAGTCGCACCGCCAAACCGGCTCGGCAATTCCAGCCGCTCGTAAATGCCGGTTGATGCCATGTGCAGGCTTTCAAGCGCTGGGGTCGCGCTGGCGAGCACCACTGGAATTTTCTCAAACCGGGCACGCATCACGGAGACATCGCGGGCGTTGTAGCGCACGCCCTCGTCTTGCTTAAAGCTGACCTCATGCGCTTCATCGACGATAATCAGGCCAAGGTTCGCATAGGGTAAAAACAGCGCTGAGCGAGCGCCAACAACAACGCCCGCCGTGCCGTTGGCAATGGCTCTCCAAGCGCGCCTTCGCTCGGTGGATTTGAGCGATGAATGCCACAGCACGGGCGGCGTGCCAAAGCGCTGCTCAAAGCGCACAAGGAAATTCTCAGTGAGCGCAATTTCGGGCAGCAGCACAAGCACTTGTCGCCCCTGCCGGATGGCTTCCGCAACAGGCTCAAAATAGGTTTCGGTCTTGCCCGACCCCGTTACCCCGTCGAGCAGGAACGGTGCATATTCCCGCGCTGCCACCGCTTTCACCAGCCTATCGGAAACCTCGGCCTGATCAGGGGATAGCTCCGGCACCCAATGCTCTGGGTTGGCTGGCGGGAAGGGGCGATCAATCGCGACCGTCAGCGGCTCAATCAGCCCGGCGTTCACCATTCCGCGCAGCACGCCTTCTGATACGCTAGCGATCCCGGCGAGCTCGCGGATGGTGCCTTGCTCTCCCACCAAAGCCTCAAGCGCCAGCTTGCGCTGCGGCGTCATCCGGCCCGAGCCTTCCGATCCGCTCAGACGGTATTCGGTCATGGTCGCAGGGCCGCCGAGCGCACCTCCGCTGGAAAGGACCATGCGCGCCACACTGGCCAGCGCGGCGCAGTAATAATCCGCAGTCCACTCGATCAGCCTGCGCAGTGGCTCTGAGAGCGGCGGGACCGGCAGTACTTCGCGGATCGCGCGCAGTTTACTCGGGTCAAACTCGCGGCCCGGCAAGCGACCCTCGTCCCAGACAATGCCGGTGACTGTGCGCGGGCCAAGCGGGGCGAGCACCACCGTTCCAGCAGGCGCGCTCACCCCGTCCGGCAGCTTGTAATCAAGCGGGCCAAGCGCGGCATTGAGGACAAGGAGGCGGACGCGGTTCATGATCGGCCTTTAATATGGGCGCGGCTGACGACCATCGGCAAGGTGCGGCCGCGCAATAATCATCATATTGCTGACGTTACCGTGGAGAGCAGGCGTCTGCGTGGCTGGTCAGCGTGTCCGCGCTATGCCAATCAGGTCTGACGATTCGTGATCTGCCACCAGGAGCCTGAGACGAGATGAAATTCTTTGCCGACACCGCCGAAATTGACGACATTAAAGAACTGGCTGCGACCGGCCTCCTTGATGGGGTCACCACCAATCCATCGCTGATCCACAAGTCGGGCCGCGACTTTATGGAAGTGACGAAGGAAATTTGCGGGATCACCGATGGCCCAGTGTCGGCCGAAGTCGTCGCGCTTGATCACGAAACCATGATGCGTGAGGCAGAGGTGCTGCGCAAAATCGCCGACAATGTCTGCATCAAGGTGCCACTGACGATTGATGGTCTGAAGACCTGCAAAGCGCTGACCGGGGACGGCACCATGGTCAATGTGACCCTGTGTTTCTCGGCCAATCAGGCGCTGCTCGCGGCGAAGGCTGGGGCGAGCTTCATCTCGCCCTTCGTAGGCCGCCACGATGACAATGGTTTTGACGGGATGGACCTGATCGAAGACATCCGCCTGATCTACGACAATTACATGTTTGAGACCGAAATTCTGGTCGCCAGCGTGCGCCACGTCACCCACGTGCTCGAAAGCGCGAAGATCGGGGCCGACGTCATGACGGCACCGCCGAAAGTGATCAAAGCTCTGTTCAACCACACGCTGACCGACAAGGGCATTGATGCGTTTATGGCGGACTGGGCGAAGACGGGTCAGAAGATCGTTTAGGAGTGTGAGTCCCCGCGCAGGCGGGGACCTCCTCGCTTGTGCTTGGGACTCCCGCCTTCGCGGGAGCTCACAATAGGATTGGAATGGCCGAAGAATCCCCTCTCGACACGTTTAAGCAGGCGCTGACTGGCGCCAGCCGCGCAATTGCGCGCGATGCGGAGGTGGAGGTTGCGTGGAGCGCGGATGTGCCGGGCTCTGCGGGCAATCGTTTTCGCGTGCCCTTGCCGGGCCGCGATTTGCCCGCTGAGCAAGTCACCGAGGCGCGCGGGTTTGCCGACAGCTTCTCGCTCAAACTGCGCCATCACAACGCCGGATTGCACTCCAGCGGCAGCCCGCCAGAGCCGGTGGCGCGCGCGTGCTATGATGCGATTGAGCAGGTGCGTTACGAGGCTCTCGGCGCAAACGCATTTGGTGGCATTCGCTCCAATCTTGATGCGGCGGTGGAGCAGCGCACCGCGACCGATCCAATTGCGCGCGCCCAAAATAACAGTGAGGTCCCGCTCGAAAGCGCACTGTCGCTGATCGTGCGTGAGAAATTGACCGGGCTGGCGGTGCCAGAGCAGGCGCGCGCCGGGGTCGAAATGGTGCGCGAATTTATTGAAGAGCGCATTGGCGATGATCTCAGCAGCCTTGCGGATACGCTGGGAGACCAACAGGCGTTTCAAAAGCTCGCGCTCGATATGCTGCGCGATCTCGATCTCACCCGCCCGCAAGATGCGCCTGATGAGGCGGATAATGACGACGGCGACGAGGAAGAAGGCGCCGTCGACGAGCAAGAGGGCGACGAGCAGCAAGAAGGCGACGCCGATCCGCAGGCCACCGATATGGCGGGCGAACAGGCGGAAGGTGATGGCGACGGCGACGCTGATACCGAGCTGTCCGGCGAAGAGGAAATGCAGGATGGCGAGCCCGGTGAAGACGGCGATGCGAGCAATGCGCCTGTCCGCCCGAACCGCCCGCAGGCCGACATTCCTGATGGGCTGGACTACAAGCCGTTCACCGAGAATTTCGATGAGATTATTGAGGCACCGGAGCTGTGCGATGCGGAAGAGCTCGACCGCTTGCGCGCCTATCTCGATAGTCAGCTGACCGGCCTGCAAGGCGTGGTTACGCGGCTGGCCAACCGCTTACAGCGCCGCCTGATGGCGCAGCAGAACCGCAGCTGGGACTTTGATCAGGAAGAGGGTGTGCTCGATGCCGCACGGTTGGCCCGCGTGGTGATCTCACCGGGCACCGCGCTATCTTACAAGGTGGAGCGTGATGTTGAATTTCGCGATACTGTCGTCACGCTGCTAATCGACAATTCCGGCTCTATGCGAGGGCGGCCGATTTCCATCGCCGCGATCAGCGCGGATATTCTGGCGCGCACGCTGGAGCGCTGCGGGGTCAAAACAGAGATCCTGGGCTTCACCACGCGCGCCTGGAAGGGCGGGCAGTCTCGCGAGGCCTGGCTCGCCGATGGTAAGCCGCAGGGGCCGGGCAGGCTCAATGATCTGCGCCATATCATCTACAAGCAAGCGGATGAGCCATGGCGCCGCGCGCGCCGCAATCTCGGCCTGATGATGCGCGAGGGGCTGCTGAAAGAGAACATCGATGGCGAGGCGTTGATGTGGGCGCATTCCCGCCTGATCCACCGGCCAGAAGATCGCCGGATCATGATGGTAATTTCTGACGGCGCGCCGGTTGATGACAGCACGCTGAGCGTGAATTCGGCGGGCTATCTGGAGGCGCATTTGCGCGGCGTGATCGAGTGGATTGAGAATGTCTCACCGGTCCAACTCGTCGCAATCGGTATCGGCCACGATGTGACCCGGTACTATCGCCGCGCGGTGACGATTATGGATGTCGAGCAGCTCGGCGGCACGATCATGGAGCAGCTTGCGGAGTTGTTTGAGGATGAGAAGGGCAAGGGGCGTCGGTGAGCATTCTCGGAGGTCGAGAATGGTTCGGTCAGCCGGGCGCGAGCGATGCTGAGATTGAGCGCTTGTCTAGGATCGCTCCACGGAAGCTGCCGCTTAGCTATCTTGAACTCCTTCGAGAATCGAACGGTGGTGAGGGACCATTACCGGTTCAACCTTGGAATTTCTGCCTCGACACAGTCGAATTCACGATAAGAGGAGAAACTGAGGGGTGGCAGAAAAAGTTCTTTCCGGACTTCTTTGTTTTTGCCGGTAACGGTGGGGGTGAAGCGCTGGCTTTTGATCTTCGGTCGCCGGAGCATATGCCAATCGTTTGCTATGATATGACAAACTCCGACCACGACGAGAGCGTGTTTGTATTGGCTCCAAGTTTCGACGACCTTCTACCATTGATTGGAGTGCATCAAGAATGAACGTAACCGAAGCCGTCACATCCCGCCGTTCTGTGCGTCAGTTCACCGACCAGCCGGTCGAGCTGGAGACGATCCGCCGCGTTATGGACACCGCGCGTTGGGCCGCGTCTGGCTGCAATTTTCAGCCGTGGGAGGCGACCGTTCTAACTGGCCAGCCGCTCGCAGACCTGCAGGCGAAAATCACCACTACGCCTCCGCAAGCAGCAGAATATGACTGGAATGCACCGGGGCAAGAGGACGCCTACAAAGCGCGCCTCCACGCCGTTTCAAAAGGTATGTTCGGCGCGATGGAAATTGCGCGCGAAGATAAAGAAGGGCGGATGAAGGCGATGATGCGCAACGCCACCAGCTTTGATGCGCCTGCGGTTATGTTCGTCTATTTTCCGCGCCTGATGAAAGAGGCGCAGTGGTCGGACACTGGCATGTGGCTGCAATCGGTCGCGCTGCTGCTGCGCGAGGAAGGGCTCGACAGCTGTTTTCAGGAATACATGGCCTATTACGCGGATGTGATCCGCGATCATCTGGGCCTCGATCACGAGCGCTACATGTTCTTTTGCGGGATGGCGATTGGCTACCGCGACGAGGACGCCCCGGTGAATTGTTATGAGCGCGAGCGCGTGCCGCTGGACGAGCACGTCAAATTTGTGGGCTTTTGAGCAATCGTCACTCCGGCGAAAGCTGGAGTCTAAAACTGCAAAGCTGAACATTACCGCCTAAGATCCCAGCTTGCGCTGGGATGACGCAAGAGGCAAAGCGCGATGCGAAATGACTGACCTCAAGCTCTTCAACTCGCTCACCCGCGAAATCGAACCATTCCGTCCCGTCCATGAAGGCGAGGCGCGCGTCTACACCTGCGGGCCGACGGTCTATAACTATCCGCATATCGGCAATATGCGCGCCTATGTTTTCGCGGATATTCTTGGGCGGACCCTGTCCCACAAGGGCTATGACCTGACGCACATCATCAACATCACCGATGTTGGTCATCTGACCGATGACGCGGATGCGGGCGAGGACAAGATGGAGAAGATGGCGTCTGAAAAGGCGCAAAGCATCTGGGACATCGCGCAGCATTACACCGAGACCTATTGGGCGGATGTGAAGGCGCTCAATATCCGCCAGCCTGCCAAATGGTCGGTCGCGACGGATTACATCGAAGAGATGCTGGAGTTCGCAAAGAGCATTGCTGACAAGCACTGCTATGAGCTGGAAAGCGGGCTTTATTTCGATGTCTCAACCATCGAGGATTACGGGCGGCTGGCGCGCGCCGTAACCGAAGATGGCGAAGGCCGGATCGACACAGTCGAAGGCAAACGCAACGCGGCTGACTTTGCGATTTGGCGCAAGACACCCGCTGGCGAAAAGCGCCAGATGGAATGGGACAGCCCGTGGGGCAAGGGCGCTCCCGGCTGGCACCTAGAATGCTCGGTCATGGGCGAGAAACTGCTTGGTTTTCCATTCGATATTCACACCGGCGGCATTGATCACCGCGAAATTCACCACCCCAATGAGATTGCGCAGAACCAGGCGTTTTGCGGCTGCGGCGGGCTATCCGATGCGCGCAATTCCGGCGCGAATATCTGGATGCACAACAACTTTCTGGTTGAGCGCTCTGGCAAGATGTCGAAGTCTTCCGGCGAGTTCCTGCGCCTGCAATTGTTGCTCGACAAAGGCTATCACCCGCTCGCCTATCGGATGATGTGCCTGCAAGCGCATTACCGCAGCGAGCTGGAGTTTTCGTGGGAGGGACTGACCGCTGCGCTCACCCGGCTCAAGCGGATCGTGATGCTGGTGGAACGCATCGTCGATGCGCCAAGCGGCGGCGCGACCGATCATCCCAAATTTGCGCCTGTACTGGAGAAATTTGAGGCTGCAATCGCCGATGATCTCAACACATCGATTGCGCTCACGGCCTTGGAAGATGCGCTCGCGACCAAGAAGGTTGATGCAGGGATCAAGCGTGCTGTTGTTGAGCTGATCGATAGCGTTCTGGGTCTCGGCCTGTTCGAGCTTGCGCGCACGGACCTACGTATTCGACCGAAAGACGCGGTGATCACTGAAGCAGAAATCGACGCAGCGTTTGAACGCCGCAAGGCTGCGCGCGCGGAGAAAGACTTTGCCGCTTCTGACGCGATCCGTGATGAACTTGCGGCGCAGGGCGTCGAAGTGATGGACGGCGACCCGATGGGGTGGGAGTGGAAACTGTCTTAATTCGTCATTGCGAGCCGCAGGCGAAGCAATCCAAGGAGTAAGCTTGCGTCTTGGTGCCGCGTTGGGCCATGGATTGCTGCGTCGCCCTCCGGGCTCCTCGCAATGACGAGAAAAGAGAGAATACATGACGATCCTTGCCGTATCTGGCCTGATCCGGCCCCTGCTTGAGCCGCAATTGCCCGGCGATGTCGATGTTCGCTGGTTCATGACGCACGAAGAGGCGCTGGAGGCCGTGCCTGAGGCGGAGATCGGCTGGTTCGACATGTATGATCAGGCCGCAATGGCCGATACCTTGCGCGCGGCGAAGAAGCTTAAATGGCTTAATTCGATCTATGCCGGGCTCGATTTTCTGCCGCTGGATGTCCTGATTGAGCGCGGGGTCACGGTCACCAATGGCGCCGGGATCAACGCGATAACCATCGCCGAATATGTCGTGATGGGCATGCTCAATATCGCAAAGGATTATCGCTCTGTAATGCGCGCGGCGGAGCGGCGTGAATGGCTGCTCGACAGTCCGGGCAAGCGAGAGCTGCACGGGTCAAAGGCGTTGCTGCTCGGCTACGGCGCGATTGGCAAATTGATCAAACCGCGCCTCGAAGCATTCGATGTCGATGTGACCGTGGTGCGCCGCTCCGGCGGTGAAGGCGTGCTGACACCGGATGAGTGGCGCGCGAAATTGGGCGAGTTTGACTGGATCATTCTGGCGGTGCCAGCCACGTCTGAAACCGACGGCATGATCGGTGCAGATGAGCTTGCCGCGATGAAATCGGACGCGGTCATTGTGAACATTGCGCGCGGCGCCGTGATCGACCAGCCGGCTTTGATCGAGGCGCTGCAGGCCAAGACCATTGGCGGGGCGTTCTTGGATGTTACGACTCCCGAACCGCTGCCCGAGGATCACGTGCTGTGGACGCTCGACAATGCGCATATTTCCATGCACCTGTCGGGCCGGGCGCAGGACAAGATGTTCATCCGCAGCGCAGCGCGCTTCCTTGAAAATCTTGCAAAATATCGCCGCGGTGAGCCGGTTGCACCGATTTTTGATCCGGTGAGGGGATATTGAGTTAAGACGTAACCGCGGGGGCGGAATTGGCGAAACTTCAAATGCACTCGGCCATTGTCTTCGCACAGGCCGCTTAAGGAGAACGCAGCTATGACCAACACCAAGAAAGCCTCCGACCTTTTTATCGAATGTCTGGAGGCGGAGGGTGTTGAATATATCTTTGGCGTCCCCGGTGAGGAAAACCTCGACTTTCTAGAGAGCCTGTCGAACTCCGATCAGATCAAGCTGGTGCTGACCCGGCACGAGCAAGGCGCGGGCTTTATGGCCGCGACCTATGGGCGGCACACGGGGAAGACCGGCGTGTTTCTGGCGACATTGGGACCGGGCGCGACCAATATGGTCACCGCGATCGCCTATTCGCAGCTCGGCGGCATGCCAACGCTGGCGATCACCGGGCAAAAGCCGATTAAGAAATCCAAGCAGGGCCGGTTCCAAATCCTCGACGTGGTCGACATGATGGGGCCGATCACGAAATACGCTTATCAGCTGCATGCAGGCGACAATATTCCCAGCCGGGTGCGCGAGGCTTTCCGTCTGGCCGAAGAGGAAAAGCCCGGCGCGACGCATCTCGAATTGCCTGAAGACATCGCCGAAGAGCAGACCGATTCTGTGCCCATCGCTCGCTCTGTCGCGCGTAGGCCGTCGGCTGAGGTCAAAGCCGTGCGCATGGCTGTGGAGGCATTGGACGCCGCGCAGCGCCCGGTGCTGGTGATCGGTGCCGGTGCCAATCGCAAGATGACCAGCAATATGCTGGGAGAATTTATCGAGAAGGTGCAGATCCCCTTTGTCACCACGCAAATGGGCAAGGGCGTGATTGACGAGCGGCACCCGCTGTTCCTCGGCTGCGCTGCCTTGTCCGCTGGCGATTTCTGCCACCGCGCGATTGAGGATGCGGACCTGATTATCAATGTCGGCCATGATGTGATCGAAAAACCGCCGTTCTTCATGAACGACAGCAGCGCGACCGTGATCCATGTCTCGACCAAGACCGCAGAGGTGGACCCGGTCTATTTCCCTCAGATCGAGGTGATCGGCGATATCGCCAATGCAATCTGGCAGATCAAAGAGGGCGCGACCATGCGCGATGGCTGTTTGTGTGATCGCATGCTGAAATATCGCGCGGCAGAGGTCGCCCATTCAAAGCCGCTAGAGGCGGACAATCGCTTCCCGATATTCCCGCCGCATCTGGTGCGCCAAGTGCGCGATAGCATGCCCAATGATGGCATCATCTGCCTCGATAATGGGGTCTATAAAATCTGGTTCGCGCGCAATTACACCGCGTACCTGCCCAACACTGTCCTGCTCGACAATGCTCTGGCGACAATGGGCGCTGGTCTGCCCTCAGCGATGATGAGCGCTATGCTCTATCCCGATCGGAAGGTGATGGCGATCTGCGGTGACGGCGGCTTCATGATGAACAGTCAGGAGATGGAAACGGCGGTTCGGCTGGGCCTCAATATGACGGTGCTAATCCTGCGCGACGATGCTTACGGAATGATCCGCTGGAAGCAGGCGAACATGGGCTTTAAGGATTACGGCCTGACCTATGGCAATCCAGACTTTGTGAAATATGCCGAGAGTTACGGCGCGCATGGTCACCGCGTGACGAGCAGTGAACACTTAACCGATGTGCTCGCCCACACGCGCGATACGCCGGGGGTTCACCTGATCGATTGCCCGGTCGACTACAGCGAAAATGATCACATTTTGAACCACGAGATCAAGGAATTGAGCGCGAAGCTCTGAGCCGAAGCCCTGCAAGAGGACATTCCCATGCCAAAGCTTAAAGACACCTATCCGCTCTATCTCAACAATAAAGCTGCGCAGCCCAACACTGATTTGGCGGTGACCGACAAATACACAGGCGAGGTTGCCTTCCGCACGGCGCTCGCCACGCCAGACGTGATTGATGAGGCGATTGCTGGCACCGTGCGCGCGGCCGCGCCAATGGCGAAGCTCGCCAGCTATGAGAAGCAGGACGTGCTGATGCACTGCGTCGCGCGGTTTAAGGAGCGGTTTGACGAGCTTGCCTATTCGCTGTGCGTGGAGGCGGGAAAGCCGATCAATGATGCAGAGGGCGAGGTCACCCGTCTGATCGATACCTTCCGGATCGCGGGCGAGGAGGCCGTGCGCAATTACGGCGAGGTCATGCCGCTCGATATTTCGGCGCGGGCCAAGGGTTATCAGGCGATGTGGAAACGCGTGCCGATTGGGCCTTGCAGCTTTATTTCCCCGTTCAACTTTCCGCTCAATCTCGCCGCGCATAAGATTGCGCCCGCCATCGCGATGGGCTGTCCATTTGTGATGAAGCCCGCGAGCAAAACGCCGCTCGGCGCAATCATCATGGGCGAGGTTTTGGCAGAATGCGATGTGCTGCCCGAAGGGGCATTTTCGATCCTGCTTAGCCAGCCGTGATGGCGCGGACCTGTTCACCACCGATGAGCGGTTGAAGCTGCTCAGCTTCACCGGTTCGCCGGGTGTCGGTTGGGACCTCAAGGCTAAGGCCGGAAAGAAGCCGGTTATCCTAGAGCTCGGCGGAAACGCCGCTGTTATTGTCGATCACGATGCTGATCTGGATGATGCGCTGGAGCGGATTATCTTCGGTGCGTTTTACCAATCCGGGCAAAGCTGCATCGGCGTGCAGCGGATTATCATTCACGCCGATGTCTATGACCGCTTCAAAGATATGCTGGTCGCAAAAACCAAGACGTTGGTCGCGGGCGATCCGAAAGACCGCGACACCTTTATCGGACCGATGATCTCTGAAGGCGAGGCGACGCGCCTTAAAGGCTGGATCGACGATGCGGTCGAGGGCGGGGCGGACCTGCTAACCGGTGGCGGACTGTCGAACGGCAATATGCTGGAGGCGACGCTGCTCGAAAACGTCCATCCTGATGCGGCCGCGATCAATGAAGAGGCTTTCGGCCCGCTCGCGATTCTGCAGAAATTCACGGATTTCGGCTCTGCGCTGGACGAAGTGAACCGCTCCAAATTTGGCCTGCAAGCGGGCATCTTCACCCGCGACCTGTTCAAAATGTACGACGCTTGGGACGAGCTTGATGTTGGCGGTATCGTCATCAACGATGTGCCGAGTTACCGCGTCGATAACATGCCCTATGGCGGGGTGAAAGATTCAGGCCTTGGCCGCGAAGGCATCCGGTTCGCCATGGAAGACATGAGCGAAATCCGGAACCTTGTGGTGCGGCGGAATTAGCTCTCCTCGAGTAGCAACAGCACCGCCGTCACCTGCATGTGCGGTTCTGGCGTGTAATTGCTCTCAACGCTGGAGATCGTTGCATCGGCTACAAGCTGGCTGGGTATGTGAAATTCGTGCTCGGGCAGGGCGGCGATAAACTCCTCACCGACCTTGCAGGCGGCGATCCCGTCGAATTCGAGCACCAATTCGTGGCGTGAGCCGGAAAAGGTGATCGATGCCCAGGGCTTTTCCTCATGCGTGAGCAGATTGCCGCGCCCGCCAGCGAGCTTGAGCAATGCCTCGCGCACCCGGTCGCTGGTTGTGCGCCGTGGGCGATAACGCCGCGCTCGCCGAGCGGCACGCGCGCTCTGAGTGGCTGGCGGCGTGTCGATCATATCCGCTGGAACATCAATATGGCCGCTGTCGGCAGACTTGGTTTCAATAAGCATGGGCGATATCCTGGCCGAGATTTTGAGCGAGTTTCATGCCGAAGGTGCCGGCGTGATAGGTTGGAGCTGGGCCGCTGCTGGGCCGAAAACTGCCGGGTATGGCCTTGAATTCCACTGGAGCGTTTTCGCCCTCGGTGGCTGCGCCGACATAGTCCGACATCCATTGGCGTGTGCGCGCCTCGGTGGCGGCGCGCGGCGTGCGGCCCATCCGCAAATCAAGCACAAAGCGCGGGTCATGCGCGGCCAGCCGTCCGAACTTCGTGGCTGGCATATCGTGGTCCCTCAGGAACTTTTCGATCACTCTGATCAGCATATGATTTCCCCTTCATCTGACTTCAAAAGAGCGAATCATCCTGCTTCGAATCGCTCAATGTTCCTTAAATGTTCCATTCATTTTCCTACTTGTCTAGGAAAAATCTTGCGTGTAGGAAGGAAAAATGAGGAACTCAGAAAAAAACAATCCATCCGACCCGCGTCAGCGCCTGCAGGACTTGTCAAAGGAGCGGGGCGCGAGCCTCGCGAATCTGTCGAAAATGCTGGGGCGTAACGCGAGTTATCTGCAACAATTCATCACGAAAGGCTCGCCTAGGAAGCTTGAGGAAAATGACCGCCGCGTCCTCGCGCAATTCTTTGGCATTGCTGAGACGGAACTAGGTGCTTTGCCTGGTGGTTCGAAGGAAAATTCCTACACAACGTCTGCGGCGGGGCAATTGGGCAGGGGCACGAGTGCGAAAGCGTGGGTCGATGTGCCGCGGCTTGATATTGGGGCCTCCGCCGGACCGGGTACTTTGCCCGATTCAGAAGAGCCTTATGATGCGTTCCAATTCTCACGCCGCTGGCTGACTGAGCAAGGGCTCGAAGGGGCCAAGCTATCCGCGATTACGGTGACGGGCGATCTCGATGGAGCCGCTGCTTCATGATGGCGATGAAATCTTAGTCGACCGCGCTGAGCGTCCTTTCAGGGACGGCGTGCATGTCGTGCGGCTCGGCGACAATCTGATGGTCAAGCGCGTCGCCAGCGCAGGGCCAGGGCGGCTCGCGCTAATCTCGCAAAACCTCGCCTACCCGCCGATCGATGTGGCCGCGGAGGAATGTGAGATCATCGGCCGCGTCGTTTGGAAAGGTGGGCGGATTTGAGGGTGGGTCTTTCCGGGCGCTAGCTGGGCACTCATAGCAATCCGACAATTTCGTGATGGCTGGAGACAACTAGCGACGCCCCATTCGCGAGCAGTCGATCCGCGAGACCCTGATCCGCGTGGCTGCCTCCAACAAATCCAATGGGCAACATGCCTGCCGCGCGCGCTGCCCGAATACCGTTGATGCTGTCTTCGATCACAGCGCATCGTTCTGGCGGGACTTCAAGCTGCTTGGCGGCATGGAGAAACAGGTCCGGGTCTGGTTTCCCCGAGCTCACGGCATCGACCGAATAGATGTGGGGCGCGAAGAGTTCAGCGAGCTTCGTGATCTCCAGCTTCTTGACCAGCTTGTCCGTTGGAGCAGAGGATCCGACGGCAACTTTACCGGAAAACGCCTCGACTAGTTGCGCCACTCCGCCAAGCGGCCGAAGCTCAGCCTCAATCCTAGGCTCTGTGCGTTCATGCAATCGCGCGCCAAAATCTGCCGGGAATGTTCCGCCAACGCGGGCCTGATAATCCGACGCCAACTGCGCGTAGAAATCGGGATAAGACAGTCCGACAAAGCGCGAGAGGTATGCCTCGCGATCATAAGACAACCCAAGCTCAGCAAGCATTTCTCGCTCGACCTCAATGTGGATGACTTCAGAATCGACAAGCACACCGTCACTGTCGAAAATTATGGCTTTGCAAGTTGATAGGTCCATGGCTTGGCAACATCTCCCACAAGTTTCGCAGCAACGCACGATGAGGGCTCTTAGCTCGGGTCGCAAGCTCAACTGCGGCACTCACTTGTATTCCCGGGCGTCTGCCGTCACAGTCCGCGCCCATGAGAGTAGCCTGACCTGCGTTCAAAAGGAGCCCGCTCATGCCGAAAATACCCCAAAGAGCCAATCGAGCGGCTCAGCTCTTATGCGTTGCTACGTTGTGCGTGGGCGCCGCGGATTCGCGCTCGATTGAGTTGAGCGCCGGGCAGTGGACTGTCGATCACACGCTGAAAGCTCCCGAAGCGGGCATGGTCCATAACGAGCAATCGCAGTTTTGCCTGACCGAGGCGAATAACACGATCACCTTCGACAGAATTCTGGCCGATCTGAATTTTGGGCAATGCACAACGCGCAATGTCGTGATCGCTCAGGGCCGGGCGAGTGCGGATATGACCTGTGTTTACGAAGAGGACGGCGGCGTGACGATCACCGGGACCATCGAGGGGACCTATACTAGCGATCGCTACCGCGTTGTGGCCGTGATCAATGAGAATGGCGCGAATTACGAAGGGATCGGCTAAGCGCACCGGAGCCTGCGGTGGCTAGACCCAATCGCGCTAAGCCGGTGTCCGCTTGCAATCCTTAGCGCACACCGCCACATCCTCAGCCATGACTGAACAACCCAAAACGCCCCCGATGAAGGCCGCGATTATTCCGGTGACGCCGCTGCAGCAGAACTGCTCGCTGATCTGGTGCACGACGACGATGCGCGCGGCCTTGATTGATCCGGGCGGCGATCTGCACAAGCTGAAAGATGGCGTGGCGAAGGCCGGTGTGACTCTGGAGAAAATCCTGATCACTCACGGCCATCTCGATCATTGCGGCCAGGCCGGCATGCTAGCGGAGGAACTGGGCCTACCGATCGAAGGGCCGCATAAGGATGATCTGTTCTGGATTGAGCAGCTCGACAATGACGGCGCGCGCTATGGCATGGAGGCCAAGAGCTTTGAGCCGACCCGCTGGCTGGAGCATGGCGACACCGTCACCGTGGGCGAGTTGAAATTGGATGTGATCCATTGCCCCGGCCATACCCCTGGGCACGTGGTGTTTTTCCACGAGCCGAGCCGGTTTGCAGTGGTCGGCGATGTTCTGTTTCAGGGCTCAATCGGGCGAACCGATTTCCCGCGCGGCAATCATCAGGACCTCATCAATGCGATCACCCAGCGGCTGTGGCCATTGGGCGAGGATGTGATGTTTATTCCCGGACATGGCCCGACCAGCACCTTTGGTCAGGAACGCAAAACGAACCAGTTTGTGAGCGATTACATCTTGTCTTAGGTGCGGCGGCGCGCCCTGTCTGTTAGATTACTCGAAGCACAACAAGCGTCGCGGCGACCGCCAAACCTAGCTGTGTGAGCATAGTTATGATCGTGCCGATAAAGCGGCCTTTGCTGAGGCTGCCCCCGTCCATGCCAAACCCATGCGCTACGCGGCCAAGCATATAGAGGCCAGCGACATAGGCGAGCCACGTTCCGCCTCTGCCTGAAAGCTCAATCGCTGCGATCAGGATCAGCACGAAGGCCGTGTTCTCAACAAAGTTCAATTGCGCCCGCATGCGCCGCTCGACGCTCTCATTGCCGCCATCGCCGACGAAGACTTTCGCCGCGCGGCGGACTGCGCCAATCCGGATAGACAGCCAAATGTTCAAGATCGCAGCCGCAGCCGCGGCGGCCAAAGTCACCGGAAGCGTAATCATAAATAGTTCCCTCAAAACGTGTTATTCGGGTGCTAGGCGGGTCAAGAGCGGCTTGCAACGTGCGATTTTTACGCTATAGCGCGCGGCTTGCCCGGCGGTATTGGCTTGGATTTTCGTACGAGGGAAAACTTGTGCGGCACGATAGCTTACCCTAAGGGATCATCATATTGATGCGTAACACTGCGCAAAGACACAGTTTATTTGAGAAACAGGTGCCGGAATGGCTGTCCCTAAGAGAAAAGTATCCCCACATCGCCGCGGCAATCGCCGCGCACACGATCTGCTGAAAGTAGAAGCGCATCACGAATGCAACAATTGTGGCGAGCTGAAACGCCCTCACAATCTGTGCCCGCATTGCGGGTTCTACAACGGGCGTGAGGTTGTCGCAGTCGTTTAAGGCGGCAGTGACTTTGACGGAGAACCAGCCATGAGCCTGCCGCGTATCGCTATTGATGCGATGGGCGGCGATGAAGGCGTGCGCGTAATGGTTGAAGGCGCTGCGCTGGCGCGCCGCCGTCATGAAGATTTCCAATTTCTGTTGGTTGGCGACCAAGCGCGGATTGAAGCCGCGCTTGAGGCGCATCCTGCGCTGCGCAGCGCCTCTGAAATTCTGCACTGCGATGATGTGATCGGCGGCGATGAATTGCCCAGCCGCGCCATCCGCCGGGCAAAGACCACTAGCATGGGACTGGCCGTAAATGCCGTGAAAGTCGGCGATGCTGGCGCCGCGGTCAGCGCGGGCAATACCGGCGCTTTGATGGCGATGAGCAAGCTTGCCCTGCGCACGATGCCGGGCATTGGGCGGCCCGCCTTGGCGGCTTTGCTTCCAACACTTGAAGATCACGATGTTGTGATGCTCGATCTCGGCGCAAACACCGAGGCGAATGCTCGCAATCTGGTGCAATATGCGGTGATGGGCGCGGCTTATTCGCGGATCGTCAACGGCTTTGAACGGCCCAAGGTCCGCCTGCTCAATATTGGCACCGAAGAAATTAAAGGCACAGACGCTCTGCGTGACGCGGCCGCTCGTTTGCAAGAAGCGAGCGAGGCCAGTGATGGCGGGCTCGCGCTCCAGTTCGATGGCTTCGTCGAATCCGACAAGATCAATCGCGGCGAAACCCATGTTGTCGTGACTGACGGCTTCTCTGGCAATATCGCTTTGAAGGCGATCGAGGGCTCCGCGCGCTTTGTCACCGATCTGCTGCGCAACGCCTTCACGAGCTCACTGCGGTCTAAGATTGGTTTTCTGGTCTCACGTCCCGCGACGGAGCTGCTGCGGCATCATCTCGACCCGAACAACCACAATGGCGCGGTGTTCCTGGGCCTGAATGGCGTGGTTGTGAAAAGCCATGGCAGCGCAAATGCCGCGGGCGTGGCCAATGCTGTTGCCGTTACTGCGAGCCTGCTGAAGAACAACCTCACCCAGCGCATTTCGCAAGGGCTGGCTGAACTCGGCGAGGATGCGCTCAAAGAAAATGGCAATGGCGCCGCAAAGGTCGAAAAACCCGATAGCGAGGCCCCTGCGTGACGCGCTCCCGCCTGCGAGGTACGGGGTCGGCATTGCCGGCCAACGTGGTCACCAATGCAGAGCTTGCGGAGCGTGTCGACACCAGCGACGAATGGATTGTAGAGCGCACCGGTATTCGTCAGCGCTACATCGCTGAAGACGGCGAGACGACCTCTACCCTTGCAATCGCAGCGGCGCGGGCCGCGCTGGATGACGCGGGCATGGAGGCAAGCGAGATCGATCTGATCGTTCTGGCCACCGCCACACCGGACAACACATTTCCTGCAACCGCGACCAAGGTTCAGCATGCGCTAGGCTGCAATGGTTGCATCGCATTTGATGTCGCCGCGGTCTGCTCCGGCTTTCTCTATGCGCTCGCTACTGCCGATTCGATGCTCCAATCGGGCATGGCAAAGCGCGCATTGGTGATCGGAGCGGAAACGTTCAGCCGTATTCTCGATTGGGAAGATCGCACCACCTGCGTGCTATTTGGCGACGGGGCGGGAGCAATCGTGATCGAGCGCGATGACGCCAGCTCCAGCGACAGCGCTGACGCGGCTGGCATTATTTCCACGCGCTTGCATGCCGACGGCGCGCAGCACGATCTGCTGTATGTGGATGGCGGGCCGTCAACGACACAGACGGTCGGGCATTTGCGCATGAAGGGCCGCGAAGTGTTCCGCCATGCTGTCGTCAATCTCGCCAGTGTTCTGCATGAAGTCATTGAAGACACTGGTATTTCCACCGATGATATCGATTGGGTGGTCCCGCATCAGGCCAACGCCCGGATCCTTGATGCGACCGCGCGCAAGCTTGGTCTGCCAGCCGAAAAGATCGTGGTGACGGTCGATCAGCATGCGAATACGTCCGCCGCTTCGGTCCCGCTCGCGTTGGATACCGCGCGCCGCGATGGCCGGATTAAGGACGGCGATCTGGTCATGTTAGAGGCGATGGGCGGCGGCTTTACTTGGGGCGCCAGCCTGATCCGGATTTAGTCTTTTCGCCGTCTGGCGTTCAGGCAATGTGCACAATTTTGCAGCAATATTCACCGGCAAGTTGCGAAAATTGCGTGATAACTCTACTACTAGGCCACGCTTTGTGGTCGCACCTACAAGGAGGAATTGCATGATGCGTTCTGTGGGCACTCTTACCCGCGCCGATCTGGCCGAAACGATTAACCGCCGTATGGGCTTTAGCCGCTCTGAATCGCTCGACATGGTTGAGGCAATTCTCGACAAGATGTGCGGCGCTCTCGCGGATGGCGAGAATGTGAAGATTTCTGGCTTCGGCAGTTTCGTTCTGCGCGACAAGCGCGAGCGGATTGGCCGCAATCCTAAGACCGGCGTTGAAGTGCCGATTACGCCTCGCCGCGTGATGACCTTCCGCGCCAGCCAATTGCTGAAAGAGCAAATCGCGAAAGGCGCTTAATCAATGACTGACTTTGACGATGGCAAGGACGAAAGCGCGCTTCGGACTATCGGCGAGGTCAGTGATGGATTGGGTATTAAGCCGCACGTGCTGCGCTATTGGGAGCAGCAATTTACGGCTCTCAAACCCCTGAAACGCAGCGGTGGCTAAGCGCTATTACCGGCCTGAAGACGTTGAACTGGTTGAGAAAATCAATCAACTTGTCAATGAAGAAGGCTATACGCTGAAGGGCGCGCAAGCGGCCCTTCGAGCCAGTAACAGCGCTGGCGGAGATCGCCGCGGTCTTGATCGCCGAGTTGGCGATCGCCGCACCGATGGGGAAGATGTTAGCAGGAGTGTTGCCGCTGCTCCGGCGAAGGATTTCAGTGAAGCCATTGCAAAGCTGAAGTCGATCCGGGTGCGCCTTGCGACCGCCATTGAAGCTTAGTTTTTGATTGAAGTGTTGCCGCGCTACTCCGCGCTGGCAAATCTGATCCCGCTACTCCGCGACCATCAAGGCCGCTTCACCTAGGTCGACGCTGACGAGGCGCGAGACGCCTTTTTCCGCCATGGTCACACCGAACAAACGGTGCATCCGGCTCATGGTCACGGCATTGTGGGTGACGATCAGATAGCGCGTTTGCGTGTTCTGGATCATCGAATCGAGCAGATCGCAGAACCGCTCAACATTGGCATCATCGAGCGGCGCATCGACCTCGTCGAGCACGCAAATCGGCGCTGGATTGGTCAGAAACAGCGCGAAGATAAGCGCAGTTGCGGTCAGTGCCTGCTCCCCGCCGGATAGCAGCGACAAGGATTGCAAACGCTTGCCTGGCGGCTGAGCGTAAATCTCAAGGCCAGCCTCCAGCGGATCGTCGCTATCGATCAGGGCCAAATGCGCTTGGCCGCCTTCAAACAGGCGCGTGAAGAGCTCGCGGAAATGCCCGTCGACCTCCTCAAACGCGGCGCGTAGGCGTTCGCGGCCCTCGCGGTTGAGATTGCCGATCGATCCGCGCAGACGGTTCACCGCCTCGGTCAGTTCCGCCTGTTCACTGGCGCTGCTGCCATGCTCGGCCTCGAGCTTTTCCAATTCTTCCGCGGCCACCAGGTTCACCGGGCCAATGCGTTCGCGGCTGGCGGAGAGGCGCTCCATCTCATTGCCTTCAGCGGTCGCGTCGAGTACCGTTTGTACATCAAATTCAAAGCGTTCCGCCAGCATGGGAGGCGGGCATTGGAACCGCTCGCCAGAGATCCTCGCCATTTCTCCGCGCCGCGCCTCTTGGCTTTCTGCGCGCGCTGCCAGAGTGGCGCGGCCTTCGCGCGCCACTGTGAGCGCTTCGCCTGCTTCGGCCAGCGCACTGTCACAAGTGGACATCGCCGCCTGACATTCCGCCAGCGCTGCCTCGGCCACTGAGAGTTCCTCGCCCAGCCGGGTGCGCAGCGCATCGCCTTGCTCAATTTCTTCGATCAGTGACGCGGGCTTGTCTGCGAAGACTTTGCGCTCTTGCTCAATCTCTTCCAGCCGCCGTCCGGCCTCGGCCATGCGCCGTGCGGCCTCACCAGAGCGTGCCTCCCAGTTCGCGCGGTCAGCCTGCTGGGCCGCATTGCGTTCGCGCGTCACGGCCAGGCCCTGATCATGCGCGGCAAGCTCGGCCATCGCCGCTTGTACGGCAGAGCGCGCGGCCTCGTGCTTGGCCTGAGCCGCCTCCAGACCGGCTCGGCCAGTGTCGGGCGAGGGCAGGGTGTCGCGCTTTTCCTTGGCGCTCGTTAGGTCATTTTCGGCCGCGCTTGTTTGCTCGCCAAGTTCGGAGCGTGAGCTCGCCAACTCCTCGAGCCGCGCGGCAATCCGTTCTTTGGCGGCCTCGGCTTGGTCAAGACGCCGCAGAGCATGGCGCTCTTCTTCGATCGCGCCGGCGATCTCGCGTTCTTGGGCAACGAGGTTCGTTTGTAGCGCCGTCAGTTCCTCGCGTGCGCTGCGCTCTTCGCCCTCTGCCGTTTCTGCAGCATCCCGCAATCCGGGCAAAATTCCTTCAAGCTCAGCGAGGCGGTTCGCGGCTTCCAGCTTGGCTGCCTCAGCTGCGCCTTCGCCGCGCGCAACAAACCCGTCCCAGCGGCGCAAATGGCCTGCTTTTGTGACGAGCCATTCGCCGGGATTGAGCGTTCGGCCATCGTCTTCGTCCGCAACATGCACGAGAGCGAGGCGCGCGCGCAGCTCTTCCGGGCAGTGGGTGAGGTGGCCTATCAGGCTGTCTTTGACTGGCTTTGGCGCGGTGCCACCGGCCCAGAACCGGCCGTCTTTCCCTGCTTCAGGAGAGCCAAGCGGCGACTTGGAATCGCGGCCCAGAACGGCGGCCATGGCGCGCTCATAGCCACGCTCCACCGCGACCTTTTCGAGCGCTTGAGGCAGGCCGGCGCTGTCCTTGGTGCGCTTGGCCCTTGCATCGCGGTCGCGCGCTAGAGCGGAATATTCGCGTTCGATCCCGGCCAATTCTGCTTTCGCTGCCGCAAAAGCCGCCGCTGCATCATCGCGCGCAATCTGTAGATCGGATTTGCGAGCTTGGTCAGCCTCCAGCGTCTCGCGCAGTTTCGCCAGCGCTGCTTCAGCTGCCGCGACATCGGCCTTGGCTGTCTCAACTTCGGCCTCTGGGTCATTGCCAGAGGTTAGCTCAGCCTGTTGCCGTTCGAGCCGCTCGTGCTCGCTCCGCAGCCGCGCAAGCCGCGTCTCTGCCTGCTCAATCGCCGCTTCTGCGACGCGCCATTCTGCTTCAACCCCGGCATGGTCGGCGGTCGCTTTGGCCAGAGCGAGTTCAGCCGTCCGGCTGGCGCGCTCGGTGTCCTCCGATTTTGCGGCCATGGCCGGGCGCAATTCTTCGTCCCGCTTCAGCGCTGCATCGCTCGCCGCCATTTCGCGGGTCAGGCGCTCCAGAGCTTCTGCCGCATCGCTGGTCATGCGGTCAGCATCGCCGCGATCTTCTTCCAGTCGGACGCGCTGCCGCTCCAGGTCAGCCAGCCGCTGCTCTGCCGCTTCTAGTTTCTCAGCGAGCGCAGCCATGCGGTGGCCGTGCGCGCTGCTGTCATCGCGGCGATCAGCCAGCTCATCGCGGGCCTCGGTCAGCTTTGCTGCGGCTTCGGCCTGCGCTTTCTGTGCGATATTGGCCTGCTCTTTGGCGGCTGCGACCTTGTCATCGGCGCCTTGTGCTGCCGCGCGGGCTTCCTTCGCGGCGTCGGCGGCATCGCGCCAGCGCGCAAAGAGCAGTCGAGCCTCAGCGATCTGGATCTGATCGGTCAGTTTCTTATAGCGTTCGGCCTGTTTTGATTGCCGCCGCAGCGAGGCCATCTGCGTGTCGAGACCCGCCATCAGGTCTTCGAGCCGGGCGAGGTTCGCCTCGGTTTGGCGCAGCTTGCTCTCGGCATCCTTGCGCCGCACGTGCAGGCCAGCGATCCCGGCGGCCTCTTCGAGCATTTGTCTGCGCTCGGTCGGTTTTGCCGCGATCACTTGCGCGATCTTGCCCTGGCTCACCAAAGCCGGGGAGTGCGCACCCGTGGCGGCATCGGCGAAGGTCAGCGAGACGTCCTTGGCGCGAACGTCGCGGCCATTGACGCGGTAGGCGCTGCCCGCACCGCGTTCTATCCGGCGGGTGACGATCAGCTCTTCATTGTCATCGTCCGAGGCATGAAGGACAACTTCAGCGAAATCACGCGGCGGGCGCGAGCTCGTGCCTGCGAAGATCACATCTTCCATCCCGCCAGAGCGCATGCTCTTGGGCGAGTTTTCGCCCATTACCCAGCGAATTGCCTCCAGCAGGTTGGATTTGCCGCAGCCATTGGGGCCGACAACGCCGGTGAGGCCGGGTTCGACGCGCAATTCAGCAGGCTCAACAAAGCTCTTAAAACCACTGAGCTTTAGCTTGCTGATCTGCATATGCGGCGTGCCCCCGGCTATCCCGCTCGCTTAACGAGCGCCGGCGCGTTGTAGCGCGGGTTCAAGTTGATCCCAGCCGATTGCTTCGACCCGGGCGCCGTTCAAGAAGAATGTCGGCGTCGCATTGACGTTCAATTCTTCCGACTGCGCGGCGGATGTGTCGGCGATGGCTTGGATGCGGGCACCATCAGCGAGGCAGGTGCGAGCCTGATCCGCGCTGAGGCCGCGTGCGGAGAAAAAGTCGATCAGGCCAGCGGCCTCTGCGATGCCGATAAAGCGTTGATCGACCGGCATTTGACCGGCGGCCTGATAGGCGGCGTTATTGCCCTGGACATTGCCCATAATCGCGGACAGCGAAGCCCATGCCTGGTCAGCCAGGGGCATCATGTTTTCTTTCTGACCGCACCGCACCAGAGTGGCGATGGTGAGATCAACCGGATCGCGCACCAAATTACGCAGTTCAAAGCTGACCACGCCGCTGGTGACGTATTTTTCCTTGAGCGGAGCGACGCCGGTCGCAGCAAAACTCGCGCAGGCACCGCAGGTGTGCGAGGCGAATTCAATAAGCTTTAGCGGTGCGTCAGGATTGCCGACTTGATAGCCGCCTTCTTCGGTGACGACGACAGTGTCGGTCCATGATGTGCCCTCTGGCGCAGGGATCGCGGCGATCGGTTCGCCAGACAGCACGTCGTCGCTGGCTTCTGTGTCATTGCAGGCGGCAAGCGCCAGCGCCAATGGAGCGGCGCAGCCAAGGGCAAGAATGCGGCGGGAAAAGGTCATGAGTTCGTCGTCCTTAAGTCTTGTCGAGAAGCGTATACGAAGGGGAACAGGCGGAAAAGTCCCCTGAGGGCCGCTTGTTCACAAATGTGTGGGTTTGCCGTCAGTGAAGGCATTGTAGAGCCGAGATTGTCCCGAAATCATACAGTTCATCAGTCAAAATGGCTTTCGCCGAGCTGAGGCTCTTTATCAGCGTCTGTTTTGGACTTGATATGCGCGACCAAAATCGGCTCCAGCGAGCGCCATTCATGCACATCCTCCTGCAATTCACCGTCGATTGCAAAGCTGGGGGTGCCTTGGATGCCAAATTCTCCTGCATCGTCGACGGTGTTCTGCATTAGCTGCTGAGCCATCGCATCGTCGGCCAGACACGTGTCGACCTCAATCGCGGAATAGCCGCGCTGCTTGATCATCTTGTCGGTCAGGCCAAGCGCGCTCGACATGTTGGCGCGGGCGGCGCGATCACCGCGGCCCCAGATCGCTTGCTGAGACTGAGGCGCGCCCGCAGCACGGGGCAGCCAATCCCCTTGCGAGCGCATAAACATCGTGTGGTTGCCCTTGAACTTCTCAGGAGCCCCGCAGGCGGCCAACATCGAAATCGTCAGGTCCAGCGCATTGCGGATGTAGGGCCTGATTTCAAAGCGCAATTTGCCCGGCGAGATGAAGGCGATGTCGAGCACTGGGTCGCCTTGCTTTGTGAAGGTCGCGCAGTGCCCGCATGTGTAGCTAACAAATTCGCTGAGCAGCGTTTCAGCCTCAGGATTGCCGATGATGTGCCCATCTTCGGTTTGCTCAGCGGCGGTGTGCCATGGTCCTGAGCGCGTCTGCGTCTCAGAATTCAACTCTTGCGCAGCGGCTGGCGCGCTCGACGCCACCAACGCCATTGCAAAGCCTGCACTAAGGCTGGCTGTCTTAAGCAAATTCACTTCTCGTCTTCCCCACTTTTCTCGCCGTCACTGAGCGTGCGGGCGAGCGATTCCAATACTGTGCGCAGTTCAGGATCGCCAATATCGCGCAGGCTGTCTCCCAATTCCATCGGGATCGGCTTCAGCGATGGCGGCGCTTTCGCAGGTTCTTTGGCATGGGTTGGCTTAACCGCGCCTTGCCGCAACTTAATGCGAGAGACGGCCTGATATCCGAAAAAGCGGTTCACCCGCTCCATAATTTCCGGGATCACTTGCTGGATCAGCGGGGCATGGGCGGGCACAACCACCAATTGCAAGATGCCGTCTGCTTTTTCGCCCGGCGGGAAGCGCAAGGCCTCTGGACTGCACACTTTGGCGTGGTGTGGACCCACAATCTCTGGCCAGCGTGTGACGACGGAGCTTTGCACAAAGCCGAAGCGGCGAAAGGCCGTGCGGCCAATTTCCGGCATCAGCTCGCCAATCGGCTTGGCGCCCATGCCGCGTTTGCGCATGTATTTGCGCCCCGCGGTCTTGCGCGGTGTCTTGGAGGGATATTTCCCCGGCTTTTCACCGCCTGATGATGCGTCTTTGCTCAATGCCCATTCCGATCTGGCTCAGCCTTTGCCATAGCCGTGGCGTGACCGCTAGCAACAAGCATCAATCTTCCCCGAATGTGGGCGAAATATCCGGCGATCTGCTGGATTGGTACGACACCCATGCGCGCAAGCTGCCGTGGCGCAATCCGCCGGGTGTCGCGCGGCCCAAAGATCCCGCCTGGCCATATCGGGTGTGGCTATCTGAGGTGATGCTGCAACAGACGACCGTTGCGGCGGTGAAGCCCTATTTTGCGAAGTTCACGGAGACTTGGCCGAATGTTGAGGCGCTTGCGGCGGCCAGCGAAGATGACGTCATGGCGGCATGGGCGGGGCTTGGCTATTATTCGCGCGCTCGCAATCTGGTGAAATGCGCGGGCGAGGTTGCGGCGCGGGGCGGCTTTCCGAGCACCGAGGCGGAATTGCTCAAACTGCCGGGGCTGGGCGCTTACACAGCGGCGGCGATTGCCGCGATAGCCTTTGGCGAGCGGGCGGTAGTTGTGGATGCCAATGTGGAGCGCGTGACCGCTCGGCTGTTCAATATCACCGAGCCTCTGCCAGCAGCGCGCAAGGCCATTCGCGAGTGCGCGGATCAGATCACGCCGGATACGCGGGCAGGCGACTTTGCGCAGGCTATGATGGATTTGGGATCGAGCCTGTGCACGACAAAAGCGCCCAAGTGCCTGCTGTGCCCGCTCGCCGATCATTGTGCTGCGCGAAAGGCTGGTGAGCCGGAGCGTCTGCCAATAAAGCCCCCCAAGAAGGCCAAACCAGAGCGCATCGGCACAGCCTATTGGATTGAGCGGGGCGAGGGCGCCGCGCGCGAAGTTTGGCTCGTCAAACGTGAAGGCACTGGGATGCTTGGGGGAATGCGCTCGCTTCCCGACAATGGCTGGAGTGCGCGCCAAGACGGTAAAGACGCACGTCCGCTAAGCGGCAAATGGCGCGACCTTGGCGCTGTTCGGCATACATTCACGCATGCGCACTTAACCCTGACGCTCGAACGTTACGAGGGCGAACAGGCCCCGAGTGGCACCGGCGAATGGTGGCCGCTTGACCGCCTAGAGGACGCGGGTCTGCCGACCTTGTTCGCCAAGGCCGCGCGGCTGGCGCTGGCACAGGACTAAGCCGCCGAAAGGATTAGATAATACCGCCGCCCAAAGTCAGCCGGACTGCCGCAATCAGCAGCACAACCAGACAGAAGTTTCGGCCGCTGTCCTTCGATGAAAGCGCGCCCACAACAATCCCGATCACAATCAATGGCAATGCCAGCCAATTGGCCCAACCCAGAAATGGGATTGTGGCTGGAATGACGATGACCAGCGAGAGCAGGCCGATGAGTATAGAAACAAAATTCAGCATGTGTGTTATATGACTATGACACCTTAAAGTTTCAAGGCCCAAATCAAGTCTTAATTGACCACCTACCCTATCTCGCGCAAACAGCGCGCAATCAAAGTTTGGAGAGACCCCCTCATGGCATTTCGCGAATTTCACTCTGGCCCGACCTCGCGCCGGGCTTTGCTGCGCGGCGGCGCTTATCTGGCCGCTGGCAGCGCACTGGCGACTTTGCCACTTGGCCGGATCGCGCTGGCCCATGACGTAAGCGAAAGCTGGCCGAATGTGTCGGCGATGATCAAGAACTATGTCGATACCCGCAAGGTTGCCAATATGATGGTGACTTTCGGCAATGCCCAGGAAGATCACGCGCATACGGTCGGCGGCGGCACTTTGTCTTTGCAAAGCAACAAGCAGGTCGATGAAAATTCGCTCTATCGCATCTATTCCATGACCAAGCCGATCACCGGCATGGCGACCATGATGCTGATCGATGAAGGCAAGCTGGGTCTGGACCAGCCACTGGGTGAAATCCTGCCCGCCTTTGCGGAAATGCGGGTGCTGAACAATCCCGAAGGCGCGCTTGACGACACCGTTCCAACTGAGCGCCCGATCACGATCCGCCATCTGCTGACCCACACCGCTGGCATTGGCTATATGATCACCAGCAAGGGCCCTCTGCTGGAGGCATTTGCCGAGCAAGGTCTGGTTGGCGGGCGGGTTAGCCGTTTCCCTATTCCGGGTCTTCCCGAGGTGACACCAGCGCCGAGCCTTGAGGTTTGGGCGGACCGTTTGGCTGAGCTGCCGCTGATGGCGCAGCCCGGCACAAAATGGATTTACTCCGCCAGCATCGATCTGCTGGGCCGGGTAATTGAAGTCGCCTCTGGCCAAAGCTTTGAGAGCTTCCTGCAAACGCGCATCTTTGATCCGTGCGGCATGGCGAGCACCTATTTCACTCTGCCAAAGAGCGAAACGGGACGGATGACCGACAATTACGGGATCGCGGGCGGCTTCCCAATCCCAATCGATCCGGGGGCCAATTCGATCTATCTCGATGTGCCGACCGTCCCATCGGGAGGCGGTGGCCTCATCAGTTCGCCAAAGGACTATGACCGGTTCCAGCGTATGCTGCTGGGCATGGGGACACTCGACGGCACCAAGGTGATGAGCGAAGAGGCGGTGCGAATTGGCACCTCCAACTTGCTGCCCGATACGGTCGACACGTCGGATTCGTGGATCGCTGGTGAAGGACACGGTGCGGGCGGCCGCAGCGTCGGCACTCAGTTTGGCTGGGGCGGGGCGGCTGGCACGCTCGCCAGTGTCGATTTCGGCACGCAAATGCGCGTCGCCTTGTGGACGCAATATATGCCGACCACCGCGTACCCGATCCGCAAGGAATTCTTGACCGCACTCGAAACCGATATGCGCAGCAGGACAGGCGGCTAAACCGGATGCACAAACCCGTCACCGCGCCGAGCGTTCTCACCACTGGCCCGATTGCGTTTGCAGGTTCGCCGATAGACCGCGCGGATCACATTCGGGTCAATAAAGAGGCCTTGGGCGCGCGGATGGATTGGCGCGCCAAGGTTCTGCTGCTCGATGGTTTGCTGCCGCAAATCGATGAGATGGGCGGCCTGGTCTGGGGCACTTTGGCCGATGTTCCGCAAGAGGCGGAATTGGTGTTTCTGGGCCTGATGGATGACAAGGCCTGCTTTGCCGCCGTGCCAGAACAAGGCGCGACGGGTCCGGCCTATGCCATGCCGCGCGCATGGCAGGCTATTCAGCAGCTTTCCCCGCCTGATCTGGCGATTTACGGCGGCGCGCGCAGCTTGGTCGACTGGCATGCACGCCACCGTTTCTGCGCTAATTGCGGACAGCCAACCAGCCCCGCGAAGGGTGGCTGGCAGCGCAATTGTGCACCGAAAGACGAGGGCGGCTGCGGCGCGCAGCATTTCCCGCACACCGACCCGGTCACCATCATGCTGGTGGAGAACGAGGGGCGGCTGCTCCTTGGGCGTCAGCCGCGTTTCCCGCCGCGCAGTTTCTCTGCGCTGGCTGGCTTTGTCGAACCTGGTGAGACCATAGAAGAGGCCGTCGCGCGCGAAGTGCATGAAGAGGCGGGCCTGCGCGTGCGTGATGTCGAATATATCGCGACCCAGCCTTGGCCATTTCCCAGCCAGCTGATGATCGGTTGCTATTCGCAGACCGATGAAACCGAAATCACGCTCGATGTCGAAGAGCTGGAGGAAGCGCGCTGGTTCACCCGCGACGAGGTGGCGCAGGCACTGGCCAATCCCGGCAGCGAGGACACCGCGTTTTCCGCGCCGCCTCCGGCAGCGATTGCGCATAGTCTGCTCAAATGGTGGCTGGAGAAATCGCAATGAGCGCCGCTGATCAACTGACCATCGACATCTATTCCGATGTAATGTGTCCGTGGTGCGCGATTGGCTATGGCCAATTGACCAAGGCCTTGGATGAGCTAGGCGGAGAGATCGAGGCGCAAGTCCGCTGGCGCCCGTTTGAGCTCAATCCTGACATGCCTGAGACGGGCGAAGAGCAAGAGACGCACCTCCAACGCAAATATCGCCGCTCCGCCGAAGAGGGCGCGAAAATGCGCGGACAGATGAGAGCGATTGCCGAAGGGGCAGGGGTCTCACTCGCCTATGAAGGCGAAGACGCAGACAATGCGCCGCCAGCCATGATGTGGAACACGCGCGCCTGCCATGTGCTGCTGACCTGGGCATTGGAGCAGGCCGGTCCCAAAGTGCAAACCGAACTGAAGCTCGCTTTGTTTGCCGCCCATTTCAACCACCGCCGCAATCTGTCAGACCGCGATGTCCTGCTCGATATCGCCGCCAGCGTCGGCCTGCACCGCGAGGCTGCCAAGGCGGCCCTGAGCGACGAGACGTTGATCGCGGCGGTTGAGGCCGAGGAGCGCCAAGCGTGGGATCTCAACATTTCAGGCGTCCCGGCGATGATCGTGAATGGCAAGTTCATGATCCCCGGTGCGCAAGCCCCGGATGTCTACGTCAACGCGCTGCGCCGAGTGGCGATGAAAGAGCGCGAAGCCGCCGGGGAACCGAGTTCTTCCTAAGCCGTTCGGAAACCTTATGAAAAGCATTCTAGTTGTCATCGTCGTCACGATCTTCGCATTTGGTTTCGCTGCCTTAGCGGGCACGGGCAGTGTCGAGGCGTTCGGATATTCCGCCTTTTTCCTGTGCGCAGTCCTTGCAATGGCGGTGAACTGGCTGGTTTTTATCCCGTCCGCCGCAGCGAAGTCAGACAAGTTTTACGACACCATCGGCGCGGTCACTTACCTGTCGGTCACAGCGTTTGCCGCTTGGGCCGCATGGCCGCTTGATTGGCGCGGCATTGTGATCGCCGTAATGGTCGCGATCTGGTGCATCCGGCTGGGCAGCTTCCTCTACATCCGCATTCACGCCATGGGCGGGACCGACAGCCGGTTTGAAAAGATCAAGGTCAATCCTGCGCGCTTCCTGGTCGCATGGACATTGCAAGGCCTGTGGGTGCTGCTTACGGCATCGGCGGCGCTGGTGGCGATCACCGCAACGGACCGCGCACCAATCGGTGTGTTCTTCTGGCTGGGCGCCGCGGTTTGGCTGCTAGGCATTGCGTTTGAAGCGGTCGCCGATGCGCAGAAAAGCGCGTTTAAGAAAGACCCTGCGAACAAGGGCAAATTTATCAATGTTGGCCTATGGAAATGGTCGCGCCACCCGAACTATTTCGGCGAGATTACCCTTTGGACCGGCATCTTGATCATGGCGCTGCCGGTTCTGTCCGGCTGGTCTTGGTTGGTGGTGATATCGCCGATTTTCGTCACGCTATTGCTCACCAAGGTGAGCGGTATCAACCTGCAGGAAAAACAGGCCAAAGAGCGTTGGGGCGATGATCCAGCTTATCAGGAATATCGCAAGAACACGCCCGCGCTGATCCCGAGCCCGCCGAAGGGGTGATGCGCCGGGTTTAACCCCGCTAAATCAGGCCCAACCGTTCCAGCTTGTCGGCGAGCTTGCCCGGCAAGACATCGCCAGCATCTTCGCCCTCAGCCAGATCGGCGGGTGCGTTTTCTTCTTTGAGATAGCGCCAGCCTTGATGCGCGCGTTTGCGCTGTTGGTGGACGCGGATCAGCTTCGCCTCTAGCTCAATGTGCCAGCGCCCATCGCCAGTTTCAGAGAAGCAAATGATCGGCGAGCGCGCGACCAGCGAATGGTTCAAAATCCAGAACAGCGATCCGCCCACCATTTCCGCATGGCGGGTCGGGCGATATTTTGTGGTCAGCAATTTGGGATTGGGGCTATTCTCATACCAACCGGCAAGGTCATCCCAGCTTTTCGCGCCGAACGCGATCTTGGTCATGTGGAGCGGCATGGGGGCTAAGATAGGGCGCTGAGCGAATTGCTCAAGCGGCCGGAACCAATCCACTCACAACTGCGAGGCCGAGGAACGCTAAAAAGCCCATCGAGTCGGTGATCATCGTTACAAAGACGCTGCTCGCAACCGCCGGGTCCTGGCGCAGGCGCTCGAAAATCACCGGCACCAGCACACCGGCCAGCCCCGCGACCACGATGTTGATGATCATAGCTACTGCGATCACCGCGCCCATCATCGGGCTGAACAGGAAGGCGGCGGCAATCCCGATAAGCACAGCGATGGTCGCGCCGTTGAGGATCGCCACGCGGACCTCGCGCCACACCGTGCGCCAAGTGTTGGCGCGGGTCAGCTGATTGGTCGCTATTGCACGCACGGCCACGGCCATGGTCTGCGTGCCCGCATTGCCGCCAATGCTTGCAACGATCGGCATCAGCACAGCGAGGGCCACGAGTTTCTCGATCGCCGCTCCAAAGAACGCGATGATCGCGCTCGCCACCACGGCTGTGCCAAGGTTCGCGACCAGCCAGCGCACCCGGCTGGAATAGGCCTCTCTGATCGGTTCGTTGATGTCGCCATCGCCCGCGCCGGAGAGCAGCAGGGCGTCCTCGCCCGCTTCTTCAGAGATAATGTGGACGATGTCATCCACCGTCACCTGCCCAACCAAACGCCCGCTTTCATCGACAACAGCGGCGGAAATCAGCGCGTATTTCTGAAACATCAGAGCGACCTCTTCCTGATCCGTTGTCACCGGGATCAAGGTTTGGTCGCGCTTCATCAGATCGGTCAGCTTGATATTGCGCGGGGTGGTGAGGATCCAATTGAGCGCGCAGGTGCCGACCGGATGGTGGCGCTGATCGACAACGAACACCTCCCAGAAATCATGCTCTAGATCGCCGGTTTTACGCAGAAAATCAATGAGGTCGCCAACCGTCATATGCTCAGGCACCGCCATGAAATGACGGTTCATCAGACGCCCGGCGGTCTCCTCTGGATAGGACAGAGCGCTGGTGACGGCGGCCTGCGTCTCCGGCTCCAGCTCGGCGATGATGGCGCGCTGGTCGTCCTCGTCCAAATCTTCGAGCAGCTGAACCGCATCATCGGTCTCTAGCTGCTCGGCAATGCTCGCAACCGCTTCCGGTTCGAGCGCCTCCATCATGTCTTCGCGGACGTGATCGTTGAGCTCGGCCACCACCTCGCTCGACATCAGATCGCTCATCGCGCCCGCTAGGCCCTGCCGTTCGTCAGAATCGAACAGTTCGAGCAAATCGGCAACGTCAGCCGGGTGCAGCGGCTCGACCAGCTCGTGCAGAGCGGTGTTGTCTCCGCTCTCAAACGCGCGCCGCACAGAGCGGACAAAGCGCGGCTTCAGCCGGTTTTCTTCATCGTGCCGCTCATCATCGATCCGGTCGTCCGGGCGCGCGCCATCATCACCGCCATCTTGCGGCAGTTCAGCGACCAACAGGTCTTCATCAAGGCGTGCATCATCAGACATTTGCGCAAGGTCTAGGCTGCGCTGCTTCAAAAGCAAGCGTGTAGGGGCAGCTGGCCCACCGCTATGCTGGGGGGTGACTCGGTTTCAGATATGCGTATAGCGAGGGCCAAATTCATCAGGAGACACTTTACATGGCCGAAACACTCACATTCACCCTCGACTGCGGCGATGGCAAAACCGGCGATGTCGTCATCAAACTGCGCGCGGACCTGGCACCTGGCCACGTTGAGCGCATTTCGGAACTGGCGGCCGAAGGCTTTTACGATGGCGTCATTTTCCACCGCGTAATCGACGGGTTTATGGCGCAAGGCGGCGACCCAACCGGCACCGGCATGGGCGGCAGCGACAAGCCTGACCTGAAGGCAGAGTTTAATTCAGAACCGCACGTTCGCGGCACCTGCTCAATGGCGCGCTCGCAAATGCCAGACAGCGCGAACAGCCAGTTCTTCATCTGCTTTGGCGACACCGAATTCCTCGACGGGCAATACACCGTCTGGGGCCAAGTGACCGAAGGCATGGACTTTGTCGACGCACTGCCAAAGGGTGAGCCGCCTGCGAGCCCGGGTAAGATCGTCAAAGCGACGGTCGCTTAAGCTAGCACGAGACAGGAGATCAGGTGACGCTACGCCGCGCAGCATTAGCATTCTTGCTGCTCACTTTGAGCGGCTGCGTCACCTATCCTAACATCAATCAATCGCGCAGTCCGTGCCGGATGGATCCGGGCGGGTGGTGCGACTTTGTGCGTGAGGCGGCGGAGGTCAGCTACCCTTACGCTCTGGCCGCGACCAATGCCTATGTTGGCGACAGCGACGTCTACGCTGAGCTCGGCAACTCTCTGGTTCGATTGGAGCGTTTGCCGATCGAAGAAGACGATGCAGACACCGGATTTGATTATCAGGTTTTTGCGCAGTTCACGCCTATATCTGGTGATGCCCCGCGCGATGCCGATGAGCGCACACCCGATGCCTATATCATGGCGTTTCGCGGCACCGACTTCGATGGCCCGGCAGATATCTTTTACGGCACGGTTCGCGATGATCAGCTGGAGCTGGCACACAAGTATTTTGACCTAGAGCGCGCGCGTTTTGACGAAGACGCAAAGTGGATCACAACGGGCCATTCGCTGGGCGGAGCATTGGCGGCGGAAATCTCGATCCGGCACGCGGATGTGAAGGCGTGGATGTTCAACGTCTCGCCATTTTACCGCGGCAAATCCATGGTCAATGACGGCAATCGCACGGTGATCAATGAACGCGGCGAGGCGCTCAGAAGCCTGCGAAAATTCCGCGCGGCCCCCGCGTCCGACCTATTCGTAATCAATTGTACGCCGCAAGCGGGCCGTTTCACCAAGCATAAGATCCGCCCGCTGGCCGACTGCATCACGTGGATCGCCGCTTATGAGAGCAAGGATGCCCTGAGCGTCGTCAAAGCGAACGACGTGCGTAAACCGGCGGTTGAATGCGGCGATGACGGCAAAAAGCACCCAGGCCCCGGCGCCGCGCAAACCGAGCCATGCGTGCATATCGCGCGCCGCGATGAGGATGATGCCGACGAGTGATTGAATGCGGCGCGTATTCCCGCAAAGCGCCGTTTGGGGCCAAGCGGCTTGAAGCCATCAACTATTCTGACCCTCCGGCAAAAGAGCTAACCGCTAATTGCTTTCTGGCGCTGTTGCCAAGGTTAAGCAAACTCTGTCCAGAACTTGCCTCCTTGCAAAATTGACAGGATTACCCCGACCGCACTTATACCGGCCATTCCGCTAAGGCAGAAAAGCGCCCTGTTTTTTGTTTTTTGACTGAAGATCATCACAGCAATCATGCAAATAATTAGAATGGTGGCGAAAGCTGCGAGACCTGCTTCTAGACTGATGGAACGTGGGAGAAACGGTTCCAGTATCGCCACGGCTGGCAGGATGAGGATCGCGCCGATAACGTAAGAGGCGTTTGTGACAAACACCAAAAACCAAAATACGATCGTCAGGCTCCAAGCAAGTAGGACCTCCTTTGAAATCATCTCATCCAAGGGATCAAAGTCCGTGAAACTCATCTAATAACTCCGAAAATCAGAAGTTAGTCCTAACAATTCTGGTTTAATGGATAGTGAAAAGACTGTCGTTGAGGTAGTGTTTTTTGCCTTAATTCATTGAACCCTTGCTTACTTTCTCGGATTAAGCGTTGCCCTCGAGAGTGACGAGAAGCCGCAGCCCAGATGCGGACGTCCACGCGAATTCGTTTGTCTCGGCCGTACTTCGTTGCTCGACACAAGCGGATTGGCCAACTAAAGCGCGCTGCGATGAAACCGACTAACCCTCCCAAAACGTACCGCGTCAAAAACTTCGGCTGCCAGATGAACGTCTATGATGGCGATCGGATGGGCGAATTGCTGAGCGAGCAAGGCATCACCCCCGCGCCAGAGGGCGAGGATGCTGATCTGGTCGTGCTCAACACCTGCCACATTCGTGAAAAGGCGGCGGAAAAAATCTATTCCGACATTGGCCGCCTGACCAAGGGAAAGACGCAGAAAAAAGCGCCGATGATTGCGGTCGCTGGCTGCGTCGCTCAGGCAGAGGGCGAAGAGATCATGGCGCGTGCGCCTGCGGTCTCCATGGTGGTTGGCCCGCAGGCCTATCACCGCCTGCCAGACATGCTGGACAAGGCCGTTAAGGGCGAGCGTGCGACCGACACCGATATGCCCGCGATTGCGAAGTTTGGCGCTTTGCCAAAGCGCCGGCGGACCGCGCCCAATGCGTTCCTGACGGTTCAGGAAGGCTGCGATAAGTTCTGCACCTATTGCGTGGTCCCCTACACGCGCGGCGCGGAGATTTCGCGTCCGTTCAGCGATCTCACCGAGGAAGCGCGCAAGCTGGTTGATGCCGGAGCGCGTGAGATCACGCTGCTGGGGCAGAATGTGAACGCTTGGAGCGGCGAGGATGATGCGGGCAGGGCGGTTGGTCTGGCCGGACTGATCCACGATATTGCGCGGATCGATGGGCTTGAGCGCATTCGCTACACCACATCGCACCCGAACGACATGGATGATGCGCTGATCGAGGCGCATGGCGAAGTCGATAAGCTGATGCCGTACCTGCATCTGCCCGTGCAATCGGGCAATGACCGCGTGCTAAAAGCGATGAACCGCTCGCACACCGCTGAGAGCTATCTCAAACTGCTGGAGCGGTTCCGCAAAGTGCGCCCCGACATCGCTCTATCAGGCGATTTTATCGTCGGTTTCCCAGGCGAAACCGATGCTGAGTTTGAAGATACGCTGAGGCTGGTCGACGAAGTCCGCTACGCTCAGGCTTACAGCTTCAAATACTCACCGCGCCCCGGAACGCCTGCCGCGACGATGGACAATCAGATCGCGAAAGAAGTGATGGAAGAGCGGCTGGCCCGCCTACAAAACGCGCTCAGCCGTGATCAAATGGCCTTCAACGCCGCAAGCGCGGGCAAGACCTGCGACGTTCTTGTTGAGCGTAAGGGTAAGCTGCCCGGCCAATGGCTCGGCAAATCGCCGTGGCTGCAAAGCGTGTGGTTCGAAGGCGATGTGCAAATCGGCGACATGGTCCGCACGCATATCGTCGAAGGTCGCCCCAGCTCACTGCGCGGCGAGCTGGTCTAAGACTAGCATCGGCTCACGGCTGAGCTTGAGCCAACTCCATATTGGCAGCGGTTGCCGCGATGCTGCTGTAATATCTTTTTGGCGGGGCATTGCGCGACTTGCTGTAAAGCCCAGAGATAAGTGCCTCATCGAAGACGGTCAGCCCTTCTGGCGCGGCATCGTCCTGAAACAACGTGAGGATCGTTTGCGCGGCGAGAATGTTATCCGCGTCGATCTCGCCAGTCGAAGCAAGCGCGCGCATGGTCGCGTAATCGGCCAATTGCTGGAGCGTTTTTCCATTGGCACTGACTAGTTCGATCAGCACGGCGGCTGACCTAATCTCTGTGGTCGTTGGGTTGCGCAACCGCGAGGTAGAGCGCAGGCGGTTTTGCGCTTGCTGGAACCTGCTGTAACTCCTCTCAGGGATCGGTATCCCGTCTGCGCTTCGTATTTGTATGGTGTTCCAGGCGCGAACAGGGTCCTCTTCTTCAAGGACCCAAATCCGCTGATAGCTGAGCAGATGACTGAGTTCGTCGGAATCGTAAGTAAGCCAATCCACCGGCTCGCCCTTTTCGGGTGGAATGAACTCCACCAGCACATTGTGGATGCAAGGGGCCGAGGGATCGCGGCGGTTTGCGCCTAGTCGAGCGGCATTTTCCTCGATACGCGCTTTTATGACTTTGGCTGCATCATCGGGCAGGCCGACGATTTTTGGACAGATGGCCTCGAAAAAAGTCCCGACTGTGCGGCCCCGCCGAGGCATGCGGAAAATCTCCGTGATCATTTTCTTCAATTCGCGCTGCCGGTCCAGCTTAGTGGCCGGGGCCTCGACCACAATCGTGACCTGATCTTCTGCTGCGCTCGTTTCCGATTGATCGGTCGAGGGCTGGGCGGCTTCTTGCGCGTGGTAGCTCGCAGGCGTTCCGATCAAGATCCCAGCGCTGATCAATAAATCCAGCATAACCATCGTTTTTTCACTCCACCAAAGATCCCAAACGCTCTCCGAAAACATAACTGACGCTGCGGCATTTGGCGAGGCCCGGCTTTTTCCGCGGAATGATACCAGCATACTTGCTTTGTGTCTGAACCAGCTACCCTTTTCGATTCGAGCAAAAGCCTAAGTGCAAAGGATCCTATGGGCCGCAGACCTTCTGATACAATCGATTCGGCGGCATTGCCCGCGCCATTTTTCTAAGCTGAGTGCGACGCTCTCGCGGTTCGACCGGGGCAGTGACACAATTCCATTCTCGGCTCGTTCTTGCTGCTCCGCTGGCGCAGGTTGAGTGGCTGCCTTGTACTCACATCAGGCAACTTGATCAGCGCATGAAACTCTCTCTGTTTTTCACTATCTGTGATGTGCCAAGCACTCGCAATCCCGCGTATCCGGCTCACCTACTAAGCTGACCAAATAGAGAAGACTGCAAGCGATAAGCGCGTCAGCTACTCCGCGCTCTCAAGGTCAACACCAAGCTCATCCGCAAGTAACTTGCGATAGGAGCTTGATGTGGCTTCATACATTGCTGTGTAACGCGCGGATGCGGGAAGGCTGTAAAGCCCTTGGAGCATCGCCTTATCAAACCGGGACAGCTCAGGTGGCGTTCCAATTGGATCGGTGAAGAGCGATAGGATCGTCGAGAATTGCGGCGGCGAATCTTCCTCCGCCTCGTATGTTTGAGCGAGCAAACGCATGGTCGCAAAGTCAGAAAGCTGCGTTAAAGAAGCGCCGTTCAACGCATCTATGTCGAACAGAACAACCGACATGATCATGTCGCGCCGAACCGTATCATTGAGGCGGCCGCCAGAGGTTTGCTGATTGAGAGCCACGTCTCGTCCGGCGCTTTGTCCGCCACCCGTTCCGCCATCAATGCCAATTTCAATCGATTGGAAGGGCTGGCCATCTCGGCCGCGGCTTTGCACCACATTCCATGAACGAACTGCGCTCGCGCCTCTTTCTGCACGGGCGAGCTGGTACTTTTTCAGATCGCCAAAGACATAGCTGTGCTCGTCTTTCAAGCGTTCAAAATCCGTTTCAACATCCTTGACGATTGCTACAAGAGCGTTTGGTGCGCAGCCTTCTTCAGCCAGTTTGACACCAGCCTCTTCAGCATTCGCTTCAATGCGTTGCTGGATGACTTTCGCAAATCGTTCGGAAATGTTCCAAGTCGTCAAACATAGGGAGTCGAAATACCGTGCGACCGGTGCACTTGTGCGTGTCGGGCGGATCAGAGCTTTGCTCTGGTCTTCGATCTTTTCCTGTTCTTTCTCCCAAGCCTCGCCAATCACGACGATTGAGTTTCCTTCAGCGGGCGTCTCGTTTGATTGCGCTGTAGCAGGTGCGGCACATAAGGCTGGCAGCGTTGCCCCGATAATAGCTTTGGCCAAAGTGCGCATAAAACCTGCTCCAATTGTGTGTTCGCTGATGAATCATTTGCTTAAGATAAATATGCTCGTGGCCGCCAATATCAATCGACCAAGAGCAATTGACGACCAATGAAACGCATGATTACTCATGATTTGAGACGTTTGGCGTCATAAGCAGCCAGTATCTGTGAATTGAGACTTTCCACCGTTCGTGCGGCGAGGGATGCTTGCCATCGCGCACATCTGGCTTACCTTTACGACTCAGGCAATTGGCACAGACAAAGGATCCTATGGGCCGCAGACCTTCTGATACAATCGATCCGGCGGCATTGCCCGGTTCCATCAATGCTGATGATGCATCGGCGGCTGACGCCCAAGGCGCGAAGGCAGAGCTGAGCTTTGAAAACCAGTCGCTGCTTGGCCCCTTGTTTGGACAGTTTGACGCCAATCTGGTGCAGGTCGAAAACCGGCTGAGCGTGATGATCCATGCGCGCGGCGATAAGGTCCTGATCGAAGGGCCAGCCGATAATGTGGCGCGGGCAAGGGAAACGCTGACCACGATGTATGACCGGCTGGCTCAGGGGCAGGAGCTGGATGCTGGAGCGATTGAATCGCTGATTGCCATGTCGCATGAACCCACGCTGGAGGGGATTATCTCAGGCGAAGAGAAGAACCCGCCGATCATGATCCGCACTCGGCGCAAGACGATTGTGCCGCGCTCTGCCAATCAGATTCCCTACATGAAACAGCTCTCGCGAGATGAGCTGATCTTTGCGCTTGGCCCGGCGGGCACGGGCAAGACCTATCTCGCGGTGGCACAGGCGGTCAGCCAGCTGATTTCCGGCAGCGTCCAGCGACTGATCCTGTCGCGCCCAGCGGTGGAGGCGGGCGAAAAACTGGGCTTTCTGCCCGGTGATATGAAGGAAAAGGTCGATCCTTATCTGCGTCCGATTTACGACGCGCTGTATGATTGTATGCCGCCCGAACAGGTGGAGCGCCGGATCGCCAGCGGTGAGATTGAGATCGCGCCGATTGCGTTCATGCGTGGACGGACTTTGGCCGATGCCTTTGTGATCCTAGACGAGGCGCAAAACACGACGCGTGAGCAGATGAAGATGTTCCTCACTCGGTTTGGCCAAAACAGCCGGATGGTGATCTGCGGCGACCCGCGCCAAGTCGATATTCCCGGCGGCGACCGCATGTCCGGCCTGGCCGATGCGGTCGACCGGTTGGAGGGCGTGGACGGCATCGCTGTTACGCGCTTTACCGCAGCGGACGTGGTGCGGCACCCAATCGTGGGCCGCATCGTTGAGGCCTATGAAGGCCCGGGCGCGTAAGTTCTGAGCGCCATGCAACTCGACATCGACATTGAAGATTGGCCCGCTAGCGAGTGGGAGGCGCTGGCTGAACGTGTCGCAGAAGCGGTCCAGGGCGTGACCGAAGAGCTCGCCAATCCGCGCCTCAGCGTCAGCCTGCTGTTCACCAACGATGCAGAGGTGCATTCGCTCAACCGCGAATGGCGAGACCGGGACAAGCCGACCAATGTGCTGAGCTTTCCCATGCTGGCACGTGAAGAGCTGCTAGTGCTCGCAGAAGACGGCCCGCCAGAAATGCTCGGCGATCTTGCCCTGGCGCATGAGACTTGCGCGCGCGAAGCGGAGGATAAAGGCATCAGTGTGGAGGATCACACTGCCCATCTGATTACCCATGGCCTGCTGCATCTGGCCGGATATGACCACGAAACATCTGACGAGGACGCCGACGCAATGGAGGCTCTGGAAATTGCAATCCTTGCAAAAATGGGTATCGCAGACCCATATGCTACGCCCAGCACTTAAGGAGCACTCCCGCGAAGGGCCCAAAAACTGACAATGCCCGATTCTCAATCCCCCGCCGGAGACGCGGACAGTAGCAGCGGCGTCCTCAGCAATCTGGGGACCGCATTTCGAAAACTCATCGGCGCCGAGCGACGGTGATCGCTCTTTGCGCGCGCAGCTTGAAGACGCGATCGACGAGCACGAAGACGAAAACCACGATGATGACCGCGAGGATAGCGGCAATGGCAATGGCGATCTCTCGCCGGTTGAGCGCCAAATGCTGCGCAACTTGCTGCATTTCAGCGAGCATGACGCCGATGACGTCGCCGTTCCGCGCGGCGAGATCATAGCGGTTGATGCCTCGATTAGTTGGGAAGAATTGGTCGCCAGCTTTAGCGAGAACGGGCACTCACGCATGCCGGTCTATCGCGAGACGCTCGATGAAGTGATCGGTATGGTGCACATCAAAGACGTGTTCCCATACCTTGCCAACGGCAAACCACCGCCAAAGGATTGGACGACCCTGATGCGTCAACCGATCTATGTGCCGCAAGTGCGCGGCGCGCTCGACGTGCTGGCCGATATGCGCGCGCGGCGTGTGCACCTGGCGATTGTGCTCGATGAGTTTTCCGGGACTGATGGCCTCATCACGATTGAGGATTTGGTCGAGGAAATCGTCGGCGATATCGAAGATGAGCACGATGAGACACCAGAGGCGCTGATCGTCGCGATTGGTGAGGGCATGTGGGATTGCGATGCCCGCGCGGAGCTCGACGATGTGGCTGAGCTGGTCGATCCGCAACTCGCCGAGGTTGAAGAATCGGTCGACACCCTGGGCGGGCTCGCCTTCGTCTTGGCAGAGCAAGTGCCATCGGTCGGCACGCGGTTGGAACATCCCAGCGGCTGGCGGATTGAAGTAACAGCGGCGGATGAAACACACGTTAAACGGCTGCGTCTGCACGCCCCGGTACGTGAGGAAATAACAAGCTAGCTAATAATTATTCGCAGTTAGTTCGATTTTTTGCATCTTTTCTGCTGGTCATGCGTAGCTCCTTATAACAAGGAGTTAGACATGCCATCCCGCCGACTACCCCCACTTCGCGCACTCGAAGCCTTCATGCGAACTGTGCGCCTTGGTTCTGCCCGTGCTGCTGCTGAAGAGATCGGGCTTAGCCCGTCTGCTTTGTCGCGCCGGATCAGCAATTTGGAAGAATTCGTCGGTAAGAAGCTCTTCACGCGCGCGCGGCAATCCATGCAGCTGACCGATGAGGGGCAGGCGTTTTACGAGGCAGTGAATCCGCATCTCGAATCGCTCGCGCGCGCGGTAGAAAGCCAGTCGGACAATATCTCGCTGCTGCGCCTAAGGCTCGGCGTGCTGCCCCTGTTTGGCAGTCAGCGCCTGTTCCCGAGGCTCGGCGAACTGCGCAAGCGGCACCCTCTGCTGCACATTGACATTGATACCGGCCCGCATTTGGAAGACCGGGTGGGTGATACTCTAGACGCGGCGATTATCCTGTCGCGCGGTCCGGACACCGGCCTGCATGCGGTGCGGCTCGACCACAATCTGGTCCATGCGATTTGCAGCAAGGAACTCGCTGCGGCGATTGGCACAAAGGTCGATCAGGAAGCGCTCGAGAAGCAGACCTTCCTCATCCACAATGAGCTGCCCGCGAGCTTTGAGGCGTGGAAGAAGGCGCTGGGTATGGAGGACATGGATCCTTCCGCTATCGATCATTACGATTCGGGACAGTTGATGCTGGAAGCCGCTGCTCAGGGTCTAGGCGTGGCGATCATGCATGACGATCACTTGCGCCGCGCGGCCGACAGCCGCTTGACTGATCTGTACGGCCTCGAGGTCGAAAGCCCTTACAGCTATTGGTTTGTATGCAAGCCAACGGCGCTGGAGCTTCGCCCGGTACGCCTGTTCCACGATTGGTTGGTGCGCGCGGGGCTCTAATCTCGCGCCGTATTTTCCACCGAGGGCGGCTTACTCGGCCTTCTCAACCGGCTTTTCACCCTGCGCCTCGGCGATACGCTGCGCCTCTTCTGGCGCTTCGTATCGGATCGGGTCGACGGTGTGGCGGAAATCGCGCAGCGGCTTGCCGAGAGTCTCCAGTAGAGCTTCCTCAATCCGGCGCCGCGCCTCTGCGCCGATCTTCTTGCGTCCGCGGTAATCCTCGGGGCTGAAGGGCTCCAGAAAGTTCAGCCGCAGCTTAAAGGTGCCGCGCCGTGACAGCACGCGTTTGGCATTGTTGAGGCCCGTTTCATTGCCGATCCAGCCAATTTCCTCGGCCACTTCGCCGTAGTCGAGCAACACAGGCTGCACCATGACGCCGGGCGGCGGCGGCTCCAGCACGCTGAGCATGCTCGTCTTGAAAGGGAGCAGTGATTGCCCATCGGTGGTCGTGCCTTCGGGAAACACGGTGACTGCCCAATTGTCCGACAGCGCTTCTTTCAACGCGTTAATCTGCTCTGCCACGCCCATGCGGTGCTCGCGTTTTACAAACACGGTGCGGTTGAGCGATGCGAGCCAGCCAACCAAAGGCACCTCGGCCAGTTCTGCTTTGGCGACGAATGCCGTCCCGCAGGCCCCAGCCATGGACAGAATGTCGAGCCAAGACATGTGATTTGCGACGTAAAACACATCGCGCTTCAAATGCGTGCCGACCACTTCGACCCGTGCGCCTGATGCCCAGGCGGCATAGCGCAGGAAGTACATCGGGATCGGCGAGCCGTAGGCGAATACCCGCCAAATATAGTGCAGCGGCACACAGACAATCAGGCCAATCACCAACAGGATCGCGCGGTAGGTGAGCCGGAGCCAGCCCATTGCTGAGAGCGGTGTCGTCTCGCCTCGCATCGCGGCTAGGCGCCGCTCCCGGTCGAGCGTTTCGCGTCTAGTCGTCACGAGAGAGGCGAACCCCGTAGAGTTCCATCCGGTGGTCAACCAAGCGGTAGCCCAAACGCTCAGCGATCTGGCGTTGGAGCGATTCCACTTCTGGATCGACAAACTCCACCACTTTGCCGGTTTCAACATCGATCAGGTGATCGTGATGCGCCTCTGGCACAGGTTCATAGCGTGATCGGCCATCGCCGAAATCATGCCGGTCGAGAATGCCGGCTTCTTCAAACAGTCTCACCGTGCGGTAGACGGTGGCAATGGATATCTTTGGATCAATCGCAGAGGCGCGTTGATGCAGCAGCTCTACGTCAGGGTGATCATCGCTTTCCGAAAGGACGCGCGCGATAACGCGGCGCTGTTCGGTGATGCGCAAACCCTTCTCTGCGCATAATTGTTCAAGATCGATCTTTTGCTGCACTTGTTACTCCGCCAGCTGTGCCGCCGCTGTTATTGCTGTGTTAGCCGCTATTTGCGCCGTTTCCTATCGGATATGCGCGCGGTCAGCCCCGCTTTAAAGGGGGCGGGCGGATTGCTCAAGTCAGGCTGGAATAGGGCGGGCATAACCTTTGAAAGCGCCCCAATTGGAAACCAAGCGGGCCAGGGCAGGAAAGACCAACCCAGGCCCGCTTCGCTCCATTACTTCTTACGGCGACCGCGGCCCTTTACAGGCTTGCGGCCAAGCCCGATTTTCTTGGCCAGATCGCGGCGTGTTTCCGCATAGTTAGGCGCCACGAGCGGATAATCGCCCGGCAATTCCCAACGCGCACGATATTCATCAGGTGACATATCGTGTTCAGTTGAAAGGTGCCGTTTCAGCATTTTCATCTTCTTGCCGCAATCGAGGCAAACGATGTGATCTTTCTTGACTGAAGAGCGAATTGATACCGCAGGATCAGGGCGCACTTCTTCTGGTGCATCTGCTTCGCCAAGGCCTGAAAGGGCCGTAAATACGTTCGTGATGAGCGAAGGCACGTCATCAACTGACACGTCATTATTGCTGACATGCGCAGCCACGATATCGCTGGTCAGCGTTATCAGTGTTTCCTTCATCTCGATTTGCAAGTCTTCCATTAGAGTTCCTCATCTCTTTTTTGTTCGGATTTTTCCGATAAATTCGACATGAACCAGCTCCTGTTACAATGCAACCAACCGAACAGATTGTTCGCAATTAAATCAAGATGAGAAACCTCCAAATCAGCACTAGATTGCGCGGCCGAAAGTAATTGCGTCGACCCGTTCTCCGTTTGTCATACGGTAATATTTGGGGCGCTCACCAATCGGTGTAAAGCCGAGTTTGGCATACAGGTGCACCGCCGGATTGCCGCGCCGCATCTCCAGAAAAATCCGCTCAGAACCGCGGTTTCGCGCCGCTTTGAAGAGTTGCTCAATCAATATTTTGCCAAGGCCGCTGCCGCGATTTTCGGGGTGAACTGCGATCAATAGAAGCTCTTCTTCACCGGGAGCCGCGCGGGTCAGAACAAAGCCGCAGGCGCGCTGGCCGTCCGTATTGCCGCCTTCGTCCAATATCGTCCCATTCTGATCCACCAGCAAAGCATGCGTGTTAGACAGAGTTAGTGCGTCGGTGATTTGGCGGCGATTCCATGCCTCGCCGTAAGCTGGATCAAACGCGGCCTCCATCACGGTCATGATGTGATCGATGACGCAGGCGGGCGCTGTCATTGCGGGGCCCTTATTGCTTGCGGCTTGGCATCGGGCGCGCGGCCATAGATTGGTGAGAGGTCTGTGGTCAGCTTCGTTTCGTGCAGCAAGTTCACCTTGCTGGCATCGGGCAACAAATCGAGCGCGCGCCTGGGGCCAGAAAACATCGCTGCGAGTTCCTCGGCGCGGTTGCCGACAATCGTGTCATGTTCACAGGCAAGCTTTGCTGCATCTGGGGCGAGGGAGCGAACCTCATCGCAGCCGCCGCCTTCTGCAAAGTTTTGCACGAACCACTCGCCGTGTCCGCCATTCATGCACACGGTTACGCCGCGCGGAGTTGGTTGCCATGCGCGCACTGCGACCAGCGCCATGGTGGGATAGCCAAGCACTTCGGCGCCCCAAGCAAAGCCGAGCGCGCGGGCGGCGGCAATGCCGATGCGCACGCCGGTAAAGCTGCCCGGGCCAAGCGAGACGAGAATACGCGCCGCGCGGCCATTTCCGGGCAGTTCAGCAATCATCGGGATCAACCGTTCGGCATGTCCGCGCCCCAGCACAGCATGCTCATGCGCGACCAGTTTCGTCCCGTCGAACAGGGCAATTGAGCAGGCTTCGCTCGCCGTTTCTATGGCTAAAGTGCGCATGGGATTGCGCGATGCCCTAGAGCTGCGCTGCCTGCAAGTCTTAGAAATTGCGGCTCAAATGAGAGCGTCAGATAATTGTGTTGAACTTGCCAAAGTCGGGGCGCGGGGAGCGGCCAAAGATGCTTTCCGGATCGCCATATCCGATCGAGCAAATCCAGTCGGCTTTCACGCGCGGACTATCGGCGAAGAACTCCGACGTCACACCATCAAGATCGACGCCAGACATCGGCCCGCAATCAAGCCCAATCGCGCGGGCGGCCAGCATTAGATAAGCGCCTTGCAGAGCGGAATTGCGCCGTGCTCCGTCGATCCGTCCTGCCTCGTCGCCGTCGAACCAGCTCTTCGCATCGGTGTGCGGGAATAGCTCTGGCAGATGTTCGTGAAAGTCGATGTCATAGCCAATGATGACGCAGGCAGGGGCATTAGTGATTTTAGGCTTGTTCGCATCCATCGCATGCTTAGCAAGGCGCGATTTGGCATCGTCCGAGGTGCACCAGATGAAGCGCGCGGGCTGCATATTGGCCGAGGTTGGCGCCATTTTCAGCAAGTCGTGGATCTGATGGATCTGCGCGTCGCTAACCGGCTTGTCCAGCCAGTCATTATAGCTGCGAGCTTCGCCGAACAGCTGGTCGAGAGCGTCATCGCTGAGCACGGTGCCGTGAAATTGCTTGGTCATTGGAGGCTTTCAGTCGGGAGCAGATGGAATTGGCTTAGGCCGCGCGCACTTCGGTTACTTCAGGCACATAATGTTTCAGCAGGCCTTCGATCCCCTGCTTCAGCGTCGCGGTGCTGGACGGGCAGCCAGCGCAGGCCCCCTGCAAAGTGAGATAGACGACCCCGTCGCTAAATCCGCGATAGGCGATATCCCCGCCATCGCCTGCCACCGCTGGGCGAACGCGCGTTTCGAGCAGTTCGTTGATCGCGGCGATGATCTCTGCGTCTTCTTCCGATTCCTCGACCACATGCTCTGCGTCCGCTGGAACCGAGATGTCGCCCGCCGTTGCAGCGTTGAACAGCGGCGCCTCTGACACGAAGTGATCGAGCAGAATGGCCACCACTTGCGATTTGAGCGATCCCCAATCCGCACCGGGAGCCGCCGTGACAGTCACAAAATCGCTGCCGAAGAACACGTTGATCGTCTCGCCCGTATCAAAGATCGCTTGGGCAAGCGGGCTGGCCTCTGCCGCCTCTGGGCTGGAAAATTCGCGCGTGCCAGCGGTCATCACTGTCCGGCCGGGCAGGAATTTGAGGCTGGCGGGGTTCGGAGTGGTTTCGGTTTCTATGAACATGCTGACGTATTTAGGGTCGCTGCGAAGCCGCCACAAGACGTGTCAGCGCTCAAACCCGATAATAAAACCGCGCAAAATGACGCACAATCGCGTCTTATTGTGCAGCATTCACTATCCCTTCACACCATGCTTGCCTATATTCCGCCGATGAACGCGATTTTTCGGGCGCCCAAGGCCCTTTTCCTGCTTGCTGCTTCGGCGGCTTTGACATTCCCAGCGACGGCGCAAAATATAGAGCCCAACAGCTCTGACGAAGCGCCGCCTGAGGCGATCAGCGTGCCGAGCGCAGATCCGATCATTCCTCAGCCGAAAAAGCTGCAAGGCGCGGACGAAGTTCCGTGGCTTTATGAAAACAGCAACATTCCGGTCGACCGCGAGTGGCTATTTGGGAAGATGGACAATGGCCTGCGCTATGCCGTGCGCAAAAATGGCGTGCCGCCGGGACAGGTTTCGATCCGGGTTCGGATTGATGCAGGCTCCTTGCACGAGCGCGATTCTGAGCAAGGCTATGCGCACTTGCTGGAGCACTTGCTGTTCCGTGAGAGCAAATATCTGGGCCAAGCGAAGGCGATTGAAACGTGGCAGCGACTGGGCGCGACCTTTGGCAGTGATGCCAATGCGGAGACCAGCCCGACGCACACCGCTTACAAGCTCGATTTGCCGGGCGTGACGCGCGGGAAACTGGCGGAGAGTTTCAAGCTGCTCTCCGGCATGATCAAATCGCCTGTGCTGAGCGATGAGAATGTCGCGGCGGAATTGCCGATTGTGCTGGCGGAAAAGCGCGAGCGCGGCGGCGCAGCGGAGCGCGTGGGTGAGTTCACCCGGTCAGTGCTGTTCGCAGGCCAGCGTTTGGCCACCCGCACACCGATCGGCACTGAGGAAACCCTGCGCGGCGCGAATGGCGCGCTGGTGAAGGACTTCTATGACCGCTGGTATCGCCCAGAAAACACAGTGATTGTTGTGGTCGGTGATGCTCCGCCAGAGATTTTGGCGGGCCTGATTGAGCAATGGTTTGCCGATTGGGAAGGGACCGGCGAGGCTGGTGTTGCGCCAGATTTTGGCGATCCCGTGCCGCCAGCTGATGCGGCGAACACGCAAAGCGAGAGCGGACCGATTGGCGAGATCGGGGTGATGGTGGAGCCGGACCTGCCGCGCAGCCTGACCTATGCCGTGATGCGCCCTTGGCGGCAGGTGGAAGACACCATTGTCTACAACGAAGGGCTGATGATTGATGCGGTTTCGCAGGCGATCATCAACCGCCGTCTGGAATCGCGCGCGCGCTCTGGCGGCAGCTATCTTTATGCGCAGGTTCAGCAGGACGATGTCTCGCGCTCAACCGATGCGACTTTTGTGACCTTCGCGCCGCTGTCCGAAGATTGGGATGCAGCGATGACCGATGTGCGCGGCGTGATTGCTGATGCGCTGGAAAGCGGTCCGACACAGGAAGAGATCGACCGCGAAGTCGCCGAATTCGACATCGCTTTTGCCAATCAGGTGGAGCAGCGCACAGTCATCGCCGGGTCGAACCTGGCCGATACGCTGATTAATGCGGTCGACATTCGCGAGACCACCGCTTCTCCTGAAGTGGTGCTGGACGTGTTTCGCGGCACGAAACCGCGCTTCACCCCTGACGAAGTGCTCGCCGCGACGCGCAAGCTGTTCCAAGGCGATGTTGTGCGCGGCATCTATGTGACGCCGTCGGCTGGTGAAGCCGATGAGAGCGCAGTTCGCGTCGCGCTGGAACGCGCGGCGACCAGCGATGGCAGCTCGCGCCTCGCCGCCAGCACTGTGTCGTTTGACGAGCTGCCTGCCGTGGGTGAGCCGGGCACGATTGCCTCGCGCGCTCCGATTGGCCTGCTCGACATTGAACAGGTCGATTTTGACAATGGCGTTCGCGCGCTGCTGTGGTCCAACAATGCAGAGCCAGGACGCGTCGTCGTCAAGGTCCGCTTTGGCGCTGGCTACCGCGCATTTGATGATCAAACCGCGCCCTATGCCGCTTTGGGCACGACCGCATTGGTCGGCTCGGGCCTAGGCGAATTGGGCCAGGAAGAGCTCGACCGTCTAGCGACAGGGCGCAAGCTCGGCTTTGAGTTTCAGATCGACGATGCTGTTTTCACCTTCACCGCGCGTACGCGCTCTGCTGATGTGGCCGATCAGCTGTATCTGTTCGCTGCGAAGCTGGGCATGCCGCGTTGGGACAAAGACCCGGTCATCCGCGCCCGCGCTGCGGCTCAACTGGCGTATAATGCCTTTGCCACCAGTCCCAATGGCGTGATCAACCGCGATCTTGAGTACTTGCTGACCAATCGCGATCCGCGTTTTGCCACGCCTGATCCCGATGCTCTGGCTGATTTGACGCCAGAAGGTTTCCGCGAAGTGTGGGAGCCGCTGTTGTCGCAAGGGCCGGTTGAGGTTCTGGTGTTCGGCGAGTTTGACCGCGATGCCACGGTGGAGGCCCTGCGCAACACCTTTGGCGCGCTGGATGCGCGCGATCCGGTGCCTGCAGATGTGGCTGCGCGCGTGCCGGAATTCCCGGCTGGCGCTGGAGAGACGACGGTTCTCAATCACCGCGGTGACAAGAACCAGGCCGCCGCTGTGATCGCTTGGCCGAGCGGTGCGGGCGTCCAAAGACTGCGCGAATCCCGTCAGCTCGAAATCCTGATCCAAGTCTTCAACAACCGCCTGCTCGAGGCGATGCGGGAGCGTGCTGGCGCAAGCTATGCGCCGCAAATCCTCTCCAATTGGCCGACCGATTTGGAAAGCGGCGGGACGATCACCGCGCTGGCTCAATTGCAGCCGCAAGACGTGCCAGTGTTCTTCAGCGAGGCGGATAAGATCGCGCGCGATCTGGTCAACACGCCGCCGACCACGGAAGAGCTCGATCGGGTGACCGAACCGCTGCGGCAATTGTTCAGCCGTGCGTCCACTGGCAACACCTTCTGGCTGTATCAGCTGGAAGGCGCGACCACGGATCGCCGCCGGATTGCTTTGCTGCCAAGCCTGCTCAACGATTATTCGCAGACCACGCCGCAGGTGATGCAAGTGCTCGCAGGGCGGTATTTCGGGCGTCAGCCTGGATGGCGATTGGCGGTTATTCCTGAGGGCACCGAACTGGCCGAGGCATTGCCAGTGCCAGCGGGTGAGGGCGCTCCGGCGGCCGCCGCCGCGCCTGCGCCCCGCCCAGAGGTGATTGGGCGATAGCGGTAGGCCGGGCGCTTTTCAGGCGGTTTTTGACCGCTTTGAGGTGTCCACCAATCGGTTGAAGCGATCACAGCGACGCGAAATAATGTTGTCGCTGGGGCTATTGCGGCTTTACACATGTAACCTAGGGGCGATAACGGCGCTCCCTACAGGCGAGGGCATTCGGCAGTACCGCCATGCCTCTCGCTACAATTTTGGAAGAAGAATTCGACGTGTCAAACAATTGGTCCCCTGAAAGCTGGAAGTCCCACGAAGCAAAGCATTTGCCGAAGTATGAGGACCTGTCCGAATTGGCTGAGGCAGAGGCGACATTGGCGGCCTATCCGCCGCTGGTCTTTGCCGGGGAAGCGCGCGCGCTGAAATCCGATTTGGCGGACGTTGCCAATGGCAAGGCGTTTCTGCTGCAAGGCGGCGATTGCGCTGAGAGCTTTGCTGAATTCCACCCGAACAACATTCGCGATACCTTCCGCGCGCTGCTGCAAATGGCGGTAGTGCTGACCTTCGCCAGCAAGCATCCGGTAATCAAGGTCGGCCGGATGGCGGGCCAGTTTGCCAAGCCGCGTTCTTCCGACACAGAGACGGTCGGCGATGTGACCTTGCCGAGCTATTTCGGCGACAACATCAATGGGATCGAATTTGATCCGGTCCAGCGCCGCAATGATCCTGGCCGGATGGTGCGCGCCTATTCTCAAGCTGCGGCGACACTTAATCTGCTGCGCGCCTTTGCGGGTGGCGGCTATGCAAACCTGCGTCAGGTTCACCAATGGACGCTCGACTTTATGGGCCGCACGCCGTGGACCACTAAGTTCGCACAAATGGCGGACCGCATCGGCGAGTCGCTCGATTTTATGGAGGCTTGCGGCGTTGATCCTGCAACAGTGCCGCAACTCCAGGGCACCAGTTTTTACACTAGCCACGAAGGCCTGCTGCTGCCGTATGAGCAAGCGCTCACGCGGCAGGATTCGCTGACTGGTCAATGGTTTGCGACCAGCGCACACATGCTGTGGATTGGCGATCGCACCCGCTTCCCGGGCAGCGCGCATATCGAATTTGCGCGCGGCATCGGCAATCCGCTGGGCATGAAATGCGGGCCGAGCCTTGAGCCGGATGCTCTGATCGAATTGCTCGATATCCTGAACCCATCGCGCGAAGCGGGCCGGATCACGCTGATCTCTCGCTTTGGCCACGACAAAGTCACCGAAGGCCTGCCTAAGCTGGTCCGTGCGGTTGAGCGCGAGGGCCATCCGGTGGTGTGGAGCTGTGATCCGATGCACGGCAATGTCGTGAAGTCTGAGACCGGGTTTAAGACGCGGCCATTCGACCGTATCCTGACCGAGGTGAAGGGCTTCTTTGATGTGCACCGCGCAGAGGGCACGCATCCGGGCGGCATCCATATTGAGATGACCGGCCAGGACGTGACCGAATGCGTCGGCGGCGCGGTGGCGATCACTGATGAGCGCCTGGGCGATCGTTATCACACGCATTGCGATCCGCGCCTCAATGCAGAGCAGTCGCTTGAGCTGGCGTTTTTACTCGCTGAGATGCTTAATCAAGAAGTTGTCGGACGTCAGGCCAACGCGGCGTAATCGCGCGACACCCTAAGCCGAACTGACTGATTTCGCTGCGGCGGCGAGCATTATGCTTGCTGCGCCGTAAAACGCGCGCCTCCATGCATTAGGTGAAAACCCGCATACGGCCCCGGCCAAGCGGTTGACGCTTTCCCGCTAACGCCTGGCGATTATGGATCGAGGGCACATCACGGGGCCGGTATGTTGACCGGGGAAGCAGGGAACAGCGCGCTGTTTGCCGCCTGCATCCTGTTGGGTGTCGTGGCGATGGTGTTCGTCGTCGCCACGGTGAATGCACGCCGCGAGAGCCGCTTTGCCGCGCGCATCGCTCGCGAACGCGGCGAACGCATGAGTGAGCTGCTCCGCACGGTGCGCATGGCGGAAAACATCGCTGACCTTGGCATCTGGCAATACGACCCCGCAAACGGCGCGCAGCAATGGTCCGATGGCATGCGCACGCTGTTTGGCATGGCGAAGGATGAAGAGTTCATCGATGGCGACGCAGAAACCGTCCTGTTTGCCAATGATATCGACTTGGTCGGCCAAGTCACTGCGCGGTCCAAGGAAGTTGGGCCGTACGAACTGCATTATGACATTCATGGCTATGACGGCATGCCGCGCTCAATCTCGGTTCAGGCGTGCAATCTGCACAATGGCTCTGGCGAGGTCGCGCGCGTTGTTGCCGTGGTGCGCGATGTGACCGACCAGGTTCAGCGCGAACGCAAGCTGGAGCGCTCCCGCGTCTCGGCGCTGCAAGAGGCGAGTGTTGCCCGCAAGCTAGCCGAAACCGATCCGCTGACCGGGCTCGCCAATCGCCGCCGGGTGATGGCGGTGCTCGATCAACAAGTGGTGCAATCCCAAAAGAATGGCGAGCCGCTCTCTCTGATCCTGTTTGATATTGATCACTTTAAATCGGTGAACGACACCTATGGCCATCCGCATGGTGACCGCGTGCTGCAAGAGGTAGCCAAGATCGCCATGGAGCAAGCGCGCGAAGGCGATGTCGTTGGCCGGGTTGGCGGCGAGGAATTCGTCTGGATCGTGCCCGGCGCTGACAATTCCTATACTCGCATCATTTCAGAGCGATTGCGGCTGGCGATTTCCATGGGCACCGCCATCGAGGACAAGCCTCCGGTGACCATAAGTGTTGGCTTCACCAGCCTTGTAGCAGGCGACGCGCCGCTCAAATTGTTCGCCCGCGCTGATACGGCTTTGTATGATGCGAAAGGCGCGGGGCGTAACCGCGTTCGGATGGCGGCCTAAGCAACTCAGCCCGGCAAGTTTGCAACCTATTGTTGCGGGCTGCGCCTTTCAATTTTCACAAGTTTCGGGCATTGCGCCATTGCTGAGCGATTGGAAACGCTCGCAAATTGGGAGGCGCGCGTGCCGCTGACATCGCCGGAACACCCAGTGCGCAAGGCGGAGCCTCGCCCGGATTTGGCTGAGCAATATTGCTCGACCCGGGCGCTGATGGAGGCTTTGACCGAGCGTTTGTCGGACGCCGACGCCACGGTGCAATCCATGGAAGACGCCTCGCCAGCGAAATGGCATTTGGCGCACACCAATTGGTTTTGGGAGACCTTCCTGCTGCGCGATTATGCGCCGGGTTACACGCTCTATAACGAAGACTGGCCGTTCCTGTTCAACTCGTACTACGAGGCGGAAGGGGAGCGGATTGCGCGCTTTTCCCGCGGCGCTTTATCGCGCCCGGCGCTGGATGAAATTCGCGATTGGCGCAGAGCTGTTGATCGCGCGATGGAGCCGCTGATCGGTGACCCAGCGCGCGCTGATCTGATCGCTTTGGGCATCGCGCATGAGCAGCAGCACATCGAATTGCTGCTGACCGATATCAAACACGCGCTGTTCCAAAACCCGCTCGGCCCCGCGATGTGGGACGGGTCGCCAGAGGCAGCGATGTCGGCGGGCGGTGCAGGCGGCGTGGCCGATGCGGGTTGGAATGAGCATCCCGGTGGCATTGCTCTGATCGGGCATGACCATAATGAGAGCGCCGAGTTTGCGTTCGACAATGAGGGGCCGCGCCACCGCGTCCTGCTGGAGCCGTTTGCCATGTCACGCCGACTGGTGACGAACCGGCAATGGGACGAATTTATCGCCGATGGCGGCTACACCACCGCGTCTTTATGGCTCTCAGACGGCTGGGCCTGGGCGCGGGAAAACGGCATCACCTCTCCCCTCTATTGGCGCGAGCGCGGCGGCGCGGGCGAGCATTTCACCCATCAAGGCTGGCAAATGCGCGATCCCGATGCGCCGGTCACCCATATCTCTTATTTTGAGGCGGATGCCTTTGCCAGCTGGGCGAGAATGCGCCTGCCGACCGAGTTTGAATGGGAAGCGATTGCGCGCGGCCAGGATGGGGAGGGCAGCGCGCCTGCTCACGATGCCTCGTCCGGCAACCAATTGGACGGCGCCCATGCCCCGGCTCAGCATGGCGGGGAGGCTTTGTTCGGCGATTGCTGGCAATTCACACGCTCGGCCTATCTGCCTTACCCCCGCTTTGCGCCCGCAGGCGGCGCGGTGGGCGAATACAATGGCAAATTTATGAGCGGTCAGTTCGTTCTGAAGGGCGCCAGCTGCGCCACCGTGCGCGGGCATTCGCGCGCGTCCTATCGCAATTTCTTCTACCCGCATCAGCGCTGGCAATTCACCGGTCTGCGCCTTGCCAAAGACCTTTAAGGCCAAGGATAATTGATGAGTTCTCAAGAAGGCATTGCGCTCGTGAACCGCGATGATGATGGAGTGGATACCGCGTTTCGCAGCGATGTTCTGGCCGGGCTGTCGCAGCCGCAAAAGGCGATTTCTGCGCGCTGGCTGTATGACGATGCCGGATCGCAATTGTTCGAAGACATCACGCAGATCCCGGAATATTATCCGACCCGCGCCGAGACCGAGATTTTACGAGAGCGAGGCGCAGAATTTGCTGAGCTGATCGGGCCGGGCCGCGCTGTGGTGGAGTTCGGCTCTGGCAGCTCGGTGAAAACGCCCCTGCTGCTCTCTGCGATTGAACCCAGCGCCTATGTCCCGCTCGATATCTCGGGCGATTTTTTACGCGCAGCGGCGGCGGATCTGGCGGCGAAATTTCCCGGTCTGCCGGTCCATCCGGTAGAGGCTGATTTTATGCGGCAGGTTGCATTGCCCGATGCGGTTTCTGACCTGCCGAAGCTCGGCTTTTTCCCCGGCTCGACGATTGGCAATATGGTGCCGCGCACGGCGGTCGATTTGCTGCGCAATATGCGTGAGACATTGGGTGAGGGCGCCCGCCTGCTGATCGGTATGGATCTGATCAAGGATCGCGCAGTTCTGGTCGATGCCTATGACGATGCCGCCGGGGTAACGGCAGATTTCAACCTCAATCTGCTGCGCAGGGTCAACCGCGAGCTCGGCAGCGATATTCCGACGCAAGCCTTCGCGCATGAGGCGCGTTGGAATGATGACTTTGCGCGCATTGAAATGCATTTGGTGGCGCAGAGCGATCTCGATTTTTCCGTTTCAGGCACGCATTTTGCGATGACGCGCGGCGAGACGATCCACACAGAAAACAGCCATAAGTTCAATCGCCGCACGGCAAACATGCTGCTGCTCGCGAGTGGATGGGACCCGCAGCAGCGCTGGCTTGACAGCGAAGAGCGTTTTTCGCTGATCCTGGCCGAGGCGAAGCCGCCAAAATCCGCGCCATAAGCGCTTTCTAACAAGCCCCTCAATTCCTTCGAAACCGAAAGGCGCGCCCGCGCGTTACCCCGCCATGGCACATTCAATCGAAACCGTCGCAATCATCGGCGCTGGCATGGCCGGGCTCAGCTGCGCCGCGCAATTGGCGGCGGCGGGCAAGCAGGTCGTGATCTTTGACAAGGGACGCGGCCCCGGTGGGCGCATGGCTGCTCGGCGCGCAGAGATTGCGGGCGAAACGGTCGGCTTTGATCACGGGGCGCAGTTCTTCACCGCGCGCGATCCCGCTTTCAAAGAGGCTGTGCGCGAGTGGCAAGAATTGGGCGTGGTCGCGCCTTGGCCAGCGGCGGGTGACGATGCCTTTGTTGGGACACCGGGCATGAATGGTCCGATCCGCGCGATGGGCAGCGCGCTTGGCGTTGAGTGGGGCACCCGGATCGAACGCCTGCACCGCGATGGTGACCGCTGGAAGCTGGAGACAGCCGATAAGAGCTTTGCCGCAGACGCGATTGTGTGCGCGGTTCCGGCGGAGCAAGCGAGCGTTTTGCTGGCCGAGGTCGCGCCAGAACTGGCCGCCGCCGCATCGCAGGTGCAATCTGCGCCGTGCTGGGCCGTGATGGCGGCGTTTGGCGAGAAGCTCGGCATTGAGGCGGACTGCCTGCGCGATCCCGAAGCGGGGATCTCTTGGGCCGCGCGCAATTCGGCCAAGCCTGAAAGAAACGGCGGCGAATGCTGGGTGCTGCACGCCAGCCCAGAGCGCAGCCGCGAAGTGCTTGACCTGCCTAAGGAGGAGGTGGCCGAGATTTTGCTCGCCGACTTCTTCGCGCAAACCGGGGCAGCGCCCGCGAAGCCGATCCACTTAACCGCGCACCGCTGGCTTTATGCGATGGCTGAGCCAGTCGCGGGCGAACCAGCGCGTTATGACGATGATAAACGGATCGGCATTGCCGGGGATTATCTGCACAGTCCGCGCGTTGAAGGTGCGTTTCTGTCAGGCCGCGCTTTGGCCGCAAAAATGCTCGGCTAGAATTGCTCACGGCGCGAGCGCGCTCGTTCATGGAAAAGCACGGCAATTGTTCCTATGTTTAGAGGCAATGAGCCTCGACAACCTCTTTTCCAACATCGCTGGCGCGTTCACCGCCGTTCCGCGCTCGGAATTGTTGATGCTCGCGGTGGCAGCGGTGATGGCCGGAGTGCTCGGCTCGCTGATGATCCGCCGCGAGGTTGCGTTCGGCAAATTTGTGCGCGCGGGCAGCACTTTGGTGCTGGTCGGCATTCTGTGCACCGTCATCATTCAACTGTCGCGCTTTGACCCGCGCATCGAAGTGGCTGTGCCGCAGCTTGGCCTGCCTCAGCAAGTTGTGGAGGGCGGCGAGACCCGCATTCCGATCAGCCAAGATGGACATTTCTGGCTGCGCGCGGAGCTCAACGGGGTGCCTGCCAATTTTCTGGTCGATACTGGTGCGACGCTGACCGCGATATCGCAAGGTTTGGCGGATCAGGCAGGCATAGAGCCGCGCACGGGTGGGCTGCCAGTCACCATCGGCACAGCGAACGGACCGGTGGAGGCGTCTCTTGGCACAATTGACGAGCTGCGCTTTGGCAATGTGGCTGCGCGCGGGCTTGATGTCGTGATCGCGCCTAGCCTGGGCAACACCAATGTGATCGGTATGAACCTGCTGTCGCGGCTCGCATCATACCGCGTCGACAATCAGACCAATGAGATGATCCTGGAGCCGAACAATCCGCAGGAGCCATTGGAGCTGCGCTGAGGCACTTGGCGAAGACGCGTGTTTGCGGTGCACGTTATCGGCGTTCGATTAAGTGCGCGATTTCAACGATTTGGGTAAGGAAAATGGCTGGGGTGGTAGGGATCGAACCTACGAATGCCGCTACCAAAAAGCGGTGCCTTACCACTTGGCCACACCCCAGCAGAGCGCGCTATATAGCGCCGCCATTTTATATGTGAAGGGGCGCAAGGCACATTTTTGCCTGTGCGCCCCTTTTATCGCTTCAGCCGGTCAGATTGCCTTGCCTTCAAAGTCCGCCGCAGAGTGACGCTCTAGCAGCTGCTCATTTTCTTCGCCCCAGGCTTTGTTGACGATCCGGCCCCGTTTCACAGCCGGGCGAGCGGAGATTTCCTCCACCCAGCGGGCGACGTTCTTGTACTCATCGATCGACAGGAAGGTCTTGGCTTCGTTGTAGATTTTGCCCTCGACGAAAGGCGCAAGCCACGGGTAATTGGCCATATCTGCGATGGTGTATTCAGCGCCGCCAAGGAAGCGAGATTCGGCCAAGCGCTGGTCTGCGACATCGAAAATCCGCTTCGTTTCCATTGCATAGCGATTGATCGGATATTCGTATTTCTCCGGCGCATAGGCATAGAAATGGCCAAAGCCGCCGCCGATGAACGGCCCGGTACCAACCTGCCAGAACAGCCAGCTCATCACCTCTGCGCGCGCAGCCGGTTCTGTTGGCAGAAACGCGCCGAATTTCTCTGCAAGGTGCACCAAAATGGCCGCCGATTCGAACACGCGGAACGGTTTGTCGCCGCTCTTGTCGAGTAGGGCAGGAATTTTTGAATTCGGGTTGATCTCCACAAAGCCGCTGGTGAATTGCGCGCCTTCGCCGATGTTCACGGTGTAGGCGTCATATTCTGCGCCCGTGTGGCCTGCTTCCAGCAGCTCCTCCAGCATGATCGTGGCCTTTACCCCATTGGGCGTCGCCAGCGAGTACAGCTGAAACGGATTGTCGCCTTGCGGCAATTCCTTGGTCTCGCGCGCACCCGCAGTTGGGCGGTTGATGCTGGCAAAACGTCCGCCGTTTTCGGTGTCATTGGTCCAGACTTCTGGCGGGGTGTAAGTGGGATCGGCCATTCTATGTGCTCCTTAGCTGGGAGGGGGGTGTCGTTCTGACCCGTGGGCCATGAAGTGGGGCATGTTTGCGCCGCGTGCAACCATGACGGATGGGGCAGCGGGTTCATTTTCGCTGCTAGCCAGAATAGCGAAACTTTGCGCAGGTGATTGCAGCACCATCTCTCATCCCTTTGATGCGCGGTGATAAACCGCTAAAGGGTCCGCCAGACACCAATTCGGAGCGTGCCCACGTGACAGCCAGCAGCCATTCTTTTTACGACATGCACAGCCACGGATTTGTGCGCGTGGCGACATGCACGCCGTGCTCGCGCCCTGCCGATGTGGCTTACAACACCGCTGGCGTGATCGCCGAGGCGAAGAAGGCGCATGCGCAAAATGTCGATCTGGTGGTTTATCCAGAGCTGACTTTGTCGTCCTATGCGATTGACGACCTGCTGCTGCAGCAGGCTTTGCTGGTCCGGGTGGAGGAGGCGATGGGCGAGGTGATCGAGGCCTCGCGCGATCTTTCGCCCGTGCTGGTGATTGGCGCGCCGCTGAAACGCGGGGACAAGGTTTACAATTGCGCTGCGGTGATTGCGAATGGCGAATTGCTGGGCGTGATCCCGAAAAGCTATCTGCCCAATTACCGCGAGTTCTACGAGAAGCGCTATTTCGCGCATGGGCGCGGCTGCGAAGATCTATGGATCGCGGTGAACGGCGAAGAAGTTCCGTTCGGCACGGATGTGGTCTTTGCCGCGAGCAACCTGCCCGGTTTCACATTCGGCGTGGAGATTTGCGAAGATTTCTGGGCGCCCAATCCTCCCGGAACTATGGCCGCGCTCGCCGGGGCTCAGATCCTGTGCAACCTTTCCGCTTCGCCGATTACCATTGGCCGCGCGGATGACCGCCATTTGCACTGCCGCTCCAGCTCCGCCCGCTCGATTTGCGCCTATGTCTATTCGGCCAGCGGCCACGGCGAAAGCACCACCGATCTCGCATGGGATGGGCAGGGCGTAATTTACGAGCTGGGCGGATTGATGGCGGAGAGCACGCGCTTTGATCTGGAGCCGGAGCTGTGCGTGGTCGACATTGACACTCAGCGGATCGCGGCTGAGCGCGTTCGCAACCAGACCTTTGCCGACGCGGCAGAGGCGCATGGGCGGCCAGAGGACAGCTATCGCCGGATCGTGTTCGACCATGCTGGTGTTGCCGAGGATGGTGCGTTGGATAAGGGCCTGATCCGTCCGGTTCGCCGTTTCCCATTTGTGCCGAACAACGCAAAGACGCTGGACGAGGATTGCTACGAAGCGTTCAACATTCAGGTCGATGCCCTGATGCGGCGGATCACCGCGACCCATGCCAAGTCTTTGATTATCGGTATTTCTGGCGGGCTCGATAGCACCCATGCGCTGATCGTATCGGCGAAAGCCTGCGACCGGCTGGGGATGCCGCGCACCGCCATTCGCGGCTATACCATGCCCGGCTTTGCAACCTCTGACAGCACGAAGTCGAATGCGTGGAAGCTGATGGAGGCAATGGAGATCACCGCTGAGGAGATCGACATAAAGCCAGCGGCCACGCGGATGCTGGAGGATATGAAGCACCCGTTTGCGGGCGGTGAGCCGGTCTATGATGTGACCTTTGAAAACGTTCAGGCCGGGCTGCGCACCGATTATCTGTTCCGCCTGGCCGGGCAGCACTCCGGCTTTGTCGTGGGTACCGGCGATTTGTCAGAGCTGGCGCTGGGTTGGTGCACATATGGCGTTGGCGATCACATGAGCCATTACGGCGTGAATGCGGGCGTGCCGAAGACGCTGATCCAATATTTGATCCGCTGGACGATCCAGACGGAGCAATTCAGCAATGTCTGCAGCGATGTCTTGGGCGCAGTGCTCGACACCGAAATCTCGCCAGAGCTGGTGCCAGCGGGCGAAGATGGCGCGATCCAGAGCACAGAGGAACGGATTGGGCCGTATGAGCTTAACGACTTCTTCCTCCACCACACCATCCGCTATGGTCAGCGCCCGTCCAAGGTCGCGTTTTTGGCCTATCACGCGTGGCGCAATGCGCAGGCGGGCAAATGGCCCGATGGCTTTCCAGAAAATCGCAAGAACGAATACGACCTTGCCACCATTGCCGGTTGGCTTGAGAGTTTCGTCAAACGCTTCTTCGCCTTCAGCCAGTTTAAACGCAGCGCCTTGCCCAACGGGCCAAAGGTCAGCTCGCAAGGCGCGTTGTCGCCGCGCGGCGATTGGCGCGCGCCATCGGATGCAGTGGCCGATGTGTGGCTGGAAGATCTAAAAGCCGGGCTTCCCAGCCTAAAATGATGACTAATGCGCTGTTAACTTGTCCTTAGCTCGTCTCACGTAAAACCCCGAAAATATAAGAAGTTGGGGTGAGAGATGGCAATCGAGATATGGCTGGCGCTGGCATGCGTGCTGGTTGCCGGAATGCAGATTGGTTTTCTGTTTTTAGAGGCTGGATTCGTCCGCTCTAAGAACAGCATCAACGTGTCGATGAAGAACCTCGCGGACTTCGTCGTCGCCGTTCTCGTGTTCCATATTGTTGGCGCGGCCATCATGTTTGGCGGGGGCTTTGGCCTCATTGGATTTGACGCTGGTTTGCTCGGCTATTCGGGCGAAGGCTCGGTCACACTCTTCCTCCTATTCCAAGCTTTGTTCTGCGGCACGGCGGCGACCATTGTCTCCGGCGCGGTTGCAGAGCGTATGCGTTTCTCCGCCTATATTTTCATGACATTGCCGCTGACGGCGCTGATCTATCCCATGATCGGGCACTGGGCCTGGGCAAGCTATTTGCCTGGTGGCAGCGGTGAAGGTTGGCTGCAGCAATTGGGCTTTATCGATTTTGCTGGCAGCAGCGTCGTTCACCTCGCTGGCGGCGCAGCGGCTTTGGGCATCTTGCTGGTGGTTGGCGCGCGTGATGGCCGCTTTGACCGCGGCGAAGGCGAAGATGATGACGCCATGCGCGCAATCCACGGCCACAGCCCGATCCTGACCGGCGGCGGCGCGCTGATCCTGCTTGTCGGCTGGCTCGGCTTTAACACCGGCACTTTGGAGCCGGGCAGCGACGATTTTGCGCGCGCTCTATCCAACACCCTGTTTGCGGGCGCAGCAGCAGCCTGTGCCGCAGCGGTCACGGGCTATTACCGCGACGGTTATTACCGCGCTGACAGGATCGTCAACGGTCTGCTCGTCGGCCTGGTGGTGATCACCGCCAGCGCGCCTTACGCGCATTCCTTGGGCGCGATTGGTGCGGCCGCTTTGATCGCCGTTGGCAGCGTCTTCTTCGCCGACTGGCTGGAGCGCACACACCGTGTTGATGATGCGGTTTATGCGGTCAGTGTGCACGGGTTTGGCGGTTTCTTTGGGACATTGGCTGTCGCCTTTATCGTGCCAGCAGATCGCCTCAGCCACGGCGTTCTCACACAATTGGGCGTGCAAATCCTCGGCGCGTTCAGCATTGGCGTGTTCGCATTTATGACGATGGGTCTGATTGCAAACGCCATGCACACGCGCGGCAAGTTGCGCGTGCCGCTGGAGGACGAGCGGCGCGGGCTGAACCTGTCGGAACACCGCGCTCTGTTGGGCAATGCAGAACTGTCGCGGACCTTGAGCAAGATCAACAGCGGCGATGCCGATCTCAGCACGCGCCTTGATGTCGATCCGTTCGAAGAGGGCGGCGATATTGCCGAGGAACTCAACGCGTTTCTCGACCGGGTGCAAGCCACCGAAAGGCTCGCGGCGGACAAATTGCGCGCGGAGCAAGATGAGCTTGCGAGCATGGTGACGCGGGAGCGCGACCGGGCGGATACCACCACCAAAGTGCTGCGCGAGTTTCAGAGAGATTTTGCCGGACTGGTGCAGCAATTGAACGCGCAGGCCCGCGATCTGGCAACCGGGTCTGAACGGCTTGCCGCCCATTCGCATGAGTCCGGCGAACAAGTCGGTCATGCCAGCGCTCAGGCTGATGCAACGCTGAGCATGGCGGAGCAGATGGCCAAGGGGGCGCAGCTTCTCAGCGAGACCTTGGAGCTGGTCGGAACGCGCGTTGCCGATGCCAATGCGGCGGCCACCCATGCGGATCAAGCGAGCGATCGCGGCGCGCAAATTGCCGGTCAGCTGGAGCTGTCAGCGAAGGAAATCGGCAAGCTGGTCGCGATGATCAAATCGATCTCGGACAGGACTGGATTGCTCGCTCTAAACGCGCGGATCGAGGCCGCGCGCGCTGGCGAGGCGGGCAAAGGTTTCTCCGTGGTGTCGAGCGAAGTGGCGCAATTGTCCAAGCAGACCCAGGAAGCCTCGAGCGAAATCTCGACCATCGTCGGATCGCTGTCTGGCCTGATTGGCGAGTCCATCGCGCAATTCCGCGCGATTGATGCCTCGATTGAAACCGTGGGCGAGATGGCCGCAGTTGCCGCAAGCTCGGTCGAACAGCAACGCACGACCAGCGCGGAACTGACCGGATTGATCGACGGTGTTCGCCGCAAGGCTTTGGACAGCGGCAGCGCGGTTGCGCAAGTGTCAGAGAACTTTGCGTTGGCCAGCAAGACGATTGATAAAATCGACAACAGCTCAGGCCAATTGGAGGCCTTGGCAACACAGATCGACCGAGAGGTTGAAAGCCTGCGTCAGCGCTTTTCCGACGATGGCCTGTCCGCCGAACCCGCCGAGTAATTCGCCCGAGGTTCCAAACACAAACGCGCCGGACAACACGAAGGTCATCCGGCGCGCCAGCTTTGTGCAAAGACTATTTCCGATCGATCGAAAAGCGCCCTGGTCCGAAGGCGGCGATCGCAAATAGGCCGCCCGCAATCGCGAGGTTTTTAAGGAACATCGTGACCTCGGTTTGCTGACTGAAATCATTGTGAAAGAAGACGGCGGTGAGGACGGTGAAGATCCCCAAAGCGCCTGCGCCATAGCGGGCCTTGAAACCCAGCGCGACCATCAACCCGCCGACGATCTCAATGGCTACCGTGCCAAAGTAGACGAGCTCGGGAAGCGGCATTCCAACCGATGCGATGTAGCCGACGGTTTGCTCCATCGCGCTAAGCTTGTTGATGCCTGCAAGGATGAAAAGAGCGGCGAGCAACAGGCGGGCGGCGAGGGCGAGGGTGTCTTGCGATTTGCTTGATCCGCCCAATTCAGCGCTTTGTGTTCCGATAGTGGTCATGGCGTTTCTCCGAATTTTGATTGGGGGATTAGATTGCGATTGCTTCGATTGCGGCGTGGGCTGCGGCGATTTTCTCTTCGCCATCCCGGCCCATGATCCCGTCGGCTGCGATGATTTCTACATCGGAAATGCCGAGGAAGCCGAGGAAGAATTTGAGCCAGGGGGTCATATGGTCGAAATCACTGCCCACTGGCGTGCCGCCGGATGCGACCGTGATATAGGCCTTTTTGCTTTCGAGCAGTCCGACCGGGCCATTCTCTGTGTATTTGAATGTGGTTCCGGCGCGGGCGACCAAATCTGCCCAGGCTTTGACCGATGCGGGCACTCCAAAATTGTAGATCGGCACGGCAAAGACGATGGTGTCAGCCGCTTGCAGCTCTTCGATCAGAGTGTCGGCAATGCTCGCAAGCTCTCCCTGCTCCGGCGTGCGGTCAGCCATTGGCGCGAGGTTCGCGGCGAAGCGGTCCGCATCGATGAAGGGTAGGTCATTCCGGCTGAGATCGCGCGCCGTCACGGTGGTGTCTGTGCCCGCGCTCAGGCGTTCGACTAGCTTGTTGCCGAGGCCGCGTGAGACCGAGCTGTCGCCTTGAATGCTGGCGGATACGTAAAGAATATTGGTCATTGAAACTCTCCTGGGAAGGGATGCTGAAAGGAAAAGAAGAGCTGGCCGCTGAGGGGGAATTCGCGGCCAGCTCTCAAGAGGTTAAGCGGCGTCCACGAGGACAATTTCGCTGTCTTCAAGGGCGGTGATCGTCACCTGGCCCAGCTGAGTGATGGCTACACCGTCACGTGCTTCGGCCTCGACATTCTCCACGCGGACCTTGCCGGTGGCAGGGACCAGATAGAGGTGCCGTGATGGGTCAGCGACATCGTAGGTTACGCTTTCGCCAGCCTTGATCGTTGCGCCGAGCACGCTTGCATTGGTGCGGATTGGAAGCGCGCCGTCATCATTGGCAGCCTCGTTTTCAGTTCCGCTGGCAAGGGTCACGAATTTGCCTAGCCCGATCTCCCTTGGGGAAGGGTGCTGCGCCCCAATTGGGCTTGCCGCCACGCTCGGTCGGAATGATCCAGATTTGGAAGATTTCGGTGTCTTCATCTTCGCGGTTGTATTCTGAATGCTGCACGCCGGTTCCAGCGCTCATCACTTGGACATCGCCGGCCTCTGTGCGGCCTTCATTGCCCATGCTGTCGCGGTGAGTGATCGCCCCTTTGCGGACATAAGTGATGATTTCCATGTCCTCGTGCGGGTGGGTGGGAAAGCCAGTGCCGGGAGCGATTGTGTCGTCGTTCCAAACCCGAAGGCTGCCCCAATTGACGCGGGCGGGATCGTGATAGCCGCCAAAGGCAAAGTGATGGTGGGCATCCAGCCAGCCGTGATTGGCAGCGCCCAATGAATTGAAGGGACGAAGTTCGATGATAGGTGCGCTCATGGTCTGTCTCCTATTTGTGCTGATCGGTTCGTGTGTGGATCAGCATGTTTGCGTTGAGACAGGAGATAGAAGGTGTTTTGTAATCGCATAAGTGCGATAAAACTTGCCAAAATGTTCAGATTATCCGAACATAATCGCCAATATGCGTTTGGGCGATCCTACTCTTGATCAATTGCGCATCTTCCTGGCGGTGGCGGAAGAGGGCAGCTTTGGCGGCGCTGCGCGGCGCATGGGCCGGGCGGTGTCGGCGATCAGCTATGGGATTGCTCAGCTGGAGGCGCAGCTGGCGGTCACTCTGTTCGCGCGGGAGGGCTCTCGCAAACCAGTGCTGACCGAGGCGGGTAATGGCCTGCTGCCCGAGGCGCGAGCGGTGTCCGACGGCGTCGACGCGCTCCTCGCCAAAACGCAAAGTCTGCACGCTGGGCTGGAGAGCACGGTTTCACTGGTGCTTGATGTGATGGTGCCCGGCGATGTGACCGCGCGGGTCTTGCGCGATTTTCGCACGATGTTTCCAACGGTTGCTTTGCGCTTGCAAATTGAGGGATTGGGGGCGGTTGCCGCCTGCCTGATCGACGAGGAAGTTGATCTTGCGATTGGCGGCCCGGAGATCGCTGACCAGCCTGATTTGGAGCGGCAAGTCATTGGCGGTGTTGAGTTAATTCCTGTGGCAGCACCAAGCCATCCGCTCGCAGCGCCAAATATCAAACCGGGGGAAACGCGCAAGCATTTGCAGCTGGTCCTGTCTGATCGTTCAACTCTAACGGAAGGACGCGAGTTTTCTGTGCTCAGCCCAACAACTTGGCGGCTGGGCGATTTGGGCGCGAAGCACGCTTTGCTGAAAGAGGGGCTGGGGTGGGGCAATATGCCGCGCCACCAAGTGGAGGGCGATATTGCGAGCGGCACATTAGTGGAGCTCGACCTGCCGGAAAAGCCTGGCGACATTTACCCGTTTAGCGCTCTGTGGCGCCGTGATGCACGGCCAGGTCCAGCGGCGAGCTGGCTGATCGATGCGCTAAGGCAGCAATTGGGCTAGCAAGCTTAGCCGGATCAACGATCCGCGCGCAGCCATGTCAGCGCGTCGGGCTTGGCATCGAAAAACTCGACATCAATGCCTTCGCTCAGGCGCTTATATTGCAGTTTAGCCAGTGGGGATGCACCCAGGATTGCAACGCGCTTCAGCCCAAACTTTTGCGACATCAACAAATGGTCGCGAATTGCGTCGCCTGTTTCGCGATCTTGCGGCAAAACCCAGAGAAATCGACCAGAGCGTAGATCGGCGAGCGCGATTTCACCAATGGCACGGCCACTTCATTGACCGCATCAAAATAGGTCTGGATCGTCTCTACGTTCCAAAATCCGCTGACGACGGAATGGGTTTCACAATGCTGTTCTAGCAGGGTGGCGGAGTGGAATGGTTCGTTGCTTGTCATGAGTTTGATTTAGCCGGTTAAGGTAAATTTCGAGTAAAAACCTATGACGCGGTTCAGTGTTTTGCCGCCGTGTTCGAGCCGATCAGAGCGGCTGACGAATCCATTCAAGCCCGCTGATCCGATCATCGAAAAACTCGACCTCAATCCCGTCGCTCAGTCGCTTATATTGCAGCTTTACCAGCGGTGAGGTGCCCAGCGCGGCGATGCGCTTTAGGCCAACCTCGTGCGGCCCCAGCCAAGTGATTGCGAATGGCGTCGCTGGTTTCGCGGTCCTGCGCAACGAAGTCGGTAAAGTCGACGAGTGCGACGATCGGCCCAGGGTTCTTGATCAGAGGGAACGCCTCTGCATTGACCGCAGTGATGTAGCCATCGATTTCCTCACGCGTCCAAAAGCCCGAGATCGAGGTGTGGATCTCGCGCTTGTCGACCAGCACGGAAATGCTGTGAGAGGGCGCCTTCGTTGCCATACTTAGAGGTCTAGCAAGGAATGCTGAAGTTTTGGTAAAATGCGGCAGTGCGCGGCAAGGCTCTGGCCTGCGGTGCTGGCCTGCTTAGTCTTGGCGCAGCCATTCCTTGGCCGCTTGCGGCTCTTCGAAGAACTCCGCGTTCAAGCCTTCGGTGATGCGGCGATATTGCAGCTTCACCAGCGGCGATGTGGTGACCAGCGCAAGGCGCTTCACACCGTAATTCAAAGCCTCTTTGTTGCTGTTTTCAATCGCGGCGGCGGTCGCGCGGTCTTGCGGCACGAATTCGCGCAGGTCGCCTAGCAGGCTGTAAGGCTTGCCGGTTCCGACCAGTGGCGCGGCGACCGTATGAGCCTCTTGCAAGAAGTCTTGCACCAGCTCTTCATTCCAAAAACCACTAAGCGAAAAGTGGAGTTCAGAGTGATCGAGGTCGATTGAAATAGAGTGCTTAGGTTCCATACTAAGCGATCCTACTAGTGTATGGTTAAACCTTTATTATTGCGCAGTCATACTTTCTGCTGGCCCAAAACGCGTTGGCTGATCGCCCGCTTTCCAAGGGTCGAGCTTGGGCATGATGCTCTTGAAAATGTCGGAGGATAGATGCCCCTCCAGCCATTTTTGCAAATGCGGGATCGGTTGCGCATCAAACCATTCGCGGTCCGTATTGGCGAATTGCCGAATAAACGGGAACAGCGCCATATCGGCCAAAGTACGGGTCTCGCCGCACAGAAATGCCTGAGCCGCGAGCCGCGCATCGAGGTCTTGCAGGATCGCATAGCCTTCCGCGCGGTGATCAACCTGGCCATGATCGGCCTCATCCTCATAGCGCGATGGGTATTTGTAGCGGTCAAGGTGATGCTTAAACACGCCGTCATTGCGCGCGATCAGCTCCGCATCATCACCCGTCAGCCAGCCCTCTGGATCATTCTTGCCCAGCGCCCAGCGCATGATCTCAATGCTTTCCTCCAGCACCGGACCATCGACCGATATCAGCACTGGCACGGTCGCCTTGGGCGAGATTTCGATCAGGGCAGGGGGCTTATCCGACAGCTTCACCTCGCGCAGGATCACGCCGATTTCCGCCACCCACAGGGCCATTCGCGCGCGCATCGCATAGGGGCAGCGGCGGAAGGAATAGAGGATCGGCGGATGCGTCATTTCGGATCGCTCAGCGTGTCTGGCGCAAGGCCGCCGGGGAAGTTTGCTTCCCAGCTTTCGCCCGCGTCAAAACCGTCGTCGCTCGCGTCTCCCGCAGAGGTCTCAATCGGCTTGCCGATATGCGCTTCGCCGCGCTGCTTGGCGAGTTCCTTTTGCCGCTGCCGCTCAACATAGCGGGCGCGCTGCTCATCATTGCGGGCATCGATGCAATGCGAACAGCTGATCCCCTCGGCATAGTCGGGTGAGGCCATCTCCTCCGCGCTCAGGGGATGGCGGCAAGCAAAGCATTGCCCGTAAGACCCGAGCTCCAGCCCGTGTTTCACCGCAACGCGCTGATCAAATACGAAGCATTCGCCGTGCCACAGGCTTTCGTCTTCCGGCACGTTTTCAAGGTATTTGAGAATGCCGCCCTTGAGGTGATAGACCTCGTCCACGCCTTCGCTGCGCAGGAAGCTGGTCGATTTCTCGCAGCGAATGCCGCCAGTGCAATACATTGCGACCTTGGGCGTTTTGCCTTCGCCCAGCAGCTCTTCACGGCGATTTCGAAACCAGGCGGGAAAATCACGAAAGCTCGGGGTCTTGGGATCAATCGCGCCTTCGAACTGGCCGATTGCGACCTCATAATCATTGCGCGTGTCGATCACGATGGTGTCGGGATCGCTGATCAGATCGTTCCAATCATTGGGATCGACATAGCGGCCCACGCTGGCACGCGGATCAATCCCCGGCTCGCCCATCGTGACGATTTCACGCTTCAGCCGCACCTTCATCCGGTGAAACGGCATGCTCTCGGCATGAGAGTATTTGACGTCAAAGGTCTCGCAATCGGGCAGAGTGCGGATGTGCGCGAGCACGGCTTCGATACCCTCCGGCGTTCCAGCGATGGTGCCGTTCACGCCCTCTGGCGCGAGCAGAATGGTGCCGCGCGTTCCCGCCGCATCGCATGCCGCCTGCAAGGGCCCTTGCAGCGCAGAGGGGTCATCAAAGGGCGCGAAATTATAGAGCGCTGCAACTTGGATGGGGTTGTTGGTCATGAGTTCGATTTCAAGGAAGTTTGGCAGGCTTCAGGTGCCACTCGCAAATGTGTATCGCGGCGTTCAAGAACGACCTCCATAGCTATTCTGCAAGTTCTTTGCACGCGCGGTGCAATCGTGATCTCTCGCGTGCTGCCCTGTTCTGTTTTCACAGTCATGGTTGGGTGGTTGCCATCAAAGTCGGCGTGAGTCCCGAACGAGAGAACGGTCGCTGATACAAGAACTGGATCAGTGTTGACGACCTGCTCGGCCCGGACCGCAAACAGCGCAATCACCCCAAGCAGTCCTGCCATTAGAGCGTAAAACGCCCAGCTGCGCTTCATCCTATCTACAAAAGTAGGGGCCAGAGGGTCCGTCATTATCCGACCAGCTTCACCCAGCCATGCGTGTCATCCACGCTGCCGCGCTGGATGCCGACCAGCTTCTCGCGAATTTTGCTCGTCACTGCGCCGGGGCCGCCATTGCCGATTACGAATTCGCCATCAGCGCTATCGACTTTACCAACCGGAGTGACAACCGCCGCCGTGCCGCAGGCCATCACCTCGACGAGATCGCCGCTGGCCGCATCGCTGCGCCATTGCTGGATCGAATAGGGTTCCTCGCGCACACTCAGCCCTTCTTCGCCCAGCAGGGTGATCAGGCTGTTGCGGGTGATCCCGGGCAGGATCGTGCCGGTTAGCGGCGGAGTAACAACGCTGCCATCGCGCATGACGAAGAACAGGTTCATGCCGCCCAGCTCCTCGACCCATTTCTTCTCGACCGCATCGAGGAATAGGACCTGATCATGGCCGCGTTTGAACGCCTCGCCGGTGGGCACCAGGCTGGCCGCGTAATTGCCGCCGGTCTTCGCCGCGCCTGTGCCGCCGGGGGCCGCGCGGGTGTATTCCGATTGCCAAATGCTGACCGCTGGCGAGCCAGATTTGAAGTAATTGCCCGCCGCGCTCAGAATGACGATAAACTTATATTGCTTGGCCGGGCGCACGCCCAGAAACGCCTCGGTCGCGAACATGAACGGGCGGATGTAGAGCGAGCCGCCTTCAACGCTGGGAAACCACTTGGCATCTGCGGTGACCGCTTTGTTTACGGCCTCTAGAAACAGCTCCTCAGGCAGTTCAGGCATCGCCATCCGCCGCGCGCTGGCGTTGAACCGGCGGGCATTTTCCTCTGGGCGGAACAAGGCGAGCTCGCCATCCGCCAGGCGGTAAGCCTTCATTCCTTCGAAAATTTCCTGCGCATAGTGCAGAACGCTGGCCGCCGGATCGAGCGCAATGGGTTCGCGCGGGCCAATGCGCGGGGAATGCCAGCCGCCACCGACACTGCCCTCTGCGCCCTCATCATAGTCAATCGTGACCATGTGATCGGTGAAGACCGTACCAAAACCAGGATCGGCGATGGCGGCTTCGCGCGCATCATCAGCCATTGGCGAGGGGTGGGGGATCGTCTCAAATTGCATGGGGAAGCGCGTAATACCGTGAGCGCGCAAGGGCAAGATTTGTGTGAGGTTGGGGTGTGTTGGTTTGTTTGTTTGTTTGTTTTCCGCAAGCGCATCCGCGCTCGCGATATCCTCGCTCACGCGATCAAAGATCGCGTCGCTGCGGGCGGGCGGTCGCCCTTGCGGCGCTGCGCGCCGTGCTCCGCGACCAAGCCGGATGTTAGGCAGTGGATCGAACCCGGTAGGGTTCGCAAGGCCGACTGGCCGTCCGCAGCGATGCGACCTTCAGGTCGTAAGAGCGAGGATAGCCAAGCGAACGGATGTGAGCGCTGGCGCTTGAAGCCCACCAAAAAACTGAGAAGGGCAGCTCCGCCTCAGCGGAACTGCCCTTCGCATGGTCAGCGGCCGGAAGTGCCGCTCACAAAGCCTTACTCGGCGTCTTTTTCCGCGAGGGAAACTACCGAATATGCTCCGTAGGGATCTTCACCGACCTCGCTACTGAACCATGAGACATCGGATCACCTCCTTTCGCGCTATTAAGCCAAGACCCTGCCGTATCATCGGGGGGCCGAGTACTGCGTTCGCCGCTGAACTCGAGGATCAATCTGAGTCGTTTTGAGTTCGAACACAAGTCTTGTAAAAAACTTTTCCCACGTCAGAATGTGCGGCCTCGCTAAATCACCGGCAGTCTTCGATCACGCGGGTCACTTCGGCCCACGCGGGCAGGTATAGCGTCGGCATCCCGGCGGTCTCAATCGCAAAACGCCCCTTTGACAGCGCCATTGCATCCAGCACCGGATCATTCGCGTTGATCTCAAAGGCGACCAATGGCTGTCCGCTGTCGCGCGTGGTCGCCATATCTTCCTTCGCCCGAGTTTCAGAGCGAATCCGCATTGCCGCGGCGCTCGCGGCTAGGCCAAACCGGCCAATCCCAACTTGGCGCGTGTCCAAATCGCAGCGGATGATCGCCTGCGCGTCTTGGACGCTGCTGCCGAACAGAGCGAAGGTTTCATTGCGCTCCACGATGTAGCGCCAATTGCCTGGGGTTTGCGGAGCATCAAGAAAGGACAATCCGCCGGTGAGCGGCGGCAAGGTTGCGGCCGGTTTCGGCGGTGCTGGCAAGGGGCTGGGCGCGGGTGCAGGCGTGCTTGTCGTGGCAGGAGCGGAGGTTGCGACGCTGGGCGGCTCTGAGGATGGCACGCAGGCGGCAATGGTAAAACTGAGAGCGACGGCGCCGATGGCGTTGTAGGTGATTGCTTTCATGCCGCATCAATGCGCGCTAACGAGGCCCTCGTCTATGCCGAAAACACCGAATTCCTCAGCGAAATCCGCTCCTAAAGCAAAAAAGAAGCGTGTCGATCACTTGCTAGCCGAGCGCGGCCTGGCGGAAAGCCGCACGCGCGCTCAGGCGCTGGTGATGGCGGGCGCGGTGTTCGTCGGCGAGCAAAAGGTGACCAAGCCGGGACAGCAAATCGCCGAGGATGCGCCGCTGGAGGTGCGCGGGCGCGATCACCCTTGGGTCAGCCGCGGCGGGATTAAGCTCGCCCATGCGATTGAGCATTTTGGGCTCGATCCCAAAGGCGTGGCGGCGATGGATGTCGGGTCATCGACTGGCGGATTTACGGACGTGCTGCTGACAAATGGAGCGGCGCATGTCTTTGCGGTCGACAGCGGGACCAATCAGCTCGCCTGGAAGCTGCGCCAAGACGATCGCGTCACTGTCTATGAACAGACCAGCGCGCGGGTACTGACGCCGGATCATATCACTCAGCCGTACAGCTGGGTGGTGTGCGATGCGAGCTTCATCAGCTTATCCAAAGTGCTGGAGCGGCCGCTGGAATTGGCGGCGAAGGAATGCCAGCTGGTGGCGCTGATCAAGCCGCAGTTCGAGGTCGCCCGCGCGGAAGTGGGCAAGGGCGGGGTGGTGCGCGATGCGGCGCTGCATACCCGCGTGTGCGAAGAAGTGCGCGACTGGCTGGAGCAGGCGGGGTGGCGCATTCAGGGTATTGTCGAAAGCCCGATCACCGGTCCGCAAGGCAATGTGGAATTTCTGGTGAGTGCGAGAAGATCATAGCCGCGCGTCATTGCGAGTAGCGACAGCGACGAAGCAAACCATGGCCTAGCCACTTAGGTCAAAAAATTCCGGAATTGGTCTATAGATTGCTTCGCCTAGGGCTCGCAATGACGAGTGATCTTAATCCAGATCGAGAGCTGAAATCTTCTCGTCGAGATCAATCGGGATGGAGCTTAGCACCTCGACTCCGCAGTCCTTTTCATAGCCCTTTGGACCATGCTCGGCGACCAGTTCAGCCTGACGGACATCGCGCTGGCGCAGCAGCTCGGCGATCTCTTCGCGGTACAGCGCGACCATGGCAGTGACCAGACGGTTCACCAGCTCATCTTCCTGTGTCTTATCGACATTGTAGAGCTTCAGATGCTTGATCATCGTCTCTGCGGGATAGAGAAATTCGTTGGTGACGAAGCGGTTGGTGGTGAACCACGACATTGGAATGCCGCTCGTATTAACCGACAGTGCGACCAGATGGGTCACATGCGCTTTGGCTTTCTCGCCTTCCGGCGGCATCACGGCAACCTGGCTGCCCTTGATCAGCTGATCGCGGTGCAGGAATAGGTGGAAATGGCCGTGTTCGTTCGCATCGCGCTGACCCGGTGCGTGCACGTGGTAATACCAGCGCGATTTAGTTTTGGCGTCGCGCGCGTCCTTATCCGGATAATGCTTCCAGAAATGCACATCTTCGGCGGGCAATACGCGTGCCATCAGCGGGCGCTGCTCGCTGGCCATTTGCGTGATCGTTTCAATAACGGTGAGCGCGGCTTCTTCAGGTGTCATAAGCTGTGTCTAAAAAACAAAGAGGCTGGCGACAACCACGTTGTCACCGGCCCACAATGCTTAGCTTTGCTGAGCTGAATTATTCAGCAGCGGCACAGCATGCAGCTGCACAGCAAGCAGCAGCACAGCAGCCTTCAGCCGCACATGCAGATGCTTCACAACCTTCAGCTGCACAAGCAGATGCTTCGCAACCTTCAGCAGCACAGCAACCAGCGGCACAGCATGCAGCTGCACAGCAAGCCACTGCAGTGGTGTCTGCGTCGGTGCTTGCTTCGTCAGCAGGTGCTGAACACGCAGCAGTAGCGATTGAAAGGCCGCCAGCGATCGCCATCATCGATGCGAGTTTGGTCTTTTGCATAGAAATTTTACCTCATTGGGTTGAGCGCCCCACTCCAACGTTCCTCACCGTCGTGCGCTCAAGAATCACGGCAAGAATGTGGCAGGCCTAGCAGATGCTTTGAAAGTGGCCCAATGGTTTTGTTGATAATTTGGTAATAAATTGCGCTGAGCTGCGTTTCTTCCCCGACGATCTAACGTTTCAGCGGCCGGGCGTGATTGGCGCGCGCTGCGGCGATGTGTATCCCGGCTGGCTCTGATCGCACCCGCGAGATCGCGCCGTATTCTGTCCGAATTATGGCCGTTTGCGCGGCTCTCTCGAGGATGGATATGAGTTTTCTCGCTTCCAAAGCGCAATTGCGGGCCAGTTTGCTGCGCTGGACTTTGTTTCTGGTGCCCTTGATCGTTTTGCTGGGTTTCGTCGCTGGCCAGCTGGGCAGCCCGAACACGGCCTGGTTCCAAGGTCTGACCAAGCCGAGCATTTTCCCGCCTCCTGCCGCATTCGGCATCGTCTGGACGATCCTTTACATGATGATCGGCTTTGCCCTGGCCTTGGTCGTCAGCTCTTGGGGAGCCTATGGCCGGGGCCTCGCGGTTGGTCTGTTTGCGGTGCATTTCGTGCTCAACCTGGCTTGGACACCGACGTTCTTCGGCGCTCAGAATATCGTCGGCGGGCTCATCGTCCTCAGCCTGGTTTGCGTGACACTGCTGGCCGTGATCTGGGCGTTTTACCGGGTTCGGAAACTCGCGGCTTTGCTGCTGCTGCCTTATCTCGCCTGGGTCATATTCGCGACTGTGCTGAATTATCAATTCATGGTGGAGAACCCGGACGGCGGGACATCGGGCGAGGGCGCCGCGGCCCAGCGGATTGAGTTATAAGAAAGGGCTCGCGGCTTGTGTCTCTTGCGGCCGGAGCCACCCGCACCCTCCACCCTTCCACCCGGAACAGTTTCGGATACGATCCGGGTGGAAGGGTGGAGGGCGCGGGTGGCCTGGCAACGGACCGGTTAGATAAGCGAGTCACGCACAACACTCCTCTAGACAAATCCCGCTCGCTTCACCATCTGAAGCCCATGCAAAGTGAAAACCCGATCATCGCCGACTTCGTCAAACTCGCAAACAGCGCCGCTGGCACCATGGTCGGCATGACGCGCGAGGCCCGCGAGGGCGCGCGTGAGAAAATGCGCGAAGCCTTGGGCGGGGTCGATTTTGTCAGCCGCGAAGAGTTTGAGACGGTCAAACTGATGGCGCAAAAGGCGCGCGAGCAGAACGAAGCGCTCGAGGCGCGGATCAAGCAGCTCGAAGCCAAGCTCTCCAAGAAGTAATCTGCCCAAAAATACCGGCCACGGCGGGATTGCAAGCCTGCGGCGTTCCTCTAGGTTCGCGGGCAATTGCTCTGTTATGAAAGGCCGTCCATGCTTCGCACATCGCTCCTTGCCGCCACTGGCGTAATTGCCCTGTTGCCTTCCGCTGTCTTGGCGCAAGACGCAGAGGAAAGTTTCGGCGGGGCTAAGGGCGCAGACCTCTCTATCGAAGCGATGGAACCCGACGGTAGCGATGTGTCGATTGGCCGTGCGGGAGAGCATCCGGCGGACATTGCGCGCTATCTGCTCGCAAATGGTCCGGGTGCAGCCAACCTTTCGCCCGATGGCGAGACAATCGCGTTTAGCTGGGATGTAACCGGACAATCGGAATTGTGGGTGATGCCTGCCAGCGGCGGTGTGCCCAAGCAAGTGACCTTCAAAACCGGGGTGAGCGCGCCGGTGTGGACGCCCGATGGATCCCGCCTGTTCTATGCCGCCGACCGTGATGGCAATGAACAGCCGGGCTATTTCACCATCACCCCAGACGGCAAAGAAGAGACCGAAGTCCTGCCAGCGGCACGCGGTGATTTCCGCGTGTTCGGTGATTTTGCGAGCGATGGCAGCTTTGTCTACGCCTCTACCGCGCGCGGCGCAGGCGTGTTCGACATTTATCGCGGCACTATGACTGGCGAGAGCGAACTGATTGTCGAGAGCGAATTGGGCCTCATTCCGGAATCGATCTCGCCAGATGGGAAATACGCCATCGTCACTGAAACGGTGGGCGAGGATGCCGACAATCTCTATCTGCTCGATCTCGCGACTAAGGAAATGACCACGATTTCCAAGCCGCCCGTGGATGACCGCGCGAGCCATACGGTCGGCGGGTTTGAATGGGGCGAGAATTCAGAAGCAGTCTATTTCTCGACCAACCTGGGCCGCGAATATTCTGCTCTGTCGCGCTATGATCTGGGTAAGGACGACATCAAAACCGCCTTTCGCCCGAAAGCCGACGTCGAGAATGTCGAGCTGTGCGGGCCTGGCGGGAGCGTCATCGCCTACACTGAAAATCACAACGGGTTTGACCGGCTTTTCATACGGAGCAAAGACGAAGGTCTACAGATGACCGTGCCCAAATTGCCCGATGGCAATTACACGCTCGATTGCGAGGGCGGGGCCGACCCCAAGCTGATGGTGCGGGTCAATGGCTGGCAAACGCCGGGCGAACTCTGGATGATCGACCCTCTGGTAGGGACGGCGGAAAAGATCATGGAGGCCAATCTGGCTGGGCTTGATCCGGCTCGCCTGATTTGCCCGAGGGTCGTTCGCTATGATGCCCGCGATGGCCTGGAATTGCAGGGGCTGCTCTATCTGCCAGAGGGCGCGGGCACGGGCGAAAACGCGCCGCCGGTCGTCTTCTCCGTCCATGGCGGACCAACGGCTCAATCGCAGGCAACCTTTGATGCGATTGCGCAATATCACGTCGCGCGCGGCGTTGCGGTGTTTGAGCCCAATGTGCGCGGCTCTACCGGGCTAGGGCGGACCTATACGACGCTGGATGACCGCGAGAACCGCTTGGATTCGGTGCGCGATCTGGTTGACTTGAAGAACGCGCTGGCCGCCGATGGCTTGATCGATGGCGATAGGGCGGCGGTGATGGGCGGCTCTTATGGCGGCTATGCGGTGAACGCGGTGCTGGCCGAATATCCTGGCGAATTTGCCGCCGGGGTCTCGCTGTTCGGTGTGGCGGATTGGGTGACCGCTTTGGAGATCGCCTCGCCTGCGCTCAAAGCCTCTGACAAAATCGAATATGGCGATATCGAAGAGGAGCGTTGGCGCGAATATTACACGGTGAACTCGCCCATCCGCAAAGCCGATCAGATCAATGTGCCGGTGCTCTATTCGCACGGCGTAATGGATCCCCGGATCGATATCATGGAGACCGAAACCATGGTGAAGACGCTGCGCGCAAATGGTGTACCAGCGCCATTCATCCGTATTCCGGACGAGGGGCATGGCTGGCGCAAACTCAGCAATCAGCTGTTTTATTTCCGCAAACAAGCCGAATTTATCGAACAGCATCTGGGGCTGAGCGAGGAGCAGTGACACCCCGTACGCTGCACCGCAGACTTCCATGAATATCAGAGCGCCTGCCATCCTGGTCGCCTCGCGCGCTCATGGCGAAACCGCCGCGATTGCGCGCATGCTGACCGAGGAGCATGGGCTCGTTGCAGGCTATGTCGCGGGCGGGCGCGGTCGGCGGCTGCGCCCGGTGATGATCCCGGGCAATTCGATAGAGGCGGAGCTGCGCTCCAAATCGGACAACCAATTGCCGTTTGCGCGGATCGAACTTTCGGAAAGCCGCGGGCCGTGGATGACAGAGCCGCTGCCAGCCGCCGCGATCACATGGGTTTGCGCGCTGACGGCCACCGCCCTGCCAGAGCGCAATCCTTATCCCAGCCTCTATCAAGCGCTGAATGCGCTGCTGGGCGCGATTTGCCATGCGCCCTCGGCGCGCGGATGGCTGTCTGTGCTGGTGACTTATGAGGCGATGCTGCTGCGCGAGCTGGGGTATGGCGGCGGCAAGCCTGATGCAAATGGCGATTTGGCCGAGCAAATGGCGCAATTTAAGGCGCTTGAGGCGCCGCTTGCGCGATACGTGCTTGCCGAGCGGCCCTTCGATGTTATGGCCGCGCGAACGCTGCTTACAGAGCGGCTGGCCCGGATGATGACGTGAAAGTTTGCCAATGAAGATCGCAGTTTTTCCCGGTGATGGGATTGGCCCAGAGGTGACGAAAGAGGCCTTGCGGGTGCTTGATGCGCTCTCGCTGCCGGGTCTCACCCTGTTTGAGGGCGATATTGGCGCGATCGCTTACAAACGTCATGGCCACCCCCTGCCCGCAGAGACGCTGGAGATGGCTCGCGCGGCCGATGCGGTGCTGTTTGGCGCGGTGGGTGATCCCTCTTGCGACATTCTGGAGCGGCATTTGCGCCCGGAGCAAGCGATCCTGGGCCTGCGCAAAGAGCTTGATTTGTTTGCCAATTTGCGCCCGGCCAAGGTGTTTGACGGGCTGGAGGAGCTTTCTCCGCTCGCGCCGGAACAGGCGGCGGGTTTTGATCTGCTGATCGTCCGCGAGCTGACCGGAGACGTTTATTTCGGAGACAAGGGCGAGCGCGTGAACGACGCCGGCGAGCGCGAGGGGTGGGACATGATGTCTTACTCCGTCAGCGAGGTCCGCCGGATCGCGGCCATCGCCTGGAACGCGGCCAAGACGCGCGGCGGCCGCGTGACCAGCGTCGACAAGGCTAACGTCCTGGAAACCAGCCGTATTTGGCGCGAAACCGTGCTGGAATATGCGGCGGAGCAGAACGACAACATCGCGCTTGATCACATGTATGTCGACAACGCCGCGATGCAGCTTGTCACCGGGCCATCGCAATTTGACGTGATCGTTACCGGCAATCTGTTCGGCGATATTCTGTCCGATCTCGCCAGCGCGGCGGTCGGCTCAATCGGTCTGTTGCCGAGCGCCTCCATGGGCTCACGCCAAACTGAGCACGGCACGTTCGGCCTGTACGAGCCAATCCATGGCAGCGCGCCCGATATTGCCGGGCAGGGCAAGGCCAATCCGATGGCGACGGTTCTGTCAGCGGCGATGATGCTGCGCCATTCCTTCGGGCTGGAGGCGGAGGCAGCGCGGATCGAGGCGGCGGTGGCAAAAGCGCTGGCTGACGGCATTCGCGGCGGCGATTTGGGCGGCTCACACGGCTGCGAGGCGATTGGCAGCGCGATTATCGAGCGGCTGTGAGCGCTCGGGGCTGCATGCACAATGACGGCCGGGCTTGAACTTGCGATTATCCTGCCGACGCTGAACGAGCGCGGCAATCTGGCGCCCTTGGTGGAGCGAATTGATGCCGCGCTGACCCCGATTTTGGGCGCGAACGGCTGGGAAGTGCTGATTATCGACGATAACAGTGCCGATGGCACGGCGGATGAGGCGCGCGCGATTGCGCTGGGCGATGCGCGGGTGCGCGTGATCCAGCGGATTGGCCGCATGGGGCCTAGCCAGCGCCGCGATTGAGGGTTTTTGCGCCACCGCCGCGCCATTCGTCGCGGTGATGGACGCTGATCACCAGCACGACCCGGAATTGCTCGGGCGTATGTTGGATGCGGTGCGTAGCGAGGAGGTGGACGTAGCGGTCGCTTCACGGTTTGCTCCGGGGGCGAGTACAAAGGACTGGGCAGCGCCAGAGCGAGAGCGTCTGTCCGGCTTTGCCAATGCGATGGCACGGCGTTTAACCGGGGCTGATCTGACTGACCCGATGAGCGGCTATTTTCTGCTGCGTAGTGACACCGCGCGTGCGCTTGTGCCGCGCCTGTCCGGGATTGGATTCAAGATTCTGCTCGACTTGCTGGCGACCTCTGGCAAGACGTTGAGCGTAAAGGAATTTCCGCTAAAATTTGCCAAACGCCGGGAGGGCGAAAGCAAGCTTGACCGCGCGATCCTGTTCGACTTTTTGGCTGGGCTTTATGACAAGACTTTGGGCCGCGTAATCCCGACCCGTTTCGCGCTGTTCGGCACGGTCGGAGCGCTGGGCGTGATCGTGCATATGGCGGTGCTCGCGCTGCTGCTGCTTTGGCTGGAAGAGGCCTTCACCATCGCACAAGCGGGCGCTGTGTTCGCGGCAATGAGCTTCAATTTCTGGCTCAACAATTGGTTGACCTACCGTGATCAGCGGCTGCGCGGGCCGGGCGCGGTGCTGCGCGGATGGCTTGGCTTTTGCGCGACCTGCGCAGTGGGCGCTTTTGCCAATGTCGCGGTGGCGACGCTGCTGGAAAGTCAGGGTGTTTACTGGGCGCTGGCCGCGCTCGCCGGGATTCTGATCGGATCAGTGTGGAATTACGCGCTATCCAGCCGGTTCGTCTGGGGAAGATATTGAGCCTCGTTGTCATTGCGAGCGTAGCGAAGCAATCCATGGACCGGTCCTCAAATTTTCAACCCGCCGTGTACATAATGGCGAACCACAAGAACGGCACGATCTACACGGGCGTGACCTCGGATCTGCCGAAGCGGGCGTGGGAACATCGCAGCGGAGCGGTCAAAGGCTTTACCAAAAGGTACAATTGCAAGCGGCTCGTGTGGTTTGAACTGCACTCGACCATGGAACATGCGATAATGCGAGAGAAGCAGCTTAAAGCTGGCTCGAGGAAGGCCAAGATTTCGCAAATTGGGGCTTCGAACCCAGACTGGCGAGACCTGTTCTTTGATATTGCCCTTTAGGCCATGGATTGCTTCGCCTTTGGCTCGCAATGACGAAGGGAGGGCTATTCCCTACCTCCACCCCTCAATCCAGGTCCAATGGACAAAGCTCATCGGGCCATCGAGCTCCGCGGCGGTCAAGATTTTGAAAAATAGCGCAAACATCGCGGCACTACCGAGCAGAACTCCGTAGCTGGCCCAGCGAAATTTGCTGCGCGATAGATCGCCGAGCGTCAGGGCCAGCGCGCTCAGCAGGAACAGGCTCGGCATGAAATAATGGTAATAGAATTGGATCGGCTTGTTCGCGATCAGCCATAGCCCGAGGCTGGCGGCATAGCCCGCGACAACCGCTATCTTGGCCCAATTGCGAGTGGTCGCGCCGCTGAGCGCGCACCAAGCAAGCGCGGGCAGGCCGAGCAGCATAGTGAGCGGATTGCCGATCAGCAGCACGCCGCGCTGAGCATTGTCAGTAAACTCATAGAGATACCAAATGCCGCGCGTGTTCAGCGCCCATTGGTCCCACGTGCTTTGATAGGGATGCGGCTGTTTGACGGAGGCCTGCAGCTCGATCATCTCGCGGTGGAGGCCGATCAGGCCTTGCTCTGCCAGCGGCGAATTGAGCAGGCCGTAAGCGGGCAGATAAGTCGCGGCATAGGCGGCGAGCGGGACAATGCCGAGCCACAGGAACGCCTCGGCCAGCGAAATGCCCGGCACCGGAATGCCGCGTGTGCTGGTGAGCAGTCGCTGCCGACCGGCGGAGAGGCGCGCAGCGAAGAAAGCGATGCCCGGTAGTACCGCAATCGGCACCGCGTTCCACTTGGACGCCATCGCCAGGCCCAGCGCAATGCCGCAGGCCGCGAGGCGCACGCGTCCACGCTCTGCCTCTCTGATCGCACCGGCGAATTGCCATGCCGCGATGCACAGGAACGCGGCCATAAACACGTCGAGCATCGCGATGCGGGCATGGATGAAGAGGTGAAATCCGCTGGCGACCAGCACGCCAAAGGCAATCGTGGCAAACCGGTCAAAGCTGGCCTGCCACATGGCGCGCATCGCCGCGAATAGGGCCAGAGCGCCCGCGATCATCGGCATGATCCGCCAGCCCAGCGCATTATCTCCAAACAGAGTAATCCCCAGCGCAATCAATTGCTTGCCGAGTAGAGGATGCTCACGATTGAGATAAATGCCGTCTTCCAAAATCGCGCGCGCGGCGGGCAGATAATGGATCTCATCAAACATCGGACCCGAAGGGATCGTCAGCCGCACCCACGCCAAAGCGGCGAACACAGCCGTGATGCCCAGACAGGCCAGCCATGGGTCGCGCGGATGGGGAGGGGCTTCGCTCATTTCGGAGGAGCGATTAGCGGCGCCCCTCCTCAGCGGCAAGTGTTTGGATCAGAACAAATTGTCAGGTTTGCTCGTTTCCGCTTGGCTTTCGAGCCAGAACAGGCGCGCAGCCATTGCCAGCAAGGCAATGCTGGCCGTGGCAAGGATCGCGAGCGTCCACAGCGGCACATTCATACCCACAGCCCGGGCGCGCGGCGCGATCAAAAACAGCGCGATTCCAACGGAAAACAGCAGATCCCACCAGACCTGAACGCCCCACATATTGTGCGTGTGATTGGTCCAGACAGTCTGCAATCCCTCGCTGTAAATGGTCACCCCGCTATAGGTTAGGAAAGCGGCGCACAGCGCAGCGGCGATGGCCGCGCTGCCAATCTTGCGATCCGCCATCACGATATAGGCGGCGACACCGGCGATGGAGATCAGACCAGCGGCGGCCAGAATTTCGAGCGGGGACATTTCAAGCGGGTTCATGGGTCGATTCTCCGTGCATATGTAGCGAGTGCTACAGGCGCTTGTAACGCAGTGTAGCGTTCGCTACAAGAGCTTATGTCAAAACTCATATCCAAGCCGCAAATGTCGAAGGAATCGCTGCTGCCACTGCTCGCGCAGCATATTTTGGAGCAAGGTCTCGGCGGGGCAAGCCTGCGCCCCTTGGCGAAGGCTGCGGGAACCAGCGACCGTATGCTGATCTATCATTTTGGCAATAAAGAACAATTGCTTACCGATGTTCTGGAGCATATCGCCGGGATTTATTCTGCGGCGCTGGATGCCGGTGTGGGCGATGAAAAGGCGGTGACGCGGCAGCAATGCGTGGCCCGCATCCTTGCGCAGGGCCGCGAACCGGCGATGCAGCCTTTTATGGCGCTGTGGTGGGAGATTGTGGCGGGCGCGGCGCGCGGCATTCCCGGCTACCGCGAGGCGGCAGAGAGCATGATGGCGGAGCTGCTCGGCTGGCTGGAGACGCAAATGCCCGCCGATGATCCTGACCCTGCGGGCGGGGCGCGCTATCTGCTGACCCTGATTGAGGGCAGTTTGATGCTTGGCATGGTCGGCCATGCGCGCACGGCGCGTGAAGGACTGCTTGCGAGTGATCTGTCTCCCTCTTAGAAGCGCCCTCATGAAAAAGACCACTGGAATGGACCGCGCGGCGACGCGCAATTGGCGGCCTGCAACGCGCGCGGTGCGCGGGGGAACCTGGCGCAGCGAGCATGGCGAGACGAGTGAGGCGCTGTTTCTCACCTCCGGCTACACCTATGACGATGCGCAAACGGTGGCAGACCGGTTCGCGGGTGATGCGCAAGGCATGACCTATTCGCGCCTGCAAAACCCGACCGTTGCGATGCTGGAGGAACGGATTGCGCTGCTCGAAGGGGCGGAGGCCTGCCGCGCGCAAGCTAGCGGAATGGCGGCGATGACGGCGGCTTTGCTGTGCCAAGTGTCTGCCGGGGATCATGTGGTGGCGGCGCGCGCGGCGTTTGGTTCGTGCCGCTGGCTGGTGGATGAACTGCTGCCGAAATTTGGCGTTGAAACCAGCGTGATCGACAGCGCGGATGATGCCGCGTGGGAGGCTGCGATCCGGCCAAACACCAAAGTGTTCTTCTTTGAGACCCCGGCCAATCCGACACTGGATGTGGTCGATCTTAAACATGTTTGCGGGCTCGCAAAAGCGCATGGCATCACCAGCGTGGTCGACAATGCCTTTGCCTCGCCAGCGCTGCAGCGGCCAATGGAATTTGGCGCAGACGTTGTTGCCTACAGCGCGACCAAACTGATGGACGGGCAGGGCCGCGTGCTCGCCGGGGCGATTTGCGGCAGCGAAGAGTGGATCAATGAGACGCTTATGCCGTTTCAGCGCAACACCGGCCCGACGATCAGCGCGTTTAACGCCTGGGTCGTGCACAAGGGGCTGGAGACGCTTGGGCTGCGCGCGCACAAGCAAAGCGAGCAGGCTGTGGCGCTCGGCGAATTTCTGGAGCCGCGCATATCAAAGGGCGGCGGGCATATGCTGCATCCCGGCCTGCCAAGCCATCCGCGCCACAATCTCGCGAAGGCTCAGATGGATGCAACCGGGCCGATCTTCGCCTTTGATGTCGGCACACGCGCGCGCGCCTTCGCTTTGCTCGATGCGCTCGAACTCGTTGATATTTCGAACAATATTGGCGACGCGCGTAGCCTGATGTGCCACCCCGCCTCCAGCACCCACGCAGGGATGAGCGAGGAAGGCCGCGCGGAAATGGGCGTGACGGAAGGACTGCTGCGGATCAATGTTGGCCTGGAAGATCTGGCCGATTTGACAGAGGATTTGGACCAGGCCTTGGGGAAGGCCGGGCTCTAAATCCTGCTCGCCAGTTAGCGAAGCAACTCCGGCCGCAAAGCACCCGTGGCCAAAGCGCCTCACGCACCCAAAACCGCGAATGAATACGCATTCGCGCGGTTGTGCGTTGCAGCATAAAAGCCTAGGGGCGCGGCAATTCAATCGGTGAAGGGGGTCTTCGCCGCACTCAAGCTTTGGAATTCTTTATGGCTGCGGATGCCACGTTCATTGGCAATTTCCGGCGCGATTGGCTGGCTCAGCCGCGCGCAGACATCCTTGCTCGAGCATCGTTGTTGCGCTTGCGCTGATCCCAGAGGCGATCGGTTTTGCCCTGATCGCGGGTGTTGACCCGAGCGTAGGGCTGTATGCCTCGGTCGCGATTGCGATGGTGATTGCGCTCACCGGCGGGCGTCCTGGCATGATCTCTGCGGCGACCGCTGCGGTGGCCGTTGTGGTGATCCCGCTGGTGAAAGACCACGGGGTTGAGTATCTGTTCGCAGCCACCATCCTCATGGGCATTTTCCAAGGGATTGCGGCGGTCCTAAGGCTCGATCTGCTGATGCAATTCGTCAGCCGTTCGGTCATCACCGGCTTTGTAAACGCGCTCGCGATCCTGATTTTTCTAGCGCAAATTCCTCAGCTTACCGGCGTCGGGTGGGAAACCTATGCGATGGTCGCCGCTGGCCTCGCGATCATTTATGGCTTCCCGCGCATCTCCAAGGCCGTGCCCAGTCCGCTGGTCGCGATCGTCCTGCTGACGGCGGTGGCGATCTATTACAATCTGCCGGTCAACAATGTCGCGGGCGAGGGCGAATTGCCCGATGGCTTGCCGGTGTTCGCCCTGCCTGACGTGCCGCTGACATGGGAAACGCTCAAGATTATCGCGCCCTATTCGGCGACGATGGCGGCGGTTGGCCTGCTGGAAAGCCTGCTGACGGCGCAAATCGTCGATGACATGACCCACACCGACAGCAACAAACAGCGCGAAAGCGGCGGCCAAGGCATCGCCAACATCGTGGCCGCATGTTTCGGCGGGATGGGCGGCTGCGCCATGATCGGCCAGTCAGTGATCAACGTTGCATCGGGCGGTCGCGGGCGTTTGTCGACCTTTACCGCGGGCGCGTTTCTGCTGTTCTTGCTCACCGTGCTCGGTAGTTATGTAGGCCAAGTGCCAATGCCTGCGCTGGTCGCGGTGATGATCATGGTGTCGATCGGCACATTCAGCTGGAATTCGATCCCCAATCTGCGCCGCCATCCGCCCACCAGCTCTGCCGTGATGATCGCGACCGTCGTGGTCGTGGTGTGGACGCATGATTTGGCATTGGGCGTGCTGGTCGGCGTGCTGCTGTCGGGCATTTTCTTCGCAAACAAGGTCCGCAACCTGTTCTCGGTCGAGCGCATTCGCCGCGAGCACAGCGCGGTTTACGTCGTGACCGGCGAGATATTCTTCGCCAGCGTCGACAAGTTCCAAAACGCGCTCGGCCCGGAAAGCCAGTATGACGACGCCGCGCATTACGTCGTGATCGACGTGTCCAAGGCGCATTTTTGGGACATTTCAGCGATTGGCGCGCTGGAAAAAGCAGTCGACCGGATGCGCCGCAACGGCCGCCACACGCGTATTGTGGGCTTGAACACGGCGAGCGCGGACCTGTTCGATAAGTTCGCACTGGAAGACCGCACCGGTCTGGAAACGGGGCTAGCGCCGCATTGATTTTGACGAAGGCGCATCCGCGCCTTCGTCCTCGGGGCTATTCCTCCGCTTCGCTACGGGCCCCTGCGGGCGGCCAGTCGGCCTTGCGACGCCTGCGGCGTCGATCCAGTCCAAAACTAATGGCTTGGTCGCGGAGCTCGGTCGGCGTCTAGCCGACCGCAAGGCCGACCGGCCGCCCGGAGCTACCGTAGGGAGTGAGGATATCGCGCTCGCGGATGCGAGTGCGCAAAAACAAATACTCTTTCCGCTCACTCTTGCTCTGCCAACGACCGTGTGCAACCCATTCTCCCCAACAAGAACGGGAGAAAATACCACATGGCAAACCGCGTTGAGCTCACTTTCGATTTCGTCAGCCCAAACGCCTATCTGGTGTGGTGGCCGCTGCGCGAGGTGCTGCGCCGGACCGGGGCAGAGATCGATGTAATCCCGGTTTTTCTCGCAGGAATGCATAAGCTTACCGGCAATGCCCCGCCATTCATGCGCGATGCCGATGTGAAGGGTAAGAATGAATATGCGATGCTAGAAATGCAGCGCTTTATCACCAAGCACGGCCTCAGCCATTACCGCATGCACCCGCAGTTTCCGTTCAATTCAATCACATTGCAGCGGATGCTCTACGCCGCCGATCAGGATGGGCGCGGGGTCCAATTTGTCGAAGCCATGCTGAAGGCAATTTGGGAGGAAAGCATCGACTTTACCGACCAAGATGCCTTGGGCGCGGCGCTCAGCGCAGCAGGCTTCGACGCGGCGGATCTATTCACGCGCAGCCAGAGCGACGAAGTGAAAGAAGGGCTGGTCCAAGACACATCCGCAGCGGTTGAACGCGGCGCATTTGGCATTCCGACAATGTTCGTCGGCAAAACCGGCGCCGATCCTTCCACCTATGAAATGTTTTTTGGCAAAGAGCGCTTGGACCAAGTCGAGGAAGAATTGGCGAAGGGGTGAGTGAGCATGGCTTGCGCGCGTCTTTGCGCTTGTCTTTTGCGCGCTCCATTATAGGCTCTGCGGGAGCCGCAACTTGGGGAAGTTCCGGTCCGTTTGATTTGGGGCGCTGAAGCTATGCGATGGTTTTTCTTGGCTACGCTTTTGTTGGCGGTACAGCCTGCATTGGCACAAGATCAGGTCGCCGATGTCGCTCAAACGGCGGTCACCAAAGCAGACCGAGCGAGTCCGCCTCCCAGGATTGCGACCGAAGACTTTGCTGGTCGCAGTGCGTTTCGCGATTTTGTGATGTCACCTGATGGCGCGCATCTAGCCGTCGTGCGGAAGATTGAAGGTACGTCTGAAATTCTGCTTTTGGATGCTGCGTCTGGTGAGGCAACCAAGCGCTATACGGTGGCAAAGACCGAGCACATTGATTGGGTCCGATGGGCAGGCAATGATAAGTTATTGATGTCAATTTCCGGCACCGGAAGCTTCCTTGGTTTGCCAATACGTATCAACAGGCTTTACATTCGCCAAATTACGGACGACTCTTGGTTTGCGCTCGAGGTTGACGACAAGGTCCTGTGGGGCGGAGACCTAGTGCATCTTGCCGAAGATGGATCGTACGCGCTTATCTCAGTCCAAGGCTCATTGCGCCGCTATCCCGCCGTCTATCGCTATGAACTTGCACCTGAGGGCGAGATCGAGCGAATTGTTAAGCCAAAGACTGGTGTTTGGAATTGGCACGCGGACGATGATGGCATTGTGCGCCTCGGGATGGGATGGCGTAATAAACGGCTGCGGGTCTACTACCGCCCTGATGCGGAGAGTAAGTTTGATCTTGTTGGCAAGATAAAGGCTAACGACGAGGAAAGCCGATACTGGAGCGTCGTCCAGATTGTTTCAGGATCCGATCGCGGGTATGTGCTCGAGGAGGGTGAAGATGGCCGTGTCGGCGTACGTCTGTTTGACTATGCCGCTGGTGAGCCTGTTGATACCTACTATGAGAACCCGGATTGGGACGTGGAGGAGCTCTGGCTCCAACCTGACGGCACGCCGCTTGCCGCACTTTATACCGATGATCGCGACCAGATCGTGTGGTTCGATGACGAAAATGAACAACTCTACAAGCGGTTGAAGAATGCGCTCAAAATGGAAGAAGTTCGCGTTCTATCGAGATCGCGAGACAATAAGCGGATGCTTATCTGGGGCGGCAGCGAATCAGACCCAGGGGCGCTTTACATATTCTCTCCCGATGAACAGAAGCTCGACCTTCTAGCCAATTACCGACCGGAGCTCGACTTTCGATTGCTCGTGAAGGCTAAGCCGGTGCGTTATACCGCTCGTGATGGGCTCGAAATTCGGGCCTATCTGACCCTCCCTGAGGGGCGATCCCCCACAGGTTTACCATTGATCATTATGCCGCACGGCGGCCCCTTTGGAGTGCGGGACAAGCTTCAGTATCACGACGAAGTCCAGCTTTTGGCCAATCGCGGCTATGCCGTTTTGCAACCCAATTATCGTGGGTCAGGTGGCTATGGAGATGCCTTCTATGAAGCCGGAGAAGGGCAAGTCGGGCGCGGCATGCAAGACGACCTTGATGATGCGATGGACTGGGCTGTCGCAGAAGGCATCGCCGATCCCTCGAGGGTCTGCGTGGTTGGCGCATCATATGGCGGCTATGCCGCTTTATGGGCGGTGTTGCGCAATCCAGAGCGTTACCGTTGCGCAGCGAGCTGGGCAGGCGTGACGGACTGGGACGAAATACTCAAATACGATCGCCGGTTCCTGACTCGAAAGGCGAGCCGAGACTGGCGTCAAAAGGTCGAGGGTGATGAAGATTTTGATCTCGATCAGGTGTCGCCGGTACATCGTGCTGCTGAATTGTCGCGACCAGTGTTGCTAGCGCACGGTACGGCCGACAGGAATGTGCCATTCTCGCAGTATGAGGCTTTTGAAAAGGCGACCAGAGGCGCGGCAATCAGACCAGAGACACTTGTGTTAAAAGGCGAAGGACACGGTTTCTCCAAGCCTGAAAACGAAAAGGCATGGTACGATGCGCTGGAAAAATTCCTCGCAGAGCACAATCCAGCTGACCCCGCGAGTTAGTTGTTTCCGAGGGCGGAACACTCAATGCGGCCCTAGGCACTGTCCCTAATTTGCGGCAATTCGCGATGAATCTGGGATACAGGGGGGATTAAGCGCGTTGGTGCTCTTGTGAAGGGCCTGAGAATCGTTACCTTGAGAGACCTATGAAAGAGCTGTTTCAACACGCTGCTGTGACCGACGGGGTAACCGTCCGGGTCGCTGTCAATTTTCTACCCGAGCAATCGCAGCCTGAGGCGGGCAAGTGGTTCTGGGTCTATCACATCCGGATCGAAAACGGCTCGCACGAGACGCTGCAACTGCGCACCCGCCACTGGCGGATCACGGATGCGCGCGGCATGGTGAACCATGTCGATGGCGAGGGTGTGGTTGGCGAACAGCCCAAGCTCGCACCGGGCGAAAGCCATGATTATGTCTCTGGCTGCCCGCTGACGACGCCGCATGGCTCGATGGAGGGTTTCTACACCTTCCTGCGCGGCGATGGATCGCCGATCGAAGTGCGCATCCCGTTCTTCCCGCTGGCCGCGCCTGAAACGGCGGATCGTTCCTAAGCATTAAGTGCGACGCGGCGTAAGCTTGCGCAGCTGCAAGTGGCTGGCTAGATCGGCTGCGTGAAACGGACCCATCTTCCATTGAATGCGCTGCGCGTTTACGATGCAGCGGCGCGGCATCTCTCCTTTACCCGAGCGGCAGACGAACTGGCGGTGACGCCGGCGGCCGTTGGCCAGCAGATCCGCGCGCTGGAGGATCACCTCGGCGTGGTGCTGTTCCGCCGGACCAGCAAGGGCTTGGAGTTGACGCCGGAAGGTGAGGCGGGGCTCGATCCGCTGAGAGAAGGCTTTTTGCAATTTGAGCAAAGCGTTCAGGCGATGCAGGCGGGCCAGGCATCCGATCGCTATACAATTGCGGTCCCGCGCGAGTTCTATGCGCAGTGGCTCGCCCCGCGCTTGGCGGAATTTCAGGCCGGGACGGACGGGGTGCAATATATCCTCGTTTCCGATGAGAATGCCGATTTTACCGAGGCGAACCTCGATCTGGCGATCCGTCTGGTCGATGGGCCCGGTGATCTGGAGGGCGCGCAATTGGCTCCGGCTCAGCGGGTGACAGTGGCCGCGCCGAATTGCCGCGATGCCTGGATCGATTGGCCGGGCGCGTCTCTGCCGGAGGAGACAAAGGCCTGCATCAAGGCCGGCAATCCCGGCCAAGCGCTGAGCTCTGCGCTGGCGGGAATGGGCCGCACAGTTTTGCCGCTGCCGCTAGTGGCGGAGGCCCTGGGCGATGGGCGGCTAGAAGCATTGGAGGAACCAAGCGAAAGCCAGCGGGCCTATTGGCTGCTCGCGCCGCTGCCGCAATGGCGACAGAAGAAGGTGAAAGCGTTGGTCGCGCATTTGAGCTCTTAGCTTCGGTTCCGAGCCACCCGCGCCCTTGCGGTTCGTGCTGCGAACCGGGATAGAGCTTCTGCCATGACCAATATTCCAATCATCACCACAACCCGCTTCACCATGCGGCCCTTGCGCGAGGCGGATACCGCCGCGCTGTTCCCGACCTTCGCGGATCAGCAGCAGAACCTCTATATGTCCCGCGCGCACTTCACCTCTGAGGCGGAGCTTTGGGGTTGGCTGGCCGACCCCGATTGGAATGGCCGCACATGGATCGCTGAAGACGACGAAGGCGCAGTCTTGGGCCGGTTTGTCGCTATGCCTGCGCATGAGAACGGCGTGCAGGAAATCGGCTATGTCACGGTCAAGCACCGCCAAGGTGAGGGCATCGCGCGCGAGTGCTCGGAAGTGCTTGTGAAGCACTTGCTACATGAGGGCGCGCGCAAGCTGATCGCTGAGGTGGATGTCGATAACGAGCCGTCGATCAAGGTGCTAGAACGCCTCGGCTTCACCCGCGAGGCGCATCTGCGCGAGCATGAAACGACGCATATCGGCCTGCGTGATATCCTGCTTTATGGGTTATTGAGTTCAGAGTTTTCTTAGCGCCTCAAGCGCTAAGCGCTCACATCCGTTCGCTAGGCTATCCTCGCTCACGCGATCAAAGATCGCATCGCTGCGGGCGGGCGGTCGCCCTTGCGGCGCTTCGCGCCGAACCATTCCAAGCCGGAATTCTCGGCAATTACCCAACATCAATCCTGAGCTTCAGCACGCCATCATCGCGGCTGTCGAACAGTTTATAGGCCTCTGCGCCTTCGCTGAGCGCGAAATGGTGACTGAACAATCCGTCCGCTTTCATCCGGCCGGATTGCACAAGTGGTACGAGATGCGGCCACATGTTTGTCACATCGCAAATGCCGCCGCGCACGGTGATATTCTTGAACATAATCAGCGGCAAAGGCAGAACATCATCGGGCTCTGGAATGCCGACAAAGCTGGCGTTTCCGCCGCGCGCGGTCAGCGGCAGCACCGCATTGATTGCGCCCTTCGCGCCGCTTGCTTCAAACACTGACTGAGCGCCGCGGCCGCTCGTCGCCTCCATCACTTGCGCGTGCAGCTCTGGGCCCGGAGCAAAGGCGGTTGCACCCAGTTTCTCCGCCATCTCGCGGCGAGCGGGCACGGGATCGATCGCGATCACCTGGCTTGCGCCGAGTAAGAACGCGAGCTCCACGCCGATCAGGCCAATCGGGCCAAGGCCAACCACGGCGACACTGCCGCCGGGCTTCGGATCGGCGCGCATCAGGCCGAAATAGGCGGTCGCCATGCCATCGGTCAGCAGCAGCGCCTGCTCTGTCGTCAGCCCATCGGTGGAGAACAGGGTCGCATCGGCATTGGGCACATTCACATATTCTGCCTGGCCGCCCTGCAGCTCTGTGCTGAGGCCAAAGGCGGTCGCTTTACGGCACGATGCGGCATTGCCCGTGCGGCAGGCGGAGCAACTGCCGCAGCCTGTTCCGCGCGGCGGCCAGCACTTTGTCCCCGACCTTAAAGCCGTGGACATCGCCGCCCGCCTCAACAACCTCGCCGATGAATTCATGCCCGACGCAAAACTTAGGGATATTAGAGCCATATTCGGTGTTGCCGATATGCGCGCCGTGATACATGTGCAGATCGCTGCCGCAGATTGAGCAGCTTTCCACTTTTAGAATGACGCTGTTGTCGCTGCGCAACTGCGGGTCGGCATAGCTTTCATAGCGAATGTCTCGCGGTCCGTTGAACACCAGCGCTTGCATTGAATTGTCTCTCCCAGAAGTCCGTTGGCTCTACCCATTGCCGGATCACGGACTGACCGCAAGGAGGATCACACCCATCGGCGCGCAGCGCCGCAAGGGCGACCGCCCGCCCGCAGCGATGCGATCTATGATCGCGTGAGCGAGGATAGCCGAGGCTGCGGATGCAGCCGCTGGCGCCTGAAGTCAAAACAGATATAGCGATTTCGCTTGATATTCTGCGCCACCTTTGGGAATTCACGCGCAACGAACATGCTGTCGCTTCCAACATATCACGCCATGGCTGCCATGGCCCTTACGGTCATGATGTTCGTCGGCTTTGTCCGCGGACGTATGTCGATTGAAATCGTCTCGCTGCTGACGATCGCGGTGATTGCGGTTGGCCTGTATTTCTTCCCTATCCCAACAATCGACCCGGTTACGGGCCTTGTTGAAGCGGGGAGCCCCACTGATGGGCTTGTCCTCGCATTCGGAGGGTTCGGACACTACGCGCTGATCACGATTTGCGCATTGATGGTGATGGGCAGGGGCCTGGTTGTCACCGGAGCCTTGGAGCCTGCCGCACGCGTTTTGGAACGGGTCTTTAAGATCAACCTCCAACTCGGCCTGCTCGTCTCGCTGTTAATCGTTCTGTTCCTGTCGATGTTCGTCAACAACACCCCAGTGCTCGTGTTGATGATCCCGATTTTCGCGGCGCTCGCCGCGCGCGGGGCCTTGCCCACTTCCAAAACTCTCATGCCGCTGAACGCCGCCTCACTGATCGGCGGGCTGGCGACTACGATTGGCACATCGACCAATATTCTGGTGGTCTCCATCGCGGTTGATCTGGGCATGCGCGAGATGGGCGTGTTTGATTTTACGCCGATTGTGCTGGGCGCGGCGCTGATCGCGCTGCCTTATATGTGGCTGGTGATGCCGCGCCTGCTGAAAGACAATAAGGTTGCAGCGGATCAGAATGTGCGGCGGTTCCACACTCGCCTGAGGATTGCTGGCGATAGCGATCTGATTGGTCAGGATGTCTCCGACATTCTGCCCAAGCTGCCCGACGGGATCATTTTTCATGGCGAGCAAAAGGGGCCAATTCAGCCCCAACAGCGCATCCATATCTCTGGCACGCATGAGGCGCTGGAGGATGCGGTTCGCGAGCTCAAAGGAGAGCTTGCGCCAAACTGGGTGCTCGACCGGATTAAGCGCAGTTCAGCGGCGCTGGGCAGCGATATTCTTGTCTTTGAGATGACTGTGACGGCGGATTCCCGTCTGATCACGCGGACATTGCCATCCTCTGGCATTGCCGATCTGTATGGTGTTGCGGTGCTGGGCATTCACCGGCCAGCGCGCGTTTTGGGCGGGCCGGATCAATATTCCGATGGCGGCGATCTGCGCATTACAGAGGGCGACGTGCTGCTCGTGATGGGCATTCAGGAAGATCTGGAGGCGTTTTCACGCGCAGACAGCCTGTTGATGCTGGACGGCGCTCGCGAGATGCCGCGCCGCTCCAAGGCTTTGCTGGCCGCCGCGATCATGGGCTTTTCCGTGTTCACCGCCGCGGTGGGGATCTTCCCGATTGCGATTTCTGCTCTGGCAGGCGCGATTTTGATGTTCGTCACCGGCTGCGTGAAGTTTGACCGAGTGGGCCGGGCGCTGTCCGGCCAAGTGATCGTGCTGGTCGCGGCCAGTATCGCGATTGGCCGGATTATCGATGAAAGCGGCGCTGCCGCCTGGCTGGGCGAGGCCCTGTCTCTGGGGCTGGTGCTGTTGCCGCCTGCCTTGGTGCTGGCCGCGATCATGGCATTCGTGACCGTGCTGACGAACTTTGCCTCCAACGCGACCGCCGCCACGGTGGGCACGCCGATTGCCTTTAGCATTGCGGCTCAGCTTGGCCTGCCGCCAGAGCCGCTGGTGCTGGCCGTGCTGTTCGGGTGCAACCTGTGTTACGCGACCCCGATTGCCTATCAGACCAACATGCTGATCATGGCAGAGGGGAATTATGACTTCGCCGATTATGTCCGCACCGGCGTTCCGTTGGTGGTGTTGATGGTGGCGACGTTGTCGGTCCTGCTCGCGATCACCTATGGTCTGTAGGTTCGGCCGATTGGCGATTTCCTACTGCGGTGAAAATATGCGACACCGCGCAGCATGATTTTGATGAGCCACTTTGCCGCGCGATTGATCGCTTTTTTCGATCAAACAGGCATGGTTCAATCGGATGGATTTTTGGCCTTAGACTGTGTTCCAGCTGCTCCAAGCGTGCTTCACGTGCGGCGAACGGAGCGCGGCGATGTTAGGGCAATCACAACGGGAGTGAGACGATGGTTCGGGTAATTCGGAAAAGCACGGCGGCACTGGGGCTGGTATTGGGCGCGGTGGCGCTGGCCGTGCCGGCGCAGGCGGACGAGCTGCGTGATGCGGTGGGCGAGGACATGCCGGGCCTGATGGAGCTCTACAAGGACCTGCACGCCAATCCGGAGCTGTCGTTTCAGGAGTTCGAGACCGCCAAGAAGCTGGCAGCCCGCGCGCGTGACCTCGGCTTTGAGGTGACAGAGGGCGTTGGCCAGACCGGCGTCGTCGCGGTGATGCGCAATGGCGAGGGGCCGACCGTGATGCTGCGCGCGGATATGGACGGCCTGCCGGTGACGGAGCAAACCGGGCTGCCCTATGCCTCTAAGGCGAAAGGCGTGCCGGCCTCTGGCATCGAGAGCGGCCTGATGCATGCCTGCGGGCACGATACGCATATGGCGGCCTGGATTGGCGCGGCGCAGCTGCTCGCCGAGCGTAAAGACGAATGGCAGGGCACTTTGGTCATGATCCTGCAACCGGCCGAAGAGCTGGGGCTGGGTGCGCTGGCGATGCTGGAAGATGGCCTGTTCACCCGCTTTCCAAAACCTGACTATGTGCTGGGCTTCCACGATGCCGCAGGCGCGCCAGCGGGCGCGATTGGCTATGCGAAGGGCTATGCGCTGGCGAATGTGGACAGCGTCGACATTACGGTGAAGGGCGTGGGCGGACACGGCGCCTATCCGCACACCACAAAGGACCCGATCGTGGTCGCAAGCAGCATTGTGATGCGCTTGCAGACCCTCGTCAGCCGCGAGAAGAACCCGCTTGATCCCGCCGTGGTCACCGTCGGCAGCTTCCTCGCGGGTGCAAAGCACAACATCATCCCTGATGAGGCGAAACTGCAGTTGACGGTGCGCTCTTACGGCGCGGAATCGCGTGCGGCTCTGCTCGAGGGGATTGAGCGGATCGCCAAGGCCGAGGCAATGGCGGCGGGCATGCCAGAGGACCGGATGCCGGTGGTGAGCGTGCAGGACCCGTATCTGCCCTCGACCTACAACACGCCGGAGTTCACCGAGCAGGTGATGGCAGGCCTGTCGGAGCGCTTTGGCGAGCGTGTGTTCGAGACCCCGCCAGTGATGGGCGGCGAGGATTTCGGCCAGTTCTACCTGGCTGATCCGGAGAACATCGAATCGCTGATCTTCTGGGTCGGCGGCGTGCCGCAGGACCAATGGGCGAAATCAGAGGCTGGCGAGCTTGAGCTGCCGTCGCTGCACTCGCCGTTCTGGGCGCCCGATGCGGAAGCCGTGATCTCCACCGCGACCGAGGCAATGACAGCGGCAACGCTCGATCTGCTGCCGCGTAAAGGAGGGTGATCGGCGCGTTGGAGAACGCATCGGCCTGCAAGGCCTGAGGCCAAACCCACATGTTACGGCCGCCAAAGCATCGCTGCTCTGACGGCCGTATTCTCCTCCCCAGGAGACTGGTAAACTGGGTACGCTAAACCGCTTTCCTACTCAGGCGCTGGTGCGTAAGTCCCGAGACGGTGATGCAATGCGTTGATCTTGGCGAGTTCGTCGCGATCTTCGGTGCTGCGAGCATGGCTTTCCAGAGCACGGCGCAGCAGCTTCATGTCGGCGGTTGAAAGCAGCGCGCGGGCGCGGGCTGGTTCTGGGCTGGTAGTGTCGGTCATTGTCACTCTCCTAGGCTGATGAGACTAAAGCTCTCTAAGCCTGTGGTTGGTTCCCGGCGAGGCGGACAAATCCGCCTCGCTAGGTGCTCGCCGCTCAATCAGGGCGCGGCGAACGGGTCCCCACAGGCTGCTGCTCAAGCAGCCGCGAACTGGTTCATAGTGTTGTCTTTACCGCCCGCTTTCAGGGCAGCCTCACCGGCGAAGTATTCCTTGTGATCATCGCCAATGTCAGAGCTCAGCCATGTTCTGGTGCTTCACGCAAGCGATGCCTTGACGGATCTCTTCGCGCTGAACGTTCTTGACGTAACCGAGCATGGCTTGCTCACCGAAGTACTCACGAGCGAGGTTATCAGTCGACAGCGCCGCGGTGTGATAGGTCGGCAAAGTGATGAGGTGGTGGAAGATGCCAGCACGCTTCGCAGCGTCAGCTTGGAAGGTGCGGATCTTCTCATCAGCCTCAATCGCCAGCTCGGTCGTATCATAGTCGATACTCATCAGTTTCTCACGCTCATAAGCGGATACGTCTTTGCCTTCTTTAGACCAAATATCATAGACTTGCTGGCGGAAGTTAAGCGTCCAATTGAAGCTGGGGCTATTGTTGTAGACCAGCTTCGCATTGGGAACGACTTCGCGGATCCGGTCCACCATGCCAGCAATTTGCTCTACATGCGGCTTCTCAGTTTCGATCCAAAGAAGGTCAGCGCCAGCCTGCAATGAGGTGATCCCATCAAGCACGCAGCGATCTTCGCCGGTGCCAGCGCGGAATTGGAACAGGTTGGAGGGCAGGCGCTTTGGACGCAGCAGCTTACCGCCGCGGCTCAAGAAAACGTCGCCATTCTGGATGTTTGCTGGATCAACCTCTTCGCAGTCGAGGAAGGAATTGTACTGATCGCCGAGGTCGCCTTCTTCTTTGGTGTAGGCGATCTGCTTGGTCAGGCCAGCGCCAAGGCTGTCTGTGCGAGCAACGATGATGCCGTCTTCGACCCCCATCTCGAGGAAGGCGTGGCGACAGGCGCGGATCTTCTGAGCGAAGTCCTCGTGCGGGACGGTAACCTTGCCGTCCTGGTGGCCGCACTGCTTCTCGTCAGAGACCTGGTTCTCGATTTGCAGAGCGCATGCGCCCGCTTCGATCATCTTCTTGGCCAGCAGATAAGTCGCCTCGGCATTGCCGAAGCCCGCATCAATGTCTGCGATGATCGGAACGACGTGCGTTTCGTAATTGTCGATCGCATGCTCAAGGCGCTTGGCCTCTACCTCGTCACCAGCTTCGCGCGCTGCATCAAGAGCGCGGAACATGCCGCCCAGCTCGCGAGCATCGGCTTGTTTAAGGAAGGTGTAGAGCTCTTCGATCAGCGCCGGAACGCTGGTCTTCTCATGCATGCTCTGATCGGGAAGAGGGCCAAACTCGCTGCGCAAGGCGGCGACCATCCAACCTGAGAGGTAGAGGTAGCGCTGTTTCGTGCTGCCGAAGTGTTTCTTGATCGAAATCATCTTCTGCTGCGCAATGAACCCGTGCCAGCAACCGAGCGACTGAGTGTATTTCGCAGGGTCCGCGTCATAGGCGTCCATATCGGCGCGCATGATTTTCGCGGTGTATTTTGCGATATCAAGTCCGGTGGGGAAGCGGTTTTGGATCGCCATGCGGGCGGTCGCTTCTGCATCAATAGCGCCCCAGCTTGGGCCGTTGGCGTTGATGGTTTGCTGCATTTTCGCGGTGGTTGCTTGATAAGTCATGTCTGTTCTTTCGGCTTCGTTATGGGGAGGGTTACGCCATTCTATATGCCGGACAGAGCCGCGATTCTCCAGTAAACCTTACAGACAATCGTGTCTGTATCGGCTCGAAATCGGTAATTCTTGTGTGAAGCTGTAAAGTAATTTACAACGCTGTTATGGCTGATAACTCCCTTCTCGCCGGTCCTGCTTTGCGTCGTTTGCGCAAGCGCGAGGGCCTCACCCAAGCCGCTATGGCGACCTCGCTGGGCATTTCGCCAAGCTATCTAAACCTTATTGAGCGCAACCAACGTCCGCTGTCCGCGCGTGTGCTGGTGCAGGTGATCGAGCGGTTCGACTTCGATCCGCGCAGCCTTCGCGAAGACGAGGCGATTGGCGGGCTAGATGGTCTGGCGCGCCGTCTTTCTGATGAGCGTTTCAGCGATCTGGGTATTGACCGGGAAGAGGTGCAGGAATTCCTTGCGGCTGCTCCTCAGGCCGCGGCGGCCTTTGCGCGCCTGTTTGATGCAGGCGGGGTTGTGGCGGCGCGCGGTGATGATCCTCAGCGTCAGGCCCGCGAGGCGGTGGAGCGTTGGCAGAACCATTTCTCCGACCTGGATCATGCAGCTGAGGATCTTGCCGATCAGCTCAGGCTGTCGCGCGCCGAAATCAGCGTGGCCTTAAACGAGCGCTTGCGCGAGCGGCACCGTCTGTCAGTGCGCATTCTGCCCGCTGAGGTGATCCCCGGCCAAGTGGCTCGGCTCGATCTGCACGCGCGCCAGCTGCAATTGTCTGAAATGCTGCCCGGCGCAGCCCGGCGGTTTCAAATTGCGCGGCAAGTCGGCGTGCTGGAGCAGCGCGAAGCAATCGACGCGGTCGTCGAGGGTGCTGGGCTGACCAGCCGCGAGGCGCGCGATGCCATGCGCAGCGCGGTCAGTGACTATGTCGCGGGCGCCTTGCTGATGCCATACGGCCGGTTCCTGAGAGCCTGCGAGCAAACCGGCTATGATCTTACCGTGTTGCAGCGGCGCTTTGCGGTCAATTTTGCGCAAGTTGCCCAGCGGCTTACGACCTTGCAACGTGTGGGCGAACGCGGCCTGCCGTTCTTTTCTGCACGGCTGGATCGTTCAGGTGAGCTTGCCGGGTTCAGCGCCGGGGCGAGCGGGGCGATGTTCCCACTCGATGGAGCGCGCTGGCCCGCCTGGGCGCCGTATTCGGCGTTTGAGCGCCCGGGTACACTGCTCACCCAGCCAGTGCTGTTCAGCGAAGGTGAAGCGGCGCCAAAGCACTGGTTCACCATGGCGCGCACGGTCGATGGCGACGGTGTTACTTGCTCGGCGCGCCAAGCGATTGTGCTGGGGTTAGAGGCGAGGTTTGCAGGTGAATTGGCGGAGGCGCGCGGTGTGTCATTGGCACAGGAAGACGCGGTGCCCTTAGGCGCGAATTGCTCACGCTGCGGCAGGCCGGATTGCCTAACCCCGCAAACTGCGCGTTTGGCGGCTCAGGCACGGGTTTGAGCTGCCCGCAACTAGGCGCAAACACGTAGTGCGTTCTTCACAAGTCATTAACCTTGTAAATCGGCGCATGACGCGGCTTTGAGGAAGCTCTGTAAAATTTACCGACACTTAAGGTCTCGCGCGTAAAGCCAAACTCGCAATTGCAATTACTGCGAGCTTAGAACCTGATGATCCGCTTGTTTAAGCACTATATCCCTCATGCTGTGCTGCTGCTCGGCCTGCTGGACTTTGCGCTTTTGGTGCTGGCCAGTGAGCTTGCTTGGCAGCTGCGTGCCTCGCAGATTGGGATGGATCCAGACCCTGTTGCAGGGCGCTGGCTGCCGCTGACCGGCTCAGCCGCCGTGGTGTGGATCGCAATGATCTCCGTGGGCGTTTACGGGCCCTATGCGCTGCGCAGTCTGCGGTTTGCTGGTGCGAGGTTGCTAGTCGCAATCAGTCTTGGGATCATTGCGCTGGCTGTCATCGACTTTGTGCTCGCCGCTGACACGTTCTGGCGCTCCACCCTGTTTTACACCATGTGTTTCGCCATCGGATTGCTGGTCGTGGACCGGATGTTCCTCAACAGTTTCCTCGGCTCATCGGCCTTTCGTCGTCGGGTGATGGTGCTTGGTGCGGGCGATAGGGCGCAGCGTCTTCGTGAGCTCGGCGATAAGCCCGAAACCGGCTTTGCGATTGTCTCCTACATCGCGATGAACGAGCCGGAGCGCGTAGTCGAAGAAGCGATTGCTCGTGAGGCGATCCATGACCTTGGCCGGTTTGTCGAAAACCTCGGTGTGAGTGAAGTGGTGCTTGCCTTGCAGGAACGGCGCAATGCGCTGCCGCTGCCGGATCTCTTACGGATCAAAACCAAGGGCGTGCACGTCAATGATTTCTCAAGTTTCCTCGAACGTGAAACGGGCCGAGTCGATCTGGACACGGTCAATCCCAGCTGGTTGATTTTCTCTGATGGGTTTTCGTCGGGCCGCGTTATTTCAAGCGCATTCAAGCGTATATTCGACATTCTTGCTAGCCTGGTTCTGCTGCTGCTGACCTTCCCAATCATCGCGATATTCGCTTTGCTGGTAAAGCTCGACAGCAAAGGACCTGCGTTCTTCAAGCAGGAACGTGTGGGCCTCTACGGCGAGCCATTCTACCTTATCAAGCTGCGCTCAATGCGCACGGATGCGGAAAAGGACGGCGCCAAATGGGCAGAAGAAAACGACCCTCGGATCACTCGCCTTGGGCGCTTCATCCGCAAGGTTCGCATCGATGAGCTGCCGCAAACATGGAGCGTGCTGAAAGGCAATATGAGCTTTGTCGGGCCGCGCCCCGAAGTGCCGAAATTTGTCGATGATCTACAGGAAGAAATCCCGTTTTACGGCGAGCGGCATATGGTCAAGCCTGGCATCACCGGTTGGGCCCAGATCAATTACCCGTACGGCGCATCGACCGAAGACAGCCGCAAGAAACTCGAATATGATCTCTATTATGCGAAGAACTACACGCCGTTTCTTGATTTGGTGATCCTGCTGCAAACCGTGCGCGTGGTGCTCTGGCCAGAGGGCGCACGCTGATGGCTGAGAGCGAACTTCTCACATTGATCAGCTTCGCAGGCTATCTTGCCGAGCGCGGTGTGCTGCGCGGTGGCGGCCCTGTGGGCGACGCGCAATGGAGATCGTTCGCGCTCTGACCGGGCGGCGGCGCTCAGCGCCATCGCCTTAACCGGGATTTGGTGCGCATTGGCCGCTGCCCAGGGACCTCTGGAGCCACTTGTTCGGCTGGCCGAGACGGCCCGCAATCTGGCGTGGATATTCCTGATCTTCCGCCTCTTCGCCAATGACGGACGCGACGAGAGTCTTAGGCCGACTAGGCCCGTAATCATCACTTTGGCTCTCGTTCAATTGCTTCAGCCAGTCCTGCTCTTGATCGAGGCGCGCGCAGCTCCCGGATCGACGGCGATTGATGTGGCATTTGAAGTGAGCGCAGCGCTCAACATGCTGGTTGCGATTGGTGCCCTAGTGCTGCTGCACAACCTTTATGTCGGTGCATCGATGGCCGCGCGCCGGGTCTTGCGCTGGAGCGGCGTCGCGCTTGCATGTCTGTGGGGCTATGATCTCAACCTTTACACAATCGCCTATCTTAGCGGTCAAGAACCCGGCCTGCTGCTCGCTCTGCGCGGGGTATTGTCGGGCGTTATGATCGGAGTGCTTGTGCTTGGGGCCAATGCCCGTAGCGCAGAGCTTGAATTCAGACCTTCGCGTGCGGTCACTTTCCAGACTTTGTCGCTCTTGGTCATCGGCTCCTACCTCGTCCTGATGATCTTTGTGACCAAGTCGCTCTCGATGTTGGGCGGCGATCTGGGCCGCGCGACGCAGGTGATCTTCCTCGCCTTGGCAGGCATGGCAGCGGTTCTTTGGTTGCCCTCAGAACGGGCCCGCGCGTGGCTGAGGGTGATGGCGACGAAGCACTTGTTTCAGCACCGCTATGACTACCGCGAGGAATGGCTGCGTTTCACACGCACCGTTGGCAGCGCGTCTGTTGGCGCAGGCGCATCGGGCATGCCGAGCTTCCAAGAGCGCGCGATCAAGGCGATTGCCGACATCACCGACAGTCCTGCAGGCCTGCTGCTTGCGCCCAATGAAGAGGCGCAATTGGAGCTGGTTGCGCGCTCCAACTGGCCGACCATCGCAGTGCCAGCGATCGCGGCAGACTATGAGCTGTCGAGCCTACTGGAACAGCACAATCACATCCTCGATCTGGATGATGTGCGCGCGGGCAATGACCATTTTGGCGAGGTTGCTCTGGTGCCTGAATGGCTGATCGAGGCCGAAGACGTGTGGGCGCTCGTCCCGCTTGTCCACTTTGACCGATTGGTTGGCACGATTGTGCTGGCGCGTCCGCGGATCGAACGGCGTCTCGATTGGGAGGATTACGATCTGCTCAAAGTCGTGGGACAACAGCTAGCGAGCTATCTGGCTGAGCAGTCAGGCCAGCAGGCACTGATGGAGGCGAGCCGGTTTGACGAGTTCAATCGCCGGATCGCCTTTGTGATGCACGATATCAAAAATCTGGCGAGCCAATTGTCGTTGCTCGCCCGCAATGCCGAAAAGCACGCGGACAACCCAGAGTTTCGGGCCGATATGCTCGTCACTCTGCGCAATTCATCGGACAAGCTCACCAATCTGCTCGCCCGCCTTGGCCGCTATGGATCTGGCCAATCGCAAGAACGCCGCTCGGTTGATCTCGCCGCCATGGCAAAGGGCCTCGCAAAGCGCTTTGAGGTGACGCATCCGCTGCAATTGACACGGGCTGATGCTGCGGTTGTGATGGCTGACAATGAGGGCCTCGAGCAGGCGATCATGCACCTCATCCAAAACGCGATTGATGCAAGTGATCCAGAAACCCCGATCTATCTCGACGTGTCGAGCGATGGCCTCAATGGTCAGTTCGACATCATCGATACCGGCTCCGGCATGTCGCCCGGCTTCATCCGCAACGGCCTGTTCAAACCCTTTGTCTCTTCGAAAGACGGCGGTTTCGGCATTGGCGCATTCGAGGCGCGCGAAATCGTGAAAGCGATGGGCGGGCGCGTGAATGTGGAATCGCGCGAAGGGCTGGGCACACGGTTCAGCATCATATTGCCGCTGCGCGAGGCGGCTGAAATTCTCGCGAAAGAAGAACAACCCAAATCAGGCGAGGTCGCATAATGGCCGACAAGAAACCCACCCTATTGATCGTCGAGGACGACGAGGGCCTGCAGGCTCAGCTCAAATGGGCCTATGACGATTTTGAAGTCGTGATTGCGGGCAATCGTGAGGCCGCCATTACGGCGCTGCGCAGCGAAATGCCCGCGGTTGTGACGCTCGACCTCGGCTTACCGCCTGATCCGGATGGCACGAGCGAAGGCTTTGCTGTGCTCGATGCAATCATGGAGCTGAAGCCTGATACCAAGGTGATCGTGGCCAGCGGCCATGGCGCGCGGGAAAGCGCGCTGCAGGCGATTGAACGCGGCGCTTATGATTTTTATCAAAAGCCGGTTGATATCGAAGCGCTCGGCCTGATCGTTCGCCGCGCCTACAATTTGCATTTGATCGAACAGGAAAACCGCCGTCTGGTCGCTAGCGCTGGCGAGGAAAAGACGGTGCTTGGCCGTTTGATCACAGGCGCGCCTGAAATGGTGAAAGTGGCGCGCACGATTGAGCGCGTGGCGAGCACCAGCGTCTCTGTCATGCTGCTGGGCGCAAGCGGGACTGGCAAGGAGCTGCTCGCGCAAGGGCTGCATGATGCGAGTGACCGCGCGAACGGTCCGTTTGTCGCCATCAATTGCGCTGCGATCCCAGAGAACCTGCTCGAAAGTGAGCTGTTCGGGCACGAAAAGGGCGCGTTTACAGGCGCGGTCAAGACCACTGAAGGTAAGATCGAAAGCGCGGATGGCGGCACGCTGTTCCTCGACGAGGTTGGCGATATCCCGCTGCCTTTGCAGGTCAAATTGCTGCGGTTCTTGCAGGAGCGCACGATTGAGCGGATTGGCGGGCGCAAACAGATCGAGGTGAACACCCGGATCGTCTGCGCCACCCACCAAGACCTTGAGAACATGATTGGCGAGGGCACATTCCGCGAGGATCTGTTCTATCGTCTGGCAGAGATCGTTGTGCGTATCCCGAACCTGGCCGAGCGGCACGGGGATGCGATCTTGCTAGCCAAGGCTTTCCTCAAGCGCTTCTCTACCGAGATGAACCCAGCGGTCACGGGCTTTGGTCCTGATGCGCTGGCCTCGATTGACGCGCATGATTGGCCCGGCAATGTCCGCGAACTGGAAAACCGTGTGAAGCGCGCGGTCATCATGGCCGATGGCAAGCTGGTGAACGCTGAGGACCTCGATTTTGACAGCGGCGAAGAGGAAGATGCCGAAGTGCTGAACCTCAAGGCGGCGCGTGAGCAATCGGACCGCCGGGTTATCCGCCATGCATTGGCGCGCAGCGAGGGCAATATCTCAAGCACAGCCAAACTGCTCGGGATCAGTGCGGCCGACTTTGTACGACCTGCTCAAGCAATATGATTTGCAGGCCTAAATCTGGCCTTAGAACCCTTGCGCTGGGCTGGCTGCTGGCCGGGTGCGCACTGGCGCTGGGTGGCTGCTCGCTAACCAGCGAAGAGGACAGTGCGCCCGCTGAAGCCGCGATTGAAGGCAGCGATGAATTTGTCGCTTTGATCAAAGATGCGCGCGCAGCGATGCGTGACAGCGATCTGCCGCAAGTGGGCGGGTTGCTTGATCAGGCGTTCGCAATCGACGCGGAAAACCCCGCGCTGTGGGTTGCAATTGCCCGTCTGCGGTTTCGCGGCGGGGAGCATTTGCCCGCGTTGGAGGCAGCAGAGCGGGCGCTAGAGCTAGGTCCGCAATCATCACTGGCGCTGCATTTGCGCGCGCAAATGGTGCGCGATGCGCATGGCCTATCGGACGCATTGCCATGGTTTGAGGCCGCGCATGAAGCGGCACCTGAAGACGCAGAAATCCTAGCCGATCTGGCTGCGACCTTGGGGGATTTGGGCCGCAATCGCGACATGCTGGCGGCTGTTCGCAAGCTCGCCAAAGTGGATCCCAAGCATCCTAAGGTGCACTATCTTCAAGCGCTGTTGGCGGCGCGGGCTGACAAACCGATCCTCGCGCGCTCTTTGCTGGAACGCAGCGGGATGGTTAGCCGCAATGTCCCGGCGGCGCTGCTGCTCGATGGACTGATTGATCTCAATGAAAATGCCTATGACAGCGCGGCTTTGAAGCTGAGCGCCTTGGCAGAGCGGCAACCGGGCAATGTCCGGCTTCTAGAGCTGGCCGCGCTGGCTCTGCTTCGCGGAGAGCGTGAGGCTGAATTGGTTGAGCGCTTTGCCCCGCGCACGGCCTCGCTGGATGCATCGCCATACTTACTCAGCATAGTTGGGCGGGCATATGAGCGGCTGGGCGACCGAGAAGCGGCGGCACCGCTGCTGGAGCGGGCGGCAGAAGGGCGCGTTCGGGGACTCGTGGTGCTCGGCAGCACAGCAGGTGGCAGAGCGGTTTTGCCTGCGCCAACGCGGCAGCTGCGCGATATGATTGCGCAGAATGACCTCACCGGTGCCGCGCGGCTCGCCAACTCGCTGCGCCGTCAGTTTCCAGGATCGGCTGATGTGCATTCGCTGATTGGGGACGTTGGCCTTGCGGTGAATGATCCGGAGCAAGCGCTGGAGCTCTACCAAGTGGCCGCGCAAATTCGCAGGCCATGGCCACTAACCCAGCGGATTATTGCGGCCTACCGGATAACTGGCGACGATATTGCGGCAGACACGCTGCTGGTGCGCCACCTTGCTGGCGAGCCGAACAATGCGGAGGCGGTGCTGATGCTGGCAGAGCGCAGCGCAGCAGCAGAGGACTGGCTGAGAGTGGCAGTGTTGCTCGACTATGCGATTGATCTGGGTGCGGGTAACGACCCGCATTTGCTGGTCCTCCGGGCGGCGGCTGCGCGCGGGCTGGAGCGTGACAGCGAGAAGCGGGGCTTTGCGAATGCCGCGGAGAGCCTGCGTCCGGGCGCCTTTGCGCCGCCAGCAGAGTAAGAGCGTAGTCCCCTCGACAAAGGGCAAAGGGGCGGGCAGAGCGCGCGCGATGAAATCGCGACTATCCCTATTGGCCGATCCGATGATTGCCGTGCTGATCTTGACGACGGTTCTCGCTTTGGTGCTGCCAGCGGCTGGAGAGCTGCGCGAAACCGCTCAGACGGTGTCGAACACGGGTATCTTCATTCTGTTTCTGGTCAATGGAATGCGGATAGCCCGCGGCGAGATTGCGCGGGGACTGGCCAATTGGCGCTTCTTCGGCCCGCTGTTCCTCTGGGTGTTTGGGGCGATGGCGCTTTCGGGCCTTGGCTTTTCGCTGCTCGCGCAGTGGGCCTTGCCGCCGCTGGTCGCGCTGGGTTTCCTCTATCTCGGCACATTGCCATCCACCATCCAATCGGCGACCTCTTACACCAGCCTTGCAGGCGGAAATGTCGCTCTATCTGTGGTCGGTGCGGCGCTGATCAATATTGCCGGCGTCTTCCTCACCGCGCCATTGTTCGCGGCATTGGGAGGCGGCAGCGCGGCGGACATTGGCAGCGAGACGATTGTGCGCATCGGCCTGATCTTGATCCTGCCATTTATGATTGGTCAAGCGCTGCAAGGCTGGACAATCGGCTGGCTCAAAGAACGCAAGGCCCAAGTCGCCTGGCTCGACCGGATGGTGATCGGTATTGCGGTCTATGTCGCCTTTTCGGGTGCGGTTGAGCAAGGGCTGGCGACCATGTTTGGCTTTGCTGAATGGGCCGCATTGCTCGGCCTGGTCATTGCGTTCTTGATCGTCGGCACGGGCGGAGCATGGCTCACAGGCGGGCTATTGCGCTACCCCCGAGTAGACCGGATCGCGTTTCTGTTCGCCGGAGCGCAAAAGAGCGTCGCCATCGGCGCGCCGCTCGCCGCGATCCTGTTTCCGCCCAATGCCGCTCGGCTTCGTAATCGCGCCGCTGCTGCTGTATCATCTGCTGCAGCTGGTGTGGGCCGCGCCCTTGGCCAGCATGCTTGCAGGCCGTCAGGAAAGCGCGGCCTAGCTCTTCGGCTGGTACGTTTGCTCAGCGGTCGGGAAACTGCGCGCGCGCACTTCCTCGGCATAGGTCGCAACCGTCTTGTCGATCACTTCGGCAATGTTTTCATAGCGTTTTACAAAGCGCGGCACGCGTTCAAACATGCCCAGCATGTCTTCGGTGACCAACACTTGGCCATCGCATTGCGCCGAGGCTCCGATGCCGATCACGGGCACTTCGAGTGACTGGGTGAGCGATATGGCGATCGGCTCAATCACGCCTTCAACGACGACGGAGAAAGCACCGGCCTCCTCCAGCGCCTTGCCATCAGCGATAATCTTCTCATGCTCGTGCTGGCTGCGACCGCGCGCAGCATATCCGCCGAGAACATTGACCGCCTGCGGGGTCAGGCCCACATGGCCCATCACAGGCATTCCTCGGTTGGAGAGGAAAGCGACCGTCTCGGCCATCGCTTCGCCGCCTTCAAGCTTGACAGCGGCGCATCCTGTTTCGGCCATGATCCGGCTGGCTGTGTCGAAAGCTTGCTCTTTTGACCCCTCGTAAGAGCCAAACGGCATATCGACCACGACAACGCTGTGATAGCTGCCACGCACGACCGCTGCGCCATGCGCGATCATCATTTCTGGCGTCACTGGCAGGGTGGAATCGAGCCCGTAGATCACTTGGCCCAGCGAATCTCCGACCAGCAGCATGTCGCAATGCGTATCCAGCAATTGCGCCTGACGCGCGGTGTATGCGGTGAGCATCACCAGCGGTTCTTTGGTTGTGCCGTCCTTCTTGTGGTCGCGAATGCGCGGCACAGTGAGGCGTTTCCTCGGCTTAGGCGTGGGAGTGGCGCGGCTCGTGCTCGTATCAAGCTGAAATGTAGTCGACATGGCGCTAGTCTCTAGCCGCGCGATGCAGGCTTGGCAAAGCCCGCCGTGGAGCGTTTGTAAGAGGCGTTTACGCCGCCGCAATTTTCTTGCATGACTTGCGCATAACAATTTGCGCCGGATCGGCGCGTGAGAGGGTAATACATAAATGGTTGCTTCTTCCGGTTCGAGCGCGCGTGAGGGTTGGTCTTCGCGCACAGCCTTTATTCTGGCCGCAGTGGGGTCGGCCGTTGGCCTCGGAAACATGTGGCGCTTCCCCGCTGAGGCGGGCGAGAATGGCGGCGGGGCTTTTGTTCTTTTCTACATTTTCTGTGTGTTGCTGATCGGTCTACCTGTTTTGCTGTCTGAAGTGCTGGTTGGCCGCCATGGTCAGGCCTCTGCGCCAGAAAGCGTGCGACGTGTGGCGGCGGATTCCGGGGCTTCGAAGGGCTGGGGCATTATTGGCTCAATGGGCGTTTTTGCCGCCTTCCTGATCCTCAGTTTCTACTGCGTCGTGGGCGGATGGGTGCTGTATTATATCGGCGTCTTTGCGAGCGATCTGGTGCAAACAGGCCTTGCCGCAGCGGCGCTTTTGAAGGGCGCGCTGCGAGCGATATCGAAGGGCTGCTGCCCGGATTGTTCGGCAATGGCGGCCTAATGGTTGGGCTCAACCTTGGCTTTCTGGCGCTGACCCTGTTTTTCGTGGCGCGCGGTATTTCCAGCGGGATCGAGTGGGTGGCGGTGTATCTGATGCCGCTGTTCTTCGTGCTGTTCCTGGCGATCACGATCTACGGCGCATTCACCGGTGAGTTCAGCCAAGCGGTGAGCTACCTTTTCACTTTCGATTTCTCCAAATTGACCGGTGAAGTCATGCTGGCGGCGGTGGGCCAGGCGTTCTTCTCATTGTCGCTCGGTGTGGCTGGGATGATGACTTATGGCGCCTATGCCAGCCGCGAGACGAACCTGGGCAAAACCTCAGGGATCATCGCGGGCGCAGATACGGCGGTTGCTTTGCTCGCTGGTCTGGCGATTTTCCCAATTGTGTTCGCTGCTGGTCTTTCCGCCAGCGCCGGGCCGGGCCTGATGTTTGCGTCTCTGCCAGTTGCTTTTCAGCAGATGCCATTTGGTTCGCTGATCGGCCTATTGTTCTTCATCATGATCTTCTTTGCGGCGCTGACGAGCTCAGTTTCCTTGATGGAGGCACCGACCGCGTACACGCTTGAGAAATTCAAGCTGCCGCGTCCGGTTGCGACCGCAATTGTCGGCGTAGGTGCAGCGGTATTGGGTATCCTATCGGCATTGTCCTTCAATGAAATGGCTGATTTCCGGCCGCTGGCGTTCATCCCGATCTTTGCTGAGGCGAATTTCTTTGATGCGCTGGACGGTGTCACGGCGAAGCTGTTCATGCCGATTGGCGCGATCCTGACCTGTATCTTTGTTGGCTGGATCGCGGATGCGCGGTTGATCGATGATGAGAACGGGCTCGACGGGCTGCTCCACCAGATCTGGCGCATTCTCGTGCGCTTTGTTTGCCCGATCGTGCTGACCATCATTTTGGCGTTCGGCCTGTTTGGCTAGGCATTAGGGGGAGGGCGGCCTGACCGGCTGTTCTCCCCCATTGCAATCTTTTCGGCATTGTGGAACATAATAAGAACAGGCGAGTCGTTCTAAGCGACCCGCTTGGGCAAAGATGTTCCTATGACCAGTGCTGCAAACCCCTCCAGAGCGACCGCGCTCCATAGCCCTTCTGTGGGCACTGCCGTGTCCGGCGTCTCTTCGGCGCGCCTGTCGGTTGGGATGGCGGCCTGCGCCGCGCTCAAGCCCGTCCGGGCGAGCGATATCCTCGCACAATCGCGTCGCCGCGAGGCGCGCTGGCGGCCGGGTCTCTCGGCAGCATCTCATTCAGAGGTGTTCGCCAGCGCTCAGGATGCGAGCGGGGCGGGTGCGGCATTGGCGCTGGCCCGCGACGCTTTGGCGGCTCAGGCAAGGGCGCAGCGCAGCGACCCGCTGGCAGAGGTGGATGATCAGCGTCAGATCCTGTGGGTGCAAGACCGCGAGGCGATCCGCTTAACCGGGCGGCCCTATGCGCAGGGTCTGCCGCCTGATCTGCGCCGCCGGGTGATCCATGTGGCGGCAAAGAGCGCTCAAGATGCGCTGTTTGCGTTGGAGGAGGGGCTGCGCTGCCGCGATCTTGCATTTGTGATGGGAGAGATTGCCGGCAATCCGCGCGCGCTCGATTTCACCGCATCGCGCCGCCTTAGCCTCGCGGCGGAAAAGCATGGGGTGCCGCTGTGGCTGGTGCGGCTTGATGCGAGCGCTGACCTGTCCTCTGCGCGCATGCGCTGGCGAGTGGAGGCCGCGCCATCAGCTGCACCGCGCTGGAATGCGGACGCGCCCGGCGATTCAGCCTGGCAGGCGGAATTGTTCCGCGCCCGCATGCATCCCCCCGGAGAATGGATTTTGAGCGATGAGAAAGGAAACCTGCGAGCAACAGAGCCCCGCAAACACACCGCCGCGGCGGATATTGGCAATCTGGCTCGCCCAACTGTCGGTCGATCGCTGGCGGCGCTGTAACGCGATTGCGCGCGGGGAGGGCGCCGATGCAGTACCCACCGCTCTGATTACAGAAACCGCGCATGGCCCGCGCATTGATGCGGTCAATGATCTGGGGCGCGCCGCAGGGGCTGCTCCCGGCATGATGCTGGCTGATGCGCGCACATTGTGCCCGGATATCGCGGTTGCGCCGTCTGATCAGACGGGAGACCTCGACTTTCTGGAGAAGCTCGCCCTATGGGCTCAGCGTTGGGGGCCGTGGAGCGCGCTCGATCCGCCCGATGGAGTGCTGGTCGATGTGAGCGGGGCTGCTCATCTGTTTGGCGGAGAGGTCCGGCTGCTCGAAGATGTGCACACGGCCTGCGCAGCGCGGGGACTGGCCGCACGCGCTGCGATTGCTCCCACAGCGGGCGCAGCATGGGCGCTGGCGCATTTTGGAGCGAAAACGGGCAGTTCTGAGCTGATACTGGCGTGTCAGGACGATGCGATGCGGATACTCGCCGATCTGCCGGTTGCCGCTCTGCGTCTCGATCCGAATGTGCTCACCGTGCTTCGGCGTTTGGGGCTCAAATCTCTGGGGGATCTCGCCGCAATCGCCAAGGGCGGCTCTGGCTTTGATGGCAATGTCAGCGAAGCCTCTGGTCGGGATGCTTTGAAACGCCGTTTTCGCAGCAAGTCGCCCACTGCAAATCCCTTGATCCGGCTCGATCAATTGCTGGGCAAAGTGCCAGAGCCATTGCTGCCCGTGATCGCGCAGACCATGCCTCTGGTTCAGCGGCGCTTGATGGAGCCGATCCGTCATCGCAGCCTGCTCGATCAGGTGCTGTCCGATCTCGCCGCAGATATGGCGCGCGAGCTGGAGGGCAAAGGCGAAGGCGCGCGCAGGCTCGAGCTTGGGCTGTGGCGGGTCGATGGCGAAGTGTTGGTGCGAAAGCTGGAATTGGCGGCGGCCACCCGCGACGCGGCGCATATTACCCGGCTGTTCACCAACAAACTTGAGGATATTGACGCCGGTTTCGGGATTGAGATTGTGCGCCTGCGGGCTAGCTGGTCAGAACCGCTGGCATTGGGGCAGGGCGATATTGAAACCGCTGCTGAGCAGCACGGCACATCGCTGGCCGCCTGCATTGACCGGCTGAAGGTGCGGCTTGGCCCAGAGGCGGTGCGACGGCCGATCCCGCACGCCAGCCATATTCCCGAGCGCGCGCAGGTCTGGGTGCCCCCGCTTGAGCATCAGGCGGCTTCGCAAGATACATTAGAATTCTACCGCAGACCATTAAAAATGCTTGATAAAGCAGAGGTCATTTCTGTGCTTTACGCCTCGCCTGATGGCTATCCTCAGCGATTTCGCTGGCGCGGAAAAGTGCGCGAAGTGGTGCGCGTAGAGGGGCCTGAACGGATTGCGCCCGAGTGGTGGCGGGAGCGCTCCAGCGTGCGTTTACGCGATTATTACCGGATCGAAGATGCCAAGGGGCAGCGCTATTGGATCTATCGCCACGGCCTCGCTGATGATGGGCGCGGAGGTATGCCTGCATGGTATTTGCAGGGGCTGTGCGCCTAGCTCTCTGGCTACTCAGCGCCGCCTAAGCATGCGCGGCGTTAACTGTGTCTTGTGCGCTCCCTCAACGCCTCGGTTATTATTCGTTTACGGTTTTTGGCTACGTAGGCAGCATGAACATGCACAGCATCCCTCGTACGGCCGATAGAAAGCCGCTTAGCCTGATGGTCAAAAGCCGCGTTCGCTCGCGCGTGGTGTTTGTTGATCTGATCGACATCTCCGAAGGGGGCTGCAAGATCAAAGCCAAGTCTGGCTTTGCTAGCATCGGCGACCGAGTGGTGATGAAGGTTGATGGTATCAACGCGCCAATGGGAACAATCGCCTGGGTTGAAGGCGAGTTCGCTGGTGTTGCCTTTGAAGGCCAGATGCACGCAGCGATCATTGATCACCTATGCAAGCAGAACGGCGTCAGCCTGAGCGATTTCGATCCGGGCAAAAAGTAAGCCCGCGCTTCAAATCTCACCATCGCTAAACGCAAAAAGGGCCGATGCCGCTAGGCACCGACCCCATTCAGCGTGTCAATTTTGAGCGATTAGCTCGGATTGAAAGGCAGTGAGCTGTGGTGAAGAACGATCTTCAGCTCGCCATTTTCGTCTTTTTCATAGGCGAATGAATACTCAACTTTGGTCTCGTTTCCATCGGTGCCGGTGAAGAAGTAATTGCCCATGGCAACCGCCATATCGCCATCTTCGTCGATCACGGTGCCGTTATTTTCCCAGCGCACTGCGGTGTAAGGGGCGATCGCGAAACCGCCATCTTCAGTGCCTTCGGTGCCTACGAAATAGCTGAGCGCTTCATCGAAGCTCTCGCGGAACTGATCTTCAGCGGCCAAAGTCGGCTTGAACAGGATCGTCGCGTCATCGCCGTAAGCATAGTGGGTGTTGATGTGCTCTTCAGCGCGTGCGCGGAAATCGCCTTCTTCGGTGAAGGTCGCGCCGATGGCGACGATGCCTTCGCCCCATGCTTGCTGAGCGGCTTCTACTTCTGCTGCAGTGATTGGGTTGCTGTCGGAACCGTCGGCCGAAGCAGTCGCAGTCTCGCCGCAAGCTGCCAGTGTCAGAGCGCTTGCTCCGAGTACAGAAACACAAACAAACTTCTTCATTTCATACTCCCTTGCGGGGGAGCGTGGCGCCCCCGTCATAGATGCGCGGTCATGGCCGCATGTTACCGTCCGACATCACGAGCACGATTGCTCGCCAGAGGGGCCCGGACTTGTGCAAAATACTCACTACGGCTGAGGAGGTTCCCGTATCGGAGCGTTTTTGTCTGATTTCTTTTATGAGCGGCGGATATCGACCCTCAGTGAGGCATCGCTACTCGTTCGATTTGCGGTTGCAAATTCCGCACTATTACTGAGCTCAATTAGAACATATAAGGAACAAAAGGGATGTTCCGATGGCTCAAAAATCGCTCTTAGAAAAGCTCGAGATTCTCGCTGATGCGGCGAAATATGATGCCTCTTGCGCGTCTTCGGGGACGGCGAAAAAGAACTCGCTGGGCGGCAAAGGGATCGGATCGACCGAGGGGATGGGCATTTGCCACGCCTATGCGCCAGATGGCCGGTGCATTTCATTGCTCAAAATATTGCTGACCAATCACTGCATTTTCGATTGCCACTACTGCATCAACCGCAAAAGCTCGAATGTGCGGCGTGCGCGCTTCACCCCGCAAGAGGTTGCGGACCTGACGCTCAATTTTTACCGGCGCAATTATATCGAGGGACTGTTCCTCTCATCGGGCATTATCAAAAGCTCCAATTTCACGATGGAGCAGATGGTCGAGGCCGCTCGCATCCTGCGCGAGGAGTATGATTTTCGCGGCTACATTCACTTAAAGACCATTCCCGAGGCGGATCCGGAGCTGGTGCGCCAGGCGGGGCTGTATGCTGATCGGGTCTCCATCAATGTCGAATTGCCAACGACCAGCGGTCTGACCCGCCTCGCGCCTGATAAAGACGAGCGGCAGATCGAAGGCGCGATTGCCAAGACGAAGGACGACATCATCGAGGCAAAGGATGCGCGCAAACGCTTTCGCCACGCACCGCGCTTTGCCCCGGCGGGCCAATCGACCCAGATGATCGTCGGTGCGGACCGGGCGTCTGATGCGGATATCGTTGGCAAGGCGAGCCAGCTTTACGATTCCTTTGGTTTGCGCCGGGTCTATTACAGCGCCTTTTCGCCCATTCCCGATGCCAGCGCGGTTTTGCCGTTGCAACGCCCGCCCTTGCTGCGTGAGCACCGGCTGTATCAATCTGACTGGCTGATGCGGTTTTATGGCTATGCGCCGGGCGAGGTGTGCGAGGCGACGGATGCGGATGGCAATCTGCCGCTCGATATTGATCCGAAGCTTGCCTGGGCGCTCAAATTTCGCGGGACATTCCCGGTGGATGTGAACCGCGCGGGCAAAGAGATGCTGCTGCGCGTGCCAGGGTTGGGGCCGACAGCGGTGCGGCGCATCATTGCTGCACGGCGGCACCGGACCCTGCGGCTTGATGACGTGGCGCGGCTGACCCAATCGATCGCCAAGGTGCGCCCCTTTATTACCGCGCTTGATTGGCGCCCGACGACGCTGACAGACCGGGCGGATTTGCGCAGCCTGCTCGCGCCTAAGCAGGAACAGCTGGAGCTGTTTGCATCATGAGCGGGCAGGCCCTCTCAACACGGGCGCCGTCCATGGGCGCGCATTACGCTGTGCAATTGCCAGCTCCGGATGATTTTGCGTTTTGGCGGGACCAGGCGCGTGCGCTGGTCCAATGCGAAGTGCCTCCAGACAGAGTCTCTTGGATCGAGCCAGGTGGGACGGGCGATCTGTTTGCGCAAAACGGCGCTTCCGGGCTAGCCAAGCGTCTGCCCGTGCCAGATCGAGATTCCCGGCCTGCGCGGGCGAGCAAGCGGTTCCTGAGCCTAGCGCGCAATGCGGCGCTGCATTCCGATCCAGAACGCTTTGCGCTGCTCTACCGTCTGCTGTGGCGGCTTCAGAGCAATCCGCGCATGATGGAGGACAAGACCGACCTCGATGTGCGCCGGGTGGAGGAGCTCGACAAGTCGGTGCGCCGCGACAGCCACAAAATGCACGCCTTTGTCCGCTTTCGCCAAGTTGAGGATGGTGCGGGTGGCGAGCATTATGTCGCTTGGTTTGAGCCGGATCATCATATCGTGCGCGCCAATGCGGGCTTTTTCATGCGGCGCTTTGCCAACATGAATTGGTCGATCCTGACCCCGCGCGGCTGCCTCCATTGGGATGGTGAGACCATGCGGGAAAGCGGCCCCGCGCAGCGCAGCGATGCGCCGGATGGCGATCCAGTGGAGGAGCTGTGGAAGTCGTATTACGCATCGATCTTCAATCCGGCGCGGCTGAAAGTCGGTGCGATGCTGTCTGAAATGCCGAAGAAATACTGGAAGAACATGCCGGAGGCTGCACTCATTCCCGACCTGATCGCCGGGGCGCAGGCACGCGAGGCGAACATGGTGGCAGCCGGAACGCGCGAGGCGCGTGAACTCCCGGATAGCCTGGCTGAGCTGGCTGAGGCGGCCCGCAATTGCCGCGACTGCCCGATCGCCGATTGCGGGACGCGCGCGGTTATGGGCGAGGGCGCACAGCGCGCGCCGCTGATGATCGTTGGCGAGCAGCCGGGCGATCAGGAAGATCTGGCGGGCAGGCCGTTTGTGGGGCCAGCGGGCCAATTGCTGGATGCAGCTTTGGCGCAGGCCGGGATTGATCGCAGCGCCGCCTATGTCACCAATGCGGTGAAGCATTTCAAGTTCGTCCAGCGGGGCAAGCGGCGCATTCACCAGACCCCGACAGCCAAAGAGATCGACACCTGCCGTTGGTGGCTGGAGAGCGAACGGGCAATTGTGAAACCGCGCGTCATACTGGCCCTGGGCGCATCGGCGGCGCGCGGGTTGCTGGGCAAGACGGTGAGCCTGAAGGCTGCGCGCGGAGCTCCTATCATGCTCGAGGATAAAGCGGAGCTGTGGGTCACCGCGCATCCGGCCTATTTGCTGCGCTTGGACGGTGAGGCGCGCGCAGAGCAAGCAGCTTTGTTTGCCGCTGACCTGGCAGCAGTCAACGCGCGGTTAGAAGAGCTGGGGGAATTCCATTCCCGCTCGCCCTGAGCTTGCCCGAAGGGTTGTCTTTCTCTTCTGGCGTGGTGCTCGAAGAAGGCAGTCCTTCGGGCAAGCTCAGGACGAACGGAGTCCTGAGTTATGCCTGACGCCCCTCTCACCCCAGACAAACGGACAATTGAGCTCGACCCCGATCTGATCAGCGCGCCGGATCGCGCAGCATTCGTCGAACTCGGATTGGTCAGCTGTTTCAGCTTTCTGCGCGGTGCGTCCGATGCGGTGGACCTCACCATGACGGCCCGCACGCTCGGCTATGATGCCATCGGGATTGCGGATGTGAATTCTTTCGCCGGCGTGGTGCGGGTCCACAGCGAGGCGAAGACGCTCAAACTGCGGCCCGTCATCGGCACCCGCATCGAAACGGCCGAGGGTCTCGCGTTTCTGGCATACCCTAAAAACCGCGCGGCTTACGGGCGGCTATGCCGCCTGATCAGCGCCGGACGGATGCAGACACTCGGCGGTGAATGGCAGGACAAGGGCGTGTGCGAGATCGACCTTGCGATGCTGTCTCAGCATTCTGAGGATGTGCAATTGATCCTGCTGCCGCCGGGTGATTTGGCGAGCGAATTTACGATAAAGGTGATGAGCAACATCATCCCCTTTCGTCACCCCGGACTTGATCCGGGGTCCAGCTGCTTTTCCGAACAGGAAGCAGAAAAAGCGGGATCCCAGCTTGGAGGCCTGGATGACGAGGTAAGAGGGACTTTGCCTGAGCTTCTCCCTCATCTCATCACTCAGATTCCCACGCTCGGTCACATCGCAGCCAGCTATCTCTACCGCGGCGAGGACGTGGCACGGATTGACCGGTTGGACGCTCTGGCGCGGGCCAATGGCCTGATGCTGCTCGCCACCAATGATGTGCATTACCACGCGCCTCAGCGCCGACCCTTGCAAGATGTGATGACCGCGATCCGGCACAAGGTGAAGGTCGCCGAGGCGGGGCATTTGCTGCACGGCAATGGCGAGCGTTACCTTAAGCCGCCGCAAGAGATGCAGCGGCTGTTTGCCCGCTGGCCGCATGCCATTCGCGCCGCGCGCGAGGTGGCGGATGCTTGCGAGTTCAGCCTTGATGAACTGCGCTATGAATATCCGGAGGAGATCTATCCGCAGGGCATGACACCGCAGGCGTTCCTCGAAAGCGAGACGCAGCGCGGGGCAGAGCGGCGCTATCCATCCGGCGTGCCTGATGCTGTGCGCCAAACATTGGAGCGCGAGCTTGCACTGATCGGCAAGCTTGATCTGGCGCGCTATTTTCTCACTATCAAAGACATCGTCGATTACGCGCGCAGTGTTGACCCGCCGATCCTGTGCCAGGGGCGCGGCAGTGCAGCCAATTCGGCGGTCTGCTATTGCCTGGAAATCACCAGCGTTGACCCGGCAAAGCATCAGCTCTTGTTCGACCGCTTCATCTCTGAAGAGCGCAAGGAACCGCCTGATATCGACGTCGATTTCGAGCACGAACGGCGCGAGGAGGTGATCCAATATATCTATGAGAAATATGGCCGACACCGCGCTGGATTGACCGCGACGGTCATCCATTATCGCCCGCGCATGGCAATCCGCGAGGTTGGCAAAGCGATGGGTCTGTCAGAGGATGTCACCAGCGCGCTCGCCCGCACGGTGTGGGGCGGGCATGGGCGCGAGATTGGCGAGGCGCATGTCGAGGAGATCGGCATGAAGCTAGACGATCCGCATTTGCGCCGCGTGCTGGCGCTGACCGAGCAGATGATCGGCATGCCGCGCCATCTGTCGCAGCATGTCGGCGGCTTTATCCTCACCGAAGGCGCGCTGACGGAGACCGTCCCCATCGGTAATGGCGCGATGCCGGATCGCAGTTTCATCGAATGGGACAAGGACGATATCGAGGCGCTCGGCATTCTGAAGGTTGATGTGCTGGCGCTGGGGATGCTGACCTGCATCAAGAAATGCCTTGATCTGCTGGAGGATCACCATGGCCGTAGCCTGACGCTGGCCACGGTGCCGCGCGAGGATCCAGAAACCTATGCAATGCTGCGCAAGGGGGATTCGCTGGGCGTGTTTCAGGTCGAAAGCCGCGCGCAGATGAACATGCTGCCGCGCCTGCGCCCGCGCGAATTTTATGATCTTGTGATCCAGGTCGCGATTGTGCGCCCCGGCCCGATCCAGGGCGATATGGTGCACCCTTATTTGAAACGCCGCCGGGGCGCTGAGCCGGTACAAATCCCCGCTCCATCGCCCCAGCATGGCCCGCCGGATGAGCTTTCTTCTATTTTGGAGCGCACTTTGGGTGTGCCGATCTTTCAGGAGCAGGCGATGAAGATTGCGCTCGATGCAGCGAAGTTTTCATCCACTGAAGCCAATCGATTGCGCAAGGCGATGGCGACTTTTCGCAGCCGCGGCATGGTGCATGAGCTGGAGGATATGATGGTCGGGCGAATGGTCGAACGCGGCTATGATCCAGACTTTGCAGAACGCTGCTTCAATCAGATCAAGGGCTTTGGCGAATACGGCTTTCCAGAGAGTCATGCCGCCAGTTTTGCGCATTTGGTCTATGTCTCAAGCTGGCTCAAATGCCATTTCCCGGCGGCCTTTGCCTGCGGTCTGCTCAACTCGCAGCCGATGGGTTTCTATGCTCCAGCTCAGATCGTGCGCGATGCGCGTGAGCACGGCGTTGCGGTGCTGCCCGCTGATGTGAATGACAGCGAATGGGATTGCACGCTTGAGCTGCGTACGGGCTGCACATCCGTGCACCCCTCAGCCGAAGCCACCCGCTCCCTCCACCCTTCCACCCGGAGCCTACCGGGAGATCATCCGGGTGGAAGGGTGGAGGGAGCGGGCGGCTTCGGTGCGAGCGATAGCGAGCCGCAGAATAGGGGCCGTCTCGATAAGCATATCGCGCTGCGGCTTGGGCTGCGGCAGGTTGATGGTCTGCCCGAACATGTCGCGGCGAATTTGATCGCAGCACGAGAGCAGGGCGGGGCGTTCAAAGATGTCGCGGAATTGCAGGAGCGTGCGCACCTTTCGTCGGCGCATATTGAACGGCTTGCGAGCGCGGATTGCTTCACCTCACTTGGCCTTTCACGCAGGCAGGCCCTGTGGGATGCGCGCAGCCTTATTGCCGCGCCTGATCTCCCCCTGTTCAAGGCCGCTGCTGAGCGAGATGAGGGTGCAGAACGCAGCGCCACTCAATTGCCACAAATGCCGTTGTCAGAAGAAGTGGTGGCAGATTATCAGACCACGCGCCTCAGCCTAAAAGCGCATCCGATGTCGTTCCTGCGCCCCAGCTTGGCAGAGCGCGGGTTCGTGCGGGCCAGCGAGCTCAGAGACCGAAAGTTCCGCAGCATGGTTCAGGTCGCCGGCGTGGTCCTGATCCGGCAGCGACCGGGCAGCGCCAAGGGCGTGTGCTTTATCACGCTGGAGGATGAGACCGGCGTGGTGAACCTGGTCGTGTGGCCTGATCTTAAGGAAAAACAGCGCCGCGTGGTGATGGGCGCACGCTTGATGGAGGTGCGCGGGCGTGTCGAATATGATGATGAGGTGATCCATGTGATCGCGCACCATATGACTGACGCGACAGAGGCTTTGTACGGCCTATCAGACGATATGCTGAACGCTCCGGTCGCGCGGGCGGATCACGTGAACTCCCCACTGGTTAGCCGCAAACCGCCAGCGGAAAAGCCTGCGCTGAAAACGCGCGATATGATTGACGAATTGCCGCCCAGCACCGCGCTGGGGCAAACTCCAAACGTCACGGGCCATCCGCGAGGCCATCGGATATTGCCGAAGTCGCGCGACTTCCACTAAGACCTTGATATGCCTCGCAAGCGCAAACTCACCAAAATCAGCCGCCGTATCGGACAATTCCGCAGGGAACGGCGTTTCATTCTGCTCGCGATCATCGCGACCGTATTTTTCGCAGGATGGAGCTGGCTGAAAGCGCATCCACAGCATGATCCCACAGCACCACTTGATCTGCGCCACCCGATTGGCTGGGCAACGGCAGGAAAACTAGCGGCGCTGAAAGACGATGTGCCGCAGTGCCGCTCTGTGCTGGAGCGGAGCGCGGTCGCCTTTGATGCGCTGCCGACGACGGGTGAGGGGGCTTGTGCCCGGCCTGATCGTACCCAGTTGAGCACCTTTCCGCTAGCGCCCGATACGCCAGCCGTGACTTGCCCGGTGGCCACCGGCTTGGAGATGTGGCGTGAGCGCAGCGTAGAGCCTGCTGCGGCTGAAATACTAGACAGCGAGCTTGCTACAATCGAGCATCTGGGGGCATTCAATTGCCGCACGGATGCGCGGTGGCAGTTCAAACGCCTGGAGCGAACATGCAACCGCCAATGCGATTGATATTGCGGGATTTACTCTGGCGGATGGCCGAACAATCAGCGTGCTTCGCGATTGGCCAGAAGACAGCGATGAAGCACGCTTCCTGCGCGAGGTACGCGATGGCGCATGCGGGGTCTTCGCGACCGTCCTATCGCCGGATTACAACGCCGCCCATGCTGACCATTTCCATTTTGACCAGGCCTCGCGCTGGTCGGGCGTGTGCCGCTAGACCGCTTCCATCGCGTAGCCAGCAGAGCGGACTGTGCGGATCGGATCTTTTGCGCCCTCAACCTCGATGGCTTTGCGCAATCGGCGAATGTGCACATCAACCGTACGCAGTTCGATATCTGAGCCCGTGCCCCAAACGCCGTCGAGCAATTGTCCGCGGCTGAACACGCGGCCTGGGCTTTCCATAAAGAACTTCAGCAAGCGGTATTCGGTTGGGCCAAGTTGCAGTGACTGCCCGCCGCGCATGACCTTATGCGCGACCGGATCGAGCAGGATATCGCCGACCTCGACAGTCTCGTCGGCCAAGGCAGGGCGAATGCGCCGCATCACCGCAGCCACCCGGGCCAGCAATTCGCGCGGGCTGAATGGCTTGGTCAAATAGTCGTCCGCGCCCGTATCGAGGCCCCGCACGCGGTCGTCCTCGGCCTCTCGGGCGGTCAGCATGATGATTGGGACATGCGCGGTCTGCTTATCGCGGCGCAGCCTGCGGCAAACCTCAATCCCGCTGGTGCCCTCGATCATCCAGTCAAGGATTACAAGATCAGGCACATCCTCGCTCGCCAGCATCAATGCCTCGTCGCCGTCGCTGGTTGAGCGGACGTCATAGCCTTCGTTCTGGAAACGATATTCGAGCAGCTCCGACAAAGCCGGATCGTCTTCGACCAATAGCAGTTTAGTAGCAGACATGTCTGAGAACCCTCCCGTTCCCAAGGATGCGATACGGCGTACTATCTGTCACTTTCACTACAACTTCGCGTCATTTGTGAAAGAATTGTCAGCTTGCGTCCTACTGGTCGTCGTCCGGCGGATATTCGCCGGTCGCGGCGTAATGCACCATCTCAGCAACATTGGTGGCGTGATCGCCGATCCGCTCCAGATTGCGGGCTACGAATAGCAGCTGCGCCGCGCTGGAAATGGTCGCAGGGTTCTCCACCATGTGACTCACTAGGTTGCGGAAAATGCTGTTGTAAAATGCATCAACCTTAGCGTCGGTTGCGATCACTTCGCGGGCCAGATCTGGGTCGCGCGCAGCGTAAGCCGTCAGCACATCGTGCACCATTTCGCTTGCCACTTCGCCCATGGCGGGCAGCAGAGTGAGCGGTTCGAACCGGTCTTTGCCGTCAATCTCGCCCACGCGCTTTGCGATGTTTTTCGAATAGTCGCCAATGCGCTCAACCACGCCTGCGATTTTCAGCGCAGCAATCACTTCGCGCAAATCATCCGCCATCGGCGCGCGCAGGGCAATGATCCGCACTGAGAGCTTGTCGACTTCGGCTTCAAGCGCGTCGATCTTCTTGTCGTTCTTGACGACTTTCTTGGCGAGCTCTTGGTCGCCGCGTACCAGAGCATCGAGCGCGCCCTGAATGGCGACCTCTGCAAGACCGCCCATCTCAGCGATCAGACCGCGAAGCCGGGTGATGTCCTCGTCAAAGGCTTTGACTGTATGTTCTGCCATTTAACCGTACCGTCCCGTGATGTAGTCTTGAGTGCGCTTTTCTATCGGGTTGGTGAAAATATCGGAAGTCGGCCCGTATTCGACCATTTTGCCCAGGTGGAAAAAGGCGGTGCGCTGAGAAACGCGCGCGGCCTGCTGCATGGAGTGAGTGACGATCACGATCGCATAGCGACCGGATAGTTCGTCGATCAGTTCTTCGATTTTGGCGGTCGCGATGGGGTCGAGCGCAGAGCACGGCTCGTCCATCAGGATGACCTCTGGATCAACCGCAATGGCGCGCGCGATGCACAGGCGCTGCTGCTGACCGCCGGAAAGGGCGGTGCCAGATTCGTCGAGGCGGTCCTTTACCTCGTCCCACAAGCCAGCGCGGGTGAGGGACTTTTCGACCACTTCGTCAACGTCCGGCTTCTTTTCCGCCAGGCCATGAATTTTCGGGCCGTAAGCGATGTTTTCGTAAATCGATTTTGGAAACGGATTTGGTTTCTGGAACACCATGCCGACGCGCGCGCGCAGCTGAACCACGTCCATCGCATTGCCGTGAATGTCTTCATCTTCCAGCTCAATTGTGCCGGTAACCCGCGCAACCGGAATGGTGTCATTCATACGGTTGAAGCAGCGCAGGAAGGTCGATTTGCCGCAACCAGACGGCCCGATAAAGGCCGTGACATAGTCGGGTGAAATGTCGATCGACACCTCATCAATGGCTTTCTTGTCGCCATAAAAGACCGACACATCACGCGCGCGCATCTTTGCGTTCGTGTCTACCAATTTCTCGTGAATGACAGTCACCAGGTCTTCTCGAATTTGTTGCGGAGGTAAATGGCGAGGCCGTTCATCAACAGGAGGAACAGCAGAAGCACAATGATAGCCGCACTTGTCCGTTCGACAAAGCCGCGGTCGATTTCATCGGACCAGAGGAAGATTTGCACCGGCAAGACGGTCATGCCGGCGATGTGAAGCCATCCGGCGGTGTCGCCACGAAGGCGCGCATGCCGATCATCAGCAGCGGCGCTGTTTCACCCAAAGCGCGTGCCATGCCGATAATCGTACCGGTCAGCATGCCGGGCAGGGCCAGCGGGAGGACGTGATGGAACACCACCTGGACAGGTGAGGCACCAATGGCGAGCGCACCGTCGCGGATCGATGGCGGCACCGCCTTAATCGCGTTGCGGCCCGAAATGACGATCACTGGCATGGTCATCAGCGCCAAGGTCATACCGCCGATCAGCGGCGCGGACCTCAAGTTCGGAAATAAGGTGAGGAACACTGCTAGCCCGAGCAAGCCAAAGATGATTGAGGGCACGGCCGCGAGGTTGTTGATCGACACCTCAATAATGTCGGTCCATCGGTTCTTAGGCGCATATTCCTCTAAATAGAGCGCGGCGAGTACACCGATGGGAAACGCCAGCAGCAGCGTGATCGTCATCGTCAGGATTGAGCCTTTGAGCGCGCCCCAAATGCCCACTTGCTGCGGGCTGGTCGCATCGCTGCGGGTCATGAACCCGGCGTCCCAATTCTTGGACAGCTTGCCATCGCTCACCAGCTGCTGGGCGAGCGCCTGCATCTCGGCAGAGCCTTCACCCGATAGACCAGAGGCTAGATCAGAGGATGCGGGCAGGTCGAAGGTGTGAGAACCGCGGATCAATGAAGGGTTGCCGATCAGATCACTGGCGACATCGCGCCAGGCCTCATCACTGATTTCTGCTGCGCCAGCCTCACCGAGCTCTCGCTCAGCATAGAACTCCACCACCGCGCGCAGGCCCTGCGTTTCGAGCGACTGGAGTGCGCCCGGAGAGCTGAGCGATTGCGCATCGCCCGTCAAACCTGCCTCGGCAAAGTCAATCGGCACGGCCAGCTCTGCGCGCTGAAACCCGCCAATCCCATTCATCAGCATATTGCCGAGTAGGAAGATCAATACCGCAACGGAAAAGACAATCGCACTCAGCCCGAGCGCACGGAAACGCCGCTCAGAACGGTAGCGCTGCTCGATCCGCTTGGCGAATTCCGGTGTGCGGGTTGGGTGCACCAGTTCTGGATTGGCGGTATCAGTCATAGGCCTCTCGGAAGCGTTTGACGACGCGAAGAGCGATAAAGTTGAGCGCCAGCGTGACCATGAAGAGGACAAAACCAAGCGCAAAGGCGCTGAGCGTGGCCGGGTGATCAAAGCTGCCTTCTCCGGTCAGCATTTTGACGATCTGCACGGTGACGGTGGTCATTCGCTCGAGCGGATTGACTGTCAAATTGGCTGCGGTCGAGGCGGCCATCACCACGATCATTGTCTCACCAATCGCGCGGCTGACGGCCAGCATCACGCCCGCGACAATGCCGGGTAGGGCGGCAGGAAACAGCACGCGGCGAATGGTCTCTGATTGGGTTGCTCCCATCGCCAGGCTGCCATCGCGCATGGCGCTAGGCACGGCGGCAATCGAATCGTCGGCCATGGACGATACGAACGGTATGATCATCACGCCCATCACGACGCCAGCGGCCAGCGCGCTTTCTGTCGAAGCGCCGGAAATACCGACCGCGACCGCCATGTCGCGGATAGCCGGGGCAACTGTAAGCGCGGCGAAATAGCCATAGACCACTGTCGGGACGCCCGCGAGAATCTCAAGCGCAGGTTTTACCCATGCGCGCAGTTTCGGGTTGGCATATTGCGTGAGGTAAATCGCGCTCATCAGCCCCAGCGGGATCGCGACAATCATGGCGATGATCGCACCGATAAAGATTGTGCCCCAGAACAGCGGTATCGCACCGTAACGCGTGCCATCGGCCGCTTCGGGATTGCTCATCGGGTCCGGGCCCCAGAACGAGCCGAACAGGAAGTCGATGGGCGACACCATGCCGAAGAAACGCACTGTCTCGAATACGAGGCTCGCAAAAATGCCGAATGTCGTCAGGATCGCGACCAGCGAGGCGAGCAGCAATACGATCATCACCGTGCGCTCTACCCGGGTCCGGGCGCGGAAATCTGGTTTGACCCGCAGGAACGCATAGGCACCGCCAGCAAAGGCGATCATCACTGTGACCACCAGACCGATCAAATTGTAATGCGAAATCGCCTCGCGGAATGGCTCGATCAGAGCCTCCGCATCAGAATTGAACACGCCTTGCGCGCTGCCGGTGGCAACGGCGCGGGCCTCGGAAAGGATCGAATCGCGCTGGAACCCGAAGGAGGGTAGGCCTTCCGCACCGGGCGATGCCAGCACAGTTTGCATCACCAGCTGCGGGGCTAGGAAAGACCACAACGCGATGAACGCCAGCACGGGCAGAACAACCCAAACGGCAACATACCATGCATGATAGGTTGGGCGCGCGACCAGACGCACATTGGCGTCGGCCTTTTGGAAGCTCCACGCCTTCGCACGGCCCGCCAGCCACCCGGCAAGGCCGAGGCCAATAGCAATCAGGATAAGCGTAATCGGCGACATTTCTTAGCCCTGTTTACCCCTGAGAATCGCTACAGGTTCAGCACCAAATTGAGTGCCTGCGCCCGCGATGTTGAAGAAATAAGACAAATTCATGACAGCGAATTGGAGGCATCGGACTGGTCTGCTGAGCGCCCCTTGATATCGCTGTCTTTTGTGCCCTGCTCCGGTTGATTATTTTCTTGTGTTTCGAGCGGGATTCGCACGATCACCTGAGTGCCTTGACCCAATTCGCTCTCAATTTCGAGCCTTCCGCGGTGACGCTCCACAATATGTTTTACAATCGCGAGGCCCAGTCCCGTTCCGCCGGAGGCTCGGCTGCGTCCTGGATCGGTGCGGTAAAAGCGGCGGGTTAGGTGCGGCAAATGTTCGGGCGGGATGCCTTCGCCAGTGTTGGTAACTGTCAGTCGGGCCTGCTGCATGTCTTTGGAGCGGACGAGGTCTACGGCAACCGGCCCGTCCTCTGCGCCGTATTTCATCGCATTATCAACGAGGTTGCGCACCAATTGCTCGAGCTGCTGCATATCGCCGCGAATATGGACCGTCTCAAATTTGCCAAGCTGTAGCCGTTCGAGCCGCTCAGCGCCTGCCGCGTCGCGCGCCGCGCGGGCTACGATTGGTGCGAGTTCCATGAGCTCGCTCGGCCTATCGTGCTTTTCTGCCTCGATCCGAGAGAGCGACATCAAGTCGGACACCAATGCCTGCATGCGATTGGCCTCGCGTTGGATTGTGCCGAGAAACTTCTGCGGAATTGGCGAATCGAGCGTCTCTGTGCCTTCGCTGAGCGTTTCAGCGTAGCCAATGATGCCGGCCAGCGGGGTGCGCAGTTCGTGGCTGGCATTGGCGACGAAGTCGGTATGCGCGCGGCTAATGTCGGCCTCAGCTGTTTTGTTGATCAACTCGATCACCGCTAGGTTTTCGTCAATCGCCTGACGATTGATCTGCCAAATGTCGCGCCGCCTTACTAGGCCGCGCACAACCGCGCGTCCGCTGCGCCCCTTTGACAGCAGCGAAATCGCCTTTGGCTGGCGAAAGGCCATGCGCGCGTCCTGCCCGACGACATGCTGGCCCAGCATTTTGCGCGCGGTGCGATTGGCGATGGCGATAGTGTTGTTTTCTGTAACGAGCAGAGGCGTCGCCGAGTTCTCGATCAGATTGCGCATCGCGTCCTGGGTAATCGGCGCTTCAGTCCTCGTATTGGGCGGATCGGGCGCGTCTGAGGTGGCGAGCACCAAAGAGCCGAGCCATAAGAGCAAGGCCGCACAAGCAACGATCAGGTCCACGCCCAGCAGCAACAAAGCGACAAACGTCACCAGCGCCAAAAGCGCGCTCACCGGAGGGATTGAGTGTTGGCTGCCCATCGCGATTTCGCCTGTAACCCCAAGCGAGTAGCGTGGGAAGGGGACAGCACGATTTGCGCCGAAAATCGGCGTTTAAAACTCCGGTTCTGTAAGGAGGTGGTGACCCCTACGGGAATCGAACCCGTGTTTCAGCCGTGAAAGGGCCGCGTCCTAACCGCTAGACGAAGGGGCCACACTTGTGTGCGAGGCCGCGCATCTAGTGGGGTAGTGGTTGGCGGTCAAGCCTGTAATCGAAGAACTTTGGCGTTTCTGGGCGGTTTCTTACAATCAATCGGCAAAGGCAGCGTCTTCGAGGTGCAATTCTGCCGCAGGACGCGGCCCCCAATCATCAATCTTTGCGCGCCCAGCGAGATGGAATCGGCGCCCCTTTGATCGGTGGATCAGGGTCTGCGCCATTTCGGTTTCCGCTGCGCGAAAGGCGATGGCTTTAAACGATTTGCCATCTTCGCCCGCCGCGATCAGGCGAAGATGATCCTTGCCAACGATATCGGCTTTAATGATGCGCACCGGGCCCACCGCCAGACGCGGTGCGGGCCAGCCAACCCCGTAAGGGCCCGCCGCCTCCAGCGTCTCGACCAGCTCTGGCGTCAATCCGCCGGGCGCAACCGACAGATCGAGTTGCATGCGCTGGCCCAGGCGAGCGCGCTCAATATCCTTGGCGAGGCGAGTGTCGAGGAATTCTGCGAATGCGGCGAGCTTGTCATTATCGATCGTGAGACCGGCTGCCATGGCATGTCCGCCGCCCGCGACCAGCAGGCCTTCCTCACGCGCTGCAATGATCGCCGCGCCCAGATCAACGCCGCTGATTGACCGGCCCGAGCCTTTGCCTTGTCCCTCTGTTTCGTCGCGAGCGATGACGATCGCAGGGCGGCCGGTCTTTTCCTTTATGCGTCCGGCGACAATGCCGATCACGCCCGGATGCCAGCCATCTCCGGAAAGCACGTGGACCGCATGATTGTGCTGCCCCTCAAGCTGCCGCTCGGCTTCCTCCTGAACTTCGGCCTCAATGGCGCGGCGCTCTTCATTCAGCTGGCTTAGCTGTTCCGCGATGGCGCGCGCTTCCTCTGGGTCGCTTGTCGTCAGCAGTTTCACGCCCAATGTCGATTCGCCAATTCGCCCGCCTGCATTGATCCGAGGGCCAAGCGCAAAGCCCAGGTCGCTTGCTTGCGGCGCGCGTTTAAGGCGGCTCGCGTCCATTAGGGCTGCCATGCCGATCCGCTCACGGCGTGCGAGAACTTTGAGCCCTTGCGCAACGAAAGCGCGGTTGAGACCGTGCAGCGCGGCGACATCGGCCACAGTGCCCAGCGCCACCAGATCGAGCAGCGCAATCAGGTCGGGTTCTTTGCGGTCCTTGAAATAGCCCTCGCTGCGCAGGTTTCTGACCAGTGCAATCGCGAGCAGAAATGCGACCCCGACGGCGGCCAAATGTCCATGTGCAGCGGCAAGGTCGTTCTCGTCCAGCCTATTCGGGTTCACCAAAGCGGTGGTTGGCGGCAATTCGGCGCCGCATTTGTGATGATCGACGACAATCACATCCACGCCTTCATCGCGCGCCATGCCCAGCGCTTCATAGGCCATCGCGCCGCAATCGACCGTTATGATCAGGCTAGACCCCGAACGCGCCAGCTTGACCAAGGCTTCGCCGCTAGGGCCGTAACCCTCAAGCAAGCGGTCTGGGATGTAATATCCGGCCTCCACATCAAGATCGCGCAGCAGCTGAACCAGCAAGGCCGAGCTGGTAGCGCCATCGACGTCATAATCGCCGTAAATTGTGATCTGCTCTCCGCTGAGCACGGCTTTGGCGATCCGCGAGGCTGCGCTCTCCATGTCATTAAACTCGGATGGATCCGGCAGAAAATCGCGCATGGTGGGCTTTGCGTGGCGCGCCACATCCTCACGCGCGACGCCTCGGGTAAGTAGCAATTGCGTGAGGATATCATTCGTCAGCGTATTGGCCTCAGCGCCCAGCTCCATATTGCCGCCGCGCCACTGCCAGGCGCGCTCTGAGAGAGAAGACGCGACGCCCAAGACGTGAGAGATTGTGGGAGATGCCATGCTGCGATGCTTAGCCGATTGTTTCGCTGCGTGACAGCGCCACTGATTGACAATCGACAGCCCGCTCGCTTGGAGTGAGCCCATGGAAAACAACGCTCCGCTTCTCATCATCTGGCACAGCCGCACAGGGGCCAGCGAGGCCATGGCAAAAGCGGCGGCCAACGGAGCGGGCGAGGGCGGCGTGCTTTTGAGGGCGCAGGACGTGACGAGTGCCGATTTGCTTTCAGCAGGCGGTTACATCTTTGCCTGTCCAGAGAATCTCGCGGCGATGAGCGGGGCGATGAAAGAGATGTTCGACGCAAATTTTTATGACGTGCTCGGACAGATTGAAGGCAGGCCCTATGCCAGCATCATTGCCGCTGGATCGGACGGGGAAGGGGCGCAGCGCCAGCTGGATAGGATCGCAACTGGCTGGCGGCTGAAACGGGTCGCTGATCCGATGATTGTGAACTTCTCAGCCCAGACCCCGCAAGAAATTGCTGCAGTAAAACAAGTGCCAAAGGAAGTTCTGGAGCAATCACGCGCTTTGGGCGAGGCAATGTCCGAAGGACTGCAACTGGGGGTTTTCTGACCGGTTGTGTGGCTTTCCCCGATCAAAACCAAAACTAGACTCGACGATGACTAAGAAACAAGTCACTATCATGCTGCAAACGATCTGAAATTTCGCGCCGGGACGAGGAAGGGGGCCGGGATAGTCGATCAAGACCGACAAGCTGGCTCTCCGGGCCTGTATCTGCTGTTTGCGACGGGCAAGCGGCCGGATCGCGCCGCTATGAAGGAATTCTTCGCGGCGCAGAGCACTGTGCTGCTGTCCCACGATCCTTGCGATGCGACGCCGCTGCAATTGGTGGATGCCGATCATGTGCAGTCGGACAAGCCAGCCGATTTTGCCAATCCTGAGGCGCAAGAGCACGCCTGGATGGAGCTGCTGCGCGAAGGGCTGACCTTTGATCTGGAGGGCATTGCGCCTGGGCCAGCGTCTGAATTTCCTGAAATTGAGCATCGCTTTGATTTGGAGCAGGCGCCCAACGGTTTCCGCTTTGATGCGATGCGTATCGCCGTGGGGCAACATCTGTCGGGCGGGGAGCGCTCGCTGCCGATCATGCGCGGCATGGTGGGGCTTGCGCGTGATTTGACGCACCACTTTGACGATGTTGAGGCCGTTGTCTGGTCTCCATCGAAGAGCGCCATCGGGCGCCAATATTTCGAATCTGTTTCGACAGCATGGATTGAAGGTGGGTCTTTCCCAGCATTGGGCCTGACGGCTTTCCGCGAGACGATCGACGGGGCGCTGCAAACAGTGGGGCTCGACTATTGGATTGGTCAGGAATTGCGGATCGAACCGCCGCTCGCCGACGGCAAGGTTACTGCCACCAGGCTGGGTGTGCGGTTGGTCAATCAATTGATCTTGGTTGGCGGGCTGAATGAGAGTGAGCGGATTGTCGCGCCAGACGGCAGCCGCTTGATCATGCGCCCATCGAAGAACAGCAAATTTGTGAGGGTTTGGCGCGAATAGGACGCGGCTAGAGGGGGCTACATGCACGGCAATATCGGGCCAGCGCATGCGCCTGCGCTGGCGAAGCGACGCGCGGTCATCCCGTTCCGATCGGTCAATCGCCGCAGACAGCCGGGATATGATGCGGGTCTGCAGCGGCACCATTTGCTACCTCGCCAATTGCTGCGGCGTGACTGTTTTGGCCATCTGTTTGCCGAAGTAAGCCGCACAGCGATAGGCTTTGACGATTTCCGCGCGAACGGCCTGCTGCTGCCAGCCAATGAAGACGCGACGGTGCGCACGGGAATGCCGCTGCATCGCGGTCCGCATCGCCATTACAACGAGATGGTGATGGAGCGCGTTGGCCGGATTGAGCAAAGCTGGGCCGAGACCCGCCTTCACGATCCTGAGGCCGCTTTCATCGAGGCGCTGATGCGCCTGCAACTGCTGCAAAGCGCGCTGCGCACTTACCTGCTCAGTCAGAAGCGCAAGCTGCTGCTCAACCGCAAGGACCCACTAGGCAGCGGCTATGACTTCACAGAACTCGACATGATGGCCGAGCAGCTGTGGAAGGCGACCTAGCCAAGTGTCCCGTCAGTCAGCCCAGCGAGTATAGTCCGACTTGGTGAGCAGCGCCGCTTTTGCCGCGTGGTACTCAGCCTCGAACTTGCTCACCATGTCCTCAACCGAGTCGACAGCCTTGATTGCGCCGACGCCTTGTCCAGAACCCCAGATGTCTTTCCACGCCTTCGCTTTGGTGTTGCCGCCGCTGCCGAAATTCATCTTGGACGGATCGCTTTCCGGCAAGTTGTCCGGGTCAAGCCCGGCCTTTTCGATCGAGCTGCGCAGGTAGTTGCCGTGCACGCCGGTGAACAGGTTGGAGTAGACGATCCCGTCCGCTGATCCCTCAACGATGCCTTCCTTATAGGCTTGGTCGGCGTTTGCCTCTTTGGTCGCGATGAAGGCGCTACCCGCATAGCCGAAGTCTGCGCCCATCGCTTGAGCCGACAGGATCGAGGCGCCGTTTGCAATCGAGCCCGACAGCGCGACCAACCCGTCGAACCACTCGCGGATTTCTTGCATCAAGGCGAAGGGCGAGAGCGTACCAGCATGGCCGCCAGCGCCAGCGGCTACCGGGATCAGGCCATCTGCGCCTTTCTCGATAGCTTTATTGGCAAAGCGGTTGTTGATCACATCATGCATTGTGATGCCGCCCCAATTGCGCACAGCATCGAAGATCTCCGTACGCGCGCCGAGCGAGGTGATGACCAGCGGCACTTGCCATTTCTCACAGGTTGCCATGTCGGCCATGACGCGGTCGTTCGACTTGTGCACGATCTGGTTGACGGCAAACGGCGCGGCTGGCCGGTCCGGGTTCTCGCGGTTGTGCTTGGCCAGCTCTTCGGTGATCTGGTGCAGCCATTCGTCGAGCAGCGTCTGCGGACGCGCATTGAGCGCAGGGAAGCTGCCGATGATCCCGGCCTTACACTGAGCGATCACCAGTTCCGGGCCAGAGACGATGAACAGGGGCGAGCCGATCAGAGGCAAGCGCAGGCGATCAAAGGGAGCGGGAAGAGACATCAATTTCTCCGTCAATGCGGTCGTGGTTTCAGGCAGTTAGTCTGCGTTTCTACGCTCAGTCCATAGCGCCGGTTCCCGCCCTGTCGAGCGCCAAGCGCAGCCGGGCCGCGTCCAGCCCCCTTTGCCGTAGCGGAATGCGATGCAATCAAGCGCTAAGGACCTCTTCAATGCCATAGAAGCGCGCGGCATTTCCGGCATAAAGCGCGGCCTTCTCATCCGCGCTTGCGCCCGCTGTGATCCGCTTGAACGCGTTCCACAGCACCGGATAGGTCGCGCCCCAGCGATCGACCGGATAGTTGCTTTCAAACATGGCGCGCTGCGGCCCAAAGGCTTCAATGCAGGTCTCGATATAGGGCTTCCACATGGCCGCGAGCTCTTCCGACCCAACACCAGCGGCGGGGCCTTCCTCAGGCATCGCGCAATTGTGCATCGCCAGCCCGCCGAGCTTCACCATCACATTGGGGCATTTGCCAAGCTCGATGATGTTGCTGCGCCAGATATCGAAGCGCTCTTCCAGCTTGCCTGCGTAGCTCGCCGAGCCAAGCGGTGTGCCGCAATGGTCGAGGCAGATCGGTTGGTCTGGGAAGGCGCGCGCAAGGTCGATCACACCGGGCAATTGCGGCTCCAGGATCCACGCATCGAATGTGAGCCCGCGTTTCCCAAGTTCAGCGAAGCCTGCGCGGAAGCTCGCATTACGGTACAGCTCTGGAGGCGCGTGGAACGGAGGGCCGAGCACGTCCGGGTCCGCATCCCAAGCGCCCTGATGGCGGATGCCCTTGAACCGGCTGCTGTCGCGCGTCCCGCCCGCCTCGATCAGGGCATCGAGCACTGGGCCAGCGCCTTCACCCAGCAGCATGTTGGCATGGCCGATGATCCCAGCACAGGCGCGCAAGGGGCCGTAGAGCCCGCTCGCCGATTGCGCCGCAACGCCGTTCACATACTCAACCTCGCCGACCGGTTTCAGGTCTTCGCCAAGCGCCGCATTGTAGAACGCGCCGCATTCCATGAAGACGGTGGCGATGACGTTGTGCCCTGTTTGCACGTCTGCATGTAGCTGATCGAAGGTGTAATGCGCCGCATCCACCAGCGTTTCGATGAAGCGATGCCGCGGTTCTGGGAACATCGGCATCATCGGCCGCAGGTCCCACAGGTGATGATGCGGATCGATGATCGGCAGATCGGGCTCAAGTATCGCTTCACTCATTGCATTGTCTCTCCCTTGAGCCTTGGCCCCTTGAGCTCAGGCATAGCCACTCCGTTCGCCGCACGCAAAGCACGTTTGGAACGACTGGAACACAGTCTTGGGCCAAAAAAGCAATCGATCACAGCGCCGCCATTTGATCGGTTTTTCCGATTAGTCAGCGGCGTGCTCAGATTGCTCATCAGGCAGGCATAGCGGCCCGGGCAAGGGTAGGAAACGCTGCTCTATGTCACCCGCCCGTATTCGCAGCGCAGGAGAGACATGCACTTTGCCTATTTGTTGGCCACTCGCTGCTGCTGGCTTGCATATTTGAGCTCAATTTTCGCGAGCGTATCGGCCTTCAATTTGCGTGTGCAGGCCGAGATGTAATCGCGGCGTGAGACGGCCTGGCCAATGCTCCGATTGGCGAGAGCCGCGCAATGCGCGCGCGCCTCTTTGCTCAATCGCTTCATCATCGCCTCGCTGTTGTTGAGGTTCGTCATCGCCGCTGGATCAACGCGGAATGCGAATGCATCGCGGTTCTGCGGATCCGCTTGAGCCGACAGTTGGACACTGGATGTCAGCGCTAAAGCAGCAAGGGCAGTTTTGTAAAAAGTCTTCATTTTCAGCTCCTTTGTTAGGGGAGCCTCAAACAAGCGCACCGGAGCCATACGCGTCGTCTTTTCACGCAGGCACGGACGTTTTCGATGTCCTTGCCTAACGGTGTGGACATCGCCGCCTTTTGCTTTTCGCAACGGTTATTATGTGTGAAACGAACGTTCAGGAGGGTTCGGTTTTGAGCAAGACAGTGATCCTTGCATTGGCAGTGGCAACGCTCGCGCAAACGTTTTTCTGCATCTCGATCCTGATTGTGAAATCGATGGAATCGCGCAACCATTTGCTGCTTGCTGGCATCTTTGTCGCGATCTGCTTTTCGTCGGGCGGCCCGGTGGTAGAGGCGTTCGCGCCCAATTACCTGCACCTCTTTTACCATTTTACCCTGCCAGCCTATCTCTCGATCACGCCGATATTGTGGTTCTACACGTGCTGGCTGACGGCGGAGCAGGCCTGGTCATTTGAGCGCAAGCATCTTGTCCATCTGATCCCGGCGGCAATCGCTCTTTTCGTTGTGGCCATTCCGGTCGCCTTTGGATGGGTCGGAAACAATCCCGATCCGCATCAAATGGGTTTGGTTCCGCTGCTCTTTTACGGCTTTGTCGGCATCGTCTCCTACGGGCTGCTGTTTTTCTGGCCCATACAGTCGGCCATCTATGTGTTTCGCATTTACAAGCGGGTCGCAGCGTACCGGATCCGCTTGAAAGAGTACTTTGCCAGTGACGAGGGACGCGGGCTCAGCTGGCTGACCGCTTTCCTGGCGGTCTTTGGACTGGCTTGGCTGGCTGCGCTCGCCACGATCTTGCGCCAGAATGTGTTCGGCGCGGAAATCATGTCGCGTGAATTGGGCAGCGCTCTGTTCCTGGTTTTGGTCTGGACTCTGGGCCTGTGGGGCCTGTCGCAAAGGCCGGGATTTGAGGGAAACTACCTCGAAGATGAGCACGATGATGGGCAGGATCAGGGTGAGAGTGACGGCGCGGGAGAGGAGGGCGCTCAGCAAAAGTATAAGCGCTCTGCCTTGGACGAGGATCAGGCGAAGCGGATTGCGGGTAAGATTGAGGTCGCAATGGCAAAAGACAAAATCTATCTCGACCCCAGCCTGTCGCTCAACAAGCTCTCGCGGCACTTAATGGTGTCCCCCAATCACATTTCGCAAACGCTTAATGAAACGGTGGGTGAGTGCTTCTTCGACTATGTGAATGGCTGGCGGATCAGAGAGGCGCAGCCGCGCATTCTGGAGGGCAAGGACACGATCCTGGCGATTGCGCTGGATGTAGGCTTCAATGCTCGCTCGTCCTTCTACAAGGCGTTCAAGCGTGAGACCGGCAAGACGCCGAGTGACTATCGCAAAACAGCCGCGTGAACACAGCGCCTCAGGGGGAAACCATAGGGGGCCCCATCAAGACGCTTAATCAAACTTTGCGAAGGCTTGGCAGCGACGCAATCGAGCCAGGACCACAGCGATGTATCATACCAAGATTGACCCAGTGAATGCGCGGCTGGCGCGGCTGCAGGTTTATGAAATCAATGACCCTGATAAGCCTGTTTACCACCGGCTCAGCAACATCCTGAGCGAGACGGTGTCGCAAACCGCGGCAATCTATGTCGATCAATATGCAAAAATCATGGGCCTGGTCTTCAACAGCGAAGCCCGCGACTATTACATCAAGGATGTCACCCGGCATCTGCTCGTCAAATACCGCCCGCCTTATGACGAGGCATGGATCAGCCGCTGTGAAGACATTGCCGAGCTGGTCTACACCTCTCGCACCGATCCGGCGGCGCATCTGGGCGCGCTCAGCGTCTCGCAGCAGTTTGAATTGCGCACAGTATTCGAAGCGGCTGAGAGCCTGGAGGATGGCATATCGCTGGTGACGGAGCTCAGCCGGCTTTACACCTTGGATGCTGAGATCATGCTGACCAAAAACCAGCAATGCCGCGAGCGTCAGCATTACAAATGGGTCGCCAAACAGACGGAAATGTTTCGCGCAGCGGTTAGCGATGCGGTGGAGCGCGCGGCTGAACAGAGCGCGGAGAGCAATCGCAAAGCTGATCAGGCGAGCAATTTGATCCGCGACCTGCGCGCCTTAGCCGATGAAGTGTCCATTGCCTCGAGCGAGTCTGCCGCCGCCATGGGCGATGCGGCCAATACGGCGGGCAGCTTGCGCGTAACTCTGGACGATATGACCTGCGAACTGTCGCGCGCCTCGCAATCCTTGGGCGCCGCCACCCAGGTCGCGGAGGAAACGCACCAGACCGTTGATGATCTCACCACGCAAACCGCATCGATCCAATCGATCGCGCAGATGATCCAATCGATCACCTCGCAAACCAGTATTCTGGCCCTGAACGCCCGGATCGAAGCGGCAAGGGCGGGCGAGGCCGGGCGCGGGTTCTCTGTCGTCGCGAGCGAGATTAAAGGCCTGTCAGAGCAAACCGCCAAAGCGACCGAAGACATTGTTTCGCGATTGGGCGGGATCGAAAAGGCCAGCGACCGCGCGCTCGATGCGAACCGCACGATGCATGAGACATTCGGCACGGTGCGCGATTTGACTCAATCCGTCTGCAACGAGGTGACGCTGCAAGGCACAACGGTGACAAAGATCGCGGCGAGCGTCGATGAAACATCGCTGAGCGCGCGGTCATCGAGCGAAGCGGTTCAGCGCATTCGCGAGCTGGTCGATGGGATCGACAAAGAGATGACCGCCGCCACCAGTCTGACCAGCGATTTGAACGCGCAGATTTCAAACCTGCAAGCAGGCGCTGATGAGTTCTTGCAGAGCCTATCGCTCAACGCTGCGCAGGGCGCGATCGACAATCGGCGATACGACGCCACAAAAGTGCGCGCCTAAGCCGGCTTCAGGTCAGCGTTCTAGCAAGACCTTGCCAATCGCTCGGTTAAGCTCAGCTGCGTTGGCAGTGTTGCCTAGCGAGACGACAATACGGCGGGGCTTCTCCGCAGAAGCTGGGCGCGCCATGAAGAGCGCGCGATATCCTGCATTGGCGCCCGTGTGCCAGATGTCCGCGATGCCCCCATCTCCATCGGGAGTGAGCATGACGCCAAAGCCATAGTTCGTGCCCGGCATGAAATCCGTTTCGGCCTCTGGAGTGAGCATGGCCCTGGCAATCTCGGTTGGGATTGGGTTTTCTTCTCCGGCGGCGGCGTCAAGCAATGCTGCGGCGAAGCGGGCATAGTCCTCTGAAGTGGACCATAGGCCTGCGGCGGCTTTCTCTGGATAGACGTGCCAGCTGTTTTCGATGGCACTGAAAACCCCTTGCGTGGGCGCAAATCCGGAGTCAGCTCCAACCACGGTCAGCGGCGCGATATCTGCCTCGTCCAGGGGCTGAACAAATGTGCTTTGCGCCATGCCAAGCGGGCTGAGTAGCAGCTCATCAGCGATTGCCTCGAAGCTCTGGCCGGTGGTGTCTTCCGCCCACAATTGCGCGATCGTGTAGCCGCCGCCTGAATAGCGAAATTCGCCTGGGACGCCGTCAAACGCCAGTTGAGATTCGAAAATGCGCGGTGGCGCTTCAATGACATCAGCAGTGCTGAGCAGAGCGCTGTCACGCGGATAGCCGGGATAACCCGATTGCGATGCGCCGGTCGTGTGCGACAGAAGCTGGCGCAGGGTAACGGGTCTGCCGCCGCCCTCAAGGGAGGCAATGTCCACTGAGGTAATCTGTCCGCGTATGTCATCGTCTAGGCCGACGCCTTGCTGCTCAGCCAGGACCAGAATGACCGTGGCAGCGACCGCTTTGGAAAGGCTGGCGACCTGCATCAGCCCGCCTTGTCTGGCGCGTCCGAAATAGTGGCTTTGCGGTTCTTCGCCAGCATCAAGCACCGTCACGCTGAGCGCCGTTACGCCGAGGTTCTCCGCCTCTGCTGCGATGAGCTCTTGAATGCCTTCTGGCTCAGCATCAGTGAGTTTTTGCTCAAATGCAGGATCGAGTGAAGGCTCGAAAAGACTCGCGATGCCGAGGCCCGCAGCGGGCAAGAGGATGACTGCGAGCAATCCCGCAATCACGATCTTCCATTTCGACATTGCGTTCCCCCCGCGTGCTCGTGAGCCTTACTTCAACGCCGAATTCGCCGCGCTTAGAACAGCGCGCACGCTGGCGGTTGAGACGTCTTCGTCGATGCCAACGCCCCAAATGGTGCGTCCGCCGCTTTCGCATTGGAGGTAAGCGGCGGCGCGGGCATCGCGGCCAGAACCCAGCGCGTGCTCGGTGTAGTCGAGCACTTTGAGGTCCAGACCGAAGTTCTCCTCCAGCGTGGTGAGCACGCTGGAGATGAGGCCATTGCCGCGCCCGCTGACGCTTTGCTCTTGCCCGGCAACGGTGATCGTCCCGGCAAAGATCCGTGTGCCATCGCCGGTGCGGCTTTCCTCATAGCGAACCAGCTGAAAATGCTTGTTGGCGGTCTGAACATGATAGGCGGCTTTGAACGCCTCCCAAATGTCGGCTGCGTTGAGCTCGCGTCCCAATTCGTCGGCCATGTTTTGCACGTGACTGCTGAAATCGGCCTGCATTTTCTTGGGCAGTTTGAGGCCCTGGTCTTGTTCCAGCACCCAGGCGAACCCGCCTTTGCCGCTTTGCGAATTAACGCGGATAACGGCTTCGTAATTGCGGCCCAGATCAGCGGGATCGATTGGCAGATAAGGTACGCGCCAGCTTTCGTCGTTCTGGGTGCCGCGCGCCTCAAAGCCCTTCTTGATCGCGTCCTGATGGCTGCCAGAAAAGGCGGTGAAGACCAGTTCGCCGCCATAGGGATGGCGTTCGTGGACGGGCAGATCGTTGCAATATTCCACCGTCTCGATCACGCGGTCGATGTCAGAGAAATCGAGGCCGGGATCGATCCCCTGCGTGTACATATTGAGCGCGACGGTGACGAGGCAGCAATTGCCGGTTCGCTCGCCATTGCCGAACAGGCATCCCTCGACCCGGTCCGCGCCCGCCATCAATCCCAGCTCCGCCGCCGCGACGCCGGTGCCGCGGTCATTGTGAGTGTGCAGGCTGATCACTGCGCTGTCGCGGTTCGGCAGATTGCGGCAGAAATATTCGATCTGGTCGGCGTAGATATTGGGCGTTGCCGCCTCAACCGTGGCGGGCAGATTGAGGATGATCGGCTTGTCCGGAGTGGGCGAGAGCACACCCATCACCGCCTCACACACCTCAATGCTGAAATCCAATTCAGCGGTAGAGAATGTCTCGGGCGAATATTGGAAATGCCAGTCCGTATCGGGCCGCGCGCCAGCTTCGTCGCGCATCACCTTGGCCCCGGCGACGGCGATCTCGCGCACTTCGTCTTTCGACATGCGGAACACGATATCGCGCCATGCGGGCGAGACAGCGTTGTAGAGGTGGATAATCGCCGCGCGCGCTCCGGATAGGCTTTCAAACGAGGTGCGGATCAAATCCTCGCGGCTCTGCGTCAGCACCTGGACCAACACGTCTTCGGGAATGCGGTCTGACTTTACCAGGCCTGAGATAAAGTCGAACTCGGTCGCGCCCGCGCTGGGAAAGCCGACCTCAATCTCTTTCACCCCGATCTCAATCAGCAGATCGAAAAAGCGGTTCTTCTTCACCGCATCCATTGGATCGATGATCGACTGATTGCCATCGCGCAGATCGGTGGAAAGCCAGCGCGGCGGCGCGGTGATCTGCTGCGCGGGCCATTGCCGGTCGGGCAAGTTAATCTGCGGGAAGGGGCGGTATTTTCGCGAAGGCTGGTTGAGCATGGGCATGATGGCGCGGCTTTCGTGTGCTTGTGAGTGCCGTTGGGCAGCTGAATTTTACGACTGTTGGCGGGTTTGCTTGGCTTCCCTTGGGCGCTGCGCATGCCCGGCCGGGAGCATACGTCAGGTCACGCCCAAGGGCGCGTAAGTCGTAGGAGTAGCTGCGTGCGTGTTCGCGTCATGATTAACTGCATCGCGCAGAATGGCGCGCAAGGCAAGTATCAAGGAATTTTCACATAGCTGTAACCGATGGTTGCATGCGCGCGAACACAAGGGCATCGTGTCACGAAGGCACAAAATAGGAGAACCCCCAATGCGTAAATCACTATTTGCAATTGCTTTAATGGCCACCGTCGCAGCCTGCGGCGCGCCAGCAGAAGAAGCTCAAACCCCTGACGTTGCAGAAGCAACCGAGAACGCCAGCCTGTTCGCTGATCTCGGCGGTGAAGCAGCAAACCCAATCCACACTGCGGCCAAGGGCGATACCCTGGCTGTGAGCGGCTATGACACCGTCAGCTATTTCGAAGGCGACGGCGTTCCAGTTGAAGGCTCAGAAGAATTCACCGTGCGTTACGAAGGCTATGACTATCGTTTCGCCAGCGCAGAAAACGCTGAGAAGTTTCAGGCTGAGCCAGCCAAATATGCACCAGCATATGGCGGATATTGTGCCTGGGCGATCGGCGCGAACGATGCGCTCGCACCGGGTGACCCCAACGTCTATGAAATCGTTGATGGCAAGCTGTACTTGAACTTCAACGAGAGCGTTCAAGAGAATTGGCAAAAAGACATCCCAGGCTTTATCGAAGCTGGCGATGTGAACTACCCGACTCACTCAGCGGATGAACATTTCACCGACTAAGCGAGATTGTCTCGAACATTTCAAAACCCCGTCGGAGCGATCCGGCGGGGTTTTTGTTTGTGTTTCGCCGGGCCTTCGCCAGCCCGCACCCTCCACCCTTCCACCCGGATCGTATCCGAAACTATTCCGGGTGGAAGGGTGGAGGGTGCGGGCGGCTTGGTCGCATCAACAAAGGATGCCGGTCGCCCTTGCGGTCGCTGCGCGACCGAAATATTTTGGATTTCTGCTCGCCGCTATCCGCAGCGCGCGTCGCGGATCACCCCGGTGTTGTCGATCATTACATTGAGGCGCGATGAGGTGGGATCCGGATTGATGAAAGTAGAACCGGGGATCACAAAGCGCACTTCGTTTTGAGAGCCGACCGCGGCGACGATTTCAGCCCGCGTTGCTTGATCGGCGTTTCGTCCAAGGAATGGCGCGACCGCAGGCGCTCCGCAGATGGAGGCATTGGGATCGCTTGCGGTCCCCGGAACGGACGGTCCGCCGGTGGTGCTGACAGGCTCAGAATAGGTGATGCTCGGCCGGATCGATGCCTTTGCAGGTGCCGCGCCATTTTCGCCATCGGCCGCTGTACTGGCTTCTGGATCACCCGCTGTTTCATCACTCGCGGCGGGAGGGGCAGGCGGACCTTTGATCCGCGCCGCAAATTCATCGGCTTGGCTCGCGCCCTGATTTGGCTCCGACGCGCCGCACGCCGCAATCACCAGCGTGGATGCCGTCAGAATTGCAAACCTTAGCTTTGTCATGATCGGCCTTATTGATCTTACATATTCTCGCCCGAGCACAGGCGCGTTTGACGTTTCGGTTTCGTGACAGGCTGCAATGCGCCGGTCAATGCGCCGCTATCTCCAGCGCAGGCGATCCTCTGTCAACTGATCCACACTGGTCACACCCATCAGGCGCATGCCGCGCTCAATCTCGTCCTTTAGAATGCCGATCGCGCGCTCGGTCCCGTCCCGCCCGGCTGCCGCCAGCGCATAGAGGTACAGCCGCCCGCCAGATGCTGCACTCGCGCCTGCGCAAACGGCTTTTAACGCATGGGTTCCGCGCCGCACGCCGCCATCACAAATGATCTCAATCTCACCGCCAACCGCATCTACGATCTCGCGCAATTGATCGAAGGGGGCGCGGCTGCCGTCCAATTGCCGCCCGCCGTGGTTGGAGATCATGATCGCATCCGCGCCCATGTCGACCGCACGCTGGGCGTCGCCTGCGCTCATCACGCCTTTCAGCACAAATTTGCCGCCCCAATCGGCGCGGATGCTGGCCGCGGTGTCCCAATCCATTGAGGTGTCGAGCATGGTGTTGAAGTATTCTGCAATGCTCACCGCTTTGCTCGATCCCTCGCTCACATGCGTGTCGAGATTGGGCAGGGCAAACTTTTCGCGCAGCAGATAATCCAGCGTCCAGCGCGGACGCGTTGCATAGCTCCAAATGCTGGCCGGGGTGAAGCGGGGCGGGGTGGTGAAGCCGCTGCGCAGGCACCGCTCGCGCTTGCCCGATACGATCGTGTCCACCGTCAGCGCCAGCGCATCAAAACCGGAGGCCTGACAGCGCTGGATCATGCTGGCGTTAAGGCCTTTGTCCTTGTGGACGTAGAGCTGAAACAGCTTGGGTCCGCTGGTCAGCGCGGCGATGTCTTCAATGCTGCGCGTTGCCAGGCTGGAGATGCCAAACCACAGGCCATATTTCTCCGCCGCTTTCGCGACCGCCGTCTCGCCCTGCCAATGAAAGGCGCGCTGCACGGCGGTGGGCGACAGCATCAGCGGCAGCGCAGATTTGCGGCCCAGCAAAGTGCAGCTGGTGTCGATCGTCTCAACCCCGGCGAGCACATCAGGCACCAGATCGCAGGCATCATAGGCGCTGGTGTTGCGCGCCTTGGTCAGCTCATCATCAGCGGCGCCATCGATGTAATCGAACACAGGGAAGGGCAGACGCGCCTTCGCCAGCTTTCGAAAGTCCTCGATATTATGACAATCAGACAGCCGCATCAGCAATCAAAGCTCTCATAACTCTGCCGCCGATTAAGCTCCCACACGGTGTAGCTTTCCGCCGGTTGAGCCGCGTCGCAGCGGACATAGTTCGGATCGGCAGGCAGGCAGCTTTCACCGCAGATCATTTCGGTCGCCTCATCCTGCCAATCAATATGCCACATGCGGCCGCCCGGCGTCGAAACATAGCCATCGATGCGGTCAGCAATGTCGCCTTCCAGATCAATGGTGGAGGGCACCTCGCTGTCATACTCATCATTATAGCTGCCGTGGGTGTGGAACGATGCGACTGCGAATTTCTCTGGATTGGACACCCATTGGAAGCTGCAGGTTGCAGCATCGCCTTCAAAGATGTCGGATACGCTCAGTTGTCCGTCTTCATCCTCCAGCATCAATCCGCACAGCTCTCGCTTTTCTTCGAATGACCGGCGCTGCAGATTGGCGAGGGTGGATTTGGCCAGCGAGTCGAGTTGTTCCTGCGACGCGGTCGGCTCGCGAACGGCGTATGGCCCTCTGAAAGTATCTGTCGCTGTGCCGAAAACAACCACGACCCAGGCGATGCCGCATGCCGCATAGGCGAGGTGAAGGGGTTTTGGCATGCGCATTGTTACCCCCTCAGTGACGGCTCAACTTCTCTTTGTCTAGCAGGGCTTTGCTGCGCGCCTATACGCAATATTCTGTGCCCGCCGCACGGGCGGATTTCGAAAAATTTCAATTTTTTTTGCGGCCAGTGAAACCAAACCTCGCAAGCGCGCGAACTCCATTATGTGCGCGGCCACTGGGCCAAACATCAGATGTCAGAAAGCGAACCGGTCCCCCCTTACGGTTCAATTTTTGACCCTCCCTGTCCCTGGCTCTGAGCCCGGTGGCCGCGACACAAAGTTATTTTGGAGAACCCCGATGAAGTTTAAATTTCTAGCCATCGCAGCAGCATTCGCCGCTCCCCTCGCAATCGCAATTCCAGCCCAAGCAGACGGCGGCATCTTTGTCGGTGTCGAAGGTCAAAGCATCGCAGTCAGCGGCTATGACACGGTCAGCTATTTCCAAGGAAATGGTGTTCCAGTGAAGGGCGATGCGCGCTTCATGGTCAAGCATGACGGCGCAGAATGGCTCTTTTCCAGCCAAGCCAATGCCGACAAGTTTAAAGAAAACCCCGCCGCTTTCGCCCCGCAATATGGCGGCCACTGTGCCTGGGCGATGAGTCGCGGTTCGCTCGCACCAGGTGACCCCACGCTCTACAAAATTGAAGGCGGCAAGCTCTACCTCAACTTCAACCGCAATGTTCAGCAAACATGGTTGAGCGATATCACTGGCTTTATTGCCAAGTCTGATCCGGCTTGGGCCAAAATTCCCGAGGGCCAGCGCTTCGGCGATTGATCCGGCCGGGACACGCAATCTCCCACCCGCACTATAACTACTCCCTAAATACTCCCACGAAAGGAATATTCTACCATGTCTAACTCTAAGAACCTCGCCCGTATGTTGATGGTTGCAGGCGGCCTCGCCGTTGCATCGACCAGTGCGCCAGCGCTTGCTGATGCTCCATGTGGCCCACGCGCCAGCAGCTCTTCGAACTTCAGCAATTACAACCCATGCCGCGCTGCGAAGAAGTCTAAGAAGGCCCGCAAGACCAAGGCGTCTAAATCATGTGCGGCTAGCCCGTGCGCAGCAAATCCATGCGCGGCTGACCCGTGTGCCGCCAACCCGTGCGCAGCCAACCCATGCGCCGCTAATCCTTGTGCAGCAAACCCCTGCGCAGCCAACCCTTGCGCGCCTAAAGCCTAAGGCGTGCATATAGTGTGGCCGGGGACGCACCCTCCTAGCGAACCCGGTCACATTTGCTCTTGAGAGGTGCCGTCCCACTGCGGGGGCGGCATCTCGCCACTAGGACGATGATCATGACGGACCGCCTCACTCACACGCAATACGCCGACATGCTGCTCGCCAGCACAGAGGCGATGTTTGCTAGCGGCAAACCGCTCATGAGCCGAATTTTGCCGGAAGACGGCATTGCTGAGCTGTGGGAGCATTACCCAGAGGGCGATGTTGTGAACGGCCCGGCTGGCAGCCGCTATTTCTACCACTGCCACCCGCCCGGCGAACGCGCCGAAGGTGAGCATGGCCATTTCCACCTGTTTTTTGACCGATCAGCGATGCCCGGTGGCACTGTCCCGCTGATCGCTGCACCTGTGGACCCGCGTAGTGAGCCGCGCGCCGACGTGGTGCATATCGCCGCTTTGGCAATCTCTGAGCAAGGGCTGCCGCTGCAATGGTTCGGCACCAATCGCTGGGTCACCGACGAATGGCTCTATCCCGCCTATGCGGTGATCGCGATGTTGGATCAGTTTGACCTGCGCGGGCCCAATGGCGACCCGCTGGTGAATGAATGGCTGACTGCAATGGTCGGTCTGGCCCGCGAAGAGATCGCAGAGCTGCTGCACGCCCGCGACGACATGCTGCGCGAGGCGGATATGCACGGGCAAGTCCACGGCGAAGACCGCGCGGTTGAGATAACCAGCGCGGCCCCGATTTCGCTTGAGCGTTTGCTCGAACCTGCCTGAGGTAGCCAGGGCCGCGCATTCCCGCGCAGCCCCAAGCTGTGCTTAGTTCTTCGACTTATCGACCAGCTTGTTCGCGCTGATCCATGGCATCATCGCGCGCAGTTCCGCCCCGGTCTTCTCGATCAGATGCGCTTCTGCGGCCTTGCGGCTGGCCTTCAGCTCTGGCTGACCCGCGCGGTTATCCAGCACGAAGTCTTTTACAAACCGGCCTGACTGAATGTCAGCCAGCACGCGCTTCATTTCCGCCTTGGTCTCATCAGTGATGATACGCGGGCCGGTTTTGATGTCGCCATATTCGGCCGTGTTGCTGATCGAATAACGCATGTTGGCGATCCCGCCTTCATACAGCAGATCAACGATCAGTTTGGTTTCGTGCAGACACTCAAAATAGGCCATTTCTGGGGCGTATCCGGCCTCCGTCAGGGTTTCAAAACCGGCCTGGATCAAGTGCGTGATCCCGCCGCAAAGAACGGCTTGCTCACCGAACAGATCGGTCTCGCACTCTTCCTTGAAATTGGTTTCGATCACGCCGCTGCGGCCGCCGCCCATGGCGCTGGCATAGGACAAGGCGAGCGATTTCGCATAGCCGTTGCCGCCGCTGCTGGTGCCTTCCTGATGCACAGCGATCAGGCAGGGGACGCCGCCGCCGCGCTCATATTCGCTGCGCACGGTGTGACCCGGGCCCTTTGGCGCGATCATGATCACGTCGATGTCCGCTGGCGGCTCGATCAGACCAAAGTGAATGTTGAGACCGTGAGCAAAGGCGAGCGCGCTGCCCGGCTTCATGTGCCCGGCCATATCATCGGCCCAGATCGCGGCTTGATGCTCATCGGGTGCAAGAACCATCACGAGGTCAGCCCATTCAGCCGCCTCGGTGTTGTTCATCACCTTAAAGCCAGCGGCCTCTGCCTTGGCCCGCGTGGCGGAGCCTTCGCGCAGCGCCACGGCGACTTCTTTCACGCCGCTGTCGCGCAGGTTTTGCGCATGGGCATGGCCTTGGCTGCCATAGCCGAGGATCGCGACCTTCTTGTTCTGGATCAGATCAAGATCAGCGTCGGCGTCGTAATAGACTTTCATTGTTTCTCTTCTTCTTCCTACGTCATCCCAGCGAACGCTGGGATCTAGGGCCTTTTAAGCATGGCCCCGGTTGCCTGAGATGCCAGCTCTCGCTGGCATGACGAAAATTATATGTTGGCGGTCAGGAGCCTTCGGCTCCGCGTAGCATTCCCACAATCCCTGACCGGCCGACCTCGACCAGGCCGAGTTCGCGCATCAGGGCGATGAAACTGTTAATTTTGTCCGGTGCGCCAGTCAGCTCGAATACGAAGCTTTCTGTGGTGGTGTCGACCACGCTGGCGCGGAAGATATCGGCCACGCGCAAGGCCTCAACCCGCGCCTCGCCAGTGCCGGTGACCTTGATCAGCGCCAGCTCGCGCTCAACATGCGGACCAGCGGTGGTGAGGTCGACGACGCCGTGGACTGGCACGAGCCGATCCAACTGCGCTTCGATCTGATCGATCACTTGCGGCGGGCCGCCGGTCACAATCGTGATCCGGCTGATCGCGTGGTCAGCCGAGATATCGGCCACCGTCAGGCTGTCGATGTTATACCCGCGCGCGGTGAAAAGCCCGGTGATCTTTGCCAGAATACCGGGCTCATTATCGACCGTAACAGTGAGGACGTGCCGCTCGGCATTGTCGTGCGCAATTTTCATTTTGATACCTCATCCGTTCGCATCGAGCGAAGTCGAGATGCGGTGGCGCGGCGTGTCTCGACTGCGCTCGACACGAACGGCATTGCTGAGAATTCCATCAGACCAGCGCCTTCGCTTCGTCGTCCATGGTGCCTTCGTGCGCATCGCCATAGAGCAGCATTTCGGTGTGCGCCGCGCCCGATGGAATCATCGGCAAACAGTTCGCGTCTTTGGCAACCATGCAATCGACAATCACCGGACCATCGGCGGCCAGCATCGCCTCGATGCCCGCGTCCAATTCGCTTTCCTCGGTGATGCGAATGCCGGTCCAGCCATAGGCCTCTGCCAGCTTCACAAAGTCAGGCAGGCTGTCGGAATAGCTGTTGGAATAGCGGCTTTCATAGGTCAATTCCTGCCACTGGCGGACCATGCCCATATATTCATTGTTGAGGATGAAGATCTTGACCGGCAGGCGGTATTGGCTCGCCGTTCCAAGCTCTTGAATATTCATCTGAATGCTTGCCTCGCCGGCAATATCAATCACCAGCGCATCGGGGCAGCCCAGCTGCGCGCCAATCGCCGCTGGCATACCATAACCCATGGTGCCAAGCCCGCCGCTGGTGAGCCATTTGTTCGGCTGTTCAAATCCGAAATATTGCGCCGCCCACATCTGGTGCTGACCAACCTCGGTGGTGATGATCGGGTCGCGTTTGTGGGTGAGGGCGTGCAGCCGCTCGACCGCCTTTTGCGGCATGATCGCGCTTGGATCTTTGGCTGATTTTTCCGGATAGGCGAGGCATTCGCGCGCGCGCCATCCGGCAATGCGGGCCTTCCATTCGCCCAGGTCCTGCGGCTTTCGCGCGCCCCAGCTCTCGATCATTTGACCCAGCACAGTAGAACAATCGCCAACTATGCCGAGCTCAACTGGGACAACTTTATTGATCGAGCTGCGATCAATATCGATGTGTATCTTCTTGGAATCAGGCGAAAATGCATCGAGCCTGCCGGTGACGCGGTCATCAAAGCGCGCGCCGATGCAGACCATAACATCGGCCTTGTTCATCGCCAGATTGGCTTCATAGGTGCCGTGCATCCCGAGCATGCCGAGCCAGTCGGGATGCTCCGAAGGAAACGCGCCGAGCCCCATCAAAGTGGAGGTGACCGGCGCGCCGGTGATGTCCTGCAATTGGCGCAGCAGCCGGGTCGCCTCTGGCCCGGAATTGATAACTCCGCCGCCGGTGTAGAAAACTGGGCGTTCTGCCGCCGCAATCATCTCAACCGCTTCGATCACTTGTTCAGCAGGTGCCGCCATTTGCGGTGCATAGCGGTGCGATGCGGTAAGCTTGGCTGCGATCTTGCGCGAAGGCACGGCGATCTGAACATCCTTGGGGATGTCGACCACAACCGGGCCGGGACGCCCGGTGGTAGCGATGCGAAACGCCTCTTCCAAAACGGACTGAAGCTCTGCCGGATCTTTGACCAGATAATTGTGCTTTGTGCAGTGGCGCGTGATGCCGACGGTGTCCGCCTCTTGAAAGGCGTCGGTGCCGATCAGGCCGGTTGGAACCTGGCCGGTAATGACGACCATTGGGATCGAGATCCATATAGGCATCGGCAATCCCGGTAACGGCATTGGTCGCGCCGGGGCCCGAGGTGACCAAAACCACGCCCGGCTTGCCAGTGGCGCGGGCATAGCCCTCTGCTGCATGTGCAGCCCCGGCCTCGTGCCGGACAAGGATGTGGCGCAGCCGCTCATCGCCAAACAGCTCATCATAAATCGGCAGAACAGCGCCGCCGGGATAGCCGAATACGAACTCAACGCCTTGATCCACCAGGCATTGTGTCAGGATCGCAGCGCCTGATTGCTGGTCGGTTTTGAGATGGTCGGGGTGGGGATGGTCCGACACGTGTACTTCCTTCTCGGTCTTGCTTGGCTCAGGCGCGGTTTGCATGCCTGGCCGCATGGCTGAATTCACTCTGCTCGTTTTAACGCGCACTTGTATCAATAAACGAGGCCCGGCGCAGCGATAATGCGTCGGGCCTGATGAGAGCCTGCTATGAGTTATAATCTATCGTGTCAACGATTAAAAACGTAATAATGATGCAAATATCTCGCCTACATCAACATTTTTAGATTCGGAACGCACCCAATCTTGCGGCGATTGATTGCGGAACCACGTATATTGCCGCTTTGCGTAATTGCGGGTCGCCTGCGCGCCCGCGGCGATCACGTCGGGGATCATGATGTGGCCGTGGAGGTAATCGGAGATCTCTGGCACGCCAATCGCCCGCATCATCGGCAGTCCCAGATCAAGCTTACGCTTGAGCAGAACCTCGACCTCTTCAATCGCGCCGTGTTCCAGCATCAGGCCAAACCGGCGATCGCAGCGATCATAGAGCCATTCGCGCGGCGGCAGCATCACCAGCGGATGCAGAGTGATGTCCTCAGCAATCCCGCCGGTCTTGGCATTGTGCCAATCGCTTAAGGACGTGCCTGTGGATCGCACCACCTCCAGCGCGCGGGCGATGCGCTGGCTGTCACCCGGGGCCAGCATCAGCGCGCGCTCCGGGTCTTCGATCTTCAACGCGCTGTAGGCGCCTTCGGTCGGCAGGGCGCGCACATGGCGGCGGATTTCGGGATCAATTTCCGGGATCGGGGCAATGCCATCTAGCAGGATGTTCATATACATGCCGGTGCCGCCGACCAGGATCGGCACCGCACCCTTCGCATGGCAATCCGTGATTTCTGCGCGCGCTTTGCTGGCCCAATCGGCCGCCGAGCAGGCCTGCGATCCGTCCCATGTGCCGAAAAGGCGGTGCTCTATGCCTTCCATTTCCTCCTCGCTCGGGCGCGCGGATAGCACTTGCAGATCGGCATAGACCTGCGCGCTGTCGGCATTGATCACAATCCCGGTCTTGCCCGCCTCCGCCAGCGCCTTTGCAAGGGCAATTGCAACCGCGCTCTTGCCGCTGGCGGTCGGCCCTGCAATGAGCGCGACTGGATTCAAATCAGGAGTATCACTTTTGCTCATCGCCCGGCTGATAGCAGACAACGCGCAGCTTGAAACACGTCTTGTGGAGGGGCCAGAATGGCTCGCCGCTGCGGACGCGGAATTTTCGCTCACTCAGCTGGATGATGACCTGCACGAATTGGAGTGGGGATCCGAAAATGATCCCTCGCTGCTGCCGCGTGTGCTCGACGAGGTGCTGAAACCTGAGGCCGCGCTGATCAGCGACCAAGGCTTTGACCTGCCGGACGTGTTCGTCTCGGATATGGATTCGACCATGATTGGGCAGGAATGCATTGATGAGCTGGCGGATTACGCCGGGATCAAGCCGCAAATCGCCGGGATTACAGAGCGCGCGATGCAGGGCGAGCTCGATTTTGAAGACGCGCTGCGAGAGCGGGTGAAACTGCTCGCTGGGCTGGACGAAGGCGCAATCGCGCAGTGCCTGGCGGAGCGGATTACGCCGACACCGGGCGCTGCGACGTTGGTTGCGACCCTGCTGGAGCAGGATTGCCGCACCGTGCTGGTCACTGGAGGGTTTCACCATTTCGCCGATGCGGTGGCGGAGCAATTGGGCTTTGAGCGCGTGGTTGGCAATGTTCTGGAGGTGGAGGGCGGCAAGCTAACCGGGCGTCTCGCGGGGCCGGTCACCGATGCCGAGACCAAGGCGCGGGTGCTGCGCGAAGAGGTCGCCAAGGCGGGGCAGGGGGCGCTCAGCCTCGCCACGGGCGACGGGGCGAATGATATCCCGATGATCCAGGCCGCCACCTACGGGTTTGCCTACAGGGCGAAGCCAAAGGCGCGCGCCGCCGCGAATGGGCGGATCGATGGCGGTGACCTGACCGCCATTTTGACCCTGCTCGGCATACCGCAAGACGATTGGGTTGAGGGCTGAGCTTTCGCCGCCGGGCGCGATAGGGTGAGGCCAAAGCGGGCCGAGTAACACGTCTTTACAAATTTAGGTCTTGATTTGGGACTGACTTTACGTTATTTACACTAATGTAAGTAAGCATCGGTATCACCCCAATACCGCAACCGAATAAGGCCCGCACTGATGACCACCACCGCTCGTGAATATGCCGCAGACGGCACTGTCCTGCGTCACCCTGACCGTCCGCAGCCGAAATATTCATTGCCCAAGGCCATCGGACATTTCCGTAATTTGATGCGGGACAAGGAAAACACGAGCGAGGTCTTCAAGATTTTCGAGGCTCTCCCGCCGAAAGACTACGTTGAGCGCGTGCGGAATTTCGCGCTGAGTGAACGCGGCGAGGAATTGCGCGCGAGCGAGCCAAGTCTGCCAGAAATTCTCGATGATCATGCCGCGATCCGCAAAACGCCCAAGGGCAGCCTGGGGCATGCATACTGCGACTTTATGGAGCGCGAGGGGCTATCAGCCGCTGGATTGGTTGCAGAATTCGACAAGATGGGGCGGCCCAAATATGACGACCTCACGCATTGGTATCTGTCCCGTTCGCGCGATACGCATGATCTGTTTCACATCCTGACCGGCTACGGCCGCGATGCTTTGGGCGAGCAATGCGTCCTGCTGTTCACTCATGGTCAGAGCCCGAGCCACGGCCATCTGCTGATCGGTTATGCCGGGGCAATGAACATCAAAAAGCAGGTTTGGGGCAGCAAGGCGCCGGTCATTGGTGCGGTCAATCAGGCGCGCCGCACCGGCACGGGCGCTCCCAGACTGATCGAGCAATCGATCCGCGATCTGCTGGCGATGGACCTCAATGAAGTGCGCGCAATGCTCAAAATTCCAGAGCCGAGCGTCTACCGCGAATGCCACCGCATCTGGCGCGAAGAGGGCATTGATCCATACGACATGCTGGCCAGCGAAAACACGCCGGAAGCGGTTGCTGCATAGTCCTAGGTGAGTCCCCGCGAAGGCGGGGACCTCTCTTGAACCGAACGAGACTCCCGCCTGCGCGGGAGTTCACAATCAGCTCAGAGCCAGCTGGCGATCTGGCTCAGCGGCTTTTTCTTTAGCGCATGAGCGGGCACAGTGGCATCCGCGCTGGGCCGGCCGACGACCACAATCATCAGCGGCTTTTCCCATTCGGGGCGCTCGCACGCCTCGCGCAGGAAGCCCATCGGCGATGGCGTGTGGGTTAACGTCGAACAGCCACCTTCATGCAGCGCCGCGATCAGCATTCCGCAGGCAATCCCGACGCTTTCATTGACGTAGTAATTCTGCGTCTTGCCGTCCTCTTCGATCCCGCCTTTGCGCTGAGCAAAGACGACGATCAGGTACGGTGCGGTTTCGAGAAACGGCTTGTCGGCATCGGTTCCAAGGTCGCTTAGCGCATCGAGCCATTCGTCGCTTGCCTTGGGCTTATCGCCATCTTCGCCGTAGAACCGCTTTTCCTCTTCCTCCGCCGCCAAACGAATGGCGCGCTTCTTCTCTGGGGAGGTCACCACCGCGAAATGCCACGGTTGGTGATTGGCGCCATTGGGCGCAGTGCCAGCGGCCTCAATCGCGGCCTCGATCACTTCGCGCGGCACCGGCTCATCGGAGAAATAGCGGCAGGAACGGCGCTCTTTCAATCGGTCGCGGAGGCTCTGCGCGCGGGCAATTGCCTCATCGGCGGGGATGGCGGGCAGGTGATAGGGAACGGTATCGTGGTCTTTCATAATGAACCTATTGCGCGTTGGCGCGGCAAAGGAAAGAGGCGAGTGCAGACACTACTAACACCAATGTAGGTTGCATTTGATGAACCTATTTGTCATAAGGTGATTGCGACTCGAAAAAAGCGGAGCAAACTCATGAACTGGCTCGACCTTCCACTGCTGCACCCGGACCGTGATATTACAGGGTTTCGCCCGTTTAAGGCGCTGAGCCATTTCCGTAAGCTGGTGGCGGATAAGGAAGACACGAAGCAGGTTTTCCATATCATTGATGCGCTGAAAGGCCGCAAGGTTCAGGCTCAGGCAGAGGAGTTCCTCAAATCCCCCAATGCGCGTGGTTTCATGCTGCGCGAGAGCGTTCTGCCGGTCGCCGATATGCTGGATGATCACAGCCGCTGGGACGATTGCGGGCCAAACACCGTCGCGCAGCATTACATCCGCTTTATGAAGCGCGAGGGCCTGACCGCGAATGGTCTGGTGGAGGAAAGCTATGCCTGGCGCCCGCGTGAGGAACGCCCAGAGGATCAGGTTGAATGGTATATCAGCCGCCTGCGCGATACCCATGATCTGTTTCACATCCTCACCGGCTATGGCCGCGATGCCTTGGGTGAAGCAGCACTGCTTGGCTTTAGCTATGAGCAGAACCACAATCTCGGCGTGAAATTCATCGCCTATGCCGCCGCGCGCCAGATCAAGAAGGTGACGGAAACGAAGGCCCCGCTCTATGACGCGATCCGCGAGGGACGCGATCTGGGCAAGGCCGCCGCCACTCTGGCGCATATGGATGTCGAGGCGGTGATGCGCGAAGACATTGATGTGGTCCGCAAGATGCTGAGCATCGGTGAGCCGGTGATCTATCGCCAATGCCTGGCCCAGCTGGATGCGGAAGGTTTTGCAGAGCAAAACCTCGGCCTCTCAGAGGTGCAAGCGGCCTAAGACTGAGCGGCTTCAACATTCGGGTTGGGCGTTATCTTACGGATCGTCCAAGCCGCCAGCAGCACTCCGATCAGCAGTAATGCCGCCGCCACCAGATAGGGCGCGCCGGGGAAATAGACGCCTTGCCCGTCGGCAAAGGCTCCGAACACCCCGGTCATCAGGATCGGTCCGAAAATGCTGGTGATGCTCATGGTGCTGGCAACCGCGCCTTGCAGCTCCCCCTGTGCATCCTCATCGACCCGCTCGCTCATCATCTGTTGCAGCGCGGGGAAGGTGAGGCCGCCCAGGCCGCCGATGACTACGCCCAGCACCATGACCCAGCTGGCCGACGCAAAGGCGAACAGATAATAGGCCGGCATCGAGATGAAGAAGCCGAGCATTGCGGTGCGTTCCGGCCCGATCCGCGCGATCACTCGACCCGTCAGGCCGCCTTGAATGACCACCAGAATGACGCCGAACAGCGCGACGCTCAGCCCGATTTCGATCTCACTCCATTCGAACACCAATTTGGTGTGATAGGCCCAGACCGACATTTGCGATTGGCCCGCCATCTGGGTGAAGAAGATCACCAATAGAAAGCCCATAACCACCGGCAGGCGGCTCATCTGGATCAGCGTGCCGAGCGGGTTTGCGCGTTTTAGTGTGAAGGCGCGGCGGCGTTCTACGGGCAGGGTTTCCTTCAGCAGAAAATAGCCCGCAACCGCTCCGCCAATTGCCAGCGCGGCAGCGATGATAAAGGGCAGGCGCACATCCACGCTGCCCAGCAAGCCGCCGATGGCCGGGCCGACGACAAAGCCGCTCGCGCCCGCACCGCCCATAATGCCGAAATATTTGCCCCGCTCCGCTGGCGAGGCGACATCGGCGATGCAGGAATTCGCGGCGGCCCAGCTCGCCCCCATGATCCCGGCCATGATCCGCCCCAGAAACAGCCAGAACAAAGTCGGCGCCCAGGCCATAATCGCGTAATCGAGGCCGAGGATGAACAATGTCACCAGCAACACCGGGCGGCGCCCAAAGCTGTCGGAAAGGCCGCCGATGATTGGCGCAAACAGAAATTGCATCAGTGCATAGGCAAACAGCAGCCAGCCGCCGATTTCTGCGGTGCGGTCGACGCTTTCGCCGGTCAGCTCCTCCAGCAGATCTGGCAGGACAGGGATGATCAGCCCGATCCCAACCATGTCGATAAACACGATCAGCGCGACAAAGATCAGCGTCGATGTGGGGCGCGGTGCGTTCATCGATCGGCTTTCGGGATGACGAATTTCAGACCCGACCAGACCGCATCAACGGCGCATTTCTTGATGTCGACAAAGCCTGAGGCCAGGCTAGGCGCGCTGGACCGCAGCCTGATCGAGCGCCGTCTCGCGGCCCGAGCCTTTCTTCGGCCAGCTGACCCAAACCTGCCCATCTTTTGCGATTTTCTGGCGCAGCTGCGCGAGCTTGGCAGTCAGATCGCTCTCTTCGGTGACAAAGATATGCGCGGCGCCCAGGCCTTCGGCTGGTTCAGCGATGAAATGCAGGTCGAGGCCATATTCCCTGATCTCGTCCATGATGCTGGCTGGCATGGCGTCAAACCAGCAGGTCTGCCCATCGCGCAGGGTCAGCTTCTTGGCGAGCGGTGTTCCTGAATAGCCAGCGGTCATGTCACCACATTTGCATCATACAATCGCCATAGTCGACCGCGAGATGCCACATTGCGCCAATGCCGAGCGCGCGAACCCACCATCGCGCTTTGGGTAAAGCGATCATTGCGGCGTAAAGCCCCGCGCCGACCCAGCCGTGCAGATAGTGGAAACCAATGCTGCAGCGGTTCGGATCAAAGATCGGATCGGCCAGCAAATGGTCGAGATCGATCAGGTTGGCGCTGGCAATTACTAGCCCTGCGCGCAGCCAATTCTCGCGCCAGATCAGCCAGCCGATTGCGAACGGGACGAGCCAATGCCCGCCGTAGTGGAGGATGGGTTGGAGGAGGCCCAACTATGCTATCTCGTCACTCCCGCGAACGCGGGAGTCTAAATTGTCAGCGGTACTATTTCGCCTTGGATTCCCGCTTTCGCGGGAATGACGAAGGGGTGGTTTCTCTCCTCTACCCACTTCCTCGGCGTCACCCCGGACTTGATCCGGGGTCCATCCCCATCGCCAAGCTTGCGAACAGTGCGCTGGCGATGGATGCTGAACCAAGTTCAGCATGACGGGGGATTGGGTTCGTTCACCCCTCCATCCAGTCGTATAATCGTCATCGCGAGGAGGCCAATTGGCCGACGCGGCGATCCAGATTGCGGCGGAAGAGAGATGGATTGCCGCGCCTTGCTGGCGCAAGGCTCGCAATGACGAGTGGGGTCATCACCCCTCCATCCAGTCGCGGAAGAAGCTGGCGTGGGCCTCGCGGAGGTCGGCAAGGGGGACCCGATATTCTTGATTGTCAACGTCAGACAGTAAAATATCAGCCCCAGACACTCGGCCTAGAGTTTCTAAGTTCAGGCTGCTGTTTTCTAGTTCGGCATAGATCGCCTTCTGGTCTTTCCCGGTAAGCAAGTAGGTTCCTTGCTGTTCGCCGAAAGGCTCCAAAAATGCATGATCGAGTATATCGACATTGCATCCAATATTTCCAGCGAGCGCCATCTCCGCAATTGCGACCATGGCCCCCCCATCTGAAATGTCGTGGACCGAATTCACAAGGCCTTTGCCGATCAGGGCTAAGATTTTCTCGCCAACTTGTCGTTCTAGATCAAGGTCGACCAAAGGTGGTTGGCCTGCCTCTGCTCCCTGAACTTCTCTCAACCACAATGACTGCCCAAGCATTTGTTTTGGAGGGACGATCTTTGCCCCCCTTAGGATAAACAGGAAGTCGCCCTCATTCTTAAACCCCATCGTCATCATCTTCGAATAATCGTTGATAATGCCGACCCCGCCGATGGCTGGGGTGGGGAGGATTGCGCTGCCGCCGCCGGTTGCCTTGCTTTCGTTATAGAGCGAGACGTTCCCCGAAACGATTGGGAAGTCGAGCGCGCGGCAGGCGTCGCCCATACCTTCCAGAGCGTGGACGAATTGCGCCATGATCTCGGGCCGCTGCGGGTTCGCGAAGTTCAGGCAATTGGTCACGGCGAGTGGCCGCGCGCCGACGGCGCATAGGTTGCGATACGCCTCCGCAATCGCCTGTTTGCCGCCTTCATATGGGTCGGCATAGACATAGCGCGGGGTGCAATCGGTGGTCAGCGCCAGCGCCTTTTTCGTACCATGCACGCGCACAACGCCCGCATCGCCGCCCGTTTGCAGCGTGTCGCCCATCACCTGACTGTCATATTGCTCCGAAATCCAGCGGCGGCTGGCAAGCGCGGGGCTGGCCATCAGCTTGAGCAAATCCGCGCCGATATCCGTGCTTTCTGGCACATCATCCAGCGGCTTGACCTTGGCCCAGGCCTTGTATTCTTCCTTGGAGAGATAGGGCCGCTCATATTCCGGCGCGTCGGCGGCCAGTGGGCCCAGCGGTATGTCGCAGACAACTTCGCCGCCCCATTCCAGCACCATATGGCGGGTGTCGGTCACTTCGCCGATGACGGCAAAGTCGAGCTCCCACTTCTTAAAGATTGCGGCCGCCATCTCTTCCTTGCCGGGCTTCAGCACCATGAGCATCCGCTCCTGGCTCTCGCTCAGCATCATTTCGTAGGGTGTCATGCCCTCTTCGCGGCACGGGACCATATCCATGTTGAGGCGGATGCCCGCCTTGCCATTGGTCGCCATTTCTACGGACGACGATGTGAGGCCCGCGGCCCCCATATCCTGAATTGCGACGATGGCGTCGGTGGCCATCAGCTCAAGGCACGCCTCGATCAGCAGCTTTTCCGTGAACGGATCGCCCACCTGCACGGTGGGCCGCTTCGCCTCTGCGTCTTCTTCAAAGTCCGCGCTGGCCATGGTCGCGCCGTGGATGCCATCGCGCCCGGTCTTTGACCCGACATAGACGATCGGATTACCGACGCCTGTCGCGGCGGAATAGAAGATCTTATCCGTATCCGCGACGCCGACGGTCATCGCATTGACCAGAATATTGCCGTCATAGGCTGGGTGGAAATTGGTCTCGCCGCATACGGTCGGCACGCCGACGCAATTGCCATATCCGCCGATGCCGGCAACCACGCCCTTCACCAAATGCTGCATCTTGGGATGCTCTGGCCGTCCAAAGCGCAGCGCATTGGCATTCGCCACCGGGCGCGCGCCCATCGTGAAGACATCGCGCAGGATCCCGCCAACGCCGGTCGCCGCGCCTTGGTATGGCTCAATATAGGACGGGTGGTTGTGGCTCTCCATTTTGAAGATCGCCGCCTGGCCATCGCCAATATCGATCACGCCAGCATTCTCACCGGGGCCGCAAATCACCCACGGGGCTTCTGTCGGCAGCTTCTTCAAATGGAAGCGCGAACTCTTATAGCTGCAATGCTCCGACCACATCACGGAAAAGATGCCCAGCTCCACCATATTGGGCACGCGGCCCAGGCTTTTCAGGACCTGTTCGTACTCCTCAGGCGAGAAGCCGTGCTGCTCGACAATTTCGGGTGTGATTTCGGGTGCGCTGGCTTGTGATGAATCGCTCATGCACGGCGCTTTAATTCACTCGCTTGGGGCCGCCAAGCCTCCACGCCGAATGTGCCAGCGGTTATGCCCGACCCACCACGCCAGCGCCGTTGTGACGGCAAAGGCGATCAGGGCCTGAGCATAGAGCGCCATATTCGCCTCCGTCGGGGCGGGGCCGAACCAATTGACCATCTGCATCAGCAGCAGCACACCCAGCAAGATCAGCGGCGGGCCGACCGGGCCGCGCGTGCGCTTCACATAGATCATGAACGCACCAATGGTGATCAGCAGCTCCAGCGGCATGGCGATCTGAGGGTAATTCCACAGGCCAAGGCCGTACGCCTTTGGCCCGCCAGCGATGGTCATATCCGGCGCATGGGTCAGCCAATCGAGCACCCAGTGCGACAGGACGACAAAGGCGGTCAGAACCCCGCCAAAGAAATTACGCTGAAAAACCATCACGATAATCGCGAAGACGGCCGCCCATATCGCGGTGCCTAATAAGGAATGCGTGAAGGGCATATGATAGAGGTCAAACGGCACCATCACCGTCGCATCCGGATCCACCCGCATTTTCTCCACGCCCGCCATGGCCAGCGCGAAAAAGCCCCAATCGACCAATTGCGCCGCGATAAACAAAGTGCCCAGCCGCGGTGATCGCGGTGAGATGGCTGCGGCGGCAAACAGCCGGCGCGAAGTGACCGATAAACATGGGTGCCCCTTATCCCGATTTTACCGCGCGGATTTCTGCGTGAATTTCAACGTGACGAATGCCGCTATAGAGCTCGCCGTGCCGGTTGCAAACGCGCCCCAGATGATATCCAGCACTGTGACATGCGTCGCCCACACCTTGAACACCGCCTGGCTGGTAAGATCAAACGTCGCATAACATAGCGCGCCCAGCAGCGCCCCGTTGAGTGTAGCACTCGCTACTTTGCCGCTGGTGAGCGCTGGCTTTACGCCGAACCACACCATGCCGGCGACATAAAGGAAGTAGAACGCGGCCGCCGCGCCGACATTGATGCTGTCCGCCATCAGCTCGCCAATATTGGGCTGATAGAGGTTCGCTCCCGCCCAATTCAGCCACATCGCATCCAGCACGCCAAATGCGAGCGCCGCCGTGATGTAGGCAATGAACCACTTCATTTGATTTCCCCGTTTCATGCGCAGCCTTGACCGGGCGCGCCGCGCGGGTCAATGCTCCGCGCTCCGCGAGCCGGGGTCAAAACCCGCTTTCTAATCAATTTGTGGTCTTACGAGGGACAGATCATCGAAAACGCGCCCGAACTTTCCGAAATGAGCTTTGAACAGGCGCTCAGCGCGCTGGAAACCATCGTCCAGCAATTGGAGCGCGGCGATGTGCCGCTCGACGAATCCATTGCTTTGTATGAGCGCGGCGAGAAGCTGCGCGAGGCGTGCCAAAAGCGGCTCGATACGGCGAGCGCGCGGATCGAGAAGATCGTGACCAACCGCGATGGCGCCGCCGCCGGCACTGAGCCGCTCGACGCGCAGCAATAGGAGCGGCTGCGCGTGGGGGATAAAGCAAACTTGCTGGCCGATCAGCTAAAGCGGGTTCAGGGCGAGATCGATTCCGTTTTCGATGCCTTTTTGCCTGTTCCGCCCGATACGCGCGCCCGGCTGGTCGAGGCGATGCGTTACGCGGCGATTGGCGGCGGCAAAAGGGTGCGCCCGCTGTTGCTGGTGAGCACGGCGGAATTGTTCGGCGTCGACCGCACAGCCGCCCTGCGCGCTGGCTGCGCGGTGGAGGCGATCCACGTCTATTCGCTGATCCATGACGATCTACCCTGCATGGATGACGATGACCTGCGCCATGGCAAGCCGACCGTGCACAAGGTGTTCGACGAGGCGACCGCTGTGCTGGCGGGCGATGCTCTGCACGCGCTGGCGTTTGAAATTCTCGCCGATCAGGACACCAGCGCCGATCCTTTTACCCGCAGCGAGCTGATGATGACGCTGGGCACAGCCAGCGGAATGAAGGGCATGGCGGGCGGCCAGATGATGGATATGGTCGCCGATGACGAGGGGATCGAATACGATCTTCACTCAATCACCCGGCTTCAGCAGCTTAAAACCGGCGCTTTGCTGGCCGCATCGGTGGAAATGGGCGCAATCATGGGCAAAGTCGCCCCGGAAGGCCGCGCGCATTTACGGGCGTATTCCCGCGATATTGGCCTGGCGTTCCAGATTGCCGATGACCTGCTCGATGTGAGCGGGGACGAGGCGAAAGCGGGCAAGGCGCTGCGCAAGGACGAGAGCCAAGGCAAGCAGACATTTGTGACCCTGATGGGCGCGGAAAAGGCACGCGAACAGGCGAGCGCGCTGGTGGATCAGGCGATAGGCCACCTCGCGAGTTATGGCGAAGAGGCAGAGACGCTGCGAGCACTCGCGCGCTTTGTGGTTGAGAGGGATCGGTAGACATGAGTGAACGCATCGGAATTTATCCCGGGACCTTTGACCCGATCACTCTGGGCCATGCCGATATCATCCGGCGCGGGGCAAAGTTGGTTGATAAGCTTATCATTGGAGTCACGACCAACCCCTCCAAAAACCCTATGTTTTCGACCGAGGAACGCTTCGCCATGGTCGAGCGTGAGGTTGCGAATATGGGCGTGAGCAATGTCGAGGTGGTGGGTTTCAACGCGCTGCTCGTCAAATTCGCGCAAAAGCAGGGCGCGCGGGTAATTATCCGCGGACTGCGCGCGGTGGCGGATTTTGAATACGAATATCAAATGGCGGGCATGAACCAGCAGCTCGATGAGAATATCGAGACGGTGTTCCTGATGGCGGATGTCTCGCTCCAACCGATCGCATCGAAACTAGTGAAGGAAATCGCGCTATATGGCGGAGATATAACGCCTTTCGTGAACAATGAGGTGCGCGAGGAAGTGAATGCCCGCGTCAAGGAAATCGGCCTTAAGGGCGATTACTAGAACCGTCACACTGCCGCGCGTTCACGCTTAGCTGTCGATGGGGCGTCACTCATTCATTGAAGTGTCAGGCACGCGTGGTTAAACAGCGCGGGCAACACACAAATTACCCGGAAAAACGACCTTCATGATCTTTCGTAAACTACTGTGCGCCTCCGCCTCTCTTGCGCTGCTTGCCGCGCCTCAGGCCGTCTTTGCTCAGGACGCCGAGCCGGAGGGCGAAGCGCCAGCGGCAGAGGCCGAGACTGAGGCCGCTGAGCCTGCCGAACGGCAAGTCTACACGCCGGTGAGCTTCGATATGAACGAGGATCCCGACAACGTCTGGCTGCTCGACCTGTCGAATGGTGAACGCGTGGCGATCCGTTTGCAAAAAGACTGGGCGCCGAACCATGTCGAGCGGATCAAAACGTTGACCCGCCAGGGGTTCTACGACGGGATCATTTTCCACCGCGTGATTGAGGGCTTTATGGCTCAGGGCGGCGATCCGACCGGTACGGGCCAGGGCGGCTCTGAATTGCCTGACCTCAAGGCAGAATTTAACCCGATGCCGCATGTTCGCGGCAGTCTGGCGATGGCGCGCGCAACCTCGGAAGACAGCGCGAACAGCCAGTTCTTCATCGTGTTCTATCCGCGTTTCAGCCTAGACAAGCGCTACACCAATCTCGGCCGCGTGATCAGCAATATGGCCAGCGTCGATGCGATCAATCGCGGCGAGCCGCCTACCGAGCCCACCCGCATTCTTCAGGCATCGCTTGCCAGCGACAACAAGCCGCAGGTCATGCCGACCGCACCAGCGGTAGAAGAAGAGATCACTGCCGACGCTCTAAGCGCGCCGCTCAGCTAAAGATCTGGGGCTAGTTTTTCTTTCCGCATGGCGCGCTCGCGGCTAAGGCCCCGCCGATGCGTGTTGATTTATTCGATTTCGACCTTCCGCAAGATCTGATTGCGCTGCGCCCGGTGCGCCCGCGCGATGCGGCGCGCATGCTTGTGGCGCGGGGGGATGAGCCCTTTGCCGATAAGGGCGTTCGCGATCTGCAAAGCCTGTTGAACGCGGGCGATGTGCTGGTGTTTAACGACACCCGCGTGATCCCGGCCCAGCTGGAGGGGCGGCGCGCAGGCGGAGAGGCCAAGATCGGCGCAACTCTGCACAAGCGGATCGATCTGCGCCGCTGGCAGGCCTTCATCCGCAATGCAAAACGCGTGAAAGAGGGCGATCAGCTGGTGTTTGGCGGCGGCGTCACCGCCATTGCCGAGGCGCGTCATGCCGATGGCAGCCTCACTTTGATGTTCGAAGGCGAAGAGCCAGTCGAGGTGCTGCTGGAGCGGGCAGGGCGCATGCCTTTGCCGCCCTACATTGCGGGGAAGCGCGGGGTCGATGAACAAGACCTCAAAGACTATCAAACCATGTTCGCCGCCGAAGATGGCGCGGTTGCTGCGCCCACGGCTTCGCTGCATTTCACGCCTGAGCTGGTCGAGGCGATCGATGCGGCGGGGATCGGGCGAGAGACGCTGACCCTGCATGTTGGCGCTGGCACATTTCTGCCCGTGAAGGCGGACGACACTGATGACCATCAAATGCACAGCGAATTCGGCCGGATAGAGGCCGATGTTGCCGAGCGCCTGAACGCCGCGCGCGCGGCCGCATGGGCGAGTGATCGCGGTCGGCACCACTTCTCTGCGTCTGCTGGAAAGCGCGGCGCGGGCCGACGGCCAGATCGAGGCATTTGCTGGCGACACCGACATCTTCATCACGCCCGGATATGAGTTTCGCGCGGTCGATGGCCTGATGACCAATTTTCACCTACCAAAATCGACGCTGATGATGCTGGTTAGCGCGCTGATGGGGCGGGACCGGATGATGGCGGTCTATGCCCATGCAATTGAAAACAAATATCGCTTCTACTCTTATGGTGACTCGTCCCTGCTGCTGCCGTAACCAAGGGGCATGCAAGAACCCATTCTCTCCATCGCAGGCCTGAGCAAGGTGTATTCCGGGGGCGTAAAGGCGCTCGATGATGTTGATCTGGAGATCCGCAAGGGCGAGATTTTTGCTCTGCTGGGGCCGAACGGAGCGGGTAAGACGACGCTGATCGGCGCGGTATGCGGATTGGTGCGGCCAAGCGGCGGTGTGATCACCGCATTCGGCCACGATCTGAAGAGCGACTGGCGCAGTGCGCGCGCGCGAATTGGCTTGGTCCCGCAAGAGCTTAGCACCGACATGTTCGAGACAGTTGAGCGCGCGGTCAGCTATTCACGCGGCCTGTTCGGCCATGCCCCTGACAAAGTGCGCATCCACGAAATTCTGCGCTCGCTCAGCCTTTATGAAAAGCGCAGCTCGCAAATTCGCGAGCTATCCGGCGGCATGAAACGCCGCGTGCTGATCGCCAAAGCGCTGGCGCATGAGCCAGAGCTGTTATTCTTGGACGAGCCCACCGCCGGGGTCGATGTCGAGCTGCGCAAAGACATGTGGGAGCAGATCAGCGCGCTGCGCGAGCGCGGGACCACGATCATTCTCACCACCCATTACATTGAAGAGGCTGAGGAAATGGCCGACCGCGTTGGTATTATTCGCGGCGGCAAGATCCTGATGGTGGATGACAAGGCCTCAATGATGAAGCGGCTTGGCCGGACAGAGGCGGTGCTGCAACTGGCCGAGCCTTTGTCTGAGCTACCGCCCAGCATTGCCGCGTTTCCACTCGAACTCAGCGCAGACGGGCGCGAGCTGTGCTTTCGCGGCGGTGATGGGACGGGCAAGGGCCGCCAGCAGGTTGCCGACCTCACCAAAGCGCTGATCGCCGTGGGAATTGATTTCACTGGCATCGACATTCGCGAGAGCTCGCTGGAGGATATCTTCGTCTCGCTCCTGACCGAGCAGGAGGAGCCAGCATGATTGGGTTCAACGTCCGTGGCACTTGGTCGATCTATAAGCGCGAGGTCATGCGCTCCTTGCGCACCGCGTTTCAGTCGATCCTCTCGCCTGTGCTCACCACGTCGCTTTACTTCATCGTGTTCGGCACGGTCATCGGCGCGCGGATGGAGCCGGTTGACGGGGTGGCTTACGGCGCCTTCATAATTCCCGGCCTGCTCATGCTAACCCTGTTGGGAGAGACCACCAGCAATTCCAGCTTTGGCATCTATATGCCGCGCTTCACCGGCACGATCTACGAGCTGCTCTCCGCGCCGGTTGGCGTGGCAGAGACGCTGATCGGGTTTGTGGGGGCGGCGGCGACTAAGGGGCTGATCCTTGCCGCCATCATCCTCGTCACGGCGACATTCTTTGTCGACTACCAGATCAAATTTCCACTGTTCGCCGCGCTCTACATCATGCTGATCGCGGCGAGTTTCTCTCTGTTCGGCTTTATTCTCGGCATTTGGGCAGATGGGTTTGAAAAGCTTGGGATTATCCCGCTGCTCATTCTCACCCCGCTGACATTTCTGGGCGGCACGTTTTATTCGATCGATGATCTGCCAGAGCCTTGGAATTCGGTCGCATTGGCCAATCCCATTGCCTTCCTGGTCAGCGGGCTGCGCTGGACCTTTTATGGCACCTCGGATGTGCCGATTGCCTTGTCGCTCGGCCTAACGCTCGGGTTCTTGGCGGTTTGCACGGCAATTATCGCATTCATCTTCAAGACTGGCTGGCGCTTGCGAGAGTGACGCGCTAGGCGCTGCGCGACTTATGACCGAGCGTTTCAAATTCAGCATCGCCGCCACCGACGGCAAGGCGCGCACCGGCAGCATTCAGATGCAGCGCGGCACCATCGCGACGCCTGCATTCATGCCGGTTGGCACGGCGGCCACCGTAAAGGCGATGAAGCCGGAGAGCGTGCGCGCGCTGGGCGCAGATATTATCCTTGGCAACACCTATCACCTGATGCTGCGCCCCGGTGCGGAGCGGGTCGCGAAATTGGGCGGATTGCACAAGTTCATGAATTGGGATCGCCCGATCCTGACCGACAGCGGCGGTTATCAGGTGATGAGCCTGTCCGACCTGCGCAAGCTGACCGAGGAGGGCGTGGAGTTCCGTAGCCATATCGATGGCTCCAAACACATGCTCACCCCAGAACGCTCGATGGAAATTCAGCGCCTGCTGGGCAGCGATATTGTGATGGCGTTTGATGAATGCCCGCGCGCCGACCGTCCGCGCGAGGAAATCGCCGCCAGCATGGAGCTGTCCATGCGCTGGGCCAAGCGCAGCCGCGACGGATTTGACAGCGGCGGCGAGCACGCCGCGCGCTCAGCTCTGTTCGGCATTCAGCAGGGCGCTCTTGATGAAGAACTGCGCAAGATCAGCGCTGAGAAGCTCACTGACATCGGCTTTGATGGTTATGCGGTCGGCGGTCTGGCCGTGGGCGAGGGGCAAGAGGCGATGTTCGGCGTGCTTGATTATGCGCCGGGCCACCTGCCTGAGGATAAGCCGCGCTACTTGATGGGCGTTGGTAAGCCAGACGATCTGGTCGGCGCGGTGGAGCGCGGGATCGATATGTTTGACTGCGTGCTGCCCACGCGTTCGGGCCGCAATGGCCAGGCGTTCACCTGGAACGGCGCGATTAACCTGCGCAATGCCCGCTTTGCCGAAGACACTGGCCCGCTGGATGAGCGCTGCGAATGCCCGACCTGCAGCACCTATTCGCTGGCCTATTTGCACCATTTGCAAAAATCAGGAGAGATCCTGGGCGCGATGCTCGTGACTGAGCACAATCTTGCCTTCTACCAAAGCTTGATGAAGGCGATGCGCGGTGCCATTGCGGGCGGAACATTCTCTGCCTTTGCCGCTGATTTTCGGCGCGATTATCTGAAAGATCGTAAGTGATGTCCAAAGCTCCCGACGCCAAAGCCCCTGAGGATTGCGCGAGCATGACTGAAGTGCGCGAAGGCGTGGATGCGACCGACCGCGAGTTGGTGGCTCTGCTGGAGCGGCGCTTTGGCTATATGCGGGCGGCGGCCCGGATTAAGCCCAGCCGCGATGCGGTGCGCGATGAAGGGCGCAAAGCGAGCGTGATTGCTGCCGCTGTGGCCGAAGCAGAAGCGCGCGGCCTGCCGGGCGATGTCATCGGCGACATTTGGGAACGCCTGGTCGAAGGCTCGATCGCTTACGAATTTGACGAATGGGACCGCACGCGGACCTAGGTCTCAGTTCGGTTAAGGAAACGCTCAAGGCGTAACTCCTTCTTCTCCGCGTTCTTCGTCTTAATTGATCGTGCCATTTTTTCGATCTGGCGATGCCATTTCATCTCATTCTTTTCGGCGCCGCCATTTTTTATAGGTCCGCACGCCAATACGCGCACAGGCTTGAAACCGACGAAGCCCAGCACTTGCTTTTTCCAGCGTTTGACGATTGCATTTCCATACAGCAGCCGCAGAAAAAATGGAGGTGTGTCCATGGTCACGATCATATCAGCTGAGCGCCCTTGCATATGCCCATCCCAAAGCGAGCTGTTTTTTCGGTACGAAAACATAAAGCCGGGCAGAAAGAGACGATCAAGAAGCCCCTTCAGTTCAGCTGGTTCGCTTCCCCACCACATTGGAAACGCCACCACCAGGTGATCGCACTGATCGATTTGAGCCGCCAGCTGCTCAAGATCCGGTTCCCAGTCAGTTCGTTTTTTATAGCCATGCTTCAGGTTCGGTCCGAAGGCTAAGTCGCGAAGAGCAATGCGAGTTACCTGTGCATTGCTCGGGATTGACCGCTGATAATGATCGAGGAGGCTGGTCGAAAAGCGACCTTGGTCGGGATGTCCGTCCAACATCAGCACATGCATAGAGCGCTCTCCATTACAACACATAGATTGTGCGCCTCATTCCACCAAAAGAAAAGGGCGGCCCGCTCCGTTGAAGGAGGGGACCGCCCTGTTTCTTATCGGATGTTCGCGGATTAGCGCGAGTAGAACTCGACCACGAGGTTTGGTTCCATCGTTACCGGGTAAGGCACTTCGTCGAGCTTCGGTACGCGGGTGAAAGTGATCTTGTCGGTGCCGTCAGGCGCGACATAATCAGGAATATCACGCTCTGGCAGGCTTTGCGCCTCGATAACCAGCGCCATTTCCTTGGCTTTCGCGCCGAGGCTGATCACGTCGCCCACATCGCAGCGGCGGCTGGCGATGTTACACTTTACGCCGTTCACGAGAATGTGACCGTGGCTGACGATTTGACGGGCGGCAAAGATCGTTGGCGCGAATTTCGCGCGGTAAACGATCATGTCGAGACGGCGCTCAAGCAGGCCGATCAGGTTCTGGCCGGTGTCGCCTTTGATTTTGGTCGCATCTTTATAGGTGCTGCGGAACTGCTTCTCAGTGACATCGCCGTAGTAGCCTTTGAGCTTCTGCTTCGCGCGCAGCTGAAGGCCGAAATCGCTCATCTTGCTCTTGCGACGCTGACCGTGTTGGCCAGGACCGTAAGAACGCTTGTTCACTGGTGAGTTTGGACGACCCCAGATGTTTTCACCCATCCGGCGGTCAAGTTTATGCTTCGAGCTGGTACGCTTCGTCATAGATACATCTTTCAAATTGCATGAGCCGCCCCAGTGGCGACCGTTTAACCCGGCATCGCTCCGCTTGAGATGTCTCAAACGCGGCTACCGCTTCACCGGGGTGCGGAGCCAATTTGCGAAGGCGCGCGAATAGCAGGATTGCGGGGCGCGTCAAGCCTTTGTCGCCGCTTCGGCGCCCCGTATTTGCCGCGCGTTTGGCCTAGGGATCGCGCCGCGTCCGCCCGAGCGAAGACAAGACCCCACGCAAGGTGCGGATTTCCAGGTGGTTCCACCCCGGCTTGGTCAGCACATTGCGCAAGGTTTGCGCGGTGGCCTCGCGCCGTGGCTCGGGCAGGAAATAGCCCTTTGGCTCCAGCAATTGCTCAAAGTGCCCGACCAATCCATCGAGCTCTTCTTGCGGGGCAGGGGGCAGCAGATCCTCTTGCGGTGGCTGAGCAAGGCCAGCCTCGCTGCGGACCACTTTTGACCATTCGTAAGCGCACAGGATCACTGCTTGTGCGAGATTGAGCGAGCCAAATTCCGGATTGATTGGCACTGTGAGGATGCTGCGCGCTAGGCCTACGTCTTCGGTTGCCAAGCCGGAGGCCTCGCGTCCGAATAAAATGGCGCTGCGCCCGCTCTGGGCCTTGATCTCGCGTGCGGCCTCATCGGGCGTCACCACCGGCTTTGAAACGCCGCGTTTGCGCACAGTCGTGGCATAGATATTCGCGCAATCGGCCACCGCTTCCTCAGTGCTGGCGAAGACCTGAGCTTGCTCCAGCACAATGTCCGCGCCAGCCGCCGTGGGGCCAGCGGCGGGATTGGGCCAGCCATCGCGCGGATCGACTAGGCGCATCTCGGTCAGCCCGAAATTGAGCATGGCGCGCGCGGCGTGTCCGATGTTCTCGCCCATTTGCGGGCGGACCAGGACGATGATGGGCTGGTTGTTGCTGGACATGCGCGCGGATCAGTCCTGCGCCGCTTCCTGCACGGTGCTGGCAAATTCCTCAAAATCGCGCGCTTCTGAAAAGTCGCGGTAGACCGAGGCGAAGCGGATATAGGCGACGCTGTCGATCTGCTTCAGCCCCTCCATCACCATCTCACCGATCTTGGCAGAGGGCACCTCGGCATCGCCGCGCGGTTTCGACTTGGCGCTGAATACCGGAGACCAACCGGTCGATCCGGTCCTGTGTCACGCCGCGTTTGCGGCAGGCGAGCGAGACGGAGCGTTCCAGCTTGTCCCGGTCAAACGGCTCGCGGCGTTCCTCCTGACCGTCATCGCCTGCTTTGACGATCACGATTTCGCGCAATTGCACGCGTTCAAAGGTGGTGAAGCGCGCGCCGCAGCTGGAGCATTGACGCCGGCGCCGGGTCGCGGTTGCGTCCTCGGTCGGGCGGCTGTCCTTAACCTGGCTGTCGTCGTTCGCGCAAAAGGGGCAGCGCATGGTTCGGGGCTACTTCTTGATACGATTGTAAAAGGCGATGCCAGCGCCAGCAGCAAGGCCGAGCGGCAGGCTGATCACGGGCAGGATTGCACCGGCAACCGCACCAATCGCTGCGCCGGTCAGCACGGGCTTGGTCGAAGGGTGCTTCATCCCTTCCTTGGCCATGCCGGAAAGTTCAGCCTTGGTATCGTCAATCCAGTCAGGACCGTCATCTTGCGGGGTGCTCATGGATTTGGCCCTCACATACCCGGATAGACAGGGAAGGCGGAGCAAAGCTCGCTGACGCGGGCGCGAACGCTTTCCTCAACCTGCGCATCGCCCTCTGGGCCGTTCTTCGAGAGACCATCGACGACTTCTGCGATCAGCTTGCCAACCGTGCGGAACTCAAGCGGGCCAAAGCCGCGTGTTGTGCCCGCTGGTGTGCCCAGACGGATGCCGCTGGTCACGAATGGCGAACGTGTGTCAAACGGGATGCCGTTCTTGTTACAGGTGAGCCAAGCGCGGTCGAGACCAGCCTCGGCAGCCTTTCCGGTCACGTCTTTCGCCGTCAGATCAACCAGCATGGAGTGGTTGTCCGTGCCGCCAGATACGATCCGCAGGCCGTTCTCCTCAAGGCTAGCAGCCAGTGCGCGGGCGTTTTCAACGATCCGGTGCGCATAGGTTTTGAACTCGGGCTGCAATGCCTCGCGGAAAGCCACCGCTTTACCGGCCACCACATGCATCAACGGGCCGCCTTGCAGGCCGGGGAACACCGCCATGTTCAGCGGCTTGGTCAGATTCTCATCGTTCCACAGGATAATGCCAGAACGCGGACCGCGCAGGCTCTTATGCGTGGTCGAGGTGACGATGTCGCAATGCGGGAATGGCGATGGGTGCGCGCCGCCTGCAACGAGGCCAGAGATGTGGCTCATGTCGCACAGCAGATAGGCGCCCACCTCATCGGCGATTTCGCGGAAAGCACCGAAGTCCCAGGTGCGCGAATAGGCCGTGCCGCCGCAGATGATCAGCTTTGGCTTGTGCTCGCGCGCCGTGGCCGCCACTGCGTCCATATCGATCAGCTCATCACCCTCGGTCACGCCGTAACTGACCGGGTTGAACCATTTGCCGCTCATATTGACAGGCGAGCCGTGGGTCAGGTGACCGCCCGAATTGAGATCAAGGCCCATGAAGGTGTCGCCCGGCTCTAGCAGAGCGAGAAACACGGCCTGGTTCATCTGGCTGCCGCTGTTCGGCTGAACATTGGCAAAATTACAGCCAAACAATTGCTTGGCGCGCTCAATGGCCAGTGTTTCAACCTGATCGGCATAGTCGCAGCCGCCATAGTAGCGCTTGCCCGGATAGCCTTCGGCATATTTGTTGGTGAAAACACTGCCGGTAGCTTCCAGCACCGCGCGGCTGGCGATGTTCTCACTCGCGATCAGCTCAATCTTGTCGCGCTGGCGGGCGAGTTCGCTGGTGACAGCGGCTGCGATTTCCGGGTCAGCGGCGGCGAGATCATCGTTCCAGAAGCCGTCCATCACGGGCAGAACGTCAGAAGGGGCAGTGCTCATTGGTGGGTCTCGATTCGTGTCGTCTGGATGGGCGGGGTGCCGAGTTTGGCAACGCGGCGCTGATGCCGACCAGCGGGATCATCAGCGTCGGCGAATTCTGTTTCTAGGAAGGTCGCGATGCAGCTCTTGGCCATCTCAATGCCGGTCAGCCGCGCACCCAGCGCAATGGCATTGGCATTGTTGTGTTCGCGCGCGAGGGCAGCGGACAGCGGCTCTGACACCAGCGCGCAGCGTACACCAGGATGGCGATTTACGCTGATTGAAATGCCAATGCCCGATCCGCACAGGGCGATGCCGCGCTCGACGGTTCCCTCCGCGACGACTTCCGCCAATTTATAGCCATAGTCCGGGTAGTCGACGCTCTCACCCGCCGCCGGGCCAAGGTCGGCCACCTCATGGCCTTCTTCGATGAGCCATTCGGCGATTTCCGCTTTCATTTCGGTCGCGGCGTGATCTGATGCAATTGCTATACGCATGGGGGCTGATTTAGTGGCTCGCGCGCCCGATGACTAGGCCCACCAAGCGGCTTTTCCGGCGGCTTCCCCAAATCTATGCGTTTTGCAGAGGTGATCTACGCGAAACGCAGAGTGCAACTCCCTTGGCAATGTGGGAGAGAGCGACCGCAATATAGGGGAATTGCAATGATCAACCCGGATGGCGGCGGTTTGTCCGTCATCACGCGCCTGATGAGCCCGCTCCTTTCTGAGGACGCGGTGCAAATTTCGCCCGATATCTCTGGCCAATTCCAAGACCCGCTGGGCGCCGGACGCTTTGCTTCGGCCACCACGCCGGAATTGATGGTCGCGCGCTGTTATACCGACTGCGACCCTGGCGCAGACTTCCATCCTCCACCACTGGCGAAGGCAAGCCCAACCAGCGCGGGTCCAGAACCTGTGCAAGAATGGATAGCGAAGACCACGGGGGAAGGGCGCGCTGAGCTGCAATTGGGTGATGGCTACACTCTCAATTTTGATGAGCGATCCAGCGAGATTGAAGTCTTCAACGCGAACACAAGTGAATACACGAGGATCTGGGGTGATCCGCACATCGGTGGCGATGGAATACGGGCGTTCGACTTTTGGGGGACGACCACGTTCAAGCTTGAAAACGGTGCGAAGATCACGATCAAGACCGAGAAATGGGACGAGAATCCCAACGCCTATGTTGCGCGCAAAGTCGTGATCACAAAAGGGCACAATGCGGTGGTCATTGATGGCATTAGCCAAAATCAGCTTGGCGACCTTTCACTACAGATATCAAAAGAGGGTTATGCCCTCGATAGGCAGCACCGCGATGGATATCTCCTGCAGGAGAATGTGGAAGGGATCGGCTGGCGCTCAGTTTCTACTGGAGAGATCGCGACCCAAGAAGACTTGGATGCTACCCGCATTGGCGGCCAATTGGGGCCTGGGAGTCGATGGCTTTTCTGGGCACAAACACTACCACTCTTCAGCGAGTTTATCATGTATGAAGGGCTGGCCAATTTCACTGCTGAGCTGGGCGATGATGCGGAGGATACTTGGGAACGCAAGCCGCGAGTTCATTGCTAGACCGCGTTCTGCATTGCGAATTCTTAGCTCCCTTTGGAGAACGGGCGCTTTCTTAGCTCTGGCATGATGCGGGCCTGAGGCACGTCGCCCTTGGCTTTTCCCGCAAGATACTGAAGAAGCTTGCGCATCGCTTGGAAAAGGCAGGGGGAATTGAATGCGCTGGCTGACATTGGCTGTGACTGCTCTGATCGGCATTGCGCTGGCGATTTTGGGCACCACGCCGCAATCCCCGGCCAGAATCGACAGCGATGAGGCGAGCTTTTCTGCTGAGCGGGCGATAGAGCACGTGCGGGTTATCGCCGCAGAGCCGCACCCGACCGGTTCCGCCGCCAATGCGAAAGTGCGGGAGTATTTGGCAGCTGAGCTGGAGGAGCTGGGCGCGGAGGTTTCGCTAGTTGAAGGGCCGGTGCCAGAGCGAAGCTTGGCACGATTTGGCCGGTGGAGCGGCGAGGCGCCTGACGCGCTGACACTGACCAATGTAATCGGCGTAATACCTGGACGAGACCGTTCAAAGCCCGCCATCGCTCTGATGGCGCATCACGACACAGTCTGGGGATCGCCCGGAGCCTCCGATGACACAGCAGGTGTTGCGAGCATTTTGGAGTCGGTTCGCGCGATTACCAGCCAGGGGCAATCCGCGCGCGATATCGTCGTGTTGTTTACCGATGGCGAGGAGCTGGGCCTGCTCGGCGCGCAGCAATTCATCGATGAAAATCCGCTGGCGGACCGGGTCGGCGCGATCATCAATCTGGAGGCGCGCGGTGCGGGTGGACGCACGACCCTGTTCCAAACCTCGAAAGACAATGGCGCAGCGATTGAGCTCTATGCCGATGCCGTCTCGCGGCCCGGCGGGTCTTCGTTGGCGACCTTTGTTTACGAGGTTCTGCCCAATGACACCGATCTGACGCCTGCGCTCACGCGGCCATATGTGGCTTACAACCTGTCATTTATTGGCAGGCCAGGCCTGTATCACTCTCCCAAGGCCACGCCGGAGAACCTGGATCAGGGCGCGGTGCAGGATATGGGAGTTCAGACGCTTGAGCTGACGCTGGCGCTCGCCAATGCGGATGCTCTGCCAGAGGCGGCGGAGGATCGCACGTTCTTCGATGTGTTCGGAATTTTCCTGCTGCATTACGGCACGGTCGTTGGCTGGGTGCTGTTCGTAATGACTGCCTCGCTGCATGTGAATTGCTTGCGGATGAATTCGCCGGGTGGCTGGTGGAGGAGCCTGGCCGCATCGGCGGTGGTGATCCTGGGCGGCGGGCTCACGCTTTACACGTTCAATGCGATTTCAGGGCAGGGGGCTGGCGAGGGCATCTATTACGACCGTCTGGCTGCAATCCCGATGCTGGAGGCGCAGGCGCTGTTGATCTGTATCGCAGCTCTCGCGGTCAGCGCGCCATTGTGGGCGGGGCGGCGCGGGAGCATTGTGGGCGTTCTGATCGCTCTCGCCATGCAGATATTCGTCCCCACCACTGCGTTTCTGGTGGTCTGGCCGCTGCTGCTCGCTGGAATTCTTGGGGTGGTGACGGGCAAGTCTGATGGAGCAATCACGAAAGTGGTCGCGGCGCTCTGCGGCGGAGTGGTGCTGGGACTGATGCTGCAGTTTGGACATCAATTTATGCAAGGTGTCGGGCCGGATGTACCGATGGTGGTGGCTCTGCTCGCGGCTTTGTTGGTGCCGGTGCTCGGCCCTCTAATCCCGGCGGTGAATGCAAAACGCTGCTTTGTGATAGCGGGCGCCTGCCTAGTCGGCGCGCTCGCGATTGCGACCTGGGTGCGGTTTGACCCGGTCGCCGATACGGTGCCGCTTTACGATTCAATGAAGGGCTAGAGGTGTTGAGGTATTAGTGCAAATCGTTAGCTAAAAATTAGTTATTGGAAGAAGTTAATTTTCTATTACATTGATTTTAGAAATATTTGGCGATTCGTCGATTTTCTAAGGGGGGTTATGAAAAAAATTATCTTTTCTATAATTGCATCTGCATCTTTCGTATTATCTGGTTGTTCATCAATTCCTGCTCCTGGAGTAGGGCAAATACCTATGAGACCATTGGATAGAAATGGCTTCAAAAAAATATCAGACCGGCATTCCAATGCTGTCTGCGTTGCTAATAAAGCTGGTTGCCCTGCGAGTGGCGTTATACCCGGTTCGTGGCTAGAAGTAATTGAACGGTGTGAGTCTACCAGTGCTGCTGTAGCCGTTCATGCACGCTGTGTGAGAGATAGAAACGTTATTTTGAACTCTTTGCTATATGTCGTAGACAATAACTATTCGAATTATGAGGGCAATATAATCGCTGGGAATGCCAAGCGCAATTTTGCGTTTGGTACTCTGGATACGGTCCTAGGTTTTGCTGACATCGTTACAGAAAACGTAGATGCTCTTCGAGCGTTGACTGCAGTCCAAACTTTTGCCGGTACAACTAACACACTAGTCTCAAAAGAGTTCTATTTTGAGCAAACAATCCCTGCCTTGGTCAAAGCAATGCGTAGCGATAGGGCAGACATACTCGCGGATATTACTGTTGGTCTGAAGAAAAGTGCGTATGATGACTATCCGCTGTCGAGAGGTTTGCGCGATATCAATAGGTATTACCGCGCAGGCACTCTTTCTTCTGCAATCCTAGAGCTTGATAGTCTAGCGGGTGAAGCAGAGGTAAAATCAAAAATAAAGGCAAGATGTGCTCAAACGTCTAACAACGTGAGTCTTGCTGATGTCGATGATTGTGTCTCTGATTCAGATTAATTTATTGGATCACTGATCCAGGAACGAGCGCATCTTACGCGACCGGCTTGGGTGCTTGAGCTTGCGCAGCGCCTTCGCCTCGATCTGACGGATGCGTTCGCGGGTCACGCTGAACTGCTGACCCACTTCTTCCAAAGTGTGGTCGGTGTTCATGCCGATGCCAAAGCGCATCCGCAGCACGCGCTCCTCACGCGGGGTCAGCGATGCGAGCACGCGGGTGACGGTTTCCTTGAGGTTTGCCTGGATCGCGGCATCCACAGGGATGATCGCGTTCTTATCCTCGATGAAATCACCCAGGTGCGAATCTTCCTCATCGCCAATTGGCGTTTCGAGGCTGATCGGTTCCTTGGCGATTTTCATCACCTTGCGCACTTTTTCCAGCGGCATGGACAGACGCGCTGCCATTTCCTCTGGGGTCGGCTCGCGGCCTTCCTCGTGCAGGAATTGCCGCGATGTGCGCACCAGCTTGTTGATCGTCTCGATCATATGGACCGGAATACGGATCGTGCGCGCTTGGTCGGCGATCGAACGGGTGATCGCCTGACGAATCCACCATGTAGCGTAGGTCGAAAATTTGTAGCCGCGGCGATATTCAAACTTATCAACCGCCTTCATCAGGCCGATGTTACCTTCTTGAATAAGATCAAGGAATTGCAGGCCGCGATTGGTGTATTTCTTGGCGATAGAGATCACCAGACGAAGGTTGGCTTCCACCATTTCCTTCTTGGCGATGCGCGCCTCACGCTCGCCCTTTTGCACCATGTTCACGATGCGGCGGAATTCCGGCAAAGCCATACCAGTGTTGGCGGCAATATCGGTGATTTCGGTGCGAATACGCTCAACCGCTGCGCCTTCTTTCTCAACGAAAGCGGCCCATTTCTTATCTTTCTTCGCGTTCGCCTTGATCCAGCTGTCGTCGAGCTCATTGCCGACATAGCTTTTGAGGAAGTCGATCCGCTTAATCTTGTGACGCTCTGCCAGACGCAGCATCTGGCCGCCCAGCGCGGTCAGGCGGCGGTTAAAGGCGTAGAGATTGTCGACCAGGAATTCGATCTTGGTCGCGTGGAACTGCATGCTTTCGACTTCCGCCGTCAGCTCTTCGCCCAGCTTTTCGTATTTGTTCTCTTTGGCCTTCGGAAATTCATTGCCAGCCGCCAGAGTGTCGACCCGCTCAGCCTGAAGTTTTTCAAAGGTTTTGAATAGCTTGGTGATGCGGGCAAAACGCTCGATCGCGTCCGGCTTAAGCGTGGCTTCCATCTGCGCGAGCGAAAGAGTGTTGTCCTCTTCCTCTTCTTCTTCGCGCTTGGAGCTGCCTTCTTCGCCCTCTTCATCCTCGTCGGATGTTTCGTCGCTGTCGTCGTCATCATCGTCGCGGATAGTTGGGCCAGCGGTCTCTTCAGAGATTTCGCCGTCGTCATCATCCTCGGCGCCCTCTGCCATTTTGTCGGCAGGCGGCTCTTTGGAAAGCATCGCGTCTAGATCGAGGATCTCGCGCAGCTGCATTTCTTCGTTGTTGAGCGCCTCGGACCAATGGATGATCGCGTGGAACGTGATCGGGCTTTCGCACAGGCCGATGATCATCATGTCGCGCCCAGCTTCGATCCGCTTGGCAATTGCGATCTCACCTTCGCGGCTGAGCAATTCCACCGCGCCCATTTCGCGCAGGTACATGCGAACAGGGTCATCGGTGCGCTCGCCCGTGCCGGTCTTCTTGACCGCTGCAGCAGGCGCTTTCTTGGCGTCTTTCTTCTCGTCGCCAACCTGCATCTCAGCCACTTCGGCTTCTTGCTCGGCTTCGGCCTCAGCCTCTTCGTCGTTCTCGACGATTTGAACGCCCATTTCCGACAAAGCGGTTTGGATATCCTCAATCTGATCCGGGCTCATTTCACCAGACGGCAAAGCTTCATTGAGCTCATCATAAGTGATGTAGCCCTTTTTCTTCGCCTTGGTCATGAGCTTCTTAACTGACGCCTCGTTGAGGTCGATCAGTGGAGCATCTTCTTTATCTTGCGCTTTAGCTTTTGAAGCCATGGATCTCAATTAGTCCGTTCTAAAGTCGCTCGCCGGATCGTCATCTGGCGTCGAGGTTAAATCTGTTGTCGCCGCTTGTGCGGCCTTGCGGCGCCCGAAGGCCTTCAATCGATCATTCAATAATGTCTGGCTTTGTCGTAACCGGGCTTGCTCAGCCATCGATCCTTCAGGGTCTTCGTCAAACCTAGCGATGGTTGCCAATAGCGCAGCATCCAGCGCAGGTCTTTCGACCAGTAACGACACAGCTTCAGCCAATTCCTCGCTCGCATCACTCGGTGTGGTGCCTTCTCTGAGGAAAGCATAACGACTATCGTCCGGTGGGGCGGGAAGGCCTTGCGCCTCTGATATGGCGTTTGTGCCCCCCGAATCAAGCGTTTCTGCAAGTTCGAACAAGGATTCCACCAGATCATTTGTTTTCGGGTCGAGTTGGGCGAGCCGTGTGAGCGCCTCTGAGTGGCGTGAAATCTCGTTTGGATGGCGGACAAGGCCTGCGATTACGGCGCGCGATAGAGCGTCCCGCATCCCGCCGGACATGGCGCGTTGCAACTGGCCGCGCGCCTCAGCCGACAGGGTTGGATTGCGCGGTTTGCCAAAGCCCTGGCTGCCGCCTCCGCTGCGCCAGTTTGAGTTTGAGCCACCGCGTTGTTCTCTGGGCGGGAAGGCAAATGCGGAATAACGGTCAAGCAATTCGCGGCGGTAGAGGGCCGCAATGTCTCCGTGCCCGATGGTGTCGACATGATCGAGCAAGCGTTTCTTGAGGCCCGCCTTGGCCTCGGGGCTGTCCAGCGGCTGCGCATCGCGTTCAAATTGCCACAAAGTCTCCAGCAGGCTGGCGGGTTCGCTCAGCAATTTCTCCATCGCCTGCGGGCCGCTTTTCGCGATCAGATCGTCCGGGTCCATGCCGCTGGGTAGGCGCACAATGTTGAGCGAACGCCCCGGCGCGAGCATCGGCAAAGCGCGGCCAATCGCGCGCATCGCCGCCTTTTGCCCCGCATTGTCGCCGTCAAAGCACAGGGTCGGCACCTCGACCATGCGCCACAGCATTTCCAACTGCATCTCAGTGAGCGCCGTGCCGAGCGGGGCGACGGCGTCCTCAAACCCTGCCTGCGCCAGTGCGACGACATCCATATAGCCCTCGACCACGATCACTCGGTTCGTTTGCCGAGAGGCGGGGGAGGCGCGGTGCAGGTTGTAAAGCGTGCGGCCCTTGTCGAACAACGGGGTGTCCGGCGAATTGAGGTATTTCGCAATGCCTTCACGCTTGCCTAAGATACGCCCGCCAAAGGCGATCACCCGCCCGCGCGCGTCCTGGATCGGCAGCATGATGCGGCCCCGGAAGCGGTCATATTTGGTGCCATCATCGGTGGCGATCCGCATGCCGGTCTCAACCAGCACTGTCTCGTCAAATTTGGATAGCGCACCAGCGAGCGCCTGCTTGTTTTCCGGAGCGTAGCCGAAGCCGAATTCATCCAGCACTTTGCGGGTGAGGCCGCGGCCTTTCAAATATTCCTGAGCCTCGCGTACCTCTGCGCTCGATCCGCTGCGCAGATTGTCCATGAACCATTGCTGCGCATCGGTGGTCACATCGATCAGGCTGGCGCGCTTTTCCGCTTTCTTTGCTGCCACAGGGTCTGGCGCTGGGACTTCCATCCCGGCCTCGGCCGCCAATTCCTTCACCGCATCCATAAAGCCCATGCCGCGCTGGTCAGTCATCCACCGGATCACATCGCCATGCGCGCCGCAGCCAAAGCAGTGGTAGAAGCCCTTTTGATCATTGACCGTAAAGCTGGGCGATTTCTCGTCGTGAAACGGGCAGCACGCCTTCCACTCGCGCCCGGCCTTTTGCAGCTTGTCCGTGCGCATGATGACCGTTGACAGCGTCACACGCGCGCGCAGTTCGTCCAGCCATTGCGGGGAAAGTGCCATGCGTTCTTATGACTCCCTAGTCCCGTTCGTGTCGAGCGATATTGACCGAATACACGTGCGTCACCTGTGCATCACCCGCTCGACATGAACGGGATGGTTTTCGTTCTCGTACAGCGGGCTGGATCTAAGAAAGCGCTGCCTTCACCAGCCCGCTGGCCATTCCGCCATCGAGCAGCGCGCCGTGGCGCTTTTTCAGCTCGCCCATGACCCGGCCCATATCTTTCATGCTGTCCGCGCCAAGCTCGTCCTTGATCGCGGCGATGGCGGCGGCGGTTTCTTCCTCGCTCATCATCGTCGGCAGGAATTCCTCGATAATGCTGAGCTCCGCCTGTTCCTTCGCGGCCAGTTCCGCGCGTCCGCCATCTTCATACATCGTGATCGATTCGCGCCGCTGCTTTGCCATTTTTTGCAGGACTGACGTCACCAGCTCATCATCCGGCACTTCTTTATTGGAGGTGCGCAGCTCAATATCGCGGTCCTTAATCTTGGCGGAGATCTGGCGCAGAGTTGCTGTACGCTCCTTTTCGCCTGCCTTCATCGCGGAAATCGTAGCGGCTTTGATGGTGTCGCGCATTATGTGGTCTTTCTTGTGGATGGTTTGAGCCAACCGGCTCTTTAGCTGAGATATGGGCCCTGACATAGGTTGACGCGGGCGAGGTGCAAGCTTAGCCCGTGGGTCTTAGCGACATTGCTGGAAACCCACTGACTCGGAGCGCCCTATGGCCGACACCGCATCTTCTCGCGCGCAACCCACCGGCGCGACGGGAGTCCTTGTTCTGGCCGATGGTTCGGTGATCTGGGGACGCGGCTTTGGCGCCGCCGGTGAAAGTGTCGGCGAGGTCTGCTTCAACACGGCGATGACCGGCTATCAAGAAGTGATGACCGATCCCAGCTATGCGGCGCAGATCGTGACGTTCACTTTCCCGCATATCGGCAATGTCGGAACCAATGGCGAAGACATTGAAAGCCAGGTGGAGGGCGCGGTTGGCTGCGTCGTGCGCGAGGATGTGACGGAACCCTCAAACTTCCGCTCCGCTGAACGCTTTACCGAATGGATGACGGCCAATGGCAAGATCGGGCTGGCGGGGGTTGATACCCGCGCGCTGACGCGCCGCATCCGCCTGTCCGGCGCTCCCAATGCCGTAATCGCGCATTCGCCCAGCGGCACGTTCGACATTCCCGCATTGATCAAGCGCGCGCAGGATTGGGCTGGGCTAGAGGGCATGGACCTCGCCAGCCGCGTCTCTCGCGAGGCGCAAGAAAACTGGGAAGGCGGATATTGGCGACTGGGGCACGGCTATGGCCGCGCGGCGTTTGACGCGACCCCGCATGTGGTCGCGATTGATTACGGGGCGAAGGACAACATCTTCCGCAATCTGGTGCGGGCCGGCGCAAAAGTGACCGTGGTGCCCGCACAGACCTCGCTGGAGGATATCCTCGCGTTGTCTCCTGATGGCGTGTTCCTTTCGAACGGGCCGGGCGATCCTGCGGCAACCGGCGAATTTGCGGTGCCGGTGATCAAGGCTCTGCTGGAGCGCGACATGCCGCTGTTCGGCATTTGCTTAGGCCATCAGATGCTGGCGCTGGCCGCGGGCGCGAAGACGGTGAAGATGCACCAGGGACACCGCGGCGCAAACCACCCGGTTCAGCGGGTTGGCGAAGGCTGGGGCGAGACGCTCGAGCTGGTCGAAATCACCAGCATGAACCACGGTTTTGCGGTGGATGCCAATAGCCTGCCCGATACCCTTGAGCAGACGCACGTATCGCTGTTCGATGGCTCCAATTGCGGGATCGCAGTGAAAGGCAAACGCGCATTTGGCGTGCAATACCACCCAGAGGCCTCGCCGGGCCCGCAAGACAGCTTCTACCTGTTTGAGAAATTCGTCGGGGGTCTGGGGTGATGCTCCGCGCAATAACTAGCGGTTTTGCAGTGCTCGCTCTCGCGGCCTGCTCCAACCCGGCCAGCGATCTTGCGCATCAGGGCGAGGAGCAACCGCTCAATCGCGCGCAGTATGACTATATCATCGCCGAATGCGAGCTGGCCGATGCCAGCTTTGGCACGGACAGTTTTGGCCGCTCGCAAATCGTGCTCAGCAGCCTGCGCGACAATGATGCGATGGTGAACATGATTGTCTGCGTGAAGGGCCAAATCAAAGAGCTCAATGCCGAAGCAACGATCAAGCTGCCCGATGGCCAGATGCAGGTGCCGTCCTTCTGATGCGCCCTGCGCGCGCCTTTCTTGCCGCGATGGCGATGCTGCCCCTTGCGGCGTGCGAGAACCCATTCGCAGACAAAGACTGGCGCGAGGTTGAAGAGACCGCTGAGGAATGCGCCGCGCGCCTGTCTGGCAAGCTGGAAGTGAAGCAATTGCTCGAAGCGGCCGAGGGGCAGGTGGTCCCGACCTATGCTTTCGACATTACCAAAATGGAGCTGATGGCGATCAATGAAATGATTGTGCCAGCCTCCGGGGACTCGCGCGGCTCACTGCGGACGTCCGCCTTTGGCGCGACCGCGCCACCTGTCGCGGCCTTTATGGAGCTGAGCGTAACGGAGGACGGCGCGTTTTATTTCGGCGAAGATCCCTCGCTCTACCGCGTGCGAGGCAAGGCGCTGCCGGGTGATCAGGTGCTTGCCACGGGATGCGCCATGCAAAAGCCGGGTATGCGACTGATCAGTTTCAAGCTGCAGAGCTCGAGCGGCGGTAGCGCCGATGGCGGGGGCGTCTAACTCATGTTCAGCCATACTAAACTCTTGCTCTCCTGCACCTGCGCGGCAGTGCTTGCCAGCGGTTCTGCCTGCGCCGCGCCGCATGAAGCAGAAACAATATCTGATCGAAGACTATGACGCGGCGAAGCATGATGATGCTATCCCGGCCACCGCGCGTTATCAGATCGAAATTTACTCTGGCGGAGGCATCCCCGGAACAGCGGGTGCAGGCCAATATTACCGCGAGCCGAAGAAAGTGCTCCAGGCGATTGTTGACCAGTGCCAGCTTGGCCGGACGATCTATTCGCAAGCGACAGATGGCGTTTCATTGCTCACAATCGTCGACCCGAAACTCTCGGAAGAGAAGGTCGCCTGTATCCGCTCAGCCGAAGATGTCGGCTTACGCCTAAGAATTTGGGGCACCAACGGATGATCACCGCCGCCATGCCTCTCACCCACCACAACCATCCTTTTAAGGGTCACGCCTAGATGCCCAAACGCAGCGACATATCCTCCATCCTCGTCATTGGTGCAGGGCCGATCATCATCGGCCAGGCATGCGAGTTCGATTACTCGGGCACTCAGGCGATTAAGGCGCTGAAAGAGGAGGGGTACCGGGTCATTCTGGTCAATTCCAATCCGGCCACGATCATGACCGATCCGGAATTCGCCGATCGCACTTATGTGGAGCCGATCACGCCAGAGATCGTCACCAAGATCATTGAGAAAGAGCGCGCGGCGCATCCCGATGAGAAAATGGCCTTGCTGCCGACGATGGGCGGGCAAACCGCACTTAACTGCGCGCTCGCGCTGGATGCGGATGGCACGTTGGAGAAATTCGGCGTTGAGATGATCGGCGCAAAGGCGGATGCGATCGATAAGGCGGAGAACCGCCAGCGCTTCCGAGATGCGATGGATTCCATTGGCCTAGAAAGCGCACGCAGCGGGGTTGCCAACACGCTGGAGGAAGCACGCGAAATTCTGGAGCGCACTGGCCTGCCATCGATCATCCGGCCCAGCTTTACGCTTGGCGGCACGGGCGGCGGCATCGCCTATAACAAGGCGGAGTTCGACAAGATCGTCTCCGAAGGGCTCGACGCATCGCCCACCACCGAGGTTCTGATCGAGGAATCGCTGCTCGGCTGGAAAGAATATGAGATGGAGGTCGTGCGCGACCGCAAGGACAATTGCATCATCATCTGCTCGATTGAGAATGTCGATGCGATGGGCGTGCACACCGGCGACAGCATCACGGTCGCCCCGGCGCTGACGCTGACCGATAAAGAATATCAGATCATGCGCACCGCATCCTTGAACGTACTGCGCGAGATTGGCGTGGAAACCGGTGGGTCGAACGTGCAGTTTGCGGTCAATCCTAAGGATGGCCGCCTGATCGTGATCGAGATGAACCCGCGCGTGTCGCGCTCATCCGCACTGGCTTCCAAAGCCACCGGCTTTCCAATTGCCCGCGTCGCGGCGAAACTGGCGGTGGGATACACGCTGGATGAGATCACCAACGAGATCACCGGCGCGACCCCGGCCAGTTTTGAGCCGACGATTGACTATGTCGTCACGAAGATCCCGCGCTTTGCGTTTGAGAAATTCAAAGGGGCAGAGGCGAAGCTATCGACCGCGATGAAATCGGTCGGCGAAGTGATGGCGATTGGCCGCAACTTCCAGGAATCCATGCAAAAGGCTTTGCGCGGACTGGAAACGGGCCTCGACGGGTTCAACCGCGTTCGCGAGTTGGAAGGGGTGAGCCGCGATGTCGTCACCGCCGCGCTTAGCCAGCGCACACCCGACCGCCTGCTGAACGTTGCTCAGGCGATGCGCGAGGGCATGACGCCGGAAGAAACTCAGCCGATCACCGGATATGACATGTGGTTCCTGCGCCAGATTGAGGCGATTGTCGCGGCAGAGAATGGCATTGCTCAAAATGGCCTGCCACAAGATGCAGACGGGCTGCGCGCTCTGAAGGCGATGGGCTTTTCCGACAAGCGGCTGGCGACTTTGGCGGTGCGTTCTGTCGGGGTTGCGGGCGGCATGGCCGAGACGCAGGCTAAGCGCAGCGGGTTGCTGCATGATGCATTGCACGCGATGGCTGGGGCGACCAGCGAAGACGAAGTGCGAGCGCTGCGCGAGCGGCTTGGCGTGCGCCCGGTGTTTAAGCGGATCGACAGCTGCGCCGCCGAATTTGAGGCGATCACGCCCTATATGTACTCGACCTATGAGGCGCCGACATTCGGAGAGCCGGAGTGCGAGGCGGCGCCGTCAGACCGCAAAAAGATCGTTATTCTGGGCGGCGGTCCCAACCGGATCGGGCAGGGGATCGAGTTCGATTATTGCTGCGTCCACGCCTGTTTCGCGCTGGAAGAGGTCGGGTTTGAGACCATTATGGTCAATTGCAATCCAGAGACCGTCTCGACCGATTACGACACATCGGACCGGCTGTATTTCGAGCCGCTGACAGCCGAAGATGTGCTTGAGATTTTGCGGGTCGAGCAATCCACCGGAGAGCTAGTGGGTGTGATCGTGCAGTTTGGTGGGCAAACCCCACTGAAACTCGCTCAGGCGCTCGAAGATGCCGGTATTCCGATCCTCGGCACATCGCCTGATGCGATTGATCTGGCCGAAGACCGCGAACGCTTTGCCAAGCTGGTCAACAAACTCAACCTGAAACAGCCAGCCAATGGCATTGCGCGCAGCCGCGATGAAGCCGCCGCTGTCGCCGCGCATATTGGCTATCCGGTGCTGCTGAGACCATCCTATGTGCTGGGCGGACGGGCGATGGAAATCGTCGATTCCGAGGCGCAGCTTGATGATTACATCAACACTGCGGTTAATGTGTCCGGCGAGAGCCCGGTGCTGATCGACCAATATCTGCGCGATGCGATCGAATGCGATGTCGATGCTTTGTGCGATGGCGAAGAAGTTCGCGTCGCCGCCGTGATGCAGCATATCGAAGAGGCGGGCGTGCATTCCGGCGACAGCGCCTGCACACTGCCGCCATATTCGCTGCCGCCAGAAACCATCGCTGAAATGGAGCGTCAGGCAGAGGCTCTGGCATTTGCGCTGGGCGTGCGCGGCCTGATGAACATTCAATTCGCGGTCAAGGAAGAGGGCGACAAGCAGGTCGTCTATCTGATCGAAGTGAACCCGCGCGCCAGCCGCACGGTGCCGTTCGTTGCCAAAGCCATCGGTCAGCCGGTCGCCAAGATCGCCGCGCGCGTGATGGCGGGCGAGAAACTGGCAGACTTCCCCCTTCCGCCGCGACTTGCCTTATATGGCGATCAAAGAGGCGGTCTTCCCATTCGCCCGCTTCCCAGGCGCGGACCCGATCCTGACCCCGGAAATGAAATCAACCGGCGAAGTGATGGGCATCGACACCAATTTCGAGGCCGCCTTCCTCAAATCGCAATTGGGCGCAGGCATGACCCTGCCACGCGAAGGCACTTTGTTTGTCTCGGTCAAGAACAGCGACAAGAGCGTGATCGTACCCGCTGTGCGCGGCATGATCGACAAGGGCTTCAAAGTGGTCGCGACTGGCGGCACTCAGACCTATCTGGCTGAGCAGGGCCTTGCGGTTGAGAAGGTCAACAAAGTCGCAGAAGGCCAGCCGCATATCGTCGACAAAATCATCGATGGCGAGATTGCGCTCATCTTCAACACCACCGAGGGTTGGCAATCGCTGCGGGACTCCAAATCGATCCGCGCCACCGCTCTTGAAAAGAAGGTTCCGTACTACACAACGGCCACCGCATCGAAGGCTGCGGCGGCGGCAATTGGCGCTGTAAAGCCAAGCCAGCTTGAAGTCCGCGCATTGCAGGACTATTATAGCTGAGTAATACAGCGAAGTTTCCCGACATTTCGATGCAATCTCGCCGCCTCGGCAGAAGCGGTGATGCATGAAATGACCCATAATTTCGGGCGCTTACGCCAATAGAAAGAGACGGAATGGCGACGATGGAAAAAGTTCCAATGCTGGCTGAGGGCTATGAGCGGCTAACCGCCGATCTGAAGGCTTTGCGTGATGAACGCCCGAAAATTGTTGATGCGATTGAGGAAGCTCGTGCGCATGGCGATCTTTCGGAGAATGCCGAATATCACGCGGCGAAAGAGCGCCAGGGCCAAGTTGAAGCCATGATTGGCGATATCGAGAGCAAGGTTAGCCGTGCTCAGATTATCGACCCAGCGACGCTTACGGGCGACAAAATTGTGTTCGGCGCGACTGTCACTTTGCTCGACGATGATGACAAGCCTATCAAGTACCAGATCGTGGGTGAGACCGAGGCTGATGCCGCCGCTGGCCGCATTTCGTTCAGCTCGCCATTGGCGCGCGCTCTCATCGGTAAGCAGGTCGAAGACGAGATCGAAGTGACGGTGCCGTCTGGCGACAAGTTCTACCTCGTGAACAAGATCGAATTCATCTAAGTCTTGCGGGTGAAGCTGCTCTAGTCGAGCGGCTTTTCCATCGCGAAATTGTGGATTGGCACGCCGTCTATTTCAAAGTCACGGCGATGCTGAACCACGTAGCCTGCACGCTCAAACGCGGCGCGGGCGAGTTCGCTCGCCTCAGTAAAGAGCCGGAAGGTGCCTTGCTCGCGTGCGTGTGTTTCCGCAGCGCTCAGAACCGCTTCGGCTAGGCCGCGTCGCGTGCGGTCCGGGTGGCAATAGAGGTGATCGAGGTGGCCGCCGTCCTCCGCTGAAATCTCCAGCAGCGAATAGGCCTGAGCCACATCATCAGCGTCAGCAGCGATGAAGATCGCCGCATCCGCCGCCACGCGTTCGCGAAACCGTTCGCCGCCAGGCACGCGGCCCGCCCAAGCGTCTATCTGCTCAGGCGAATAGCCTCGAGGGCCAATCGCGAGGATCGCGGCCTGCATGATCTCAGCGAGCCGATCCGCATCGGCATCGCGGTATGGACGGATGGTGTATTCCACCGCGCTTTGACCTCGCCCTTGTGAGGGGCTTAGGCGTCGGGCGTGAGCAGCTGGTGGATGTGCACCACCACATATTTCATCTCAGCATCATCGACGGTGCGCTGAGCCTGGGCGCGCCATGCCTCTTCAGCGGCGTCATAGCTGCTGAACACGCCGACAACGTGGATGCTTTCCGGATCAGCGAACTCGATCCCGCGAGGGTCGGTTACGCGGCCACCCATGACGAGGTGGAGCTTCTGGGTTGGAGTGGTTTCTTCCATGTTTGGCGCCTTTCCTTGGGGAGCAAGAATATCTCCGCGCGCCTTAAAGCAAGCGTGGCTGGGCGCAAGTCCTGCGCATTAACACTCGGAGCGACGTGCGGCTTAGCGGGTGACACGGCCCTTGATGTCACGCACCGCGCGCTCTGCTTTGCGCGTTGCTCGGCGAGAGATCGCACGCGTCGTGTCGCTGGCGCTGCCTACCACATGGCCAGCATCGCGTTTCAGCTCGCGGGCTTTGGCGGTGCCAGCATCGCTCAGGTCTTCGATCGCATCCTGCCCGCTTTGCGCGGCATCCATCGCGCTATCGATGGCCTTGATCCCATAAGCGATCACCGCGTCGCCGATTAGCGAGAGCACCTCGTTGCTGCGCTTTTTGGCACCATTGAGAGATGCGGTTTTGACGCTCTCTACGCCTTTCTTCGCGCCGCTAACTGCGCCCTTGGCGGCCTTCCCAGCCACGCGGCGGCCCGGCTTCGTCATCATGCCAATCGCCAGGCCCGCTGCGACCGCGCCGCCAATCGCCACGGCGGGGTTCTTCTTGATGAACTCACCCGCTGCGCTCGCCGCCTCTGCCGCATCATCGCCGATGGTCCGCTTTGCATTGCGGCGCTCGCTGGCTTCGATTTTGGCGCGCAGCTCGTCGCGCTTGTCGCCTGTGTCAGTCATTGTCGTCTCCGCGTATTGTCTCGCTGAGCGCATCCTCGGGGGAAAGGGCTGCGTCTTCTGCGGCTATCTCAATCTCGGCGATTGCTTCGCCATCATCCAAGGTGTCGTCCTCGAGGTCTTCACCGTCTTCGTCCGCGCCAATCAGCTCCAAGCCCAGCCCCTCGAGGATAGGGCCGCGCGCAAACCACAGGGCGATTGCGCCAAACAAGGCTGCGATAATCCCGCGATTATCGCTCGCCGCTTCGCCAGCATCGCCCAGCGCGTCTTTCGCGCCAGTGCCAATGCGGCGGACGGTGCGCTCTGCCAGCCCCTTGCCGGACAGGCCGGTTTTGAGGTGAGTGATGTCGTCCTTGAGCGCGGCGAGGGCGGCGTTGCGCAGCTCGCGGTCTTCAAGGAATTGCTTATCGAGCTTGCTCATGCCTCGTCATCGCCTTTGAACAGCGCGACTAGACCCAGGGCATTGCTGCGAACCAGCAGCAGCAAGCCGATCACACCGAGCAGCAGGACACCGACGACGATACCAATCGCGCCCCAGATCGTGACCAAAGGCTCCAGCGCAATGACCATACCAACCGCCAGGGCGATAAACATCAAATGCAGCAGGATGAGCGCCAGGATCGCAAAGACCAGCGCGCCGCCGACCTTACGACCGGCCAGGCCTGCGCGCCGTTTTTGGAACGCAAGCTCCGCCTCGGCATAGGTGCGCCCATCATCAATCAGCGCAGCGATCTCTTCTGTCAGAGATTCGCTGAATTCATCGTCATCTGTGTTGTCGGGCAGGGGGGTGTCAGCGTCATCAGGCACAGCCTCGCCCTCCACCGGGCTCAGGCCCGCTGGCGTAGCATCCGGGTGAGGATTTTCATCCTCTCCCAGACGGTCTGGCTGTTCCTCATCACGCATGCACAGCCCCTTGCAAGCGCAGATTAATCGTTAGAGCCGCGGAACATGCGCGCGATCAGGAAGCCTGCGACGGCGGCCAGACCAACGGCAACGCCGGGGCTCTTGCGGACCATTTCGCGGGCGTCTTCGCCCAGCTCGTCCACGCTCTTCGCGTCGAGCTTCGCTGAGGCTTCGACCAGTGTGCGCGATGCCTTACGGGCGTAATCGCCATATTGCTCGCCGAAACGCTCATCGATTTGAGCGGCCGTATCACCAACAACGCGGCCAACTGATGCGATTGCGTCGCTGGTTGCGGCCTTGCCATCCGTGGCCAGTTCGCTCGCCTTGGTTTTGGCTTGATCGCCATAAGCCTTGGCGTCTGCCACCAAATCGTCACTCTTATTCATTGCATTCTCCCGGTAAGATCCAGCGCGTGTCTCAGCCTCGGCGCGCAGTGCGGCTGCGCCTGCTTTGGCCTCTTCTAGCGCTGCGTTAAAGCGGCTTTTCGCCTCAGTACGGTGCTCGCTGCCAGTTTCAACCGGCACGGCAGGCATTTTCTCAGCTGATTTCGCGGTCGCGCCGGTTTTCTTCGGTGCCGCCTTCTTGGCAGTGGCTGCCTTCTTCGCCGGAGCCTTCTTAGCCGTGGTCTTGCCGCTCTTTGCGGCGGGTTTGGATTTCTTTGCGTCAGCCATAGGTCTGTTTTGATCCTCCAGATACGTATTCACGGCAGATGTGTAGGGGCACATCCGCTTCAATAGTCCAACGCGCCTTGCGCGGAATTGATCCGAAGCATAGAGCGCATTTGCTCCCATTATATGGGGGTGTCTTAGTAATATACAACACATTCTCTCCGGAGCAAAACATGACTGCGATTATCGATCTGCACGGCCGCGAAATTCTGGACAGCCGGGGTAACCCAACCGTTGAAGTGGATGTGTTGCTGGACGACGGCAGCTTTGGCCGGGCTGCGGTGCCTTCTGGGGCATCGACGGGCGCCTATGAAGCGGTTGAGCTGAGAGACGGCGATGCGGCGCGTTACAAGGGCAAAGGCGTGCTGAAAGCGGTCGATGCGGTGAACGGCGAAATCGCAGAGATGCTGGACGGCCTGCACGCCGAGGATCAGCGCGATATCGACATGGCGATGATCGCTTTGGACGGCACAGAGAACAAGGGCCGCCTCGGCGCAAACGCGATCCTTGGTGTCAGCCTGGCCGTGGCGAAAGCGGCCGCGAATGCGCGCGGCCTGCCGCTGTTCTCCTACCTCGGCGGGGTTTCGGCCCATCGTCTGCCCGTGCCGATGATGAACATCATCAATGGCGGCGAGCACGCAGACAATCCGATCGATATCCAGGAATTCATGGTGATGCCGGTCGGCGCGCCGACCTTGGCCGAGGCGGTGCGCTGGGGCTCTGAGATTTTCCACACGCTCAAGAAGGGCCTGTCCGACAAGGGCCTGGCGACATCCGTCGGCGATGAAGGCGGCTTTGCCCCTGATCTGGCGAGCACGCGTGCGGCGCTTGATTTCATCATGGCTTCGGTTGAACAGGCCGGGTTTACCCCTGGCAAAGACGTGGTCCTCGCGCTCGATTGCGCTGCGACCGAGTTTTACCGCGACGGCAAATACGAAATCTCGGGCGAGGGCGTGTCGCTCGATGGTCCGGGCATGGCCGACTATCTGGCGAAACTGTGCGCAGACTATCCGATCCGCTCCATCGAAGACGGCATGGATGAAGACGACTTTGACGGCTGGGCGGCTCTGACGCAGGCGGTTGGCGACAAAGTTCAACTGGTCGGCGATGATCTGTTCGTGACCAATCCGGCGCGTTTGGAAATGGGCATTGCGAAGGGTCTGGCAAACTCGCTGCTGGTGAAGGTCAATCAGATCGGCACGCTCACCGAAACGCTGGCTGCGGTCGATATGGCGCACCGCGCGAGCTACACCTCTGTGATGAGCCACCGCTCTGGCGAGACCGAGGATTCCACTATTGCGGACCTGGCCGTTGCGACCAATTGCGGTCAGATTAAAACGGGCTCGCTCGCGCGCTCTGACCGGCTCGCAAAGTACAACCAGCTGATCCGGATTGAGGAAGAGCTGGGCGCGAGCGCAGCCTATGCGGGAATGGGCTGTTTTGGTTCGCTGAGCGCTTAAACCTCGCAGCAATGGGGTGGATGCGTGGGTGCGGTGGCTAAGCCGCGCCGCGCTTCACCGCCTCTTCGAAATAGCGGTCCATCGATTTTAGGCCCGTGTCGCTGAGGCGCACCAAAACGCGGCGCTGATCCTCTGGGTCTTGCTCGCGCAGGATGAGGCCTTGTTCCGCCAGCACGCCGAGCCAGCGCAGCCCAGTGGTAGGCGGCGCAGCAGAGCCGATGCAGGCGCTGGAGACAGAGACGGACTTATCGTCGACATGCGCGACGTAGAGGTCGAGCAGGATGTCCCACGCGGGCTCCCCAAACAGGTCTGGATCACCGAAGAAGGTTCCCCGCGTGCGGCGCACATCATAGGCCTTGCGCGCCATGAGCGCATAGCTGCGCTCGGCGTGCTGATAGGTCGGCTGGAGAGTTCTGAGGCGCATCTGGGGTGGGGGTAGTGGTGCCTCCATTCCAAGCGCTAGCATTTGCGCTGGCCCCGCCAGTCGCACTGGCAAGCGAAGCGAAAGCGGCGGCCTGGTCGCCGGAGCGCAATTGCTCTGCGATGGCGATCAATTGGTCAGCAACGGGGGTGAGATCACCATTGGACTGCGGCGCGTTCGTCTGGGGTCGGTCCGCGCTGCCGAAAGGCGCAGGCTCAGCCGCACTACCTTGATCGCTCAGGTCGCTGTCTGTCACACGGTGTTCGGACATGTCGCCGTCCGACATATCGCGATCTGACATGTCGCGATCTGACAAAGGTGATCTGCGAGCCCCATCCATGGTCAGCTCGGCGCAGCTTTAGAAAGAGATGTGAAACTCGGCCGAACCAAGCAATCCTCCTTGCACATATGGGCTTGAAGATTGGTTGAACGGTTTGCCCCCGGTCGCCCTGTTTTGCCCTTAAGTCCCTCCATAATGGAGTCGAAGGCATTTGGCTTTACGTGTGACTACGCATGTGGGCGTTTGGGGGGCTTTGGTCCTTCTATTCCTGACATGAAATCCATGCGCAGTTTCGTGATCGCGGCATCCACATGTGCAGCAGCAATAAATGCGCCGATCCGGTCCAGATGCGATAGCTGCGCCTCTAGCGTCATGATAATCGGCGCAATCTCAGCTTGGATTGCGTTCTCTTGAGCGGTCAAAACTAAACGATCCCAATTTGAAGGTCATCTTCGGCGTCTCGCGCCCTTCAACGCGCGCCGAATTGATGGCTGCTAATTCAACCTAATGCCTTCATAAAATCTACAGAGGGAAACTACGTAGTTTTCGCCCTGTAATTCGAGATTGGGACAGCTTTTTGCCTGGCCGATCAGCGCGGGAACCGCTCCGTCAGTTCTAGCAGAGCCAGCGCCGCTTTCGCCGCTTCGCCGCCCTTATCCTTGGCCGCGGGGTTGGCCCGTTCCAGCGCTTGCGCTTCGTTCTCGGTGGTGATGATGCCATTGCCGATTGGAATACCATCCATGGTCAGCGCCATGATCGCCCGCGCGCTTTCCCCAGCTACGATCTCAAAGTGATAGGTTTCGCCGCGGATCACCACGCCGATTGCGACAAAGGCGTCATAGCCTCCGCCTTCCACCGCGAGCGCAATCGCGCCTGGGATTTCGAGCGCTCCGGGCACGGTCAGCACTTCTGCCTCATGCCCCGCGGCCTCAATCGCGGCCTTCGCGCCAGCGATCAGCATGTCATTAAGATGCGCATAGAAACGCGCTTCGACGATCAGAATGCGGGCCATAGTGTTTACTCCGGAATGGGGTGGTGCCCGACGATGTTCAGGCCATAGCCTTCGATCGCCACGACATTGGGCTGTGAATTGGATAGCAGGATCATATCATCCACGCCCAGATCGGCGAGGATTTGCGAACCGATGCCGACATTGCGATTGGCTTCATCGGCTGTGTATTCGCCGCTCGATCCGACCCGGCCGGTCAGGATCACAATGATGCCAGAGCCGTGCTCACCAATTGCCTGCATTGCGCGTTGTAAAGTGCGTTTGCGCGGGCCGGGCTGGCCCAGCACATCGTCAAACACCGAGATTGGATGCACGCGGGCGAGGGTGGCCTCACCAGGTTGAATATGGCCTTTTTGCAAGACGTATGCCTCGTTGTCGGAGACTGTGTTGCGATAGGTGATCATGCGCCACTGGCCACCATAGTCCGAATCGAACGCGCGCTCGCCCAGCCGCTCGACCAGATGATCGTTGCGCATCCGGTAAGCGATGAGATCGCGGATCGTCCCGATTTTGAGATCATGCTTGCGCGCGAATGCGACCAGATCATCAAGCCGCGCCATCGAGCCATCATCGTTCATGATTTCGCAAATCACGCCGCTGGGGTTGAGGCCAGCGAGGCGCGAGATGTCCACCGCCGCCTCGGTATGGCCTGCGCGCACCAGCACGCCGCCATCGCGCGCGGTCAGCGGAAAGACATGGCCGGGCGTGACGATGTCGTCCGGTCCCTTGGTTGCATCAATCGCAACCGAGACGGTGCGCGCTCGGTCCGCTGCAGAGATGCCGGTGGTCACGCCTTCCTTTGCCTCGATCGAGATCGTGAAAGCGGTCTGCATGCTTTCCTTATTGTTGCGGCTCATGGGCTCCAGGCCCAGCTGATCGACCCGCGCCTTATCGAGCGACAGGCAGATGAGGCCGCGTCCGTGGGTCGCCATGAAGTTGATCGCAGCCGGCGTTGCCATTTGCGCCGGGATGATCAGATCGCCTTCGTTTTCGCGGTCTTCATCGTCGACCAGGATGTACATCTTGCCATTGCGCGCTTCGTCGATGATCTCTTCGATCCCGACCAAAACGGGGCGCTCGTCATTGGCGTCAAGGAACGCCTCCAGCTTGGCCAGCGTCTCTGTCGTGGGGTTCCAGTCCTCATCCGCGCAATCGCGTAGAGTGTTGGCATGTAGGCCAGCGGCGCGGGCAAGGCCGGCTTTGGTCATCTCGCCATTTTCGACGAGTGTGCGAACGCGTGTGATTGTTGATGTGCTCATATTTGCCAGATATCACATTTCAATGTGATTGCAAGGTCAGCGATGTGCCCTGTGGAACACATTTGCGTTTTTCGAATCTGTGACTTTTGCGCAAAAACGCTTGTTTCCAGCGGTTTGCGCGCAAAGTGCAACGTGACGTTGTGACTTTTGGGATTTGAGCGCGTTTGGCGCGTTCCAGGCGCGCGCAATAATGCCCCGTGCGTCACAAACACGCCGCCGATATTGACTGACACTCACGATGTGAAAGAGCCGCGATCTAGCTAGCGGATGCGGCGCAAGTAGGAAATTCCAATTGCCCAAGCGCCCATATCGTCCACCTCAAGAATGACTATTGGATCATTCTGGTAATGAATACGCATTAGTCCATAGGCTCTACTTGTAGTTCGGCTCCAAAATGGCAAATTGCGAGCCGGATCGTAGTTTGGATTCGGGGAGCTGAACACTGGGGGCATCGGCGGGGGCGTTTCGCTTGCCGTTTCAATACATCTGCGATTGCAGAATCGCGATTTGCCTCCATCGGCCAAGGATGGAGTAGAATTATGCGTTATACATTGATGGCAGCAGCGGCATTGGGAGCAATTGCCGTGGGAATGGGCTCTGCAGACACGGCGCGCGCCGATGATTGCTTGCTTGACCGTGACGATGATGGAGTTGTCGACGCCGCTACTGACAACGATGGCGGGGCCAATTCAAACGATGATGACACTTCGCTCGCTTGCGGCGTTGGGGCGACGGCAACTGGTTCCGGCTCAACTGCCATAGGTGGTTCAGCCAATGCCGTGGCGGATGCGATTGCGTTGGGCAGCGATACGGAGGCGTCGGGCGTTGGTTCAATCGCCATTGGTTCAGACACTGCAGGCACAGGAAATGTGGGCACAATTGCTAAGCGGTACACAGACAATCACTATTGGAGCAGAGGCTCGAAGCTACGCCGATTATGGTGTCACAATCGGCGGAGACTTAAACGGTGATGGTCTCGGGGCTTCAGCGGGTTCGACTGGAGCGGTCGCAATTGGTGCTGACTCAACAGTCGTAAGTATCAACTCGGTAGCAATTGGTGCAAATTCGGTAGCTGACTTAAACAACAGCGTGTCAGTGGGTAGTGACACCAATCGCCGTGTGATTACAAGTGTCGCGGATGGCTTTCGTGATGATCATGCGGTAACGCTTGGACAGCTAAATACAGCTTTAGGGAACCTCGGTAGTGTTACAGGCTTTGCCATTAATGTAACTGAGGGGCTAGGTCCTAGCGCCGATGGATTTGGTGCGCTTGCCATTGGTGAGCTGAGCAATGTCAGCGGATCTGAAGGTGTCGCGATTGGCGCAAGTTCTGGTGCCTTCGGCAGCCAAGCAACAGCTGTGGGCGCGTTCGCTGGAGCGAGTGGCATGGGAGCGGCTGCTTTTGGCAGTAGCGCACAGGCGAGCGGGGATACATCAGTCGCGTTCGGAGGTTCCGCTTCGGCTAGCCAGATAGATAGCGTTGCTATCGGACCGAGAAGCAGCGCCGAAGCCCAAGGCGCAATTGCAATCGGTGCAGACTCTAGTGCCAACGAGGCTAACACTGTCTCAGTCGGGAACAACTTCTTGCAGCGCCGAATTGCGAATGTCGCTGCCGGGACAGCGGATACCGATGCGGTAAATGTGGGTCAGTTGAACGCAGCGCTAGCGGAACAAGGTTCTCAAATTGATCTTAACTCAACTGGCAACGCTGCAAGCGCCACTGGCACTGACTCGCTAGCGATTGGATCCAATGTTAGCGCCACCGCTACAGGGTCTCTTGCGATCGGAGTTGACAGTGCTGATTCGAGCGGTTTGCTGACTTTTGCCGGGGCACCCAATTCGGTCGCCATTGGCACGGGCGCTCAGTCTCAAGGTCAGGGTTCAGTGGCGCTCGGAGCTGGTTCATCAGTCTTTGATGACAACACCGTTTCAGTAGGAAATGACACTCTGAAACGCCGCATTGTCAACGTGGCCGATGGCTTCGCGGCGACAGATGCAGTAAACCGGGGACAGCTTGATGCAGCCATCGCCAGCACGGGAGCCGCGAACGTAGACGTTAATGCAGTTGGTGGTTCCAATCAGGCAACTGGGATTAATGCCATAGCCTTAGGTACAAATGCGCGCGCCCTTGCCAATGGGGCCATCGTCATCGGGGGTGATGCTAGCGGGAATGCGAATGAAACCCGAGCGGATGGACAAGGCAGCATTGCAATTGGTAGCCTCGCACGATCTCAGTTCGGTGACGGCAGTATCGCGATAGGTCAGAACGCGACCACATTGGGAAGTAATTCAACTGCTCTCGGGACGGGCTCATCTTCCTCTGGACCGAATACGGTGAGCCTTGGATCGGGAAGTTCCAGTGGTGTAGGTCAGTCAACTGCTGTGGGCGCGGATGCGGTTGCGAATGCAGAGGGCAGTTTTGCCGGTGCCGCCAGAGCGAGCGCGACTGGCGATAGGAGTATTGCTCTGGGTGTGGATACCAGTTCGGCCGGCACGTCCTCGATTGCGATTGGCGGTGACGGTGCGGATGAAGATGAGCTTGGCGCTCAGGCAACGGCCTCTTTTGCTGCGGCGTTGGGATCGGATGCGGTGGCCAGCGGGTTTGGCTCCAGCGCTTTTGGTGTGAATGCACAAAGCACGCGGACCTTCTCGGCGGCCTTTGGTCGCAACTCCGCTGCCACGGCTAACAATGCGGTTGCCTTTGGTAATGCTGCGACCGCGAGCGGCGCATCGGCGATGGCTCTTGGCAGGGCTGCAGAAGCGAGCGGAACAATCTCTATCGCGGTTGGGCGGCTTGCTAATGCTTCGGGAGAAGCTTCAGCGGCGATCGGCGCAGAGGCAGCCGCAGCGGGGCTTGATGCTACAGCCATTGGCGCGACTGCGAATGCAAGCGGCGGGCGGACAACAGCGATTGGCTTTGCGGCAGATGCAACGGGGGTGAATTCCACAGCAGTGGGCCGCGGGGCGAGTGCAGGCTTTGCCAGCTCGACAGCGATTGGCCGCGATGCGACGACCACAGCAGGAAACCAAGTGACGCTGGGCGGGGTAGGCAGTTCGGTACGGATCGGCGATATCGCTGCATCCACAGATGCACAGGTGGGCCCGGTTGATGCGGTTACAGTGGACGCCAACGGCACTTTGGGCCGTCAGAGCGTTGCGACAGCAGCCTCGGTCGACAATGTTCGCGTTGCGCTTAACGCAGTCGCCCAAGTCTCCACTGCGCAATTCGATGCGCTCAGCGGGCGGGTGCGGGACCTTGATTTCCGTCTTGAGGAGCTGAGCGACAGCACCAGCGGCGGGATCGCAGCCGCCGCCGCGCTTGGCAGCGCCATTGCCATGCCGGACAAGGCCTTCACCATCGCAGGCAACATCGCGACGTACCGCGGTCAGCAAGGCTTTGCCGCAAGCTTTACCGGCCGCGTGAACGAGAGCTTTGCAATCGGAGCCGGGGTTGCTGGCAACACAGGCGATGGCGCGGTGGTCGCTCAAGCAGGTGTCGCCTTCGGGTTCTAAGTCTTAACAATAGAAGCAAATCGAGAAGTGAAGGGCGGGGCTGTTAAGTCCCGCCTTTTGCTATTGGTTTCTAGAATGAGCCGCGATCCGGCTAGCGGAAACTCAGTTCAGCAGCTGATTGATTTCGACCGCTACGCCGTTGGGGTCGAAGACATTGCATCCTCGCACATTGATGTCTGGCCGACCATCGCGCCCAGGATAGACTTGCAAACGGATTGGCCCCGTCATCGTCACACCTTCGATCTTGGTCGCTGCTTCGCATGCCTTTTCGGCATCATCGGTGTTGACCACTAAGAACGCGGTCCCGGGTGCAAGCCGTGTTGGATAGGGATCGTCCACTCCTTCTAGTTCAGGCTCAAAGGGGTCGAGTAGGCCAACCCAACCAATGTATGGGTCGTTGCCATTGAGCAGCACCAGGCGGGCTTTGTTGCCCGGCTCGCCTACCGGCAGGTTCACGCCCGACAATTCCACAACCGTGTCGTAATTGATCTCTAGGCCCAGCGCGCCTTGGTAAAATTCGAGGCTGCGCTCCATATCGCGCACGACGATGGACGCGCGGCGGATATCTGTGGGCAAGCGTTCACTTACATCGACGCCTTCCATCGCGCGGTTTGCCGCCTGGGGTGAGCCCTCGTTCGCAGCTTCCTCGCTCGCGGGACCAGCGCCGCTGCAGCCAGCGACTGCCGCGGTTGCTAGGGCAATTCCAAATATTCTCATTTGCTTTCCCCCACTGCGCCTGTTTCGATGAGCGCGTCCATCTTGCCTGCGTCATAGCCGAGGCCTTCCAGCACAGCGCGTGCATCCTTGCCCGGCGTTGGCAGCCGCTGCGGAGCACCGATCCGCTTGCCGTCCATTTCCAGCGGAATGGTGGGCAGGCGCACCTCGGTGCCATTGTCGAGGGTTACGTCTTCAAGCCCGCCTTGGTTGAGGTGCGGATCGTCAAACATGTCCTCAGGCTTACCAATCGGCGCGAAGGGTAGCCCGCTGCCATCGAGCTTACCGATGACCTCAGCGGCGGTCATTCCCCCGATCAGAGTGCGGATTTGCGGCAGGATCTGATCGCGGGCCTGAACGCGGGCATTATTTTCGCGCAGGGCCTCGTCGGCCCACAGGTCATCGAGGCCGAACAGCTTGCAGAATTTCTCCCACAAGGCGTCGGTGACCACGCCGATGAAAACCGGCTCGTCCTTGGTCTCAAACACGTCATAGATCGCCCAGGCTGACACGCGCGCGGGCATTGGCGCGGCGGGCGTGCCGGTAACGGCGTATTGCGCCATGTGCTGACCGACGAGATAGATCGTCGTTTCAAACAGGCTGGCGGTAACTTTTTGCCCCTTACCAGTGCGGTGGCGCTGTTCAAGCGCGGCAAGAATGCCGATCACGCCGAACATGCCGCCGGTGACATCGATCACGCTGGCGCCTGCGCGGGTCGGCTTGCCCGGTTGGCCGGTCATGTATGCGAGCCCGCCCATCATTTGCGCGACTTCATCGAGTGCGGTGCGGTTTTCATAAGGGCCGGGAAGGAAGCCCTTTTCGCTACAGTAAATCAGGCCGGGATTGCCTGCAGAGCACTCCTCATAGCTGAGGCCAAGCCGGTCGAGAGCGCCGGGCCGGAAATTCTCAACCAGCACATCGGCTTTTGCGATCAGGTCTTTGGCAACGGCGATGCCGTCTTCGCTTTTAAGGTCGAGGCAGATTGATTGCTTGCCGCGATTGTACATCGGGAAATAGCCAGAGCCTGAGCCCATCAAGCGGCGCGTGCGGTCGCCGCCAATCGGCTCCACTCGGACTATCTCTGCGCCCAGACCGGCGAGGATATGGCCGACCGTTGGCCCCATCACCATGTGGGTAAACTCGACGACGGTGATCCCGGCCAGAGGCTGCGGAGAATCGCTCATGCGGCGGCCCTTTCTTTGTAATCCAGCATTGGCCCGGCATCGGGCGTGAAGCCATAAAGCGGCTCGCCCGGCAGTGCTTCTTCGACGATTGCGCGCACTTTCAGCAGGGCTTCCAGATCGATCCCGGTTTTAAGCCCCATGGAATTGAGCATCAGTACCAGATCTTCGGTAACCAGATTGCCCGATGCGCCGGGTGCGAATGGGCAGCCGCCAAGACCGCCCAGTGAGGAATCAAATGTGGTGATGCCTTCTTCTAGACCTGCAACAACATTGGCGAGGCCCAGGCCGCGCGTGTTGTGAAGGTGCAGGGTGGTGAGCATGTCATCGCCGACCGCTGCCTTCACCTTGCGGGTAAGGCGGCGGACTTGTGCGGGGTCGGCATAGCCGGTGGTGTCTGACAGGCTGAACTCCATTGCGCCGGCTTCGGCAGCTTGTTCTGCTAGGCGCACGACCTGATCTTCGCTCACGGCACCCTCCATTGTGCAGCCGAAGGCAGTGGAAAGGCCGACGGCAAAATGGATGCCGTGTTCGCGGGCGATCTCGGCTGATGAGCGGATTTCTTCCAGCATGGCCGGGTGATCTTTGCGCACGTTCTTGATGGAATGCGTCTCGCTCATCGAGAACGGAATGCTCATCCCATCCACGCCCGCTTCAGCAGCGAAGCCAGCGCCTTTGGCATTGGGCACGAGCGCGACAACGTTGAGGCCGTCGATGCCTTTCGCAAAGGCAACCAGTTCCGGAGTGTCGGCCATCTGCGGGAGCAGTTTGGCGGGCACGAAGCTGCCCACTTCGATCTCCTTAACCCCAGCGGCGGCCTCGGCAGCGATCCAGCGCTTCTTCGCCTCCAGCGGCATGACCCGGTCAATCGATTGCAGGCCGTCGCGCGGTCCCACTTCGGAAATGAGGATGTCTGTCATGTTGAATGCTCCAGATAGACCCACGGCCGCGCGGCTTTATCGCTGGCCGTCCAGTTCGTGATCGCTTGCGCTTGGGTCAAGGTCAGATCGATCGCATCGAGCCCTTCGGCCAGCATTTGCTTGGCCTCGGGATCGATGTCGAAGGAATATGTGGCATCGCCGCAGGTAACGCTTTGCGCAGCGAGATCGACGGTGACCTCGCGTCCGCTTAAGGCCTCCAGCGCGCTGCGGTCTAAGGTGATCGGCAGGATGAAATTGCGGATGCAATTGCCGTAAAAGATTGGCGCGAAGCTCTCTGCTATCACCACCTTGATACCGTATTCGGCGAGCGCCCAAACGGCATGTTCGCGGCTGGACCCGCAGCCGAAGTTTGCGCCGCTGAGCAGGATGGACGCACCGCGAAACTTGGGCTGGTTGAGCACGAAATCCGGGTTTTCTGTGCGCGCATCGGCGTCGGAATATCGCCACGGCGCAAACAATCCATCGGCAAGCCCGGTGCGCCCCGTGCTGCGCATTTCGCGGCTGGGGATGATCGCATCGGTGTCGACATTGTCCCGTAGTGCTCCCGCATCCAGCGGGGCGGCAATACCGGCGAGGCGCTGAGGAAAGGCGCTCATGCGGTCGCCTCCTCTTGGCGCATATAGTCGCGCGGATCGGCGATCGCTCCGGCAAGGGCGCTGGCGGCGACGGTTTCTGGCGAGGCGATGTGGGTCTTGATCCCGGGACCTTGGCGCCCTTCGAAATTGCGATTGGTGCTGCTGATGGTGCGGCTTCCTTCGGGAAAGCCTTCGCCGCCAGCGTAAAAGCACAGGCTGCATCCGCTCATGCGCCATTCAAAGCCTGCGGAAATGAAGACCTTGTCGAGCCCTTCGGCCTCAGCTTGGCGCTTTACTGAGAGTGAGCCGGGCACAACCATCGCCTTCTTAATCGAGGGAGCGATTGTGCGTCCATCGAGCAGGCGCGCGGCGCGGCGCAGATCGGAAATCCGGCTGTTGGTGCAGCTGCCAATGAAGGCAACATCGATGGGCGTTCCGGCCAGCGGCGCTCCTGCATCAAGGCCAGTGTATTCATGCGCACGGGCCGGGCCGTTCGGAACGGTGCCATCGACCGGGATCGTGTGTTCGGGGCTGGTGCCCCAGCTGACCATTGGCGAGATAGCGCTCGCATCAATCACAATCTCTTGATCGAATGCCGCATCGTCGTCGCTCTTCAGTCTGGACCAATAAGGATCGTCGAAATGCGCGGGGGCATAGGTACGCCCGGCGAGATATTCATAGGTCTTGGCATCGGGCGCGATCAGGCCCGTCATGGCGCTGAACTCGGTCGCCATGTTGCACAGGGTCATGCGCGCTTCCATGTCCATTGCGCGCACGGCCTCGCCGGCAAACTCCACGACATGGCCAGCGCCGCCGCCGGCGCCATGAGCGGCGATCAGCGTCAGGATCATGTCCTTTGCCGTGACGCCCGATTGCAGCGTCCCATCAAAGGTCACGCGCATCGTCTTGGGCTGTTCCAGCCGCAATGTGCCGGTCACCATGGCGTGCTCTGCCTCAGATGATCCAATGCCCCATGCAAGCGCTCCGAACGCACCCTGCGTGCAGGTGTGGCTGTCCGGCGCGACCAGTGTGACGCCGGGCAAGACAATGCCCTGTTCCGGCGAGATCACATGGACGATCCCTTGGTCGCGATCGTTGACATCAAACAGAGTGATCCCGGCCGCTTTGCAGGCGGCGCGGGTCTCTGTGATGAAGCCTTCGCCGCCTCGCATCAACGTGCTGTCTCCGCGTCCGGGGCGGGTGTCGACGATATGATCCATCACCGCAAAGACGCGGCCCGGGTCAAGCACAGCGCGGCCCATTTCCGCCATCCGCTTGAGCGCGGCTGCGCCGGTGCGCTCGTGCAGGAACACGCGGTCAATCGCGATCAGAGTCGAGCCGCCAGCGGTTTGCGCAGCCGCATGCGTCTCCCAGATCTTTTCAAACAGCGTGTGTCCCATGGTGGCTTTCTATCCGGCCTTGTCTTGCCAGACTTATCCGGCGGCCTTCATCTCTGCATCAATGGCGCGCCAATCCTTCGTCACAAAGTGCTCTTGGATTGCCGTGCGTGTTTCCAGCATTCCGTTGCGGATCCAGTGCCATGTGCGGCAGCGGTTCTGACCGTCATCGGAGATTTGGATTTGCTCGTAGAGGTAGAGCGATGGATCACCAGTGCGCTGCCAATAAAGCATCATGGTGCGGTTATATTCGTCGAGCGGAACGGGGGCGGCCCAGCCTTGGATCAGCTCATTGTCCCACCAGATCCGGCCATCGCGGTAGGTCGCAGGGAAATCGCGCACCTCGGTTTTGCCATCAGCCCATGTGTAATGATTGGTCTGGTGATAGGGGATGTCGTCTTCGCCCGTCATCCGGCACAGCAGGCGGCTGGCGTGCTGATCAATCAGCTCGTCTTTCGCGTTGAAATATGTGTAGGTGCCGTCCCACACGCCTTCGTGGCGGGCCAGCAACTGCATGTTTTCGGAAAACTCAGCGTAAGTCGTCATTGTGGAGCTCCATTGTTGTCGGTCAGTGTTTGGTGCCAGCGGCGTGCAGCGTCGTCGGCGCGAATTCGGGCAAGGGCGCGGGCATGGAGCGCTTGTGGCTCCAATCCTGCGGGGTCGAGCGTGGTGGCGCTTGCGGCGCCCGCTTCGTACCACGGGTTAAAGAACTGCTCTGCGCGGGCGATGCCCCAGGCGCGCTGAAGATGCAGGCCAAACCGGTCTGGCGTCATATCTGGATAGAGCTGATCCGGGTCGCCTTGCGGCGCGTCTGGCCACTGGATTTCGGTCGCGGCCAGCGATTTCGCAGCGGCTTCGATTGCGCCGCGCATGTCAGCAAAATCAGAGGATTGTCCATGGCCGGGCACATCGATGGCGAGTTCGCCCTGCGCTGGCTCTGCCATTTCGCCCGCTGGTCCGTGCAGCATCAGCCTGCCGCCGATTTCGCCGCGCCAATGGACCAGCCCGTCATCGACCGGCACCCAGCCTTCGTTTTCATCCTCGGCGAGGGCGGGGCATGGTTCCCCACTGGCGTGCTCTAACAAAAACGCGAGGCTCTGCGACAAATGATCGGCGGGGGTGCGGACCTTGGCTGCTTTCCAAGCCGTCGGCATCGCGCCCAGACGGTCAATATGCGGCTGAAGCGGATCACCGTCACTGGCGGTGATCAGGCACGGCGGCACATCGGCATCAAGGGCTGGTATGTCGCGCGGTGCGCGTATCACCGCGCCATAACCTGCGCGGTAGGCATCGCCTGCATCGAGCATTTCCGACACCGCCTGATTGATGCGGGCAACATCGGCATGGGCCACGGACATGCGCGCTTCCTCGCGGGTGTCGAACCATGGGAAGACCCAGCTTTGCTCGATAATCCTGTTCCATAGCCAGGTCAGGTGCTCGCCGTAATGGCTCGGCTGGAAGGGCGGCAGATACCTCTCGCTGAAGACTGCCATCTCCTCTGCGTTCCAGACGGCATAGCCGCCAATGGCAAGACAATCGAAGCGCACGCGATGACGCTTGGTCGCGGCAACGAGGATGATCCCGCCGGAATGGAAACCGTAAGCGGGGCAGCGCTCAACCCCAAGCGCGTCCAGAAATTCGCACAGCGCATCCGCGAAGTCATCAATGTCCGGATCGCGGCCCTCGGTCTGAGGCAAGGGATCACTCTGCCCAAATCCCGGCGTGTCGGGCACCACACAAGTGAAATGCTCACCCCATACGCGCATCAGATCGATGTATTCGGCGCTTGAGCGGGGGCTTTGATGCACCATCAACAGCATCGGACCCGCGCCGCAGCGGCGGTAGTGAACCTTACGCGCAGGCACTCCGTTTTTTGCTGGAACGGTCAGCATATGCCGTGTGATCGGAGCGCTCAAAAGGGGCCTTTGCAAAGTTGTCCGGACAAATTCTACTCGACAAGCCTCTACGCCTGTTTATTAGCTGCTGTCAAAGAGGAATCGAAAGGGAGCCTGATGAGCGAATTGATCGGTACGAAAATGATCGAGGATGGCCAGACTGCGCGCGCGATCTTTGAAGGCGTGATGGCCAACCCGGCCCGCAAAAAATTCGGCTTTGGACAGAAACTGGCGATTGTGAATGTCGATGTGCAGCAGGCCTATACGCGCACCGACATGTTCAAGACCGCATACGAGACTGACCCGAAACAAATCGATTACATCAACCAGATCAGCCGCCTGGCCCGCGCCAAAGGAATGCCAGTTATTTGGAGCCGAGTGGCGTATAAAGGCGATGCGGCGGATGCCGGCTGTCTGGGGAACGCGGACTGATACTGAGGACAGTCTGCAGAACATCAAGTATGACAGCGAGCGACATGCCTATGACCCGCGCTGCGATGTGCACGAAGACGACCTGCAATACACCAAGCGGATGCCGTCGAGCTTTTTCGAAAGCCCGCTGGCGAGCTATCTAACCTTTCACAAGGTCGACACGGTGGTGGTGACCGGCGGATCGACCAGTGGCTGTGTCCGGGCTACGGCGGTGGATTCGCTGTCTTACGGATACCGCACGATCGTCCCGGTAGAGACCTGCGCGGACAAGCATGAAAGCTATCACTTTGCGAACCTGACCGACCTTCAGTTGAAATATGCTGATGTAGAGCCAGTGCAGGCGGTGATCGATTGGTTGGAGGCGCGTTGATGCAAGAGGGCGCTACTGATCCGGGGCTGTACGATTATCACCCTTATAACGCGCGGCCAAAGATCGCTTGGCCAGAGGGCAAGACCTGCGCGGTCTGGGTCGCGCCCAACCTCGAATATTACGAGATCGATCCACCAGCGAACTCGCACCGCAAAAGCTGGCCCAAGGCGCATCCCGATGTCGTCGGCTATTCTTACCGTGATCATTCCAACCGGGTCAGCCATTGGCGCATGGCCGATGTGATGAGCCGCCACGGATTTCCCGGATCGGTAAGCCTGTCGGTGGCTTTGTGCGATCACCATCCCGAAGTTGTCGCCGATGGGGTGGAGCGCGGCTGGGAGTTTTTCAGCCACGGGATTTACAACACCCGCTATTCCTACGGCATGTCAGAGGCTCAGGAACGCGCGATCATCGAGGACTCGATTGAGACGGTCGAGCGCGCCACCGGACAGCGCATTCGCGGCTGGCTCGCGCCCGCTTTGACGCACACGCCGCGCACGCTTGATCTGCTGGCGGAATATGATTTCCATTACACCTGCGATCTCTATCACGATGATCAGGTGCAAGAGGTGAAGGTTGCCAAGGGCACGCTTGCCTCCATTCCCTATAGCCTTGAGGTCAACGACCATTACGGCTTCAACGTCTACGGCATGTCAGGCCGCGAATATGCCGATTGTCTGATCCAGCAATATGAGCGGCTCGCTGAAGAAGGCGAGCGCACCGGGTCTGGCACAGTGATGTGCGTTCCGCTGCACGCCTATCTGATTGGGCAGCCGCACCGGATTGGCCCGTTTGAAGAGGCCTTGGCGCATATCGCCGCGGACAGCCGCTGTTGGAAAGCGCGCGCTGGCGAGATCGTGGACCATTGGAGGGCCGCGCAATGAGCCATTCCATTCAATCACCGTTCGCCCTGAGCCTGTCGAAGGGCTGTCTTGCTTTCTGCGGTGCCGGGGGGAGCGAAGTGCAATGCTTCGACAAGCTCAGCATGAACGGATCAGGGAGGCTTGTCCCATGACGCTTCCAGCCGACTACACCACCTATCCCCGCCGCGCCGAGGGGTATGACCACGATTACTACGACTGGTCGAACATGCATGACCGCGCGCCGGTCGCTTGGCCGGATGGCAAATCGGTCGCGGTGTGGCTGTGTATCAGCCTCGAGTGGTTTCCGATTACGCCGGAGGACAAACCCTTCCGCGCGCCCGGCCATATGGTCACACCTTATCCCGACTATCGCCACTACACTGTGCGAGACTACGGCAACCGAGTTGGCGTGTTCCGCATGCTGGAGGCGTTCAAGGCTGCCGGGGTCAAGGCGAGCTTTGCGGTCAATGCTGCGGTCGCAGAACGCTATGCCGAGTTGATCAAAGCGGTGCTGGCCGATGGTCATGAGATCATCGCGCATTCCACCGATATGAATGGCACGATCACCAGCGATCTGGCCGAAGCCGATGAGCGCGCGCTGATCGCAGACAGCCTTACGCGGTTGGAGGCAGCAAGCGGTGTGAAGCCCAAAGGCTGGCTCTCGATTGCCCGCTCTCAAAGCTGGCGCACCGCCGATATCCTTACCGAGCACGGGCTCAAATACACCTGCGACTGGGTGAATGATGAGCTGCCGTATCGCTTCAAAAATGGGCTGGTGAACCTGCCGCTCAACACAGAGCTGTCCGACCGGATGATCATCGCCACTCAGCAGCACTCGGCAGAGGGCTGGGCACAGATGATGCGCGATGCGTTCGATTGGCTCGCCGGAGAAGCGCGCGGCACAGCTTACACCAAAGGCGGTGGACGAATGCTACCGATACACATCACGCCATACATTATCGGCCAGCCATTCCGGATCAGTGCCTTGGAACAATTGCTCACAGACCTAAGCGGCCGCGCGGAGGCGTGGATCGCGCCGGGCGCCGAGATCGTCTCCGCATGGGAAGAACAGCAATGACAATGATGAGCGCGCGCAACCCCCGCACGGGCGAAGCGGATTACGAATTCGCTGTTAGCTCGCGGGCTGAGATCGCTGCAGAGGCGGCGCGCCTAAGAGCAGCGCAACCCGCGTGGGAAGCGCTGGGCCCTGAGGGCCGCGCGAAGGTCTTGCTGCGTTTTGCTGATGCGGTTGAAGCTGCTGCGCCGCAGCTTGCCGAGGCGCTTGCGATCGACACCGGACGCCACGCCGTGGCCTGGATCGAAGTGGACGGCCTGTCGCGGTCCTTGCGCCGCTGGGCAGAGCGCGGGCCCGCATTGATCGCCGGGTTGGACCGGGACGCAAAGCCTTCCGCCTCGCCGGGTTTTGAAATTCGTGCAGACTACACAGCTTATCCGCTGTTCGGGGCGATTGCGCCGTGGAATTTCCCGGTGATCCTGACGCATATCGATGCTATGCCAGCTATGATGGCGGGCTGCGCTGCGCTGGTGAAACCATCTGAGGTTACGCCTCGGTTTGTAAAGCCGATGCTGGAGGTTCTGGCGCAGGTTCCAGAACTGCCGCTTGCCTATGTGATGGGCGGTGCTGACGTGGGGCAGGCCTTGATCGAGGAGGCTGACTACATCTGTTTCACCGGCTCCACCGAGACAGGCAAGAAGGTGGCGGAAGCTGCCGCGCGTCAATTGATCCCTGCCAATCTGGAGCTGGGCGGCAAGGATCCAATGATCATCACCGCCAATGCCGACCCGCAATGGGCCGCGCGCATCGCCCTGCGCAGCTCAATTGTAGCGACTGGCCAGGCTTGCCAATCGATTGAGCGCATCTTTGTAGCGCGCGAGATTGCCGAGCCGTTTTTGGCCGCGCTCGCGGAGGCTGCGAAAGCGGTCGAGATCACCTTTCCCGATCCCAAGCAGGGGCATATCGGCCCCTTCATTTTTCCCGATCAGGCGGGGAAAGTTCAGGAGCAAATCGATGGCGCCGTGGCCAGCGGCGCGCGTGTCCTGGCTGGAGGCAAAGTCGAAGAGTTGGGCGGCGGGAATTACTTACGCCCCACGGTGCTCGCCGATGTCACGCCAGATATGGCGGTGATGCGTGAAGAGACCTTTGGCCCCGTGCTGCCAGTGACGATCTTTGATGATCTGGAGGCCGCGATCGCGCTGGCTAATGACACAACCTATGGCCTCTCAGCGGCGGTGCTCGCGGGCTCTTTGGAGGAAGCGAGCGAGATCGGCGCGCGGCTCGATGCCGGAGCGATTTCGTTGCAAGATGGCGCGCTCACCAGCATGGTCTCCGATGCGACTAACCATTCGCGCAAAGCCTCTGGATTGGGGCCAAGCCGCATGGGTGATGAAGGCCTGCTGCGCTTTCTGCGCCGCCGGGCAATGATCATCCAAACGGGCGATGCGCTGCCGATTGATGCCTACCGTGAAGGGCAATCCGGGTGAGCAATCGCGCGCAGCTGGGGGCGGCAATGCCGGCCATGCTGCTGCACGAGGGGCGTTGGGATGGGTGGTACCGCGACTTTGATTTGGACGGCAAATTGCTCGATGAGCGGCGCGTCAAAACGCTTTGCGAGTTTCCCGATGCAGGTGAGTGGCACTACATCCAGCACAATCGGATCAGCTGGGCGGATGGGAGCGAGGCCACGTTTGAATTTGGCGGGCGGCTCGATGGTGACCGGCTGGTTTGGGACACTGATCGTTTCTCTGGATATGGCTGGCAAACGCACGAGCACACGATCATGCTGCGGCTCGACCGATTGGACGTGCCGGGCGCGTGCTATGTTGAGATGATTGGCCTGTTTCCCGGAGCTCAGACCCGCGCGCGGACCTGGCAATGGTTCAAAGACAACGAGCCGTGGAAACGGACTCTCTGCGATGAAAAACGGGTGGGTTGAGAGAGCGTCGCAGAGTTTGGACGCTAACTCCTCAACGCTCCAGCTCCACCAGCTCATAACGGTTCATCATATACCCGTCGATCGAGCCATAGACGAGCACAGAGTCCTCATCCGCCGTTACCCACATGTCAAAATCCGGATGGCGCGTGCCGCCCATGCCCTCATCGCTCTCGTCAACATAGCGATAGCGGCGACATTGGAATGTGCTCGACCTCAACGGTCTTTTCCTCTTCGCCGACATATTCCATCGTCATCTCGAGGCTTGCGATTTGCGGCGGGGTTGCGCCGCGGTGATCGTGGGAGGGGAGGAAGAATTTGAGGCGGCGGCGATGCGGCCCCTTGCTCAAATCCATCATCCGGGTGGTGAACCCATCGCTGACCACCGGATGCGTCCCGAACGCATCAAATTCGCCAGCGTCTCGCGTTTCGGAATTGCGCCCGATTGATGGGCCATAACTCTCGCAGGTGATCTGGTTTGCTGCTGCGTCATAAGCCATCCAACCAGAGCCGAGAAACTCATCGCCGAGCGTAAGGTGCACCAGCAGGTTCTGCGGCTTGCGATCTGGCCCGATGTGGCAGGTTATGTTGCGCAGCACAGTGGGGTCGGGTTCTTCGATTTCGCACTGCGCGGTCATGATGACAGAGCCATCGGCGTGGTGCGAAAAGTTGAACCATTCGCGCCCGCGCTCTTGCCCCTCTTGGCCAGGCTTGGCTGATAAGTAGCGGATTTTGCCGCGCACATTGCGGTGCTGCATAAACCCGCTCCTGCGCTAAATCAGACCGGCGGCATCTAGCCGCGCGATCACGTCTTCTTGGGCCCGCTTGAAGTAATCGCGATCCGGCACGCTGGGGCTGCCTGCGTCCATCATTTCGTTGCCGCGGTGGAAAGCTTCTGCGCTCGCGGCATAGGCGTCTGCGAACAGGCCGGGGCGCTGGCGCGCGAGCGAGTTGATCATTGCCGGGGTCCGGCGGGCGGCGCGCAGCGAGCTAAGGTCAATTGTGCCCGATGCGGTGAAAGTTTCCCCGTCGCCCGATTGCGCCATCAGCTTGCCGCGATAATCGACCATGCGGCTGTTCCCATCCGCACTGGCAGGCGGCAGGCCCGTGCCGGAAATACCCGCCGTATTGGCGGAGACGACATAGGCCATGTTTTCAAAAGCGCGCGCTTGCTTGGCGATGTCCTTGGGCGTTGCCAGCGGCGATCCGATCTCCGAGGAAGAATGCGCAAACACCTCCGCACCGCGCATCGCCAGCACGCGTGCGATTTCGGGATAGAGGATTTCCTCGCTCGCAATCGCTGCGATCCGGCCGATCTCTGTGTCGGCGACCGGGAACACGGCATCAATACCGTAGCGATCGAGATAGGCGTCCCACACATCATGCGGGCTGGGCGCAAACATCGACAACAGGCGGCGATAACGCAGTACAGTATCGCCATTGGGCGCGATCAGAAAACAGGTTTGGAAATAGAAATCTTCGAACGCCGCATCGCGCTCGTAAGCATTACCAGCGATGAACATGCCGAGCCGCTGAGCAACTCCGCCCAGCGCTTCGTACTCAGGTCCGTCCGCATCCCAACACGCCTTGGCCGCAAAATCGGCTATCGAAATTCGGCCCGGATAAGAGGTGAAGAGATATTCGGGCAGCACCGCCAATTTTACCGGCGCCCCGCCATATTGCGCGATAAAGATCGATGAAGCGCGGATTTGCGTTTCAATCTCGCTGATATGCTGCAGCATGGCGGCACGCGCAGCATCATTGTCCAAGGTTTCGAGCGAGCGCGCCGTCAATTGCATTGCAACTGCGGCGTATGGGGCAGGGGTGTTGGCAGGTGTTGTCATTGAAGCGTCATGCAATCCGTATCAGAGGCCGAGCGAGCCGGGGTTCATCAATCCGCGCGGATCAAGTTCCGCCTTGGCGGCTCTGAGCAAGGCATCAGCGCGCGGCTCCAGACTGTCGCGGTAGCGGTAGGTCCGCCCGATCTGGAAATGCGCCGCTCCAAACTCAAAGAAGATATCGACGATCCCTTGCTTGAGCTTTTGTGTGAGCTCCCATGCAGGCTCATTGGGCTTGAGCTTTGGCAGCTTCTTAAGATGCGCCTTTTCGATTGTGTCATTGATGAGCGGATTGCTGGCGTCAGGCCAGTAAAGGCAGGGCTCGATCACCATGCCCGCGCCGCCAACCGTGGCGACCAGCGTGCCGTAATGAATGCTGAGCTGTTCCATTTCATCGGCATGTTTCGCGAACAGAGCTTTGATAGCGGCGAAGCATTCCGCCGAGCGGCCATGCTCGACCAATCCGTGGATCGGCGCCCAGCGCTCGCCATCGGGGCCGAGCATGGAATTGAGCGGGCCAAATGGGTTGGCGCGGATGATCTTTGGGATCGTATTTTCAACTTCGCGCCCGCCATAATGCGCGGCCAATTGGCGCGCGATTTCAACGTCGGCATCGGCTGCGGCTTGGATGCGCCCTTCGGCCAAAACGTGGAGTGAGAAGTTCGCGTCTTTAAGAAAATCGCGTCCGGCTGCGACGACCTTCGCGCCTTCCTTCAGCGCCTTCATGACGCCGCCCTGTTTCTTCATCATACCGACCAGCTGCTTGGCATCGCTGGTCAGGCTGTCGCGCTTCATCCGCAGCGCGTTGAGATAGGGATCAAAGCCAAAGCATTCGGTGGCGATACCGCGCCGCTCGATCTCGGTCGCGGCGGCAAACCAAGCATCCGCGTCGTCAAACGCGAAGCTGGCATAGGCATGGCAATCGGCCTCTGGGATCAGTTTGAGCGTGACGGTCGCCTTGATGCCAAGCGCGCCGGTATCGCCGAGGAACATTCCCGTCATGTCCGGGCCATAGGGGCGCATGTGCTTCTTGCCCGTGGCGAGCAATGTGCCATCGGCCAAGACGACTTCCAATGCGGTGCAGCTTTGCACAGCGGACCCATAGCGGCCCGTGCCCCAAAAGATGCAATTCTGGCTCATCCCGCCGCCAATGCTGGCCTTTAGACCAGAGAGGGTGCCCCACATTGGTGTGCGCAGATTGTGATGCGCGAGCCGTTCGCGCAGGTCCGCCCAAGTGCAGCCTGCCTCGACCGTGACGGTCATGTTGACGTCGTCGACTTCGAGCACGCGGTTCATCTGAGCGAGGTCAAACAACACGGTGCCGGGCGCGTCCTGAGTGTAGCCGCCCGTGTAGCTCATACCGCCGCCGCGCGGGGCCACGGCATGGCCGGCATCGGTCGCCGCTTTCACAGCCGCTGCGAGTTGATGCTTGTCCTTCGGACGCACCACTGCGGCCAGATCTGCGCCGCGTGAATAGATGTCATGGGCGTAGAAGTCGAGACTGGCTTCGTCAGTGAGCACGTCTGCGGCTGATGCACTCAGGCTGTCAGCTAGCGAGGTTTCAGCAAGGGTGGCCATCAGGCTGTCTCCGGTTCGGGGGTGTTAAGAGGTGAGGCAGGTGTGTCTTCTTCAGTTTCGGGAAAGCTCTCAGGGTACTTGCCTAAGAACAGCAGCAAAGCACCGCCTGCGACAAACATGAAAATCGCAATCTCGAGGATAGGATTGAAGCTGCCCGTGCGGTCAAAGACCTGAGCGTAGATCAAAGGCGAAGCGGCCGAGAACAATCCAAATGGCATATACAGCATGCCGTAGATCTTACCGTAATTTGCCATGCCGAAATAGCGGCCCGTTAGATAGGCGATAAGATCGCTCTCTGCGCCAGCGGCAAATCCGAGCAGGAAACCGGCCATTGCGGCGAGCACGAATGTGACGTCGACCTGTAGCAGGATCCAAGAAGATATGGCTGGCAGACACAGCAGTGGGAAGGCGACCATGCCTTGCCAGAAGCGGTCGAGCAGCGCGCCAGTGATTAGGCGGCCTGCAAAAATGCCAATCCCCAAAATGCCCATGACGGTCGCCTGAGCTTCTGGTTCAATTCCGCGCAGTCCCAGCATCTTGGGCATGTTGATGAACGCGCCGCCAAATGCCCCCGCGATCAGCGCAATCGATAGCCAGATCAGATAGAACCGATAGTCTTTTAGCGCTGCGCCGAGCGTAACTCCGGTCAGCTTGCCAGAGGCGCTTTCAATCGCCTTGGGACGCTCCTCAGGTCGCGGTTCGCGAAACAGAAGATAGCCAACCACAAGCGCGGCCATTGGGAACAAGGCGACGAGCGCAAACATCGAGCGCCAGCCGTAATTCTCGATCGCCCAAACGGCGACCTGAGGCACAACCATGGCAGCGAGGCTGGTTCCCATCAGCAAGATGCCCAGGGCTAAACCGCGGTTTTTGAAGAACCACAGATTGACCGCACGGCTCCAGGTGACGGGCGTCGATCCGATGCCGACAAAGCCGACGACGACCCAAAAGCCGTAATAGATGTAGAGTGTTGATGGCTCATTCGCTGTTGGCGTCAAAGAGATCGCGGCAAAGGCGAGACCGAAGGCGAACAAGGACCAAAGTGCGACAGGACGCACGCCGTATCGGTCGGCAAGCCAGCCAAAAACTGGCGCTAGGAAGCTTGCAATCACTCCGAAGATTGTGATTGGGATCAACACTTGGGTTTGCGTCCAGCCGAATTCCTGCGACAGCGGCTCTGCGGTAAAACCAATCACGTTAAACGGCAGCGGAGAGGCTCCGCACATCACGCCGAGGACTCCGGCGAGAAGCACCTTCCACCCGAGCGAAAACTCGCCCTTATCGCCGCTCGTATTTTGTTCAATCGCGGTCACTGTAAAACTCCGTGAGGTTGCCGTCCGGATCGCGGACCGCGAAGATATCGGTTTGGCCAAGGCCCTCTATTTCCACGCCCTCAGCTTCAAAAGCGATATCCGCGCCTTTGCCGGAAATGGCGGCGCGATAGGCCTCCCACTTCGCAACAGGGTAGCGGACTGAAATAATCCCAAGATTGGGCGGTAAAGCATGGGCCGAGAGGTCGCGTCCTTCGAACCCTTCGAATTGCATCAGCTCGATCCTCCCATCTTCGCCGGGCAGCACAGGCTGAACGACAGCGGCGCGGCGCACCAAAGTGGTAGCGAGATTGGCGGGAACGGACAGGTTGTTTGTGCGCGGCTCTGGATCGGTGAAGGGCGCATCGAACAGCACACCCATTCCCAGCGTCTCGCGGTGCCATGCCAGGCTCGCGGGCTGATCCTTGACCATGCGCATGGAGTTGAAGGCTTGGCTTAAGCGACCGGTGGGAAAGCCTTCAAACGGCGGCGCGACGCGCTCATACACCGCATAGTTCACTCCGTGCGGGCCGCGGATCACGACATTGATGAGGTCAGAGGTGCCGAAGCTGAAATGATAGGGTTCACTCTCCGCCCACCAGCCGCGCGCGATCGCCGCATCGAACATTTTTTGTGCATCATTGCTGCGCAGCATAATCGAGAAAATACCGCCGGTATCCCATGGCCGCGCGGCAAGGCGGATTGGCCTCTGGTTCTTGGCGCCGTCAAACCGAACGAAGCGAATGCAGCCCGTCTCCGCCTCAGCCGCGCACACTTTGCGAAACGCACCAGAGACGCCGTTTGGGAGGCCCCAATAGTCAAGTTCACTGCGGGCCATCTCTCCCGAACTTACCTCTCGCCAACCGCCATCTTCGACGAGCCAAGCGGCGCTTTCATTCAGGTCCGCAACGCTAATGACCGCCTCGCTCCATGGCGCCACACCAAACTCACCTGCGTTCTGCGCCGCCGCCGCAGCGGGGCGCAGGAGAGCAAGGACAAGCAACAGGCCAAGTGCGAAAGCTCCGGCGACAAGAGGCTGGCTAAAGAGAGGAAGTGCGTGCCTCATCTCAGTCGAAGGTGAAGCCCACATCGACCCCAAACGTCAGCGGCGGCGCGGCGAACACCTGGTTCTGCGATCCACCTGCAAATGTGTTCGCACGGAAGTATTCCCGGTCGGTCAGGTTCTTTCCCCAAAGGGTGACGCGCCAGCGATCGGTGCGATATCCGATCCGCGCATCTAGGCGCAGGCCGGGCTCTTGCTTGGTGCCGGGGACGTTGGCGACAAGTCCGAAAGTGTCATCTTCCCACGCCGCATCGCCGCCGAAGAACACCTCTCCATTGCCAAGCGCTACATCGTAATTGAACCCGATCAGCCCTTTGAACTCGGGCGCATTTTTGAGGTCCAAACCAAGCGCGCAATCGATGATCGCTTCTTCAAATGCAGCAGTGCCGCCAGCGGGAATTACTGGCCCACAGGCTAAACCCGGCGTTGTCGTTGTGCTGCCGGTGAGCAGGCCCGCCTGAGCGAAATTGAGCGTGCGATATTCCGCATCAAGGAAGCTGGCATTGCCGTAAATGACCAGCCCATCAATCGGTTCAATCCGGCCTTCCAGCTCGACGCCTTGAATGCGCGCCTCACCCGCGTTGATCCGGGTGAAGCCGCCAGTGGGCAAGGTGCCGCTGATCTGCAGGTCTTGATAGTCGTTGAAGAAGTAGGTCGCATTCAAAGTGATCCGGTCATCCCAGAACTGGGTGCGAAGTCCGGCCTCAATACTGTCGAGCTCTTCTTCATTCACCGGCAGGAAGCAGGCGACCGGGCTGAAACAATCAGGCGAGAAGCCCGGTGATTTAAAGCCGGTTGAGTAAGAGGCGTAGAAGAGAATGTCGTCGGTCAACTCGTAGTCGACCTTGGCCGTCCAGGTGATATTGTCCGTGTCGGCCTCGCCCGTGATGCCTGAACCAAAGCCAGCCAGCGGACCGCCCGCATTGCCTTCAAATTCGCGGTCTTCCGTCGTCCAGCGCAGTCCGCCTGTCAGGGTCAGCGCGTCGGTCACATCAAAGGTCGCCTGAGTGAAGAGTGAGAAGCTTTCTGTCTCAACGTCGTTCTCGAATGGGAAGACGAACAGGTAATCGAGATTGACGGATTCGGTGTAGTAGAACGCGCCGGTCGTGAAGTTGAACGGCCCGTCGAAATTGGAGCTGAGCAGCAGCTCCTGGCTGAATTGATCTTGCTCGGTCTGCTGGAAAAATGGGAAGCTGATGAAGCTTGAAAGGTCGTCCTGCAATGAGCGCAGCGCTGTGATCGAGGAGACGGTGAAATTATCATATTCACCGGTCAGTTGGATCGACGCGCCAAAGGCCTCCACCTCGCTATCAAAATCGGTGACGCAGCCGATGGGCTGAAAATTGACTGGAGTGGCCGCCGAGCAGGTGACACCAGCAGCGGGCTCGATGGTGAAGATATCGCCATCAACATCGGTGGTGATCGCCGGGTTCGTGCTGCTCGCAGCGAGCGAGCTTGGCGTGGGATCGCTGTTGTCGGATGTGTAATCGAAAATGGTGAGCATCGACCAATTTTCGTTGAGCTCGCCATAGATACTGCCGCGGAAGGCAAAGACCTTTTCCGCGCCTGCCTCTGTGCCAGCCTGATCGGCGAAATCACCATTGGGGTTGAGCGTGTGGAAGCCATCGCGCTCTTTGTAGAGGCCGGTGACCCGCACTGCGAGCGAGATCTGCCAGGCTGAGGTTGGCGGTCCCGCGCGCTGAGATGCGGTCAAAATTGCCATAGCCTAAATCGGCGGAGAATGAGTTCTCGCCCAGCTGCGGGCGGACCGAGGTGAATTTGATCGCGCCGCCATTGGTGTTGCGACCATAGAGCGTGCCTTGCGGGCCGCGCAGAACCTCGACCTGTTCGATGTCGAGCAGATCGACGAGTGAGCCGACGGTACGGCCGAGGTAAACATTGTCGATGTAAATGCCGACGGCCGGATCAACCGCGCCGCGCGATTCGTCCTCGCCAACGCCGCGGAAAAAGATCCGCGCGGACGAGGCGGTACCGGTCCCGGTCGAGATAACGACACCTGGGATTTGGGCCTGAAGGTCATTGGCGTCGGTAATCTGCCGGTTTTCAAGCTGCGCACCTGTGAGCGCGGTCACTGCTGCCGGGACATCCTGCAAATCCTCTGCGCGGCGCTGGGCCGTCACAACGATGACGTTATCGTCTTCCGCTTCGTTAGTCTCTGCAGTCGCGCCTTCTTGCGCCAAAACCTGTGCAGGGGAGGCCGTCAATGCGGCGATCGAAACAGTGCTCGCGAAGATGAGTGATTTGTAGGTGCGCAAGTCCATGGAAAAATGTCCTTTCGGAAAAAGCAGGCCAACCTTTTCTGGCCGGAGAGCAGTGTTGCACAAGTAAGTTGTCCGGACAACCTCCCGTCACACAAAGGCAGGAGGCGAGCTGTTTCTAACCGCGTGTCAGAACACGGCTTGCAGCGCGTTCACCGCTTTCCAACGCGCCTTCCATGCCGGTGTTTTCGATCGCGAGATGCTCGCCCGCAAAGTGAAGGCGGGCACCTTGTTCTTGGCAGGCGGAGGCGAGGGCGCCCGCCATTCCGGTGCCGATATGATGATAAATACCGCGTGCGCCTGCCTCACGCTGCCAGCTGAACAGGCGTTCGACTTTGACTTTACCGGCGCTTGATGGACGCATTTTGGCAATCCGACTGATGATCTCAGCTTTGGCGACGTCTTGTGGCAAGCGGTCGAGCAGATCTGCGCCTGCGCCGGTAGTCCAGAGTTTCAGCATGGGAGGGCTGTCGCCGCTGCCATCCGATAGGATAAACACCCGCCCAATCAGCGGGTCATCGCTCCACAAAGTGTCGGGGAAGGGATCGCTTTGCCAGAAAGGTTTGCTCGCCGACAAATAGGCAAAGCTCGCGCGGGTGTAGGGCAGCTGCGCCATGGTATGCGCCATCGCTGGTGACATAGGCGATTGGACGATGGCTGCGCCGCGCGCGCGCAGGGCGGAGAACGGAATGGTGCAGATCGCGGCGCGCGCATTCAGTGTTTCTCCACTCGTGCCGAGCGCTAGGGTTACTCCGGTAGGTTCTTCGGCAATGCCGGTAACTCTAGCGCCAAGCCGCACATCGCCGTTAAGTTCTGCTGCCATCGCCTCGGGCAGGCGCTGCGCACCGTTCGTAATTGTTGAGATGGGTCCGGGCTGGCTGCGGAATACCGAGAAACTGCGCGCGAGATGAAGCTGCGACATGCTGGAGAGTGAGTTGCCGTTGAAATTGGCGGCGATCAGGCGCAGTGCTTCATTGCTGGCGCCAGCATTGCGGAGCGCCCGGGCAACTGAAAAGTCGAGCTCCGGTGATGCCTCCAGCCAGTCTTTTGGCTGAGCCAATGTCGGCAATGCGCGGGCATAGCGGCGCAGGAGGGCGGCGGGCTCGCTTTCGCGTTCTTCGGGGCTGAGCTTATTGCCCGGACTTTGCGCCCAGTCGGTGGCAAGCGAGCGCTCGCCATTGATCCAATAGAGATTGCCGGGCGTTTGGGTGCGGCCTGCGCCTGATCCGCCGTCGCTGGATAGAGCGACGCCGAGCCGCGCGGCGATGGAATGCAGCCTTGTGTAGCCCGCGCCAACCTGGATGCCGCCCGCCTCTGGACGGCCCGGTAGGTCATCCAGTGTGTGGAGCCTGCCGCCAATGCGGTCCGCGGCCTCCAAGACGACGACAGACAGCCCGGCGTCCTCGCAGATTTTCGCGGCGTTAAGGCCGGCTAGGCCAGCGCCGATGATGGCGACATCAACCTGAGTGCGCCCCCATGCCATCCTGGGCGCAGCACCGGCGATGATCGCCGCCGAGCTGCCCGCCAGAAATGCGCGCCGTGTCGTCATCGGCAGGCTCAATGCCCTCCTGCAGGTTTTGCTTCGTCGCTTTCAGCGCGAGCCTTGTCAGTCAGCAGCTTGAACTTTGTCCAAGTTGTTTCGTTCTTGCGCGTGTCATCCTTAGGCGGAGCCTGCTCGTAAATCGGATAGTTCTCGCGGATTTCTGTCTTGAGGATCTCTGGCAGCTCTTCGAACCCACCAGGCAGTTTGCGGCCCATCGCGTTGAACACCATTTGACCAGGGCGTCCGCCCATTTCCATCCACGGGGCCCAGCCGGAAATGCGGACCCAGCTGATCATTGGATAGGCAGTTGGTTTTGAGCTGTCGTAAAGGTCGCTCTTCAGCGCGGCGAAGTCGAAAATCTCCATCGCGTGGTATTTGCCGCCGACAAAGTCCTGATATTCGCCAGCCAGCGGATTGGTGTAAAACAATGGCACTTCAAACGGCATGAAGACATACGGCCCCGCTTCGCGCAGAGTGCTGATCTTATACGGTGAACCATCGGTCCCGCGCGGAAAGGTCGGGCGGCTGTTTACAGGGTCGTTGTGGATTTGCATCACGTTGACCGTTTCGCCCGTGTAGGGGTTCTCCCATGTGTCTACGACTTCGCCAGTCGTGGGATCGAGCATCAACATAACCTCGCGGCTGATGATGCGCCAACCGGTCCCGCGTTCTGGGTCTTGCACCTCGACGCAGCGGCGAATATTCATGCCTTCGCCTTTGAACAGCAATTTGTCGCGTTGTCCTGGGGAGCGGCCATAAACATTGCCTGACCAATGATAGACTGCCGGTTCGTCCTCGGACACACCGCATTGCATCCGTTTGGAAATCTCAACCGCATCTTCGGGAACGTTGGGATCGAGCATCCGAGCCTGTGCTGGCTGAGCGGCCAGTGCGGCGGCTCCGGCGAGGCTGGTGACGGCAAAAAGCAGATTGGCGAATTTCATATTCTGGCTCCCAAAACTATCCGACAGGCAAATTTGTCCGGACAAATTTACATTTCTTGCTTGACTTTAGATTTGTCCGGACAAATTGTGAAGTCACAAAATGACGCTAATTTTGGCGTCAGCAAAACGGGTTGATGATTCTTTGTTTTCTGCGGCTTCTCTACTGTTTGTTCCCGGTTCGCGGGCTGATCGCTTTGAAAAGGCGAAGGCTGGCGGCGCTGATTTGACGGTGATCGATCTAGAAGATGCGGTCGCGGCGGACGACAAAACGAGCGCGCGCGAGGCGGCCTTGGGTCAGATTGCTGCAGACAAAGCTGGCTGGGCCATTCGCATCAATCCCGTGCCGACCGCTGCCGGTATCCGCGATCTTGCGGTGTTGACTGACACCGATGCATTGCCGGACACGCTGCTGGTGCCAATGGTTGAAAGCGCGGCTGAGATCGAGGTGATCGCCGGAGTGCTTGGCGATCGCTGTCCTGCGCTGGTACCTCTGGTGGAGACGCCTAGGGGTCTACGTCATGCACTCGAAATCGTCTCGCACGATGCGGTTGTCGCGCTGATGTTTGGTGGCGGGGATTTTTCTGGTGAGCTCGGTGTCGAGCTTGCTTGGGAGCCGCTGCTAACCGCTCGCCAGCAAGTTATTCTCGCCTGCGCAGAGGCGCGCAAGCCCGCGATCGATGTGCCTTATATCAAGCTGGAGGACGAAGCTGGCCTGGCTGAGGAATGCGCCCGTGCGCAGTCAATCGGCTTTGCGGCCAAGGCTGCGATCCATCCGCGCCAATTGCCCGCGATCAAATCAGCCTTCGCGCCCAGCGAAGCTGACGTGGCCGAAGCGCGCGAAGCGCTGGCCGCCTATGAAGCAGGCGGCGGGCGCGCAATTCGGTTCAACGGACGGATGCTCGAGGCGCCGTTCATCAAGAAATACCGCGCGGTTATTGCGCGGCATGAGGAGCAAACAAATGCGTGACGGTGTTATCGAAGTTGCCCCTGGGCGCTTTCGCGAAGTTCAGGGCCGCTACTTTGAAGATTTTCAAGAGGGGCACATCTACGAACACCGTCCCGGTCGCACGATCACCGATGCGGACAATGTGTGGTTCACGCTGCTCACCATGAACACGCACCCGGCGCATTTTGATTATGAGCTTTCGAAAGACACCGAATTTGGCAAGCCTTTGGTGGTGAGCCCGTTCACCATCGCGCTGATGACCGGCATGAGTGTGTCGGACACCAGCGGCAAAGCGATTGCCAATCTCGGCTGGGACGAAGTGCGCATGACCAAGCCGCTTTTCGTCGGCGACACAGTCTACTGCGAGAGCGAAGTTCTCGAAAAACGCGAAAGTAAGAGCCGCCCCGAGCAGGGCATCGTCACCTTCAAAACCGTCGGGAAAAATCAGCACGGCGAAGTCATCGCCCATTACAAGCGCACGGTGCTTGTGTGGAAGCGCGGCTTTGGCGGCCTCGACGACTAACCCCATCTCCCAAAGGAATTGACCATGGCTACCGCTGCAAATCTCGAAGACCAAATCCGCACCATCGATCCCGATGAAGAGCGTGCATTTATGGACGCGATTGATCGCTGGCTGGAGCGTGAAGTGATCCCAGTGATCCAGCATCACGATCACGGCGATATCTGGCCAGAGAAGCTGGTGGATCAGATGGCAGAAATGGGCTTGTTTGGCGCAACCATTGGCCAGGAATATGGCGGCCTCGGTCTGCCCGCGACAACCTATGCCAAGATTGTGATGCGCATCTCCAGCTATTGGATGGCGATCACAGGTATCTTCAACTCGCACCTGATTATGGCGGCGGCTGTTGAGCGCTTTGGCACTCCGCAGCAGAAGGCCAAATGGCTGCCGAAGTTTGCGACTGGTGAAATTCGCGGCGGGCTCGCGCTGACCGAGCCCAATGCGGGCACCGATCTCCAGGCGATCCGCACCGTCGCCAGAAAAGACGAGAATGGCGATTACATTCTCAACGGCACCAAAACCTGGATTTCAAACGCCTTGAATGGCCAGTGTTTTGCGATGTTGGTGAAAACCGATCCAGACGCTGATCCGCGTTATAAGGGCATGAGCCTATTTATCGCGGACAAGCGTGAAGGCCTGACCACCGGCAAGAAGTTCGACAAGCTTGGATACAAAGCGATCGACAGCGCTGAGCTGATCATGGAGGATTACCGCATTCCGGCTGATCAGCTGATCGGCGGCGTCGAAGGGCAGGGCTTCTTCCAAGCGACCGGCGGGTTGGAACTGGGCCGCATCAATGTCGCCGCACGCGGCGTTGGTCTTGCTGAAGGTTCTCTGCGGCTCGCAACCGAATATGCGCAGCAGCGCGAGACGATGGGCAAGCCCATTGCGCACCACCAGGCGATCCAGTTGAAGCTCGGCGAAATGGTCACGCGGGCGCGGGCTGCACGGTTGCTCACGCTTGATGCATCCGAGGCTTACGATTCTGGCGAACGCTGCGACAAAGAGGCGGGCATTGCGAAGTACTTCGCATCGGAAGCCGCCGTTGAGAACAGCCAAGAGGCGATGCGCGTCTTTGGTGGCTATTCCTATTCAAAGGAATATGACATCGAGCGTTATTACCGCGACAGCATGTTGATGTGCATCGGCGAGGGGACCAACGAAATGCAGCGCATCATTATCGCCAAGCAGCACCTCAAAGAAAACCAAATCTAAGGTAAGGGGCTTAGCCATGCATCTTCCGCTTAAGGGTTACCGTGTCATCAGCGCCGAGCAATATGGCGCTGGTCCTTATGGCACTATGTTTCTCGCCCAAATGGGGGCGGAGGTCATCAAAATCGAGCCGCCGATTAAGACCGGCCCGGATGGAAAGCGGCGCGGCGGCGGCGATACGGCGCGCGCGGTTGGCCCGCATTTTCTGCGCGATCATGAGAGCGTCTATTTCAACGCATTCAACCTCAACAAGCGCTCGCTCACATTGGATTTGAGCAGCGAAGAAGGTCAGGCAATTCTGCGCAAACTCGCATCAACCAGTCATGTTGTTGCCAATAATATGCGCGGCGATCTGCCGGATCGTTTGGGTCTAACTTACGATGCGCTCAAAGACGTAAACCCAGCGCTCGTTTGCGCGCATCTATCGGCTTATGGGCGCGACAATGAGCGCGCGAAATGGCCGGGCTATGACTATCTGATGCAGGCCGAGGCAGGCTATTGCCAGATGACTGGTGAGCCGGGCCAAGTGCCCCAGCGTATGGGCCTGTCTATGGTGGACTTTATGACTGGCACGATCTTCTGCATTGGCCTGCTCGGCGCGCTGGTTGATGCAGAGCGTTCGGGCAAGGGCCGCGATGTCGACACTGATCTGCTGTCCGCCGCCGTGCACCAAACGAGCTATCCTGCGCTGTGGTATATGAACAATCGCGATGAGACGCAGCGCACACCGCGCAGCGCCCATCCATCCGCCACGCCCAGCCAAATGTTCAAGGCCGCCGATGGCTGGATGTTTGTGATGTGTCAGCTGCCCAAGTTCTGGGACGTGCTGACCACACGCATGGGCCGCGCTGATCTTAGCGACGATCCGAGATTTGCAACGAATGCGGACCGGCTCGCCAATCGCGAAGCGCTGACCGAAATTCTCGACGCGGAATTCTCAGCCAAGCCGATGGCGCATTGGCAGGATTTGCTTGCTGGCTATGTGCCGGTTGCGCCGGTCTATGAACTGGGCGATGCGCTGGACAATCCATGGCTGGAGACGATCGGCCTTCGCGACAGCGTTGAGCATCCCGACAATCCGGATCTCAAGGTGCTTGCGAGCCCGCTAAAGTTCGATGGAAAGCGCCCGCCTAATCGCGCCGCACCATTGCTCAGCGCGGATAGCGACGCGATCCTTGCCGATCTTGGCTATGGCGAGGGTGATATCGCTGAGCTGCGCAAAAGCGGCATCGTCTGATTTAGCGGAGGCGGGCGAGGGACATGGGCAAGCTTTCCGGTATCAAGGTCATTGACCTCTCATTGTTTCTGCCAGGGCCGATGCTCACGGTGATGATGGCCGACCAGGGCGCGGAAGTGATCAAGGTTGAGCCCAAGGCCGGTGATCCCGCGCGCGACCAAGCCCCATTCGACACCTACGGCGACGGCGAGCATTCCGTTTGGTTTGCCAATCTCAATCGCGGCAAGAAAAGCATCGTGCTCGACCTCAAGAGTGATGACGGCAAAGCCGCGCTGCGCGATCTGATCGCTGGCGCAGATGTGTTTGTCGAAGGTTTCCGGCCCGGCGTGATGAAGCGCCTTGGTTTCGACTATGATGCGGTAAAGGCGATCAAGCCCGACATCGTTTATTGCTCAGTCTCCGCCTTTGGCCAGGAGGGCGCGCTCGCTCACCATCCCGCGCATGATATGGCGGTGCAGGCGCTGGCTGGGTTTATGTCGGTCAATGATGGGCCTGATGGAATGCCGGTAGTGCCGGGCGCACCGAGCGCTGATCTGGCGGCTGGACTGACAGCGCTTTCGGCTGTGCTGATGGCCTTGATTGGGCGCACAAACAGCGGCGAGGGCGCGTATATCGATTGCGCCATGTTCGACAGCCTTTTGCCGTGGTGCGTGCACACCGCTGGCAGCGCTATTGCGGGCGGCGAGAGCCCGGTCTCATCCGCGCAAAGGTCGCTCGGCGGTGCGGGTTTTTACCAAGTCTATCAGACGAAAGACGCGCGGCATGTTGTGCTGGGCGGTCGCGAACTCAAGTTTGCTAAGAACCTGCTCACCGCATTGGGCCGCGAAGACTTGCTGCAGCTGGCCGAGGCACCCGCTGGCGAACAAGGCGAGTTGATCGCTTTCCTGCGCTCCACTTTCGAAACCAAATCGCGCGATGAATGGGTGGATTGGTTCGCCGACAAAGATGTCGCCTTTTCGCCCGTGCTCAATTTCCGCGAGGCTTTGGATGAGCCGCATATTGCCGAGCGCGGCCTATGGATCGAAGCATCGGATGGCGGACGGCACATTGCGCCTGCGATCCGCTTTGCCGGGGAAGATTGGCAGCCGGGCGGCGTGCCCAAATTGGGCGAGCACTCTCAATGAAGGAGAGCCTAAGCCTCGACGTCGATATGCATCGCGTAGGCGAAGCGGTCTCCGGGGTGGTGGCTGACCGAAATTTCGAAGATTGTGCCATCGGGATTGAAGTAGCAGCGCAGAATGCGCAGCACCGGACCGCCTTCGTCGACTTCCAGAACTTTGGCGGTGTCAGCGTCTGCCGCGACCGCCTGAATATCTTGGGTGATTTTGCCAATCCGGACGCCGGCCAATTGCTCAACCTGGCTGAACAAGCTGCCCTTTGCGAGGTCGAGTTCGCCGATCGCATCGCCCAGCATTTCGTGAAAATAAACGTCGGTCACCGCGATGGGCAATGCGTCACCCGGATGGCGTCGGACGCCGCGATGGCAGGTCCAGGCGCCCTTGGTGCTTTCGGCAATCTGCTCGGCAACTTCAAACGGCAAGGGGCCGCTTTCTCCAGCTGTATAAATGATCTCGCTGTCGCGCGCATATTGCAGCAATTCGCCCACGTTAGAGAGCGGTTGGTGCAAAGCGCCGCCGCGCGCCGCGGCGGGTTGAACAGTAGTGCCAGAGCCGCGCTTTCGTTGGATCAGACCCTCCGCCTCAAGCCGGCGCAGAGCCTCGCGCACGGTAAAGCGGCTGACGTCAAAACGCTCAGGCAAAGCGCGGTTTCCGTTGGGAATTGCTTGCCATCCGCAAACTCACCAGCGACAATCGCCTCGCGCAATTCACCCGCCAATTGCAGGTAGCGCGGCGTGCGTTCGCTCTTCTTATTGCCGGCTTTGCTGGCCAATCCTTACTCCATCGATTTGGTAATCCGCAGCAGGTGCGCTCATGAGCGAACCACTGCTTGGCATTCTGGGGCAGAGCTTAGCGCGGCCCGTCGGGAAAAGCGAGCGTCAGCGTGCGCGTCTCCACCTTCTCGACTGGCTCGCCTGCGTCGCTGGCGCGCGCGAAGCAGTGGCGGGCCAAGTGGGTGCCAAGATATCAGCAAGTGGTTGGGAGCAGGCGACTTATCTCGGCAATGTGCTGGAGATGGATGACGTCCACCGCGCGGCTTTGCTGCACCCCGGGCCAGTGATCTGGCCAGCGGCGCTGAGCATGGGTGGCGGCGATATGGACGCTGTGCTTGATGCGGCGGTGCGCGGCTATGAAGCGATGGTCGCGATTGGCGCGGCCTTTGATGCAAAGCACTACGCGCATTGGCATCCGACCGCGACGATGGGCGTGTTCGGCGCTGCTGCTGCTGCAGGTTCGCTGCTCGGATTTTCGGCCGTTCAATATGCGCATGCATTGGGCAATGCCGGGTCGGTTTCTGGCGGGCTGTGGCACATGCGCCATGATGATGTGATGACCAAGCAATGGCACATCTTTCACGCGGTGCGCACTGGGCGCGATGCAGCATTGCAAGTGCAGCATGGCGCGACTGGCCCGCATGGAATTCTGGAAGGCCCGCAAGGCTTGTTCGCGGCCATGACCGATGCTCCGGGAGAGCTCGCATCGAATGGCAAAGGCTGGCTGATCGACGAGGTCAGTTTCAAGCCCTTTGCCGCCTGCCGCCACGCGCACCCCGCGATCGATGCAGCGATGGAATTGCGCGCTGCTGGTAAATTACAGGCACCCTTCTTTGTAGAGACCTTTAGCGATGCTTTGACGTTCTGCGACCGGCCTGATCCGAAGACTGAGGTTGAGGCGAAGTTCTCACTTCAGCACGCAGTTGCTGTGGTGGTTGCTGGGCGCGATGCAAAGCCGGAAGACTTTACCGAAGCGGCCATTGCGGAGCTATCCGAACTACGCGCGCAGGTGTCTGTGGTGGAAGACCTCGCAATCACGGCCCGCTATCCAGCGCATTTCGGCGCGCGGGTGAATGGGCTGGAATTGGTGGATACGTTGGGCGATCCCGAACGCCCTGTTTCCGAGGGTCAGATTATTGCCAAGATGCACACGCTGGCCGGGTGGGGCGGGCTTTCTAAAACGTATGCCGACAAGGCTGTTGATCTCGCGCTCCACGGCGATGATGGCGACGCGGTCAATACAATGCTGGAGGAGTGGCTGGCATGAGCGCGAAGGATGCCATCCTCGAATTCGCCGCGGCGCAGCACAGGCTGCCCGATGACGTTCGCGCAGACACTTTGCGCTTGCTTGCCGACACGTTGGCTGGCGGTGCAGCGGGCGCGCAATCGGCGGAGGCCCGCAAGCTGAGAGGCTCGCTGGGTGCGTTTGGGACTGATCTGGAAGCACGGCTCCTCAACGGTGCTCTGGTTCCGACGGGCTCGGCTGCGTTTTTTAACGGCTTTGCGATTCACTGCCTCGAATGGGATGCGGTTCACGAAGGCGCGGTTGTGCATGCCCTTTCGGTCGTCACCGCCGCAGTGATGGCGCAGTCCGACGACAATGGCGGCATGGATCCGGAAATCGTCCTAATGGCTCTTGCAGTTGGAGTGGACATTGCGAGCGGGCTGGGCCTTTCCGCAACCGGCCCGATGGCCTTTTTCCGGCCCGCCACGGCCGGAGTGATCGGCGCAGCTTTGGCAGCGGCGCGTTTGACCGACATCCCGGCAGAGAAATACGCCGATGTGATGGGCCTTGCCTATTCATTCGCGAGCGGAACGATGCAGGCGCATGTCGAAGCTTCGATCGCGCTTCCGCTTCAGATCGCCAACGCCGCGCGCGCCGCGATCACTGCGGTGCACTTGGTCGAAGCGGGGATGGATGGTCCGCATGATGTTTTGGATGGGCCTTTCGGCTATTCCAAACTGATCGAGCCGCTCGATCTGTCTCGTTACACCGCCGATCTCGGCAAGGTTTGGCGTATTTCTGAAGTGGCGATCAAGCCATTCCCCTCTGGGCGCGCGAGCCACGGCGCGCTTGGCGCGCTCGACCAATTGTACCGCGAAGGCATGCGGCTTTCCGATGTTGCGAAGATCGAACTTTTTGCGCCGCCTCTGATCAAGCGATTGGTTGGCCGACCCTACAATCCAGACATGAGCGCAGCCTATGCGAGGCTGTGCTTGCCAATCCTTGCTCCGCTGATGTTGCGCGATGGGATCATCGATCCTGCGCTGTTCGACAGCGATGCTTTGCATGCGCCAGAATTGGTCACGCTTGCTCCGAATGTTTCGGTTGAGCTCGATGGAAATCCCGATGGTAATGCCATGGCCCCGCAGCGGCTTGTCCTCACGACAAGCACTGGCGAAACCGTGGAACGAACCATCTCCGACAACCTCGGCAGCATCGCCAACCCGATGAGCGGCGAACAGGCCAAGGCGAAATACGACCTGTGTCGCAAGCTCGCCGGTGCCGATGTCGACCCACGTATCTTCGACGACCCTCTTTCCTACTTTGCGGATTCCCTATGACCTACCCGACCTACTTTGAAGCGCTCGATCATAAGCAGATGCTGGCTGACTACCCCGTCGGTGAGGAGTTCGTTGCGCGCTATAAAAGCATGAGCCGTGATGAGCTGTTCGCACTGCAGGATGCGCAGTTTAAGAAGCTGATGGTGAAAGGCTGGCAAGTGCCATTTTACCAGAGGCTGTGGGGCGCACAGGGAATTGAGCCGGGCGACATCAAGGGGCTGGCGGATATCACCAAGCTGCCGGTCTACGACAAGACGGATCTGATGGCCTCGATTGCTGAGCACCCGCCATATGGCGATTTTCACGGGATGGGTGATCAGGCAACGCGCCCGCCCGTTGTGTTCCACACGACCAGCGGCACGACTGGCAAGCCGCAAGTTTTGATGTTCGGTCCAAAGGGCCGCGAAGTGGGCAATTTGATGGTGGGCCGGATGTATCGCTGGATGGGCTTGCACAGTGATGATGTGGTGCATTCGGTTTACGGCCACGGCATGATCAATGGCGGGCATTACATCCGCGAAAGTGTGACCAAGTTCACCAATTCGGTGTTCCTCTCAGCTGGCACTGGGATCGAAACGCGCAGCGTCAATCAGGTGCAACTGATGGCCGATTTCGGCGTCACCTGCGTGGTCGGATTTGTCGACTATATTCGCAAGCTCGCGGGCACAGCTGAAGAGCTCGGCCTGTTCGACAAGATCGACATCAAGATGATCATCGGCCACCTCGGCACCGAAGATCGCCAAGCCACAGAAGACGCATGGCACGGTGCGAAGGCGTATGATTGGTACGGTGTTGGTGACACCGGAACGATTGCGGGCGAGGGCCCTGATCGTGACGGCATGTATGTCTGGGAAGACGCGCAATATCTTGAACTGCTGGGCGTGGATGATAGCGCGCCGGTAAGCCACGGTGAGACTGGCGATATGGTTGTCACCTGCCTGTATAAGGATGATGTCGCGCCCTGCATCCGCTTCAACACGCACGACATCACGCATGAGCTCGATGGTCGCGGCGAGATTGCCTTTAAACGGATCGCAGGTTTCCGCGGGCGCAGCGACAATATGGTGAAACTGCGCGGGATCAACGTTTTCCCGCACGCGATTGGCGCGATCATTGAGAACCGTCCGGACCTGACCGGCGAATATGTTTGCCACCTGACCCGCGATGCGAGCCAGCGCGATTCCATGCGGGTGACCTTGGAAAGCAAGGGCGGCACGGATCAAGCGGCGCTAGCCGAGACGCTGAAGCAGGGCCTCGGCGTAGAAGTCGAAATTGCGCTGTGCCAGCCGGGTGGAACCGCCGCTGTGACTGAGATCGACAAGCGGCAAAAGCCGCTGCGTTTGATCGATGAGCGAGGCGTGTGACCGCGCGATGATCGATCCCTACAACGCCTTTCTTTTCCGCGATGAAAGCGCCTCTGGAGGCGACGGTCCGCTGGCTGGAATAACTGTCGGCGTAAAGGCCAATATCGCGGTCAAAGGTATGCCGTTTCATGCCGGAATTGGCGCGTGGGAAGGTCGGCGCGCAGACCCCGACGCAGAAGTGGTTTCTCGTTTACGAGCAGCCGGAGCGTCCATCACCGGCATTCTCAATATGGAAGAGGGCGCGCTCGGCGCAAAGACGGACAATCCGCATTTCGGCGCGACTCAAAACCCACACCGCGATGGCTTTTCGCCGGGTGGTTCGTCTGGCGGCAGCGGAGCCGCCGTAGCCGCAGGGCTCTGCGATGTTGCGCTTGGCACCGACACTATGGGCTCTGTACGTATCCCGTCGTCGCATTGCGGTGTGTTTGGCTTCAAGCCGGCGACGGACCGGGTCAGCCAGGACGGCTTAATCGCCGCCGATGCGACGCTTGATGCGATTGGTCCCTTGGCGCGCGATCTTGACCTGCTGGAGCGGGTTTCGCAGGTCATCACCGATTTTGGGGACGGCGCAATTGCGGGCTCGGGCGCGGTCCTGATCGAACATGATGTCGATGTGCATCCTGATGTGCTGACTGCATTTGAAGCGGCTGTCACAGCGCTGGACAGCGCGCCAACGGACGTCGCTCTCCCGCATAAACAAAGCCGCATTCGCTTCGCTGGCTTTATCGGTGTTTCCAAGAAAATGGCAGAGGATTTGGCGGGTGTTTCTGTGTCCGACAACCTCGCCAAATTGCTGACCTATGGCCCGCGTCGGTCGGCGGAAGACTGGAACGAAGATCAGATCATTCTCGCCGAAACACGCGAGGCTGTTCGCATGATCATTTCCGAATACGGCTTTCTGATCCTGCCCACAGTTCCCAACCCGCCATTTGCTCATAGCGATGCCGAACCCGCCGCTCAGGCGGATTTCACCTGCCTTGCCAATATCGCTGGTCTGCCCGCAATCAGCATCCCTGCGGGCTGGACCGAAGACGGCCTGCCAATCGGCGTTCAGATTGTCGGACCTGCTGGCGCGGAAGCGGGCCTGTTTGCACTCGCGCGCCAACTGGATCACAAAATGGGCGCTTACCGCGCACCAAACTCCTAGGAGAAAACCCATGCGTATTATTGTTCCGTTCAACCTGAAACCCGGCACCGACGTTGCCGAATACGAGGAATGGGCAAAGACCAAGGATGTGCCCACGGCGAGCGCATTGGGCTCTGTGAAAAGCTTCACCGTTCACAAGGCAACCGGCCTCTTCGGCGATCCAGAAGCGACCTCGCCATACCAATATTTCGAGGTCCTCGACATCACGGATATGGACGCATTCATCGCCGATATTTCGGACGAGAAATTTCAGGAAGCAGCCGCGCCATTCCAAGTTTACGCCGATGCGCCGCAATTCATCCTGACCGAGGATCTGTGATCCATGGGTAAGTATTCTGGCAAAACGATCGTGGTCACTGGCTCCGGCAAGCAAAAGGGGCTTGGCCAAGGCATCCTTCAGGCTTTCGCCGATGAAGGCGCGAACTGCGTCGTCTCTGACCTGACAATTGATGACGAAGCCGAAGCGGTTGCGGAGGAGCTTCGTGCGCGTTCATCTGTTTCGGGCGCAAAGGTAGCGACCATCGCATGTGACGTTTCCAAAGCCGACCAATGCCAGGCGCTCGTTGCCAAAACGATCGAGTATTTTGGCAATGTCGATGTGTTTGTGAACAATGCTGGGATCGGATTCCTGATGAAACCGCTGCTCGAAGTCGATACCGCGAAAGAATGGGACCAAGTCCTCTCGGTCAATCTCTCCGGCGCGTTTTACTGCACGCAGGCCGCAGCGCGCGCGATGGTGGAGACGGGCAAAGGTGGCCGCATCATCAACATCGCATCGCAGGCCGCGAAAACCGGTTTCCCGCATTTGCCAGCTTACGTCTCGTCGAAGCATGGCATGGTCGGCCTCACCCGCGCCAGCGCAGTTGAGCTCGGAGGCCACGGCATCACGGTCAATGCAGTGTGTCCGAACCATGTCACCACCGGCCTCGGCGCGCAGCAAAACGAGTATTTCTCCAAGCTGCTCGGCTTCGACAATGTTGAGGCCTATCTGGAGAACATGAGCGCGAAGAACCCAATGGGTAGACCCGGCCTGCCATCCGACACCGCCGCTGCTTGCCTATGGCTCGCGAGCGACGACGCCTTTTACGTGACCGGCGAGGCGCTCAATGTAACCGGCGGCGAGGAGATGCACTGATGCCACTCATCGAAGAACGCATGGATATGCCGGGCGGCGCGAAGATGGCGCTGAGCGTTGTCGTCAATGTCGAAGAGGGCAGCGAGATGACCATTGCCCGCGGCGATCGCGGGATGGAGCCAGTCGATGAATTGGGCGTTTTCGTAAAGTCGAAGATGCGAAATTACTCCAATGAGTCCAATTACCTTTATGGTATCAAGGCGGGCGCGCCGCGCGTCGTGAAACTGCTCAAACGCTATGACATCATGGCGAGCTGGACGGTGGCTGCGCTAAGTCTGGAAAACCACCCGGAGATCGCCCAAGCCATTGTCGAATTGGGGCACGAACCGGTCAGTCATGGCTGGCGCTGGGTGCACCAGTTTAAGATGGATGAGGATCAGGAACGCGAGTTCATTCGCAAGGCTGTGACCAGCATAGAGAAGACGTGCGGCGTGCGCCCCTATGGCTGGCTCTCGCGCTATCTACTGACCGACAACACCCGCCGTCTGCTGCAGGAAGAGGGCTTCAGCTATCACATGGATGATTACTCTGGCGACGTGCCCTTCTGGGATCGCGAGACCATGCCGGGTAAGCCGATGTGCATTCTGCCCTATCAGCTCGACAGCAATGATATGAAGATGTGGACGGACCCGGCGCTGACGCCGCATCAGTGGCTGGACTATGCCAAGGCGAACTTTGATCAGGTCTACCGCGAAGGCGAGGAAGGCAATCCGAAGATGATGAGCTTAGGGCTGCATTTGCGGATTATCGGCTTAGCCGGGCCGGATTTGGGCGCTGGAGGAATTCTTCAAGCATGTCCGCGCGCATGACGGCGTCTGGGTGACCACGCGCAAGGCGATTGCCGATCACTTTATTGCGGAGAACCCGGCTTGAGCCTGCGCCTCGAATTGGACCGAAATGTTGCGCATCTGCTGATTGATCGCGCTGACAAGCGCAACGCGTTTAACATGGCGATGTGGCAGGCGATGCCCGGTCTGCTCGATCAGGCAGAAAACAATCCGGATGCGCGCGTTCTGGTGCTGCGATCCGCGGATGGCGGCGCGTTTTGCGCGGGCGCGGATATCAAGGAATTGCTCGCCAACAAAGATGATGCCGCATGGCGCGCGGCTAATCAGGCAGCGATCAACACCGTTCAGCACAAGCTGGCGCGGCTCAATATGCCAACCCTCGCTTGGGTGGAGGGCGACTGCATTGGCGGGGGCTGCGGGCTTGCGCTGGCGTGCGACATGCGGCTTGCGAATGGCTCTGCGCGTTTCGGAATTACCCCGGCCAAACTTGGGCTGGTCTATCCGCTGCATGATGTGAAGCTGCTGATCGATTTGGTTGGGGCAGGGCAGGCGCGCCGGATGCTGTACACTGGCGAATTGATTGATGCCGAAGAGGCGCTTAGGATCGGTCTGATCGAGCAGGTCGTCGACAATCCGGAGGGGCAAATCGACGCGCTGCTATCGGCAAGCCCGCATTCGATCCGCGAAAGCAAACGGATGATCCGCTTTGTGTTGGATGGTCAATCGGATGAAAGCGAAGAAACCGCCGAGATGTTTGCGCGTGCTTTCACGCTACCAGATTTTGCGGAAGGGACGCAGGCCTTCGTTGAGAAGCGCGGGGCCAAGTTCGGGAAATGAGTATTGCGCATGGCACCATTATGGGCGGGCTTTCGACCGTACCAAACCTAGAGCGCGCATCGAACGGCTACCGCGATTGCCTTGGATTGGAAGTGGTCGAACAAGGCGAATTGCCGGCCGATCTCGCTGCAAGTTGGGGGTGCGCTGGCAATGCTGGTGCGCCCTATGCTGTGCTTCGTCCAACCAGCGGGGAGCCGTGCTGGTTTCGCCTTGTCGAGCAAGAAACGCACTCGGATTTTAAGCCAACGCGCAGCTATGGCTGGGCGGCGTTTGAATGCACAGTCGAAGACGTGTGGCATTGGCCGAAAGTCGTCGAGGACGCTGGCTTCATGATCGTCGGGCCGCCCAAAAAGCTGGAGAATATTGAGCCTGCCTTCATCCCGATGCAGGTGCTCGGCACCGGGCAGGAAATGGTCTATCTCAACCAGGTCTTGAACGACATGCCGGGCACCGATCTGCCGCGCGCGGCCTCGCCAGTGGACCGCATTTTCATTGTCGTTCTAGCCACGCCGGACCGGGAGGCGAGCCTTGACTGGTACAGTCAGCGCCTCGGCCTGGCACGTGGTGCGGATTACACTTTGCCCTATTCGATGATCAACAATGCGTTCGGCCTGCCCGCAGATACGCTGACGACGATTACCATGGTCCAGCAAGACCGGATGCCGATTGTCGAGGTCGATGATTATCCATCCGAAACCATCGAGCGTCCGCGTACTCTAGGCCAATTGCCTCCGGGAAATGCGCTGGTCAGCCTGGCTGTGCGCGATCTGGACAGCTGCGATGTGGAGTGGATAACCCCGCCTATCCAGCGCGAAGGCGCGCTTTACGAAGGTCGCCGCTGCGCGACAACGATCGGGGCAGGCGGGGAGCTAGTGGAGCTGATCGAGGTCGGTGATTGAGAGGGCGCGCTCCGCACCCTAGCGTACCATCTCAACTTGCATAATCGAGCGGCAGCGCCGTGGTCGATTTTATCACTTCCATCGAGAAGCTTGCGCTGACGTCTGACAGCGTCACGCCGTCAATCAGCCGCTTGTAGATTTCGTCATAGCCAGAGATGTCTGGCGCGACGACTTTGAGCAGGTAATCGACGTCGCCCGCCATCCTGTGCACTTCGATAATTTCCGGAATGGTCGATACCACAGTGGCGAAATCCTTCAGCCATTTGTCAGAATGATCGCTGGTTCGGATCAGCACAAATCCGGTTAGGTCCAGGCCGATTTTGCGTGGGTCGAGTAGAGCCACCCGGTCACGGATCACCCCGGTCTCTTCAAGCCGCTTCATCCGCTTCCAAACGGGCGTGGAGGAGATGCCAATGCGAGACGAAATCTCGGCGACAGTTAGAGAGGCTTTTTCCTGGATCAGGGTGAGCAGGCGTTTGTCGATTCTATCCATGGTTCTCTAATATCAAGAATCAGAGAAGAATCACCTATCAAAATACATCTCAATAGAACTAATAACCCTATGTCCGATCTTCTCGATCTAAACCTGCAAGAATTTGTCCGGACATATCTTTGCAAACAGGCGCAGGCAGGCTATGCCACCGGAATGCGAAAATCCCTCATATTGCTTGTCGTTGGGCTCGTCCCTTTCTCCGCATCCGCCCTTGCCGCCGATTCTCTTTCGCCGGGTATCTGGACCAACACGGAAGATGTCTATTTCGCCGAAGAGGAAGGCCGCGAAAAGGGCGAATGGGCCGGTATTGAAGTCGGCGAAGAAGGCCAATGGAGGTGGATCGATCCGTATGGCGCATCCAAGTCTGAATGGTCTTCTGACCCAATCCCCAATCTGAGCGCCCGCGAAGCAGGTGGCTGGCAAATTGGAGATACAGAAGTGCGCCGCGCGCGGCCTTTGTCCTGCTGGGTCGCGGTCCGCAAGCATGAGCCTAAACCTGATGGCAGCGAGGATTGGACGTTTGAGCGCGGCCTTTCGATATTCGATCAAGGTGGCCGTATCTTGGTCGAAGGCGGAGAAATCGCGCCGGATGTGACGATCCGTGTCCGCAATGTCACTTGGGCAAAAGACAGCAATCAAAAGCCGGTTCGGGTCATCTATGTTCACACCGATGATATGGTGCGCGCCGATAGCTACAGTTGGTCATCACCCACCTCAGAAATCGTCGGCATCAACCTTCGCTGGGTGCAGGCGAGCTGCAGCGAAACGCCAACGCAAATCGAGGGAATTTGATCACAATGGAAACGCTGCGCGCAGTCATTGGCCAAACTGGCGGGCCGGAGGTTATCGAATGGGTGACCGAGGAGCTTCCTCACCCAGCTGCTGGTGAAGTCACGATTGAACACGGGGCGATTGGTCTCAACTACATCGATACCTATCATCGCCGGGGCATCTATCCGGTCGATTTGCCAAGCGGCCTGGGCCTCGAAGCTGCTGGACGCATCTGCGCGATCGACGACGGGGTTGAGGGCTTTGCTGTGGGTGATCGTGTCGCAACCTTCGGTCCCTTGCTCGGCGCCTATGCGACGCGTCGCAACATTGGCGCAGAGCACCTATTCCGACTGCCCGATTCCATCGATGATAAAACTGCGGCGGCGGCCATTCTTAAGGGCTGCACGACGGAGTTTCTCGTCGAACGATGCGCCAAGGTTGAGGCAGGCTGGCCAGTTCTGGTCCATGCTGCGGCAGGAGCGACGGGGCTATTGTTGGTCCAATGGCTCCACCATATCGGCGCAGAAGTGATCGGTACGGTTTCAACCGAAGAAAAGGCCGAAGCCGCCCGCGCAGCCGGAGCGGATCATATCATCTTCTACAAGGAAGAAGACACCGCCGCGCGCACCAGAGAGATCACTGGCGGCAAGGGCGTGCGTGTGACGTTCGATGGGATCGGCCGGTCAACTTGGGAAACATCGCTCGATGCCACGGGCCTGCGCGGTCTGATCATCAATTACGGCAATGCCGACGCGCCGGTTGGCGAGGTTGATGTTGGCGTGCTTGCGCTGAAAGGCTCGCTGTTCAACACGCGGCCCATGCTGTTTCACTATTACGAGGATCCTGCCGAACGTGCAGCGGGCGCGGCGCGCGTTTGGGAGATGATTGAGAGCGGCGCTTTGTCGGTAAAGATTGGCCAGACCTATGCGTTGACCGATGCGGCGCAGGCGCACCGCGATCTGCAATCGGGTAAGACGACCGGATCAACGGTCCTGCTGCCGTAACTGGAGTTTGCGCAGGGGCGCTGCCGCGGCGCGCTATTCCGCAGCGACGGCTATGCTTTGGCGTTCGAGCAATTGGACCAGCAGCTCAGCGAACTCGTCGGGCTTTTCCTGCGTGAAGCCTAAGGTCCAATCTTCTCTCTCGACATAGTGCCCAGAAAACAGGTGGCTGCTCGAGCGGGTCGGCTTAAACAGATCGTCGCCCGGATTGATGAGGTCCACATCGTGGGGAAGCCCCTCCAATCGGGCGGGGAACTTCTCATTGTAGTCCAGCAGAGCGAGATTGCCCCAGCCATAGCTTTCGCCGGATCGCACCATCTCCGCATATTGCTGTGCCAATGTGGCAAGCGACGTTTCAGGCGCGGCGTTGCGGGTCAGCATTTCCCAGAATTTCACGAAGCGGCTGCCGGCCTTGTCGAGCGGAATATGCACGAAGGCGTTCCGGATCCGCTCCACCTGGCCGCTGTCGAGCAAGGCGGCTGATGCTACGACGAGATGCCCGACATCATCGGGGCGCTGTGCGGCCATTTCGACCGCGACTTTGGATCCGCCGTGAAGGCCGAACAGATCCAGTTTCTGACCGTTAGTGAGCAGACCCAATCCTTCGGCCGCCTGCCACATGGCAGAGGCGTAGTCCTCTGCAGTGATCGGTTCTGCAGGCGCATCGGATTCGCCATATCCAGGAAAATCTGCAGCCGCAGCCGTCCGGCTTGATCCGATCAGCTCCAAAGCCTCAGCAAAAATGCGGCTGGATTGCGGGAACATGTGCAGCAGCAATACCGGCGGTTGATCGGAGCCTTCGTTGCGCGCAATTCGAGCGTGGATCTGGCCGTAGGGCCCGTCGAGAAATTCTCGCTTCACTTCAGCCATGATCGCTCCCTCGAATGTGTTAGTCGTTTTACTCACACATGACTTATATATGTATAATTGAACTCAAATGATATACATATATAAAATATATGTCCAGCAAAAGCGAGCATTGGCGCGCCCTTTAAGACGAAGCGAGTTGCAAAACTGGTGGCTGAATTTTGTCTGCCTTAGACCAGGCGAGTTTCGGCAATCTCAAGCTTATGCTTAGCCGCAAGATCGAGCAGGGTAGCGCGATATTCTTGTTCGTTTTCAGTGATTCGCGCGCTTGGACCGGCCAAGCCGACGACTAACACCTCGCTCGAGCGACTGGGCTTAACAGGCAGGCAGATCGCGCCGATTCCTTCGACCAAAAGATCGCACCGCATCGCCGCTTTTTTTCTGAGAAGTCGTGAAGGATCGAGTTTAGCTCTTTTTCATCGATCACATTGTCCGGCGTCAGCGTTCTTTCGTGCTCGATCAGCCAATCCCGCTCTGCCGGATCCATGCCCGCAATCGCGGCCAATCCGGTGAGCGAGTGGAGGATGGGCATCATCGTACCAATTTGCGATGCGACGCCGATGGGGAACTTTGTCTCCAGCCCATGAACAACGCGGATTCTGGCCCCGACGCGGCGCAGGATGTTGACCGTCTCGCGGGTCTTTTCATTCAGTTCAGTCGCGTAGGAGACGATCCGTTTCTCGTGGTCGAGGAAGTCGGGGATCCAATCGACAATCGCAGCCAGGCTGCGCGAAGGGTAGTAACACCGGCTCGACATATCGAAGTCGATATAGCCCATCAGATAGATGCTCTTAAGCAGGGCATGGGTGCTGACCAAGGGATAGCCCAAGCGGTCCGAGATATCCTTTGCCGGCAGAGGTCGACGCACGGAGTCAAACATTTCGAATATCTCGAAAACCCGCCGAACGGATTTGATCACCTTGTCATCCATGACCTCTCTTTTCACTACCGCGTCCCTTTTTGCAATTGTGGTTTTGGATGATTTTGAGTGGGGGGCGGGCCCTAACCCTCGATGATTTCTATCAGGAAGCCGTCGGGGTCTTGCAGGATCATGGTCCGCGCTTTGCCCAGCAGCGGGCTTGTGCGTTCAGCAGCGGGTTTGACCATCGTCGTTCCAGCATCATTGGCGCGCTTGGCGATCTCATCAAATTTCACTGTCACGAAAGACCACATCGCGATGCCGCGATTGGGTGGGCCATAAGATGGGGCAGGGCTTTCAATAGTCGCGTCGCCGTGGTCCATAAGCACGACGTAGCCGCTCGCGGCGCCAGCGGCGAAGCCTTGGATAAATCGTTCTTCCGTGCCCTCTGGCATCAGCAATGCGGAGCGTTCACCGACCGTGAATGACACGTCTCGGCGAATTTCATAGCCGAGCACGTCATTGAAGAAGGCGACCGTGGCGTCTGCTTTTGCGATGCAGCGCGCGGAATAAGACGCGCCGCCAATTCCGGTGGCGGGATCAATCGGGCCGGTTGGAACAAAGATATCGGGTCGAGTGACGCCCATTACGAAGACGTTCTCTGGCGCTTTGTAGACGATCTCTGCTGAGATATAGGTCTCGCCGGTTGGGCTCGTGAACTCCATTTCCTTCACGCCGATCGTGGACTCCACGCCGATTGCGTTCATGCGTTCTTCGTGTGCCCGAAGATCATTGATTGGGAAGCTGATCGTTGCGCCGCCGGTGTTGAGGCCGGAATAGTCTGGCCGCACCAGTGGAGTATCCTGATCGATGTGGATCACCCGGACCTGGATGTTCGCGCCTTCGCCAGCCTTGGTGAAGCCGCAGACGGAGATCGCTTGCAATGCATCGAAGCCGAGATAGCTTGCTGTGTCTGCATCTGCGTCTTCCCACCCGCTCGATACGAGCCCGTACCCTTCGGTGAAAATTCGCTCCATCGTCTCGCGATCGCGGGTTACCAATGTGACAGTGTGCAATGGGCCAGCCAGCGCGTCATCCGGGCTGCTTTTCGGGACGAAAATATCTTCCATGATTGAGTTCCTGCAGCTGAGATTAGGCGGGGGCTTCGACGAGCAAGACTTCGGCTTCGGCGATGCCTTCGCGCAGCTTTTTCACCTCTGCATATTCAGGCGAATCCCAGAACTTCTTGGCCGATGCCTTGTCCGGCCACTTTGAAATCGCGACAGAGGCATAGCCCTCAAGAGTGCCTTCCAGCAGCTCTGCGCCTGGCGCGACAATCAGATATTCGCCGCCAAATTGCGCGACGAGTGGGGCGACGGCTTGTCCATAGCCCGCGCGGAACTTGTCACGGTCGTGGATCTTGCATGCAATCATCATAAAGGCGGCCATTGGTGGTCCTTTCTAAAACTTAAGCGGTCTGTTCTGCGACCCCTTCGGGGTTTTCCGAGGCCATGATTTTGGCAAGCTGCTTGCGGTAGGCGCGCAGCGTTGCGGGAATGAAAAGCGCGGGAATGATGGCGTAAATCGCGCTGGTGGTGGCAAAGGCGAGGCGCAGCTCGTCCTCGCCAAACACGTTCGTCGACAGCCAGCCAACAGTTGATGGGCCGAGCAACAGGCCGACCATGCTGATCGCGATGTAATAGAGCGCGACAATCTGTCCGCGCACTTGCGAGGGTGTGATGGCCAGCAAGGCGTTGACGCCCATCGCTGAAATGATGCCAATCCCTGAGGTGTTGAAGAACAGGAAGACAAACGCCAGCTCGCCGCTGGGCATGAACATCGGCAGTACTGCGGTTGGCACCATCAGCAAAAAGCCGATGATCAGCAACAAGATCGGCGCGTCCCTGCGCCCGGCCTGCGCCCATTTGTCGGACAACCAGCCAGCGGCGAATACCGCAGGCGGACCCGCTGCCAGAATAACCATCGCATTGACGAAGGCGTAGGTTTCGGTTTGCCAGCCCCACGTTCGCTCGAACACGGATGGCAAGAACCCTTGGGAGTAGGCGCAAATGGTCATTGCGCACGCAAGCGAAACAAAACCAGCGAATGGCCCAAGGTTGCGCCAGACATAGCCGAGGGCGTCGCGGAAGCCGTTGCCGAGTTCCTCTTCGCCTTCTGTGATTTTCAAAAGCTGCCGCTGCGGCTCTCGGATCACGAGGAACACAAGGGCGAGAATAATGCCCGGCGCGCCCACAGCGATGAACGTCAATTGCCACGGTGCGAGCGATCCCAAGAGCGGGACGACAATGTCGTCCGTGGTCTTTGCCCACAGCAAGACGGTGCCGCCGATCAGTGAGGCAACGGCTGCGCCTATAGACAAAGCGGCGGTGTAGATCGCAATCGGCTTGCCGCGTTTCTCCGGCGGGAAACTGTCCGAAATCATCGACATGGCCGAAGGGCTGAGCACGGCTTCGCCGGCGCCTACTGTCATTCTCGCGAGGAACAATTGCCAGAAATTACGCGCAAGGCCCGAGACTGCGGTTGCGAGCGACCAGATCAGAACAGCCGGCGGCGACAATCCAGGTGCGCCGCTTGCGGTCGACCAGCCAGCCGAGCGGCAAACCCGCGCCAACATAGATGATCGCAAATGCCGGGCCTAGGATGTAGCCGATGTCTTCGTCGGTCAGATTGAGGTCTGCCTTGATCGGTTCGATCAGCAGGCCAATGATTGAGCGGTCGACATAGCTCAGCACATATGCGGCGGTGAGCATGGCAACGAGGAACCATGCGCTGCTCGATGAGGGATAGAGCTGCGTTTGCGCGCCGCTTTTAGCAGTTTCAGAACTCATGAAGCATCATCCAAATAGGCGCGAATTTCTTGCGCGGTTGCCGGGGCGGCTGCGTCCAATACAGAGCGTGTGATATCGAGCCTCTCAATCAAGGTGACGCCAGGTATGGCCTTTGCGCAATTGCGGGTTTCATCGAGCAAAATGGATTGCGTCGCGAGAATTAGAGTTTCGCTGTCTATCTGCGGAAAACGCTCGGGCCAGGGATAGGCGAATGCCGCGATGGCCGCTTCATTGCGCCGCTCGCCGCAGCGCAGTTGCTCTGCGAACATAGCGAAGGCTTGGCTGCGCCCTTGCGCTTCCAAACGGCTTTTGAACGTCTGCTCCCATTGCGCATCAAGGCAGGCGAGATTGTCGGTAATGACAAATGCGTCCTTGTGGCTCTCGATGAGGTCTGCCGTTTGTTCTGGCGCGAAGGCTGGCACGTCAACCATGCACAAATGCGCGACCCGATCCGGTAGCATGCGCGCGATTTCTGCAGCGACGAAACAACCGGAATGAAAGCCGATGAGATCAACCGGTGCGCCATTTCCCAGATCGTCTGCGACCGCTAGCATCAGCCCTGCATAATGCTCCACCGACGGGGTTGCTGTGGTGTCGGATCCGCCATAGCCGGGATAGTCCGGGGCAATGACGCGCCGATCGCTGGCCAAGTGCGGGGCAAGGTTTTGGTAGGCCAGGCCGCTAAAAGGTGAGGGGTGCAGGCACAGCACATCCCGCTTGCCATCATTTCCGGCAGGCTCCCACATGCGCCAGTGGATCTGACCAATAGCGGTTTTTGTGTATCCCTTGGTGGTCGAAATCGCGGTCATTGCGCGGTGCCTTTCCGACATGCAGCAACGCTCTGCCAAGCAAGCGCAAGCTCGGGCGTGGAAGCGAGACTTAGGCCCTTCTTATGGTCAGCACTGATCATAAATACCGCGCGAAGGCCTTCATCTGTGGGTCCCGGATCAGCCTCACGATCCGGCTCAGTGCCTGAACTCGTTCGCGCGGGCTCTGAATCGCGCGGGCGGTCTTTGCGGCCTGTTCCAGCTTGCCATGACGCGCCTCTCCCCAAGCGATATCGCGTGAGGTCGCATCGCGCAGCGAGCCAGCTGACCCGAAAGTCTCGTCTGGCACTTCTGGTAGAAGGCCTCGCGCCGCCGCGAAATCACCAGTGAACGCCGTCGATCCCGCAATTTCGTAGAAAGAGTATTTGCGCATCACGTCAGAGGGCTCGGTGCGATTGGTGGCTATCGACTGCTTGAGGTAAGGGCTTACCATATCGCCCATGCCAACATCTGCCATCACGGTGGCGATGCGGCTGATGGCGCGCGCTGTTTGCTGGGGGGATTTGGCGCCCTGTGTGAGCGCGACCGCTTCGTCGAAAAGGCGCGCAGACTTCTCTGCGTCGCCCAGCAATGCCCAGCCTTTGGCCGTATCTCTCAGCGCTCCAGCGGCGAAGTATCCGTCCTCGTCAACCCGAGCCAATGCTTCTGCATCATTGAGTAGCCGCTTTGCGAGTTTGGTTTGGCCCTGCTTGATCGCGTGGAAAGCAGCGTCCGAGCGCGCGACGGCGCGGTAATAGGAAAGGCCGAAAGTGATCCTTGAAATGGTCTCTTCAGCCACTTCGAAATCGCCCTGCGCAGCAGCCTTCTCGGCAATTTCGCGGTATGCGCGGGCCTTCAACGAAGCGAGATCGCTCTCATTTTGGGGCAGGGCGGACACCAGCGAGAGCGCCTTTGCAAGATCACCCGATGCGGCCACCGAGGTCGCCAGCTTTGCAAGCGAGTCCTGACGTGTGGTCTTGCTTTCGATGGAGGCGGCGGTTTCTCGCGCTGCCGCATCAACCACTGCCGCTGCATCATGCGCACCGATAGCGGCCAAGCTCTGATTGATCGTAATGCTCGCTTTTAAGCGATCCGAAGGCTCCAGACCAAGGCTCGCCTGATGCCCGCTCATCAGCAGAGCCACGGCTTCATCGCGCCTTTGCACGGCTGCTAGCGCTTCTGCATATTCTGCGCTCGCCGAAATCCAATCGCTCAGCTTTGTGATTTCAGCGAGTGAGCTTGACGCATCAGCCAAAAGACCAGCTTCAAGCGCGCCCGCTTCGGAAATTTCGGCAGCGTTACTAAGCTGCGAACTCTCTGAGACCGACGCGCAGCCCGCCATTAGCAGCGACGCGGCCAAAGCAGGTGCGCTAAGCGCCTTAAGCGAGCGGAGACCCATCAGTTCGCCGGGGTGAAGGGATCAAGCTCGTGGTAACTAAATTCACCAACTTGCGAAATTATGACGTCGTCGGCCAAGCGGGTGATCTTGTCACGGAACCAAATGGAATCTGAACCGAGCAGCACCTGATAACTGAAGTAATTCTCGCCAAAGGCGCAGTCCTTTCCGTTCATCGCGAGATGATACTTGCCGTCCTGCTTGGCCATGATCAGGTCGCAGTTGCGGCCAAACGAGGACATTTCTTCTTTGGTCAGTCCACTAAGTCGCGACAGGTCGCGCCACGCGCCGACGTATTTTTCTTTGTCTTTGAAGGTCCAAAGGGTGACGCGGACCTGATCGGTTTCGTCATCGACGTACAGCTCGTAAATGCGCTGCCGAAAGATGTTGGTTGGATCGCCGTGCTTGGTCTCTTCGACATAGAGCACGTTCTCGCCAAATTCAGGCATGTCTACCACGCGGTAATGCGATGTAACCTCGATATGGCCACCTTTGCCGGTGTCATCCACGCGCCAGATCGGTTTGCCCTCAGCTTCCAGCCGGGCAAGTTGGCGGTCGTTATTGTAGTCACCGGGCCACCATTCCATGATTTTTGCAAGATGCTGTGCTTGGGTCATTTCTGCAGGCGCAGCCACGCTTAAGCAGAGCTCGTTTCCTGGCTGTTTGCAGTAGCGCAGGCACTCAGCCCGAGGATTGCAGCGGCGGTTGCTGCGCTGCGGAAAACTGATTTGAACTTCATCATGTTTGCTCCTCGATTGCGAATTAGGCTTGCAAGGCTTCGACAGCTTCAAAGGCCGCGCGTTCGCCCGATTCCATTGCGCCCTCCATGCCCCGCGATGATCGTGAGGTGTGCTCGCCAGCAAAGTGGAAATTACCAGCGGGCAGGCCGACATCGCTGCCGTAAGTGGACAATTGACCCGGCTTCCATGCGGCATAGGCGCCGCCTGCGAATGGATCGAGCTGCCAGGAATAGAACTTCACGAATTCCAGCGCGCCTTCGGTGCTGGGCCGGGTTTGCTTGAGGTAGGATTGCAGATGCGCATCTGCCTCTTTTTCGCCGAGCCGGTCGAGATGGTTCGCCACGTGATCATTCGCAAAGGCGATGAAGCTGGTAATTTCTTCCGGGTCATCCGGATTGTTATTGAGCGCCATAAAGCGTCCGATTGGCCCATTGCTCCAGATTGACGGCGCAAGCTCATCATCCTCCCAAAACTTGCGTTTCGGAACGTAGTGGAGGTGGGTGACATTGGTATAGCCCAATGTGCGGATCGCGCGGGCCTGATTGTCGGACACGGGAATGTCGAAATCGATCAGGTTCAGCGCTGAGAACGGGATTGTCACGATGACGCGCTTGGCTTTTGCAACTTCACCATCGGCGAAGTGAACCTCTGCACCATCGTCATTGTTGCGCAGGCCCACGACTTTGCGATCAAGGTGTACCTTGTTGGAAAGCGCGTTCGCCATCGCTTCGGGCAGGCGCTGGTTGCCGCCTGCAACGGCGAAGGGTGAGCCGGGCAGTGTGCCGCCCGAATTCTGGCTGCCAAAGGCGATGATGTTGAAGAACATCAACACGGAAAGACCATTGGGGCCTTCGCCGTCGCCATAGCTCATATTGGTCCCGGCAAGCAGCTCCATGGCTTCGCGGCTGAAACCTTGCTTGAAGAAGTAATCCGCGACGGACTCGTCATATTGCGCGAATTGCGATTCAACGAATTGCTCCGGGCTCGCGAGCGGATTGTCCTTGGCATAGGAGCTATATTGGATCTGCCACGGCAGTTTTTCTTTGAGCTCTGGCGGAAAAGGATTGGATGGATGGCTGGCCCATTCTTGCGGTGAGATCGTGTTGCCGCCCAGATCGACAAGGGTCTGGCCAGCCCTTGGAACGGTGCGTGGGCGCTCACTTGTTCGGCCCAAATTGAGGCGGTCCATCATGCCGAGGATGCGGCCATAGCTGGAGCCAATACCGCTGCCGCCAGCCTCCGGCATTCCGGGCACGTCGTCCATAGTGTGGAGCCGCCCGCCGATGCGGTCTCGGCCTTCGACCACAGCGACGCTGTAGCCTAATTCTTCGAGCAACAAGGCCGCGTTGAGGCCCGAGAGACCCGCGCCGATTACAATTACGTCATTGGTGCCAATGCTGCGCCGTTCTTTAGCGGCATCGCTGCTGCCGGCTTCGGAACATGCGCTGCTAGAAAGGGCGGTGATGCCTGCGGCGCCGACTGCGGCGCCTCTCAAAAGTGTGCGGCGATCAAGCATATTGGGTTCCTCGACCTGTGACCTGCGCGGCGCGGCAGTATGGGGGCAGCATTAACAGAGAGAGGGTGAGACGCTGCCCCCAAAACCTTACCGAACCGAATTTTGTGCTGCACGCCGTCAATGATCAGACGGCGCGCAGCCATACTTCTTTGGCCGTCGAGACCTAGAAGTTGCCGCTAACCCGAAGGCCGAACTGGCGGCGGTCACGCAGGCCGACGATCCAGCCGAAGGTTCCGAAATCAAACAGTGGGGTATTGGCTGAGAGATCGCGGAAGCGGCTAACCCCGGTCGGCGTGTCATCATTCGTGACGTTGGTGACAAATGCTTCGATGCGGAGCTTCTCACTTTCGACACCTGCGCGCAGGTTTGAGCGGAAGCCTCCTGGTGAGGTGGTAAGGTTGATCTCGCTGGCAAAGCTGGATTCTTGGTAGAAGCCATCAGCGCGGGCGAAGAAGTCCCAATCATCGCTCAGCTCGCCAACATATTGAGCGCCCAATGCGCCGCTAAAGCGAGGGAAACGTTCCGCTTGGGTCCCCGATGCGTCGGTGGAGCCGAAGACTTCGCCGAAGATGCCCGAGTTGTCGAACGAGGTCACTTCAGCATCGATGTAAGCGGCCGAGGCGTTAATCGTGAAGCCTTCGACCAGTTCATAGCTGCCTTCAAACTCAATGCCTTTGATTTCAGATTCGCCGATGTTGATGAAGTAGTTGATCTGATCTTGGGATGCATCATCAAGCTGGATCAAATCCGAGCGGCGCACGGTCTGATTCCCGCGGTCCATATAGAAAGCGGCGATCGAGACAAATCCGGCACCGCCGAAATTGTGCTTCAAACCGATCTCGTAGTTCTTCAGAGATTCTTCGTCGAAAAAGTCTGGGGCGCCGGGTTGAATCACTTCCAATCGAGCGAGCTCAGTCGGTGAGAGTTCGGCGACCTCGCGGTTGATACCGCCGACGAGGTTGCCCTCTGAGTAGCTGGCATAGACCAGTGTGTCAGGGGTTGGTTCCCAATTGACGATGAAACGCGGCAGGAACGATTTGAAGGTCGAGTTGAACGCTCCAACATTGTCCGTGAGGTCGTTGTCATTGCGGATTTCATCGATTTGGTACCGTGCTTCCGCCGTGAGCGACAGTTGTTCGGTCAGATTGAACTGAGCACTACCGAAGACACCGATGGTGTTGGCCTCTTCTTGAGCTGGCTCACCGCCGCCGAATGCAAACCGACCAAATGCCGGAACGATGAATTCGCCATTGTTGGTGAAGCGTTGGTCAAAATAGTTCGCGCCAAACTGCCAATCGATCAAACCTTCACGCGAGTTGCCAGAGAAACGTACTTCTTGGCTGAAGTCGCGGAATTGGCGACCGGAATAGCTGACGAACTGATCGTCAGGGCTGTAATCAGCGTCTTGGAAGAGGTTGACCTCATCGTAGTTGAGGCCAGTCAACCAGCTGAAGATCACGTCGGTGCCAGGGAAGTTTACATTGAACTGGAGGCTTGCACGAAGGCTCTGACGATCCAGACCATAGGTATCACGCGGAGCGCCATTCAGCTGAGTCAGCGTGTTCTGGTAGAAATCGAGAACCGTATCGTTCGGCGCATCATTCAGCGCTGGCTGCAAGATTGGCACGTCACCGCAAAGGGTGCTGTCCGTGCCGGTCACGCCGCCGACCGTGAATGGGCCGCAATTGTGGAAGGTCGAGTTAACAAATCCGATCGCAGGCTGACCGTCTTCGTTCTCGAAATAGTTCACGCGAATGGTTGCGTCGAAATTGTCGGACGGTTCAAAGAACACCGAACCGGTCACTGACCACGTTTCCTCATCGCCGACCTTCTCGCCATTGGTGGCGTTCACATAGTGGCCGCCTTTGTCGCGGTACTGTCCCGACACGCGCAGTTTCAGGCTGTCTGAAACAGGTACGTTGATGCCAGCGGTGATATCATAAAGATCGCGGGTTGCGACCGTGACAGAATAGTCGACCTCAAGATCATCGCCCGGCTTTTTGGAGATGTAATTCACCGCGCCGCCAAAGGTGTTCCGGCCGAAGAAGGCGGACTGAGGGCCTTTGATGATTTCGACTCGCGCGACATCGTTCAAGGTGATGCCCTGAGCGCCGTTAGCGACGAAGATGCCATCGACAAAAATCGATGCCGTTTGGCGCAGCGGGTTGCCAGTGTTGACGCCAACACCGCGGAAGCGCGGCGAGTTGTCAAAGCGGCCTGGCAGAGTCGCGAGCGATTCGTAAACAAACCCCGGTGTGACCGCTGGTAGGTCGTTGATGCTGACGAGGCCTTGCGCTTCGATTGCAGCTTCGTCGAATGCGGTGATTGCAACCGGCACATCGAGGAGGCTCTCCTCTGACTTACGAGCTGTCACAATGATGACATTGCCGCTCGATGCAGCATCTTCCGAGGTTTCGGTGTCTTGTGCGTGGGCAGCCGTCGCCGACATTGCGATGCTTGCAGCCAAGATCGATGCAGAAGCTTTGAGTGTGAAGCGCATTCGTTCCTCCCTGTTACCGTTGCCCTGCGTATTCGTTGGGACGGTAGTTTTCTTGAGCCCTAGCCGAGGTTCAACCGGTGGCTCTTAGCGATTGAGAGGTTCGAATATTTCCAAAAGGCCTGCCGTGTCAACAAATATGTATAATCAGACACACTAAATATGCACATATATGATTATTTGTCTCATAGCTTCGTTCGGGTTTTTGGGGCTTCATCCGGCGGAAAATAATGCTTTACAATTGGTTAAGTCAGTGATCGCACCGTTGTTGCATTCATGTTGCGCTTGCGGGCTAACTTCGCGTGTTGCTCGCTGCGAGCGCCTAGTTTCCTAGAAAGTCGCCTGGCGACTCGTTCTGTCCGATCCACAGGCGCTCGCCATCAGGGCCTCGCATCAATAGCTGCGTTGGGCGCTGGCCTTCGCGTTCGACCGGAGCGGCGATGATCTCGTAGCCGCACGGCAACCACTTTCTCGTGGATGTCGAGAACATCGCTGACGAAAATGAGGAAAGCCATGGATCCAGGACGGTTCGGTTCGCGCAGCGGCTCTGGCGTCTGAGCCAATGATCCATCGGCTTCTCGTATCTCGATCAGGCCGAGGTGCCCGACCTTGATGTCGTTCGCTCTGGCTAATGAAGGGCGGAGCGCCACTAAGGAGATGGTCTGTCCCTCCTTAATGCCCGAAAACCCGGCGAGCCTCGGGTCGTCCAGCTTCTCGCGCGTGTAAAACGGCTCCAACCCAAGAATGCCTTGGTAGAACTTGAGGCTCTCCTCGATACTGCCAACCGAGATCGTGGTTCGAGAAAGAACCGCGGTGAGCGGCTCTTCCTCTTCTTCGGCTGCCTGGGTGACCGTCGTTAGCTCTTCCGATTGAGATTGCGCATGAGAGGGCGATGCGGCCAGCGCTAGGCCAGTGCTCATCGCGACGATGCTTTTGTGTAAGGTGCGCATGTTTCAATCCAGCCATGGCAATTGAGGGGCGGGGCGAGCGTTTGGACCCGCTGCGATAGCGCGCTCGACCAGCGCAAGTTGGTTGTCGATCACTCGGTTGGGGCGCTTGCTGACTTCACTTGCTTGAGAGAGATGTGCTCTCGCAGCCGTCAGGTCGCCCGCCCGGTAGTTGGCCCAGCCAATGGCGGCCAAAGCCATGGCGTTATCACTATATTGTGCGCCGTAGTCTCGGCTTAAGCGCAAGGCCTCTTCGGGCCGCCCGCTCTCTGCAAGGCTGTAGACGAGAGTCCAGAAGCCATAGGCGCTGTTCTCGGATTGCCACGCCTGTTCCGCAAGCTTTGCCGCTTTCGCCGCGTCGCCAAGTTCAAAATGAAACAGAGCAATGTTCAGGAGAGTGTAGTTGGAATTGTTGCGACCATCCGCGCCCGAAATGTCGATATATTGATCGAACAACGGCTGGATCGCCTCTTCGCCGCCTAGCTTCGCATCAGCCAGAGCCATGCGGTAGAATGTCGAGCGGCGGGTCGTATCCGAAGACAGGCACGGTTTTGCGGTAGCCGATGCCTTCGCATAGTCGCCCGCGCGATAATGCGCCTTGGAATGGAGGTAGCAGATCCACGAGGCATTCCATTTCTCGGCTCTTGGCTCTGCGGCCCATGCTTTCTTCGCTGCGCTGGCTGACTCCGTCCAAGAGCCGGAGATGCTCAGCGCCGCTGCGAGATCATACCAAGCTCATCGATCATCGGGGGTGTGCGCAAGAAGCGCTCGCCATGCTGAGATTTCGGCTTCTGTATCGAGGTTCGCTTTCGCCTCAAGCGCGGCAAGCCTCAGGCGCTCATCTTCGCGCAGTTTGAAAGTATCGGCGCGGAGCGGGGCAAGAACGGCAGCCGCATCATCGGCCTGACCAATCTTGAGGTGCGCATAGGCAAGATCAAGCCTGATTGATGCATTTTTCGGATCGGCACCCAGCGCTTCTTGCAAGGCTGCAACGGCCTTTGGGTATTCGAACCGCGTTTCCGCATCATATAGAAGCGTGCGTGAGGTCTCTGCTGTTTCACCATTGGAACGCTCAGCGGTTTGCCCGACTGCTGGTGAATACATCGATATACAGGTCAACAGCGCCATGCATGGCGCTAAAGCTCGACCTGCCCTCGACAGCTTTGGCCGAGTAGGCCGCCGGTCATTCGCGTACTTTAGTTGCGTTTTTTCGTACATTACAATTCACATATGTATCTATTGACTTCCATAATGGATACATCCATGCATCAGAAAGGCAAGCTTCTGTTCGGCGTTCGTGTCCAATTGCGTCGCTCTGGAGTAGTCTGTTTTGACAGCCCGCCTATGTGATAAAGGTGCGGGCTTTATAGCGGTTTAGGAGAGTTTTGGTGTCAGATTCAGGTGGTAAGAAGCATATCAACGTGCTTGATAAATTCAGCCGCAGGACTTTTGTTGCGGGCGGAACGGCCTTTGGCGCGCTCGCGATTGCTGGCTGCGCTGGCGAAGCTGCCGCACCGAAAACTGCCTCTAGCGAACATGTGTATGATGCGATTGTGGTTGGGGCGGGGCTGTCCGGCCTTCACGCGGCCAACCTATTGCAGGAACAGGGGCTTGATGTCCTAGTCCTTGAGGGGCGCAACCGCCTTGGTGGACGCGTCTACACGCTCATGGATATTCCCGGAAAGCCGGAGGCTGCGGGCGAGCTCATCGGAGGCAACTATGCCAGAATGCTCGACACCGCACGCCGGCTTGATCTTGAATTGTTTGAGCCGGAACCAGGCTTTATTGACTCAGAAAAACTCTATCATCTGAAGGGACAGCAATTCACGAGAGACGAGTGGGCTGGACACGCTCTCAACACGCTGACTGGCGACAATCGGGAGCTGCTTCCCGATCGCATGCTTTGGGAGCTGACCAACCGCGACAATCCACTGAAGGGCAAGCCGCTCGACGATTGGATCAAGCCTGAATACGCTCAATACGACATTCCGTTTAGCGACTATTTGCGCAATCAGCGCGGCTATGACGAGCAGACTGTCGAGCTGATGAATATCATCATCCACACAGATAACATCGACAACACATCCGCTCTGCATGAGCTGCGCCGTTATGCGGTCAATGACTTTAACAGCGCGATGGCAAAGGCTCGTCCCGATTTACCGGCAGTCCAGCAGATCCGAGGCGGGAACACGTTGATCATCGACAAGATGGCCGAGAAGCTGAACAACCCAGTGCTGCTCGAGAAGTCGGTGTTCGGCTTTGATGATGATGGCAGCAAGGTTGAGGTGAATTGCCACGACGGCACCACCTACCGCGCGAAGCAGGTGGTCTGCTCTATCCCCTATCCGGTGCTGAACGCGGTCAAATTCGCGCCGCGCCTTCCAGCCTGGATGGACAATGCTATCCGCGAAATTGACTATGGTATCTCGCTCCAGGTGCACTTCCTCGTCGAACGCAATTTCTGGGAAGATGATGGTTTGCCAGCCAGCATGTGGACCGATGCACCATTTGAACGCTTTGCGGTTCTACGCAGAGGTGAAGGCGACGAAGTCACCTCGGCCCTCGCATTCATCAACGGCGATGAAGCTTTCAAATATGAAATGATGTCAGACGAGGCGATCTATGCCCACACTCTGGCTGAGCTTGAGCGCATTCGCCCATCGACCAAAGGCGCACTGAAGCCGATTATGGTTCAGTCGTGCCACCGCGACGTTCACGGGGCGGGCGACTGGGTGTTCTGGCGTCCCGGGCAAATCCAAGCCTACGCCGGTAAAATGCGCGATCCGCACGGCAATATCCACTTTGCTGGTGAGCACACCGCATTGCTGGAGCGGGGCATGGAAGGCGCATTCGAATCTGGCGAGCGCGCCGCGACGGATCTCTTGCAAAGGGTGTAACGATCATGCCGATGGGATGGAGCAATTTGGGGCGGCTGGCACTCGCATCCGTCTTGGGTGGCGGACTGCTGGCCGCTCAGCCGGTGCTTGCCGCTGACAACGACCCAATGACGCGCGACCTGCTGCTGCTCACCGATTGGTTTGAGGGCCGCTTCGACAATGAAGAGCAGCGCTGGTTCCAGGAGATGGAAGGGTACAAAGGCCGGACAAGCGAAGAGTTTGACCGTATCCATACCATGCACAAGCGCGTCGACTTGCCGCAGTTTGGCGAGCATGTTTTCTACGTCGAGGAATATCGCGAGAGCGACCCCAGCCAGATCTTCCGGCAACGATTGGTCATTTTCTCAACCGACGGCGAGACCCGGCAAGTCCGGATGCAGCAGGGTTTTTTCAAATCACCGGAAGCCTACGCAGGCGGCTATCAGGAGCCAGAAAAGCTCGCCGGTTTAACACCTGAGGACGTGTCCTTCATTGACACTTGTGATGTCACATGGAAGCGCGTCGCCAGCCAATTCGAAGGCTCTATGGCCCCCAAGGCTTGCGTCTTTGGTGAAGGTGAAGATCGCCGTTATTCGGTGCATGACATGTGGCTGTCCCCCGACAAATATTGGCGCGTTGATGCCACTTTCCGGGTATCAGATGATAGCCATTTTGCCGGGGCTCAACGCGATAAACCCTATGAAATGCGCCGCGCGCTGCCGTTCAATTGCTCGTTCTATTTCTTCGCCAACAATCAGTTTGAAGGCCAGGTGATCGAAGGACTCTCGCTCCACAGCCAAGGCGGCACAGTCACCGCAACGCGCGACAGCGACGGCAAAGCGTATGAGATTTTCATGCGCGAAAAGGAATACGACTATTACGAGACTCGGCCCGATTTCATCTATTTCGCATTGCGCGAAAAAGGTGAGACCCGCTCGGTCGCTTTTAGCGTGAACGATCCAGATGCGCGCACCGTTGGAGTGCGTGCGGAGTCCATCGGTGCCTTCTGCCACCGCGATGGATACACGTTCCGCCAGCCTCTGGAACTTCTCGAAGATTAATAACGAATTGGAAGCAAGTCTCATGAAATATCAGTCTCTCGCGGCCGTGGTCGCCTTCTCACTCGCACTTGCTGCATGCGGCGGAGACGCGGGCACCTCATCTGACGCTGGCGATGCGCCAGCTGCGGTTGCTGATACGGCTGGCGGCACGGAGACTGCCGCTCCAGCAAAGCCAAACAAGGGCCAAATTGCCTTCCTGAAATGCCGCAGTTGCCATACTCTTGAAGAAGGCGCGGCGCACCTCACGGGTCCAAACCTGTATGGTCTGTTCGGCGCGAAGGCGGGCGCAAAAGAAGGTTACGTCTTTTCTGACGCGCTTGGTGCGACCGACCTGACTTGGGATGCTGAGGCACTGGACAAGTGGATCGAGTCCCCGGTGAACTTCGTTCCAGGAAACAAGATGGCTTTCGCAGGGATCGCCGATCCTGAAGAGCGGGCCGCATTGATCGAATATCTCGAAGCAGAAACCAAATGAGGCAGCTGGGCTCTCTGGTTGCATGCGCTGCATTGACGCTCCAGCTTTCGAGTGCAGCATTTGCTCAAGACGCTGGCGCTGATGAAGCAGCTGCGCCGCCATCGTTTAGCGACTGCGAAGAGTGCCCAGATATGATCGAGCTGCCGGCTGGCAAGGCGATGCTCGGTGCTGAACCCTATGAAGCCAATCGTAAGCGCGGCGATATGGACCTGCGCGAGGTCACGTTTGATTACCGCCTAGCAGTTGCCCGGACCGAGACAACACGCGGGCAATACCGCGCCTTTATGGCAGAGACCGGTCACAAGATGGCGGAGGATGGCTGCAACACGTGGTCGACCTATCGGATCATGGGATATGACCGGGCGAACAGTTGGGAAAGCGCGGGCTATCCGCAAAACGATTCCCATCCCGTGGTTTGCGTCAGCCATGTCGATGCGACGGCGTATACGCAGTGGCTCGCGGCCAAGACTGGCAAGCCTTATCGCCTGCTTTCATCGGCAGAATATGAATACGCGACGCGGGCCGGGACACGGGGGCCGTGGTTCTGGGGTACGGCCAATCGCGACGCCTGCACCTATGCCAATGTTGCGGATAGAAACCTGCGGCGGACCCACACATTTGCGCCGACCTTCGATTGCGATGATGGGTATGAGCGGACCGCTCCCGTCGCCAAGTACAAACCCAACCCATGGGGCCTGTATGATATGCTGGGCAATGTGTGGGAATGGACCGACGATTGCCTTCACCGCGATGCGTCAAACGCTCCGCTGGATGGTAGTGCGTGGCTCGCTGAGGACAATGGCGAGTGCGATCGCCGTGTGCCGCGCGGCGCGAGCTGGGTTTCCGGAACGGACTGGACCAGAGCGGCTGCGCAGGCTGGCGACTATGCGATTTATCACAGCCAATTGCTGGGCTTTCGCGTCGCGCTAACAATCGAATAATCACCTCGCTCGTTTGAAAGTTGAAAACGCGACGAGGTTGGGGGACATGACATGATCGAAGTACTTGGATTTTCGACGTATCAGTTTTTGGTCTTTATTCATCTCCTGCTGTTCGTGCTCTGGCTCGGGGCAGACGTTGGCGTTTTCATGCTGGGTCAGGAATTTCGCAAACGGCATAAGTACGATCTGCCAAAGCGCCTTGTGCTGCTGCAATTGCTGGTCAATCTCGACATGGTCCCGCGCACGGCGTGGGCTCTGATGGTGCCGATTACGATCACGATGGTCTATTCCGGAGGTTACTGGGATCTGCCAGTCTGGGCCGTCGGCCTCACATGGCTCGTCGGGGCATTCTGGCTCACTCTCGTCTGGGACGCGCATATGCACGATCAAACACCGCGTGCTGCCAGGGATCGCAAGATCGAGTTCGCGCTGAAGATCGGTCTCACCGCATTTTACTTGGTACTCGGCGCAGTGTCGCTGGCCACAGGCGAGCCGCTGATGATGACCTGGCTTGCGAACAAGGCGCTGATGTTCGGCCTCATATTTGCCGCAGCCATTATGATCGATGTCGCGTTCAAACCGGTCGGACCGCGTCTGATGAAATTGGTTGAAGAGGGGTCATCGGATGAAACCGAGATCCCGCTCTTGAAAACAATGAACCGCAGCCGTTTTTGGGTTTGGGTTGTCTACGCACTGCTGCTTGCGACCGCGTTTCTTGGGAATGTTAAGCCGGTCTAGCAGTACCGGCACAGAGCGAACTGCCAACATGTGGCGGTTCCAAATTACGGGAGCACTGAGATGAAAAATGCAATCTTGGGCGCATTGGCACTTGGCTTTGTTTGCAGCCCGCTCGCCGCTGAAGAAACCCTGTTGGAAATCCGGGCGCTGACCCAGGATGCGAAGTTCATCGGTAGCAGCATGTCGGGCATGAACGTCATCGTCGAGGATGCCGATACCGGCGAAATCCTGGATACGGGTGTCACGACTGGGACGACGGGCAACACCGACGTGATCATTCGTCAGCCGCGCGCTCGTTATGGTCAGATATCGGACGATAACAGCGCCGTTTATGTATCGACCCTGGACATAGCGGAGCCGCGCCGGATCCGGGTGACCGTGAGCGGCCCGAACGCGCAGGCCCAGGCAAAAGCGGAAGCCTCTTCGACTCGCTGGGTGTTGCCGGGCAAGCATGTGGACGCGGGCGATGGATGGATGATCGAAGTGCCCGGGTTCGCTGTCGATATTCTGGCGCCGGGCGCGCATCGCTACGTTGAAGACAAAAGCGAGATGATGACGATTACCGCAAATGTCGTGATGATTTGCGGCTGCCCGACATCCCCTGGTGGCACGTGGGATTCTGATAAGATCGAAGTCACCGCGCATGTTCGCCGCGATGGCGGGGAGTATGAAGAACTCTCCATGCCTTACACTGGAAAGCCCAGCACGTACTCGGTCCAAGTGCCGTCAAAAGAGCTCGGCATTTACGAGGTGTTGGTTACCGCGTTCGACCCGCGAAATGGCAATAGCGGGGTCGACCGGTCGAGCTTCGTAGTGCGATAAGACCCTGCCGCAATGGCAGTCTGCCACGCGGACTGTCAGGGCTGCCAATCAGGCCTGATTGGACTGCTCCAAGTTGGCTTCGGCACCTCTCAAATAGCTTTGGGAATCACCAAGATTTCTCGCCGGTAAACGGTGTGAGCCTATTTGGCTTCTGCGATAGAATTTATCGACGCCAGAAAGAGTAAATGGTAGATTATTTTTCTATTCATGGGGCAAATTAGCAGCAACCTTAGGAGCCTTTTCTCTCACTAGCGAGTTAGAACGCGTCAAATTCGAACTGGAATTGCGAGGATTTGCGTGAAACGGCTTTTTACAGAACACCCCGAGTCAGTTGGTGAAACTTACGTCCAGCACCTGGCAATGGCGAGCGGCTTTGGTTGGCGCATGTGCATGGCAGGCATCGCTTGTCTGCTGCATGGCATCTTCCCTTTCTGGTTTAAGAGCACGGGAAGTGAGACCATTTGCACCCTGCATGATCGGATGGTTCGCCATCGCACCGATCATAAGGCTGACGATCGCAGCCTTCCGGCGGACACCTCAGGTCTTGAGGTCCAGCGCCTGAAATGACCCTCGTGTCCAAAAACCTGGCGGACACGCGTTTGGGGCAGGGTGGGGCTGCACTTTACAGCTTCGTACCCGGTCTTGCGCAGGCAATTGTATTGTCGGTCAGCGCCTATGTGGTCGCGGGCTTCGCTGGTTTGCCAAGCATCCTGCTCGCACTTCTGTTTGGCCTTGCTGCGCAGCCGCTTGTATCTGGGCAGGTAGTGAGGCCAGGCCTCAATCTCGCCGCGAAGAAGATGCTGAGAATAGGCGTTGCGTGCCTCGGCGCTGGCGTCATCGCCAGCGACATTGCGGCGCTTGGTTGGCCTGTCCTGATCCTTTGCATGATCTGCGTCGCGTTCACGATTGCGGTAGGCTGCGCCACTGCGCGAGTGCTGCGGAGCGACACGGCATCCGGCCTCTTGTTTGGCGGGGCGGTGGCCATTTGTGGTGCGTCTGCTGCGCTCGCGATTTCTGCAGCCTTGCCGCAAACCGAAGAAAACAATTCCAAGACGCTTGTAGCTGTGATCGGAGTGACCGCGCTTAGCACGATTGCAATGCTCCTTTATCCCTTGATCACAGCCTATTTCGGTATGAGCGACAAAGCCGCTGGCATCTTTTTTGGCGCGGCTATCCATGATGTCGCTCAGGTTGTGGGCGCGGGCTATATGGTGTCTGACGCCGCCGGAGAAACGGCCACAATGGTCAAGCTGGTGCGCGTCTCTTGCCTTCTCCCAGTCGTTGCGATCATCGCCTATTCCATGTCCAAAACCTCCGCTGGCAAAGCTGCGGGTATGGCTGGCGGACGGGCGCAACTCTTCCCGGTTTTCCTGCTTGGTTTTGTCGCCCTGTCGATCATCGCCAGCTCTGGCCTCATCGCGCCGATCGTGCTGGACGGCATTGTCGATGCTGGCAAAGCTTTGCTGCTTATGGCAATCGCTGCGTTAGGGTGTTTGACCTCGGTTCAGGCGCTCTGCAAGATTGGTTGGGCGCCTGTCACAATGCTGGTAATCCCGACGATTTCATTGGCGGTTTTTGCATTGCTTGTTCTCGCCTCATTCCCAACTTTCTTCTGAGCGAGATCGCCTATGTTTGAGACCTTGGAGCCGCCAAAGCTGGACCCGCTCTATGCGACAGCCGCCGCTTTTGCCGCGGATAGCAGGCCTGACAAACTCGACCTCGGTGTTGGCGTCTATCGCGACGAAGACGGATTGTCCCCGGTGATGCGCTGTGTTCGCCAGGCCGAGGCGCATCTTAGCAAAACGAATGAGACCAAAGCCTATCTGCCGCTTGCCGGTGAGCCCTCTTTTTTGCGCGGAATGAGCGAGCTACTGTTCGCCGGCTGTGCGGCCTGAAGTTGTGGCTGCTGTCCAATCGGTTGGCGGCACTGGCGGGATCAGACTGGCGCTGGAACTTGCGCAAAAGGCCAATCCGAAACTGACTGTGCATCTAGGGGTGCCGAGCTGGCCCAATCACCAGGGCATCTGCGACCGGCTGAAAATTCCGGTGAGCACATACGACTATTTGGATGCGCAAGGCGGCGATGCGTCGCTCGAAAATGCGCTTGCCTCGCTCGAGAAAGCTAGCAGTGGGGACGTGCTAATTGTGCATGGCCCATGCCACAATCCCACGGGTCTTGATCTCCATAATCAGGCCGTTGGGGAATTACTCACGCACGCCGCGGCGAAAGGCGTCATTCCCCTGATCGATGCCGCCTATTATGGCCTCGGCAATGCCCTGTCGGATGATATGACCGCGCTGCGCGCTCTGATTGAACAATTGCCCGAGTGCTTCTTGATCATGTCCGGCTCGAAAGCCTTCGGGCTCTATAGAGATCGGATCGGTGTTCTGTTCATCAAAAGCCGCGACAAGCAATCCGCAGAGCTTGCGCAATCGACCGCCGAGATTCTGGCGCGGGTCAACTACTCTGCGCCGGCTGGCCCACGGCGCGCAGGTCATTGGCACAATATTGGCGGACGAGAAACTGAAAGCAGATTGGCAAGCTGAGCTAGCATCTATGCGCGCCAGAATGACTGATCTGCGTGAGTTCATTCGTACCGCTGCAGACAATCACCCGGCGCTACGCACGATTTGGCGAACGAAGGGTATTTTCTCGCTACTGCCGTTCGGCGCTGAGGTGACCGATGTGCTCGCGCGGGATCATGCGATATACATGCCGCCAACAGGGCGGATCAATCTGGCTGGACTATCCTCCTCCACCGCTGAGCGGTTTGTATCGGCGGTGAAAGCAGTGTTGCCGCAGCCTGAGTTGATAGACGTCGCTCAGGCATAAGTGCGTTCTGTGCTGGCAAGTCAGGGTATTGAGCGGCCGAAGGCTCAATTTGCACTGGACGGCGGTGCTTTGCGATTGACATAGTCACTACGGGCGGGCAAATTTGTCCGGACAACTTTTGAGGTTAGAAGCATGGCATCCGATCTTCCCCCACCGTACACGGCCCTAACGCGTCATCCGATGATGCCGCGCACCAATCACGACGAGGCGGCTCGCTTCAACTTTCTTACCCACTTCAACCGGTTCCTGTCGGGCGGCGTTGGGGCTGGCAATAAGCTTGCTTATGAGAACGAGGTCCTGCCTGCGTTTCGCGCGGAGCATGGCCGCGATCCTGAACACCGCTATGAAATCCGCGATGCGATGAACCAGAATGATTGGCACCGCATGTGGTCCGCGATGAAGCGCAACTCGATGGAAATGCGCCAGCACAATGGTCAGCAAGCGGTCCTTCGCCAGCTTGATGAGCTTGATGCGATGGCTGAGCAATATATCGACAGCTCCGGCCTGCTCGAACTCGATCCGGCGGTGGAGCAACCGCATTACCAGACAGCGGTCGACATTCACTGCCAGCCTGGCGGCTATCACAGCGAAGAGCGCTCGGGCGATGTCACCGTCGGCGCGAATTACGACGTCGGCCTGTTTGCGACCACTGGCGGTGCGCTGGGCGGCTTGAACGATGGCGGCGGACAGGCCGTGGTCGAATGGGCCAAGAAAGAACGCCCCGATTGGCAGCCGAAGCGGATCCTCGATATCGGCTGCACGGTCGGCCATAACGCTGTGCCGATTGCGCAGGCGTTTCCAGATGCTGAAGTGATTGCGATCGACACCGCCGCAGCTTCCCTTCGCTATGGCGCGGCGCGCGCGGCGGCGATGGGCGTTACCAATATCAAATTCGTACAGGCCTCTGGCGAGGATCTTTCGCGCTGGGCCGATGGCACTTTTGATTGGGTTCAGACCACCATGTTTCTGCATGAGCTGTCTTCTAAAGCGATGCCGAAATTGCTGGCAGAGGCAAACCGCGTGCTGACACCGGGCGGGCTGATCCTGCATATTGAGCAGCCGCAATATTCCGATGACATGCCCTTGTTTGAGCAGTTCATGCGCGACTGGGATGCGTTCAACAATAACGAGCCATTCTGGTCCGCTATGCATGGCCGGGACCTGAAAGACGTGATGGCTGGCGCAGGTTTCCCGCGCGAAAGCCAATTCGTTGCTGGTGTGCGGGCGGTCGCTGACCCCGAGATTTTCCCGCCGTCGCCCGATGATGGCGAAGAGGACTTCGGCAGGGCGGCCATATGGAACGCCTATGGCGCTTGGAAACCAGCTGAACAGGCGGCCGCAGCATGAGCGATCCGATCGACTGGGTCGCGCTGTCTGGACGCCGGGCCAAGGGCAAGCGCCCTGAGTATTTCGAAGACCCTGCGCTCGACCGCCTTTACTCGACCGTCTTTGCGCTCGCCGCTGAGGTTTCGGCCTTGCGTGAGAGGCAGGACACGGTGGAGCGGCTGCTCGATGAAAACGGCACGATAAGCCGCGGCGACATCGAAACCTATCAGCCTGATCGGGCGGCAGGTGAAGAGCGAGGCCTTGCCACACGCGCCTATGTCTCGCGGATCATGCGCGGATTTCAGCAACATGTCGAAGCGATGGAAGCGGACGATCCTCCGATCATGGATATCGTTGAGAAGCTGGCCCGCGACTAGCACGCTTTTGACAAGACGGGCGCGGGGCAGGGTGGCCCAGCGTGCGTGACAGGGAGAGGGCCAGAAATGCCTGAGACGACCGACATCGACAGGATCAAGCGCACGACCGTAATTGTGCGAGACGCCGAAAAGGCGGCTCAGTGGTACGAGAGCGTTTTAGGCATGACACGCTGGATGGACACGCCGTTCACTTTGTCTGGCGATCAACTGGCATCAGGCAAGAAGGGCGACCAGACGCGCCTCATCATCATGAAGGCAGATCATGATGAAATCGGCATGATCGGTCTGCTGCAATGGGTTGATCCGGTGAGGGATGACATTCCCGCTGAGCTGCCGACGGAAATTCCCTTCGGCACACCGATTTTTGTGGTCGCATCGAAGGACACTAAGGGCGCAGTCGAGCGCGCTCGCGCTGCTGGTTCACGGATACACGCAGAACCAGTCGAATGGACAGTGACCGGAGCCAACGGACTTAAGAAGGATATGATCGGGGCGAGTTTTTGGGACCTCGATGGCAATTTCTTCGAAGTGAACGAAGTGGTCCGCATCCACGAGGCTTGAGCTCGAGGTGCAAGTTGGCGCAAGGGATGATTGCAAGTTACGCTTCGTCCCGCGTTTGGCGATTGATACCGATCTGACCATGGAGAAACTAAACAATGGCTGTCTCTGAACAGGCTCCTGTGCGTTTCCAGCGCGGAAATTTCGTGGTGGCCGATCTAAACCGCGCGCTGACCTTTTATGAAGGTGTTCTGGGCTTTGAGGTCGAGTACCGGCTTGGGGACAATCCGGACAGCTACTCCCGCTCGGTCTTCGACGTGCCCGATAGTGCTCAGCTTGGATTTGTTACGCTCAACCTGCCAGACCAGCGCCGCGTGATGGCATTGACTGAGGTGAAGGGCATGACCCTTGAGCCCGCACCGCATCCACGGCGCAGCGCTATCGTGCTCGAAACGTACGATCCCGATGCGGTGATGGCTAAGCGCGCGCAATTTGGGGCTGACTGTCTATGACGAAGAAGTTCTCAAAACGCCCGATGGTAGGGTAGGGCGCGAGATTGGGATCGTCGATTTTGACGACAATCTGATCGTGATTTACAGTTTTCCAGGCACCTAAAATGAGCGCGGGTTTCCGGGCCAATTCCTGTGCGCCATTGCTCCGCCTGCCGCGACACAGAACTTAGAACAACCAGAGGATGACAATGCCATTTTATGCTTTCTACTGCCGCGATGGTGAGAACGGCCCAGCCTTACGCGAGAAATTCCTCGCCGAGCATTTGGCCCATGTCGAGGCGCATATCGATGACTATGCCGTGGCTGGACCGCTCAAACAGGATGAGGAAACAACCGGCTCACTGCTGGTCATCAAGGCAGATGGCGAAGAGGAGGCCCGCACCAAATTTGAAGCCGACCCCTACTTCAGCGCTGGTGTATGGCAATCGATCCGCACATCAGAATTCCGCGCAGTGGCTGGCGATTGGGTCGGCGGAGTGACTTGGAAGGGGTGAGTTAGGCCACCCCTCCGAGATTTTCGCTCTGCGGCGAAACGCAGCAAAGCCGAGCGGCGACAACTTTGAAACCTCTCAATTGTTTCACTTTTCCATTACGCACCGACGTTTAGTCGCAAACACTTCTGGCGCAATCCGACGCTACTTTTGCGACAGCCCGTTGCAGTTCACGATACTCTTTACTTTGCATCTACACTTTTGGCGCATAAAGGTGCCTTAGGGGTAGTCGCAATAATCCATGTCAGATTCGAGCAGCAATACTTCGGCGGATTCCGTCGATCCAGTACTGGCGAGCTTTGTTTTGCTCGCGCAGTTTCTGGGCATGCCTGCTGAACCGGCGCAGATCCACCATGATCGCGGGCAGGGCGATAACCCTTACAATTTCAACGACCTTATTCGGATCGCAAAGAAACTTGACCTGATTGCGCGGCGTAAAAGCTGCGATGTGGCCGAGTTGGCGAAGCAGCCATTGCCGGCTCTTGTTTCTTTAAATGATGGCAAAGCTGCCATTCTGCTCAAGATTGATGAGAACGCCGACACCGGCGATCGCTATATGATCTTGTTGCCCGATGGCGAGCGCCCAGAGATATGGGACGCTGACAAGATCGCCAGCGAATTCGACCTTTCTAGCGGCAAAGCTGACCTGCTTTTGATGACAAGTCGTGAGCGGATTGCGGGTGAGAAGCGCGCCTTTGACATCAGCTGGTTTATCCCGGCGCTGGTCAAGTATCGCAAGGCATTGCGCGATGTATTGATTGGCAGCTTCTTCTTGCAATTGGTGGGGCTTGCATCGCCGATCTTCTTCCAGCTCGTAATCGACAAAGTCCTGGTCAACCAGGCGATGACAACGCTGGAGGTGCTCGCGATTGGTCTTGCGACGGTGCTGGTGTTCGAGACCATGCTGTCGGCGCTAAGGAACTGGTTGTTTGCGCACACTTCTAACAGGGTCGATGCAGAGCTTTCTGCTTCGCTCTTCAGGCATTTGGTCGCCCTGCCGCTGAGCTATTTTGAAGCCCGCCGGGTTGGCGACAGCGTGGCGCGCGTTCGCGAGTTGGAGAACATTCGCAACTTCCTCACCAGCAATGCAGTGACGGTGGTGATCGATCTATTCTTCACCCTAGTTTTCTTTGCGGTGATGTATTTCTACTCACCAATGCTGACGCTGATCGTCGCGCTGACGATTCCGCTTTATGTGCTGATCTCAGTCTTTATCACGCCGCCATTGCGCGCCCGGCTTGATGAGAAGTTTAAGCGCGGCGCTGAAAATCAGGCGTTTTTGGTCGAGACTGTGACGGGCATTGGAACCCTGAAATCGATGGCGGTTGAGCCGCGCATGCGGGACCGCTGGGAGAAGCAATTCGCGGGCTATATCCAGACCGGTTGGGACGTTACGGTTCTATCCAATTGGGGCAGCCATCTCATCCAGCTGGTCAGCAAACTGACCACTGTGGCAATCCTGTTCTTTGGCGCTCAAGCGGTGATCGCGGGCGAGCTAACGGTCGGTTCGCTGGTGGCATTTAATATGCTGGCAGGCCGCGTTGCGCAGCCGATCCTGCGGCTCTCGCAATTGTGGCAGGACTTTCAGCAGGTGCGGATCTCGGTCGACCGTTTGGGCGATATCCTCAATGCGCCCGCTGAGCCAGAGCACAACCCCAACCGCGCGAGCCTGCCGCCGATTACCGGCCAAGTTGAATTCGACAAAGTGCGCTTCCGCTATCGTCCCGATGCTCCAGAAGCATTACGCGGAGTGAGCTTGGAAGTGAGCGCTGGCGAGATGCTGGGCATTGTTGGTCCGTCTGGTTCAGGCAAGTCCACGCTCACGAAGCTTGTGCAGCGGCTTTATGTGCCTGAACAGGGCCGCGTGTTGGTCGATGGGACCGATCTCGCATTGGTCGACCCTTCTTGGCTGAGGCGCCAGGTGGGCGTGGTTCTGCAAGAGAACATTCTGTTCAATCGCACGGTGCGCGAGAATATCGCGCTCGCCAATCCCACCATCGCCATGGAGAAAGTGATTGCGGCGGCTGAGCTGGCTGGGGCGCATGAGTTCATCCTCACTCTCCCGCACGGCTATGACACGATTATCGAAGAGCGCGGCAGCAATTTGTCCGGCGGTCAGAGGCAGAGGCTCGCCATCGCCCGCGCGCTGATCACTGATCCGCGCATCCTGATCTTGGACGAGGCAACCAGTGCGCTCGACGCGGAAAGCGAAGAGATCATTCAGAACAACCTCGCGCGCATTGCGGAAGGGCGCACTGTGATGATCATCGCTCACCGTCTCTCGGCTGTGCGCCCATGCGACCGGATTATCACCGTGGAAGCGGGCGAGATTACGGAAGCCGGCAGCCATGAAGAACTGATCGCTGCTGGAGGCCGCTATGCGCAATTGTATGCCAAGCAAACCGGCCTGAATACGGGTACGGGCGGCGCGGCATTGGCAGACCCGGCATGAGCTGGTTTAGCGATAAATTCCCGACTTTGGCCAAGCACGCGGGCGTTCTGCGTGAAAGCTGGGGTGCGCAAACAGAAGCGGACAAGGCCTTTAAGCCGAAGGAAGAACACGAGTTTCTTCCCGCAGCACTTGAGATCATGGAGAAGCCAGCAAGCCCCGGCCTCAGATGGCTGATGCTGCTCACCTGCACGCTGTTCGTGATCGCGCTTATCTGGGCGATCTTTGGCCGGATCGATGTGGTTGCGACCGCCGCTGGAAAGACGGTGCCGGGCGGCAATGTGAAGATCGTCCAGCCTATCGAGATCGGCGCGGTGCGGGCGATCCACGTTCGCAATGGCCAGTTTGTGAAGGCTGGCGATCTCCTCATTGAGCTCGACCCGACGCTCGCGAGTGCGGATGAGGCACAAAGTGAGCAATCGCTAATGTCTGCGCAGATAATCCAGGCGCGCAATGATGCCTTGCTGGCCCACCTAGCCGGGCGTCCGGCGCGTTTTGTAGCGCCAGAGGGAACGTCGCCAGACACGATCCGCACCGAGCAGGCCTTCGTTCGCAACGCCGTGGCGCAGTTTGAGGCTCAGCGCAGCGCTCTGTCTCAGCAGCGCGCAGAAAGCGAGGCTGAGCTGGCAGGTGCCAATGCTGAGATCGCGAAGCTCGAAGAGGCGCTGCCCTACATCACACAGCAGCTTGAAGCGCGCGCAGAGCTTGCAGAGAAAGGCTTCTTCTCAAAGCTGCGGCTGCTCGAATACGAGCAGCTTCGCGCCGAGCATTTGCGCAATATCGAAGTGCAACAGGCAAGCAAAATGCGCGCTGAGGCATCCATCGGCAGGCTGGAGGCGGAGATGCGCAATTTGCGCGCCAGCTTTGGTAAGACGGCCGTTACGGATCTGGCCGAGGCCAATGACCGCGCGACCATGGCGGGCGAAGAGCTGCGCAAGGCAGAGCGCCGCCGCCGCTATCAGGAGCTGCGCGCTCCCGTTGATGGGGTGATCCAACAGCTCGCGGTCAGCACAGTGGGCGGCGTTGTCCAACCCGCTCAGCCGCTGATGGTGGTGGTGCCGTGCACCTCAGGCGATGCGAGCAATGCGAACAATTGCAACAGCGGGATTACGGTCGAGGCCTTTGTCCAGAACAAGGACATTGGCTTCATCCATGAGGGGCAGCGCGTTGCAGTAAAACTCGAAGCGTTCAACTTCACCGACTTTGGCCTGCTCGAAGGCACCGTCACCAATATCAGCCGCGACGCGATCGACCAGAGCCAGCAACCTGCGGGCAGCACGCGCGATGCCAATGGCCGCCCGGTCCAGCCCGGCCTGGTCTATGCCGCGCGCATTGAGCTTGCCTGTGAACTCGACAATCCAAAGCGCCATGCACTGTGCGACCGGGTTCAGCCCGGCATGTCTGTCCAGGCGGAAATAAAGACCGGCAAACGCCGCATCATCCAGTATTTGCTCTCACCAATTAGCAAGGCTTTAGATGAAGCTGGGCGGGAGAGATAAGGCTGGTGGTGCCTCTCTCGTCTTGAACAAAGAAAAGGGCGCGCTGACAAAACAACGCGCCCCAATATCTTTTCAAACTCAAGTTTGGACTAGTTGACCGTTTCGCCTTCTGGCACTTTCGCAGGAGCTGGTTCGCCATTGCTGGCGGCTTTGCTTGCGCCCATGCCTTTCAGCGTCTCTTCATCCACCAACCGCGTGATCAGAGGATGCAGCTTCAGGCTGCCCTCTTTCACCACCTGCCGGAAATTCGCGATCACGCTGGTGGTCGCTTTCTTGTCGGCGGCGATCACATCGATCAGCCAGTTGTTCTGGCCTGAATTCCAATCCTCCGCCTTCAGCCGCAGCGGCCACACACCGCCCGCAATCTGATCGCGCAGGCGGCCCTCGGCCTCGTCTGACAGGCTGGCCCAGATCGCCACGCCCGCCACATCGTGAGATGCCGCATCTTCACCAGCGCGTTGGGCAATCGCCACACGGTCGCGGATAAGCGGCTCCAGCACGAGGTGCTGCAAATCGCTCAGCGTCTGATGGCGATAGCGCGGCAGCATCATCATGCTCATCACGACCTTGCCAAAGCTTTCGCGCACATGGCTGCGCAGGTTGGAGATCTTTTCCGCGACCTCCGGATCAAGCTGCGCTGGCGTGCTTGTGGTTTGCTCAGCGGAGCCCTGCGCTTCGCTGCTAGTTTCGGCGTTGCGACCCTTACTTTTTGCCACTGTGTCGAGATCCCCTATGTCCTGAGTGGTTCAGTGAAAGTGTGAAGGGATAGGCAAAGGAACGTGGCTGTCAACTGAGCTGCGGGTGAGATGAGTTCTATCGGCGCCGCGTGATTACTTTTATGCCATGAAGCAGCTCATCTTTGTGGGCGACCTGTTGCTGCAATGCAGCGAAATTGTAAAACCTTGATATTATCTGCACAGGTGCGACGCAGGGTCGCACAGTACGAAATCGCAGAAATACTGGTCCCTGAATGGTTTACGGAATCCAAATCCAGTTTTTGCCCTGTATTTCCCCGAAAATTTTACTTGGCCGCAGGTTGATTTCTGAATTTCCCATGGCATTGTGATATGGGGATTGATGTAGGGGGAATCGAGTGGGGTCGCAGCCGCATCTCGTAAATTGTTGGATTTTGGTATCAGTGCTTCCGCAAGGTAGCGCTGTATGAGCGCGTCCAAGCTGGGCATGGTGCTCGCGCCAGTTGGGGTTGGTTTCATATTGGCGGCGATGTCGCTGCTTGGCCCGATCGAGAATGCGAGCGGACGCAGGACAGAAACGGCGGCAGCAATCCTGAACCCGATGGTGGAACAATTTGGAACAGTCGGATCGGCGAGTATTTTTGCAGGTCTTGGCCTCGCTTTGGGGCTGGCAATTTTATTTATCGGATGGCGGCGGTGAGCCGACCAAGGAGAGGCAAATTATGAGCGATGGCGTGTGGATGTGTTATTCGCTGAAGAGGCTGGAATACAGCGCTCCGGTTACCAATGATTGGAGGGAGGAGGACCTGGCTAGTCAGCGGATGATCGATGCAGAGGATCGAAACAATTCGGGCGAAGTGCTTGGCAGAGAGGTGTTCCCGCCCGAAATTTATGGTCAAGAGCGAGCCAAGGAGTCCGATTACAGCTTCCGTGACTTCATCACTGCGAACGCTTTGCCGGTCGTTTCTGGGCGGCTCGCCGATGTTTTTCGTCGGTTCGATTTGGGAGGTGCATCGCTGTATCCTGTTCCTGTTTTCAAGAAGGATAAGGAAACGCCGGTCGAGGGTGACTGGCACTTCTTGAACTTCGGCAATGTCAAGCGCGCCTTCATTCCCGAGCAGTCTGTTGGAGTTGAGCAGATCGAGGATTTCGACTGTTGGCTTATGGGCGGGTTCGGCAAGCCTGACGATATCGTCGTTTCATCCGATGCACTCGATGGCCCTGATATTTGGGTCGAGCTGAGGTGCGTGAGCGTTTTTTTCTGAGTGATCAATTGGTGTCGGCGATCAAGGCCGAAGGCCTGACTGGCCTTGATCTCGTGAAATGTAAGGTCGTTTAGAGCGGCTTCCGGGGGGCAAAACAAAGATGGCAACGCAACCGCCAAACTTCATTCTGCTGGCTGATTTTCAGGCTGAGCATATCTTCGCGCAAGATTTATGGAACAACGCGCGCTTCGTCGCTTTGTTTGGGCTGGCTGGCATCGACAAAAACATGTTGGGCAACCTTCTGTTGCTCTACGCCAACTCCCAGCTTGTTGCGGAGATTCAAGGATTGGACGATTCCAATCCGCTCAAGCAGGTCTTGCTCGACGAGCTTTCGCGGTCGGGAGTTAATCGTCACCAGGGTGATCAGTCGGGCAAGAACCTCTTTTTGGACGAGCAGCTCCGTGCAATCGATATGGCGAAAAAAGCGGGCGCGTCCGACGCGGCTGTCCGCTCCGCGGTTTTGAATCTTTTCGATTTCACGACCAAATGGGCCAAAGGTCAGATTGTAAATCTGGATGGCAATCCGATTCCAGTGATCGGCGGCGACGCCGTCTTCCAGCAGATCAGGCAAGCTTATACGCAAGGCTTCACTGATCCTGATTCAGGTGAGCTGGTTAGAAAACCATACCGCGTAACTGTGGGTCAATTCGATAGTTCTGATGCCGCCGTCCAAAACTCAGAAGCGGTACTCGAAGCTCGGGCGCGCATTGATGCACATCAAGCGCAACTGGACGCTGACAGTGGGAAGCTCCGCACCGTCTACGACAAAGATGTCGCTTGGCGAGCTGAACTTGCGCGACAATTTGCAAATGACCTGAATGCCAAAACGCTGCCTGATGGCAGTAAACTCATCACTGATAGTGAAAAGGCCCGACTGCTCAGTCGATTGGATGCTGCCGCTGGGCTTGGCACCGTGGCGGCAAGGGAGAAAAAACTACGAGCTGAGACGAAGCATATCGTGGTGGCGGCTACTACGCTTGCATATCGCCGGTCGGCCGAGGCCACTAACACGGTCATCGACGCCGACCTTGATCAGCGGCTTGCGGTTGAGTTGTTGGCGGCTAGCGCGGTCGCTGAGGAAATCACAAACGATTCTGATACAAGTTCGGACACCGACCAGACGACCGCTGATCGCATTGATCAACTCAATCGCTGGATTGAGCTTGGTAAAACCAATCTCGATATTATTCCGAATGATTTTGCAGCGAACGATCCGACTTCCCTCGTTGGGAAAGGTGCGGCCGAACTGCTTGGTGATGCGATTACTCAGGCGCATGACGCCGCGTCGAACCTCACCGAAGGTGGTGCAACAACCCTCGGTCAAAGGCTCGCGAATGCAGGTAAAATTGGCAAGATTGGTGATCCAATCGAAATCGTCAACGCCCTTCACGACCCATTTCGCAAGGGATTGGAGACAGGCGAATGGGGTGAATTTCAAGAGACCGCAGTTATTGTTGGCGGTAGTGTCCTTGCCTTCAGTATTGCAACCGCAAAAGCAATCGCATTCGTCGCATCGAGACATCCTGTTGGCGCGGTTATTCTTGGTGCCGCTCTAGGCGCTTGGACAATATACGATTCATTCAATAACGGCGATGAATTGCTTGAAAAGCTGTCGGATGATGGCTCCGATCTGTCTAAAGCAATCACGGACGCTATTTTGGGGGAAGGCTTCTTCCCCAATGGCGATAACTCCCTGGGAGTTTATGACCTAGAGCTCGTTCAGAGATTGATCGAGAATGCAAACGCGGGCACTCTTGGTAATCCCGTTCTTTCATCTTTCCTTGGACAGTATTATGTCACCGATCAGGACCCGCTGAAACCTGCTGCAGTGGCGGGTGAAGACTTAGATGAACTCTTCAACGCCCGCGACGGAGGGATCATTGTTGGCGGTGGTGGTGACGATGAACTTTATCATTTCGGCTATGGCGTCGCAGCGGGCGGTGATGGCAACGATCTCGTTGTTGGTGTAACCGGTAAGGTGTTGACTGCGGGTAGTGAAACCCGACCCGGCCAGCCTGATTCTGAAATACTGGAAGTAGACCAGAGGCTGATACTTGATGGCGGGGCCGGAAATGACGCAGTTCTTGCTCTGCTGAAGGGTGACGGTGTTACCACGATCGGCGGCATTGGCCGTGACTGGATTTTCAATACATCTGCAGGCGGGATCCTCTACGGCGACACCTTCGATGGTCTAACCGAAGGGCCTTTGTTTGACGAGGCTGGCTTTCCGATCTCCAATGACGATGGGACGCAAAAGACCGGCCCGGTGCCCGTCGAAGACTCTCCTGAAAACTCGGATAATTTCTGGTATTGGCCGGACACGACTGTGATGGATGCACAGCACAATGATGTGCTGTCATTCTATGGATTGCCCCTAACCGGCGGCAATGCGTCGGGTGGAGCGCTTCTGGCTGGGCTGACCGGAGGAATGAGCGTTGCTGCGTTCGGTTTGGCGGCGCTAAATAACTCTGAAGATCCGAATTCGGGTCGTTACGATCCAGCTCGCGGGATGTGGTACGATAATCTTCTGCCGGGGATGGTCTACGTGACCATCAAGAATCAGGATGGCGGATACGACCTCTACGTCACAGACTTGTTTGCAAACGCATTCCTCGACTTGTTCAACGGACCTGACGCAAACGCGACCTATGAACCCATCACCGGCGGGGCTGATGTCCCCGGTTGGATGCGGATAAAGAATGTCGACATTGTTGGTGGCTTCAATGGTGCTCAGCAATTCGGTCTCGATAACAAAGGCACATTCGGAATGGTCTTTAAGCAGGCCAATCCGATCCACACTTTGCTCGCGATGCTTCCCCCGACGTTCATTACGTTGGCTGCTTCGGGCGGCGGACCGCTGGTTGACGAAGCGTTCACGCTTGTTGCCGCCACGGCCAGATTCGCAAAGCGAATTCGTTGGGCGACAGATGCGGACCCCCTGATCATCGACCTGGATGGGGATGGCATCGAAACTCTCCCCATGCAGGAGAACCAAGTCTACTTCGATGTCGACGGCGATCTCTTTGCCGAACGTACTGGGTGGCTCAAGGGTGATGATGGCTTCCTCGTTCTCGACGCCAATGGCAATGGCCGGATCGACGATGTCTCCGAAATGTTCGGCGGGGTGGGGCAATCAGGCTTTGCCGAGCTTGCGACGCTCGACAGCGACGGCGATGGCAAGATTACAATCGCCGATGCCGTCTGGAGCGAGCTTCAGGTGTGGCAAGATTATGACCGCGACGGCATAACCGATGCTGGCGAGCTCAAAACGCTGGATGAGCTTGGAATAGTGAGCATCGATGCCGTCGGACAGGCGCTCGATGCGACCACTCCGCAGGGCACGCGCCTAACCGGGTTTGGCGATGTCGTGTTTGAAGACGGTGCGCGTCGGCGTGTCTTCGACGCCATCCTTGCGTCCAACGATGTCGATACGAAATATGCAGGCGAAAGCGGCGCGGCGGACTGGCAGGCTGGGCAATCGCTCGATGCCAAGGGCTTTGGCCGGATCACCGACCTCTCGGTCGCCATGGCGAACGACATTGCGCTCGAAGAACTGGCGACAACCACCGCTGCGGCGATGACTGCGCCGAACTTGCGCGAACTCGTGGCGCAGGCGGGCGACGTGCTGGGCAAATGGGGCGCAGGCCAAGAGCTAACGCGCGAGCTGACTCCAGTGCTGGTTGGCACGGATACAGATGGCAACGCAGTGTTGGTCGATCGCGGAGTCTACGTAGAAGATGCGAGCGGCGGATATTGGACCCTTGCAAGCGGCGCGGCGGTACTTGACGCCCAAGGTGGGTCCATCGACCGTCCAACACTCGAAGATGTGATGGCGCAAACCGGCGGCTGGCGGCTTGAGCAGCAATGGTCTCCGTCTGATCGTGCATCGGAACTGGAGCACCGCGAAGCCGCGCCATATCTGACCCAGATCGTCGATGGCCGCGCGGTTATCCTGGATTATGGTATCGAGCAGGCTGATGGCAGCTGGTCGCTCGCTTCAGATCCGGCGACCACCTATACGACGCGTGCGGATATTCTCAATCTGGCTCACGCCGACGGCACTGAATGGCGCACCGAAGAACTCGGGTTTAACTCGCTCGCGGCATTGCCGGTCGAGCGCATCGGTGTTCGCTTCACGGACGGTCAGGTTGTCGACTACACAGTTGAAGTCACCGATCGCGACGGCAGCTTCTATGTGTGGGCGCGCAACCTTGATCGGGCGATCGAGCTCGAATGGAAGACTGGCGATTACCGCGAGTTCAATCTGCGCAATTACGCGATCGATTTCGACAATCTCGACGAGGTCAACTCGACCGATGATTCCACTTATCGAGTGGAGATGCTCACGCCGTCGCAATTCCACTTCGCGACGTCTCTTGGTGGGGTCGACTTCCGCCCGGAAATGCTCAGTGCGACGCTGAACAACGACACTGGCACTATCGATTATACAGTCGGTCCAGGCGGCGACGCGAACCTCTCTGATGATCCGGCGCGCTATGTCTCTGGCATTGGCGTCATGATTGAGTTGCTGGGGCCAGTCATGTCCCAGTACATCACTACAAGCCGCAGGTTCGCCGTTCGGTTGGCATTGCAGGGCGGTTTGTCGGACTACGCAACAGGGTTCGAGTATAACGTAGCGCAAGACGCATACGTGCCGACAACCGAGCGCCAACTTGCACCGCTGTTTGAGGCGATTTTCGCGGATGCACCTGCCTCGAACGATAACGATGCAGTCCTCGATTACTTGACGGACTGGAACGAAATCCTTTGGCAGATTTATCCAGATTATCGGCCAAGTGGCGAAGGCAATCTGCTGGGTGGTTCTGTTTCAATCGACCAAGCATTCATTATGCAGATGCTGCTGCCAGCATTTGAGAATGTTGGCATAGATCTCGATATTCGCGGCGTCGCGCACGCTCTGTCGATCAATGAAGAGCGGATTATCGATCATGAGGCGACCGCTACTCAAGTCGATGGCACCTCAGGTACGGATTTCTTCTATCTGTCGTCCGGCGACCAGCAGATTACCGGCGGAGAAGGTGCGGATTTCTATTTCGTCGGCAAGGATGCTGGCAACGATGTAATCTATGATCGCGACGATGGCGACGCGGACGAGTTGCGTTTTTCGGACGTCCTCTCGACGCAAGTCAATGCGATCCGCGATGGACAAGACTTGATCCTTGAGATCGAAGGTCGCCCCAATGTCATTCGACTGACCGATCAGTTCCTGGGTGAGCTCAATCCGTATTTAAGCAACGGCAAACAACTTCAGACCGGCGTGACCTCGATTGTCTTTGCCGACGGTGTAGTCTGGGACCGCTTCCGCATGTCGATGGAAGTCGTCGACCGCGAGCGAGCCGCAGGCGACTTTAACGACAGCCTGCTGGGCTCGGGCGATATTGACGTACTTTGGGGCGGCCGCGGCAACGACTACATGTCTGGCGGCGCTGGCGGTGACTTTTACATCTTTGAGGCTGGAGACGGCCAGGATGTGATTGATGATCAGGGCGGATTTTCATTCGGTCCCGTCAAGGCGGGGATCGACTTTCTACGATTCCGTGGTGACATTTCAGCAGACGATGTCAAGCTGGTTCGTGATGGCGACAGCAATAACCTCAAGATATTCGTGCTCGACCAAGCTGGTGCAGAAACAGGCGATTCCATTGAGATCGTTGGCCAGTTTGATGGCATACGCACCAATCTCGGCCTGTTCTCGGACGTAATCGGAAGCAGTGACGGGCTGGAATACGTCGCGCCAAACTTGATCGAACGCTTCATTTTTGAAGACGGAACGAGCCTTGAGTTCACGCAAATTGTTGAGCGGGTTCTTGAGAACGCCAAGACCGAATACGATGATGCGATCTACGGATTTATCAATAACAATCGGCTCGATGGCGGCGCAGGGGATGACTTCCTGACAGGTCTTGAAGGTGATGACACCTACGTTTTCGGTCGAGGGTATGGCAGTGATGTGGTTGAAGATGCCGACTTTAGCTTCAACCTGTTTGGGCCTCCCGGCGCCGATAAGCTCGAATTTATCGACGACATTCGCTGGACCGACATCGACTTCTTGCGCGAGGGTGCATCAGACACGCTAACCTTGCGAGTAGCTGGGAACGATGATCAGGTCACTCTGACGGATTTCCTCGAGCACGTTCAGTTTATCGGCTTCGTCAACATGCTCGAAACCATCGAATTTGCTGATGGTACCGAGTGGTCGGCGTACAAGTTGCTCCAACACTACGTTGATATCGCTGGTACCGATGGTGACGATACCATTTACGGCTTTGACCGCATCTCCGATACGCTTGATGGTGGGCTCGGGGATGACCGTCTGGTCGGCTTTGGCGGCAACGATCAATACCGACTTGGGCGGGGTAAAGGCAGCGACACTGTCGTCGACTCTGGCGGGTCCGATCGCGTCGTGCTCGACGGAATTTCCAGTCTCGACATCGATATTGAACGCACTGCTCTCGACTTGGTATTTGTTGTGCGAGCCACCGGTGAACGGATTACTTTCGAAAACCAGTATGTGCGCGAAGGGACCCAGGCACAGGCGGTTGAGCTTTTCGAGTTCACCGACCGCACGGTTGATTTCCGCCAGATCAATCCCGACCAAGTCGACATTGTCGGGACAAGCGCAAATGAAGCGCTGACCGGATCGAATTTCGGTGAAATCCTAGATGGCCGGGCAGGAGACGACCTTCTCGAAGGCGGTGACGGCGGTGACATCTACAAGTTTGATGTCGGCTATGGCCAAGACGTCATAGTTGACCGAAGAGTTCGCTCGAGGTGGACTGATCGCAAGGGCGTGAGCGTCGCGGTTAACGACACGATCGAATTTGGCGGCGACATTACGCGTGACAACATTGTTTTCACCAAAGACGGCGATGACCTTCTCATTTCGATCACAGGGCGCACCGACACATTGCGCGTGCGAAACCAGTTCCGTTCGCCTGAAGACGAGATCGAATTGTTCAAATTCTTCGACGGCTCGATCATCAAGATTTCAGACGTGGAAGAACTGCTACAGATCGCTGGCGGAAATCGCGGCGACAATGTCATCGAAGGCACGCAAGATGCTCCAAATACACTCGATGGCCGTCAAGGTGACGATAGGCTAATTGGCGGCAATCAGGCCGACACCTATGCTTTTACTTCTGGCTACGGTTTCGATCGGATCGAAGAGAAGGCAGACTCGGCGAACGTTGTTGATCGGGTGATCTTTGGCGCATCAGTCCGCCAAGAAGACCTTGTGATCTTGCGGCAGGACAATGACCTGCTGATTAGTCTTGGCAATGGCCTTGATGCTCTGACGATTGTTGGTGGGCTTGCGTCGACCAGTGTTGAGAGTTTCGAATTTGCCGACGGCACGATCCTATCTCTCGATGACGTAATCGATCGGATGCTCACCGGCGGAGAGGAAGACGAACAACTCACCGGTTTTGATCATCGTGACGACACCATTTACGGTGGTGCTGGGTCAGACGCGCTGGCCGGTGGTCGAGGAAACGATACCTATCGCTTTGGTTTAGGCGATGGCAGCGATTCCGTGGCCGACACGGGCGGTATTGATCGCATTGTCTTCGGTGATCAGATTACTCAGGAAGCGGTGAAATTTGAGGAAATCGACGGCGATTTGCTCATTACACTGGGGGCTGGAGAGGATCGCCTGATCATCTTCGGTGGCTATAAGGCTGCCCCTGTTGAAACATTCGAGTTCTTCGATGGAACCTCACTTTCGCTTGCAGAAGTCCGCGCCATCATCTTTGAAGAGCGCAGCGCTGACGCTCAAGAACTGGTCGATCTGCGCGATCTTCCGCTTGATCGTGAGTATCGACCGGCTGGAGGCAATGACCGGATTCTCCTAGCTCAGGGGTCGCGACTGGTCATTGGCGCAGGAGACGGCATAGACCGTGTGGAGATGCCCGGAGGCGTCACAGATGCCACCGTTGTTCTCGAGCAGCAATCGGCAAGCAGCGTTGAAGTTCGTGCCGCAGGTGTAAGCTCCAACGATCTGATTATCGCATCGCTATCTACCGGCGACCAGTTGATTGTGAAAGGGGCGCTTGGAACGGGTGCAGTACCGATAATCGAGTTCGGAGATGGAACAACCTGGAATGGCACTGAACTTGTCCAAGCCTATGTCGATGCCCAGGCGGATGTGGGCGACAACCGAATTCAAGGCAGTAATCGCGACGACTTGCTCATTGGAGGCGGCGGCGATGACCGGATCGAAGGCAGTGCCGGCAATGATCGATTCACCTTCACACGTGGTGATGGTCGCGACGTACTCAGCGACAGTTCCGGCACCGATGTATTGCAAATCTTCGGCTATCGTCCCGACGAGTTGGAAGTGGCGCGGGCTGACGCTAGCCGCAACGAACTGATCCTTACTTTTGCTGACAGTGATGATGAAATTGTCCTGTCCTATGGTTCGTCCTGGCAAGGTATCGACAGTGTAGAGTTCTCAGACGGAACAGTCGTTACGCGCCAGCAGTTGCTGGACCGTGTCGCACTTACCGCGACCGATCGCGACGATCGCCTTGTCGGAACATCCTCTGCTGATGTGATCACCGGACTTGGCGGTGATGATGTACTTATCGGCAATGGCGGTGCGGATATTTTCCGCTTTGGTCGCGGCGATGGACAAGACCGAATTGAGACCACCAGCGCCGCCGATGGCCTTGCTGAGCTGCATTTCGCAGAAACCATTGCCTTGGAAGACGTGTTGGCTAGTCTCGATCGCGACGGCAATCTGGTGCTTTCGCTCGCAGGCAGTGCCGACAGCGTTACTTTGGTGACGCCGCCATCTGGCAGCAATCCGATTGTCAATCTTGTCAGATTTTCGGACGGACGCAGTGTTTCGTTCGGCGAGTTGATCGCTACAATTCCGCTTGGCGACGGCGACGATATCATCGATGCTCGTGGTTCAACGCCAGCCGCACTTTCAGGCTTTGCCGGCAATGATCAACTCTCGGGTAGTGACTTTGGTGATACGCTTGCGGGCAATACCGGCGATGATGTGCTCCGCGGCCGTAGCGGCGGTGACGTCTATGTCATTGAACTTGGCGATGGCCAGGATACGATCGACGATGTTGAGACGATTGATCCTTCAGTAGTGGACATTTTGCGCTTTGGCTTGGGAATTGCCGCTACTGACCTAGTATTTCTGGAAGTTGGGCCGAGCGATATTGTTATCGGCATCCAAGGAACAGATGACCGCATTCGCTTGAAAGATATGCTGCGCGGCGGCAACGCGACGACCGATTACGGCATCGAGCGGGTCGAATTCGCTGACGGTAGCTTCTGGGATCTCGGCGAGCTTTTGAGCCGCGCCTTTGCTGGTTCAGCCGGCGATGACACGATCAATCTCGGTTCCACTCTCGATGTGACGGCTGCGATTGCTAACGGAACCGGCGATGATGTGCAGGCGGGCGGCATTGGCGATACGACCTACGATTTCGCACGCGGAGATGGGCGCGACACAATCATCGAAGGCAATTGGAGCGGATCGTACGACGAGATTCGATTGGCACCTGATATCTCCGTTGATGACCTGGTTGTGCAGATCGACGGCAACGACCTCATCCTTCGGGTTAGGGGCGACGAAGCGCGACTAAGGCTTGTCGATCAGCGCGCGTCTGGTGCCGCGCGTATTGACGCGGTCGTATTTGGCGATGGAACCGAATGGGACGCCGCTCAGCTGACGGCCGCCGCTCTATCAGCCTCGGATGCCGAAGCGCTTCTGAGTCCGTCCACGCCGATCAATCCTGCCTACTCAGGCGTTGCCGAGTTTAGCGCGATTTTCAACATCGCGGATGATCCGCTTGCTGAACCTGATCCAACTGGAGAAGGCCGCGTCGCTGAGCTCGCTCCCGACGGATCGGGAATTTTCCTAGTCGGCGATGTGGCTGATATCGGCAGTGGCCTGCATGCACGCCGTATCTCTGGCGTTGACGCCACAAATACATTTCGCGTTTTTGTTCCGCTTACTGATCTTGGATCAGGTGTTGATACGATCGTAGATTTCGCTGCAGGCCAAGGCGGAGACCGTCTTGACATCTTGCCAGCTGAAGGACTTACGGGTGATGTCTTCGCCCAGGCGGACGGCGCCGATACGGTTGTTTATTGGGTGCCTGAGGGGGCAACCAGTCTGGATCAAGGACGCGCACTTGTTAGGATTGAGGGCGTCGCGCCGACTGCACTCACTGGCAGTAATTTCTCCGGCAATCCGTTTGAGGTTGTCACAAATCTCGATATCCGTGGCAACGGTGCAAGTCAGACGTTCCAGGGTGGTCTTGGCAACGATTCCATCAATGCGGGTGTCAGTATTGACCGCCATATAGGCAGCGATGTTCTGATCGGCGGCGGCGGCGATGACTGGCTGCGCGGCGGCGGCGGCAACGACATCTATAGATTCAGCGCTGGGTTTGGGCGCGACACGATCAATGAAGGTCTGAATTGGCGACGGATGGGCTTTGATGCCATCGAGTTCGACGACACAATTCAGGCTAGTGAAATCGAGCTATCTCGATCTGCCAACGGCAATGATCTGATTCTGTCTGTTACAGGAACTGACGACCGCATTCTCATTTCAAACGGGATCGGAAATGGGGGGCGCAACAGCAACACCGGGCGCGTGGAGGAAGTGCGTTTTGCCGACGGCACCAAATGGACTTGGGCGCAGATGGTTGATTGGACCACGCCTGGAACAGCTGGTGACGATACAATCTATGGGATTTATGCATACACTGTCCCGCTCCAGGGCTTGGACGGCAATGACAGCATCTACTTTGGTCGTAATGTCGAATATGACACCACAAGCGATGTCATTACTGGCGGCGGCGGTAACGATTTTATGCGCGGTGGGCGCGGCAACGATGTCTACAAATTCAGCGCTGGTTTCGGTCAAGATCGAATAAACGAAGGCACGGTCTGGCGAGGTATGGGCGTTGACCGAATTGAATTCGACTCAACTATTTTGGCCGAAGATGTCGAGATTAGTCGCGATCTGAAAGACAACAACACCCTGATACTGGACGTGAAAGGCTCCGGCGATCGCATTCGGATCGAAGGCGGCGTTGGCATTCATCGCGACCACGATGACTACAGGATTGAGTCGGTCGTTTTTGCTGATGGGACAGTTTGGACCTACGCGGAAATGGTCTCGATTGCACTCGCTCCAACGCTCGGAGATGATGTTATCTATGGCGCCTTCGCGCGCAACAATTATCTGCAAGGTGGCGCTGGCAACGATACCCTCTATTTCGGCACCAGCCTCCAATATCATGTCAATAACGATATTCTCGAAGGCGGTGCGGGCAATGACTGGATGCGAGGTGGGCGTGGTAATGACACCTATCGTTTCAGTGCAGGATTTGGTCGCGATACGATCAGCGAGGGCTCGAACTTTCGAGGAATGGGCACAGACGCCCTCGAATTCGACGCGACCATTACCCGTGACCAGCTGGAATTCTACACCAGCGGCGCTCACCTGATTATCCGCGTCGCCGGAACTGAAGACCAGATTACGATTACTAATGGCGTCAGCAACGCCGACTATAGAATCGAAAGCGCTCGGTTCGCTGACGGCACGACAATGACCCATGCCGAGATGATCGCTGCGGCGGTTCCCGATCCCGGCAACCCGGCTGACGACTCTTTCGCCGGTACAATTGCTGACGAGACTTTCGACGGTGGGACGGGCCGTGACACCATCGTTGCAGGTGAGGGCAATGACACGCTACTCGGTGGAACGGGCGATGACACGCTTGAAGGCGGGCTCGGCGATGACATTTTCGAAGGTGGCGAGGATATTGATAAGCTCACCGATGAAGGTGGCAATGATACTTACCGCTTTTCGCTTGGCGATGGCCAAGACACAATAGACGATGCGTCCGGTATTGACCGGATCGAGTTGGGTGCTGGGATCACCACCGATGATGTGGCCATGCGCTTGGGTTCCGACGGGACCACTCTCGAAATCTGGATTGGCGGAGAGGGCGACCGGATCGAAGTGCGTAATGGGCACTTTGAAGGCGCAGGCCTGATCGAGACGATATCATTCGCAGATGGAACCGAGTGGACCGCAGTTGACCAACTCGCACGTTACAATGCGGCTAGCGATCGTTGGGGCAACTTGCTGGGAACCCAAGCGGTTGAGACGCTTGATGGTGGACGCGGCGACGACACAATTCGGGCAGTTGGCGATGGCGACACTCTCATAGGTGGTGAGGGCAATGACCACCTCATTGGGACTGATGGAGCGGAAACGCTTGATGGCGGTCTTGGTGATGACCGTCTTGAGGGCGGTCTCGGTGATGATACCTATCTTTGGACGCCCGGTGACGGTCAAGATTTGCTGGTCGATATAGGTGGTCTGGATGCGATTGAGATTGGAGAAGGCGTTACTCCTGACATGCTGCGTGTCGTGCGCAGCGGCAACAGCCTTCGTCTCCAATCGCTTGATTCAAACCATCGTTTGACAATCGAAAATGCGCTTTCCGATAGCGCCAGAATGGTTGAGACCGTTCGTTTCGCAGACGGTTCAACATGGGATGCAGAAGAGCTCATTCGTCGCAGCTGGTTGTTCGGCGATCTCGCGAATACGGTGACCGGAACAGACCAAGCGGAAACCATAGATGCGGCAGGCGGTAATGACGCGATCAATGCGGGCGCCGGCGACGATGTAATTAGTGGTGGAACCGGACAAGACATCCTGAGCGGCGGAACGGGTGGTGACACCTATCTCTATGAGGCCAGTGACGGCTACGATACGATCAATGAGCAAGGCGATGATGCGCCTGATGCTATCCGTGTCAGTGGGTATACTCCTTCCGATCTCATGGTCTTCGTGACCGGTGAAGCTCTTGATGATCTTTTGCTGCGGTTTGGTGCCGATGGCGACAAGATTCTGATCCAAGGCGGTTTCTCAAGCGATCCGGCACGCTCGATTGAGCAAGTGGTCTTCGCAGACGCTGGAATCACATTGAGTTTGAATGACCTACGCGATCTGGCTGTTCCGGATGGCAGCGGTGACGGGCTTCGGATAAATGGCACCGCTGGTGATGAGACGCTTGTCGGGAGCGATGGCGACGATGTTCTGAGTGGCGGCGACGGTGTCGATTCCGTTTCCGGCGGCGCTGGTCGCGATATCTTCCTCGATCTCGGAGCAGATGGGTCTGTAGACACTTTCACTGGCGGCGAAGGTAGCGATGTTTACATCGGTATTCCGACCGGCCAACTACCCTCCAACTACGTCGCTGACACGATAACCGATTTCACTGCCGGTGAAGGCGGCGATGTGATCCGCGTTGGTTTTACCACGACGAATCCGTTTCTCGCTGGTGAATTGCGGATTGATCAAGATGGGATGGATTCCATAGTTGTTCGCGTTGCGGACGATGGTTCGACAACGGTCGTGCTGCGTCTTGCGAACGTTGATGCCACTACGCTGAACAGCGCAAACTTCGACGGCCTTCCATTGTCCGAAGAGCCGGATACCGCGATTGTCGACAATGATCTTGGCAATGAGATCGTTGGCACGCCAAATGCAAATGTTATCTTCGGCAACGGCGGTGACGACAGCATTGACGGGTACGCAGGAAACGATCGACTCGCCGGAGGCGGCGGCAATGACACTATCCGCGGAGGGTTTGGCCAAGATCGTCTTGCTTAGGCCAGGAAGGCAATGATCTGCTGATCGGCGGAGAAGGGTCTGACCTTCTCGACGGCGGCGCTGGCGACGACGAGCTTGTCGGTTTTGACAACGATAGCGCGCCCGGTGACCGTGATCTGTTTGTTGGCGGTCTGGGCGATGACACTCTGCGTGGCGGAAGCGGTGACGATATCTACCGCTTCGAGCTAGGTCATGGCCGTGATCGGATTGTCGATCTGGGCGGTTCGGACAGGCTGGAATTCGGAGTTGGCATTGCACAAGGCGACGTCAGTGTCGTTCAGGTGGATGGTCGACACCTAGAGCTGCGCATCGGCGATGCCGCCGGGACCGACGGACGCATCTTGCTTGAAGATGTGCTAAGTCGTCCTCTACAACGCATTGAGTTTGTTGTTTTTGCAGACGGGACAGAGCTCCAGTGGTTAGAAATTCTAGAGTTGTCACTCGCGGCTACCGATGCAGACCAGATGCTGAGCGCGCCAGCTGAAAACTTGCTCTTCAATGGCAGTTTCGAGGAACCGTTTACGCGAATTGACTCATTTCATTCCGCCTCAATTCCAGGTTGGAGAGACCTTAACGGCGGAAGAATTCAGATCATTGGTGGGCTGGCTGAAGGGATATCGGCGAGTGATGGTTCTAACTGGATCGACCTTGAATCGGCAGGCAATACCTGGATGGGGCAGACGATTTCTGGTCTCCATGCCGGGGAAGGGCTGCGTTTAGAATTCGATCATGCCAATCGTACGTCCATCGCCTCTGGATCTTTCGAGGTGTATTGGAACGGTAGTCTTGTTCTCACGGTCGCAGAGACCGGACTTGACTATCGAACGAAGTCACTCGACTTGGTCGCGATTGACGGTAAGAATGAACTGTCTTTCAGAGGTCTCGGGTCACTAAATAGTGACGGGGCCGCGCTTGATAACGTCCGCTTGTTCCGAACGGCCTCGATCCGATCAGGCACCCTCGATGGCGGCGCTGGGAATGATCAGCTGACCGGCAGCGAGTTTGCCGATACTCTTATTGGCGGAACAGGGAACGACCTCCTTGCTGGCGGCGACGGGGATGACTCCTATCGCTTTGATATTGGCGATGGCCAGGATGTCATAGCTGATGCGTCTGGTGCCAATCGCCTTGTGTTTGGCGTAGGTATTGATCCTTCAATGATCGAGGCTGTGCCGGGTGAGAGCAATCTCGTTCTGCGGATTTCGGGAACCGATGATCGCATCGATCTGGGTGCGCCTGCTGAGGTCGGTATGGGAATCGGTATTGTCGAGTTTGCCGATGGAACGGTTTGGAGTGAAGCGACACTCATTGCGCTCGCCGCAGTCGCTGAAGAATCCACTGGACGCATTGTTGGCGATGTGACTGCAAACGTTTTGACGGGCGGATCGGACGACGAGCTTATCCAAGGCTTGGCTGGTGCCGACATTCTCGATGGCGGGGCGGGCAATGATCGCCTTGAAGGTGGTGCGGATGGTGATCTCTATCGCTTCGCCCGCGATGGCGGGCACGACCGGATCGCTGACGCATCGGGCAATGATGTGCTCGAGTTTGCTGCCGACGTTACGCCAGATGATGTTACGGTTGAGCAGAGCAGCGATGGGAGCGTGTTCGTGCTTCGTATCAAAGGTACAGAAGCTCGAATCGCGATTGAAGAAGCATTGGGCTCTGGCACTATTGAGGAAGTGCGCTTTGACGATGGCACTGTGTGGGGGACACAAGATCTGATCGCCCGCGCGGGAACCTTCTCTGGCGATGTGATTACAGGCAATGCCGAGGCCAACATAATTGAAGGTGGTCTGGGTAATGACACCTTGGCTGGGAAGGGTGGCAACGACACGTACCTCTTCACCTTGGGTGACGGCAGCGATACGATCAATGACGGCGCTTCTTCAACTGGCGACCGGCTTGAAATCGACGGCTACACGCTTGAGGACCTGCGGTTTACGCGGCGTGGTGAAAATGACCTCGTCATTCGCTTCAACGGAACGACTGATCAAATCGCTATCGTTGGCGGGCTGCTGTCGAACGCTGGTGTTGAGACAATTGGATTGTCCGACGGCACAGAATTGGTGCTGGCGGATATTCAGGCCGCGCTGGTCGCTGGTGAAGCGACCGATGGTAATGATGTGCTTATCGGTACGGATGGTGATGACACCATTGATGGCGGCCTGGGCAACGATCTCGGAGATGGCGGGCTCGGTGCCGATAGCTACAATTATTCGGCTGGTGATGGAGATGATCGGTTCGAGCCGCTTGCTGGAGGCAGCGATGTTCTGGTCCTCACCGACTATGATGTTTCCGACTTGCAGTCGGTTGCGCGCGGCGGGCCCGACAATCTCGATCTGATTCTAACATTTTCTAATCCCGGAGATCGCGTTTCGCTGGTTGGTGCATTGTCATCTGCGAACAGCGGTAGCCGCACTGTCACGGTGCAGTTCGCTGACGGCACGACTTGGAACCGCGATGAGATGCGAACTGCCACGCTCGATGCGAGCGATGGCTTAGGCGATGACAATGTGTTTGGCTTCGATGGAGCCGACAGTTTTGCGGCTCGTGCTGGCGATGATTTGCTTGTCGGTCTTGGCGGCGCAGATGCTTATGCATTTGAAACCGGGGCTGGGCACGATCGGATTGACGAGCGTTCCAATAGTGGCGGTGACAGTGTCACTTTCCTTGATATCAAATCGACAGATGTTTCCGTCGAGCGTCTCGCACGCGGTAGCGATACGGTCGTCTTCCGCGTTGCAGGAAACGCGGACGATAGCCTGACTGTCACGCGCGCTCTATCGGATGGTGGCACAGGGATCGAGCTGTACACCTTCGCTGACGGCATTAGCTGGACAGCGGATACGATCCGCGACCGACTGGCCAACCGCGCGCCGAACGCGTCCGCTGACGGGACCTTCTCTGTCATCACCGGTAATGAGCTGATCATCAGCGCTGCTACACTGCTTGCTAACGACTTCGATGCGGACGGAGATACGCTGCGTATCGTGGCAGTCGATGGCGGCGAGAATGGTGTCGCGATGATCGACACAAACGGTGATGTACGTTTCACTGCTATTGGCGGCTACTACGGCCCAGTTACCCTGTCCTACACGCTCGCTGATGGGCGCAATGGGTTTGACGAAAGCACAATCGAAGTGCGCGTGCGTCCAATCGCAACCGCTTTCGACGACGATGGCTTTACCGTGGAAGAAGACAGCAGCATTGTTGTCCGAGTTGAGCGTCTATTGTCCAACGACCTCGATGGCGACCGCATGGTCGTCGGTGATGTATTTGATGCAGTCAATGGCAGCGTCGCGCTGTCGAGCGATGGCAATATCAGCTTTACTCCGGATGCTAACTTCAATGGCCGTGCTGAATTCAGCTATGTCGCGAATACGCCGGAAGGTGGCCGCGCCGAGGCCAAGGTCTTCATCGACGTCACGCCAGTCAACGACGCGCCAGTCGCGCGCAACGACGGCGTGCCAGCGGTGGCCGAGGGAACGGCCTTCTCGATTGATCCACGTATTCTGACTTCGAATGATAGCGATATCGATGGCGATACGCTGACCATCGAGTCAGTCAGCTCCAATGCTAACGTCCAAGTCGAGATAGGCGAGGACGGACTGATTGCCGTCACTCCGACCGACTATTACTGGGGCGCTGCTTACTTTGATTACACGGTCAGCGACGGTGCTGGTGGTACGTCAAGCGGGCGGGTCAGCTTTACCATAACGCCAGTCAATGACGCACCTGACCTTACAGACGACCGCTTTGAGACGAACCAGGACGGCAGCCCTATCCTAGAAGACAACCCGATTGTCATCTCAGCCGATCAGCTGCTGGCAAATGATATCGAGCGTGATGGCGACCCGATGACGGTTACCGCCGTTGGGCAGGACTTCGGCGGCCGTGCACGCTTGCTTGATAATGGAACGGTACTTTTCGAGCCATCGACAAATTTCAATGGCGAAGCGTGGTTCGACTATCAGGTCTCCGACGGGCAAGGCGGTGTCTCTTGGGCACGCGCAACGGTCGTCTATCAACCGGTGAATGACAGGCCGGTTGCCCGGGACGACAGCTACAAGAGCGATCAGTTGCCGATTTTGCGCGGTACAGAAGATACGGTGATGGTCATTCCGATCGTCGAATTGCTAAAGAACGATTTTGATATCGAAGGCTTCGCAGTCACCTTTGAAGAAGCAACCGATGCTGTGAACGGCGACCTCGTCGTCGAGAACGGCAATATTATCTTCACACCCGACGCGGACTTCTGGGGCGAGGCCACCTTCGGCTACAGCGTCACCGATCCAGAGGGGCTGGTAGATGGCGGCCGTGTTACCTTGTGGTTCGAGAATGTCGGTGATGCACCTCCGGTCGTCGCGCCTGATACGATCTATGTCTCAGAAGACGTGCCGACGGTCATTGAGATCGACTCCCTCCTCGCAAACGACACCGATATCGATCGCGACCCTCTGACTTTCCTTGGTTGGCACCTTAACAATTTTGACGCTCCGTTAAACGGGACGCTTGAGTACGACGCGGATGGCAATCTGCTGTTCACGCCCAACAATGATGCAACTGCCTCTGGCGGTTTCCGCTATCGCATTACCGACGGAACGGATGGAGAAGCTGAGGGCAAGGTCAATATCGTCATCGTGCCGTCGAACGATGACCCGACCGTGTCCGATGACTTCGGGTTTGTGACCCCGCAAGATGCGCCACTAGTCATTCGCGTTAGCGACCTGCTCGCCAATGACTTTGATATCGAACAGATTGATACGGATGGCGATGGCGTGCCTGACGTTGACCTCGATAACCCGTCTCGTGCTCGACCGAGCTTTGTCGGCGTGGACGCGGTGCTTGCCTATGATCCATTGCAGCTGGGCGAACGCGTCCAGGTCGGCGAAGTCGAGATTGTAGAATGGGCAGGCGAGCAGTTTGTTGTAGTCCGCTTCGACGAGGGCTTCAGCGGGCAGATCGCAATCGAATACCGTATTGCTGATGCAGATGGCGCCGAAGACACTGGCTTTGCGTTCGCCAATGTCGCTGATTTCTATGCAGGTGTACTGAATGGCACTCCAGACCCGGACTACATCGAAGGCACTCCGGGAGCCGACCTGATCAAGGGTCTGTCGCAAAACGATAGAATTCTTGGTGCGGGCGGCAATGATACGATATCGGCCGAATCTGGCGATGATTGGGTCGAAGCCGGCGAAGGCGATGATACTATTGACGGCGGCGATGGGGCCGACCGGCTCGACGGCGGTGCTGGTTATGACACTGTAACCTTCGAAGGTTCTGACATTGGCATTCGCGCAGACCTTGAATCGCGCGTTGGTCAAGGTGGGTTTGCTCAGGGCGATGTCTATATCGGCATCGAAGCCCTGATCGGCACGATCTGGAACGACCAACTCGGTGGTGATGCAGCAGACAATCGTCTCGAAGGTCGCGAGGGTCGTGATATCCTAGAAGGCCGTGGCGGTGCAGACACCCTGAGTGGTGGTGAAGGTGACGATACCATTTCAGGCGGCCAAGGTGCTGACGCAATCGACGGCGGCGAAGGCAATGATACCGCAGTCTACGAATTCTCCACTGCAGGTGTAGCGATCTCGCTGATGGCGGGAACTGCACTTGGCGGAGAGGCAGAGGGTGATGTGCTGGTCAGCATTGAGAACCTGATCGGTTCGGATTTCGCTGACGCGCTTGAGGGCGACATTGGTAACAACCTGCTATCCGGCAAGCGCGGCGACGACACTTTGATCGGTGGCGCTGGCGACGATGTTTTGATCGGAGGTCGCGGCGCGGATGCGCTTCTGGGCGGCGAAGGTATTGATATTGCAGACTATACGCTTTCGGTTGAAGGCGTAACCATCGATATGGCTGATGGCAGTGCAGGCGGTGGCGATGCGCTGGGCGACACATTCAGTGGCATCGAAATCGTCCAAGGTTCCTATCACGATGACACGATCCGCGGCGATGATGGGGACAACCGCATTCGCGGTAGTCGAGGCGCTGATGTGATCGATGGCCGCGGAGGCTTCGACATCGCGGACTACAGCGTTGCTGATGAAGCGGTCGAAATCGACCTTGCTCAGGGCATCGGACTAGCTGGCGAAGCGCTTGGTGACACTTTGCTCAACATCAGAAATGCTGGTCGGTTCGGTGTACGATGATACGTTCACTGGCAGCGCGGCAGACGAGACGTTCGAAGGCGGCTTCGGCAAGGATGTGATTGCCGGAGGCTTCGGTTCGGATAGCTATGTGTTTGGCATCGAAGGCGATGAAGACACTATCAACGAGCTCGGCGATGCAGCCGATATCGACAGGATTGTATTGAATTCGACTGTCGCTCCGAAGGATGTCTCCATCCTGCGCGATGGCGATGACCTCTTCATCGAGTTTGAGCGTGATGATGGCTTCCTGATCGACACAATCCGAGTGACCGATCACTTCCTCGGACGCGAAACTGGTATTGAAGAAATTGTCTTCGACAATGGCACTATCTGGGATCGTGATACGATCGACACGCTCCAGCGTGTGGGACGCTTCAACGCAGCGGACGATACGATTCGTTTCGCGCAAGAAGACGAGCCTATCCTCATCGATCCGGCGCAACTTATCGCGAACGACGCAGATGATGTGTCGACACTTTCCTTCGTCGGGATCGACCGTGCCATCGATGGCACAGCCAGAGTGACCGATGATGGCATGATCGAGTTCCTAGGTGCGCCAAACCACAATGGCGATGCCTTCTTCTACTATGTGGTTCGTGACGAGTTCGGGCGCGAAAGTGATGCACGGGTCGAAGTGAACCTCGCACCGGTCAATGATGCTCCGACTGCCGTGGATGACGATCTGCAATATGCGACCGAAGATCAAATCTTCCGTGTTCGCATCGACACTCTCCTCGCCAATGATTTCGATATCGACGGACCAGCAGATGTCGAGAATCTGCGTATTGTCGGCATCCGGCCGCTAGAGAATTTCCAAGGCAGCGATATCGATCGCTTCAAGCATATTGACTATCGATTTGCTGCCTCGAACATGAGTGGTTCGATTAAGGGCGATTATCTCGAGTTCAAGCTGCGGGGTGACTATTTCGGCACCGCCGGATTCCAATATGTATTGGCTGATGGTGATGGCGCCACGTCGGTGGCAACGGTTGAAGTCTATGTCTCGCCGGTCAATGATGGACCGCGCGCGGATGACACCGTTCACAAGGTTCGCTTGAGCTCCGTTCAGCGTATCTCTCAAGCCGATTTGCTCGCCAATAGCTACGATATCGAAGGTGACGCGATCAGCTTTGTCGGGCTGTTCCCAGGTGCGGACGACAATCCTGCGTCAAATGGGACAGTCACTATAGACGATGCGACGGGTGACTTCCTGTTCACGGCAGATGCCTTGGGCTCGGCATACCTTGAATATCAGGTAATTGATGAGCGCGGCGCGGCTTCAACACTACTATATAAGCTATTCGTGAAGCCGGATAATGACGCGCCCGTGGCTCGCAACGATTATGGTTTCCGGACGTTGGAAGATCAGATCCTGATTATCGATCCGGCCCAGTTGTTAGCCAACGACAGCGATGAGAACGGCGATATCTTGACGCTTGAAAGTCTGTCTCGCTTCGCAACCAATGGCAAAGTTCGCATCAATGAGGATGGGCTGATAGAGTTTGCGCCGAAGGCCGACTTTAACGGTTCGGCTGGTTTCGAATACACCATTAGCGATGGTCGCGGCGGCTTCGACACTGCTTGGGTCGGTCTGACCATCCTTCCGCGCAATGAGTCTGCAATCCTGCGGAACGATCTCGTGTCAGGTCTCGAAGACGGACCGCAATTCGTCATTCCAGCAGAAGCATTCGGCAACGATATCGAGCCAGATGGCGACGTCCTGTTCTTCGAACGGGCTAGTGTGGTCGGAGTGGTCGAACACAAATGGCTCTCGGCCGACTTCGAAGTCAGTGCACGGATGGCCGACGGCACTGTTCTGGCCGACACACTCGTGTTCGACGCAGCGACCATGACGTTCTCTGGCACCCTTCCTTCCGACGCGGATGGCTCCGTCATTGTCGATGTCTGGGTCGAAGATTCGGCGAACGGACGTATCTTCAATAAGCGCTTTGCTCTTGAACAGGCTGACCTTGATGGGGGCGTTGAAGTCAGCAACAACGTGCTGTCTGGCTTCCGTGTCCGTGAAGATCACTCAACAAACCTTGAGTTCGACGCGCTGCGTGTGGATGACGATACAGTTGTCACAGCGACGCTCACCGATGGATCCGTTCTGCCAGATTGGCTTGTTTTCGATGCGGGGACGCTCAGCTTCAGCGGCACGGTTCCACAAGATGTGACGGCGCCATTCGATGTTGCTGTCAGCTTCGTTCGTACCGATGCGGACAGTGGAGAAGAAATCACATTCGGTGACACGCTCTCTATCGATCCCACTGCGCTGGCGAGTGGCTCGATAGCATATGACAGCGATATCGCGCTTTTCGATCTTGCAGGAGCGAGCATCGCTGCTCAGCTGAATGGTGGTCGCCCGCTGCCAGATTGGCTTGAATTTGATGCCGATACGCGTTCGCTCGCTTTGACTGGTTTCGAACCCGATGTGGATGCAGAGCCTGTCCGCCTGCAGGTGGTCTTCACTCCACCAAAACGTACTTTGGCCAGTGGCACTGTGGCATCGAGCGATAGAGGCTTCACACTGGAGTTCGTTATCGACCCTGCCACTGGCATCGATCCTGCAATCAATGCCATTCTTGCAGGCGATCCATTCTTCGCTTCCCAAGGTTTGTTTGCACTCGATTTGGGTGAAGCGGCAGAGCTCGCAGTATCTCGTGAGAGCGGCGCTCCGCTCAATGATTGGCTCAGTTTCGACGCTGACACCCTCTCCTTTGCAGGCACACCGCCGCCAGAATTCGTCGGTGCGCTACCTGTGCGGATTGATGTCACTGGCAACGGAATTGACCTGCCGACCATGTCGGTAATTACCGAGGTTGTTGTCGATGATACGGTTTCCGTTAGCGGTCTCAATGGGCTTGGGCTGAGCGTTCAAGATGAACGTATCGACCTCGTCACGCCAATCGATTTCAACGGTACCGTTGTTTTCTCTTACGACGCAGGCGACGAGAAAGGTGCGGTTTCGGACGAGCCTGCGCTTATCTTCTTCAATGTCCGCCCGACGCGAGAGCGGCCTGATGCGGGCAGTGATGCCCTTGCGGTAGATGAAGGTGCTTCGATCCGTTTCGAAGTCGCCTCGCTCCTTGCGAACGATTTCGACCGCGATGGCGATGAAATCCGGGTGACAGCGCTTGGCGCGGCGCCATCAGGCGTTGTTGTTCTTGAACTAGCAACGGTTTCGATTGATCCGCCGGCAGGTCTTGAGGCCGTCAGTGGTGCGGTCTTCTCAGCGACGCTTGCGGATGGCTCGGAACTTCCGACATGGCTTGCGATCAATGCTACAACCGGTGTGGTTTCCGGTGCAGTGCCGCTCGATGTCCTTGCGACACTCAACATCACTGTTTCGCGCGATGTCGCTGGCGTAGTCGATAAAGCCGGTATCACGCACGACTTCGACGGCAATGCAGGTGCGTTCGCAACCTATACTCCGGAAGCAGCCTTTAGCGGCCAAGATGGCTTCACATACACAATCACTGATGATCGTGAAGGCGAGCGTGATGGCCGCGTTGTTGTAACGGTGAATCCACTTGAAGATCCGCCAGTTGCAGTTGCAGATAGCGTCGCGGCAGTAGAAGATACGCCTTTGCTGATCGATCCAGCGAGTTTGCTGGCCAATGATTTCGACGTTGATGACGATCCGATACGCTTCCTTGGTGTCAGCAATGCGTCGCGCGGTACAGTTGAGTTCGACGGCACGAACATTGTCTTTACTCCGGAAGATAACTTTTCGGGTAACGCAAGTTTCGAATACACCATAACCGATGACCGGCATGGTGTCTCAACTGGCAAGGTGACAGTCAATGTCGCATCGACCAATCAGGCACCAACACTGGGCGCAGACATCTTTGCTACTGAAGAAGATGTTCCATTTACCTTCACCATTGATGACCTGCTGGCCAACGACAGCGACCCGGATGGTGATACACTTCGCTTCCAATCGCTCCAGCGCTCTGTCGAGGGTGGTCGCATCCAAGAGCTTCCAGGCGGCCGTTTCGAGTTCGTGCCGGATGAAAACGTCAATGGACCGATCACCTTCCGCTACTCGGTAACCGATGGGCGTAAGACCTCAGTTCAGACGGCAACGTTCGATATCGCTGCGGTCAACGATGCGCCGATAGCCAATGATGACTTTGGATTTGTGGGTGATGTTGATCAGCCAGTCGTCATCGACTTCGCGACACTCCTTGCCAATGATCGCGATGTCGAAGGCGACAGCTTTGAGATTGTCGAGGTGTTCGATGGCGATCAGGGCTTTGTAGTTCAGGACGGACAGACGGCCGTATTCAACCCCGATGGCGGCTATTTTGGCGATGCTGGATTCCACTACCGCGTGACTGATGAGCATGGCCAATCAAGCATTGGTTATGTCAATTTGACCATCTTCCCAGACTTCCCATTGCCGGTTGCGTCGTCGGATAGCGGCCTCGAAATGCTCGAAGATGGCTATATCGACATCGATCCCGCTGTGCTTATGGCGAATGATACGGCACCGGATGGGAGCACGCTCGAATTTGTCACGCTGGAAGGAGCGGAGCTCCTCGAAAACGGACAGTATCGCTACACAGCCGATCCGAACTTCTTTGGCGAAGTAACGCTGCGCTATGCGATTCAGAACGAACGGGGCTTCCCAGTTTGGACCACTGTCTCGATTAACGTTTTACCGGTTGAAGACGCGCCTATCGCGCAGGATGACACATTTGAGACAATTGAAGATCTTCCGCTTGTCATCTTCGCTGACGCGCTGCTCGCAAATGACAGTGACGCCGATCCGCAAGCCTTGTTTATCTCTGGCTATGGCGAAACCAATGGTCTGACCATCGAAGAACTTGGCAATGGACAGATCACGATCACTCCTGATGAGAACTTTAATGGCACGGCCTGGTTCGATTATGAGCTAAGCGATAGCTCTGGGTTTACAGACACTGCGCGCGTGCATGTCTGGGTTGAGCCAGAGAACGACCCGCCGGTTATTGATTTGGTGCCGATCATGCGCGGCCTCGAAGACGAGGCGTTTAATGCGGCATTGCCTGCTGGCTTCGCAACCGATCCCGATGGAGATATTCTGACCATCGAAGTGCGAGGTAAAGATGGTTCGGCTCTTCCGACATGGCTCACATATGATGCCGCCAACCGCACTCTTAGCGGGCAACCGCCGCAAGATTACAACGGCGCGGTTGCTCTGGAAGTTGCTGCCTTTGATGGTCAGGTTGAAACCGTACGCGAATTGCTGGTTTCGATTGAGGCCGTAAACGACGCACCTGAGGTTGGTAGCGGTATCGATGACCTCGCAAGTGCCGAGGACAGCGCGTTTAGCATGGCACTGCGCAGTGACGCGTTTAATGATGTGGACGGCGATACACTTGAGCTGACGCTGACGATGTCCGATGGCACTTCGGCGCCTGATTGGGTGCGCTTCGAGAATGGTTTGTTGGAAGGCACTCCACCGCAGGACTTCAATGGCGTTCTAGAGCTACTTGTCACTGCTAGCGACGGGGCCTTGTCGGTAAGCGAAGGCTTCACGCTCAACATCACCCCAGTGAACGACGCACCCGTCGTGAATGTCGAACTGAGTGATGCGATTTACGACGAAGATACTGCCATTGCTGTCGAACTGCCTCAGGATGCGTTCGCCGATATTGACGGCGATGCGTTGAGCTTATCGGCGACGCTTGTTGGCGGTGCTGCATTGCCAGCCTGGCTGGAGTTTGACGGCTCACGCTTTACCGGAACACCCCCGCAGGACTTCAACGGCGACCTTGAGCTGCTAGTAACCGCCAGCGATGGAGAGCTGGAAGCGAGCGCGGGATTCACTCTGACAATTGCGTCCGTAAACGATGCGCCTGCAATTCTAGTGCCGCTAAGCGATCTTACGAGCGCAGAAGATGAAGCATTCAGTCTTGCTTTGCCGACTGATGGGATTGGTGATGTAGATGGAGATTTGCTCACTTTTGCCGTGAAGCTCGCTGATGGCAGCGACCTTCCGGCTTGGATCAGCTTTAACGGCACTCATCTTGAGGGGACGCCTCCGGCTGACTTCAATGGTACGCTCGAACTTCAGCTCATAGCGGATGACGGCGAGCTTAGCGTTGCTGATACATTTGCGCTGACTATCTTGCCTGTAAATGATGCACCTATCTTGCTCTCAGCGCTAGATCCGCTGACTAGTGCGGAGGATCAGGCATTCGCTTTCACCTTGCCGCTTGATCGCATCACCGACGTTGATGGCGATGCGCTTGGCTACTCATTGAGCTTGGCTGACGGGTCAGCCCTGCCAGCTTGGGTGGAATTCGATGCTGCGACTGGTGAAGTCAACGGAACACCGCCGCAAGACTTTAACGGCGCACTCGATTTGATGTTGACTGCTAGTGATGGCGAGTTTGCCGTCGATGCTCCACTTCGTCTCACTATCGATGCCGTCAATGACGCGCCGCTCCTCTTGGCCTCTCTGCCTGACGTGGCGGGCATCGAAGACGAACCGCTCACCTTTTCGATTGATCCGAACACGTTCGGCGATGTCGATGGCGACGCACTTTCGGTCACTGCTACACAGGTAAACGGAACCGCCTTGCCAGATTGGTTGCAGTTCGAGAACGGCAGCTTCACGGCCAATCCGCCTCAGGATTACAACGGTGTTCTATCGGTGACTGTTTCCGCCAGCGATGGCGAATTCTCAGTCAGCGACACGTTCTCGATTACTTTTGGCGCAGTCAATGACGGGCCAGTCCTGCTATCCGATTTTGATGATATAGCGATTGACGAAGACGCCGCCTTCGATGTCACCTTGGACATTGCGAAATTTGTCGATGTCGACGGGGATCCGCTTGCCATAACACTGTTGCAGGCTGACGGTTCTGCTTTGCCTGACTGGTTGCAATTCGATGGGGCCCGCATTTACGGAGCACCGCCCAGCGATTTCAATGGCAGTTTTGCGCTGACCATCTCTGCGAGCGATGGCGAATTCATTGCAGGCGACACGTTCAGCTTTACCATTTTGCCAGTCAACGATGCTCCAGCGTTAGTCGACTGGTTTGCCAGCGACGTTCACTCGGCCGAGGACGCAGCGATTGACGTGCCGCTGCCCGACGGCGCATTTGTTGATGTTGATGTTGATGTTGATGGTGATGTTCTTACGCTGTCAGCTGCACTGGAGTCGGGTGATCCATTGCCAAGCTGGCTCGGCTTTGATGGAACTCGCTTCACCGGCACTCCGCCGCAAGACTTCAACGGCCAATTCGATATCATTGTTGAGGCGACTGACGGGTTGGAGACTGCAACAGCTGGGTTCTCTCTGATCATCGACCCGGTCAACGATGCACCTGTTGTCCTTACGCCTTTGGCGGATGTGGAAAGTGCCGAAGATACCGCCATCAGCGTCGACGTGCCACTTGCCAACTTTGCCGACATCGATGGCGATGCTCTCACGCTAACTGCGAGCCTGATCGGTGGTGCGGCACTGCCGACATGGCTTGCCTTTGACGGCACCACGCTAAGCGGCACACCACCGCAGGATTTCAATGGTGAACTGGATATCGAGATCATGGCCGATGATGGCCTGCTTGGGGTTAGTGACACGTTCCGTCTTACCGTTACTCCGGTGAATGACGCGCCGATTGTGCTAACACCATTGTCCGATCTGCTTACCGCAGAAGATCGCGCGATCGACTTGCCATTGCCTACCGACGGCTTTGGCGATGTTGATGGCGATGCATTGACCTTCACGCTAACGATGGCCGATGGCAGTGCGCTGCCTGCTTGGCTCAGCTTCGATGGCGAGCGATTGAACGGCACGCCGCCGCAAGACTTCAATGGCATTCTCTCACTCCAAATGACCGCAAGCGACGGCGAACAGTCGGTCTCCGACCCGTTTGCTTTGACGATCCTGGCCGTCAATGACGCACCAGTAGTTGTTACTCCGCTTGCCGATGTCGGAGGCGTTGAGGACGAAGGCTTTGCCTTTGCGATTGACCCGACAAGTTTTGCCGATGTCGATGGTGACACGCTCACTCTGTCAGCTCGACTGGCGGATGGAACGGGGCTGCCTGTATGGATGCAATTCGACGGCACCACACTGTCGGGCACGCCGCCGCAGGATTTCAACGGCACCCTAGAACTGGAGGTGTTCGCGAATGACGGATTGCTCGCTGCGAGCAGCACATTCACTTTCACAATCGATCCGGTCAATGACCGTCCAGTGCTTCTCGTACCGATGTCTGATCAGACGATCACCGAAGATGCTGAATTCTCATTCGTCCTCCCGAGCGGCACCTTCGGCGATGTGGACGGTGATGCGCTCACTTACACTGCCGCACTGAATGGCGGAGCCCCGCTTCCCGCGTGGCTCAATTTCGATGGCTCGACCTTCACTGGAACACCACCAGCGGATTTTAATGGCACGTTGCAGGTCACAGTTACCGCTGGTGATGGCGAATATGCTGCTGAAGGCGGATTTGCGCTGACGATCACTCCAGTGAACGATGCGCCAGTGCTGATCGCGCCGCTGTCTGCGCAGAGATTTGATGAAGATACGCCATTTTCTTTCTCGCTCGAGACCGCAAACTTCGCCGATGTTGACGGCGATACACTGACCTTCACTGCTGAGCTTGAAAGCGGCGGCACTTTGCCAAATTGGCTGGCCTTTGACGGCAGCAACTTCACTGGCACTCCGCCGCAAGACTTTAACGGTGATCTGCGAGTATCTGTAACCGCAACTGACGGCGAGTTTAGTGTTTCGGACACATTCAATCTGACAATCACGCCAGTCAATGACGCTCCGCTAACGGTTGGCGAACTCGTGGACATCACGATCTTTGGCCGCGAGGCGTTCGACTGGGTTGTACCTGCTGATATCTTTACCGACATTGATGGTGATACGCTGGTTCTGAGTGCAACAACAGCTGATGGCGGCGATCTGCCATCTTGGGTCTCGTTTGATGGCGATCGCTTTACTGGGATCGCACCCGACGACTTTGATGGAATTGAGAGCTTTACAGTCACAGCAAGTGATGGTGAGTTTTCCTCGAGCGCCAGCTTTGATGTGACAATCATTGATCCGAATGATCCACCTGTGGCTGGTGATGACGGAATTTTTGTTGGTATTCAGGCGCAAGACTTGGTCATCCTGCGGAGTGATTTGCTCGCAAATGACTTCGATCCAGATGGTGATCCATTGAGTATCGTTTCGTTTGAGACAAACGGTGCAGGTTCGGTGAGTTTCGACGCAGATGGTAACATCGTCTATTCGGTCGATAGCACCTTTGTTGGGACAGACAGCTTTAGCTATACAATCAGCGATGGCAGCGAGACAGCCACAGGGACCGTCAATGTCCGTATCGACAGCCAGTTTACCGGTTGGTCTCAGGGCAGCGCTGGCAATGACAGGCTGTTTGGCAATAATAAGGCCATCAATCAGCTGTTTGGCGGCGATGGGGATGATCATGTCAAAGGCGGCAAGCTGAACGATCGCCTGGCTGGGGGTAATGGCAATGATAGGCTTCAAGGCCTTAATGGCGACGACGAGCTCTGGGGCGGCGCTGGAGATGACGACATCAAAGGCAATGGCGGCTTTGATACGGCGTTCTACTTCGGCCTTCGGGATAGCTATGTGATCCAGACGGTCGATGGGACGGTACAAGTGGTAGATGCCGCACCAACGATCGACGGTGATGATGGCACCGATACGATCTCCAGTATTGAGCTGCTCTCGTTCAAGAACGGCGAGACCGCTTCGGTTGTGTCTCCGATCATTCTCGATTTGACTGGGGATGGCATCGAAACCTTAAGTGCCGGGGACAGCGATGCTCTGTTTGATTTGGACGGTGATGGTCTGGCCGATGACACCAGTTGGATCGGATCGGGAGATGCCTTCCTTTATTTGGATCGCGACGGTAACGGCACAATGTCTGGTGTCGAGGAAATCAGTTTCGTCGATGATGTACCAGATGCGGCTACCGACCTTGCTGGATTGGTTGCGTTCGACAGCAATGGCGATGGCGTGCTCAATGCCCAAGATGAGCGCTTCGCAGAATTCGGCGTTTGGCAGGATGCCGATGGTGATGGTGCGGTAGACGACGGTGAGACTGCCAGCCTAGCGCAAGTTGGCATTGCGTCGGTCGACCTCACCGGCACTGCGGTGAACGGCACCGTTGAGTTTGGCGAGGTGGCGATTGCCAATACGGGAAGCTTTACGTTGGTGAACGGCGTGCGCCGGGAATTTGCCGATGCGGCACTGACCTACTTCTCAGCCGCCACCAACGTGACTGAGATGAGCGTCACGAACTATGACTTCGACCGCAAAGCCAAGAAGTATCGGATCCATATCGGAGACGGCATTGTGTCGGTCGACCGCAAACGCCGCCGCTCGGATAGCGCGGCCGGGGCAGGGCAGCTGGGCGCGAACACGCTGCTGACCTTCAGCAACAAGACCTACGGCCGATTTGCACCTGTTGTGCTTGATTTGGACGGTGACGGCGTCGAACTGGTCAAACGCAGCAAATCGAACGCAGCCTTCGACTATGATGGCAACGGCGGTGCGGATGACACAGGTTGGATTTCGGGCGACGATGCCTTCTTGGTCATCGACCGTAACAATGACGGGTTGATCACAGAGGCGTCCGAACTTTCGCTTGCAGCAGAGAACGATGACGCGCGCACCGGGCTTCAGGGCCTCGCGGCCATGGATAGCAACCGTGACGGTGTCATCGACGTTGACGATTCAAGGTTTGGCGAACTGCGCGTTTGGCAAGATCGCAACGCTAATGGCCGCACTGATGCTGGCGAGTTGATGACACTGGAAGAGGCCGGAATAGTCTCGGTATCGCTTGCCGTCACCGGTCTTCAGGACCGCGTCAAAGTGACCAAGAATGCAGTGACCGCGACCTCGAGCTTTACCCGCTCAAATGGCACGACCAGCACGGTTGCCGACGTGTCGCTGGCCTATCAGCCCGGTGCTGGCGTCCGCGCCGCAGCAACAACGGATCTGAGCGCGCAGACTACGTTTGCGAGCATCCAAAGCCAGTTCTACGCGGACCTGTTCGGAGCTCAAGCGCAGCTGCCGACCAACGACGAGATCTTCGATCTGCTCCGTTCTGGTGGCGATGACGCTCTTTCGCGCTTGTTCGGTGCACCTGAGCGTTCTCAAGCTCCGGTGGGAAGTGTCTCAGTGGCTGCCAATCAGGCGGCGCCTACTGGCTTGCAATTCACCAGCGAGGTGTCCGCAGGCCAGTCGTTGCAGGTCGCGCCATATGAACGTGCCCTGTTGCAGGAGCTGAATGAGGCAGAGCACAGCACTGAGCTTGAAGAGGCGCGGGCTGACTTTGCTCGCCGCTTAATGATGATCAATCAGGATATGGCTGTGTTTGGCGCTCCATCAGCGATGGACGGCGTGCGGCTTGATCAACGATCGATGTACATCCCTGATCTGTTCGTGGCTTAGCCGATACTTCAGCGAGAAGAGCCATAAGCCAGCTCTTCTCGCGCGAAGATTTGTGTGTCCGAGTTTGTTTGACGTATGGGGCAGCCAACTCGCGGTAGTGTTCTAGTTGCGCGGTTCAGAGAAGACTGTTTGCTGGCCAGAGCCGAGGTCATAAGCCATCTGGGAAAATGGTGGACGCACTAGGGTTCGAACCTAGGACCCGCTGATTAAGAGTCAGCTGCTCTACCAACTGAGCTATGCGTCCATCGGGCGGCTTCGGTTATTATCGATGCTGCCAATTTGCCGAGGTTCGAGGCCCGCAAGTGGGCGCGGTCGAATCGGCGAAGGCGCTGCGTATAGCGCGGTTATCCGCGATTGGAAGGTATTTTGGGCCCCTCGGCCAATTGCGATAGCTTGCGCTTTGCTTTTTCCGTGAGCTCAATTCGCGATTCAAACTCATCGTGGAGCGCTGAGATGATCGTGATCATGCCATCGTCCTGAAGCCGAGAAATTAGGTTAAGGGCGGCGCTTTGGGTGAGTCCTGCGACGCGGTGGACTTGGCGCAGACTGGTGGATTGTCCGGCGCATTCGCGGCTGTAGACGCCGCCCAATAGGGCCGCGACGGCAGCGACCTCTAACGCGCTATCCGCGTTAGCGAGACTAATATCTGATGCGGCTTCGCCTGGGCGGCGCCGAAACGGGAGCGCGCGGGCGAAGCGATCGCGCATGCGCATCCGCATAGCGAACTCCTTATGTCAAAAAGTCACGATGCCCCCGATTTGCCAGCGTCGCACGCAGGCCAATCAGGGGGCTTTGGGTGCAAGCAAGCGCGGAGGGAGAGTTCGGCATGGTGCGACCCGAGGGCCGAAGCGCGGTTACTTACAGTTTTGCTATAGGGTTAATGATCACAAGGCATAAGTCGCCTGATTGGGGGACATGTGATATGGCTACGTAAGAGATGCAAAAGTATTTTGGCCAGATTGAGCGGCTGGACGACCTATGGGATGTCTATCGCTACATTTCCGGGGTGTGTGATGAGCAGGGGGCTATCCGGACCAGCTATCACTTTTCGCCGATCTTTTCTGCGCCCAATTCAATCCGCACCGATGTCTACGCGAACGGATACAGCGACGAGTGGCTGAAGCTCTATGACAAAGAGGATTTCCGCCAATCTGACCCTATTCCAGCGCGCACGATGAAGCACGGTGCATTGCTAAAGTGGAGCGATGCGATGACGATAGAGCCAAATACGCTTAGCCAACGAAGCGTATTTTGCGGCAATGCGCGCGCATGACCTTATCCATGGTTTTGGCTTGCCTCTCTATGGGCCGCGCGGGCGCAATTCCTACGCATCGTTCGACTTTGGCAAACCGGTGGAGGAAGTCGATAGCGTTGCTCTGGGAATAGTGCGCGGTGCCTCGCAAGCGGCGCATCAGCGGATATGTGTGCTGCTCGATGCCACGCGGACTACGCCGGAACTTTCCGGGCGAGAGCGCGAGGTTCTGGAATGGATAGCGCGTGGAAAATCTACGAGCTCAATCGCCACGATCCTGGCGTTGTCGCCGGAAACGGTGAAGACGTATGCAAAGCGGATTTATGAAAAGCTGGGCACGTCCGACCGCGTCGGGGCGACGGTTAAGGCGCTTAAACTTGGCCTGATCAAAATCTAGCGAAGGCTCAGTTTTCAAGTCCGCCGCGCGGAGCGTTTCTGTTCCAACGATTGACCATCATCAAAGCGCCGATGCAAATCATGTTTGTCATCATGGATGATCCGCCATGGCTCATGAAGGGCAGGGGGATGCCCACCACTGGCGCCATGCCCATCACCATCATCAGATTGATGGCGATGTAGAAGAAGATGGTCGCAACCATTCCGGCGGCCACCAGGCTAGAGAACCGGTCTCGCGAAGTTAGCGCAACGCGTGTGCCCCAGCGCAGGATGATCGCAAAGACACCAATCACAAAGATGCCTCCGATAAGGCCCCATTCCTCTGCCATTGTCGCAAAGACAAAGTCAGTGTGCGGCTCTGGCAGATATTGCAGATGGCTTTGTGACCCGTTGTTGAAGCCTTTGCCAACAATGCCGCCAGAACCGATGGCGATCTTGGATTGAGCGATGTGATAGCCCGCGCCCAGAGGGTCGCTTTCGGGATCGAACAGGGTCATGACCCGGCGCTGCTGATAGTCTTGCAAGCCGAAGAAGAACGCGAGCGGGGCTGCGATTGCGGCGAGGACGCCACCGCCAATGAACCACCGCATGGGCAGGCCGGCAAGCAGCATGACGACTGCACCGCCAAAGGCAATGGCAAGCGACGTTCCAAGGTCTGGTTGGAGCAGAACAAAAGCCATCGGCACGGCGATCAAAGCGCCGGGGATCAGGATCGCTCGCCAATCCGTAATCAGGCCCACAGGCAAGGATGCATAGAAGCGAGCGAGCACTAGGACGATGACAGGCTTCATCAGCTCCGAAGGCTGAAGCACCATAAAGCCGAAGTCGATCCAGCGCTGGCTGCCGCCCCCGACTTGGCCAATCACTTCAACCGCGATCAGCAGCAGCAGGACCCCGATATAAGCGGGATAAGTCATGAACTTCACGAATTCGCGCGGCAAAGAGGCAATGATTGACGCCATCACGAGGAAGACCGAGAAGCGGATCAGGTGCGAGCTTGCAAAGGGCTGCATCGAACCGCCGGCTGCGGAATACAGCACGGCCGCGCCGAACAAGACGAGCATCAGCAAAGGAATGAGCATGGCCCATGGTTGGCGCGCGATGGGCTCTGGAACGATGCTCCCGGCGCGGCTCATGGTGTGCCTGCTGGCGTTGAGGGCGGGGCATTGGGAGCAGTCGGACTGAGGGTCTGGTTTGGAGTGGGCGTTGGCGCGCCGCGCGGCGTGGCTTCCTCGCGCGGTGCCACGAAATCTTCAGCAATCTCTTCGGATTGTTGAGCAGCGACGCGGGCCTCCGCCTCGACTTGGTCAAAGATGTCTTCATCCCGGCGCGGGGCCGCCACCACGGCTTCGCCGCGTTCTGCGGCATAGCGGGCGTATTTGTTATCGAGCCGCTGTTGCGCGGTCCCGCCCCATTGCTTTTCCAGAGCGTTGAGCTTTTCTAAGCCCTTCGCCGGATCGAACATGAAGGTCATGACATCGCGCGCGATCGGGTATGCTGCACCCGAGCCGCCGCCGTGCTCAATCACAACCGCTCCGGCATAGCGCGGATTGTCGAACGGCGCGAAGAAGGTGAACAGGCCGTGGTCGCGGTATTTCCACGGCCCGGACCGGCCATCAGATACGCTCAGCGACACGACCTGAGCCGTGCCCGTTTTGCCCGCCATTTTGATGTCTTCAAACGGCAAGCGACCGCGACCCGCTGTGCCTGGCCCGTTCACAACATCGCTCATCGCCTGGCGCACATAGCGGACATGCTCATCGGGGAAGTCGACTTGGTCAAAGCCTTTCGGTGCTGCGTCCATCGTAAGGCGGGGCATGACGTGGCGGCCAGTTGCGAGCCGGGCTGAGCTGACCGCGAGTTGCAGCGGGCTGGCGAGGTAATAGCCCTGACCGATGGAGGCGTTGACGGTGTCGAACGGCTCCCAATCGCGGTCAAATTTGTTCCGTTTCCAATCGGCATTCGGGACGGTGCCATAGAATTGGCTGGTGACGGGGAGGGGGAATTCCTCGCCCATGCCGGTGAGTTTGGCCATCTCGGCCACTTTGTCGAAGCCGATGAGCTGGGCGAAATGATAGAAATAGCTGTCGCAGCTTTGATAAATCGCCTTGGCCATATCGACCCGGCCATGGTTGCTCCAGCAATTGAAGAAGCGATTGCCGATCCGCCGCCCACCAGCGCAAGTGATCGCCTCATCGGGAGCAATGCCTGCCTTCAGGAAAGCCATGCAGTGCATTGGCTTTACAGTGGACCCGGGGGTAGAGCCCTTTCAAGACCTTGTTGCGCAGCGGAATGCGCGCGTCCTCGCGCAGCATCGCATATTCAACGCTGCCAATGCCGTCCGAAAAGCTGTTCGGGTCAAAGCTGGGCATGCTGGCCATGCAGAGCAGATCGCCGGTCGCGCAATCCATCACGACGACGGAGCCAGATTCCAGGCCAATCCGGCGCGCGGCATAATCCTGTAGCGGGCCATCAATTGTCAGGCGGACAGGATCGCCTTGAATATCCTCACGTGTGTCCAGGTCTCGGATAATTCGGCCAGAGGCGGTCACTTCGACCCGGCGAGCGCCGGGCTCTCCGCGCAATTCCTGCTCGAACTGTTTTTCCAGCCCGTCTTTGCCGATTTTATAGCCTGGTGTGATCAGAAGCGGATTGCGCTCTTCCTCGTCATATTCCTCGGCATTGGCGGGGCCAACATAGCCGATCAGATGCCCGACGCTTGGCCCAGTCGGGTAAAACCGAGAGAAGCCGCGCTGGGGCACCACGCCCTGCATATCTGGCAGGCGGACGCTGAGTGCGGCGAATTGTTCGTAATCGAGGCCGCTGGCGACTTCGACTGGTTGAAACCCGCTGACCGCTGCGACTTTCTGCTTCACGTCGGCAATCCGGGCCGGGGACAGCGAGAGCAGCGCGCCAATCTCATCAATCGTGGCATCGGCATCGACCAATCGGTCAGGGATCAAATCGACGCGAAAGTCTGCCCGGTTGGAGGCGAGCGGAGCGCCATTCCTATCAAGGATCCACCCACGGCGCGGTGGGATCAGGGTGAGATTGACGCGGTTGCTTTCCGACTCGAGCCGGTATTTCTCATTTTCAGCAATCGCGAGATAGCCCATGCGCGCAGCCAGCAGGACGCCGATCCCGCCCTGGATCGAGCCCACCACCATACTGCGCCGGTCGAACGTGTTCTTAAGGGTGGAGGCGCTGACAATCGGTTGGTTGCGGCGACGCTTCGCCATCAGCCAATCCTCCGCGAACGCGAGAGCCGGTATCTATCGAGCCAAGCAATCATGCGGGATATTATCGGATAGAGCAGGACAGACAGCAAGACTTGCGGCACCGCAGCAATAAGTTGGTGGATCGTAGGGGCAGCGCTGGACACTGCCATCGCTGCGAATATGTACAGAACGATCGCTAAACCCGCGCTGAACCAATCCTGCCAAAACCCGCGCCATGGGAAGCGGGTTTCGATCATTTCGAGCGCAATCATGGTGAGCGACCATAGCAATACTGCGCTGCCAAACGGCTGCCCACTGAAAAGATCATCGAATGCGCCCAGCGGTACGCCGACCCAGAGCGGCAGCAGTCCGGGGCGCATAATCCGCCATGCGATCAGAACGAGGAAACCGAGCGGAGGGGCCAGCGGCATCACGTCGGCGAGCAGAATGAATGGCACCAGCGAGCCAAACAGGATCGAGGCGTAAGGGACAATGCTGGCACGCAGCGGTGACTGTGTGCGGTTGATCCGGCTGCCATATCTGTCTGATCTTGCCGCCGGGCTGTAGCGTTCCATTACTCCGCGAGCTCCAGCTCTATTGGAGTGTCAGCGCTTTCCACGGCTTCAGGCTGCCACAGTGGCTCGACTGATACAAAATCGGTGGCAGAGGGATCCGCGATCAACCGCGCAATGCCGCCATCATTGGTTTTCTCGCTTAGGATCGCAACGGCGACGCCGGGGCGGTAATATCCGCCTGCACCGCTGGTCAGGAAGATATCGCCGACCTCCAATGGATTGATGCCCAGATTGATCAAGCGGATCCGCAGCAGTCCGTCTCCGCGCCCTTCGGCAAAGGCGACGGTTTCATCGGTGGCGCGCCGCACCGGCAAGACGCTCTCACTGTCGGTGAGCAGCAATATGCGCGAGCTGCTGCGTGATACTTCCAGCACGCGCCCGACGACACCTCTTGCGCTGCGCACTGACATGCCGATCTCGACACCATCATCGCGGCCCGCGCCCAGATAGGCAAAGCGTCGGCTGCTAGTGGAGCTTGATCCGACCAGCCGGGCAACTGCGACGGGTTCGGTTTCCGTCACTGACAGACCGAGCAATCCCTTAAGGCGGATATTCTCTTGTTCGACCGCTTCGGCTTCGGCCAAGCGGATGCGGGCGATCTCAACTTCTTCGCGTAGGGCCGCGTTTTGCTGCCCCGCTTTGTAATATGCGGTAATCCTGTCCCAGAAACTGTCGCTGCCGCCGCGCACTACGGCCGCGCCTTCGCCGAGCCGGGGCTGCGACATCGGTCGCTGCACCGCGCAGATCGGCAAATGCGCTGGGTTGCCAATAGGAGATAACGAGCAGGCCCGCGCCAATCAGCGCGCCAATCCCCGCGAGGAGATAGCCGGTGAAGACCGAATATTGTGCCCTGCGCGAATGGCCCGAGCGCCGGGATGAATTCGGCGCCATGCCTGTTTCTCCCCTTCTGCCTGATTAGGCGGTCATCAGCACGCCGCGATAGATTGGATCTTCCATCGCCCGGCCTGTGCCAACGGCGACGCAAGTGAGCGGGTCTTCTGCAATAGAAACAGGCAGGCCCGTTTCCTCGCGAAGATGCTCGTCCAATCGGCGGATAAGCGCACCGCCGCCGGTGAGCACGATGCCTTGATCGACGATGTCTGCGGCGAGCTCTGGCGCCGTGTTTTCCAGCGCAATCCGCACGCCTTCGACGATTGCACCGATTGGCTCGGACAATGCTTCTGCAACGTGCGCTTGGTTGATGGTGATTTCTTTCGGCACGCCGTTCACCAGGTCGCGGCCCTTGATAACGATGCTTTCGCCAATACCGTCTTCTGGGGTAACGGCGATGCCGTAGTCTTTCTTGATCCGTTCTGCCGTTGCATCACCGATCAGCAGGTTGTGATGTCGGCGAACGTAAGAGACGATGGCTTCGTCCATCTTGTCGCCGCCGGTCCGCACCGAGGTGGTGTAGGCCAGGCCGCGCAGTGAAAGCACAGCAACCTCTGTGGTGCCGCCGCCAATATCGACCACCATGCTGCCAACGGGCTCCGTCACTGGCATGTCCGCGCCAATTGCCGCTGCCATGGGCTCCAGGATCAAATGCACCTCAGATGCGCCAGCGTTGGAGGCTGCATCGCGGATTGCGCGGCGCTCCACCGAGGTCGAGCCGGAAGGCACACAGATCACAATCTCAGGATAGCGGAACAGATTGCGCTTTCCGTGCACTTTACGAATGAAGTGCTTGATCATTTCCTCAGCGATTTCGATGTCCGCGATCACACCGTCGCGCAGAGGACGGATCGCCTCAATGCTGTCAGGCGTCTTGCCCATCATCATCTTCGCATCATCGCCCACGGCCTTGACGCGCTTGATCCCGTTGATCGTCTCAATGGCAACCACTGATGGTTCGTTGAGGACGATGCCCTGGTCCTGAACATAGACCAGTGTGTTCGCGGTGCCCAAGTCAATCGCCATGTTTTGGGAGCCGAATTTGAACAGGTTGGAAAGAAAGCTCATTTTTATCGTTTTTCCGTGGATTTGGAGGCAAATCCCGCAGACCCCCTGCGACCATTTGCACCCAATAATGACAACACCTGATCCGCCTAGCGAATCCGCCGCAAAAACGCCAAAATATTTGTCGACAGCGGGGCACATTTTCCCCGGAGCTCTCGAAATTGCGGCGTGTGGCCGCTAAGATGCGACAAATGCCCCAAAATAAGCCCCGTATCCGTCGCCTTCCCAGCGATCTTGTTAACCGCATCGCTGCTGGTGAAGTGGTAGAACGGCCTGCGGCTGCGTTAAAAGAGCTGGTTGAGAACGCAATTGATGCCGGTTCGTCGCGAATCGCTATCAAGTTAACTGATGGCGGACTGACCCGGTTCGAGGTCACCGATGATGGCTGCGGCATGGATTCAGAAGGCATGGAATTGGCGCTTGAACGCCATGCCACCTCAAAACTGCCGGATGACGCGATTGAACAGGTCGCAACGCTTGGCTTTCGCGGGGAGGCGCTGCCATCGATTGCCAGTGTCGCCAAGCTGACGATCGAAAGCCGCCCGCATGATGCGGACGCAGGCTGGCGGCGAGTGGTTGATCACGGCGAGCTGATTGAAGATGCGCCCGCTGCTTTGCCGCCGGGTACGCGGGTCCGCGTGGAGCAGCTGTTTGCCAAGGTTCCGGCGCGGCGCAAGTTCCTGCGCACCGCGCGCAGCGAGTATGTCGCCTGCCTAGATGTGGTGCGCCGCCTCGCCATGGCGCGGCCTGACATCGCCTTTACCCTAGAGCAAAGCGCCAATGGCAAAGACCGCCGCGTGCTGGCGACCCAGACTGATGAGCCGCTGGCAGACCGTGTCGCGCAGATTGTCGCGCGCGAGCTTAAGGACAATGCGGTTGCTATTGATCTCACACGCGAAACGCCGGGCGGCACGATGCGCCTGACCGGGCTTGCGGGATTGCCGACTTACAATCGCGGCGTCGCTGATCACCAATATCTGTTTGTGAATGGCCGCCCGGTAAAGGACCGCCTGCTGGTTGGCGCGGTGCGCGGCGCCTATTCTGATATGCTGGCGCGTGATCGGCACGCTGTGCTAGCGCTGTTCCTGGATCTGCCGCCTGAGGAAGTGGATGTGAACGTCCACCCAGCGAAGACCGAGGTACGCTTCCGCGATGCAGCAGCAGTGCGCGGCTTCATCGTCTCCGGCCTACGCCAGGCTTTGGCAACCGGCGACCGGCGCAGCGCACAAGGGCCAGACCGCGCGGCGATGGAGCGCTGGCAGGCGGAACCGATTGCGCCAGAGCCGAAACCGGCGCTTCGATCAATTTTTGAAGGCCGCGATTGGACGTCTTCCAGTTCCGGGTCGCAGCACCGCGTGTCAGAACCGCGCCTCCCCGATTGGCAGGCGCAGGTTCTTGAAGGCGGCACAGAAGCGCTTCCGACTGGCCGCGCGCATGAGGCCGCGCCTATCGACGAAGAAGAGCGCGAATATCCGCTCGGCATCGCGCGCGGGCAAGTCGCCAACACTTACATTGTGGCAGAGAGCAAAGATGGGCTGGTGCTGGTCGATCAACACGCCGCGCATGAGCGGCTGGTTCTGGAGCGCCTGAGGGCCGCCGGGGCAGGGGAGGCCACCGCCCGCGCTCAGGCATTGCTGGTGCCAGATGTGGTCGAGCTTGACGAGGTGGACTGTGACCGGTTGGAGGCTGCTGCAGAAGGCTTCGCGCGCTTTGGCCTAGCGATTGAGCGCTTTGGCCCATCGGCCATGCTGGTGCGCTCAATCCCGCATGCGCTGGGCGGCGCTAATTCAGACAAGCTGCTGCGCGATCTGGCTGATGACATTGCCAAGCATGGTGTCGACAAGGATGCGGGCGCGCTGCTGCTTTCCGAACGGCTCGAATATGTGCTGGCGACCATGGCCTGCCACGGATCAGTGCGGGCAGGGCGTGTGCTATCCGTGCCGGAAATGAATGCCCTGCTGCGCGAGATGGAGGCAACCCCGCGTTCCGGCCAATGCAACCACGGCCGCCCGACATGGGTGAAACTGGATATGGAAGACGTCGAAAAGCTGTTCGGACGGCATTGAGGGGGCAAGAGAGCAGGGAACGGATGAATGAACCTTAGGGATTATGTTTTGGGTCGCCAGGTTGTCTTGCAATCTCCGCTTTCAAAGTCTGAGGTTGAAAAGAGGATTAACGCTGCTGCTGGATCTTCATTCTCTCCATTTAACCTGGGCGTTACTGGCGGTGTCTATGTTGGAAGAGTGAGGCTTGCCTGGAGCATACCTTTATTTACCAATGGGTTTCGACCTGTTTTTAGAGGCCGTGTAGCTGACGTTGGAAAAAAATCTGAGCTGAAAGCTATCTACGGAGCCACGACTTTCCTGCGAATTTTTTACGCATTTTGGTATTTGTTTTTGACAGTGTTCACTGTGGGTGGGATTTTTACCTTCTTGAACAGTGAATCCACGCCAAACGAATTTTTCGCCATTTTTCCAATTATCGTGCCAGCATTCTTTGCCGTTCCCGTCATATTCCATTTCGTATTCAATATGAATGCGGAAGCGCATTTTGAAGCGATTCTGGAGTTTCTTAAACGCGAAGCCGAGCTAAACTAGTGCGGTGATTGAACGCTGATCTCGATCTAATTGGTATCCTAGCCAAGAACGCAGAGGTTTGCTTCAAGAGGAAATACTCGACGCAACCCGTTAGCTTTCGCGTCTTAGCAGAACTTGGTATCCTCGGCCGCTGCCGCTTTTTACCTCAGATATAGCCTCAGGCTGCGATTGTGTCGCCTCGCGGTCAAGAGCGTTTGAGTTTAAACGTTAAACTTAAACAGCATGATGTCGCCGTCTTGCACGTCGTAGTCTTTGCCTTCTTGGCGCATTTTGCCCGCTTCTTTCGCGCCTGCTTCGCCGTTTAGGGCACCGTAGCCGTCGTAAGCGATAGCTTCATCGCGGATGAAATTTTTACCTTTATCCATTGGCTGCCATTCGGAGTTCAACATATTCCTCATCTTCCGATACATCTTTCTCCTGCCGTTCGGTCTGGAATTTGCTCAATCCATTTAGCATGGCTTCGGCTTGATCGGCCAGGTTTCTGGTCGCCGCAGTTGCTTGTTCAGCCATTGCAGCGTTTTGTTGAGTTGCATTGCCTAGGTTGGAGAACTCGCTCTTCACTTGGGTAATGCTGTTAGACTGATTGTCCGCTGCGTGAGCGATTTCCAAAATAAGCCCATCAATTTGCGAGAATTGCTCAATAATTTTCTGCAGAGCTTCACCGGTTTCGTTGACCAACTGAACACCAGATTCAACCTCTCCTATCGAGGCGTGAATACGGCTCTTCACATTCAACGCTGCATCGGCAGAACTGCCTGCCAAAGCGCGCACTTCAGATGCAACAACTGCAAAGCCTTTGCCCGCCTCACCAGCGCGCGCTGCTTCCACGCCAGCATTCAAGGCCAGTAGATTTGTTTGGAAAGCGATTCCATCAATCACCGAGATAATTTCCGAAATCTCTTTTGACGCGTCTTGTATGGCGCCCATTGCGGTGATGGCTGATTTGACCAATTCGCCTGTCTCTTCCGTTACTGCACGCGCTTCTGCCGTGGTTTTTGTCGCGCTGTTTGCGCGTTGTGCGGTCTCTATAACCTGATCGGCAACCTGTGACATTTGATTGAGCGCTTTCTCAATACTTGATGCCTGATGCTCAGTGCGCACCGAGAGATCGCTTGATGCGGCGCTGATTTCACTTGCGCTCGTGCTCGTACTTTCGGCCGCGATCGTAATATGTTCAAACGTTTCACGCAGTGCATTGCTCGCTTGGTTGAAGTCATCTTTGAGCTTCTCAAATGGTCCACCCAGGTCAGTTTCGATCCGGCTGCCCAGCTCACCGTTTGCAAGCCGAGCAAGCCCGTCACCAATGCTATCGACAATAGCTTGTGCCTGCGCTTGTTTTGCCTGTTCCGCTTTCAGCAATTGCTCCCGGAGACTGTTCATTGAGCGACTGAGCTGCCCAACTTCATCTTTATCGCTTGACGATGGGATCGAGACATCGTGATCACCACTCGCCAATTTTTTGACCACCGCTGTTAGGGTAGGGATCTGGCGCACACTACGCGTAACCCACCACACAACACCAGCACCAAGGGTCATCGCTGCTAGACAAATGACGATCAGCAACCAGCCAAAATTGTGCGTTTCCTCCGTCGTTTCGCTGGCAATATCTTTGTTTCTAGCTTCTTGAAAATCGATGAATTCGTTAATCTGTGCCAACCAAGTGACGAATTGCGGCCGGGCTTCATACAACAACACGCGGAATGCACCTGCGTCATCGCCGCCTTCATGGCGATCAATAACCTCCTGAACCAGAGGGTTGGTCTTTGCCTCTGTTGCCTTAATGTCTGTCAGAATCCGCAATTCTTCTTCTGTTGGGTTTTTGTCAGGGGCCAGCATTGCATCAAGCGGTGCTGCGGATTCAGAGTACATCTGTTCCAGATCGCGGATTTCTTGAATTGCGCTTTGCAGCTCAGTGCTATTTTCAACCAAGACTACATCACGCAAGGCAATCGCTCTGTCATGTACACTGCCACGGAAATTGATTGCATACCGCTGCTTCACGGAATTGACTGAGTTTATTTCCTCAAGATTAGAATCAATAATCGCAACGCGCGAGGCAGCGAATGTGGCGATCAAAGCCATCAAAACTAGCATGGCGGCAAAACCGATAATCAACTGTGTTTTGATGGAGAGTGATTTGAGCATTGTTTGGCCTTTGAATCTCGACAGATGCCGCGAAATTAGAAGCCTAACGCCAACAATACCCCAATCCGGAACTAGGTAGCTTTTCGGATATCACTGAGTGCGGTCACCACTATCAAGCAAGCGCCTATTTGTACTCGATATATGGGATCGATTAGTCGACACGCGGTAGGTTTGATAGGGCCTGAACCCGCGATCCCGAACTAGGATCAGACTGCTCGATATCCTCGGAATGCAACATGTCCGACATAAAGCCAGATCAAATGTCAAACGTTGAACTTAAACAGCATGATGTCGCCGTCTTGCACGTCGTAGTCTTTGCCTTCTTGGCGCATTTTACCCGCTTCTTTCGCGCCTGCTTCGCCGTTCAGGGCGATGTAGTCGTCGTAAGCGATGGTTTCCGCGCGGATGAAGCCCTTCTCAAAATCCGTATGAATTTCGCCAGCGGCCTGCGGGGCTTTCGCGCCCGATGGGAAGGTCCAGGCGCGCGATTCTTTTGGCCCTGCGGTAAAGAAGGTTTGCAGGCCCAGCAGCGTGTAGCCAGCGCGGATGACGCGGGCGAGGCCGCTTTCTTCCAGGCCCAGTTCGGTCAGATATTCGCTGCGGTCTTCCAGCGGCATGGCGACGAGTTCCGCCTCGATTGCGGCGGAAACGACGACCGCTTGCGCGCCTTCAGCTTCGGCTTTGGCGAAAACAGCGGCGGACAGGTCATTGCCGCTGGACGCTTCGTCTTCGGCGACATTGCAAACATACAGCACAGGCTTTGCGGTGAGCAATTGTGCTTGCTCAAACAACGCGGCTTCCTCGTCATCCTTCGGTTCGGTCAGACGCGCTGGCTTGCCATCTTTCAGCAGATCGAGCGCTTGGCCCAGAACGCTGGCGAGTGCCTTTGCGTCCTTGTCTCCACTGGTCGCACGGCGTTTTGCGTTCTCAACCCGCTTTTCCAAGCTCTCAAGATCGGCCAGCATCAGCTCGGTCTCAACCACTTCGGCGTCGGCAATTGGATCGACCTTGTTGGCGACGTGCTGAATGTCGTCGTCCTCAAAGCAGCGCAGCACGTGCACAATCGCATCAACCTCGCGAATATTGCCGAGGAATTGGTTGCCGAGACCTTCGCCTTGGCTCGCACCCTTCACAAGGCCCGCAATGTCGACAAAGGCGAGCTGGGTGGGGATGACCTTGGCGCTCTTCGCGATGGCCGCAATCTTGTCCAAGCGGTCATCCGGCACAGCAACCTGGCCGACATTGGGCTCAATCGTGCAGAACGGATAGTTCGCCGCCTGCGCGGCCTGCGTCTCAGTAAGAGCGTTGAAGAGGGTCGACTTGCCGACATTCGGCAGGCCCACGATCCCGCATTGGAAACCCATTGTAATTCTCGCTTAGGTCAAGGAATTTGCGCTCCCTTAGCGGGCAGGCGCATCTATTGCCAGCCCAGCGAACGCGGCGGTCAAACGTTGTGAACCGCCTTGATCCATGGGCCAAAGGGTGATCCGCCAAGCCAGCCGACCTGAACCTCTGCCGCGACATTGTTGATCGCGATTTGTGGTTTGGCACCTGGATGCACTTCTTTGCGCAATGGGCGGGTGCCGACGGGCATGGCGATGATCTCTGCAATCGCGTTCGGTACATCCATAGGGTCGGTCGTTCCGCCGCCGGTGCGCTTGCCCAGAGGCTCAATCAGCGCAGGATAGCCAGAGGTGTGCTTTTCATCGGCGCGCTCGAGCAGAGCGGTGCTGTTCTTGTTGGAATTTGACCAGATCATCGTCGGATAGCCGCCCGGCTGAATGATGTTGACCTCAACACCGTGGGGAACGAGCTCATAGGCGAGCGCTTCGCTCATGGCTTCAAGCGCAAATTTGGTTGGCGAATATTGGCCAAAGCTTGGAGCGATGACGCGGCCAAGCTGAGACGTGATATTGACGATCAGGCCAGATTTCTTTGCACGCATCGCGGGCAGGGCGGCGCGCGCCATGCGGTGCGGGCCGAAGACATTGGTGTCGAAAATCACCTGGGTTGCTTCCATGTCCTGAATTTCGATTGGTCCACCAAAAGACATCCCAGCATTGTTGATCAGCACGTCGAGCGCGCCGCCAGCGATGCGCTCTGCTTCGGCGACGCCAGCTGCGACCTGCGCATCGTCGGTCACGTCGATTTCGATCACGTGCAGGTCAAGTTCTTCGGTCTTAGCGAGTTGGCTCAGCTCATCAGCCTCGGTGCGAGGAAGGTTGCGCATGGTGGCGAACACTTTGGCGCCTTGGCGAGCGAAATCCTCTGCCATCAACCGGCCAAACCCGGTCGAGCAGCCCGTGATCAGAATGCTTTTGCCAGACATGTCGGGTTTTGCGGTGAGGGAGTCCTCTTGAGCGAGGCTGGCTGTGGCAGTGAGAGCGGTGGTTGCAGCGGCGCCTGCGAGCAGGGAGCGGCGAGTAACTTGGGTCATGATGTGGTCTCCAATTCAATGAACCAACGCATGGGCGCGGCAGAGTTCCTGAGTGAATTTGCTTTGTACGTTATAGCGGCGCTGAGCGATCTAACCAGCGGCGGGTTCTTGGTCGGCCAATCCTGCGTCTTCTGGTTGCTCAAAAAGTTTCAGGCGGTGCATTTCTTTTTGCAGGAACCAGATCGCGTAAACGTCATAAAGAGCGTGACCGATCATCACGGCGAGCAGGCTGCCGCTCCAAATGTAGACAACGCCGAACAGCGCCCCAATCGCGAAAATGATGATTGCGATCAGAGGCTTTGCGAAATGGATAAGCGCGAAGATCAGGCTGGAGAAGATGACGGCGAGGGGCAGCGCCACGTAATCGCCCATCAGGGTTTGCAGCCCGCCGCGAAATAGCGCTTCTTCACCCACGCCAGCGCAGATCGAAAAGAAGATGATCACCGGCATCGAAAGCCGCTTTTCGAGGAACGCGAAGTTCTTTGCCTGAAGCCGTGTGAGTTTCTCCGCAAGTTGTGGCAGGCCTTGGAAGATGGCCGCAGCCACGGCGATCATCGCTAGGCCTAGGCCAATTCCCAAGGCAATTTGCCTGAGATCAACCGTCACAAATCCGGTAAGAGGGCGATCAGATATCCACCACAGCAATACGCCCAAACCGACAAACAAGGAGGCCTGAGCACCGAGTGATTTGCAGATGTCGGAAACCGACATTTTGCGCATCTCTTCGTACGGGTTGCTCATTGCTGACGCATCGCAATCTCGCTCATAAAGCGCGGCTCATCACCATTCGCGAGCCATTCCGCCTCGCCTCCGACCGCGCCTAGCATGGTGACCAGGTCGTCTTGCTCAGCCTTGGCGTAGTTCCCAAGCACATAGCCAGATACGCGGTCCTTGTGGCCCGGATGACCAATGCCAAGGCGAACGCGGCGGAAATCTGCGCCGAGATGCTTGTCGATGGAGCGCAGGCCATTGTGGCCAGCGGTCCCGCCGCCTTGCTTCACCTTCACTTTAAAGGGTGCAAGGTCGAGCTCGTCATGAAAGACAGTAAGGGCATCGAGCTCCAGCTTGTAGAACCGCATGGCCTCGCCAACGCTCCGGCCGCTCTCATTCATAAAGGTTGCGGGCTTCAGCAGCAAAATGCGGTGCGAGCCGATCCGCCCCTCTTGAACCCAACCCTGAAACTTCTTTTGGACCGGGCCAAAGCTGTGCATTTCAGCCAACACATCGCACGCCATGAAGCCGACATTGTGCCGGTGCATAGTGTATTTCGGTCCGGGATTTCCAAGGCCAACCCAAAGCTGCATTGTTTTCCTTTAGCAGGCTTCGCCTGCCCCTCAAGCGGCGAGGAGTATTAGTTTTCCGCACATCATCCGATGCGCGATTTCCTCGATTTTTTTGCCCTCAAGCGCCGGGCGGCGGACATCCGTCCGCCTTGGCTTTCCTCGCATAAGCTCGGGCGGCCGGTCGGCCTGGCGAGGCCTTCGGCATCGAACCATTCCAAGCCATCTGTTTAGGAACAAGCGTCTTGACGCTTTTTTCGCCGGCTTGGTCGCGGAGCTCGGTCACGCAAGCGACCGCAAGGGCGCACGCCCGCCCGCAGCGACGCGACCTTCAGGTCGCATGAGCGAGGAAATCGCACATCGGATGATGTGCAGAAACCAAAAACGCAAAACGGCGGACTGGTTTCCCAGCCCGCCGCCTTGGTGATTGCGTCCGTGAAGGACTGGCGCGATTTACTCGCCGCTATCCTCGCCACCTTCAGCTGCTTCTTCGCCGCCTTCGGTTGCTTCAGTCTCTTCGCCCTCAGCTTCTTCGCCTTCGGCGCTCTCTGATTTCTTGAGAGCCGATGGAGCGACGAGCGTTGCGATGGTGTAGTCGCGATCGGTGATCGCGCTCTCGCTACCAGCTGGCAGCTTCACTTCGCTGATGTGGATCGAATCGCCGACTTCCTTGCCGGTCACATCGATTTCGATCTCGCTTGGGATCTTGTCAGATTCGCAAACCAGATCGAGCTCGTGACGGACCACGTTAAGAACGCCGCCCTTCTTGAGGCCAGGCGATTCTTCTTCGTTGGTGAAGATAACCGGAATGGCGACTTCGATCTTCGCATCCTTGGAAAGGCGCAGGAAGTCGACATGCGTCGGACGGTCTGTGACCGGGTGCAGGGCAACGTCCTTCGGCAGGGTGCGGACACTCTTACCATTAACATCGATGTTCACGATCGAGTTCATGAATTGGCCGGTCATCATCTGACGGACCAGTTCTTTTTCTTCGATGTGGATCGTGGTTGGTTCTTCTTTGCCGCCGTAAATAACGGCGGGGATGCGGCCTTCGCGGCGTAGTGCACGGGAGGCTCCCTTGCCTGCCCGTTCGCGTGCCTCGGCCGGCAGTGTCAGAGCGTCGCTCATAATCGTCTACCTTTCAAATGCGGATTAAAGTTTCAAAATCTTCGCGCGCCACGCCTCCAGGGATGACCATGACGTCGGAAGAGGGCGCGCCTTAGGGCGTGCGTGCGGGCTTGGCAAGCGTTTTGGCGGGGCGTGACGCCTCTGACCAAGGTGGTGAGAGCTAGTGCAGGGGCGTTACTGTGTAGCCGCTGGCCGATAGCATAGCTGGCAAGCCGTCTGGACCGACGAGATGAGCGGCACCAACGGCGACGAGCGGACGTTCATCACCTACTAGCATCGTCTCAAGCTGTTTCGCCCAATCGCGATTGCGCCCGACCAGCAAAGCCTCGCGCAATTCCGGATCGGCCATGATGCCTGTCTCGGTCGCGTCGATTAAAGTGGCTGTGTCACCGGTTAGCCAGGCATTGCGCAGGCGTGCTGGATCGGCCTGAAGCTGTTTTGCCTCAGCAATAATGCCGGAAAGTAGATCGCGCTGATCCTGTTCGGGCAGGCTGTCAAAGATGCGCAGCTGCGCGATTGCGCCCTCGAATTCTCGCACGGGTCGGCCCTTGAATTCGCGCACCACCGCGCGGTCAACGCCGTTTGCGGGATCACCTTGTGCGCCAACTTGCGCCAGTTGCAGCGCGGCGGCCCATGTTTCAGTTGATCCGAACTGCGCCGCAGAGAAGTTTGATTTGGATATCAGGTCGAACAGGGCAGGGCGCTTATCCTCGCTAACCCGCATCGCAAGGTCGGGTAGGTTCGGCGTGTAGGCAAGCTGGGCAAAAACCGCGGCGATTGGTTCGTTGTCTTCCAGATTGGCGACCTCAACAACGACCAAGTCGGCGGTATCAATAGCCGTCTTTATCTCAGGCGTGCGCCAGTTCGTGCCATCAGGAAGGGCGTGTATCGTGCCCAGCATCCACCCCTCGGTTTCACCTTGTGCGTTGGTGATTTCAAACAGCGGCGGAGCTGCTTCGTCAGCAGCAGGAGGGGCTGGGTCTGAGCCGCAGCCGGCATGAGCGCCAACAAAGCTGCCAGTGGGGCAGCAATGCGGACGCTCGCCAAGCGGTGCATTATTGGATGCGAGCGGAGACGATGCCGCGCTCTTCGAGATAGTCCTGAACGCTTTTCTCACCGGCAAGGTGACCTGCGCCCACTGCGATAAACAGAGTGCCAGGGGTTTCCATGCGGGCTTCAATCCAATCGGCCCAGTTGCGGTTGCGGGCATAAAGCAATTGCTCTGCCAGTTCTGGATCGCTGAAGCCTTCGTTCATAAGCTCAGCCAATCCGTCGGCATCACCGGCAACCCATTCAGCGACCATTTTGTCGAGGAACGGCTTGACCTCGTCGACGCCTTCAGCGGCCTCCATCAGGAATTCGATTTGCGAGGCCTGCGGCAGCCCGTCAAAAATACCGAACTGAAATTCGATTGTCTCGAGCGCTTCGGTCTTCTTGTCTCCAGCCTTTTCCAGCAGCACGTTTTCAACGCCTGCATCTGGTGAATAGCCCTGCTGAAGTAGCGGCAGGGTTGCGAGCGTGATGCCAGCGAACCATGGTTCGACTTGGTCGAAGGCCGCGGCTGGTGCGCCGAGTTTTGCCAGAGAGGCTTCGTAAACGGCGGTTTGCTCTTCGCTCAGCAGCGAACGCAATGTGGTGCCAGCAGGCAAAATCGCCTTGGACATTACCAATTGCTGGGTTTGCGCTTGCATGTCCGGGCCCATCTCAATCTCTGTGACGATGGTGTCGGAAGAGGTCAGAGCGTTTTCGATAACGCCATCATACCATTCCAGCTCTTTTGGCAGAGCGTGGACGGTGCCGAACAGGTAGATCGTGGTGTCTTCATCAGAGACCGACCAGAGCGCCGGGCCAGAGCCGGTCTCTGTGCCGAGTTCCAGCTCATCTGCAGGCGCTTTGGTGTCCGGGACGGGCGCGGGCAGGGTTTGCGTTTGAGCGCATGCGGCTGTGCCAGCGAGCAGAGTAATCGGGGCGAGGGCAGCGGTGACTGCGCGTGGGAAGTTTTTCATAATGCGTTCCTAGATAGAGAAAGTTGATTGGAAGGGAATGGGTAATTTTGCCCTTGAAGAAGTTGAAAGTGCGACGCGCTAACTACGCCCGCTTCAGACATATTTGCGGTAGAACCAGACAGCGGTCCAAACGACGCAGACAATTGTGAAAACGATCATCGGTTGCTGCTCTGGCACCCAGCCAGCTCGGGTGGCCAGCCACCAGGTTGGCGCCATGAAAAGGTATAGATGCGCAGCAACCATCGCGCCCTCGCGGTAGGCGCCTGCTTCATGTTCATCGACGGCGCGCCACCAAAGCCAACTGATCAAGGGCACAATGACGAGCCAAACAGCGATCGCAATTATCGCGAACGACGGAGAGATAGGGTCGTTTGATAGCATAACGTCCATGTCTCCTTCTGCCGTTGCACCAGAATAGATGCCGAGAACGGCGCCAACGGCGATGGCAATCCAAAGGAGATTGCGCGCCTTGCGGATCTTCGGTGACACAGGAATCGAGGCTTCTTTTTCATTTTTGGTCATCGAAAATCTCCTCGATTTGCATTTCAAACAGGCGCGCAATTCGGAATGCGAGCGGGAGGGAGGGGTCGTGCTTGCCAGTCTCGATGGCATTGATCGCCTGACGCGACACGTCGAGATGAAGCGCCAGTTCGGCCTGACTCCAATCTCGCTCTGCACGCAGCACTTTCAGCCTATTGTTCATGAGGTAAAACTCCATTGGCTCAGAAGCTTATCGCAAGGCGAGCGCGACTGTAGCGGTGATATGGCCTAGGCCATAACCCGCCAGCACGAATGTCATCGTCGCGAGAAATGCAGCTATCTTTTCCTTATGATTGTGATGTTCAAGCACTCAAAACTCCTGTCGCCGGTTTATGACATTATGTCAGGTATACATGACTATATGTCGTGATTTGCTGACTGTGTCAAGAGAACCTGACTTTTTGTTTGGAGAAGTTGACCCCCGATCTGCGGATAAATCCACTTTTGGGTGGGCACATCTGTTCTCATGCTGCGCTGCGGCATTGACGCTGGTTGGGGCATCCGCCAAAGCCTGCCGCCATGACTACCCAGCTTCTTCAGCGTGACCCCAAACGCTCGTTTCAGGACATGATTCTGACGCTGCATGATTTCTGGAGCGCCAATGGCTGCGTTATCTTGCAGCCTTACGATATGCGGATGGGCGCGGGCACGTTTCACACCGCGACAACTTTGCGCGCGCTTGGCCCAGAGCCTTGGAATGCGGCGTTTGTTCAGCCCTGCCGCCGTCCGACCGATGGCCGCTATGGCGAGAACCCCAATCGCCTCCAGCATTATTATCAATATCAAGTGATCCTGAAGCCGAGCCCGTCGGACATTCAGGAACTTTACCTTGAGAGCCTGCGTCAGATCGGGATCGACCCGCTGAAGCACGATATTCGCTTTGTCGAGGATGACTGGGAATCGCCGACGCTCGGCGCATGGGGCCTAGGCTGGGAAGTCTGGTGCGACGGGATGGAAGTCACCCAGTTCACCTATTTCCAGCAGATGGGCGGATTTGATTGCAAGCCTGTGGCCGGAGAGCTGACTTACGGTCTCGAGCGCCTCGCCATGTATATCCAGGGCGTCGACAGCGTCTACGATCTGGCGTTCAACCAGAACGGAGTTTCCTACGGCGACGTGTTTCTCGAAAATGAGAAACAGATGTCGAAATGGAATTTTGAGGTCGCCGACACAGACGCTTTGTTTGACCTGTTCAACAAGGCTGAGGCGGAATGCCAAAATGCCTTGGCGGCCCAAGTGCCGATCGCTGCCTATGAGCAAGCGGTTGAGGCGAGCCATATCTTCAACCTGTTGCAAGCGCGCGGCGTGATCAGCGTGCAGGAACGCGCAAGCTATATGGCCCGCGTCCGCGACCTCGCGCGCGGATCATGCGAGGCGCATATGGAGAAGGAAGCCGCTGACTGGGCTGAGAAATATCCGGAGTGGTCGAAATGAGTGGCTGTTTCGCAGATCCGTCTGCCCTGAGCCTGTCGAAGGGCTGCTCTTCACGTCTGGTACTCCAAATCAAGAAAATTCACTGCTTCGACAAGCTCAGCACAAACGGGAATTGTGATGGCTGATTTTCTCCTAGAACTGCGCAGCGAAGAGATCCCGGCGCGGATGCAAAAGGGCGCGCGCGCTGAGCTGGAAAAGCTATTCCGCCGTGAGCTGGATGCCGCTGGCGTTTCCGTCGGTGAGCTGACCGTGTGGTCGACCCCGCGCCGCCTTGCGCTGATCGCGCGTGATCTGCCGACTGCAACCGAGGCGGTGCGCGAAGAGGCCAAGGGCCCGCCAGAAGGCGCGCCGGATCAGGCGGTCGATGGGTTCTGCCGCAAGAACGGCGTGACGCGCGACCAATTGGAAGTGCGCGAAGTAAAGGGGCGCAACACCTATTTCGCGGTGATCGGAAAGCCGGGGCAGGCGGTCGCTGATCTGCTGTCTGCGGCGATCCCGGCGATTATCCGCGATTTTTCCTGGCCCAAGTCTCAGCGTTGGGGCGCGGCGTCGATCTCGACCGAGAGCCTCAAATGGGTGCGGCCTTTGTCTGGCATTATCGCACTGCTCGATGGCGAAGTCGTGCCGTGCGAAGTGGACGGCATTGTCAGTGGCCGCGAGACCAAGGGGCACCGGTTCCATTCGAACGGCAATATCGAGATTGCGAACGCGGACCACTATGCTGGCGATCTTCGCGAGGCGAGCGTGGTTGTCGATCATGTTGAGCGTGAAGCGATGGTGCGCGAAGGCGCGAAGGCGGCGGCGGAGGCGGCTGGTCTAAAGCTGGTTGAGGACGAAGGACTGGTGGTCGAAAACGCGGGCCTCACCGAATGGCCTGTGCCGCTGCTCGGGCGGTTTGAGGATGATTTCCTCGATGTGCCGCCAGAGACGATCCAGCTGACCGCGCGGGTGAACCAGAAATATTTTGTTTGCGAGGACGCGGACGGCAAACTCGCTAACGCGTTTATCTGCACCGCCAATATTGAGGCGGGAGACCCCGCAGTGGTGGTCGACGGCAATCGCAAAGTTCTGGCCGCGCGGCTGGCCGATGCGCGCTTCTTCTGGGAATTGGATCAGAAGAAAACGCTGGCCGAGCACGCCAAGGGACTGGAGCGGATTACGTTCCATGAAAAGCTAGGGACGGTCGCCGATAAGGTCGACCGCGTGGCGAAGCTTGCGCGCTGGCTGTGCGAAGAGGGTATTGTCGAACCATCCGCGAGTCCTCGCGAAGGCGGGGACCTCCTGCAACAAAGTGCCAATGGGAATGAGGTCCCCGCCTTCGCGGGGACTCGCGAGGAACTAGCCGACCTCACCGAGCAAGCCGCGCGTTTGTGCAAGGCCGATCTGGTCACCGAGATGGTCGGAGAGTTTCCTGAGCTTCAGGGCCTAATGGGCGGATATTACGCGGCGAAAGAGGGCCTGCCGGTCGAAGTGTCAGAAGCCATCCGCGATCATTACAAGCCGGTTGGGCAGGGCGATGAAGTGCCAACTGCTCCGGTGACGGTGGCGGTGAGTCTGGCGGATAAGCTGGATACGTTGATGTGCTTTTTCGCCATCGATGAGAAGCCGACAGGTTCAAAAGATCCGTTTGCACTGCGCCGAGCTGCCTTGGGCGCTATTCGTACGATTCTCGAAAATGCGCTTCGTTTCAGCATCGATCACACCCTTGAGACCATGACCGATGTTGTCGCCGCTAACCGCGACCGTGATGTGGAAACGCCAGAGCAATGTCATTCACGTGATGAAGTCGAGGCAGCGCAGCTTGCGAATATTGCATCGGGTGAGGCCGGGCTACATTGGTTTGTCCTTGAGCGTCTGAAGGTTCAGCAGCGCGAAGTTGGCACTCGGCATGATTTGGTCGATGCGGTTGTTGCACTCAAGGACGACGATCTCGTCCGCCTGCTCGCCCGTGTGAAAGCCCTCCAAGCCTTCGTCGAAACCGAGGACGGCACAAACCTGCTCGCAGGCTACAAGCGCGCGGCCAATATTCTCAAGAAAGAGGAATGGGACAGCGGCGCTTCCAATCCGTCACCTGAACCCGCCGAAAAAGCCCTCATCGACGCACTCGACCTCGCTGCGCCCAAAGCGGCCAGCGCCATCGAAAGCGAAGACTTTGCGGCGGCCATGTCCGCTCTCGCCACATTGCGTTCGCCAATCGACCAATTTTTCGAAGACGTGATCGTCAATGCTCAAGATGCGGATATTCGCAGCGCCCGCCTCGATCTGCTCGACCGGTTCCGCGATGCGGTGCACAAAGTCGCCGATTTCAGCCGGATCGAAGGATAATGTCTCTCCCCAGGACAAACCCGCAAGTGTCCAATTTCGCTACCAAAAAGGTACAAGTAACGTGAACACGGTTTATCCATTTGGCGGAAACGCCGCTCACGATGATGCCCGCCAAAAAGACAAGACCGTCACCGGCGGCAAGGGCGCAAACCTGGCGGAGATGGCGGCGATTGGCCTGCCGGTTCCTCCTGGTTTCACGATCACGACCGAGGAATGCGTCCGCTATTTGCAGGAAGGCGCGGATTTCTCCGATGATCTGCGCGCGAATGTAGCGAAGGCGTTGGCGCATATCGAAAGCGCGGTGGGCAAGAGCTTTGGCGATGCGAGCGATCCCTTGCTCGTATCGGTGCGCTCTGGCGCGCGGGTGAGCATGCCGGGCATGATGGACACAGTGCTCAACCTCGGCCTCAATGACGACACGGTAGAGGGGTTGGCGAAAACGTCTGGCGACGAGCGGTTTGCCTGGGACAGCTATCGCCGCTTTGTGCAAATGTATTCCGATGTGGTGCTGGGCGTGGATCACGGCCTGTTCGAAGAGGCGCTGGAAATCTGCAAAGAAGACAATGGCTTTTACGCCGACACTGAACTGAGCGCGGATGATTGGCGCGCTTTGGTGAGCGAATATAAGGGCATCGTCGAAAGCGAACACGGCAAGCCATTCCCGCAGGATGTCGCAGAGCAGCTGTGGGGCGCAATCGCCGCTGTTTTCGATAGCTGGGATGCGGACCGGGCGAAGGTATACCGCCGTCTCAATGACATCCCCAGCGATTGGGGTACCGCCGTCAATGTGCAGGCCATGGTGTTTGGCAATATGGGGGAAACCAGCGCGACCGGCGTCGCCTTCACCCGCGATCCGGCAACCGGCGAGCGGGCGTATTACGGCGAATATCTGATCAATGCTCAGGGTGAAGACGTGGTCGCGGGCATTCGCACGCCGCAATATCTGACAAAAGCGGCCCGCGAGGCGGCGGGTGCAAAACCGCTATCGATGGAAGAGGCCATGCCGGAAGCCTACGGCGAGCTGGCGCGCGTGTTTGACCTGCTCGAGGGGCATTACCGCGACATGCAGGACATCGAGTTCACCGTGGAGCGCGGCAAGCTGTGGATGCTGCAAACGCGCAGCGGCAAGCGGACCGCCAAGGCGGCGCTCAAAATGGCGGTTGAGATGGTGGGCGAGGGCCTGATCGATCAGAAGACCGCGATCCTGCGGGTTGATCCGATGGCGCTTGACCAACTGCTGCACCCGACACTCGATCCCGATGCGCCGCGCAATGTGATGACGACCGGTCTGCCAGCCTCTCCGGGCGCGGCGGCGGGCAAGATTGTGCTCGATGCCGACACGGCGGAGCAATGGTCTGGCCGAGGCGAGAAAGTGATCCTAGTGCGGGTCGAAACCAGCCCAGAGGACATCCACGGCATGCACGCGGCGCAAGGCATCCTGACCGCTCGCGGCGGGATGACGAGCCACGCGGCGGTGGTCGCGCGCGGCATGGGTCGTCCCTGCGTTTCTGGCGCAAACGGCGTTTCGATTGATCTTGCCTCGCGCAGCTTGCGGATTGGCAATCAGGAGCTGAAAGAGGGTGATGAGATCACTCTCGACGGCGCCAATGGTCAGGTGATGCTGGGCATTGTGCCGACGATTGAGCCAGAGCTGGTCGGTGATTTTGGCACTCTGATGGAATGGGCGGATAGGCACCGCCGGATGCGCGTGCGCACCAATGCGGAAACAGCCGGCGGACTGCAAAATGGCGCGGCAATTTGGCGCAGAAGGTATCGGCCTGTGCCGCACGGAGCATATGTTCTTCGACGCGGGCCGGATCAGCGCGGTTCGGCAGATGATCCTGGCCGAGGATGAGGCTGGACGCCGCGCCGCGCTGGAGAAGCTGCTGCCAGAACAGCGCGCAGACTTTACAGCGATTTTCGAGGTGATGACGGGCCTGCCATGCACGATCCGTTTGCTTGATCCGCCGCTGCACGAATTCCTGCCGCATGGCGATGCCGAGTTTGCCGATCTGGCCGACGCGACGGGCCTTGGCGTTGACCACCTCAAACGCCGGGCGGGTGAATTGCACGAGTTCAACCCGATGCTGGGCCACCGGGGCTGCCGCCTAGGGATCACCTATCCTGAGATCTATGAGATGCAGGCGCGCGCGATCTTCGAGGCGGTTTGCGACGTTCAGGCCTCAAGCGGCGAAGCGCCTCTGCCTGAAATCATGGTGCCTTTGGTGGCGACCCGCAAAGAGCTGGCGATTTTGCGCGAGCTGATTGATCGGACCGCCGAAGAGGTGTTCGCTGAGAAGGGCGCGCGGGTTGAGTATCTGGTCGGCACGATGATCGAGTTACCGCGTGCTGCTTTGATGGCGGGCGAAATCGCGCATGAGGGCGCATTCTTTAGCTTCGGCACGAATGATCTGACCCAAACAACCTTGGGCGTGTCACGCGACGATTCGGCGCGTTTCCTGGCGCCATATGTCGATAAAGGCATTTTTGCGCGTGATCCGTTCGTCAGCCTCGATGTCGACGGCGTTGGCCAGCTGGTCGAGCTCGCGGCGGAACGGGGCAGGGCAACACGCGCCGACATCAAGCTGGGGATTTGCGGTGAGCATGGCGGCGATCCCGCCAGTATCGCGTTCTGCGAAGAGGTTGGCCTGGATTACGTTTCCGCATCGCCATACCGCGTGCCAATCGCGCGGTTGGCGGCGGCGCAATCTGCTCTGCGGGACTAACGCCAGCCAGTAAGCGTTAGCAATTCGAAGGTCTCGGTGACGCGGCCTTCGCTGTCCTTCATCGCTTCGAATGCGTCCTGCGCGCGGGCGAGCGCGCTACGCGTCAAAGGCGGCGGTGCGTCGGCCAGCACGTTGGTGAGGGCCTGTTCGCGCAGGTCCGCGATCAAGCGGTCTAGGCTCCGATAGCTGACCTCTACCGTGTGGCTATCAACCACCTGGCGTTTGAAGCCCGCGCGCTCGAGCAGGCCGGTTGCCGCGCGGCTGTCGATCTGAGGGTGGACGCGCGCAGCTGGACGGTCCGCGTCTGCGGTCATCATAATCTGGCGCAGCGCGGGAAGGCTGCCCGCACCAATCATCTGCGCAAACAAGATACCGCCGTCGGCCAAGGCATTGCGATAGTGGAGCAGCGCGCCGGGCAGATCATTGACCGTGTCGAGCCGGTTTAGACTGATGATCAGATCAAGCTCTGATAGGCCGCTTGGCTGCTCCTCATCATAGGATGGCACGGCAGTGAGATCGGCACCCAATCGGCGCAAATCGGCCGAAAGCTCCCCTGTGATTTCGCTGATCACTAGTGCGCGCGACGGCTCAAGCCGCATAAAGCCAATGCGCTCGATGCAATCCTGCTCCAGCTCTTCCGCAAGCCAGCGCGCAGCCCCATCGGCCTGCGCCAATCGGGAAGCGCGCGCTGCTCTCGCCTCGCGACGCACTTTGGAGAAGATCGTTGGAACTTGGCGTGTTTGCATAATCGGCGCTGCCCTGCCGTGCTTGCCACGGCAGTGCAAGCCATGCGACAGTTTGCGCATGGGTTTGGGTGCGCATATCGCCGAAGGGCTGAAGCCTGTCGTGGACTTGGTCTATCCGCCGCGCTGCCCGCTATGCGGCGATGCGACCGCCGATCAGGGCGGGGTTTGCAGCGCGTGCTGGGGCGATCTGGTCATTCCGGGAGAGCCATCGTGCAATTCCTGCGGCAGGCCATTTGGCTCTGATCAGATGGATGAAGAGGCGCTGTGCGCGCCGTGCATGGCTGACCCGCCCAAGCATTCCGGCATTGTGGCGGCTACAGTCTATAACGATGCCTCGCGTAAGCTGATCCTGACGTTCAAGCACGGTGGCAAGATTTCGCTCGCGGGTTTGCTCGGCCGATTGCTGGCAGCGCGGCTTCCTGATCCGGAGGAGGAGGGCGATGCGCCGCCACTATTGATCCCGGTCCCATTGCATCGCTGGCGCCTGTGGCAACGCGGCTTCAACCAGTCGGGGCTCCTTGCCAAAGAGCTGGCGAAGCGGGGCAAGGGCGAAGTGCTTGTCGATGGATTGGTCCGGCGCAAACGCACCCCGAGCTTGGGCGGCCTTGGCGCGAAGGAGCGGCGCAAAACCTTGTCGGGCGCGATTGCGATTCGAGAATCGCGCAAAGCGGCGATCAAGGGGCGCGAAGTGATCTTGGTCGATGATGTTCTCACCAGCGGAGCGACGAGCGATGCCTGCGTCAGCGTGCTGCTGAAAGCAGGCGCTCGGTCGGTCACGATCGCATGCTTTGCGCGTGTTGTAGACAGCGAGTTTGACGCATCGCTCCACCGTATGAGCGTGGCTGAAACGTAAGAAAAAGAAGCCGGAAAACACAACGCCCGAGGCCATTACGACCCCGGGCGCCACGTGACGAAAAAATACGGACCCGCTCTTAAAGAGCTCAGGCAGCCACCCCCTAACTTGGCTACCAGGATCCAATCCCTCATCGTTCGAACTGTCTCTCGCCAACACCCCGCGGCCAGCAGAGAAACAGTTACCCCCTGAACCTGGCATTCTTAAGACGCCGGTATCCGGTGGACAGACCCGCAAAGGCCTGCTGAGAAGCTTTGTCTCATTGGAGTCTTAATTCGCAAAGGTCGAAACCGTTGCCTGGTGGATTTTGCGTAGGCTCTGTGGTTATCGTGCAACAAGCCATCGCATTAGCGGCCCCATTCACCGAAGGATTAACCATTGAACAACAGTTTTGGCGGCGGCGACGCAGCGGAAAAGCGGAACCGCGAGCAGGGTAGCGAGCTGCTGCCGAAGTTTGATGATCGCGGTTTGTTAAGCGCTGTGGTTACCGATTCGGGCACCGGTGAGGTCCTGATGGTTGCCTTCATGAACGCTGAGGCATTGCAAAAAACGATTGAAACGAACCGCGCGCATTTTTGGTCGCGCTCGCGCCAAAGCCTTTGGATGAAGGGCGAAAGCTCTGGCAATGTGCTTGAGGTACAAGAGATGCTGGTGGACTGCGATCAAGATGCGATTGTGCTGAAGGTTAAGCCAGCCGGGCCGACTTGCCATACGGGCGCGCGCAGCTGTTTCTACCGCCGCATAGACGGCGGGGAATTGGTCGATGCCTCTCGTTAAGGTCAATACTTGACGCTCACGTAAAGGTAAGGTAGATGATGGTGCATGGCTACAGCACACGCACAATCATCTTCCCGTAAAGCCGATGTTTCGGACGAAACCGGCCAGCGCCGCAATGGCGCGCATCTCGACCGCCCGGACAAGCACGAGCGCGAACAGTTTTCGATCTCTGATCTGACCAGCGAATTTGAGTGCACTGCACGCGCGCTGCGCTTTTATGAGGACGAGGGGCTTATCTCTCCCGCTCGTGTCGGGCTGACCCGGGTCTATTCAAAGCGTGACCGGGCGAGGCTTGCCTGGATTATGCGGGCCAAGAACGTCGGCTTTAGTCTGACCGAGATTCGCGAGATGATCGATCTGTATGACCTCGACGATGGCCGCGTTGAACAGCGCCGTGTCACGATTGAGAAGTGCCGCACGCATATTGCCAAATTGAAAAGCCAGAGGGCCGACATCGATTCATCGATCAAGGAACTCACCGATTTTGTGGCTGAGATCGAAAAGCTCGATCTTTGACCGCCTAACCCCCTGAATACTCAACACTCCACTAAGGGATCTAGTGATGCCAACATACACCGCTCCAACCCGCGAAACCCGCTTCATCATCAGCGAAATGCTTGACCTAGCGAGCTACGGCAATCTGCCGGGCTTTGAGAATGCGACGCCTGACATGATCGACACGGTCGTGAATGAAGCTGGCAAATTCTGCTCAGAAGTTCTCGCCCCGCTCAACCAGATTGGTGACGAGCAAGGCTGCACCCGCCACGAAGACGGTTCTGTGACGACGCCGGATGGCTTCAAAGAGGCCTATGAAGCCTTAGTTGAGAGCGGTTGGACGACGCTAACCGGGCCAGAGGAATTTGGCGGTCAGGATCTGCCGCATGTTCTTGGCTTTGCGTTTGAGGAGTACATTGGCACCGCGAACCAGGCGTTTGCGATGTATCCCGGCCTCACCGGCGGCGCGACCGCGGCCTTGCTAGCTGCGGGCAGCCAAGAGCAGAAAGAAATGTACGCGCCTAAGATGATCTCAGGCGAATGGTCCGGCACCATGAACCTGACAGAGCCGCATTGCGGCACCGATCTTGGCATGATCCGCACGAAGGCAGAGCCGAAGGGCGATGGCTCTTACGCGATCACTGGCACCAAGATTTTCATCTCCGCCGACGAGCATGATCTCACCAGCAACATCATTCACTTGGTTCTGGCGAAGACGCCGGGCGCACCGGATAGCTCTAAGGGCATTTCGCTGTTCGTGGTTCCAAAGTTCATCGTTGATGAGAACGGCGAACCGGGTGAGCGCAATGGCGTATCTTGCGGCTCCATCGAGAAGAAGATGGGCATTCACGGCAATGCGACCTGCGTCCTCAATTATGACGGCGCCACCGGTTGGATGCTGGGCGAAGAGAACAAAGGGCTCGCCGCCATGTTCGTTATGATGAATGCAGCGCGTCTTGGCGTTGGCATGCAGGGCCTTGCGCAGGCAGAAGTCGCCTATCAGAACGCTGTCACCTATGCTCTTGATCGCCGTCAGGGCCGCGCACTGACCGGTCCAGCAGACACCGACGCTCAGGCTGATCCGATCTTTGTCCACCCGGACGTTCGCCGGATGCTGATGGACGCGAAAGTATTCAACGAAAGCATGCGTGCACTGTGCCTGTGGGGCGCATTACAGGTGGACCTGACGCACAAGGCGCAAACCGAGGAAGAGCGCCAGCTGGCGGATGACCTCATCGGTCTGATGACCCCGGTCATTAAAGGCTATGGCACCGACAAGGGCTATGACATCGCCAACAACATGCAGCAGGTTTACGGCGGCCACGGCTATGTGACCGAGTGGGGCATGGAGCAATTTGTCCGCGATAGCCGGATTGCGATGATCTACGAAGGCACCAACGGCGTGCAGGCAATGGACCTGTGCGGCCGTAAGCTCGCATCAAAGGGTGGCCGCGCGGTTCAAGCGTTCTTCGCGATGATCGACGAAGAGATCGCCTCTGCGAAAGATTCGCCCGAACTGGCTGATGTTGCGACCAAGCTTGAAAAGGCGCTGGGCGAGCAGAAAGCGGCGACCATGTGGTTCATGCAAAACGCGATGGCGAACCCGAACCACCTCGGCGCGGGCGCGCACCACTACATGCACATCATGGGCATTGTGACCCTCGGCTTTATGTGGCTGAAAATGGGTAAGACTGCGCTTCAGCAACTGGCAACGGACACTGAAGACCGCGCGTTCTACGAAGCCAAGCTGACCTCAGCGGCTTACTATGCCGAACGCTTCCTGCCGGATGCGGGCGCGCTGCGCCGCAAGCTGGAAGCTGGCTCTGATAACATGATGAAACTGTCAGCAGACGCATTCGCCACAGCGGCATAACGCCCAATATCATCGTCACGTGAAAAGGCCCGGGAGCGCAAACTCCCGGGCCTTTTTCGTATCACAGAAGCCTGACCCTAGTTGGAACCCGCTCCGGCCATAACTTTCTCGGCCACTTCCTCAATCGAACCGGTGACGAGCAGCGGGCTGCCCCCGACCATTCCGACATTGGTTTGGCCATTTTCACCGGTGCGGAGCCAGGCGATGTTGTCTGCCACCACCATGTAATTTCCGCCGCGCGATTCAAGTAGGATGAATTTCATATCAGTATCTCCAGACCTCGCTTGTAATGAAGCGATAAGGTCAAGATCAGATTAAACTCGCGGCTTGGATCGGGCGTTATTCCACCGGCAGGAAGTCGGGCACGGAGAGATAGCGCTCGCCCGTATCATAGTTAAAGCCAAGCACACGTGTGCCCGCATCCAGCTCTGGCAGCTTCTTCGCGATCGCAGCCAAAGTCGCGCCGCTGGAGATGCCGATCAGCATGCCTTCTTCAGAGGCTGCGCGGCGAGCCATTTCGCGGGCATCCTCTGCGTCAACCGGGATCGCGCCATCGATGGCGTCGGTATGAAGGTTGCCTGGGATAAAACCTGCACCAATACCTTGGATTGGGTGTGGGCCGGGCTGGCCGCCGTTGATGACTGGGGACAGCTCTGGCTCGACACCGTAGGCTTTAAAGCCGCCCCAGTTCTTTTTGAGCTCTTCAGCGCAGCCGGTCAGGTGGCCGCCCGTGCCAACGCCAGTGATCATCACGTCAATCGGTGCGTCGGCAAAATCGGCGAGGATTTCCTTTGCCGTTGTGCGCGCGTGGACCGCGACATTCGCTGGGTTCTCAAACTGGGATGGCATCCAAGCGCCATCGGTGCTCTCGACAATTTCTGTCGCGCGCTCAATCGCGCCCTTCATGCCTTTTTCTTTTGGGGTGAGGTCAAAAGTTGCGCCATAGGCGAGCATCAGGCGGCGGCGCTCAATCGACATGCTTTCCGGCATGACGAGCACCAGCTTATAGCCTTTGACCGCTGCGACCATTGCGAGGCCAATGCCGGTGTTGCCGCTGGTCGGCTCAACGATTGTGCCGCCCGGCGCGAGTTTGCCTGATTGCTCGGCGTCTTCGACCATAGCTAGGGCGATGCGATCCTTGATCGAGCCGCCGGGATTGCTACGCTCTGACTTCAGCCACACTTCATGATTGGGGAACAATCGCGACAGGCGAATATGCGGGGTGTTGCCAATCGTCTCGAGGATGTTTGCAGCTTTCATCTCAGGCCTCCTGATGGTTTTCCTTGGGGGATTTTTTGTCTGATGGTGTGTCTAGCATGTCTTTTGGCGGATCGAAGCTCTTAGTCATCCGCAACACAGGGAATATTCGGCTCCACAGCCCAACGGTTACAATCGCGCCAATTCCCCCGGCTACAACGGCTGCGACTGGTCCAACGGCGCTGGCGAGGAAACCGGAGAACGCGTCCCCACCTTCGTTCGAGGCGCTGATCGTGAGCAGTGAGGCGGAGGACACCCGGCCGCGCTTGTCATCCGGCGTGTGCAGCTGGATCAGCGATTGCCGGATATAGACGCTGAACATATCCGCTGCGCCCACAATCACGAGCATCGCAAGGCTAAGCGGCATCGAAGTGGATAGTCCGAAGACAATCGTCGCGAGGCCGAACACTGCGACGGCCCACAGCATTTTGGGGCCAACATTGGTCTTGAGCGGCCGGAATGAGAACCACAGGGCCGTAACCGCCGCGCCGACCGCAGGTGCTGCGGCGAGGAAGCCTAACCCAACTTCTCCGGCGTTGAGGATATCGCGTGCGTAGACCGGGAAGAGCGCGGTTGCTCCTGCAAGGAACACGGCGAACAGATCGAGCGTGATCGCGCCTAGCACCATCTTGTTGCGGACAACGTAAGACACGCCATCGATGATTGCGCCAATCGGGCGCTGGTCCTTGCGCGTGGCCGGTTGAGGCACTTTGCCAATGATAGACAGTGCGATCAGCGAGACCGCGAATAAGGCGCATGCGGCGAAATAGGGCAGGGCAGGCCCTGCGCGGTACAGCACGCCGCCAATTGCAGGGCCGATGATCATGCCGACCTGCCAAGCGATGGATGACAAAGCGATCGCGGTCGGGAGAAGCGCCTTTGGCACAAGATTGGGAGCCAGCGCTGACAGAGCTGGGCCAGCAAATCCCCGCGCAATGCCCAGCAGGACCGCTATCGAGAACAGAACTGGAAGCGTGATCGCGCCGCTCCACGTAAACCAGGCGAGGGCGGCGGCGCATGCAAATTGCAACAGCACGGTCAATTGCCCAAGGCGCCGCCTGTCAAACCGATCCGCTGCAAGACCCGTAAACGGTGTCAGCACGAACAATGGCAGGAACTGAAACAGGCCGATAAGCGCAAGCTGGCCGGAGGCCTCGGCAATGGTCATCCCGCCGTCGCGCGCGATATTATACGTCTGCCAGCCAATGATCAGCAGCATGGCATATTGCGCCAGCGTCATCGCAAAGCGGCTCACCCAATAGGCGCGGAAATTGTGGACCCGAAACGGGTGGCTGGGGATTTGATCAGTGTCGCTCACGCATGGGCAATGGCAGGCGCATCATGGCCTGCCAAGGTGCGAGAGCTAATTGTTGCAGCGCCGACCGGTCAAACGGACCGATTGCGAAGGGCTAGCGCTTGCGGCGCAGACGCGGATTGGGCTGAAGCGCGTCAATGATATCGACAAAGTCATCAATCCGAATGATGCGCTCAAACTGAAAGCCTGCGCGCTCTTCGTGAATCCAGATCAAATAGGCTTCGATCCGGCCAACAATCGGCAAGCGGATGATCACGCGATCACCGCGATTGAGATTGCCGCTCGCATCGTCGACCATAAAGCCGTGCGCGGACAGGTTTGATACGTGTAATTCTAGGTCGCCGTGCGCAAAGTGCTCCACAATCACCGGGAAATCCACCGGGTGACGTGCAGCTCGACGCATATCAGTGACGCTCAGATTCGCTCCGGCTGACACAGTTCTCGACCCTCCATTATTGTCCGAGTGACAACCCTAATGGATGGAAAAGGCTGATAATTGGTAAAGCTGGCGAAATAGAGCCGTATTTAGACCTGCCGCGAAGGCGGGAATTAGCGGGTAATCAGCCCGTGCTTCTTCTTGCCAAGGCTCAGTTTGAGTGTCTCACCATCCGCTGGCGCTACAAGAAAACCGGGCTCTGTGATTGCCGTGTCATCGATCTTTACCGCGCCCTCGGCGATCTTGCGTTTCGCCTCGCCATTCGATGCAGTGAAGCCGATTTCGGTCAGAACCGCGCCGATCCGCATACCGTCTGCGCCGACCGCCAATGATGGCAAGTCTTCACCTGCGCCGCCGCCAGCAAAAGTCTCCTTCGCAGTTGCTTCGGCCGCATTGGCAGCGTCATCGCCGCGCACCAGCTTAGTCACTTCGTTTGCGAGCACGATCTTGGCATCGTTGATTTCCGCGCCTTCGAGAGATTCAAGCTTGGCGATCTCGTGTAGCGGCAGGTCGGTGAACAATTTCAGGAAACGGCCCACGTCCCGGTCATCGCAATTGCGCCAATATTGCCAGAAATCATAGGCGGGCAATTGATCATCGTTGAGCCAGACGGCGCCCGATGCGGTCTTGCCCATCTTCGCGCCATCCGCCGTGGTCAGCAGCGGCGTTGTCAGGCCGTAAAGCTCGCGGCCCTCCATCCGGCGCGACAATTCCATACCATTGACGATATTGCCCCATTGATCACTGCCGCCCATTTGCAGGCGGCACTCATATCGGCGTGCGAGCTCTAGGAAGTCATAGGCCTGAAGGATCATGTAATTGAATTCGAGGAAGGTAAGGGGCTGCTCCCGGTCGAGGCGCAGGCGGACCGAATCGAACGTCAGCATCCGGTTGACGGTGAAGTGCGGCCCAACATCGCGCAGCAATTCGACATAGCCAAGCTTTGACAGCCACTCGTCATTGTCGACCATCACCGCATCGCTTGGCCCGTCGCCGAATGTCAGCAAACGCTCAAACACAGTGCGGATCGAAGCGATATTGTCCTGAATTGCGTCCCCGGTCAGCAATTTGCGGCTTTCATCCTTGCCAGAAGGGTCGCCGACCTTTGTCGTGCCGCCGCCCATCACAACAATCGGCTTGTGGCCGGTCTGTTGCAGACGGCGCAGCATCATGATCTGGACCAGGCTGCCCACGTGCAGGCTCGGCGCGGTCGCATCAAAGCCGATATATCCCGGCACAACCTGCTTAGCTGCGAGCTGATCGAGCGCGCCGCTGTCGGTGACTTGGTGGATGTAGCCGCGTTCATCGAGCAGCTGGAGCAGATCAGATTCGTATGCTTTCATGATGGCGAGCGCTTAACAGTGTGCGAAGCGGCGGGAAAGTCATGAATGGCCATTGTCTGCCGCGCGTTGCTCAGCGATAGCCATGCCATGCAACCACTTATGCTTCATCGGACATGCGATCTTGGGCCCATTAACGCGGTGACAGCGCAGATTGCGCCCACGGCGGTAGGCTGTGATGCGGAGTTTCGCTTTGACGGGGCGATTGGCGGGATCAAAGTGCCTCAGCACGCCGGGCCAGAGCGCAAAGACTTCCTGTGGAAGACCACCTGCTTTGAGATTTTCTGGCAGCCGATTGGCGGAACATTCTACCGGGAGTTCAACCTCTCGCCCTCTTCACGTTGGGCGGCCTATGATTTTGATGACTTTCGCGAGGGCGCTTGTGATGCTCCGGTGGATGCGATTGCCGTATCATGCTCGTATAGTGACAATGAGCTGGTGCTAAGGGCCAGCATAGCCGCCGACTTGCCCAGTCCTGCGCAGGTCGCGCTCAACGCAATTGTTGAGCACAATGACGGAGCGATCCAATATTGGGCGCTCGCATTCCCACCGGGAAAGCCGGAGTTTCACAGCGAAGCCTGCCTGCAATTGGTGGTCGAGCGTTAGCTTTCCTGCGCGGCACCATCGCCAAAGGGGCGGTTGAGCTGCACGATCTTCCAATTGAGGAACGCCGCGAAGGTCACCCATGTAAGATATGGCGCATTCAGCCAGCCTGCGAGCGCGGAGTAATTCGGCAAAACCAGCACCAGCGAAAGCACCGAAAGCCACAGAAAGGCGTTTTCAAAAAGAGCCCAATCGGGCCGTTTCGCTTTGAAAAACAGCGGCGACCAAGCAAGGTGCAGCGCGAAGTTCATTCCAAACAGCCCTGCGATAACTCGCTGATCAGCGGGCGAGGGCGCGTTAGCCCACGCGAGATACAGGCTCCAGGCGGACAGGCCGAGGATGATCGTCCATGCTGGACCAAACAACCAATCCGGTGGCTGCCAGCTTGGCTTGTTAAGCTCGCGATACCACTCGCCAATTTCGGTCAGCAGGCCGCCCGCTCCGCCGAGAATGATCGCCCAAAGGGCCGCGATAATAGCGAGGGTCCAGTCCATAAGCCGCTGCTATAACCACAATTGATCAAAGCGCACAAAATCTATGTGCAAAAGCGAGTTGCCTTTGCCGCGCGCCTGCCGCAAATCCGTGCCCATGAAGTTTGGAATTGATCGCCTGTTGGCAGACAAGCAATTGCTCAGCGCCCTGGAGGGCAAACGCGTTGCATTGGTCGCGCACCCGGCCAGTGTCACCGCTGACCTAACCCATTCGCTCGACGCGCTGATCGCCGCCGGGGTGAACGTCACGAGCGCGTTTGGTCCGCAGCATGGGCTAAAAGGCGATAAGCAGGACAATATGGTGGAGACGGCGGACGAGACCGATCCGCAATACGGCATTCCCGTGTTCTCGCTCTATGGCGAAGTGCGCCGTCCGACCGGTCAAATGATGTCGAGCGCCGATGTCTTTTTGTTTGATCTTCAGGATCTTGGGTGCCGGATCTACACCTTTGTGACGACGCTGCTCTACCTACTGGAAGAAGCGGGCGAAGGGGGCAAAGAGGTCTGGGTGCTGGATCGCCCCAACCCCGCTGGCCGACCGGTTGAGGGCACCCTGCTAGTGCCCGGCCACGAAAGCTTCGTCGGAGCCGCGCCTATGCCGATGCGGCATGGCCTGACGCTCGGCGAGATGGGGCACTGGTTCATTGCGCACTTTGGCCTTGATGTGGATTACCGCGTGGTCGCCATGGAGGGCTGGGAGCCAAGCGGTGAGGGGCATGGCTGGCCCACGTCCCGGATCTGGATCAACCCTTCGCCCAATGCCGCCAATGTGAACATGGCCCGCGCCTATGCGGGCACAGTGATGATCGAAGGCGCCACTGTGTCAGAAGGCCGCGGGACCACGCGGCCGCTGGAGGTCTTATTCGGCGCGCCAGACATTGATGCAAAGGCTGTGCTGGCAGAGATGCATGGCCTCCAACCTGATTGGGTTCAGGGCTGCGCTCTGCGCGATTGTTGGTTCGAGCCGACCTTTCACAAGCATACAGGAAAGCTGTGTAACGCTCTGATGATCCATGCAGAAGGCCCGCATTACGATCATGATATGTTTAAGCCGTGGCGTCTTCAGGCACTGGCTTTCAAAGCGATCCGCAGCCTTTATCCCGACTATGAATTGTGGCGCGGGACGGACTTCAAATATGAGTACACCAATGATGTGCTGGCGATTGATGTGATCAATGGCGGACCATCTTTGCGCGAATGGGTCGACGATGCAGCCGCGCGGCCAAGCGATCTCGACGCGCTGGCGTCAAACGACGAGGCAGCGTGGGTGCTGACCGTTAGGGAGCATTTGCTCTACCAATGAGTGACCATCCTTCGCCAAGCCCCACAATGTCTGAAGCCGCCGCAGACGCACAGCTGGCGTCCAATCGGCAGAACCCCGATGCGTTGGCATGTAAGGCTGATCACCGATTACTGGCTGAGGATCACCGTGCTGCCTCCGCCTATTATCGCGCGGCTCAGCAAGCCTTGAACCAGGCTGGACGTGGCTCAGGATGGCTTGCAATGCAGATCGCGACGACCATCGAATGGCTTCACCAGCGCTACATGGACCACATTGTTACAAGCCTGGCCGAGGCGGGGTTTGAGCAATCAGATTGGCACCCACGTTTCGCCAAGTCGCTCGCCATGATGTTTGGCAAAGCCGAACGGCCCGCGGAGACTAGAGCGTACCCGCAAATTCCGATGTCATTTTTCTATGCCGATATGAGCTATTGCGAGTTTGCCTCGCGTGAGCAGTTTGAATGGGCGGAGGCGTTGGAGGCTCAGACCGATGCTATTAAGCGCGAAGCCGAAGTGATATTGCAGAATAATCAGGCGTTTGATGCTTATGTGCAATCGGCCAAAGATCGACCACAGGGCGATGTTCATGGAATGCTTGGGAACGCAGGTTGGTCAAGTTTTGAACTTGCGAACAAAGGCGTATTTGACCCGAAGCAAACGGCATCGTGCCCGGTAACTCACGCGGCGCTTAAGGAGCTTCCACTGTGTCGAATTGCCAATCGCGCGCCGACGCCGATGTTTTCGTTGCTTCGGGCAGGCGAAACGATCCCGCCGCACACTGGCATGATCAACGTCCGTTATGTTTGCCACTTGCCTTTGATAGTGCCCGGCAATGGGGCATTGCGGGTTGGTTCGACCTCACAAGAGTGGCGCGAAGGCCAGCTCATGATGTTTGACGACAGCGTCGAACACGAAGCCTACAATCGCGCTGATACTGATAGACTAGTGCTAATTTTTGATGTTTGGCGCCCAGAGCTTGAATTGGTGGAGCGTGAACAACTCAACGCAATGTTTGAGGCGGTTGATTCTGTACTAATCGAACGTGCCGATCAATGTCCCTGCTTCCTTGAAAGCTCCCGCGTCGCATCGTCCAGGCCATCCAACGTCAGCGGGTACATCCGGTCATTGACCAATTGCTTCAGCATTTTGGTGGATTGTGAATAGCTCCACTGCTTTTCGGGCACTGGGTTCAGCCAGACGGTCGCTGGATAGGTGTTGGTCACCCGGTTCATCCAGATCGCGCCGGCTTCTTCGTTCATATGCTCGACGCTGCCGCCGGCGTGGGTGATTTCATACGGGCTCATTGCCGCATCACCCACAAAGATCACTTTGTAATCATGGCCGAATTTGTGCAGCACATCCCAGGTCTTCGTGCGTTCCTGCCAGCGCCGCGAATTGTCTTTCCACACGCCTTCGTAAAGACAATTGTGAAAGTAGAAGAATTCGAGGTTCTTGAACTCTGAAGAGGCTGCGCTGAACAGCTCTTCGCAAAGCTTGATGAAGGGATCCATCGACCCGCCAACATCGAGGAACAGCAGCAGTTTCACCGCATTGTGCCGTTCGGGACGCATGTGAATGTCGAGCCAGCCCTGCTTAGCGGTGCCATCGATGGTCGCATCCAGATCGAGCTCATCAGCCACGCCTTCGCGGGCAAAGCGGCGCAGGCGGCGCAGCGCCATCTTGATGTTGCGCGTGCCTAGCTCTTTGGTGTTGTCGAGGTTCTGAAACTCGCGCTTTTCCCAGACTTTGATCGCGCGCTTGTGCTTGCTCTCGCCGCCGATCCGAACGCCTTCCGGGTTATAGCCTCCGTGGCCGAACGGTGATGTCCCACCGGTTCCAATCCACTTATTGCCGCCTTCGTGGCGTTTTTCCTGCTCCTCAAGGCGCTTTTTCAGCGTGTCCATAATCTCGTCCCAATCGCCCAGGGATTTGATCTTCTCCATTTCTTCTTCGCTGAGAAACTTCTCTGCCACGGCCTTCAGCCAGTCTTCGGGAATATCGACCGGGTTTTGGCCGTAATCGGACAGAATGCCTTTGAAGACCTTGTTGAACACCTGATCAAAGCGATCGATCAACCCCTCGTCTTTCACGAAAGTCGCCCGGCTGAGGTAGTAGAATGCCTCAGGCGTCTGCTCGATCACATCTTTGTCGAGCGCCTCCAACAGAGTGAGGTGCTCTTTGAAACTGGCCGAAATCCCGGCTTCACGAAGTTCGTCGACGAAATTGAAAAACATGGCCGAAGCTCTAACTGCAGTGGTGCGCTAGCGCTAGTCCTGAATGCAGGACCATGAGCGCGGCCGCCGGCAAATTGAGCCACTTTCTCCGCCTCCTTAAGTCTTCGCTAACCATCACTGGTTACGGGTGTTCGGGACAGAAGATCGGGGACCCGGCGGCTATGAAGCCTATTGAAATTGATAAGACAAATGCAGCGTCGCTTAACGCCATTCCAGAGAGCTGCGCGGCGGTTACCGTTGGCTGCACCGACGTTGCGGGTGTTGTAGCGGAAGTAATCCGTTCGTCTGAAGCCCTGCGTGAAGAGCACGAGGCCCTGCGCGGCACTGTGAGCGCGTTGGAGGCCGACCAAGCGAAAGTGTCAGAGGCGAGTGACGAAGCCCGCCTGCTTTCAGAGCGCGCGATTGAGCGATTGGGCGAGGGCACTTCGTTGATCCGTTCGTCCTTGGGTCAGATTAACGCGGTGCTTGAATTGGTGGACACCCTTGGCCAGCACGTAACGGGTTTTGCGGCGGCGATGGATCAAGTGAGGCGCAGCGCGCAAGATATTGATCAGATTGCTGAAACCACTAATATTCTGGCGTTGAACGCTACGATTGAAGCAATGCGAGCTGGCGAGGCTGGCCGCACATTTGCGGTTGTGGCGGGCGAAGTCAAAAGCCTCGCCAACGACACACGCAAAGCCACCGAAGAAATCTCGAAAACTATCGATACGCTAGGCGCGGAGGCCAGCGTGGTTATTGGGCAGATCGAAGAAGGCTCACTGGCCAGCGACGAAGCGAAAGCCTCTGTTTCGCGGATCGAAACCACGATCAGCAGCGTTGGCGAATTGGTCGAAGAAGTCGATAAGCAGAACGATGTTATTGCGCGTTCGACCGGGACCATCAGCGGTCACGTCTCATCGGTTCAGGACGTGCTTGAGCGCTATGACCTCGCGGCACGCGGCAATGAAAAGCAGCTTGAAGGCGCGCATGAGCGCATGGGCGAATTGGAGCTCACGGCGAGCGAAATGTTCGACCGGATCGTGCAATCGGGAATGAGCCCAGTCGACAGCTCAATGGTCGAAAAGGCACAGGGTGTCGCCAAGAGGATTCTTGGATTGGCCGAGCAGGCAATCGAATCTGGTGAGCTGACCATGGATCAGCTGTTTGACCAGAATTACAAAGAAGTACCGGGCACAAACCCGCAATTGTTCCGCACCGCCTTCAGTGATTGGGCCGATGCCAATTGGCGTCCAATCAACGACACGCTCTATGATGAGCCTGGCGCGGTGATCATGTGTTCTCAGGCTGATATGAATGGCTTCCTGCCAACCCATATCACCGCATGGTCACGCAAGCCAACCGGCGAGCTTGCGCATGATACCAAATATTGCCGCAATGGTCGCAAGATCATGGAGGCGATCGACCACAAAGCGAAAGCCAGCAACGCGCCCTACATGATGGCGATTTACCGCCAGGAGGGGGACGGTAAAACCTATCGTATTGTGCGCAACGTCTACATTCCGCTGGTTATCAATGGCCGCCGTTGGGGCGATTTTGAAATGGCGTACGAACTGTAAGGTTCAATCCGCGCAGCTCGACTAAGTCGGGTTGCGACGCGCCATAAAGGCCAGACGTTCAAACATCATCACGTCTTGCTCGTTCTTGAGCAGCGCGCCGTGCAGTGGCGGAATGGCGCTGTTCGGATTGGCGTCCTGCAGCGTTTCCAGCGGCATATCTTCGTTCATTAGAAGCTTCAGCCAATCAAGCAGCTCGCTGGTTGATGGCTTTTTCTTCAGGCCTGGAACTTCGCGCAGCTCATAGAAGATATCCATCGCCTTTTTGACCAAAGTCTTTTGGATGCCGGGATAATGCACGTCGATGATCGACTGCATCGTGTCGCGGTCTGGAAACTTGATGTAGTGGAAGAAACAGCGGCGCAGGAATGCGTCTGGCAATTCCTTCTCATTGTTCGAGGTGATGACCACAATCGGGCGCTCTTTGGCGGCCACGCGCTCTTGCGTTTCATAGACATCAAAGCTCATCCGATCGAGCTCTTGCAAGAGATCGTTTGGAAATTCGATGTCGGCCTTATCAATCTCGTCGATCAGCAGAACAGGCAGCTGCTCAGAGGTGAAGGCTTCCCACAGCTTGCCCTTCTTGATGTAATTGCGGATGTCGTGGACGCGTTCCTCGCCCAGCTGACCATCGCGAAGACGTGCAACCGCATCATATTCATACAGACCTTGCTGCGCCTTGGTGGTCGATTTGACGTTCCACTCGATGAGCGGCGCGCCAATCGCTTTCGCAATTTCGTGCGCCAGCACGGTTTTGCCTGTGCCCGGTTCGCCTTTGACCAGCAACGGGCGGCGCAGGGTTACCGCAGCATCCACCGCGACTTTCAAATCATCGGTGGCGATGTAATCATTGGTGCCTTCAAAGCGCTGCTGCGTCGTGTCGGTCATGGGTTTTCCTGTAAATCTCAAATGGCAACTGAACTTGATGCGAGCGTTAAGGTCGATCCGTTCGGGTGGCAAGGGTGACGCTACGTAAGCTCGCGTTCAAATTGGAAGGCTGTGCTGGGCGGTGACTTCAGCGGGGCAGGGCAAGGATGCGCTGCGCGATCAGTTCCAACGCTGTGTTATCGAGCGCGGCGTCCGGATTGTTCCAGCTCAAGACGAGAATATGCTGGTTGCCTGACTGATCGGTGAGCAGCCATGTGAGGTAGAGGACGCCGGGCTCTGATCCGCCCTTATAGCCAATATACTCCCAGTCGTCGCGCACGCTGGACTGGACAGAGGGGTTGATGCCCATGATCGCAAACGCATTGTCGTCGGCGACTTCATTCATGTGCAGGAACAGTTTTCGCAGATCATTGGCGCTCGCGAACCACTCGACATCGATCGCGACAGGACCACCCGCGAAAGCCGAGTTCACGTCATTGGCGCTGACAGACGCGCTATCGAGCTCGCTCAGCATCTTTAATTTGCGCTGGGCGTCCGTTTCCGTGCGGTACGCCTCCAGGGTTTCTGGCGCGCCGCCTTTGAGGGTGAAGAGCTCCCTTGTGGTCAAAAACGGATTGGCTTTGCTCAGATCGCTGTGCCCGCTTTCCGCGACCAGCTTGGCAATGCGGTCCCGCCCGAGCGCGTTGATCAACTCGTCAGTCGCGGTGTTATCGCTGATCGAGATCATCATGCTGGCTAGAGTGTGTAAGGTCACCGGAGCGCCTTGCGGCCAGTCTTGCATCATGCCGCTGGGTAAACTCCTTTGACTAAGGGGGATTACCTCATTCCAACTGCGCTTTCCCGCCGCGACGTCCTCTGCGAGAGCTGCCAAGACGTATAGTTTGAACGTCGAGCCAATGGCGAATTGTCGTTCTGGATTGATTGATAGGACAGGGGCATCGCCGCTGATAGGGCCATAATAAACGCCAACTTTGCCTGGTAGTGCAGCGAGATCGGCTTCGATCTTCGCGAGACTGTCATCGATTGCATCAAATTGGCGCAGCAGCAGGCCTTCGATTTTGTGCGGCTCTGTTGCACTCAGCGCCAATGTGCCTTGTCCAATCGCCTTTTCAAATCGGATCGCGATGTTTGCGGTGAACTCACCAGTTGACTCAATGCTTTCAACCCCGATGGCTGCGCCAAATTGCGAGGTCAGCTGCTGGGTTACTGCATTGAACTGCGCTGGAGGCACTGAGGCAAGGAATTGCGGCCCGAACACGTCCTCTGGCGCTTTCTCCTCTTTCAAAAGGGCGACGACATCCTGCGCGCGGGTCTTCAGCGGCTCGGAGACTGTCGTCTCGCTGGCGGGGGCATCCTGCGCCAATATGGAGCTAGGGACGAGCATAAGCGAGAAGGCGAGCGCGAGGTTTTTAAGCATGGGAAGCATAGTGCATCGCGCGGAGGCCTGCTGCAAGGCGTAACCAAATGGCGCAGGCGCGCTAATAGCTCTAGAAGCATCACCCATAGGAGGGCCCGCAATGCCGACAGAGACTTTTTCGATCACGACAACCGCCGGACATAGCCTGGATGGGGCGCTTGAAATGCCCACGGGTCTGGTCAGAGGCGCTGCGGTCTTTGCGCATTGCTTCACCTGCACCAAGCAGAGCCGTGCCGCGATCAGTGTCGCCCGCGCTCTGGCGGCCCAGGGCATCGCGACGCTGCGGTTCGATTTCACCGGGCTTGGCGGAAGCGAAGGCGAGTTTGGCCGCGCCGGGTTTGCGACGGACATTGCCGATCTGGTCTCGGTCGCTGGTGCTCTGCGGTCGCGCTTTGACGCACCGCTGCTGATGATCGGGCATAGCCTAGGCGGAGCAGCGGTGCTGGCCGCAGCGCACGAGCTGGGCGCTGAGAATGTCGCGGCTGTCGCCACTATCGGCGCGCCTTCGGACGTTCCGCATGTGCTGCACATCATCAAAGGCGATCATGAGGCGATCCGCACCGAAGGCGAGGGGCCGGTGACAATTGGCGGACAGAGCTTTTCGGTCAGCCGGGAGTTCCTTGAGCGAACGGAATCGGTCAAATTGCTCGATCTTGTGAAGGAGCTAAGGCTGCCTTACCTCGCGCTGCACTCACCAACCGATACAATCGTCGGCGTAGAGCACGCGGCGGCTCTGTTTCAGGCCGCTTTTCACCCAAAGAGCTTCATCAGCCTGGACGATGCTGATCACCTGCTGACCAAGGCCGAGGATGCTGAATATGCCGCTGTAGCGATCGCTTCATGGGCAAAAAGATACCTCAAGAGCTGCGGTGAGACTCAGCTGCCTGAGGCTGGCGTTTTAGTGAAATCTGGCCACGGTAAGTTTGGAAGCGAGGTGTTCACCACCAGTCACCGTTTCGTGGCCGATGAACCGCGCAGTTATGGCGGTGATGACACTGGCCCGACGCCATATGACTTGCTCAACGCTGCGCTGGGTACTTGTACCGTCATGACCATGAAGATGTATGCAGACCGCAAAGGCTGGCCAGTAGAGGGTTACCAAGTGCATGTGACCCATGAGCGGGATCATGCGAGCGATTGCGATCATTGCGAGGAGGAGGGCGAAGGCGCTCAAATTCAGGCGCTCAATCGCTCGATCACAGTTTTGGGCGATGACCTGACTGATGATCAGCGCGCGCGGATTATCGCGATTGCCGACAAATGCCCGGTGCACCGCACCCTAGAGGGGCATCTGCATATTCATACTGAAATGGCGGGTTAGGTCCCGATAGAGACAACCGCATAAAGGAACGCGAATTGTATCACTAGCATCAGGAATGTACTGATTTTCCAAGCCGTTCCAGCGTCTTTCATCCCGCGCTCCCAAGTCCAATAGCCAATTGCGAAGGATGACACCGAGCAGCAAACAATCGTGAACAGCGGATCTTTGGAAGACAAAGCGGTCGCGATAATTGCCAATGATAACAACTGCAGTAGCATTGCGCCGGTGAACCACACGATTGGTACTGGGCGGTAGGCAGTATCTGGTATGTCCCAATCGGGTAGTAGGCAGTCTTTCCTCGCCAAGCGCCGATCAAAATAAACCGTGTCGGCATCATCAATTTCACGGCCATTGGGTAGGTGCCGCGATTGCCGTTTGAGGCTATTCTCGTCCTTGTCCGCCGGATCAGGCATCAATCGCCTCGCGGTCGACCTCTCCGGCGCGGTTTTGGATGAAATTGAAGCGGTGCTCTGGATTGCGGCCCATCAATTGATCAACGACTTCCTTCACCGCCGCGCGATCTTCAAACTCTTGCGGCAAGGTGATGCGGATCAGGCTGCGGGAGTCTGGATCCATAGTGGTTTCGCGTAGCTGCTGCGGGTTCATCTCGCCGAGGCCCTTAAACCGGCCAACCTCGACCTTTTTGCCTTTGAAAACCGTCTCTTCCAGCTGCGCGCGGTGCGCATCATCATTGGCGTAGCGGCTCTCTTTACCAGCGGTCAGCTTATAAAGCGGCGGCTTGGCCAGGAACAGGTGGCCCTTTTTTACGATGTCCGACATCTCTTGGAAGAAGAACGTCATCAGCAGGGTCGCGATATGCGCGCCATCAACGTCCGCATCGGTCATGATAATCACGCGGTCATAGCGAAGGTTTTCAGCGTCGCAGTCTTTGCGGGTGCCGCATCCCAGCGCGAGTGAGAGGTCGGCGATTTCCTGATTGGCGCGGATTTTTTCAGCGGTTGCCGAGGCCACATTCAGGATCTTACCGCGGATCGGCAGGATCGCTTGCGTCTTGCGATTGCGCGCTTGTTTGGCGCTGCCGCCAGCCGAATCGCCCTCAACGATGAACAGCTCGGTTTCTTTGTCGCCTTCGCCGGAACAATCGGTGAGCTTGCCGGGTAGGCGGAGCTTCTTGGCATTGGTCGCGGTCTTGCGCTTGATCTCGCGCTCTTGCTTGCGGCGCAGGCGTTCATCCATGCGCTCCATAACCTCGCCGAGCAGGGCCTTGCCCCGATCCATATTGTCGGTGAGGAAATGGTCGAAGTGATCGCGCACCGCGTTCTCAACAAAGCGCGCCGCCTCCGGTGAGGTCAGGCGATCCTTTGTCTGCGACTGAAACGAAGGGTCGCGGATAAAGACGCTGAGCATCACCTCACCGCCGGTCATCACGTCATCGGCGCTGATGTCTTTGGCCTTCTTCGTGCCGGTGAGCTCACCAAAGGCGCGCAGGCCCTTGGTTAGGGCCGCCCTAAGGCCTTGCTCGTGCGTTCCGCCATCGGGGGTAGGCACGGTGTTACAGTACCAGCTGGTCGATCCGTCGGAATAGAGCGGCCATGCGATGGCCCATTCGACGCGTCCTTGCGAGGTGCCGCTGTCATCCTCGGGAAAGTCCTGATTGCCGGTAAAGGCCTGCGCGGTGACGCATTCGCGCGCTCCGACTTGCTCCGCAAGATGATCGGCGAGACCGCCAGGGAATTTGAACGTGGCCTCTTCAGGCACGTCTTCTGAGGCGAGGCTAGGCGCGCATTTCCAGCGGATTTCAACAGCCGGCGAACAGATAGGCCTTTGAGCGGGCGAGCTTGAACAGCCGGTGCGGCTTAAACTTGCGGTCGCCAAATATCTCTTCATCGGGCGTGAAGCTGACCTGAGTTCCGCGCCGATTGGGTGTTGCGCCAAGGTTTTCGATCTTGCCAAGCGTTTGCCCTTTGGAGAATTCCTGCGCGAACAATTGCTTGTCGCGCGCAACCTCAACCCGGGTGTGTGATGACAGAGCGTTGACGACGCTGACGCCCACACCGTGCAGACCGCCGCTGGTGGCATAGGCCTTGCCAGAGAACTTGCCGCCCGAGTGAAGCGTGGAAAGGATTACCTCAAGCGTGGATTTGCCCGGGAACTTTGGATGCTCATCAACCGGGATGCCCCGGCCATTATCGCCGATGGTAAGGCGATTGCCTTCCTCCAGACGCACTTCGATCCGGTTGGCATGGCCTGCAACGGCTTCGTCCATCGAGTTGTCGAGCACTTCGGCGGCAAGGTGATGCAGCGCGCGGTCATCCGTGCCGCCAATGTACATCCCAGGTCGGCGGCGCACCGGCTCCAGCCCTTCGAGCACCTCAATCGATGAGGAATCGTAATCACCGCTCGATGACGGAGTACCTTCAAACAGATCATCAGACATGCTTAGGGCTATAGGCCCGGCAGAGAGCCGCTAACAAGCAGGTAGCTCTACGTTTTGCTCAGTCCTCGAAACGTTTGGGTGCCTCATCGACGATTACGACGCTGTTGCCGCGCACTTCGCGCACTTCCATTGAGCGTTCCACTACGCCGTTGCGTTGGAAGCGGAATGGGCCGTCCAGCCCGAGGAAACCGCCGCGATCACGCAGCTGTCGTTGAGGGAACTGGCTGCCAACGCGCCAATCCCGCGCCACTCTGAGAGTGAGCAGGACAGCATCATACCCCAAGGTTGAAATCCGGTAGGGCTGCGAGCCAAAGCGGCCCTCATAGCTTTCGGTAAAGCGCTTATACCGTCCATCAGACACTGCAGAGAACAATGCGCCGCGCATTGCGCTGGAGCGGGTGAGGGCAGTTTCGCCGCTCCACAGCTCTGTGCCGAGGATGCGGGAGTTTACACCGTTTTCTTTCTTGAGCTCGCCAGCAGCCTGAACCGATAGCCGCGCGCCTTCGCCAAGCAGCACCGTGTCATAGCCGCCAGCATCGCGCAGCCGCTGGGCTGCACTGACGATGGAGGTGTTTCCGCGCGAGTAGCGCTGAGTTGTGGTCAGCGATCCGCCGAAATCACGCAGAGCATTGCTGAGCGCGCCCAAAGAGCGATCGCCGTAGTCACTGTTGGACAATAGCGCGGCAAAGCGCGTTGCACCTTGATTGCGGGCATAGCGGACGCTGCGGCGGATTGATTGCTCTGGAATGTGTCCCATCACGAACACATCCGGGCTCGCAACACTGGTGTCGTTCGAGAATGAGATCGTCGTCACACCCGCTGGGCGCGCCTGTGCCTGAACTGCAGACACGTTTTCTGACATCAATGGTCCGAGGATCAGACGGTTGCCGTCGGCGATGGCTCTGCGAGCGGCCGCGCCTGCCCCTTGCGAGGTGTCATAGGTTGTGATGCGCAGATTGTTCGCATTGGTATCGAGCAATGCCATGGTGGTGGCATTCGCCAGCGATTGCCCAACGGCGCCCGTGCTACCCGACATCGGGACGAGCAGAGCAATCCGATGGCGGGTCGCGTCAGTAGGCAGAGCAGTCGCGCTAGGCTCCGTCGATGGGCCGGGATCAGTGGTGGTGGTTGGTCCCGTCTTGGGGATCACCTGACACCCGCCGAGCACAGCGGCAGCGCCCGCAATCACCAGAGTGCGCCGATTAAACCAATTACGCTTCATACTTGCCGACCCCTGTTGGCTGTTCCAAAGAGCTTTGGTGACTGACCCGCACTCTTCATCGCCTGTATCCAAATCACTTGAGCAGGGCCTCTACATTGTAGCAACTCCGATTGGCAATCTCGGCGATATAACGCTCCGTGCTGTCGACATTTTGCAACGCTGCGATGTGATCGCCTGCGAGGATACGCGTGTGACGGGCAAATTGCTGTCGCATCTTAGCATTTCGAAACGGATGCGGCGCTATGATGACCACAGTGAGGAGGGGGCAAGGCGCGAGCTTATTGATGCGGCGCGAGCTGGCTCAGTGGCGCTGGTGAGCGATGCGGGCACGCCGCTGGTTTCTGACCCGGGCTTTCGGTTGGTGCGGGATGCGAGAGATGCAGGTGTAGCGGTTACTACGCTGCCCGGTGCTTGCGCGGCCATTGCAGGGCTGACGCTGGCAGGCCTTCCCAATGACCGCTTCCTGTTCGCAGGGTTTCTACCCGTGAAGCAAAAGGCGCGCGGGGAAGTGCTGCAAGAGCTCGGCGCGGTAAACACAACGCTGATTTTCTACGAAACCGGGCCGCGACTGGTCAAAAGCCTTGATGCCATCGCCGCAGACATGCCGGATCGGCAGGTCGCTGTCGCCCGAGAGCTGACCAAGCTGCATGAGGAATGCAGAGTGGGGACAGCGTTAGAGCTTGCGGCTCATTACACTGAACATCCGCCGAAGGGTGAGATCGTGCTGCTCATCGGCCCTCCATCAGGGGATGCGCCAGTCGGTGATCCGGATGAGCTGCTGAGAGAAGCGCTGGAAACGATGAGCCCTAGCAAGGCAGCGGGACAAGTATCCAAGGCCAGCGGACTGGACCGCAAGACGCTCTATACCCGCGCGGTGGAGCTCAAGGCGCAATGAAGCGTCAGAACGCGGAAAAGAGCGGCCGCGATGGCGAATTGAGGGCGGCCATGTGGCTGCGCCTGAAGGGCTGGCAGGTCCTTGCTCAAAGGGTGAAGACGCCGCGCGGCGAGATTGACCTCATTGCTCGCAAGGGTGCGCTTGTCGCCTTTACGGAGGTGAAATGGCGCAAGAAGAAGGCTGATCTCGACTACGCGATTGATGAAAGGCGTCTAACCCGCGTTGCCGCCGCCGCCGAATGCGTCGCCCATGAATACCTGCGCGAAGGCGATGATATGCGAATTGACGTTATCCTCCTTGCACCGGGCAGCATGCCTCGCCACATCACCAACGCTTGGATGCCTTAGACTGGCACCAGCCTTGAAAGGATTATTGATGAGTCTTCGCATCGCGGTTCAGATGGACCCTATTGAAAACATCAACATTAAGGGCGATTCCAGTTTTGCGCTGATGCTGGCCGCGCAAGAACGCGGGCACTCGATCTATGAGTATCATGTTGAGAGCCTGACGCTGGATGCGAACGACCGCCTGTTTGCCGAATGCGCACCGGTCACGGTGCAGCGGGTTGAGGGCGATCACTTTACCAAAGGCGCAGCTGAGCGGCTGGATCTGGGCAAAGACATCGACGTTATCCTGATGCGTCAGGATCCGCCATTTCACATGGGCTATATCACGGCGACCCACCTGCTTGAGCGGATTGGCAAAGAGACATTGGTGGTCAATGATCCTGCGAATGTTCGCAATTCACCTGAAAAGGTGATGGTGCTCGATTACCGCCGGTTTATGCCGCCGACCCTCATCACGCGCTCCCCAGACGAGGTGAAGCGCTTTATGGCTGAGCATGGGGCCGTGGTCGTGAAGCCCATCCACGGCAATGGCGGCAAAGCGATCTTCCGCGTGCCAGCCGATGGCGACAATCTCACCGCTCTGTTTGAGGTCTTCAACCAGACCTGGCCAGAGCCGCATATGGTCCAGCCATTCCTCCCTGAGGTGGCAGAGGGAGACAAGCGTATCGTGCTGGTCGATGGCGAAGTTGCGGGCGCAATCAACCGGATACCGGGCGAGGGTGAGTTTCGTTCTAACCTGGCCATGGGCGGCAGCGCAGAGAAAACCGGCCTGACCGAGCGCGAGCAAGAGATCTGCGATGCGATGGGGCCAGAGCTTAAGCGGCTGGGCCTGACATTCGTCGGAATCGATGTGATCGGCGGCAAATGGCTGACTGAGATTAACGTGACTTCGCCGACGGGCATTGTGGCTATCGATGCGTTTAATGGCACCGATACGGCTGGAATGATTTGGGATGCTATTGAGGGGCGCCACGCGGGGCTTTGATGTCCGCTATCGAACCACCTTCGGACGCTAGGTTTGGTGAACCAGTTTCTTTGCATTTTGGTTTGACCCCTGACATGTTCTCGCGATGAATAAGGTTCTTTCGTTTGTTGTGTCCTTGGGTGCTGTGGTGACTGGAAGTTGTAGTAGTGCAGATCATAAGGAGACCTACCCAATAGCAGAGGCCCAGGAATCATCCTTCATGGGAAGCACTTCGTCCTTCGGGATTGTGAAGCGCAATGAAAGAGAAAAACTCAGCGAGCGACGCGACAGGGCATATGCATTCTGTTTTGAACAATATGACGATGCGCGGGACCGTCAGCGCTGTTTTGATTGGCAAGATATGTCCATTGTTAAGGCGCGTCGAGCCGAAACCTACGCTGAGAAAATTCGCGCTAATGGCCTCAAAATCGGCGACCACGAATTTGGTCCGTCCACCCCAGAGTTTGTAATCTATCATCACCCTGAAGTTTGGCTTGATGCTCGTGAGTATTGCTATTCAATTTATCGCCATGCTGGCTCGCGAGACGCGAGAATGTTGGGGCCGTGCATTTCAAATGCGGTCGGTTTCGACTATTTTGGAATGAGGCCCATTCCATGACCGCTTTCACCCCAAATTCAGTTAGTTCTTCTTCGCGGATTTTCGCTCTCTGGGATGCGCCGAACGATAATTCTCCTGCATCGTTTCAGGATCAACATTAGCCTCAATCTGCATTGAGCCTTGTGTAGCAGGCCAAACAGTTGCTGCAGGCTTCTGAAACCCGCCCCCGCTCCCAGAAAACCACCTGATCTGGGACGCGATTGAGGGGCGGGTGAGCTAGAACATGTTGCATTGAGCCATGATGGCTTTGCCGCTGGTCTCAATTTTGACATTTGCACTCACTTCGCCGAGCGCGCTGTCGTTGTAAGTCACATTTGAACCCTCAACCTTAGCGCCTGCCTTGCCCATGAATGCGAGGGTCAGGCGGTCTTCAAGAGACTTGTATGCTGCGGCTTGCTGCGATGGCGTTAACTTTTGAAGTTTGTCGTCAAAACACTCGCATTGATTGGATGAGGCGCTGAAACTCAGATAGGGCGCGCTTTGCAAATAGTCAGTGTCGCACTTTGCGTAATAGTTGCCGCGTTCATAACCCTCACTTGTGTGAGAGCCGCCAAACACCCCACTGTAATACGCGAATGCCACTCCGCCCGAAACAACCACGAATATGGCTACCAAATCCAATCTCATGATTTCTCTCCCCTGCCATCGTTTATCTCTTTTTCCAGGCGCGCGGGTGCGCAGCGCGGTAATTTTCTAGCATTCGCGCCGCGTCTACTTGGGTGTAAATCTGGGTTGAGCCGAGTGATGCATGCCCCAACAACTCTTGCAAAGACCTTAAATCAGCGCCCGCTCCCAACAGATGAGTCGCAAAGCTGTGGCGCAGGGCGTGCGGGGTCGCTGTGTCAGGAAGGCCCAGCGCGCGGCGGGCGTTTGCCATCGCTTTTTGCACCATGCCGGGGGACAGCAGGCCGCCCTTTGCCCCTCGGAACAGCGCTTCGCTTGGCTCAGCCTTCCACGGGCAAAGCTCCGCATAGCGCGCCACTGCATCCCGCGTGACCGGCAGGATCGGGACAATTCGCTGTTTTCCGCCCTTGCCGGTGACCTGAAGGGTCTCGCCCAGCTCCGCATCGGACCATTTGAGCGACAGGGCCTCTGCGATGCGCAGGCCCGATCCATAAATCAGCAGCAGAACCGCGCGGTCGCGCGCCCCGATCCAGTCTTCGTCCGGCATTCCGGCGACAAGGTCGGCGATATTGACCGCTTCGTCGGGGGTAACGGGGCGGGGAAGACCCTTCTTGGTGCGCGGGCCGCGCAGGCGCGGTGCGGAGGGATCGGGATCGCCGGTCTGCGCCCGGGCGAAGGTGATGAACGCTTTGAGCGCGGATAGCTCGCGCGCGGTGCTGGCGTTGGAGAGGCCATCATTGCGTCGCGCGGCGAGATGGGCGCGCAGGTCATGCGCCTCCAACCCAGCAACACCATTCCAATCCGTCAGATCGCGGGCCTTAAGCAGTCGCTCCGCCGCGGAGCAATAGGCGCGCACGGTGTGCGGGCTGCGCCGCCGTCCCTCGGCCAGATGATCGCGCCACTCCGACAGAAGATCGTGCAGGCTCACGCGTCCACCAGACTGTCGGCCACCACTTCGCCAAGCAGGGCGTCGAGCAATGGCAGGCCGGCCGGCGTCACGCCGATTGTGTCATCGCGCCGCCACATCAAGCCAAGGTCGCAATTGCGGGCCAATCCGCGCGGGTCAATCAATTGCGCTTCGTTCAGCTCGAAGCGCGCTGACGTTGCGCTAAGGTCGATCCCCTCGATCAGGCGCAGACCCATCAGCAGCGCTTCTGCGGCTTGATCTCTGGGACGAAGCGCCTGTTTCTCCGCTATACCGTGCCCTTGATCACTGACCGCGCGAAGGAAATTTTCCGGCTTTTTATGCCGCGTCGTCGCTATTCCGCCGCGCCGACCATGCGCGCCGGGGCCAATCCCACAATAATCCTGATAGCGCCAATAGGTGAGGTTATGGCGGCTTTCCTCGCCGGGCCGCGCGTGATTGCTGATTTCATACGCGGGCAGTCCAGCTTTGCCGGTCAGTTCTTGCGTGATGGTAAAAAGCTCTGCCGCAGCATCGTCATTCAGCGGCGCAAAGATCCCGCGCCTTACATCGCTGGCAAAGCGTGTGCCGGGCTCAATTGTGAGCTGATAGAGCGAGAGATGCGTGGTGCTGAGCGACAGTGCGCGGGTGAGCTGCGCCTCCCACAATTCTGGATTGTGATTGGGCAGGGCGTAGATCAGATCCAAGCTGACCCGCTCAAAATGCTTCTGCGCAGTGGTCAGCGCGGCGAGGGCTTCATCCGCCCCATGTAAGCGCCCGAGCCATTGCAAACTTTCATCCTCAAGTGATTGAACGCCCAGAGAAACGCGGTTGATCCCCGCGTTGGCTAGCGCCGCAAAATTGCTCGCTTCGACCGAGGACGGGTTGGCCTCCAGTGTGATCTCGATATCAGGCGCAAATCCCCACAATTGCTTCGCTTCTGCGAGCAGCGCCGCAACCAGCTCAGGCGGCATCAGCGAAGGTGTACCTCCGCCAAAAAAGATCGATGTCAGCGGCTCTCCGCCCGCCAATTTCGCCTCAAACCGCATATCGGCGAGCAAAGCAGTCTGCCACAGCTGGACGTCCACGCTGGCGCGGACATGCGAGTTGAAATCGCAATAAGGGCATTTCTTCGCGCAGAAGGGCCAGTGGATGTAAAGAGCACGCGCCATCGCTTCTTTCAGCCTTTGTTAAAGGCTTTAAGTCAAGGTGCGGCCATGCGATTCAGCGCGAAAACTTTCGGATGCCTGGCCCTGCTTGCGAGTGTGAGCGCGCCCAGTGCGCTCGCGCAGGAACGCCATAATACCGCCCCACAGGCGGACCGCTTTGCCAGCGAATTGCTACACGCCCACAACGTAGAGCGCACCGAATTCGGTGTTCAGAGGCTATCTTGGTCTCCGCAGCTCGCCAATGAGGCTCAGGATTGGGCCAATCAGCTCGCGCGCAGGGGCGTGATGCAGCACGCCTCGCTGGATCAGCGCAGAGGGCGGGGCGAAAACCTCTGGATGGGCACTGCAGGCTATTTCAGCCTGAGCGCGATGATCAACTTCTTTGCCGAAGAAAAGCGGCACTTTAGGTCTGGCACTTTCCCGAATGTCTCACGCACCGGGAATTGGGCGGACGTCGGTCATTACACCCAAATGGTCTGGGCTGAGACGCGCGAAGTCGGCTGCGCGATTGCGCATGGCAGAGGCAATGAATTCCTGGTGTGCCGCTATTGGCCCGCAGGAAACACATATGGCCGCAAGGTGGGTTGAGCGCCGCGAGCGCTTTGGGGAAGGTCGATTAATGTCAAAGATGTCGAAAACATGCAGCAAAATGGTCGCGCCGGTCGCGATCATCCTCGTCGCGTCTGGTTGCGGAGGCGGCGAGAGTGGCTCTTCGCCGAGCACTAGTACGGCTGCAACCGGCGGAACCTCGTCGTCACTGCCGCCTGCTCCTCCCCCGCCACCGCCTCCTCCTCCTCCGCCGCCACCAACCGGCGGAACGCAAACGACGCGTCAGGACGATATGCTTCGGGTGATGCTGGCGGAGCACAATGACGCGCGTCAGGAAGTTGGTGTTGGGCCAATGACTTTGGACGATGATCTAAGCCGCCAAGCGCTTGCTTATGCTGAAGAACTCGCCCGCACGGGCCGGTTTGAGCACAGCACCAGCGCCTCACGCCCGAACCAAGGCGAAAACCTATGGGCGGGTACCGAGGGCGCATTCACCTACGAGGTGATGGCGAATGGTTGGATTAGTGAAAAGCAGTATTACGTCCACGATCGCTTCCCCTATGTGAGCAATACGGGTGATTGGACCGATGTCGGCCACTACACCCAGATCATTTGGGCAAACTCAACGGAACTTGGATGCGGGGTAGCGACCGGTTCGGGCCGCGACTACCTCGTCTGCCGTTACTCGCCGCCGGGTAATGTTTCGGGGCAATTCGCCTACTGATCCCTCTGATCAGCCGCTGAATTGATCCGCAACCAGCTTGGCAAAAGCGTCTGCACGGTGGCTGATGCTGTGCTTTTCCGCTGGATCGATCTCGGCAAAGGTCTGGTCCCGGCCATTCGGCACAAACACGGGATCATAGCCAAAGCCCATTTCCCCGCGCGGGGGCCAAGTTAGGCTGCCCGGGCATGTGCCCTCATAGACGACATGCTGGCCATCGGGCCATGCAATGGCGAGCACGCAATGGAACGCCGCGCTGCGGTCGACATCTGCGCCGTGCTGGGCCAGCAATCCCTCAACCTTGCCCATCGCCATATACCAATCGCGGCCAGGATCGCCTTCAAACCATTGTCGCTCTGCCCAATCGGCGGTGTAGACGCCTGGCCGTCCATCCAGCGCATCCACAGACAGACCGCTATCATCGGAGAGGGCAGCCAATCCCGATGCTTCAGCGGCAGCCCGCGCCTTTATCATGGCGTTATCAGCGAAGGTTTTGCCCGTCTCCGGCGGCTCCGGCAGGCCGAGTGACCCGGCGGAAATGCACTTTATCCCATAAGGATCGAGCAGGGCCGAAATCTCGTTCAACTTGCCTGCATTATGGGTCGCAATGACCAGCGATCCGGAGCCAAGTTTTGTTGTCACTTCACTGCCTTCAGCTGCTCCGCGAAAATACCATCGCAGCCGATATTGGCGAGGCGCAGCAGGCGCAGCAGGCCTTCCTCGTCATAGGTTGCGCCTTCTGCGGTCGCCTGAACCTCAGCGATTTGGCCGCCAGAGATCAGCACGAAGTTTGCATCCGCATCCGCATCGCTGTCTTCAGGGTAATCGAGATCAAGCACGGGTGTGCCCTTGTAGATACCGCAGGAAATCGCCGCGACCTGCGCGGTGATCGGGTCTTCTTTGATGTCGCCTGAAGCGATCAAGCCGTTGACCGCGAGGCGCAGGGCCACCCATGCGCCCGAGATCGAGGCCGTACGCGTGCCGCCATCGGCCTGAATCACGTCGCAATCCAACGTGATTTGCCGCTCGCCGAGCTTCTTAAGGTCGACCACAGCGCGCAAAGAGCGCCCAATAAGTCGCTGAATTTCTTGGGTGCGTCCCGATTGTTTACCGCGTGCCGCCTCGCGAGAGCCGCGAGTGTGCGTTGCGCGTGGCAGCATCGAATATTCACCAGTGACCCAGCCTTCGCCTTTGCCGCGTAGCCATGGCGGAATGCGTTCTTCGACGCTGGCCGTGCACAGCACGCGGGTGTCGCCAAAGCTGATCAGGCAAGAGCCCTCTGCATGTTTGGTGAAGCCGGTTTCGATTGTGATTGCGCGCATTTCGTCGGGCGCGCGGCCAGATGGTCGCATGATGTTTTCCTATGTTCGATCTCGCTTGGCGCACGGTTTGGCCGGACAAAAGAGTGGCGGCAAGGGCACGGGCGGGCTTGGCTCGGGATAGTTTCACGCTAAATAGCACGCATGGCCTCACCACCAATTTCAGAAATGACGGACCGGGCGCGCGAGATTTTCCGCCGCGTGGTGGAAGGCTACATGGATAATGGCCAGCCCGTTGGTTCGAAAACGCTGTCGGGCGATAGCGGCCTGAACCTCTCGCCAGCCTCCATCCGCTCTGTGCTGGCGGATTTGGAGGGGCTTGGGCTGCTCGCCGCGCCGCACACCAGCGCAGGGCGCTTGCCGACGGAAATCGGCCTGAGATTGTTTGTCGACGGCATGATGCAGGTCGCTGAACCCACACCAGAAGAGCGCGCGCAGATTGAGCAGCGGCTTGGCGAGCCTGGCCCAGTAGAACAGGCGCTGGAGCAAGCAAGCTCTGTGCTCTCCGACCTTTCAGGCGCTGCGGGCATGGTTATGGTGCCCACGCGGGAGCAGCAATTGGCGCAGTTCAATCTCGTTGATCTGGGCCAGGGCAGGGCGCTCGCCGTTCTTGTTGGCGAGGATGGCGGGGTGGAAAACCGTGTGCTTGAGCTTGGAGGCGCGGTTTCACCGAGCGCGTTAGAGGCGGCAACCAATTACATTACTGCGCGGCTTTCCGGCAGGACGCTGAGCGATGCGGCCGCGGCGATGCGGCAAGAGATCAAAACCGGCCAGTCTCAGCTGGATGATGCGAGCAAGGATCTGGTTGAGCGCGGGCTGGCCGTGTGGAGCGAGGACACAGAGGAACGCCCTGTGCTGATCGTTCGCGGCGCGTCCAACCTGCTGGATGATGCGGCGATGGAGGATATCGACCGAGTTCGCTCGCTGCTCGATGACCTCGAAAACAAACAATCGGTTGCCGCTCTGCTCGACAATGCGCGCGAGGCGGAGGCAACGCGCATTTTCATCGGCAGCGAGAACCGCTTGTTCGGACTTTCCGGCTCTTCCGTCATCGCCTCGCCCTATCGCGACCGCGAGGGAAGGGTGGTAGGAGTTCTGGGTGTGATCGGGCCGACGCGGTTGAATTACGCGCGCGTGGTCCCCATGGTGGATTTAACAGCCCGTTCTTTGGGCAAACTCATTGCATAATTGGACACAAGACGACGATGATCGACAACGATAAGCCGCACGACGAAGCGGCAGAAGCAGAACTGAAGGGCGTGCCAGAGGAATTTCTGGAAGACGCGGATGCACCGGACGGTGAAGACGGCGAAGAGGATGATCTGAACGAGGCGCTGGAATCGCTGCGCCGCGATCTGGAAGAATCCAAGCAAGAGACGCTGTACGCCAAGGCAGAGACGCAAAATGTGCGCCGCCGGATGGAAAAAGACGTCGCCGATGCGCGCGCCTATGCCGCGACCGGATTTGCGCGTGATGTGCTGAGCGTGGCGGACAATCTCTCCCGCGCGATTGAGGCTATTCCAGAGAGCCTGCGCGAAGATGAGAAGATGAAGGGCCTAGTTACCGGTATTGAGGCCACTCAGCGCGAGCTGGAAAAGGTCTTTAAGAGCCACGGCATTGAGCGCGTGGCCGCGGTTGGCCTACCCCTCGATCCGAACCAGCACCAGGCTATGCTCGAAGTGCCCAGCGACGAGCACGAGCCGGGTACGATCATTCAGGAAATGCAAGCAGGCTGGATGATCAAAGATCGCCTGCTGCGCCCAGCTATGGTTGGTGTCGCTAAGAAGCCGGATTGATCACCCTCTAAACGAGGTAAATCACTAGATAGCGAAGGCTGAGCGCGACCAACAAAACCGCTTGTATACGGCGGTTCTGGAAGATCATAGTGGCTGCCATCATTGCAACGAGCATTCCCGTCAAGGCCATAGCAGCCGGTGTAAGAAGTTGATCGCGCAACGGCTCTAGTGTCATCAAATACGTCCATTGCGCGAATACAAGAGCAATGAGGATGCCCATCACGGTGCGCCGGACGCGGAAATAGTGCGTGTCCAGATCTTCAAACAGCGCCGGCTTGGTCGGAAAGACCAGCCTTGCTGCAAGGTAGTAACTCGCTGAAAACGCCACTACCCCGAGCAAGACCTCTGAGCTGACAGTGATTTGTTCTCGCAGTAGCCACGCAAACAGCCAAAACGACATCAGGTCCAGCATAACAAACAGGCCGAGCAAAGGGGTAAGCCACCCGATCTTGAAGTGGCGCCCATCAGCCTCTGTTTCGAATTCATTTTCGAGCGTTCGACCAAATCCAGACAACAGCTCGACCATGGAAAGGCCAAGCAGCAAAGCGTAGAGAACTAGGATAAATTCGAAGTCGGTCACAAACTTGCGCCTTTGAAGTTCACCAAACCATCATAGGCTGATTTATCGGCCACTCCGGTAACGCGCACGCCTTGTCGCATCCAGAACGCGTGCTTTACGATCTCAGCCTGCTGCTCAATCCCATAAGCGGTGAAGGGCTGGCCCGGTTTGAGCGTGTATCCATAGCGGCAGAAGGGATGGCGGTGCAGCAGCAAATACCAATCGCCGCGCGTTTGGGTTTGCCAGACATGGGTGAGCTCGTGGATCAGCAGGCCTTGGCGGATCAGCCCTTCACCTGAAAAATCGTCGCAATAGGCCGCCCCATCGGGATGAAAGTGCACGTGGCCGCGCGGGGCCATAGTGACTTTGCGCGGCTGAAAAGGAAACCATTTGCGGCGCCGGATACGCACCGCCTCATAATCGATCGCAGTGCCAAAAACGGTCTTTGCAATGCCAATTTCACCGGGCGTCAAAGTGCGCTCGCCGCCGACCGGGCAGGCCGGGACGAGTGCGTGACTTTGAGCCGTAGGTGAGGGCGTGTCGCTCAGCGCTCTTCGCCCGCCGCGCGCACTTCGGCGTCGAACTTATGCCGCTTACCGCCTGAAATCTTGAGCGTAACTTCGGCGGTGCCGCCTAGCCTGAACGCTGTCATCAAGCTCGAATGCCATGACGTGCTTTGCGCCGGGTTCAAACGCTACCTCGGTGCCATTGGTGAGCGGAACGGGGCCAGCCTCAGCCATGGTCATCTTGAAATCATATTCCATCATATCATGAACCGTTGCGCTTTTCGCGCCCGCCACCTCAGCGCCGCTGACCGCAATGCCGCGATCACCATCATAGCTGAGGTTGAAATAGACCGCCGCCGGATTGCCAGACACCGGCGGGAGCACAAGGCGTGCATCCGTAATCGTGATCCCTTCAATCGTATCGACCGGCTCCGGGGCAGGTGCCTCTTCGCCGCAGGCCGCCATGCTAAGGCAGGCCGCCAAAGCAACGGCGCGCAGAAAGCCAGACGATGTTTGTGTCATTTTCACGTTGTAGTCCCCTTGTTGGATGGTGCGAAAAGTAGGCGCGTCCATCCCTTGTGCCAAGCAAAACCGCACCTATATCCCGCCTACAAACGAGTTGCCAAACGGTTCCGCCAATTCTGGGGAGCGCCACAGGCAACGTCCAACAACCTGTAATGGATGGGGAAATAATGGGTAAAGTAATCGGCATCGACCTCGGCACCACCAACTCGTGTGTGGCTGTAATGGACGGGGGCAAGCCTAAAGTTATTGAAAATTCTGAAGGCGCGCGCACCACGCCTTCTATCGTTGCCTTTACCAAGGACAGCGAGCGTCTGATCGGCCAACCGGCCAAGCGTCAGGCAGTTACCAATCCAGACAACACTCTGTTCGCGATTAAGCGCCTGATTGGCCGCCGCTTCGACGACCCGCTGACGAAGAAAGATATGGGCCTCGTCCCTTATGACATCGTCAAAGGAAAGAACGGTGACGCATGGGTGAAAGCCGGCGGTGAAGATTACTCGCCGAGCCAGATTTCAGCTTTCATTTTGCAGAAAATGAAAGAAACCGCCGAGAGCTATCTCGGTGAGACTGTCGACCAAGCCGTCATCACGGTTCCTGCATATTTTAACGATGCTCAGCGTCAGGCGACGAAAGATGCAGGGCAAATCGCGGGCCTTGAAGTGCTGCGGATCATCAACGAGCCGACCGCTGCGGCGCTCGCTTACGGCATGGACAAGAACGACGGCAAGACCATCGCTGTCTATGATCTTGGCGGCGGTACGTTTGACGTTTCCGTGCTCGAAATTGGCGACGGCGTGTTCGAAGTGAAGTCGACCAATGGCGACACATTCCTTGGCGGCGAAGACTTCGACAGCGCGATTGTCGAATGGCTTGCTGCTGAGTTCGAAAAGAAAGAGAACATGGACCTGCGCAAGGACAAGCTTGCGCTCCAGCGTCTCAAAGAAGCGGCTGAAAAGGCCAAGATCGAGCTTTCAAGCTCGGCCACGACCGAAATCAACCTGCCGTTTATCACTGCCCGCATGGATGGCGGATCAAGCACTCCGTTGCACTTGGTTGAAACGCTCAGCCGTTCTGACCTTGAAAAGCTGGTCGGCGATCTGATCAAGCGCACGCTTGATCCATGTAAGAAAGCCCTCGCAGATGCGGGCGTGTCTAAAGACGACATCGATGAAGTGATCCTGGTTGGCGGTATGACCCGCATGCCGAAGGTTCGCGAAGTCGTTGAAGGTTTCTTTGAGGCAAAGCCGCACACTGGCGTGAACCCAGACGAGGTCGTTGCCATGGGCGCGGCCATTCAGGCTGGCGTTCTGCAGGGCGACGTGAAAGACGTTCTGCTGCTCGACGTGACGCCATTGTCGCTCGGCATTGAAACCCTGGGCGGTGTCTTCACCCGGATGATCGATCGCAACACAACGATCCCGACCAAGAAGACGCAGACCTACTCAACCGCTGAAGACAATCAGAATGCGGTGACCATTCGCGTGTTCCAAGGTGAGCGCGAAATGGCTGCGGATAACAAGATGCTGGGTCAGTTCGATCTGGTCGGCATTCCGCCTGCACCGCGCGGCGTTCCGCAGGTTGAGGTGACCTTTGACATTGACGCGAACGGCATCGTGAACGTCTCTGCTAAGGACAAGGGCACTGGCAAAGAACAGACGATCAAGATCCAGGCATCGGGCGGACTGTCCGACAATGACATTGATCAAATGGTTCAAGACGCTGAGAAATTCGCTGAAGAAGACAAGAAGCGCCGGGCCTCTGCTGAAGCTCGCAACCAAGCCGATAGTCTTGTTCACGCGACTGAGAAGCAGCTCGAAGAGCACGGCGATAAGGTTGATGCCGATACCAAGTCTGCGGTGGAAACCGCCCTTGGCGAAGCGAAAACCGCGCTGGAAGGCGATGATGTTGATGAGATCAACGCCAAGTCTCAGGCTCTGACCGAAGCAGCCATGAAAATGGGTCAGCAAATCTACGAGAAAGAGCAGGCTGAAGGCGCTGCTGCTGGTGACGGCGGCGACGGCGATGCCTCTTCGGATGCGTCCGGCGACGAAGATGTTGTCGATGCTGAATTCTCCGAAGTGGACGAAGACAACAAGGACTGATGTCCTCATGAAAAACTATCCTGCCGTCAGTGTGGTCCGCCAAAGGTCTGCGCTGACGGCAGCTAGGTTTTAGGGACCAAGGTCACCATGGCTGCTACCCAATTAGATTATTACCAATTGCTCGAAGTGGGCCGCGACGCTGATGCGGCGGCACTGAAGAGCGCCTATCGCAAGCTGGCGATGAAGTTTCACCCCGATCGCAATCCAGGCGATGGTGAAGCGGAGGCGAAGTTCAAGGCGATTGGCGAGGCCTATGAAGTCCTCAAAGACCCGCAAAAGCGCGCGGCCTATGATCGCTATGGTCATGAGGCATTCCAGCAAGGGATGAGCGGCGGCGGAGGCGGCTTTGGCGGCGGACGCGGCCAGGCAGACTTCGGCGATATTGGCGATATTTTTGAGACCATCTTTGGCAGCGCTTTTGGCGGGGCCGCAGGCGGACGGCAGCAGACCCGGCGCGGTGCCGATCTGCGCTATGACATGCAGGTTACCCTCGAAGAGGCGTTCCACGGCAAGTCGACTGAGATCGAAATTGAAGTCTCGCAAGCCTGCGATACCTGCGATGGTTCAGGCGCGGCGCCCGGTACCAGTGAGCGGCAATGCAATTTATGCCACGGGCATGGCTCTGTGCGGGCAAAGCAAGGGCTGTTCGTGGTTGAACGGCCTTGCCCAACCTGTAGCGGCCGCGGCGCTGTTTTGGAGGAACCATGCGGTTCATGCCGCGGGGAAGGACGCGTTGACCGCGCTCAGGCCCTATCGGTGGAAATCCCGCCCGGCGTTGATACCGGCACGCGCATCAGGCTGACCGGCAAAGGTGAAGCGGGCGCTCGCGGTGCCCCCCTGGCGATCTCTACATTTTCGTGCATGTAACCCCGCACGAGCTGTTCCAACGCGAAGGCACCACTTTGGCCACGCGAGTTCCCGTCAGCTTCACGACGGCGGCTCTGGGCGGCAGCGTTGATATCCCGGATCTTGATGGTTCGACCAATTCCGTCGACATCCCAACTGGCATCCAATCGGGCAAGCAATTGCGCGTGCGCGGGGCCGGTATGCCAGTGCTGCAAGGGCGCGGGCGCGGTGATCTGGTGGTCGAGATTGCGGTTGAAACACCGACAAAACTCAGCCGCAAGCAAAAGGACATTCTCGAGGAGTTTCGCGAGACCGAAACTGGCGACGAATGCCCTGAAAGCCGCAGCTTTTTTTCCAAATTGAAAGATGCCTTCGGCGGTTGATGCGATGTCTGGCACTGGCCCCGCAGGCAGCGCCAAACAGTTAGCGCTCACCGCATACCGGCAAGGCGCCGCCAATGCGGGTGAGTTGCTTTCCGCTGCACTAAAAGACGAGCCGCATGACGGCGAATTGCTGATTGCGGAGGCTTCGGTCCGTGCCTCTTGCGGCGACATATTGCCTTTGGACCGATTGGAAGCGGTGCTTGCGCGGGCACCTGAGTGGGTGTCTGGCCACAGGGCATTGGCTCAATTGAAGGCCATGCTGGGCGATCCAGCCCCCTTTAGCGCCATAGAATCCGCGCTTGAGACGCGGCCTGACGATCCAAAATTGGCACTCGCTTTTCTTGCTCTGCTGGGCGGTGCAGGGCGCTATGAGGATGCTGCGCAAAAGGCGTCTGAATTGCGCCGCCGCATCGGTGATATTCCAGGCTTGAAATTGATTGAGGCCCGGTTCGCAGGCTTTGCCGGACGCTGCGAAGATGCGGCCGACTTGCTGCGAGATTTGCCTGCAGACCTTCCGGAACTGGAATATGAGAAAGCGCGCAACTCCCTTCGGCTAGGCGAGTTTGGAGACGCCAGCGCCGCAATTGATCGCGCACTTGCTTTAGATAAAGCTGATATCGGCGTCTGGGCGCTGGCCGAGCTGTGCTGGCGCATCCAAGGCGATCCGCGTCATCAATGGCTTTATTCGGAGGCGATTGCCGCAGAACAATTCGACCTAGGGCTCAGCGCAGATGAGCTGTCCGAGATGGTCGGGCTGCTACGCGGATTGCATGATATGAACGCTGCGCCACTCGGCCAAAGCGTTGAAGGCGGCACGCAGACACTCAATGATCTGCGGCACCGCAGCGATCCTTGCTTGCTTGCGCTGTTTGAGCGCATCCATGCGGTGCTGGCCAAATACACAGGTGAAATGGCGTCTCTGCCAACCGATCATCCGCTCGCTGCGTTAGGGCAGCGGCAAGCTGAAATCACCGCGAGTTGGTCGATCCGCCTGTCCGCCGGTGGTCGCCATTTCCCGCATATGCACGACAGTGGTTTGATCAGCTCGGCGGTCCACCTCGCGGTGCCGGATACCCTTGGTAAAGGCGAGGGGGAGCTGGAGCTTGGTCGGCCCCCTGAGGACATCCCAATAGACCTCGCGCCGGTCGCAAGCTTCGCGCCCAAGCCCGGTCACCTGATCTTGTTCCCAAGCTTTCTCTATCACGGCACCTCGCGTTTCGGCGAAGGCGAGCGACTCACTGTCGCATTTGACGCCGCCTAGGGCGCGCTTAGCCAACTCGACAACCACGCGGCTTATGGTTACTTCGCAGGCGACTGGAGAAGAATTATGAACCGTTTTGCCGTTTTCGCCCTCGCTGCTGCAACCCCATTTCTGGCTGTGCCGAGCTATGCTCAGCGCAATTTTGATGATGTGGAAATCACGGTCGAAGAAATCGCACCCGGCGTCGCGGTTCTGTTTGGCGCAGGCGGCAATATCGGGGTCAGCTACGGTGATGATGCGACGGTCATGATCGATGACCAGTTCGCGCCGCTGTCAGAAAAGATCGAAGCTGCTGTCGCAGGCCTAGGCGCAACTCCGGTGAAATATGTTGTCAACACGCACTGGCACGGTGACCACACCGGCGGAAACGAGAATTTCGGCAAGACCGGCGCGACGATCTTTGCGCATGACAATGTCCGTGTGCGCATGGCTGATCCATCGCTATCTGGCCGCGACGGGGAGCCTGCGCCAGATGTCGCTCTGCCGGTTGTGACCTATGGCCAGGGCCTTCGCTTCCATCTCAATGACGACACCATCAACCTCGCCTTTTTGGGCGGCGGCCACACTGATGGCGACAGCGTGGTGATGTGGGATAAGGCCAATGTCGTTCACATGGGCGACCTCTATTTCAACATCCCGGGCTATCCCTTTGTCGACACCCGATCTGGCGGCAGCGTCTATAACCTGATGTCCACACTCGATCTCGCGATTGCGATGATCAATGATGAGACCAAGGTTATTCCGGGCCATGGCGGCATGTCGAACAAGGCCGAAATGGTCGCCTATCGCGCGATGATCGGCGAGGCTGTGTCCCGCGTGGAAGCGCTCAATGAAGCTGGCAAGACGCTGGAAGAAGCGGTTGCAGCCAAGCCATTGGCAGACTTTGACCGAGGTGAGGGCTTTATCAGCGATGACGCATTCGTGACTGCGATTTGGCAGAGCATCGAAGGCTAAGCGAGCGCTTGGTCTTACTCAAAGCGCGCGAGGATCTCGTCTCTTAGCCCGCGCAGCAAATGCTCGCGGCACCGGCCAACCTCCAATTCCTCGTCAATGATGGCGAGGAATGCGGAACGTTTGGCTGATCGGATGGCTTCGGGTTTCATCCCGGCATCGACCGTTGAGGCGATCAGATCGATCATGCGTTCCGCGCCGTGCAGACGGCCCCAGACATAGTCGTTTTCCCGGTAGGATCGGCTGAAGAACGCGCCGAAATTGTAGAACTCTATGCCGCGCAATGTCGCGCGCGTGCCCCCCTCGCGGATCGAGCGCGCATCATCAGGTGAAATGCGATCAACCTTGACCGGATTGTACTCGGTCAGTCCTTCGTTTTGCAGCAGGGGCAGGGTGGCGACATCGTAGAACGGGAAGCCAAGATAGGTCAGCAGCATTCGCCGCTTCAGATTCTTGGGCATTTGCGCCAGCGCCTCTGCGAATATCCGCTCCGCCTCAAGATCAGTTTCTGGCAGCAGGCGCTGCTCAGCGAGATAATCCAGCAAGGCACCCGGATCTTTCAGCGCATTCCGTGCATGGCCCGCGAATTCCTCGCTCAAACCAGAGATGTCATCGGCTGAGAAATAGAGCGCGAGAATGTCGTAGATTTTCTCCCTCGCAATATCGAGCGCATCGTCCGGTATCTCCGGATCGGTTTCCCAATCTCGCGCCAGCCTACGCGCGAGCAGGCGCAAACGGCGAATGCGGAAACCGATGTCATGCGCCCTGAAAAACTGGATCGCTGCCTCGCTGGCGCCGCCGCTGCCGTCGGATAATTCACTCAGGCCCCGGCGCTCCAACTCGCGGCGCATAGCGGCGGCAATCGGCATGCTGTCGGCGAGCGACAGCTCGGGCGCTGCTTCGAGAGCTAGCTCTGCCAGACGATCGATGATGCCGCTGAACTTGGTTTGCGCATAGGCTTGAAACGCATAGCCGGAGCGCTCAGCCGCCGCCTGCTGCGCTTTGGCTCGCCAATTGTGCAGTCGCTTTGGGCTTGGGCTGTCGAGGAAGAACGTCATCCCGAACAGCTTCTCAACCGCCCGGTCGATCTCAGGTCTCAGGCCTAGGACGATCCGGCTCAGCCGCTCGGCATCGCGGGATTGCTGCTCGATCCGTTCCAGATTGTCGCGGATGGGTTGCTCGCGCGGGATGGTCGATAACGAACCGAAGATCGCACCGAAGAAGCCGATGGGCGTATCGTGGTTTTCGTTGACCGAACCGGCGCGGTCGGGGCGCGGATCAATATAGACAAACCGGCGATCAACCTCGCGCTGGGCAGGGCGACCATGCAGCGCCTTGATCGCCCCGCCAAATGGCGCATTCACCAGAACGGACCCGTCGATCAGCGACACGCCATCCTGCGTCCCGTCGCGCATATGGACAGGCATGATCCGGTTGAGAAAACTCGCGCGCGACGTCCAATCCACTCCTTTGCGCTCCGCCAAACGGTCAATTTCCGCCAGTTGCAGCGGTGGGAAGGCTCCCGGGAAACTGGCCGTCGCCCGCGCCGCGAGCACCAGCTCCAGCGGATTGGTCAGCCCTTCGCTGCTCTGCGCAGGTGTGCTCGCGCGCAGGCTGATCGGCGTGCGATGCTCGGTTTCTTCAACGATCGGCGGACTGTTAAGGCGCAGCATTTCCACATGGCCGCGAAAGTCAGTGGTGGTGACAAACAGATCAATTGGGTGACCAGGCGGCAGCAAAGGATCGCCGCGCTCGCCCGCGCGCATTCCTTCGAGCGCTTCAAACAGCAAGCTGGAGAACTTATCGCCAGAAAACGGGGGCTGAACCAGCGGCCACGGACCAGGCGGGAAACCTTTTGCCGTACCTCGGAGCGTGTCTCTGGCGACACGCTTTCGCTAACCGCATTGCCGGGACGGCTGAGCACCCATTCCGCAATCGGCTGAGCCCAGATCTTTGCATAGCGCCACATCGGCTGCGCCTTGGGATCGGTCAGCTCTTCGACATCGGCGGTTTCCAGCCACAGGTCTGTGAGCGGCTCGAGCGAATGGCCAGAATGGATGGCCTGCGCAAGGAACACGGCGTTGATCCCTCCAGCGCTCGCCCCGGTGAGAATGTCCGGCATAACGCGCAGGCGAAGTGAGTAATCGCGCTCAATTTCGCGCAGCAGGTCGCAATAGACTTGGGCGACCCCGCTGCACGGCGCCTCGCGATTGGCATGAAACGCCCGGCTTGCGCGGGCCAGATGCCAAATCTCTTTGGTGACCCCGTGCATATACACCGCAAGGCTGACACCGCCGTAGCAAACCAGAGCGAGACGAAGTTCTTTTTGCCGCATGAGAATCGTGATGACGTGGAAAGTCGGGAATGGCAATTGCGTTCCGCAAATGTTCCGTCTACGAAATCCGAATGGCAAAGACCAAACGGCGATATGTATGCGGTTCATGCGGCTCTGTTTCGCACCGCTGGCAGGGGCAATGTCCTGACTGTTCTGAATGGAACACGATGACAGAGGATGCACCAGCGACGGTGTTCTCTCAGAAGCATGATCTGTCGCGCGGAGGGCGGGCGCTGGAGTTCGTGCCGCTTGATGGCCCTGCGCAATTGCCTCAGCGGCGGCCGACTGGTCTCGCGGAGTTTGACCGCGCGCTGGGCGGCGGCCTGGTGCCGGGTTCGGCTGTGCTGATGAGCGGTGATCCGGGGATCGGCAAATCCACCCTGCTGATCCAAACGGCGGCGACAATCGCGCGCTCAAATGGTGATGTGGTTTATGTCAGCGGGGAAGAAGCCGCGGGGCAAGTGCGCCTTCGTGCTGCGCGCTTAGGAATTGCCGATGCGCCGATCCGGCTCGCGTCAGAAACCTCGGTGCGCGATATTCTGACCACCCTCGGTGCTGGTGATCCGCCCGCTCTGCTGGTGATCGATCTCGATTCAGACCATGCATTCCGACACGATCGAAGGCGCGCCGGGAACCGTCAGCCAGGTGCGCGGCTGCGCGCTCGAACTGATCCGCTACGCCAAGGAAAACGGCACCGCGTTGGTGCTGGTCGGGCATGTCACCAAAGACGGCAATATCGCTGGCCCGCGCGTGCTGGAGCATATGGTCGACGTGGTTATGAGCTTTGAGGGCGAGCGCAGCCATCAATATCGGATCCTGCGCGCGCTTAAGAACCGGTTCGGCGCGGTCGATGAGATTGGCGTGTTCGCAATGGCGAATGAAGGGCTGGAAGAGGTGACCAACCCTTCCATGCTATTCCTGTCTGGGCGGGACCATCCACTGGCAGGCAGCGCAGTCTTTCCCGCTCTTGAAGGAACAAGGCCCGTTTTAGTCGAGATACAGGCATTGATCGTTAGGTTGCAATCGGGCGCCACGCCGCGCCGCGCAGTGGTTGGCTGGGACAGCGGTAGGCTGGCGATGCTGCTGGCCGTGCTCGAATCGCGCTGCGGCCTCAATTTCTCCTCTGCTGAGGTCTATCTCAATATCGCTGGCGGATACCGACTGGCTGATCCCGCCGCTGATCTGGCGGTCGCAGCGGCTTTGATGTCTGCGCTTGCCGATAAGCCGCTGCCGGATAAAGCCGTTTGGTTTGGCGAGGTTTCGCTTGCTGGTGAAATTCGCCCGGTTTCTCATGGAGATCTGCGTCTTAGAGAGGCGGTGAAGCTGGGGTTTGCGAGAGGCTATGGCCCATCTGATAAAAAGCTCGGGTCGTCCAAGCTCAATTATCACGGTTTGGGACAACTTTCGAACCTCGTTGACCAAGTGATTGGGACGGAATAACCCAAGCCTGTAATGGCTATATTTGACATAATTGTGCTGATAATCGTGGGGGTCGCTGCGATTGGTGGTTTCATGCGGGGCCTCGTGCAAGAGGTCCTGTCTCTGGCGGCGTGGATGCTGTCGGCCTTTGCGATCTACTATTTGCATTCGCCGCTGACCGAAGGCCTGCGTGATTTTATCGACGCAGACCCGGGAACGCCGATCCTCGCTTTCGCGCTCCTGCTCCTCATTCCATATGCGGCGATGAAAGTGATCGCGAACAATGTGGGGGAGGCTTCGCGCAATTCCATCCTTGGCCCGATTGACCGTGTGCTTGGTTTTGGCTTTGGCGCGGTTAAAGGCGCGCTTATAGTGGTGTTTGCGTTCTCTGTCCTGGCGCTCGGCTTTGATACGGTTTGGGGCTTCAAAGGTCGTCCGACATGGATCACGACCGCGCGCACCTATCCGGCGGCTGATGCGTTCTCCCGCCAATTGGTGTCCGCCATCGCGGAACGTCGCGCAAAGCTCTCCGACGAAGAAGAGCCTGCCGACGAAGCCAGCCTGATCGAATGACGGATCGCTCGTGGCAGGCGTAAAAGCGACCAAGCTTTACTCGCCGCAATTGCTTGGTCTCGCCGCGGGGCTTGCCAATTATCCGCTCAGCAATGCGTCGCAATTCCCCGGCGAAGCACGCTCTCGCACGTGTGGCAGTTCAATTGAGCTTGCGGTCGATTGCCGCGAAGACGGATCGGTTGAGCGCATCGGCATGCAAGTGACGGCCTGCGCGATCGGACAGGCCTCTGCCGCGATCATGGCCGCAGATGTCCAAGGGCGCAGCGCAGCCGATATAATCACCAAGACGCGTGAAATAGAGCAATGGCTGAGCGGCGAGGGCAACCTACCAATTTGGCCGGGCTTTGATGCTTTGGCACCAGCGTTGGAGCATCCCGCGCGCCACGGCGCATTGATGCTCGTGTGGAAGGCTGCGAGTAACGCGCTTTCCTCTCGGTAAACGAGCAGCTAGTGCTACCCGCTAAGGCCAAGGGAAACTGGCCAGTCAGAAGAGGATCACGGGGCTTATGGTCGATGCAGAAGCGCTAAAGCAGCGCGAGCCAAGCGAAAAAGAAATCAAACTGGTGATCGGTGCGAGCAGCGCCGGGACCATCTTTGAATGGTACGATTTCTTCATCTACGGCACGCTTGCTTACATCCTGAAGGATGCGTTTTACGACGTGAATGACCCGACGCTGGCGCTGCTTCTGGTGTGGTCCACCTTCGCGCTCGGCTTTGCGTTTCGCCCGATTGGCGCAATTCTGTTCGGCTTTCTCGGCGATAGGCTGGGGCGCAAATACACCTTCCTCGTGACTGTCACTCTGATGGGCATTGCGACCGCCGCAGCGTCGGGCTGATTCCCACGGTCGACACGCTCAAAGAAAACTATGGTGAGGGGTATGTGATCATTGCCCCCATTATCGTCATATTCCTGCGGGTGCTCCAGGGCCTGGCCTTGGGCGGCGAATATGGCGGCGCGGCGATTTATGTCGCTGAACATGCGCCGCCTGAAAAACGCGGATTCTACACCAGTTTCATTCAGGCGAGTGTGGCGGGCGGCTTTGTGCTTTCCATCATCGTTGTCTTGCTGTGCCGCTGGATCATCCCTGAGGAAGCCTTCGCCGATTGGGGCTGGCGCGTGCCATTCCTGCTGTCGATCATCCTGCTAGGGATCTCGCTGTGGATGCGTCTCAAACTGTCTGAAAGCCCCGTGTTCCAAGCCATGAAGGAATCGGGTGAAACCTCGGGCAATCCGTTCATTGAAAGCTTCACCTATCCCGGCAATAAGAAGCGCATCTTTGTCGCTCTATTCGGTGTCAGCGGCATTCTGACGACCATTTGGTACACCGCATTCTTCTCAAGCCTATCCTTCCTGAAGGGTAATATGCGGCTTGATGAGGGGACGGTTGAAGTCATCCTGCTGATCGCGGGTATGCTGTCGCTCGGGCTGTATCTGATCGTTGGCAAATGGTCGGATACGGTCGGACGTAAGATGCCGATCATCATTGGCGCTTTGGCGACGCTCGCGACGCTGTTCCCGATCTTCTGGTTCATGGGCAGCCTGGCCAACCCGGGCCTAGCCGAGGCAGCGGAGCGCACGCCGGTTGTTGTCAGCGGCGATCAATGCGTCACCGATCCATTCGCCGAATTGTTTGACCGCGAACAGACGCCTTGCGGCAAAATCTTGAGTAGCCTGACCGGCAGCGGTGTATCCTACACGCTTCAGCCGGGCGGCGATCTGGGCGTTACAGTGGGCGGCGAACCGGTTGCCATTGCGCCGGAATGGCTCGAAGAAACCGAAGAGGGCGCGACTGCGCGGACAGCAGGCTTGCAAGAGGCACTGACCAAATCAGGGTTCGATTTCTCGCGTCAAGTTCCGCCACTGATCAACATCGTGGGCATCATCGCTGCGCTGCTGGCTCTCGGAGTTCTGTCCGCGCTGACCTATGGCTCGGTTGCGGCGCTGCTCTCAGAGATGTTCCCGCCGCGCATCCGCTACAGCTCGATGTCGATCCCCTATCACATTGGGGCCGGTTATCTTGGAGGGTTCCTGCCGCTGATCGCTGGGGTGATCGTCGCGAGCACGGGCAACATCTATTCCGGGCTTTGGTACACCTGGATCGTTGTCGCCTTTGGGCTCGTCGTCGCCTGGTGGGGCCTGCCGTCTGGGCCGCCGCGTGACTTCTCCGACGATGTCGGTTGATATCCCGCAACCAAGTCTTCGCCTGAGGATTGATCATGCGGCACTGACCAGCAATTGGCGCGCGCTTGATGGTATGTCAGGTGACGCCTCTGCGGGCGCTGCGGTCAAAGCCAATTGCTATGGCTTGGGCGTGGAGCGCTGCCTTCCAACGCTTCGTGATGCCGGGGCGGAGGAGTTCTTCGTCGCGCATTGGAGCGAGGTCGAAGCGGCGGCGCAACATGTTCACGCGGGCGATATTGCTGTGCTGCATGGTCCGATGACGCCGCAAGATGCCGCCTATGCCAAGGCCAGCGGAGCGGTGCCTGTCATCAACTCGCTGGAGCAGGCGCGCCGCTGGAATGATGTAGGGGGCGGTCGTTGTCATTTGATGGTCGATACCGGGATCAACCGACTTGGCATCGCGCCTTCTGAGGTTGGCGATGACGCTATTAAGGCACTCGACGTTGATGTGCTGATGTCGCACCTTGCCTGCGCTGATGAAGACAGCGAAATGAATGCGCAGCAATTGGCGCGCTTTCGTGAGGTTCAGGCGCATGTCGATTGGAATTCCCTTAGCCTGGCCAACAGCGCCGGGATCGCTTTGGGCAGCGAGTACGCCTTTGACCTCACGCGGCCAGGCCTTGCTCTGTACGGCGGCATCGCGCGGGAAGAACTTGCGGGCGTCATCAAACAAGTCGCCTTTCCAGAGGCCGCCATCATCCAGACGCGCGACCTAAAAGCTGGCGATGCGGTTGGCTATAACGGCGAATTCACTGCGCCGCGAGATATGCGGGTTGGCACTGTTTCACTGGGCTATGCCGATGGGTTCCTGCGCAGTTGGGGCAATGTGGATGGGCGCAGCGGCGCACATTTGCTGCACGCTGAGACGCCGCTGCCGCTGCTCGGCAAGGTCTCCATGGATATGGTGGTGGTCGACCTCAGTGCAGCGCCAAGCCTGCGCGAAGGCGATTGGCTATCTGTGCCCTATGAATTGCAAAATGCTGCGCAGCAAAGCGGCTTATCGCAATATGAATTGCTGACCATTCTGGGACAGCGTTTCGGATCCTAGAAAACGTTCATGTTGCGCTGCACATTGTGCAGATGCTAAGCGCGCTGCAACGCAAAAATTCATGGGATCCAAATAATGGCAGGCAAGTCAAAAGCCGCAAAGTCAGGCTCGCGCAAAACTGGCGAGGCAGGCGATGCGATCATCATCAAGAAATACGCCAACCGGCGGCTCTACAACACCAGCTCTTCAAGCTACATCACGCTTGATGATCTGGCTGAGATGGTGCGTGAGAATGTTGAATTTCAGGTACTTGATGCAAAGTCGGGCGATGACATCACGCATTCGATCCTGACCCAGATCATTATGGATGAAGAAGCCAATGGCGAGCAAATGCTGCCCGTGGGTTTCCTGCGGCAATTGATCGGCATGTACGGCAATTCCATGCAGGCGATGGTGCCGTCTTACCTCGAGGCGAGCATGGCCAATTTCCGCGATAACCAAACGAAGATTCGCGAAGCCTTTGAAAAAGGCATGTCGAACAATCCGATCTCGGCGATCCACGAAACCAATATGGCGATGATGCGCGCTGCGGCGGATGTCCTCATCCCGGGTGTTGCGAATAAGCGCAAATCTGCTGCGCCGAAAGCCGCTGCTGGTGCTAGCTCCAATGGTGAGATCGACGCGCTGCGCGAGCAAATGGCCGAGATGCAAAAGAAGCTTGATGAGCTGAGCAAATAGCCCAGCCACCATTTGCGAATTGCGAGCGGCAGGCCTAGCGCTACCGATCGATCAACCCAACACCCGCTCTATGATTTTGAGAGAGACCCGCTGTGTCTAACATCCGCCACGCTCTGAATGTGAAGCGCGAAGACGACTTCGCCAAATGGTATCAAACCGTGATCGCCGAGGCTGATCTGGCCGAAGAATCCGGCGTGCGTGGGTGCATGGTGATCAAGCCATGGGGTTACGGCATTTGGGAGCGTATTCAGCGCCTGCTCGATGATCGGATCAAAGCCGCTGGCGTGCAAAATTGCTACTTTCCGCTGTTTATCCCGCTTAAGAATTTTGAGCGTGAGGCGGAGCATGTTGACGGCTTTGCAAAGGAAATGGCGGTCGTCACCCACCACCGCTTGATCGCCGATGGTGAGGGCGGATTGGTGCCCGACCCGGAGGCAAAGTTGGAGGAGCCTCTGGTCGTTCGGCCAACCTCGGAAACCATCTTTGGCGATGCGATGGCGCGCTGGATCCAGAGCTGGCGCAACCTGCCGCTGCTGACCAACCAATGGGCCAATGTTGTGCGCTGGGAAATGCGCACGCGGATGTTCCTGCGCACCAGTGAGTTCCTATGGCAGGAGGGGCACACTGCGCACGAGAACCAGGATCAAGCCCAAGAAGAAACGCACCGCGCGCTCGAAATGTACCGCGCCTGCGCTGAAGAAGATTTGGCCATGCCGGTGATCGCTGGCGAGAAGCCAGAGAATGAGCGTTTCCCGGGAGCGGTCGAGACGTGGTCGATCGAGGCGATGATGCAGGACGGCAAGGCGCTGCAAGCGGGCACATCGCATTATCTCGGCACCAATTTTGCCGAGGCGGCGAACATCCAGTTTCAGGATCGCGAGGGCGCTCAGCAATATTGCCACACGACCAGCTGGGGCGTTTCGACCCGCATGGTCGGCGGCGTTATCATGACCCACGGTGATGACGATGGCCTGCGTGTGCCGCCCGCGATTGCACCGCACCAAGTCATCATCCTGCCCATGCTGCGCGACAAGCCAGAGGATGAGGCGCTGCTCGAATATTGCCGCGAGCTCTATGGCCAGCTGACTGCGCAAACCGCACTGGGCGAAAAGACCCGCATCTGGCTCGACACCGCGCCGGGCAAAGCAACCGCCAAGCGTTGGGATTGGGTGCGCAAGGGCGCGCCGGTTATCATCGAGGTTGGCGGGCGCGATATGGAGGCGGGCGTCGTCAGCCTGCTGCGCCGCGATAAGATGTGGAACCCAGAGAACGGCAAAGTCGCCTTTGCTGCGCCGAAACGCGATGATGTTGCGGGCGAAATTGGGGCGATGCTGGAAGACATTCAAGCGAACCTCTTTAATGAGGCGCGCGAGCGGCGTGATGCGAATATCACCCGCGGGATCAGCGATTGGGCTGATGTCGCCAGCCACTTTGCCAGTGGGGGCAAATATCCGGGCTGGGTCGAGGTTCAGTGGTCAAAGCCAAGCGGCGACGCCTTGGAAAAGGTGGTTGAGCGCTTGAAAGAGCACAAGCTCACTTTCCGCAATGTCCCGCGCGGCAGCGATGCGGCAGACGGCACCTGTATCTTCACCGGCGAACCTGCCGTGGAGCGAATTCTGGTGGCGCGCGCTTACTAGAGCTTGCACGCACTCGCATGTCGCGGCAAACATCGCGGCATGATCAAAAAACTCGCCATTCTCGCCTCGCTAGTTGCTGCGCCGCTGGCCGCTGATGACCATGTTCCTGCCGCGACTGACGACAGTCTTGCGGCTCAGGTTTCCGAAGAGCGCCTGCGCGCGGATATGGACAAGATCGTCTCGTTCGGCACGCGGCATACCTTGTCGTCACAAACTGATCCGAAGCGCGGTATTGGCGCGGCGGTCAATTGGGCGCTGGATGAGTTTCGCCAGATCGGGACGGGCTGCGATGACTGCCTGGAAGTTCAATCGGTCGAGCGTGTGGTCGAGCCCGATGGACGGCGCATTCCTCAGCCAACCTTGGTGCGCAATGCGGTCGCGATCCAGCGCGGGACCGAGCGTCCCAATGAAGTGATCATCGTGCAGGGGCACTATGACAGCCGGGTCACCGATCCGCTTAATGGGACCGACGACGCGCCGGGCGCGAATGATGATGGATCAGGCAGCGTGATGATCCTTGAGGCGTCCCGTATTCTGTCGAAGCAGCAATATCCCTCCACCATCATTTACGCGCTGCTGACCGGTGAGGAGCAGGGCCTTTATGGCGCGCGCATCCTGGCCGATTGGGTGGAGGAGCAGGGCATGACCGTGAAGGCCGTGCTGAACAACGATATGATCGGCAATTCCTGCGGGTCGGACGGCGTGTGCGACGCAAAGCATGTGCGCGTCTTCTCCGAAGGGCCACGCGCCGATTCCACTGAGCAGCTGCGCGCAAGACAGCGCCGCTTTGGCGGTGAGAACGACATGCCGGGTCGCAATCTCGCCCGCTGGCTTGGTGATCTGGCTCAGGCCAATCCTGACGGCATGCAAGTGCGGCAGATCTGGCGGACCGACCGCATGGGCCGGGGCGGGGATCAGATACCATTCCTCGACAAGGGCTATCCAGCGATCCGTATCGCGGTATCCGTCGAGGACTATGAACACCAGCATCAGGACCTCCGCACCGAGAACGGCATCAAATATGGCGATACGGTGGACGAGATCGACTTTGATTATCTGACCCGCTCTTCACAATTTAACGTCCGCGCGCTTCACCGTCTGGCAAAGGCGCCCATGCCGCCAGCGGTCACCGCCGATGCGGCTGTGCGGGTGGATACGGCGCTTGAATGGGACGCGGTTCCAGGGGCGGATCGCTATGTCATCAAGGCGCGCCGCACCGACGAATCCTATTGGCGCGGTGTCTTGCCTAATGGAACCAAGGGTGAGGATATCCAAAGCGCTATCCCGGCAACCGATACCTCCAAAATTGAGCTGGCGGTTCCCCTGCGCGGTGACGACTGGCTGCTGGGTGTGGCCGCTTGCTCAGGCAGCTATTGCTCACCCGTTTCCAGCGCGGTCCCCGGCGGAGCATTCGCGCCGGTGGCGAAAGCTGCCGATAACGATTAGAGACCGCTCGTCCTGAGCTTGTCGAAGGGCGAGCCCAGTCAAGTGTTTGTACGTCGACAGGCTCAGCGCGAACGGAATTCTCATGGCCAAAAGACAAATGAAACGCCCCGCGGGCATGCCGAGTGCGAAGCAGGTGCTGGAGTTCATTCAGACTGCTCACGGCCCCACGGGGAAGCGTGAGATCGCAAAGGCGTTTGGCCTGAAAGGGCAGGAGAAGATCGCGCTCAAGCGGTTGCTCAAGGACATGGCCGAAGAAGGCCTGATCGACGGGAAAACGACCGCCTATCACCGAATGGGCGGCGTTCCGAAAGTGACCGTTCTGAAGGTCGTCGATATCGAAGACGGCGAAGCGATTGCGGTCCCGGAGAATTGGGATTCCGACGCGCCGGATAAGCCGCCGCGTTTGACGGTCAAAGAGCTGAAAGGTGGGCGCGGCGCGAAAGGCATGCCGGCGCTCAAACGCGGCGACCGGGTGCTGTCCCGCACCGAAGAAACCGATGGTGGGTGGATCGCCCATCCGATGAAGAAATTGCCCGCGCGCAGCGAAGGTCTGCTCGGCGTAGTTGAGCTCGATGGACGCGGCAAGGCATGGTTGGCGCCGGTCGATAAACGCATCCGCAATTCCTCTCCCATCGCCGATGTGGGCGAAGCGGAAGAGGGGCAGCTGGTGCTGTGTGAGCGGGTGGGCCGATCTGAACGGGCTGGCGTCAAAGTTGTCGAGGTGATCGGCGATCCGCTGGCTCCCAAAAGCTTCAGCCTGATTGCGATTGCCAAGCATGGCATCCCGCAAACCTTCCCCGAAGAGACCTCGGCCGAGGCGCAGGCCGCGACCGAGCTGACATTGTCCGAGGAAAAGCGCGAGGACTTGCGTGATTTGCCCATCGTCGCAATCGATCCCGCCGATGCGCGCGATCACGATGATGCGATCTGGGCAGAGCCTGATGGCGAGGGCGGCTTCAAAGCGCTCGTCGCGATTGCTGACGTATCCTACTATGTCCGTCCCGGCGGCGCGCTCGATAAGGAAGCGCGAAAGCGCGGCAATTCGGTCTATTTCCCTGACCGTGTCGTACCGATGCTGCCAGAGATACTGAGCGCCGATGTGTGCTCTTTGCGCGAAGGCGAAGATCGCGCGGCGATGGCATGTCACCTGCGGATCAATTCCAAGGGCAAGATCACCAGCCACCGCTTTACCCGGGCGATTGTCCGCATTCATCACAATATCGCTTACGAAGATGCACAGGCGGCGGTGGACGGTGACAACACGCCGGAATTTCTTGGCAATCTATGGGCCGCGTGGAAGGTTCTGGCGGCTGCCCGCGCTGCGCGTGATCCGCTCGATCTGGACCTGCCGGAACGACGAGTTGTGCTCAATGAGCAAGGTCAGATCGCAGAGATTGCCGTGCGCGAGCGGCTCGATGCCCACCGCGTGGTGGAAGACTTTATGATTGCGGCCAATGTTGCAGCGGCACAGGCGCTCGAGGCCAAGAGCTCACCCGTGGTCTACCGCGTGCATGAGACACCAAGCCGAGAGAAGCTGATTGCGCTGCGCGATTATCTGGAAACGTTCGGGCAAAAGCTCGCGCTGGGTCAGGTGATCACGCCGAGCCTGTTCAACCGGATGCTCAAAGATGTGAGCGACGAGGATGAAAAAGCGCAGGTGATGGAAGCCGTCCTGCGCACTCAGATGCAGGCCTATTATGGCCCGGCCAATTCGGGGCACTTTGGCCTGGCGCTCGGTTCTTATGCGCATTTCACATCGCCCATTCGCCGCTACGCTGATCTTCTCGTGCACCGCGCGTTGGTGGATGCGTATAAGCTGGAGCAGCCAAAGCCGAAGGTGTCTCTGCCAGAGAAAAGCGGGCTGTCAGAGCGTGACCGCGACAATCTGCAACAGATTACCGATGCGATCAGCCAGACAGAGCGCCGGGCGATGGAGGCAGAACGCGATACAATCGATCGCTATGTCGCCGCATGGCTATCGGGCAGAGTTGGTGAGAATTTTGAAACGCGCATCACTGGCGTTCAGGGCTTTGGTTTCTTTGCCACCATCGTCGGCCTTGGCGGTGATGGCCTCGTGCCGGTTTCCACATTGGGCGCAGAGCACTTCCGCTATGAAGAAGCAGCGCAATCCTTGGTGGGAGAGGACAGCGGCACCAGCTATTCACCCGGCGACAAGCTCACGCTGCAATTGGCGGAGGCGAATGCGCTCACCGGTGCGCTCAAATTTGTGCCGGTCGATGCCGATGGCCAAGCGATCGAGCCGCGCGGGAACCGACCGCCGCCGCGCCGGGGCAAGCCGAGTTACAAAAAGGGTCCGCCGAAAAAGGGGAAATATGCCGCTGGTAAACGCGGCCGCCCTGGCAATATCCGCCATCAGGGACGGCGAAAATAGGCCCGGTAAACCCTGGCTAAATCGCAATTACACTTCGTGGTCGCTGCTTGTTTCGTCGTAATCATTCGGGATGATATAGACCGGGCAGGGCAGCTCTCCCGCATGCGCTGAAAAGTGCGTAACCAATGGGCCGGGATTGCCGCTCGCCGCGCCCAGCACCAATGCGGCGACCTCATTGTGGTTCTTCAAAAAGTCGCTGACAATTGACTGGTTGTTGCCGACCTTCACCGAGATTGTCGGCATAATCCCGCTTTCCGCCAGCAGATTTCCGCCGATCCCATTGGCCAGCATTTCTGCCCGATCATGCGCCTCTTGCTCAATGGTATCCTGAACCGCGCCAAACGCACTCACGTTTTGCTGAGCGACCACCGCCAGGATGTGCACCGCGCCTTTCACCGCGACGGCGCGCCGCGCGGCATACCGCAATGCGGCCCGCGCTTCTTGGCTTTCGTCCATCACAACCAGGAATGTACGCATATTCTTCGCTCCCCTTTGGGTAGCTATCCTTTCAAATGGTTTCGTATGCAAGGCCTTGCCCGAAGCGGCTGAATTCGTCACACGGGCAAAACAACACCAGCGACGAGGATTTGACCGCTCCATGGCCGTAGAAATCAAGATGCCCGCTCTCTCTCCAACAATGGAGGAGGGGACGCTTGCCAAATGGTTGGTGAAGGTTGGCGATACTGTGAACTCCGGCGAGATCATGGCCGAGATCGAGACCGACAAAGCGACGATGGAATTCGAAGCGGTCGACGAAGGCATCATCGCGGCGATTTTGGTCGAGGAAGGCAGCGAAAACGTTGCGGTCGGCACGGTTATCGCAATGCTGGCGGAAGAAGGCGAAGATATTGGCGATGTGAGCGCACCAGGCGCCGCGCCTGCGCCAAGCGCCCCGGCAGAGCCAGAGCCAGCGGCTGAAGCGACTGCTGCACCAGCGGCCTCTCCCGCTCCTGCGCCCGCAGCAAAACCTGCGCCTGCATCATCGGAAGGGCGGATTGTCGCCTCTCCTCTGGCGAAGCGCATTGCCGCGCAAAAGGGTGTCGACCTCTCGCAAGTTACCGGCTCTGGTCCGAATGGCCGTATCGTGAAGGCGGATGTTGAGGGCTCCAGCGCCAGCGCGCCCGCTGCAAGCGTGGCTGCACCTGCGGCTCAGCCTGCGGCTGCGCCCACGCCATCTATGTCGCCCGATGATGGCGGCGCTCCTTATACTGAGGCGAAGCTCAACAATGTTCGCAAGGTTATTGCTCGCCGCCTGACCGAGGCGAAGCAGCAAATCCCGCATATCTATTTAACCGTCGATGTTCAGCTCGATGCGCTGCTGAAACTGCGCAAGGAACTCAACGCATCGCTTGAAGCAGACGGAGTGAAACTCTCTGTAAACGACCTGATTATCAAAGCGCTGGCACGCTCGCTGCAACGCGAGCCGCAATGCAATGTCAGCTTCCAAGGCGATGTCATGCATGAATACAGCCGCCAGGATATCTCCGTCGCGGTGGCTGCGCCTTCTGGCCTGATCACGCCAGTGATCCGCGATGCCGGACGCAAGGGGCTCGCGGAAATCTCAACCGAGATGAAGGAGCTCGCTGGCAAGGCGCGCGATGGCAAGCTGATGCCGCATGAATATCAAGGCGGCACAGCCTCGCTCTCCAACCTCGGGATGTTCGGTACAAAGCACTTTGATGCCGTGATCAATCCGCCGCAGGGGATGATCTTGGCCGTCGGCGCGGGCGAACAGCGACCTGCGGTTGTTGACGGCGCGCTTGGTATTGCCACCGTGATGACTGTGACGGGCAGCTTCGATCACCGCGCAATTGACGGCGTGGACGGGGCGAAATTGCTCGCTCAATTCCAAAGCCTGATCGAAAATCCAATGGGGCTGGTGGTGTGACAATTGCCGTTTTGGGCAAGGCGATCATAATAGCGTTCATGGCCGCTCTTGCCGCTTGGCTCTTTCCCATCGCCTACCTGATTTCTAACGGGAATAGCCTTGATCTCAATCCTGCCTCGCCGGTTCGTCAAGGGAGCACCATTGCCTTGCTCGGCAGCTATTGTGTTGGCCTGCCGGTGTCGCTCCTCACTTACTTCCTTGCGCGGCGGCATCTCATGCAATCGCCGTTGACTTTGTTCACTATTGCATCGCTCGCTGGGGTGATGATGATCCTCGTCTGCCTCGTGTTTGGTGATGGGTTCTTGGCGCTGATGTTTGGCGTGCCATCTCTGATCGCAGCGCTGGTTTTCGCCACACTTGGTTGGTTCTGGATTCTAAAGCCGGAGCGTGAGGCTGCAAATGCCTGAGGGCCTGAACGTGAATTCCAGAGGACCATTGTCATGATGCTGTCTGGCCTTCTTCTCTTTTCTTCAGCGCCTGCTGAATTGGCAAGCGTCGGGCTCGGTAAAGTTGATCCAAGTGAAGGCTTAGAACGATTGGCAGTTGCGCAAGCCGCGACCAACTTGATGGAACAAAATTTTCTCCCCAAGGAAACCCAAAATGGCTGACAATTCCTACGATGTAATAGTTCTTGGCTCTGGCCCCGGCGGCTATGTTGCGGCGATCCGCTGTGCGCAGCTGGGTCTCAAAACGGCGATTGTTGAGCGTGAGAACCTCGGCGGTATCTGCCTCAATTGGGGCTGCATCCCGACCAAGGCGCTGCTGCGCTCGGCCGAGATATTCCACTATATGCAAAATGCGGGCGATTACGGCCTGAAGGCGCAAGGGATTGAGGCCGATTTGGAGGCTGTGGTGAAGCGCAGCCGCGGCGTCGCAAAGCAGCTTAATCAGGGCATCGGCCACCTGATGAAAAAGAACAAGATCACCGTCCATATGGGCGAGGGCAAGCTGACCGGACCGACCAGCCTCACTGTGAAGGGCGATAAGGGCGAGGAGAAACTCTCTGCCAAGCATGTGATTGTCGCCACTGGCGCGCGGGCGCGCGACCTGCCGTTTGCGCCCGCTGATGGGAAGCGCGTGTGGACCTATCGCCACGCGATGACTCCGTCGGAAATGCCGAGCAAGCTGTTGGTAATCGGTTCGGGTGCGATCGGGATCGAATTTGCGAGCTTCTTTAACGATATGGGTGCGGATGTGACCGTGGTCGAAATGCTCGACCGGATCGTGCCAGTTGAGGATGCCGACGTCTCCACTTTCCTCGAAAAATCGCTGACCAAGCAAGGCATCAAAGTGATGACCGGCGCCGGGGTCGATGAGCTGAAAGTCGGCGCAAAAGGCGTCACCGCGACGATCAAGGACAAGGCTGGTAAAGCATCGACCACAGAATTCAGCCATGTGATCACCGCCATCGGAATTCAGCCCAACACTGAGAATATCGGTCTGGAGAAGCTGGCGGAAATGGACCGCGGCTTTATTCAAATCGATCCGTTTGGCCGCACCAAAACTAAAGGCCTTTGGGCGATTGGCGATTGCACCCCTGGCCCATGGCTTGCGCATAAGGCCAGCCACGAGGGCGTGAGCTGCGCCGAGGCGATTGCTCAGGAGCTGGGCAATAAGGATGTGCACCCGCACCCGCTTGATCGCAGCAACATTCCAGGCTGCACCTATTGCCACCCGCAAATCGCCAGTGTCGGCATGACCGAGGCGGCGGCGAAGGAGGCAGGGCATAAGGTTCGTGTCGGCAACTTCCCTTTCATCGGCAACGGCAAAGCAATCGCGCTGGGCGAAGCGGAAGGCTTCATTAAAACAGTGTTCGATGCGGGCACCGGTGAGCTGCTGGGCGCGCATATGATCGGCGCGGAAGTGACCGAGCTGATCCAAGGCTACACCGTGGGCAAGACCTTGGAGACGACCGAGCAAGAGCTGATGCAAACGGTCTTCCCGCATCCGACACTGTCAGAAATGATGCATGAGAGCGTGCTAGACGCCTATGGCCGCGCGCTGCATTTTTAGGGCCAGCCTCTAAACGCAAAAAGGCCCCACAAATGTGGAGCCTTTTAGTGGCGGACAGTCAGGGATTCGAACCCTGGAAGGGCTTGCACCCTTGCCGGTTTTCAAGACCGGTGCATTCGACCACTCTGCCAACTGTCCGCGCTGGGGACGCTCGCTAGCGACTGAATTCGCTGTTGTCACCCATAAAGGTCAGCCTAAAACGCAAATATGGCAAAAGGCACTCATGATTACGCGGCTGACCCGCGCAATGACACCATACTGATCAACGTCAACGGGGCGCTCGTCCGGCGAGCAGAGGCCAGCGTTTCCGTGTTCGACAGCGGATTTATGCTGGGCGACGGCGTGTGGGAGGGGCTGCGCGTTCACAAGGGCAAGGTCGCGTTTCTTAAAGCGCATCTTGACCGTCTGTTTGAGGGGGCAAAGGCAATTGCTATGGACATTGGCCTGTCGCGAGAGGAACTGACAGAGCGGCTTTATGAAACCATCACCGGCAATGCGATGGAGGGCGAAGAAGGCGTGCACATTCGCCTGATGGTGACGCGCGGCATTCGCTCAACGCCCTATCAAGACCCGCGCGTTGTCATCTCGCCTGCCACTATAGTAATTATCCCTGAATATAAGACGGCGCTGCCCAGCACGATTGAGGACGGCATTCGGTTGTTCACCGTGCATGTGCGGCGCGGCGACCCGGCGGTTCAGGATCAGAAACTGAATTCGCATTCAAAGCTCAATTGCATCACCGCCTGTATCCAGGCGACGCAGGCGGGCGCGGACGAGGCGTTGATGCTCGATCCGCATGGCTTTGTCGCGACCTGCAATTCGACGCATTTCTTCATCGTTCGCGGCGGCGAGGTTTGGACCTCCAGCGGGGATTACTGCCTCGGCGGGATCACTCGGTCCAACGTCATCCAGATATGCCGGGAGCAGGGCATCCCGGTGTTTGAGAAGAACTTCTCGCTCACCGATGTCTACGGCGCGGATGAGGCGTTCGTCACCGGAACCTTTGCTGGCGTTGTCCCGGCCACCGAGGTGGATGGCCGGGTGCTGACGCAGGGGAGGGGCCTGATGGTTGAACGCTTGCAAGGTCACTACCGCGAATTGATCGACCGGGATGTCGCGCAATGACAGCGCCAATCCGCATCGCAATGTGGAGCGGGCCGCGCAATATCTCTACCGCCATGATGCGCAGCTTTGGAGCGCGCGCCGACTGCGCGGTCAGTGATGAGCCCTTTTATGGCGCGTTCCTAAAGCACAGCGGTGAACCCCATCCCATGGCGGAGGAGACGATCGCCGACATGGATTGCGACTGGCACAGCGTGCTGGCGGCGCAATCTGGCCCTGTACCGGGCAGCACGGCTGTCTGGTATCAGAAGCATATGCCGCACCACATGATTGGCGGCGTGGATATTCGCGATATGCCGGATCACACCCACGCATTTCTAATCCGCGCGCCAGAGCGCGTGGTGGCGAGTTACCGCGCCAAGAATGAGCTGAGACGCCCGGAAATGCTGGGGTTTGCGCAGCTGCGCGAATATTTCGATATCGAGGCCGATCGCAGTGGGACAGCGCCCGTGGTGGTGGATTCCGATGCGATTTTGCGTGACCCGCCAAAGGTGCTCGCGGGCCTGTGCGCTGCTTTGGGGATTGCTTGGGATCAGGCCATGCTCACATGGCAAAAGGGACCGCTGCCTGAGGATGGCGTGTGGGGCGCGCATTGGTATGACAAGGTCAACGCCTCGACCGGCTTTGGTCCAGCGCCCGGCCCATTGCCAGAGCTGGAGGGGGAATATCGCAAAGTCGCCGATGCCTGCCGCGAAGATTACGAATATCTCGCAAGCCACGCCTTAAATGCCGGTTGACACATTTTTTCGTGAAGTCTGTCGATTAGATCGCATTCGATAATTGGCAATTCATGTTGGCTGTGAGAATAACTTGGTTATGGCTTTGAACAAACTCGCAATCACCGCTGCCGCTCTCATGGGGGCCCTCGGCACCTCTTCGGCGCCCACTCCAGCAATCGCTCAGCAGAACAGCTCTGCGACGCAATCGTTTGGGGCCTATATGGAAACGCTGAAAGCGCGCGCGCGGGCCGAAGGTGTCAGCGAGGCGACGATCCGGCGCATGACGACCGATCTGACTCCGAACGACCGCGTGATCCGGCTTGATCGCGGACAACCGGGCAGCCCGACACGGCGCGGCTATCCCGCGCTTGCTCCCTACATCTCAAAGCACGTGAACCCGACCCGCATTGCCGCATGGGCGCCGAGTATTTGGCGAAAACCGCACAACCCTGCGCCGGATAGAGGCCGAATATGGCGTGCCAGCGCAAATCATGGTCGCGATTTTCGGGCATGAGACCAGTTATGGCCGGATCCGCGGCAATTTTGACCTGTCGCGCAGCCTCGCAACGCTCGCATGGGAGGGGCGCCGCCGCGAACTTTTCTCTGGCGAATGGGTCGCGCTGATGAAGGTCGCGGATAAAGGCTATTCGCGTCAGCAATTGGTTGGCAGCTATGCCGGGGCCTTTGGCAATCCGCAGTTCTTGCCCTCTGTTTATCTGCGTCTGGCCGAGGACGGCGACGGCGATGGCCGGGCGAACATCTTCTCCAACCGCGCGGATACATTTGCCTCGATTGCGAACTATTTCAAAGACGCCGGTTGGCGCACTGGCCAGCCATGGGGCGTGCGTGCGCGCGTGCCGAGTGGTTTCAACGTCGATGCCTATAAGACGAAGCTGCGCGCGCCGGTGTGCCCGCGTGTCCATGAACGCCACAGCCAGTGGAAGACCGTGCGCGAATGGCGCGAGCTTGGTGTTCAACCGCAGCGCCCGCTGGCGGATGATACGCTCGCCTCGCTGTTCCAGCCCGATGGCCCGGGGCGGCCCGCATGGCTGCTCACCAGCAATTACCGCGTGATCCTGGAGTACAATTGCTCCAATTATTACGCGATGAGCGTTGGGCTGCTGGCTGACGAGATCGTGAACTAAACCGCGCGGCGTCTCGCCAAGGCGAAAGGCTGTGGTTATAGCTGAGCTGGTGAGTGTCAGCGTCTCAAATTTGCAAACTAAAGCCCGGATCGCGGCGGCTTTTATAGCCGTGCTATGCGCCCCGAGCGTTGCGTCTGGGCAAAGCGGGCTTTTGCCTGCGGTTCCGACCGACAGCGAAGCGCCAATTGCACTATTGGTGGATGTCACCAGCGGGCAAGTCCTGCATGCACGCGAGGAAAACCGCCGTTTTGTGCCCGCCTCCATGACGAAGGCGATGACGACCTTTCTCGCTTTTGAACTGATGGAAGAAGGCGTGCTCCAGCCCGCTGAAGTTTTCACCATTCGCCCCGAGACTTGGCGCGAGTGGAACGGCAAGGGTTCGACCATGTGGCTCCCCGCCGATGCGCGCATTCGGGTTGATGAATTGCTGACCGGGATCACGACCGTCTCGGCCAATGATGGCTCAATCGTTTTGGCAGAGGGGCATGCTGGATCGGTTGCCGCGTGGACGGCGCTGATGAATGAAAAGGCGCTGTCGATTGGAATGACGAACAGCCGCTTTGGCACGCCCAATGGCTGGCCGGATGAGGGCAAGACCTTTACGACAGCGCGAGATCTGGTGACACTGGGCGCGGCGCTGACATCGAAGCATCCGCAGAAATACACGCGCTTCATCGGGCGCGGTCAGTTTACTTATAACGGCATCACGCAAAGCAATCGCGATCCTTTGGTCGGATCGTTTGAGGGCGGGGACGGGATCAAAACCGGCTACACTAACGAATCCGGCTTTGGCTTTCTCGGCACGGCGCAACGCGACGGCCAGCGGCTCGTGATGGTGATTGGCGGGGTCAGCAGCCAAAGCGCGCGGGCGCGGCTAGCCAAAAGCTATCTCGAATGGGGATTTTCTGCGTTTGACAGCCGCCGCGTTGTTGGCGGCGATAAGCAAGTTGGATTTGCGCGGGTGCAAAATGGCACAGGTCGGCGGGTCGCTCTGGTCACAGACGGTCCAGTGTTCGTGAATGTGCCGAAGGGGCAATCGCCTGAGGTTTCAGTGGCGATCACTTATGATGGCCCTCTGCGCGCGCCGATTGCTGCCGGTGAACAGGTCGCCAGCCTGCAGATATCAGTCGAGGGTATGGAACCTGCGAATGTCCCATTGCTTGCAAAAGAGGACGTAGGCGAGGCTGGCGTGTTTGACCGGCTGATCAATGGCCTGACCGGGTGGTTGCCATGAGCGGGGGCGCTCGAAATGGCCGTTTTATCGCCTTTGAAGGCGGTGAAGGGGCGGGCAAATCAACTCAGGCCCGAATGCTGGCCGGGACGCTAGAAGCGCGCGGGATTGAGGCGGTCCTAACCCGTGAACCGGGCGGTACGCCAGGCGCGGAAGCGATCCGTAATTTGCTGCTTGATCCTCCCGGGGAGGGTTGGGGCGCAGAGGCCGAGGCGTTGTTGTTCGCCGCCGCCCGCGCCGACCATGTCGCCCGCGTCATCCGCCCGGCGGTAGAGCGCGGCGCATGGGTGATCTGCGACCGATTTGTCGATTCAAGCCGCGCCTATCAGGGCGGGGCAGGGCATGTCGGCGATGAGGCGGTGCAAGCACTCCACCAGATCGGCAGCGGCGGCCTGCGACCGGATCTCACCATCCTCGTGGAAATAGATGAGGCGCGCATGTTGGAACGCTTGGCCGAGCGGGACGGCGATGCCAGCGACGCGATTGGCGGACGCAGCCGCGACTATCACCGCGCCGTTGCGGACGCGTTTCGCGCTCTCGCAGCGGGCGACCCTTCCGGCATTGCAGTGATCGACGGCGGCGGCTCACCTGAGGCAGTCCAAACCCGTGTTCTCGCGGCTCTTCAGCCATTGCTGAGCGCTTCCGCATGAATTGGCCCAATCACGATGGCCCGTGGCGGCAATGGCGCGATGCCTTGACCAGCGAGCGGATGCACCATGGTTGGCTGCTCGCGGGCAAAAGCGGGCTTGGCAAACATGATTTCGCATTGGCCGCCGCGCGCGAGCTCGTTGATGAGCGCGGCGTGCCGCAACCTGCTGGCGAGCATCCCGATATCATCACGCTCACGCATTTGCCCAAGGACGATAAGGAAGAGAAGAAGCGCGAAGAGGGCAAGCCCTACCAAACCAAGCGCAATATCTCCGTGGCGCAGATCCGCGCGATGCAAAAGCGTCTGAACACTCGGCCAACCCTGGGTTCGCGGCGCGCCATCATTGTCGATCCGGCGGATGATATGGAGACCTCAGCCTCCAACGCTCTGCTCAAAAGCCTCGAAGAACCGCCGCAGGGCACGTTTTTCCTGCTGGTCACACACCGTCCATCGCGGCTTTTGCCGACCATCCGCTCGCGCTGCCGCATCATGCGCTTTCCTGTGCTGGACGCGCGTCAGCTGGAGGAGATGCTAAGCGAGCAATCGGGCGAGACCAATCCGGCGGCACTGGAGGCGGCGCGGCTAGCGAGCGGCGGGTCTTACGGCGCGGCTTTGCGCTTTATGAATCAAGACCTCGCGCCGATCGCGGCTAGCATTGGCGGTTTGCTGCGCGAAGGCGACCCGCAGTTTACGGGGCGGGGAGAGCTTGCCCGCTTGATCGGCGGCCGCCCAGACCGCGAACGATTGCAAGCGGTGCTCGAATTGGCTCAGGCCATCACCGCACAAGCCGCACGCACTGCCGATCCGGCTCAGCGCATGGCTCTGATCGATGCGCATGGAGAGCTTGTTGCGCTTGCGGGCCAGGCGCCGACCTTCAACTATGACGCCGGCCTGCTGGCGATGGAGATCGGAACCTTGCTTGTCTCCGCCTCTAGCGCTAGCGCACGGCCCAATGTCTGAGCCTCAAAACACCGATCCGTTCTACGTCACCACCGCGATCAGCTATCCCAATGGGCGGCCGCATATTGGCCATGCCTATGAGGCGATTGCCGCCGATGTGATCGCCCGTTTCCAGCGCCTGCAGGGGCGCGATGTGCGGTTCCAAACCGGCACGGACGAGCATGGCCTCAAAATGGCGCGCAAGGCCGAGGAGCAAGGCCGCACCGCGCGCGAGTTGGCGGATGAAATGTCCGGCTATTTCCAAGACATGTGCGACGCGCTGAATGTGAAATATGACCGCTTTATCCGCACGGTTGAAGACGATCATCACCGCGCGAGCCAAGCCATTTGGCAGGCGATGGAGGCCAAGGGCGACCTTTACCTCGATCGCTACGAAGGTTGGTATTCGGTCCGCGACGAGGCCTATTACGATGAAGACGAGCTGAAAGAGGGCGAGGGCGGGGAAAAGCTTTCACCGCAAGATACGCCTGTCGAATGGACCGTTGAGGAAAGCTGGTTTTTCCGCCTGTCGAAATATCAGGACCAACTGCTCGATCTGCTGCGCACGCCGGGCTTTCTCGAGCCTGCGAGCCGCCGCAATGAAATGATCGCCTTTGTCGAGGGCGACCTGCGCGATCTCTCGGTCAGCCGCACCAGTTTTGATTGGGGTGTGAAGGTGCCCGGTTCAGACAATCACGTCATGTACGTCTGGGTTGATGCGCTCACCAACTATCTCACCGGGCTCGGCTATCCGGACAAGACCGGCGATTATGCGAAATACTGGCCCGCCGATCTGCACTTGATCGGCAAAGATATCGTCCGCTTCCACACCATCTATTGGCCTGCGTTCTTGATGAGCGCGGACCTGCCGACGCCTAAGCGGGTATTCGGCCACGGATTCTTGCTCGCTCGCGGCGGCGAGAAGATGAGCAAGAGTGCCGGGAATGTCGTCGATCCAATTGAATTGGCAGAGACTTTTGGTGTGGAGCCGCTGCGTTATTTCCTGTTGCGCGAGGTCGCCTTTGGCCAGGACGGCAGCTACTCGCCTGAGGCAATTGTGAACCGCGCCAATGCGGAACTCGCCAATTCCTTCGGCAATCTGGCGCAGCGCACTTTGTCGATGATTGCCAAGAATATGGATGGTGTGCTGGAGGATTTCGAGCGAACCGAAGTTGATATGAAGCTGCTGGAAACGGTGCGGCACCATTGCGGCCTTAATCTGCCTCTCAATTTTGAAAAACTCGCCTTCTCTGTTGGTTTGGAGGAATGGATCAAGGCCGTTTATGCGTGCAACCAATATATTGATGAGCAGGCACCATGGACGCTCAAGAAGACCGATCCAGATCGCATGAAAGCGGTTCTGCTTACGATTTTCATGGCGTTGCGCGATCTCGCAATCGCGGTTCAGCCTGTTGTGCCTGAAAAGGCTGGAGTACTGCTCGATCAGCTTGGCATTCCTGAGAACGAACGCGATTTTTCTCGTTTTCAAGACGGCGGGGACTGGTTCTATGGACTTGTCGAAAGCGGTTTCGTAGTCGGCAAGCCCACGCCGATCTTCCCGCGGCTCGAACTGCCAGAGGGCGAGGGGGCGAATAATGCTCGTCGATAGCCATTGTCACCTTGAATATAAGGGCGTGATTGAGGATCAGCAGGGCGTGCTGGAGCGTGCGCGCGGCGCCGGAATTGGCGCTTTTCTCAACATTTCGACCAAGAAAAGCGAATGGGATCAGGTGGTTGGCACCGCCAATCGTGAGGCAGATGTGTTTGCCAGTGTCGGTATCCACCCGCACGAGGCAGATAAGCACGCTGATCTAACTCGAGCAGAATTGCTCGCGGCGACGGACAATCCTAATGTCATTGGCATTGGTGAAACCGGCCTCGATTATTATTACGAGCATTCCGACAGAGAGACGCAAAAGCGCCTGTTCCGCATGCATATTGATGTCGCGCGCGAGGTTCAGCTGCCGGTGATTATTCACACGCGCGATGCAGAAGAAGACACGCTGGAAATCCTCACGGACGAGATGGAGAAGGGCGCGTTTCCGGCGCTAATCCACTGCTTCACGGCCTCGGCTGAGTTTGGACAGAAAGTGCTCGATCTGGGCCTGTCGATCTCGATCTCTGGCATCGTAACATTCAAGAACGCCAAAGACTTACAGGCCGTGGTTAAGGATGTGCCGTCGGACCGCTTGCTGGTTGAAACAGACAGTCCGTTCCTTGCTCCGGTGCCGCATCGCGGGCATCCATGCGAGCCAGCCTTTGTCGCTGACACGGCGCAGTTTATGGCGGAGCTGAGAGGTCAAGAACTCTCAGAACTGGCGGCGCAAACCACCGCGAATTTCAAACAATTGTTCAGCAAGGCGGCGCTGTGAAGGTCATCATGCTCGGATCGGGCACCTCGACAGGGGTCCCGCGAATTGGCGATGATTGGGGCGATTGCGACCCGAATGAGCCGAAAAACCGCCGCACCCGCGTTTCGATTGTGGTTGAGAGCAATGATGGATCGCGCGTGCTGGTCGACACTTCGACTGATTTGCGCGCGCAATTGCTGGCGAACAAGATTGGCAAGGTTGATGCGGTGTTCTGGACCCATGATCACGCCGATCATTGCCATGGGATCGATGACCTGCGCGTGATGCGTTATGGCCGAGCCGCGCCGATACCGGGCTTTGCCGGTGAGGACACCGCGCGGCGGCTGCGCCAACGTTTCGGCTATGTGTTCGCTGGGCAAGAAGGTTATCCGACCATCGCCAAGCTGGAAACGCTCGATACCATCCGGATGGCCGCGGGTTTCGGCGTAGAGTGGTGCCAGATGGAGCACGGACCTGGCGAGACGACCGGTTACCGGTTCGAAGCGGACGGCAAATCAATCGCTTACGCAACAGACTTTAGCGCGATTTCGGAAGAGATGGTTGAGCTCTATGAGGACGTCGATATCCTGGTGAGCGATTGTTTGCGGCGTGATCCGCATCCAACGCACGCCAATCTCGCCATGGCTTTGGAGCTGGCCGAACGTTGCGGCGCCAAGAAATTGGTGCTGAGTCATCTGGATAAGAGCATGGATTATCAGACGCTGGTAGATGAGACGCCGGATCACGTGGTGGTCGGCTATGATGGATTGGAGCTTGTCGCATGACTGAGATGGCGGTTTTGCAGATCGTCTTGGCGATCGGTTGGCTGGTTTTGGTTGGCAGCGCTTATGCGTCTTACCAAAAAGACTGGGGTAAGACCGCGCAACAGGCTCTAACTTGGGTTGCGATCTTTGGCGGAGCCTTTCTGTTGGTAAGCCTGATCTGAGGCTGAGGGGCATCATAGGCCACTGGCGCACTGTCAGCTATTTAACATAATATATATTATCAATCTTACATTACAGAACTGCGGGTCCCATGAGCGATACTCCCCCATCCAGCCAAATTAATCGATTGCTCGGTATTATGGCGCGGTTGCGCGATCCAGAGACTGGCTGTGAATGGGATGTCGCGCAGGACTTCAAGACAATCGCGCCGTACACAATCGAAGAAGCCTACGAAGTTGCCGATGCGATTGAGCGCGCGGATATGGATGACCTGCGCGGTGAACTAGGCGATCTGCTGCTGCAGGTCGTGTTTCATGCGCGCATGGCCGAGGAAGAAGGCGAATTCGCCTTTGAGGACGTTGCCCGGTCAATTTCAGACAAGATGGAGGCCCGCCATCCGCATATCTTTGGCGGCGAAGACGGAACCATGGGTGAAACCCGCTGGGAGAACCTGAAAGAAGCCGAACGCAGCGAAAAAGGCGAAACGAGCGCGATGGACGGCGTTGCCTTGGCGCTGCCAGCGCTGATGCGGGCGCAAAAGCTGCAAAAGCGCGCCGCGCGAACGGGGTTCGACTGGCCGGACACCGCAGGACCAGCGGCAAAAATAACCGAAGAGATGCAGGAGCTTGAGGCGGCATCCTCTGATATTCACAAGGCTGAGGAAGCGGGCGATCTGCTGTTTGCGGCGGTGAATTACGTCCGCGCGCATGGGATCAGCGCCGAGGATGCTTTGCGAGCGGCCAATGCCAAGTTTGAGCGGCGGTTTCGCAGCATGGAGGCGCTGAGCGAAGGCGCTTTCGCCGATCTATCGCTCGATGAGCAAGAACAGCTGTGGCAGCAGGTAAAACGAAACGAAAAGCCTGATTAAACGGCGTTAAAGCGTCTCATATTGCCCCAATTCCTTGGGATTGAGCCGCACGGTTAGCGCTCTTAAAGGGCCGGTGTCCCCTTCCCCAGCGTCGCTTTCATCCACCACATCGCCGTGGGCATGCAGCCATGCGATCCATGCGGCCGTCGCTGGCGGGCAGTGTTACGGTGATCACTTGGGCCTTCGATGTCAGCAAATCGGCAACCACGGTGAGAAGCTCGTCGATGCCTTCGCCGCTAATCGCTGAAATCACGGAGCAATCATCATGCGCCTCGGCCGCTGTGCGCAGCTCCTCGGCGCGCTCAGGCTCTGCGAGATCAATCTTGTTCCAAACCTCAAGGATCGGAATATCGCTCGCGCCTGTGGTCGGCTCAACCACTCCGAGCTCGCCGAGCACGTCCATAACCTGCTTCTTTTGGGCTTGATGAGCCGGATTGGCCATGTCGCGCACATGCAGGATGATGTCCGCGCCAGTGACCTCTTCCAAGGTGGCGCGGAATGCCGCGACCAACTGTGTCGGCAGGTCAGAGATGAAACCAACAGTGTCGGACAAGATTGCCTTTTCAACGCCGGGCATGCTGATCGCGCGCATCGTCGGGTCGAGCGTGGCAAACAGCAGGTCTTCCGCCATCACCTCTGCGCCCGTCAAGCGGTTGAAAAGTGTGGATTTCCCCGCGTTCGTATAGCCGACCAGCGCGATGATGGGCCACGGCGCCCTTCCCCGCCGGTCGCGGTGCAATTGCCGGGTCTTGCGCACATGCTCCAGCTCGCGGCGCAATCGGCCCATGCGCTGGCGGATCATCCGCCTGTCGGCCTCAATCTGGGTCTCACCTGGGCCGCCGAGGAAGCCGAAGCCGCCGCGTTGCCGTTCTAAGTGGGTCCAGCTGCGCACCAGGCGGCTCTGCTGATAGTCCAAATGGGCAAGCTCAACCTGCAAACGACCTTCCGCTGTCGCCGCGCGCTCACCAAAAATTTCCAGGATCAGGCCGGTGCGGTCGATCACCTTGCGCTTGAGCCGATCCTCAAGATTGCGCTGCTGGATCGGCGTCAGCGCGCCATCGACCACCACCAATTCCGCCTCATGCAGTTCGCACCAGGCGGCGATATTCTGCACCTGTCCCGAGCCAAACAATGTGTTCGGCTGCATCTGGCGAATGGGCAGAATCTCGGAATGCGCGATGACCACGCCAATCGCGAGCGCGAGGCCCTGCGCCTCTTCGAGCCGTTCCGGCGCGTCGAGATCGTATTTGAGCGTGCGGATATCCGGGCACAGCACAAGGGCCCGCGCCCCGCGAGTTACCTCGTCCTGTAGGTCGTCATCAAAACTCAGCTGCCGAACTCTTCGCCATCATCACTGAGATCAACCGGCCCGGCGGGCTGAATGGTCGAAACAGCGTGCTTATACGCCAATTGCACAGCGCCATCACGCTCCAGCAGCATGCAGAACAGATCGTAAGACGCGATGCGGCCTTGCAACATCACGCCGTTGACGAGGAACATTGTGACCTGCACCTCGGCCTCGCTCACGCGGCTAAGGAAGATATCCTGCAGCAGTCGCTGACGCTTATTGCTTAGCGCGGATCTGAAACTGATCGGCGTCCATATCCTGGCCCGGCATGATCGTAGAGATCGCGTGCTTATAGACCAATTGCGATTGGCCATCGCGGCGCAGCAGGATCGAGAAATTGTCAAACCACGTGATGATTCCTTGCAGTTTCACGCCTTTGACGAGAAACATCGTCACAGGAATCTTGTTCTTGCGCAGCATGTTAAGGAACACATCTTGCAAATTGGCTTGCTTGCCATCTTTTGCAGCTGCTTTGCCTTCTGGCTCAGCCGGTTCGCTGCGGGGGCGCGGGGAGAGAGTTCGCCCGTCGGACATTTTCATGCTCCTATTGTTTTTGGCGGCCGGTTTGTGCGGTCCGCAATCTGGCCGAGGGATAGCCCACCCATCCTTCATGCCGTTTCGCCCATAACATGGCGATTGCTTTGCCTTGGGGCAATGGCTGAGTTTTATGCAAGCTTCGTGTTAATCGGCGCGAGTGGCCGGTTGGACGAAAAACTTGAAGCCCGCGCTAGCCTTTGCGCGCAGTTTCGCGCCGTTCGGCCATGCCGAGCAGCTTGAGCTTACGGTGCAAGGCGGAGCGTTCCATCCCGATGAAAGTGGCGGTTTTGGAGATATTTCCGGAGAAACGGCGGATCTGGATGGTCAGGTACTCGCGTTCAAAGCTCTCACGCGCCTCGCGCAGTGGGACTCCCATCATGGCGGAGAAGCCTTGACCGGAAGCAGAAAGCTTTCCTCCCGTGATTTCTGAGGGAAGCATCTCGGTTTCGACCACCGTCAGCTTTTCGCGCGGGGTCATGATGATGGTGCGCTCCACAACATTGCGCAATTGGCGAACATTGCCGGGCCAATCATAGGCCTGCAGTGCGCCCATTGCCTCCTCAGAGATTTGTGGCGGCGCGATCCCTTGATCGGTCGAGTAACGCGTGAAGAAATGCTCCGCGAGCGCGGGTATGTCGTCGCGCCGCTCGGCCAATGACGGAATGGTGATCGGCACCACGTTGAGGCGATAAAACAGATCTTCGCGGAAGCGTTTTTCCTCCATTTCAAGTGCTAGGTCGCGCGAGCTGGCGGACACCACGCGGACATCGACGCCGATCTGGCGTGTGCCCCCTACCCTCACGAAGCTTTGTTCGGTGAGGACCCGCAAAATGCGCGCCTGGGTCGACATCGGCATGTCGGCGATCTCATCGAGGAACAAGGTCCCGCCATCGGCTAGCTCTAGCAGGCCAGGTTGAACCAGCTTGCCGTTCGTCTCCTCGCCAAACAGCTCGCGCTCAAAGCGTTCTGACGTGATCCGTGCGGAATTGACCGTGACAAAGGCGCTCTCTGCGCGCGGACTCCAGGAATGAAGCAAGCGCGCGGCGACCTCTTTGCCCGCCCCCGCCGGGCCGGAAATCAGCACCCTGCTGCCAGTGTTAGCAACCCGTTTGAGGGTCGCGCGAACGGTGTTGATGGCGGAGGAATTGCCGGTGAATTCAGCGCCTTCCACTGTGCCCTCGCGCAGCCGCGAGTTTTCACGGCGCAGACGCTCTGTTTCGGTGGCGCGTTCGACCAGCAGCAGCAAACGCTCAGCCTCAAACGGCTTCTCAATAAAGTCCATCGCCCCGCGGCTGACCGCAGACACAGCGGTGTCGATATTGCCGTGGCCAGAGAAGATGATGACCGGCAGGTCCGGCTCGCGCAGTTTGATTGCATCGAGCAGTTCCAGCCCGTCCATCTCGCTGCCGTGCAGCCAGACGTCGAGCAAAATCAGGCTTGGGCGGCGTTCATCAATCGCGGCCAGCGCGCCGGTGCTATCGGCGGCGGTTCGGCATTCATAGCCTTCATCGCCGAGCACTCCGGCGACCAGCTCACGGATATCACGTTCATCATCGACAACCAGGATTTCAATAGCCATTTTTGGCTTCTCCCTGAGGCATTTTTGGGGGCATTGGGGGGAATAGTGTTTGGGTGAATTTCAACGGCATCATGCAGGCTCGCTTTCGGTCACTTGCGGATCGCGGGCAAAGCGCAATTGCACGCGGGTGCCGCCGCTGGGGGCGGATGCAAAGCTCATATCGCCGCCGTGCTCATCGACGATCTTATTGACGATCGCGAGGCCGAGACCGGTGCCCTTCTCTCGGGTCGTCATATAGGGTTCGGTGATCCGTTCGCGCTCTTGTGGCAGGCCAATCCCGTTGTCCTCAACCGAGATCGTGAATGTCGTTTCATCGCTGGCCATTTCGACTGTGACCTGACCTTGGAAATCAGGCCCCGCATCGGCCCGGCGCGATTCCACCGCTTCTACCGCATTCTTGAGGATATTGGTCATGGCCTGGCCAACCTGATGCCGGTCACAGCTCAGCGTCTTGTGCAAGATATCCTCGCGCATCAGCTGATCATAGTTGAGCTGGAAGTTAACCCATGGGTGGGCGACATCCTGCAAAAACAGCGACTGGCGAACCAGATCGAGAGCGTCTTCATTGCGAAACACCGGCTTGGGTAGGCGCGCAAAGGAAGAAAACTCATCGACCATTTTGCGTAGGTCGCCGACTTGGCGCACGATTGTGCTGGTCAGCTCGTCGAACAGTTCGCCATCGGTCTCAATCTGCTTGCGATACCGACGTTTGAGCCGCTCGGTCGCGAGCTGAATTGGGGTGAGCGGGTTCTTGATCTCGTGCGCAATGCGGCGCGCAACATCGGACCAGGCGGCCTGACGCTGGTCGAGCAATTGGCGCGTGATGTCCTCAAAGGTGATCACATGGCCGCGCATCCCAGGCGCAATCTTAACCGCGAGTGTCAGCAGCTCTGATCCTTTGGCATGGGTCACAAGGCCGCGTTCTTTGCCTTCTTTCAGGATCGCACAAATCTCTGGCGACAAATCCGACATTGAGCTGCCGGTCAAATCCGTGTCGGTGTCATCAGCGAGCAGCGCTTGGGCGGAATTGTTCATCAGCATCACACGGCTCTCATCGTCGACGGATATGACGCCCGCGCTGACCGATTCCAGCACCGCTTCTGTGAACATCCGCCGATCATCGATCTGGCGGTTGGCGTTCATCAGATCATCGGTTTGCTTTTCCAGCTGCGATGTCATGCGGTTGAACGCGCGGTTGAGCAGTCCGATCTCATCCGCACCGGTACGCCCTTCCACCCTAAGCGCGAAGTTGCCCTGCCCCACTTTGCGCGCGGCTCCGACCAGATCGGTGAGTGGTTCAACCTGACGGTCGGCAAACCGCAGAGCGAACCAAATGGCGAGACCCACCAGCAGCAGGCTGACCACCACCAGCGCGAGGTTAAACCGCAATTGCAGGGTGCGCGCATCGGCCGTTAGCGCATTATAGCTGGCGGCAACAGATTGCGCCTTTTCCCAGTAAACAAAGGAATCTTCTTCGGGTGTCCTTGCATTGTAGAGGTAGATTCCGCTCTCACGGTCAATCGGTGCGAGCGCCACAATCCGTTCAGGACTGCCCTGAACAACAACGAATTCGCCCGCGTCTAGCCTCGGGAGCGCGCCCTGACTGAAAGCGAGCGGACTGTTGTCCTCCGTCAAGTTCATGATGGCGGCAGTTCTCAGCGTGTTGTCATCGAGCCGCTGGAGCACTGCGCTTTCAGAGATCTCGCGGGCCTGCGCCTGATAAGCATAGCGGTCGGCAAAGCCCTCATCGGCAATAGAAATGCGCTCCAGAATGAAGCGCATATCGCTGGCCATGGTGATGGTTTCTTCCTCCACATCGCGCTGGTTTTGATCGTAATAATTCTGCGCCAGCTCATTGGCATTGCGCATCAACCCTCTGGAATCGTCGCTTACCCAGAAATCGACGCCCGATTGGAATAGGAATGCGGCAAAACCCGATACGAGCAGCGTCGGGATCGCGGCAATGATTGAGAAGAAAAACACCAAGCGCACGTGCAGGCGAGCGGTGCTGCCAGCTGCGCGCCTCAACGCGAGCCGCCGACCGATGAGGACGAGCAAAGCCATCGCCGGAACCAAAGTTGCCATCAGCAGCAGCGAAACCTGCAAGCTGGGCAGCAATTCGTCTTCTTGCGGCGCAGCGGAATAGGCGAACCAGGTGGCCCACAGGGCAACGATGAGAGTGATTGCTGAGAGCGCTTCGAGCCAGGCGAACATGTTGGCGCGCCGCGAACGAACGATGAGCCGCCGCCACCAGCGCGGTGAGCGCTGAGTTGATGTTGCTATCGCCGTATCCATCGTTGCGAGTTTACAACGCCAGTGTTGCTCAATTGCAAGACTAAACTGTGGCGATTGCGTTAAAGCGGTCTTGTGAAGCGGTCAGGCTCGATCTCAAGATCGCCAATGCGCTTGCGCAAAGTGTTGCGATTGATCCCCAGCAGCTTGGATGCGCGCAGCTGATTGCCGCCTGTTTCGGCCAGTGCGTGTTCGATCAACGGCTTTTCAAAAGCGGCCAAAGCGCTGTGGTAAAGCGCGCCGTTTTGCGGATTGTTCTCTGCCAGCCATTGGTCGAGCGCACCGGCAAAACCGCTCGGTGCGCCCTCGCCGCCAGGCTGCGTTTCCGCACCGATAATGTCGGACATGCTCGCGCTATCGATCAAATCATCACGCGCCATTAGCGCCAGACGATAAACGACATTGCGCAGCTCGCGGACATTACCGCGCCAATTGCGCGCCTCCAGCATTTCGACCGCCTCTGGCGCCAATTGTCGGCGAGGCAGGCCATCTTCCGCCGCCTGAGCGAGGAAGTGCTGTGACAAGACTTCAATGTCCTCACGCCGCTCACGCAAGGGCGGCAGCTCAATCGGAACGACGTTGAGGCGGTAGAACAAGTCTTCGCGGAAGTTCCCCGCAGCGATCATCGGGGCAAGGTCGCGGTTGGTCGCCGCGATAATGCGCACATCGACAGCGATTTCCTGCCGCCCGCCAACGCGGCGGATCTGGCCCGATTGCAGCGCGCGCAGCAGACGGGTTTGCGCCTCTGCGGGCATGTCGCCAATTTCGTCGAGGAACAGGGTACCGCCATTCGCCTGCTCAAACTTACCAATGGCCTGAGCGATCGCGCCGGTAAACGCGCCCTTTTCGTGCCCGAACAGCTCGCTTTCGATGAGGTCAGCTGGGATCGCGCCCGCGTTTACCGCCACGAAAGGCCCGGTACGGCGCGAGCCGAGCTCGTGGATCGCCTCTGCGACCAATTCCTTGCCTGTTCCGCTTTCGCCGGTGACCAACACGGTGAGATCATTACGCAGGACGCGCGTGATCATCCGGTAGACGCCCTGCATGGCCTGGCTGCGCCCGACCAGAGGCATGCCGTCGCCTTCCATCTCCGGCGCGGCGGCGGTCTTGCTGCGTTGGCCAGCGGCCTGACGCACGGCCTGGACCAGCTCGTCGAGGTCAAATGGTTTGGGGAAGTATTCAAACGCCTCGCTGTCGCTAGCGCGCACGGCGGTATCAAGGGTGTTTTGCGCTGAAAGGACGATGACCGGCATATCAGGGGCACGTGATTTGACCTCGTGCATGGAGGCAAGCCCGTCGCCATCCTCCAGCATCACATCGGTGCACATCACGAGGTATTCGCCTGCATCGAGCAGCCGGTTTCGGTCCGCAATGCTGGCACAGCGATCGATCTGAAAGCCCTCGTCTTCGAGCGCGGCGATAATCACGGTGGCGATTGCGCCATCATCTTCGACAAGCAAGATTCTGCCGCTCATGTCGCCGCTCCCTTCGCGCCAGGCTTGGCTTGGCGTAGGTGCATGCGGAAATGCGTGAGGCCAGCGCGGGTGTCACGCTCGTGGCCAATCCGGCCCTGCATATCGCGCACCAGCTTGCGCACGAGCGCGAGGCCCAGCCCCTGGCCCGATTTCTTGGACGACACGAACGGCTCAAACACATGATCGCGCAGCGCCTCTTCGATCCCCAGCCCGCTGTCGCTGACCGTAATCTCAATCGGCAGGCGGACCGCGCGGCCCATGCGGATGGCGTTGAAGGCGAGCCCACTCACAAACCGAGTTTGCACAATTATTCGAGGGTTTTCATGATCCTGCGCGGCATCACGGGCATTGGATATGAGATTGATGAGGACTTGCTCCAGCGCATCCTGATTGGCCAATACCGGTGGCAGAGAAGGATCAAACTCCTCAATGATTTCCACTCCATTGCTGCCCGCGGCGCGTACGGTGGCGATGGCGGATCGGATCGCCTCATGCGGGTTGCAAGGCGCGACCGGGTCCGTTTGCTTGCTGCCCAATTGCTGCATCCGGTCGATCAAGCGCGCAATGCGGTCCACCTCGTCAGTGATCATCCGCGCGAGCGATTTGTCGGCGTGGGGCAATTTGCGCGCGGCGAGCTGACCTGCCCCGCGAATGGCGGCGAGCGGGTTCTTGATTTCATGCGCCAGGATCGCTGGTCCGCCGAGTGTCGCTTCGCTCTGCTCGTCGCGGCCAGTGTCATCACGCGCGCTTTCCGACAGGGTGATCACCCGCCATCCGGGGTGCTGTGTCAGCGGAGAAATCGTGAGGTTTACGCGCTTTTCCGCGCGGTTAACGCGCAAGGTCACATCGCGCGCAACCACCGCATCTTGCGACGTGCGAATATGGTTGAGGACGCGCGCATCGAGCAATTCAGCAACCTCGCGCACAGATTTGCCAATTAGTCGTTTCGCGCTTTGGCCCAGCAGGTTTTCCGCCGCGTGATTGGCCTCCGCAATGCGCGTGTCGGGATCGACCAGCACCACGGCAAAGATCAATCCGCCGATTTGCGAGGCAGCATCGGGCCTGTTGCTATGATCAGTGACGGGGTCTTTTGAAGGCCGCGTTTCGGCCATGCTCATGCCGCTCTGCGCCGCAGGAATGGCTCATAAAAACGCTCAATCTCGCCGAGCACTTGCTTGGGATCATCGATGAAATTGGCCTTGTTGCGGAACTCGGCCGAGCCATGCATTCCTTTGGTGTACCAACCAATATGTTTGCGCGCGACTTTGCTGCCGACCTCGCTGCCATAATGGTCGAGCATGCGTTCATAATGCTCAACAAGTGTCTCATATTGCTCGTCAAAGCTGGGGCTTTCGAGCGCCTCGCCGGTTTTCCACCAATGCATGACTTGGCCCAGCAACCACGGCTTTCCGTAAGCGCCGCGGCCAATCATCAGGCCGTCTGCGCCCGATTGCTCAAGCGCGGTCGCAGCATCATTGATGGTGCAAATGTCGCCATTGACGATGACCGGAAGGGAGACCGCCTCTTTCACCTTGCGGATGAAGGACCAATCGGCGTTGCCCTTATACATCTGATTGCGCGTGCGGCCGTGGACGGTGATCATCTTCACCCCGAGGTCCTCGGCAATGCGGGCCATTTCCGGGGCGTTGAGGCTGTCGTGATCCCAGCCCATCCGCATTTTCACGGTCACTGGCACGTCGACGGCTTTGACCGTCGCTTCCATCAGCTTGGTCGCCAGCGGCACTTCCCGCATCAGCGCGCTGCCCGCCATGCCATTGGTGACTTTGCGCACCGGGCAGCCGAAATTGATGTCGATGATCGCGGCGCCATTGTCTTCCTGCAACTTGGCCGCTTCGCCCATGCTGACGGGATCGCACCCAACCAACTGCATCGACACGGGTTCCTCGATGGGGTGCCATTCCGCCTTTTGCACAGATTGCCGAGTTTCGCGGATGGCCGCTTGGCTTGCGATCATCTCGGTCACATTGAGGCCAGAGCCATAGCGGCGCACAAGAGTGCGGAACGGCATGTCCGTTACGCCCGTCATCGGGGCGAGAACCACAGGATCGTCGATCTGGACAGGGCCGATCTGGATGGGCTTAAGGGCCGGAGGAGTTGGAAGCGCGGTCATATTCGTAATTGTGCCTAAAATTTGGGCAGCGCATAGTGGATTGCGCAAATTCCGTCCAGACCTTAAGCGCGCTGGACCGTATGAGTGATGAACCCGCCCTCCCCCAATTCGCTGCGATTGTTGTTGCTGCTGGCAAGGGCCTGCGCGCGGGCGGCGAATTGCCGAAGCAGTTTCGCACGTTTCGCGGAAAACCGCTGATCCGGCACTCGGTAGAGGTTTTAGCCGCCGCCGGAGCTGACCCGATTGTGGTGGTCCTGGCCGAGGGGACGCGTGAACTGGCCGAAGCAGCACTCGCTGGGATCGGCGGGATTGAATTTGTCGGCGGCGGCGCAACTCGGCAGGAATCGGTCGCCAATGGGCTCGAAGCGTTGGTCTCTCATTCTCCGAAAACTGTGCTGATCCATGATGCTGCGCGCCCTGATCTGCCGAACGAGGTGATCCGCCGCCTGCTAAAGGCGCTGCAAACCCATCCTGGCGCTATTCCGGCGCTGCCCGTGGTCGACAGCCTCGCTGTGGCGCGCGATGGCGATGTCATGGCGGGCAAGGCGGACCGTGAGGCTTTGCGCCGGGTGCAAACCCCTCAGGCGTTCCGCTACGCTGATATCCTCGCCGCGCACCGCGCATGGGATGGCGCAAAAGACGCTGGCGATGATGCGCAGGTGTTGACCGAGAACGGCGGCAGCATTGCCCTTGTCCAAGGCGACGAGCGCCTCAAAAAGATTACATTCGCAGAGGATTTCATGACCGCACATTCAGCGCCATTCAGGGTAGGTCAGGGTTTTGACGTCCATCGTCTGGTCGAAGGCGAGGAATTATGGCTGTGCGGCGTGCAAATACCCCATGACAAAGGTCTATCCGGCCACAGCGACGCCGATGTCGCTTTGCATGCGATCACCGATGCGGTGCTTGGCGCGATTGGCGACGGGGATATCGGCACACATTTCCCGCCCAGCGACCAGCAATGGGCCTAGCGCGCGCTCTGCGCAATTTCTGGAGCATGCGGTCAAATTGGCGGGCGAAGCGGGCTTTGCCCTCGGCAATATCGACCTCACCCTCATTTGCGAGGCGCCCAAGATCGGCCCCCACCGCGACGCCATGCGCACGGCGGTGGGCGCGATGACGGGTCTGGAAGAAAACGCCATTAGTATCAAAGCAACCACGACCGAGAGGCTGGGCTTTACCGGTCGCGGCGAAGGTATCGCGGCGCAGGCTATCATCAGCCTGTATGCCAGCGCTTAGAAGGACAGATATATGAAACGCACATTCACCAAAGCGGCCGCATTTGCACTGGCCAGCGGGGCATTGATGCAGGCTCAGGTTGTGCAAGCTCAGGCCGCCTGCGTCGATCAAGCGGACCTCAGCGATGCGGCAATTTATGCGATGCCGCTGGTCAGTCAGGCGCTCGACCTGACCTGCGCAAACGAACTGTCGCCCGATGGTTTCTGGGCGACCGAGGGCGCAGCCTTCACGGCGAAGTTCGCTGGTCTGCAAGAAAGCAGCTGGCCCGGCATGTCGCGCATGTTCGGTGTGTTCATGGACAAGACGATGGCCAAAGAGGGCGGCGAAGCCAATCCGTTGGCTGGGTTGCTCAACCCTGGCGACCCAGAGAGTATGAGCGTTTTTCGGCCCTTGATCGATGCTGTCCTTGTTGAACAGATTGCGGGATCAATCAAACCGGCGGACTGCACGAAGGTAGAGCGCGGCATGGCTCTGGTTGCGCCTTTGCCGCCGGAGAACATTGGCGGTCTGGTGAGCTTCATTGCTGATATGGCTGACGTTAAAGACCCCGAAGTCTGCCCATTTACGGGTGACGAATGACTGGTAGCCTGCTGCCCGATGATATCACCGCGCTGGCTCAGCGCGTTGTCGATGAGAATAAGGCCGCTGGCCGTGTGCTCTCGCTCGCCGAAAGCTGCACCGGCGGGCTGGTGGCGGCGGCGCTGACCGAGATCCCGGGCTCGTCTGCGGTGCTGGATCGCGGGTTTGTGACCTATTCGAACGAGGCCAAGATGGAATCGCTCGATGTGGCGCGGGACATTATCGAGACCTTCGGCGCGGTTTCCATCGCCTGCGTCTGGGCGATGGCTCAGGGTGCGCTCAAGAATTCCAATGCGGACTGCGCAGTCGCGATCAGCGGCGTTGCCGACCCCGGCGGCGGCACTCAGCTAAAGCCGGTCGGTACGGTCGTGTTCGCGCGCGCAATCCGCAATTCGGATGGCGAGCCAGAGGGCGAGCTAAAGCACTTTGATGTGAAAGATCGCGCCGCGATCCGCCATCAGGCGGCGCTGGTCGCGCTCGAGCTGCTGCTGCCGTAGAGCGCGGCTGCGCGCTGTTCAAAAGCCTCCACCATACGCCGAAACGCGCGGTCAAAGTACTGTCCAGCTATCGCTTCGAACATGCGGTTTTTAAAGGTGAAATCGACTGAGAAGTCGATCTCGCAACCGCCATCATCCAGCGCGCGAAAAGTCCAGGTGTTGTCGAGGTCTTTGAGCGGGCCATCCATGTAATGCACATCGATCAACTTCGCGCGCTCCTTGTGAACGCGTGAGGTAAAGCTTTCCCTCAGGCTCTTAAAACCCACCACCATATCGGCGACCATTTCGGTCTCGCTGTCAGAGCGCACCCTCGTGGCGATTACCCAGGGCAGAAACTCGCGATATCGGCCCACATCTGCGACCAGATCGAACATCTGCTCCGCGCTGTATGGCAATCTGCGAGTTTCGCGAATTCCCGGCATCAGATTTTGAGCGTATCCGCTTGGCGTTTGGCCTGCTTTGCGAACTTTGCCGCCCTCGCCGCTTTCATCTCGGCAAAATCCTCGCCTGCGTGATAGCTGGAGCGGGTCAGCGGGGTCGATGCGACCTGCAAGAAGCCTTTGGCCCGGGCGATTGAGCCATAAGCTCCAAACGCCTTGGGCGTGACGAACTCCTCAACCGCGGCATGTTTCGGCGTGGGTTGAAGATATTGGCCCATGGTCATGAAATCCACATCCGCGCTGCGCATGTCGTCCATCACTTGGTGGACCTCAAGGCGTTGTTCACCCAGCCCCAGCATGATGCCGGACTTGGTGAAGATCATCGGATCGTGGGATTTGACCTCTTCAAGCAGGCGCAGCGAAGCGTAATAGCGCGCGCCAGGGCGAATGGTTGGGTAAAGGCGCGGCACAGTCTCTAGGTTGTGGTTGTAAACATCTGGGCCAGCAGCACAAATTGCCTCCACCGCGGGGCGCATCTTACCGCGAAAATCAGGGGTGAGGATCTCAATCGTGGTGTCCGGCGTGGTCCGGCGCAGGGCCTCAATCACCTTCACAAACTGCGATGCGCCGCCATCGGGCAGATCGTCGCGGTCGACGCTGGTGATGACAATATGCTCCAGCCCCATCTTCGCCGCTGCAATCGCGGTGTGCTCTGGCTCCAGCGGGTCAACCGCGCGCGGCATCCCGGTTTTGACGTTGCAGAACGCGCAGGCCCGCGTGCACACATCGCCCAAAATCATGACGGTCGCGTGCTTCTTGCTCCAGCATTCTCCGATATTCGGGCACGCCGCCTCTTCACACACTGTGTTAAGGTTGAGCTCGCGCATCATGCGGCGCGTTTCCTGATATCCCTCGCTCACAGGCGCGCGAACGCGGATCCAATCCGGTTTGCGCTGGCGCGGCGGGCGTTCTGGGGTCTTGCCAGGGGTGTTCGCTAGGTCGTTCATGCCTGCCCACTTAGGCAATGCCTTGCTGCTTCGCAATGGCCCGAAATGCCTGTGTATGGCCGATGCAACGTGGCTTGTGAGAATTGCATCTCCCCACTAGGCCGTAGCGTCATGGATGCAGCCACTCTTCAGACGTTCACCTCGCCCGTGGTGCTGTTCTTTGTGCTCGGGCTGCTTGCGGCCTTTGCGCGTTCCGATCTCGCCATTCCAGAGGCGATTGCGAAGGGCATGTCGCTGTATTTGATGGCGGCGATTGGCCTGAAGGGCGGCGTTGCCGTTTCCAAATCGGGGATCGATTCGACCGTCTTGATTGCCTTGGCGCTGGGGATAGCGGCCAGTTTCCTGATGCCTTTCATCGCCAATATTGCGCTCAAAGGCTTTGCAAAGCTTGACCGGATCAATGCCGGCGCGGTCGCGGCGCACTATGGCTCGGTCAGCGTGGTCACCTTTGTGACAGCGGTTGAGATATTTGAGGCGCAGGGCAAGCCACCGGGCGGCTATATGGTCGCTGTGATGGCCGCGATGGAAACACCCGCGATCCTAACCGGACTGCTGTTGGCACGCGGCTTGGGCTCGAAAGACGGGCAGAAAACCGGCGATCTGCTGCATGAGGTGTTTTTCAACGCCTCGGTCGTCTTGCTGCTGGGCGCCTTCGCTATTGGCATGATTTCCGGCGCAAAGGGATTTGGCGAGGTCGCGCCGTTCTTTGAAGCTGGGTTTAAGGGCGTGCTGTGCCTGTTCCTGCTCGATATGGGCCTGATCGCAGCGCGGCGGATGATGGATGCCCGCGCGATCACTTGGAGGCTCGTGGTGATCGCGATTGGCCTGCCGCTGCTCAACGGCTCGATTGGTACCGCAGCGGCCGCCGCCTGCGGGCTTGATGTCGGTTCTGCCGCGGCGCTCGGCGTGCTGTGTGCCAGCGCCAGCTATATCGCCGTACCAGCCGCCATGCGGCTCGCTCTGCCAGAGGCGGATCCGGGGATTTACCTCACCATGTCGCTGTCGATCACCTTCCCGTTCAACATCCTGATCAATATCGGCTTGATTAGCATGCTGGCGAGCGCTCTAACGGGCGATCCGGGCAGCGTAGGAGCAATTCCATGATTGAAACCGTCATTCGCAAGCGGATTGAGATCCTCACCGATACCGCGCTGGTCAAACGCGTCACCGATGCTGTCGATAAGGCGGGCATCACCGGTTGGACTGTTGTCCCAGTCAGCTCTGGCAAAGGCCGCGATGGGCGTTGGCGCGAAGAGCGGGTGATGGGCACGGACAAGGTATTTGTCCTGACAATCGCCGCAGAGGATAAGGCGCAAGTTCTTGCCGAAGACCTCGCCCCCGAACTCACCAAATATGGCTTCATCCTATCGATGTGGGATGTGGAGGTTATTCGCGGCGAGCGCTTTTAATGCCTGAGTTTGCTGAACTGCTGGAAGGCTATAAGCGCTTTCGCCAAGACGTTTACCCGGCCAAGCGTGCGCGCTTTGACGAGCTGGTCGCTGATGGACAGCATCCAAAACTGATGATCATCGGTTGCAGCGACAGCCGAGTGGACCCAGCGCAGATTTTCGACGTCGACCCCGGCGATATCTTCGTGGTGCGCAATGTGGCGGCGCTGGTTCCTCCGTTTGAGACAGCCCCCGGCCACCACGGCGTCTCCGCTGCGGTCGAGTTTGCGGTGCAGATGCTGGAGGTCAAACAGATCGTGGTGATGGGCCACGGCATGTGCGGCGGCTGTAAAGCGGCGCTGACGGGTGATTTGGACGGCGAAAACCCCGGCGCTGGCGGGTTTATTGCGGATTGGATCCGTCTGCTTGATCCGGTGCGCCAGCCGGTTGTGCACGAGCACGGGACGACCGGACGCGATGCAGAGCGGGCGATGGAGCTCGCTGCGGTAAAGCTCAGCCTGGAAAATCTGCGCACCTTCCCATGGGTCCGCGAGAAGGAGCAATCCGGCGAGCTTAAGCTGCGCGGCGCGTTCTTTGCGATCACAGAAGGCGTGCTGAAAGTGCTGGACGAGGCGAGCGGGGAATTCTTGCCTGAGGAATAGGCGCTATTCCCATCGGGGCTTGTGCCCCCTGCCCCGCGCGCCCATCTAACGTTCCATGTCTAATACAGAACTGAAAAATATCGCTCTGCTGATTGATGCAGACAACACCACGCCGCAGGGCATTGACCCTGTGCTGACCGTTATGGCCGAGCTGGGCCAGGTCAACATCCGCCGCGCCTATGGCAATTTCGCCAAGGATAATCTGGCGCGCTGGGACAAGATCACCAACAAATTCGGCATTCGCCCTCAGCAACAATTCGACGTGTCTAAGGGGAAGAATGCCACCGATATGGCGATGACGATCGATGCGATCGACTTGCTCAATCAGGGCAAGGTTGATGGCTTTGGCATTATGACCTCTGACAGCGATTTTACCCCGCTTGTCACGCGCCTGCGCCAGGATGGGATACTCGTCTATGGCTTTGGCGAGGCGAAAACGCCGGAGGCCTTTAAATCGGTGTGCACGCGCTTTATCGATATCAAGCAGCTGATCGATACCTATGCGGCTGACAAATCGGGCGATAGCACCTCAGCTGACGCTCATTCGAGTGAGCCGCTTGATCAAGATCTGCTCGAGCTGATCACCGCCGCCTATTCCGAGGCATCACGCGATGAGGAAGGGTTTGCGCGGCTCCAACAGGTTGGCCAAATCGCAGGCAACCGTTCCAGCTTCGATGTGCGCAATTATGGGTTCAAGAGCCTCAGCGACCTGTTCGCCTCGCTCGATACCTTCAAGGTGAAGCGCCAAGACAAGCAGGTCTATGTGAAACGCTTGCGCTAGCGCCGTTCCTACTTAATCGTTTGGCCCAAACAAAAGGGGCGCCAGGATTTCTCCCAGCGCCCCATTTTTGTGCGTGCATATGAGCGGTCTTAGCCGCCCGTTGCAGGTGCCTCAAGCGTGTCCGCTGGGGCAGCCGTGGCCGCAGCGGGCGCTGCAGGCGAAGATTTTTGACCAGCATAAGCAGCCCACAATTGTGCGATTGGCTTGCGCGGGCCTTCGACCTTGGCAAAGCTCTCTTTCGCAGCGTCATACTGGCCCATGCCAGCTTGCGCGATGCCGAGGCGGGTCAGAGTTTCCGCCGTATCAACACCGGGCATGCCCAGCGTCTTTTGGAAGAACTCAGCAGCCTTCGCGTGCTCGCCATAGCTCAGGAAGGTGTCGCCAGCCGCTTTGATCGTGCGCAGACCAGCGCCAGCGGCGCGCGCATCACGCTCGAGCGCGGGCAGGTCAGAACGGTCTGACGCGACCCGGCCTTTAGCGACTTTAAGCGAGTCAGCGACATAAATGTCATCCCGGCTCACCACACCGCTGGCATAACCTTCTTCAATAAGGTCAGACACTTCCTTTGGCAGCAGGCGGGCGTCCGCCGCTTCGATATATTCGATGTAGTCCTGCTTGTTCTGCAATGACTTCACCCGATGGCCGAGACGCATAAGGTCGAGCATTTCTGCGCCCTGATAGTCGCTGAGATTACGGGTCAGGTTGATCGCATCGCGCCAGCTGGTCTCTGATGGATAATCGGCAATCCAAGCGGTTGCGATATCATAGACTTCTGGAACGATTTCATTGTTGTAGGCAACGGTCAGCCCGCGGCGATACCATTGCTCGTTCACCGCACCACCAGCCGCTTTCGTACTGGCGATTGCGTTGTCGAGATAGGACAGGCCTTCACGGTAGAGTTCTTCGGAGAAGAAGCTCTCAGCCATGGCGATCTGGAGGTCAGCTTTGGTGACCGTGTCAGTCGTGAAATTGTTGTCGATGGCAGCCTCGAGGTAAGGACGCGCCTCCGCAAACTGGCTTTCGGCATTCTTCAGCTGATAGGCGATGAAATTGAAACGCCCGAGGTTGGCAGCTTCGACCTTACCGCTGGCCAGCATCATTTCCATGCCCTGGATTTGCAGCGAACGATCGCTCGTTTTTGCGCCAGCGTTGTAGATCAAGCCGCCAGCGGCGATTTTCTCATCCGGTGAGACCGACAGCGATGCCAAAGAAACGAGCTGAGGCTTAAGCGCCGCAACGTCTGCGCCTTCTTCATTCACCGAGGTGTTCAGAGGCTGATAGGCTGCAACAAACTCCTCAGAGTACTGCGCCTTCTCCTCGTCCTTTTTCTTCTTCTTTTTCTTTTTATCCTGCGCATAGGCGGTGTCCGCGAACGCGGTTGAGCCGATTACGGCCGTTCCGGTTGCCAGAGCAATCGCGAGTGCGAAGTGTGATCCGGTCTTCTTGCGGGCGCTGCCCGTGTTAAAAATCCGCATGTGGTCTCTCCTGAAACAATTTAGGGTGTGGCGCGTGCGATCGCGCTGATGATTCATCTCTGTCTAACGCCATTAACGCAGGCGGGCAGATTTGCAATTATGGCTTAGCCTATGGCGCCTGAATGGCCTTTGAATGGTTCTTTACTTGCGCCGAAATGAGACGCGCCCGCCTCCCCTCGCCCCTTACCCGTGTCAGGTGTGGAAAACCAGGCGTTTGGGCCTGCTTACTGGCTTTCCAAGGTGGCGGAACGCCGTGCTGAGGCGTAAGCTACGAGGCTTCTAAATACCTGATACGGCAACCACAGAAATGGCCCTACATTGAGCGACGACAGCGAAACCCTAACGCCCCCGACCCCAATGGAAGAATTTGAGCGCATCGACATCGTCGATGAGATGAAGACGAGCTATCTCGATTACGCGATGAGCGTGATCGTCAGCCGCGCTTTGCCTGACGTGCGCGACGGGCTGAAACCGGTGCACCGGCGCATTCTCTACGCCAGCCAGGAAGGCGGCTTTGTCGCTGGTAAGCCCTATCGTAAGAGCGCCAAGATCGTCGGCGACGTGATGGGCAATTATCACCCGCATGGTGACAGCGCGATTTACGATGCGCTGGCCCGTATGACCCAGGATTGGTCGATGCGCGTGCCGTTGGTCGATGGCCAGGGTAACTTTGGCTCGATGGATCCTGATCCGCCCGCGAGTATGCGTTACACCGAGGCGCGCCTTGCCCGTGTCGCGAACAGTCTGCTCGACGATCTCGACAAGGATACAGTCGACTTCCAACCGAACTATGATGGGCAATTGACCGAACCTCAGGTTCTGCCAGCGCGTTTTCCCAATCTGCTGGTCAATGGTGCCGACGGTATTGCGGTTGGCATGGCCACGAACATCCCGCCGCATAACCTTGGCGAGGTGATCGACGCCTGTTTCGCCTTTATGGACAACCCGGCGATCACGACCGAGGAATTGATCGAATATGTCCCCGGCCCTGATTTCCCCACTGCCCCGCTGATCCTGGGCACCAGCGGAGCGAAATCCGCTTACACGACGGGCCGCGGATCGATCCTGATGCGTTGCCGCCATGAGATTGAGACGAAGCGCGGCGATCGCGAGAGCATCGTGCTTACGTCAATCCCTTATCAGGTCGGCAAATCCGGCTTGGTCGAGAAAATCGCCGAGGCCGCTAAGGACAAGCGGATCGAAGGTGTTTCGGACATTCGCGATGAAAGCTCACGCGAGGGCATGCGTGTTGTCGTTGACCTAAAACGCGATGCCAGCGCCGAGGTCGTGCTCAACCAAATCTGGCGCTACACACCGGCGCAATCAGGCTTCCCGGCCAATATGCTCGCGATCAGAGGCGGACGTCCAGAGACGTTGATGCTGCGCGATATCATTCAAGCCTTCATCAGCTTCCGCGAGGAAGTGATCACGCGCCGCACCAAGTTTGAACTGAACAAAGCGCGTGAGCGCGCGCACCTCTTGCTTGGCCTGGTGGTTGCGGTGTCGAACTTGGATGAGGTCGTCGCGATGATCCGCGGGGCGCCCAATCCGGCGGCTGCGCGGGCGACCTTGTTGGCTAAAGAATGGCCAATTGGCGACATTGCGCAATATATCAGCCTGATCGAGGCAATCGAGCCGACCGCTGATCAGGAGGGCGGCACATACACCCTCTCAGAGAAGCAGGTGCGCGCCATTCTCGAACTGCGCTTGCACCGCCTCACGGCGATGGGCCGCGACGAGATCGGCGGCGAACTGCAAGAGCTGGCCGATAAGATCGAAGGCTACCTCGCGATCCTTGCCGACCGGGTGAAGCTCTATGCGGTGATGCGCGAAGAGCTGGAAGAAGTGCGCGCGACCTATGCGACGCCGCGCGTTTCCGAAATCGCGCCTGCTTGGGATGGTCTGGATGATGAGGACCTGATCGAGCGCGATGAGATGGTCGTCACCGTTACGCACGATGGCTATATCAAGCGCACCCCGCTATCCACATTCCGCGCGCAGAATCGCGGCGGCAAAGGCCGTGCGGGCATGTCGACCAAGGATGCAGATGCAATCTCGGAAATGTTCGTCACCTCGACGCACAATCCGGTGCTGTTCTTCTCCACCTCGGGTAAGGTTTACCGCTTGAAAGTCTGGAAGCTGCCCGAAGGCGGTCCGGCAACACGCGGGCGGCCGATCGTCAACCTGCTGCCATCGCTGGATGACGGAGAGACGATCCGCACGGTTCTGCCTCTGCCAGAGGATGAAGACAGCTGGGAAGCGCTCTCTGTCGTGTTCGCCACCGCCAAGGGCCGCGTGCGCCGCAACTCGATGGGATCATTCACCAATATTCCGTCGAACGGTAAGTTCGCGATGAAATTTGACGCCGATAGCGATGATAAGCTGATCGGTGTCGCCCTGCTCGATGCGACCGACGATGTTCTGCTCGCGTCGCGCCAGGGTAAGGCGATCCGCTTTGCCGGCATGGATGTGCGCGAGTTCACCTCTCGCACCTCAACCGGTGTGCGCGGCATGAACCTGAAGCCTGATGATGAGGTCGTATCGCTCTCAGTCTTGGGGGCAACAGGGACCACTCCTGAAGAACGCGAGCAATATCTCAAGTTCGCGCCGTGGAAGGCTGACCGGGAAGGCTCGCCAGAGCTGACCGAAGAACGTTTTGCGGAGCTTGAAGAGAAGCAGCAGTTCATCCTCACCGTCTGCGCCAATGGCTATGGCAAGATCTCCAGTGCCTATGAATACCGCCGGATCGGTCGCGGCGGCATGGGTATCACCAATATCGATAACATCGCCCGCAATGGACAAGTTGTGGCGAGCTTCCCCGTGTCATCGGGCGAGCAATTGATGCTGGTCACCGATCAGGCGAAGCTGATCCGTATCGGCCTCGATACCTTGCGCGTTCTGGGGCGCAACACCGCCGGTGTGCGCCTGTTCGACGTTGGCAAAGGCGAGACCATCGTCAGCGCGGTGAAGATCGACGAGACGGAGGAGCCAGAGGATGCCGCCGAAGAAGCGGTGACTGAGGAAATGGCCGATCGCCGGGGCGGTGATGATGAAACCACGCCGCACACCCCGCCGCAAAGCGATGATGACATTGGCAAAGACCCGCCGGAATAGCGGGTTTGAGCGCAAGATAGAGGGTGCGTTTCCGTGCGCGGGGCGGCGGCTTGTCGTTGTCTCGGCGGCTAAGCTGTTTGTCGGCTGTCATGAGCCGTTAGCAGAATGCACATATCGCGATGAAAGCACCCCTTTATCTACATCTGTAGTCGTGAATTGAGGGGCGATTTCAAATGTTTCGTTACGCTATCTCTGCAAGCTTGCTCTCCCTAGCTATAGCACCAATGCCCGTCCTTGCAGCGCAAAGCCAAGAACAAGCGGCCTCAGCGGTATCTGAAAGGGTCGCCGGCTATCACGCCGATTTGCGTGAGCTCAGTGCTCGCATCAAGACAGAGCACCCGCGGCCATTCCGGACGCTCACGGAAGCTGCGTTTGATGCCTTGGTCGACGAAGAGATTGCGGGCCTAAACGAAGCATCCACGCGCGCTGATTTTCTATGGGCGATGACGCATGTGATTGCCTCTATTGGCTGCGGGCACAGCCAAATGCCGTATTTCGGCCAACAGGACAGCGAGATAGCAGTAGAGGACCGCTTTCCAATTGATGTGAAGTTTCATGACGGTCGGCTGTATGTCTATCGTCCGAAAAACAACCTTGAGGCTCTGTCGCCGGGCCAGGAAATCGTGCTGATCAATGGCCAATCCGTTTCGCAGATCCGAAATACGATTTTCTCGCGTATCCCAGCAGACGCGCATCTTCCCACGTCGAAAGAGCTGATGGCCAATGTTTGGCTCACATCATACCTCACCTATGCGCTCGGCTTTCCAGAGACATACGAAGTGGTCATGCGCGGGAGCACAGATCCGATCACGCTTACGCCTCTGAGCGAGTGGGAGTTCGAGCCCATTTTGAGCCCCAAGGACCCCTGCCAGGAAGAGCTTTGCTACGAACGCGATGAAGAGCGAAACCTAGGTATCGCAACTCTGCACAGGCTGGACTTTTACGGCGGAGAGCGCGGCAATCAGTTTGTTGCTTGGTGGGCGGAAGTGATGGATGACCTGCAAACCAATCAGCGCGACGGTTTGCTGATCGATATGCGAGGGGTCCTAGGCGGCTCCGGCAATGCGGGCAGCTATATGCTGCGGCATCTCACAAGCGAAGGGTTTGCCTATTACTCAGAAAACTCCGATCCGGGCGGCCGCGAGAGCTTGTTCCTAGAGCAGCAACCGATTGGAGATGGCTTCGACGGTGAAGTCTTTATCCTGATGGATGGGCTCACATATTCTGCCGCGCCGCACATTTTTGCGATAGCGCAGGCCAATGGCATCGCAACCTTGGTCGGCACCCAGGCTGGGGGCGGCAAATCCACCAATGACGGAAAAGTGCCTTTCACCTCCACCCACGAGGGGGTCGAATACCTTGTTTCGCGTATGATCTTTGAGGTTGATGCGCCGCAATTGGGGCCAACTGAGCCCGTTCAGCCTGATATTACGCTCGCCTATTCGCTTGAGGATACGCTTGAGCGCACGGACAGCATGCGAGAACGCGCGGTGGAATTGCTTGGTCTTAGGGCGAGCCAGCGCGCAGCGCAGCGTAAGGCGAACTAGTCTGCTGGGCGGCTAAGCCGCGGCTTTGTCCGCGGGCAAATCCCCGCGCAGGGTTTGTACCACGCCGGTCGCGATCAGGAATTGGCCGAGATAATATAGCGGCCAGATCGCCACATCGGGTATCGATCCCAGATCCACGCTGCCCATCCGGCTGAAGATCAGCATATCAGACAGCACGAACAGCACGGCACCGATCCCAACGCGGTAGCGGGAGAATCGGCTGATCCAAGCGGAACCCGCCATTGCGCCAAGCCCCAGACCATAGAGGCCGACAAGCGGGTCTTTTGCGATCAGATAGGAGATGACGGGCACCCCGATCAGCAAAGCGGCGGCGCAAAGCTTTTGACTGAGCACCGTTTTCTCCCGCCGGTTGCGCAGGAACAGGGCGATTGCGGCCAGATGCGCGGCAAAGAACACTGCTCCGCCCACGTTAAAGCTGAGCTCAATCGCCATATCTGCGCCCGCGCATAGGGCCAGGAACACAGCGATCAGCGCGGCATCTACGCTTTGCTCTACCTCGCGAGTGCGGCGCATGGCGTAGAGCGCCAGAAAACCAACCCCTGCCCCCTTCAGCGCAATCAGCCACACGCCGCCGATGGGATTGTTCCATAGGAAGTAATAGGCAATCGCCGCCGCCAGGCTCACCAGCAGCCATGGACGATGCGCGGCAAGCGCGTGATCGGAAGAGTTTGCTGCATCTTTTGCCATTGTGAACCCCTATTTGCGCTTCTTGGACTTGAAGTGTGGGGCGTGCAAGCACTAGGTCCGTGCGTATGAAATCACACGATGTTCACATAATCGGCGGCGGTCTCGCGGGCAGCGAGGCGGCCTGGCAACTGGCTCAGCGCGGGGTGCGGGTGCGCCTGTCTGAAATGCGCGGTGCGCCGGAGGACAAAGGCGGCGAGATGACGCCTGCTCACCAAACGGACGGGCTGGCAGAGCTGGTGTGCTCCAATTCCTTCCGCTCCGATGATGATACCAAGAATGCGGTCGGCCTGCTGCACCATGAGATGCGCGCGATGGACAGCATTGTGATGCGTGCAGGTGAGGTCGCCCGCGTGCCGGCTGGCAGCGCGATGGCAGTGGACCGCGATGTCTTCTCTGCCGAGGTGCAAAAGGCGCTGAGCGAGCATCCCAATATCGAGATCGTGCGGGAACGGGTCGATGCCCTGCCCGATAGCGGTATGACGATTGTCGCCACCGGGCCGCTCACCGCGCAATCGCTGGCTCAGAGCATTGTTAAGGCGACGGGTGAAGAGCGGCTGGCATTTTTCGACGCGATTGCGCCGATCGTTCACCACGACAGCATAGATATGGACATCTGCTGGATCCAATCGCGCTGGAACAAGACGACCTCTGCCTCAAACGAGGGCGGCGATTACATCAATTGCCCGATGACAAAAGAGGAATATCTCGCTTTTCATCAGGGGCTTATCGACGGCGATAAAACCGAATTCCAGGAATGGGAGAAGGACACGCCCTATTTCGATGGCTGTATGCCGATCGAAGTGATGGCGGCGCGCGGAGTCGATACCTTGCGCTTCGGTCCGATGAAGCCGGTCGGGCTCGATAATCCGCGCGATGTGACCGAGGAATTCCCGCAAGGGCGCTGGCCCTATGCCGTGGTCCAGCTGCGGCAGGATAACAAGCTGGGCACGCTTTGGAACATGGTCGGCTTTCAGACGAAGCTGAAATACGGCGCTCAGGTGGAGTTGTTTCGCACCATCCCTGGCCTGGAGAACGCTGAGTTTGCGCGCCTGGGCGGCCTACATCGCAACACTTTCCTGAATTCACCGATGGTGCTCGACCGTCAGCTGCGTCTCAAAGCCGCGCCGCATATCCGCTTTGCCGGTCAGGTGACCGGGTGTGAGGGCTATGTCGAAAGCTCGGCCGTTGGCCTGATCGCGGGGATGATGGCGGCCGAGGAGCTGTCGGGGCGCGATTGGTCCCCTCCCCCGCGGCATCAGCAATCGGCGCCCTGCTAAGCCATATCACTGGCGATGCAGAGGCGGATACGTTCCAGCCGATGAATGTGAATTTCGGCCTGTTCCCGCCGCTGCATGAGGTCGGCAAGAAACAGCGCAAGGAAGCCTACACCAATCGGGCCAAGGCGGAGCTGGCCGAATGGCTCAAAGCTGGAGAGCCGGTTCCCGCCTAGCCGCGCACTAGCAGCGGCAGGTTGGCCGACGGGTCGAGCGTTTCGGAGCGGTGCTGGCGAATTCGGCCGTGGTCAGCTGGCCATTGCCGTCGGCATCTGCGCCCTCGAAACGTTTTGAGGTTGTCACCGCCCATTCCTCAAAAGTCAGCAGATTATTACCATCCACGTCTAGTTTGCGAAACGCATCAGAGCGGGTCGAGAGCATCTCGTTGCGGGTGATGATCCGGTCGCGATTGCGGTCATAGCGGAAGAACCGGCGTTCTTCCTTGGTCAGCTCGCTCGCCTCTGGCGGCGCGGGGCCGGTAAGATCGCCCGGATCGGCCTCTGGTAAGACATCGGGAGCAGGCGCGGTTTCTTCCGGCTCAGGCGGCGGCGGCGCGTTTTCCTCCACCTGAGCGCGGCCTTGCCACCAAAATGTGCCAACACCGGCCATGATCAAGCCAAGAAACGCCCCGAGAACTACTTGTCGCATGGGCCCCTCCCCATGAATTGCACCGAAGCGCGAATACTAGCGTGTTTTACTTACCAAGCAAAGCGGCACGAAAAGCGGTAAAACCAGCGCCGCGTCCTTCCATCAGTGGTCGCCCACCATTTGCAATGGCCCGCCGCCCCAAAGCAGAAAGCACGGCGAGGCCTTTAAAACCGCTCAGTTTTTCTGGCTTTTGAGCGCACAGCCGATGCCCAATATCGAGGAGCAGATTGCGTTCGGTATCCGAGTGCACCTTGGCCGCGAGGTCCGCAATCGCCCAGATTTGAGCCGCAAGGTTAACACGGTCGTATGCCCTCTCCCCCGGCGAAACCCTCGCAAAGGCGCAAAGCGCGCTCGCTCGCGCCTCAATGAATTTCTGCGCTTCAGCCTCCGGCAGTGGCGGATCGGCCAGCAAATGTTCCCAACCGTTAACAACATCGCGCAAGGCGGCCTCTTCTCCGGCCCAGTTTTCGCCAATCGCATCAAGCACCGCGTCCCCCTGCGGCCGCTGCGCCAGTTCCTGCTCCAACATCTCACGCCACCACGACAGGCGCATCTGAGCCAGCATCGGCTCGGTCGCCTTACCAATAATGCGCGCAAGCCGTTGATCGAGCCCAAATAAAGCGCGCAGCCGAGGGCGCGTGCCCGTCGGCGTATGCGCCAGCGCCAGCTCAAATTCGCTGGTCAGAGTGTCAGTTTCAATCGTTTCCACGGGCCCTGCGCTAGCGGCAAAATGCCCGCTTTCACACCCCTTTTACGGCTCGCCTTTCGCCCACAAAATCATGGTTAAACGCAATCTGCGTATTCACTCAAAATTTACCATGCACGTTGAGATTGCACTTACCTAGTGCCGCTATGTCAGCCCTACACACGTGTTTTCTCGCAAGGATATCGAAAGTCATGGGCAACCCATCGTTTTTCAGGGCGCTAGCAAAAGACCCGACAGCGAATACCATCGTCATCGCAGCAGCTACTATGGTGCCACTCGTGGCAATGGTGGGCGGCGCGGTTGACGCGAGCCGTTACTACATGGCCTCCACCCGTTTGCAGGCAGCCTGCGATGCTGGCGCTCTCGCCGCTCGCCGAGCAATGGGAGATGCGACCGCGTTCGATTCTACCACTCACGGCGGCGTGGGCACGGACTTTTTCGAAGAAAATTATGAAGATGGCCTGTTTGGTCTCGAGAGCTTGACTCATTCATTTACTGCGCCGGATGACGACCGCGTCGAGGGCACAGCAAGCGGCCGTTTGCCGACATCGCTAATGCATATTTTTGGCTTTGAGGGCTTTGATCTCACGGTCGCATGTTCCGCTGAGGTCAACATCGCCAATACCGATGTGATGTTCGTCTTGGATGTGACCGGCTCAATGGACGATCCGTCAGGAACACCAGGTCAAACGCGTATTCAAGCTCTGCGGGCTGCGGTTCTTGATTTTTATGACTCTGTTGAAACAAATAGTGCGCGAAGTGCCCAGATTCGCTACGGGTTTGTACCGTTCGCCAATAACGTGAATGTGGGCGCCTCGATCCCAATAGAGTTTATGGCAACCGAAGCAACTTATCCCACGCGCTATGCGAACTTTGATGTCAGATGGGATCGGGTTAGCCTCGAGCTGGACGATATTACTGACCCTGGCACTGAAACACTTGATCGCTTTTTGACCACAGCTGCAGGCTACGTGAGCGAAAGCCGTTGTGAAGAAGCTGTGCCTGAGTTTACGAGCGGGCCTAGTGAGACCATTGACGAAAGTTCGTTGGACATTTCCTCTGGCAACGTAACGAGCCAAAATGTCTCAGGAAATTTCCGCACCACCACTGGCAGCAACGCGACTGTTGAGATTGAGCGGCGCGATCCAAACTATCGATATGGTAACGATGGATATTGCCGGGTCGGATATGATATTTTTGAATCAACCGCGCAGGTGGATTATACCCTCATTGAGGAGCAGGTCCAGACCTTCGCAGATTACACCTATTTAGACCTCGACACTGCCAATGTTCCCGCTGAAGCGACGGATTGGCAAGCTGTTGATTTTTCATCGATTTACACAAACAATCAGATCAACCTTCCTGTTGGTGACGATGGGACATTCACGAATGTAAGTTGGCCCGGATGTATTCTGGAGGCAGACACTGACAACAGCGTCGCCAACTACAATCCGATCCCGGATAGCACGCCTGATTTGGACATCAACTTGCGACCCTCTACCGAGGCAGAAAGATGGAAGCCATGGTTGCCTGGTGCGGTATTCTACCGGGTGAATGATACAAGCCCCCAAAGTTTCGCCAATGAAAATCGCCGGGTCAGGGGGGCCGTAGAGAACACCACTGCGGAATTTGAGTCAGTAACTTCAAGTGGGTTTGATCTATGTCCTGCTGCGGCGAGGACGCTAGAGCCCATTGGCCCAAGCGAAGCCTTTACTCGTGGCGATTTGGTCAGCTACCTCAATGGTTTGCAGCCCGACGGAGCGACTTATCATGACATTGGAATGATCTGGGGCGCTCGCTTCATCTCTCCAAATGGGATTTTTGCAGATCAGAACGCAACTGCGCCAAATGGTGATGCGATTGCACGGCACATTGTCTACATGACGGATGGGGATCTTCAGCCACGGGAGTGGGTTTACTCAACATATGGTCTCGAATGGTGGCAGCAGACGGTCACTGAAAACGGCCTAGAAGATCAGCAAATGGAACGACACCAAAGGCGGTTCCAGGCTGCTTGTCAGGCTGCGCGCCAGGAGAACATCACTGTCTGGGTGATTGGTTTCAGTGATGGTATTGATGCAGATGATCCCACTGATCCAACTGTCGTTAGTCTGACTGCATGTGCGAGCCCTAACCGAGCTTACTTCCCGCGAGACGGAGCCAGCCTGGCTGATACCTTCGCGGAAATCGCAGAAGAAATCGCTGCATTGAGGCTGACATCATGATCGGACAAATGTTTGAGAACTCTCGCTTGAGCATGCGCAAGCTAGCTAGTGATGAGCGCGGGGCGACCTTGGTCGAATTCGGCTTTGTTGCACCCATCCTTGTCGTTCTGGTTATGGGTGTGTTTGACCTTGCTCATACGCAATACACCAGTGCCTTGCTCAATGGCGCGATGCAGAAAGCTGGACGGGACCTGACACTAGAAAGTGCAGGTAGTCAGCAAGATACGATTGATGGGCAAGTGATCAATATCGTCTCAGAAGTGTTACCCAACACTGCTGAAGTGGATCTGGAGAAACTCTCACACTTTGATTTCTCCGATATAGGGCAGCCCGAAGACTTCAATGACGATAATCTGGACGGGATTTGTAACAACAACGAGTTGTTTTTCGATATGAACGACAATGGCCAATGGGACCCTGATCGCGGTCAGGCTGGTATCGGTAGTGCGCGAGACGCGGTACTTTACACTGCAACCGTCACCTACCCACGGGTATTCCCGATGGCTGGTCTGATAGGCCTTGACGAGAATGTAACCCTAGCGGCCTCAACGGTACTTCGAAACCAACCGTTTGATGAACAAGATCGCACACTCGAAACAGGAAATTGCGCATGATCGCCCGTTCGAAAAAAGCACTCAGGGCACTTAAAAATGGTGCAGCACGACTGCCTTTGTTGCGCGATGATACCTCGGGTCTGGCGCTGACGGAATTTGCCTTCGCTATGCCAATTGTCCTTTCATTGGGGATGTTTGGCACCGAAGTTGCCAATTACACCGTTACTCACATGCGCATTAGTCAGGTCGCTGTGCAGCTGGCCGATAACGCGTCGCGAGTGGGCTCTGAAGAAGTGCTGCAAGCACGCCGGGTAACTGAGGCTGATATCACGGAAGTGTTTATCGGTGCATGGAAGTTGGGCGGCGGTTTGGACATCCTAGACAATGGCCGTGTCGTCCTCTCTAGTCTTCAGGAATATGACCCAACGCCCAGCGATGGCGTCGACGATTCTCAGCAATTCATCGCTTGGCAGCGTTGTATGGGGTTGAAGAATATCGGCTCCAGTTATGGTGTCGAGGGCGACGGTCAGAACGGGGAGACCTTCGAGGGTATGGGCGATCCGGGCAGCGAGATTACCGCAGCGCCTGGTACGGCTGTGATGTTCGTGGAAGTCTTTTACGACTATCCCGGGCTGACGCCATTTGATGAGATTATTTCGACCAAACAAATTCGCTACACTGCAGCGTTCAATGTGCGGGACGTGCGCGATTTGGCTCAGCTTTTTGAATCGGACGGCGTCACGCCTGCAACTTGTAACCGCTTCGACACGTTCTAAACATCTTACGACACAAAACACAAAAAGGGGCTGAGCCGCATTCGTGCAGTTCAGCCCTTTTTCGTGTGTCGGTTATGAGCGCCTTTAGTCGGCGTAGCAAACCTTCTTCGCGGCCTCGACGATGGAGCTGGCGTTGATCAGCGCCAGTTCCTCTAGGTTCGCGGCATATGGCAGCGGGACGTCCTCGTTGCAGACGCGCAGGACGGGGGCGTCGAGATCGTCGAAGCCTTCCTCCATGCAGATCGCTTGAATCTCAGATGCGATGGAGCATGTTGGCCAGCCCTCTTCCGCCACGATCAGACGGTTGGTCTTGGCAAGGCTCGTCAGCACCGCTTGCTTGTCCAGCGGACGCAGAGTGCGCAGATCGATGACTTCTGCGTCGATGCCCTCGCCTGCCAGTTCTTCAGCCGCCTCAAGCGCGAGGCCAACGCCGATGGAATAGCTGACGATGGTCACGTCAGAGCCCTCGCGCATGATCCGCGCCTTGCCGATTGGCAGGACATGGTCATCGAGGTCTGGGACATCAAAGCTGCGCCCGTAGACCAGCTCGTTTTCCAGGAAGACGACCGGATCTTCGCTGCGGATGGCGGCCTTCATCAAGCCTTTCGCATCGGCGCTGTCATAAGGCGCGATCACGATCAGGCCCGGAACGCTCGCATACCATGGGCCGTAGTTCTGGCTGTGCTGCGCGCCAACGCGGCTCGCCGCGCCATTGGGGCCGCGGAACACAATCGGACAGCGCATTTGGCCGCCCGACATGTAGTTGGTCTTCGCGGCGGAATTGATGATGTGATCAATCGCCTGCATCGCGAAGTTGAACGTCATGAATTCGACGATTGGGCGCAGACCGCCCATCGCCGCGCCAGTGCCAATGCCGGCAAAGCCATATTCGGTGATTGGCGTATCAATCACGCGCTTTGGACCGAACTCGTCAAGCAGGCCCTGGGTGACCTTATAGGCGCCCTGATATTCGGCGACTTCCTCGCCCATCACGAACACGCGTTCGTCGCGGCGCATTTCTTCCGCCATGCCATCGCGCAAGGCTTCACGCACGGCGGTGCTGGTGAAGCTGGTGCCTTCCGGGATTTCTGGATCGTGTGCAGGCGCCCATGGCGCTGGCTTTTCCGCTACAGGCTTTGGCGCAGCGGCCGGTGCGGCAGCAGCCGCAGGGGCAGGTTCAGGCGCGCTGGTGTCGTCCGCCTCTTCGCCCTCGCCCGTCATCATCGCGATTACGGTGCCAACAGCAACATCTTCTGTGCCCTCCGCGATCATGATCTTGGACAATACGCCCTCATCAATCGCTTCAAATTCCATTGTCGCCTTGTCGGTTTCGATCTCGGCAATGATATCGCCCGGCTCAATCGTGTCGCCCTCGGCCTTTAGCCATTTGGCGAGCGTGCCCTGTTCCATAGTCGGAGACAACGCCGGCATCTTGAGTTCAATACCCATGGCTCAATACTCCTCCACCAGAACATCGGTGTAGAGCTCGCTTGCCTCTGGTTCGGGCGAAGTCTCTGCAAAATCAGCGGCTTCGGCAACGACCTTGCGAATGCCTTTATCGACAGCCTTGAGGTCTTCCTCCGACTTGCCGCCTTCGATCAGCGTCTTCTTCAAGCGTTCGATCGGATCATGCGTGTCGCGTTGTTCCTGCACTTCTTCGCGGGTCCGGTATTTGGCCGGATCCGACATTGAGTGCCCGCGATAGCGATAGGTGTTGAGCTCCATCAGAACAGGGCCCTTGCCATCGCGCACGTGCTTGAAGGCAACCTCGGCTGCGGCGCGCACTTCGAGCACGTCCATGCCGTTCACTTCCATGCCTGGGATGCGGAACGCCGTGCCGCGGCGGTGAAAACGGGTTTCCGCTGAACTGCGCGAGCTTGCTGTGCCCATCGCATATTGATTGTCCTCAACCACGAACACGATTGGCAGGTTCCACAGCGACGCCATATTGAAGGTCTCATAGACCTGGCCCTGGTTCGCCGCGCCATCGCCAAAGTATGCCAGGCACAGCCCGCCATCTTCATTGTATTTGTGCGCCAGCGCGAGCCCGCCGCCCAGCGCAACCTGTGCGCCGACGATACCGTGACCGCCGTAGAATTTGTGCTCGGTGCTGAACATGTGCATCGAGCCGCCCTTCCCCTTGGAAATGCCCGCTTCGCGGCCGGTCAGCTCAGCCATGATGACCTTGGGATCAATGCCGTAAGCGAGCATGTGGCCGTGATCGCGGTATCCGGTGATCACGCTGTCACGGTCATTGTCGAGCGCGCTTTGCAGTCCAATCGCAACCGCTTCCTGACCGATATACAGGTGGCAGAAGCCGCCGATCAGACCGAGGCCGTAAAGCTGGCTAGGCCTTCTCTTCAAAACGTCGGATCAGCAGCATCTGCTCATAGAATTTGAGCATTTGTTCCGGCGTCGCGTTAAAGCGCTTTTGCTCTTCAAATTCCGCCTGCAACGAATGCAGGATGAAATCGGGATCATCAGACGGAGCGGCAACGGTGCTGGGGCTCGCGGCCTTCGCCTTAGTCTTACTCTGTTTTGCAGAAGCAGTGGTTTTTGAGGGCTGTTTAGCCAATGCGTTTTTCCTTTGATTGGCCGCGCGCACAGCGCCGCCATTGGGGAGAAGATTGCTAGCGCGCTATAATCGCGTTTTCGGGCAAGACGCAACGTAAAGCAGACCATTTCTTGGCCAAATTTGTCTCAGCATACGTATGTGAAAGGGGTGCGCTGGTTCACCAGATTGGTGCGCTGCATTTTGAGAAAGGTGCAAATGTGTGCGATCAGCCCATCACTCGTCTTCGACGGTGATCACCACCTCATCCGGGTGCACAACATTCATATTGCGGCGCAGCAGTTCGCCAACCAGATCGGGATCGGCCGCGCCGGGATCAAGCAGGCTCACGCGATTGCGCAGCTCATCCCGCTCTGCCGATAGCATCGCGATTTGCGCCTGACGCTTGTCCAAAAGGTTCGCGTTTTCATTCCACGCGAGCAGGCCGGTTGGGCCAGCAATGGCGAGCGCTGTGAGCACAAGCAGCACCAGCAGAGCCAGGCCTTGCTTGGCCTGATCCGCTGGCAATTGCTGAAGTTTTCCCCGACGTCCCATAAGTCTCACAGAATCATAGTTAACTGCGCGGTTCAAGCACAAAACGACAGACACGGTCATAAATGTGACTTTAATTTACAACTAGCGCCAAATTGCCGCTTTTGCGGGTCCAAACAAGCGGTGTTTGATCGGAAATGGAGCGCTGCGGAACAACTCCTCCGAAGCGAGCCTCGATGTCGCGCAATAACTCAGATTGTGGCTGTTGATCGCGGCGCTCTATGATACCCAGCGGGGATAGAGGAGACCCGTTGATGCAAGTTCTGTCCTACGATCCCGCCCGCTTTGCTGACCTGCCCGATTATCCCTTCGCGGAAAATTGGTGCGACATTGATCTGGGCGATGGGCATTCTGGACGGATGCATTACCTCGACGAGGGGGCGAAGGATGCCCCGCCGGTCCTGCTGTTTCATGGCGAGCCGAGCTGGAGCTATCTCTATCGCAAGATGATCCCGGTTCTGGTTGACGCTGGGTTCCGCTGTCTCGCGCCGGATCTGATCGGGTTCGGCAAGAGCGATAAGCCCGACGACATCGGCTTTTACACCTATCAGCGGCACATGGATTGGCTGGGCCAATGGCGTTCGAAGGTTGTGCCTCAAACCGCCGCGCTGTTTTGCCAGGATTGGGGCGGATTGCTTGGCCTGCGCATGGTTGGTGAGGCGCCGGACAGTTTCGCCTGTGTCGTGGCCAGCAACACGTTCCTGCCGACCGGCGGCACCCCCTCGCCCGCGTTTCTGGCGTGGCGCGAATTTGCCAAGGCCTCACCCGATTTCCAGATCGGCGACCTGCTCCAACGCGCCACGGCGACGGAGCGGACCGCAGCAGAAATCGCGGCCTATGATGCGCCCTTCCCCGATGAACCAAGCAAGGCCGGCGCGCGGGCTTTCCCTCAGCTGGTCCCGGTGGAAGATGGCATGGCTGGCATCGCGGAGAACACCGCCGCTTGGGAGGGTTTAAGCGCATTCGATAAGCCATTCCTCACTCTGTTTGGCGAAGATGATCCGGTGACCGGCGGACTTGGCGAGGCGCTTTCCGCGCGGATTGCCGGGGTCAAGGGACAGCCGCATGCGATGCTCTCCACCTGTGGGCACTTCTGTCAGGAAGATCGCCCGGTTGAGCTGGCGCAAGGCGTAATCGACACCGCGAAAAAGGCCGGTTTTCTGATCTGAGATAGTGGTGACCCCGGCGTGATTCGAACACGCGGCCCCCAGATTAGGAATCTGGTGCTCTATCCGGCTGAGCTACGGGGCCCCGGACAGGCAATTAGCAGCGTTTGCTGTTAGCGCAATATCGCGCCGCGCCGGTCATCCCACTCAATTCAGCTTTTCTGGCGGTGCAACCGGGAATGGCAGCGGCGCAATCGGCACGCCTTCTTCGGCTAGAGCCTTGGCTTCATCGAGGCTCGCCTGCCCGTGGATTGGGGCTTCATCACGCTCGCCGTAATGCATTTCGCGGCTCTGCTCGGCGAACTTATTGCCGACCCACGTGCTGTCCTTGAGCGCCTTTTCCTGAGCCTTTGCGAGGCTAGCGATGGCCGATTTCATTTCTGCGGTCATCGGTGTGTTGGACAGCTGCCCAGCCCTCGCAGGGACCGCCTGAGTGTCGGGCGTCTTGATTAGATCAGACGACAGTTTGGCAGTGTCGCCTGCGCCAGAAGCATCCGATTTCTTGGTTGCAGCAGCAGCTTGCGATGCCGCCTCCACCGCTTCCTTCGCTGCCTCGGCCTTTTTCACATCGCTGCGCGCGCTGTTGCCCTTTACCGGAACAGCTGGCGCCATGGGCGCTTTGGCGACACGCGTGGTTCCGCATTCCGGACAGGCGACATAGCCCGCCTCGCTCTGGTCGAGAAAGTCGCTGGACGAACGGAACCAGCCTTCAAAGCGGTGGCCGCTTTCACAATGGAGGTCAAAGACGATCATGATGCGCCCTATTTGGGGATTTCCCGCTTATTAGCAAGGCTGGGCAGCTGACCGCGCACCTCTTTAATCCGGTCCAAATCAATGTCGCAAAAGCCGAGGCCCGGCCCCTCACCGCCCATATCGAGCAGAACTTCGCCCCAGGGGTCGACCACGAGGCTGTGCCCATAGGTTTCGCGGCCATCTTCGTGCTTGCCAACTTGCGCAGCGGCGATGACAAAGGCCTGCGCCTCGATTGCGCGGGCGCGCAGCAGAACATGCCAATGCGCTTTGCCGGTGGGCACGGTGAAAGCGGCAGGAACAGCAATGGCATCGCATTGACGCTGGCCCAGAGCCTCGAACAATGCTGGAAAGCGCATGTCATAACATATGGTGAGGCCGAGCTTGCCAAGCGGGGTGTCGGGAACGGTGACGACCTGATCGCCCGGTTTGTAAGCACTGCTCTCGCGCCAGCTTTCACCAGTCGTAAGATCAACATCAAACATATGGATCTTGTCGTAGGTCACCGGATCAACTGGTCCGTCGCATTGATGATCGAAATACATCGATCGGTTCGCCCACATTCCGTCACTTGCGCTGACGGCCATGGATCCAAGGGCGATGTCGATCTCGTTCTGCGTAGCGGCGTTAGTCAGTTTCTCCATGACTTCCCATGATGCCGAACTATCGTCGATCCAGTCTGCCGCTCGCTTTCGATTACTGTCGAGGAGGATCGACATCTCCGGAGTAAAAAGAACCTGCGCGCCTTCTTGCGCGGCCCGTTCGGCAGCCTCCTCTACAGCGAAGAAGTTAGCCTCTAGGTCGATGCCCGAGGTCATTTGCAAGACAGCAATCTTGGGCACGTTAGAAGCCCTATCCCGCGAGCAGGGCGTCAAGCTGGCCCGAGCTTTCCAGCGCCGCCAAATCGTCAGAGCCGCCCACATGCAGATCGCCGATGAAGATTTGCGGCACGGTGCGGGCGTTCGGTGCGCGTTCCAGCATCTCCGCCTTCTTCGGGCCGCCCATGGTGATATCAAACTCGTTGAATTCTGCGCCCTTGCTCTTCAGCAAATTCTTAGCGCGAACGCAGAATGGGCAAGTGAATTTGGAGTAGATATCGATATTGGGCTGGGTCATTAAAAACTCTTCTTTTCTTGTTTAAGCGACTGAAAGTGCGCCTCTTTTATCCGGCGCACTGCCTCTTGAAAGGCACTGTATGGCACCCTAGATATGTCCTGTCAGCACGATCCGCCAGTCTTGGGGATTAATGCTGGCGCAATTGGGTGCTGCATTCGGCAGGCCCGCTTTGAAAATACAGATTGCTCAAACACGAGGATTTGAAATTATGTCACGTCTAGATTTTACCCCTTATCGCCGGACCACCGTTGGTTTTGACCACTTGTTCGACCTGCTCGAAAGCCAGGCTCGCAGCAATTCCAGCGATAATTACCCCCCGTTTAACATCGCCCGCAGCAGCGAAGACAATTACCGCATCACGCTGGCGATTGCAGGCTTCCGCCCGGAAGACATTGAGATCACTGCTCAGCAAAACCTGCTGACTGTGCAGGGCAAGAAGCGCGAGGAAAGCCACGAGGCGGCAGAGATGCTGCATGTGGGCATCGCCAATCGCGGCTTTGAACGCCGCTTTGAGCTGGCCGATCACGTCCGGGTAGAGCGCGCCGATCTGGCCGATGGCCTGCTGGTGATCGATCTGGTGCGCGAAGTGCCAGAGGCGATGAAGCCGAAGAAGATTGCAGTGAACGGCGCGGCCACTCTGACCGCGGTTCCTGACGCATCAGAAGATGACGCGAACGCGGCCTAAGCCGCTCGCTTCACCAACTTACAAACTCTCTGAAAAAAATGTGGGGGCGGACCGTTAAAGTCCGCCCCCGCGACATTTGCCGCCTCTAGCAAGGCTTACCGTCTGGGTCGCAGAAGACGGTGAGACTCGCGTCGAGCAGTGCACGGGCCGCCAATGCGGTCCCGCTATTTGCATAAGGCGAGTTGCCCCCAACCCCCTGTGAAAGCCGCTAGGCTCCTTACCGCGTCGGTAAGGGTAAACTTGCAATCGGTGCAAGGTCATTTTTGTAGGGCTTTAAGAACACTACAAAAATAGGTTGCAGATGACGAACTGATGGTCGGTTTTGCGTTGGATAGACCGCGAGTCGCACCGCAAATGTGTGGCCTCAAAGCGCGCTCAAACGAGGCGAGATTGCTCCAGCGCGGCTGAGATAAAGCCCGCGAACAAGGGGTGCGGATCAAACGGACGCGACTTCAGCTCGGGGTGGAATTGCACGCCGACGAACCATGGATGGTCGGGCCGCTCCACGATTTCTGGCAGCAAGCCATCAGGTGACATGCCGGAGAATACGAGGCCCCCCTGCTCAAGCGGTTTGATGTAGGCGCCATTGACCTCGTAACGGTGGCGGTGGCGCTCAGAGATTTCATCTGCACCGCCATAAATGCGCGAGACGTGGCTGTTCGCGCCTAGCTTCGCATCATAAGCGCCAAGCCGCATGGTCCCGCCCAGATCGCCGCCATCTTCGCGGGTTTGCAGGCCCTCTTCGGTCATCCATTCGGTGATGATCCCGACCACAGGCTCGCTGGTTTCACCAAATTCGGTCGAGGATGCCGCATCGATCCCGGCATCGCGCGCGCCTTCGACGCAGGCCATTTGCATGCCGAGGCAGATGCCAAAGAAGGGAACGTTGCGCTCGCGGGCAAATCGCACGCTAGCAATCTTGCCCTCGCTGCCGCGCTCGCCAAATCCGCCGGGCACCAGAATGCCGTGCAGCGGCTCCAGCTTGGCGATGATTTCTTCCTCATCGCCTTCAAAGATTTCTGCATCGATCCACTTGATGTTGACCTTGACCCGGTTGGCCATGCCGCCGTGGACCAGCGCCTCGTTGAGGCTCTTATAGGCGTCTTGCAGGCCGACATATTTGCCGATCACGCCGATTGTCACTTCGCCCTCTGGATTAAAGTAGCGATCGGTGACGTCGTGCCATTGTGACAGGTCAGGCTCAGGCGCGTCAGTGATACCAAAGCCGCGCAGAACCTCGGCATCAAGGCCTTGCTCGTGATATTGCAGCGGTACGGAATAGATCGAGGGCGCATCGAGCGCGGGGATCACCGATTCCATCCGCACATTGCAGAAATTGGCGATTTTGCGCCGCTCGCTGTCCGGGATTGGATGCTCTGCCCGGCACAGCAGCACGTCAGGCTTGATCCCAAGGCTGGCGAGCTCGCGCACAGAGTGCTGCGTCGGCTTGGTCTTCAACTCACCCGCCGCCGCGATGTAAGGCACCAGCGTTACGTGCACGCTTAGGGTTTGTAGCGGCTCGAGATCATTTCTGAGCTGCCGGATCGCCTCCATAAACGGCAGAGATTCGATATCGCCCACTGTTCCGCCAATCTCGCACAGGATGAAATCAAGATCGTCCTGATCATCGAGCGCGAATTGCTTAATCGCGTCGGTCACGTGCGGGATCACCTGCACGGTCGCGCCCAAGTAATCGCCCCGGCGTTCTTTCGTGATGATATCGCGGTAGACCCGGCCAGAGGTGATGTTGTCGCTTTGCCGCGCAGAAACGCCGGTAAAGCGTTCATAGTGGCCAAGGTCGAGGTCCGTTTCGGCCCCGTCATCGGTCACATAGACCTCGCCATGCTGATACGGGCTCATCGTGCCGGGATCGACATTGAGATACGGATCGAACTTGCGAATGCGGACTTTATACCCGCGCGCCTGTAGGAGGGCAGCAAGACTTGCTGCCATGAGACCTTTGCCGAGCGAGGAGACCACGCCGCCGGTTATGAAAATGTACCGCGCCATGGGAGTTGGGGATTAAGCCTCGAAGTGGATTCGTGGCAAGCGAATTGCGCACTGAAAAGTGCGCCCATCCACAGCCATCACAAAATGTTACGAAATTGTCGCGCTTATTCAGCCGCGAGCGGGTCTTCTTCGCCGGTCGTCTCTACTGGAGCAGGTGCCGCGCCAGCTGCGCCGCCTGTGCTGAGTGGATCAGCGGCCGGAACATCGCGGTCAATGGTCGTGCTGATGTCGCTGCCGCCGGTCGCATCCACAGCCACCGCGGCGAGCGCGATAGACAGCGCAACGAATGTCACCGCCAGCCATTTGGTCGCGCGGGTCAGAAAATCTGCCGCACCGCGTGCGCCCAGTGCGCCGCCGGGGTTGCCGCCGCCGCCAATGCCCAGGCCGCCGCCCTCTGAACGCTGCATGAGGACCACGCCAACCAGCGCAGCGGCGACAATCGCCTGAACAACAGTGAGAAACAGAAAAATCGACGACATGAGCTAAACAAAACCTATCTGAATGAAACCGCCATTTAGGTGCGCAGCGGCGCGCGCACAAGCCTGATTACCCAGTGAGGGGTATTGGGCCCTATCCCTCGACCGTGTCTCCTGCGGCCAGAGCGATGTTCATAAACGTCTCTGCCGTCAGGCTGGCCCCGCCGACCAGCGCACCGCCAACCTCTGGTGTGCCGAGGATTTCCCCAGCGTTTTCAGGCTTAACCGAGCCGCCGTATAGCACGCGGACCTCTGCGCCTTGCTCTTCGCCATAGGTTTCGATCAGCAGTTTGCGGATCATCGCATGCATCGCGGCAATATCATCCACGGTTGCGGTTTTACCGGTGCCAATCGCCCAGATCGGTTCGTAAGCGACGGTGACTTTTTCCCCAGCATCCTCAAGTTTCGGCAAGGATGCCTTCAATTGGTCGGCGACAAAAGCCTCTGCCTTGCCCGCCTCGCGCGTTTCCAGCGTCTCGCCGCAGCAAATAATAACACGCAGCCCGCCTTCGAGCGCGGCGTCCGCTTTTGCGCGCACCAGCTTATTCGTCTCGCCGTAACCTTGGCGGCGTTCGCTGTGGCCCAGGATCACAAACTTTGCGCCCGCATCCGCAATCATGGGCACTGAGATATCGCCCGTGTGCGCTCCATCCGGGTTGGGCGAGCAGTCCTGCGCCCCGACCCAGATCTGCTCCACCTCGCGGTGAACCGCATGAATCAGCGTGTATGGCGGGGCCAATGCGACCTCCACCTTCATGTGCCGCTGAGCGGCCCGGTCTACTGCGCGTGCTTCAGAAAGCATTGCGCGAGTGCCGTTCATTTTCCAATTTCCGACGATGTAAGGCCGCTGGGCCATAATAATATCCTGCGCCAATATTATGCGTTATTCGAATCTCGCCCCTTACTTAGGAGCAGGGGGCCGCGTCCGCTAGCTGAGGAAAGTGATCCAGTCAAAACGCATCGTGGACTGTTGCCGCGAGGTCGCAGGGCCGATAAAGCCGAACCAGTTTTCCGCTAACCAGCGGTATTAGTCCCCTAATGGCTTGGGAATTAAAGACCAGATGATTTCGTTCTTTCGCAGATTCTTTCAATCGAAAATCGGCCTCGGCCTGACCTTGGCGTTCCTGGTGCTGATCGCATTCGCGTTTGCGAGCGGCGATGTGGCCAATAACAACACGTTTGGCGGCGTTGCTGGCAATGACCGGATCGCCGTGGTTGGCGATGACCGGATCGACAGCTCAGAAGTTAACCAATTGGCCAATTCGGCGCTGCGCCAAGTGCGCGAGCAAAGCCCGACCACGACGATGCCAATGTTCATCGAGCAAGGCGGCCTTGAAGAGGTGCTGGAGCAGCTTATCGATCGTTATGCGATTGCGGGATACGCCGAGAAATATGGCCTGCGCGCGGGCACGAACCTGGTGAACAGCGAAATTCTGCAGATCCCGGCATTTCGCGGGGCGACCGGTGAATTTGACGAGGCGGTCTATCAAAACGCGCTGCGCTCGCAGAACTTGACCGATGCGGTTTTGCGCCGTGATCTGGCCGATGGCCTGCTCGCCCAGCAAATGCTGGTGCCGTCGCTCGGCGCACCGCAGGTGCCCAGCAGCATTGCTCGCCGTTACACCGCTCTGCTGCGGGAACGCCGCAAGGGCACGATCGCGCTGATCCCGAGCACATCCTTCGCTCCGGAAGCCGATCCAACCGACGCGCAAATCAGCGCATTCTTTGAAGAAAACCGCACGCGTTATATCCAGCCAGAGCGGCGGACCATTCGCTATGCGACCTTTAGCGAGGCGGATATCAACACCCGTGTTGAGCCGACCGCCGCAGAGATCGCGGCCCGTTATGAACGCGATGCCGATCAATATGCCGCAGTTGAAACGCGCAATATCAGCTCTTTCTTCGTGCCAACGCAGGATGCCGCGAATGCGATTCGCGATGCGGTCCGCTCTGGCACGTCGCTAGAGGCCGCTGCGCAAAATGCCGGTTTCTCAGTCTCTTCCAGTGAAGGTCAGACCGAGGATTCGCTTGCCTCTGTCACCAGCAGCGCGGTTGCCACGGCAGTGTTCGCGACGCCGCGCGGTCAATTGGCCGAGCCTGCGCGCAGCTCGCTCGGTTGGTATATCGCCCGCGTCGATAACGTGATCAGCACGCTCGGCTCGAAGTCTTGCCGACGCAACGCCAGAGATCACAGAGCGCCTGACGGTGGAAAAACGCGCCGCCGCTTTGTCTGATTTCAGCGCACGCATCGAAGAGCAGGTGGATGAAGGCATTTCGCTGTCCAATGTGGCGGAGGAATTTGGCCTGACCTTGCAGACCACCCCTGCCCTCACCGCCGATGGCCGGGTGTTCGAGAGCGCAGAAGGCGCAACCGCTCCGCCAGAGCTTCAGGCTGCGCTCGGTGCCGCTTTCGAAATGGAAGAAGGCGAGCCGCAATTGGCCGAGGTTGTTCGCGGCCAGGTGTTCATTGTGTTTGAAGTGCCAGAAGTGACTGAAAGCTCGGTCGCGGCGCTCGCTGACATTCGCCAGCGGGTCGAGTTCGATTGGCGTTTGTTCGAGGGACACAGCGCGGCGCAAGCGGCAGCTGACCGCATTCTTGAGCGGATGCGCGGCGAAGGCACTTTGGTCGAAGCGGTCAATGCGGAAGAGACCAGCCTGCCGCCAATCCAGACGATTGATCTGGGACGTACCGAATTGCTGCAACAGCAGCAGCGCCCCGCCCCGCCGCTCGCTTTGCTGTTCAGCATGGCGGAAGGCACGACGAAGCGGCTCGAGGGCGCGAATCGTCTGGGCTGGTTCGTGGTCGATCTGGACGAGATCAGCACCGACGAAGTCGCGGATGATGATCCCTTGCTGCAAGCGACGCTTACTCAGCTGGGCCCGGCGATCTCCAACGAATATGCCGAGCAATTGACCGCAGCGATGCGCGAAGAGCTGGGCGTGGACCGCAATGAAGACGCGATCGAGGCGGTGCGCAAGCAGCTCGCCGCAGCGAAACCTAAGCGCGCCGCCATTGCTGTGAGTGGTGCCCCTGAAAATGCGAGGCCCGCGGCCGAACTGCTGCGGGCGGGAAAGCCTGCCTTGGTCTGGCGCCGGATTGTCGCGGATAGCGATACGCCGGTGGGCGCTGCCCAGCGCCTGATAGAGCCGGGGCGCGGCGACTTTCTGCTTGAATCGGTGGAAGGCGGCGAGATTCGCGGGCGCTACAGTCTGCTGGGTCTCGATCCTGATCTAGTGTTTCGCGGCGAAGGCAAGACGGCGGCGATCAACCCGGCATGGCGCAGCGACCGCGAGGCTTTTGAGCCTTGCAACCGCGATGCGATGACGGAGCTGCGCGCGCTGGCGCAGGCCTGCCGCATTGATGTGCCAGAGGAATTGCCGCCTGCACTCGCCTGTCTGGTCGGTTATTTCGGCTATGAAACGATTGGTCTGGTCGAGAGCTTGCCGCGTGCTCCGGACAGCGAGCTTGAACTACCCGACATGCTGTTTGTACGTCCGACCATAATTCTGGTGTTCGACGGGCTGACTGATGAACTTTTCTGCATCGCGCCAATTTGGCAGGCGGGAGAGGTTGATAGCGCCATTACCCGCGCTGGGGAGCGGATTGACGAGACGCTTAGCAAGCTCTCGCAGCGCCGCCCTGCGCCCGTTCGCATGAATGAACCCGCTGAGCCTGAGCTGTCACCGGTGATGGACGCGTCAGATTACAAGGCCATGGTCGCCCGCGCGAAGGACTACATCACCGCAGGCGATATCTTCCAGGTTGTGCTCGCTCAGCGCTTCACCTGCCCGTTTGAGCTGCCCCCTCTGGAACTGTACCGCGCGCTGCGCCGGGTGAACCCCTCGCCGTTCCTCTATTTCCTCGACCTGCCGGGCTTTGCCATTGTCGGCTCCAGCCCAGAAATCCTCGTGCGGGTGCGCGATGATGCGAGCGGCAAGAAAGAGGTCACCATTCGCCCCATCGCTGGCACCAGGCCGCGCGGCAGGGATGCGGCCGAGGACAAGGCGAATGAGGCCAGCCTGCTGGTTGATCCGAAAGAACTGGCAGAGCATCTCATGCTGCTTGACCTGGGGCGCAATGATGTGGGCCGAGTGGCCGCGCGCGGCAGCGTGGAGGTGACGGACAGCTTCACGATCGAGCGCTACAGCCATGTCATGCACATTGTCAGCAATGTGATTGGCGAGCTGGCGGAAGATAAAGACGCGCTCGATGCGCTGTTCGCGGGCTTTCCAGCGGGCACGGTGTCCGGCGCGCCCAAGATCCGGGCGTGCGAGATCATCGCTGAGCTGGAGCCGGAAACACGCGGTGCCTATGCCGGGGCGGTGGGCTATTTCGCGCCCGATGGATCGGTGGATTCGTGCATTGTCTTGCGCACGGCCGTGGTGAAGGATGGAATGATGCATGTGCAGGCTGGCGCCGGGATCGTCGCCGATAGCGATCCAGACTATGAGCTCGCGGAATGCGGCGCGAAAGCGGGCGCGTTGATCGCGGCTGCGCGCGAAGCCGTGCGGGTCGCGGGCGAGCCGGGGTTTGGCCAATGAAGCGCTTGCCCATCATCCTCGCCGCGATGTTTGCGCTCGCCGCTTGTCAGGAGCAGCCCGCTGGCGAACCTGTCACCAGAGCCGCGATTGGCGATCATTCCGATATGCCCGCACCCGAAGTGGTGGAAGTGGCCGAAGAAGATGTGCCTGAGGCGGAAGAAACCCCAGCCCTCGCCTCTGTCTGCAAGTCCGCCACCTTCGAAGGCGTGCGCTTAACTCACTGCGTCGCCGACCCGGCCAAGCACCGCATTCGCACCGCGCTCGGCCCCAGCGGCGGCGCGGCCTACGGTTCGCTGAGCGCCTTTGCCCGCAGCATTGATCACAGCACCGTCGCCTTTGCGGTGAACGGCGGCATGTATGGCGATAACGGCCAGCCCATCGGCTATTACGTGCAAGGCGGCGACCGGATCAAAGAGCTGAACCGCTCCGATGGCTCAGGCAATTTCCACCTGAAGCCCAATGGCGTGTTCTATGGCACCGGCGGTTCATGGCGCATCCGCACCTCTGACAGCTTCTTTTCCAACGTCCGCGACCGCCCACAATTCGGGACGCAATCCGGCCCGATGCTGGTGATCGGCGGAAAGCTGCACCCGGAAATCGCGGAAAATGGCCCAAGCCGGGCGATCCGCAACGGGGTTGGGATTGATAAGGACGGCAAGGCACATTTTGTGCGCTCAGAGGCGCCGCTCAGCTTTGGCCAGCTCGCCCGGTTTTACCGTGACGAGCTGAATGTGCCCGATGCGCTTTACCTCGATGGTCAGGTCTCATCGCTGTGGGATCCGGCAAGCGAGCGGCTCGACAGCCGCACCGGGCTTGGCCCGATCATCGCTGTTACCAATCGCTGATCCGGGGACGCACACATGATACTCGTCATCGACAATTACGACAGCTTCACCTTCAACCTGGTCCATTACCTCATGGAGCTGGGCGCGGATGTCCGGGTGGAGCGCAATGACGCGATGAGCGCGCGTGAAGCGATCGCTACAAATGCCAGCGGCTTTCTGATCTCGCCCGGCCCGCGCACCCCGGATGAGGCGGGGATCAGCCTCGATCTGGTCGCGGCCTGCGCGGATGCGGAAAAGCCCCTGCTCGGCGTGTGCCTTGGCCACCAAAGCATCGGCCAGTATTTCGGCGGCAAAGTGGTGCGCGGCGGTTTGATGCACGGCAAAACCTCTCCCGTAACCCACGATGGCACCGGCGTGTTCGCTGGCCTGCCCTCGCCCTTCAACGCCACACGCTATCACAGCCTGGTCGTCGAGCAGGAACCCACTGGCCTGATCGCCAACGCCCACAGCGAGACACCCGGCCTTGACGGCGCAGCGGTGATGGGTTTTCGCCATGAAAGCCTGCCGATCCACGGCGTTCAATTTCACCCTGAAAGCATTGCGACCGAGCATGGCCATGACTTGCTCGCCAATTTCATGACGCTTTGCGGATTGCCAACGAAGGAGCTCGCATGAAAACTCTACCGCTAGCCGTCCCGCATATGGGCGAGGCCGAGGCAGAAGAGGTGTTTGGCTGGATCCTCGATGGCGAAGCAAGCGACGAAGAAATTGCGCGTTTTCTGCTTGCGATGACCGAGCGCAGTGAGACAGCGGAAGAAATCGCTGGAGCCGCCCGGGCATTGAGGGCGCGCCTCGTCCCGGTCGCGGGGCCGGACAATGCCATCGATGTATGCGGCACAGGCGGTGATGGCCACCATACGCTTAACGTCTCAACCGCTGTGGGCTTGATTGTCGCCTCCTGCGGCGTGCCCGTGGCGCGCCACGGCAATCGTGCGATCTCGTCCAAAGCAGGCGTGGCCGATACGTTGGAAGTGCTCGGCCTCGATATGAAGGTGGCGGGCGAAACGGCTGAAAAAACCCTTGCTGAAATCGGCATCTGCTTTCTGTTTGCGCCCAATCATCATCCGGCGATGGGACGCATCCAACCGATCCGCAAAAAACTGGGCCGCAGAACGATCTTCAACCTCATGGGGCCGCTATCCAACCCCGTCGGCGTCAAACGCCAGTTGATCGGCATTGCGCGTCCCGGCTACGTGCCGATCTATGGCGACGCGACCGCGCGGCTCGGCACGGAACGCACCTTGATCGTGTCCGGCGATGAAGGACTCGATGAATTGAGCCTCGCCGGCGGCAATGAAATCGCTGACGTGACGGGGAATGATTTTAGCATGAAGCGCGTCGATGCCAGCGCAGCAGGGCTAGACCACGCACCGCTGGAAGCGATCCGTGGCGGCGACCCCCAGCACAATGCGAAGGCGCTTGCCGCGCTGCTCGACGGCGAAAAAAGCGCGTATCGCGATACGGTGATGTTTAATACGGCGGCGGCATTGATTGTGGCTGGCAAGACCGACGATTGGGGCATTGGCGCCGAAATGGCGGCAGAGGCGCTGGACAGCGGAAAGGCCAAACAATTGCTTGCCCGTTGGATCGAATTGGCGAAATAGGCCCGGCATCATGAACAAACTTGAAGAAATCTGCGCCACCAAGCGCCGCGAAGTCGATGCGCGCAAGGCCTCCATTTCGCTTGCTGATCTAGAGAGCCGGGCGAGCGAACAAAGCCCGGTGCGCGGGTTTGAGTGGGAGCTGCGCCAAGCGAGCACATCCGGCTTTGGCTTGATCGCCGAAGTCAAAAAGGCCTCGCCCTCCAAAGGGATCATCCGCGAGGATTTTCGCCCGGCGGATCATGCGCGCGATTATGAGGCTGGCGGGGCGACTTGCCTGTCAGTGCTCACGGATAAGCCCTATTTTCAAGGGCATGAGGATTTTCTGATTGAAGCGCGCGCCGCCTGCAACCTGCCGGTTCTGCGCAAGGATTTCATGGTCGATCCATGGCAATGCGTGGAATCTCGGTCGATTGGGGCGGATGCGATCCTGATAATTGTCGCCGCTTTGGAAACCAGCGCGATGAAGGAAATCGAGGCGGCTGCGCGCGAGCATGATATGGATGTGCTGGTCGAAGTGCACGATGAGGCAGAGATGGAACGCGCGCATTCGCTCAAGTCGCTTTTGGTCGGAGTGAATAATCGTGACCTCAAGACCTTCACCACTGATCTTGCTTCGACCGAGCGGCTTGCTCCGCTCGCCCCTGAAGGCGCTTTGATCGTCGGCGAAAGTGGGATCAACAGCCACGAAGATTGTACCCGGCTCGCGCGGGCGGGCGTGCGCAATTTCCTGGTCGGGGAAAGCCTGATGCGCGCAGATGATGTGGCGGCGGCGACGCGGACATTGCTGAACGGCTAGGCGGCCAGTTGTGCAGGGTCTGTCCTACATTCCGCAAAGCTGGCAGAAGATGGATATGGCTTTTTCGACCAAGTGCAGATCCACCCGCACCCTCCACCCTTCCACCCGGATTGTACGCCGGAGTGATCATCCGGGTGGAAGGGTGGAGGGTGCGGGTGGCGCGGCTCAATCTTTTCAATCGATAAATCCGATCAATACCCGCGTCTGCGATCGATTGGTTTTAAACCCCTGTACTGTGTTCCATGTGTTCCAAGCGTGCTCTACACGCGATGAAGCGAAGGGAGCCAAGCGTTGAGCAAACTCACCCATCTCGGCGAAGACGGCGCAGCCCGCATGGTCGACATTGGCGGTAAGGCCGCAAGCGAGCGTGTCGCGATTGCCTCTGGCCGGATCGCGATGACGGCAGAGACGCTGGCCGCCGTGCGCGATGGCAATGCGCCCAAAGGCGATGTGCTGGGGACCGCGCGGATCGCCGGGATCATGGCAGCCAAGCGCACAGGCGAGCTGATCCCGCTGTGCCATCCGCTCGCGCTCGACGCGGTGGAGCTCGACTTCACCTTCGAACAGGACGCGATCCGGGCAACCGCCCGCGCCTCGCTGACCGGCAAGACGGGCGTTGAGATGGAGGCGATGGTCGCGGTGTCGACCGCGCTGCTCACGATCTACGACATGGCCAAGGCGGTCGATAAGGGCATGGTGATCGGCGAAGTCCGCCTGATCGAGAAGCGCGGGGGCAAGAGCGGGCATTGGAAGGCCGACCTTTGAGCGCTCTGCTAACCCTGGAAGACGCGCAGGCGCGGCTGCTGGAGCTCGCGCCAGAGATGGCGACATGCGAGCTGCCCGCTGAGGAAGCGCTGGGGCGTTACCTAGCGACGGACCTCACCGCACGGCGCACGCAGCCGCCCGCCGATCTGTCAGCGATGGATGGCTATGCGATTGCCGGTAATGGCCCGTGGAAGCGCGTGGGAGAGAGCCGAGCAGGCACGCCGTTCGCAGGCGCATTGTCCAGCGGCGAATGCGTACGGATATCGACCGGAGCGCATATGCCAGATGGCGTGGACCGCGTGCTGATCCAGGAGAATGCGCATGTGGACGGCGCACTGGTGACCGCCCGCGATACGCCGCTGCGGCGGGAAAGCACGTGCGGATGCGCGGCTTCGACTTTGCTGAAAGCGATACGGTCCTCACCGCTGGCACCCGCATCGGGCCAGGGCAACTCGCGCTCGCGCTATCGGCGGGCCACGGACGGCTCAGTGTGCGAGCGGCTCCGCGCGTTACTGTGCTCGACAGCGGGGACGAACTGGCCGCAGACCCAGAGCAATGCGGCGCGGACCAAATCCCGGCAAGCAACGGCGCGATGATCGCCAGCATGCTGCGCCCGCTCGGGTGCGATGTGGCGCGCATCGGCCCCGTGCCAGACGATCACAGCGCCTTGGCGAGCGCGTTGACCAAGGCGGAGGATGCGGACATTCTCATCACCTCCGGCGGCGCATCGGTGGGCGATCATGACCTGATCCAGCCTGCGCTCGAGGCATGGGGCGCTGAAATCGCGTTCTGGAAGGTCGCGATCAAACCCGGCAAGCCGCTGATGGTAGCGACGCGGGAGCGCGCGCGTGGCACGCGGCAAGTGATCCTAGGTCTGCCGGGCAATCCTGTCTCGAGCTTCGTGACGTGCTTCCTGTTCGCTCTGCCGCTGGTGCGAGCGGCGATGGGGGCTGCGACTCCCCTGCCCACAGCTTTGACATTGCCTCTGGCGGAGGGCCTGCCAGCGATTGGCAAGCGGCGCGAGTTCCTGCGCGCTGTTCACGATGGTCGCACGGTGCGCCGCGCAGGCTCTCAGGACTCCAGCGCGCTCGCGGCATTGGCTGCGGCGAACTGCCTGATCGTGCGGCGCGAGGGCGCGGATGCGGCGAGCGCTGGAGAGCTCGTTACCGCATTAACCCTCGAGAATGGCGGTATTGCGTGAGTTGCCGACTTGACTCGGTGAATGAAGTTTCCTAATTGTTCCGCATTCGTTCACGTTATTGGTGCGCGAAATGGTCCCTCGCCACCCTAACCGGCGCTGGGGCGATCGACCTGTTTTAGGGAGACTATCGTAATGCTGACGGCAAAGCAGCACGAATTGATCCGCTTTATCCAAGAGCGGCTTGAAGAGACGGGAATTTCACCCTCTTTTGAAGAAATGAAGGAAGCGCTCGACCTTAAGAGCAAGTCGGGTGTGCACCGACTGATTTCGGCTTTGGAGGAACGCGGCTTCATCCGGCGACTGCCCAATCGGGCCCGCGCGCTGGAGGTGATCAAACAGCCTGAGGATGCAACGCCTGCTCCGCGCGCTGCGGCGGCGGTGGCCAATGATGTGGTCTCTCGGGCGACATCCATGCCCAGCGCGAATGACACCAGCCCAGAGCCCGCAAATGACGTGATCGAGGTGCCATTGCATGGTCGGATTGCGGCGGGCGCTCCAATTGAGGCGCTTGAGGGCCAAAGCAGCCTTCCCGTGCCGGCGGCATTGCTGGGACCGGGCGAGCATTACGCGCTTGAGGTGTCTGGCGATTCGATGATTGAGGCCGGCATCTTCGACGGTGACTTTGCGCTGGTTAAGCGCACGGACTCGGCGCGCGATGGCGAGATCGTCGTGGCCTTGGTGCGGGGCGAGGAAGCAACGCTTAAGTACCTCCACCGCGACAGCGGGACTGTGCGACTTGATCCGGCCAATGCGTCCTATGACGCGCAGGTCTATCAACCGGGTGAAGTCCAGGTTCAGGGCAAGCTCGCAGGCCTCCTGCGGCGCTACCATTGATTGTGATGTGAATAGGTCGCGCGGGGTGGCTGACTTAATCGTCGGCTTTCCCGCGCCACCACCCATGCTGGCCTTGAGAGCTGGCGACGCTGGTAATCCGCTCCGATGACAGATCGAGCGCCAGCCCTCCGTGCTCTTGCAGGAACCCGCGATCGGCTTTGAGCCATTTGGGTTTGCAAGACCACGGCAGGTAACGGTCAGCCACGACGATGTCGGCTCTCGCGCAAGCGGCGGCGAGCGCGCGTTCCTCGATCAGCTCTCGGTTTCTCGCCATCAGTATGGTCCAGTCGCGGCCTCCGCGCTCAATCTGGAGAAGGCAGAACTCGGTAGAACACCGTGCGCCGGGCCATTCCGCCATCGGAATGGGATCAGCAGAAACGCTGGCGAGTTCGAGCAGGTTGTCTCTTGCATAGGAAGAACGCGAATTGCGCAGCGACAACAACGTGTCATCCATCGTCACACCAACATGGCGACCATCGCGCCCGATCAGCACATCAGGAATTGGCGTCACCATCAGCATGATCGAAGCCGCAGCAACGGGCGCAAACCCCAGCAATCGCGCGCGCCCATTCCACAGCGCAAGCCACAGCGCGCCGATGACAAACAGCGCGATGGTGAGCCTGCCCATCTGCGGCATTAGCTTGACCGAACCGGGCTGGCTCGATGTCCAATGCGCAATCGCAAGCAATAGCTCGAGCGACCGCTCAACCAGCCACCAAGCGGGCGCGCCAAGGCCGATCAGATCGAGGAACAACGCAAATGCGATAAGCGGCATGGAGATGAAGGTGACAAGCGGGATCGCGATGACATTGGCAAATGCACCGTAAACCCCTGCCCTGTGGAAATGGAACAAGACAATCGGCATCAACGCGATCTCGATCACCAGGCCGGTGATGAACAGCATGATCACCCGCCTGCCGACATGCCTCAGCCATGTCTCCTCCCGAGCGGCGAGGAATGCGCGCACGGGCCCAGAGCTCGACAGCGCCACAATCGCGATGACTGCGGAAAAGCTCATTTGAAAGCTCGGTCCAACCACCGATTCCGGCCAAAGCAGCATCACGAAAATTGCCGCCATCGCCACCATTCGGAGCGACAACGCATCGCGCCCCATCGCGAGCGCAATCAGCACCAGCATCGCCGCGACGCAGCTGCGCACGGTCGGAACCTCTGCCCCCGTCAGCAGCGTGTAGCCGACCCCTGCCAATGCCCCCGCCCCCGCGGCTAGGATTGGCAGACGCACACGCAGCGCCACCGCCGGAAAGAGAGCCAGCAACTTCAAGGTCACCAAATAGGCCGCCGCGATCACCGCGCTCACATGCAACCCGCTGATTGAGAGCAAGTGAGTTAGGCCCGCATCGCGCATCGCGATTTCGTCGGCCTCTGCAATCCCGCCCCTATCGCCGCTCGCGAAAGCCGCCGCGATTGTCCCTGCTGAACCGTCCACCCGCTCGCGAACGTGGGCCGACAGCACGCGCTGAATCTTTGGGATAGCGCCCGTGTCACGCCCACCCTCCATGAGCTCGATCTCACCCACCAAGCTGCCAGTGGCGGCTAACCCTTGAAACCAGGCGGCGCGGGCGAAATCATAGGAACCCGGCAACATCGGCGAGGCAGGCGGCATCAAGCGCGCACGCAGGCGCACCACCGATCCCTCGCTCAAACCGTCGACCACCTTGTCTTGTGGTACATTGATGCGGATCTTGCGGCTCTCGCCATTCTCCGCGTCTCGCATGGCCAGAACCAATCGGATCTCGCTCGCGTGACGGTTGATCCTCACGTTCGAGAACAAACCCCTGCACGCGCTCAACAATCGGGCGATCAATCGGCTCTGCGCCGATCAATTCTGAACGCATCCAGATGGTCGCGATCCCGGCGGCAAACACCAGCCCGACGGTGATCATCGTCTGCCTAAGCAAGACGCGGTTCTCGACCCCGCGCCAAATTGCGGCGCCTGCAATGGCAAGGAGCAACCCTACCCCGATCCCGGCCGCCCATTGCAGCGGTGAGTTAAGCGCGAACCATGATAGAATACCGCCTGCAAACAGCACAGCGATCCACGGTGCGCGGTCGAAACCGGACTGAGCCAAAAAATCTTCAATTTTGGAGGCTATGCCGGGGCCAATGCTGGACCCGATACTGGACAAAGCCGGGGCCTTGCGCCAATGGCGCTGCACTGCAACATCACTGGCGGCGGGGCTTTCACCAGCCCCGCCGCCAATCGGCACATTTGGCGCCCCCTCTTGGCCCATGTCCAACTTGAAAAGGAATTCACAGGCTATGGCAAGCGAAAGCGCAAAAGCGATTGTTACCCGCTTTGCCCCCTCGCCCACGGGCTTTTTGCATATTGGCGGCGCGCGCACGGCCTTGTTCAACTGGCTTTATGCCCGTCATCACGGCGGCAAGGCTCTGCTGCGCATCGAGGATACCGACCGTAAGCGGTCCACTCAGGAGGCGATTGATGCGATAATCGACGGGCTTGATTGGCTCGGTCTCGACTATGACGATGCCCCGGTTTTCCAATCTGAGCGCGCGGATCGCCATGCAGAAGTGGCGCATAAGCTGCTGGATGCGGGCTATGCCTACAAGTGCTTTGCCACGCCGGAAGAGCTTGAGGCCATGCGCGCGGAGCAGCGCGAGAAGAAGCTGCCCATGCGCTATGACGGGCGCTGGCGCGACCGCGATCCATCCGAAGCGCCAGCGGGTGCGCCTTATGTTGTTCGGCTGAAGACCCCGCAATCGGGCGAGGCGACCATTGCTGATGAGGTGCAAGGGTCGGTATCGGTCAAGAACGAAGAGCTCGACGATTATATCATCCTGCGTGCTGATGGCACGCCGACCTATATGCTGGCCGTTGTCGTTGACGATCACGACATGGGCGTGACCCATGTGATCCGCGGTGATGACCATCTCAACAACGCCTTTCGCCAACTGCCGATCTATCACGCGATGGACAAAGTCGAAGGCGATTGGCCCGAGCCGACATATGCCCACATCCCCCTAATCCATGGGGCGGACGGCGCAAAATTGTCCAAACGCCACGGCTCGCTGGGCGTAGAGGCCTACCGCGATGAGATGGGCATAATGTCCGACGCTTTGTTCAATTATCTGCTCCGGCTTGGCTGGGCGCATGGCGACCACGAAGAGATCACGCGCGAAGAAGCGATTGAGCTGTTTGACCTGAGCGGTGTTGGCAAAGGCCCGTCGCGTTTTGACCTGAAGAAGCTGGAAAGCCTCAATGGTCACTACATTCGCGAGGCGGATGACACGATGCTGGCGAAACTCGCCATGGGCCGGATCGAAAGCGGCGCGAATCTGGAGCTTTTGACCAAAGCTATGCCAGTGCTGAAAGTGCGCGCGAAGAACATTGATGAACTGGCTGAAGGGGCTGGCTTTTTGTTTGCGCAGCGGCCACTGGAGATGACCGAAAAGGCGGCAAAATCGCTCGACGAGGATGGCCGGGCTCGGCTTTCGCTGGTTGTGCAAGCATTATCGCAGGAAAAGCACTGGACAAGTGAGGCCCTCGAAGCCACTACGAAGGCACTCGCTGAAGCCCACGAGCTGGGCTTTGGCAAGCTCGCGCAGCCTATGCGTGCAGCTCTCACCGGAACGATGAATTCGCCCGGTATTTTCGATGTTCTGGTCCTATTGGGACGGGAAGAAGCTTTGGCGCGCTTGGACGCGCAAGCCGGCTGAGGCTGAGCGCGAGTGAAACCGCGCTTGGACACAGCAGGTAGAATTTGAGGAGACAGGTTTTGGCAGACAAACAGGCAAAGCTCGAGCTGGGGGGCGAAACCTACGATTTCCCCGTGCTCGAAGGCAGCACCGGACCCGATGTAATCGACATCCGCAAGCTGTATGGCCAAACGGGCGCGTTCACGTTTGATCCTGGCTATAAGTCAACGGCGAGCTGTGAAAGCGCGCTGACCTATATCGACGGGAACGAAGGCGTGCTGCTGCACCGCGGCTATCCGATTGGCCAGCTGGCCGAACATTCCAGCTTTATGGAAGTCTCCTATCTCCTGCTCAATGGCGAGCTGCCCAATGCCGCTGAGATGGAAGACTTCAATTATACGATCACGCGGCACACGATGCTGCATGATCAGCTGCGCCAGTTCATCCAGGGTTTCCGCCGTGATGCGCACCCTATGGCGATTATGTGCGGCGTGGTTGGCGCTCTGTCTGCGTTCTATCACGACAGCACCGACATCTCTGATCCAGAGCACCGCACGATCAGCTCTCACCGCTTGATCGCGAAAATGCCGACGATTGCAGCGATGGCATACAAATATGCCGTCGGTCAGCCTTTCATGCAGCCGAAGAATGACCTCAGCTACACGGGGAATTTCCTGCGCATGACTTTCGGTGTTCCTGCCGAAGAGTACGAAGTGCACCCAGCCATCGAAAAAGCGATGGACCGCATCTTCATCCTGCATGCCGATCACGAGCAAAACGCCTCGACCTCAACCGTGCGTCTGGCCGGTTCTTCCGGCGCAAATCCATTCGCCTGTATCGCAGCGGGCATTGCCTGCCTGTGGGGCCCGGCACATGGCGGCGCCAACGAAGCAGCGCTCAACATGCTGCAGGAAATCGGCTCGCCTGACCGCATCCCGCACTACATTGAGCGCGCGAAGGACAAGAATGATCCGTTCCGTCTGATGGGCTTTGGCCACCGGGTTTATAAGAACTACGATCCGCGTGCCACCGTTATGCAGCAGACCTTGCGTGAAGTGTTTGAAGCGCTGAACGTCACAGACCCTGTGTTTGAGACCGCTCTGCAGCTTGAAGAGCTTGCGCTAAACGACGATTATTTCAAGGAAAAGAAGCTATTCCCGAATGTGGACTTCTATTCCGGGATCATCCTGTCATCGATCGGTTTCCCGACCACCATGTTCACCGCTCTCTTCGCGCTTGCGCGCACCGTGGGCTGGGTCGCACAGTGGAACGAAATGATCTCCGATCCAGGCCAGGTCATCGGCCGTCCGCGCCAGCTTTACACTGGCCCGACGACCCGCGACTACGTGCCGCTGGACAAACGCTAAGCAAGATAAGGGAGCGCGGCACCAATGGGACGCACTATCGCAAGACTGGTGCTCCAAGTGTTTTGTGCCGCGCTCGTTTTCTCAGGCGGAATGTGGGCTTTGCAGGGCGCGGGCGTGCTCGACTGGCCCGAAAACAGCTTCATGCTCGCAAAGCGCGAATGGGCGCTTTACGGTCTCATCACATTGCTGATTGGTGCGCTGCTGCTGTGGGCGGCTGAGCGTATTCGCAGATAACGGCCCGCCGCGCGTGAGCGGGCGCTCCTTACTTCTTTTTGGGTAGGCTCAGCGTGAAGCGCGCGCCCTCGCCCGCTTCGCTCTCCAGCGTCAAATCGCCATCCATCGCCAGGGCCAAGCGCCGCGAAATGTAGAGCCCGAGCCCGGAACCACCATCATTTTCCCGGCCAAGCCGTTCAAACTTATCGAAAATCCGTGTGGTTTGCGCCGCTGCGACCCCGGGGCCTTGATCGGCCACGGTCACACTGGCGTGCTCTGCCTCACCCTCGCCATCATCGACGCTGACGGTGATCGTGCTGCTGTCGGGGGAGTAGATGATTGCATTGCCGATCAGGTTGATCAGCACCTGAAGCACCCGGCGAAATTCACCGATTGCGATTACTTTGGAGCCTTCGTCCGGCAAATCGAGGGTGATGTTACGCGCCTGTGCCCGCACACCCAATATGCCCGCTGCGCGCCGGGCCGCATCGACCAGGTCGACCTTCTCGCGTGCGGCCTTGAACTCATCGCTTTCCACCACGTGCAGGTCGGCAAGATCCTCTAGCATCGCGTTGAGATGCTTGCCCGCCGAGGCGACATTACCGGCGTATTCGGCATATTCATCGCGCAAGGGACCAGCGAGTTTGGACCTGATGGTCTCCGCATTGGCGATGACGCGGGCAATCGGCTGACGCAAAGCAGGTGTCAGCGCGCTGCCGATCAGCTCCATATGCGCATCTTCGCGGGTTTTTCCGTTGCCGGAGCCGACAATTTCGGTGACCAGCGGCTCGTCAGAGGTCAGCAGCAGCTCAAAGCCGCGCGGCGCCTCCGCTGCCGGGCCAAGCGGGATCAGGCGTGCACGCCAATGGCGCTGAGACCCGGGAACGGTGCAGGCTGCGCCGTCCAGCAGGCGCCAGTGCAGTGGTTGATGATGAGCGACGCCTTCCAGCGCGATGTAATCCGTCCAGTTCTTGCCTGGATCACGGCTGACCGCATCCTCAAGCTCGATAGCATCGCTCGCCGCCGCGCTCAGCAATTGGACATTCTGTTTGCGATCAAGGCGCGCGGTGATCTCCGCGGTGGCGCGGTCTATGGCATCAAGCCGTTTAGCAAGCTTTGCCTCGCTGTCGGGCCGCGCCTCGCGCCGGTGCCAGTTTTCGATCAGGATCTCGCATCCGCCGCCAGCATCCCCGGCGAGAGGGTGGATGCGGACAAAGCCGGAAACCATGTCTTCCCCGTCAAAGGCGGCGAATTCGCGTGCGAGCCGCAGACCAAAGGTTCGGCCTTGGCGCACCAGTTCCAACAGCTCAGGAACGGCCAGAACACCCGGCAAAGCGCCGCCGCAGCGGGCGTGCAGGTCCGCCAGCGGCTCATCAGCCGACAGCAACCGATCTTGATCATCGGTCAGGCCCCGCGCGGCCAGCAAGGTGTCGCTGCTGCTCATCGTCCGATTAGGTCGTTCCGCTCATCACCGCGCTCGTATCGGCGCGCATTGCCCCGTGTCCTAGCAGGCTTTGCGCGCGATCGGGGAGCAAATCGTCAAAACCGCCGGGCAATTGTTGATCAGGGTGAAGCAGAGCAAACTGGCGTTCAATCTCGCGTTCAATCATTCCCGCCGCGCGCAGACCCAGCGCGAGGCGGGCGGATTGGCGTTCATGACAGGAGAGGACAGCCAATTCGCGAGCCTGCCGTGTCAGCGCGCCCAAAGCGGTGGCAAACAGGGCAAATCCCGCATGTTCCAGCTCAAGCGATGCCCTCGCCCCGCCCCGCATGGCCGAAACGAGACGCGAAAGCAGGCCGACACGCGTCGCGCCCTCGTCATAAGCTGCCTTCAATTGATCTGTCCCAGCGCGTGTCGCGGCGATTTCAGCCTCGTTCGCTGTGTTCTCAGGCGCTTGAGCCCAATTGTGCAGCAGGCTCTGAAACAGCTCTGCGGGCAGCTCTGTGAGAGGCAAATGCATACGCTTTTGATATTGCACAAAGCGCGATTGCGCAGCCATTGCCGCCATGGCCAGCTCAGCGACATCGCTGTTCTCGGATGCGATCAGTTCTTGCATCAGGGGCGTAAGAACCTGATCGAGCGCGGTTTTACGCTCCAACCGTTCGGCCAAATGGCCTTCCATTGCCGCTGCATAGCAATGGCTCAAAATCGCGCTGTCGCTGGCGAGCGCAGCGGCCAAGCGATCGGCCTCATTAGAGCCGAAATCGGGTGATTTGGATCCGAGCAATTGGCTCGCCATATGGCTCAGCATGCCGCGCAATTTCGCAACGATCGCCTCGCTGACCAATGAGCCGCCAGAACCGGAAAGCATATGCGCAAGAACGGGCGCGACCCCGCTCAATGCGGTGTCACCACGCGCCAATTCATCCCTCAGGATGGTTTCGATCGCGGTGTGCGCGGATCTTTCCATCGTGGCTTTGCCCCCGTTGCACGCCTCTCAGCACGCATTGTTACTCGCGCGTCGTTTCAGCTTTCTGAAGACGCAGCAAAGCATGCGCTAAAGCGCCTAGCGCAAGAACGGCAATCCCCTCTGTCAGCTGTCCGAAAATGGCACATGTCCCCAGCAACGCCAGTTGCAGTGTTCGCTCGCCCCAAAAGGCGCGCCAAGGGGCGGTTTCAGTGGCGGATGCGAGGTGAAGAAGGCCGACCATTAGCAGCGGCAAAACGAGCGTCGGATTGGCGCTTTCCATCCCATGAACCATGCCAAGCGTCAGTGCAAACGCGATAAGAATATCACGCAAGCCATTCATAAACTGAGATTGCTTTGCGTCCTCTGCATATCCGTAGAGCGCCGATTTGAGCCGGGTGCCCGCGTCAGAGAATGCCAGCGCCGAGGCCCCGAATGCCCCGGCGAACAACCCTCCAACCGAATAGTTGAGCCAAGATGCGCCAACCATGGTGACCATGCTCACGAGCCCGATCGTGGCGGAAATGGCCGGGCCGCGCTCCAATCCCGCCGGTGCAGTTTTTGCAGCAAGCAAAGCCGCCGCCGCCTGCGATGGACCGGACCACGGAGTGCTCTGGGCGCTGCGTTCAATGAGAGCAATCTGGCGTTTCTCCAGCGCTCCGGCATCCGTCGCCAGCAGCAATCCGCCACCGCTCAGGCTTTCTGCATCCACGGAAACGCCTTTCTCACCCGCTTGCAGCGCCAATCGCAACAGCAGTGACATAGTATCGCCATCGCCGGGCAGATCGGCCAGCTTTTCCGCCAATCGCCCGCGCAGAATGGCGAGCCCCGCCCAGGCGCGCTCTGCGTCGATGCGTTCGAAGTCACCCGAATGCTCTTGGGCTAGGCTGCTGGTGGCGGGAATGGTCGCGACCACTCGGCCTTGCTGGTTAAGCGATGCGGCAAGCTCTGGCTCCATCACCAGGCCGTCAAGCATCATCACCAGGTCCTGATCCGCCGTAATCAGGCCAACGAGCTGCAATGGGCCCTTAATCGCGTGGAATTGCACGCCAGCGGTCTCCGCTTCGTGCTGGATGTCGAGTATTTCAGGTCCGGCTGCTTCGCATAGGCAGATCACCCGCTCGCACCCCAGCGCGCGTGCAAGGTCGAATTGCCATGCCAGCACACTGCGTCCGGCAAGCGGCAAGAACGTGCGAATTTCGCCCGTCTCTGTGCGTTTCAGCGCGGCTAATAAGGCGGTGCGCACGGCCAATTCCCTCCGAATGCATCGGGGTAAGGCCAACAGACGCGCTATGCCAAGCGGCGGCGCGGCGCTTTTACCGATAATCTTTTAGCGTTTGGGTCCGGAAACCTGCGCCAACACGTCCTCAATCGCTCGGATTGCGGCGGGTTCGCCGGGCGCGCTGGCCAGTGCGTCTTCGGCTGCGTTCAGCAGTTCTTCGGCATGAAAGCTGGCGGCGAGGCCTTTGAGGCGCATGGCCGCAACGTGCCAATTGCCATCGCAGCGCGAGCGTTTGAGCAGGTCTAGCTGCTTATGGGCGCTTTCAATCAGAGCTGCGCGCAGCTCTTGCCGCAAAGCCGGATCATCTCCGGCTGCGGCCGCTAGTGTTGCATCAAGAGCACCATTTTCATACGCCATATGCCTCGCTTTATCGTGTGAGAGTTAATGCGGGGTTTATCCTTTGTGGTTGTGTGGTATTTAACCATACATGTCTGGCGAACCACATATCCGGGCCGTAGGGTCCGAAGCCGCGCAGGATGCGCCCAACCAACCCATCGATGGCGAGGAGCTGGAGACCAGCTTTGAGGCCGAGGATGAGGCTGAATTGTCCGATGACTACAGCGATGAATATCTGCTGGAGGAAGAGGAATACGCCCCGCCCCGCCCGCGATTTGGCTGGGTGGTGCCGACCCTGGCGATTGTGGGGATCGCGACATGGAGCGGATTTTATATCTGGGCCTTGCGCGGCGAACTTCTGAGCGTTTCGAGCACGCCGCAGCAATGGACCAAGTGGATTATCGACTGGTCGGTGCCGGTTCTGCTGATCGGCATTGCGTGGCTGGTCGCCATGCGCAATTCGAGCCGCGAGGCGCGCCGGTTTGCCGACACTGCGGCGATGCTTTCGGCTGAATCTGCCGAGCTTGAGACCCGCCTTGGCGTGGTCAATCGCGAGCTGAGTCTTGCACGCGAATTTTTGGGCAGTCAGTCTCGCGAGCTGGATCTCGCTGGGCCGAATTGCCAGTGAACGTATATCTACGCACGCCGATGAGCTGCAAACGCTGATCAAGAAGAATGGTAAGCAAGTCGACCGCATTGGTGAAGCGAGCGACACCGCGCTGGCGAATATGAGCCGTCTGCGCGATGATTTGCCGGTCATTGCAACCTCAGCGCGCGATGTTTCCAACCAGGTTGGGAATGCCGGGCGCACGGCGAGTGACCAGCTGGAGAAGCTGATCGCCGGATTTGAGCGCCTCAATGACTTTGGCAAGGCCAGCGAGCAGCAAGTCAAAGCCCTCAGCGGCAAGGTCGACGAGACTTTGGCTGGGTTCGAGGCGCAAATGGCGCAAATCGAAGAGCAGACCGCCGCGCGTTTTGCTGCCCTCAATGAAAAGACCGATGCCTATCGCACCGAGCTCGACAATCGCGAAGTGGGCGCGCTTGCGGCCATGCGTCAGCGTGCGGATCACCTGCGCGAAGGCCTGTCTGAGCTAGACGGCGATTTTGCCGAGCAGGAAGAAAAGTCACTGACGACCCTCAAGGCGCGCATTGCGCTGCTGCGCGGTGAAGGCGAGGCTCTGGCGGCCAGCCTGCGCGAAGCAGAGGCAGAATCGCTCGATGCGCTGCGCAAATCTAAAGACCAGCTGCGTGATGAACTCACCGAGGTTGTCCAAAATCTTGAGGAGCTGGATGCCAAGGCCGCGCGCGGTGCGAGTGAACGCATCGCTGGACTGAACGCCGAGGCAAGCCGGTTTGAGCAAACCCTGGCTGAGCGTGATCTGTCCTTTGCCGAGAACATGGCTAAGCGTCAGGATGATTTTGATACCCGCGAGGCTCAAGCCACCGAAGTGCTGGCGCAGCGTTTGGCCGAGCTTGACGAGACCCTGTCTGAACGGCGCGAGGCGCAGATCGCAGAGACCGAGAAGCTGGTAAGCCATGGTCAGGATATGGCCGAGAAGCTGGACCAACTCAGCAGCCTGTTTGCCAACATCACTGAGCATGGCGACAACGCACGAGCCAGCGTTGACGCGGGACTTGCGACTTTGGGTGAGCAATTGGCGGGCAACCGCACAGAATTGGCCGAGACTGAGCAGCAGATCGCTTCGCTGACCGAAGGCGGTGTGCGCTTGCTCGAAATCATCCAATCGGGTGCGAAGCAGGCACGCGAAGACTTTGCGCAAGCGGTCGAAGCGACGTCTGAGCAGCTGTCCGATGTTGAAAAGCGCACTTTCATGCTGAGCAAGAGCATGGGTGAGACGACCCAGCACGGCGATGCCCTCGCCTGCCACCTGGAGACGGCTCAGGCGCATATCAGCGAAACCGACAGCTCGATTGAGGCGCTTCATATCAAGCTGGGCGAGCAAACCGAGGAAACAATCGCGAAACTCCAAGGGCTTCGCGGCGGATTGGCTAAACTCTCGGACGAGACCCATACCCTCTCCGGTGAGACGCAGGAGCAGCTGCGTGAGGCGATCATTTCACTCGAAGTGGCGACGCATTCTGCCTTTGCCACCATTGAAGACGGCGCGCGCGATCGGATCGGCGCGATGGCCGAGAATATGGGCGCCGAAGCGGTCACGACACTGGAGAATGCGCTTCGCAGCGAGAGCATGGAGGCGATTGCCCGCTTGGAAGAAACTGCGTCGCAGGCCTCTGGCGCCGGGCGCGAAGCGGCGGTGCAATTGCGCGATCAGCTGTCCAAGGTGAACGAGCTAACCGGCAATCTTGAGCAGCGCGTTACGCGCGCCCGCGAGCTGGCGGAAGAGCAGGCGAACAATGACTTCTCCCGCCGCATGGCCCTCATCACTGACAGCCTCAATTCCAATGCGATCGATATCACAACGGCGCTGTCGACCGATGTGACCGACACCGCTTGGGAGGCTTACCTTAAGGGTGATCGCGGCATATTCACTCGCCGCGCCGTGCGGATCATCGACAATGGCGAAGCGCGCGAGATCGCAGAGCTGTATCAGTCAGACGACGTGTTCCGGGGCAATGTCAGCCGCTACATCCACGACTTTGAGGCAATGCTGCGTTCGCTGCTATCTACCCGCGATGGCAACGCATTAGGCGTGACAGTGTTGGGCTCTGACATGGGTAAGCTCTATGTCTTGCTGGCTCAGGCGATTGAGCGGCTGCGCAACTGATCCATAGGGGATCGGTCTGCGGTTTATCGCTGAGTTTGCTCAGGCGGCTCTGGAAAGATGTTCATATCATCCGGGCCGATCCAGCCATATTCGTAGTTGAGCACGAATAGCACCGTCATAACGGTCGAGATGATGGTCGCCCTGATCAGCAACTTGCCCGGGCGGAAATTGGCCGGTGCGCTTTCCGCTTGGCCGGGAACACGCGCCTCGCCCACCTCATCATGCGTGCGAATGCCGAAGGGCAGCATCATGAAGGCGGTCATCACCCAGAACAGCAGGTAAATCGCGGCTATAGAAGTCCACTGCATCAGCGCGCGCCTTTGCCGTCCAGTCCGGGCAGGATCACGCGCACTTGTGGGCGCTTGCCAGACCAGCGCTGCGCCGCGCGGCGGGTCGCAAGCCGGGCGGCTTCGGAAATCTCAGCGACGTCGCGGCCTTTCAGCTTGCGCACCGCCTTCAGCACATCGGCTTTTGCCTCGGCGATAAAGTCCGGCATATCCTCATCGAGCGGCAGCCCGAGCGCTTCGATCTCGGATTCGCCGTTCGGGGCGAGCACCACAAACACCACGCCCTCACGCGCGAGCCGGCTGGCGCATCACAATCGCGTCGCCATCAGCGGGCGCGATGATGTCGCCGTCGAGCACGAGGCGCCCATTACGAACCTCCGCGAGCTTGCCGGGTTCACCCGGAGCCAAGCGGACGATGTCGCCATTGGCTTGCACGATATTGTGCGGAATTCCATTGTCCTTGCCGACCCGCGCCTGCTCCATCATGTGGCGCATTTCGCCGTGTACTGGCACCAGCACTTCTGGACGGATCCAGCTGTAGAGTGCCTCGAGTTCCGGCCTGCCAGGGTGGCCAGAGACGTGGATCTCGCTCTGACGGTCGGTGACCATCGTGATCCCGCGCCGCGCCAGCTGGTTTTGTACCTTGCCAATCGCGATCTCATTGCCGGGTATCTGGCGGCTCGAGAACAGCACGACATCGCCGCTGGTGAGGGAGATCGGGTGGTTCTCATCGGCCACGCGAGACAGGGCAGCACGAGGCTCCCCCTGCCCGCCGGTTGCGAGGATTAGGACTTCGCCGCGCGGCAGGCCCATCGCGGTGTTCCAATCGACCGTTTCAGGGAAGTCCTGAAGATAGCCATTGTCCTGTGAGACTTCGATAATGCGGTCGAGCGAGCGCCCTGCGACGCACAATTGCCGCCCGGTCTCCCGCGCAACATCGCCCAGTGTTTGCAGACGGGCCACGTTGGAGGCGAAGGTCGTCACCATCACCCGCTTGCCGGTGTGTTTGGCCACCTCTTCCATCAGGCCGCGATACACGCCGCCCTCTGAGCCACTGGGTTTAGGATTGAAGACATTGGTCGAATCGCAGACCAGGGCGAGGATACCCTCATCGCCCATTGCCCGCAGCTCTTCCTCAGTGGTCGGCTCGCCAATGATCGGCTCTTCGTCGAGCTTCCAATCGCCGGTGTGAAAGATCCGCCCATGCGGGGTGTCGATCAGCAGGGCGTTGCCCTCTGCAATCGAGTGCGCCAGCGGGACATAGGTGATGTCGAATGGGCCAAGCGAGATCTGGCCGTGGTCTTCCTCGATAATGTTGAGCTCAACCTGACCGGTCAGCCCGGCTTCTTCTAACTTGCGCGCCACTAGATCGGCGGTGAACGGCGTGGCGTAGAGCGGCACGCCCAGCTCGCCCGCGAAATAGGGGACCGCGCCAATGTGGTCCTCATGCGCATGCGTCAGCACAATTCCGAGCAGGTCTTTGGTGCGTTCCTCAATAAACTCAAGGTCAGCAAAGACGAGGTCGAGCCCGGGATATTCATTACCGGAAAAGGTCATGCCCAGATCAACCATCAGCCACTTGCCTTTGCAGCCGTAGAGGTTGACGTTCATGCCGATTTCGCCGGATCCGCCCAGGGCCAAAAACAGCAGTTCGTCTTCAGGAGTGAAGTTCTTTTTCACGTAGGTTTTATTAGCTCTCAGCTTGCTCGGCGAGGATCGCCAAGCCTTGAATTGTTAGATCTGCATCGACGTGGTCGAAGATGTCAGTCGCATCGTCAAACAGGATTGCGAGGCCGCCGGTGGCGACCACTTTGGCAGGGCGGCCGATCTCTGTCCGCATACGCTCAACAATGCCCTCCATCATCGCGACATAGCCCCAGAACACACCGATCAGCATCTGGTCTTCTGTGTTGCGGCCAATAACGCTGCGGCTGTCAGGCGCGCGGATCGCAATGCGAGGGAGCTTTGCCGTTTTGCCAACCAATGCATCAAGCGACAGATTGATCCCCGGCGCGATCGAGCCACCCTTGTAAGCGCCGTTGAAATCAATCGCTTCAAACTTTGTCGCGGTGCCAAAGTCTATGACGATCAGGTCACCGCCATATTTCGCGTGTGCGGCAACGATGTTGAGCGCGCGGTCTGCGCCAAGCGAGCTGGGCTGATCGACATCAATCTCAAAGCGCCAAGCGGCCTCGCCCTTGCCCGCGAACAGAGGATTAATCTTGAAGTATTTCTGCGCCAGAACCGTGAGGTTATGGTCTGCGCGCGGAACGACGCTGGCAAAGATGATCTGAGTGATCTCTTCGCGCGCAACGCCTTCGATCTCCAGCAATTGCAGCAGCCACACCGCATATTCATCGCCCGTGCGGCGCGGATCGGTTGCGATGCGCCAGCGCGCGCGCACTTCCTGCCCGTCGAACAGAGCAAAGACGACATTGGTGTTTCCGACATCGGCGGCGAGCAACATGGGCGGTTATCCTTGAGCAATCATGGAGACGTCGCCTGCGTGAATAGTGCGCATCGCCCCATTCTCCAAGCGTAGCAGCAAAGCGCCTTCACTATCGAGGCCAGCGAACTCGCCGGTGACCGGGCTTTCATCGCCGGGTGTGAGGGATAGCCTCGAACCGATAGGGTGGGCGCGCTCCGTCCAATCGTCCAGCGTGGCGGAAAGACCAGCGCTGCGCCAGCGCTCCAATCGCGCAGCAAAGCTCTCTGCGAGAATGGAGAGCACGAGGTCCGCGCTGCCGCCGTGTTTGCCATTTTCATGGACGATGGATGTTGTCTCGCGATCCGGCATTTCTGGCGCGTGGCAGACATTGATGCCGATGCCTACAACGATGCTATCGCCGCTGCGTTCGAGCAGAACGCCGGAGATCTTCGCCCCATCCACTAGCACATCATTGGGCCATTTGAGGATGATAGGTGTATTGGCAAGCAGACTGCGCTTGAGCGTGTCGAACACGGCCAGTGCGGTGACAAAGCTGAGCGTGTGCGGCGCGGGATTATCCTCGCCGATGCTCACCACGGTGCTGCAGAACAGATTACCGCTGGGGCTTTCCCATTTGCGGCCCAACCGCCCTCGCCCACCAGTTTGGCGCTCCGCCCTTAGCCAGTGGCCCTCGGGCAATGCCTCACCGCGCTGAACGCGAGCGAGCAGATCGGCATTGGTCGATCCGGTCTCGGCAATGGTTTCAATATTGGTCAAGGCGTGGCTGCTGAGCTTCCTCTGCCGCGCTACCCGACCAGAAACAGAGCTTCAGCAGCCTTGTTTGCCAGATCGGTGATCGACGGGGTCAGCAGATAGCCAAGCGGCGAGATGATCAAGGTGGTTATGATTAAGACGACCCAATGCGACAGGTCGCTCTTGCCCTTCACCAGTCCAACTTCATCATCGAAGAACATGACCTTCACGAACTTGATGTAGTAGAACGCGCCGATCACGCTGGCGGCAATCGCGATTGCGCCAAAGGCGACGAGGCCAGCCTCAACGGTAGCTTGGAAGATCACGAACTTGCCGTAGAAACCGAGCAGCGGCGGAATACCGGCCAGGCTGAACATCAGGGCCGCGAGGCACCATGCGATGACAGGCTGAGTGGTGGCGAGACCTTTTATATCGTCGAAGCTCTCGAACAAAGTTCCGTCTTCACCGCGCAGCATCAGCAAGGCAACGAAGCTGCCCAGCGACATGGCGACATAGATGAACAGATAGACCATCATCGCGCTCGCCCCGGCTGTGTTCGCCACCGCAAGGCCCAGCAGGATAAATCCGACATTGTTGATCGAGGAATAGGCCAGCAGACGCTTCAGATTGTTCTGACCAATTGCGCCCAGTGCGCCGACAATGATTGACGCCAAAGCGACAAACATGACGATCTGACGCCACGCATCGGATTGCTCGCCGAAGACTTCCAAAGTGACGCGGGCGGTGAGCGCAACAGCGGCAACCTTTGGCGCGGTGGCGAAGAATGCAGTGACGGGCGTTGGCGCGCCCTCGTACACATCCGGGGTCCACATATGGAACGGAACAGCGGCGATCTTAAAGGCAAGGCCCGCGAGTACGAACACCAGGCCGAACAGCGCGCCAGTGGCAAGCTCACCCGACAGGCCAGCGCGAACCGCGCCGAACTCTGTGCTGCCAGAGAAGCCGTAGAGCAGGCTCATGCCATAAAGCAGAATGCCCGATGCGAGCGCGCCGAGTACGAAGTACTTCAGGCCCGCCTCAGACGAGCGGCCGTCATTGCGCAGCACCGATGCGAGCACATAGGCGGCCAGACTGTTCAGCTCCAGACCCAGGTACAGGGTCATGAAATCGCTGGCCGACACCATGATGCTCATGCCGAGCACAGCGAACAGCACAAGGATCGGATATTCCGCGCGCATCCCGCTTTCATTGCCATTGCTGGCGGTCGCGAAATAAGCGGGCGCAACCATCAGACAGCCGATGGCCGCGAGATAGATCATCGCCTTGGCAAACAGAGCAAAGGCATCGGCCCGCATCAAAGTGCCAAAGGCGTAGGTATCGAGGCCCATAACCCCGCTGTGGAGGCCAGGCACTAGCATAAAGCCTGCGCCAAACAGCGTCGCCGCTGCAAGGATAGCGATTGGCCGGGCCATCTTGTCACCACCAAAGGCAGCGACCAGCAACAGGATCAGGCCGGAGGCCGTCAGCAGCAATTCAGGCGCAATCAGCGCGAAGGAAGTTGCGTAGTCCATCAGTGGGCGCCCTCACCCTCTCCATGTTCTGGTTCTGGCACCGCATTGGCGGCGGCCTCGCGCGGCGGACCGGCTTGAAGCTGGCTGTCACCCTCTGGTGCAGCCGAGGCGAGCCGTGCGTCCAAGGTCGCGATATCTGCGCGCATGGGCGCAAGGAAGCTCTCTGGATACACGCCCATCCACAGCACGACGGCGGCGATTGGAGCCAGCATGGCCCATTCGCGCTTGTCGAGATCGAGCATGGCTGCAGCGTCCGCGTTCTTCTGATCGCCAAAGGCGACGCGGCGGTAGAGATACAGCATGTAGCCCGCGCCCAGGATGATGCCCGTGGTGCAGATCAGCGCGACCCAGGTCGACACTTGATAGATGCCTGCAAGCGAGAGGAACTCACCCACAAATCCGCTGGTGCCCGGCAGGCCGATGCTGGCCATGGTGAACAGCAGGAAGAACAGCGCGTAATAGGGCATATTGATCGAAAGCCCGCCGTAACGGTCAATCTCACGCGTGTGCAGACGGTCGTAAATCACGCCAACACACAGGAACAACGCACCGGACACCAGCCCGTGGCTGAGCATCACGATCATCGCCCCTTCGAGGCCCTGAATGTTGAAGGCGAACAGGCCCACAGTCACAATCGCCATGTGAGCGACCGATGAGTAAGCAATCAGCTTCTTCATATCGTGCTGCACCAGCGCGACGAGCGAGGTGTAGACCACAGCCACCATCGACAACGCGAACACGAGCCATGCAAGCTGAGCGCTGGCATCGGGGAACATCGGCAGGCTGAAGCGGATGAAGCCGTAACCGCCCAGTTTCAGCAAGACGCCGGCAAGGATAACAGAACCCGCCGTGGGCGCCTGAACGTGCGCATCGGGCAGCCAAGTATGCACCGGCCACATCGGCATCTTCACCGCGAAGCTGGCGAAAAACGCCAGCCACAGCCACGTCTGCGCGCCAACTGGGAAATCATATTGCATGAGCGTCGGAATGTCCGACGTACCGGCCTCTGCCACCATCCAGAACATCGCGATCAGCATCAGCACCGAGCCGAACAGCGTGTAGAGGAAGAATTTATAGCTGGCGTAGATGCGGTTATCGCCGCCCCACACGCCGATGATCAGATACATCGGGATCAGGCCGGCTTCGAAGAAGATGTAGAACAGGAACAGATCCTGCGCTGCAAACACGCCGATCATCAGCACTTCCATAAACAGGAAGGCGGCCATGTATTCGCCGACACGTTTCTGGATCGCAGTCCAGCTGGCCATGATGCAAATCGGCATCAGGAACACGCTGAGCATGATCAGCATCAAGGCAATGCCATCGATCCCGAGCGCATATTTGAAGCCCGCAAACAGCTCAGCGCTCTCAGTGAATTGCCATTGCGGACCGCCAATTTCGTAATTGGCCCACAGCAGCACGCCGAGCACAAAGGTGATCAAAGTGCCGATCAAGGCGAGCCAGCGCGCAGCATTTGCGCCGACGAAGAAGCAGCCGATGCCTGCGGCCAATGGCACAAGCATCATGAGCGAGAGAATTGGGAAGCCGTCCATTATTCCATGCCCCCCTTAGAACAAGACCCATGTCACAGCGGCCACCAGCCCCAGCAACATGATCAATGCGTAAGTGTAGAGATAGCCCGATTGGACCTTCTTCGCCGCGACAGAGCTTTGCTCCACCATCCAGGCTACGCCGTTTGGACCAAACCTGTCGATCGTGCCGATATCGCCCAGTTTCCAGAACTGACGGCCAAACCAGAACGCCGGCTTGACGAAGATCGCGTCATAGAGCTCGTCGAAATACCACTTGTTGTAAACGAAGCGGTGCAGCCACGGGAACATCGCAACGAACTTCGCCGGAATGTCTGGCTTCGCGATATAGGCGACATAGGCCCCGGCAAAACCGATGATCATCACGACTAAGGCTGAGTACTTCACCCAATACGGAACGGCGTGCATCGCGCTCATCAGGTTTGTGTTGTAGAAGATTGAACCAGCCCAGAACGTTGCATCATCGAGGAAGCTCGGCGCAAACGCCTGACCAGCAGCCACCGCGCCAATGGTTAAAAGACCAAGCGGGATCAGCATGGTGATCGGGCTTTCATGCGGGTGATATCCGCCGGTTGTGTCTTCACCCGCCTCAGCCGAGCGTCTTGTGGACGCTGTGCTGAATGTGCTCGCTCTCAATCCAACGGGGCTTGCCCCAGAAGGTGAGGAACATCAGGCGCCAGCTGTAGAAGCTGGTCAGCAGTGCTGCGACAACGCCAAGCCAGAAGGCAGTGACCGAAATCTCTGTACCGCGGGCAAAGGCGACCTCCAGCACGGCGTCTTTCGACCAGAAGCCAGCAAAGCCAACACCCAGGTGATAAACGCCAAGACCAGTGATCGCGAGCGTACCCGCCATCATCGCCGAGAACGTGATCGGAATATGTTTCCGCAGGCCGCCGTAATAGCGCATGTCCTGTTCGTGATGCATGGCGTGGATCACGCTGCCCGCACCCAGGAAGAGCAGCGCCTTAAAGAACGCGTGCGTGAACAGGTGGAACATGGCGACATTGTACGCACCAACGCCAGCGGCGAAGAACATATAGCCGAGCTGAGAGCAGGTCGAATAAGCGATGACGCGCTTAATGTCCCATTGCGTTGTGCCGATGGTTGCCGCGAAGAAACAGGTCGCTGCGCCCACCACGGTCACGATCATCAGCGCGGTTGGAGCGGTCTCGAACAATGGCGACAGGCGGCACAGCATGAATACGCCAGCGGTCACCATGGTTGCGGCGTGGATCAGCGCGGAAACGGGCGTTGGGCCCTCCATCGCGTCTGGCAGCCATGTGTGCAGCAGCAGCTGCGCTGATTTACCCATCGCGCCGACAAACAGCAGGATCGCGATGATATCCATCGTGTAGAGCCGCATGCCGAGGAAGCCGATGCTTGATCCGCTCATCGCGGGCGCGGCGGCCAAAATCTCTGGGATCGAGGTTGTTTGGAACACCAGATAAATGCCGAAGATACCCAGCATAAAGCCAAGGTCACCGACCCGGTTCACCACGAAGGCCTTGATTGCGGCTGCTCCAGCGGTCGGCTTCTTAAACCAGAACCCGATCAGCAGGTAACTCGCCAGGCCCACCCCTTCCCAGCCAAAGAACATTTGGACCAGGTTGTTGGCGGTCACCAGCATCAGCATCGCGAAGGTGAACAGCGAAAGGTAGGCGAAGAAGCGCGGCTGATCCGGGTCTTCTTCCATGTAGCCCCAGCTGTAGAGGTGCACGAGCGCAGACACGGAGTTGATGACGACCAGCATCACGGCGGTCAGCGCATCGACGCGCAGCGCCCAATCGAACGTCATATCGCCCGAGCGCACCCAATCGAGCACGTGGACGACCTCAGCCTCTGCGGAGCCGCTCAGGAAGCCAAGGAAGATCGGCCAGCTAAGCGCTGCTGAAATGAACAGCGCGCCCGTGGTGATCGACTTTGCCGCGACATTGCCGAGCATGCGGTTGCCCAGCCCGGCGATGATAGCTGCCAGCAGCGGCAGGAATACGATGATCAGTATCGAATGCATGGACCGATTATCCCTTCATCCGATTGACATCATCAACCGCGATGGTCCCGCAGTTGCGGAAGTAAATCACCAGGATCGCAAGGCCAATCGCGGCCTCTGCGGCGGCCACGGTCAGCACCAGCATGGCAAAAACCTGGCCGGTGAGATCGTTCATGAACGCGCTGAACGCGACCAGATTGATGTTCACCGCGAGCAGGATCAGCTCGACCGACATCAGGATCACGATCACATTTTTGCGATTGAGGAATATCCCCAGCACGCCGAGCACGAACAGGATCGCGCCGACGACGAGGAAATGCTCAATGCCAATTCCGCCTAAGTCGCTCATAGCTCGACCCCCTCGCCCGTATTCGGGTTCTTCATAACTGTCGCCTCTTCAGGGCGGCGGCTGATTTGCTTGCCGATATCCTGGCGGCCGCGCGCGCCAGGCTTGGCCTCGCGGTGGGTCAGCACAATCGCTCCGATCATGGCGACCAGCAGGATGATGCCCGCGATCTCAAACAGGACGATGTATTTGCCATACAGCAGTGCGCCGATGGCCTCGATATTGCTCGCGCCCATCGCCGCCTGGCCGGTGCCATCTGGTGTGCCCAGCGTCAGGCCGCCTGCTTGATACGCGCCAATGCCCAGGAACAGCTCCGCCAGCAGGATCGCAGCGATCGCCAAACCGAATGGGAAATTGCGAATGAAGCCCGCCCGCATCGCCGCCATATCGATGTCCAGCATCATGACCACGAACAAGAACAGCACCGCGACCGCGCCGACATAGACGATCACCAGCAGCGCAGCGATGAACTCCGCGCCGACCAGCACCATCAGGCCAGCGGCATTGAAGAATGCCAGGATGAGCCACAGCACAGAATGCACCGGGTTGCGCGCCATGATGACCATGACGGCGCTCGCCACGACTAGGCTGGCGAAGAGATAAAAGGCGAGAGTTTGAATCATGATCCCCGGTGTCCGTCCCGCGCGCCCCTAGCGATAGGGCGCATCGGCTTCAAGGTTTGCAGCGATGGCTCGCTCCCACTTGTCCCCGTTGGCCAGCAATTTGTCCTTGTCATAGAGCAATTCTTCGCGCGTTTCGGTCGCATATTCGAAGTTTGGCCCCTCGACCACGGCATCCACTGGGCAGGCCTCTTGGCAGAAGCCGCAGTAAATGCATTTGGTCATGTCGATGTCATAGCGCGTGGTGCGGCGGCTGCCGTCGTCACGCGGTTCGCTTTCAATCGTGATCGCCTGCGCCGGGCACACGGCCTCGCACAGCTTGCATGCGATGCAGCGCTCTTCGCCATTGGGATAGCGACGCAAAGCATGCTCCCCGCGAAAACGCGGGCTCAGCGGGTTCTTTTCGAACGGATAGTTGATCGTCACCTTGGGCTTGAAGAAATACTTCAAGGTCAGCGCATGCGCTTTCAGGAATTCCCACAGGGTGAAGGACTTGATGAGTTGTTTGGCGGTGGTCATTTTGTGTTCCTCACGCGTGAGCAAAGGCCAACGGCGTGGTAAGAAAAGAAGTCTTCGGGCAACGATCCGACGTTTGTCATTTCATAGCTGGAGATGAGAAGCGCAAACCCTTCACCGTTTCGTGAAAAATGACGCGTCGTTTCAAACGCGTAAGTGCCAGATTCTGTTTCAACTTCCCAAACAGTGTAAGGATCATAGCTCGCCTCGTCAGCTTCATTGTAATCATGGGAATGAGCACCATCCGAAGCAGCACCGATCTTGATTGGCGCCCGTTTGGCTGAAAGGCCTGGAAAGTCGTTGGATTCCGCCTCCAACGTCATTGTGCTGCCGCTGCGTTCGAATTTAAGCGACAGATTTCCTATATGCTCAAGCTCTGGGCCAACGGGCCGCATCATGCGGCAATCGCGCTCCCACGCTTCGGTCGTAGCCACCATCAAAAGCAACGCCTCAATCATCCGAAATGCCCCGTCGCCATCAGGTAGCCGCTGATGAGCACCACGAACAGCAGGCTCATCGGCAGGAACACCTTCCAGCCCAGACGCATCAACTGGTCATAGCGGTAACGCGGGCTCAGCGGGTTCTTTTCGAACGGATAATTGATCGTCACCTTGGGTTTGAAGAAATACTTCAAGGTCAGCGCATGCGCCTTGAGGAATTCCCAGAGGGTGAAGCTCTTGAGGAGTTGTTTTGCGGTGGTCATGCCCCCGTCCTTTTGGCGGTAAGTGCGTTGCAGCTATATGATCTTTGAGTGCTCAACATGGAACTGGAGTATTTGCGCATCAGGGTGACCTCATCTGAGGGTTCGCTTGGTTTTCGAAAGGTCCAAGTTGACCGGCTGACATTGTCGTCCCGAGCAAGCTCAACTGTGTCGCCAACGGCACTGCCTCGCCATCTACTTCCTGATCGAGAACCATCCTCGCGAAGGATGAGAACTTTGCGTACACGATCTCCCTCCTGTAAGTAGCTGACAACAATCGGATTCTCTATGAGATGGTTGTCTGCTGCCCAAACTTCTTGCGGCAGGCATGTCAGCATCACCCAAGAAGCAGTAGCAATTGCGGCCGAGGCAATCATCCGAAATGCCCCGTCGCCATCAGGTAGCCGCTGATCAGCGCCACAAACAGCAGGCTCATCGGCAGGAACACTTTCCAGCCAAGACGCATCAGCTGGTCATAGCGGTAACGCGGTACGGTCGCCCAGATCCAGCTGAACATGAAGAAGAACATGAAGGTCTTCAGCAGGAACCACACGATCCCCGGCACATAATACAGCGGCGCCCATTCAATCGGCGGCAACCAACCGCCCATAAATAGCAGCGTACACAGCGAGCACATCAGCAGGATGTTGGCGTATTCACCCAGCCAGAACAGCGCGAAGCTCATTGAGCTGTATTCGGTCTGATAGCCTGCAACGAGCTCCGACTCCGCCTCGGTCAGGTCGAATGGCGCGCGCGCAGTCTCTGCCAGTGCCGAGATGAAGAACACCACGAACATCGGGAAGAGCAACGGATTGATGAAGAAGCCGTTGACCACGCCCAACCCGTGTCCGCGCTGAGCCTCGACAATGCCAGTCATGTTGAACGTGCCCGCATAGAGCACGACGCAGACCAGCACGAAGCCGATGGATACCTCGTAAGAGATCATCTGCGCGGCGGCGCGCATGGCCGAGAAGAACGGATATTTGGAGTTACTCGCCCACCCGCTCATCACAACGCCGTAAACGCCCAGAGAGCTGATCGCGAGCACGTAAAGCAGCCCGACATTGATATCGGCCAGCACCACGCCCGCGTCGAACGGGATCACCGCCCATGCGGCGAGCGCCACGGTAAAGGTGATGATCGGCGCGAGCAGGAAGATGCCTTTGTTCGCCGCCGTTGGAATGATGGTTTCTTGCAAGAAGACCTTCAGGCCATCGGCGAAACTTTGCAGCAAGCCAAACGGACCAACCACATTGGGCCCACGCCGCAACATGATCGCGCCCAGCACCTTACGGTCGACATAGATTACCATCGCGACGGAAAACATGACGATGAGAGAGATCGCAAGAATGCCGACGATGGTGGCCGTGAACCACGCAAAATCGTAGTTCATGCCGAGAGATTGGAAGAATTCGGTCACTGCGCCGATCCTTTCATCTTATCATAGATAGCGATGAGAACATGCAGGAACGTGCCATTGGCAAGCATGTAAACGCTATCAGTAAAGGCCGAATAGAGCGCAAGCGACTTTTGGTAAGCCTCAACTCCCTGCATCGTAGGATCAGCAAACCCCATCATAGTGGTGATGTTCATCCACTGGTTCCCCAGGTTCCAGACAAATAAGATGGCTGCGATCCCATAGAATATGAAAGGCATACGGCGGAGGAGTTGGGGAAGGTCGGTCACGAGACAAACGCCCCTTTCCCGTTCGCCCTGAGCCTGTCGAAGGGCTGTCCTTCTTCCGCTCTGGCGTCAAAAAGTAAAGTGCAGGGCTTCGACAAGCTCAGCCCGAACGGTGCTTGTTGGCTCACTCCGCCGCCTCCCGCACATCTTCACCGTGGAGCAATTCCGCTGAGCATTGCTGCATCACGTCGCTGGCCCGCGCGATTGGGTTGGTGAGGTAGAAATCGGCAATCGGATAGCTCTCGATCAGGCCATCTGCTTTCGCTTTGCTGTCCGCTTTCGGAAGAGCGCCCCCCGAAAGACCAACAACGTCCGCAAGGCCCTCTTCGCCCAGCGCCAGCACTTCCGCGATCATCTTGGCTTGCAGCTCAGCAAAGCTGTCAAACCCGACATTCACTTTCAGAGCGTCAGCCAAAGCGCGCAGGATCGTCCAATCCTCGCGCGCATCACCCGGTGCAAACACAGCCTTTTCAGCGAACTGCACGCGGCCTTCTGTGTTCACATAGGTTCCGGCCTTCTCGGCATAGCTTGCAGCGGGCAGGATGATATCCGCCATATGCGCGCCTTTGTCGCCGTGATGGCCGATATAGACCTTGAGGCTGTCCGCAAACGGCTCGTGGTTCATCTCATCCGCGCCGAGTGACAGCACCACTTTGGGCGCCGCCTTCGCGAGATCCGCCATGCCGCCCGGCACAGTGAAATCGAGCATCAAAGAGCCCATGCGCGCCGCCGACATGTGCAGGACGTTAAAGCCGTTCCAATCGTCCGTGACGAGTTTGAACTTGTCGACCAGTTTCAGCGCTGGGCCCAAGGCCCCTTTCGCCAAAGCTGCGCCGCCCAGGATCACCGCTGGGCGCTCTGCTGCCTTCATCGCACCGCCCAAAGCTTTAGGGATGCGGTTCAGCACAGACAGATCGCTGCCCAGGAAGGTCGCCGGATAGGTCGTTTCCCATTCCGGGCCGATCACATAGACCTTGGCCCCGTCCTTCACCGCCTTGCGCAGGCGAGCGTTAAGCAAAGCTGCTTCCCAGCGGACATGGCTGCCCACGATCAGGATGCAATCTGCGGTCTCGATACCGGCGAGGGTCGAGTTGAAATTGACCGCCGCGATGTTTGACACATCATAGGTCATGCCGGTCTGGCGCGCTTCGGTTAGGTCCGATCCGCTGGCCTTCAGCAGAGCCTTGGCCGCGAACATGGTTTCGCAATCGACCATATCGCCCGCGACCGCGGCGATGCTACTGGCTGCGCCTTTCAGCTGCTTTGCGATGGCTTTGAACGCCTCGTCCCAACTGGCCTCGGTCAGCTTGCCGCGTTTGCGCATAAAGACCTTGTCGAGACGGCGCTTGATCAGGCCATCAACCTGATAGCGGCCCTTATCCGACAGCCATTCTTCGTTGACGTCATCATTGACGCGCGGCAGCGCCCGCATGACTTCACGGCCCTTCGAATGCAGCGAGATGTTGGCGCCAATCGCGTCCGACACGTCAATACTAAGCGTGCGTTTCAATTCCCACGGACGGGCTTCAAACGCATAGGGGCGCGACGTCAGAGCGCCGACCGGGCACAGGTCGATCACATTCGCGCTCAGCTCGTGGCTGGCGGCCTGTTCGAGATAGGTCGTGATCTGCATGTCTTCGCCGCGGTACAGCGCGCCGATTTCATCCACGCCTGCGATCTCTTCAGAGAAGCGCACGCAGCGGGTGCAGTGAATGCAGCGCGTCATGATCGTCTTGATCAGCGGGCCCATATATTTCTCGGTCACAGCGCGTTTGTTCTCGCGCTCGTAACGCGAGCCACCCCGACCATAGGCAACGGCTTGGTCTTGCAAGTCGCACTCGCCGCCTTGGTCGCAAATAGGGCAATCGAGCGGGTGGTTGATGAGCAGAAACTCCATCACCCCTTCGCGCGCCTTTTTGACCATTGGCGTATCGGTGCGAATTTCCTGACCTTCGCTGGTCGGAAGCGCGCAGGACGCCTGAGGCTTCGGCGGCCCCGGCTTCACTTCGACCAGACACATGCGGCAATTGCCCGCAATGCTCAGGCGTTCGTGATAGCAGAAACGCGGAATTTCCTTACCGGCAAGCTCCGCCGCCTGAAGGACAGTTGCGCCCTCAGGGACTTCGATTTCTTCGCCGTCTACGGTTACTTTAGGCATCGCTCGCCTCTTCGATCTTTGTGTTCTTGCGGGCCTGCTGAAAGAGAGCCCCGCTGATGAGGAACATCGCAGTCGGCAGCATCAGCCAGCGTAGCAAGCCTTCTTCGCCTGAGGAAAATTCAGCATAGCCGTCCACGAGTGCAATTACGCCCACGACGACCATGATGCCCGTCATCATTTTCAAGAAACGTGAATTGGCCATCACTCCGCCGCCCCAAAATCTAGTTCGTCATGCTGAACTTGTTTCAGCATAACCTGCACAAACGCGCTGTTATCCTGAAACGAGTTCAGGATGACGCTGGACTGTGGATGAGTCATTCCGCCGCCTCCGCGAATTGTGCGTTGTGATCGTGGATGCGTTTCTCCAGCTCTGGGCGGAAGTGACGGATCAGACCTTGGATCGGCCAGGCCGCCGCATCGCCAAGCGCGCAGATCGTGTGGCCTTCCACCTGCTTGGTAACCTCTTGCAACATATCGATTTCTTCGATGGCTGCATCACCAGTGCGCAGGCGCTCCATCATGCGCCACATCCAGCCTGTGCCTTCGCGGCACGGCGTGCATTGGCCGCAGCTCTCGTGCTTGTAGAAATAGCTGAGACGCGAAATCGCGCGGACGATATCGGTGCTCTTGTCCATCACGATCACCGCCGCCGTGCCCAGGCCAGAGCCAAGCTCTTTCAGCCCGTCAAAATCCATCGGCGCGCTGCGAATTTGCTCCGCAGGCACAAGAGGAACGGAAGAACCACCCGGAATCACCGCGAGCAGATTGTCCCAACCGCCCGTGATGCCGCCGCAATGCTTCTCGATCAGCTCCTCAAACGGGATGCTCATCTCTTCTTCGACGACGCATGGGCGCTCCACGTGGCCGCTGATCTGGAACAGCTTAGTGCCGTGGTTATTCTCACGCCCGAAGGAATTGAACCACGATGCCCCGCGCCGCAGGATCGTGGGCACGACCGCGATACTCTCAACATTGTTGACCGTGGTCGGGCAGCCATAAAGGCCCGCGCCTGCCGGGAAAGGGGGCTTTAGCCGGGGTTGGCCCTTCTTGCCTTCAAGGCTCTCAATCATCGCGGTTTCTTCGCCGCAGATATAGGCGCCCGCGCCGCGGTGCATGAACACGTCAAAGTCATAGCCGGAACCGCTGGCGTTCTTGCCTATCAGCCCGGCATCATAAGCCTCATCGATCGCCTTTTGCAGTGTCTCGGCCTCGCGGATGTACTCACCGCGAATGTAGATATAGGCCGCGCGGGCCCGCATCGCGAAGCCTGCAACCAATGCGCCTTCGATCAGTTTGTGCGGATCGTGGCGGATAATCTCGCGGTCTTTGCAGCTGCCCGGCTCAGATTCGTCGGCATTGATGACGAGGAAGCTTGGACGGCCGTCTTTGCTTTCCTTCGGCATGAATGACCATTTGAGGCCGGTGGGGAAGCCCGCCCCGCCGCGTCCGCGCAGGCCCGATTCCTTCATCTCGTCGATGATCGCATCGTTGCCGCGCTGGATCAGCGCTTTGGTGTTGTCCCAATCGCCGCGCGCCTGCGCCGCCTTCAGGCCCCAATCTTGGAAGCCATAGACATTGGTGAAGATGCGATCCTTATCGGCCAGCATCGGTCAAATCCTTCTTTTTCGCCATCTTTAGCTGCCGCAAAGCCAGCATTTGAAATGCAAGACCTGCGGCCATCAATATGATCCCAGTCGTCCGCTCGCCGGTCGCCGACAGATACGCGCCCGCGCCAAAGCCGCCGAGGCCGGCAATCGTGTATGCGATCGTCGCGCCGTTCATAGCACGGTCGCCCCACTCCGCTCGTGCTGAGCTTGTCGAAGCACTGCTCTTTCTTCGAGCGAAGAGCCACAAGTGAAGGACAGCCCTTCGACAGACTCAGGGCAAACGGGGAGTTGGAAACGCATCACCACTCACCCCTGTAATCGTGGTTCGCATCGACCATATCGGTGAGGTTGCTCAGCGCATTCGCGGGCTCTGACGTGTGACGACCCGGTTCCTGCGTGCCGGTCTTGGGCTGCTCACCCTTGGCCAGCGCATCGAGCACCGTATCGAGGCGTTCTGGCGTCAGATCCTCGTAATTGTCATCATTGATCTGGACCATTGGCGCGGTTGCGCAATTACCCATGCATTCGACTTCTGTCAGGGTCCAAAGACCATCGTCGGAGACTTTGCCGAACTCCATTCCGCGGCTTTTGCAGGCGGAGATAATGTCGTCCGACCCGCGCAGCATGCATGGCGTCGTGCCGCAAACCTGGACGTGGTATTTTCCAACAGGCTTCATGTTGTACATGAAATAAAACGTCGCGACCTCGAGCACGCGGATCACCGGCACGTCGATATATTTCGCAACATATTCGATCACGGGCAGCGGCAACCAGCCCTGCGTCTCGGTCTCTTCGCCCACCTGACGCTGAGCCAGATCGAGTAACGGCATCACCGCCGATTTCTGCCGCCCATCGGGGTATTTGGCGATGTGATAATCCGCTGTCTTGCGGTTCTCTTTCGTCCATTCGAAAGAGCCCCAACGCGCGCGGAGTTCCGGCGTATCAGGTGCGGGTGTACGATCAGCCATTGTTCGCTAGCTCCCCGCGCTCAGCCTTAGCTCTCACCAGCCCGAGATAGCCTACGATCGGCAGGATAAGACCCCACACCAAATAATCATTGCTAACCCAGCCGCCGCCTAGAAAATCGACCAAGGAGTCGGGTGATGAGACACCCCACAGCCCGATGACTATGTAGGCCGCACCGATAGCAATCGCGATGCCACTCAAAAACGAAACGAACATGTTAAGAAGTTTCAACGCTCACACTCCCCAAAATATGACGTCGACCGCGACGAGCAGCGCTCCGCTCGCACATTCGAAAGAGCCGAGCGTGCGCGGAGTTCCGGCGTATGAGGTGCGGGTGTACGATCAGCCATTAGTACGACCTCTTTATGCTACCATGAGCCACACGAACCATTACGGCTTGCCCGTCTTCATTGAACTGAAGTTCGACCATCCGACCCTTGTCTCGATCATGGAAAGAACACCGCACAAACATGAACCATGTCGGCTCCTTTCCAACTGTTTTCACCGGCTTACGCCAGTCGCAATTAGCAAGAGCATTTAGCTCTTCGATTTGAGAGACATTAAGGGGGACGCTTCCTTCGAGCATGTCATAATCACCCTCGCGAACTGCGCGCCTAAATCGATAAGCCTGCTTCTGCTCGCTCATCAGACTTTCGGCTGCAAGTGCTTGAGCTGTGGGTCCAAAGGCTCCCGGCAATGGATCTATGTAAATACTCAGTGAACCGTCATCGGTATTATTGAATGAAACTCGGTGGGCGAACGGGCCGTCATTGCCTTCGCAAATGTAATCGACTTGAATACTTCGACGACTGCTCCCCTTCGAAATCTCGGGGAGGCAGCCTCGAAGGCTCGGCAAATCTTCAAAACTCTCTTGCGATAGGGGCTTTACGCCTTCCAAAACGTAAGGGTTTTCACCCTTTGCCAACATAACAATGGAGGTTTCAGCAAGTTCGATACTAAACCCACTCGACAATGCGAGCGCCATGCTGAGCAAAGAGAAACTCACCGGTCACACTCCCCGAACACCACATCGATTGCGCCTAGGATGGCGGTCGCGTCGGGTAACATGTGCCCTTTGCTCATCATATCCATCGCTTGCAGGTGGCTGAATGCGGTGGGGCGGATCTTGCAGCGGTATGGCTTGTTGCTGCCATCGCTGACGAGATAGACGCCAAACTCACCCTTCGGGCTTTCGGTCGCGACGTAAACTTCACCCTCCGGCACGTGAAAGCCCTCTGTGTAGAGCTTAAAATGGTGGATCAGGCTTTCCATTGACTGCTTCATCTCGCCGCGTTTTGGCGGGGAGACTTTGCCATCTTGGCTAGCGATTGGGCCTTCTGGAATTTCCGCGAGGCATTGCTTGATGATCTTGGCGCTTTCGTAAACTTCCTTCACGCGCACCATGAACCGGTCATAGCAATCGGAATTGGTGCCGACAGGAATGTCGAACTCCATCCGGTCATAAACATCGTACGGCTGCGATTTGCGCAAGTCCCACGGGATGCCTGCGGCACGGATCATTGGGCCGGAAAAGCCCCATGCAATCGCATCATCGCGGCTGACCACGGCGATATCGACATTACGCTGTTTAAAGATGCGGTTGTCGATCACCAGGCTCATCGCGTCGCCGAACAATTCTGGCAGCCGGTTGTCGATCCAATTGCCCATATCGACGAGCAATTTCTCAGGCACATCCTGATGCACGCCGCCGGGACGGAACCAGGCGGAGTGCATCCGCGCGCCCGATGCGCGTTCGAAGAAGTTGAGGCAATCCTCGCGCAGCTCAAACACCCACAGGTTCGGCGTCATCGCGCCGACATCCATAACGTGCGCGCCAATATTGAGCATGTGATTGCAGATGCGCGTAAGCTCCGCAAACATCACCCGCAGATATTGCGCGCGCTCTGGCACTTCGATGTTCAGCAACTTCTCAATCGCCAGCACATATGAGTGCTCTTGGCAAAGCGGAGAGCAATAATCCAAGCGGTCGAAATACGGCAGCGCTTGCAGATATGTTTTATGCTCGATCAGCTTTTCGGTGCCGCGGTGGAGCAGACCCACATGCGGGTCGACCCGCTCGATCACTTCGCCGTCTAGCTCCATAATCATGCGCAGCACGCCGTGCGCCGCAGGGTGCTGAGGCCCAAAATTGATCGTGTAATTGGTGATTACATCGCCTTCAGTGGTCGGCGATTCTTCGATTTGTATGCCGTGGCTCATGATTTCTTCTCCGCGGCCTCTTCACCTTCCGCCTTCTCATCACCGGGCAGCACATATTCTGCGCCTTCCCAAGGTGAGAGGAAGTCGAAAGTCCGCATGTCCTGCGCCAGCTTTACCGGCTCATAGACAACGCGTTTCTCGTCCTCGGAATAACGCAGCTCGGTATAGCCGGTCATCGGGAAATCCTTGCGGAACGGATGCCCTTCAAAGCCATAATCGGTTAGGATACGGCGCAGGTCTGGATTGTCGGCGAACTTCACGCCGTACATGTCGAACACTTCGCGCTCTAACCAGCCAGCATTCGGCCACAGGTCGGTGATCGATGGGACAGCGGTCGCTTCATCAGTCGACAGCTTGACCATGATCCGGTGGTTCTTGGTCAGCGAAAGCAGCATATAGACGACTTCAAACCGCTCTGCGCGGTCAGGATAGTCGACCCCGGCGATTTCCATCATCTGCTGATAGGAATGATCATCGCGCAGGGCGCGCAGCACATCGCCAATGCTATCGCGCGCCACGGTGAGGATGATTTCGCCATGCTTTTCTTCGCCAGCAAGGACGGATTTGCCGAGCGCTTTGGTCAGCGCAGCAAGCACACCCTCATTCGAGGTGATTTTCGGGGCAGAGTGGAGGACTGTCATCGCACAATCGTCCCAGTGCGGCGGATTTTACGCTGCAATTGCATCACGCCATAAAGCAGAGCTTCTGCCGTCGGAGGACAACCGGGCACGTAGATATCAACCGGAACAATCCGATCGCATCCGCGCACGACGCTGTATGAATAGTGGTAATAGCCGCCGCCATTGGCGCAGCTGCCCATCGAAATCACATATTTCGGATCGGACATCTGGTCATAGACCTTGCGCAGGGCCGGAGCCATCTTGTTGCACAAGGTGCCAGCGACGATCATCACGTCCGATTGGCGCGGTGAGGCGCGCGGGGCGATGCCGAAACGCTCCATATCATAGCGCGGCATGTTCACGTGGATCATCTCAACCGCGCAGCAGGCGAGGCCAAAGGTCATCCACCACAGCGAGCCAGTGCGCGCCCATTGGAACAGATCTTCGGTCGAGGTGACCAGAAAACCCTTGTCGTTCACTTCTGTCTGGAGCGCGTTGAAGTAATCCGCATCAGGCTGGCGCACTTCGCCGCCTTGCGCAGTCGGCAGACCGTTCATCGGCTTGCCAGCGGCGTCCAGGATTGGGCTACCCGGGGTGATGTTTGCTGAAGTGCTCATTCCCAGTCCAGAGCCCCCTTCTTCCATTCGTAAGTGAGGCCGATCGCCAGAATGCCGAGGAACGTCATCATGCCGATCCATCCGACCCAGCCCGTCTCGCCCAGGCTAACCGCCCATGGGAACAGGAACGCGGCCTCTAGGTCAAAGATGATGAAACTGATCGCGACGAGGTAAAAGCGCACGTCAAACTGGCTGCGCGCGTCCTCAAACGCGGGAAAGCCGCACTCATATTCAGACAGCTTTTCAGCGTCTGGATTGTGCGCCCCAGTGAGGCGCGAGACGCCCATTGGCAGAAACACGAAAAGGCACGACAAGCCAAAGGCTATGGCGATGAAAATCAGTATCGGCAGATACTGGCTAAGGTCGACCACGATAAAGTCCAGACAGTGATTAATCCCAAGGGGTCGCTTAGGCCTCTCGTGCACGCCGCGCAAGCCCGCGAATCAGGCATTTCCTGCATCATTTGATGTGACTAGGTAAACCGCCTTATCCGGCAGCTTTGCGGGGATTGGGACGTGTCTGCGTTCCGCCCCTCGAAAACGTAGCGTTCAGCGGCGCGCGGTTTTCCCCATCACTTCATCCCAATCACTTCATCATTCCGGCGGCGGCTTTCTGGCTGGCTTTGCCATAGGGCGGCTTGAACCCGCCCAGTTTGGCAATGTCGATCTTGGGCTGGTGATAGACTGCGCGGGCGTGGCTGAATTCCTTGAAGCCTTCGATCGCGTGATAGCTGCCCATGCCCGATGGTCCGACCCCGCCAAACGGCAGATCTTCCATCGAAACGTGGAAGATCACGTCATTGGTGGTGACCCCGCCAGAGATTGTGCGGGTCAGCACGCGCTCCTGTTCTTCGGTGTCTTGACCGAAGTAATAGAGGCCCAGCGGCCGGTCGTTTTCATTCACATAATCAACGGCATCGTCGACAGTCTTATAGGTCTTCACGGGCAAGACAGGCCCGAAAATCTCCTCCTGCATCGCCTCCATCTCATCGGTTACGTTCTTCAGAATGGTGAGCGGCATTTTGCGTTGGTTTGCGGAGCTGAAATCCTCATTTCCCGGATTGACCTCAATCACCTCTGCGCCCTTGTCACGGGCATCGGCGACCATACCTTGCAGGCGTTCAAAATGGCGGTCGCTGACGATGGAGGCGTAATCGTCATTTTCGAGCAGGGTCGGATACATATTGGCGACGCCGTCTGAGACGCCTTGGATTGCCTCATCCTGCTTATCCTGCGGGACGTACATATAATCCGGCGCAAGGCAGATCTGGCCAGCGTTCATCATTTTGCCCAGAGCAATGCGCTCACCCGCTTTGGCAAAGTCGGCGCTCTTACCCATGATAACAGGCGATTTTCCGCCCAGCTCCAGCGTTACTGGCACCAAGTTTTTAGAGGCTGCTTCCATCACGCGGCGCCCGGTTGGGGTGGAGCCGGTGAAGACCAGGTGATCAAATGGCAATTCGGAGAATGCAGCCGCCACTTCCGGTCCGCCGGTTACCACAGCCACCTCGTCAGGGGTGAAATACTCATCGACCAGTTCGGCCATCAGCAGACTGGTGCGCTCGGTAAATTCGCTAGGCTTGATCATCGCGCGGTTGCCCGCCGCGAGGACCTGCATCAGCGGCGAGAATGCGAGGTTCACCGGGAAATTCCACGGGCTGAGAATACCGATCACGCCCTTGGGCTCATAGCGAACCTCTGCCTTCGCGCCGAGCAGACCCAAGGGAAACTGCACCGGGCGCTTTTCAGGTTTGGCCCATTTATCCATGTTCTTCAGCGCATGTTTGCCCGCGCCAACTGTGCCCGCAATATCGGTGATCATCGATTGATCGACGGAGCGATTGCCGAAATCCGCGCTCATCGCCTTGCACAGGTTCTCGCTGTGATCCTTCAGCAGCGCCATCGCGCGTTTTACTCGGTCCTTGCGTATGTTCATGCTTTCGGGACGGGACGCGGTAAAGGCCTCTCGCTGGCGCCGTAAAATGGCGTCCAAGTCTGCTTTGCGATCATCGGCCATGGGGTTCTCTCCAGAAATTTGAGTTTTGATTTGCCATGCTTGTCGCCAAAAAACCGGCATGTGACAAGCACAATGCGAGTGCGCGTCGCACCATGAAACTGCACATTGCCAATGCCGCAGCGCAGCATTACATCGCCCGGTACATCACTCTGTGAAACCAAACTCAAGATTTTAGCCAAGGAACCCCAAATGGCCCAGTTTTCCGCCAATGATCCGATCGTCATTCTCTCGTACGCGCGCACGCCAATGGGCGGAATGCAGGGCGCTTTGGCCGATGTTTCGGCGACGGACCTTGGCGCGACGGCGGTAAAGGCTGCGGTGGAGCGTTCTGGTGTGAATGGCGAAGACTTCGACCGCGCCTATATGGGCTGCGTGCTGCCCGCTGGTCTGGGTCAGGCCCCTGCCCGTCAGGCCGCAATTAAGGCTGGCCTGCCGAAAACCGTGCAAGCGACCACGGTCAACAAGGTCTGCGGCTCTGGCATGCAGACGGTTATCATGGGCAGCGAGGCTTTGGCATCGGGCACGATCGATATGGTGGTCGCAGGCGGTATGGAGAGCATGACCAATGCGCCGTACCTGCTGAAGAAGCATCGCTCTGGCGCGCGTCTGGGCCATGACACGACCTATGACCACATGTTCCTCGACGGGCTCGAAGATGCTTACGAGGAAGGCCGCGCGATGGGCACTTTCGCTCAGGACACGGCGAACGATTATCAAATGACGCGCGAGGAGATGGACGAATATTCCATCGAAAGCCTGCGCCGCGCCAATGCTGCGATTGAAAGCGGCGCGTTTGCCGATGAAGTCGTGCCGGTGACGTTCAAGACCCGTAAGGGCGATGTCACGGTCGACACCGACGAGGCACCCGGCAAGGGCCGCCCGGACAAGATCCCGCAATTGCGCGCCGCCTTTGCCAAGGACGGCACGATCACGGCGGCAACCTCCAGCTCTATCTCCGACGGCGCAGCAGCGGTTGTTCTAACCCGCGAAAGCGTGGCGGCGGAAAAGGGCGCGACGCCGGTCGCAAAGATTGTCGCCATGGCCGCCCATGCGCGCGAGCCAAAGGATTTCACCATCGCGCCAATCGGGGCGATTGAAAAAGTGCTCGCGAATGCGGGTTGGTCGGTTGATGATGTTGAGCTGTGGGAAGTGAACGAGGCGTTTGCCTGCGTCGCAATGTTCGCAATGCGCGATCTCGGCATTGATCACGCGAAGATCAATGTGAACGGCGGCGGGACGGCCCTAGGCCACCCCATCGGCGCCAGCGGCACGCGGATCATCGTGACCCTGCTCAATGCGCTCAAACAGCAAGGCAAGACGAAGGGTGTTGCCAGCCTGTGTATCGGCGGCGGCGAAGCAACCGCGGTTGCGGTTGAGATCGTCTGATGCACTTTCGCAAAGCTGCCGCCTGTTTCGCTCTGCCAGCGTTGATCACGCTTAGCGCCTGCGGGGAAACGGCGACCGGCGGCGCGCGCGATACCGAGGTCAGCGGCGAGGCTGCCGAGGCCCCTGCCCGCGCTGAAACTACTGAGGGTCCAGGCTTTGTGATGGTCCCCGGCCTCTATGCCATTGGCAGCAACGGCACGGTCTACGCCAAAACGAAGCTCGATGCCGACGGGACTTACGTGGACTACAACCCGCAGAATGTCCGCGTGGGCAGCGGAACGTGGGACGTTGATGGAGCTTCATTCTGTTTCAACCCGCGCGGTGAAGACGGCGAAGCGCGAGAGAAGCGCTGCTGGGATAATGACGCGGCAAATGCTGATGGCAGCTTCACCACCACATTGTCAGACGGCAGCGAAAGCTATGAGATTACCCCGCTAAAGTAGCGCAGGCCGTTCAGGGCGCGCCGGTTCCCCAAAGGCGGTCTTCCGGTGCCCAGCCCTTGCGTCCCGCAATATCGAGCTCGCACCAACCCGCCTCGCATGTGCCTAGTTTGCCGACATTGCCCGGCATCGCCCGCCATCTGAGCGCAGATGTGGCACTGGCGGAGGCACGCAGGTCAATCGGTCCCTCGCCAATGATCATCGCCGTGCGCGCGGCGCTGAGCAGGCTGCGTGTGACCCAGCCTTGCTGTCCATCGGGGTCTTCAATCAAGCGCCAGCCTTCGCGAAGGCGGATAACTTTGATCGGCAGGCCTTTGCGTTTGTAGACCCATTCAATTGGGTAATCGACGCTCGGCCCGACCCGCATATTGACCCGCTCAGAATCAATCGAAGCCCAATAGGGCGTCTCGCGGTCCTGCGCATTCAGCGGTGCGCCAAGGGGCACCAAAGCGAGCAAGCCCAACGCGGCTAAGACAGTGACAACAAATCGTTTCATAACAGGTCCATCCATAGCTTCATTGGGCACGCGGCTTCAAGCGCGCTTGACCTGTGCGCCCACAAGCCATTAGCCCTAGCTGATGCCAAATGAACCTGCGCAGACCCAGCGCCGCAATGCGCGCGAAATGAAAGTGGTGGTAACTCGCCAGCTGATGCCTTCTGTAGAGGCGCGGATGAGCGAGCTGTTTGATTGCCAGCTCAACACCACTGATGAACCAATGAGCCGCGAGGCCTTGGTCGCAGCGATGAAAAGCTGCGATGTGCTGGTTCCCACCGTTACGGACCGGATTGATGCGGATATGATCGCCGAGGCTGGCGAGCAGCTGGGCCTGATCGCGAGCTTTGGCGCAGGGATCGAGCATATTGATCTGGCCGCTGCGGCGGCGCGCAAGATATTCGTGACCAACACGCCGGGCGTTTTCACCGATGACACCGCCGATATTGCGATGGCGGGCATCATCGGTGTGCCCCGGCGCATTCGCGAAGGCACCGCCTTGGTCCGGCGCGGGGAATGGACCGGATGGGCGCCATCAGGCCTGCTGGGGCGCAAGCTTGGCGGAAAGACGCTGGGCATTGTCGGCATGGGCCGGATTGGCCAGGCGGTTGCGCACCGAGCGCGCGCTTTCGGGCTGGAAATCGCTTATAACAATCGCAAGCGCTTACCAGAAGCGGTTGAGAAGATGTTTGGAGCGCGCTTCGTCGAACAGCTCGACGATTTGCTGGCTGAGGCCGATATCGTGACGCTCCACAGCCCGCTAACCGATGATACCCGCAATATGCTCGATGCCCGGCGCTTTGCGATGATGAAGCCGGACGCTAGCGTGATTAACACCGCGCGCGGGGAATTGATCGATCAAGAGGCGCTGATTGAGGCGCTTTACAATGGTCATCTCGCGGGCGCTGGCCTGGATGTTTATCCCGATGAGCCAAACGTCGACAAACGTCTGCTCCAGCACCCAAATGTCATGACCCTGCCCCATATCGGCAGCGCGACGGCGGAGGGGCGCGAGGCCTCTGGTGAGAAGGTGATCGCCAACATCCGCTTTTGGGCCGATGGGCATCGCCCGCCTGATCAAGTGCTGGAAGCACTCATTTCGGGGTAAGTGGAATTAATGCCATTGATATTGCGCGTGGTTTGAAACAAAGCGCGTGCAAAGGGATCAATTTGAGTAATGACCGCATGGCTCTGCGGCATTGGGGGGACATAAGAATGCTGCGCAAGGCGCTTTCACTCATCATTGCTGCGGGTATGGCTGTACCGGTTTCTGCGCAAGAAGCCGCCGCTGCGGCACCTGCTGCCGTAGTGCCGGACACGGGCGACACCGCTTGGATTTTGGCATCCTCCGCCTTCGTTCTGCTGATGACATTGCCGGGGCTCGCGCTGTTCTACGGAGGATTGGTGCGGTCCAAAAACCTGCTCTCGGTTGTCCTGCAATGCGGTGCGATTGCCGCGGCTGCTTCGGTGCTGTGGGTGATTGTCGGCTACACCGTCGCCTTTGGTCCCGTCACGACAGGCTGGATGGGTGGCGGCAGCGCTTTCATGTTCGATAGCCTCGCCACAGTGCGCGATGGCACTTTGGTGCCGGAAAGCTCATTTGCGCTGTTCCAGATGACCTTTGCGGTGATCACCCCGGCCCTGATGGTCGGCGCATGGGTGGAGCGCGCGCGCTTTGCCTGGGTGCTGGCGTTTTGCGCGCTGTGGGGCCTCGTCGTTTACGCGCCGGTTGCGCATTGGCTGTGGGGTGGCGGTTGGCTCGCAAGCCAGTTCGGCACGCTCGACTTTGCGGGCGGCCTGGTGGTGCACACCACCGCCGGTGTCTCCGCTCTGCTGGTCGCCCTGCTGCTGGGCAAACGTGATGGCTTTCCAAAGAAGCTGATACTGCCGCATGCGCCTGCGTTGACCATGGTTGGTGCGGCGCTTCTCTGGGTGGGATGGTTCGGGTTTAACGGCGGCTCTGCCTTGGGCGCGAATGACAACGCGTCCTCCGCCATCATCAACACGCATATCGCCGCCAGTGCAGCCGCGCTTACTTGGCTGCTGGTTGAACGGCTCGCGCTGGGCAAGCCGACAACGATTGGCTGGGCGACGGGCGCGATTGCGGGCCTGGCCACGATCACGCCAGCGGCGGTGTTTGTCTCACCAGGAGCGGCGATCCTTTTCGGAGTGGCGGGCTCATTGGTGTGTTACGGCGCGATTCAGCTGATCAAGCTGAGATGGCACATTGACGATTCGCTCGATGTATTCGCGGTTCACGGCGTTGGCGGACTGCTAGGCACTATGCTGCTCGCGGTGTTCCTTGCCCCAGAGCTTGGCGGAACGGGCTATTTCCCCGGAATGGATATGAGCAGCCAGCTGCTCGCGCAATTTGTTGGCATAGGCGCGGTCGCCTTGTGGAGCGCGATTGGCACCACAATCCTGGCCCTGATGGTTTCGACGTTCTTCCCAATGCGGGTTGACCAAGAAGAAGAGATCGAAGGCCTGGATGTGACAAGCCACGGCGAGCGCGCCTGGGACATCGACTAGGGTTTTGAGAGGTTAGAGCGCGTCCAAAGCGCGGCTAATCTTGACCCATTCCGATTTGATATGGTCGTGCATTATGACACGCGGCCGGGCCTGCGTCTCGGGTGTCTTGCGGCTTGCGAGCACCCGTTCCAACACGAATTCCTCAGGCCACCCGGCCCATTCGCCCGCAGGGTTTAGCAGGTTGAACGAGAACGCGGGCTCCACCTCGCAGCGGTAGATCGTCTCCAACTCTTCCTTGGTATAGCCCGCCTCAGTGATCATCTCAGCGATGCGGAAATAGTGATGCTCGTCGAGCTCCGTATCGAGGAATGTGTCCGACAGCACCGACCACACGGGCAGCCGTCGGGCGATCTCTTCATCCGTCAGAACCGGCAGCTGAGCCAAGGCGAGCGCTGAGGGGGCACCATCGCGCATTTCCTCGCGCAGAATACCGACCACCTCGCGGATCGCGCGGCGCGATGTAGCGAGCTCCAAATGTTTATAGGGCAGCTCAATCCGCAGGTCTGACTGCTCCGGCGTTCCGGCGGTGCACTCCGGATGGATCACTCCGTCCCTGCTCGACCAAATCGCGAGCGTGCGGACAGGCGGCTTGTCCGACAAATCCTCCTCAAACGGGGGATTATCGACGCTGTGATCGTTCATCGCCTCGTACAGGCGCCAGGCATTGTTTGCCCGGCTGTCGCCGGAAAATGGCGATCCCAATGTCATCGCGAGATCAATGTGATGCGGTAGGCGGTGCGCCAGCAGCCGCGCGTAGAGGCCGCCAAGGCTCCAGCCAATCAGGACAATCTTTTGCGCGGCCTGATCTGACAATCTTTCAACGTGATCTTCCACTGCAGTGATCCGCGCAGGCGTCACCTTTGTGTTGAGCCCATTTTCCCAGCCATGCGCATCAAACCCGGCCTGCCGCAGGTTGGCGATCAACAGGGCGGTCGCGGCATTGTTCGACAGCATACCGGGGATGACGAGCGCGGTCTTGCCGTTCGCAAATGGCTCCACCGGATCGGCGGAACGCAGCGGTGCGACAAAGACCTTAGGCAAAGCCAAGAGCTCGCTGGCGAGGCTAAAAAAACCGGGGCGTGGAGGCTTGGTCTCGGTCACTGCGCAGCACTCAAAGAGAGGGCGTAAAAGCGGTTGTCGCCATTGTCCTGATATCCGCCAAAGGGCTCGGTCTCAGTGAAGCCAAAGCTGCGATAAAGGCCATTTGCAGCGTCAAAAGCAGGATTGATCCCGGTCTCGAGCTTTACGGTGTGAAAGCCATCGGTGCGCGCAATCTCCAGCATGTGCGATAGCAGCCCTTTGCCCGCCCCTCGCCCAGCGGCCTCGCGCGCGGCGCGCATCGACTTGATCTCGGCAAAATCAGGATGCGAACGCAGCGCGCCTACCGCCAGCAAAACGCCGTCTTTCCATGCGCCGAACAGGCGAATATCGGGTGCATTAAGACGCTCAATATCAAAGGCATAGGCCGTGCCGGGCGGAGAGACGACCTGCATATCCGCATGGTGATATTCCAGCAGTTTCAGGATGCTCTCATCCGCAAGGCTGGCTTCGCCAAAGTGCATGAGGTCAATCGCCGATCATAAGTTGTCGAGCTGCGGCATGCCCAGAACGTGGAAGCCGCCATCGACGTGGATGATCTCGCCAGTCGTGAACGCGCCAGCATCGCTGCACAAATAGACCGCTGTGCCGCCCACGGCCTCCAGCGTCGCATTGCTGCGCATCGGGGCATTGGTGTCCGTGTGACGATAGGTTCTGCGCGCGCCGCCAATCGCCGACATGGCCAGCGTCTTCATCGGGCCCGGACTGATCGTGTTGACGCGAATGCCCTCTGGGCCGAGGTCATCGGCCAGATAGCGCACCGCCGATTCCAGCGCGGCCTTGGCCACGCCCATCACGTTGTAATTGGGGGTCACGCGGGTTGAACCCATATAGCTGAGCGTCAGGATCGTTCCGCCATTTTCCACCATCATCGGATGCGCGCGGCGCGTCACCTCGATCAGGCTGTAGGCGGAAATATCCATGCAGTTCTTGAAGTTATCGCGCGAGGTGTCGAGGAACCGCCCGGTCAGCTCCGACTTGTCGGAAAAGGCGATCGCATGGACCACGAAATCGAGCGTGTCCCACCGCTCCTGCAAGGCGGCAAAGGCCGCATCGAGCGAGGCGTCATCGGTCACATCGACATCGAGCATGACGTCCGAGCCGACGCTCTGCGCAAGCGGCTCCAACCTTTTGCCAAATCCCTCACCCTGATAGGTGAAAGCCAGCTCAGCGCCCGCATCAGCGCAGGCCTTGGCAATGCCCCAGGCGATTGAGCGATCATTCGCGACGCCCATCACAAGTCCGCGTTTTCCTGTAAGGACGCCCATGCCTATCTTACCTCACCTATTGGCAGACTATCCTGCGTTAAATTCTCACCCGTGAAATTTCGACATCAGCATCGAACCATTGGTGCCGCCAAATCCGAAGCTATTGGTCATAACCGTATCAAGCCCGGCATTTTCGACCAACTGCGTCGCGATCTCTTCCGGCTTCAATGCCGGGTCGAGAGTTTCCACGTTGATCGACGGAATGATGAAGTCGTGTTCCAGCGCGAGCAGACAATAGATTGCCTCTTGCGCGCCGGTGGCCCCTTGGCTGTGGCCGGTCATCGACTTGGTTGAGCTGACCGGCGGGGTTGAACCTTCGCCAAACACGCGGCGGACCGCTTCGATTTCGCCAACATCGCCAACCGGCGTGGAGGTGCCGTGCGCGTTGATATAGCTGACCTTGCGGTCTTCGCTGAGGGTCTTGATAGCGCCGCGCATCGCCCGCTCGCCGCCCTCACCCGAAGGCGCAACCATGTCTGCACCATCAGACGTCGCGCAGAAGCCGGTGACTTCGGCATAGATTTTCGCGCCGCGTGCCTGTGCATGTTCGAGGCTTTCCAGCACAACCATCGCGCCGCCGCCGCCGATCACAAACCCATCGCGGTCTGCGTCAAACGCGCGGGAGGCGCGCTCCGGCGTGTCGTTATACTTGCTCGACATCGCGCCCATGGCGTCAAACAGGCAGGACAATGTCCAATCCAGCTCTTCACCGCCGCCGCCGAACATGACGTCTTGCTGGCCCAGAGCGATCTGCTGAGCGGCCATGCCGATGCAGTGCAGCGAGGTGGAACAGGCAGACGTGATCGAGAAGTTCATGCCCTTGATCTGATAGGCGGTCGCGAGGTTCGCGCTGACCGTAGAGGACATGGTCTTGGGCACGGCAAACGGCCCGATCCGCTTGGTTGAACCGTTCTTGAGAACTGTCTGATGCGCCGTTAGCATGGCAGAGGTTGACGGCCCGCCCGATCCAGCAATCACGCCGGTCATCGGGTTGATGACGTCTTTTTCTTCCAGACCCGCATCGGCAATCGCCTGTCCCATGGCGATATGCGCATAGGCGGCGCCTGGCCCCATGAAGCGCAAGGTACGTTTATCGACGTGCTCTTTCACATCGAGGTCCACCGAACCCGCGATCTGAGAGCGAAAGCCGTGTTCGGCCATGTCTTCGTTAAAGCTGATGCCGGATTTGCCCGCTTTCAGCGAGGCCAGCACTTCTGCTTGATTGGTGCCAATCGAGGAAACGATCCCCAGTCCGGTAATGACGACGCGACGCATGATCTTCCCCTATCGTCTCTCGGCCTTAGGCCTCTGAGAGCGCAACTTTCATATCTTTAACTTGATAGATGACCTCACCATCGGCCTCTACCCGGCCATCGGCTACACCCATCGTCAAACGCCGGGATTGCATCGCCTTGGTGAAATCCACGAAATAGGTGAGCTTCTTACGGTCAGGCCGCACCATTCCAGTAAGCTTCACTTCGCCCACGCCCAGCGCATATCCGCGTCCCTGCCAGCCGCGCCAGCCAAGGTTGAAGCCAGTGAGTTGCCATAGGCCATCAAGGCCAAGACAGCCGGGCATGATCGGATTGCCAGGAAAATGGCAGTCGAAGAACCACAGGTCCGGTTTGATATCAAATTCGGCCACCACATGGCCCTTGCCATGTTCCCCGCCATCGCCGGAGATATCGGTGATCCGGTCCATCATCAGCATCGGAGGTTCTGGCAATTGCGCATTGCCGGGGCCAAACAATTCGCCCCGCGCGCATTTGAGCAGATCTTCACGGTCAAAGCTGGTTGGAAAATCTGTCATCCCGGGCGGTACTCCTCACCTTTTGGCGTTCCAATTGCGGCTGCGCGTAGCACCCCGCATGGTTGATTTAAAGAGCGCAAGGCCACCTGGTTGATGCTCGCATGAAGTTCGCTAGAGCGATCTGCGCAGGTAGCGCAGCGGATCAGCCCAAGTCCCCTAAACAATGAAAGCTCCCCAGCGGGTTTGACCCCGCGCTTTTCGTGTTTGTGGGAATGGTCGTAAGGTCGCGCGCTGTGCAACACAATGTCACATTTCGCCTGTGACCCCAGACTATCCCCGGAACTCCGCAAGTTTGCAGCGCTTTTGCGCCACTATTCTTTGTTCAGGCTGCACGCCTTGATGGCGCCGGGCTCTGGCCGCGTGTCGGATCGCTCAAAGCGCGCGAAATAGCCTTTGATGTCCGGCTTCTCGAGAAATTCCATCAGGCGGTATCCCGCCGCGTCAAATTCACAAAACAGCAGTTTGGGCGGCATGCCATGGCGGTCAGTGGGCCGGTCGGTGTCGACTACGATCACTTGGCCGCCTTCGGTCAGCGCGGGCCACAGCCGCCACAGGAACGCATAGGGCTCGCTAACCTCGTGATACATATGGACCAGGAAAATCCGGTCGAAGCTGCTGTTCGGCAATTGCGGATCGTCCACTTCGCCCAGCTTGATCGAGATGTTTTCCAGCCGCTCTTTCTCAACCCGGCGGCCCAGCCGTTCCAGAGCATCGCGGTCAATATCCTGAGCCAGCACCCGGCCTGCCTCGCCCACACGCTCCGCCAGGCGAACGGTGTAATACCCCTCGCCCGCGCCAATATCGGCGACCGTCATGCCCTCGCCTATATTGGCCAGATCCATGACTTTTTGCGCCTCACCGCGATCATCGCGCGCGTCCTCATTAGAGAACTGGTTTGAGGTGATCGTCGAAACGGGCCTGTCAGGCAGCGGAAACTCAAGCGCGCTTTCCGGCCGATCGCTTTGCTCCGCCTGCGGTATGCATGCGGCCAGGGCCGTGACAAGAGCCAGAGAGCCCAAAAATTGTGTTATGCGGCTATTCATCGTTCGGCGCGCTTACATACCCAAATGCAGAATGGCAAAAGCTGTGTCGCTGTGATCGGTGTTTTGGGCAAGTCTTGATAGGGGTTTTGATGTTTCAGCGGATGATTGTGTCTTTTGTGATGGCGCTTGGGCTGTCTGGTTGTTGGATATCAGAAGAAGACCTGTTCACGCCTGAGGATTATGCGGCGGTCGAACTGGAGGGGGATTACATCGACAAAATCGGCGCGATCCAGGAAGATGATTTGGAACGCATGACCGTCAGTGTTGAGGCAGATCGGCGGATCAAATGGACTGCAATCACTAGCAGACCAGCCCAGATAGATGGCGGCCCGCCTGTCACTCGTGAGGAAGTGGACTACACCGCATTCATCAAGATCCCCGATGCGCCGGACGGGTGGCATCTCGCTTTTGGTTTCAAGCGTTCTGGTAAGCCCGAACCGGTCTATCTGCTAGCAAATATACAGCCAAATCGTGGGATAAAACTCTATCTGCCAGACTGTCTGGGAACAGCGATTAGGCCCGGCGTAGAAATCAGCAGTGAGACGCCAGGAATTGCAACGTTTTGCAAATTTGAAACTCGCAAGGCTCTGTTTTCAGCTTCGCGCAATGCGATCGCGTTCATTGAACGGCCTCAGCCGATCAAAATTTTGCCGATTGCCGACTATCGGCCCGTCCCATCATATTGAAAGGGCGCGTTCCAATTTGGCTTACTCCACGTCTTCTACTTCGACCGTCTCACCCGTCACGCGCTGAGCAAGAGCGGCGGAGATATAAGGATCAAGCGCGCCGTCTAGCACGTCATCGGGCGAGCTTGAGGTGACGCCGGTGCGCAGGTCTTTGACCATCTGATACGGCTGCAGCACGTAAGAGCGGATCTGGTGCCCCCAACCGATGTCGCTTTTCTCTTGGTATTCGCCAGACGCGACCGCTTCACGTTCGGCCATTTCGCGCTCAAATAGACGCGCTTTCAGCATGTTCATCGCGGTTGCGCGGTTCTTATGCTGGCTGCGGTCGTTTTGGCTGGCGACCACAATGCCGGTTGGCTGGTGCGTGATCCGCACCGCGCTGTCGGTGGTGTTGACGTGTTGTCCGTCGGCGCCAGATGCGCGGTAGGTGTCGATCTTGAGGTCGCCTTCGTTGATTTCAACCTCGAAATCATCATCGATCACCGGATAGACCCAGACCGAACTGAAGGAGGTGTGGCGGCGAGCATTGCTGTCATAGGGGCTGATCCGCACGAGACGGTGAACGCCGCTTTCGGTCTTGGCATAGCCATAGGCATTCTCGCCTTTGACCAGCAGAGTGGCCGATTTGATGCCAGCAGCCTCGCCCGCCTGATATTCGACCGTCTCGATCTTATAGCCGCGCCGTTCGGCCCAGCGGCCGTACATGCGAAACAGCATTTCGGCCCAGTCCTGGCTTTCGGTGCCGCCAGCGCCCGCGTGAATTTCAATATAGGTGTCGTTGGCGTCGGCCTCGCCTGAGAGCAGCGCTTGCACCTTGTCGGCGTCCGCACGATCGGCGAGCTTCTCAAGGCTTTTGAGGCCATCATTGATAATGTCCTCTTCGCCCTCGGCTTCGCCCATCTCGATGAACTCGATCGCATCGGCCATTTCGGAGGAGATATCGCGCACCGTCGCAACGGCGTTTTCGAGCGTCTTTTGCTCACGGCTGACCGCCTGCGCTTCCTTGGGATTGTCCCACAGGCTGGGGTCCTGAACCCGCGCGTTCAGCTCATCCAGACGCCGCAAAGCGCGCTCCCAATCGAGCGACAGGCGCACCAGATCAAGCGCAGCTTCGATCCGGTCGATATTGGCTTGCGCCTCTGCGCGCATGGCAAATCCTTTGCGGTGTTTGGATGGCCCCGATTAACGGGCGGGCCGTGATTGTAAAGTTTGAGCGGGAACAGCGGCGGCGGATTGAGCGGACGCGCCGCTAATACAGACCGCCTTGATCCTCGACAAAGTCCGCTACCTCATCATTGCTCGCCTCATCCGCCTGAGCTGCGCCGCCGCGTGCGGATTTGATCAGTTCCAGGATTTCGTCACGCTTGGCCGCGATTTCATCAGCGCGGGTCGAACGCTCTGGCTCAGTGTCCGGCTTGAACGCTTCCCAGATGATGGCTGAGCGCTTGTCATTGGTGGGCCAGCCATCAAGCACTCGCTTGCCTGAGCGGCGGTCCACCCGGACCATCCGGACGCCCGCTGGCGCGATTGCCGGAAGGTCAGACCATTTGTCGCGCGATTCGCGGATCAGGGTCTTGATGATCGGGGCTGCGATAGTGCCGCCCTGGGCGTAGCCACCCATATTGCGGGGCGTATCGAAACCAACATAAGCGCCCGCGATCAGCTCTTGCGTGCCGCCGATGAACCAAACGTCCTTTGGCCCGGTGGTTGTGCCGGTCTTGCCAAACAGCGGCAGGCCCAGATCGTTGAGCACGGTGGCGGTGCCGCGATCAACAACGCCCTTCAGCATATGCATGGTCTGGAAGGCTGTGCGCGCGTCCATTGCTTGCTCACCCTTCAGGCCAAAGCGCGGCATCGGCTTGCCATCCCATTTCGGCATATTGCAGCCATCGCATTTGCGATTGTCCGCCCGGTAAATCACCTTGCCATCGCGGTCCTGCACATAGTCGATCACGGTCGGATCATTCAGGCGTCCATGATTGGCGAGCGCGGCATAGGCAGCCGTCATCTTCATCACGGTGGATTCGCCAGCACCCAATGCAAAGGCCGGATACGGATCGTAGCTGCCAATGCCCAGATCTTCGATCTGCTGAACGACATTGTCCATGCCGGCAGTCATACCGATCTGCACCGTCATGATGTTCTGCGATTGCTCCAGGCCATAGCGCAGCGGAAATTCGCCCGCGCGACCGCCGCGAATGCATTTCTCACCCAGGCGGCGGCCCTGGTAATAGCAATAGCGCGAGTTATCGATTTCAGTCGATGGGGTCATGCCGTGGTCAAGGCCGGTGGCATAGACGAACGGCTTGATGGTCGAGCCCGGCTGACGCTCTGCTTGGGTCGCTCGGTTAAAGTCGGACAAGCGATAATCGAACCCGCCCTGCATCGCCAGCACGCGGCCATATTGCGCGTTTTGAACCACGAGCCCGCCTTGCGCATGCGGAATGGCCTGCACGCGGTAGCCATTCCCGCTCGGCACCACGGCGATCACATCGCCTGCTTTCAAAGCGTTTGGCAGTCCGCTCAGCGGTTTCTCTTCGCCATCAGAAAAGCCGATTGTCGCGCTGGACCCGCTGCGATTGGTGACCACGCCCACACGCCAGTTTTCGTAATTCACGCTGATGTTAGAGCTGGCGAGCTGGCTGTCCCACGCCCCGTCATCGAAATTGATCGTCGCAATCGGTCCGCTCCAACCGCGGCTACCGTGATAGCGTACGAGGCCTTGGCGCAGTGCTTTGCGCGCGGCGTCCTGCATCTCTGGATCGAGCGAGGTGCGCACCCATAAGCCGCCAGCGTAGACGCTGTTTTCGCCATCCTCAGCGCTTTCGCCAAAGTCAGCGATCAGCTTGCGGCGGACTTCTTCGAGGAAATAGCCTGCATCAGCGGAGCGCTGGGTGCGTTGGCGGACCAGCCCTAGCGGTTTGGCTTTGGCGGCGGCCTCTTCCTCAGCCGTGATGAAGCCGTTTTCTTCCATCTGCGAGAGGACGAAATCGCGGCGTTCCATCGCGCGTTCTTCATTGGCCGCGCGGCCATAGCGCTCCGGCGCCTTTGGCAGGATCGCGAGGAAGGCCATTTGGTGGAGTTCCAGATCAACAACATCGCGGTCAAAATAGGCGCGGCTTGCCGCTTGCACGCCGAAGCTGCGGCGGCCCAGCGGAATTTCGTTGAGGTACAGCTCAAGAATTTCCTGCTTGGTCATCACCCCTTCGATGCGGCTCGCCAGGATCATTTCCTTCAGCTTACGCGTGACGGAATATTCATCGCCCAGTAGCAAGTTCTTTGCCACCTGCTGGGTAATGGTGGAGCCGCCCACGGCGCGGTCGCCCGAGCCAAGCTTGCTGACATAGTCGAACACCGCATTGGCCGTGCCGGTGATATCGACGCCGCCGTGCGAGAAGAAGGTCTTGTCTTCTGCTGAAAGATAGGCCTCAACCAGCTTTTCCGGGAAGTCTGGATATTGCAGTTGGACCCGGCGTTCGCGGGCGTAAGAGTGCACAATCTCGCCGTCGATCCCGCGCACCACGGTGGGCAGCGGGGTCTCATAATCGAGCAGGCCCTCGGCATCCGGCAGATCGCGCGCCAGGAATACCCAGCCCGCAACCCATGCCAGCAACATAACAATCAGGCCAAATGCGCCGAGCTTAAACAGCAGGCTCGATTTCCATTTCGCCTTGAACCAACCGCCCGCTGCGCTCAGGTCTCTGCCCAAGCGATAGCGGAAATATTCAAGCGATGTCTGTTGGGTGGACTCAGTCATAATTGATCGCGTCTTAGCATGAGTGATTTTGCGGGCGCTAGCGTCTTGTGTCTGATTATCCGATGAACCTAAGGCTTGTCGTCAGATTGCATCAGTGGACGCGTTTATCTCTCCGCTCGCCGCGCGAAATAAATACGGATCGCGCGTGCCAAAACACGGGCGTAGGTCGCGCGACCTTCTTCCGTGGTGAGGCGCGCACGGTCGGCTTGGTTAGTCACAAAACCGCTCTCAAATAGAACCGAGGGTACGTCGGGAGCTCTCAGAACGGCTAAAGCAGCGGAGCGCTGAGGCGTGCTGACAAAGGCGAGTTCCCCCTCGCCTTCACGAACGATCAGCGAGGCGAGATCGGATGAGCTGTCCTGTGTCTGCTGCTGCGACAATTCGACCAAGATCGCGCTGACCTCTTCGCTTTGCCCGTCAATCGCGAGACCGTTCACGCGGTCAGCATCGTTCTCTCGCGCGGCGAACCGGGCGGCGGCTTCACTCGAGGCCTCGGACGATAGAGTGTAAATGCTCGCGCCAGAGACATCGGTTGTGCCGCCAGCGGAATCGGCGTGGATCGAGACGAACAAGTCGGCGTTCAATTGCCGCGCGATCTCTGGCCGGTCGCCCAGTGGTACAATGCTGTCATCGCTGCGCGTCATGGCCACTCGAATACCGCCATCCGCCAGCAATTGGTCGCGCAGCTCCAATGCTATTGCGAGCGTTACATCCTTTTCGCGAACAACTTGGCCATCGGGCGTCTCGCCGACCGCGCCTGGATCGCGCCCGCCATGCCCTGCATCGATCACGATCAGCGGGCGGGTCATATCGTCCGGGCCGGTGATGTCCGGCAAAGCCAGCGGTCCGCCCTCCCCGCCAAGACTAATGCGCTGAACATAGTCGCGGCCGAGTTGCGGAACCGGGATCTTCACGCCCGCCGCGATCGCCCCGCCCACCAGCAGGGCTAAGCAGCAGGATAACCATCAGGATCAGCGTGCGCAGTGACATATCCATAATGGCGTAGTGTGTTGTGATAGGAGAACGCAATATGGTTGCGGCATCTAACCCACGATGCTAACAGGATTTCATCGAAAAATTGGCTAGGCGCGGTGGGATAGCCCGGTGCGACTCGCCAATTTGTTCTCGACGCCTGGGCAGAACCCTTTTGCCAAGGCCACTTAACAGGTTGATGCAGTGACGAGACGCTTCTCCTCGCAATTCCAGTCGCAGCGCCCGGCGCTGGCGACGGTTTGTGCGAGCCGAAACGGGGGCCATGAATTTGGTCAATCCCGCACTCTTGCCGCAGCAGACACATTCATCAAACCCCGCGCAATTGGTGCTCGGGGATCCGATAAATCGACCGGCTCTAGCGATGTCTTCCAAGACATTTGGCGAGCCGTTTCATCATACAAATTGCGTTTTATGAGCGGCCACCGAGCCGCCATAGGCGCGTGGAGACAACATAATGGCAACGCGCATGCTAATCGATGCGCGCCACTCGGAAGAGACCCGGGTGGCGGTACTAAAAGGCAACCGGATTGAGGAGTTCGACTTTGAATCTGCCGAACACAAGCAGATCAAAGGCAATATTTATCTAGCCAAAGTTACCCGGGTAGAACCATCGCTGCAGGCGGCTTTTGTCGACTTTGGCGGAAACCGGCATGGCTTCCTCGCCTTTAGCGAAATTCACCCGGACTATTACCAGATCCCTCAGGATGATCGGGAGCGCTTGCTCGCTGAAGAAGCGGAGGCCGCCGAAGAAGAGGCGCGCCTGCGCGCTGAGGAAGAGGACGAAGGCAATGTCCCTGGCGAAGAATATGACGCCGAGGACGAATCCGCTGAAGCTCTGGCAGAAGATCTCGCCGAAGACGGCATGGAAGAGATCGACACCTCTGAAAAAGACAAAGTCGCCACCATCGAAGAAGGCACCGTCGATGGCGATGACGACGATGATGACGACGACGACAGCTCAGACGATGACGCCGAAGATGGCGAGACATCTGACGAAGAAAACTCCGAGGAAGACGACAAGCCGCGCCGTGGACGCGGTCGCCGAGGGCGCAATGGTCGCCGCCGCCAAGGCGGAAAAGGCGACAGCAAGAAAAGCCGCAGCCGCGCGAAAGAAGTCGACGAAGTGCGCGCCAAGCGTATGGCGCTGCGCCGCCGCTACAAGATCCAAGACGTTATCCAGCGCCGCCAGGTGATCCTGGTTCAGGTCGTGAAGGAAGAGCGCGGGAACAAGGGCGCAGCCCTCACCTCCTATCTCAGCCTCGCGGGCCGTTACACTGTGCTGATGCCAAACAGCTCACACGGCGGCGGGATCAGCCGCAAGATCAATTCTTCGTCTGATCGCAAGCGTTTGAAGCAAGTCGTGTCCGATCTCTCGCTGCCCAAGACCATGGGCCTGATCGTTCGGACCGCTGGCATCAGCCGCACCAAGACCGAGATCAAGCGTGACTTTGATTACCTAGCCCGTTTGTGGGACGAGATCCGTCAAAAGACGCTGTCCTCCACCGCGCCGTCGCTGGTCCATTCTGACAGCGATCTGATCAAGCGGGCGATCCGCGACATCTACAATCGCGAGATTGAGGAAGTGATCGTTGAGGGCGAGGAAGGCTATAAGTCGGCCAAGAGCTTCATGAAGATGCTCATGCCCAGCCACGCGCGCCGGGTGAAAGCCTATTCCGATCCCGTTCCACTGTTCCAGCGCTACGGCGCAGAGGATCAATTGCGGGCGATGTATGATCCAGTGGTCCAGCTCAAATCGGGCGGTTATCTGGTCATCAACCCGACCGAGGCTTTGGTCTCAATCGACATCAACTCCGGCCGCTCCACCAAAGAGCACGGCATTGAACAAACCGCCGTTGCCACCAACCTAGAGGCGGCGCGCGAAATCGCCCGTCAATTGCGCTTGCGCGATATGGCTGGCCTCGTCGTGATCGACTTCATAGACATGGAATACAATTCCAACGTCCGCAAAGTCGAAAAGCAGATGAAGGAAGCTCTGAAGAGTGACCGTGCCCGCATCCAAGTGGGCCGCATCTCTGGCTTTGGCCTGATGGAAATGAGCCGCCAGCGTCTGCGGACCGGCGTGCTTGAGGCGACAACCCGCGAATGCCCGCATTGCGATGGCACTGGTCTGGTTCGCACCGCTTCTTCTGCAGGCCTGTCTGCTCTTCGCATTATCGAGGACGAAGCAGCCAAGGGCAGAGGCACAATCATTCGCTTGTCTGCCAGCACAGAAGCGGCGGTTTACCTGCTCAACGCCAAACGCAGCGATCTCGCTGAGATTGAAGACCGTTACGGCGTGAATGTCGAAGTCGTCCCCGAAGGCGAAGACGAAGGCGCGAAGATGAGCGTGGCCAGTGCTGGCCCTCGCCCAACGCACGCACCGAAATTTGAGCCCATCGTCGATGAAGATGACGATGATGATCTGCCGGAAGAGAGCTTCGACGAAGACGATGACGATGATGACGCGCCGAAGAAAAAGCGTCGCCGCCGCCGCCGTGGTGGCCGGGGCCGCAACAAGAACCGCGACGAAAATCGCGGTGATGATGCAGCCAATGACGACAGCGAAGATGGCGACAATCGCGATGGCGGGCGTGAAGCCTCCAACGACGATGATGGCGAAGATAAGCCAAAGCGCCGCCGCCGCCGTGGTGGCCGTGGTCGCCGCCGCAAGGAAGGCGACAACGCATCTGAGGAAGCAGCCGAGAGCGTAGAAGCAAGCTCAGACGAAGCGGAAGCGGCACCTGCTGACGAAGCTGCGACCGAAGAAGCGCCTGCCGACGAGAAGCCAAAGCGCAAGCGCGCTTCGCGGGCCAAGAAAAAGCCTGAGCCGGAAGCTGAGACCGAAGCGGCTCCAGCTGAAGATGCTCCTGCAGATGAAGCGCCTGCCGAAGAGAAACCGAAGCGCAAGCGGGCATCACGGGCAAAGAAGAAGCCTGAGGAAGCTGCAGAAGTGGCGGATGCTCCTGAGGCAGAAGCTGACGAAGCACCGGCCAAGAAAAAGGCGCCTGCTAAAAAGAAGGCTCCGGCCAAGCCGCGCGCTAAGAAAAAACCTGCGGCCAAGGCAGACACCGAAGCTTCGGCAAGCGAGAGCGCGCCTGCTGAACCGAAAACAGAGGTTGCTGAAGAAGCACCAGCTGCTGGCGGCAAGGCTAAGCGTGGCTGGTGGCAGCGGACATTTGGCGAGTAATATCGCGCTTTAGCTGAGTAAGTTCAGTTCTATAGCGGCAATCGTAAGCCGGGGATGATAACTACATCCCCGGCTTGCGCGCCACGCCCCATTCGTTCCACATCGCAAACTTGGGAGCCTTTGGCAGGTAACCCTGCCCATGCGGCTCCACATCAAAACCCGCCCCTCGCAGAGCCGAACCGATGGGCCGCGTCAGATGGCACCCGCCTGCGAGCTTTTTCCAGATCGGCTCAATCCGATCCTGCCATTTGGCCACGTCCGGGTCCGGCGCGCGGCCATGCTCCAGGAACAGCACTTGCCCGCCGGGTCTTAGGATGCGGCGCATTTCTGACATCACCTGAGCCGGATCTTCGACCGTGCATAGAGTGAATGTGCACACCACATTGTCAAACGATCGGTCTGCAAAGGGAATTGCCTCACCTACCCCTTCACGAATGTCAGCGGGCCAGCCTTTAGCCTCCGCTGCGGCTCTTGCTTGGTCGAGCAGCGCCCCATGCGGATCAATCCCGGCAAAGCTGGTGACGGCACCGCGATCATAAAACTGGTGGTTTAGCCCGCCGCCGCAGCCCAGCTCAAACACATCGCCGCGAGCGAGCGGCACGACCTTTGAGCGGCGTTTCATCACTTGGCCCTGCGCGCATGCAAATCCGACGAGGCGCGGCATTATATGCGCATCATACCATTCTTGAACGGCCATCGGCACCCTCCCAAGACCAACAGGAGGTCAGTGTACCGCAGTTTTTCTAAAAGCCAATCATGCGCTTGTGATCAGGCGAAGGTCAGCGTCTTCTCCCGCAATTTGTCCGCAACCAGCCCCAGATCATGCGCGAGGTGGCGCTCGACCTCAGCCGCGCTCATCTCAGCCCACGCGCTCATGATTGGCATGGACAGGCCAACCCGCAAAGTGCCGCCCCACCCGCCATCTTGCCGCACACATTTGACCGGTTGGCCAAGGCGCACGCCATCATGGGCGAGCTCTTTATGCAGCGCCTGCGCATCATCAAAGGTGCGCAGACCCGGCAGCATGCTGACATCGAGCGTCACCAGAGTGCGCATTTCAATCGGCAGATCGAGCTGAGCACCCTCGGCAGAGGTGAAGTTGGGCAGCACGCGCTTTATGCCAAGCGGCTCGATAATCAGTGCCTGAAACGCCGCTTCAAACGCCGCGATCATTGCTTCAACTCGGTCTGGCGCGATCCGCTGAAACCGCTCAAGCTCAAACACGGCGGCTTCCAAACGCAGGGCGAGCGAGCGGTTCTCGCCCTCGCCCAATGCCTGGGCGCCCGGCCAGCTATCGGGAAATTCGGCCCGGTTGAAGATTTGCGCAAATCCACGGGGCAGTGGCGTCGCTCGGGCGGCCACGGCGGAGGGCACAACGGCAAAGCCATTGAACGGCGGCGCGCCCATAAACTTCGATCCGGTCAGCAGAACAATGCAGCCGCGCTCTATATAGGCCGCAATTGCGGGGCTGGTGATGCGGGCTTGGCAAGCATCAACAACAAAGGTCGCATGCTCGCCGTAACGCGCCTGTAGCTCGTCGAGGTCGGTGAGATCGGGCAGGACCAGCCCGGTCTTTGAACCATGGACAATGTGCACCAGAGCGTGGCGATCTGAGGCTTTGGCAAGCTCAATCTCGCTCGCGAGGCTCTGGGCGATCTCCGCGCTGGAACAAGCGACACCTTCGGTGCAGCGGACCGGTACATCGACCAGGCTGATCGGGCAGCAACCCGCAACATCTTCGCGCGGAGTTGAGGCAATGCCGAGAGCCGTCGCCTCAGCAAAATAGCGCCCATGAGCGGAGTGGATGCAGCCACTGCCGATCTCATCCGCGCCGAGCAGGATATTGTGGATACCGCCAGATGCGCGGCCATGCACGCTGGCCAGCGCAACATATTCCAGATCAGTGCCGGAGGCCGCGAACACGATCTCGCTTGTTGCACACAGAGAATAAGCGGCTTTGATCCGCTGCCTCAGGCCATCCAGCTGGTCTGAATATTTCGGGCGGTGCTTTGCTGCTTCCAGCGCCAGGAGATGCGAAAAAGCAGGACCGGAAATATCGCTGACCGTGGAGGAGGAATAGGCCACCACATCGCGCGGATAGGGCGCAGAATGATATTTGTTGAGGCCTGTACCCGCGTTCAAAGTGATCCGCTCGTCCCCTCCAGAGGACAGCGCGCGAACCAAAGCGTCACATTCTGGCGTTCGATCAAGCCCGTTTTCGGGTCTGTTGTATTTTATCGTTGTGATGAGCGACCGTTCCCGCGGTTTATTAAATGCGACCCAGCGTTGCTATATTCACGGTCATAAGCGATGGGAAGAGCAACCACGCCGGACCGGTTGATTACCCGGGTAAGTTTTCCGCTGGCGCCGCTCGTCCCGCCGCCGTAAATGCGCGGCTCCAAACCGCTTGCTAGGCATGAAAACATGACAGACACGCTCACCCCTTTGCGCATTCCCGATGAGGTCAAAAAGCGCGTGCATATCCTGTTCCTTGCGAAAAACGCGCTGTGGGAGGGGGAGATACATCCTGAGGATGGCAACCATGCGATGTACCACCGCGAAATGCGTGAGGTGCTGGAGGGGCTTGGGCTGAAGCTGACTATTACGCAGACGTTCGATATCCTGTTTGATCCGCCGAAGGATATGGATTTCGTCTTTCCGCTGCTCAACCGCGCGGGCTTTTTCAATTCAGAAATGCTGGTGCCGCTGCTTTGTGAGCGCGCGGGCATTCCCTATCTCGGCGCCAGCCCGATCCTTCGCGGCCTGTCGGATGACAAGCATTTGGCGAAGCGCGCAGCCGTGGATGCGGGCGTTCCGACCGCGCCTTGGGCGATTTACCGCAAAGGCGCTCCGATTGAGCAGGCAAAATGCCCTAAGGCGGATCGCTATGTGATCAAACCCAATGCTTCGTCGGCAAGCTGGGGCGTGGGTGACGCGCGCGATTGGGCGGGCGTGAAGGCTGCTGTGGAGCGCATCCACAATGACGAGAGCAATGGCGGGCAAGACGCGATTGTTGAGCCGTTCCTGGATGGCAGCGATGTCGAAGTGCCAGTCGTCACCATCAATGGTGAACCGCAGATACTGCCGATGATGATCTTCCGCCAGGCGGACCCGTCGCATCTGCGCACCTATCAGGAAAAGCGCGATCTGGTCGACCGCAGCCAGAAATACGCGCTCGAGCATTTTGAGCACCCAGAACTGACTGCGAAGATCGCCGAGCTGACCAAGCGCAGCTGGGAAGAATACCGCCCGTTTGATTATGGCCGGTTCGAATTCCGTGTGAACGAGGACACGGGCGAGATCACCTTCCTGGAGCTCAACCTCAACTGCAATCTGTGGTCGCAAAAGGTCTTTGGCCGCGCGGCGGAGCTTGCCGGATGGAGTCAGGAAGACCTGATCGAAACGCTGATCGCTGAGGGCTTGCAGCGGAACGGAATTGTCTGAGCGGGATTATCCCAAATTGCGGTGAAGAGCGGACATCACGCAGCGCCCGCCCTCCACTCTCTTTGACTTTAGTCTTAGAACTCCCCCGCGACACCTGCGCGTACGCTGGTGGAATTGCCGCTGCGGCGTAGGTGACTCCTGCTGTGATAGCGAAATCGCCTTCAAAGCGGTGCATCAGGCCTGCTGAGAAGCCCACCTCGCCGCGGTAGGTTGCCACGTTGCTGGCGTAGCTCGTCTTGCCCGCTGCGCTTGGGAAGTGCGGGTTGGCTTGCGCTGCGATCGAGGCAATGCCGCGCTGCGCGTCTCGGTCGATTGTGTTGGTCAGATCGAACAGAGTGCTGACCCGCCCCGACAGCGCATCGAATTGCGCCGTGGAGACTTGCGCAACCGCATTGAGCGCCACCCGTACGTTATCGACCGAGGCGGCGGTGGCCACGCTTTGACGGCCCAGTGTGCCGTTGGCGTCTACGGTCACCGCATCAACAGGACCAACCTGAGCATCTGTCGATGCAGCAATATCGCCAATGCGCACCGATGAACCCGCGCCGCCCAATGTCACTTGGTTCCCGGCTGTTGTCGTCGCATCGCGGCCAATCGCCGTTGAGCTGGCAAAGCCCGCACTCGCCCCGCGGCCCACTGCTGTGGAATTCACGCCCGTTGCATCTGCCGCAAAGCCAATCGCTGTTGTCCGCCCGCCGCTGGCATTCGCTGTCGCGCCAATGGCTGTTGCATCAAGCCCCGCTGCGGCCGCCTCTGCGCCGATCGCCGCTGCTGCTTCTCCCGAAGCATTGGCAAGCTTAGCCAACCGCGATAGAGATTGTTCCGCTCGCTTCTGCAGCCCTGCCAAGAGCCATCGCTGACGCACCGCTCGCGGTCGCCGCATTACCAAAGGCAACCGCATTGTTCGCGGTAGCCGCAGAGTTGCGGCCAAAGGCCGCGGAGAAGGTCCGTGTGCTTTGCGCGTTCACCCCAAAAGCGCTGGCGCCAAACCCGCTGGCCACCGCATCCGATCCGACTGCCGCCGCAAAAGAAGCCGTTGCCTGAGCGCCAAGCCCATCTTCATCCGCGCCGTCGCCGCCAATCGCAATCGATGACGTACCGGCTGAACTGGTATCCACACCCAGAGCAATGCTCCTGTTGCCAGTCGCGCTCGCTCCAGCAGCACCGGCAAAGCTGTCCTCAGCATTCGCCACCGCATCCGCGCCCAGCGCAACCGCGCCGGCAGCAGTCGCCTGCGCTCTGGCGGCACCGGCAAAGGTACCTACACCAGTCGCATCCGCATCCACTCCTAGCGCGGTAGCGCCAACATTCTGCGCAACGGATCGCCTGCCCACGGCCACCGCATCCAGGCCATTACTAAAGGCTCCTGCGCCCAATGCGACCGCGCCGTCTGTTGTTGTGCTGGAACTCGCCCCAAGCGCGATGGCGTCAGTCCCCCTTGCATCAGCACCTCCGCCTTCGCCGGATTCCGGCGACCGGCCGCCAATCGCGATTGAAGCAGCCCCTATCGCGTCAGAGCTGTCGCCGCGCGGCAAAGCTGCTTGCACCGGCAGCATTCGTAAATCGGCCAATTGCGGTCGCCCCTTCGTCCCTCGCTTGGGCAGAGGAACCAATCGCAACGGCTGCATCGCCACCAAAAGCGAAAGCACCGGTTCCAATCGCAATTGCGTTTCTTTCCGACGCGCTTGCACTGCCGTCAGTCTCATCCGTTCCAATCGCGATTGCACCGGTGGCACTGGCAATGGCGCCCGTGCCCAAAGCAGTGGCGCGCTCGGCTGTGGCCTGGGCTGTCGCACCAATTGCCGTTGCGCCAGTGGCCGTTGCCTGTGCACCAGGGGCTACTTCTGAACCCAAGTTGCCGCCAATCGCGGTGGCGCCCGTTGCGCTGGCGGCTGAACTGAAGCCAACTGCCACAGAGGTTCCGCCGGTCGCATCGGCTCCCGCGCCGAAGGCGGAAGCTCCGTCCCCGGTCGCGCTGCTGATCAAACCGACACTTGTCGCAAATGTCCCAGAAGCAGATGAGCGCTCGCCGAGCGCTACAGCCCCTGAGCCTTCTGCGGCTGCATCCTGCCCAATAGCAATCGCTCCTCCTGAGGTTGTGCTGGCAGCGCGACCGATTGCAATCGAATCGTCTGACAGGGCGTCAGCACTCGCGCCCAAAGCGACAGCGCCTTCGCCGGTTGCCTGCGCGCCTGAGCCGATTTCGCCATCTTGATTTCCGCCAATGGCAATGGCTCCTATCCCGCTGGCCTCAGAACTGTGACCAAGCGCTACTGCGGAGTCTCCGGTCGCAGCAGCCTCGCTGCCAATTGCGGTGCCTAAAAAAGAATCTGTGAAGGCAAAATCGCCAATTGCGATAGAGCTGAATCCACCGGCTTCGGATTGTGAACCAAGAGCAACCGATTCATTTCCGGTCGCAAAAGCGCTTGCGCCAAAAGCGCTTGCAGCAGCACCGCTGGCTATCGCGCCCGAGCCGACCGCGGTCGAAATATCTCCACTGGCCTCAGACCCGGCTCCAACAGCCGTGGTGCCAAACATGCTCGCCACGGCATCTGAACCAATGGCCGTGGAATTAATATCAGTGGCTTGCGCGCCCAAAATGTCTGCATCGCCGCCATCACCGCCGATGGCTGTTGTGCCAGTTTGCGTAGCATTCGTAGCCACGCCAATTGCTGTAGACCCAGACCCAGAGGCGAGGCTGTTAACGCCGAATGCACTCGAATTGGCGCCGCTCGCATTTGCCGAAACGCCTACTGCAGTGGTTTGTACACTTGTAGCTCGGCTGATAGTGCCAATTGCCGTTGAATTTCCCCCAGTGGAAACCGAGTCTGCGCCAATCGCTGTTCCCCTGAGTGACGATGCGTCCGCGCCCACTCCGCAAGCGAGCGTGTCATCATCACCATTATCGTCGGTGGCACCGCCAGTGGTATCGACATTTGTATCGGCATTGCCATCACCATTGGTGTCAAGCAGGCAGGTTTCGGCCTGCGCAGGTGCGGGTTGGAAAGTCAGCGCAGCCAAAGTTGCTGTGGCGGCGGTCGAAAGCAGAAGTGTCTTTTTCATAGGTAATGTCCCTGTCTTGATCGTGGTTTTCACATTCAAGACGAGGCACTTTTGGTTGCTGCCCATATAATAGAGCGGCCCAATGAGGTGTGACCGATTGGAAGGGTCGTACGTTGACCAATCAACCACACCTCACCGGCAGGGCGCCTCGTCTTCACGACAGGTGATGACAGGCGACCGTTGTAATGAGCGTTGTAAAAGCGTTGTAAAAAGCGTTGTAATTTGCGTTTTCGGCCACTTTTTTTGCGAAAAATGGGCTTTTTTGGATTTTGGCGCGATTTTGGCCGAATTTTCTCTGGCCAAAGCGAATCACTGCAACGCCGCGCGAATCACCTTGATTCGGAGAATGGGGGCGCGGGATTGAGGCTCAGCTGAGAATTTCCACGCCCTTCCAATCGAACACTCGGCCACTGTGGGCCGCATCCAGGCCGCTCAGCACATCGAGCAGATGCGCGGCGGATTTTGCAGGCGTGAACAATTGGCCGTCGGGCAGGCCCTTTTGGAAAGGCTCTGACAGAGCGCTGTCGACGGTCCCGGGGTGCAGGCCGACAACCACGCTTTCCTTGTGCGTGCGGGCCATTTCCAGTGCGAAGTTTTTGAGCAACATATTGAGCGCGGCTTTCGAGGCGCGGTAACTGTGCCATCCGCCCAGCCCGTTGTCCGAGGTTGAGCCGACGCGGGCCGATAAAGCCGCGAACACACCTCGACCCTCACGCGGGAGCAGCGGCAACATGTGCTTGGCGATCATCGCCGGGCCGATGGTGTTGAGCGCCAGCACCTCCGCCATCGTGGCGGGGTCGAGGCGTTTGTAGGTCCGCTCTGGCCCGCGCCCATCGGCCAAGGTCAGCACGCCGGTGGCGATGATGATCATTTGCGGCGGGGTGTCCTGCATCATGCTGGCGGCGCGTGCGATGCTGGCCTCGTCCTGTAGGTCAAAGGCAAAGGGGATGATGCCCTCGCCCGATGGCTCAGTGCCCGCGCGCGATCCGGCGTAGATCCGCTGTGTGCCGCCTTGCGCCAGCGCTTCGCACAGAGCGCGGCCAATCCCTCCGCCCGCGCCAAAGACGGCGGCGGTGGCTGGCCAAGGGGTGGAGCCATCCGAATTGCTGTGTCCTACATCGCTCATGCGAGGTAAAAGGCGGCAATGGCGTGTAGGTTCCGCATATCCCGCAATTGGCTGATCGGTTTTCTCGATCAATCGGGCGGTTTTGATCGATTGGTTTTCGCCGCTAGGACTGTGTTCCAGGCGTTCCAAGCGTGGCTTACGCGCGACGAAGCGTTGAGGGCATGGGCGGTGACCGGGCACCGTGAACGTTACTCAACAATTGTGGTCATACTCGCAACACTCCGCGTCTTGCCCTCGCGCGCTAAGGCGTTAGATAGGTGTCACAAGGCAATGGGATCAGATTTGTAATGGCGACTTTCACGCTTCCTAAGAACTCAAAGATCAGCAAGCAGGGCAAAGTGCACAAGGCCCCAGAGGACGCCAACGCTGGCCGCGCGAAGTCGTTCAAGATCTATCGCTATGATCCCGATAGCGGCGACAACCCGCGCTATGACAAGTTTGAGATCGATCTCGACAATTGCGGTCCGATGGTGCTCGACGCGCTGTTCAAGATCAAGAACGAGGTTGATCCCACCCTCACCTTCCGTCGCTCTTGCCGCGAGGGGATCTGCGGGTCTTGCGCGATGAACATGAATGGCAAGAATGGCCTGGCGTGCACGACCGCGATTGAAGACCTGAAGGGTGAGGTTCGCATCACCCCTCTGCCGCATATGGATGTGATCAAGGACTTGGTGCCGGACTTCACGCACTTCTATGCGCAATATGCGTCCATTCGCCCATGGCTTCAGACGGTTACGCCGACACCTTCGGGTAAAGAGCGGTTGCAAACGCCGGAGCAGCGCGAGCAATTGGATGGGCTTTATGAGTGCATTCTGTGCGCTTGCTGTTCGACCAGCTGCCCGAGCTATTGGTGGAATTCTGACAAGTTCCTGGGCCCTGCGATCCTGCTTCAGGCGTACCGCTGGCTCGCGGATAGCCGCGATGAGATGACGGGTGAGCGGCTCGATCAGTTGGAGGATCCCTTCCGCCTGTATCGCTGTCACACGATCATGAACTGCGCCAATGTCTGCCCGAAAGGCCTCTCGCCAGCAAAGGCGATTGCAGAGACCAAGAAGATGATGGCAGAGCGCGAAATCTGATCCGGTGACGTTAGACGACGAGGTATTCGAGCATACCCCCGATCCTGACAATCCGGGTTGGAATCACTGGAATCTGAAAGACCAGACGCTGTTCAATGGCGCAGTGATGGGGAAGCTGATCACGCGGCCAGAGGGGGCAAGTGCTTAGCTGCGCATGTTCCCGGAGCGGCGGCATGAGAACCTGCAGGGCATCATCCACGGCGCGGTGACGCTCAGCCTGATCGATATCTCCATGTTTACAACGATGCATGTGGTGGGCAGCGGGAATGCCGGCCCCTCAGTAACGCTGGAGCTTTCGACGCAGTTCGTGGGCGGCGGGGATCCTAAGCGGCCGCTCGATGCGGTGACGGAGATCGTGCGCGAGACCGGCCGCATGCTGTTCCTGCGCGGGCAGGTGGTGCAGGACGCCGATGTGGTCGCGAGCTATTCCGGCATTGTGCGCAAGATGAAGCCGCGCGCATGAGCAGCGCTGAGTAAAGCCATGCTGGCGCGTTACGAACGTCTGATTGCCAATGGCGAGCTTAGGCCCGATCCGGACCAGAGGCGCGCTGCGGAGCGGCTTGATCGGTTGCAGAAGGACTTGGAGGCGGAGACCTCTGGCGGGCTACTGTCTCAGCTGTTCGGCGCGAAGAAGGTCCGTCCGCAAGGTGTCTACATGTTCGGCGGGGTTGGGCGCGGTAAGTCGATGCTGATGGACCTGTTCCATGAACGCCTCTCGATAAAAGAGAAGCGGCGCGTCCACTTCCACGCCTTCATGCAAGAGGTGCATGCTGAGCTGAGGGAAGCGCGCAGGACCGAAAGCGGCGATCCCATTCCGGTTGCGGCACAGCGGCTTGCAGGCCATCTGCGCTGCCTCGCCTTTGACGAGATGGTGGTGAACAACTCTGCCGATGCGATGATCATGAGCCGTCTGTTCGCGCGGATCATCAACACGCACAATGTGGCGATTGTTACGACCTCAAACCGCCCTCCCCAGGATCTCTACAAGGATGGCCTCAACCGAGAGCACTTCCTGCCGTTCATCGACTTGATTGAGGCTGAACTCGACGTGGTCAGCCTCAATGGCCCGACCGACTACCGGCTTGACCGGATTGGCGATCTCAAGACCTGGTATACGCCGCTAGGCGATGCGGCAACCGATGCGGTGCGAGAGGTGTTCTTCCGGATGACGGACTTTGCGCCAGAGGATGCCGAGCACGTGCCTTCGCAGGAGCTGGAAGTGGGCGGCAAACGCACAATCCACGTGCCCAAGTCCTTGAAAGGCGTGGGCGTATTCAGTTTCAAGCGGCTGTGCGCAGAGGCGCGCGGCGCTCCAGACTACCTCGCGATTGCACGTAATTTCCACACCGTCATCATCGTCGGCATCCCGCAAATGGGCCCGGAAATGCGCAATGAAGCAGCGCGGTTTGTGACGCTGATCGATGCTCTTTACGAGCATAAGGTGAAGCTGTTTGCGACCGCCGCGAGCGCGCCAGACGAGCTCTATCAGGCCGGCGATGGCAGCTTTGAGTTTGAGCGCACAGCAAGCCGCCTGCAAGAAATGCAGAGCGATGAGTACCTAGCGCTCGGACATGGAGCCGAAGCTTAGCGAAAGCGACCTATGCGGCGGCGATGCGTTCTGCGAGTCGCTCTTGCGCCGTGGTCAGCCGGTTCATCACCTTGAGGTCCTGCTCGCGAAGCTCAAGCGCCGTATCCGCCCACAGCTCCGTGATGCGGTTCAGTTCGGAAAGCTGAAGGTTCCAAACCTCCTTCGTCGCTCGGCGAGAACCGACCAGTCCAGCATGGCGGCGCTCAGACTTCTTGATGAAATCGCGCGTCGCATTCACTCCGTCGCCCGGTTCGGCCAATTGATGGACAATGCCCATCTCATACATTTGCTCCGCCGTGTAGGTCTCGTTCGACATGATCAGACGTTCGGCCATTGCACTGCCGATCTTGCGTGACAGCAATGCGTGTGCGCCCATGCCTGGGAACAGGCCAAACATCACCTCTGGCAGGCCAAATGTCGCGGTTCTTTCCGCTATAATATAGTCGAACGACAGCAGCGCCTCAAACCCGCCGCCGAGTGCCGCGCCTTGCACCATGCCGATGGTCAACATCGGAATATCGAGCGCTTCTAAATTGCGGTGAAGGATCGCGCAGCAGCGGTGGCCATAGTTAACCAAGCCATCGCGATCACGCTCTCGAATCAATCTTTGGAAAAGCGCGAGGTCCCCGCCAAAGCAGAACACATCTGATGCACGGCTGCCGAGTACGAGGTAACGCAAAGGCACCTTGCCGGGGCCAAAGCCGCGTGCAATCTGCCGCTGCCATTCTTCAAAATTGTCCAGCATCGCCCGCGTAAAACTGGGACGGTCTGCCGGGTTCATATAGCTCCACAGCGTGCTCGACGTGTCGTCATACATCACGTCTATTTCGCTGAGTTTAAATAACTCTTGTGGAATTGATGCATGCAATGCGCTTTCTGCGAACAACTCATCGTCGTCCGTGAAAGGGATTGCCCTGCTTGCCCCGCTATCCATTTTCGAAATGCTCCAAATACCACCATGGCGAAGCTTCGATCTTGTATTCGTCCTATTGGACTGGATCGCCGATTTACTCCGATATGGATCGATCTAGGCGCGGCCCGGCTTCAAGTGCAAATGCTAATTTATGCCTGCAACAAGTGTTTACGTTTCAATTTGGGTCACCGCATGGTTAATCAGGGCTGTCCCGTTAGTCGTCGTTATGCGCTGACACCGAGCCGAGTGATCGATTTTTCCAGCATCAGCAATTGCCACAAGACTCTGGAGTTGTCTGAGCGTCCGGCGATGTGAGCTTCAGCCAATTCAGCCACATGCTTGCGATCAAACCAGCCTGACTGGGCAAGCTGAGAGCTGGATGCGATTGCCCGCGCTGATCCTGCCAATGGCCCGCGCAGCCAGTTCGCGATTGGCGTCACGAAGCCTTGCTTTTGCCGGTAGAGAATATCGCTCGGCAAATAGCGCTCCATGCACTTCTTCAAAAGGTATTTGCCAGTCGATCCGCGCACTCGCATTCTCTCTGGCAGACGCGCCGCAAATTCAATCAACCGGTGATCAAGTAAGGGCTCTCGCGCCTCCAGACTAACGGCCATGCTGGTGCGGTCGACTTTGGTCAAAATATCCCCAGAAAGCCAAAATTTGAGGTCCGCATATTGCGCCCGGTCGAGCCCGCTGCGCGCCGGAGCGCTTTTCATCAAGGCGATCAGATCATCTTCGCCCCGGTACCCCTGAAGGTTCTTGGCAAAGCTTGAATCATAGAGCGCGGCGCGCTGTTCAGGAGTGTTGACGGAAAGCCCGCGCGCATAACCGGCCTCGCCCCCTTCAGCGAGCGCAAGCAAAGTGGATTTGGCTCGGAAGGGCCTCGGTGCCCAATCCGCCTTTGGCCATGCCCGCCCAAGCGCCCCGAACACAGGTTCCCGGAGACCAGCGGGCAGGACCGATCGCACGCGCTCTTCATGGTGGTGGAAGACTTGCCTGCGGTATCCTGCGAAGGCTTCGTCCGCTCCGTCCCCGGACAGAGCCACCGTCACCTTTTCACGCGCGAGCTCGCACACCCGCCATGTCGGCAGAGCAGAGGCATCGGCAAAGGGTTCGTCAAACATGCCGACCAGAGCATCGACAGCGCCAAAGTCATCTTGCCCGACCGTTCGCGCCTCATGTTCGGTACCGAACTTCTCTGCTACCGTTTGCGCATAGCTCGTTTCGTCCAGCGCCGCGACATCAAACCCGATTGAGCAGGTTCGCACAGGCTCTGCGCTGACCTCGCTCATCAAGGCCACAACGCTGGAGGAATCGACTCCTCCGGATAGGAACGCGCCCAGCGGCACGTCGGCGACCATGCGCGATTGCACAGCCTCGCGCATTAAATGGACCAATTGCGCAGACAGGTCCGCCTCCGACCCGCGTTCGCGTTCTTCAAAGCTGATATCCCACCAGCGTTTTGGCGCGCTGATCGGCCGACCATGTTCGAGCAGCATGAAATGCCCAGCGGCCAGTTTCTCCACACCTGCAAGGATCGAACGGCTGTCTGGAACATAACCCCATGTGAGGTAATCATCGAGCGCTTGCGGGTTCAGCCTGCGCCGAAGCAAAGGATGAGCGAGCAGGCCCTTAAGTTCAGAGGCAAAGGCAAGGCTGCCATCGCTTAACCGCGCGAGGAACAGCGGTTTTACGCCGAGCCGGTCGCGGGCCAAGAACAGGCTGCGTTTGTCCAAATCGTATATCGCAAAGGCGAACATGCCATTGAGGCGCGAGAGGCAATCTGGGCCCCAGCGCTGCCACGCGGCAAGAATGACTTCGGTGTCGCCTGAGGTTTTAAACCGGGCGCCAGATTGCTCCAGCTCGCGGCGCAGCTCGCGGTAATTGTATATCTCGCCATTGAAGCTGATGACGGCGCGGCCATCCACGCTGGCCATTGGCTGCGGAGAGCCTTCAAGGTCGATGATCGAAAGGCGGCGGTGCCCGAGGCCTATGCCTGGAGCGGTCCAAACGCCTGCGCCATCCGGGCCGCGGTGAACCAACGCATCGCACATCCGCTCCACCCGCGCTGGGTCCACGGGCTTTGGCGTTTCCGCATGAAAAATTCCGGCAATCCCGCACATAGGCTGAGCCGCCTAGCCGATTGGCGCGGCAATGGCGACAGCCGGTGTGAGGGCCACCGCAATTCCCGCGAGCACCGCCAAAATGGTGATGCCGATCAGGATGGCTGCTTGGCTGGCGTTGAAGCGCTCTAGACGGGTAATCCAAGGTATTGCGCTCAACTCTTCAGAGGTGAAGCCAGCATCTTCTGGATCACGCTCGAAGAAACGCCAGGCGCCCGCGAGCATGATCACCAGAACGATGGCGAAGAATATCCAGCCATAGAAGATGTGATCGAACCCTTCCGCGAATTCGACGCCCTGGCTCTGTGCGATGTAAATCGTGCCCCAGGCGCGCACTCCATTGGCCAGGATTGGGACGATGATAGCGGCCAACATGAAAGCCGCGCGACGGGTCCAGCTGGTAAATTGCGTAAAGCAGATCAGCACCGCCAGAGTGACCATAGCGACGAGGAATTTTACACCAGAGCAGGCCTCCGCGACGATAAACAGGCCTACAGGAGTGTTGATGTAAATCCCGTCGATCTCGGCAGGCACGCCGCTGGCAAGCGTTAGCCAGATTGCAATCTCGGCGGTGATCATTTGCAGCGGCGGGATGATCTCATCGCCAAAGGGCACCAGAAATGCGGTCATCGCCAATGGCAGAGCGAGCAGCATGGAAATGCGCGGGCCAATGATGGCAAGCGCCGCGGCCATGATCGCGCCAACCGCTCCAGCATGGGCGAAGAGGTTGATTCCGGTGATCCGACCCAGCGTCCATAGGCTTAGCGCGACGGCGACCAGGCCGAGACCGGGCAGCCAACCTTTCGCTGTAGCAGCGCCAAGCTCATCGCGTTTCAGCCATACGAGCCAACCAACGATGACTGGGACCAGCAGGATGTGATTGTAGGTGTCGATGTTCCACCATTGGTGCAGCATCTCGCCCCATTCGCGCGCCGCCAAAACAACGAGCGCGGTGATTGCCAATGCAAGCATCACAAGCGGCCGTTTCCATGCGCTTGGCACATGGTCAGCTATGCTTTGCTGACGCCAATCCTGCGTAAGTTTCTCAGGCTGCATCGCGCGTCTCGCCTGAGGTCGAAATCAACGCGCCAAGCGGCTCCAGCATCGCATCCCACGCATGGTGATCCAGCACGAATTGCCGCGCTGAGGCCCCGAGGTTGAACAATGCATCAGGGTCGGCCAATGCCGCCTCAATCCGCGCAGCCATTTGCTCTGGGTCAGCGGGTGCGACCAGCCAATGTTCGTCGTCGCTGGCGGCAATGCCGGTCGCGGCCTCTTGGGTTAGAACCACAGGCTTGGCCATCGCCATTGCCTCGAGCACTTTGTTCTGAACGCCGCGCGCGATCAGCAGCGGCGCGAGTACGAAATCCGCTACCGCGATGAAGGGTTTGACGTCGGGCACCTCACCCCAAATGGTGAGACCTGGCGTCTCCGAATGGCCGAGCAAACGCGCGGTCGGATTGCGCCCAACGATGTGAAACTCAGCCTCAGGATGTCTGGCGCGAATAACGGGCAGCAATTGCTCAATCACCCATTCAGCCGCTTGCTCATTGGGGCGGTAATCCATCTGACCGGTAAAGACGAAGTGCGGACCTTTGCGGGCATGCAGTTCGACATGAGGCTCGACCGCACCCGGATCAAAGGCGGAGGCATCAATGCCATTGCCAATCACTTGAACATTCACCTGCGAAGGATCGGTCAGCCTGCTTCGGTATAGCTCAGCTTCGTTCTCGCTGATCAGAATGGCGGCGTCGGCCCGAACGCCAAGACGCTCTTCTTCCGCCGCCAGCAAGCGCCCTTCCCGCGCGTTCAGCCAGACGCGCTCACCCACTTTGGCATAGCCTTCAAACTTGGCGCTATCGACGTCGCACAGGTCGATCTCCACCCTGCCCGCGAAGCTATCGGGCACATATTGCCCCATCTGGCCGGAGAAGATGACGATTGTGTCGATTGGGTGCTTGGAAAGTGTCTGCTGGACCCAGCTTTCCAAACGCGCGCTGTGAAAGGCGGTGAGGCTGACGGGTTTGCCGGTCAGCACCGCTTCCACCCCAGCAAGCGTTAGCGGCTTGCGCCGATCCACGACGCATTGTGATGCGGCTATCGCATCGACCTCGGCCACGGCTGCGCGGTCTTCCGCATTCTCTGCAAAGCAACCAACATGGACCGACCCAAGCTGTGCCAGCTTCTTAAGCAAATGATGCGCGCGGATTTTGTCCCCGCGGTTGGGCGGAAACGGAACGCGGTGCGCCAGAAATAGGGTCTCGCCCATAAGCCCGCTCGATCCCTAGGCCAGCCCGCGCGCGATCCACGGACCAATTGCGTTGGCAATCGGCAGTGGCAGCTTCTTCCAAAGCTCAATCTTGCGCGAATAGGCCTCGCTGGTCGGGTCGACATCGCGCGGCACACTGCCCGGCGCATGCCAATGAGCATAGGTCAGCGGCTCCGGTTCAAAACCCCAGTTCTTCTTGAAATTGTAGGGGCCGCTGCCGGTTTTGGAACGGCCAAAATCAAAGTGGGACATGCCACGCGAACGCGCGTGACACATCAGTTTGTAATACATCAGCTCATTGGCGCGCAGGGAGCGCGCAGCATAGGTACCCCCGCCCCAAAATGGCATAACTGCGTCCTCGTGATAGAAGGACAGAACGCTGGAGACAGGCTCCTCACCCGAATAGACCGTGAGGATATCGGCGGTGTCAAGAAACGCCTCGATCATCGCCTTGAACAGCGTTTTGGGAAACACCGGCGTGCCGAGATTGCGGACACTCTCGCTGTACACCGCGTAATGCGCCGCCAAATCGCTGTTTGAGCGGCCAATACGCACGTCTAAGCCGCTTTTGAGGCCCTTGCGCACCTCTGCCCTCGCCTTGCGCGGAATAGCGAGCAATTGCGCCTCATCGTCCTCTGCCAGTTCGGCGATGAAACCCGCGTGCTTATCACTCACGGCTTTCCAGCCATTGGGCACCCCGCCCCCGCGCAGCTCTACGCTGGCAACCGAGTTTCTAACCGCGTGATCCGGTGTAGCGCCAGCAAGCGCCTGAGCCGCTTCCTGTGTCTCGGCCAGGATACCGCCGCCCACGCCAAATCCGCTGGAGACCAGAGCCCGGCCAAACAGAGGCGAATGCGCATCGGTCAGCGGCAGCCATCCGGTGATGACGCCCATCTGCTGAGTGATGAAACCGCAGGCCTTTTGACCTGTGCCCGCCTCAACCGCTTTCAGCCATGCCGGGCGGTGAAACAGACTTGCCTTATGCTCGCGCACAAACCCCTCAATCCGCTCCAGCATTTGGGCATCGGAGAAGTCCACTTGCGAGACGGTGATCGGCAGTTTCACAGGCGCGTTCATGGGGTCAGGTCGACGGCCCGTGAGGCTTCGCGCAGCGCGATCATATCCATCCGCGCCCAGCGAAATTCATGCACCAACTCGCCCAGCTTGCCTAGCCATTTTGTCGAGATTGGTGTAGTGGCGCAGCTTTGAACGCATCGGCGCATTGCCAACGCGCGGTTGGTTCGGGTCGATTTCCCATGGGTGGAAATAGAACACCGCCGGGCGTTCTTCGCGGCGGTTCACTTGGCGGATCGCCCAGCGCGAAAAGGCATAGGGCAGCACGCGGAAGAACCCGCCGCCGCCCGCCGCAACACGCTTACCGCCGAGAATGGCGGTGGTAACCGGGATCTCGATCATGTCGGACCAAGGGATTGGCTTAAAAGCAAAACGCGGCGCCTCTGGCCAGCCATAGTGGTCATGCACGATCGGCGCGACGCTGGAGGAATAGGTGTAGCCTTGCTCCGCCAGTTCCATGAACGCCCACGGCGTGCGTTGGTCGATGGAGAAACTTGGGGCACGGTATCCCGTAACCTCGGTGCCAGAGCAATCCTGCAAGATGTCCCGCGCCAGTTTTAGGTCTTCGGCGAATTGCTCACGCGTAAAGGTATAGACCCGCGCATGGTCATAGCCATGGCTGGCGATTTCATGGCCCGCATCCGCAATCCGCTTGATCATTTGCGGGTGACGCTTTGCGACCCAACCAAGCGTGAAGAATGTGCCATGCACGTCAGCCTCCGCAAACAGATCAAGGATGCGGTAGATATTATCTTCGACGCGAGTCTTTAGGCTGTCCCACTCACTGCGCCCAATCACATCCTCAAACGCGCCGACCTGAAACCAGTCTTCGACATCAACGGACAGGCCATTGACGACCTGAGCCTTCACATCCTTGGAGAAATTCGGCGCGACGTTCATTTACGCGGCCTCGCGCGATGCATCTTCCTCAAGCCATTCGATCAGCATGCCAACGACATGGCGGAAAGATTGCTCTTGTTCCTCAAGCCGACTTTCAATCCGATTGATCGCCTCGCTGACCTCTGGGTCCATTTCCATTGGCTGCGCGTGCGAGCCTACCTCTTGCAGCTCACCAATCGCGGCTTCCAGCTTGGAGGTGCGCTGATCGCGCTCTGCCAGCAAGGCGGCGACTTCTGGCGCAGGCACCGCGTCAATTGCAGCATCAGCAACGGATGCCGATGCAGTCACTTGCGTAGGAATATCGCGCGCACCCTTTGATGTATCGGCGAGCATTTCCTCGCACACAGCTTCGACCATTGCGGTTGTCAGCTCGCTTTGCTCTTCGATCGCGCTCAGCAGCAGCATACGGTTCATGATCTGGTTGACGCGGCGCGGAATGCCATCCGTTGCCTCGTAAATGGCGCCCAGCACCTCGGCGGTGATCGCCGGATTACCCTGCCACCCAACATGCTCTAGCCGGTGAGTGATATAGGCTTCCACCTCTTCCTCATCGAGCGCTTCCAAGTGGTGCGAAGCAATGACGCGTTGGCGAAGCTGATCAAGATCAGGATGGCTGGCGACGGTGGTGCGAAACTCTGGCTGACCAAGCAGCAGGCTCTGCAGCAGCGGGTGCGAACCGAGTTGGAAGTTTGACAGCATGCGCAGCTCTTCCAATGCGCCGACGGCCAAGTTCTGACATTCGTCGACGATCAGCAGACAGCGCCGTCCGGCGCGTGCTTCGTCCTGCAGGAAGCTCTCAATCGCGCCGAGAGCGCCTGCTTTGTCGCGGCCCGAAACCTCGATGCCGAAGCTTTGCGCAACCACATGGATCAGTTCTTCGCCGTCAAGTGCGCTGGTGACCACCTGGCCAACCGTCAGCGCCTCTGGGTCGATCCGCTGCATCAGATGGGCGACCAAGGTCGACTTACCTGCGCCCACCTCGCCCGTGATGACTATAAAGCCTTCGCCCTGGTTCAAGCCATAGCCGAGATAGGACAGAGCCTTCTTGTGGCTCGCGCTCTCGAAATAGAACTCGGGATCAGGGGTCAGCTGAAATGGGCGAGAATTGAAGCCGTAAAATTGTTCGTACATCGTCAGTGTGTCCAGATCAGAAGTCGTAACGCAGGCCGAGCAGCGCCGTTGCAAAGGCGAAGTCATCAGCCGACAAATCGGAATCGAGGTAGTCTACGGCGACCGCCGCTCGGGCCGACAGTTTGCCGGTGAGCGAGCGGCTGTAAGCAGCCGAAGTGCCGTAGCCGGTGACATTGCCGTTAATGCCATCGCCGCGGCCGAACCAATTGACGTAGCCATTGACCGCTAGGTTTGCATTGTTGCCGATTGGGCGGTTGAGCGAGCTGCGCACGTAATAGCTTTCGTCGGTCACACCGTCAGCGGCGGCCAAAATGGTGCCCGGTGCGGCGATGAAGCGGCGGTTGTCATACCCAGCAGCAATTGCCGCATTAAGGCGGCCAACCTGGCGCTGATAAGCGATTTGCGCGCCGCGGCTGCGGAAGGCCGCCGAACGGACCGAGCCGAACAGGCCAGCACAGCCTGCGCCGCTTTCCCCGCCGACACAGCCGCCGAAATCACCAGTAAGCGAGTTGCGAATGGCCGAGAATTCGGTTGGCAATGCGGCCAAAGAATTGGTGAGCGATCCGCCAAAGCCGCTGACCGCGTCATAGACTGAGATGCTCAGCTGGCTGCGGCTATCAGGCACAAAAGTGAAGTTACCGTAATATGTGGTTGAATCGTAACGCCGACCAACGGTCGCGGCGAGCGACGTGCGGCTGCTTGGGCGCCAGAGCACGCCTACGTCCCAAATGAAGCCATCGATGTCGAAGGCGAGCTGGCGCGGGGCGCTGGTGTCGGTAACTAAGCGGCCATCAGTTCCAATAACGGGATCGCCATTCACATCGCGAAGTGCATCGCGGCTTGAAACCTCAACATCTTCGTAGCCGACGCCGCCGACAACCGAGAGATTGCTGGTGACGGGTACCGTCACATCGGCACGCACATAAGTGTCACGGACTCGTTGGTCGAGGTTGGAGATGTCTTCCTGGAAGTATCCGCCACCAACGCCAATACCTACCGGCAGAGGCTCGCCTGGGCGCGTGGCTGCGCGCAATTGCGCATTGTAGGTGACACTGTCGTCGAAGACATCAGCGACAGCTCCAGATGGAGTGACAATCGCGTCATTTGCTTCAAGCCGGGTGTAGCCCACTCGTGCAGAACCAGTCACATCGACCGCACCGACACGAGTTGCGAGCGTTGGGCCGACATAGCCGCTGTAGATTTGGCTTTCCGCATCGTCTTGCACCAATGGATTGGCAGTGACCCCGCCAGAGCCATCGATGCGCGTGCGGCTAGCCAAAGCGCCAGCGTCCAACGTCAAAGAACGCGGGATGATCGAGAGGTATCCGCGCGCAACGCCGCTGAATGTATCGGAATCAATGCCGTCAGACGCGCCGTAGCCAATGTTGCGCTCGTAACGCAGCGACAGCGAACCACCGCTGTTGCGGCCTGTCGCTGACACATCCACGCCCGCGGCCACCTGAGTGTAGGTGAGCACGTCATCGCCGGGTGTCAGCTCAGCTGAAAGGATCTGAGACACCTCAATGTAAGGCTGCACAGCGACGCGCGGGCCGTCAGAGACGCCTGAATTGCCGCCATCATCCTGGGCTTGCGCCTGAGCAGGCGCAGCGGCGACGATTGCCGCCAGCCCCACCAACAGCGCTGCTCTGAGAACTTTAATCACGATCTTTCCCCCTGCGCGCCATAATTGCCAAACTGGCGACCTGACGGGCTGAATTGTGCTGCATTGAGCAACAGTTTGATGTCGACACAGGCCGACAGCAGCTGCTGCGCATCTTCAAGCGCGGCACGGCTTGTTTCATCGGCGCGCGCGACCAGCAGAACCTGGCCAACATGCGCGGCGAGCTCGGCTGCTGCGGAGGCAGCAAGCGCGGGCGGTGTATCGAAAATGACGATCCGGTTCGGTGCACCTTGGGTGAGACGTGCAAGCACTTCGCCGGTCCGGGCGCTCGCCAAATATTCGGCGGCATTGGAATTGCGGCTGCCCGCTGGCAGCACATAGAGATTGTCGATGTCTGTTTTGACCGCGAGCGTCTCTGGCTGAAGGCTCGGGTCAGCCAATGCGTCCATCAGGCCCTTGCCAGGCTCGAAACCAAGCCGCGCCGGAACACTGGGCTTGATCACATCAGCATCGACCAGCAGCACCTCGAGGTCGCGCTCAGCCGCCAAAGCAATCGCCAGATTTACGGCGCAATAGGTCTTGCCCTCGCCGGGATGCGGCGAAGAAACCAGGATTTGCTGCGCTTTGGATGATCCGCCAGCGCGGGCATCGGCGAGAAGCTCGCGTTTGACGATGCGAAATTCTTCGAGCAGCTCGCTCACGCCGTCTTCTGGCACGATCAGGCCCGCATCACGCAGATGATCGCGCGAGATGGGTTGCGGTGCATTGCCGAGGGCCACGGCCTGCGGAGCCGCTTTGACGGGCTCTGCCGTTGAAATTGCTGGCGCAGGCGTTTGGACCTCCGACGCTACAGGAGCAGTAAGGCTTGAAGCAGCAGGCTGCGGCGCAACCGGCCGCCGAACACGCTTTTCGCCCTCTGGCAGGCGCACAGGCGGCTTAGCCGGTGCCAAGGCATCCAATCCAAAGGTGTCGTTAGCACGCTCAAACAGAGACGGTTTGCCGCTCACTTTGCTCGCACCTTCGCGTGAAATCTTGCTGTGTTCTGTCATCTCAGCCCCCTCACGCGACCGCGCCGACTGAGACAAATTCAATGCCCAGCAGAATTACGAACACACCGAACAAACCAGCGGTTGCCCCGGCGAATTGTTTGAACCGCTTCGCGCGCAGCTCACTCGCGGCATCGGATACCGTCATCGAAATTGAACCAATGACGGGCAGATCCAGCGCACGCTCCAGCTTCTTCGGCGTCGCGAAGGTCGAACGCAGTTGGCTGAGCGCGTAAGCGGCCCCTGCCCCCGATGCGAGACCGACGAACAGCACACCAAGCAGCAACAGCGGACGATTGGGCGCAGCGGGACCTTGCGGCACCACTGGCGGATCGGTCAGCTGGAATTTGAACTGGCTTGTGTTGTCTTCCACTTCGCCGCGCGTGCGCAGCTCTTCGCGGTCTTGCAGCAGCTTTTCGTAGTTCTGCTGCAGCACCTCGTAATCGCGGCTGATCCGGTTCGCTTCCGCAGCCACCTCTGGTTCAGCAGCCTGGCTACCCATCAGCGCGGCAATGTCCGATTGGATAGCAGCACGGCGGGATTGCAGCGATTCGACGCTGGCTTGGCGGTCAGCACGGATCGAGATTAGCGAGGTGTAGGCTGGGTTTGGCGTACCGCCTCCAGCATTCGGCCCTTGGGCCGCAACTTGACGGGTGAGAATTTGAACTTGGCGAGTGGTAGCCACCACATCGGGATGCTCATCGGTGAGCCCGCGTGAACGCAGCTCCGCCAATTGAGCCTGAGCGCCAGCCAGAGCAGAACGAGGACCGCCAGTGCCCGGCGTGTCGATTGTACGCGGCGTACCCGCCAATTGCCCGTTGATCGCGGCGAGAGCGCTTTCAGCTGCGGCAAGATCAGCTTCGATCCCGCGCGCTTCTGTCCGCGCCTGCTGAAGCCGGGTTACGAGCGTGCTCGAACCGCCGATCAGGTCAGGATATTGCGCTTCAAAGGTCAAGCGGCGCTGTTCAGCCGCTTCAAGTTCGCGCTTGCGCTCTTCCAACTGCTCATCGATCTGAGTGACGGCGCCGGATACCTGTGCCCGACTGCCCGCGACATGTTCATCGCGCAGAATGTCGATCAGTTTCTGGACCACGTCACGCGCCAGAACGGCGTTCTCAGCATCTGACAGGTCACCTTTGCCGACCGTTGCAGTGATCTCAAACAAGTTGTCCTGCTCGCTGGTAACCGTCACCTTCTCATCAAGGTTCTTGATTTCGGTTTCAAGCGCAGAGCGTTCTGTGATGTTCTCACCCAAACGCGTTGATTTGATGACTTTTTCGAGGTTCACCGCGCTGGCAAGCGTTTGCCGAACGCGGCGGATTTCCTCGCGGCCATCGCCGGCAATGCCCAATTGTTCGGACAGCACATCGTCGACATCGACATAGATGCGCGCCTTCGCCTCATAGGAATTGGGGATCATCGCGACCACCAACCAGCCGAGCAGGCACACACCCCAGGCGACGGCCAGCGCCAGCCACCGGCGGTGCCAGACCGAGTAAAGCGCTGTGCGCAATTCTTCAAAAATCTCGCTCATGCGCGGCGCGGGTCCTTAAAAAGTGCTCTCAGGGATGATGATCACATCGCCTGGACTAAGCGTTACGTTCGCGGCGCTATCGCCCTTCTTGAGCAAATCCTTGAGGCGCAGACGGTATTCAACCTGTTCCCCGCTCTCGCGGTCCAAACGGATCAGCTTTGCCCGGTTGCCAGCGGCGAATTCGCTGAGCCCGCCGACTGCGATCATCGCGTCGAGCACAGTCATGTTAGCCCGGTACGGCAGCGATGCAGGCTGCTCGGTTGAGCCGACGATGCGGATTTGCTGGTTAAATGTGCCGGAGAACTCATTGACGATCACCGAGACAATCGGCTGCTCAATGTACTGAGCGAGTTGATCGCGGATATCGTTCTGCAATTCGGTCGCGGTTTTGCCAACGGCAGGAAGGTCGCGCACCAGCGGGATCGTAATCCGGCCATCAGGGCGGACCTGAATTTCCTCAGCGCTCAGCTCTGGATTGCGCCAAACGTGGATGGTGATCTGGTCAAGCGGACCAATCACATACTCTTCGCTCGGCCCCTCTTCAGCCGTTGCAAAGCTGGCTGGAGGCAGTTCTTGCCCCGCACCGCCGCAACCGGCGAGCAGCGAAAGTGCAACAGCAGATCCCACGATGCGGGAAAGCGAAAAAGAGGTCTTCATTGATACGTATCCTTGCCTAGGTCGGCGGGGTCAGCATCAGCTACAGGAGCGACCTGCAGCACTGGGCCCGCGAATGACCCGAACTCTCTCGCTCATATTGGTGAACATTGTGTTAGTAATAACGCCTGTTTTGGCCCCCTATCCCGTTTCGGGACAGCGGCTTGCCAAACTATAAACGCGCACAATTGCGCGGGTTTGAGCGTTTAAACGAGCATTTCCGCCGCAGGGCCGTGGCCAAGGAATGCGCTGGGGCTGGCGCTCGCTCCATATGCCCCTGCACAAAAGACCGCGACCAGATCGCCAACATCCGCGCGCGGCAGGCCCGCTTTGTCAGCCAAACGGTCTAGCGGGGTGCAAAGACAACCGACCACATTGACCACATCGTCCACTGGCGCGTCATAACGATTGGCAATAGCGACGGGGTAATTGCGGCGCACAACGGTGCCGAAATTACCGGATGCGGCGAGTTGGTGGTGCAATCCGCCATCGGTGACCAGATAGGTCGTGCCGTGGCTGACCTTCCGATCGATCACCCGCGTTAGGTAAACGCCTGCTTCGCCAACAAGATAGCGCCCAAGTTCAAGACACAGCTCAGTGTTCTCAAGCGGCGCTGGGAGGTCCGCCATATGCTCCTGCAGAGCCGCGCCAACCGCTGACAAGTCCAAAGCCTCATCATTGGGGAAATAGGGAATGCCAAACCCGCCGCCCATATTGAGCTTTGGTAGGAGCTCACCGATCTCGTCGGACAATTTTGCAGCCAAATTCAGCACATTGCCCTGCGTTTCTATGACTGCCTCGGCGCTCAAGGCCTGGCTGCCAGTAAAGATATGCAGGCCGCGCCATTCAGCGCCTGCGGCGATCACCTCGCGCGCCAGAACGGGCACTTTGTCTGCGTCCACACCAAATTGCTTGGCGCCGCCGCCCATCTTCATGCCGGAGCCCTTAAGCTCGAAATCCGGGTTCACGCGCAGAGCCATGCGCGGGGCCTTGCCCAGTTTCTCGCCGATTGCGAGCGAGCGGCGTGCTTCGCCTTCGGACTCGCAATTGAGCGTTACGCCTGCAGAAATCGCCGCTTCCAGCTCATCATCGCGCTTACCGGGCCCTGCAAAACTGACGCGCGCTGGGTCAATTCCAGCAGCATTGATCATGGTCAGCTCGCCGGAGGAGGCAATGTCAAACCCATCGACTAAAGCCTCCATATGGGCAATCACAGGAGCATAGGGATTAGCTTTGACCGCATAATTGAGCCCGATGCGCGGCGGCAGCGCAGCGCGCAGCTCCGCGACACGAGCATTGAGGCGATCCTTCGAATATACGAACAGCGGGGTCTTGCCCGCTTGTTGCGCCCATTCGCTGGCCCGCTTACCGCCAATGGCGAGTTCGCCATCAAGCGTCTCAAACCCAGCGGGGATCGGCCCCAGGGCTTTCGCCTTATCCAGCGATGTCATTGACTTAGCTCCCTAAGCAGGGCTGTGCGATCAATCTTCCCATTGGGATTGAGCGGCATGGCATCGCGCCAATGGATCGCTTGAGGTTGCATAAAGTTCGGAAGCTCCCGCTTGAGCGTTTTGACCAGGTCTTTGTGGGCCGCCTCGCTCTCAGCGCCGCGCACCACGAGATGCACCGCATGGCCAAGGCGCTCGTCTGGCAGACCAAGCGCGACCGCCTCTTGCACCGGATCACAGGCGATCGCGGCCTCTTCGATCTCGGCAGGGCTAATCCGATTGCCAGCGCTCTTGATCATCGCATCACGGCGACCGATGAAATAGAGCAAACCGTCTTCTTCTCGGCGCACTCGGTCGCCCGAGAACACCGCCGTGCCGCCATAGCGCGACTGACGCGGTGCAGGCTTGAACCGCTGCGCGGTGCGCTCCGGGTCTTGCCAGTATCCTTGCGCCACAAGCGGACCGCAGTGAACAAGCTCACCTTCCTCGCCGGGCTCCGCCACTTCACCTTCGTCATTAATGACCAGAATTTCCGCGAAAGGAATCGCCTTACCCATTGAAGTTGGGTGTGAATCGACAAGTGAGGGATCAAGATAAGTTGAACGGAACGCCTCGGTCAGACCGTACATCGGATAGAGGTGAGCATCGGGGAAGATCTCGCCGCAGATCCGTGACCAGCTCGGTGGTCAGCGCCCCGCCGCTATTCGTCATCCGGCGCATGGAAGCAGTCGCCTCTGGTGGCCATTCGAGCTCGGTCAGCTGCACCCACAGTGGAGGCACAGCGGCCAATGTCGTGATCTGATGCTTGGCGCAGGCCTTCATCACATCGCGCGGAAACAGGAAATCGAGCGGGACGATGCAGCCGCCCGCGTACCAGGTCGACAGCAATTGGTTCTGCCCATAATCAAAGCTCAGCGGAAGAACCGACAGCGTCACATCATCGCCTGCCAGCTTGAGGTAATGCGCGACGCTCACCGCCCCGAGCCACAGGTTCGCATGGCTCAACACCACGCCCTTTGGCCGCCCGGTGGAGCCGCTTGTGTAAAGAATAGCCGCCAGCTCATCTGGATCCGCGCTGGAAGGATCAATCGGCGTGTCATGCACGGTGGCAGCCGCCAGAGCTTCATCATCCTCCATCGCGCTGCAGGAGCCCGGCAAATCGCCGTCTTCGAGCGATTTTAATCGCGCAGCATTCGCAATCAGCAAGCTCGCCCCGCTATCCGCCAAAATATGCGCCGCCTGCGCGCGCTTTAGCAGGGGGTTGATCGGCACATGCACTAGGCCCGCCCTCGCCGCTGCCAATGGCAGCAAGCAGGTCAGCTCGCCCTTTGCGGCCCAACTTGCGACCCGCGCGCCTTTCTCTGCCACAGCGTTCTGAAGCCAGCCCGCGAGAACGGCGACACGCTGTCTTAACTCCTCATGGTTAAACGTCCGGTCACGAAGCACCAAAGCTGGCGCATCCGCGCGGCCGCATTCCACGCCGCGTTCGGCGATGTGGTCGAGCGGTTTGGCTGTCTCATCTAGGGTGCTTGGCATGACGAATCCGAAGAGGCACGATCGAGTGATCACCGTGAGTTACCATGACACCGTTAACGTCTTGCATGACCTATGTCATCAAGCGGATGATGGCGTGGTGAGCTCTCCCTTTGAGCGTGCGGAATGGTTTGATCTGTTGGGTGAAACCGGCCTTAAACCCATGATTGTGATTGCGAAAGAAGATGATCACAGCGCGGCTTTGGCACTGACGGCAGGCACAGGCCACCTCACCCCAATGCGCAATTGGTACAATTTCACCTGGCGCGAATTGGCCCCGCTCGGTGATCTTGGAGACCGTCTGCTGCTTGAGATCGCACGCGGTTTAAAGGCGCACGGCCACCGCGTAACGCTGGAGCCTATCGCAGACGAGAATGGCTCGGCGACGCGGCTTGCAAAGGCATTCAAGGCTGCGGGTTGGATTATTGCCAGTGAGCCATGCGACCTCAATCATATCCTGTACGTTCGCGGGCGCAGTTTTGCTCAATACTGGGCCGAGCGTCCGGGCAAGATGCGCACGACGCTGAAGCGGAAGGCCAAGAAGGTCCGTGTGGAGGTACTCGACACGTTCGATGCGGCGGCTTGGGCCAACTACGAGGCGATCTATGCCGCCAGTTGGAAGCCCGAGGAGGACGAGCCTGCCATGCTGCGCGAATTTGCACGCGCAGAAGGAAATGCGGGGCGCCTGCGACTGGGCCTCGCCTATGAAGGCGAGACGGCGGTCGCTGCGCAATGCTGGACGGTCGAGAATGACTGCGCCTACATCCATAAGCTCGCCCATTTGGAAAGCCGCAAGCAGCTCTCAGCCGGCACGACCCTCACCGCAGCCTTGTTTGAGCGCGTGATCGATCAAGACCAAGTCGAATTGGTCGATTTTGGCACGGGCGATCAAGCCTATAAGGCCGATTGGATGGGGGAGACGCGCCATCGCTATCGGATTGATTGCCTTGATCCGCGCCAACCCAAGGCCTGGCCCGCGCTGGCCAAGCGGCTCGTTCGGCAAACCACTGCGCGACTTGCGAAGCGAGAGGCGCAGAGCTAAGGCGAGCCCCCGTATCAGTAGAAACCCGCGAAATTCCGGGAAACGAGGGGTGCATGAGCAGCAATCCGGTCACCGACAATTCGGCAACCGCATCAGAGCCGACGGATATGTCCGGCATCGGCAAAAGCCGCGTGGCAATTGACCGTGATCTCAAGGCGATCATCGCCGATGTTCTGGGGTTAGACGCTGACGACGTGAATGAATTCACGCCGGAAACCGGCCTGTTCGGCGACCTACCAGAGCTCGATTCGATGGCGGTCGCAGGCCTGCTGACCGAGATGGAAGACCGGCTCGACATCGTGATCGAAGACGACGACGTTGATGGCGAAATGCTCGAAACCTATGGCGGGCTGCTCGCCTTTGCCGAGGCCAAGATCATCGAAGGCTGATCGGGCGCGTGCTCACCCACTGGCCCTGCCCGCAATCCAGCGGCAAGATCTCAGAAGAAATGTTGGCGAAATTTGAGCATCCGGGGCGTCCGTGCGTTCTGGTGATCCCGCCGCTGTTTGATGAGCACAACAAATTTCGCAGACAAATCATTGAAATCATGCGTTTGCTTGATGGTCTGGGGATTGGTTCAGCCATGCCGGACCTGCCCGGTTGGAACGAAAGCACTGCGCCCTTGGCCCAGCAAAGCGTGGGCGCGTGGCAGGCAGCGATTGGCGCCGCGGCAAACCATTGCGGGGCGACCCATGTGCTGACCTTTCGAGCGGGTGTGATGTTTGCGCCTCCTAGCCTTCCTGGATGGGCCTATGCCCCCCAGACGGGCGCAAAGCAGCTGCGCAGTATGATCCGCGCGCAAGTGATCGCCGCTCGCGAAGCTGGGGCCGATGAGAGCTCAGACACGTTGATGCAAAGCGCGCGCGAAAGCGGCATGGTTTTGGCGGGTTGGGAATTGGGCGCGCAATTGGTGCGCGAGTTGGAGCAGGCAGATGAGGTTACCTTGGGCAGCCTCACTGAAATCACCCAAAGCGAGCTGGGCGGACGCGGCCTTTGGCTACGCGCAGAGCCGGACGAAGACCCAGAGCAGGCCGCTGCCCTCGCCACTCTGGTTGCCGAAGAGCTGGTCGCACCATGAGCCGCCTGCACATGGATTATGGCTGCGGGACGCTCAAATGCGCGGGCACATTGGACACCGCGCCTGGCACAACGGGCCTGCTGATCGTCAGCGGCGGCAATGAAATCCGCGCTGGTGCTTTCTCCGGGCAAGCGAGGTTAGCGGCAGAAATTGCCAAGGCTGGCTTCCCCGTGTTCCGTTTTGACCGGCGCGGCATCGGCGACAGCGAAGGCGAAAATCGCGGTTTCCGAAAGTCAGAAAAAGACATTCGCACTGCGATTGAAGCCTTTCGCGCCATCGCTCCTCAGGTCGAGCGGATTATCGCCTTTGGCAATTGCGATGCGGCCTCTGCCCTGATGCTGGCGGGCGGCGCGGGGTGTGATGGATTGATCCTGTCGAACCCATGGACGATCGAAGGCGATGAACCGGGTGATTTGCCTCCGCCCCAAGCCATCCGCGCTCGCTATGCCGAAAAACTCAAGAACCCCAGCGAAGTCATGCGCTTGCTGCGCGGCGGGGTTGATCTCAAAAAGCTGGCGCGCGGGCTGACCGGATCATTCCGCTCTGCCCCAGAGGCCACAAGCTTGGCGGCTGAAATGCAGGCGGGCCTCGCGGGCTTTTCGGGCCTAGTGCGCATTCTGCTCGCCAGCAGCGACCGCACAGCTCAGGCTTTTGCCGCCAGTTGGGTCGCGGATGATCCCCGGATTACGACCTGTGAAGGGGCCGGGCACGCCTATGTCGAGCCGCATGCCGCAGACTGGCTGCGAGCTCAGATCCTTGCCGGGCTGCGCGCCTAAACTACCCTCGCGTAAACAGGCTCACCAGCTCAACATGCGTGGACCAGCGGAACTGTCCAACCGGGCGCAATTTTTCCAAAGTGAAGCCCGCCTCGACCAAGCGCGCTGCATCGCGTGCCCAACTTGATGGATTGCAGCTGACATAGACGACCCGCTCAATAGTGCTTTGCGCGATTTGCCCTATTTGTTCACGCGCACCGGCCCTCGGCGGATCAAGCAGAACGGCGGAGAACTTGCTGATTTCCTTTGCATCCAGCGGATTGCGGAACAGATCGCGGTGCATCGCATGGACCTCGCTCTGTGCGCGCGCCGCTGCGGCTTTGCAGGCAAGATGAGCCGCCTGATCCGCCTCCACAGCCAAAACCTTGCGCCCCTGCGCCAAACCAAAGGCAAATGTGCCGAGACCTGAGAAGAGATCGGCGACCACGCCTGAACCCTCTAGCCAATCCGATGCGTCTGCGAGCATGCGCGACTCCGCATCGCGGGTGGCCTGTAGAAAGGCGCCAGCGGGCATCGGCACAGGTAGGCCTGACAAAGTGACGCTAATCGGCTGCGGCTCCCACACGGTTTCCGCGCCATATCCTTGATCTATCGAAAGTCGCGCAAGGCCTTGATCCCGCGCAAAATCGAGCGCCGCTTCGGTCGCCTCGAGCCCTTCCAGAGTGATATTGGTGAGGCTGCAATCGGCACCCTGATCGGTCCATGCGAGCGCGATGTCGACCGGAGCTTTGCTGCCATGCTCCGCAATAAAGGCGCGCAAAGGCGCGATCATCGCCGCCAAATCAGGCACCAGTACCGGGCATTCTTTCAGGTCAACAATTCTGTGCGATCCTGCCTCGCGAAAGCCGAGCAATGCGCGCCTATGCTTGCGCAGAGCATGCAGTGTTGCGCGGCGGCGGCTTTGCGGCGGTGAGAGATGCACCGGCAGCAATTCGCGGGGCTCCAGCCCCTGCCCCTCGGCCGCATTGGCGACGCGCGATCGCACGAAATCAGACAAAGTCTCTTCATCGGCATGCTGCAACTGGCACCCGCCGCAGCGCTCAAAGTGCTGGCAAGGCGGAGTTACATGACGCGGCCCGCGCGTGATCGTACCATCGGCGGCGATAATGTCCCCGGGCAGCGCGCCGGGCGCATGGCGGCCGTCGGCGCTCGCTCCATCGCCCTTGGCCGCTAGCCTGACGATCTTCATCGCACCTGTCTCACTCACACGCTTCACTCATTGCCCCGCTGACGGCATCGGCCAGATCATCTGCCGTAAATGCCGCGCCGCACATACGCGCGGCAGCGCCGTGAAGCCACACCGCTTCGCTGGCCGCAGTAAATGCATCGCGCCCTGTTGCCATTCGGCTGACCGCTATCCCTGCGAGCACATCGCCCGTACCCGCAACTGACAACCAGCTGGATGCCGGCGGTGCGAGCGCTAAGCGGCCATCAGGCGCAGCAATGACCGTGTCTGGCCCCTTGGCGAGGATGACCATGCCGCTGGCCGCTGCAACAGCCTGAGCGCGCGCTTGGCGCCCTTCTGCGATGACCGCGAATGTCTTGCACAGTGCATCAAGCTCTCCATCATGCGGGGTCGCCAGGATATTCGCGCCATCATCGATCAGATACCCCTGCACAATCCGCAGAGCGCCTGCATCGAGAACCAGACCGCAGCCATGCCGACAAGCCGTTTCGAGATCCTTGGTGGTTCCCTCGTGCGGCAACATTCCCGGACCAAGCAACATTGCCTTTATCCGCGGGTCCTCTCTCGCCACTTTGAGCGGCATCGGGTCGACCACTAATCCGGCGGGGGCACTGGCCAAGGGTTCATGATGGAAGAGCCGCACATACCCAGCCCCAGCGCGCATGGCGGCTTTGCTGGCAAGCACTGCCGCGCCCGGCATGTCTCCGCCAACGATTGCGCACAGTCCGCGTGTGTATTTGTGAGCGTCCTGGGTTGGGGCTTTGATCGTCGGACGGCCAACCAATTGCGCCGCGCCCTCGACGGCCGAAATACCAATCGGCACGAGCAGTTTTTGCCCCATCACCTCGCGTGCAGGCAGCCGCCAATGGGCAAATTTCCAAGCGCCCAAGGCCAGTGTGATGTCATAGGCTGGCAGCGATTGGGCCAAGACCGCTCCTGTGTCGGAGTGCACACCCGATGGCAGGTCGATTGCGATCCGGAAATCATGCCGCTCGGCGAGGTCGCGCAGCAGCAGCGAATGTTCGGCGGAAAGCTCTCGCGATAGGCCCGAGCCAAACAGACAATCGACGAAGACACTTCCCACTGCCGCGCCGCCAGAGGTGAGTATTTCACCTTTGAAACCAGCGCGAGCGTTCTTGGCGGCGTCTGTGCTCGGTGCGAGCGGAGCCACGACAGTGACCTGCAACCCTGACTGCCGCAAAATCTCTGCGATTACATAGCCATCGCCGCCGTTGTTGCCCGGCCCGCACAGCACAGTGACCGCCCTGCCCGCTGAGATGCGCCGCACCCATTCCGCTGCCCCGCCAGCGGCTTTCCGCATCAACTCATCCACGCTTATTCCGGTGTCGAAAATCGCCTGCTCAGCGGCCTGCATTTGCGCAGCGGTGAGAACTTGGCGGGCGCTCACTCTGACGCGCTAACCAGCATCTCCGCTGGGATCAAATAGCGATCTTCGCCAATTGCGAATTCGCGCACTGCGTCTGGATCAAGGCTGCGATCCTCAAGCGTGTCTGCCCCGTCCATCGCGGCAAGATCGCCAGTGGCTGCATCATATTTGACCCGGCGAAAACCGCCATCTGGATGGTGGATCAGGAAGAAAGCGCCGCCTTCATCCGCGGCCTGCTCCAATGTGCAAACGGTGGAATAGTCCGCGCCCGGTCCAATCGCGCAATCAACATCGCTGCCTTGCGGTGCCCCACTAGGCTCCGCGCCGCATCCAGCGAGTGTGCCGCCTGTCAGCAACGCAATCAGGCCAACCTTAAATATCCGCGAAAACATGAGTTTCCTTCGCCGCGCCGGGATGAGTGAGCGCGCCTTTGCTAGCGGGGCCGACGTTCTGAGCATAGCGCCACAGCGCGCCTGCCTGATAATCATTGGTGCGCGGCTGCCAGGCATTGCGGCGCTCGGCCAGCACATCTTCGCCAACAGTGAGATCAATCGTGCCCGCCTCCGCATCGATGGCAATCTCGTCGCCATCTTCGACCAGTGCGATAGGCCCGCAATCCGCCGCCTCTGGCCCGACATGGCCGATGCAGAAGCCCCGTGTTGCGCCGGAGAAACGACCATCCGTGATGAGCGCGACTTTCTCGCCCATTCCCTGCCCGTAAAGCGCGGCAGTGGTGGAGAGCATTTCGCGCATTCCGGGGCCGCCTTTTGGTCCTTCATAGCGGATAATGATCACGCTGCCCTCGGCAATGTCGCGCGCTTCCACGGCAGCGAACGCGTCTTCCTCACAATCGAACACGCGGGCAGAGCCGGTGAATTGCAACCGTTCCATGCCCGCAACTTTTACGATTGCGCCATCGGGAGCGAGCGAGCCTTTCAAGCCAACGACACCGCCCGTGGGTGTGATGGGCTTGGCTACCTCGTAAAACACCTTCTGATCCGGGTTCCAGGTCACTTCCTCGATGTTTTCGCCCAGGGTCTTGCCTGTCACGGTAATCGGATTGGGGTCGAGGAACCCGCCATCGAGCAGGGTTTTCATGCCCATATAGACGCCCCCCGCCTCGTGCATATCCTTGGCGACGTACTTCCCGCCGGGTTTGAGATCAGCGATATACGGCGTGGATTTGAAGATCTCCGCGACATCGAACAGGTCGAACTCAATCCCCGCCTCGCTGGCCATAGCGGGCAAGTGCAATGCCGCATTGGTGGAGCCGCCCGTTGCCGCGACCACACGTGCTGCGTTTTCGAACGCCTCGCGCGTGCAAATGTCCCGAGGCCGCAGGTTGAGCTCCAACAGGTTCATCACCTGCACACCCGCAGCTCGCGCAATCTCTTCGCGCGATTTGTATGGTGCAGGCGTCATATTGCTGTTTGGCAGGGACAATCCGATTGCCTCGCCGACGCAGGCCATAGTGTTTGCAGTGAATTGACCGCCGCATGCGCCGTGGCCGGGGCAAGCGACCTTTTCGAGCGCGATCAGCTCTTGCAAAGGGCAATTGCCCGCCGCGTGCTGGCCCACGGCCTCAAACACGTCGACCACAGTCACGTCTTTATCGTTGAAAGTGCCAGGCAGAATTGAACCGCCATAGACAAAGATGCTCGGCACATTGAGGCGCAGCATCGACATCATCATGCCGGGCAGGCTCTTATCACAGCCAGCAAAGCCGACGAGAGCATCATAGCAATGCCCGCGGACGGAAACTTCGACCGAATCTGCGATGATTTCGCGGCTGATCAGCGAGCTTTTCATGCCCTGATGGCCCATCGCAATGCCATCGGTGACGGTGATCGTGTTGAAGCGGCGCGGCGTGCCGCCATTTTCGATCACACCATCACGGCAGATATTCGCCTGCGGATCGAGCGTGGTGTTACACGGCGCGCTGTCATTGCCAGCGCTCGCAATCGCCACGAATGGACGCGCGATCTCTTCCTCACTCATCCCCATAGCGTAATAATATGAGCGGTGCGGGGCACGCTCTGGCCCGACAGAGACATGACGACTGGGAAGTTTCGTTTTATCGAAGCGCGAAGACATAATATTTCTCAAATTGAAGCTCTGGTGAAGCTCCACTGCCGTTAGTCGAGCGCGAGTGCAACCCTTCCGCACACATCTGCGATCATAGCTGCCCAACGTGACTGCTCCACGCGGGTCGTGATCAGGTCTTGGCGCACCTCGATTGCACAATAATAGCGGCCATGCGCCTCAGCGTGGCGGTTCATCGTCGCATTGAGCTCGCGCCCGGAATAGGGTTCGTTATCGCCGACGTTCAAACCCTGCTCGCCAAACAGGCGGATCGCATGGCGGGCCGCGCGGTCATCCTGATTGTAGAGCAGCGCGATTTCCCATGGGCGGTCTTCACTGCGCGATTCCAGCTGCGGCGTGAAACTGTGCAGCGAAATGATCAGCTTGGGTGCGGCATCGTCCAGCCATGCGCCGAGCGCGGCGTGATAGGGTCTGTGAAACCGGTTGAGCCGCCCCTCCACATCCGCGCCAATATTGCCTGGGATCAGATGACCGTCGCTTTCGGTCGGCACGACGCCGGGATGGTCTTCTTCCCGGTGGAGGTCGGTGACGAGGCGGCTGACGGTAGCGAGATGCGCTGCGATGTCATGCTCGCGGGCCATACGCACGGCCACACCGTGCACGCCGATGTCGATCGCAATGTGTTTCTCTAGCAGAGCATCCGGAATGCCGAGCGGCACGTCCTCTGGTACGAAGTTGGAGGCATGATCGGCAACGCAGACGATCCCGCCCCGCGCCAGCTCGCCCATTTGGCGGAAGGGATTCTCGTCAATCATTGGAGAGATCATCGCAGCTTGCCCGCCAATTGCCACCAATCCGGGTGGCTTTGTGTGATTGTCGCCTGCGCCGCATCGCGCGCGGCCTCGCTATCGTAGAGCGCAAAACACGTCGCGCCAGAGCCGGACATGCGGGTGAGCCAAGCGTCTGTGGCCTCGAGCGCGTCCAAGACGGCGCCGATGGATGGGCAGATGCTGATCGCTGGTTGGGTCAGGTCATTGCGGCCAGCCAGAGCGATTTCGCGAGCTGTTCCTGCGGGCAAAGCGCCGCGATCGGCCCCGTCCCACGCGTCGAAGACTGGGCCGGTTGATAGCGGCACGCGCGGATTGATGAGCAAGATGGGCGTGCCTGTCAGGTCACTATCGATTGGTTCAAGCTGCGTGCCAGTGCCCCGGCCCACCACTGTCTCGCTGCGCACGCAGCATGGCACATCCGCGCCGAGCTTTGCGGCGTGCTCCATCCAATCATCCGGCAGGCCATGCGTTTGCTCAACAATGCGGAACAGCGCGCCTGCATCGGCCGAGCCGCCGCCCAGGCCAGCGGCGACGGGTAGGTTCTTCTCCAGCGTGATTGCGAGGCCTTCAGAGCGCAGGAGCAGGCCAAGCGCCTTCGCCACGAGATTATCCATCGGATTGTCGATCCCGCCCGCAAACTCGCCGAAGGTCTGGACACTGTCCTGTGCGGCAGCGCGCGCCGTTAGCGTGTCGCCCACATCGACAAAGGCGAACAATGTCTCAAGCTCGTGATAGCCATCTTCCCTGCGCCTGCGGACATGCAGCGCGAGGTTGATCTTGGCGTAGGCGGTTTGGTTCAAGACGGCTTTAGTCTCTGCTTTTCGTCCAGGGCGCTGAACGAGACGTTCGTCCAGCAGACCAACCCGGTGGCAGGTCGGCAATCTCATTAAGGCAAGGATGCTCTTTAAGAATCGTCGCCATTGATACGACTATTGCTTCGCTCATGTCGATTGGCTGGCCATCTAAAAACGCCCAAGAATGATCCTCCTCGTAATGTGTTACAGAGAGAACATCGGCTCCGGCGACTACTGATTTACAAGTGATGCACGCAGTGTTCGGACTTTGATCGAAACGCCATGTCACGCCCATCACATATTCGGATAGTTCGGACCGCCGCCACCTTCTGGTGTGACCCAGTTGATGTTCTGGTTGGGGTCCTTGATGTCGCAGGTCTTGCAGTGGACGCAGTTTTGTGAGTTGATCTGGAATTTGGGCTCCTTGCCCTCTTCCTCGATCCACTCATAGACGCCCGCCGGGCAGTACCGGTTTGAAGGGCCGCCGAAGACGTCAAACTCACTCGCCTTTTGCAGGTCAGCATCGCCCAATTGCAGGTGAACCGGTTGGTCCTCCGCATGATTAGTGAAGCTGAAGGCGACATTGGTCAGGCGATCAAAGCTGATCACGCCGTCTGGCTTCGGATAGTCGATCTTCGGATAGAGATCCGCGCGCCCGGTCATGGTGTAATCGGCATGGTGCTTCATGCTGATCGGCAGGCCAATCTTGAGGGTGCGCATCCACATGTCGATCCCGCCCAGAATAGTGCCGAGATCATCGCCATATTTGGCAACGGCAGGCTCTGCGTTCTGAACCTTCTTAAGCTCATCTGCGATCCAGCTGGAGCGGACGGCGGGTTCATAACTCTGAAGCTCAGGCTGCGTTTCGTGGCCAGCGATCTCAGCCGCGATGGCCTCCGCGCACAGCATCCCGCTCTTCATGGCGGTGTGGCTGCCTTTGATCCGGGGCACGTTTACGAAACCGGCTGCACAGCCGATCAGCGCGCCGCCGGGGAAGGCGAGCTTTGGCACAGACTGCCAACCGCCTTCGTTGATTACGCGCGCACCGTAAGCAACGCGGCTGCCGCCTTCGAGGATCGCCTTGATCTCCGGGTGCGTCTTCCAACGCTGGAATTCCTGATAGGGCGAGACCCATGGGTTCTTGTAATCAAGCGCGGTGACAAAGCCGATCGCAACCTGATTGTTCGCCTGATGGTAGAAGAAGCCGCCGCCCCATGTGCCGCTTTCGTTGAGCGGCCAGCCTTGGGTATGAATGACGCGGCCCGGCACGTGCTTGCCGGGTTCGATGTCCCACAATTCCTTGATACCAAGGCCGTAAACCTGCGGTTCGCAATTAGCCTCAAGGTCGTACTTCGCCTTCATCTGCTTAGTCAGTGATCCGCGCGCGCCCTCCGCGAACAGAGTGTATTTGGCCTCGATCTCCATGCCCGGCTGATAGTCCGGCTTTTGCGAGCCATCCTCCGCAATGCCCATGTCCTGCGTGATGACACCGCGTACCGCGCCTTTGTCATCAAACATCACTTCATTAGCGGGGAAGCCGGGGAAGACCATTACGCCCAGCGCTTCGGCCTGCTCACCCAACCAACGGGTCATATTGCCCAGGGAGCCGGTGTAACAGCCGTGATTGCTCATCAGCGGCGGCATCAGCAGATGCGGAATCGATGTCTTGCCATTCTTTGACAGGACCCAGTGCCAGTTATCGGTCACCGGAGTTTGTGCCATCGGGCAATCCATATCGCGCCACTCAGGGAACAGCTCAGTCAGAGCCTTCGGATCGACAACCGCGCCAGACAGAATATGCGCGCCGATTTCGGAGCCCTTTTCAAGGACTACGACCTCAAGCTCTTCATTGATCTGTTTCAGCCGGATTGCCGCAGAAAGGCCCGCTGGCCCGCCGCCGACAATAACGACATCGCATGGCATTGATTCCCGTTCGCTCATGAGCCTATTTGATCCCCGAATAATCCTAGAGTTTGCGTGCCTACCCACTTGCTAACTGGCACGGCTAAGGTCAAGACCTGCGATTAACAGTATGACCGCCCCCGCCCCGCCTTTGTCCCGAGAATTTGTCGCTGCCCTTGATTGGTGGCGCGCGGTAGGCGTGGATATCGACTTTGTCGATGACGTTACGGATTGGCTTGCCAAGCCAGAAGTTGAAGCGGCGCCAGATAGCGGTGCTGAGGCGAAAAGGCCCCAGAAATCTGATGGGACTTCGCCAAAAACTGACGCGGGCGATCTGCAAAAAACTCTTGGACCAAAGGGCGATTTGCTCGGTGAAGACGCGCCCAGTGACCTCGTAGCGTTCCAGGAGTGGTGGCTGAATGCCCCCGGTCTCGATCCAATTGGGCCGCGCGGTCGCGTCCCGCCTCGCGGCGATGTGGGCGCGAAGCTGATGGTGCTGGTGCTCGCCCCAGAGGATGGCGATAAGGAACAATTGCTGTCCGGGCCTCAGGGGCGCTTGCTCGGCAATATGCTGGCGGCGATGGGTTTCTCATCGGAGGAAGTCTATTTCGCCTCTGCCCTCACCCGGCCCACGCCGATGGCGGACACCGCAGCAATGGCGCATGCGGGAATGGCAGAAGTCTTGGCCCTCCACATCAAATTGGCCGCGCCGGAACAGGTTTTGGCGCTCGGCTCCAACATCCCACCGCTTTTGGGCCACGCAGCGGCGCAAGACGCACCACGTTCAGAAAAAAATAACCACACATCTGCATCAGATAATAACCCTAGCGAGCCATTAACTAAGCTCCTTGTTAGCGAAAGCCTGGAAAGCCTGATGGCAAGCCCCAGACTGAAAGCGCGTTTTTGGCGGAGATGGATTGAATGGTCGGCAAATCGGTGATGGCGAAAAGCCTTAGGCCTGCAATACTGGCCGCTTCAATCGCCGCCGCACTTGCCCTGCCCAGCGCCGCTATGGCGCAAGCGGGCAGCATGGTTGCGCATTACGATGTGAGCTCGAACGGGCGCAGCGCATCTGTGCCCACAGTCCTTTCAAGCAACGAGCGGGCGTATTATTCCGACCTGTTCCGCGCGATTGATGCACAGCAATGGGACCGCGTAGAAGGCATGCTGGCCCAGCGACAGGATGGATTGCTGCATCAGATTGCACGCGCCGAATATTACACTCACGCCAAGAGCCCTAAGATTGAGGCTGAGCGCATTGCTCGCTGGTTCGACGATGGTGTCCACCTGCCGCAAGCGGCACAGCTTAGCCGCATGGGCGCAAAGCGCGGTGTCGAAAACCTGCCTTATTTGCCCCAGGCTCAGCGGTTTAGCCAACAACCTTACGCATCAAAACGGATCCGTCCGCGTCCGGTCAACGATGGCACAATGCCATCCACTACCAAGTCTGCGATCCTCGACCGCATTAAGAACGACGACCCAGCAGGCGCGCACAGCCTGCTGATCGAGATCGACCCGCAGCTCAGCTCTGCTGCGCGGGCGGAATGGCGTCAGAAAGTCGCTTGGAGTTATTACATCGAGAATGATGACGCCTCGGCTCAGGCCTTGGCAGAAACCGTCTCGGAGGGCTCCGGCGCTTGGGTTGCTGAGGGTGAATGGGTCGCAGGACTTGCCGCATGGCGTCAGGGGTATTGCGCGCTGGCGGGTGAGAGCTTTGCCCGCGCCGCTGACCGATCCAGCAATGTGGAGCTGACCGCTGCGGCGCATTACTGGGCGCATCGCTCGCTAGTTCGTTGCAGAGAACCCGGTCAGGCTCAACGTCACCTTAGCGCTGCTGCGCGCTATGACGAGACGCTCTACGGCCTGCTAGCAGGCGAGCAATTGGGCGTGAAAGTGCCCGAAAGCGCAAAGCCTGCGCCTTTCACCAAGGATGATTGGAGCGTTCTGGAACGCAGCGCCAATGCGCGCATCGCGGCGGCTCTCAACGAGATTGGTCGTCCGGTGCTGGCCGATGAAGTGCTGCGCCATCAAGCGCGGATCGGCAATCCTAACGAATTTCCTCTGCTGGCGCGCTTTGCCCGAGAGCTTGGGATGCCATCGACGCAGCTGTTTATGGCGCATAACGCCCCGCGCGGGACGCGGTCTCATCCGTCGCTGCGCTATCCCGTCGCGCGCTGGCAGCCGCGCGACAGGTTGGACGGTTGATCCCGCCCTCGCCTTTGCGCACGCTTTACAGGAATCAAACTTCCGCGCTGGAGCGGTTAGCCCGGCCAATGCGCGCGGGCTAATGCAGATCATGCCGGGCACCGCGCGCGATCACAATCGCCGCCTAAACCTTGGCGCAAGCTATGCTGATCTCAACAATCCAGAGGTCAACCTGGCCTATGGCCAGCGCCATCTGGAGATGCTGCGCGACAGCTATGCCACCGAAGGCAAACTGCCCAAGATCATGGCCGCCTATAACGCGGGGCTGACCCCAATCAGCCGTTGGAACAGCGAAGTGCGCGATTACGATGATCCGCTGCTCTACATGGAGTCGATCCCCTATTGGGAAACGCGCGGCTATGTCGCGATCGTGATGCGCAACTACTGGATGTATGAGCGCGCTGCGGGCGTTTCCTCGCCGAGCCGCCGCGCTCTTGCCGAAGGGCGCTGGCCAGAGTTTCCGCAAATGTCTATGGGGCGCTCTGCACGTTTGGAAAGGTAGACTGCGATGGCCATTGATGAGGCGAAACCCTTCACCCCGATCAATATTGCCGTCCTGACCGTTTCCGACACGCGGACCCTAGAAACCGACACCTCCGGCGATATTCTCGCCGCGCGGATCACTGCCAAAGGCCACTCGCTGGCAGCGCGCACAATCGTGAAAGACGATGCGGGCGCTCTGGTCGATCAGTTCAATGCTTGGATTGATGATCCCAGTATAGATGCGATTGTCAGCACTGGTGGCACGGGCCTGACCGGCCGCGATGTCACGCCAGAGGCGCTGTCCCGGATCGAGGGCGCACGCGACATTCCCGGATTTGGCGAATTGTTTCGGTGGCTTAGCTTCAAGACCATCGGCACCAGCACAGTCCAATCACGGGCCTGCGCGGTCGTTGCGCGCGGCACCTATATCTTTGCCCTGCCCGGTTCAAACGGCGCCGTAAAGGATGGCTGGGACGGTATCCTGAGCGAGCAATTGGATAACCGCAATCGGCCTTGTAACTTCGTGGAGTTGATGCCTCGACTAACCGAGAAATAGCGTTTCCGCTCGACTCACTCACTTGGATTAAGCGTGTGCGCTGATCCCTCGAAATCCTTGAGGTCAGGCTTCTTCGGCTTGTCGCCATAGCCCTTCACCACAGCGGCTAACACTGGCTGCTTTGTGCCCGGCGTACCTTTGGCCTTGCGCTCCATTCCGAGCACTTTTTCGCCGATATATTGGAAAACTTGCGCAGCGACGCCTGGCTCTTCGGCCTTCTTGATGCGGACCTGCGCCTTGGGAGAGACGATGTAGAACTCGTCCCCGCGAACCAAGACCGCACGGCCGCCTTCACTTGTGCGCACGACATCACCAATTTCCAGACGCGTACCCTTGGCCGCGTACAGAGCCTTCGCATCGCGGGTAATCGAAACCTGCCCATCTGTCTCCGAGATCATCCAGCCAGAATCGCTCGCAAATGCCGCACTGCTCGAGAAGAGCGCTGCACAAATGCACAGATGTTTTGACAGTTTGATCATGGCCTTACCTCGGAATCCTTAGTTTAGACTAAGCATTCACGTTAGGCTGGGGATTTTCCTATCCGATTAAACCGATTGGCTAAGAAAGCCTTGGCCATTTGGGTTAATTTTCCCTTTTCTGATCCGATTTCGAGGCATCCTTAAAGCCGATGTCTGGCAAGGGAGATCACCCAAAGACGTCCCCGCCCTCGCCAGGCTTAAAGCGCATCAGGCGGCTGTCGATCAGAGCAGCGCTGCGGTTTACCACGGCTAGCAGATAGTCGGGATCTTTGATCATTTCGAAGAACGCGCCGCTGTTCGGGTATTGCGCGACAAAGCCATCATGCCACACCTTGTCATCCGACTCCGGCCCCGTGACCATGGTCTGAAACGCCCCGCGCCACACAATCGACCCGCCAACCCGGCGAAAGATTGGGCCACTGGTCGCCCCATATTCTTCATAGGCGCGCTTAGCCGCTCCAACCGTTGCCGTGATGCTCGTGCCCCTCGGGGTATTCAGCCAAGTCACGATAACGCAGAAGGTTGAGCATATGGATCGGCTCGTTGCGCGGTAGGTCCTTAAAGGCCTGAAAGTTGCTCAGGCTGGGATCGATATAGTTGGTCAAAAGTCGTCCTCCGTCACGTCATTGCGAGGAGCCGCAGGCGACGCGGCAATCCACTGCGGCGGTCTCTGGATTGCTTCGCTACGCTCGCAATGACGAAGTAGGAAGTCAAACCGCTATTTCGCGCCACTCGCCTGGCGCCAATCCCTCGACCGACCACTCGCCAACGCTCCAGCGTACAAGGCGCAAGGTCGGCAGGCCCACGGCGGCTGTCATGCGCCTGACTTGGCGGTTCTTGCCCTCCGATATGCTTAGGGAAATCCAGCTGTCGGGCACATTCTTGCGAAAGCGGATAGGCGGATCGCGTTCCCACAGATCAGGAGGATCGATCCGCTCAACTTTGGCGGGCTTTGTCATCCCATCTTTCAGCATCATGCCGCGCCGCAGGGCCTCCAGAGCTTTTTTATCTGGCTCACCTTCAACTTGGGCTAGATAAGTCTTTTCCGTCTTGTAGCGCGGCTCCGCTATGCGCGATTGCAAGCGCCCATCATCGGTGAGCAGCAACAGCCCTTCGCTATCCTTGTCCAAGCGCCCAGCAGGATAGACCGCCGGCACATCAACCAGATGCGCCAGCGTGTCTTGGACACCCTCTTTGCCGCCGCTAAATTGCGACAACACACCAAAGGGTTTGTTCAGCAGGATCAGCCGAGCGATTGCCCCGGCCCCCTAAGCGCCTTCGAGCGTATAATCGCTGAAGCGGTCGCGCAGGTCCTTCTTGGATATCTTGCCTGTCGCGGTGTGTGGAATATCATCCACAAACTCGACCGCATCGGGCATCCACCATTTCGCGATCAACGGCTTTAGATGCTCCAGCACATCGTCGCTCGACAGGTCGGCTCCCTCGTTCTTGACTACGAACAGCACGGGGCGCTCATCCCATTTCGGGTGGTACATGCCGATACAAGCGGCCTCAGCGATGTCGGGATGACCCACGGCGGCGTTCTCGAGCTTCAACCGAGCTGATCCATTCGCCGCCGGATTTGATCACATCCTTGGTGCGGTCGGTCAGTTGCAATGTACCGTCGGGATGGATGATACCAACGTCGCCCGTATCAAACCAGCCATCCTCATTGACCGCATCAGTCTCTGCCTTGAGATAGCGTTTGATAATCCAAGGCCCGCGAATTTGCAGCGCGCCAGAGGCAACGCCGTCACGCGGCAGCTCCGTGGTATTGTCATCTAGATCAACAATACGCAGCTCAACGCCGAAGATCGGGCGGCCTTGCATCGCAGTCTTATCGACCTTTTGCTCAAACGTGAGCTCGTCCCAATCATGGGTCGGCCCGCCTACAGTGCCAATCGGGGAGGTTTCGGTCATACCCCAGGCATGCTGCACCCGCGTGCCATTTTTCATCAGGCGCTCAATCATGAAGCGTGGACAGGCTGAGCCGCCAATCGTTGCAGCCTTCAGCGGGGGCAGATCGAGGCCTTCCTTGTCGCAATATTGGAAATGGGCGAGCCAGACGGTCGGTACACCGGCGCTGTCTGTCACCTTTTCACGGATCATCAACTCATGCAGGACCGCTGGATCGTTGACGGCGGAAAAGACGAATTTGATCCCCGCCATTGCGCTCGAGCATAGGGTAGGCCCCAGCTCGCCGCATGGAACATCGGCACTACGGGCAGCATTACGGAGGCGCTGCTGAAATTAAACGTCGAGGGCTGCAGTCCGGAAACAGCATGGAGTACAGTCGAGCGATGTTCATACTGCACGCCTTTGGGATTGCCGGTTGTGCCCGATGTGTAACAGATCATGCAGGGATCGGTTTCTTTGCCCGTCTCCCACTCGTAATCGCCATCATGCGCACCAATCCAATCTTCAAAAGCCGGATTGTGCTCGCCAGAATCATAGCAAATGTAATGCTCTACGCTCGTCCATTTTTCCTTCATCTTGTCGACGATGGGTTGGAAGGCCGCGTCGTAACACAGCACCTTATCCTCGGCGTGGTTGACGATATATTCGAGCTGATCATCGAACAGGCGCGGGTTCACCGTGTGCAAAACACCGCCCATCCCGGCGACCCCATACCAGCTGACCAGGTGGCGCGAATGGTTCATCGCAAGGCTTGCTACCTTATCGCCCTTTTTCAGGCCGAGCGCTTTCAATGCCTGCGCCATCTTCAGGGCATCGCGGCGAATGCCGTACCCAATCGGTGCGCGTCTCGATGCCATCTGCCCATCGCGTTACAATCTCGCGCCCACCGTTTTCGCGGGCCGCGTGATCGATCACATGCGTGATCCGCATCGTCCAGTCTTGCATCGCTCCGAGCATTGAATTCATTCTCCCAAATTCGTTGTTTGCCGTTCATGGCTTTGCTCATAGAGACTAGCGATCAGTCCGGGGCGCGCAAGTGATAGAGACCTTCACACAGTTAAAATTATGGCTGGTTGAAAACACCAGCCTCGCGAAAGACGCGCTGCATATTTATGTGGCGCTTGGCGTCTATCTTGGCTCATGCCTGCTACTCAGATGGAGGGCGTCGAGCTGGAAGCCTTGGGTGCTGATCCTGACAATTACGCTGCTGGGTGAGGTCTGGGATGCGCAGAACGCTGAGGGACTTGGATGGGAGACTATTCCAGAAGCCCATTGGAAAGACATTTGGAACACCATGATGGTGCCAACGATCCTGCTGATCATGGCGCGCTTTACGTCTGTTTTTGATCGGCCAGCCAAAGCAACCGCGCCAGAAGACGAGGAATTAAGCGACGAGCTTTAGGTTCGCGCGGCCCCGTAGCGGCTGCAGCTCAACGTTCTCAATTCCCTCGATGTCGGCGACACGCTCAGCCAAATCGCCGTCGAGAATGAAGCTCCGCCCAAGCCGCATATGAGCCTCTTGACCATCAGCCAAAATGAGCCGCACAAGCACCTCGCCGGGCGCCTCCTCGCCTGTGGTGAGCAACAGTTTCAATTCACCCAACGCCTCGGGCCGGGTCACATCGGCGCGCATCATCATTGGAGTGCGCCCGCTTACGCTGGCCAGAGGCTTCGCGCCGCGCACTGTCAGCCGTGGTGGTTCGCCAGGATTGGGGGAATCGAGCTCAACGGACAGCAGCAAACAGGCGCCCTCTGCCGCCCATTTCTCAAATTCGGGCACCAGCGCCTCTTCGAAGCAGGCGGCCGAAAATTGCCCGCTGGAATCGGAGAAGTCCGCCCGCACAAATTCACCACCGCGTTTCGTCCGGGCTTTGTTCATGCCCTCGACCATGGCCGCAATCACGGCGGTTCCGCGCCCACCGGGAGGCGCGCCTGCTTCCATTAGGCTCTGATAGGTTCGCGCGCCATTGGCAGAGGCAACTTCGCGGTATTGCTGAACCGGGTGAGCTGCAAAATAGAACCCGAAATTCTCGCGTTCTTTCGCCATTTGCTCCGTGCGCGACCATTCCTCGGTCACCTTTAGGCGCAGTTCTTCCTGTGGCGCATTCTCACCGCCAAACAGCGCCGCTTGCCCGCTGGAGCGCTCTCGCTCTGCCGCATCGGCAATCGCCAGCAGCATGTCAGCATTGGCAAAGATCGCAGCGCGGTTAGGCTCCAGGCCATCCAGTGCGCCTGCTCCGACCAGACCTTCGAGCTGGCGGCGGTTCATGCTTCCCTGAGGCAGGCGGTCGAATAGGTCTTGCAGGCTTTCAAACGGACCGCTCGCCTGACGCTCCGCGACGATAGCGTCCATTGCCTTCTCGCCAACATTGCGGATCCCGGCTAGAGCATAGCGCACGCCGTAGCCATTATCGGTCTGCTCAACCGTAAAGCGCGCCTCAGAATGGTTGATGTCCGGCGGAAGAACCGTGATCCCGCCCTCATCCCCTGTGGGATAGCGGCGCGCATCATCGACAAAGATCGACAGCTTCTCCGACTGATGCAGGTCGAAACACATCGAAGCGGCGTAGAATTCCTCTGGGTAATGCGCCTTCAGCCAAGCCGTTTGATAGGCGAGCAGCGCATAGGCCGCCGCGTGCGATTTGTTGAAGCCGTAGCCTGCGAACTTGTCGATCAAATCGAACAATTCGTTGGCTTGTTTCGCTTCAATGCCGCTTTCGGTTTTGCAGCCCTCAACAAAGCGCCCGCGCTGGACGTCCATCTCCGCCTGGACCTTCTTACCCATGGCCCGGCGCAGCAAATCCGCATCGCCAAGTGAATATCCGGCCAATATCTGCGCGGCCTGCATGACCTGCTCTTGATAGACGAAAATGCCGTAAGTTTCGGAGAGAATGCCTTCCAACTTCTCGTGAGGATATTCAATCGCAACCTCACCAGCCTTGCGCTGACCAAACAGTGGGATGTTGTCCATCGGGCCTGGGCGGTAGAGCGAGACGAGCGCGATAATATCACCGAAATTGCTCGGCTTCACGGCTTTCAGCGTGCGCCGCATGCCTTCGGATTCCAGCTGGAACACGCCAACCGTGTTACCATCCTGCATAAGGTCATAGACCGCCGTGTCATCCAGCGGCAGTTCGCCGAGATCAATTGTGATCCCGCGCAGCTCAAGCAGATCGACGGCCTTACGCAGCACCGACAGAGTCTTGAGCCCAAGGAAGTCGAATTTGACGAGACCGGAGCTTTCAACATGCTTCATGTCGAACTGCGTCACCGGCATATCAGAGCGCGGATCGCGGTACAGCGGTACCAGCTGCGCCAGCGGCCGGTCGCCAATCACAACGCCGGCAGCGTGGGTTGAGGAGTTACGCGGCAGTCCCTCCAGCTGCATCGCCAGATCGACCAGGCGCTTCACCTCATTGTCATTGGTGTATTCCGCCTTGAAATCCGCCGCACCATTGAGCGCGCGCGGCAATGTCCAAGGGTCTGTCGGATGGTTCGGCACCATTTTGCACAGCCGGTCCACCTGGCCATAACTCATCTGCAAAATCCGCCCGCAATCACGCAAGACAGCTCGCGCTTTCAGCTTACCAAAGGTGATGATCTGAGCGACGTGATCATCGCCATATTTCTGCTGAACATAGCGGATCACCTCGCCCCGGCGAGTTTCGCAGAAATCGATATCGAAGTCCGGCATGGAAACACGTTCTGGGTTGAGGAAACGCTCAAACAGCAGGCCGAGCTGGATCGGATCAAGATCGGTGATGGTCAGAGCCCAAGCGACAATTGACCCCGCACCCGAACCGCGCCCTGGACCCACCGGAATGCCATTGTCTTTGGCCCACTTGATAAAGTCGGCAACGATCAGGAAGTAGCCGGGGAAGCCCATCTTGACGATGATGTCGATCTCATAATCGAGGCGCTCTTTGTATTCGAGCACATCCTCCCAAATTCCGTTCGTCCTGAGCTTGTCGAAGGACTGCCCTTCTTCTCTGAGTAGTTCTGCCGAGGAGAAATGCAATGCCTCGGCAAGCTCAGCATGGACGGCTTCCGGGTAGTAAGGCTTCAGACGCTCCACCAACCCTGAACGAGATTCCTCCGCCAGCATTCTCGCCTCACCCTCCAGATCGCCAGCCAGGCTAGGCAGGATCGGATCGCGATACGGCGGCGCAAAGGCGCAGCGCTGAGCCACCACTAGAGTATTTGCCATCGCCTCCGGAATGTCTGCGAACAGCTCGTCCATCATCGGTGCCGATTTTACGAAGGCCTGCGCATTGGAGGTCGGTCGATCCTCGTTTTCGATATAGGTCGAATTGGCAATGCACAGCATCGCGTCATGCGCCTTGTGCATGTGCGGATCGGCAAAGTTGGACGGGTTCGTCGCGACCAGCGGCAGATCGCGGGCATAGGCGAGCTCAACAAGGGCCTCTTCCGCCTTCGCCGCCGCGTCATCGCCATTGCGTGCAAGCTCCACATAAAGCCGCTGCGGGAAGAGGCGCTGCAAATTGTCGCATAACGAATGCGCCGCCTCGGTCTGCTCTTCTGCCAAGAGCCACGTGAGTGCGCCCTCGCCCGCTCCGGTCAGCGCGATCAGACCATCGGTTCGGCCTTCGAGCTCTGCCATGTCGACATGCGGGTCCAGCTCCAACGGCCGATCAAGGTGCGCCTTTGAGACGAGATGGCACAGATTGTCATAGCCAGCCTCATCCTGAGCAAACAGCGGGAGGTAATCGACAATCGTGCGTTCGCGCTCATCATTGCTTGGCCGAGCGACGCCCAGCAATGTCCCGATGATCGGCTGCACGCCCTCCGCTTTACAAGCAGAGGCGAACATCACTGCGCCATAAAGGCCATTGCGGTCACAAATCGCGATGGCAGGAAAGCCGCGCTCCTTGGCCAGCTTCGCAATCCCCTTGGGATCAATCGCCCCCTCCAGCATCGAGTAGGACGATAGAACGCGAAGCGGGATGAACGGAGCAAATGCCATTTGGGCACTATGCTGAGCGGCCTCGCTTAGGCCAAGCGGCAATCCACAGCTTTCTCTCCCTTGTCATCCTCGCGAAAGCGGGAATGACGTCTCCTGTGATGCCACAATCACAGCAGCTTTTCGATGTCTTTCGCGATGGATTCCGGCTTGTCTGCAGAGCCATAGCGCTTAACGACATTGCCCTCACGGTCGATCAGGAATTTCGTGAAGTTCCACTTGATCGCGGTCGTGCCCATCACCCCGCGCGCTTCTTTCTTCATCCAGTCGAACAGCGGCGATGCGTCTGAGCCATTGACATCGACCTTCTCCATCAGCGGAAAGGTGACCCCAAAGTTGAGCTTACAAAACTCCTGAATTTCCTCGGCGTTGCCGGGTTCCTGAGCACCAAACTGATTGCAGGGAAAGCCAAGCACTTCAAACCCTTGATCCTTGTATTTCTGAAAGACTGCCTCCAGCCCATCATATTGCGGTGTAAAGCCGCATTTGCTGGCGGTGTTGACCACGAGCAAGACCTGCCCCTTCTTATCTGCAAGGTCCAATTCCTCGCCGCGATTGGTGGTCACTTTAAAATCAGCGATAGTGGTCATTCGAGAATTCCATCATGTAAGCGAACCACGCGGTCCATGCGGGCGGCTAAGCGTTCGTTGTGTGTCGCGACCAGGGCTGCGCTGCCTTCGCCGCGCACCAGCTCTAGGAACTGGCCCAATACACGGTCAGAGGTCGTCTCGTCCAAGTTGCCGGTTGGCTCATCCGCTAGTACCAGTGTCGGTTGGTTAGCCAGCGCCCGGGCCACGGCGACACGCTGCTGTTCGCCGCCAGAGAGTTGGCTGGGCCGGTGGGTAAGACGGTGTTCAAGGCCGAGTGAGCTAAGGAGGCTATCGGCGCGCGCTTCGGCAGCGCCGCGTTCCTGACCAGAGATCATCTGAGGCATCACGACATTCTCGCGCGCGTCAAAATCGGGCAGCAAGTGGTGGAATTGATAGACAAACCCAAGGTGATCACGCCGCAAAGCGGTGCGCTTATCCGCTGGCAGTTTGCTCGCCTCGGTTCCGGCAATCGCGATTGAGCCCTCAAACCCGCCTTCAAGCAGGCCGACCGCTTGCAACATGGTCGATTTGCCGGAGCCCGATGGACCCAGCAGAGCTACGATTTCACCGGGCATAATGTCGAGATCCACCCCGCGCAGAACCTCAATAGTTTGCTCGCCTTGGGTGAAACTGCGTTTCAGCCCCTTGAGCGAAGCAATCGGTGTCACGCCGGAATTACTCATAGCGCAGCACTTGTACTGGGTCTGTGCTCGATGCCTTTAGCGCGGGATAGAGCGTCGCGAGGAAGCTCAGGATCAGCGCAAGTGCGACAATGCCCGCCACTTCCCATGGGTCCGTGCGCGACGGCAGGGTGGAGAGGAAACGCACCTCAGGATCCCAGATCTGCTGACCGGTCGACCAAGCAATGAATGTCACAATTGGCCCGCGGAAAAAGAGGATGATAAAGCCCAGCATCAATCCAGCGGCGGTCCCGATCACTCCGACCGTCGAGCCGGTGGTGACGAATATCTTCAGCAGGCTGCGCCGGGTCGCCCCCATTGTCCGCATAATCGCAATGTCTCGCGTTTTCGCGCGGACCAGCATCACCAGGCTCGAAAGGATGTTAAAAGCGGCCACCAGAACCATGAAGCTAAGCGCAAAGAACATCGCAACGCGTTCGACCTGCAAAGCCTCAAACAGGGCGGAATTTATCGTCTGCCAGTCTGAAACGACTGCCCGGCCAGCGAGTTTTTCCTGAACCGGGGCGAGGATTGGACCGACCTTGTCTGGGTCCTCCACCGTCACCTCGATCATCCCGATCTTATCGCCCATCAGCAGCAATTGCTGAGCATTGGCGATGGGCATGATCACAAAGGTCTCGTCGTAGTCGTAAATGCCAGCCTCAAAGATCGTGACGACCTCATAATCCACTTGCCGGATTGAGGTGCCAAACGGCGTCGTGCGCCCTTGCGGATTGATAATCGTCAGGCTGTCACCGACGCCTGCGCCAATATTCTGCGCCAGGCGTGAGCCGATCGCGATCCGGCGCTCACCTGGGATCAAATCCCTGATGTCGCCTTGGACAACGGTTTCCGCCAGCCCCTCAATATCCTCGGCCGTGTTGCCGCGCACAAAGATCAGGTTCACCCGGCCATTCAATGAAGCCATCAGCGGTTTTTCAATCAGTGGAGAGGCATCGACCACGCCCGGTGTCGCGCGCACATCCTCCAGCACGCTTTGCCAATCGCCCAGATCATCATTGTAAGCCTGCACAATCGCATGGCCATTCAGCCCGGTGATCTTGTCGAGCAATTCTGCGCGGAACCCGTTCATCACGCTCATCACGACCACCAGCATGGCCACGCTCAGCATCACCACGCCGACCGATATTCCGGCGACGAGCGCAATGAAGGCCTCCCCCTTGCCCGGCAAGAGGTAGCGTTTGGCGATCATCCATTCAAAAGGCGTAAGAAACAAAGTGATTAAAGCTCTGATCAATTGAGGCTTAACCAAGCCTGTAAGCGCGCCAGGGCGGCGGCGCAATGTATGGCGGCCACGCGCTTGTGTGAAAAAGGCCGGTGAACGCGCCGCCTTATCGCTTGTAATTGAGCTGTAACATCGTCATTGAGGCCCCCATCCAGCAGCGGCGCTTTAGGCAGGATCAGCGATGAATTTCACGCACCCCTTTCACGATGAAGATGGTGATACCCTGCGCGAGGAGTGCGGCATCTTCGGAGCGATCAATTCGACTGACGCTGCGGCGGCCACGGCTCTTGGTCTTCACGCCCTGCAACACCGGGGGCAAGAGGCCGTCGGCATCACCAGCTTTGATGGCGAAACCTTTTTCTCGCGGCGCGGCCAAGGGCATGTTGCGGAAAATTTCTCCACGCAAGAGGCGATTGACGAGCTTCCGGGCGGAATGGCGGCGGGTCACGTGCGCTATTCGACTACAGGCGGCGCAGGCCTGCGCAATGTTCAGCCGCTCTATGCTGAACTGGCCAGCGGCGGCTTCGCCGTAGCGCATAACGGCAATATTTCTAACGCTCAGGCGCTGCGCAAGGATTTGGTCGGACGCGGATCGATCTTTCAATCGACCTCCGACACCGAGGTGATCATCCACTTGGTCGCAACCTCGCGCTATCCGACCGTGGCGGACCGCTTGATTGACGCTTTGCGATTGGTCGAGGGCGCCTACGCTCTGATCGTGATGACCCCAGAAGGGATGATCGCCTGCCGCGATCCGCTGGGCATTCGTCCGCTAGTGATGGGCAAAATGGGTGACGCCGTTGTCTTTGCCAGCGAAAGCGTGGCGTTCGACGTGGTTGGCGCGGAATTGATCCGCGAGGTCGAGCCGGGCGAGATGATCCAGGTCGATTTCTCCGGGGAGATCAAGCCGATCCGCCCGTTTGGCGATCACAAACCGCGCCCGTGCATCTTTGAGCATGTCTATTTCAGCCGCCCAGACAGCACGTTCGCTGGACACAGTGTCTACGAGGCGCGCAAGTCGATCGGCGCGGAACTCGCCAAAGAATCGCCCTGCGATGTCGATCTGGTGATCCCCGTACCGGACAGCGGCGTTCCCGCAGCCATCGGCTATGCCCAGGCATCGGGCCTACCGTTTGAGCTCGGGATTATCCGCTCTCACTATGTCGGGCGCACCTTTATTCAGCCATCCGACACGGCACGTCATGCGAGCGTTAAGCGCAAGCACAACGCCAATCGCGGCCTGGTCGAGGGTAAGAAGATCGTACTGATCGACGATTCTATCGTGCGCGGCACCACCAGCCTGCGCATTGTCGAGATGATGCGCGAAGCCGGTGCAAGCGAAGTGCATTTCCGCGTTGCCAGCCCGCCGACAGCGCACAGCTGTTTCTACGGCGTCGACACGCCGGAACGCTCAAAATTGCTCGCAGCTCGCATGGAGCTGGAGCCGATGCGCGAGTTCATCCAGGCTGATAGCCTCGCCTTTATCTCGATTGACGGCCTGTACCGCGCGGTGGGGGCCAAGGGACGCGACAAGGCCTGCCCACAATTCTGCGATGCGTGCTTCACCGGTGACTACCCGACGACGCTCACCGACCTTGATATGGGCGAGCATGAGCCAGCCCAACTGCCATTCACCGATCACAAAGCGGCGTAGAACCACATGACACAGGACAAGCCGCTGAGCGGTAAAACCGCGCTTATCACAGGTGCTAGCCGGGGTATTGGGGCGGCAACGGCGCAGGCTCTGGCCGCGGCTGGCGCGCATGTGATCCTGGTCGCGCGCAAGGTAAAGGCGCTCGAAGCGATCGAAGACGCAATCCACGATGCTGGCGGCACCTCGACCATTGCGCCTGTTGATTTGACTGAGCCAGACGCTGTCACCCGGCTTGCCGGCGCCATTGGCGGACGCTGGGATGCGCTCGATTATCTCATTATTTCAGCCGCCTATCTGCCAGAGTTGTCACCAGTCACTCAGATTGATCCGAAGCTCTATAACAAGGCGCTGGTTACCAATGTCGTCGCGACGCAGGCCTTGCTCGCATCGTTCGACCACCTGCTGAAAAAGTCTCAGGCAGGCCGCGTCATCGGGCTCACGAGCAGCGTTGGTGCAGGCCCTCGCCCATTTTGGGGCGCTTACGGCTCGACCAAAGCGGCATTTGACAATTTGCTGCTAAGTTACGGCGCGGAAGTCGAGAAACTGTGCAACACCCGCGTGGCTATCCTGGATCCCGGCGCGACTCGCACAGAAATGCGCGCGCGGGCCTATCCAGGCGAGAATCCTGAGACAGTGAAAGAGCCTACGGTCGTTGCAGACCGCATTACGGCGCTGCTCGCCGAGGACTTTGAGACCGGCCACCGCGAGCGCGTGGACTAGGCGACACCGCCCACAAGCACCTCAAATCGTTTGATAAGCGTGTTTTCGCGCGCTGGCACTCGTGCGCCCGCAACGCTCGCATCGCCCCTCTGGTAGATATCTGGTAACCATGTTTGGCAACGCGCCCTTAACGTTAGGCGGTGAATTTGCCCAGCAAGACCGACCGGCAAGAGACCACAAGCTGATTGGAAATAAGGGTACGCATCCTATGCAGACCGAACACGACCGTTACACATTGGCAGCGCAAGAAGATCGCTGCTCACCGCGCACAAAGCTCACGATTCCTGCAACTTTGCGGGCGTCGGGTGGCCGTGCGTTTCAATCTGTCGTCCATGATCTGTCGATCTCTGGCTTTTCCGCCGCGTCGATCAATCGCATGCACGAAGGCCAAATGTGCTGGCTGACCCTGCCCGGCCTCGAATCGCTGCAATGCGAAGTCGTGTGGTGGGACAATTGTGTCGTCGGCTGCGCGTTTAACGAGCTGCTCAGCCCGATCGTGCATGACAACATTCTGCAACGCTATAGCGAGACTGGCGTCTACCGCCGCTAATCTCGGCGCCAAGCGCTCAATCAATTGCTGCAATCTTGGCTGCGATGCCGCCCCATTTGGCGCGGTATTCACCGCTGGTTGCTGTTGGCCAATTGCTCACCACTGCCAGCACCAGCTGTTCTTCTGGCACAATCGTTATGGATTGCCCGAAAATGCCTTGAGCCCCGTAATTCCCGCCGGGATAGGTCCACCATTGGTAACCATAGCCAAAGCCGCCGTTTCCAAAATCGACCTGAGCCGCGCCGGCCTCTCCGAACCAGCCTTCCGGCACCACACCCTCTCCGCCATCAAGCACAAACTGACCCATCCGGGCATAATCGCGCAGGCGCAGCGAGAGGCAGCATCCGCCAATGTTGCCGCCGCGCGGGTCTGTCATCCAGAACAAGCCGCCTTCAAACCCAGCGGGTTCGACGATCTTGGTTTGCGCATATTCGGCAAGCGGCAGCCCGATAGCATTCTCGACCACCATGCCGATCAGGTTCGTCTCGCCCGTGCTGTAATTCCATTTCTCGCCTGGCTCTGCCGCGCGGCCCAGCTCCTTCATCTGAGCAACGATCGCGTCTGCGCCGTATTCAAGCACGAAACGGTTCATCTGCGCCACGTCGCTGCTCGGATCGGTGTAGCTTTCGTTCCATGCGACGCCGCTGGTCATGGTCGCGAGCTGCTTCACCGTCACGCCGTCGTAGGAAGAGCCCGCCAGCTCTGGCACGTATTGGGTGATTGGGTCATCCAAACTGCCAATAAACCCATCGGCAATGGCTGCGCCGAGCAGGGTCGAGGTGAAACTCTTTGCAACTGAGAAGCTGGTCCAGCGATCCTCCGCTCCCAGCCCAAGGCTGTAGCCCTCAAAGCGTGCTGTCCCATTCTTGATGACCATCACGCCGGAAGCGCCCGATTGCACCATCGCTTCTCGAATTTCAGCCTGGAGCTCAGAGGGTAGAGGCGCTCCCTCAGGTAGCTCGCGCGGATTGGCGGAGGCAGGCACTTCGTGTCCTGCAAACCAGCTTTCCATATCGCGGAAGCGCGCAGTGCGGGTTTCATTGTCCCAAAACAGCACTTGCAGTTCCGATGGATCACGCGCGGGCGGAGTGACCAATTGCACTGGCTCGGTAGCCGCTGCGGTGGTCTCCACCGGGCCGCTATAACTCGCCGAACATCCCGCAATCGCAAGCGCGGCGATCCCGCTGAGTAATGTCTTGGTGATCGTCATGTGCGCCTGCCCTCAATCTGGTTTTGAACCGCAACCTTAGTAGGATGACACCGTCAAGGACAAGGGTGCGAATGAGACGGCGCGTTTCGCTATTCGCCCTTCATAGCCTTATACGCCGACAACGCCCGCTCGCGCGCTTCCTTATGGCCGATGATTTTCGCGGGGTACGCTTTGGGCAGGCAGCCATGCTCTTCCGGGTCATGGATGTAGGGCTCGCTCAGATCGACCAGCTCGGGCACATATTCGCGAATATACGCCGCGCTGTCGAACTTCTCCGACTGGCTGAGCGGCGCCATGATCCGCACGAACATGTTGGAATCGACGCCCGTCCCGGCGGTCCATTGCCAATTGGTAGCGTTAGATGCGTAATCGGCATCAACCAGCGTATCCCAGAACCACTTCTCGCCCTCACGCCAATCGATAAGCAGATGCTTGATCAGGAAGCTTGCCGTGATCATCCGCACTCGGTTGTGCATCCATCCGGTCTGATACAATTGCCGCATTCCGGCATCGACGATCGGATAGCCGGTCTTGCCCTGCTGCCAGGCTTTGAGATCGCGCGCAGCGGCCTTGTCAGAATGCGGATCGCGCCATTTCAGCTTGTCATAATCCTCGCGGTAATTCGTGCTGGCATAGGCGGGGAATTGCGCGATCGCGTTTTGCGCATAGTCGCGCCAGATCAGCTCTTTCTCATAGGTTCGCCACCCGTCGGAGCGCTTGTGCTTTAGCGCATGCCAGATCTGCACCGGAGATATCTCTCCAAAGTGCAAATGCGGGGACAGCTGCGATGTCTTCTCTACCGAAGGGAGATTGCGAGCTTCGTCGTAATCCTCGACGTGGTTTTCCCACCATGCGAGCCGCTCATGCGCGGCGGCCTCGCCGACCTCCCAAAACGCGCGCATACCGCCCGCCCAATCGGGCTTGGTCGGCAGCAGCTGCCAATCTTTGAGCGTATCGCTGGCGGGCCATTCATCTGGCGAAGATAGGGTCTCTGGCTCGGGCAAAGCGTCGCGCGGTGGGAATTGCGACAGGCTCGCTTTGGAAAACGGGGTGTAAATCTTGTACTGCGTGCCAGAGCCGGTCGTGATCGAACCGGGTGGCATCAAATAATTGCCATCATACAGTTGGAGGTCGAGCTTCTCAGCGAGCGCGCCCTGCGCTTTGCGCCACCACGGCTCGTAATGGCGATTGGCATGGACAGTCTCAGCGCCAGTTTCCTCGGCCAGCTTAGCAAGCTCCTCCACCGCATCGCCGTGCCTCAGGATCAGCCGCGCATTGCGGGACCCAAGAGATTTGGAAAGACTCTCCAGCGAGTGATGCAGCCACCAACGCGATGCCCCGCCGTAGGCATGACCCTTCGCGCAATCATCATCGAGCACATAGACGGCGATGACGAGGCCTTGCTGCGCCGCTGCGTACAGAGCGGGATTGTCGGCCATACGCAGATCGCGCCTTAGCCAGACGATTTGTGGGGAACTCACCAACTACCTCCGTTCGCCCTGAGCTTGTCGAAGGGCTGCGTTTCTTCACGTCCGTTGTTCTTACAGGAAGGACAGGGCTTCGACGGGCTCAGCCTGTACGGTTGTGAATTACCAACGTCGTCATGCTGAACTTGTTTCAGCATAACACCGTAAAGTCTCGATTTTTTCCAGGGACTGCCGGTTATCCTGAAACGAGTTCAGGATGACTTTGAAGACTTAAGTTTCTTTTGGAAGCTCCTGACATTTCACATCTGGCAATGCGACAGTGAAGCGGTCTCTCGCACGCGGATCGTAGAAACGCGCGTCACGCAGGAGCACAGAACCATCTTCGGCACGCTCAGCGAAAGGTGCACGTGACCAAAAGAGAAAGGCATCCAACTCTGAATTCGTCTGTCGAAGTTTGCTCAAGTTAGGCCAAGAACACACCTTGTCCGAAATGGGCTTTAGTGGGGATTGACTACGATCTTTGGGCAGGGGGCTTTGCAGAATGAACCAGAAGTTTCCTTTACCCTCCACGAGAACCTCTCTTTCCCAGGATTGAATCGGAAGCGGACTGGCGATCACCTTACCGCCCATCGTGCTCACACCAGGGTGCAGACTTATCGCCCCATTCATCCCAACATACGCCAGCGCCACGGCTATCGCGACGCGCGCAGGCTTCACCCACTCACCACCGCGCTTTTCGCGCCGCAATGAAAACCACGTGGCAAAGCCCATCAGCGCCCACAACCATACGTCGATGATGAACAAAGTATCGCCATAGAACCATTGGGATGAGAACGGCTCAAGCAATCGGATGCCATAGACATTCAGCCAATCGAGCGCTGGGTGCGTCAAGCATCCGATAAAACTCAGCAGGAAAAGCCATTTGAAGCTGACCGGGCGGCGGCCCTCTGGCCGCTTCCCCCGTTTTTCCTGCCAGCGGTCAAACCCCCAAAGCAGCCCCGCCAGTATTAGCGGCAGCAACACCAATGCGGGCGGGCCATGCGTGATCCCGCGGCGGAAACCAAGGTGCTCTTGCCCCTCCAGCCAAAAGAAACACGCCGCATCCACATCAGGCAAATTCGCCCCAATGATCAGCGCGGGCATTGCCAGGCCAGTTTTCTTCTTAAGCCCCGCCTGGCCCAGCAATGCGCCGACCAGGCTGTGTGTGAGATTGTCCATTTGAAAAGCGATAGGCTTGGTGCATAGCCGCGTCAAAGCTTTGAAAGAGAAACGTAAGAATGAGTGAGAACACGCCCTTTATCCGCCCCGATATGAAGGCATTCCTGGACGCCTTGGCCGCCGCCAATGGCCCAGCCATCGCCGATATGACGCTCGAGGAAGCACGCGCGGGATACGGCGCGCTGCACACCATGGCGGATCGGCCAGCGCGCGACCTGGCGGTGATCCGGAACCTGAGCTGCCCCGGACCAGCGGGCGATATCGGCCTGCGGCTGTATGATGCACGGGAGACACGCGAGGCCGGGCCTGTGATCATGTTCTATCACGGTGGCGGCTACGTCATTGGCGATCTCGATACACACCACAATCTCTGCACAGAAATCGCTCATCTGATGGATTTGCCAGTGGTGGCCGTGGATTATCGATGCGCTCCAGAGGCCCCCTTCCCTGCCGCGATTGAGGATTGTGAGGCAGCGACGCGCTGGGTCGCATCGGGTCCATCAGAGCTAGGTCTTACGCCCACCGGTCTCGTCACGATTGGTGACAGCGCGGGAGGCAACGCAACAATCGTTGTAGGCCAGCAATTGGCCGGAAACCCCGCCGATGTTCCGGTGGTCATGCAGGTGCCAATCTTCCCACTCGCGAGCGATGCCTTGCGCTCAGCCAGCATTGATGAATTTGCGACCGGCTATGTGCTGACCAAGGCGGCGGTCGAGTTCTTTGATGCGCAGTACCAGCCAGATCGTAATGACCCGCGCGCGTTTCCAATTCTCGGCGATCACAGCGCAGCCCCACCAACCGTGCTGGTCACCGCCAGCCTCGACCCCATCCGCAATTCTGGCCGGGATTATGGCGCGGCGCTGTCACAGGCAGGTGCGGACCACATGCTGATTGAGGTCAAAGGCGTCACGCATTCCTTCACCAATCTGCGCGGGGCCGTGCCCAGCGCTCAAGCCGATCTGGAGCGGATCATTGCCGCGATGAAACACATGCTCGCGGGAGCCTCCGTATGAGCAATCTGCCCTATCGCCCCTGTGCGGGCTTCATGCTGGTGAATGCCGATGGCCATGTCTTTGTCGGCCAGCGGATTGATGCCAACCGCGATCCCAAGACTCTCGGCGCGTGGCAAATGCCGCAGGGCGGGATCGACAAGGGCGAGGACGAGGAACAGGCCGCCCTGCGCGAGTTGGAGGAGGAAACCGGCATTGGCGCCGCACTGGTCGAGGTGATTGCGCGCTCGGCCACCACGCATCTCTATGACCTGCCGCCTGAATTGCTCGGCAAGGTGTGGAAGGGCAAATATCGCGGGCAGGAACAGCATTGGTTCCTGGGCCGGTTTTTGGGGAGCGAGGCGGATATCAATCTAAACGCGCACGAACCGGCGGAATTTGAATCCTACAAATGGATCGAGCCCGCGCAATTGCCCGAGCTGATCGTATCATTCAAACGCGATGTTTACGCCGCATTGGTGGAGGAATTCACGCCGCTGATCTGAGGGTTCAGAACCGGAATGTGATGTGCGGGCGATCATCGAGCTTGCGCGCGGCGACAAAGCTCGGGATCTGCTCAACCCGGTCAAACCATTGCTCAACATGCGGGTATTTGCCTGCGAACACACCCTTGTCCCGCGCGGCCAGCATCGGATAGATCAGCGTGATGTCCGCCGCTGTCAGGTTCGCTCCGCCGAAGAAAGGCTGAACGCTAAGATCCTTCTCCATCAGGTCGAACAGCGCCTCTAGCCGGGGATTGAGAAAAATCGTGCGCACCTGCGCGAATATCTTCTTGAGCAGCCAGCTGATCGGGCCGGGCGTGCGCTGTTCGAGCAGGCCCAAAACCATATTGATGCCCTGCGTTGACATCAGTGAACCCTGCGCGGCGTGAAACCAGAACAGATGGCGCGCGCGGTCCGGGCTGGCCGGCGCAGGGCGCAGCGGGCTGTCTGGATGATTGTCGAGGATGTAATCGATGATCGCATTGCTCTCGGCGAGCACAAGATCGCCCTCGGTGATGACCGGTGCCGTGCCAAGCGGCGACAGAGCCTTGTAGTCATCCGGCGCCAGATTGCTCTCCCGATCGCGGTTATACGATTTGAGCTCATATTCCGCGCCGAGCTCTTCGAGCAGCCACAGAACGCGGAAACTTTGTGAATATTCGAGATGGTGAAGCGTCAGCATCGCTAAGCCCCTCCTCTTGATGTTGATTAGTTTTGCGCGACGCCGTCTTCAGCCGCAGCAGTTTCCGCCGCAAGCCGGGCCTGCGTGCCGGTTGCGATGCTGGTCTGCAGCGCCAAAGTCTCTGGGCAATTCGCCCCGCACAGGCTGCGCAGCTGCGCCAGGTTGAGCTTCGCCTTCTCCAGAGCGCCCTTCTCTACCAGCGCCTCGCCCTCCCCCGACATCGCGGCAAAATTGCCGGGATCGCGCACCAATGCCTCGCGGTAATAACGGATCGCTTTGCCTTGCAAACCTTCGAAGCGGGCCACATTTGCCAGCTCGATAAATACGCCGACATAACCCGGATCAACCGCCAGCGCGGCCTCGTAAGCATCAATCGCCGCTTGCGGATCGTCAGCTTTCAGCGCTGCTTGCCCCTGCGCCACAAGCGCAGCTGCACGGGCATCAGGCTCATAATCCTGCGCGCTGATGACGCTCGCAGAGACAGTGAAAACGAGCGATAGTGCAGCGGCAGCGGGCGCAAAGCGCATGAGCGTCTCCTTAAAGGAAGCTAAGCGGGAAGTTTGGGGCTCAGCCATATGGCAATCGCTAACACGCATATTCCAGATTTGCGACAAAAAATCCGTCCGTGCCGTGTTGGAACGGGTCGAGCCGCAGGCCATCACCGCGCGGTGTGCCCAGCGCCAGCTCGGGTGTTTTTGCCGTCCACCCTTCGTGTCGCTCTAGGAACGCTTTGATCCGGTTCGGACCCTCCGCATCGAGCAGCGAGCAGGTGACAAACACCATGGAACCGCCCGGACGAACCAGCTGCGCACCAATGTTGAGCACATGATCTTGCAGCTCATTCAGGCGCGTGAGCTCAGCCTCGTCCAAGCGCCAGCGGCTTTCGGGATTACGCCGCCATGTGCCACTGCCAGAGCAAGGCGCATCAACCAGCACATGATCAGCCTTCGCGGTCCACTGGGCCAAGGCCTCCATTTCCTTACCTGGATCGAGCAAGACAATGTGATCGACCTCTGCCCCCGTGCGGGCTGCGCGCGGGGCCAGATTGCCAAGCCTGCGTTTATCCGTGTCGGAGGCGACAAGTGAGGCTGCATTGCCCAGCTTTGCCGCAAGAGCGAGCGTTTTTCCGCCTGCGCCCGCGCACAAGTCGATTACGGTATCGCCGGGTTTCGCCGCCAGTGCTTCGCACACCAGCTGGCTGCCGTGGTCTTGCACTTCGATCTGGCCGTCGCGGTAGGCCTGCCATTGCTCCACCTGGGTGCCGAAAGGAAAACGCAGGCCTTGTTCTGAAGCCAGCTTCTCACTCGGTTCGGGCAGCTCAATTGTTGCACGGTCGGCCTTCAGCGAGTTCACTCGAATGTCGAGCGGAGCGCGGCCGAGCAGCGCTTCGGCGGCCTCGCCGGTAATCCCACTTTGGGAGAGTAGTTCGATCAGCCATCCCGGCGCGACACCGGCCTTGGCGAATTTTTCCCCGTCGCGGATCTTTGCCGGGCCATGATCGGAACTATCAAACAATTCGAGGATGGCGGGGTCTTCCTGACCCAAGGCAAGCATCGCCGCTCGCCCATTCTTGGGCACCGGCCCGCACAGGCGGATAGCCCGGTAAACCAGCTCGCGAATGGCCCGCCGATCCTTGGACCCGGCATAGCGCCGCGCCTTGAAATATTCCGAGATTAAACGGTCTGCCGGGGCGGCCTTACGCCGGGCACAATCGATAATCGTATCAAGCAGTTCGATGGCTGCTTGAACGCGTGCTGCCGAGCCTCATTTTAGGTTCCTATCGCGTTGGATAATTGGGGGCTTCGCGGGTGATCGCCACATCGTGGACGTGGCTTTCAGAAAGACCAGCATTGGTGATGCGGACGAATTTGCCTCGCTCACGCAGATCAGGAATGGTGGCAGAACCGGTGTAGCCCATAGCCGCCTTAATGCCGCCAACCAATTGGTGGACCACATCGGCCGCAGGGCCTTTGAACGGCACTTGGCCTTCGATCCCCTCTGGCACCAGCTTCATCGCAGAGACGTCTTGCTGGAAGTACCGGTCTGCGCTGCCGCGTGCCATCGCGCCGACAGAGCCCATGCCGCGGTATGATTTGTAGCTGCGCCCTTGATAAAGGAACACCTCGCCCGGGCTTTCCGCTGTACCGGCCAGCATAGAGCCGACCATCACCGTGGAGGCACCCGCCGCGAGCGCTTTGGCCGCATCGCCGCTGGTCCGCAGGCCGCCATCGGCGATCACCGGTACGCCAGATTTCGCCGCTTCTGCAGCGCTATCCATAATGGCGGAAAGCTGAGGAACGCCGACACCGGCAACAACGCGAGTGGTGCAGATCGATCCCGGACCAATGCCGACTTTCACCGCATCCGCGCCCGCATCGATCAGCGCACGGGTCGCCTCAGCCGTGGCGACATTACCGGCGACGACTTGAACCGTGCTGGACAGCGCCTTGGCGCGCTCAACCGCGCGGGCCACATCCTTGTTGTGCCCATGCGCAGTGTCTATGATTACCACATCAACCTCGGCGTCGATCAGAGCCTCGGTGCGCTCAAAACCGTTGTCGCCCACCGTGGTGGCGGCGGCCACACGCAGGCGTCCGGCTTCGTCCTTGGTCGCGTCAGGGTAATTGACGGCCTTTTCAATGTCTTTGACCGTGATCAGGCCAATACAGCGGTAGTCATCATCGACCACCAGCAGCTTTTCAATCCGGCGCGCGTGGAGCAGACGGCGTGCGTCTTCTTGACCAGTGCCAAGCGGAACGGTGGCCAAATTCTCTGTCGTCATCAACTCACGCACAGGCTGAGCGGGGTTTTCCGCAAAGCGCACATCACGGTTGGTGACGATGCCGACGAGCTTGCCCGAAGCGTCCGTCACGGGAATGCCGCTGATCTTGTGCAGATTCATCAAGGCCTGCGCATCGCCCAGCGTTGCGTCTGGGCCAATGGTGATCGGATTAACGACCATGCCGCTTTCATAGCGTTTTACCGCTCGAACAGCCGCGCATTGATCGGGCAATTCCAGATTGCGGTGCAGCACACCTATCCCGCCCATTTGCGCCATGGCAATTGCCATATCCGCCTCGGTCACGGTGTCCATCGCAGCGGAAAGAATAGGAATGTTGAGCGCAATGCCGCGCGTCAATTGTGTTTGCGTGTTCGCCATCGAGGGCAGCACATCGCTTTCGGCCGGACGCAGCAATACGTCGTCGAATGTAAGGCCAAGTGGGATGTCCATAAGTGCCACTTTCTAAGTCATAGCATGATTGATGTGGCGGCCCATGTAACCGCACTTCACCCGATCCGCTAGGGTGTGCAGGTGCGAAAAGCGCCCTTAATCCTCAGCTTGTTGCTTAAGGTGTGGGATAAACCTCGGTATCGGCCAGTCTTTTGACCAGTTCTTCGTGCAACAGCAGGTCGTCAATCGCCCCGCCGAGCTCAATTTTGTCGATGTCGTCTGAGACGCGGTGGTAATCGGCCTCAAGATAAGGCCCCAGCGTGATTTCCGAGCCGAAGGTGGTCGACAGCACCAGCGCGGGCACGTTCTCTTGCAGCAGGACCCAGGCGTCTTGGCGTTGGATAAAGCTCTCGGCCGTCTCACGGCTGCCCAGCTTTCGGCGGGCATCATTGAGCACATCCATCACAACCTCATCGAGCACGGTGCGCCCTTCCCCAATGAAGCCAACCGGGCTGCCTTGCGGCGCGAGTGCGACACTGTCGAAATTGAAAGCGGCGACAATGCTGTCGAGCGGGATGGAGGGCTGCTCTGTAAAGGCGCGGATGCCGAGAAGGCCTGCTTCCTCTGCCGTGGTCGCCATCACATAAATATCGCGGTCGTGGGGGCCTGCCTCTTTGAGACGGCGCGCCAGCTCGATAATCAGAGCAATCCCGCTGGCGTTATCAATCGCTCCGTTGCAGATTTTGTCCTGATCGGCCTCCGTGCCGCAGGTGCCGAGGTGATCCCAATGTGCGAGGAGCAGCACCGCGCCTTCTGCCGGTTGTGTGCCCGCTAAACGCCCAATAACGTTGAACGAATTAAACTCGCGCCGCTTTGACTTGGCCTCAATCGTGGCCGCCATGGTGAGATCGATCGCCTCGAAGTCGTCTTCGTCAGAAGCCTGCAGCAGTTCGTCCCAGCGGTCTTCTCCCAGCACGCTCAGCATCACAGAATTGGTGATGAAAGCGCGCAATTCCTGTCCTTCCCGGCTTGCGAGGATAAACCGCTCGCGCTCGCTGACGAAGCGTTGATCCGCAATCGATTTGGTATCCTGCATCACAGTGATGATTGCGACGGGCCCTTTTGCGAACAGGATCTCGCGGCGCGCATCGCTCACCCCGTCCTCATCCAACATCAAGACGACTTTGCCTGAAACCCGCTCAGTCGGAACGCGCGTTGCCTCTCGGCCAACGAAGACCACGTCCGCACCCTCGACCAGGGCCAATTGCCGGGTGGTGTAGGCGGCAGCAACCTCCGCGGGCAGTTCCACGTCACGAGCTCCGAAGCTCAAAGTGACTGAGCTTTCGCTCGGCTGCGTGCTGATCAAGCGAACAGGAGCGCGCCAGGGATTGCCGGGATCATTGGTGCCCGATTCCAGGCCGACATTCTGAAACCGGTCGATGATGTAATTGACTGTCAGGACCTGTCCATCGGTCCCCGGCTTGCGCCCGCCGTAAGTGTCGCTGGCGAGCACATTGATATCGCGCGTCATGCTGGCGGCGATTTGCGCCCGCTCCGCCTTGGAAACGCTGGCCACGGGCGAGCCGACACAGGCGCTGATCGCCAGCCCGAGGGCAGCCACCACGCATGCTCTTGCAAGGCCTGCCAGCCTCGCCCCTGTTTGCGCCCCTGCTTTGCTCACTCGGCGGTCCAGCCTCCGTCTATGCTCCAATTGGCTCCGGTCACATTGCCCGCTTCTTCCCGGCAAAGGAAGACCGCAAGCGCGCCAATTTCTGCCGGTTGTACGAATTTCTTCGTCGGTTGCTTTGCGAGCAGGACGTCATTGATCACCTCATCCCGGGTCAACCCGCGCGCTTTCATCGTGTCGGGGATCTGCCCCTCGATCAGCGGCGTCCAGACATAGCCAGGACTAATGCAATTGGCGGTCACCCCGGTCTGCGCCAGCTCCAACGCGACCGTCTTGGTAAAGCCGGCGATGCCATGCTTGCTGGCGTTATAAGCGCTCTTGAACGGCGACGCGGTGAGTGAATGCGCGCTCGCGGTGTTGATAATCCGGCCCCATCCACGCTCTTTCATGCCCGGCACGGCAAGCCGCGTGGTGTGAAACGGGGCCGTAAGATTGAGCCCGATCACCTGATCCCATTTTTCGGTTGGGAATTCATCGACCGGCGCCACGTGCTGCATCCCGGCATTGTTGACCAGAATATCAACGGTGCCTGCCTCAGCCATCATGGCCTCAATCGCGCTGGCATCGAGCAGATTTGCGCCACTATAGTCCGCGCTGAGTTCCTCGCGTAGCGCAGTAATATCTGCCTCGTCGCCAAAGCCATTGAGGATCACGTCCGCACCCTCTGCATGAAGCGCGCGGGCGACGGCCAAGCCAATCCCGGAGGTTGATCCCGTGATCAGCGCGCATTTGCCCTTGAGGAACATCGGTAACTCCTGCAGTTTTGTGTCCACTCAGGCTTTTGCCATTGCAGGCAGCCCTGTCCAGCATTTATGCAGGCCGAAGCGCAGCAATGTGCGAAATGCAGTCCAGGCGCAGCGGGATCGCGCGATCTGGGCCAGGGAGGGAAAACATAATGCGGCTCAATCCGTTCGACACATCTAAGATCAAAGTCCGCTCCAGCAATGGTGGCGGGCGCAGAATGCCAGGCGGACGGGCTGGCGGCATGGGCTGCGGCACGATTGTTATCGTCGCGATCGGTGCGCTCGTGTTTGGCGTTGATCCGGGGCAGATGCTGGGCGTGGTCGAAGGCGTGCAGCAACAAAGCCCGCAGCCGCAAACGCAAGCCGGTCAGCGCAGCGAGCAGGAAATCTGCTCCAGCAGCCAATATGCAACCGAAGCCTGCGCCGCACTCACATCCCTGAATGAGACGTGGGAACCCGAGTTTGCCCGCGCGGGCATCGAATTTCAGCAGCCGTTCCTAGATCTGTTTCAGACCGGCCGCGTGAATACGAGCGGCTGCGGCAGCGCCAGTTCCGCTTCGGGCCCATTCTATTGCCCGGCCGATATGGGCATCTACATCGACACAAGTTTCTACGATCAGCTCGCCCGCATGTCCGGCACGGGCGGAGATTTCGCGCGCCTCTATGTAATTGCGCACGAATATGGCCACCACATCCAGAATCTCACCGGTATCGCTGGCCAAGTGCGCAGCGCGCAGCAGCAAAACCCGCGCAATCGCAACCAATTGCAGGTTCGCATGGAATTGCAGGCCGATTGCTACGCCGGGGTCTGGGCGGGCAAAAACCGCCAATTGATCGAGCGTGGTGATCTGGAAGAAGGCATGCGCGCAGCCGCCTCGATCGGCGATGACACGTTGCAGCGCAATGCCGGTCAACGGATCAATCCGGAGGGTTTCACCCACGGCACCAGCCAGCAACGCATGGAGGCCTTGCGCCGCGGTCTCGACAGCGCCGATAGCGATGTCTGCAATGTCTATTTCGACTTTGGCTGAGCAAAGCTTTTCATAGCTCCCAATAACAATCGGGGCCGGAGCGGTTTTACCCGTTCCGGCCCGGAAATGTTTGCCGTCAGAGAGGCTTGCGACTTAGGTCGCTGCGCTCTCCGCCGAGACGGCAGGGGCCGGATCGTCAGACTTGACCGCGGAGGACCAATCGATCTGACGGGTCGCGTACATCATGCCTGCCAGTGCAACAAACAGCAGCACTGATCCGATCACCAGTGACCATTCTTCGAGGTTCAGCAGGACATAGAGGCCCGCATAGAGCGCAACCAGCAGAGCCGCGATGACCCTCGCTCGTTTCCAACTGCCCAGGATTGCCGCACTATAAGCCGACAGCAAACCGATGGTTGCAGCGCTCGCGATCAGATAAGCGATCATGAAGCCGAGCATCTCGGAAAAGGCCAGCAACATTACGAAGAACAGGACAAGCCCTGCCCCGCTCAGCAGATATTCCGCCGCCGCCACGCGCGCGCCACCGACGATGTCAAACATCAGGAAGGCGAGGAACGTGAAGCCGATGAACAGGAAGCCATATTTCACCGAGCGATTGACGCGGCTGTAAAGGTCAACCGGCTCAACCAAGCGGATTGTTGCGATGCTCACGTCGCTGCCATCGTTCGAGTATGCTGAGAAGCGGTCACCCGGATTGAGCTGCGGCAGCTGTGCCTCGGTGTTGCGCACCAAGGTCTGCCCAAGCGCCAGGTTCGAGATCGACCAGCTGGCCTTAAAGCCCGCATCGCTGATCTCGACCGTTTCATCACCGGGCAGGAAGCTTCCGGTGAAGCTTGGGTGCGGCCATTCCGATTCGACCGACCAATTGGTTTCCTTACCCTGCGGGACCATGCTGATCGCGCTGCTGCCGCGCAGCTTGTAATTGAATTCTACGGCTAAAGGCTGGCTGCCGGTCCAATCGAGGAATGCGTGCATACCGCTGCCATTGCTTCCCGTACCAAGGCCTGGGCGCAGGGCAATCGCTTCGCCATCGATACTGAACTCAGCATCGGTTTGAATACCGCGCGGATCAGAGATGGGGAAACGAATTTCCGCCTCGTCCAGCAGCAATTGCTCTGGCTCAACGCCGAACCGATCAAGGTCGCTGGGCAAAGCAAAGGCTGCTGTTCCTGACAGCGCGACATCGTAGATCACCGATTTGTGGATCGATCCGCGAGCTTTAATCTCGGGATTGATCACAGTGGCGATGTCTTGCTTCTCTGGAGAGATATACAGCAGCTCGCGAACGGTGATGGTACGCGAAACAGTGCGGTCGTTCACAACCTCGCTGGTGACGCGTTCCTCATTATAGGGCACTACCAGCACCGGCCCGGCGAGCACTTGCGCCCCTGCCCAGCCTTCGGTGATAGATCTTTGCGCGATGTCCGCTTGATTTTCCCGGTCATAGACCAGTGCATAGACAGCCAATAAGGGTATGGTCAGCGCCATACCGATAATGGCCGCGAAGAGTAATTTCAGTCCTGGGGATCGTTCTTTCGCCATATCTCGCCCTCCTATCGCGCGATGAAACGTGCAATGGGAGCGATGAACTGAATTGCATATGAACCGACTGAAAGGAAACGGCGAACGCCCGAAATAAGCGCCCGCCGTTCTTTTGTTTCAGATTTCGTCCGGGCCGTTGGCCTAGCGTTCAGTTGAGTGGCTCAGCTTTGGTTGGTGCGTTCCCAATCACGGATTTGCTCGTCCAAAGTCTCAAGCAGTTGGCTGCGCAGATTACCTTGGATCTCCGCATTATCTGCCAGCGCCTCGCGCGCCTCACGCAGCCCTTCGAGCGCTTTTGCCATCACTTTGGCTTGGCAGAGGTAGACCGTTGTTCGGCCATTGCCGTGCTCAACGACCTCAGCGGGCTCATCCTGGCCAGAGCGGCATTTCATTTTCACCTTGGTAGTCGCGTCTTTGATATCGATGTGAGCCAGTTTGATCTCGCGATGCGCTTCGGCAATCGCAGCGTCGGCTTCTGCGAGACCAAGGCGGACATCAACCATGATCTCTTCAACCTCTTCATCGCTGAGGCGCCCATTGGTTTCGACACTGCGGCGGATTTGGATGCTGCGCGTTTGGCCGCGCCGTGCACGCTCACGGCTGCGCTCAGCACGCTCGTGGGCGCGTTCACGGGCCCGTTCCATACGCTCTTCAGCGCGTTCGGCCCGTTCCTCAGCGCGTTCGACATCAGCCTCAAACCGCTCTTCCTCCAGTTCGATCTCTTCTTCGATCGCCTCACGCTGTTCCTCGCTCGCGCCTGGATCGATCGCCTCGATAGCGGCCGCTTGCAACACAGCAGGTGGGACTGGCGGTGCAGGAGGCGCTGGCGGCAATGGGGCACCCAGCGCAAGCGGAGCTGGCGGCGCGGTGGGCACGGTGCCTTCCGCATAGGATATCGATGCGGTTAGCGGCAGCGCGAGCACGGCGGCCCCCACCATTACGCGGCCGGCGATGCGGCGGCGCGAGGACATATTGGACATTTTCAGGCTCCTTAGACGGTGGATAATCGACTTCTCACCCAGCACCGGACACGCCATAGGCGCGGCCAATGCAAACTTGGGCCCTGCTGCGAAAGTGGTAATTAGGCTGGCATAGACTGCACGCTCTTCAGGGGCTTTTTCAGCCATCACCCGGGCATCACAGGCCGCCTCTTGATCGCGCCGCATCGCCAGCCAGCCATAACGGCCAAGCGGGTTAAACCAGTGCAGAGCGAACAAGGGTTGAACAATCATATTGGCGAGCAAATCGCGCGCGGAATGGTGCGAGAGTTCATGCGCCAGCGCCAGATTGCGCGCGGTGATATCCGCCTGCGCCATAAAGCCATGCGGCAGCGCCACCACCGGATCGACCACGCCAAAGGCGAGCGGCGTGCTGGTGCCAGAGGTTTCAAGCAAGCGCACACGGCCATAGCGGCCCACTTCGCGCGCATCCTCCAACAGCTCGCGCCGCAAGCGGAAGTACGCCGCAAAGCGCAGCCAAAGAAAAAGGGCGGCGCCAACCAGCCATACCGAAATGCCAATCTCGAGGATCGGCATCGGGGTTGTCGGCATTAGCAAGCCGGGCGCCGCGTCCAACCGCCCCAGAGTCGCAGCAGGAGCTTGGGGTTGGACAATCGTGAATAGGAAATCGCCAGAAGCCGCCTCGGTCGAGCCGGATTCTGCAAAGGTCGCAGCAGGTGCAGCCTCCTGCGGTGCTGGGTTAAGCCATGCGGGCAGCTCCACTGGGGGCATCAGCAAGCGCAGAGCCGGGATCGCCCATAGGGCATAGGCAATCTGCGGCCCGAACCAGCGGGCGACCGGGCGGCGAATAAGCAGGACCAGCGCGATTAATCCGGCGGTCCACAACAGAGTATCAAGTAGCCAGTCCATCATGGTTTCAACTCCTTGAGCAGAGCTTCAATGTCGGCGAGGTCTTCCTCGCTCAGCGCCTCTTGCTCCGCCAAATGCGCAAACAAAGAGGACGCACTGCCGCCAAACAGGCGGTCGACCAGGCGGCGGGATTCTCCGCCTACATAATCGGACCGTGCGATCAGCGGGCTGTAGAGAAAGCGGCGACCGTCTGGCTGCGCCGCGATGGCATTCTTGCTAACCAAGCGAGAGAGCAGAGTTTTGACCGTAGCGAGGCTCCATCCGCGTGGTTCGCACACCGCGTCACACACATCAGCGGCGCTCAATGTGCCACCTTCCCACAAGGCCTCCATCACGGCGTGTTCAGCATCGCTGATCCGCTCAGGCTTTGAATTTGCGGCGGATTTGCCATTTTCGGACTGCGTCACGTGAGCCTCCTGCTCTCGATTACGTCTGTAGTCTTAGCGATTACGTTTGTAAACATGAAGGCTGGATGAACATCGCATTCAGCCCCTTGCCCTTCGATCAGACTGCGATATCCTCCGACGAATGACATGGATGAAATCTCTATTCGCCTCAGCCGCAATGCTCATAACCGTGGGTGCACACGCTCAGGAAGCGGGAGACTCGCTCATCGCGCCCGAGCCCGAGCCCGAGCCTCAGTTTGAGACGGTCAGCGTGGTGCTGGAAACGCAGATGGGCGAGATCACCATCGCGCTGGAAACAGAGCGCGCGCCGATCACTGCGGCAAATTTCCTGCGCTATGTTGATGAGGACCGCTTTGACGGCACTGTCTTCTACCGCGCCATGCCGCTCGATTGGGGCAAACAGCCGAATGGCCTGATCCAGGGCGGCACCCAATGGGATCCGAAGCGAGTGCTGGACGGCATCAAGCACGAGCCGACCACGGTCACGGGGCTCAGTCATACGCGCGGCGCTTTGTCGATGGCTATGGGCGAACCTGGCACCGCCAATGGCGATTTCTCGATCATGCTCGGTGATCAAACCGGGCTCGATGCAAACCCTACGTCAGATGATCCGGTCTGGCGCAATGGCTATGCGGTGTTTGGCTATGTCACCGATGGGATGCACGTGGTGGAGGCGATCCATGCCGCCCCAATCGATCCGGCGAAAGGCGAAGGCTGGATGAAGGGCCAAATGCTGGCCGAACCTGTCACTATCGTTGAAGCGCGCCGCGCGCCTAGCGAGGGCGAGGAGCAGGCTGACTAGCCTCGACCGGGCCCAAAGTGCTGATCGCTGGACGTCCAACTGGAGCGCCCGCGATTTGAGGAGTACGGGCCCGCAGCGCTGGCATCCACTCTGCCACACCTGCGCCAATCTGCGTCTGCGGCAACGAAGCAAGCACACGCGCCTTCGCCTCCCATCCCGCGATTGAGCGGTTCGCCTCTTTCGACGCGTCGGCCAAAGATTGCGGTTTGCGCAGCGCATTGTTGATCAGCGCATCGCCAAAGAATGTCCAGTCATTGTCCGCGCGGCAACCAAACGATGTGCGATTATCCGCCGCCGCCGTCAGGATCGCGGTGTTCTCACTCGCGAGCTTTGGCACGAACACGCCCGCATAACACGCGCTGATAATAAGGATGCGCCGCTCAATCCCAAGCTCCTCCAGCGCCGCCTTAAAATGATCAGGCGACAGCACACCGTATCCGCTGTCCCCGTAATGATAGGCGAGCCCATGCGTCAGCCCGTGGCTGGTCGTGTAGAGCACAAGGGCATCTTCACTGGTGTCCATAACCTCAGCAATTTGGGCAAGGGTCGAGAGAAACGCGCTGATCGAGCCTTTGGGTAGCTCATTGCTCGTCCCATCTGGCCCGGCCAAAGTGATTGTGCGTCCCGCCGCGCCATAGCGCCGCGACAGCACTTTGGCCGCCTCGCGCGCTTCGCGGGCAAACACAGGATCGCTATCCAGCGCCACGGTCAGCACATAGGCATCAACCGTGCCAGGGCGATTGGGCTGAAGCGCGCGGAACGCCGCATCCAGCTTGCGCCGCTCGCGCAGCAAAACCGCAGGCGAGCTTTCGCGCTCAAACTCTGGCGATTCCAGCAGGCTATTCTTGATCGCGGCCGGATTGGTGCCGGTGGCGAAATTGGGCCACGGCTTGGTGTGCGGCGGCGGCTGATTGGGATTGCTGGCGCTGTCCGAATTGCTCTGCGTGTAGGCTGGCCCAGCGACCACCATCGCGAGCGCCGCGACCGCGATTCTGAAAAGATGCGCCCCGTTTCATACGAGGCTTATGGTGTGCGGAGCGACGGATAGCGTCAAGCCTGAAGGCCGCATACTTCGAGACCCGTAGTCCGGTATCTTTCAAAATGACCCAAACGGTTCAAACAGAAATCCGTTCGTCCTGAGCTTGTCGAAGGACGTGCAACAGAGAATAAACGCCTTTAGACCGATCAATCTTGGACAAAAAAAGAGGCTCAGGGCGCTTTTGCGAATAGCGTGGTGCATGCGGCACGTCCTTCGACAAGCTCAGGACAAACGGTACTTTGGGATCTTAGGAGCGTTTTGCACGAAACCACTGACCAAGAACATATCCGACCGCTCCTGTCACACAGGCATAGGCTGTGTAGAAAAAAATCGCCAGCGAGGCGGTGGAGTTGAGCAAATCAGGGTCAATCATCGCAAATTCGATGTTTCCAACCACAAAGAATGTAAGCGGCACGACACACGCAATCAAACAACCGTGTTTGTTGCCACCCACCACATAACCGACGATCCCACCTAGCAGAAATCCCCCAACCAGATAGATGGCCAGGCTCAATAAACCCGCGCCTTCGGCTCAATGTAGGTCGCGTCGTCGGTCAGTGTGTATTCGTGCACGGGGCGATAATCGATCTTCATATCACCTTTGCCGCTACCCTTGGCGCCGCCGCCCCAGCCATCAAACCAGGTGATAGTGTGCTTCATCCACTCTTTGTCGTTGCGATCCGGGAAATCCTCGTGGCTGTGCGCCCCGCGGCTTTCTTTGCGGTTCGCCGCGCTCGCCATGGTCACATTTGCCTGAGACATCAGGTTGTCGAGCTCCAGCGTCTCGATCAGGTCGCTGTTCCAGACGAGCGATTGGTCGGACACGTGAATGTCCTCCATGCGCTTGTTCTGCTCGGCGAGGATTTTGACGCCCTCTTCGAGCAGCGCGCTGTCGCGGAACACAGCGGCGTGTTTCTGCATGCCTTTTTGCATTTCGCTGCGGATTTGCGCGGTTGGTGAACCGCCCTGCGCAAAGCGGAAATGGTCAAGCTCGACTGAGCGCCAGCTCGGCGCTATCCGCAGGCAGTTCTGGTTGGCTCGCGCCCGCCTTTGTAATGTCGCGCAGACGGTGGCCGGTCGCGCGGCCAAACACCACGAGATCGATCAGCGAGTTTGAACCCAGACGGTTTGCACCGTGGACAGACACACAGGCCGCCTCACCTACGGCGAACAGGCCGGGGACCACGTGATCCGGATTGCCATCCGGGCCGATGGTCACAACTTCGCCATGATAATTACAAGGGATGCCGCCCATATTATAGTGCACGGTCGGGGTCACTGGCAGAGCTTGCTTGGTCAGGTCCACGCCAGCGAAAATTTTGCCGCTTTCGGTGATGCCCGGCAGGCGTTCAGCCAAGACCTTAGGATCAATGTGATCGAGGTGCAGGTGAATGTGATCGCCATCTGCGCCGTGCCCGCGCCCTTCGCGCATTTCCAGCGCCATAGAGCGGCTGACAACATCGCGCGATGCTAGGTCTTTGGCCGACGGAGCGTAGCGCTCCATGAAGCGTTCGCCCTCGCTATTGGTGAGGTATCCGCCCTCACCCCGTGCGCCTTCGGTGATTAGGACGCCCGCGCCGTAAATCCCGGTCGGGTGGAATTGAACAAACTCCATGTCCTGCAATGGCAGGCCAGCGCGCAAGACCATGCCGCCGCCATCGCCGGTGCAAGTGTGCGCAGAGGTCGCCGTGTAATAGCAGCGGCCATAACCGCCTGTTGCCAGCACAACGTTCTGCGCGCGGAACCGGTGAATGGTGCCATCATCAAGGCACTGAGCAATCACGCCGACGCATTTGCGATCGCCGTCCTCGCCCGTCATGATCAGGTCGAGCGCGAAATACTCAATGAAGAAGTCCGCGTCATACTTCAGGCTCTGCTGATAGAGCGCGTGCAGCATGGCGTGACCGGTACGGTCTGCCGCGGCGCAGGTCCGCTGAACCGGCGGGCCATCGCCCATATTCTGCATGTGGCCGCCAAAGGGACGCTGATAAATCGTGCCGTCTTCATTGCGAGAGAACGGAACACCTGCATGCTCTAGCTCATAGACAGCCGCTGGTGCTTCACGCGCGAGATATTCAATCGCGTCTTGATCGCCCAGCCAATCGGCTCCCTTCACCGTGTCATACATATGCCATGACCAGTGATCCGGCGTGTTGTTGCCCAGCGATGCGGCGATCCCGCCTTGCGCCGCAACAGTGTGCGAACGGGTTGGGAAAACCTTGGAAATGTTGGCTGTGCGCAGGCCAGCTTCCGCCGCGCCCATGGTTGCGCGCAGGCCAGAGCCGCCAGCGCCAACAACAACGACGTCGTATGTGTGATCAATAATCTTGTAAGAATTCAGGTCAGCCATCAGGCGGCTCCTCCGAGGGCGAGCCGGGCGACGCTAAAGATAGCGAAGGCACCGCCGCCAATGACAGCAAGGTTGAGTGCAGCGATCAGACCAAATTTGGTGCCGCTGTTTTGAACATAATCTTCGATCAGGACCTGAAGCCCCAGGCGCGCGTGCCAGAATGTGCAGATCACCAGCAGGATCATCGCCGTGGCGGGCACAGGCTGAGCAATCCAGCTGCTGACCGTGGCGTATCCAAGATCCGGTAGCAGCATGATGCTGGCCACCAGCCAGATGGTGAGGACGACATTGCCGACCGCTGTGAAGCGTTGCAGCAGCCAATGATGCGCGCCGGCATGCGAAGAGCCGAGACCGCGTACTTTTCCGAGTGAAGTTCCGTTACCCATATCTGCGCCCCTATTTCGTCAGCATGTAGGCCCAGAAGGCCGCAGTGAGGAGGATCGCGAGAATAGGCGATGCGATGGACCAGATCTTATTGGCATTCAGCTCGTAGCCAGCGCCAATATCGAGCACAAAGTGCCGCAGTCCGCTCATCATGTGAGTAAAGAACGCCCAGCTTAGCCCGACCAGCACGACATAGCCAAACGGCGAGGTCGCCACGGTTTGAAACGCATTATACGCCTCTGGCCCACTCGCCAGCGCGCCAAGCCACCAAACCAGCACAGCCAGGCCAACAACTGCCAAGCCATCGCCGGATGCACGGTGCAGAATCGAAACCAGCATGTGCGGCCCCCAGCGCCAGATCTGCAGGTGGGGGGAAAGCGGTCTATTCGCCATTATTTTGTGATCCCATACATTTCGTTCCCCCCACTTAACGTGACAATCGCGTGTGACAAGCGGTGAGCGCTCGACTCCCGGTGCAAAGTTTTGGATAGAGTGTTGCATGAAGTACATTCTCCTTACCGGATCGAGCCGCGGGATCGGCGCGGCGGCCCGCGATGAGCTGACGGCGCGCGGGGCCAAAGTGACCGGCCACGCGACACGCAGCGGCGATGATCAGACGATTGCAGCAGACTTCACTGATCCCGGCGCAGCACAGGCTTTATGGGACGCGATGCTGGAGAAAACCGGCGGCAAAGTGGATGTGCTCATCAATAATGCGGGACTGTTTGGCGCCAATCCGCTGGATGGCTCTGACATCGCATGGCTTGATGGGTGGGAAGACACCTTGCGCATAAACCTGACCGCAGCGGCTCAGCTTTCCCGCTTTGCGGTGCGCCATTGGCAAAGCACGGGAACCACTGGCCGGATCGTGCATGTCGCTAGCCGCGCAGGACACCGCGGCGATTCTCCTGCGCACTGGCATTATGCGGCGGCAAAGGGCGGGATGCTCGCCATGCACAAGACCATCGCCCGCGCTTATGCCAGCGAAGGCATATTCAGCTACGCGATAGCTCCAGGCTTTACAGATACGGCCATGGCTGGAGACTATCTGGAATCGCGCGGCGGCGACGGACTGCTGAAAGACATTCCCCTGGGCAAGGTCGCTCAGCCAGAAGAGATCGCGCAGATCATCACCTTTTGCGCGCTCGATGCCCCGCCCAGCATGACCGGCGCGGTGATCGACGCCAATGGAGCAAGCTATGTTCGGTAGATTAAGCGGGGTTGCAGCATTGTCGTTGCTTACAGCGTGTTCAGCTTCGCTCGCCAACGAAGAAGAGCCTTCTGGGTTGCCTGCCGACCAACAGGCATTTCTCGACGCTTGCGAGCCGTGGGATGACTGGGACAAGCCTGCCCCGCCGTTCAAGATTCACGGCAATTCTTATTACGTCGGCACGTGCGGCATTTCTGCGATCCTGATCACCGATGACAGCGGCCACATCCTGCTCGATAGCGGGACCGAGGCAGGTGCCCGCGTCGTTGAGAGCAACATCGAGAGCTTAGGCTTTAACCCGAACGACATACTCCTGCTCGGCTACAGCCACGAACATTTCGACCATATTGGCGGCATGGCCTATTTGCAGGAGCGAACCGGGGCAACGCTGGTATCGCTAGAGGCGGGCGCCGAGGTGATGCGCACAGGCCGCGACCAACCGGGCGACCCGCAAAGCGGGATGCATGAGCCATTTTCACCCGTTCGCGTCGATATTATCCATCAGGACGGCGATGCAATGGGCGCTGGCCAAACCTCTGTCCGCTCTATCGCAACCCCGGGTCACACGCCCGGCGCGACAAGTTGGGAATGGGAAAGCTGCGAAAACTCCGTTTGCAAAGCCATCGTCTACGCCGACAGCCTCTCTCCTGTTAGCGCAGATGAATACCGCTTTTCCGATTACCCTGATTACGTCGCAAAGTACCGTGCGGGCCTCGATCGTTTGGCCGCGATAGATTGCGATATCTTGATCGCCGCGCACCCATCGCATGGGCAATTGTTCCAATGGTTTGAAAAGGGCGGCCTGCTGGCCATGGACGCGCCCTGCTCCGCGTATGCCGCCAAAAAGCATCGCGATCTCGATGCCCGCCTCGCCAAAGAAGCCGCCGAATGAGCTCGAGCTGGAAACTCTCGGCCTTCGCGCCAAAGAAGGTCGTGCAAGCTGCTCTGCTGACGCATGACGAGCTCGATGATTGGGATTTCGATCTCGTCATCTCAGGCCGAGAGATTGCCGAGGATCGCCCGCAAGAATGGGTGCTGGAGGGGTGGTATCCGAGCAAACCCGGCGCAACCCAGAAAAGCGCCCTCGCCGATTTGTTCACCGGCAAAGCGCCCAAGATCACCGTCGAAAAACTGCCCGATCAGGATTGGCTCACCCTGAGCCAGCAAGGCGTCGAGCCGATCCGGGCGGGGCCGTTTCACATTCACACACCTGATTTTTCGCCGGACCCATCCGCGAACAACTTCGCCATTCCGGCTGCGCAAGCGTTTGGCACTGGTCAGCATGAAACCACCGCTGGCTGCTTAGAAATGCTCGCCGCCATGAAGCGCACCGGCATGAACGCGCGCAATATTGCCGACATTGGCACCGGCACCGGACTGCTCGGCTTTGCGGCATTGAAGCTCTGGCCCGCTGCGCGCGCCACCGCATCCGATATCGACCCCGTCTGCGTCCAAGTGGTCGAAGACAATGCTGCGCTCAACGCCATGCGGCTTGGCCCGCGCCCCGGGGAGATGGCCATGGTGATCGCGGATGGTATGGACGATCCATTGCTGCGCGCCCGCGCGCCCTATGACGTCTTGATCGCCAATATTCTCGCCGGTCCACTGACCGAACTCGCACCAGACTTCGCAGCCTCAGTCCCACCCGGCGGCAGCGTCTTGCTCGCTGGCCTGCTGACTACGCAAGAGCCGGGCATTCGCAGAGCCTATCGCCGCGCTGGTTTTCGCTTAACCGCGCGCCTTGTCCGCGGCGATTGGTCGATCCTGTGGCTGAGACGGCGCGGCGCCTGATGGACAGCAAAGTGCTCCCCCGCATTGGACGAGCGCTCAAATATGCGCTCATCGCGGTGGTCGGCGCACTCGCCCTGTTTCTGCTCGCCGCATGGTTTGGCTCCATGATCCCGCGCGGCGCGCTGACCGAGGAACCGATCACTGACCCGGTCATCATCATGGTCGAGACCAATGGCGTGCACACCCAATTCGTACTGCCGCTTGCCAATGCGCAAAAGGATTGGCGCGAGACCTTTCCCAGCGCGAACGAATGGCTGGGCACGGGCGAGCCGACCCATGTCGCGATTGGATTTGGCGACAGACAAGCGATGATGGAGATACCGCAAATCTCGGACCTCTCGGTTTCAAGTGCGCTGAGGATTGCAACGATTGGCGGGCCCGGCGTGATCCGCGTGAGCCGCTACATCAATCCGCCGCTCGACAAAGAACGCCGCGCGATGCGGGTGTCGGGCGAGCAATACAAAGCTTTGGTGGGAGCAATCGAAGCGGACCTGCCCCCACTGGGCGCGGACCCGTTTCGTGATTATGAGCGCGATACGTTCAGCCAAGACGCCTATTACACCGCGATCCCACGCTACAACTTCGAGCAGACGTGCAATCAATGGACCAGCAACCGGCTTGCGATGGCGGGCATTCGCACAGGGCTTTGGACGCCGATGTCTGGAGGAGTGATGAAATGGCTGCCGGTGCACCGCACGGAATTGGGCGAGCGCTAGGCTCTAGCCGAGCTTTCCCAAACGCTGCTCCAAAAATCGGCGTTCAGCGCTGGGTGGATCAAGCCCCAATGCCGCGCGCAAAGACGCCCTTGCCTCTTCGTCGCGTCCCGAACGGATCATCATATCCGCCCGCGCCGCATGATAGGGCCTTAGCGATTGTAGCTTGTCTTTAGGAAGCTCCTCCAGCGCGGTCAGCCCTGCGGCTACGCCTTCCACTTGAGACAATGCAACAGCCCGATTGAGCGCCACTACAGCGCCCGGTCGCATCATCATCAGCGCATCATAGAGCTTCACAATCGCCGCCCAATCAGTCTTTCTATCCACGCCGCGCCGCGCATGGCACAACTGAATGGCGGCCATCACTTGGTAAGGCCCAGTCCGCGCAAACTCAGCCGCTTGATCGAGCAAGGCCCGCGCATGTTCGATCAGCGCTGCGTCCCAAAGGCTGCAATCCTGCTGCGACAGGGGAATCATTGCGCCGTCCTCATCCACCCTCGCCGCTTCTCGCGATCGGGCCAGCGCTACCAGCGCCGCCAGCCCCAAGGCCTCCGGTTCCTGCGGGAGCAATTCGGCCACCATATTGGCGAGCCGAGAAACCTCCCCTGCCAGCTCTCCATCCCGCTCCGCCGCGGCATCCTGATAGGCGACCGTATAGGCGAGCTCCAAGGTCAGCAGCACAGCATCAAGCCGCTCCGCCCAAGCCTTTCGCGGCGGCAATTCAAACGCAATACCGGCTTTGCGGATCTTTGCCTTTGCGCGAGTGATGCGCTGAAACATGGCCGGTTCACTGCTGACAAAAACGCGCGCAATTTCGGGCACCGGCAATCCGCAAATCACCTTCATCGCCAACGCCGTGCGCGCCTCCAAAGCAATCGCCGGATGACAGCAAATGAAGATCAACCTCAGCCGTTCGTCCGGTATCGCCTCGGGCAGTTGGATCACATTGCTCATCTCGCTCACCTGCGCCTCATCGGCAGCATGCTTTGCCTGCGCCGCGCGTTTGCGCAGCGCGTCCAGCGCCTTGCGCTTTGCAGCGGTGAACAGCCACGCTGGCACATTGTCCGCCGACACTCCTTTTTCCAGAAATGTCGCAGCAGCTTCGGCAAAGGCATCCTCGGCCAGATCGATATCGCGAAGCTGCGCGACCAGGGCGGCAATCACCCGTGGCCGTGCGCCTGCTATCTCGGCGCCGACACTGCTGCGCGTATCCGGCAAATCAATCCTGCCAAATTGGGCGAACCTCAACCGCGCCATTGCCGGGCACGGGTATCTTGCGAGCCCATTCAATCGCGCGGTCCAGATCGGCCGCCTCGACGATATAATAGCCGCCCAGCTCTTCGTGCGTTTCGGCGAACGGGCCATCATGCAATACGCCCTCGCCCGATGTGTATTTGATCGTCGTCGCGGTGTCCGCATCCTGCAAACGGTGACCACCGACATAAGCGCCCGCCTTCTCCATTTCTTCGATCAGGGCCATGTGTTTGCCGATGGTTTCTTCCATCCGCTTTTCGGCGTCGTCGCCTTGATAGAAGCTCTCATCCTCGGCGATCATCAGCATATATTGCATGGGGTCTTCTCCTTTGCGGCCCGCGCCACTGCGGCGAGGCTCTGATGAGAAGACGAAACTGGCAAGTCGGATTCGACAGCTGCGCGAAAAAATTTTCACGCAGCGAGCGTTTGCTCCAGCAGATTGAGCGCATTGCGGGTGAAGGCCTGCATGTTTTCAATCCGGTTTTCGCTGCCGGTTTCCAGCACAAGAGTATGCTCGCTATCCGGTCCAACCACCGCTGCGCAGCTGCGCCCCGATGGCGCGCCGCTGGGGTGCTTGCTGCCGCCGACAGAGCCGCTTTCCGCAATGCCCCAATCCGCGCCCAGATTGTCTCGAATGGCGCGCGCCTGGAGCAAAGCATATTCCTCGCTCGCCCCGCGCATGCCTTGGTACGCCTCACGCGGCAGATCGAACAGAACATCACGAGCGCGGAAGGAATAGACGACCCCGCCGCCGACAAAGAAATCCAGCGCACCCGGTACGCTGAGCATGCTCGCCGCCATGAGCCCGCCGGTCGCCCCATCCGCAACAGCAATACGCTCACCGCGCGTCCGGAGGTGCTCGGCGATGCGGAGAGCTTGGGGGTGCGCTTGAGTCAGGAAGTCTGTCATTGTGCTGCCGCCACAATAGCGGCCCAGCCCGCCTCGTCCATCACTTCAATGCCAAGATCCTGCGCCTTTTTCAGCTTCGAACCTGCGCCCGGCCCCGCGACCAGAATATCGGTCTTTGCGCTCACCGAACCGCTGGCCTTTGCGCCAAGCCGTTCGGCCTGCGCTTTGGCTTCATCGCGGCTCATGGTTTCCAGCTTACCGGTGAACACCACCGTCTTGCCCGCGACCGGGCTGTCGAGGGTTTCGACGATATAGGGCGGAGGAGAAACCTGGTTCAGCATGTCCTCCCACACGGCGATATTGTGCGGCTCGTGAAAGAAGTCTGCGAGCGAATGCGCGACCGTTGCACCAAACCCGTCGCTGACGCCGAAAATGTCTTTTGCCGCATTGTCCATGCGGGCCTTGAAGGGGGACGGTTTCTCGTCCTCTCCCAGCGGATTTTCGCTGCGATATGTTGCAAATTGCTGCGCAGCATTTCGCAGCATATTGATGTCACCCAAGGCCTTCATGAGGTCGCGCGCGGTGACCTCTCCGACATGGCGAATGCCGAGACCAAACAGCAGTTTTGCTGCATCGGGCTCGCGCTTGGCCTCGATGGAGGCGATGAGGTTGTCGACCGACTTTTCCTGCCAGCCTTCCAGCGCGAGAATGTCGTCGCGGCGATCCTGCAAGCGGTAAATATCGGCTGGGCTTTCGAGCCATCCCAGCTCAAAAAACTGCGCGATGGTCTTCTCGCCAAGGCCGTCGATATCCATCGCCTTACGGCTAACGAAATGCTCGAGCCGCTGCGTGCGCTGAGCTGGGCAGATGAGCCCGCCGGTGCAGCGCATATCCACTTCGCCCTCTTCGCGCGCAGCTTCGCTGCCGCACTCCGGGCAGGCCTCAGGGAAATCGAAGGGTTCGCGCTCCGCATCACGGGTCAGATTATCGACCACTTGCGGGATCACATCGCCCGCGCGTTGGACCACAATGCGGTCGCCCGGTCGCACTCCAAGACGCGCAATCTCATCGCGGTTGTGCAGCGTCACATTGGTGACCGTCACTCCGCCGACCAGGACCGGAGCCAGCCTACCAACAGGGGTCAACTTGCCGGTGCGCCCGACTTGAATGTCGATCGCTTCCAAAGTGGTCTGAGCCTGCTCAGCCGGGAATTTATGCGCCAGCGCCCAGCGCGGGGCCTTCGAAACAAAGCCTAGCCGCCCTTGCCAATCGAGCCGGTCAACTTTGTAGACAACGCCGTCGATCTCGTAATCGAGGTCCGGACGGGCCGCGCCAATCTTCTCATAGTGAGCGATCAAAGCATCCGTACTTTCGACCCGCGTGAACAGCGGCGAGATGGGAAAGCCCCAGCGCCGCAAAGTTTCCACCACCTCGCTTTGCGTTGCGCCTGGAACTGCCGAAGCCGCGCCCCAGCCATGCGCCCAGAACCGCAAAACGCGCTTCGCGGTAACGCTCGCATCCTTCTGGCGCAGCGAACCGGCGGCGGCGTTGCGAGGGTTCGCAAAAAGCTTAGAGCCCGCCTCTTGCTGCGCAGCATTGAGCGCGGCAAACGCTTGTTTTTCCATGTAGACTTCGCCGCGCACTTCGAACACGTCCGGCACGTCATCGCCGCGCAGTTCCTGCGGAATATCCGCGATATGCTGCACATTGGCGGTCACATCTTCGCCGACCTGCCCGTCCCCGCGAGTTGCCGCGCGCACCAATTTTCCGCCCTCATAGCGCAGGCTGCAAGACAGCCCATCAATCTTGTCCTCGGCGGTAAAGCCCATCACCTCCGCATCATCAAGCGACAGAAAACGCCGGACCCGCGCGGTCCATTCCTCAATCTCTTCGCGCGAAAAACCATTGTCGAGGCTCATCATGCGAACCTCATGCGTCACCTTGCTCAGCGGCGATGCAGCAATTTGATGGCCGACATTTTTGGACGGACTGTCCTCGCGTATCAGATGCGGAAATGCCGCCTCCAATTCCGCATTGCGCCGCACCAGTGCATCATATTCCTGATCGGTAATCTCAGGATTGTCCTGCGCATGATAGAGCTTGTCATGCTTTGCAATCAGGCGCGCCAGGCGCATCAGCTCATTGGCTGCATCGGCTTCGTCAAGCAATTCTTCGGACATCACTCCCCCTCCTTACCCAAGGAGGGGGTCGGGGGGTGGTTTAACTCATCCAATATAAGAGTTAGCTGCAACAGCACACCGCTCATATTCCTCATCACATCCCGGTTTCGGAAACGTAACACTCTCACGCCAAACTCTTCTTCCAAATTCTCATCGCGTCGCTTGTCGTTCTCTGGATTATGCGTATCGCCATCCACTTCAATGACTAGCTTCAGTTTCGGACAATAGAAATCGACAATTCGTTTGCCTAGGACATGTTGTCTGCGAAATTTAAGACCGCGCAGCTGCTTTCCTTTGATCCTTCGCCAAAACCGTAACTCAGGCTCCGTAGGACTATTCCGCATCTCCTGAGCGCGCACCTTCAGCATTTGATGCGATACGCGACCACCCCCAACCCCCTCCTCTAAAGAAGAGGGGGCTTTCATGCATTCTCCAACAAACGGTCCGCTTGCGCGCGTGCCTCTGGGGTTACTTCCGCGCCGGACAGCATCCTTGCGATCTCTTCCTTTCGTTCCTCTGAACTCAGTTTCGAGACCGACGTCTTGGTGACAGTGCCATTCGAGGCCTTCGCAATCATGTAATGCTGCCCGCCGCGCGCTGCGACCTGCGGCGAGTGCGTCACGGCCAGCAATTGCCCCTCGTCATCGGCCAACCTTGCAAGGCGCTCTCCAATCGCGCTCGCCACCGCGCCGCCAACGCCGCGATCAATCTCGTCAAAGATCACGGTTGCGGCCCCGCCCTGCTCGGCCAAGGCCACTTTCAGCGCTAGGATAAAACGCGACAATTCGCCGCCCGATGCGATTTTGTTAAGCGGGGCAAAATCGGCGCCCGGATTGGTCGCGATCAAGAATTCGGCGCTGTCCATTCCGGCCGCGCCCCATTTGTCCTCGGGCAATTTCCCCACTGCCGTCAGGAAACGCGCCGCATCCAGTTTCAGCGGGGCCAGCTCTGCTGCGACGGCTTTGTCCAGTTTCTTGGCCGCTTTAAGCCGCGCAGCATGAGCTTTTTCCGCTTTGGTCAGATAGGTCTCACGCGCTTCGCAGGCCGCCGTTTCCAGCGCGTCCAATTGCGCCTCGCCGCCTTCGATTGCATCGAGCTGAGCCCGCATATCGCGCATCAGCTCTGGCAGGTCGTCCACATCACAGCGATGCTTGCGCGCAATCGCTCTCAGCTCAAAAAGACGCGTCTCCGCATCATCCAGCGCTTGCGGATCATGGACCAGAGCATTGCCCGCCTCCATCATCCGGTCTTCCGCCTCCCCGGCTTCGATCACCGCGCGGTCGAGCGCCGCCAAAGCCTCGGTCAGCAAGGGGTGCTCGCCAGCGATCCGGTCCAGCTTGCGCGCGGCCACACGAAGCGATGCGAGCGGCGAATCTGAGCCTTCCCAAATATGACGCAACTCTTCCAAATCGCCGGATAGCTTCTCGCCCTTTTGCATGGCGGCGCGGGTCTCTGCGAGGCGAACCTCTTCGCCTGCCTGCGGCTCAATCTCGGTCAGCTCCGCCAAATGCGCGAGCAACAATTCTTGATCAGCAGCGGCTTGCTCCACTGACCCGCGCGCCTCGGCCAATTGCGCCTCTGCCTTGGCCCATGCCTGCCACGCGCGCTCCAGCCCGGTCAGATCCGTCCCAGCATAGCGATCCAGCAAAGCGCGGTGCCCGCGCGGGTTCACTAGGCCGCGATCATCATGCTGGCCATGCAGCTCCACCAGGGACGCGGATAGCTCGCGCAGCAAAGCGACGCCAGTGGGCTGATCATTGATGAAGGCTTTGGAGCCGCCATCGGCCTTCACCTGACGGCGAATGATCAGCGGTTCGCCCGGTTCCAGATCGATATCGGCATCATTCAAAATGGCAGCAATGGCGGCTGGAAACGCGCCAAATTCAAAGCTGGCGGTGACGCTCGCCTTGGTCTCACCCGCGCGAACTAAAGAAGTTTCTGCCCGGTCGCCCAGAACGAGGCCGAGGGCGTCGAGCAGGATCGACTTACCCGCGCCCGTCTCGCCCGTGAGCACGCCAAGGCCGCGCGTGAACTCTAGGTCAAGCGCCTCGATAAGCACGATATTGCGGATGGACAGGCGGGTCAGCATTTCAGCGGGTTTTCTAACCGCTCAAATGCCGCGCGTCACCTGTTGAGCGAAGACAACGAACAGCTTGTTTTGCCCTGCGTGCGTTGGCCGAGGTTTTTGGCTGAGTTTTACTCGCCAGCAGACGGGCTAGCCGGGACGCTCTCAGCGCGTGAAACATTGGGCTGATAATGGGTCCACCGCCACGCCTGAGCGGGATCTTTCTGGCTGTCTTTATCAGGCCATTCGATCAGCTCAAAATCATCAAGCTCAATGGTCTTGTCACCAGTCGCTCGACGATCTTTGAAACGGATCTTCAGAATTACGCGGAATGCGCGCGCCGCACCACCCGCCTCTTCTGGGCGGTTGAAATCGAACTTCAGATCACGCCAATCGCCGCCGCTTACTTCCAGCATACCGAGCGACACGCCGCGAATAGAGGATGATGGCGCGGCCCCTTCTTGCGGGCGTTCTTTCACGATCAATTCCACCTCGGCATCGCGCGGCAATTTGATCTTGCTCTGCAGGGTAAATCGGGTCGCATAGACATCGCGAATGTAAGAGCGTGAATAGAGGTAAGGCAGTTTGGGTCCGCCATCAGGCAGCAGCGCCATATAGCCCTCGCCATTGGGGCGGGTGCGGAAATCAATCGCGGCGTTGCGCGACATCCAGAACCGATCACCGGCCAGCTCAAACTGAGTGTTTTCAAAGTCTCCGCGCGGGATCATGTTGCGGCCATAGCTTCCCCGGTCGCTGATGCAGGCGGGCGCAAAATACGCCAGATTGAACTCTTTCGGGAAACGGCATTGCGGGCGTTCGATCCCCTTGCGTTTGGCCCATACGGCGGAGTGCCCACCGGTCTGCGCCAGCACCGTGCCCATCTCTTCGGACAGCCAGTGCAGCCGGGTCAGCACCGCTTGCCGCATGCCGCCGGTCGCCGGAACGGGGCGGTAATCGAGCATATTGAGCGGGATTGCTTCCGCGCGCAGGAATTCGCCCTTTTCCAGCCAGACCTTCAGCGCATAGGTAACCTGGGTGTGCGGATGCTCCTGATCGAACAGGAAATTGCCGAGCGAGTGCGCGATCAGGCCGCCGCGATAAATCTCCAGCCCATGGGTCACGTGCGGGTGATGGCCGATGACCAGCGGAGAGCCCTTTTCAATCGCAGCGCGAAAGCGTGGGAGTGATAATTCTGACGGCCGGTCGGCATATTCCAGATTGCCGTGAAAATGCATGATCGGGACATAGCCAGCGCGGCGCTCGCGTTTGGTCACGCGCTCGACATCGCTGCGTTTGCCCCAAGCTGCACCGCCTTTAGTCTCGGTGGCGGTCTGGTTTGGCGTCCATGTGCCGCGCCATCCAACAAAGCCATAAATGCCCAGCTTGTGCTCGGCGAGCTCGAAGCGAGAGGCGCGCTCTGCTTCGGTCACATCCATGCCAGCGCCAGACCATGCGACACCGGCGGCGTCCAAGGCGTCGATGGTCGTCTTCAGGCCGGCATCGCGGTAATCGGCGGTGTGATTATTGCCGAGCGAGACGTGATCGATCCCTGCGCGCGCCAGAGCATGGGTGAGTTCCGGCGGCGAGAAGAACAGATATTGTTTGGGCGCTGGCGGTCCGGGTTGCGCCGCAGCGACTACGGATTCCAGATTGATTGAGGCGAGATCGCTGGTCTCAAGATAGGGCTTGATCGCGGTGAACAGTTGATCAAGATCGCTGTCCAGCGTGACCTTGTCGAGCACAGCCTTCTCGCCGCGCGGAGCGGTGAAATAGCGCCTTCCCGCCATGCTATCGCCGCCAAAGAACAGCTCGATGCGGCCCTTCTTGCGCTCGACCAGCTCAATCGGCGGGATCGACAGGCACTCACAGCGCGCATCGCGCAGCTCTGCATTGCCGAAGGTTTGCACCATCGTGAAAACGCGCTCGCCCTTGATATCGACCCGGTAATAGGGCGCGATCCGCACGGCGGCAGTGAAATGGCCATCCTCAGCCAGATCGGTGGGTGAGCCGTTGATTGTCACCGCAATGCCGTCAATCCTCACGCCGTCGCGGCGGCCATCGAGCATTCCTCCGATGAGGATTTCACCTGGACCAGCCTCAGCCCCGCCGACCAATCCGTGGTCAGGGTGAGCGGCGGCGGGCGCAGTGAAGCCGACCGCTGCCAGACAGGCAAACAGCGGCGCGAATAGGGTTAAGCAAAACGAGCGTTTCATGGCCGCGCGGACTAACGCACAGCGGATGATATTTGGTTAATACTAAGCTAGCGGTGCCTTAAGGGATCATCCCAGCCCGCGCCCGCCGACCGATCAGCTTGGTGAAACACCCGCCGCGTGGTCCTGAACCAGCTCATAGGCCTTCTCATACCACTCATCACCGGGATAGTTCGCACCCAGAACAGCCGCGTATTTCACCGCTTCATTCGGTACGCCCAGCGCCAGGCTGCTTTCCGTCAGGCGGTACAAAGCCTCTGGCGCATGGCTGGTTGTATCGAAGTTATCCAGCACATTGCGGAACCGCAGATTCGCCGCCAGCCACCGGCCAGAGCGCGAGTAGTACCGCCCGATTTCCATCTCTTTGCTAGGCCAAGTGATCATCCACCAGGTCCAGCTTCAGCCGCGCATCGGCGGCATATTCGCTTGAAGGGAAACGCCGGTTCACCTCACGCAGGGCCGTCTTCGCCTGCTCCGTGATCTTCTGATCGCGGTTCACATCGCTGATCTGCTCGTAATAGGACAGCGCAATCAGATAATACGCATAGGGCGCATCCTTATTGCCCGGGTGGATCGACAGAAACCGCTGCGAGCTCTGAATCGCCTTGTTGTAATCGCGCGCCACGTAGTAGCTGAAAGCGCTCATCAATTGCGCCCGCCGCGCCCATGGCGAATAGGGGTGCTGCCGCTCAACCTCGTCAAACAGCGCCGCGGCGAGCAGCGTATTGCCGCTATCCATCCGCCGCTTCGCCTCGCCATAGAGCGATTCCACATCCCGCGCGACATAGGCCACGTCTTCATTGGCAGAGCCGCCGCCACAGGCCGTGGTAAACAGAGTGGCACCGGCAAGGCCCGCCAGCATGGCAGACTTGCGGAGGATACGGGCGAAAGAGCGAGCGCTATCAGGGGCGTTAGTCATACCCCACCCTATAACCGCGCCGTACGTGAACGCCAAGTGAAGTTGACGCCGCAGACCACACTTCATGCACATCTCTCGCATATCCGCGCGAGCCTCGGCTCATCGCACGTGAGCCACGCTTGGAACGAATGGAACACAGTCTTAGGCCAAAATTCCAATCGATCACAGCGCGCCTGACTAATCGCTTTTTCCGATCAAGGTTGAGATGCGAGCGCATAACCGCGCCATAGCGCCCTGCGTGGGAGTAGGAAAACGAGAGCGCAGCTGCTCGATATCCAAGCGGCCTGATTGTCAGATAGCGGTAATCGCTCCGCCTTTCGCAGACCGCAAGCCCGATCGGGCGCCCGCAGCGGCGCAGACTTGTCCGCACGCCGCGAGGACTTCGCGGGCGCGGATGTGCCCGCGGATAGCAAAAACGCCAGATTGTGACGGCGAAGCCTCAGGTGCGGGAGCGCAAGGCTGTGGAGCCTAAGGCGCGGTGGAGCACTACGGATGAATGGGAGTGAGGAAGATACTTTAACGTCGTGTCTTTTCGACTAGTTCGACCAATTCCTCGAACTTCTCGCGCTGCTCGCCCTCGTCTCCACTGGCGATAGCTTCAGCTACGCAGCAAGCCGCGTGATCCTTGAGAACCTGCGTTTCCACCTTCGCGAGTGCTGATTTGATCGCAGCGATTTGGTGCAGGATGTCCATGCAGTAGCGGTCGTCTTCGACCATCTGCGCAACACCGCGCACTTGGCCCTCAATCCGCTTGAGGCGGTTCAGCTTGGCGCCCTTAATTTTTGCGTTATCTTCGTCCATGTCGCGATCCGATTGCAATACCCTAGGGGGTATATATAGATCATCTCATTCGTTCAACAGAGGTAACGCTCTACATGCCACAGTTCTCCCGCCGCAACCTGATTGCCAGCACCGCTGCATTGGCTGCAGCATCATCCCTTCCGATGCCTGCTTGGGCGCGCGGTCAGTCCCAAAACAAGTCCATGCCACACGCGAGCAAGGGTTTTGGCGAAATGTCAGGCGAGGACATAAACCTCTCGATTGGCGATGCGCATTTCATGACCGGTGGACGCGCAGGGCACGCCTTTGCCGTGAACGGCACGGTGCCCGGTCCGCTGATCCGCTTGCGTGAAGGGCAGGACGTTCGTCTGCACGTTACCAACAATCTGAACGAAGATTCCTCGATCCATTGGCACGGCTTGCTCCTGCCATTCCAGTTTGATGGAGTGCCCGGCGTCAGCTTCCCCGGTATCAAGCCGGGTGAGACCTTCACTTATGAGTTCCCTATCCGACAGACGGGAACCTATTGGTGGCACTCACACTCCGGGTTGCAAGAACAAGCTGGCCACTACGGTCCGATGATCATTGAAAGCGATGAACCAGACCCGCGCTATGATCGCGACTATGTGGTGCTTCTGTCGGAGTTCACGCCAATCCATCCGCATCAGATTATGCGGCTGCTCAAAGTGGGCGAGCACTATTTCCAAAACCAGATGCAAAGCGCGACTGAGGGTGAGATGTCAGGCGAGATGCGCCGCATGTGGGGGCAGATGCGGATGAACCCTCGGGACATCGCGGATGTGTCCGGTCAGACCTACACCTATCTCATCAACGGTCACGGCCCTTCCGATGATCTGCAATTGGAGTTCAAACCGGGCGAGCGGGTCAGGCTGCGCGTCATCAATGGCTCGGCTATGACATTCTTCAATGTGCGCATTCCCGGCGTGCCGATGACGGTCATTCAGACGGACGGGCAAGACGTTGATGAAGTCGAGGTGGACGAGTTCCAAATCGGAGTCGCTGAGACCTATGATGTGATCGTTCAGCCGAAGGATGGCAGCCACGCCATCGTTGCAGAAGCCATGGATCGCAGCGGAATGGGCGTTGCAAGCCTCACCAGCCATAAGGGGCACATCGCTACGCCGCCCGCTGTGCGCAAAATCCCTACGCTGACCATGACCGATATGGGCATGATGGACCATGCTGCGATGGGACACGGCGATATGGGCGGTATGGATCACGACATGCGCGACACCTCGCTGCTCCCCGATGATGTCGAGACTGGCCCCGGCGTCGATATGGTCGCGCCGATGCCGGCAGACCGAATGGACTTCCCCGGTCTTGGCTTAGACGACGTTGAGCACCGCGTGCTGCGCTATACCGATCTCAAGGCCAAGCGCATGAACCCGCACCGCGAGGTTGAGCGAGAGATGGAGATACATCTCACCGGAAATATGGAACGGTATATGTGGAGCTTCGACGGAAAGAAGTTCACTGCCGTCACCGATGACCCGATCCGCTTTGGCTATGATGAGCGTGTCCGGGTGAAGCTGGTCAATCAGACCATGATGGCTCACCCGATCCATCTGCATGGCCACTTCTTCGAGATGGTCAACGGCGCGGATCACATGCACCAGCCCTTGAAGCATACGATGGTGGTGCAACCGGGCAGCACGGCAACCTTTGATCTCACCGCGAACGAGCCAGGAGACTGGGCCTTCCACTGCCATCTGCTCTACCACATGCACGCAGGTATGATGCAGGTCGTAACCGTGCGTCCGTTCCCTGATAAGGCGGACGGGTGATGCGCGCCGCCCTTTTGATTGGAGCAGCTCTGACTGCTGCGCCGTTATCCGCTCAGGATCATTCAGGGCATTCTGGTCACGCCAATCACGATGCGCATTCGCAGGACCAAGGTCATGCACAGCATCAGCCTCAACCGGCGAACGAGCCAGAGCCGAAAGAAGTGGACCTCAAGGCCGATCATTGCGCGATGGGACACCTTCCGCCCGAACAGTGCCCGCCGAAAGAAGATCAAGCTGGCCATGACGGTATGGACCACGGTTCGATGCATCATAGCGAGCATAAGGACGGCGCTCAGCCCGAACAGATAGACCATTCCTCAATGGATCACTCCGCCATGAACCATAGCCAGCATGGAGCAGCAACTGACAAATCCGCGCCAGGCGCCGCGCCGGAAGACGCAGTGCCAGCAAGAGCCCTTGAAGGCCCCCGCCACGCAGCAGACGCAATCTGGGGTGCCAGCGCCATGGCACCGAGCCGCGAAAACCTGGCCCGTGAGAATGGCGGTATGCGTACGGGTAGTGTTCTGATCGAAAGGTTTGAGGCACGCATCACGACGGATAGCGGCGAGGATGGATATGTGTGGGATGCGCAAGCCTTCTACGGCGGCGACATCAATCGCTTTGTCCTGAAAACCGAGGGTGAAGGCGAGTTCGCCGGAGAGTTGGAAGACGCGGAAATTCAGGCGCTCTACAGCCGTGCCATCGGTCCGTTTTTCGATCTGCAAGCGGGTGTGCGTTTTGATGCAGAGCCTGACACACGCGGGCATCTGGTTGTTGGTGTGCAGGGTCTCGCACCCTACATGTTCCATGTCGATGGTGCGCTTTTCCTTTCGGATCGAGGCAATATCACGGCGCGCTTGGAAGGCGAATACGATCAGCGGATCACACAGCGCTTGATTGTGCAGCCACGCCTTGAGGTTGAGCTGTCAGCGCAAGACATTCCCGAACGCGGGATCGGTGCCGGGATCACCAAGATCGAGCCGGGGGTGCGGCTGCGCTACGAGATCGAACGCGAGTTCGCTCCTTATGTCGGGATTGAATACGAGGCCGCACTGGGCGAAACCGCAGATATTGCGCGAGCCGCTGGCGAAGACCCGAACGGGTTGAAGGTTGTGATCGGCTTGAGAGCTTGGTTCTAAACTTGAGGACTCTTACTCTTCACCCATCCTAAGCGCAGCAATAAACGCCTCCTGCGGAATGCTCACATTCCCGTATTCGCGCATCTTGGCTTTGCCTTTTTTCTGCTTTTCCAGCAGCTTCTTCTTCCGGGAAATATCGCCGCCATAGCATTTTGCGGTCACGTCTTTGCGCATCGCTGAAATCGTCTCGCGGGCGATGATCTTGCCGCCGATCGCGGCCTGCACGGGGATCTTGAACAAGTGGCGCGGGATCAGGTCTTTCAGGCGCTCACACATCCCGCGGCCGCGCTCCTCCGCGACGCCAGCGTGGACGATCAGCGACAGGGCATCAACCGGCTCATTATTGACCAGAATGTTCATCTTCACGAGGTCGCCCTCGCGCAGGCCAATCTGCTCGTAATCAAAGCTCGCATAGCCGCGCGAGATTGATTTGAGACGGTCGTAAAAATCAAACACCACCTCATTCAGCGGCAACTCATAGGTCACCTGCGCCCGCCCGCCGACATAGGTCAGATCGGTCTGAACCCCGCGCCGGTCCTGGCACAGTTTCAGGATCGCCCCGAGGTAATCATCCGGGGTGTAAATCACCGCTTTGATCCACGGTTCTTCGATCATTTCAATGCGGTTCACATCCGGCCAATCGGCGGGATTGTGCAGCATGATTTCCTTCGCGTCCTCGTTCTTCGTCTTGCCCAATTGCAGGCGGTAAACGACCGATGGCGCGGTGGTGATCAGATCAAGGTCATACTCGCGGCTGAGGCGTTCTTGAATGATCTCAAGGTGCAGCAGGCCGAGGAAGCCCGCGCGAAAGCCAAAGCCCAAGGCGGCGGAGCTTTCCATCTCGAAACTGAAGCTGGCGTCATTCAGGCGCAGCTTGCCGATGCTCTCGCGCAGCTTCTCAAAATCCGCCGCATCGACCGGGAACAGTCCGCAGAACACCACCGGCTGCACTTCTTTATAGCCCGGCAAGGCTTCGGTCGCCCCGCCCTTCACCGTGGTGATCGTGTCACCCACGCGGGCCTGCTCCACCTCTTTGATCTGCGCGGTGATGAAACCGATCTCGCCCGGGCCCAGATCGTCCAGATCTTCGCGCTTCGGCGTGAAGCAGCCGACGCGGTCGACAAGGTGCTGCGTGCCGCCTTGCATAAAGGTGATGTTCTGGCCCTTTTTGAGGAAGCCCTCGATCACGCGAACCAGAATAACCACGCCGAGATAGGGGTCGTACCAGCTGTCGACGAGGCTTGCCTTCAGCGGCTTGTCGCGCTCTCCCTTGGGCGGCGGGATTTTGGCGACGACGGCCTCCAGCACGTCTTCGATCCCGATGCCGGTCTTTGCGCTGGACATCACCGCTTCGGACGCGTCGAGGCCGATGACCTCCTCGATTTCCTCACGCACGCGCTCTGGCTCTGCGGCGGGCAGGTCGACCTTGTTGATGACGGGCACAATCTCGTGGTCGTGCTCGATCGATTGGTAAACATTCGCGAGGGTTTGCGCCTCCACCCCTTGCGCGGCGTCCACGACCAGCAAGGCGCCTTCGCATGCGGCCAGGCTGCGGCTGACTTCATAGGCGAAATCGACATGGCCCGGCGTATCCATCAGGTTAAGCTGATAGGTCTCGCCGTCCTTCGCCTTGTAATTGAGGCGCACGGTCTGGGCCTTAATGGTGATCCCGCGCTCCTTCTCAATGTCCATGTTATCAAGGACTTGCTCGGACATCTCGCGCGCGGTCAGCCCGCCCGTGAATTGGATCAGGCGGTCGGCCAGAGTCGACTTCCCGTGATCAATGTGAGCGATGATCGAGAAATTGCGGATTTTTGAAAGGTCAGTCATTGGCTGTGCCAATTAGCGGGCCGCGCTGCCCATGTCATTCGCGAAAATCGCAACACTCTCAAAAGAGCGTGCAAAACCCGCAGGTTTTAGGCCGCTTCTGGCTTTGGCGTATTGGCATATCCGAACTGCGGCACACTTGCGCCACCTTGGCCCAGCATCCCGCCTTCCATGCCTTTGTAGCTGCCTTGGGACAGTGCAGCCAATGGCGCACCCGCTGAGGCCAAAGCATAAGGTGAGACACGGTTGCGCGTGCACAGCCCGCCAGAGCCATCGTCAATCAGCTGCTGTTCGAATTCGAGCCCTTGGGTGTCAGCACTCGTGCGGATCACGGTTGCAACCGCCAGTTGCCCGCCGCCCAGGTCGACGACGAATTGCGTGCCCTTTGGCACATCGGCCAGGCCTTGGATCAAGGCGCCAGTCTTCGACAGATTACGCAAGGTGACTTCATAGGAGTGATCATCATGGATCACTTGGATTTTGCGGAACACAGTGCGTCGGCGCGCGCGTTTCGTGCGGTCGCTGTCAGGCTCAATATTCCACGCCTCATCGGTCAGCGCATCAAAGACTGCGTCGATTGTGATTGGATCGGAGTAAATTGGCCCCTGCAGATAGGACACACCGCATTCGCCCAGCACCCCGTGCAGCTCCATGGACTCAATACCATTGGCAACGGTGTTCATATCCAGCGCACCGGCGAGCGCCACAATCGCCTTCACCAGCCCCAGTTCGCGGCCATCTTGGTTGGAGGCCTCGGCGATCAAGCGCTCGTCTATCTTGATTGTATCGAAAGGCGCGCGGCGCAGGTACGCGAGCGAGGAATAGCCGCTGCCGAATTCATCAAGGGTGAGTTGAACGCCCAGTTTGAACAAAGCAGCCAAGGTCCGGTCGACACCGTCCGTGTCACCAAAGAAAACCGCCTCTGGAATTTCCAGCTCGAGCCGAGCGGCTGCGATATCCGCCCCTTTTAGAGCATCCGCGACGCCGTCAACAAAGCCCTCTGAATTGAACAATTGCACTGGCACATTGACCGAAACACGCACGGTTTCCGGCCAATTTGCGGCATCGCGAGCAGCCTGCTCAATCGCCCAGCGTCCGACTTCGATGTTTTGGCTGGAACCCTCAAGGATCCCGGCAAATTCTTCCTGGTCAATTTCGCCGCGCTGCGCATGGTTCCAGCAGATATGCGCCTCTAGCGCCTCTACATTCATGCCTTGGGCAGCAACAATTGGCTCGTACTTTAGGAACAGCTGATCCTCGCGCACTGCCTCGCCCAGGCCTTCTTCGAGCCGCACGGCGGAAGATCGCTTCGTTTTCAAGTTCGCCTGAGAAGAAGCGGTACTGACCGCGCCCGCCATTCTTGGCGGCATAAAGTGCAAGGTCCGCTGCGCGAACAACCTCTTCGCGGGTCACGCCATCATGCGGAGCAATCGCGATGCCAACCGATGCGCCAATGACGCAGCGACCCTCTTCGAGCGAATATGGCTGTTTGAGCATCGCAATGATCTTCATCGCGACCTCACCCAAAACGCCGCGGTCGTCCATATCAGGCAGCAAAACCTGGAATTCGTCCCCGCCCAATCGGCCAATCTCGCACTCGTGGTCGATCGAACGTTGGAGCCGGGCGGAAACCTGCCTCAGCAACTCATCACCAGCTGCATGGCCAAGCGTGTCATTGACCTGTTTAAAGCGATCAAGATCGAGCATGAGCACGGCGCAATTGCGCTTAGCCGCTTGGAACGCCGTTAGCGTGGAATCAATGATCTGCGCCATTCGGTGGCGGTTTGCGAGGCCCGTTAGAGAATCGAATTTGGCGAGCCGCGAGGTCTCTTCTTCGCGGTGGAATTCTTGCGTGATGTCCGCGCCGGTTCCGCGAAAGCCGGTAAAACGTCCCCTGCCATCTTCAACCGGCCTGCCAGCCAAGCGCAGTACGGCATTGGTTTTGCCGCTCGCCGCCTCGACCACGAAGCCAGAGAACGATTTGCGCGCGCCAAGCACCAAGGGAAGCGATTTTGTCCGCCCATCCCCGTCGCGCGGATTGAAGACACTCGCCAGCGGCTGGCCAATCAGATCTTCCAGAGGAACATCAATGCATTCCGCCAAGGCGCCGCTGAGATAGGTGAGATTGCCATCCGCATCACTCGCCCAGAACCATCCCAAACCGGAATGTTCCAAGTCCTCGAGCATCGCCAGCTTTTCGTCGTCAGAAAGCGCAGAAACCGCACGGCCGCGCTTGCTGCGCGACGAGCCAGCTCCACCCATTGATGACAAGAAACCCTTCAGGGCCACTTTTGTGTTCCTCTTCAATTTGCTCGGACAGCAAACACTATGTGCTGACTGAGACGTAAACCGCGATGGTTACTATTGCCCTAACGCGCGGGCGCATTCTCCTATCGCTCATTGTCGCCAACTTACCCCTCGCGCAGTACGTCGAAGCTGCCATCTGGGGCGCGTTGCAATGGCGCTGCGAATTCCACGCCGATCTTGCTTTCTCTGGACCAGCGCACCTGTGCCTTTACCGATCGATCCTTGGAAAATTCGATCTTGATCAAGGTGCCCTCGGTCACGTTCCAAACCCCATCGATCATCGCTCCGCCCTCAGAGATTGATCGCAAGGTCGCAGGGGCACGGTTGCCATCATAGCTGACCATGATCCGCCGCAGCAGGACCTTGCGCGGAGCGCGGGCTGCGCGCGGCCCCTCTGCCTTAATAGCAAGATCACCGGCGACCAGCTCGCCTGCATCATTGGCGTTCAGGGCCTTGTGATAGATGTTGCCTTGAACATGGCTGCAGCCGAGCTGTCTGACGAGTTCAAGCTCGTCCAGAGTCTCAACGCCCTCTGCCGTTGTGTCCATCCGTAGGGCTTCGGCTAGGCTGGTAATCGAGGCGATGATCGCCCCATTGCGGCTGCCCTTTTCGGTGGCGCCGCGAACGAAGCTTTGATCGATCTTGATCTTATCAAACGGGGCCTTTTTGAGGTAACCAAGCGATGAGTAGCCGGTGCCGAAATCATCCAGCGCCAGGCGCACACCGACCCGTTTCAGGCTGGCGAACATTGCCTCGGTGCCTGCACTGTCGTTGAGGAAAACGCTCTCGGTAATCTCGAGCTCAAGCCGTGATGGCTCGATGCCGCTATGCGCCAATGCATTGGCGACAATTGTCGGCAATTCAGGGTTTGAGAATTGCAGCGGAGAAACATTGACGGCGCAGCGAATGCTATCCGGCCAACGCGCGAGATCAGCGCAGGCTGTGCGCAATGCCCAAGCGCCGATCTGATCGATCAGGCCCGCATCCTCTGCAATCGGAATGAACTTTGCGGGAGACTGCCAGCCTTTGGTTGGATGGTGCCAACGCAGCAGCGCCTCAAACCCGGTGATTTTCTCATTCCCGGCGAACACGACCGGCTGATAGAACAATTGGAGCTGCCCTTGCGCGATGGCTTCGCGCAGATCCTTCTCCAATTGCGCGCGCGCTTCGGCGGCGGAGTGCAGATCAGCCGCATAAAAGCGGAACGTGCCCCGCCCCGCGTCTTTGGCCGCATAGAGAGCCAAGTCGACATTGCGGATCAGCTCTTCGTTAGAGAAGCCGTGCTCAGGTGAAATCGCAACCCCGACGGAGGCTCCGATGACCACGCTTTGGCCTTCGACCGAGTATGGCTGAGAGAGTGCTGCGATAATCTCCGTGGCAAGGTCACCCAGCAATTCGCGCGAATTGTAGCCCGGAATGATGACTTGAAATTCGTCACCGCCCAACCGGCCGCAGCGTCCCTTGCTGCCCACGGTGCGCTCTAGGCGCTGGGCCACTTGTTTCAGCAATGCGTCGCCCGCTGGATGACCCAGAGTGTCGTTGACTTGCTTGAAGCGATCGAGATCGAGCATCAGCAGCGCGCAGGCCCGATCACGTTCGCGTGGTGAACCGAGAATCCGCTCCAGCGTCTGGGACATTTGCATCCGGTTGGCGAGGCCGGTGAGGCTGTCATAGTGCGCGAGGCGTGAGACTTGCTGCTCGCTGCGGCGCTGCTCGGTCAGGTCAGAGCCGTGACCGCGAAAGCCGCAGAAATTCTTGAAACTGTCGTAGACTGGACGCCCGGTTAGAGCCCACCAGCGCTCCGGCGTGGTCCCTGCCGCGCGCAGCTCCACCTCGTTAAAGGGGGAACGCGCGGACAGGTGGAAAGACAGGGTCCGCTCTGCTCCGGTTGGCCCAGAGGTCATATCGACAATCGCGCTCAGCGGACGACCCAGGATGTCTTCAACCGGCTTTTCGATCACATCGGCAGCAGACGGCGAGATATAGCTGATCAGCCCGCGCCTGTCGGTTTCCCAAAACCACCCTTGGCCGGTTTCTTCAAAGCTGCGCAGGATGTCCTCAGCCCTTGAGGCGAGGCGTTCGCGCGCTTCTCTCGCAACCTGCCGACGATGCGCGCTGAGCCATTCAAACCGTGCAACCAGCATCAGGACGATGGCCGCGCCAGCAAGCGCGGAGAATGTCAGCGGGCTTGGGTCCACCAAGGCGAAACCGGCCCAAACGCCGAACTTCGCCGTGAACAGTGAGACGATGCGCATTCCGAACAGCGCAGCGCAGGCCGCATGGATGCAGACAATCGTGCCGACTGCCCATTGCCAAGTAAGCCCTTCGAGCACCCACAGGCCAAGCACCATTCCCGCGCTCAGCATCGGCACAGCGACGCCGATAATCAACACGCCGATGCGCATGGCATAGGGTGTCTCATCGCGCCGTTCGAATGCGGAAAGAGCCCCTCCAAACGCGAAGATGCCGACAGATAGGACCGCGCCAATGATCGCCAAAGCCCCAAGCGGCACAGCGCCCGCAATTGCACCTGCAATCAGGTAAGCAATCAGCAGGAACCCAGCCATCGCACGCGGGCGCGGCGGCAAGTAATAGCTGTGTTCAGTGTTGGAGGCCGCCTCTTCACGCACAGTCGCTGGCGCAATTGAGGTGCGCACGCGCTCCAGCCCGCGGCGGTCATCACTGGCACGATTGGGGTTTTCGGCGTCGCCTTGCGTTGCTGCAACCTGCGGCAATGCGCCGCGCAAAGTGCGCGGGCGATCAACGCCCGTCCCTGCAGGCTGCAATTGCTGTGGTTTCACCGGCGAATTCATAGGCCGGGATTGGGGTGCAGGCGTTTAGGAAACAGTTAACTCGGGCAGCAATATTCGGCGCCAGTTTAGCCCGCCTTAACCAAGACTTCGGGATCGTGAAAAGGCGGCTACGGGGAAGCCCTGGGTTTCATGGTTAATTTCCGTAAACCATGATTGGGAAGGTCTAAGGACAATCCCGCGTTTTCAATAGCCTGCTAAGCAGCAATTCCGGAGGTGCCGGTGATATCGACTTCGATGAAGGCTTTGCTCGCCGCTTTGACGTTTCCGGCCAGCGCCGCATAGGCGTCGTTGCCGAGCGAGGCCAAAGGCCTGCCGACCGCCTCAATCTGGTAAGGCGATACACGGTGACGCGTGCACAGCCCATCCGCCCCGTCATTGATCAGCGGGGTCTCAAATTCGACCCCTTGGCTGAAGCCCTGAGAGCGTTTGACCGTTGCGACCGCTAATTGTCCGCCGCCAAAGTCCAGGACAACTTGCGTGCCCAGCGGCACGTCGAGCAGGCCTTCAATCTTCGCCCCGGTTTTGGAGAGGTTGCGCAGCATCACCTTGTAGCGGTGATCATCATGGATCAGGCCAATACGGCGGAATTCCGTGCGGCGATCTGGGCGGTATTTCTCTGGTCCCAAAGGCTCATATTCAAACTCGCCGCGTTCGAACCGGTCCAGCACCTCTTGCGCCGGAACAGCGCGGGAGAACAAGATCCCCTGCAGGTGACTTGCGCCGCGCTTTTGCACCATTGCGAGCTCGTCTTTGTTCTCAACGCCCTCCGCGACCGTTTCCATGTTCAGCGCTTCGGCGAGGCTGACAATAGCCGCAATGATCGCCGCATTGTTGTTGTCATTAGCTGAGCAACCGCGAACAAAGCTCTGATCTATCTTGATTTTGTCAAACGGTGCATCGCGCAAATAGCTGAGCGAGGAATAACCCGTCCCAAAGTCATCGAGCGCCAGTTTCACGCCAAGCTCTTTAAGCTCGCGGAACAGACGGAAGGTCCGGTCCAGATCGCCCACGAAGACGCTTTCAGTGATTTCCAGCTCAATTTGTTCCGGATTGACGCCAGATGTTTGCAGCGCGTGACGGACAATTTTGACGAAATCATCGGAGGCGAATTGAACCGCCGACACATTGACTGCCGCGCGCACGGACTTCGGCCAAAGTTTGACCTGATTGCACACCTCGATCAGCGCCCATTCACCCAGTTCACGGATGATCCCCACATCTTCCGCGACTGGTATAAAGTCGCCCGGGGAAATCATCCCGCGGTCGCTGTGCTCCCAACGCATCAACGCTTCCATGCATTCGACCGTATGCTTTTCAGCCGTAACGATCGGCTGATAGTGCATTTGCAGTTCGTTTTTGGCGATCGCGTCGCGCAGATCTTCTTCGATCCGGTGGCGGTGTTTCACGCCCTCTTTAAGATCGCTGGAATAGAACCGGTATTGGCCCCGCCCCTCGCCTTTCGCTGAATAGAGCGCAAGGTCAGCGGCCTTCACCAATTCGTCCGCATCAATACCGTCATAAGGTGCAATCGCGATGCCCATGGAAGAGCCAATTACCGCGCGCATGCCGTTGATTGAATAGGGCTGCGAGAGCATTTGGATCACGCGCTGCCCCAAATCACCCAGCACGCCGCGATCATCAATATCTGGCAGGATAACCTGAAACTCATCACCGCCGAGACGGCCGATTTCCCCGCGATCGCCGATCAAGCGCTTCAGCCGCGCTGCAACTTGTTTGAGCAGCTCATCACCAGCGGGATGCCCCATGGTGTCGTTGACCTGTTTGAACCGGTCGAGGTCCAGCATCATCAAGGCCACGCTGCGTTTCGCAGATCGAAACGCGGTCAATGTCGACGTCAGCTGTTTCGTCATGCGGTACCGGTTGGATAGACCGGTTAGCGAGTCGAATTTGGACAATTGCTCAGCGTCGCGGCGGCTTTGATGCGTAGCGCTGATATCCTTTGCGCTGCCGCGATAGCCGGTGAAATGATCGTTCTCGTCAAATTGCGGTTTCGCCGCGATTTCCCACCAGACCTCGCCTTGCGTCCCGGCAAGCCGGACGGTCATTGGACTGATCGAGTTTCTGGCCGCGAGTACGAATTTTAGCGGGCGCTCAGAACTTTCAGCGGCCTGATCATTGTCTGGCAAAAACAGCTCTGCCAGCGGCATTCCAACCGCGCTCTCACCCTCTTCAAGGCCAAGCTGCTGCGTCGCTGCGTCGGAGAGATAGATCAGGCGACCTTTGGAATCGCTCGCCCAAAACCATCCGAGACCCGCGCTTTCTAGGCTATCAAGAAGTTCAACCCGGCGCTCCAAATCGCTCGCGCTGATCGGCGGCAATGGCGCCGGTTCAGGCACCTCTTGCTCCGTCTCCTCTGCGGATTTTGTCAGCTTCGAAAACAATCCGGCCACGAAAGTGACTGCCCCTTTTGAATGCACAGGCAACCTGCGCAAGTTCGCCTAAGGCACGGGCATTAGCCAACAATCGTTGAGATAGTTCTAAGCCTTTCAGCATTCACGCGATTGCTGGTAAAAACCGCTCGCTCTTGCCCACGCTAAACATTGGGCTAGAGTGAGGGCGAAAATTGTGATTTGAAGATACCAAAGGCTCTGCAGAAGCCAATTGAGGGGATGAGATGCCAGACAGCACCGTAAAGCTTGAAAATGAAGCGGCCCAATCAACCAATGCCTTGGGCCCGTTAATTGGCGTTGCGCGCGAAGATTTTGTCGGCGCGGTTGCGCTGCTTTTGCGTGAGACCGCATCTGATCCGAAACGCCTGATGAAGCATGCTCAAAGCATGAGCGCGGACATGGTCAAGATCATGACCGGCAAGAGCGAGCTTGCGCCCGATCCCAAAGACAAACGCTTCATGGACCCAGCTTGGCAATTCAACCCGTTCTTCAAGGCTGGCGCGCAATACTACCTCGCGGTGCAAAAGGGGATGCGCAGCTGGCTTGAGGAATTGGAGCTTGATGAGCTGGAGCGCAACCGCGCCAATTTCATCACCAACATCATCCTAGATGGCCTTGCGCCGACCAATTCGCTGATCGGCAATCCGATCGCGCAAAAGCAGGTGATCAATTCTGGCGGCTTGTCTCTGATCAAGGGTTTACAGAACGCCTATAATGACCTCGTCAACAATAAGGGCATGGTTAGCCAGGTTGATAAGCGCCCCTTCAAGCTTGGCGAAAACATTGCGATTTCAAAAGGTTCCGTCGTGCTTCGCACAGAGATGATGGAGCTGGTGCATTATGCTCCAACCACAGATGAAGTGCATGAAATCCCGCAGCTGACCATCCCGCCGCAGATCAACAAGATGTATATCAACGATCTGTCGCCGGATAAGTCCGTGGTCAAATTTCAGGTCGACAACGGCATCCAAACCTTCGTCATCTCTTGGCGCAACCCGACCAAGGAACAGGGCGTGTGGGGCATGGCGGATTATATCCGGTCATGCGAAGAGGCGATGGAAGCCGTCGCTGAGATCACCGGCTCTAAGAAGGTCAATGTTTCAGCGGGCTGTTCGGGCGGGCAAACCGCTTCCGTGCTCGCATCGAAACTCGCTGCGCAAAAGAGCGATCTGCTCGGCACGCTAACGCTGATGGTGTGCGTGCTGCACCCCAAGCCTACCGACGTTGAGGCTGCATCGCTCGTGTCGGAAAACGGCATGGCGCTGGCCCGCAAACGTGCGGAAAAGGCCGGTATTATCAAGGCCGATGATCTGGCTCGCGGTTTTGCCTGGCTGCGCCCGAATGATCTGATCTGGAATTATGTGATCAACAACTACCTGCTCGGCATGGATCCGCCCGCGTTCGACGTGTTGTTCTGGAATGCCGATGCGACCAATCTGTCGGGCAGTCTGATGGCTGACTTCCTCACTCTGTTTGAGACGCTCGCCTTCACCAAACAGGGCGAAGTGGAGATGGCCGATCACATGGTCGACCTTTCCAAGGTGAAATCCGATATGTTCATTCTTGGCGGGGTCACGGACCATATCACCCCGTGGAAAGCGACATATCGCTCCACCGAGCTGTTTGGATCAAAGGATGTGACATACGTCCTCAGCCAATCTGGCCATATGCAGGCGATCCTGAACCCTCCGGGCAATCCGAAGGCGAAGTATTTCATTCAAAAGAAGAAGGGCAAGCTGCCGCCAACCGCCGACGAATGGCTGCAAGGGACCGAAGAGGTCAAAGGCAGCTGGTGGCCATATTGGATGGAGTGGGTTCAGAAACGCTCTGGTAAGACCAAGGCTGCACCGCAAAAGCTGGGGAGCACGAAGTACAAGCCGCTGGACGCGGCCCCCGGTCTATACGTAGTGGAAGAGGTGTAACGCCTGGCGCGTCTGCCGCGAAAGCATAGGCGCAGCAAGAAATAGCAATTGGGGCGGTGTTCATGAGGGATCGATGGATACCGCCTCAGCCACATTGAAGGGAATAGTGTTTTGGACGGGGCCGCAAAAGACGAGGCAATGAAGGACGCTGTAATTGGCCTGCAGGATGTGGGCGGGCGCTCTTTGCGCGTTGCGACATGGCGGCTGGATAAGGCGTCGGAGCATCCGCCCGTGCTGTTCTTCAACGGGATTGGCGCGAATATCGAAGCGGTTGCTCCGCTGGCCGCTGCTCTGCCAGAGCGCGCGTTTATCATGTTCGATATGCCGGGAATTGGCGGGTCGCCTGATCCGCTTGTCCCTTACACGCCGTGGACCATGTCTTGGACCGCTTCCAAACTGCTCGACCAACTGGGCGTCGATCTGGTCGATGTGATGGGCATCAGCTGGGGCGGCGGCATGGCTCAGCACTTTGCGATACAGCATCCGGGCCGCACACGCAGGCTCGTGCTGATCGCGACCAGCGCGGGCATGCTGATGATGCCCGGCAGTCCTAAAGCGCTGTCGAAAATGGCCAATCCGCGCCGCTATATTGACCCAGCTTTCATGCAAAAGAACTTTGAAACGCTGTACGGCGAAGGCTTGGGCGCGGGTCCGGGCAAATCCGGTCATATGTCGCGCCTCACCCCGCCTTCCCCGCGTGGCTACATGTATCAGCTTTTGTGTATGCTCGGCTGGACAAGTGCGCCTGCCCTGCCCTTTATGAAGAAGGACACGCTGATCATGATGGGCGACGATGATGCCATCGTCCCGCTCACCAATGGCAAATTCCTCGCCAGCCTGATCCCCAATTCAAAGCTGGTGGTGATGGAAGGCGGAGGACACTTGTTCCTCCTAAGCCACAAGGAAGAGAGCGTCGCCGCAATCCGCGAATTCCTCGATCCGCCCGCGACCGTGGGCGAGCTTCGCACGGCGGCATAGGTTTTACCGCGCGGGCCGCTAGACAGCGTGGGCCCAATACGACATTCTCTCACCTAACAGTGGAGAGAGATTATGGCGCAGTTCGACCTCATCATTCGGGGCGGCACGATTGTCGATGGCACCGGGGCGGAGAGCTTCGCAGGCGATGTCGCGGTGAAAGACGGCATCATTGTCCAAGTGGGCGAAGTGCGCGGCGATGCAGCGGAAGAGATCGATGCCAGCGGACAAATCGTCACGCCCGGCTTTGTCGACATCCACACGCATTATGACGGCCAGGCCACCTGGGATCAGGAGATGGCACCGTCGAGCTGGCACGGCGTCACCACGGTCGTGATGGGCAATTGCGGGGTCGGCTTTGCGCCTGCCAAGCCAGACCGCCACGAATGGCTGATCAGCCTGATGGAAGGCGTGGAGGACATTCCCGGCACGGCTCTGGCCGAGGGGATCACTTGGGATTGGGAAACTTTTCCGGAATATCTCGATGCGCTCGAAAAACTGCCGCGAACCATGGATATCGGCACCCATGTCCCGCACGGCGCTGTGCGCGCCTATGTCTTGGGTGACCGCGAGCAGCCGGGCGCGGTTCCGACCGAAGTCGATATCGAGGCGATGGGCAAAATCGTTGAGGAAGGCGTGCGCGCAGGTGCGCTTGGCTTTTCCACCTCGCGCACAGTCCTGCACAAATCCGTCGATGGCGAACTTGTGCCCGGCACCTCCGCCACCGCAGATGAGCTCGTCGCCATTGGCCGCGCTATGGGCCGCGCACAGGCGGCTGGCGGGCATGCCGTGTTCGAAATGGCCAGTGACTTGCAGCGGGACTGGAACGAGTTTGAGTGGATGGGCCAGCTGAGCCGCGAGGCCGGCATTCCGGTCACCTTCGCCGCGCTGCAGAGCATCGCGAAAGAGCTGCCGCTGGAGGAACAAATCTCTGAAATGCGGGCGCAAAATGACAATGGCGCCAATATCGTTGCTCAGATCGCGCTGCGCGGAAACGGCATTATCATGGCGTGGCAGGGAACGGTGAACCCCTTCGCCTTCCGTCCCAGTTGGCAAGCAATCAAGGACCTCGATTGGCCAGAGCAGAAAGCAAAATTGCTCGATCCCACTTTCAAGGCCCAGCTTCTGTCGGAAGCCAATGACTATTCCGAGGCGCCGACTGATATCATCCAAGTCGTGATGGTGATCACCCAAGGCTGGGCGCTGCAATATGAGATGGACCCGGATTTTGACTATGAGCCGGATGCCAGCGCCAGCGTGAATGCGCGAGCAGTCGCGGCGGGCGTCGACCCTCAGGAATACGCCTATGACATGCTGTGCCGAGACGATGCGACCGGCTTTATCTACCTGCCGATCCTCAACTATGCTGAGGGCAATCTCGACTTCCTGCTGCCGCTGCAGCAAGCGGAGGACACGGTTAACTCTCTTTCCGATGGCGGCGCGCATTGCGGGACAATCTGCGATGCCGCCTCGCCCACCTTCATGCTGCAGCATTGGGTGCGCGACCGGAAGCGGGATGGGAAGATCAGCCTGGAGCACGCGATTAAGCGGCAATGCCGTGACACCGCCGTTCTCTATGGTCTGGAAGATCGCGGCGTAATCGCCCCGGGATATCTCGCGGATCTCAACGTCATCGACATGCAGCGCCTGAAGCTCGGGCGCCCATGGCTCGCCTTTGACCTACCTGCCGGCGGCAAACGTCTGCTGCAAAAGGCCGATGGCTATGCCTGCACGATCAAGAACGGCGTGGTGACCTTCCGCGAAGGCCAATGGACCGGTGAAGCGCCCGGCGGCCTGATCCGCGGCCCGCAAAGAGCCGAGCTGGCTGAAGCGGCGGAGTAAGGGCGGACGAGGTCGGCTAACTGAGTACTGTTTATAGGACCAGACTTTCAGCTTACGACCCAATTCATGCAGGAACAGCGGGACTTGGGAAAGGTTGAAAGCAGACACCCTCGTTGATAGGTCAATCCACATGCATCGAAAATTGCTTCTGCTTTATGGCTTGGTGCTTTCAATTGGCGTCTCTGGTTGTCTCAGCGATAAAAAGCCAATCATTGAGATGAATTTTGGAACAACGAAATATATCTGGACTGACGGCAGTCGCGCCAATGATTATATCCCCGATTTCCCTGATACTATTCATGACGTTGCGGGCCGGTGCGAAGTGGAACTAGTTGGCTTTAACGGTGCAATTACAGACGGTGGCGAAAGCGCATACTTTCAAACGAGTGCAGATCTAGACGGTAGAATAACATGTCTTCAGCAGGCTTTAGCGCAGGGGCGCTTCAGCATTATCGATCGCGCCGAGTGGGATAGGATGGTTGAAGAAAACCCTGGTTTTCCCATGCAATTAGAGGATGCCTCCGAGAGGATTCCCATAGAGCCGCCATCCCCTAAAATGTAATCATTGGGAATACAGCCCACCCGAAATGTTCGGTTGACCGTGAATGAGCCAATAAAGCAGCCATTCCCCTAACACCCCCAACTTCAGACCAACAGAGCCAATCTAACGTCAGCCTAAAGCAGGTGCGCCCCACCCCTAAGGCTCAATCACAATCCCCTTGGCGGGGTCCACATGGCCGCCGACCATTTCGAGATAGGTCGTGCGCGCTGCCTCCAAGCCGGAATGCTTCTCGATCTTAACTGAGCCATCCACCGCACTGAGGAAGCCGTGCCAGGTCTTGGCAATCATCATCCCGCCATCGACAGGGCCGTGCTCTTTAAAGAACGACACGAAGTGATCGGGCGCGAAGAACAAGGTCGGCTTTGGCCCGGGCAGTCCGCGTTCCGCACGCATTCCGCCCTCGCCGCGTTCCTCAATATGGGTCGCGCCGACGAGGCATGAGTATTTGAGAGCGTCGGAAAAGTGCTCGTGGATCTTCGCAAGCAGCCCCGCGTTACCGGCGAAGTCGACCACAACCGCTGGCAGCAGGCTGAGCATGGCGACCTCGTCGTATGAGCAGACCTTGTCGTAAAGCCCTGTGCTCTCGACAAATTCGACATTGCCCGGCGAGGTTAAACCGACGCGCTTCACACCCGGAGAATTCTGCTGCGCGACGCTGGCGAGGCCCATCGCGGTCTTGGACGATGCGCTGGTCAGGATCACCTGCTCGGCCCCGAACCATTCGTTGTTGCGCATGAAATAGTCGATGATGAAGCCCGTTTTGAACAGCGGGCCATAGATCATCCGCTCCGCCTCTTTGCTCGCGTCATGCTCCGGGTCGGCCGCGAGGCGCGAATATTGGTTGTACACAGGGCTCATCGGCTGGCGATAATCGGTGGTGTCGATGAAGCTGCTAAGCCGATACATTGCCGGGGATCACGTCGAGGTGCGATGCCATGGGCAGGTATCCATAAACCCGCTCGCCGACGGCGAAATCCTCAGAATTGCTTTGGACGACCTTTGCGTGCCCCCACATTGGAACGATGCCGCTGCCCTCTGGCGCGGGGAAGAAGTTCCAATATCCAAAGCCGTCACCCACCACTGCATAGGTGATGTTGTTGGCCGTGACGGAGAAGCTTTCGATTTCGAGCCGCACTGCGCCGCTCGCAAGCTCTCCATTGTCGACCTCGACAAGCGCGGCATTGGTGAGTTCGTCTTTGGACACGTGAACTTGTTGGACTGTCATCTTGGATCTCCTCTTTGCGTAAGGATGCTAGACGATCACGGCTCGCTTTCCCACCGCGTTGAGGCAATCGCGGGACGTTTTTCGCAGGCGCGCATCCATTGCTGCAAGCCATCGCATTGGGCGATGCCCACCGCGCCTTGCGGGGTCATCTCCAATCCGCGCAGCACCGGGTACAGAAACACGTCCGCCAGATCGAATGAGCCGCCGGTCCACGCGCCATCCTTGTCGATTTCCGCCTCTAGGAAACCAAGCGCCCGGCTGATCTGAGGGAGCGCGCGCTCAATCTTTGCCTGGTCCAACGGATGCCCGGCATAGCGATGCATAATCCATGGCATAACCAGACCATTTTCAAACAGTGGAAACAGGTAGTTATTGGCAATAGCGACCCATTTATCCATCACCGCGCGTGCCGCCGGATCGACAGGCTGAAGACCGCCGTCATTATGCGCATTGTCGAGATATTGCGCGATGGCGACGCTCTCGATCAGCTCCAGCCCATCAACCTCAACCACCGGAATTTTGCCGAATGGATGGCGGTTTTGAGGGCTTTGCGCAGGCGTCGGGGTGACTTCATGCGACAGGCCAGCCTCTTCACACGTGATCTCTACGATCCGCGTGTATGTGGAAATGACCGTGCCGAAGATGCGAACCTGCGCCGTCATCTGGCGCAGCCCGGCGGGACTAAACCCGCATCGGCATCAGGACATAAAGTGCCGGTGACTTGTCATCCTTGCGGATCAGAGTTGGCGCTCCGGCATCGGCCAGGTGCAGCTCAACAGTGTCACTATCGATCTGGCTAAGAATGTCTTTCAAGTAATTGGCGTTAAAGCCAATTTCGAAGCCATCTGACTTGTACTCGGCCGCAATTTCTTCCGCCGCAGTGCCGTTGTCAGGCGAGGTCACCGACAGGGTTACCCGGTCTGTATCGAGGCCCATTTTGACTGCACGAGTTTTCTCAGTCGCAATGGTCGCAACCCGGTCCACGCCGTCAAAGAAGCTCTTCGGATCAAGCTTAAGCAGCTTATCATTCCCGGTCGGGATGACACGGCTGTAATCTGGGAAGGTGCCGTCGATCAGCTTGGAGGTCAGGACAACGCCGCCCTCCCCGCCAAGCGTGAAGCGAACCTTGCTGGCCGACAGATCGATCTGGACATTTCCGTCCATCGCCTCTTCGAGGAGCTTGCGCAGTTCCGCGACCGCTTTGCGCGGAACGATGACGTCAGGCATGCCCTCTGCTCCCTCTGGACGAGCGAGCGTGAAGCGCGCAAGGCGGTGGCCATCGGTCGCAGCGGCCTTGAGCACAGGCTCATCATCGTCCGTCACGTGCAGGAAGATGCCGTTGAGGTAATAGCGGGTTTCCTCGGTCGAGATCGCAAACCGAGTGCGGTCAATCATCTCAGCCAAAGTGCGTGCCGGCAGTTCAAAACTTGTCGGCAGATCGCCTTCGACGATCACCGGGAAGTCATCGCGCGGCAAGGTTGGCAGCTTAAAGCGGCTGCGGCCTGCCTTCACTTCCATTCGGTTTTCGGCCGTTTCCAGGCTGACCTGGCTTCCCTCTGGCAGCTTACGCGCGATATCGAACAATAGGTGCGCAGAAACAGTAATCGCCCCTGCCCCTTCGACGGAAGCGGCCGCCATGGTCTCAACCACCTGCAAATCGAGGTCGGTCGCCATCACCTTCACGCTGCCGCCATCGCTGGCGTCGATCAGGACGTTGGACAGGATCGGAATGGTGTTGCGGCGTTCAACAACCGACTGAACATGGGAGAGACAACGCAGGAGCGTCGCGCGTTCGATCGTAGCCTTCATTGCTTAGCCTATTACCCTTACTTTGCATGACGCGCTCTAAGGGCAGGAATCGCCCATCCGCGCCGGAATTCCTGAAAAGACCTTAGCGGGGCTGTACCCACGGGCAAGCTTGGGGTCTTACCTGCGGCGATTCCTTGGGGATAACGGCCCGTTTACCAGCCAAGGGCCGCGAACGGGCGCAGCCAGAGGGGGCGGATTAGCCGAGCATCGCCATGCCGCCATTCACGTGCAGCGTCTCGCCCGTGACATAGCCCGCCTCGCGGCTCGCCAAATAGGCCACAGCCGCGCCAATATCCGTGCCCTCGCCCATCTTGCCTGCCGGAATGCGGGCGTTGAGCGCGTCTTTCTGAGCGTCGGGTAATTCCGCCGTCATTGCGGTGCGGATGAAACCCGGCGCGACGCAATTCGCGGTGATCCCGCGCGAGGCAACCTCTTGCGCAAAGCTCTTGGTCAGGCCCGTCAGCCCGGCCTTCGCCGCGGCATAGTTCATTTGCCCGGGATTGCCGGTGCTGCCGACCACGCTGGTGATGTTGATAATGCGGCCAAAACGCGCCTTCATCATCGGGCGGGCGCTGGCCCGCATCAGGCGCATGGCCGCCTCGAGATTGACGGAGATCACTTGATCCCATTCCTCGTCCTTCATCCGCATGGCGAGGTTATCGCGGGTGATCCCGGCGTTGTTCACCAGAATGTCGATCCCGCCGAGCGTATCGAGCGTCGCTGGGATCAATTCCTCGACCTGAGTGCTGTCGGACAGGTTGCAGGTAATCTCAACATGATCGCCGCCGATTTCGTTGATCATCTGCTCTCTGAATGCGCGCAGCTTGTCACCGTTAGAGCCTGACAATGCGACGCGCGCGCCCTGACTGGCGAGCGCCATCGCGATGGATGAGCCAATGCCGCCGCTCGCGCCGGTGACCAGAGCGTTCATTCCGCTGAGTGAAAACATTATGTGTGCTCCTTCGCAAAACCTTCGAGGTCTTCCATGGTGACTAGGCTGACGGTTTCTGCCTCGCCAGCGATCTTTCGGATCATTGGGGCCAGCACTTTGCCGCCCAGTTCAACAAATTCATTCACGCCGTCGCTGTGCATTTGCGCCACGCTTTCGCGCCAACGCACGCGCCCGGTGACCTGCTCAACCAGCAATTTCTGTTCTTCGGCGGGGTCGGTTACTTTGGATGCGGTGACATTGGCATAAAGCGGCAGAGCCAGCGCGCCGGGAGGCGTCGCGGCCAAGGCCTCTGCCATGCGGTCAGCGGCGGGTTGCATCATGGAGCAATGGAACGGTGCGGATACGGGCAGCAACACGCCGCGCTTGATCCCGTGATCTTTCACCATGCCAGCAGCACGCTCGACAGCTCCCTTTTGGCCAGAGATGACAACTTGGCCGGGGTCGTTGTCGTTTGCGATCTCGCACACTTCACCATCCGCTGCAGCGGCGGCCAATGCGCTGGCTTTCTCGATATCTGCACCGAGCAGAGCCGCCATCGCGCCTTCGCCCACGGGAACCGCCGCTTGCATCGCGCTGCCGCGAAGTTTCAACAGCCGCGCGGTGTCCGCCAGCGAGAAAGCGCCAACCGCGCACAGCGCCGTGTATTCACCGAGCGAATGGCCTGCGACGCAGTCCCCCGCTTCGGTCAGCGAGACGCCGAACTCATCCTCCAGCACGCGCAGGGTCGCAATGGCATTGGCCATAATCGCGGGCTGCGCATTTTCGGTAAGCGTCAGGTCGTCTGCTGGCCCTTCAGCCATGATCGCGGACAGCTTAAGCGACAAAGCCTCATCGACCTCTTCAAACACGGCCCGCGCAGCGAGCGCTCGCCGCCGCAAGCTCTGTGCCCATGCCGACCTTTTGGCTGCCCTGTCCCGGAAAAACGAATGCTCGCACTTCAAATTCCTTTATGCCTCGCCGCCCGCGCCCTCCACCCTTCCACCCGGATTGTATCCCGGTAGGTTCCGGGTGGAAGGGCGGAGGGCGCGGGCGGGCAGCCTCGATTCAGATTGCGGTTACGAAGCCTTGGATGGGCTGGCAAGACCGAACGGCACAACCCTGTTGGCAGAGGTGTGGCCGATCTCTGCGCGGCCCAGATAGGGTATGCCCGCGCGCGCGCACCAGAATTTGGCGATCTCTTCCGGGCTTTGGGTGAACTCACGGTAGTTTTCCGGCACATTGGTAACCGAGCCGAGCCGCAATCCCGCGACCCGTGGCAATGATCCGGCCAAGTTAAAGAACAGCCGATCGATTGAATAGAGATGCTCGCTGACCTCCTCGACCATCACAACATGACCCGAAAGATCCGGCATCATCGGCGTGCCCGCAATCATCGACAGGGTGATAAGGTTGAAGGCGGCCACCGGGGTCTTGCCATCAACACTTGGCTCTAGCCCGCTGTTATCGCCTGCAAACCAGCGCAGCACCCGGCGCACAGCCTCTCGCCCGCCTTCGCTGCGCGCACTGACTGGCATGGAGCCATGGACGCTCTGTCCGATCCCATGACGATAGAGCGCGGCGAGCAAATAGCCCGCGTCAGAAAAGCCGACATAGGTCTTCGCTCGCGCCGCCGTGTTCATCTGCGCCACGGCTGCCTCAGCAATCCGGTTGGAGCCATAGCCCCCCTTCGCAAACCACACCGCATCATAGGCGGGATCATTCGCGCATTCGAGCAGAGCCTCTAGCCGCCTCAAGTCTGGGCCAGCGAAATGGCCATCCAATTCAAAGCACTGATCGTGGAACGTGACATTGTGCATCGGGAACTCGGCCGCCACCAGCTCATTCAAGGCATCCGCTTGCTCTCGAGTGATCGGCGTCGCTGGCGCACAAATCGCAATATTTGTCATAGTCTTGTTCTAATTCGCTTGTTTTGCCCGGCACATCTTAATAGCGGTGGTTCGCATGGGCAAAGGGATCGATCAAGCGGCGCTGACACAGCGGCCATTCTTTTTTGCGGCATCGGCGGATCTGGCATGCTTCCGCTGGCGCAAATCCTGCGCGGCATGGGCTGCGAAGTGGCTGGCTCTGATCGATCCTATGATCAAGGGCGCACGCCCGATAAATTCGCCTGGCTTTCGGGCAATGGTTTTGCTCTACACCCTCAGGATGGCAGCGGCCTGACCTCCCCCAATCAGGTCTTGGTCGCCTCCGCCGCGGTTGAGGACACGGTGCCCGATGCGGCGCGCGCGAAAGAGCTTGGCTGTGAACGCCTGACGCGGGCCGAAGTGCTCGCAATGCTGTTCAACCAAGCAGGTTATTCGGTCGCGATTGGCGGCACTTCTGGCAAGTCCACCGTGACTGGCATGATCGGCACCATCTTGGCCGCTCAGGATTATGATCCGACGATCATGAACGGCGCGGTTATGAAGAACTTTGTCGCAGCGGATAATCAGTTCGCGAGCGCGCGTGTTGGCTTACCAGAAATCTTCGTTAGCGAAGTGGACGAAAGCGATGGCTCCATCGCGCTCTACCGCCCGACAATTGGCGTGCTTCTCAACGTCAGCCTCGATCACAAAAGCCTGGAGGAATTGCGCGATCTGTTTGGCGATTATCTCGCATCATCAGGCTGCGGAGTGGTCAATTTCGACAATGACGAAGCGCGAATGCTCGGCCAAGCCAGCGTGGCCGATGGCAAGGGACAGATGATATCCTTCGCGGTAGAACATCCCCATGTTGATATCACCGTAGAGGCGGGCTCAATTGTCGAAGGGCCGTTCACGCTTCAGGCCAAGGTGATCGACAACCGCGCCAGTGAAACCGCCGCACTGACCCTGCCGATGCCGGGGTTGCACAACCTTTCCAACGCTTTGGCGGCGATTGCTGCGGCCAGTGCAGCGGGGATTGCGGTGGCGGATGCGGTTGCTGCGCTCAATCAGTTTCAGGGACTGGCGCGCCGCTTTGATGTGATCGGGACCAGCCCCGGTGGCATCACCGTGATCGATGATTTCGGCCACAATCCAGAGAAATGCGCCGCGACTTTGCGGACTTTGAAGGGCACCCCAGGCCGCGTGATCGCTTTCTTCCAGCCTCACGGATACGGCCCGCTTCGCCAGATGGGCGATGAACTGGCAGAAACCTTCGCGCGGGAGCTTGATGCGGACGACATCACCGTGATGTGCGACCCGGTTTACTATGGCGGAACAGTCGACCGCAGCGAGGGCACAGAGCGGATCATCAAGCTGATCGAAGACGCTGGCGGATCAGCTCGTCATATTGCGGCGCGCGAGGATTGCGGCGCGCATATCGCCGAGATCGCTCAGCCGGGCGATCGGATCGTGATCATGGGCGCCCGCGATGACACGCTCACAGGCTTTGCTAAGACACTGTTTGAAGGGCTTAAATGACGGTCTACTCGCTCGCGGTGCGCCACGCCCGATTGATGGGCGCGGCCATGCTGGCAGCGTTCCTGTTTGTGATCACTATCGACCGAATGATCGGTCACACCAGTTGGGCATTTGCCGCGGCGATCATCATGCTGGTTCTGGTCAATGCGCGTATGCGCCTGTTCAATTGCCCCAATTGCGGCAAGAACCTATTCTTTCGCGGGATCTTCGCAGTGCCTTGGCCAAACCGCACCTGCACGAAATGCGGGCTGGAATTGGATAAGAAGGACGCGGGGTAAATCGCTCTCCTAAGTGCTTTTTAGAGCTTTTCGCCCCTCTTCCTCTCGCTCAACCGCGCGTTTGTAAGCAGAGCGAGCGACAAGGTTCTCACGGTAAGCCTTTAAGCTCTCGGGAATACCGTCATCGAGCCCCACCTTCTCGGCCAAAATCAGCGCATATCCGACACAGATATCCGCCACAGTGAACCGATCTGCACAAAGAAACTCGCGCCCGTCTAAACGCTGCTCAACCTTCACCAACCGCTTGTGGAACCACTTGGCATAAGCCTCTCCCGCCTCCGCCAGCCCCTTCTCCTTTTCGAAGATGGCAAAGCGCATATAGACGGTTTGGGGAAAGGTGATCGTCGCATCAGCGTGATAGGTGAAATCGCAATATTCCGCATAGTCCGGCTCACCAGGGGCGATCGCCAGCTCTGTCACGCCGTTGCGGGTCGCAAGAAAATGCGCAATCGCGCAGCTTTCCGTCATCCGCGCGTCGCCATCAATCAGCATGGGAACTGTGCCCAGCGGATTGATCTCCAGATATTCGGGCGCGAGATAGCGCGGTGGGAACGGCAGTATCCGCAGATCAATGTCAGCGCCCGCCTCCTCCGCCGCCCAAGTCGCTCGTAACCCGCGCGAGCCAGCGCAAGTGTAGAGGAGGGGAAGAGCGCTAGTTTGGGTCAATGCGCGCCTTCATAGCCGATCACTTTGTGCAGCACGAAAGCGATGACCGCGCCCAGCGCGAGGCCGAGCACCGCCGAAATACCGGCATAGGTGAACCAACCCAGGATACCGCCCATCGAGCCTGATCCACCGCTCACAGCCGCTTCTGCGCCATGTGCGATGCTATAAAACAAGTGGAAACCGACCTCGTGCGTGCCGTGGATGATAATGCCGCCGCCGACCCACAGCATCGCAATCGTGCCGATAAATGACAGCGCGATCAGCAGTTTGGGGACCGAATTGACCAGCAAATGACCGATTTGCTGCGCTGCCGTACTGTCCTTCTTCGTCAGATGGAGCCCCACATCATCCATCTTCACGATCAGCGCCACGGCCCCGTAAACCGCAACAGTCACCGCTATCGCGACGATGCCTAGCGCGATTGCGCGCTCCCACCACACATCAAGATCAAGCTCGTTGAGCGTGATCGCCATGATCTCCGCTGACAGGATCAGGTCGGTTCGAATGGCGCCCGCCACCCGCTGATTTTCGAAAGCGACGGGATCGGTTATCTCATCATCGACGGTCTTGCCGTGCTTCGCCCCGCCAAGCTTTTCCATCACCTTTTCAGCGCCTTCGTAGCACAGGAACGCGCCGCCAAGCATCAATATCCAGATGATCAGCGAGGGCAGGAATTCCGACAGCAATATCGCGCCGGGCAGCAATATGATCAGCTTGTTGAACAGGCTGCCCTTGGTGATTTTCCAGATGATCGGCAACTCGCGCGCCGAGCGAGAGCCCGGTAACGTAGCTGGGCGTAACCGCAGCATCGTCAATCACAACACCAGCGGTCTTTGTCCCCGCGCGCCCGGCCGCCGCCGCGATATCGTCAATCGAAGCCGCCGCAGTGCGCGCTATGATCGACACGTCATCCAAGAGTGCAACCAATCCTGATGGCATGTCTATTTTTCCTGACGTTTTGGGAGTCGGCGCAAGACCTGTTTCCGTTGTTTGTTGAGAAATCCGCTGCTCATACTTCGCAGCTCGTGTGTGGCTTGGTGTTTGGGTGTTTCGGTCAGCCCCAGTTCCAGATCACCTTGGTCGTTAAATACGCAAACGACGCCTGTAGCTGCGTTGAAATGGATATTCGCTTCGTTCAATCCGGCTAAAGTGTCGAAGGACGGATTTGCTAATGCGTCGCCGCAATTACGAATTGTGTCCTCGACAATTTCTGAGAGGTAGATCGCTGATACTGAGACGCTAGTATCGCTGCACCCCGGCAATAAGAGCGCCGCAAAAGCGGCCAGCGTTGTGAGGGTCGTGCGCCTCATCTCAAAAACCTCCCCACTCATCATTATCTACAAGTCTCATCCCAAGGAGCACTGATCGCGCACCACCTGCTGACAAAGCAAACCCAAACCACTGGCGCGCTTCAATTATTCGCTGATCGGGCCAAAGCTCTTCACTGGGTTGGCCTCCATCGGGTCATCAACGACCGTGTAGACGTGCGTTGCGCCGCCCTCGTCCACCTCCGCATATGTAGCGACCAATTTGTTGTCTGGGCCGTATTCACAAAGCAGGCCAATATCGTCGAAGATACGGATGTTGATCGTCGAGGCGAACCTGCCATCGGCCCCCGGCTCTCCATCAAGAGCCGCCCGGCTTGGCGGGCCATCGCAGGCGCGCTCGCTCGGCGCATCAGCAGCGATGTAATAGGAGCTTTCCGTGGTGGCCAAGGCCCCGCAGGCGCTGAGCATTAGCAAAGCGGCAAGCGCAGTGAACTTCTTCATTGATCGACCCTCCCATGACGAAAATCATGTACATCCATCAATTATAGCCCCCACGCATCAGGTCAACCGCGCGGCTACGCTCTGCAAACAGTCGCATTCGCGCTTGCTTTTGGCGGCAAAGGCGGTATGTGCGCCCATCGCCTGAATAAGGGCGTATGAAGAAAGCCGGAGGGGCACTCGCGGATCCGCTGCGAAATGGCCAACGATCGGTAGCAATATGAAAGGATGCGAGATGGCTCATTACGAGCATATCTTTCTCGCGCGTCAAGACTTGAGCCAAGCTCAGGTAGACACGCTGGCGGCAACCGCCACAGAAATCGTAGAAGCGAACAACGGCAAGGTTACCAAGACTGAAACTTGGGGCCTTAAATCGCTCGCCTACAAAATTGACCGCAACCGCAAGGCACATTTTGTGCTGCTCAACATCGATGCCCCTGGCACCGTGGTTGAAGAGCTGGAGCGTCAGACCCGTATCAACGAAGACGTCATTCGCTACATGACCATCCGTGTCGAAGAGCACGAAGAAGGTCCAAGCGTAATGATGCGTAAGAACGAGCGCGACCGTAAGCGCCGCTCTGACAGAGAGGAGCGCGACTAATGGCACGTCCTTTTTTCCGCCGCCGCAAATCTTGCCCGTTCTCGGGTAACGACGCACCTAAGATCGACTACAAAGACGTTCGCCTGCTGCAAGGCTTCATGTCTGAGCGTGGTAAGATCGTTCCATCGCGCATCACCGCCGTTTCTGCTAAGAAACAGCGTGAACTCGCCAAAGCCATTAAGCGCGCACGCCACATCGGCCTGCTGCCTTACATCGTAAAGTAAGAGGAGAGACGACATGGATATCATTCTCCTCGAACGGATCGAGAAACTCGGCACCATTGGTGACGTCGTCACTGTTAAAGACGGCTATGCCCGCAACTTCCTGCTTCCGCAGAAGAAGGCCCTGCGCGCTAACGATGCCAACAAAAAGGTGTTTGAAGCCAACCGCGAGCGTCTCGAAAAAGAGAACGCAGAACGTCGCGGTGAAGCTGAGAAGGTCGGCAGCAAGGTCGACGGTGCAGAAGTTGTGCTTATCCGCGCAGCGTCGAACACCGGCCAGCTGTACGGTTCCGTCAACGTCCGCGACATGATCGCTGGCCTGACTGAACAAGGCCACGACGTGAACAAGAAGCAGGTCATCATGGGCAGCCCGATCAAAACGATCGGCATGCACGATGTGACTGTCGCTCTGCACCCAGAGGTTCACGTCATCGTCAAAGCAAACGTTGCGCGCAGTGACGACGAAGCCGAGCTGCAAAGCCAAGGCGTCGACGTTCTGGCACAGCTGTTTGAAGACGAGCAGAAGGAAATCGAGGAAGCGGCGGGCGAAAATCGCATCGACCCTACCCTTGAGCCAGGCGAAATTCCCGCCGAACTGCTCGAAGACGGTGCTGCTCCTGCAGAAGACACGGCTGAAGAAGCCGCTGCTGAAGAGGAAGCTGCAAGCGAATAAGCTTGGCACTTCTTTTACGCCAATCAATGAAGGGCGCGAGGTCAAACCGGCCTCGCGCCCTTTTTGTAAAAGCCAGAGTTTTGAGAGAAATGCTCTTTAAGTCTGAGCTGTCTTTGAATTTTCCTATTTTGGACACTAACACCAGCACATGAAATCAATCGAAAACACCATCGCGCAGCTCAAGAGTATATACGACGAAGCGGTCTCGACCCTTCGTGAGGATGTTATGGCTTACGGAACGAAGGGGACCATTCCGCCCGCAAGTCGCCGTGAAGATGGAAGTTACGCCTATCCAGAGCTTACCGTGCATTACTCAGGCATTGGCGAACCGCTCGACCGCAGCCGGGCCTTTGGCCGGTTGGAGCAATCCGGCACCTATCAAACGACCATTACTCGGCCCGATCTGTTCGCTGGCTACCTTGCTGAACAGCTGAGCCTCATCGCTGGCGAATATGAGATCGAAGTCGAGGTTAGCCGCTCTCGCCAGGAAATCCCCTTCCCCTATGTCCTCGATGGTGACGCGGGCGCAGCAATGGTCGGCATTGCGCCTCAGGATATCGCCAAGCACTTCCCCTCCACCGACCTTGCTCTAATCGGTGATGAGCTGGCCGATGGGATTGAATTTGATGAAGCGGAATCCATGCCGCTGTCGTTGTTTGATGGCCTGCGCACAGATTATTCGCTCGCTCGCTTGGCCCACTATACCGGAACAAAGGTTGAGGATTTTCAGGATTTTATCCTATTCACCAACTATCACCGTTATGTTGATGAGTTTGTAAACTGGGGCGCACAGCAAATCTGTGAGGGCGGCTACACCGGCCTCACCGGCGCTGGCGGTCTCAACATTCACGAATGCACCGACAACGCGCAGGAACAGCTCAACGATACCGCATGGCGGCGGCACCAAATGCCAGCTTATCATCTTATCCGTGAGGACGGACGCGGGATTACCTTGGTGAACATCGGCGTCGGTCCATCCAATGCGAAGACGATTTGCGATCACCTCGCCGTGCTGCGCCCGCATGCGTGGATGATGATCGGCCACTGCGGCGGCGTGCGCTCAAGCCAGAAAATCGGCGATTTCGTGCTCGCACACGCTTATTTGCGCGATGACCATGTGCTCGACGGTGTGCTGCCGCCAGAGATTCCAATCCCCCCGATTGCTGAGGTTCAGCAAGCCCTTGCGGGCGCAACCGAAGAAGTGGCTAAGCGCGCAGGGCGCGAACCTAAAGCAGCGCATGCGCACCGGCACAGTCGTCACGACAGATGACCGCAATTGGGAGCTGCTGTACTCGACCTCAGCCAAGCGCTTCTCGCAAAGCCGCGCAATCGCGGTCGAAATGGAGAGCGCCACGATTGCAGCCCAAGGTTACCGTTTCCGCGTCCCCTATGGCACTTTGCTATGCGTGTCCGACAAGCCGCTCCACGGCGAAATCAAACTGCCAGGGCAAGCCAACCAGTTCTACGAAGAAGCAATCGCCGCTCACCTTCAGATCGGCCTGGAGGCGTGCAAACGCCTGCGCGATGAAGGCGACCGTCTGCACAGCCGCAAGCTGCGCGCCTTCAACGAGCCGCCATTTAGGTAGTCAATTTTGATCGCCAAAAACCGAGGCGGCATTCTTCAACACCTCCTCGTGACGGGCAGGGACATTGTAAAATTTTTCGATCAAAACTTGAATGACTGAAAAACCAGCGATGAGTTCACTTGATGACATTGAGATGCCTTCATGCGCACCAGCGTTGCCCTTTTCACGAATAATATGAAGAATACCCTTTTGGTCACTATCCACATGACCGCGAGTCTCTAAGTCATTAATCTTTTTGGCTAGGTTTCCTCCGTTACATTCTTGATCGTTGACCAAGAATTCTACAATCATACGCAAGCCCACTGTTGTAAGGCGAAGTTGCCCACCAGCAAACGCATAGAGCATCTCTTCAATTATTTGATTGAGATCGTGAGGGGCATGGTCCGTGTTGAACGCAAAACTTGAAGAAGTTGGCGGTGGATATTGGATTTCTGACTTAATTAAATAGGTTCTACCGTACTCGTCATGATCAAAGTCTTCACTACACCAAGAAGACTTCTCAAAAGATACCCCGTCACAGGCTCCGCACCTGAAAAGCGAAAAGTCAGTTCCGCCATCGACACCACCAAGTGGATGGTCATCAGACCAAGAGCCTCTGCACCTTGCTTCAAGAACATGAATTGTACGACGATGGCATTCGTCACAATGGAGTTCTTTGCGTTCGTCTAGCTGCAATATCCTCTCGAACGTGTCGAACATCCAAGCCCTCTCTTAATTTGTTAAATCCAGTGTCTGGAGTTGCTGCACCGGTTTCGAGAACCCATTCGCTTTCGATTCACTAATCGAAACCTCACCGCGATTGCGCTGAGAACTCGGTCAAGCTCGCTCGCATCTTCTGGATTTCCTGGCCGAAAACCAGCAATTGCGCCTGCGCATTGGCATAGCTGATGCCGTAGGAAGAATTGACATAGCCCTGCAGGACGATCGCCTGATCACCAGCGCGCACGGCCTTGCTGCTCGGGCTGAGGTTGTTGTACTCATTGATGAAATCGTCAATTTCAGCGCGCGGGCGAGCGTCTTCGCGGACGAATGTCGCCAGCATCAGCAGGCCTACACACCCCTGCTGCGGTGTGCATGCCCGCGGAGTCAGCGCAAAGCTGATCCCGGTGTCGAGCCTGCGCGCGGTAAACTGTACCGCCATTTGCATCAGTTTCGACCTGCCAAGTTGTTTGCACATCGAGCAGCAAGCGCGAGATCGTCGCCGCATCAAACTGCGTTACGACCTGCGGATTTTGCGGCGCTGCTTGCGCTGGCGGCTGTCCCTGAGCCAGGACGGTGGCTGGCTGCATCGCAAGCGCCGCACCAAGAGCCGTTACAACAGTTAGAAAACGCACAATCATTACCCCCAAATCTCAGCCAATCACGGCGAGAAAAATTCCGTCGCCCCAAGGATTGCCATGCCATCACCGCCATTTCCAGTCGGTAAACGGCGCAGTACCTTGCCGCTTTCATAATCAACTTCCGCAACGGTGTCGCTAGCCGTTTCGGCGACATAAACCCGCTCGCCATCGTCGGACCACAAGATCGTGACCTGAAAGCGTTCCTCGGCCTGTTCTGGCCCGGATACGGTGATGGTGCGGATCACTTTGGCGGTCTTCAGGTCGATCACGCTCAAGCTGCCATCCCGCAGATCAGAGGTGACCGCCACATCGCCTTGTGGGCGGATCGAAAGCCGCAAAGGAAAGCGCCCCGTTTCCAGTGACCTACGTACTTCCATCGTAACGGGATCGAGTTCGAACGCCTGATTGGAACCGCGCGCAGACACCCATAGAGATTTGCCGTCCGGAGCCAGCGAAATGCCCTCCGGTTCCTCGCCCACCGTGACGGATAGAGGCGGCGCGTCGCCGGTCAAGTCGATGCGAGTGACCGTCTTTGAGCCAAGATCGGTTGTCCAAGCCGCGCTTTCATCCGGCGCAACGACTAGCATGTGACTGCCCTGCTTACCGGTGGGATATTCCGTGAGAGCAGGATTACCTTCGCCGTCGTCGGCTATTCGGAAGATCGACTGACGCCCTTCCGCCGTTGCATAGATCACCCCGCTCTCCATCCACATGATCCCATGCGGACGGGCATTCTCGCCCAAGTCCACACTGGTCACACGGCTAAGATCATCAACATCAAAGACATCCACTGTGGTGCCGCCATAGCAGGCAAGCGCCACAAATCTGCCATTGGGCGACATCGCCAGCTCGTGTGGATTGGTGCAGCTATCTTTGCGCAGCACTTCTTTCCCAGTCGCCAGATCGATCTTGGAAAGCGTGTTGCCCCGCTTGTTGGCCACGAACAGCAGCTCGCCGGTTGGGCCGGATTTGGCCTCGCTCAGCGGTACGTAAACGGTCCATCCGGACCGTTCAGCCTCGCTTTCTACCGGTGCGCAGGCGGATATCGCCAGCGCCGCCGCACCGATCAGCCCTGTTCGCAGGCCAATCACCAGCCCGCTTCCTGGCCTTCATTTTGCTCGTTCAGCCATTCCAGCAGCGGCGCGAAATATTCGACCATGGCTGTGCCGCTCATCTGCCGCTCGCCAGTGAAGGCCTCGAGCGCATCGGGCCACGGCTTTGACGCGCCCATTTCGAGCATCGCATTGAGGTTTTTGCCAACCTCTTCATTGCCATAGAACGAGCAGCGGTGCAGCGGCCCTTCCCAACCGGCGGTGTCGCAGGCGGCCTTGTAGAATTGGAACTGCAGGATGCGCGCCAGGAAATAGCGCGTGTAGGGCACATTGCCGGGGATGTGATATTTCGCGCCCGCATCGAAGTTCTCCTCGCTGCGCTCCACCGGCGGGACAATGCCCTGATATTCGGTGCGCAGGCCCGTCCAAGACGCGTTCGCATCTTCCATGCTGGTGGAGCCATCGAACAGGCCCCAGCGATAGCGATCAACCAGCAGGCCGAAGGGTAAGAAGGCAACTTTGTCCATTGCCTGGCGCAGCAGCAGGCCGATATCCTTGTCCGCGCTCGGCACTTCCTCTGGCGTAAGCATATCAATTTGAACGAGATATTCCGGCGTGATCGACAGTGCGATCATATCACCTATCGCCTCATGAAAGCCATCATTCGCGCCGTTGAGATAGAGGAAATCCTGCTGGTTATAGGCGCGCTGATAGTAATTATGGCCCAGCTCATGGTGGATCACGACAAAGTCATCGGCATTGCGCTTAATGCACATTTTAATCCGCAGATCGTCGATATTGTCGATGTTCCACGCGCTGGCATGGCACACGACTTCGCGGTCGGCAGGCTTTGTGAACTGGCTGCGATCCCAGAAAGTATCGGGCAGAGCTTCGAATCCGAGTGAGGAGAAGAACTGCTCGCCCACGCGAACCATTTCCTTCTCGTCATACCCCTTCTCGGTGATCAGGTCGGTGAGGTCATATCCGATATCGCCCGCGCCCCCTGGCGCGACGAGCGGATAGATATTGCCCCATTCCTGCGCCCACATATTGCCGAGCAAATCCGCGCGGATCGGCCCGGTCGCTGGTTGCACGGCATCGCCGTGTTTTTCATTGAGCTTGCGGCGAACATAAGTGTGCAGCGCGATGTAAAGCGGCTTCACCTCTTGCCACATCCGCTCTGTTTCGGCGGCGAACTGGTCTGGATCCATATCGTAATTTGAGCGCCACATTGCGCCCAGATCGGCAAAGCCCAGCTCCTTCGCGCCGTCATTGGCGATGCCGATCATCTTCGCGTAATCCTCACGCATCGGCGCGCCGACATTGTCGTGCCAGCTGACCCACATTTCGGACAGTTCAGCAGGCGTGCGGTCTTGGTTGCCCATTTCCGCTTCGATGTCAGAGCCGCCGATCTCTTCGCCATTCAGAGTCCCGCGTCCCTTGCCGTAAGCAGAGCCGAGCTGCGTTGCGATCTCGCTGAGCTCAGCCGCCGCGCCCTCGCGGCTTGGCGCGGGCATCACAATACCATTGCGCAAGATATCAAGCTTGCGCGCGGTGTCGGGGCTCAGGCCCGGAATACGCGCGTATTTCGCCGCTTCATTCGCAAAGGCTACCGATTTCAGTGTCGATTCCGCGCCATATTGCGAGGCCAAACTATCGCTATCGTGCCCGATATTGGTCTGGTTGAGCCACAGCACATGGCCATAGGTTTTGGAGAACGTGTTGAGCTCCGCCTCAACGCTGGCAACCCAGGCGTCGGCTCCTTCTGGCGTTTCAGGAAACTCTGTGCCCGCCGTGCAGCGCAGCCTCATCCGCCGCATGCCCATCGGCCAGCGCCGGCGTCGAGGCGAGCGAAATTGCGATGGCCGATGCTATCATGAATTTGGGAGCGATAGATGGGAGCTTCATGAGCCTGGTAACCTCTCAAAGGAATTGGTTTCTTATGAAATGAGTTTGAACTGTGGTTTGCTTAGAATCAAGCGTCAGTCGTCGAAAAGCGCTGCGCCACCAGTGCCGTCAGGACCGCCAGAAAGCCGCTGATCCATGTCGCCATCTTGAACGGCCTCAGTGTTGATGCGAGCGAGGCAAGCTGATCATCGCCAGCGAAATTGCGCAGTTGGATGAATTGCGAAATGGTTTCGCCATAATCGGTGACCAGAAAGATGACGCCTGAGGCCAAAGCGACGAGGCCCAGGCCGGACAATATCGGCGACGAACAACTGCGATAATAAAGCCCCGCGAGAACGCAGCCGATCCCGAAAATGCCGATGAAGATCAAGTCGCTGACCATTGCGATGGCGGCGGTATCGAGCAGCCCATCCCTCGCCCAATATCCCTGAATCGCGTCCACCGTCGCCGCATCTGGCGCGCTTTGGTGGTCTAGAATGCCTCCGGGCACACCGTCGGTGATCAAGGGCGCATGCAGCGTCAACGTAATCGCAAAGGCGATTAGGCCGCCGACCCACCACACCAATGCGGTCCGTTTTGAAACCGTCATGGCACGCTCAAAAACTGGGTAATCGCCTCGCCCAATTCTGGCTTGGTCGCGCTGTCGAGATGCGCGCCGGGCACTTCGTGATAGGTCGCATTGGGTAGCAATTCAGCGAGCTCCGTCGCAGAACCATTGTCCTGATCATCGACACCGCAGGCGACCAGCGTCGGCATGGTCACATTGGACAGCTTAGCGAGATCGAGATCGCCCATCGCATCAAGGAGCAGGCGCGCCGCGACCCGGTCTACACCCTGCGACTTCAGGAATTGGCGCGAGAAATAGGCTGGGTCTCCGCGCTCGATAGTGTCGAACTCATCGATCACGCGCTTAAAGAACGCCGCACGCTTCTGCCATTCGTTGAGGCCAGAAACGCCCATCCCGCACACCACCAATTTGCGCGGAGCAAGCACCTGGGTCGCGGTTGCGTGCAAGGCCGTGCGCGACCCCAGCGAAAAGCCGACGAGGTCATAAGCGCCATCCTCCAGCTCAAGATGCTCGACCAAGGCCGCCGCATCACGGACCAAAACGCCGCTCCGATAATTGGCCGGATCGGTCGGGCTTTCGCTTTCGCCGTGCACGCGAAAATCGAGCATGATCGCCTCAAACCCCGCCTCGACAAGGCGCGCCGCGTGGCCCCACTTGATCCAGTTCATATCCGCGCTGGAAAACAGGCCATGGAGCAAGATGACCGGTGCGCCCTCACCCATCCGATGTACGGCGAGCTTGGTCTCGTCGAACGAAGTGAACATCGCGGTGCTGAGGTCGCTCATGAAAGCAATTCCATCCATTCTGACTGGGTCTGCGGCTGTGTTTCCCATTGCGGCACGCCTTCGGGCAGGACAACCCAAGACTGCTTACTGCGGATCCAAATATGCGCGACAGGATCAAGCTCCACCGCATTGTCCAGCGATCCGCCTTTAATCGTGACTAGGCCGGGTCGGTTTTCGCCCGCGTGAAACAGTCGGCTGCCGCAGGTCTTACAGAAATGGCAATTGGTGTGAGATCCGCTGTCCGTTGGACGGCGCCAGCTTGCAGTTTCTCCCTCGACTTCGAGACCAGTCAGAAACACCGGCACCGACAGGCCAAAGGCGCTAGCCGCCTGTTTTTGGCATTCGCGGCAATGGCATGCATAAACGGTCAGCCGGTTGGCATTGATGCGGTAGCGCACCGCGCCGCATTGGCAACCACCGGTAAAGCTCACCGCTTCGTCAGCCCCTTTTGCTCCATCCGCCATTTCGCCATTTCGATCCGGTCTTGGCCAAAGAAGGGCTCGCCTTCAAACACCAAGGTTGGCACGCCCCAATGGCTAAGCCGCCTCTAGCGCGCTTTGATTGTCTGCGATTTCGGCGTCCAGTGCAGCTGCGTCACTCAGGACTTCAGCATCAAGTTCGGTGAGATCCAATCCTGCACGAGACGCTGCGCTCGCAAGGTGATCGCCTTCGTCCCAGCCATTGACTTCGCCGGAGAAGATAATGCGGGATACTTCGTCTGCGAATGCCAACCCTTTGCCTCGGCGCGATGCGGCCTGGCCTAATCGGCAGATTCGGCGGATAAGTGGCTGCTCCTCAGCAATCTCGCGCGTCATCAGGTTTTGATTCACAGGATCAGGACGCGGCCAGCGATAAGGGATGCCCAAATGCTGGGCGACCCGCATCGAATCCATCAGGATATAGCGCGGCGCCGCTGGGTTTCCGGTGAACAGCAGTTCCGGCGCACGGATCGCAATCGGCCACACTGTACGCAGCGCAATCTCAAGATCAAATTCCTCTGCCAGCGCGCGGTAGCGGCCAATGGCGAGATAAGAATATGGGGAACGGAAGCTGAAATAGAGGTCTGCTTTTAGGGTCATCCGCGCAGACTAGCGCGAGGCCCCGTAAAAATCTCTACCCAAAATGCGTCACCGAAAGAAACACTGCGTCCCGGCATAAAGCATGGTCAGTCGGTCTTCCTCTAGAAAGCCGCCAATCTTGCCGCCCAGCGCGAATTCCTCACCCAGCGTGCTGTCGGTGATCAGGGCAAATCCCGTGGTGCCCTCCACTTCGCTGCGCGGCGCTCCGGGTTTGAGGCCGCTTTGCAAAGCGATGCTTGCGCCGCCTTCCTGCTCGCCCAGCACCCAACCGACCAAAAAGCCGTTCTGAAAATTGACCGTCAACGCGCCGGGGAAGCTGGTGAACTCCATGCGGCCTGCTCCGCATTCCTCGCCGATATTGCGGCCCTCTGGCTCGCCCAGACTGGCGATCAAAGCGCCTTCGACTTCGCTGCGGCCGGCAGAAAAGAAAAACGCCTCTGACCCGGCGGCCAACCCCTCTGCGCGCAGTTCAACAGCATTGTCGGCGATCACGGGCGCTGCCGGGTCACCACGTTCATTCATGCGCTCGCTCGGGCTTGGGACCGTGCCGCTATCGCAGCTCGCCAGCAGCAATCCGGCGAAAAATAGAAAAGTAATCCGCATAATGCCTCGTAATATTGAACTGCCACGATTGCGGTTTGCAGACCGCTCGTCAACTTGCTTGAGCGCTAATTGCATAGGCCACACGGCCCCACGCTATTGCTTGAGCCAAGGCGTCCGGAGGCTCCAGAAGATGATGTCGACGTTGAGATTGTTCACCGCGTAATCCTCAAATTCCGCGCGCGTGAATTTCTTGCCCGTTTCTGGATTGGTATAGGTCAGCGTCGGCGATTGCACGGCCATTGCAACAACCGGCAAGTCATCGCCCATCCGCTCAAGGAAGGGATAGGCGTTCTTCAGCTGTCCGCGCCGATAGGGGATGATGTCCGGGCCGCCCATGCCAATGCCCTCGGCTTTTCCGAGCTCAAACAGGCGGCTCATATATTGCCGGTCATTTTCCCATTCGCAGGGCCAGAAATTGACATATTGCACCACCAGCGACCGCTCGAACGCCGCGCGCGCCGCGCCCAGATTTTCCATCTGAGCCTCGAAATAGGTATCGCATGTGAAGCCTTCGGGAGCGCCCTTCCCCGTTGGCACTTCGATCGCGGTTTCCGGCAGGTTGAGGCCATAGATACGGCCGTCAAACCGTTCCCCCAGGGCCGCCAACAAGGCCTGATAACGGGCGCGCAAATGCGAGTTCCATTGCGCGGCGACCCAGCCAGAGCCCTGCGCCTTGCCCTCGCCAGCATTGTCTGTCTGACGCACCAGTCCGCCGCCATATTTCGGCTCTTCGAGCAGATAATCGGGCAGATAGCGGCTTTCTGGAAGGAAGAAGCGATCCTGCAACTGAACGAACAGCCGCTTGCCCATGCTGTCCGCGAGTTCCAGCTCTCGCTCGATCTTCTCGAAATTGTATTCGCCCTCGCGCGGTTCCAACCGGCGCCAGTTGTAGACGACCTGCGCGCCCGCGATATCCTAGCGCGCCAGCAGGTCCTCGTGATTGGAGAGCTCCGCCCCGCCAATGAAGATGAAATGCTGCAAATCGGTATCGACGGTTTGCGCCGACCGTTCAGAATCTGGGACCGGTTCAGGCGCCTGAGCGCAGGCGGCAACGCCCTGCAAGGAAAGCGCAAACGCCAGCGTCATACCAAGACGCCCAATCCGATCTCGCAGCATAATCTAGCCCTTCTTCAAATGCCTCCGCCCGAGCAATTCGGCGATCTGCACGGCGTTCAATGCCGCGCCTTTGCGTAAATTGTCTGACACACACCACAAAGTGATGCCGTTTTCGACCGTCGGATCATCGCGAACGCGGCTGATATAGGTTGCGCCATCACCGGCGCTTTCGGTTGGCGTCACATATCCGCCGTCTTCACGCTTATCGATCAGCATGATGCCCGGTGCCTCGCGCAGGATTTCCTGTGCTTGCTCCGCCGACAGCTCATTCTCAAACTCGATATTGATCGCCTCGGAATGGCCGACAAACACTGGCACGCGCACGCACGTCGCGTTGAGTTTGATCTTCGGGTCGAGGATTTTCTTCGTCTCGACCATCATCTTCCATTCTTCCTTGGTCGATCCATCGTCCAGGAAGACATCGATATGCGGGATGACGTTAAAAGCGATCTGCTTGGTGAAGACCTCCGGCTCTACCGGATCACCGACAAAGATTGCGCGGCTTTGCTGAAACAGCTCGTCCATGCCGGATTTGCCAGCGCCAGACACCGATTGATAGGTTGAGACGACGACGCGTTTAATCTTGGCCGCATCATGCAAGGGCTTCAGCGCCACGACCAGCTGGGCCGTCGAACAGTTCGGGTTCGCGATGATATTGCGCTTCGTATAGTCATCAATCGCATCCGGATTGACCTCTGGCACGATCAGCGGAACGTCCGGCTCCATGCGGTAAAGCGAGGAGTTGTCGATGACGATACAGCCTGCTGCCGCGGCCTTTGGCGCATATTCCTTTGCCGGGCCGGACCCGGCGGAAAATAGCGCAATATCCCAGCCATTCCAATCGAAATGCTCGATATTCTGGCATTTGAGCATCTTGCCCGTGTCGCCGAATTCCACTTCGCTGCCCTGCGAACGCGAGCTGGCCACAGCGGCGATTTCCTCAATCGGAAACTCGCGCTCTGCCAGCACTTGCATCATCTCGCGTCCGACATTGCCAGTCGCACCGACCACAGCCACCCGGTAACCCAAATCACATACTCCAATGGAAATTCAACTTCACGTTGTGCGCTGCCGCGCCTAACATGCCTTGGCAAGAGTTTCTTGGGCACATCAGGAGGGGAAACGTATGCAGAGCGGTATCGCGCATTGGCGCGAGAAAGCGAGCTATTTCGGCTTTCAAGGGCACCAGATTGCCTATTGGACCGGCGGGAATGGCGATGCGAGGCCGCTTTTGCTGGTCCATGGCTATCCCACATGCTCGTCTGATTGGGCCCGCACGTGGGAGGATCTGGGCGAAAAACATCATTTGATCGCCTGCGACATGCTGGGCTTTGGCTTGTCAGACAAACCGCGCGGCGGCTTTGGCGGTAATGGCTATACCATCCATGCCCAGGTCGATGTGCAAGAGGCTCTGCTTGCGCATCTCGGCATTGGAGAGTTTGACGCTCTGGTCCACGATTACGGCGTGTCCGTTGGTCAAGAACTGCTCGCCCGCCAGCAAGACGGCTCTGGCGCGCAGCAGCTCGGCATGATGGTGTTCCTCAACGGCGGAATTTTCCCCGACCAGCATCGCCCTCGCCCGGCGCAAAAACTGGGCGTGTCACCGGTCGGCTTTCTGCTCGCGCTGCTGCTGAACCGCAAACGCTTTGGCCAGAGCTTTTCAGAAGTGTTTGGGCCAGACACTCAGCCCAGCGAGATGGAGCTGGACGAATTTTGGGATTTCATCGCGCACAATGGCGGCAACCGGCTGACCCACAAGCTGCTGCATTACATCGCGGACCGGCGCACGCATAAGGAGCGCTGGGAGGCGGCGCTGGTCGAGGCGCAGGAGAAGATTGGCCTGATTAACGGCGCGCTCGATCCCGTCTCTGGCAAGCACGCTTATGACAAATGGCGCGAAATTGTGCCCCGCGCTCGCGCGCATCTGATTCCCGGCGTGGGGCACTACCCCCAAGTCGAAGCGCCCGGCGAGGTCGCCGCGACTGCGCTGGAATGGCTCGCCCAATCGCGCGTGCCTATTCCGGCGGCGTCACGCCGTTCCGTTCGAGGAAAGTGAAGATCGTGTTCCACAGATGCGGCGAGATATTCTCGCCAGAAACCCGGTGCGTGTAGCCCGGGTAGAGCATCATTTCGAACGGCACATTGTTCTCTTGCAGAACCGAAATGAGCTCGGATGAGTTTTCAAACACCACATTGTCATCCGCCATGCCGTGGATCAGCAGCAAGGGATCGCTGATCTTGGTGGCATCAGGAATGGCGCTGGCTGCTTCATAGGCCTCTGGCACTTCGCGCGGATCGCCCATGTAGCGCTCTGTATAGTGGGTGTCATAAAGCTCCCACTTGGTAACCGGAGCGCCGCTGATCCCGGCGGCATAAAGTCCCGGATCGGCCTGCATCTGCTTCAGCGTCATATAGCCGCCATAGGACCAGCCATAGAGCGCGATCTTGCCCCCATCGACGAAATCGAGCGTCTTTAGGAACTCTGCACCCTCGCGCTGATCGTCCACCTCAACGCCGCCCATCGCGTGATAAAGCGGCTGCTCAAATGCGACCCCGCGATTGGCGCTGCCGCGATTGTCTAGCTCAAACCAGATATAGCCAGCATCAACGACGGCTTGCTGCAATGCGCCGTCCCAACCACTCGTCACCACCTGCGGCCCTGGCCCGCTATAGTGATAATAGAAGACCGGGTATTTTTTGCCCGGCTCCATCTCTGGCGTGACCATCTTGTAATGCAGATCTGTCGTGCCATCGGCGGCCTTGATTGTGCCGAACTCAGCGGGACGATGGCTGGCGAGATATGGGGTATAGGGGTGGCTGGCATCCAATGCGTTTTCTTCAACCCATGCAATTCTGTCGCCATTTTGCTGAGCGAGGTAACTCTGCGTCGGTTGATCGTGACGCGAGCGGCTGATCAACAGAGATTTGCCAGCCTGATCCATCGCTGCGCTATGTTGATAGCCACCAATCGTCAGCGCTGTTGGAAAGCCGGAAAGCTCGCGATAGCTCGTAGAATAGACGCTCTGGTCGCGCAGGTTAACTCTGTTGGCGGTGAAGAAAACAGTCTCACTATCTTGGTCAACACCGACCAGATTGCTGACAACATAATCACCTTGCGTGATTTGATGGGTCTGCACACCATCATCGTCAAAATCCAAGCGATAGAGGTGGCCGAAACCATCACGTTCAGACCACCAGATCATGGATCCATCTTTGAGAAATCTGTAATTGTCCTCGATATTGATCCAGTAATCCTCGGTCGCGGCCTTTTCAGTGAACAAGACCTCGCTTGCCCCCGTCGACGGGTCGACCTTGAGCATATCAAGAACGGTTTGCTGGCGATTTTGGCGCTGAACATACAGACCACCGTCTGGCGACCAATTCACCCGTACGAGATAGAAGTCAGTTGGATCCTCGATGTTGTAATGTTCAGGACTCTGGTTGCTGGTCAGATCGACCTTCACACGGTTGCCACCATCAGGGTCCATCACGAACAGCTCGACAATCGCATTGTCGCTGCCCGCAACGGGATAGCGCTGATCAAACACTTTCGTGCCTGCCGCGCCGATTGCTGCGCGCGTAACGATCCCGACCCGCTCCTCGTCGGTGCGCTGTACGACCAGGCGGCTGTCGTCCGGTGCCCACCAATAGCCGTCCATCCGGCTCATTTCTTCCTGAGCCACAAACTCCGCCTCGCCCCAGCGGATGGTGTCGCCTTCCTTCGGCGTAATCGGGGCGGCGGCCTCGCCGACCTTGCCCACCCACAACTGACGCTCGCGCACGAATGACACAGAGCCGCCCGTGGGGCTCAGCTTGGGGTTAAGCTCGCTTTCCTCTGTGTCGGTCAGGCGCGTCACCTCCCCGTCGAGCTTCGCGAGGTACAGATCACCATCCAGCGGCACGAGCACGCCCGAACCATCGCTAACCCATTGATAGCTGATGATGCCTTTGAGGTTGCCAACCCGCGCCCGCTCGCGCTGCATCTTTTCATCTTCGCTGAGCTCGCGGCCAGACCCCAGCGCTTCGCTGTCGACCAGCATAGTCCACTCGCTGGTTTCCCGGTCATAGCCCCACAGGTCGTAGCGCTCCCGCTCATCATCGCGGTTGCGCAGCACAGTGAGATAGCGCCCATCGGGCGACAGTTTAGCCTGACGCGGGGCAAGCCCATTCAGCGATGGCGAGGCAAAGACGCGCTCAAACGTCAGCTCTGGCGTATCAGTCACTGTGTGATCATCCGCGATGGCTGGGGCTGAGAGCATTGCGGCTGCAGCAAGAAAAGAAAGACGCATTCCAAAAGACACCTCGTCATTGCGAGCAGCCACCGGCTGCGCGGCAATCCAGGGTCAGGCGCTGGATCGCTTCGTTGCCGACGGTCCTCGCAATGACGGGGCAGAAAATCAATGTCTTCAACGAAAAAGGGCGCCCTGGTCTCCCAGAACGCCCTTTCCAATCTCTCGGTGTGAGACTTACGCCTTTGGCGCATTCTCGCGGCGCTCAGCAATACGAGCCCGCTTACCGGTGCGGCCGCGCAGATAGTAGAGCTTCGCACGGCGCACAACGCCGCGGCGAACCACGGTGATGCTGTCGACGATTGGCGCGTACAGCGGGAACACACGTTCCACGCCTTCGCCAAAGCTCATTTTGCGCACGGTGAAGTTGCTGTTGATGCTGCGGTTCGACCGCGCAATGACAACGCCTTCAAAGTTCTGGATACGCTCGCGGCTACCCTCGGTGACTTTCACGCCGACACGCACGGTGTCTCCGGCCTGAAACTCAGGAATCTCTTTGGTCACTTTGCCGATTTCTTCGGCTTCGATTTGCTGGATCAGGTTCACTGGTCCGTGTCCTTTTCTTTTCGCCGCGCGCCAGAGGCAGACTGGACCCGAGCATCCTCATGACGCTCCCATAGATCCGGCCTGCGTAACCGAGTGTGATCTTCCGACATGGCTTTGCGCCAAGCGGCGATCTTCGCATGATCCCCCGATCGCAGCACTTCAGGGATCGTGCGCCCTTCCCATTCTTGAGGTCGGGTGTAGTGCGGATACTCAAGGAGGCCTTCTTCAAAGCTCTCCTCAGCACCGCTTGAAGGCGCGCCCATTACGCCGGGAAGCAGCCGAATGCAAGCATCAAGTATGGTCAGCGCAGCCATTTCTCCGCCCGATAAGACGATATCAGCGAGACTAACCTGCTCAATCTGGGGCCGCGCTTCAAAAATGCGCTCGTCAAAGCCTTCGAACCGCCCGCACAGCAGCGTGACGCCGGGCCCAGCTGCGATCTCACGGATGCGCGCCTGAGTTATCGGTTTGCCGCGGGGCGTCATGGCCAGAATTGGGATATCCGAAGCAGCCCCCTCCTCTCTAGGGGAGGGGGTTTGGGGGTGGGGCTCGCCTGGTATTGCCCCCCACCCAACCCTCCCCCTGAAGGAGGGAGGGCTTTAGAGACTGTGCTTGAGTGACACTGTCCAAGGCCCGCGCCAGCACATCGCATTTCAGCACCATGCCCGCGCCGCCGCCCGCTGGCGGACTGTCGACATTCTTGTGCTTATCAAGCGCAAAATCGCGGATTTGAACGGTGTCACACGACCATTTGCCCTCGGCCATGGCCTTTCCCGCCAGACTAGCGCCAAGCGGGCCGGGAAACATCTCAGGATAGAGTGTGAGGATGGTGGCGGCGAAGGTCATAGTCTAGTTCACTATCTCCGCTTGCCCCGAGCTTGTCGAAGGGCTGCCTTCCTCTTCCGCACCGGCAGAAAAATTAAAGTGCAATCCTTCGACAAGCTCAGGATGCGCGGGATTGGGTTTGCGGCGAAGGTCATTGTTTTCTAGTCGAAAGCCAAACTCACGGTTCTCAATTTGCGCTTACTAATCCAGCGATTGCAGCAAGCCACCACCGCCCATGAAACCACGAAGACGAAGGGACAAAGCAAATGCACGCTGAGCGGAGCGTCCAAGATATGTTGCGCTTTACCCTGCTGGACTGAAACTGCAGCCAATCCATACAAACTGATTGTGAGGATTATTGGGGGCGCGAGGACTGCGATCCAAAACCGTTTTTTGTGATTTTCGGAATGGACATGCCGGAGCATCAGCCACCCAAACGCAAGCGAAAGTGCTCCAACAACCAATGCTGCGATCCCATAAACAATTACATATGGCATTGCAGCTTCGATAGCACTCGAACCGTTTGACACCCCGTGAGCCGAAGGTGGAACAGGATTTCGCTCTGAAATCGGATCACTCACTCGACCAATTCACCCCATCCTTTGCCCGCGTATCGACACTAAGTTCAAACACATCCGGGCGGGAATAATGGCCATCGGTGTCGAGGCTCGTCAAATTCGCGCCGATCTCTGACAAATCCAGCTCGGCGTGGAGCGTTTCCTCGTCCTCGCCTGCTTGCGCAAGAACGCGCGCATCGGGGGCGGCGATGAAGCTGCCGCCGCGGTTTAGCACGTCGCTCCCGATTGCTTCGATCAGCTCGCGGGCCGCGTCCACATCGGCATTGCCGGTTTCCGCTAGTTCCAGGCCTTCAAACAGGTCGGCTTTTTGCTGAACCAGTCCTGCGGCGAGCACGAAGCAGCGGCCTTCAAACGCATAATGGCGCGAATTGAGCGCATATTCCTCGCGCACGGTCGGCCACGCGGCGACATGCACCGCTTCGCCGAGATTGTGCATCGCTGCGCGCGCCAGCGGCATCCAATGCTCCCAGCAAATCAGATTGCCGACCTTGCCCCATTCCGCCTGATGCACGCCCAGGGTCGAGCCATCGCCGCGCATCCAGATCAGGCGTTCGCCATGCGTCGGCACCAGCTTACGGTGGTCCAGCGGAGCCTCACCCGGGCGCAGCATTAGCTGATTGTTGTACAGGCTGGAGCGCACCCGCTCATGCGCGCCGATGGAGATGCAGGCGTCATGCGCGTCGCACAGCTCCTGCAGCGGCAGCAGCCGCTCATCATTCGCGACAATCGCGTTTTCGAGCATGATCGCGTGGCATGCGCGCGTGCCCGGATGGTCCCACAAGGCCGCGCCGGGGGACTCGTCCAGCCACAGCGGATAGCCGCCAAGGAAGGTCTCACCAAAGGCGACCAGTTTCGCGCCGTCTTTGATCGCCTTTTCAGAGAGTTCGGCGGCCTTTGTGATGCCTGCTCCAATCGCCAAGGGGATCGGTGCGGCTTGGCAAATAGCGACGGGGAGTTTGGTCATTTTCGAGCCTTTACAAGTCCAAAGAAAACGCACGTTGTTAGGGCCGTAATCGATGCGATTCCAAGTAGGACAACCATGTTCGCTGTGAACGCAAGCATCCCCCCTCCGTCACAAGTCGTTATGTCTCTACAAAACGGCGTGATAATATAGATCATGCCAGCGATCCAAAGAAGAATAACGAGCAATGGCGCAGCCAATGCTGACCAAAAGAGCCGGATACCGTTAAAGGTCAAAACCCAAGCAGTGAACCATGTGACAACTGCCGCGCTCCCTACAATCCAAATCATTCACTAGCCTTCAGAGAAATCGGCGGCGATCACAAGCCTGCTTGTGTCCCATTCGATCACGGCCGCATCGATCAGCGGCACCATAAAGGTCTTGGTGCCTTTTTCAGGCGGCGGCTCGCGGACGATCTCGATCACGTCGGTCGCGCCGAAATTCTCGACCGCCACGACGGTGCCCACGCGGTCACCCGCGTCGGTGAAGGCCTCCAGGCCAAGAAGGTCAGCGTGGTAGAACTCGCCCTCGGCAAGGTCTGGCAAGGCCTCTCGCGAGACCATCAGCACGGTTCCGCGCAGCTTCTCTGCATCATTGCGCCCGGACACTTCGGCGAAGCGGGCGACCGCCCCGCCCTTATTGTCGGAGCGGATTTTCTTGAGCGTCAGGACACGCCCGTCTTTGCCGGCGGTGAAACTCTTATGCTGCGAGAGCGCTTCCACGCCCTCGCCAAACAGTTTCAGCCGGACTTCGCCCGCCACGCCATGCGCGCCAGTGATGGCGGCCAGCTCGATGGACTTATCGCTCAACACCCCAGCCCCGCTCGTGCTGAGCTTGTCGAAGCACCGCACTTCTTTCTGGAAAGACATGTCCGAAAGAAGAACAACCCTTCGACAGGCTCAGGGTGAGCGGGGTAAGGCATTGGAGCTTAGCCTTCAGACTTTTCTTCGCCAGCGTCTTCCGCTGGAGCTTCTTCAGCAGCCGCCTCTTCAACTGGTGCTTCTTCAGCCGCAGCTTCTGGAGCAGCTTCTTCAGCAGGCGCTTCTTCAGCAGCAGGCTCTTCTGCTGGTGCTTCTGCAGCAGCCTTTGCTTCTTCTGCAGCGGCGTTCTTCGCTTCTTCTTCCGCTTCCTTAGCGGCAGCAGCCTTTTCAGCCTTCTCTTCAGCGCGCTCGGTCGCTTTTTCGCCTGGCTTCGCTTTGTTCGGGTTGTTGCGAGCTTCACGCTCACGAATGCCAGCAGCATCGAGGAAACGCGCAACGCGGTCTGATGGCTGTGCGCCAACGCCGAGCCAATATTTCGCGCGGTCTTCGTTGAGCTTTACGCGGCCTTCGTCGTCCTTGGCGAGCAGCGGATTGTACACGCCGATTTGCTCCAGATACTTACCATCGCGTGGTGCGCGGCTGTCTGCCGCTACGATCCGGTAATAAGGACGCTTCTTTGCGCCACCGCGCGAGAGCCTCAGTGCAATTGCCATTATAGATACCTTTCCAGTCTCAAATTCTTGAAATCGTTTAAAATTACTTCTTGTTCAACATATCACGTAATTCAGGGGGCAGCGTGTTCGGATCCACTCCGGGAGCGCCAGAACCGCCGCCCGGACCGCCCAGCCCCGGCAAACCGCCAGGCCCGCCAGCACCGCCGCCCATGCCGGGTAGGCCGCTCATCATTCCGCCTGGGCCGCCGCCTCCGCCAAACATGGATGCGAGGCCTTTCAGACCGCCCATTTTCTTAATCTGCTTCATCGCTCGGCCCATTTCCTGGTGCATCTTCAGCACCTTGTTGACCTGCGGAACTTCGGTGCCGCTACCCGCAGCAACGCGCCGCTTACGCTTGGCATTCATCAGTGCGGGATTGGCGCGTTCCTTGGCCGTCATAGAGCCGATGATTGCGTCCATATGGAGCAGCACTTTGTCGTCCATATCGGCTGCGGCCATTGCCGCCTTCGCCTTCTTCATGCCCGGCATCATGCCTGCCAGCATGCCGAGGCCGCCCATGTTCTGCATTTGCTGCAATTGCATACGCAGATCATTGAGGTCGAATTGCCCTTGCGACATGCGCTTGGCGAGCAGCTCAGCGTCTTCTTCCTTGATCGTCGCAGCGGCTTTTTCGACCAGGCTGACGACATCGCCCATGCCAAGGATACGGTCGGCCACGCTGCCTGCGCGGAAAGCCTCAATCGCGTCGAGCTTCTCGCCCGTGCCTGCAAACTTAATCGGCTTGCCAGTCACCGCGCGCATAGAAAGCGCAGCGCCGCCGCGTGCATCGCCGTCCATCCGGGTAAGGACCACACCGGTCAGCGGGACTTCCCCGCTAAAGCTTTGCGCAACGTTTACAGCGTCTTGACCGGTCAAGCTGTCAACCACCAGCAGCACTTCGGTCGGCTCAGAAACGCTGGAGACAGCCTTCATTTCGGCCATCAGAGCTTCATCGACATGCAGACGGCCCGCGGTATCGAGCAGCAGTACGTCGAAGTTCTGAAGGCGCGCAGCCTCCATAGCGCGGCGTGCGATGTCGACTGGCTGCTGACCAGCGACGATCGGCAGGGTCGCGGTTTCGACTTGCTCACCCAGAACCGCCAACTGCTCCTGAGCAGCTGGGCGATTAACGTCGAGCGAGGCCATCATGGCCTTCTTGCCGTGCTTTTCCTTGATGAGCTTTGCGAGTTTCGCGGTGGTCGTCGTCTTACCAGAGCCCTGCAGACCGACCATCATGATCACAACCGGCGGCTTTGCCTCCAAGATCAGGCCTTCGGTCTCTGGCCCGCCGAGCATGTCGACCAGCTCGTCATGGACGATTTTGACGACTTGCTGGCCCGGTGTGACCGATTTCAGAACGTCCTGGCCAACGGCCTTTTCCGTCACTGCATCGATGAAACGCCGCGCCACAGGCAATGCCACGTCGGCCTCGAGCAAAGCCACGCGGACCTCGCGCATTGCGTCGCGCACGTCTTGTTCTTTAAGCGCGCCGCGGCCCTTAAGACGATCGAAGACCCCGCCAAGGCGGTCGGACAAATTGTCAAACATTGCCGAATGCTCCTTGCTTGCGTTTTATCTGGTCGCGTTTCCGAACCGCAAAACCGGTTCCCACTTTTGCTGGAAACGCTCCGACAAGACGATCGAAGACCCCGCCAAGGCGGTCGGACAAATTGTCAAACATCGTCTTCAACTCCTCACTTGCCGCGCACGGCGAGAATTAAACGCAAAAAACGCCGCGCGAACGAAACCTCGTTGGCCAGCGCGGGGATATGCCCCAATTTTACCCATGTATCCGGGTGTGTTGATATTCGGTCAGTATCGCGGCGAAAAGGGGGCTCCCGAGAACCGGAGCGCAGCGATCAGACAGATCGTGAGCACCGGAAGCGCAAGGGAACTGCTCTTTGCAGCCCGATAATGGCCGGATACCAACATATCCGGTTCGATGGTGGAGCCTAGCGGGATCGAACCGCTGACCTCAACACTGCCAGTGTTGCGCTCTCCCAGCTGAGCTAAGGCCCCTATCATCGATGTGTCTGGCTTACTGACGTAAGACCAGCGCCCCGCTTTCGCAAGGAGGCAGCCCATTATGGGCTACCCCCTCGAAAGGCAAGCCTTAATTAATTCTCGTGATCTTCGTCGTCGCCTTTGCCCTTGGCAACGCCAAGATCATCATCGCCGCCCAGATCAACATCATTGTCCGGTGAATCTTCACCGTCATCGATATTCTCGATGTCTTTCAGCTCATCATCGTCGTCGCCGCCCAGATCGGTATCGGCTTCGCCGTCCTTCTTCTTGTCGTCGGCTTCAAATGGAATTGGCTGCTTGGTCTTGAGCACAGGCTCAGGAGACCAGGTCTCGCCGCATTCAATGCAGGTGACCGGCTCATCATTGCCGAGATCGTAAAAGCGCTCTCCGCATTTGGGACAAGAACGCTTGGTGCCCCATTCTGGCTTCGCCATCAATTAATCCTCGAGTTAACGCCGCGAGCCGCGATTGGCGCGGGCAAAAATATGGTGTGGTTTGTGGGGCCGATTGAGGTGTAGTTCAAGAGCCCCGCTCCAAAGTCGGCGCGCCTTGCCAGATGCGTGGGTGACTGTCAAAGACGCCGCGCTTATTTCATCGCGTAATATTTTTCAGAAAGCTGCATCTTGCCCGCTCACACCTTTGCCCCCCTTGGCCCTTTGCGCGGGAATCTGCGCGTGCCCGGCGACAAGTCGATCAGCCACCGCGCTTTGATGTTTTCCGCGCTTGCCGTGGGGACAAGCACCGCGACCGGCCTGCTAGAGGGTGAGGATGTGATGGCCACCGCCGCCGCGATGCGGGCGATGGGCGCGCAGATTTCGCGTGATGATGATGGCACTTGGCACATTGGCGGCGTGGGCGTTGGCGGATTGCTGGAGCCGGGTGAAGCGCTCGACATGGGCAATTCTGGCACTTCCACCCGCCTGCTGATGGGAATCATCGCCAGCCACGGGATCAAAGCGACGTTTACTGGCGATGCCAGCCTGTCTGGCTTAGCCAATGGGCCGCGTGATCGATCCGCTGAGCCTGATGGGCGCGAGCTTTGAAAGCTCCGAAGGTGGCACTCTGCCGCTGATGATGCGAGGCGCCCTGCCCGCTGTGCCGATTGAGTACACTCTGCCAGTGGCCAGCGCTCAGGTGAAAAGCGCCGTTCTGCTCGCGGGTCTCAACACACCGGGGATCACCACTGTGATTGAGCCTGTCCCCACACGCGACCACACTGAGCGCATGTTGAAGGGCTTTGGCGCGAAGCTGGACGTGGAACAGCAAGACGATGGCGCGCGCGTCATCCGCATTCACGGCGAAGCTGACCTAAAGCCGCAGCACGTGATCGTTCCGGGAGACCCCTCTTCCGCGGCGTTCTTCATGGTCGCCGCTCTGATCGTTCCGGGCAGCGATTTGCTGATCGAGAATGTCGGCCTCAATCCGACCCGCGCAGGCCTGGTGCAAGTGCTGCGCGAAATGGGCGGCTCCATCGATGAGGTGAACCCGCGCGAAGTTGGCGGCGAGCCGGTTGCCGATCTGCGCGTGCGCCATTCTGAACTGAGCGGAATTGACGTCGATCCAGCCATCGCGCCGAGCATGATTGACGAGTTTCCCGTCCTGTTTGTCGCCGCATCGCTGGCCAAGGGCACGACGCGAACAAGCGGTCTCGAAGAACTGCGCGTGAAAGAAAGCGACCGCCTCTCAGCAATGGCCGCCGCGCTCACATTGGCCGGGGCAAACGTCGAAGAAAATGAGGATGGCCTGGTGATCCATGGCACCGGCGGAGAGCCTTTGCCCGGTACGCCTGAGGGACAAACGGTCACCACGCATCTCGATCACCGTATCGCGATGAGCATGGCGGTCGCGGGCCTTGCCAGCGCTGGCGGTGTGACTTTGGACGACACTTCACCCATCGGCACCAGCTTTCCGAGCTTTATGGATTTGCTTGAGGCGGCATCAAATTGAGGACTTATCTCACCCGTCATGCGGAACTTGTTTCAGCATCCATCGCTAGAACGATCTTCGAAGGGCCGCGCCGGGGATGGACCCTGAAACGAGTTCAGAGTGACGAAGACGCAGAATTGCGAGGAAAGCGATGAACACCCCGCTCGATATTTATTCGATCATCGGCTTCGTCGGCACGGCCTGCATCATCGCCGCCTACGCCTATCTCACGGTGAAGGATAAGCCGAACCCATTTATCCTGCACGGCACGAACCTAACTGGAGCTGCGCTGCTCACGATCAGCCTGCTCGTCCACACCAATTGGCCAAGCCTGGTGCTGGAAGGCTTCTGGGCGGCGATTGCGCTGTTTGGTTTGGTGAAGGCGCTCAGGATGAGGAGCAAGGCCGCGTCAGAATAGCTGCGGCTACACTTCTTAAGCTATTGCAACCTATTGCCAGCCTTTCTTCGTCGGAGATTGCATATGTTCGGACTATTCAAGAAAGTCATTATTGAGCACCCAACGCTTGGCCCTCTGACTAGGCATGGGAAAGAATGGGAGGGCGAAATAGAGATACAGCGCGGTCTCAAAGTATCTCTGGACCTTGAGGGCACAAGAGAAGCGCCGCACGCCCAAGTTGTTGCAGCAGCGTTGGAGCTACCCAGCAAGCTTCCTTCACTAATGCCGATTATTTCACCCCATTTGCTAGAGCATCTTGAACCATATCGTGATGCTCTGTCCGACCCAGAAACTGGATATGCAGATTTCTTCGATGATCCCAGCGAGATCGCCAGGATTCAAGCAATTGTAACCCCGCAAGACGCATGGTCAGCATCGACTATTTGCGGCGTTTCCATTGGCTTGGAAGGCAAGAAGGTTGTCACTCTCGTAAAATTCGACACCGAATGGGACGTTGAGCATGCATTGGGCGCATTCTTCCACGACTGGGAGTTTATGGAATTGAACGCTAGCGTTTGAACGCATATTCCTGCCTCCGCCGCTACCTTGACCAATCGCAATAAAAGTTAGTCCCAAACAATGATCATCGCTGTTGATGGCCCCACCGCCTCTGGCAAAGGCACCATCGCGATCGCGCTGGCGGCGCATTTCGGCCTGCCGCATCTCGACACGGGCCTGCTGTACCGCGCGGTTGGCCGGCAAGTTGCGATCAATCAGGGCAATCCCGATGACCCTGCAGACGCTCTGGCCGCTTGTGAATTCCCCGATGCTTTGCTCGCCGATGAGCAATTGCGCAGCGAGGAAAGCGGCGGGCTTGCGAGCCGTGTTTCCATCCATCCGCAGGTCCGTGAGGCGCTGTTCGCTCGCCAGCGTGCCTTTGCGACGCAAGAAGGCGGCGCGGTGCTGGACGGGCGCGACATTGGCACCGTCATTGCGCCAGACGCCCCGATTAAGCTCTACATCACAGCCAGCGCGACCGAACGCGCGCGCCGCCGCTGGCTTGAGATGACAGGGCGCGAAATCGAAATTCCGCTGGCCGAGATTGAGCAAGACATCATCGCCCGCGACAACCGCGATATTGGCCGCAAGGATGCCCCGCTAAAGGCCGCGCCCGATGCGATGGTAATCGACACCACGACGATGGGCAAAGAGGAAGCTATCGCTGCGGTGATCGCGGCTGTGGAACAGCAACTCAAGGGTTGATCTGTCCCGCTTGTGCCTGTCGACACACGAGCACAGCACTCGCTCGATAAAAGCAGTGCTTCGACAAGCTCAGCACGGACGGGCTTTGGGGTGGGGCCTGAAACCGCAAAATCCTTGCATTTGCGCCGCCCTTGGCCTAAGCGCGCCCCCGTTCACCCAATCATACCCGATTGTTTCGAACCCGCATGAACGCATTCGGCCTCATGCGGATTACGGCCCTCTTGCCCCGTTGGGCTGAGCAATGGTGCTCAGAGACGGTTTAAGACCCCGGAAAAACCGGTGGCCGGTAGCAAATGTAAACAGGATTTCCTGACCTATGGCGACTTCGCCCAACCCTTCGCGCGACGATTTTGAAGCGCTTCTTAATGAACAACTTGGCGGTGCAGACGACGGTGGCTTTGAAGGCCGCGTTGTAAAAGGCACCGTAACAGCCATCGAAAACGGTATGGCTATCATCGATGTGGGCCTCAAATCAGAAGGCCGCGTCGGACTTAAAGAATTCTCCCGCGGTGATGACGACCACGGCCTCAGCGTTGGTTCTGAGGTTGAAGTGTATGTCGACCGCGTTGAAAACGCTGATGGCGAAGCCATGCTCAGCCGCGACCGCGCCCGCCGCGAAGCTGCTTGGGACAAGCTCGAAAACGAGTTTGGCGAAGGCAAGCGCGTCGAAGGCCGCATCTTTGGCCGCGTCAAGGGCGGCTTCACCGTCGATCTCGATGGCGCTGTTGCGTTCCTTCCTGGCAGCCAGGTCGACATCCGCCCAGTGCGCGATGTTACCCCGCTGATGGAAGTGCCTCAGCCGTTCCAGCTGCTTAAGATGGACCGTCGCCGCGGCAACATCGTGGTATCACGCCGCGCTGTCCTCGAAGAAACGCGCGCAGAACAGCGCAGCGAGCTGATCGACAAACTGGCCGAAGGTCAGGTTATCGATGGCGTCGTCAAGAACATCACCGATTACGGCGCATTCGTCGATCTCGGCGGCATCGACGGCCTGTTGCACGTGACCGACATGAGCTACAAGCGCGTCAATCACCCAAGCGAAGTCATCAATATCGGTGACACCGTGAAGGTGCAGATCGTTCGCATCAACTCAGAAACCCAGCGCATCAGCCTCGGCATGAAACAGCTGGAAAGCGATCCATGGGACGGCGTTGCCGCCAAGTACCCAATGGGCGCGAAGCTTTCTGGCACCGTCACCAACATTACCGAATACGGTGCATTTGTTGAGCTGGAGCCAGGCATCGAAGGCCTGGTCCACGTCTCTGAAATGAGCTGGACGAAGAAGAACGTTCACCCAGGCAAAATCGTCAGCACGTCGCAAGAAGTCGACGTTCTGGTCCTCGAAGTGGACAGCGAAAAGCGCCGCATCTCGCTCGGCCTCAAGCAAGCTCAAGGCAACCCTTGGGACGAGTTCGCAGAGAAGCACCCAGTTGGCACAATCGTCGAAGGCGAAGTCAAGAACGCAACCGAATTCGGTCTGTTCGTTGGCCTCGACGGCGATGTCGACGGCATGGTCCACATGTCCGACATTGCATGGGGCATCTCGGGCGAAGACGCATTGGCGCTGCACCGCAAGGGTGAAGAAGTCAAAGCCATCGTTCTTGACGTTGACGTTGAGAAAGAGCGCATCAGCCTCGGCATGAAGCAACTCGAAAAGGGTGCACCAACCGCAGACGGCGCCGCTGGTGCGGATTCGCTGCGCAAGGGCCAAACCGTCACTGTCACTGTTCTCGAAGTTCGCGATGGCGGCCTCGAAGTGCAGGTTGGCGACGACGGCGCAACCGGCTTCATCAAGCGTTCGGATCTCGGCCGCGACCGCGACGAGCAGCGTCCTGATCGCTTCCAGACCGGCAGCAAGGTTGACGCAATGGTCACCGGATTTGACCGTTCGAAGAAGCCGAACTTCTCGATCAAAGCGCGTCAGATCGCTGAAGAGAAGGAAGCGGTACAGCAGTTCGGTTCATCCGACAGCGGCGCTTCACTCGGCGATATCCTTGGCGAAGCTCTGAAGAAGTCAGACGACTAAGCCGCGAAATGGCGAGCTCCCGCGCAGGCGGGAGCCTCCAATGGCATAGTGCCTAGATTAACGAGATCCCCGCCTTCGCGGGGACTCACTGAAAGAGACACCCGCTCGGCATTGCTGCCGGCGGGTTTTTCATTGGTGCTTCCATCGTAAGCACGAGATGCGTATCATCGGGCTTCATTCCCCGTGAGAGACCCGACATGACGATCCAAATCCACCAGTTCCCTTGCCTGTCCGACAATTACGGCTTCCTCGTGCACAATTCCGTGACCGGTGAGACCGCCGCGATCGACACGCCGGATGCGAAGGAATATCTGCGCCAGGCCGATAGCAAGGGTTGGAAAATCACCCACATCTGGAACACCCATTGGCACCCAGATCATGCAGGCGGGAACAAGGAAATCGTCGAGGCGACCGGTGCGCGCGTGCTTGCGCCCAAAGAGGTAGAAAAGCTCTCCCCCATCGACCGCGTTGTTGCGCATGGCGACAGCGTCAATCTGGGTGAGCACCGCGCCGAGATCATCGATGTTTCAGGCCACACCAACGGCCACATTGCCTATCACATCGTCGAGGAAGGCGTGGCCTTCGTGGGCGACGCGGTTTTTGCGCTTGGTTGCGGCCGGATGTTCGAGGGCGAGCCGAAGCAATTCTGGACCAGCCTCGACCGGATTCGCCGCATGTCGACCGAGACGACGCTCTATTGCGCGCATGAATACACCGAGGCGAACGCGAAGTTTGCGCTGCACGCCGACCCGGACAATGCGGCGCTGCAAGACTACGTCGCTGAGATCAAAGACAAGCGCTCTCGCGGTGAGCCGACCGTGCCCACCGTCCTGAAACGCGAGCTTGAGACGAACCCATTCCTGCGCGCGGATGATCCGGCGATGATGGCGAAATGGGGCGGCAGCGAGCCGCATGAGACCTTTGCCGCGCTGCGCAGCGCCAAGGATAATTTCTAAGCCCGATGCAGGCTCTCACGGTCGAGACGCTATCGAGCGATCTATCAGGCGTGAGGCTGATGGATGCGCCAGAGCCTGCGCGCGGTTCGGGCGAGGTGTTGGTGCAGGTCCGCGCCGCGTCGCTCAATTTTCCCGACCTGCTGATGACGCGCGGCGAGTATCAGTTCAAACCAGAGCCGCCATTCGTCAGCGGGCTGGAAATGGCCGACGAAGTCATTGAGGCGGAGCCGGACAGCGGCTTTGCCCCCGGCGACCGGGTCATGGGCGGCAATAAGACCGGAGCTTTCGCTGAGCTCGCAAGCATCCCCGCCCGCGGCCTCTCCCCTCTCCCTGCCAATGTAAGCTTCGCCGAGGGCGCAGCAATGGGCGCGGCTTACTCGACCGCCTACACCGGGCTTGTAGAGCTGTGCGGGCTGTTAGACGGCGCTAGCGGCGAGAAATGGGTGTTGGTGCACGGTGCGAGCGGCGGTGTCGGCTTAGCGGCGGTGGATCTCGCCAAGGCGTTCGGCGCGAAAGTGATCGCTACAACCGGCGCCGACTCCAAGCGGGATCGGATCGCTGCGCTCTACAGGCCCGACGCCGTGATCACCGCCGAAGGGCGCTTTCGCGAACAGGTATCCGAGATTACCGGCGGAAAGCTATGCGACATCGTATTCGATCCCGTGGGCGGCGATGTGTTTGACGAAAGCACACGCTGCGTCAGCTTTGCCGGAAAGCTGGTTGTGGTGGGGTTCACCAGCGGACGGATCGCCGACGTTGCGACCAATATCCCGCTGATCAAGGGCTTCTCCATCGTTGGTTTGCGCGCTGGCGAGTATGCCCGGCGTTTTCCTGAGCGGGGCCGCGCCATCAACGCCGCAATCGCAGAGCTAGCATCTGCGGGCCGGATAACCCCTGCTATCGACCGCACCCTGCCCTTGTCCCGTTGGCGCGACGGCTTTGAGGCGATGGCGAACCGCGAACTGGTGGGTAAAGTGGTGTTTGAGCCGGGCGCCTAGCCAAACGAGAGTCCCCGCGAAGGCGGGGACCTGTATCAAGTCCGCGCTTTATCCATAAGAGACCCCCGCCTACGCGGGGGCTCGCAAACACGAAAAGGGCGGTCCAAACGGACCGCCCTTTAACTTGAGCCAACATTTCAAGCGAACGAAGCGCTTAGATCGCTGAGATTACCTCGTCGGCCAGCGCCCGGTCGGCATCGGCATCATGCTTGTCAGCGATGATCTTGCGCGAAGCTGCGGCGGCGGCATCAACTGCACTGCTGCGAACTTCTTCAACCGCATCGCGTTCAGCCGCTGCGATCTTGTCTTCCGCCATACGCTGACGGCGAGCGACCATAGCCGCGCCGTCTTCTTTGGCTTTGACCAGGATAGCATCCGCCTCGCGGGTGGCGCCTTCCATCATCGCTTCGGCGTCTTTTTCAGCGCCAGCGATCTTGGCCGCATATTCGTCGCGCAGAGCCTCTGCTTCGGCGCGCAGGCTCTTGGCCTCGTCAAGCTGCTGCTTGATTTCAGCGATCTTCTTGTCGAGCCCGCCGGTGATCAGGCTTGGAACTTTCTTCCAAACGAAGATCAGGATCAGCACCAGCATCGCCAGTGAAACCCACTGGTAATCCTGAAGGAACAGCGCCGACGGTGCGGTCTTTGCACCATCAGCAGCGCCAGCAAGAAGGGTGAGCACATTAGCCATTGGCGAGCGCTTTCTTCACCGCAGAGCGCGCGGTGCGTTTGTCGACTTTGGCTCCGGCAAGGCGGGAGACAATGTCTTGCGTTGCTTCCGCAGCGACGGTTTCAACCTCAGCCATTGCGCTGGTGCGGGCCTCAGAAATCGCTGCTTCGGCTGCTTCCAGCTTTGCATCGATCTTAGTCTGCGCCTTTGCTAGCGTCGCTTCGGTTTTGGCCGCAGCTTTGGTCTTGGCCTCAGCAATGGTTGCCTGGGCAGCGGCGCGATTTTCATTCTCGCGCTTGCGCCACGCTTCCTCTTGCTCATCCGCCGCGTCACGAGCGGCCTGCGCCGCAGCCAGATCGTCAGCGATCTGATTGTCACGCAGTTCGACCGTTCCCATCACTTTGGGCACCATTCCGCGTCCGATGACGAAGAATGTCAGGCCGAAAAATACCAGGGACCAGAAAATCTGGCTCGATAAGAACTCGGGGAGTTGGGCTATCTGAGGCATGAGAGCGGTCCGAAACCTGTGAAGTGGATCTTAAATGTCGTCGATAGAAATTCAGGCGGCCCGGCCCGCTGGTTCAGCAGGCCGGGATACCGAAATTGCTATTAGGCAACGAAGATCAGGATCATCGCGACAACAAATGCCAGCAGGCCGAGAAGCTCAGCCGCGGCGAAGCCAATGAACAGGCGGCCTTGTTGGCCGTCTGCTGCGCCTGGGTTGCGAAGTGCGGATTCGAGGAACGAACCGAACACGTTACCAACACCAATTGCGGCCATCGCCGGCACCGATTGCTGCAAGGCCTGCGCCTACGAGCTTAGCTGCTTCTGCTTCCATGTGAAAAACTCCTTGGGATCAAATATATAAATTAGAGAGATAAACTCAGTGAAGGTGTTCTGCGTCGTTAATATAAAGCGACGTCAGAAGAGCGAACACGTAGGCCTGAATTCCGGCTACGAGAATTTCTAGAGCGCTGATTGCGACCATTAGAGCAAAGCTTGGCACGCTGACCATCAGGCCAATGCCAACGCCAGCGTTTACGCCGTCGATCACAAAGCTGGAGAGCACTTTCAACAGAACGTGCCCGGCCATCATCGCCACGAACAGCCGCAATGCGAGGCTGAATGGGCGGATGAGGAATGAGAAGAATTCAATCAGCGCAATCGGCAGGATCATCGGCGCTGGCGTGCCGTGCGGCACAAACAGCGTGAAGAACTTGATGCCGTGCTTCCAAAAGCCAACGACCAGAACGATCGAGAAACTGATGATGGCGAGCACACCGGTGACGGTGAAGTGGCTGGTGAAGGTGAACGGGTGCAGACCCAGCAAGCCAATCGGCAGCAGGCCGAGCAAGTTCGCGAACAGGATGAACATGAACAGGCTGAAGACATAAGGCACATATTTACGCCCCGCCTTGCCAATGTTTGCCTCGAGCATGTCGTCGATAAAGCCAGTAAAGCTCTCGACCGCCATCTGCCAGCGACCTGGCACCAGCTGACGCTTCATGCCGCCGAACACAAATGCCCAGATCAGGACCGTTGTGATGGCCATCCAGAATGCGGAATTGGTGAATGCGATGTTGATTCCGGCAATCTCCCAGCCCGACGAACCAAACATTGGCTCGAGCTGGAATTGCTTCATCGGATCGACTTTGCCTGCCTCGGCTGCCACGATCTCTTAGTCCTTAAACCTTGTAAGAAACGCGCCCCAACTGATGATCTCAAATCGGAGCACCTTAGCCCTCATCAATATCATCGGGGCGAGTGTTCGCCGCTCGAATAATGTTCCTGAAGGCAACGATGATCCCGAAGGCCATCATTATCAACAGACCCGCGGGCGAAGTGTCGGCGAAATAATCAATCGTCCAGCCAATCACTGCGCCGCCAAGAATCCCACCAAGGAGGTCTGCGAGTACCCGGTTACCGCTGCGATAATTCGCATCAGTGCCTGATACCCGAGGCCGGTTGCGCTCCTCTTCGCGCTCGTTGGCAGCTTTCAGCCGCTCCTCGAGTGCATCGATACGCGCATCCTCGGCGATGGGTTCCTGTGCGGACTTCTTATCGCTCATGTCAGCTTCCTAAAGGTTGGACGCCAAAACACGCGCCACAAGGTGTCCGCCAAGGGCGCGCACCCCTTAGAAGGGGGCATATCCAAGTCAACCGCCAGTCACAATCAAACGGCGGACCTGGCAAGCAATTATAGCGATAGCCGTTGCGCAAAGCGCAAGTCGCGTTGGGAGAATGGCGACCTGCGCTTTGGCTGTCAGCGGATTTTAGTCCGAATTATGGGCAGCGCGGATCGCGCATTGGCGCCGCATCTGTGCGGGTTTGCCAAGTGCCATCAGGCGCCTGATACTTCTCACCAGGGGTCGTGCGCAGGATCGCCTGACAACCGGCGGTAAAGGCGTATTCGTCAAGCGTCGCATTGGCCGCCTGCGCGCGCTGAGCATAAACAGCGCGGCGTTTGATGTTGATATCATTCACCAATCGGCGAAGTTCAGCCGTCTCACCCCCGGCCACACCAAGGTAGCCGTCGCGCTTCTCACCAATGCTGCCATTGGCGCGCGCAGCGGCATAAGCCGGATCACGCTGAGCCTGAGCAGCGCCATGAAAGCCGGTGATGGCCACGGTCGCAGCAGCAGCGGCGAGCAAAGTTTTGCGCATATTTGTCATTCTCTTATTCCTCCTGCTTTGCGGCAAATGCGAACATCAAAAGATATCCGCATTTTCCTCAAGCGTGTTGGCCGCATCTTCGGCCAAAGCAAAAACCACTTCCTGCCGGATATTGATGTTGAGCTCGATCACAATTGGCTTGTCAGGTGCAGCAACATTGATGCACCCCGCCAATGGACCACAAAGCGCAAGCGCGCCCGCTCCCATCAATCCGGCCCGACCCGCAGTTCGCCATGAATTCAGTCTATCCATCATGGATAGTCCTGTGGCAGCGCCGCATAGATCGGTCAATTTCCACATGATCATGGCGTATTCTCGCTTTCTTGAGGCTGAATGGACAGTTCACTTGCCGGAATGTCTTCTGGATTGATGTCGGGGGTGTTCTGGCAGGCGACCTTGAAAAACCGGCTCGCGCGCCATTTTGCATCGGATGTCAGGCATGGATCGCGCAGATAGTTGGAATCGTAGGTGGAGCGCAGCAGGCGGCTAAGCTCCCAGAATTGTGAGCGTACGTTGATATTGAACCGGATCGGCAGGCGCGCGATCTGCTTGGTGATGAAATTGCGTGACGTGCCCTGCCCTTGGCTGATCCCGTCAAAGCGCACGCTGGTGATGATCTCACCGGTCAGACTGCCGTCCATGGTGATCGCCATTTGGTTGTAATCCAGGCTGCGCAAGGCATCGAAGGCGTAATTGGAGATTGTGCCGAGATCCTCATAGGCAAGCTCTCCGACATAGGAGAGATTGCCGCCCGGCGGACGGGAGATCAGCAGCCCGCTCTCGATCCGGCCATTGCCCTCGGCATCGAAGATAATCGGGATCGTGCCGTCGAACGTTCCCTGAGCCGAGAGGTTGCCAAACTCCATCTCTGATATGAATGTGCCCGCATCCAGCCCGATGATCTCAAAGATATAGCGCCGCTCCTCTGGCACTGCGAAATTGAGCTCGACCCCGCGCATAACCAGCTCGCCGCCCATAAACGGCCAGCGTGCATCCTTCAGCTTGACCAGCTGCCCCTCTTCAAGAGCAAAGGTGATCTTGCCATCCAGCACCTCGATACCCGTGTTGATGGAGCCGAGATCGACAATCTGATCCGGCGCGGTGGTGAGCGCCAAAAGATCGGTGAATTCCACTGTCGCGCGGGCATTCTTGACCGGGCCAAAGGCGGCGGCGAAATCGAATTTCTCAGTAGTAAAAATGCCGCCGCTGGTGATGTCATCAGCGGTCCAATTGATCTGCCCCTGCCCGCTCACATCGCCCTTTGCCAGGGCGACAACACCGTCGGTGTAAATCGTCAAATCGCTGGGTTGCAGCGTATCATCGAAGGCGAGGCGTTCGACATCCAATCGCGCATTGCCGGCGGATGTGCTGAGGTTGTGCGCGATCTCGACCGCCACAACCTCGCGATCTGTTGCCGGGTGGCGCAGCAAAGCCTGGGCGCGGATATCGCTGCCGTTTAGGACCATCACGGCACCACGCGCGACTAGCGGCTCAAACCGGTCGGTCGCCTCTCGGTCGGTGACGCGGAACTGCGCTTCATCAATGCTGAGGATGCCATCGTCATACAGCCAATTGCCGCTGACCTCGTCCAGATCGAGCGGGACCAGACCTATCATCGCCTCGCCTTCGCTGAACGCGCCGCCGATTGTGTCGGCAAAGCTCGCCTCTAAATTGCCAAGCGATAGACTGAGCCCCTCCTCGCGCGTCCCAATCACGGCTTCCACATTGGACGCATTGGCCACGCCGGGATAGCCGAATTGGACAGCGCCCGTGTCGAGCAGCAGCGGGCTACCAGCGATCTGCCCGCGCAATGCGAGACTGGGTAGTTGCGCGGAGATTTGCAGATTCTCACCGTACCGCACCATCGCCCCGCCAGCGCCGGGGCATAGCCTGAGGCTTTGGCGATCCAGCGCAAGATCATAGAGCGCGAGGCGATCAAACCGCACATTGGCGCAGCTTTGCCCCGCGATCAGCCCGCCGCGCGGCGACCATGTACCCTCCAACGGCAGGCTGAGCCCCTGAACATTGCCGCCGGGTAGCGCGCCGGAGGCCCGCACATCGCCCGCAAATCTCAGAGCGCCGCTAGGGGCCTGCGTCACCAGCAGCTCTGGGACTGCGAGCTTGCTGTCCCCAGCAGCGAATTCTTCCATTCTCAGGCGCAGCGCAAGATTGCCACCGCCGACTTGCTCCATTCGCCCGGAAATGCGGGGGATCCCCTCGCCGCTGGTCGCGATATTGCCGCTGAGCCGACCAAGGCCGTCCACGGGGCTCGTCCATGCGAGCCGCGACACACCAAGTAATGTCTCGCCCGACGCGCTCTTAAGGCGCGCCTCTGGCACAATCAGGCTCGTGACTTCTGGCGATACCCGCAATGTCGCATCGGCGATCACCGTGCCATCGCGGGTGGCATTGCCGAAACCCTGCTGGAATCGGGCCAGCAAAGGCTCAAGCAATGTGCCTTCCACTGCACTGCGGGAGGCCTGCAATTGCTCGGTCAGAGCGCCGCCAATGCTTGCTCCCTCCCCCTCTAATCGTCCTGCCCATTCCAGCGCATCAAAGCCGTCCTGCGCCCTCAGCGTACCATCCAGCGACAGCCCGGCCACCGCGCCATAGGGCGTCACCGCGTTGTCCGCGCGCAAATCATGGCGCACATTCAGCTGCGCATTTTTCCAGCTTAGCTGCACATCACCGCCAAGCGTCGAGGCCTCTGCCCCAGCAACAGCCAATTGCTCAGCCGTGAGGTCCAGTTCGCCGTTCACACTGGCGAAATCCGATGCAAGGGTAAAGCGCGTGGCCAGATCGGCACTCGCAAGCTGAGGGCCACCATTTGCGCAATCGAGCGCTCGCAAGCGCAGCGGCCCGTCGAATGCCAGCTCCCCGCCTGACGTCGTGACGTCACCATAAAGTGTTGCGGCCTCTAGCGCACATTCTGCAATCGCCAGCTCCGGCGCGGTCGCGGCCAGCACGCCTTCAAATCCGTCGCTCAGCAACCCCTGCCCCGAGGCTTTGAGCCCGATTGCGCCGTAATCACTCTCAATCAAACCGCGCGCATCGACCAGTTTCACGTCGATCGCTGGCAGACCGGGCTCCGCTTCACTTTCGCCAAAAATCGCCGGATCCAGCGCGCCAAAGCTCAGCTGACCATCGCGGAAGGAACCGAACAGACGCGCTCCGATCACCTCGACTGTGCCAATCGACGGCGCGCCGAAACTGTATTCCAGATCAACCACGACCCGCTCGACGGTGAGATCAGGCCGCTCAGGATCGCCGATCACCAGATTGCGCAAAACCTGACGCTGCGGGCCGATTGAGACAATCTCATAGTCCGCGGGCAGCTCCAGCTTCGCCAGCTCCCCATCGATGAAATTGCCCGCATATTGCTCGCGCGCCATCCACACCCAAACGCCTGCAATACCGAGCAGCGACAGCACCAATATGAGCGCGCGCCAACGCCTGCGGCGCGGCCACAGGCTCCACTTGGGCGTCTCTTCAAGATGTTCCGTTTGGGCTGACGCCATGATGAGCTCACACTTGCGCGCATCGAGCGTTAAAGGCAATGCAAGCAAGACACTAGCGCGCACAGCCGCGTTATAAGGAGGCAGCTTGCCGCAAGCTGAAGACATGTTTGGCGAAGAGCCCAGCGCCGGGGCTGCCCGTGATGCTGGGGGCGATGCCGGGAAGCACGCGGGCGCCGGACACAGAGCGCGGCTGCGCGAGCGGCTGCTGAAAGGCGGCGCAGAGGCCCTCGCGGACTACGAAGTGCTCGAATTCTTACTGTTCGCCGGAATGCGGCAGGGCGACACGAAGCCGGTTGCCAAGGCGCTGCTCAAACGATTCGGTTCGCTATCAGCGGTGCTGAACGCGGACCCGGCGGCGCTCAAGCAGGTGAAAGGGATCGGCGACAGCAGCGCGGCGGCGCTCAAAAGCGTGGCGATTGCCGCCCGGCGCATGGCTCGCAGCGAAGTCGCGGACAAACCAGTGCTGAGCTCTTGGCAAAACCTGATCGATTACCTCGCGATTGATATGGCGCATCTAACGGTGGAGCGTGTGCGGGTGCTGTATCTCGATACGAAAAACCGCTTGATCGATGATCATCATGTTGGCGATGGCTCAATTGACGAGGCTTCGATCCATCCGCGTGAGGTCATTCGCAAGGCGATGGATGTGGGCGCGAGCGCGCTGATCCTCGTCCACAATCACCCCAGCGGCAATCCAGAGCCAAGCCGTGCGGACATTCAAGTGACGCAGCAAATTGCCGAAGCGGGCCGCTTGCTAGGCGTGACGGTGCACGACCACGTGATTGTCGGCCGCGAGGGACATGTGAGCCTGCGCGCGAAGGGTCTGATCTAGGACCAGGCCACCAAGCGGGACGTCAGGATTTCGTGATCAGCCGCACGCCAGCGTGATTGGCAAAGAAGCTCCATCCCCAATTGAGGATCACCGTTGCCCGGTTCCGTGCGCCGGTGAGGAATCCGACATGGACCACGCCCCACAGCCACCACGCGAGCGCGCCTGACAGTTTGAATGCGCCAAAGTCCGCCACCGCCGACTTGCGCCCAATCGTCGCTAGGCTGCCTTGGTGCTTGTATTCAAACGGTCCGGGGCTTTGTTTGCCCAGCAGCTCCGCCTCGACCAGCCTGCCGACATAGGCGCCCGCCTGCTTCGCCGCTGGAGCGAGACCGGGAACGGGATCGCCATTCCATGCGCTGCTGCCCGCAGTGTCGCCGATTGCGAACACATCCGCCTGGCCTTTCACGCGCAGCCATTCATCGACCAGAACCCGACCAGAGCGATCGCATTCCGCGCCCAGCCATTTGCCCGCAGGCGACGCGGTAACGCCTGCCGCCCACAGCACGGTCTCGGTTTCAATCTTGGTGTCATCGCCAATCATCACATGGCGCGCGGCGATCTCTGTCACGCGCCCGCCGGTGCGGATTTCCACGCCGAGCTTTTCCAGCGATGCTGCGGCTTTCTCGGCCAATTCTTCAGGAAAGGCCGGAAGCACACGCGGTCCCGATTGCACCAGTATCACCCGCGCGCTGCTTGGGTCGATGGTGCGAAATTCGCGCTCAACATTGATCTTGGCAAGCTCTGCAATCGCCCCGGCCAGCTCAACCCCGGTTGGGCCAGCCCCGACCACGACAAAGGTCAGCAGGCGTTTCACGCGTTCGGGATCATTGCTCGCCTCAGCCTGCTCGAACGCCTCCAGGATAGATCCTCGCACCGCGACGCCGTCTTCAACAGTCTTAAGGCCGGGTGCAAACGCGCCCCATTCATCCTTGCCGAAATAGCTGTGTGATGCCCCGGTTGCGAGCACCAGCTTGTCATAGACCAGCTGCTGATTACCCAGCTCTCCGCCGCCATAGGTCAGCGTCTTTGCCTTCGCATCGATCGCCGAAACCTCGCCCTTCACCACCCGGACATTGCCATCGGGCTTGAACAGGCTGCGGATCGGCGTTGCAATATCCGCTGGGTTCAATGTGGCCGTGGCAATTTGATAGAGCAGCGGCTGAAACAGATGGTAATTGCGCTTATCAATCAGGGTGATGCGCACCGGCAGGCGCTTTAAACGCGCAACCGCCGCCAGCCCGCCAAAGCCAGCGCCAACCACCACAATATGCGGCCAATGGTCCGGGATATCGGCATAATCCCGGTCGAACAGAATGTTCTTCTCCATCCACGCATAAATCAAATTGTCGAGCGACAGACTGCCCGCCCCGCGCGATTCGTAAATCGCCAGGAACAGGATCGGATAAAATGTGATGTTGGGGTGCACGCCGACGATCATGAACAGACCGATGAGTATGACGAGCACATAAGACACCACGCTCGCGGCAAAGCCTGTGGCGAGCAGCACAGCAAAGACAATCGCGAGCCAGTCTGGAAAACCGGTGAAGATCGTAATCGGCAGCCATGTCGCGAGCGCCACGGAGGGCTCAAACACGCCCGCGAACGCCAGGAGAGTGAGCGCCAGCCACAGACGGATCACCATCATTGCGACGGGCGCACCGCGTTCTCTCAGAAATTCGCCAAAGCGAACCACCGGGCGCGCCAGTGGCAATGCGCTGTCCTTAAGGCCGGATGACAGCGGCCGGTCGAGTGAGAATGCCGCAGGCCCGTGGAACACATACCACAGCAGCATCGCCGAAATCAGCAGGTTGCTGGTGGTGGGAACGTAAACGGCCTGCGAAATGATCGTCAGCACCGCCATCGCGAGCGCCGCTGGCCGGGTGAAAAAGCCGAGCAGCAGCAAGACCGGGCCGATCAGCTCAATTGAGAGGCCCACCGCTGCGGCTGTGTCTGGCGCCATCCAGCTGACCGGATATTCATTCGCTGCCAGAAAGACCGCTTTGTCCCAATCCGCCGCCTTAACCAGGCCAGATCGAAAGAAAGCCTGCGCGAGGAAAAACCGCACGATCAGATCGGTGAACGGCCAGAAAACCTCCGCTCCGCCCGAATACAGCTTCGCCCAGCTGCGCAAGGTCACCCGCACAAATGGCGACAGGCGTTCCTCCTGCAAGGTCATCTCTGCCGCGCTTGTCATATGACCAGGCCTTCCTTGCAACTAAGCTCGTGAAACCGCGACCTTAGTTACAAGTGTTCAGACATGCAAAGCCATGCAGATTAAGCGGTGGATCAGCGCCGCTGGCCGGTCCTAAAGGTCAAAACCCCAGCGGCGATAGCGCGTTGCGAGCAGTGGCTCGCGCGCCAGCGCGTCGTCCACATCGGCTTGGCCGCCCTTGTCGCCCTGCTCTAGCCGGATCAGACCGCGAAGCAGAACCGAGGCCGTTTGATCCGGCTCCAATTCAAGCGCCGCATCGATATCGGCCATCGCTTGGTCGAACATTCCGTTGCGCAGATAGATCAGCGCGCGGCTATCAAGAATGCTCGACGACTTACCGCTGTTCTCAACCGCTTTGGTGCAGACTGAAATCCCGTCGGAAACCGCGACATTCCACGTTCCGCTGAACCAGCAGACCTCATTGAGCAGGCCGGAATCGTTGGGGTCATCGGCCAGCATTTCATTGATCGTTGCAAGCCCTTCGCTCGCGCGGCCTTCGATTGCATCGAGCCCTGCAAGAGCGAGGGTCAAGCTTTGGCGAACGTCTTCGTCGCCGTCCTCATATTCGATGATTTCACGCGCGCCTGAGTAATCACCCAGATCGACCATAGCGTTCGCAAGGTCTATGGCCCGCCAAGGCGTGGGATCGAGCGCATAGGCCTCTTCCAAATCCGCTTTGTTGGCTTCCAGATCGAGCAATTGCGAATGCACAGAACTGCGCTGGCCGTAATATTCAGCCGTCGCCTCGAGCTCGATCACTTTGTTCATGTCCTCCAGCGAACCGGCCCAATCATAGGTGACATAGCGAAAGCCGGCGCGGCGCAGATATGGGTCTTTGTCGTCGGGATCTTTGTCGATCAATTCCGCATAGGCCGCCTCTAATGGCTCCAGCACGCTGCGATCCGCTCCTCTTGCGAAACGCCAGCGGCGCGGCACATCGTCAGAGGTGGTCAGCTTCGTCTCTTGGCGAGCGAGACTGGCGGCCTTCCGGCGTTCCTCACGGAATGCCTCAGGCAAGATTTCGCCGCCCTGTGTGGTGACAATTTCGGAGACCTGAAACACTCGGTCGTCGAAGCTTGTCTGGCGCGTATAGCGCTGCCCAGCGACCTCCACGTCAATCGGATCGCTGCCGGTGAGTTCATAGCCATCGAAGCCATCGGGCAGCGTGATTGTCATGCTGTAAGCCGCGCTACTGCTCGCCCCGACGGATACTGGCAGATCGCGCCATTCCTTGCGCGATCGGTTCGGCGCGAAAGTGATCTGTTTTGCGGCCATAGGGCCTGCGACTTCGCCCTTGGCGCCGTCAAAATCAAACGTGCCTTCGATGATTCCAGACATCACAAAGGTTGCTTCGCTGTCGTCTTCGCCTGAGACGATATCGATATCAACCAAGGTCATCTCGCTGCTGGAGTTGCGCCCGATTTGCTTCTTGCTTTCTTCATCGAGCTTTTCAGCCTCAGCGTTCCATTGCGCCGCGGTTGCGCCCCAATATTTCATTTTGAAGGTCATCAGGGCTAAGCAAATCCAATCCCGCTGACGTATCGACTGCGATGTTCATTTCCACCTCTGGAACGCGAGGCAGAACCTGCTCAATGGGTTCTAGCTGTGCGCCAGCTGCGCGAATGGGCAGGCTGTATTCGAAGGGCGGTACATTGCCGACCGTGTGCATATTCGCGCCCAGCGACGTGCCATCAAGGTAATACAGATTGCCGCCGATCTCTGCGCGCACCAGAACATGGTCAAACGCGCCGGGGATTGGCAGGGAAATCGGCACGGTGTTGCCCGCACGGCTCGAGACGAGCACGGGCTCCGCCTCAATTCCCAGATGATCCAAGATCGCCAGCAAGATCACCGTCTTCGCTTTGCAATCGCCGTATTTGTTTTCCCAAGTCGTCGCGACATCCTGAGGCAGGTAATTTCCGCCATCAAGCCCGTTGAGCAGATAGCGAATGTCCTCTTGCACCAATTCCAAGGCAGCGACGGCTTGCTCTAGATCGCCCGTGTGCTCGGCGCGAATGGCCTCCACCTTGGCGAGCAAATCATCGAGACCATCCATCGCGCCATCGGTCTCGTAATAAGGCGCCATCGTGCTCGACACCTCGGCCCAATCGGCAAAGGTGCCCAGTTGCAGGATCGTGCCCCGGCGATAGCGCAGCGGCGCATCGTTCGGGAACTCATCGGCTTCCTCCAGAGGCAGCGTCACCTCCAGCCAATTGTGTCCGTCTGACTTCTCAACCTGGGGCAATTCGAAATTCGGGCCCGCTTTGTAACGCACATCCAGATCATCCGGCCATGACGCGCGGATTCGCGCAAAGTCGGCAACCGTATCTGGCTCGCGCCACAAGAACCGCTGGGTCTGCACCTCTTCGCCCAATGCCTGATCAGAATTGGTCACCGAATAGCGCATGCGCAGCTCGTCACCCACTTCGAGGCCGGGAACTGACAATGTCGCGGTGAGCGAGCCGTCCAGGATGCGCCGCTCCAGCATCCGCTCGCGGCGCAGCACCTCCATCACCTCGCCCTGTTCGACCAGGTCGATTACCTCATCGCCGCGCACAATCGAAATCTCGTGGACGATCAAGTCGCCTTTGTCCGGCAGCCACTGCGCCGTCAAAGTGCCGACATTGGACAGGTCAGACAGGCTGGCGACGCGGTAAACCACATCGGTGTATTCCCAGTTCAGCCCATTCTCGATGCGAATCTGAGTGTCGTTGACGATCTGCCGATTGGTGGGATCACGCTCAACCTCGGCCAACACAACCGGTTCAATCCAAGCGGGCGCCAGCTCATAAAGCGGCTCTTCCCCCGCGATCAACGCCGACGAACAGCACAATGCAATCAGCGAGACTGCCGTCCGCGAAACTTGGAATGTCATGAATTATGCCCCGTTTTCCCTGTATTATCGCCAGACTATAACGCGAAATACTGCTGTCAAATGAGAAAACAGCAATTCGATTGATAAACAATTGAGGGCGGCACTGACGCGGATAAAACTATGCAGAATCTGGGGCAATGCACTCCCCTCGCCCTTGCCATCTGCGCCGATGCGGCATAGCCGCGCAGCCACATCTTTACCCACACAATTTCTCACTGGAGTTCCCAAGCCATGGTCCCTCGTTATGCCCGCCCGGAAATGAGCGCATTGTGGGAGCCTGAGGCGAAATTCCGCATCTGGTTCGAGATCGAAGCCCATGCGACCGAGAAACTGGGCGAGCTGGGCGTGGTGCCGGAAAGCGCGGCGAAGGCGCTCTGGGATTGGTGGGCGACGAACCCCAGAATCGACGTTGAGGCGATTGACGCGATTGAGGCCGTGACCAAGCACGATGTGATCGCCTTCCTCACCTGGGTAGCCGAGCAAGTCGGCGACGAGGCCCGCTTCATGCACCAGGGCATGACCAGCTCTGACGTGCTCGATACGACTTTGGCGGTCCAACTGGCGCGCGCATCGGACATCCTGCTCGCCGATCTGGACGCGCTTCTCGCCGCGATTAAACGCCGCGCTGAAGAGCACAAATACACCGCCACCATCGGCCGCAGCCACGGTATCCATGCAGAGCCGGTGACGTTCGGTCTTAAGATGGCTCAGGCCTATGCCGAGTTTGACCGTTGCCGCACCCGCTTGATCGCGGCGCGCGAGGAAATCGCGACCTGCGCGGTCTCTGGCGCGGTCGGCACCTTCGCCAATATCGACCCAGCGGTTGAGGAACACGTCGCTGGGAAGCTCGGCCTAAAGCCAGAGCCGGTTAGCACGCAAGTGATCCCGCGCGATCGTCATGCGATGTATTTCGCGACGCTTGCCGTCATCGCTGGCTCAATTGAGCGCCTCGCGGTCGAAGTGCGCCATCTGCAACGCACCGAAGTGCTGGAGGCTGAGGAGTATTTCTCACCGGGGCAAAAGGGTTCCTCGGCCATGCCGCATAAGCGCAACCCGATCCTCACCGAAAACCTGACCGGCCAAGCGCGCATGATCCGCAGCTATGCCATGCCAGCGCTAGAGAATGTCGCGCTATGGCATGAGCGCGATATCTCGCACTCCTCGGTTGAGCGCTACATCGGGCCCGATGCGACCATCGCGCTCGATTTCTCGCTCGCGCGCCTCACCGGCGTGATCGACAAGCTGCTGGTCTATCCAGAGCGGATGCAGGCCAATATGGACCGGATGGGCGGCCTTGTGCATTCGCAGCGCGTGCTGCTCGCCCTGACCCAGGCCGGTGTCAGCCGCGAGGATGCCTACCGCCTGGTTCAGCGCAATGCGATGAAGGTGTGGGAATCGGATGGCCAGCTGCAATTGCTCGATCTGCTGAAGGGCGATGAGGAAGTCACCGCCGCGCTCACGAGCGAAGAGCTCGAAGACAAATTCGACCTCGGATATCACTTCAAACACGTCGACACGGTGTTTGCCCGCGTCTTTGGCTGATGCGCCGCTCAGCAGCTGGCGCTAGACTCAAGGCTGAAAAGGCTTAGGTTCTGCGCTGCTCAAACACCGCCAGTGGCTTAGCCGTTTAGGAAACTCTGCATGCAAATTTTGCGCACGATCATCTGGATTGCGATCCTGATTGCAATCATCGCCTTCACCTTTGGCAATTTCGACCGCGCCACCGAAGTGCGGATCTGGCCAGGCCTGGTATGGGACACTCGGGTTCCGGCGATTGTGATCGTGTCATTCCTGCTCGGCATAGTGCCCATGTGGCTGTACCATCGCGGCAGCAAATGGTCGCTTAACCGCCGCATCCGCAGCCTAGAGAACGCGGTGAAATCGAGACGCTCTGTCTCAGCGCCACGCACCGGCGGCAACCTCCACCACTTCTACGCCGGACGCCGAACCTGAGATGGTCCAAACGCCCGCCGAAACGCCAGACACAGGCACCCTCGCCCCTGATCCCGCAGCAGCAAAGCCGGAAAGCAGCACCTGATATGAGCAACCCGATCTATCTCGCGCTCGATATGCCGCAAATTGAGCCTGCCAAGGCTCTGCTTGAAAAGGTCAAAGCGCATATCGGCGGCGTGAAGCTGGGTCTGGAGTTTTTCTGCACGCATGGCAGCCACGGCGTGCATGAAATCGCGCATATTGGCCTGCCGATCTTTCTCGACCTCAAATTTCACGACATCCCCAACACCGTCGCAGGCGCGATGCAGGCGGTGCATTTGTGCGAACCTGCGATTGTCACCGTCCACGCCAGCGGCGGACGCGCGATGATGGAAGATGCCAAGGCAGCAGCGGCCGAGGGCTGCAAAGTGGTCGCGGTGACCACGCTCACCAGCCTTGATGCAAATGACCTCACGCGGACTGGCATTTATGGCAGCCCAGAAACCCATGTGATGCGGCTTGCTGAGCTGGCGCATGAAGCGGGCCTCGACGGGGTTGTCTGCTCCGGCCAAGAGGTTGGCCAAGTGCGCAAGCAGTGGAAAGACGGCTTCTTCGTCGTCCCCGGTCTGCGTCCAGCGGGATCAGGCACAGGCGATCAAAAACGTGTCGTCACCCCGCGATCGGCGCGCGACAATGGCGCAAGCGTGCTGGTCATCGGACGCCCAATCAGCCGCGCAGAAGATCCGGTCGCGGCTGCAAGAGCGATTGAAGCCACGCTTTGATATGACCGGAGCAGGCGTGCTGCTGCTGTCGGGCATCATTCTTGTCGCCGTCCCAATCGGTGCAGCCATATCCATTTACATGCGTACGAAAGCCAGATGGGTGGTGCTGCTTGCTTCAGCCGTGATGCCAATCGCCGTGTATTTTCTGTGGGGAATGACGGAGGGATGCGTTCTTTCGCCACACGCCAATCCGCAGCAATGTTTCGGTTGGGGCTTCGGGCTCATCCTATTTGCAGCCTTCGCGATGCCAGCCTGGCTGATTGGTCTGCTTCTTGGCTATTTCAATCCTTGGTCGCGAAAGTATAGAGCCTCCAAATGACCTCTACTCAAATCAAAATCTGCGGGCTCAAAACGCCTGAGACCATCGAAGCCGCCGTCGCCGCTGGGGCAACGCATATTGGCCTCGTGCACTTTGAGAAAAGCCCCCGCCACGTCACCCTGGCGGAGGCGGCGCGGCTGCGCGCGCTCATCCCGGCCTCGGTCAAAGCCGTCGTGCTGACCGTGAATGCCGATGTCACCGCAATGGGCAAAATCATCGCGGACGTGAAGCCCGACATCGTCCAGTTTCACGGCGGCGAGACGCCCGAATGGACCGGATTGGTGCGCGAGAAAACCGACGTCGAGGTGTGGAAGGCCGTCGGTCTGAGAGACGAAGGCACTCTGGAACGCGCCAGCAAGTTTATCGGCAAGATCGACCGTTTCCTGTTCGATGCTCCTGCCAAAGAGCTGCCCGGCGGCAATGGCGAAACCTTCCGCTGGGAATTGCTGCATAGTCACGATCACAAGGTGCCATGGGGCCTCGTCGGCGGCCTCAATGCAGATAACGTGGCCGAGGCCATTCGCGCCACCGGGGCCGAGCTGGTCGACACCTCATCCGGGGTGGAAACCGCGCCCGGCGTGAAGGACGTGGACAAGATCGCGGCCTTCTGTCAGGCCGCTCTTGCAATTTGATCACCCCGTTCGCCCTGAGCCTGTCGAAGGGCTGCATTGTTTCTTGAGGTGCTGAGCCAGAAGTGAAGAACGGGGCTTCGACAGGCTCAGCCCAAACGGATTTTTTGTTTTGAACAACACCACCCCCAATTCCTTTAAGAACCAGCCCGATGATCGCGGGCATTTTGGCGAGTTTGGCGGACGTTACGTCGCCGAGACGCTTATGCCGCTCATCCTCGATCTGGAGCGGGAATATCGCGCAGCTCAGCAAGACCCGGCCTTTGCGGCTGAGTTTGATGATCTGATGAAGCATTATGTTGGGCGCCCTTCCCCGCTCTATCATGCGGAGCGTCTCACGGAAGCTCTGGGTGGCGCGCAGGTCTGGTTCAAGCGCGACGAGCTCAATCACACCGGCGCGCATAAGATCAACAATTGCATCGGGCAGATCCTGCTCGCGATCCGCATGGGCAAGACCCGCATCATCGCAGAAACCGGCGCGGGACAGCACGGCGTTGCGACCGCGACCGTATGCGCGCGCTTCGGCCTGCCCTGCGTGATCTATATGGGCGCAGAGGACGTGAAACGGCAATCGCCCAACGTCTTTCGCATGAAGCTGCTCGGCGCAGAAGTGGTGCCCGTCACCAGCGGCGGCGCGACCCTGAAAGATGCCATGAACGAGGGGCTGCGCGACTGGGTCGCGAATGTCCACGACACGTTCTACATCATCGGCACGGCCGCCGGACCGCACCCCTATCCCGAAATGGTGCGCAATTTCCAAAGCGTGATCGGCACAGAGGCACGCGCGCAAATGCTCGACCGTACCGGCCGCCTGCCCGATCTGTTAGTCGCCTGCATTGGCGGCGGCTCCAATGCGCTTGGCCTGTTCCACCCGTTCCTCGACGATGCTGATGTGAAGATGCTGGGCGTCGAGGCGGCGGGCCACGGGCTCGACGGTGATGAACACGCCGCCAGCCTGCTGGGCGGATCACCCGGCGTGCTGCACGGCAACAAGACATACTTGTTGCAGGACGAAGACGGCCAGATTACCGAAGGCCACTCGATCAGCGCTGGGCTCGATTACCCCGGCATCGGGCCAGAACACGCCTGGCTGAAAGAAAGCGGCCGTGTCGAATACACCGCCGTCACGGACAAAGAGGCGCTCGACGGCTTCCAACTGCTATGCCGCACCGAAGGCATCATCCCCGCGCTGGAACCAAGCCACGCAATCGCCGCCGTTGCCGATCGCGCAAAGCAAATGGACGAGGATGAGATCATCCTCATGAACCTATGCGGGCGCGGCGATAAAGACATCTTCACTGTGGCGGAGAAGCTTGGGGTTGAGATGTGATGAGCCAGCGGCTGAAGCGCTTTTCATTCATCTTCCTGTGCCTCCTAGCATTTCAGGCAGCATTGCTGTTCCTGATTGAATTCATCAGCCCTGATCTCACTTCCAGTTGGCGTGGAGCTATTGGCGGCGGCTTGGGGGGCTTGGTATTCATGTCTCTGCTAAGGGTTGCACGCCGGACTTGGCCGGAGCCCAAACAAGGATGGGCTGAATGAGCAGGCTCCAAAACGCCTTCTCCTCAAACGTCATTCCGGACTTGATCAGGAATCCAAAGCGGCGATACCCGCAGGCGTCGACTCTAGATTCCCGCCTTCGCGGGAATGGCGGAAGTATTAGAAAGCTTGGGGTGGCGATGTGAACCTACGAAAATTGATCGGCTGGTTTACTCTCGCCGCGCTGCTCATCACAGGTTACATTTTCGATGGTGAGTTATCTTTGGCCGCTTTAGCCACGTTTCTGGGCGCAGTGTGTATTGCTATGTTTATGGCGCTGTATGACCGCTCAAATTTCTCCGATTTCGAAGTTGGTTTTGACCCTCGACGGGGCGCGCGATACTTCCTAGTGGGCTTTCTCGTCTTTCCCATAATGATTGGCTTTAGGGCTGCATTCGGTTCGACCATATGGATCGAAGGCGCAATCATATTCACTGTCGGAGCTTCGGTGATCATCGGCATTATTGGCACGTTTATGGATGTCCCTGGAATATGACACGCCCCCCTTCCCCACTCACTGCGGCCTTTCACAAGGGTCATCCTGCACTCGTCGCCTTCATCACCGCTGGCGATGGTGACACCGCCGCCAATCTCGATGCGCTGGTTGCGGGCGGCGCGGATGTCATTGAGCTTGGTATGCCGTTCACTGATCCGATGGCCGATGGCCCCGCGATCCAAAGCGCGAACCTGCGCAGCCTTGGCGCGGGCACCACTACCGCAGATGTGTTCGCAATAGCCGCAGACTTCGGCAAGCGGCATCCCGAGGTTCCGCTGGTCCTGATGGGCTATGCCAATCCGATGGTTCGGCGCGGTGAGAATTGGTTCTCCGTCAATTGCTTCAAAGCGGGCGTGAGGGGCGTGATCTGCGTCGATCTGCCTCCGGAGGAGAACGAAGAGCTCAAATGGGACCTAGACGCCCATTTGATCGACTGGATCCCGCTGGCCACGCCCACCACCGATGCAAAGCGCCTGCCCGCGGTGCTGGAGGGCGCCAATGGCTTCCTCTATTACGTCTCTGTTGCGGGTATCACCGGCAAACAGCAGGCCGCCCAGGACAGCATTGAAGAGGCGGTTGCGCGGTTTAAAGCCGCCACTGACCTGCCGGTAGCGGTCGGGTTTGGCGTGCGCACGCCAGAGCAAGCCGCCGATATCGCCAAGGTCGCCGACGGCGTCGTCGTTGGCTCCGCACTTGTGGAAATCATCGGCGAATATGGCGCAGAGGCTCCCGCCAAGCTACAAGAGCTGACGTCGGCATTGGCGCACGCGGTCCACACGGCTAGAGCCTAGATCGCCTAAGCAAACAGGATTTTGAAATGAACTGGTTCACCCGCGTCCGCAATTCCCTGGGGTTCAGCGACAAGCGCAGCTCTGAGAAGGATTTGTGGATCAAATGCAAATCCTGCCAGGAAATGCTGTTTGTTCAGGAATATGAGGACAATCTCTCGGTCTGCCCGCGCTGTGAGCATCACGGCCGGATCAGCGCCGATGCGCGGCTGAACCTGCTGCTAGATGAAGGGTTTGACCTGCTGCCTCAGCCGCAGGTCACTGAAGACCCGCTGAAGTTTAAGGACAGTAAGAAATACACCGACCGGCTGAAGATCGCGCGGGCTAACAATCCGCATCACGATGCCTTTGTCGTCGGATCGGGCACGATCGACAGCCACCCTGCGGTCGTCGGGGTGCAGGATTTCGGCTTTATGGGCGGATCGATGGGCATGGCCGTGGGCATGGCGTTTTGCGCCGGGGCCGAGCGTGCGCTGACCCGCAAATGCCCCTATATCGTCGTGACCGCCGCTGGCGGAGCGCGCATGCAGGAAGGCATTCTCAGCCTGATGCAAATGCCGCGCGCCACTGTGATGACGCGCCGCCTGAAAGAGGCCGGCCTGCCCTATATCGTCGTGCTGACCGACCCGACCACCGGCGGCGTTACCGCCAGCTATGCGATGCTGGGCGATATCCAGATTGCAGAACCCGGCGCGCTGATCGGATTTGCCGGACAGCGGGTGATCCAAGACACCATTCGCGAGCAATTGCCCGAAGGCTTCCAACGCGCGGAGTACCTCCACAAGCACGGCATGGTCGACATGGTGGTGAAGCGCCATGATCTGAAAGCCACTTTGGCCAATGTGATCGACTATCTGCAGCCGCCCGTCGCGGCGTAGTGGGGTTTCGTCATTGCGAGCCGAAGGCGAAGCAATCCATCTTCTGGCATTGCGCCCAAGCACTCCATTGGCACATGGATCGCCGCGTCGCCCTTCAGGCTCCTCGCAATGACGAGTAATGACTAATGGATTTCGGAAAGTCCGACGACCCGCGCGTTCAGGCTCAGCTTGATCGTCTAAGCCAGCTGAGCGTGCCGGATGGCCGCATCGGGCTGGAGACGATCACCGCGATGATGGAGCGGCTAGGCAATCCGCATCGCCAATTGCCGCCAGTTTTCCATGTCGCGGGCACCAATGGCAAAGGCTCCACCTGTGCATTTCTGCGCGCGATGCTGGAGGCGGAGGGTTACCGCGTGCATATGACCACCAGCCCGCATCTGGTGCGCTATAACGAGCGGATCAGGCTGGCCGGAGAGCTGATTTCCGATTCGGATTTGGCAGCGCTGCTGGCAGAGGTTCTGGACGCATGCGAGGATCTGGGCCCGAGCTTTTTCGAGGTCACCATCGCCGCCGCCTTCCTAGCGTTCAGCCGCGTGCCCGCCGATGCCTGCGTAGTCGAAGTTGGGCTTGGAGGGCGTTTGGACGCCACCAATGTGCTGGAGCCCAAAGCGCTCGCGGCCTGCGGGATTGCGGCGCTGGGGATCGATCACGAGAAGTTCCTGCTCGCGCCGGAGGATGGCCTGCCAGTTGCGTTGGCGGCGGCGCCCATGCGGCGGATCGCGTTTGAAAAGGCTGGGATTGCGAAGAAGGACGTGCCGCTTCTTTCCATCAACTGGAGCAGCCCTGAACGGAAACAGATTCAGGTCTGCTCGGCCGCTGCTGGATCGTTGCTGTATCGGATTGAGCGCGATTGGAATTACGGTGATGAAGGGTACTGCGACAAGCTTGGTATCCTTCATTTTCCTGAACTCGCATTGCCAGGAGAGCACCAGTCCAGCAACGCCGCCCTGGCAGTCGCTATGGTCCGGCATCAGGAGAAATTGGCAGTCTCGCAAAGCGCGATCATGCAAGGGCTGCAAAGCGCCACATGGCCTGCACGGCTGCAGCGTCTGTCAGATGGGCCGCTGACATCGCGGGTTGCCGGGCGGAATTTGTGGCTCGATGGCGGTCATAACCCAAGTGCTGGTGAAGCAATCGCCAAGCACTTTGATCAGCCACTGCACCTCATCCTCGGCATGCTCGCCAACAAAGATCCGCGTGCGTTGCTCGATCCGCTGGGCGATGCAGTCCGCAGCCTCACTATCGTCCCGGTGCCCGGTCAAGATTGCCACCCACCCGAAGCCTTTGGCCCAGACGCTGTCGCCCGCAAAGGAATTGAAGACGCGCTGCTGCACATTCCCGATGACGGTTACCCTGTGCTGATCGCGGGATCGCTCTATCTGGCGGGCGAAGTCTTGCGCCTGAATGACGAGATCCCTGACTAACGGACACCCGCTTGTCCTGAGCTTGTCGAAGGACTGAACTTCCTTTTGTTGGCAGAAGAAACAGGGCAGCCCTTCGACAGGCTCAGGGCAGACGGTATCTCGCGCATTTACTCAGCGGTTTGCCCTTGCACCCTACCCGCCGTGCCCATAGAATCGTCGACCAATCCGCTGCGCATCATCCACCAGAACAGCACGATCCCCGGCACCGCCAAGACTGTGGTGAGCAGGTAAAAGTTCACATATCCCGTGGCCTCTATCAGGCCGCCCGCCGTGGTCCCTGTGATCAGCCTGCCGACGATGCTCGCCGCCGCGCTGATCATCGCATAATGGGCCGCGGTAAAACGCAGGTCGCACAGCGCCGAGAAATAGGCGACCACCACTACCCCGCCATAGCCGCTGGCGAAATTCTCAAACCCGATGGCCGAGGCTAGCCCTAAGTTAGAATGCCCCGCCGCCGCCAAGGCTGCAAAGCTGACATTCGACACCGCCATCAGAATGAGCGCGATCAGCACCGAGCGTTTCAGGCCCAGACGCGCATAGATAATCCCGCCCACAAATATCCCGATCAGATAGGCCCAAAACCCCACGCCTACGTCGTAAATTGCGATCTCATCATTGCTGAACCCCAGATCATCGAACAGCAGCCGGAATGTGAGGTTCGCAAGCGTATCGCCGATTTTGTGGACGAGGATAAAGGCGAGGACGAGCCACGCGCCGTGCCGCTGAAAGAACTCGTTGAAAGGTCCAGCGATCGACTGCCACACGTCAGAAACGCCTTTGCGCGCGATCGTGACTTGCCGCCGCGCAGGCTCTCCCATGATCAATGCGGTGAGCATCGCGGGCAGCGCCAGCAAAGCGCAGGAGAGATAGGCCGCCTCCCACCCATATCGCACCGCGACCACCAGCGCGATGGCCCCTGCCCCGGCGGAGCCGACGCGCCAGCCATATTGGTTCATGCCCGAACCCGTGCCCAGCTGATACGGCTTCAGCGTCTCGATCCGGTAGGCGTCGATCACAATGTCGAATGTCGCCCCGGCAATGCCGACGAGCACGGCGGCAATGATCGTCGCAGGCAGATTGCCCGATGGGTCGACCAGCGCGAGATTGACCACCGCCGCGATCACCATCACGCCGGAGAGCAGCATCCACGAGACCCGCTGCCCCAAACGGCCGAGCAGCGGGATGCGCACGCCATCGACCACCCATGCCCAAAACACTTTGAAATTGTAGACGAGAAACGCGAGCGTGAACGCGGTGACGGTCGCTTTGTCGATCCCATCCTGCGCAAGCCGCGTCGTCAGCGTCGCGCCGATCATCGCATAGGGAAAGCCAGAGGACACGCCGACAAAGAAAGCGGCGAGCGATTCCTTCTCAAAATAGGGTCTCGCCGCGCTCCACCAATCGCGCTTCGCGCTCAGCTGAGGCTCGGCCAAAGGCGCCTACTCCGCTGGCTGCGCCTCTGGCGTGACGACGCCCGATCCTGTCGGCCCGCTGCGCGATTGGCGGAACCATTCGGCCAGGCACAAGGCGACCGCGATAAAGCCGATCAGCGTCGTCAGGATGAAGACATCGTAATAGCCTTGGTCCTCGATCATCTCGCCCAAGGCGCCGCGTCCCAAGGTGCCGACCAGCAATGTGAGCGAGGACAGCAGGGCATATTGCACCGCGCTGAAATTCTTGTTCACGATGGAGGATAGCCACGCGATATAGGCCGCGCCTGCGATGCCGATGGCGAGGTTTTCAAAGAAGATTGTGAAGGTCAGCTTAGCGAGCGACGGGCTGCCTATGACGGGCACTTGGCTGATCGCCCAGGAGAACCCAACTGCATCGCTGACCGCCTGCATATTCGCCCCGCCCAGCGCCAGATCGGCATAGAGCAAGTTTGTGAGCGCAGCGAGCAAAGCGCCAATCGTCAGCGTCAGCATCCGGCCCATCATGGTCAGCATAAAGCCGCCCAGAGCAAGGCCCAGGATGATCGCCCCGACGCCGAAGAACTTCGAGGCGAAGGCAACCTCGTCTTTGGTGTATTCGAGTTCACCGAGGTAAAACGGATAGGCAAAGCTGCCCCAGATCGCGTCGCAAATCCGGTAGGTCAGAACGAGCGATAGGATCAGCACCAGCGACCAGCCGATGCGTCCGACAAACTCAACCAATGGCAAAACAAGTGCGCGATAGAGGTGGTCCATCACAAAACCGCTGCCCTGCGGTGCGGGCGCATCTTCGGCGAGCAGATAATTGCCTTGTTTCTTTTGGCTCGCCAGCCAGCCCGCGATCAGCGCGGGGACTATAATGGTCGCAACAATGATCCACGGGCCATAATTGACCGTAAATTCGGTCGGGTTTGGACGGTCCTCCGGCGCGTAAGCCAAAGACATATACATGAAGGTGACGACCACACCGATGGCGCCTGCCCATAGGCCGCCTACCACCAACAGCGCCTTGGCACGAATGCCGGGCTCCAGCTCGCCCTGCTTGCGCAGGCCCACGAACAGCTCATCGACGACCGCGGGCTGCCCCTCGGCCAGTTTCTTGCTGTCGCTGTCGGGCGCAAACAGGCCGATAAAGCCAATCCCGAGCAGGATTGCGCCCATCAGCAAATAGGTCTGAGGCCAGCCGATCCGTGCGGCGATGATCAGGCCCAATGCCCCGCCAACCAGTGCGGCCAGCCGGAACCCCATTTGATAGACGGTGGAGAGGATATCGAGTGTCGCCTTCTCATCCGCGACATCAATCCGCCAGGCGTTGATCGCAATGTCCTGAGTCGCGCTGGCCAAGGCGCCGATCCCTGCGAGCAGGCTGAACCAGCCGATGCTTTCATTGGTGGGATTGCTGAGCGCAAGCGAGACGAGGATTACGCCCAGCAGCAATTGCGAGGGGACGATCCACTGCTTACGCTTACCGAGACGGCGCATGCCGGGAATGTTCACTTTGTCGATCAGCGGCGACCACAGGAACTGGAACGCATAGGCCAGACCGATCAGCGAGAAGACGCCCATGGTCTCCAGATCGACCTCAGCATCGCTGAGCCAAGCGAACAAAGTGCCCAGGAACAAAGCGAAGGGCAGACCGCTGGCGAAGCCGAACAGCGCCATGTAGCCGGTCTTTTTCTGCCCCATCGAGCGAAAGACCTCTGCCCAGCCCGGTTTGCTCGCCTTGGCCGCTGCCTCTGACATATTCGAACGTCCTTTCGATCCCAGCCTTTCGATACCGGCCGATTTCTGCAACACTACTCGGGGATGAGAGGAATAGGAACGCTTCGATGAACGCGCCAACAACGCCATCAACACCTTTGGTGGATGATCCGGCCAAAATCCTGCGCCCGACGGCTGGTCAATTGGCCCTGGCCGAGCAAATCAAGGCGGGCGGCACGCGGCCAAAAGATGGTATCAAGACGCTCCCTGCGAGCATCTACACCGATCCAGCGCATTTCGCGGCGGAGAAAGCCGCGCTGTTTGACCGCCTCCCGCAAGTGCTCGCGCCCTCTGCTTTGCTGCCAGAGCCGGGCATGTCGGTGCCGCATGATGGCACGGGTCGCCCGCTGCTGATCACCCGCGATGCGAGCGGCAAGGTCCACGTGTTCCTCAACGTTTGCCGCCACCGGGGCACGCGCCTGGTCGAGGGTGATGAAGTGCAATGCGCCAGCCGTCTGGTGTGCCCCTATCACGCATGGACATACAGGCTGGATGGAGAACTGCTTGCCCTACCACGGGCGGAGACCTTTCCCGGTCTTGATAAGAGCGCACATGGCCTCGCTGAGCTTCCATCGCTTGAGGCAGGCGGGCTGATCTGGTTTGCGCCTCAGGACGGCACAGACTTCAGCCACGCGAAGACATTGGGTGAAGACTTTGCAGCCTTTGGCATGGATCAGGCCCATCTGTTCCGCCGCAAGACTCATTCGGTCGCGGGCAATTGGAAGCTCATCATGGATGCCTTCCTCGAAAGCTATCATGTCACCCGGCTGCATGCGAACACGATTGGCCCGTTCTTTAAGGATGGCGTGACCAGCGGCGATAATATCGGCCCGCATCAACGCTCTGCCGTGGGGCGGTTGGAGGAAATGGATGGGCTAAGCTTTGAGGATATGGCGCAGCTGCGTCAGGTCGTCACTTTCGCCTATCAACTGCTGCCCGCGACAATCATCGTGCCTAGCCCCGATTATGTGAACATCATGGTTCTGATGCCGAGCGCCCACAATCACACTCTGGTTGAGGATTTCATGCTGATCCCGGAGGAACCGCAGACCGACAAAGCGCGCAGCCATTGGGAGCGCAGCTGGGATCTGCTGGATGGCGGCGTGTTCGCCAGCGAAGATTTCCGCGCAGCAGAGCTAGGCCAGCAAGGCCTCGAAAGCGGCGCAATCGATCACCTCACGCTTGGCACGCTGGAAGGCGGCATTGCGCGCTTCGACGATTCCATTGCGGCGGCCTTGGCGCAGAGCGCGTAAAGCTCTCCAAACACACGCTCACCTCGCGAGATTGTTGCGCGACGCCGTCGGACAGCCTAGGCGCGGGCCAGTCATGACAAACTCTCCCAAAACGCCCCCCAATACGTCGAGGTCCGCAGACCGCCCAGAGGGCGACCGCATCGCCAAGCTGCTCGCGCGCGCAGGCATTGCCAGCCGCCGTGAGATCGAGCGGATGATCGATGATCGCCGCATCACGCTAAATGGAAAGCCGGTGGAAACGCCCGCGACCTTCCTCACCAACCTGCGCGGTGTCGCCGTCGATGGCAAAGCCGTCGGCCCGATTGAGCCGTCTCAGCTCTATGCCTTTCACAAGCCGACCGGGCTGCTGACGGCGGAGCGTGATTTTACTGGCCGCGCGACAATCTATGACGCGCTGGTCAATGCCCTGCCCAAGGGCACACCGCGATTGATGCCAATCGGCAGACTCGATCTGAACACCGAAGGCTTGCTGCTGCTCACCAATGATGGCGGGCTGAAGCGGCAAATGGAGCTTCCCGCGAGCGGCATCCCCCGCACCTACCGCGCCCGCGCATTCGGCGATGTCTCGCAGGAACAGCTCGAGGCCTTGGCCGAGGGCATTGAGATCGACGGTGTGCGTTACGGCTCCATCAATGCCAACAAAGAACACGGGGGCAAAGGCGGCGGCCGCAATCAGTGGATCGAAATGACCATCACCGAGGGCAAGAACCGCGAAGTTCGCCGGGTGCTCGAATATCTGGGTCTAGAGGTCAGCCGCCTGATCCGAACCGCTTACGGCCCGTTTGAGCTGGCGGATTTGGGACGCGGCCAGGCCGTGCGCATTCGCAAGGGCGATCTTGACCGGTTTGTCAGCACACTGAAACAGGCCCGCAAGCAAAGTAAGCAGGACAATCAAGGCCAATGAGGATCATTGCAGGCGAATGGCGCGGACGCAAAGTTGCCGCCCCAAAAGGCGATGCGACCCGGCCAACGGCGGACCGGACGCGTGAGACATTGTTCAGCATGCTGCACAGCCGTCTCGGCAGCTTTGAAGACCTGCGCGTCGCCGACCTGTTCGCGGGGTCCGGCGCATTGGGCCTAGAGGCGCTCTCTCGCGGGGCGGCGCATTGCCTGTTCGTGGAGCAAGACCGCGCGGCGCTCGACACGCTTCGCGCCAATATCGCGGCGCTCAGCGCCAGAGATCGCGCCGACGTGCAAGGCGGCTCTGTCATGAGCCTTGGCCCGGCGCGTGCGCCCTATGATCTGATACTAATGGACCCGCCCTATTTCACGGGTGCGGGAATGGTCGCGCTTGACCGGTTTCAGCGCCTCAATTGGATTGGCCCGGCCACATGGATCGCATTGGAAGTGGCGGCCAAAGAGGACGTCTCGGTCAAAGGTTCGCTCAAGGGTTTGGAAATCGAAGCGGAACGGCGGGTCGGCAAAGGCAAACTTGTGCTGTTTCGCGCAAGTTCGACCCAGGCAGAGGACACTGCACCTCCCGCCGCTCGCTTCGATTGATATGATCGGCCGTATTTAGCCGATCATACCTTACTCACCGCCTTCTGGTGGCGGCATGTCTGCCGGTTCACCTTCGGGGGCTGGTGCAGGCTCCGCTGCACCGGCTGCGCGGGCTTCAATGACCTGCCATGTCGATTCGCGGTCCGGTCCGCTCATGGAGGTGATCAGCACACGATCCTCGTCCGACAGGCGCCAAAACAGCTCCTGACGATCAGGCGAGAGAGTCCAGTAATATCCGCGTGTTTCCATCGGCCATGTGTCATAGGCGGCCTGCTGATCAGGCGGCCAGCTGTCATAAGCGGCCGTTTGATCGGGTGTCATATCGGTGGATGTGGCGGGCGCTGCTTCGTCCTGAGCCAGCGCGGTTGAACCAATTGGAATTGCAAGTGCCATAAGGCCGGCACTGGCTAGAAAAGTAAAAGACTTACGCATGGGGTTCTCCATAAAGATTGATCCCAAGCGTTACGAACGCGACCCGCTTGCCCGTACGAGTTCCCCTCTTGAGCAAGCCCCATCCTTATGACGATGCTTTGCCGCCTTGCGAAGGCTTTGGCGAAGCACGCGGCGTATCCCGCGCACGGCTAAGCGTCATGCGTGGCGAAAGCACGGTGGGTTGATAATGGCTCGCAAATACTCCGGCGGACTTGCGCATTTTCCTTGAGAAGAGACGTGCATGACCGAATATGCGTGCTTGCGGGGGGCGATCACGTTCTCTACTTGTTCACAGCAATATTATGACAGACCCCCACGCCATACCCGCCAATGCTCCCCCGCCCGGTAGCGCGCCGATCCCGGCCTATGCCGCGCAATTGAACGCGCCTCAGCGTGAGGCTGTACTGACGACAGAGGGCCCGGTGCTGATGCTGGCCGGGGCTGGCACGGGCAAGACAGCGGCGCTGACCGCGCGGCTGGCGCATTTGGTTGCGACCCGGCGCGCCTACCCCAGCCAAATCCTGTGCGTGACCTTTACCAATAAGGCCGCGCGCGAGATGCGCGAGCGGGTCGCCCGCCATCTGGGCGAAAGCGTTGAGGGGATGCCGTGGCTCGGCACGTTCCACTCGATCTGCGCCAAGATGCTGCGCCGCCATGCGGAGCTGGTTGGCCTGCAGAGCAATTACACGATCATCGACACCGATGATCAGCTGCGCTTGCTCAAACAGCTGATCCGGGACGAGGATATTGATGAGAAGCGCTGGCCCGCGCGCCAGCTCGCCGGATTGATCGACCGCTGGAAGAACCGCGGGCTAAACCCCGGTGATCTCCATGCCGGGGATAGCGAGGCCTTCGCCAATGGCCGCGGGAAAGCAATGTACCGTGCCTATCAAGACCGGCTGATCGCGCTCAATGCCTGCGATTTCGGTGATCTGCTGCTGCATATCCTCAACATCTTCCGCAAGCATCACGATGTGCTGGCCGATTATCAGCGGCGCTGGAAATACATCCTCGTCGACGAATATCAGGATACCAACGCGGTCCAATACCTCTGGCTGCGGCTGCTCGCTCAGGAGCATAAGAACATCTGTGTCGTCGGCGATGATGACCAATCGATCTATTCCTGGCGCGGGGCGGAGGTTGCCAACATCCTACGCTTTGAGAAGGACTTCCCCGGCGCGCATGTCGTCCGGCTGGAGCAAAACTATCGCTCCACCCCGCATATTCTGGGCGCCGCCTCTGGCCTGATCCGCGCCAATAGCGAACGGCATGAAAAGACGCTTTGGACCGAAGTGAACGCGGGCGACAAGGTGAAAGTCGTGGGCGTCTGGGATGCGCCAGAGGAAGCCCGCCGGGTCGGCGAAGAGATCGAACGCCTGGAGGGCGAAGGCGCACCGCTGGACCGGGTCGCGATTTTGGTGCGCGCGCAATATCAAACCCGCGAGTTTGAAGACCGCTTCATCCAGATCGGCATCAACTACCGGATTATCGGCGGCTTCCGCTTCTATGAGCGCGCCGAGATCTCGCGACGCCCTCGCCTATCTGCGCGTCATTGCCCAGCCGCAAGACGACCTCGCCTTTGAACGGATCTATAATCAGCCAAAGCGCGGGCTTGGCGCAAAAACGCTGGAGAAAATGCACAGCCATGCGCGGCGTACCGGCATGCCGCTGGCCGCGGCCTCGCTTGATCTGGCCGACAGTGACGAGCTGCCCGCACGCGCCGCGAACACCATTGGCGCGCTGATGCGGCAATTCCTCAGCTGGCGCGAAAGCGTGGACGAACTGACCCCGGCCGATCTGCTGCGGTTGGTGCTCAATGAAACCGGCTACAACGACATGCTGCAGAACGAGCGCAGTCCAGAGGCCGCTGGTAAGCTCGAAAACCTCTCTGAACTCGCCCGCGCGATGGAGGAATACGAGACGCTCGGCGATTTTCTGGAACATGTCAGCCTGGTCATGGACAATGATCGCAGCGACGATGAAGACACCATCACGATCATGACGATCCACGGAGCCAAGGGTCTGGAATTCGACAATGTGTTCTGCGTCGGCTGGGAAGAAGGCGTGTTCCCATCACAGCGCTCACTCGATGAAGGCGGCCTCGCCAGCCTGGAGGAGGAACGCCGCCTCGCTTACGTCGCGATCACCCGCGCCCGGCGCAAATGCCACATTTTCCACGCCGCTAACCGCCGGATTTACGGCCAATGGACCAGCTCGATCCCCTCGCGCTTTATTGAGGAATTGCCGGACGAACACATCGATCAGGAAACCACTATGACCGGCGGCGCCTCCTTGTGGCAGGCCAATTGGAGCGAGCAGGACGACCCCTTCGCCCATGTCGCGCAAACGCAGCCGGGCAGAGCGGAAAACCGCGGCCCCGGTTGGCAACGCGCGCTCGCCACTGGCTATGACACCAAGCCCAAGCGTATGCGCGAAAACACCCGCTCCGCCGCCAGCTTCGCCGCGAAACCTAGGCAAGACATCACAATCGGCGCGATGGTGCATCACGAGAAATTCGGAACCGGATGCGTGACCGATCAGGAAGGCAATAAGCTGGAGATCGAGTTCGAAGAACACGGCACAAAACGCGTGCTCGACAGCTTTGTGAAATTGGCTGGGTGAAGCTCCTCGCCGCGTACTGCTCATGACAATACATGATGCGCACAATCGCATTGGCAGAGCCTCGTCTGTAGATTATTGAGCAGGCAAACAGCGCAAGGAGCAGACCATGCATGCATTACCTCGGCCAATAGCGAAGAGCCTGCCCCTGCTGCTTCCCTTGGCCGCCATCGCATTGGCCAGGTTTCTCACCTTCACGCCTTGGGCACAGGCCAATTCTGGCTGGGCCGCCATCCTTTTCGCATGGGTCGTCGCGGATGCCTTGCTACTTGCATTGATGGCGAAGTCAGAGGATCACAAACCTGCGTTCTTTAAAGTGATCGGCGTGCTCGCGGTAGCCAGCATTGTGATCCTTGCCGGGGCCTCCGCGCCCGTTCGCGCCGAGTACTTCGCCCTCCCGCAAGTGCTGCTCGCCGCTGGCGCGACCCTCGCCCTCTATCTGGCGATGTCCGCAGTCCGGATCACAGTTACCTACCGCGAAACCGGATCGATCATTGCCGGGTTTGAGCGCGTTTTGCCAAGGCCGCTCGTCAGACAGGTGGTGAGCGAATGCAAAGTGCTGAGCCTCGGCCTGCTGCGCTGGGGGGCGCCTGTCGATGTGCCCGCCGGAGCGCGCGCCTTTGCCTATCACACCTATCTCACGCCAATGGTTGCGACCTTTCTGGTGCTGCAACTGATCGAACTCAGCGTGGTGCACTTCCTGCTGATGCTGTGGAATCTAACGGTCGCTTGGGTGCTGCTCGCGCTGAGCGTTTGGGGCGTGATCTGGACGATGGCGCTGCTCAAAAGTTTCCGCATCAATCCTGTGTTGCTAACGGAGGACAGCGTGCGCGTGCGCAGCGGGATGCTCCATGATTTTGAGGTTCCGCGCAGCTCAATCGCCTCCACCCATGCTGCTTTCTCCAGCGAGGAGCTAGAAAGCAAGGAAGTGCTCAACCTCGCGATTATGTCCTCGCCCAATTGCAGCTTGCGTCTCAAACAGCCGATCAATATCCCGACCTTTTTCGGAGGCACCAAAGCCATATCCGGCGTGGCCTTGAGATTGGACGAAAGCGCAGCATTCCTCGCGGAACTGGCGGCTAACGAAGCCTCCAAAGACGCCTAGGTCCGGCGTCCGAACACCGGTCTGCTGCTCACAGGCGCGGTTTCATACAGCGCTGGCTGGCTCTCAATCACCGTTTCCGGGCATCCGGGAGACCACGGGTATTTCCCGTTTTCGGCGCTGGGCCAGACAATTTGCATAACCGGCGGCTTGTCCCCTCTGCCCTTGTGCATGGAATAGCCCTTCGCATCGAACACGTACTTGCTCCATGTTTCTGGCTTAGTCGCGGAACGAAGGGTGCATTCAAATCCCTTAAGCTCCGGGTCACGGGGCCGAAAGACAAACCCGTCTTCGAGCTTCCGGCCAGCTTTCGCCTTCTCGAAGAGTTCCCAGAAGACAAAATTGACCAGCATGGGATCAAGCGAGAACACAATCAGTTCCGGCGCCCGGAAATCGGAAAAAGCGATCGTATAGGCGAAGTCGATGTGATCTTTCTCGCCCTCACCATAAACGTAGTTCGCGGTCCAACCGTGCTTTCGTATTTTTCGTTCAGTACCAGCGTGATGCCTCTGCACCTGATACATTTGGTACCACTCAGAAATCCTTGAAAGCACGCTATCTCTCCCACATCGCGCCGCTCGATGGCCTTGGAAGCACCAGCATTCCAGCCCGCGAGCCTAAGAGTAAATCGAAAGGGTCAAAGAAGGCTTACGCGCGATTTTGCCCACTAAAACCCAGTCCTAACGGCCCCTTACTCATCTTCCTCTCGGCTGAAGAATATGCCAGACTTTGCGAGAGCACTTTTGGGATAGGGGAAATGATGATGTCACCGAGGTCTGTATTGGGAACAGCTGCGCTTTCCGGTGCCTTGCTGGCCGCGCCGCTGGCCACCGCGCAGGAGCAAGCCAATCCCGGCGGCGTTGTGCTGGGCAATGGCGAGGCCAATTGGATCATCGTTGAGGATGTCAAACTCGCCGAGGAGCAACGCCCCTACACCGAACAGCGGATCACCAATCAGGCCAGCGCCGTGCGGCGCGGCGATGGGACCACGCTGACCTTCTCAGAGGTGCACATCGATGGCGATGGCTGGCTGGTCATGCATCCGTTTATCGATGGCAAGCCCAATGGCGATTATGTCGCGGGCTACACTCACATCAAAAGCGGCACCAACAAGGACGTGGCGATCACGCTCAACCCCACGCCGGAAAGCGGCGCGATGTATATCGTGATGCTGCACAGCGACAGCAACGCCGATGGCGTGTTCGACTTTGTCTTTGTCGACGATACCAATGTTGAAGACCGCGCGGTTTTTGAGGGCAATCGCATGATCGCCCACGCCATCGCGGTGCCCTAAGCCGGAAAGACCCTTAGTCTTTAAGGCCGATGCCGGGAAAGCCGGGATCGCTTGAGGTCATTGGTCAATATGGCCAGGCCTCACTCAAATTTCTCGAGCGGCGAGCACCCAAAAAAGCCCCGCGCGCGTTTCCGCGGCGGGGCGTATAGTGAAGGTTCGATGCTCGAACCTCGGGTCGCAAAGACTTGTTACCAAGCAATTGCGCCGAGGAAATGGGTAACCCCACCCAATTTTCAAAAAATCAGCAAAATTGCGGAGCAATCCGCGCTGATTAATCCTTAAAGCCCATGTCGAGAAAACCGGGCTTTGGACCGTTCCATTCGCCTGCTGGCACTGGTTCGTCATCCTCGTCGCGGCGGCGGCGACCGCCTCGGCTTCGTTTCTCGGGCTTTTCCGCGCGCTCTGGCTGCTCTTCACGCTCTGGTCGTTCAGGGCGCTCTTCCCGTTCCGGGCGATCTTCACGCTCTGAGCGATCTTCGCGGGCGCGGCGCGGTTTGCGCTCTTTCTTTGCCTCGCGCGGTGCGTCCGGCGTATCGCCATCTTCGTCGCGCTTCTTTGAGCGAGAGCGGCGTGCGGGCTTTTCCGATTTCTCTGGCTGGTCGCCATCATCATCGGAAGATTTCGATGCCTTTGGATCGGCGATCTCAACCCGCACGTCGTCTTTGCCGAAGACCGCAATCTTATTCTTGGTCAGCTTCTCGACATTGTCGATCGCCTCGGCATCGGATTTCGTCACAAAGGTGAACGCGCGGCCCTTCGCCCCGGCGCGGCCCGTGCGGCCAATCCGGTGGACATAATCATCCGGGTGCCACGGCGTGTCATAGTTGAAGACGTGGCTGACGCCTTTGATATCGAGCCCGCGTGCGGCCACATCAGAAGCGACCAAAATATTGATATCGCCTGATTTAAACCGCTCCAGCTCTTTCTGGCGCGTGTTCTGATCGATGTCGCCGTGGATCTCTCCGCTGCGGAAACCATCGTTCTGCAATTTCTTGTTGAGCTCGCGAACGGTCATTTTCTTGTTCGAGAACACGATTGCGGTTTCAACCAGGTCGTTGCGCAGCAGCCATTGCAGCGTCGACAGCTTCGCACGCTGTTCAACATGCACCTTAAAGGCGGTGATATCTTTGTTGGTGGTCGCCGCGCGCGCCGTCTCGATCCGCTTGGGATTGGAGAGGAACGTCTTCGCCAGCTTGGCAATGGGCGGCGGCATGGTCGCTGAAAACAGCATGGTTTGCCGCGTTTCAGGCAGCTTGGAACAGATGAACTCGATGTCCGGGATGAAGCCCATGTCGAGCATGCGGTCCGCTTCATCAATGACCAGCAATTCGCAGCCATTGAGCAGGATTTTGCCGCGCTCAAACAGGTCCATCAGGCGGCCCGGGGTCGCGATCAAAACGTCGACGCCTTCATTCAGCGCCTTCAGCTGATCGCCCATTTGGACGCCGCCGATGAGCAGCGCCATCTTAAGGTCGTGGTTCTTGCCGTATTTCTCGAAGTTTTCTGCAACTTGCGCGGCAAGTTCGCGTGTAGGCTCAAGAATAAGCGAGCGCGGCATCAGCGCGCGGCGGCGGCCACTGGCCATGATATCGATCATGGGCAGCACGAAACTGGCGGTTTTACCCGTGCCGGTTTGTGCGATGCCGATGATGTCCTTCATCATCAGCACGGGCGGTATCGCCTCTGCTTGGATTGCGGTGGGCTCAGTGTAGCCAGCGTCTTCGACGGCTTTGAGCAATTCAGGTGAGAGGCCGAGATCGGCGAAAGTCATTATAAGCGTGTTTTCCGGATATAGCGGGCAGCGAGCACGCTGCCGGTCAGAACCTTGTGCGAACCCTTCGCTCAAGGTGAGCCGTGCCAATCGCCGAAACTGGCCGTAAAGTCAAGGAAATGGGCGCTTGGATGCGAGGTGTGGCTGCGCTCGGCACTCGCGCGGGAAGCTAGTCTTTGACGGCCACCAGTTGCCGCATGCGTTCCACTTCGCATTTTGAGCCCGCGCGCGATTGCAGCTTGTCACGCGAAACGCACAGTTTTCCGTCCTCGTTCTTCTCAACATAGAAGCCGGAGTAGAACTCGCGGGCGAGACAGGCTTTTTCGAGATTGAGCGAGATGATCCGGCGGTCGCGCAGGAACAGCAGCAGGCGGTTGCCCCGCCCGGTTTGCACGCCAGCGATCTGGTCCACCGCGAGGCACTTGTCCATCTTGCGCTCTTCAAAACGCGTGTTCAGGCCCTGACGCGGGAGGTCGGCCAATAATTGACTGCCCCGGCTTGGGCGCTGAGGAGAAATGCGGATAATCACCCGCTGCTCAATGCGCACTTGGTGGACGGTATTGGTTTGTTGCCACGCGTTCAGCGGATTGGCGGATACGGGAATGTCAGACTGGCTGCGCGCCTTCGCCTGCGATTTCGCCAGCGGCGGCTTCTGCTCATCGCCAAGTGCATTGGCAGGAGCAACATCAGGCGTCTGCGTTTCAACCGGAACCGGCGAAAAAGGCGCCGGAGCCGCATTGGCCACCCCAGTGCTTTGCGAGGCGAGAGCGGTGAACAACGCAATTGGGGCCGCAAATGCGAGCATGCCTTGCATGGTCTGGGCCTCCTGAAAAGTGTCGCTCACCCCCCTGTGGGCTTGCTCGATTGGACGCGTGTAGCAGCTAGAATTGAATGGCGGCTTAATTGATTGCCAGTTTGATTACAAAACTCTGGAGCATTCGCGTCGCTGTGTGGCATAGCGAGCGCGATGACGGACCACCACGAATTCCTCACCGCAGCGGCGCAATTGCTCGGGGCCAAAGGCTTCACGCAGGACAATGATGCGCTGGAGCCATGGCTGACCGATTGGCGCGGACGCTACACCGGGCGGGCGCTTGCCCTCGCCTCACCAGCCTCGACGCAAGAAGTCGCTGAGCTGGTCAAACTGTGCGCGCAGCATTCCATCCCCATCGTTCCGCAAGGCGGGAACAGCGGCATGTGCGGCGGGGCAACCCCGGATGAAAGCGGCGCGGCCATCCTTCTCTCGCTGCGCCGGATGAACAATATCCGAAGCATGGACGCCGACGCGGGCCAGACCGTATGCGAGGCGGGCGTGATCCTGCAAACTCTGCATGAGGCGGCTGAGGCCAAGCAGATGCGCTTTCCCCTGACGCTGGGCGGCAAAGGCTCTGCGACCGTCGGCGGTCTGGTGTCCACCAATGCTGGCGGCACGCAAGTACTAAGGCATGGGACGATGCGCACTCAGGTGTTGGGGCTTGAGGCGGTGCTGCCCAATGGCGAGATTTTCGATGGGCTGACCGCGCTAAAGAAAGACAATCGCGGGTTTGACCTCAAACAATTGCTGATCGGGTCAGAGGGTACGCTGGGCATCGTCACAGCCGCCAATCTGCGCCTGCTGCCGGAACATCGCGGCCGGATCGCGGTGTGGGCGGGCCTGCCAAGCATCACGGCGGCTCGGACGCTGCTGCGCCATGTCGACCGCGCGATGGGTGACACGCTGGAAGGCTTTGAGGTCGTCCCCGACCACTGCCTGATCAATGTGCTCGATCATCTGCCGGATGCGCGCTCTCCGCTCACCCAAAGTCACGCCTGGTATGCGCTGATCGAGTTCGTCTCGACCGCCGATGATGCCGATGCCCTGCGCGAGCGGGTCGAGGCCATCATGGCCGATGCCTTTGAGAAAGACCTGCTCGAAGATGCCGCCATCGCTGCCAATGAAACCCAGGCGGAGCAATTCTGGCTATTGCGCGATTCGATTTCCGCCGCAGAGCGCGCCATTGGCCCGGCGATGCAGCACGATATCTCTGTGCCAGTGGAGAAAATGCCCGAATTTATCCTGAAGGCGATCCCGGCAGTGGAAAGCGCCTTTGCTTAGCACAACAGCGGCGGCCTTTGGCCATTTGGGCGATGGCAATGTCCATTTTCACGTCCTCGCCCCCAGCGGCGCTACACCGGGCACCTGGGAAGAAACCGAAGGCAAGAAAATCTCCAGCCTCGTCTATGAAATGGTGTGCGAATGGGGCGGCTCGATCAGCGCAGAACACGGCATCGGACAGCTCAAAGTGCATGAATTAGAGCGGCTCAGCGATCCCGCCGCGCTCTCAATTATGCGCAGCGTAAAGCAGGCGCTCGACCCCAAATCACTGTTCAACCCGGGAAAGCTGCTCATCAATCATTGAACCGTGCTTGCGCGCGGGCGCATGAACGCCTACAGCGCGGCCCGTTCGGCTTATAGCTTGCTATCCAGTCGCCCAAATTTTTCAGCACCGTAATTTTCGGAGAATCCTCATGGCCAGCGCGCCTCAGCCGCAGCTTCCACTGTTTTACAAAGACCTGCTCCCGCTTAACAGCAAGGAGCACAAGGATTGGAAGGTAAAGCCTTTCGACGATGCGTCTTTCCTCGCCGAGTCTCACGCAATCCCGCTGACCGTTGACGAATTCGTCGATGCCCAGCGTTCATACCCGATTGTGTTTACCGCTGGCGAAAACCCACTGCCGATTGCGCTGATGGGTCTTAACGAAGGCGTGAACACCTTCATCGGTGAAGACGGCAAGATGATGGCCGACAATTACGTGCCAGCTTACGTACGCCGCTATCCCTTCATGCTCGCTAAATTGCAGGAAGGTTCAGAAGAACTTTCGCTCTGCTTCGACCCAAGTTCAGGCGTCGTTGGCGATCACAAAGAAGGCAATGAGCTGTTCGATGACAAGGGCGAATCCAGCGAATACACCAAGAGCGTGCTCGATTTCTGCAGCAAGTTCGAAGAGTCCGGCCAGCGCACCCGCGCTTTCCTGGAAGAGTTGAAAAAGCTCGATATTCTGATGGACGGCGAGATTGCGATCACCCGCAACGACATGCCTGACAATCCATTTGTCTACCGCGGTTTCCGCATGGTTGACGAGAAGAAGCTGCGCGAATTGCCAGCGGACACTCTCGAGGCGCTGAACAAGAACGGCATGATCTTGCTGATCCACGCTCACCTGTTCTCGCTGAACCTGATGCGCACTCTGTTTGAGCGTCAAACCGCACAAGGCAAGATGCCTGAACCAACACCTGCGCCAGCTGCGGTCAACTGATCCGCACGACGCAGCTTCCTTAACGAAGCACTCAGGGCTTGGCCGGGGCTTGAACGAGCCCTTGCCAAGCCCTATTTATTTGGTGTCAGCAAGGTTGCCCTCATGACCGAGCTGACAGACCGCGCCAAATGGCGCGATCCTCCCTGAACCTTGGCCACCTCGTGCAATTTTGCACGGGGTGGTTTTTTATGTGGGATCAATTGGTTGGAGGCGAAAGTTCAGCAGACAGCGCCGCGCTTACTCGGCGGCTTGCGCAAACCGTCCATCATCGCCCAGGCGCGCTGTTTCCGCGCCAAGTTCTCGCACCAATCCGGCGAGCATTTTTGCCATTGGGCCTAGCCCGGCGCTGGGTTCCGCCATCCGGTCATCAAGATAGGTGGACCGGCACACTTCAACCTGCACCGCATGGATACCGCGCGCCGGCTGATGATTGCCGGTCGAGCACAAACCCGCCCGCATAGGGCCGGTTGTGCGCCACGGAATAGCCCTGAGCCTCAAGAAAGCGGAACGCCCGGTCGATCAGGCCGCCATTGCAAGACGCGCCGAATCTGTCGCCCAGCACCACTTTGGGCGCGCGGGATTGCGAATCCGAACGGCGCAGCGGCGGCATGGAATGCAAATCGACCAGCAGGGCCGCGCCCCAGCGATCGCGAATCCGCTCCAATTCCTGAGTCAAAAACGCATGATAAGGCCGGTGAATATTGTCGATCCGCTGTTGCAGCTCGCGGCGCGGCAAGGCGCTGCGCCAAATCTCGCCAAATCCCGGCAAACGGCGCGGGACCAGGCCCAGCCCACTGCGCGCGCGGCGATTGACCTGAGAATTGCGCACCATCGGCTTATCATCGCCGATAATCATGCCCCAATCGACATCCTCGCGGCTGCGGTTGAGGTCCAGCATCGCGCGCGGCGCATGCGCCACCATCAATCCGGTGCCTGTTTGCTTGGCAATGCGGCTCGCCAGCAGATCGACATAGCGATCCTCCAACCGCAGGGCCGAAAGCTCTGGATTGCGCATTTCCGCGAGTACTTTGGATGGATAGACCCGCCCGCCATGCGGCGCGGCAACGATAACCGGCAATGGCATGGAGCCGGGCGCAATAAAGCTGAACGCCGGGCCATGAGCATCGCCCGCGACCCTGCCGCCGCTTTCACGGCGCGAATCGTCCTGATTATGTTTGCTGAAAACCATAGCCATAGGTTTGCTGCCTGCTTTCGCGGGCCAAGTCAAAAACATCCCAATTACAGTAAATGCGATGATCCATGTCTCAAAGCAGGGCAATCGCATCTTCGGCTAGGATTTCTTAAGCTCGCGGTGCTATTGGATTCGCATGACGACAAACCCCTCCCCCAAGATCCTCCTCGCCGAGGATGAAGAAGCCATGCGCACCTACCTAGAACGGGCATTGACCAATGCCGGATATGAGGTGTCGACGGTGGATCGGGGAACCGAGGCGGTCCCATTGCTCGAAAAAGAGCATTTTGACCTGCTTCTGTCCGACATTGTCATGCCGGAAATGGATGGGATTGAGCTGGCGCAGCGTTGCGCCGAGATCAGCCCGCGCACCAAGGTGATGTTTATCACTGGTTTTGCCGCCGTTACCCTGCGCGCAAGCCGCGAGCAGCCGCATGCCAAGGTGCTATCAAAACCATTCCATCTGCGCGATCTCGTGCTTGAGGTGGAGCGCGTGTTTGAAGAGCAGCGCGAGGCGAGCCTTTAGAATTTAGTCGCGCGTGCAAGCTAATGGCTTGCGCGATTGAAAGAGCCGCGTTAATGCGCCGCTCCGCTATGAGCAATCATGGCGATCCTGATGGTGCGGGCGTATAGCTCAGGGGTAGAGCACTGTATTGACATTGCAGGGGTCCCAAGTTCAAATCTTGGTACGCCCACCATCACGAAACTCACGAAGACCCGCCCTTACCCGGCGGGTTTTTGTTTGCGCGTTTGAAATTGGGTTTTTGCGGGCATACGGGCGGCCTGCTTGGCGGTAGAATTGGGCCTTGGCGCGGGCAGCAAACGCTTTCCTACACACCGCGCTGCACGATATAGCAGCGCCCATGCTTAGCCCTCGCCTCTCATCGAGAAATCCGATCAAACAGGCCGCGTGTGATCGATTGGATTTTCGCGCTAAGACTGTGTTCCATCCGTTCCAAGCGTGCTTCAGCTGCGACGAACCGATAGTGGCCGTGAATGGCGCGAAAACACCCAAAACAATGGCATTTGGGGGCATGCTGACGCTTGAGGGATGGGCAAAAGCTGCTAAGGCCTGCGGTCAGGGATTATCTAACACAATCCGAACACACGAAATCCAATGAAGGACGGGACACTTCCCATGCAAAAAATCCAGGTCAAGAACCCGGTCGTTGAACTCGACGGCGATGAAATGACAAAGATCATATGGCAATGGATCCGTGAACGGCTGATCCTGCCGTATCTCGACGTTGACCTGAAGTATTACGATCTCTCGATTGAGAAGCGCGACGAAACCGACGACCAAATCACGGTCGATGCGGCGAACGCGATCAAAGAACACGGCGTTGGCGTGAAATGCGCGACCATCACCCCTGATGAAGCCCGCGTTGAAGAGTTCAGCCTCAAGCAGATGTGGCGCTCGCCAAACGGCACGATTCGCAACATCCTCGGCGGTGTTGTCTTCCGTGAGCCAATCGTGATCGACAACGTGCCGCGCTTGGTCCCAGGCTGGACCGACCCGATCGTGGTTGGCCGTCACGCCTTTGGTGACCAATATCGCGCAACTGACACGCTGATCCCTGGTCCTGGCAAGCTGCGCCTCGTCTTCGAAGGTGAAGATGGCCAGAACATCGATCTCGATGTCTATGAGTTCCAGTCATCCGGCGTCGCCATGGCGATGTACAACTTGGATGACAGCATCCGCGACTTCGCGCGCGCCTGCATGAACTATGGCCTGGATCGCAAATGGCCGGTCTACCTCTCAACCAAGAACACCATCATGAAGAAGTATGATGGCCGTTTCAAAGACCTGTTTGAAGAAGTGTTCGAAGCTGAGTTCGCCGACAAATTCAAAGAAGCGAACATCACCTATGAGCACCGTCTGATCGATGACATGGTCGCCTCCGCCCTGAAGTGGAGCGGCAAGTTCGTTTGGGCTTGTAAGAACTACGACGGCGATGTTCAGTCCGACACCGTGGCTCAAGGCTTCGGCTCGCTTGGCCTGATGACCTCCGTGCTGATGACCCCTGACGGCAAGACTGTGGAAGCGGAGGCCGCGCACGGCACCGTTACCCGCCATTTCCGCCAGCATGAGCAAGGCAAAGCAACCTCGACTAACCCGATTGCGTCGATCTTCGCATGGACGCGCGGCCTGATGTATCGCGGCAAGTTCGACGACACTCCAGAAGTCGTGAAGTTTGCTGAAACACTTGAGCGGGTCTGCATCGAAACCGTCGAAAACGGCGCGATGACCAAGGATCTCGCACTGCTCATCGGTCCAAGCCAGAACTGGCTGACCACCGAGCAGTTCTTCGAGGCAATCGTCACGAACCTAGAGAAGGAAATGGCGAACTGGTCGTAATATCGATCTTGCTTGATACAGGAGCGGCGCAGATGGCTGGTGATGCCATAGCGCCGCTTCTGGTCTGCTGACATGGCGGGCGAACTCTCCCTATCACCGATGATGAAGGATGCTTTGGTCATCCTAGGCGCCGCAGGGATCGTCATTCCGGTCTTCGCCAGGTTCCGCATCACGCCGATCATTGGCTTCATCCTGATCGGAGTCTTGGTTGGCCCTTACGGCCTCGGCACTCTGGTCGAAGCCGTCCCCAGCCTCAGACACGTCACGATCTCAGACCCTGAGCGATTAACGCCCTTTGCCGACTTCGGCATCATCCTGCTGCTGTTCGCAATCGGGCTAGAACTCTCATTTAACCGCCTGTGGCAATTGCGAAAACTGGTCTTCGGCCTAGGCTCACTAGAGCTGCTGATCATCGGCTCTGCGTCCGCTGCGTTCTTCGGTTATGTCAGCGGCATGGACTGGACCGGCGCGCTCGCACTTGGTTTCGCCCTCGCCTTCTCCTCCACCGCTATCGTGCTGCCGATCTCTGGTACAAAATCGCCGGTTGGCCGCGCGGCGCTATCCATGCTGCTGTTCGAAGACATCATGATCGTGCCGATCGTCTTCATCCTCGGCGCATTGGCCCCGCATGCCCAAGCCGAAGGTTGGAGCGGCCTTACCGACACGCTGTGGCAAGGCGGTCTGCTCATCCTAGCGCTGCTAGTGATCGGCCGCTTCGCATTGCCCCGCTTGTTCTCGCAAGCCGCGCGCACCAAGAGCCCTGAGCTGTTCCTCGCCGCCTCGCTGCTGGTCGTCATCGGTGCCAGTCTTGCGACCTCAGCAGTGGGTCTCTCGCCCATCGTTGGCGCGCTGATCGCGGGCCTGCTGATCGCGGAAACGGAGTATCACGGCGAAGTTGAGAGCATCATGGAGCCCTTCAAGGGCCTAGCGCTCGGCGTGTTCCTGATCACCATCGGGATGAGCATCAACCTCGCCACGATCTGGCAGAACCTCGCAGAGATCATGCTCGCAGTCGTCGGCGTGTTGGTCTTCAAAGCCATCGTCACCGGCGTGTTGCTGCGCCTGATGGGCGCGCGCAAAAGCACCGCAGCAGAAACCGGCGTGCTGATGGCCAGCCCCAGCGAGACGACGCTGATCGTCTTGGCCGCCGCGACCACGGCTCTCGTAGTCGACACAGAGACCGCGCAATTCTGGCAGATCGTCACCGCAATTGGCCTCACCATCACACCGCTACTCGCCCGCCTTGGCCGGGTCATCGCGCGGCGTGTGGAGCCGGTGCCCGAGCTCCCCGATAACGACGAGGACGAAGCGCGCACCATCATCATCGGCGCAGGCCGCGTCGGCCGCCTGATCGCGGACATGCTGGTGACGCACAATCAGCCCTACGTGACGCTCGATTCGGACCCCGACCTGATCGAACGCGCTGCGCGCGATGGCTACCGCTCCGCCTTTGGTGATGCGGCGCGCGGCGATGCGCTCTCCCGGCTCGGGATTGAGAAGGCACCCGCAATCGTGCTGACAATGGACGAGCCTGTCCTGGCACAGCGCTTGGTCACAAAGCTGCGCAAGAGCTATCCTGATCTACTGATCGTCGCCCGCGCGCGCGACACCGATCACGCGGCAGCGCTGTACCGTGCTGGGGCAAGCCATGCGGTGCCGGAAAACCTGGAAAGCTCGCTACAGCTATCGGAAGCCGTGCTGGTCGACATCGGCATTCCCATGGGCCCGGTCATCGCCTCTATCCACGAGAAGCGCGACGAATTCCGTGAGCGGTTGGAGCGCGACGGCAAGCTATCCAGCAAGCCGCAATTGCGCACCTCAACCAGCGCGCCTTAGCCTGCGCCTACCCGGCGATGGCAGCCTTGACCGCGGCCAGAGCATCGCTCGCTTTGCTGCCATCGGGGCCGCCGCCCTGAGCCATGTCAGGCCGACCGCCACCGCCCTTGCCGCCCAGCGCTTCTACGCCAGCGCGCACCAGAGCCGTCGCGTCAAATCGCTCGGTCAAATCGTCGGTCACCGCGACCGCAATCGCGGCCCGGCCATCGTTGACAGCAATCGCCGCTGCGATCCCGGAGCCAAGGCGGCTCTTCGCCTCATCAAGTAGAGGGCGCAGTTCCTTCGGACTCAGGCCATCGAGCACCTGACCGCTGAATGTCACGCCGCCAACATCCTCATCTGAAGTCGCCGGGCCATCACCAACCGAACCGCCTCCGCCAAGCGCCAGAGCCTTCTTCGCTTCGGCGAGCTCCTTCTCGAGCCGTTTGCGCTCATCAAGCAGCGCCGCGACCCGCGCAGGCACTTCCTCTGGCGCCGCGCGAATTGCGCTCGCCGCGGCCTTCAATGCTTCCTCACGCTCGACCAACCAATTGCGCGCAGCCTCGCCCGTCAATGCCTCGATCCGGCGGACGCCCGATGAAACGGCACTCTCAGAAATGATCCGAAACACGCCGATATCACCAGTAGCCGAAACATGCGTTCCGCCGCACAGTTCAACCGAGAATGAGCGACCTTCCGAGCCCGCACGTCCCATGGACAGCACGCGAACTTCCTCGCCGTACTTTTCGCCGAACAGCGCCAAAGCGCCCGCTTCCACCGCGTCATCCGGGCTCATCAAACGCGTGCCAACCGGCTCATTGGCTCTGATCTCAGCGTTCACTTCAGCCTCGATCACAGCGATATCTTCGGTCTCCAAAGGCTTCGGATGCGAGAAATCAAACCGCAACCGGTCCTCCGCAACCATCGAGCCTTTCTGCGTCACATGGCCGCCAAGCCGATTGCGGAGCGCCGCGTGCACTAGGTGCGTGGCCGAGTGATTTGAACGCACCTGCGCGCGCCGCACATCGTCCACTTCGAGATGCACATTGTCGCCGACCGACACTTCGCCTTCAGTTACTTCGATCTGATGCGCGTGCAGGCGTCCCAGTGGTTTCGCCGTGTCAGACACATTGGCGGCAAATCCGCTCGGCGTGCTGATACTGCCGGTGTCGCCGGTTTGCCCGCCGCTTTCGCCGTAAAATGGGGTTTGGTTCGTCAACAAAACGGCGCTTTCGCCAGCTTTGACCGATTGAACCTCTGCGCCGTCTTTCACGATCGCGACCACAGTCCCCTCGCCCGAGGTGGAATTGTAGCCGGTGAATTCTGTCGCGCCTTCGCGCTCTGCGATGTCGAACCACACTTCGCCCGAGGCCGCGTCGCCCGACCCTTTCCAAGCCGCGCGAGCCGCCGCCTTTTGGCGCTCCATGGCCGCTTCGAAACCTGCGCCATCAACGCCGATCCCGCGTGCGCGCAGAGCGTCTTCGGTGAGATCATAGGGAAAGCCATAGGTGTCGTAGAGTTTGAACGCGGTCTCGCCGTCGAGTTCGCCGCCCTCGCTCATGGCGCCTGTCGCTTCATCGAGCAGCTTTAGGCCCTTGTCCAAGGTCTTGCGGAACTGCGTTTCCTCGCGTTCGAGCACTTCCTGGATCAACGCCTGTCCGCGCGTGAGCTCTGGGTAGGCCTGCCCCATCTCGGTCACCAGCGCCGGGACAAGCCGGTGCATCAAAGGCTCGCTCGCTCCAAGCAAATGCGCATGCCGCATCGCGCGGCGCATGATCCGGCGCAGGACATATCCGCGGCCCTCGTTCGACGGCAGCACACCGTCCGCCATCAGGAAACTGACCGAACGCAAATGGTCCGCGATCACGCGGTGGCTCGCGACAGCATCGCCTTCGCTACCCACGCCAGTGAGTTGCTGCGAGGCCGCGATCAGCGCTTTGAACGTGTCGGTGTCATAATTGTTGTGCACGCCCTGCATAACAGCGGCGATGCGCTCCAAGCCCATACCGGTATCAATCGACGGGCTCGGCAGATCAGTGCGCTCGCCGCTCGCCTTCTGGTCGAACTGCATGAAGACGAGATTCCAAATCTCTACAAAGCGGTCGCCGTCTTCGTCTGGGCTACCCGGAGGGCCACCAAAGATATGCTCGCCGTGATCATAGAAGATTTCCGAACATGGACCGCATGGTCCGGTATCGCCCATTGACCAGAAATTGTCATTGGTCGGGATGCGAATGATCCGTTCCTCTGGCAGACCAGATATCTTGCGCCACAGATCGAACGCTTCGTCATCGGTGTGATAGACGGTCGCGGTGAGTCTCTCTGCGGGAAGGCCCCATTCTTTTGTAAGCAGCGTCCAGGCATTAAGGATCGCCTGCTCTTTGAAATAGTCGCCAAACGAGAAATTGCCGAGCATTTCAAAGAAGGTGTGATGCCGCGCAGTGTAGCCGACATTATCGAGGTCATTGTGCTTGCCCCCGGCCCGCACGCACTTTTGCGATGACGCGGCGCGCGGTGCGGGCGGGGTCTCCAGACCCGTAAATGCGTTCTTGAACGGCACCATGCCCGCATTCACGAACATCAATGTCGGGTCGTTATAGGGGACCAGCGGTGCACTGGGCACTTCAGCGTGGTCAGCATTCCCGAAGAAGTCGAGAAAAGAGCGGCGAATATCGTTTGTCGAAGTCATTGCGGGAATGCAGTTAGGCAATCACGCGGTCAGCGACAAGCCACCGCGTGATCAATGCACACTGAGTTCGCAATTCTTCATAAGTTCGGTGCTGCTTCAGACCGGCCCGCATCCGCCGATTTTGCATAGGCCAAGCGGAGAGCAGACGCAGAAAAGCCGGCATCGCCAAGGGGGATGGCGCATGCCGGCTTTCCGATTTTCCGAATGCGATAACCGCACTCGCTTGAGGATCAGTCGTCAGAGTCCGCGTCCGGCCCTGTCATCATCTCCTCGGCAACCTCGTCGGTGCGGCCGCGGATGGCGGCTTCCAACTGATTGCACATCTCTGTGTTCTCTTTGAGGAAGGTCTTGGCATTTTCACGGCCCTGACCAATCCGTACGCTGTCGTAGGAGAACCAGCTGCCTGATTTTTCTACGAGGCCTGCCTTCACGCCCAGATCGAGGATCTCACCGATCTTGGAAATGCCCTCTCCGTACATAATGTCGAATTCGACCTGCTTGAACGGCGGTGCGACTTTGTTCTTCACCACTTTAACGCGGGTCGAGTTGCCGACCACTTCGTCACGGTCTTTGATCTGGCCTGTACGGCGAATGTCCAGACGAACCGAAGCGTAAAACTTAAGCGCGTTGCCGCCAGTCGTCGTCTCTGGGTTGCCGTACATAACGCCAATCTTCATCCGCAATTGGTTGATGAAGATGACCATGCATTTGGAACGGTTGATCGACCCGGTCAGCTTGCGCAGCGATTGGGACATCAGCCGCGCTTGAAGGCCGACGTGGGAGTCGCCCATCTCGCCTTCAATTTCTGCGCGGGGGACAAGCGCCGCGACCGAGTCGACCACCAGCACGTCAATCGCATTGGAGCGAACCAACGTGTCAGTAATCTCAAGTGCCTGCTCACCCGTATCAGGCTGAGAGACGATCAGTTCATCAATGTCGACACCCAGCTTATTGGCATAGACTGGATCAAGCGCGTGTTCCGCATCGACGAAAGCCGCCGTGCCGCCAGCCTTTTGAGCCTCTGCAATCACATGCAGTGCCAAGGTCGTCTTACCCGAACTTTCTGGGCCATACACTTCAATAACGCGGCCCTTAGGTAGCCCGCCAATACCAAGCGCGATATCCAGTCCAAGCGAACCACTTGGAATGGATTCAACATTCATTGCTTCGCGAGAGCCGAGCTTCATTGCTGAGCCTTTACCGAAAGCGCGATCTATTTGCGCAAGTGCAGCGTCGAGCGCTTTTTGACGGTCCACGGTCTTTCCTTTTTCTACCAATTTCAGACTTGCAGACATCGCATGGCCTCCTTGACTTGCCTAGGGCCGACAAATTGTTATCGACCACCCCTTGTGGAGACAGCTTGTACCCACTTTGTTCCATAAGAACAAGTAGGGAACATGAGAAATCGTGTCTGGCGGTTCAGATGAAACACGCAAACATCTGAAATTACATTGGAAAAGCCGCAGAAAAAAGTTAGCTGGGGTCTCGAATTGACCACCGGAACGTGCGTTCCGAGTTGGCTGGAACATCCACTTCCGCAATAATCCGGCCATCTTTGATGCGAGTCTTAGCGCCTTTGAGACGCACCTCCCAAATGGCCGAGTCGCCAAGATCAAGCCGAACACTAATCGGATGCGAATTGGCGTTGGTGATCTCCGCGCCATTTCCGAACCAGCTGTTCATATTGCCGGTCGTCACTGGGCCAGGGGCGGGTAGGCATTTCGAAAAGACCTGATTGCTCTCACCCATTTCCAGCTCGACGTCCTGATCCTCAGCGTAATCGCGCATATCAACGTCAGCGACCAATTGCGGACCGAAGCTGCTCGGTTCGAACACAGTGAGGCCGCCCTGAGGCAACGCCACGCCCAGCCCTCGTTCAGTCTCGTTCTTGGTAACGAGCAACATGCCTGCGCGTTCAAAACCAGGATTGGGCTGCCCTTCACCCGTGACCGAAAATCCACAGCTCACCGTGTAAAGATAGCGCGCATCGACCTCTTGCCGATTGAGAAAGGCGATCTGTTTGAGCCCTTTGGCTGAGACATTCACCCTCTCTGGCACGCGGTACAGCTTAAGGTCGCCAAGCTGTTCTTCCACCGCTTGCATGACTTCCGCTTCGCCAACGGGACCCGCCGCGTCGGCCATTGCCATCACTGGTGAAGGAGCGGAGAGCTTCATCCGAAACTCATTGCGGCGGCCATTCACCACGATCGACTGAGGCGATGGAACCGGAGAACCAGCAGCCGTGCTGCCAATTGGATAGCATGTTAGGCGCAGTGGAGCAGCCCGAGGCGGAGTCGCAAGGCTGCGGAAATCACTGACCACGCTGAGCGAGCCTGCAATCACCAACAATTCTGCATCGTCAAAGCTTTGGCCATTGTCATTGAGGATCGTGAGCCAGCTCATCAGGCCGAGTTTGAAATTGCCGTTCTCCCCTCGCCGCGCTGCGCCCGCGGCCGCGCCGTCCTCCGGGTCAGGCAAGGTTGCAACGTAATTGGCCTGCCAATCGAAGCCCCATGCGAGATAGGTCAGGACGACTTCATATGTCCCCCCGCTCGCATCCTGGGTATCGATGGTGAAGATGGGTTTGGCCGAAAGACCCTTTGGCACGCCGTCAAAGGTCAATCGCTCTGGCAAGCCAGCGCAGCGCACCGCCTCATATCCTTGGTCGGTTTGCAGCACCAAACCGCCATCCGCGCGCGTGCGCACGATCGCGGATTGAGCCTCTTCCACACCGGTCGCAGGATTGGTCCGCGTCAAAGTCACACGGTTGCCGAGCGCGCCGTTCACAAGAGCCGCGGGTGAGAGGAGGTCCGCATTGCGGTTCTTCTCAATCGTTCCGCCGGGCAGGCCAGAGACGATTGCGCTGACGCCGACCATACCCTCGGCCACACCTTCAAAGCGGATGGTCGATTGGCCAGGCGGCAGAGTGACCGTGCGGGTCTCGCTGATCATGGCGAAACCTTGCGGCCAACGGCGGTTCATCTCTTGGCCAAGCTGCCTACGCGGATCGCGGTAGACGGTGACCGAAAGCGATTGCGGCGCAGAAGCGTCGACGGCCTGCCGCGCTGGCGGTGCTTGGACTTGGGGTGCAACTTGCGCTTCGGGCGAGCTGACCGCCGGGCTGTCCTGCGCGGCGGCAGGCAAGCCGACAGCCGCGCTGGCCATTAGGCCAAGCGCCAATCCAATAGATGCGGGGCTCCGCATGATCGCCCGCCCCCTTAGTAACGGGTTTCGTATGTGACGCGCACCACGCGCTTGCCATTGGCGGGCACGGGCACGATCCATTTGCGCCGATCGTAATTGATCTGTTCGCCCGTAATGTCCTCGCTAACCACTCGGTAATCGTTTGACCAATATCCACGGTAAAGCCCGCTTTGGGTGAGATCGACATCGATTGAGCTGCTTTTCGCATTGGTCAGCGTGTAGCGCATGGTTGTGCGGTAATATTTCTTGGGGCGCTCAACCTCGACTTGGCGGGTGGTTTCGCCATCCTCCAGCACACGGAACCGCGCGGTGCGCTCCCATTCTGAACTGGTGATCTCTTCGCGTTTCTCAATCTCTGCCTGCACAAAGATATCGAACACATCGCCCGTTCTCAGCGACAGCTCGCTGCCCATCGGCGTATGGCCAATATTGTTCTCGCCGATGAATTGCGGCGTGCCTTGGTTGTCGCGCTGATAAAACCGCACCGTGCCCGATGGCAGAGCATCGCCCAGCCCCTGATCACGCGAGGTGGAAAACGAGATCGCGCTTGAGACGTTCACCGGGCTGCGGTCGTTTGAAAGCCAACCAACAGTTCGCTCATAGATCTTGCGCGCAGGGACCGATTGCACATCGAGGAAGCTCACTTGCTTCGTCTGCGCATTAGCAATCGTTGTGCGCCCGCTGATCGGGTAGAGATAGAAATCGCCCAGCTGCTCGCGCGCGGCGGTCTCTGTTCCCGGTTGGACCAAGTTTCGGTTTCCGCGCCCACGACTGCTGCCTCCGCGATTGTTCGGATTGCCAGCAACCAGCAGCGTCTTCGCCTGGTTGAATGTGGTGCCAGTGTTGTTTGTAAGCGTGACCCAGCCCTGCATATCGATCGAGTCGGTTTGCTCATTGTAGAGCGCGACATAGTCTGCGTTCCAACCGAGCCCGCCGGTCAAATAGCGGATCGAAACCGGGCGCGTGCCACTGCGGGTACTGTTGAGATTGACTGACAATGTCGGCCGAGCGCGCAGATTGGGCGGCACTCGGTCAAAGATCACACGAACGGGAAGGCCGTCATCACGCAGGACTTCGATCCGGTCGCCGATCTGGACCACAACGCCGCTGCGGCGGTGGAGAGAACCTTCGCGCGTTCGCGGGTCTCTCGACCAGTCGCCGGGTTGGTACGCAGCAGAGTGACCGTTTGGCCAATCGCCTTTTCCATCATCTTCGCCGGTGTCAGCAAGTCGAAGTCAAAATTCTGCTCAATGATAGAGGTGTTGGGCGCAAAGAAGCTCAGCGTTTGCGGCTGAATGGTCGCCGAGACATCGGGAAATTCGACCCGGCTGCGGCCGCGCTCAATGTTGATTTGGCGCACATCCTGCACCAGCGCGAGATTGTTGTTGTAGATGGTAACCGCGACATCGCCCTGCGCCGTTTCATCCGGATCTGGCAGTGATTGCGAGGTGGCCGTTGTTGCTCCAAGAGCGCTCATCCCAAGTGCCAAACCTGACACCAATCCCAGCTTAATCGCGTTCATCACCCAGCCTCCTATTGAACCCGCCAATAAGCATGACGGGGCGTACTGTATGCGCGATGAATGGACCTTTGGCTAGTGCGAGCGCCGTAGTTGTAAACCGCCTAAACAGTCATTTTTAATCGGTATTTCAGAGGCCTAGCAAGAGATCACTGAGCACCTTAGCTTCGCCTAACCCGCTGCATTACATTGCCAACTTTGTCCCCGATCGCCTGAACGCTGAACGGTTTGGGGATGAAGTGCATGTCTGGAATATCGATGTCTTTGCGCAGCTGCTCCTCAGCATAGCCGGACATAAACAGCACCGGCATATGCGGAAGCTTTTGGCGGATCGCGCGCACCATAGCCGGGCCGTCCATCCCAGGCATCACGACATCGCTGACGATGAGATCGAACTCGCCGCCGTCTGCGATCGCGGCCAGACCCTCTTCTCCGCCGGGACAGGCAGTGACTTCATAGCCCGCACGGGCAAGCGCGCGCTCCGCAACTGCGCGGACCATGTCTTCATCTTCAACCAGCAGGATCCTGCCGCCTTCAGCCCAATCGGACGATGGTTCTGGCGGAGCCTCTGCAATCTTCTTGGGCGCTTCGCCCGCGTAAACCGGGAAATAGATCGTAAAGCGCGCGCCCTTCGGACGGTCATTTTGATCCATAACATTGTCGACGAAGATAAATCCGCCCGATTGCTTCACAATGCCGTAAGCGGTCGAAAGGCCAAGGCCGGTGCCTTTGCCTTGTTCTTTGGTCGTGAAGAATGGCTCGAACAGCTTGGGCAGGACATGCGCGGGAATACCGCCGCCGGTATCCTGCACAATCAGCACGGTGTAATCAGCCGCCGGCAAGATTTCCGAACCCAGCTTGATCACTTCCTTCGCCTGCAGGCTGCGCGTCAGCAGAGAGATACGACCGCTGCCTTTGCCGTTTGACTGGATCGCATCGCGGGCATTCACCGCGAGGTTCATGATCACTTGCTCAAGCTGCTGAGGGTCAGCGCGTACCGGTCCCAAATCCCGGTCATGCTGGACGTAATATTGGATTTTCTCGCCGAGCAGCCGTTTGATCAGCGGCCCGACTTCGCTCACGACATCTGGCAATTGCAGAATTTCGGGCCGCAAGGTCTGCTGCCGCGAAAACGCCAGCAATTGCCGCGTCAACGAAGCCGCGCGGTTGGAGTTGGCGCGGATCTGCTGAATGTCATCATAGTCGCTATCGCCTGGCGTGTGGCGCAGCAGCATCAGGTCGCAGGTGCCAATAATCGCGGTCAGCACGTTGTTAAAGTCATGCGCTACGCCGCCCGCCAATTGCCCAACCGCCTGCATTTTTGTGGCCTGTGCGACCTGACGCTTAAGCTGGTTTTCCTCGCTGGAATCCGCAAGGCTGAGCAGCACTGCCGCCTCGCCCAACCCTCGAACTCCGGCAAGGCCAATCGAAACCGGCTCTTCGGGCTGGATTGATAAACGCACCGCCATATCGCCGCTGGTCGCGGGGCCGCGGCCATGACGCCGCACTGCGTCGGACATTGCGCCTTTGTCTTCGCGCACCACCAGATCGGTCGGGAATGCGGGCAAGCCGCGCCCTTCCCGGTCAACCGAGCGCAAGAAGGCGTCATTGCAGAACAGGAAGCGCCCATCGCGGTCGGTCATCGCCAGACCAAGGGGCAATTGCGCGAGCAGTGCGTCAAGCTGAGCGACGCCCGCTTGCGAGGAGCCATCCCATCCACTTCCGATCCCAACGCCGCTGTCCACCAGCAGCATCAGAGATGGGCCTTCGTCAGGGCCGGACTGAACCTGAGCGCTTGGATCATCAAGCGGCACATGGATCAAGGTTTGCGGCGTGCCCCCTCTCCCTTCGCGGGCAAAGAATATCCGATCGCGGTCATCAGAGCGCAGGTAAGTCACAAAATCCTGACCCGCCATGGTTGCGGTGGAATCGCCAACGGAACGCTCTGCAAAGCCAGCGCTCACCGTTTTGATAACACCGTCCGGACCAGTGATCGCGCTCTCGATGCCTGCTCGGCTGAGCATCAGACCGAATGGCCCAGCGAGATTGAGGTCGGCCAGCGCATCGCTGCTCGGCATGACATGGCGACGGAAACGCCAGATCAGGTGGTCTTCGCCGCGCCCTGCCCGCTCGACCGTGACCTTCCACGGAGTTTCGCCAGCCTTCCCCGCCAGCTCTTTCAATGCACCCGATCCATCGCGCCAGGCTTCGCGCGCCAGGCGGGTCATAGCCTCCAGTCCTTCGCGCTCCAGGGGAAGCGAAGGCGGCGCCGCGCCAATACCGAACCCATCAATGAAAGCAGAGTTTGCGCACACCAAGCGGTTCGCGCGGTCGGTAATCGCAACCGCCTCCCCCGCCTCTTCGATGGCGGCGATTGTCACCGTCCAATCGGGCGAGGTCTCGATCTGCGCTGTTGGCTCTGCGCGCATGCTGTCAAAGGTGAACACACCGATCAGCAACACACCAAGCCCCAAGGCATAGGACAGCACCAATGCCGGCTCACGCGTTGCCAACCACAGGACACCCGCGCTGACGAACAGAGCAGCCGCCAGCCCAGCGATCATCAATCGGTTTTGATCATTGGCCTGCAAGACGGCTTTCATAGCGCTCTTTTCTCTCGCACTTTACGTTTTGGTTCAGCGTTACGGATGCAGCATCTTGGCGGCGCTGCGCAATAGTGATGGTTCGCAGTTCTGATCGAACCAGCCGCTCTAGTGCTTAATTGGCATTGAGCCGCTGGTCGAGCCGCGCTTCCATCCGCGCCAAGCGTTTTGCACGGCGACGCGCAACCATCACGCGCCACACCGCGCCGGAAATAAGATAACCGAGGGCTGCACTGACCAGCGCCAGCACAACGAAGCCGAACACAGTTTCTAGAACCGTAACGCCCACACCTTCGAAGAGCTCGAAGAACCATGACCAACGCCCACTCGCCATTTCGCTTTCAGCAGCGCCGCCGGTCCCCGCACGATCGAGCCGTAAAAGGATGTCGCCTAGCCAATTGGCCAGCACTGCCCAGAATGGAAAAGTGAAGGGATTGGTCACGAAAGTGACCGTCGCGGCCAGCGGCATGTTCGCGCGCGCAGGCAGCGCAAGAAAGGCGGCGAGGAAGATTTGCCCGACGGGAATAATGAAACCCGCAAATAGTCCAAGAGCCACTCCGCGAGGGACAGACCGGCGAGTAAAACGCCACAGCTCTGGTGAGAGAAAACGATGCGCAAACGGCTTTAGATACTTGTTGGCGGCCATCTGCTCGCGCGTCGGCATATATTTGCGCAGCGTGTCCATTGCCCAGGTTTTGCTGCGCTTTTGACTCATGATGCGAGCCCTTCACCGCCGTTTGCACAAGGCACCTGACCATCCACAGCGCAAGGCTGTGAAGCTGCAAGAATGTGCAAGGGATAGGACATGCGCTTCATATGGGTAGGATTTGGCCGCTGAACAGTGGGTCGCTGGTGATCTTACAAAACTTTGCGACGATTAAATGACTAAAGCGTTTGCGCGCGCTTTGGGCTTATCCCTTTTCGCGCATCAGGCGGGCTTTGTCCCGCTTCCAATCGCGATCTTTGACGCTCGCACGTTTGTCATGCGCCTGCTTACCCTTCGCGAGGCCCAGCTCAACCTTGGCGCGGCCTTGCTTGTTGAAATAGATAGACAGCGGAACCAGCGTCATGCCTTTACGCTCCACCGCGCCGAACATCTTACCAATCTCGCGCGCATTGAGCAGCAGCTTGCGCCTAGCGCTTCGGTTCGTGATTGAGCCGATTGCCGTGGCTGTACTCAGGAATGTTCGAATTGATCAACCAAACCTCGCCATCGCGCACCTCCGCATAGCTTTCCGCGATGGTCGCCTGACCAGAGCGCAGCGCCTTTACCTCGGTGCCCTGCAGCGCAAGACCCGCCTCAAATCTGTCCTCAATATGATAATCGAAGCGCGCGCGGCGATTTTCCGCAACGGTCTTGTGCTTATCAAAGGTCTCAGGTTTGGGTCTCGCCATAATGCGCGTGATGTAGTGGCTTATGCGAGATTCGCAATCGGGCGCTTAGATTACTTGAAACTTCAGTTGGGTTTGGCATTATACAGGTGCGCTACGGCATAGCGCGGGGCAAATATAGCCGATCAATTGACGGGTCGGTAAGGGGTTTATTCAATGCGTTCGTTATCAATTGTGGCTTTGTCTGCGCTCTTTTGCGCAACCGCGCCAGCGGCTCTTCTTGCACAGGACGGAGAAGCAGCGACACTTGCGAGCAGCAGCGCAAGTAAGCAACTGGAGCCATTGCCGCTCGCTGCTTACGGGGCACTCCCCGACATCGAAGATGCAGCTTTATCCGAATCGGGCAAGCGTATCGCGATGATAACTACCGTGAAAGGTACGAGAGCGCTGATCGTTCTTGAGAACCAAAACAAAATGCTCACCTCCGTTGCGGTTGGCGATATGAAGATCCGTAACATTCAATGGATTGGTGACGAACGAATTTTGATTGTCTCGAGCCAGACCGAGGACTTGGGGTACAACTTTACTACTGACAAAGCCGAATTCTATGTTGGCCGGGTAATACCCGTTACGCCAGACGCAGAAGCTGGAATGATTTTTTCTAAGAAACGCAATATCTTGGATGCGATCTTCGGTAATTATGGTGTCCGTGAAATAGATGGGCGCTACTACGGCTTTTATGGCGGGATAGAACTCAAGAGAAACAACCGATCAGATTATATATTCGACCACGGACGACCTTTTTTGTTTCGCGTCGATATGCAGGACTTTTCTGTCAAGCGAGTGGCGAATGCGGCCAGGCCTGGACACGATAACGACTGGCTGATCGATGCAGACGGCAACATTGCCGCAACCTTCGAAATCAACGAAGAAAATGGCAGATGGAAGCTGAGAAATGGGGCTCGTGATGAAATCGCCAGCGGACAAAATGTGCAGGCACGGATCGGTCTAGTTGGACTTGGTTACGGCGGCGCGACGGTAATTCTGTCTGAACGCACGGATGACGACATAAAGTGGTTTGAAGTTCCAATCTCTGGCGGAGAGATGAAGGAGTTTCTTCCCGACGTAAGCCTTGAACGAGTGTATTTCGATAAACAGACCGGGCATCTGATGGGCTACCGTGAGCGTGGCGGCAAGGAACGCGTGGTGTTTCAAGACCAAGCAAAGGGCAGCGCTTTGCGCAAGGTTCGCCGTGCCTTTAAAGACTTCGAAACCCGTCCGCTCGACTGGACAGGCGATTTGTCGCAAATGATCGTGCGAACCGCAGGCAACGGAGATAGCGGCACTTGGTTTGCGGTGGATGTTAAGAATTTGAGAGCCAATGCCATCGCGTATGAGCGCGCTGCAATCGGGCCTGAACATGTTGGTCCAATCTCTACGTTCAAATACACTGCAAGCGACGGACTCGAGATGGACGGTATCTTGACGCTGCCGCCTGGCCGAGAAGCGAAAAACCTTCCCGCCGTTGTTCTGCCTCACGGGGGGCCGCACGCGCATGATAGGGAGACGTTTGATTGGTGGGCTCAGGCCTATGCCTCACGCGGATACGCTGTCTTCCAACCCAACTTCCGAGGCTCCACCGGGCGATCTTCTGAATTTCGCTTTGCTGGTTATGGAGAATGGGGCCGCAAGATGCAGACCGACAAGTCCGATGGACTTGCTGCCCTGGCTGAAAAAGGGATCGTCGATCCAAAGCGCGCTTGCATCGTCGGTGCAAGCTATGGCGGCTATGCTGCTCTTGCAGGCGTCACTTTACAGCAAGGTATTTATCGCTGCGCAGTGGCAGTCGCACCAGTCAGCGACATCAAGGATATGTATCAAGAAGACTATCGCGCATCAGGTAGCGATCGGACAACGAAAGTTGCATTAGCTCGAGCAGCTCGGCCCACGCGATCGCTGGGATGAAGTCTCACCACTGCGCTTCGCAGATCAAGCCGACGCGCCCATTATGCTGATCCATGGGCGCGACGATATTGTCGTACCCTTCAGTCACTCAGTCAAAATGGCCGACAAACTTAAGGACGCGAAGAAGCCGCACGAAATGATCAGCCTGAAAGGCGAAGATCACTGGCTGTCACGTTCAGAAACCCGGCGCACCATGCTTGATGCGGCCGTTCGATTTGTCGAAAAGCACAATCCAGCAGATTAGGGCTTACGCCAACCCCGCATGTTCCAATGCCGCATCCACCGCTTTGCGCGCGCTATCGCTTGCCTCGCATAGCGGCAAGCGAACCTCTGGCGTTGCCCAATCCTGCACCCGGCTCAGTGCGTATTTGACGGGACCGGGGCTCGAATCGGAAAACATCGCGTAGTGCAGCGGGTAAAGCTGATCGTTCAGAGCTCGCGCACGGACCAGATCATTGTCCGCGCAGGCCTGCTGAAACTCTGCGCATAGCGCCGAGCGCGACATTGGCCGTGACAGAGATGCACCCCTTCCCGCCCGCAGCGTTGAACGGCAGGGCCAGCTCGTCATTCCCAGACAGTTGGCAGAACGTCCGGCCAATGCCCATGCGGTGATCAGCCACCCGGGAAAGGTCTTCGCTCGCATCTTTAATTGCGGTGATTTTCTCAGGAAATTTGTTGGCAAGCTCAATTGTGGTTTCGGGCGCAATATCGGTCACCGTGCGGCCTGGCACATTATAAAGCACAATCGGCAAGTCGCAGTTCTCAGCCAAAAAGCTAAAATGCGCGATCAGCCCGGCCTGGCTTGGCCGGTTATAATAAGGCGCAACGCACAGCCCCGCAGCGGCTCCCGCCTTTTTGGCAAAGCTCATATGCAGCGCGGCGTTCTTAGTATCGTTGGAACCACACCCTGCAATGATTGGGACCCGGCCAGCGGCTTGCTCTATGCAAACTTCAACAACGCGGTGATGCTCTGCATTGGACAAAGTCGAGGCTTCCCCCGTCGTCCCGCATGGGACCAAAGCCGCGCTGCCCTGCTCGATTTGCCAGTCGACCAATTTGCGAAATGCAGCCTCGTCAAACGCTCCGTCGCGAAAAGGAGTCACCAGAGCGGGGATTGAACCGCTAAACATTGTTGTATTCCTCTATCTAGGCACTTAGCGAATATTTGAAGCAGTTCTCCAAAAGCTAAGGCACTTGTTCAGCGCCTGATAAGGAGCCGATCGGCACTATGTCCAGCATGCGTAAAAGTTCTTTTGGCAATCCCCTTGCCGTCGCCGCCATTCTTTTCACCAGCACAGCCGCTATGACGGGGCCGTGTTTTGCCCAAAGTGCGAGCGCACCTGGGGGCAGCACAATGCTGGCTCAGCAGCCCCGCGCCATTGGGCAGGCGATCTCGCGCTGGGAGGTTTTGCAGAAATCTCGCCTCTCCAGCTTTTCAGATTACGCTGGCTTTGCCCTCGCCTATCCTGACTTCCCGCGCATGGCCACTTTGCGAGTGCGCGCAGAAAACGCGCTTGAGAACGAAGCGCCTTCTTCAGCAGATCTCATCCGCTTCTTCGATGCCCATCCGCCGCTCACCAATCCTGGCCGTGCTCGTTACGCACTGGCTCTAGCTGGCGCGCAGCGCGCGGAAGCCTTTGACGTGGCGCGCGAAGCATGGCGCGGCGGCGAAATGAGCGGTCCGGCGGAAGCTTACATCATGGGTCTATTTGGCTCACGTCTTACTGCCGAAGATCACAGCGCGAGGATGGATGCGCTCCTTTGGCAAAGCGAAAGCGAAGCGGCCGTGCGCCACATGGTCAATGTTGCGCCGAGCGAGCGCGAGATGGCGATGGCCCGCTTGGCCGTGATTCGCGGGGAAACTGGCAATGTGCCCTCCGGCGCGCTCAGCGATCCGGGCTTCGTCTATAACTACGTGAAGCAATTGCGCTCCAAACGGCAGGTTGCTCAGGCAGCGAATGTTCTGACGACCCGCCCAAACTTCGCCCGCACCTCGCACAAGCCAGAGGATATGGTCGCGCAAATGCTGGGCGTCGCCAAAGCCTCTGGCGCGCGTCAAGCGGTCGCAATTGCTGCCTCTGCCGATGATTTGTTCACGCCGGGCACCGATGTATCGAAGGGCTCTTTCGCCCTTCGCGATCGCTACACCGATTTGATGTGGCTGGGCGGGACGAAGGCGCTTTGGAGCCTTGGCAATGGAGCCGCCGCAGCGCCTCTGTTCTATCGCTACGGAGCAGGTGCAGGTACGCCTCTGATCCGGGCCAAAGGCTTTTACTGGGCTGGCCGATCTGCGCGCCAAGCGGGTCAAACCGATGAAGCCACACGCTATTTTGAAATGGCGGCTGAGTTCCCTGAGTATTACTATGGTCAGCTCGCGCATGAAGCTTTGGGCCGCCCGCTGCCGCAATTCGCGCCGCTTGCACCAATCGAAGTCAGTCAGGCTCAGCGCACGGCCTTCAACAGCCGTCCAGTTGTAAAAGCCATCCGCTCTATCGCGGCAAACCGCATGGCATGGCAAACTGAGCGCCGCTTCTTCGAAGCTGTTGCTGACATTGCCGACACGCCCGAAGAAATGAGCATGGTCGCTGATCTCGCCGCTGAAACGGGCCTTGATGAAATGGCCGTTGTGGCTGGCATGACCGCGGGCGAGCACGGCCTGAAAGGCTTTGAGCGCCTTGGCTTCCCAACTGTCACACCGCCTCCGGGTGCAAACTGGACGATGGTGCACGCGATCTCTCGTCAGGAAAGCGAATTTGACCGCTTCCGTGTCAGCCACGCTGGTGCGCGCGGCGTGATGCAATTGATGCCGGGAACCGCGCGCGAGCAAGCGGGCAAGCTCGGCATGCAATATCTCTCAGCCAATCTGATTGGCTCGCCCAGCTACAATATGCGTTTGGGCGATGCCTATTTCGCGCGGATGATGGACTATTATGGCGGCGCCTATCCGCTTGCCATTGGCGCCTATAACGCGGGGCCTGGCCGGGTGAACCAATGGCTCCGTCTGAATGGCGATCCGCGCCGGGGCGACATCGATTGGGTCACCTGGATTGAGCGCGTTCCGGCCAATTTCGAAACCCGCTATTACATCATGCGCGTGCTCGGAAACGCTGTGTCTTATAGCCACATGTATCCGCAAGAAGCCGGAAGAGCGCAGCCGGTCAGCTATTACTTGCGATAGTGCGGGCTGAGGGGGACGATTCAAAATGGCGAGCAAAGATAGGAGATTTGCCTCAGGTCCCCTGCTGCTTAGCGCGCTTGCTTTAGGGACTGCTTTTGCCAGCCCTCTGGCGGCGAAAGACAGCCTTGGCGTATATTCCAGCTGGGCTGCTTTCCGCGATCCCGGCACGCCGCGCTGCTATGCCATCGCCAAACCGTCCAGCGCGACGAAGCGGCGCGATTATGCGCCCTTTGCCAGCATTGCGACATGGCCAAAAAGCTCTGTCCGCAATCAACTCCACCTGCGGCTATCTCGCGAAATTGCAGATAGCGCGACCATCCGTCTGACCATTGGTGACAAGCGTTTCGACCTCACAGGCGGAGGCGGCGATGCATGGGCGAAAGATCCCCGCATGGACGCCGCGATCGTTGCCGCCATGCGCTCCGCCACCCGGATGAGTGTTCGCACTCGTGACAAAGGTGGCCGCGCCTTCACAGACAGATACCAGCTCGCTGGCGCCGCTACCGCAATCGATGCCGCGCTGCTCGGCTGCGCCAGGCTTAGATAAGCCGCGCAAACGCTAAGCTAGCAAAGGCGCTTTTGCGCGCCTATATGCGGCGAACTTATGGCCGATACCAACCTTATGCCCATCGCCGGACAAATCGATCCGGTTCCAACTGCGCGCGACATTACCCCGCGCGAGGACGGCCGCGTCGACCTCATCGGCCTGCCGCCAGCGCGCATTCGCGAGCTGTTTGAAGAGGCGGGTCTGGATACAAGGCAGGCCAAGCTGCGATCCAAGCAGGTCTATCATTGGCTATACCATCGCGGCGTGTCCGAATTTGAGGACATGACCGACATTTCCAAGACCATGCGTCCGTGGCTGACCGATCGCTTTGTGATTGGCCGCCCGCATGTGGTTGAGGCTCAGCATAGCACTGACGGCACGCGCAAATGGCTGCTGCAGACCGATGATGGTCATGATTATGAGATGGTCTTCATTCCCGATGCCGATCGCGGAACTCTGTGCGTCTCCAGCCAAGTGGGCTGCACTCTCAATTGCACCTTCTGTCACACTGGCACCATGCGTCTGGTGCGCAATCTGACGCCGGGTGAGATCGTTGGCCAAGTAATGCTTGCCCGGGACGCTCTGGGCGAATGGCCCAAGGGCAAGATGGATTTTGCCGAAGATGAGGACGAAGCCGAATACCGCGCAGATGGACGCTTGCTCACCAACATCGTGATGATGGGCATGGGCGAGCCACTGTATAATTTCGACAATGTCCGCGATGCTCTGCTGCTCGTTATGGACAGTGCAGGGCTCGCTCTATCAAAACGCCGGATCACTTTGTCGACCAGCGGCGTCATTCCAATGATGGAGCGCTGCGGCGCAGAGATTGGCGTCAACCTCGCGGTGTCATTGCACGCAGTGAACAAAGATGTGCGCGACGAGATCGTGCCGCTCAATCGCAAATATGGCCTCGAAGAATTGCTGCAGGCGTGCGCCGATTATCCGGGCGCAACCAATGCGCGGCGCATCACCTTTGAATACGTCATGCTGAAGGACAAGAACGACAGCGACGAGGACGCGCATGAGCTTGTGCGCCTGCTCAAGCAGTTCAACCTGCCCGCCAAGGTCAATTTGATCCCGTTCAATCCATGGCCCGGTGCGAACTATGAGTGCTCCGATCCGGACCGAATCCGCAGTTTTTCAAACATCGTTTTTGAAGGCGGCATCAGCGCGCCAGTGCGCACCCCGCGCGGGCGAGACATTGATGCAGCCTGCGGCCAGTTGAAGACTGCAGCCGAAAAGAAAAGCCGCGCACAGCGGGATCGAGAAGCAGCAGCGGCAGAAACTTCTGAAGCATGAAGCTCGAAGTTTCGGCAATCTGCGCGGGCAAAGCGGCAAACTTCCGCGACGAAGAAACAAGCGCGATCGCGAAACAGCCGATTACGGGCCCAGTGGAGATTGGCACCGAAGGGCTGGAAGTGGACGAGCAAGCAGACCGCAGCGTGCACGGCGGCCCGGAAATGGCGGTGCACCTTTATCCCGTTGATCATCACGCATTTTGGCGCGGCCAGATTGGCGAACACGCCTTACTCTCACGGCCCGGCGCATTCGGATCAAACCTAGCGGTCAGCGGCCTGACCGAGGCGCAGGTCCATATCGGTGACCAATTCCGTTTGGGCAGCGCGCTGCTTGAGATCAGCCAACCACGCCAGCCCTGCTGGAAGATTGAACACCGGTTCGGCGTCAAGAAAATGGTCGCCGCGATCATCGCCTCTGGTCGATGCGGGTGGTATTTCCGTGTTCTGGAAGAAGGCACCGCGCAAGCAGGCGACACTCTGGAGCGCACATCTCTTGGCGCAACCGACTGGAGCGTCGAGCGTGTATTCAAAGCGATAATCGCTGGCAAAGGCACGCAGGATGAGCTGCGCGAACTCAGCCAGCTTGAGTCGCTTTCTCCCAAGGTTCGAGCGAAAGCAGCGGCAAAATTGCGCTAATCACTCAATTCATCGCTTAATAAAAGCGGCTCGTCGCCTGAACGGAATTCCCAACAAACCGTTCATGTGGCGTTGCCCTTTTCTGAACGAATGTCCTCTCACCCCACCGGGTAACTCGAACAAAAAGAGGGACACGCAATGAAAATTCTCGCCGCATTCGCCGCCGCTGGCACACTCGCAATCGCCGCCGCTCCCGCACAAGCGGTAGAGGTTGCTCCCAGCATCTCTTCCAACTCGGTCGCATCCAATGTGATGATGATCCCGATGGATAGCCTCATCAACACAACCGCCCATCACTATGACGATGATTGGGACGATTATGACGATCGCCGTTATCGCAAGAACCGTCGCCACAATCGTTATGACCGCAATGGTCGCTATCGCGAGCCGCGCCACATCAGTCGCCGTGACCGCGTATGGCGCGGACGGGACGGCCGCTACTATTGTAAGCGCGACAATGGCACCACCGGCCTAGTCATCGGAGCAGGCGTTGGCGCGCTGATCGGCAACGAAGTTGCTGGGCGCGGTGACAAGCTTCTGGGCACATTGCTCGGCGGTGTCGCAGGCGGCCTTCTGGGACGCGAAATCGACAAGGGTGACCTTAAGTGTCGCTAAATCCTCGCTGACTTAAGGTGGTCCCACTCCACCTTTGGCGCCGCCAGCCTTAACCGGTTTGGCGGCGCCTTTGCGTGGGCGCTCAACCGCCAGAAAATGGCATTTCAAGCACCCCGCCGTTGCTTATCATTCGGCAAGTACCGCCAATCCAAATGGCGCCTGACGGATCCTGCTCGCAAGCGATCAAACCATCTGCTCCAACAACTTGGCCTTGCCCGGCTACAAAAGAACCCTCGACCAAGCCCTCACCAAACAGATGCATAGCCACACCAGCGTTGAAGCTACCAGTTACGGGATCTTCGACAAACCGTTTATGAGTGTCTGCGAAAAACGCCCGCAATTCCCAATCTCGGCGAGCATTGCTTGGATGTGGTCCAGCCAGACCGAGGTCGGTACCAAGCGGCGCTGAACTAGCGGGTTTCGCCGCCAAGACATCCGCAGCCGAACGCAGTCTGAGCAACTGCCATCGCGGGCCATTTTCTATGTGCACTGCCTCGACCAATGCATCTTCATCAATCCCACAAAGTTGGACCGCAACTGCACGTTCTGTCTCTGTCAGTGGCTCATGCTTAATGAGCGCCGGGGCTTTGAATGCCAATTGATCTTCATCAAACCGAACATCGACCAACCCGATGCCGCATTCTTGCACGGCCACCCCCTTCGCTTTCGGTTTGCCACCCATCGCCAACCAAGCAAAGCATGTGCCCAATGTGGGATGGCTAAGCAAACGGCAGTTCGCCTCCAGGGTAGAATATCCGCACACGGTAATCCGCAGCGGAATCAGTCGGTGGGAGAAGGAAAGTCGTCTCAGAAAACCCAAGCCACTGCGTCAGTGCCAGCATCTGATCCGCTGACATCGCATCCGCACCGTGGACCACTGCAAGTGGGTTTCCACTCAAAAGCCCATCACAGAACACATCTATCAAATCACAGGTTGCAGACACTCGGCATACTCCAGTTCGAATCCATCAATGAAAGATACGCACGCTAGGCAAGAACGCGAAAGTCTGCTCAATAGAAATGATGAACCAACCAACAGTTTTGGTCACAGGCGGCGCAGCGCGCATTGGCGCGCGGATTGTGCGCCGCTTCGCCGCAGAGGGCTGGCACGTCATCATCCATTACCGCTCCTCTTCGGATGAAGCCGACGCTTTAGCGGCCTCCCTGCCCTCTGCCAGCACGGCGCAATGCGATCTCAACGATGGCGATGCCGCTGTCGCAATGGTTGAGGCATTGGCTACGCAGCATTCTAATTGGCGCGCGCTGGTCAACTCAGCGGCAGTTTTTGACCCCGATGATGTAACCGCGCTCGACCCAGCGACGAACCGGGAGGCAATGCAAGTCAACGCGGTTACGCCCACACGCATGGCCCAGGCCTTTTTGGCCGCCGCACAATCCAGCAGGGGACGCTGCGTGATCAACATAACTGATATGAAGCTGGAAAATCCCAATCCCGATTTCTTCAGCTACACCATGGCAAAGCACGCTTTGAATGCGACCATTCCCATGTTGACGATGGGCGCAGCGGGCGATGAAGACCGCATTTATGGCATTGCGCCGGGTGCAATTTTGGCCAGCCATGATCAGACGCAGGACGAAACGGAAACCTCGCACCGACTGAATTTGCTGGGCCGCAAAACTGGCGCGGATGAAATTGCCGATGCGGCGCTTTTCCTCGCCCAAGGCCATTTGCGCAGCGGATCGACGCTGTTCATCGACAGTGGTCAGCACATGCTGTCACAGGACCGCGACGTCATTTACCTCGCGCGTGAAGGCGCCTGATCCATGGCTAAACCCGCCAAGAAACGACACGCGCTATCGACTCGGATTTGGCATTGGATCAATGCCATATCGCTGGTCATTCTCTTCATGTCCGGCCTGACGATATCAAACGCGCATCGCTATCTCTATTGGGGCGATTACGGCTTTGATCCAGCGGACGCTTGGCTCGCCGTGATGCGCTTTCCAAGCTGGGCCACGATCCCAAGCCGATACAACCTGGCCGAGGCACGAGACTGGCACATTTTGATGGCTTGGCCATTTGCACTTGGACTGTTGTTCATCTGGATCGCGATGCTTGCGAACAGGCACTTTGTCCGGGACATGCTCACCCGGCGGGCGGAATGGAAAGTCTCTGCCATTGCGAAGGATGTGCGAGAGCACCTGAAGCTCAACTTTGATCACGGGAGTGAGGTAGGGAGCGGCAAGTACAACTTCCTCCAAAAACTGGCGTATGGCGTGGTCTACGGCATCTTCCTGCCCATGCTCGTTTTCACAGGCCTCGCGATCAGTCCCGGTTTTGAGCCCACCGCGCCTTGGCTGGTCGATATTCTTGGCGGAAGGCAAAGCGCGCGCAGCCTGCACTTCATCTTTGCCTTTGCGACCTTTGGCTTTGTCGCGCTGCATATTGTGCTGGTGCTGCTGTCAGGTCCGATCAAGCAAACCTGGGCGATGATTGCCGGTGGCCGAATGGAAAATAGCGATGAAGCGTAGAACCCTGCTTGCAGGCGCAGCTGCTCTCGGCACAGGCGCATGCTCCAAGATTGCCGGTACAGATACGGCCAACTCGCTGTTTGAGGCCGCCGAAGACTGGCACCGCGCCGCGCATCGCACCCTCGCCAATCGGCAGGCCTTGGCCCCAGAATATGCGCCAGAGGATCGCTCGCCGACCTTCCGCAGTAACGGCTCAAAGACGGTGGACACGCCGGAATATCGCGCTGAGCTGGCGAATGGATTTGCGAACTGGCGCCTGCAAGTACGCGGCCTGGTCGAAGAGCCATTGTCGCTGAGCATGGATGATATCCGCGCCCTACCCCAGCGCACTCAGATCACGCGGCATGATTGCGTCGAGGGTTGGAGCGCGATTGGCGAATGGACTGGCCCGCAGCTTTCCGGAGTGCTGGATGCGGCTAAGGTGAAGCCGGAGGCGAACTTCATCGTGTTCTACTGCGCAGACACTCTGTACGGCGAGGATTATTATGAGAGCGTCGATATGGTCGATGCCTATCACCCGCAGACAATCATTGCGCATCAGCTGAACGGTGAGGCTTTGCCAGAGGGAAATGGCGCGCCGCTAAGAATGCGGATTGAGCGCCAGCTTGGCTATAAGCATCCTAAATATCTAACCGCAATCGAGGCGGTTTCCAGCTTTGAGAATATCGGCAAAGGCATGGGCGGATTTTGGGAAGATCACCCGGCGGGCTATCAATGGTATGCCGGGATTTGACTCGGCTTAACCCGGGTATTTGCGGTTCATCGCGTCCCAGCAGACACCAATAATCTTCTCCAAAACACCGAGATCAATGTCAGCAAGCTTGTTCACATAGACGCAGCTCGCGCCGGTTTTGTGCTTGCCCATTTTCTCCAGCAATCCGTCGACCTTTTGGCCCGTGGCTTCATCGCAATAGCGGCCCATCAAATAGAGCGAGTGCTTTGCTTTGCGCGGTGAGAAGCCCGAGCGCAGGGAGTCGCCTTCGCGCCCGCTGTCATATTTATAATGATAGCTGCCATAGCCGATGATCGTCGGGCCCCACATTTGCGGGCTCTCTCCGGTCACTTTGCGAAACAGCGCGTCGAGCACTTTGGCGTCCTCGCGTTTGCTGGCGGGCTCTACCGCGGCGATGAAATCATCAACCGAAACGGTGGTCGGTGTCGTTTTTGCGTCGCTCATGGCTGAGAGGATAACCCATCATTGACACCGCGAACAAGGCTGGCATTCGTAACCGAATGGTGGATCGCTGCGAAAAAGGCATTGTATGAGCAAAACACTTTTCGATCGGTTTCTGACTAAAGGCGTGAAACGCGGACGTTTGGGCGTCGTTTTCGCAGATGGATCGGACAAGACGTATGGCGAGCCGGAAGAAGGCTTTCCCGAGATTGTCCTGCGTCTGACCGATGGGAAAGTCCCGCGCGACATCATCATGGACCCGCGCCTTGGCGCAGCAGAGGCATTCATGGATGGCCGCCTGATCATCGAAGAGGGCGACATCATGGGGCTCGTCACCCTGCTGCGCAAAAACAACGCCTGGGACAAAGGCGGCGATATTGGCCCCCCTAAATTGCTGCGCCGGGTGCTTAACAAAGCGAGCTTCGCCGCTGAGAAGGTCAACAACCGGATCAGCTCCAAAAACAACGTCGCGCATCACTATGACATCGGCAATGATTTCTACCGCCTGATGCTGGATCAGGAGCACTGGCAATACAGCTGCGGCTATTGGCCCTCAGACGACATTACATTGGGCGAGGCTCAGACCGCCAAGCTGGCGCATATCGCGGCCAAGCTGAACATCAAGCCGGGCCAAAAGGTGCTCGATATTGGCTGTGGCTGGGGCGGCATGGCGATCTTCCTGGCGCGCAATTACGATGTCGAAGTCGTCGGGATTACCTTGTCTGAAGAGCAAATCGCGCTGGCCAAGGAACGCGTGAAAGACGCTGGTGTCGAAGATCGTGTAAGCATTGAGCTCGTCGACTATCGCGACTTTGCAGCCGCCGGACGCAAGTTCGACCGGATCGTCTCGGTCGGCATGTTTGAGCACGTTGGCCAGCCGCAATTTGAGACCTTCTTTGAGGCCTGCGCCAATATGCTCACCGATGATGGCACCATGCTGCTGCACACGATTGGGCGCATGGGCGGCCCCGGTTCCACCGATGCGTTCACGCGCAAATACATCTTCCCGGGCGGCTACATCCCGGCTCTCTCAGAGACGGTTGAGGCCAGCCAGAAATTCCGCCTAATCGCCACCGATGTAGAGACCTTGCGCGTCCACTACGCCAAGACCCTGCGCCAGTGGTACGCCAATTGCATCGCCAATCGCGAGGAAATGATCGCGATGTATGACGAGCGCTTTTTCCGGATGTGGACGTTCTATCTATCGGGCGCAGCGACCGTGTTTGAGAGCGGCAGCATGTGCAATTATCAGATCCAATACGCGCGCAATCGCTATGCTCTGCCACTAACGCGGGATTACATCGCGGCAGAGGAAAAACGCCTGATGGATGCGCCCGCGCAAAAGAGCCGCTAGTCTGCCTGCTGCTCAGCTGCGCAGATTATGAGAACGCCGCGTTCAGCCAGCGCGCGATAACGCGGCCATTGATCCTCTGGGACAAGTGAGAGATCGCTGCATTCCGCAGCGCGCTTAACCGCCTCCTTACCGGCTTCGCCGCCAGCCACGGCATGCTGGGGAAATAGAGCCGCCAGCGCGGGCGATTTGCGCACCGCAATATCATAAGCGGTGCGCCCGCGATCATCCTTCGCATCGCTAGGAAAGCTGCGCCGCAGCAGCTTTTGGATCATCAGCGCATCGTAATCGAGCGCGGCAACATGCAACAAAGTCAGCCCGCCTTCACCGCCGTCTTTGGGTAGGATTTTTGCAGCGTCGACCAGCGTGTGCAGCACGTCGTTCTTATAAGGCGTGGTGGGCGCAGTCCGGTCAGAAGCCTGGTAGCTTTTGTATTTTATCCGCTGATCAAGCGCGAGAGACAACGGGATTTCTCGCGCTCGATTGCGGCGATCCACATCCACACCCAGAGCAATCAAACGTTCCAGCATGGCGATATTTCCATCGCGGATATAGGCCGGAGCGGATGCAGCAGCATGAAGCAATGTGTTGCCATCCTTGTTCGAAAAGCCAGGCGTCATCCCCTCATCAAGCAATCGTTCCAAGCTTACCATATTTCCCAGTTGAGCGTACTGAAGCGCGCGCTCGCGTGTCTCTGCCTTTGCCCGCTGTTTAGCCTGCGTCTTTGCCATGCTCTCTGCCGCCCGGGCCCTATTGATGCGCGCTGGTTGGTTGGTGGGACGCGGTGTTGGGCGAGTCGTCCGCGCAGGCTGCGGCTCAGGAACATAAGCGCCATCATCGCGATCGTTCTGACGATCTCGCAAAGCTGCGCCCATATCCCGCACACATTGGCCAAATTGTTGCTCACACTGCCGGTAGGTCGTGCAAATCTGCGGCTCTACCTGGCACCGGGTCGACTCGTAATTGGCAAGGTGACTGCAGGCCGCCTGCGCAGCGCGTCTTCGGTAGTCTCGGCCATATCCATTGTTAAGAGGGCTGCGGAAGGTCCGAACGCATTCTTCATATCTCTCTTCGTGCGGAGCAAGGCATTGTATGCGCCAATTTTGCCGTTCACGCTCATTACTATCGCAGCGCGAAACGTCCGCTCGGCAGAATGTCCGGTTGTTGTGGCATTGCACATCCAGACCGCCGCCCTGCAGCATTGCGGTTAGCTGAGCCGCACCGCCAGTGCGGGCCTGCGTCTTCTGATAGGGAGCTGGGGTAATCGCCAGCAGCAGGGCAGAGATGCCTGCGATCACTGTCGCCAAACCATAAAGCCAAAGTCGCATAGCACTTCCCCCAAGCCAGCGCCTGCGCGGGAATTACACCCTGAGCGGCGCTACGCTATAATAGCAGCTGTCGGCCTATGTTGGCCAATCCACTGCGTGTCTGTGCGACCTAATGCGCCGTGTCTGCTCCCCGTGCGTTGAACGGGAAGTGAACCCAAAAGATGGCCCAGCTAAGCCATATCGCGCGATCTCGGGCGATACGCCGGGCCAAAACCTAGCAATGCCGCGCCGACAAATGGCAGCGCCACCACCCATATCCGCACGCCTGTGATCCCTTCTGGGCTGGCAATGCTGATCCCAGCGGTGGCGCCCAGCCCTACGCAGATCAACACAACGCCTACCACCACTCGCGCGCTCGGCACCGTGCGGCCGCCTCTGATCGGGCCAAAGCTGCGCTCATGCTTCGCGAACACCGCGATGAAGGGCAAAAGGGCAACGATATAAATGCCCAGCCACAAGGGCCGCGTTGCCCACCATTCGCCCGTGCCCGGAACGCTATCCAGCCCAATCCCGCCAAGCGCGATCCATGTGAAAGTCATCACCAGCACAAAGGCGGTAAGGTGCCACAGAAAAACGGTCATAATCATGCCGTTCATCAGCACCGTAGCCGTCCAGATCCCGATCTTGTCCAGCATCCTGCGCCCCAGCGGCTCCAATCCAAGGACAAGCCCGACCTGCACCACGCCCAGCGCCAACAGCGCAATGGTTGGCGGCAATGAGTTTGAAAACCCATCGGGCGCAGAGACCATCGCCACCGGGTAGAATCCATAAACGGTGATCGAAATGAGCACGCCCAGTCCGGCGGCAAACCAACCAAAGGCGAACAGGCGATTTTCAAATTTTCCATCGCGCCACGCCAGGCCAAGCTGGTGAATGGCAAGGAACACCCAGAGGAAATTGGTGAAGCTGATGTAAGGCACACCGTGCTCAAACCGCAGCCAATCCACCAGCGCGGTGATAGGAATGTATATCGCAAAGCTCGCCCAGCCCCAGCGTTTCCAAGCCTTCACAGCCAGCGGCGTGCAGGCCGTCACCAGCAGATAGACCGCCAAAAACCATACCGGGATCAGGGCGGCTTCTGTCGCCATGCGGATTTGCGCTCTGTCGAAACCGATTTGCGTCAAAGCCAACGCGATCACTGCCCAAACAAGCAGGACGGGGAATGTTGGCGCAATCAAACGCTGAACACGGCTAGCCAGCCAATCGCGGTATACGCCCTTTTGCCCGGGGCTCGCTTTGCGCAAAGTCCCCTCCCAGCTCACCGAATTGGAATATCCGCCGACCAGAAAGAACACCGGCATCACTTGGAACGCCCATGTTAGCCAATGCGTCCAAGGCGAGGTTTCAATCAAATCGCCGCGCTGCAGTGCGCCGGCCTCATTAACATACAGCCCGGCCATCAACCAATGGCCAAACACCACGGCAAGAATTGAGATTGCCCGCAGAAAATCGACCCAGCGATTGCGTTCTGGCGGGGCCATTTGCGCCAATTCGCGCGCTTGCCCCCACAGGCCTTTCTTCGCCTTTGGCGCGGTTTCGCCGTCCATAATCGTGATCCCTCCGACCCGGTTGAGGCACAGATATTGTGATCAATCAGCACTTTCACAAGCTTTGACCTATCCGTGCAGCGTGCATCGCGGCTCACAAGCATTGCCCCGCACCCCCTCCCCTGTTAGCGGCCCATGCACAAAATGACGAAGGCGCGCAGCGCCGAGATGAAGGTGTGACAATGTCCGATATCAAACGTGTGGTTCTCGCTTATTCAGGCGGTCTTGATACTTCTGTGATTGCCAAATGGCTGGAGGTTGAGCGCGGGCTGGAGGTGGTCACTTTCACCGCCGATCTGGGCCAAGGCGAAGAGATCGAGCCGGCCCGTACAAAGGCCCGCGCAATGGGCATTCCGGACAAGCACATCTTCATCGAAGACCTGCGCGAGGAATTCGTGCGCGATTTCATCTTTCCGATGATGCGAGCCAATGCCCGCTATGAAGGCGACTATCTGCTTGGCACTTCGATCGCCCGACCGCTCATCTCCAAGCGTCTGGTTGAGATCGCTGCAGAAACAGGCGCGGATGCGATCGCCCACGGCGCAACCGGCAAAGGCAACGACCAAGTGCGGTTTGAGCTTTCCGCATATGCGCTGAATCCCGATATTCAGGTCATCGCCCCGTGGCGCGAATGGGACCTTACTAGCCGCACCGCGCTGATCGCTTGGGCTGAGGCGCATCAGATCGACGTGCCAAAGGATAAGCGCGGCGAGAGCCCCTTCTCTACCGATGCGAACCTGCTGCACACGTCATCTGAGGGCAAAGTGCTCGAGGACCCATGGGAAGAGACGCCCGACTACGTCTACTCACGCACGGTCAATCCAGAGGACGCGCCGGACGAGCCGGAATATATCACCATCGCTTTTGAGGCCGGAGACGGCGTTGCTCTCAATGGCGAAGCGATGAGCCCGGCCACACTGCTGACCGCGCTCAACAATCTCGGTCGCAAACATGGCATTGGCCAGCTTGATCTGGTTGAGAACCGCTTTGTCGGCATGAAGTCGCGCGGAATGTACGAGACGCCGGGCGGCGAGATCTATGCCCGCGCGCACCGCGGGATCGAGCAATTGACGCTGGACCGCGGCGCTGCCCACCTCAAGGACGAGCTAATGCCGCGCTATGCGGAGCTGATCTACAACGGCTTCTGGTTCGCGCCAGAACGCGAGATGCTGCAAGCGGCAATCGATCACAGCCAGATCGGCGTGACCGGTGATGTCCGCCTCAAGCTCTACAAAGGCAACGCACAGGTCGTGGGCCGCCGCGCCGATGTTGACTACAACCTCTACAGCGAAGACGTCGTCACTTTTGAAGACGATGCGGGCGCCTATGACCAGCAAGACGCGGAAGGCTTCATCAAACTGAACGCTTTGCGACTCAAACTGCTCGCTCAAAGAGGCCGGAAACGCGGTCGTTGATCGCCAAAAGGTGCGCATTTTGGAGCGCTCATTTGGCGTTTGCGACGAGCCGCTGACTTATCCACCCTCCTCCACAAGTGATCTGAGCAAAAGTGGATAAGTCGGGGTTGCACCACTTGCGCGACTCGGTTTTTGGGCGCAGCTTCTAAATATCGAAAGGGCAGAAAAGAGATTGAGAAGAGAGCCGCAAGGCGCTGTTTTTAAGAACTTTTTGTAACGATCGACGCGGTGGTGATTGTCCACGCGAACTTTGAGAGACAGTGCGGCAAAGGCTTCGGCCAAAACCAGACTGGATCGTTTGAGGAGATCGCGAAGCAGACCCATCGGATGGCCACCAATTTGGTCGGCGATTGAGGGCGAAAAGGGTTGGACCCGGATCGACTGTTTGAGATCGAAGGCAATACAGATTGATGGTCTCAGCTCCACCCGAGGAGCAGAGGATGCAAACAGGAACTTCGGTTCAGGGATGCAGAGACTGCTTGCAAGTGAAGCTGGATGCCGGTGCGAGCACTGGTGAAAAGCCCGCCGTACATCGTACGGAGGCAAGAAACCGGATGCCAAGTGCATCTTGCGAGGTTCGCCAAGCAAGTTGACCACGCGGCGGTAAGAGTGGGGTCGGCAGCAATGCCGGCCCCATTTGCTTTGCGCGCCTGGTTTTCACCGAGCGGCGGGCCTACTCCCCACCACCAACCACGTCAGAACGGGCATCAAACCGGGCAATCAGAGCCGCGCCCAATTGTGCTCTCCCCCGTTTTCGCCTAAACCCGGCACACTATGAGAGGGGTATCAAAGCGAGTTTGCGCGAGCGGCGTTGGCGTAGCCACGGCCGTGCTCCTGTTCGCATCCGCCCCCTCCAGCACTCTCGCTCAGCAAGACGGCGCGCCACTGCAAAGCCCGCAAACCACTCAGCAGCAGCCCCAAGCAGCATCCCTATCCGCCGCCTCCTTCGACGCGCAGTTCGCCCCCTACAACACCGCGCCCAGCCCCATCACCGTCGCCCCCGGCGCGGTCGACCTCACCAGCTTTGAGCCGCCCGCTGAGCCCAAGCCGCCGGAACCGCGCAGCATCCGCAATCTCGGCAGCGGGATCGCATCCTATTACGGGCGCCGCTTCAATGGCCGCCTCACCGCCAATGGCGAGCGCTTCAACATGCGCGCCATGACCGCCGCCCATAAGACCCTGCCCTTCGGCAGCCTTGTGCGCGTCACCAACCCGCGCAATGGCCGCGCCGTCACCGTGCGCATCAACGATCGCGGACCGTTCGTGAAAGGCCGCGTCATCGACCTCTCCCGCGCAGCGGCTGAGGAGATCGGCATGATCAGCAGAGGCCATGCCCGCGTGGACCTGGAACTGGTCGCCCGCTGATGGACGGCATCCTGATCTTCGGCGCTGGCATAGCCACCGGCATCGTCCTCGCCGTCATTGTGCTGAGGCGCACAGGCGGCGACATGATCGAGCAGCAGCGCCGCGATGACTCCAGCTTCGGCCATCCCACCCCCACGCCTCCGCGCGCGCCAGAGCCGCTCTCGCCCCCGCGCATCAGCCCGGAAGGCGGCACCATCGACCTCAGCGATGATCCAGAGATCCGCGCGGCCTTCATGAACGGTCGCAAGATCGAGGCGATCAAGCTCGTGCGAGAGCGCACCGGCCTGGGCCTCAAGGAAGCCAAGGACATCGTCGAGAGCCAGTGGCCGCAGTAGCGCGCCCGCCTCTCCCCGCGCCCTCGCTCTCCGCGCCTCCACTCACCGCGTGCGCGCCTCGCTTGGAACACATGGAACACAGTCCAGGGGCCAAAATCATGGGGCCTCTTCATCGCCTGCGTAATCGGCGTCCTCGGCCATAGCCCCTTCGGCAATATGCGCGGGCAAGTCCTGCGTGCGGGCGACGGCCCACCATTTCTCCAGCCCCGCCTCAAAGGCGCACAATTGCGCCGCCTCCGCCTCGCCCGGATCGTCGAATTGATGCACCGCGCGCGCAGTGATGGGCCGCTCCGCCTCCATCGCCATCAGGCGCTGTTCGAGCTCGGGTATCGGGGGATTTGAGGGGGAAGAGGAGGAGTTAGTACTGGAACCAACCTCCGGCGACGGGTCCTGATTTCGACCCGAAGGGTCGCAAGGGCGCACGCCCGCCCGCAGCGGCGCGGACTTGTCCGCATGCCGCGAGGAAACAAAAGACTCCGCACGGTCGCCCTTGCGGTCCGTCCGATGGCGGACCGAGTGGTGCTCTTCCAAAGCGGCTTTGCGCGCCTCCTCGGCTTCTTTCTGCTCAATGCGCTCTGCCAATCGGTCGAGCCGCGCGAGGTGCGCCAGCAGCAGGCGGCTGTCATAGCGGGTGCGGGTCGCCACCTCCTCGCCGTGATAGAACACCTTTTCGGTCACCCCGCTGATCGCGCGGTCGGCCAGGATCGACTCAACGTGGGTGCGAGCGATCACCAGGGCGGCGTCCCACTCGTCCAGAAAGCGCGGCTCCGCCTGACGCGCCCGGTAAGCGGTCTGCGGGCTGAGCGAAGCCGCCCGGCACGCAAGCCGCACATTGCCATAGAGGCGCAGGTTTTCGAGAAAAGCTGCACGCCGCGCAGGTGTGAGCGCGGGCGGGACGGATGGAAGGGGGAGAAGCTGGGTCATGGTGTTTAGAGAGTCCTTTTGTTCCGCACCCCATCCGGGGTGCGATTTCCTCGCTCACGCGACCTAAAGGTCGCATCGCTGCGGGCGGGCATTTTTGTTGTCCTATCGCTTCGCTACTTGAGGACGAGGCGCCCTTGCACTCGCCTTCGGCTCGCGTTTGGAGCGAGGTAGAGAGGGTGCGCCGAGGTTCTCGGCGCGAGATCGCGGGGTAGCGCCGAGACGCTTGGCGCGAGGTCGTTGGGTAGCGCCATGATGCTTGGCGCGAGGTAGTTGGGTAGAGCCAAGAACCTTGGCTCCCTGTCTCTGGCTTGGTCGCGGAGCACGGCGCGCAGCGCCGCAAGGGCGCACGCCCGCCCGGAGGGGTGACCCCGCAGGGGTCGGGCCCCCGGAGGATAGCCAAGTGAGCGGATGCGAACGCCGGTGCCTGAGGCGCAACAAAAAAAGCGTCACAGCACAAGGCCGCCAGTTGAGCTCCAAGAACCTTGGCGCAAGGTCGTTGGGTAGCGCCAAGAGTCCGCGCGATTTTTTGTGTTCCGCAAGCGCATCCGCGCTCGCGATATCCTCGCTCATGCGACCTGAAGGTCGCGTCGCTGCGGGCGGCCACAAGGGCCTTGCGGCGCTGCGCGCCGTGCTCCGCGACCAAGCCAGTGAAAAAGCACCAAGCGTCATAGCACCAGGCCATTGGCTTGGAATGGCTCGGTCCGCGACCAGCGGACCGCAAGGGCGACCGCCCGCCCGCAGCGATGCGCCTGAAAGGCGCGTGAGCGAGGATAGCCAAGCAGCGCGGATGCGCTGCGCCCGGCGCTTGAGGGTCTAAACAAAAAAACCCAAACAAAAATCCAATCCAACCGCATGGCACCCCGACGCTAAGGTATACTTCCCCCTATGCGCCCAGCCTCAACATGCGCGAGCCAGCTGCGCGCGTGCTCAGCCGGTCCGGGGTCTCCGGGGCGCGTGGGATAGGGGCTTTGGGCGAGTTTGCGGCGCGCATCATAGGGACCGCGCGAGGGGAATGTTGGGCTTTGGGCCATGGTCGTTCACCTTTGAGTTTCAGTTCAAGGGAACAGGACCAGTTATAGGAACTTTGCCGTGTAGGAAAACTAGAGCGTGTAGCTTCAACTCAAAAGCACTACAGTGCAAATTCAAAACGGAATTAAGGTTCCAAAATTACTTCAAAACGCACTTTGGGGTTATACCAATCGCAAGCACAGGGCATCCGCCATTCCGGCCAGCATCTAGACGATACAGCAACTTTCCCATCCAAGTCGTTGATGCTCCAAACTTCTTATAAACCTCTTCAGTTCCTTCTGACCCATCCTTCTTCAAAACTTTTCCGAGGCTTCTAAAAAAGTCAGTATCGAGAGACGATCCTCTCGTTAGCAGAACCCCTACGTCAATTGCACCTGCTTCATAAAAAGCTGAAAAAGCGTAGAGATCTCTATCGTAAGTCTGGTCTTTGCTATTCCACTCCAGATCGAGTGCAACCCTGCCATTTAAGAAATCTATTCGGTGACCATCCAAAAAACCTTCTCTGACGTATTCGTCAAGAACAGCATCTTTTTTCTTCGCATCCATGAGTCGTACATGCAGGTCAGCAGTAATCCGAGACTCTTGCCAACCATCTGCTTCATCAAAAAGCGTATCAACATACTTCGCGATTGGTCCCTTGTTCCCTCCTGGAGTTCGAATCATCTCCTCAGAGATTTCGAAGTTCTTCAGAGTCTCAATCAAGTTTGAGAAGTGGTCAGGAAAGCTCTCGGACAGGATTGTTGCCGCATTACGATAGCTGAAAATCTCAAATTTTTCAAGAATTTCAGGCTCAAAAACCCTCTCAACCAGAGCATGATAATCTGCCGCCTTGCCGCTGGAGACATCATCAACGTCGCCACCCAAATCAATGCTCATTCCGCAGCAACAGCCATCGAATTAAAACTGTAAGTATCCCACGTTGGCTCATAATCATCATCTGCCTGATTACCCCACACGGTCCAACCTTTTCGCGTACCTCGGCTAAAAAGCTCAAGTCGAGGACCCCAGCTACATTCTTCAATAAGCTTGTATTGCTCATCAGGTTTACGGCTGTGCTCGCGCTTACGCGACTGGATCATATTTACCTGTCGTCGACCGGGTGCCAGTGTCCGAGCATTCTTCCCACGAACACCAAACAATAAAACCTCGGTCACATTTCGAAAGTAAAAGCCGACGCCCCGTCCATCAGAGCCGCCGTCTTTTCGAATTTTGTGCCAAATGATATTCGAAACGTAGCGATAACCCCATGCTTCCATGACCTTCAAACCGTCAGGCAAAAGCGCATTAGGTACCCATAGATATAGATGCGAGGGATCTGCAGAAACTTCCCCAACAGGAAGCTCGCATATCTCTTCAAGCTTCATTGTCTGATAGCGAGAAAGGCGTTTATGCTCGGGAGCAACTTTGCCTGTCCGATTTTGGAATTGCCATGGGGGATCGGCTAGTATCGTGCCAAAACGGCAGCCGTCGGCCACTCGAATTAGATCATCGCTCGGACTTAACTCTGATGAGAACATAAGGTGACCGTGCATTTCATTCGGTTAGAAGTCAACACACACAAATGATATAGCCACGACTTTACTTCGATGAGTCTAAATTTTTGGCGATCCAACAAAACAAAAAACGCGCCCTCCCCGTAGGAAGAGCGCGTCTCTCAAAATCCTAAACCTCTAAGCAGCGCCCCAAGCGGGACGCTGCGCGTGGCGGTTTACTCCGCAGCGGGCTCCGCCGCAGGTTCGTCTGCGCCCAGGCCAGCATCCGCCATAAGCTCGTTCATGCATTCCTCGCCAATCGCGGTCATCTTTTCCTCATCGACCAAATCGGTTAGGCCAAAGTCTTGCGCTTTCATCTTGTCGACCGAGCAATCGCAGAACGGCTGAGCCAATTCCGCAGGTCCGCCGCCTTCGCCCACAAACGAGGTCGCGCATTCCGATGCGAACTCTGTGAACATGGCGTCTTTATCGACCATATCCCCGCAGGCAGACAGCAGCAGGCCGCCCGTCATCAATGCAGGTAGCGCGAGTGCTTTGGTAGTGAATGACATGATAGACCCCTCAATTGTCTGATATGATACGCCGAGTGCCGGCCCCGCGCATCCTACACGGCGCGCGGGGCTTGGCAATCGTGCGTGTTGGCTCGCGTAGGCGGAGCAGGCCTTTGGTGCGGGCGCGGAGGGGTACGCGCGGGCGGCCTGCTCCCCAGCGGGACGCGCGGCCTTACGCGGCGCGAGCGGCGGTGTCGCTCTCAACTGCCGGGTCCGTCACTGCGACCACCACCAGAACGGCGATGCCGATGACGAGGTAGAAGGCGCGCTCCAGCCCGGTAAATCCGAACACAAACGGCGCTGCGACCAGCACCAGAGCGGCGGCGAAATCAATCGCGAGGTGCGCCTTGAACGGCAGCAGCTTACGCGCGGAGATTGAGTAATCGGTGACCAGGCTGTAGACGAACAGGCCAAGCCCGCCTGCCACTGCGAGCGCGAGGGCGATGCCCTCAAAACCGAGAATAAACGGGGCAAATACGAGGGTGGCAGCAACGGCGTAGTCGAGGATGCCGTGGAAGGCGGATGGGATAAAGCGCATGGGGGAACTCCTAGGGGGAAGCAGGGGGTGAATGCCCAAGAGTTCGCGCGGCGATGGCGTATGGTTACAGTTTTGTGACACTTGCATGACGCCGTGATGTGCGACGCGGAGTTGCGCTGTGTGGGTGAGCGTTACCCAGCCTTCGCCTTCTTCTTCCTCGCCTTTGCGGGTTTCGCCTCAGCTTTCGCCGCCGGTTTTGCCCCTTGCTTCGCTGGCCCCTTGTTCAGCATATTCTTGAGGTATCCGCCGGTGAAGCTGCGCGGTTCTTTCGCGACCGTCTCCGGCGTGCCTGCCGCGACCACTTCGCCGCCCCGCACCCCGCCCTCTGGGCCCAGGTCGACGATCCAGTCGGCGGTCTTGATGACATCGAGATTGTGCTCGATCACCACCACGGAATTGCCCTGCTCCACGAGGCGGTGCAGCACCTCCAGCAGCTTGCGCACGTCCTCAAAGTGCAGGCCCGTGGTCGGCTCATCGAGGATATAGAGCGTCTGCCCGGTGCTGCGTTTGGACAGCTCCTTCGCCAGCTTCACCCGCTGCGCCTCGCCGCCCGACAATGTCGTCGCCTGCTGGCCGACCTTCACATAGCCAAGGCCAACCTCGTTCAGCATCCGCATCTTGTCGCGGATCGGCGGCACGGCCTTGAAGAAGCCCTCCGCATCCTCAACCGTCATGTCGAGCACATCGGCGATGGAGAGGCCCTTGAACTTCACCTCCAGCGTCTCGCGGTTGTAGCGTTTGCCGCCACATTCCTCGCAGGTGACATAGACGTCGGGCAGGAAGTGCATTTCGATTTTGATCAGGCCGTCGCCGGTGCATTGCTCGCAGCGGCCGCCCTTCACGTTGAAGCTGAACCGGCCCGGCTTATAGCCGCGCGCCTTCGCCTCTGGCAGGCCGGCGAACCAATCGCGAATATTGGTGAAGGCGCCGGTGTAGGTCGCAGGGTTGCTGCGCGGCGTGCGGCCAATCGGCGACTGGTCGATCTCGATCACCTTGTCGCAATATTCGAGGCCCTCGATCTTATCGTGCTTGCCCGCGATCACGCGCGCGCCGTTCAGCACGCGGGCGGCGGAGGCATAGAGCGTATCGATGGTGAAGGTCGATTTGCCTGAGCCGGAAACCCCGGTGATGCAGGTGAAGGTGCCCAAGGGGATCGACGCAGTGACGTCTTTCAAATTGTTCGCCTGAGCGCCGCGCACCGTGATCTTATGCCCATTGCCCGGCCGCCGCTCTGCCGGAACCGCAATCTCGCGCCGCCCGGTAAGATAGTCCGCGGTGAGCGACTTCTTCGACTTCATGATCTGTTTGAGCGTGCCCTGCGCGACCACTTCGCCGCCGCGCACGCCCGCGCCGGGGCCAAGGTCAACGACATGGTCCGCCTGGCGGATCGCGTCTTCATCATGCTCCACCACGATCACCGTATTGCCGAGATCGCGAAGGCGCTTCAGCGTTTCCAGCAGCCGGTCATTATCGCGCTGGTGCAAGCCAATGCTCGGCTCGTCGAGCACATAGAGCACGCCGGACAGCCCGCTGCCGATCTGGCTCGCCAGCCGGATGCGCTGGCTTTCCCCGCCCGACAAAGTGCCGCTGGTCCGGTCGAGATTGAGGTAATCCAGGCCGACATTGTCGAGGAAACCGAGCCGCTCATTGATCTCTTTGAGGATAGCTTTGGCGATTTGCGATTGCTGATCGGTCAGCTTCTCGTCAAGCGCCAGGAACCAGTCCTTCGCATCCGACACGCTCATCTTCACCGGGTCGGCAATGTCCGTGCCCGCGACTTTCACCGCCAGCGCCTTTTCATTGAGGCGTTTGCCGCCGCAGCTCTCGCATGGCTGCGCGGTTTGGAACTTGGACAGTTCCTCGCGCATCCACGCGCTGTCGGTTTGCAGCAAGCGGCGATTGAGATTGCCGACCACACCCTCAAACGGTTTGCGCACGGTGTATTCCTTGCGCCCGTCCTTAAAGGTCAGCTCAACCGGCATTCCGCCGGTCCCCTGCAGAATGATCAGCTGTTGATCAGGCTCCAGATCGCGCCACGGCGTCGTCAGATTGAAATCATACGCCTTTGCCAGGCTTGCCAGCACTTGCAGATAGTAAGGCGATGGCGGATTGCTCTTCGCCCATGGCGCAACCGCGCCCTGCTTCAGCGTCAGCCCTTCGTTTGGCACCACCAATTGCGGGTCGAACAATTGCTTCTCGCCCAAACCGTCGCAGGTTGCGCACGCACCCTGAGGCGCGTTGAACGAGAACAGGCGCGGCTCGATCTCTTCAATGGTGAAGCCGCTGACTGGGCAGGCGAACTTCTCTGAAAAGACGATGCGATTGGCGGGGATGCTCGGCGCCCTTGAGTCCTCCAGCCTTTAGGGGGAGGGTTGGGAGGGGGGCATAGTGCCTCCCCTCCCCCAACCCCCTCCCCTGAAGGAGAGGGGGATCCTTTCTTAAGGGCATCCTCAACCGTGCCATCCGCCAGATCGATATAGGCAAGCCCCTCGGCCAGTTTCAGCGCGGTTTCAAAACTATCGGCCAGGCGCGTTTCCATGCCGGGTTTCACCGCGATCCGATCAACCACGACTTCAATGTCATGCTTAAACTTCTTGTCGATCGCTGGCGCTTCCTCGATTGGGTACAGCTCTCCATCGATCCGCACGCGGGTGAAGCCCGCCTTTTGCCATTCGGCCAGCTCCTTGCGGTATTCGCCCTTGCGCCCGCGCACCACCGGCGCGAGCAAATAGGCGCGCGTGCCCTCGGGCAATTCCATCACCCGGTCGACCATCTGGCTAACGGTTTGCGCGGATATAGGTTTACCGGTGGCGGGTGAGTAAGGCACGCCCACCCTCGCCCATAGCAGGCGCATATAGTCATAGATCTCGGTAACGGTCGCGACGGTTGAGCGCGGATTGCGGCTGGTCGTCTTCTGCTCAATGCTGATCGCTGGCGACAGCCCGTCGATGTGTTCAACATCGGGTTTCTGCATCATCTCAAGGAATTGGCGCGCATAGGCCGAAAGGCTTTCAACATAGCGCCGCTGACCCTCAGCATAGATCGTATCAAAGGCGAGCGAGCTTTTGCCTGAACCAGACAGGCCAGTGACGACGATCAGCGCATCACGCGGCAGATCAATATCAACGCCTTTGAGGTTGTGCTCTCTGGCACCGCGAACTGAGATTTTCGTGAGGGACATGGAACACCAATTGGGGATTAAAGAGAGATGAATCCAGCCCTCTTATAAAAGAGCCGGGGACGCACAGTATGTTCCCATCATGTTCTCATCCTCAAGAGGCAAGGTCAAGATCGCGCCTCTAGCTCTGACAGTGCGAATTCAACAACAAGTGGTAGGCCCACCTTGCACCTGCAAAAATCGAGGCCCTTAAATTCTCTTTAAGCATACTCAGCTACGTCGCCTCCCAAATGGAGTGGAGTGCTATGAGCGACTCAAAAAGAAACTTTGCAAGCAAGTTCAAAATGGGCGCAGAAGGCTATCAAAGTCGCATTGATGCGATCTTTGGTGATGGCGAATTGCGTCCAAAGTTGAACGATTTCTGGTCACGTCACGAAACACTGATCACAGATTGGACGACAGAGCATTGCCACTCGAACATACGCGATGGCTACGTCGAATCCGCTTCAATCATGCAGGGAACACCTGTGACCCGCGAACAGCTGGGCGCGATTACAACCCAATTGTTCCTGGCAATCTTCAAAGCTAAAAGCGAAGATTACTGGATGAAGGCACTGTCTAGCGTGGCTATGTCGAGCTGGTTTGTCGACAACGAAGACGACATGAACCGATATATGTCCGGCTACAGCGAAGGGCTCATACGCCACCTCTGGGACGGCGCAGACGATCCCGCTGATATTTTTGAAGATATACTGTTTGTGAACAGAATCATTTTGATTGAGTTCGAGATGATCGCGTCAATTCGAACCGAGTTGCAGCTGCGTTACTCACAGGCCCTAATCGATCAAAAAGGTAATGATTTTGTGTCCGATCTGGCAGACAAAATCGACGTATCACTCAAAGCATCAGAGACAGTGAATGCCGCAGCAGTAGCGGCAAATGATAAAATCTCTGGGCTGCGCAATGACACGACCGAAGCCGCCGCCATTTCTGAGCAATCCGCGCAATCGATGCAGGATGCGGCGAAGTCTGCCGACGAGCTGCTCCACACATTGAACAGCGTGACCTCTGGCCTGACTGAAGGCAAAAACCTGTTGGTTGAGGCGGTTGAACAGGCGGAGCGCACCGCCAATGACAATGCAGAGGTCGCCAATGGAGTGGCCGCGATTGAAGAGGTCGTGAAGACGATTTCAGAGATTGCCGACCAAACCAACATTCTGGCGCTCAATGCCAGCATTGAGGCGGCGCGTGCAGGCTCATCGGGCGCAGGCTTTGCGGTGGTGGCGCAAGAGGTGAAGAACCTTGCCAACCAGACCGCGAAAGCAACCGATAGTGTTTCGGCGCGGATCAATGCGATCCAGAGCTCTACCAAGCAAAGCAACCATTCCAGCGGCGCAATGGTCGACACGACCACACGCCTGCGCGCAGCGAGCGACAGCCTGCTCGATTCCCTCAACCGGGAACTGGGCGCATTCTCCAAGATCACCGATGCAGTGGACGAGACCGCTCAAGGTGCGGTCAGCATTGGCGAGCTTGTCGCCAACATCAACCGCGACACCGATGCCGTCTCTGGCCTAGTTGGACAGCTCTCCAATTCCTCAAAGGAATCGGCTGGGAACCTCGCTGGCTTGGTCGAAGAGACCAGCCATTTCGTGCAGGCCATCGGCAAACGATAAAGCCGGGTTTTCTGGGTCCAAAATCGCACTTCAGGCGCTGCATTTTTGCAGTCGTTTTGGCTGATCGCGCGATTTTGAGGGCTCGCCAACAGTTTACATATTTTTCGCGCACGCTGCGATATTTCTTTCTCGCAGCCCCTGTTTTCATTGGCAAAATTGGGCTGCCCTACAGGAAAACTTAAGTTCCGCAGCCGGGGATTATGCTTAGTGTGATAGGCCTCTTTGCTAGTCTTCCCACAAGCCCTTCGGGTCGCACCTTAGGCGAGTTTGCCGGAACAAAAGTTTAGAGACGAGGCCGCTGCTCTGATGGGCGGCGGCCTTGTTCTTTTGGTGCGCGGCACCAAACCCGGGGGCTCATCCGCGCGCAGGTTGGTGGGCCCTTTTGCTTGCCCAATGCGAAATTTACCCTCAATACACGGTCACACAAATTCGTAATTTACCGGAGCTCTTATGAAGGCCCAATTCAAGGCCCAAACCGCCGCAATTGCCCTCGCCGCCATGCTCACCGCAGGCTGCGCGACCACCAACGGAGAGACTGGGGTGAACCAAACCAACCCGATCGCTGAAGCCCAGGCTGAGGCTGAGTATAGCCCTGAGATCCCGGCCGGGACCGGCTATTTCGCTTCCGACAGCACGCTGCCCTTCCTGACACCTGATTTCAGCAAGATCAGCGAAGACGATTACATCCCTGCTTTTGAGCAAGGCATGGCGATCCAGCAGGCCGAAGTTCAGGCGATCATCAACAACCCGGCTACACCGTCGTTCAGCAACACCATTGTTGAGCTGGAAAAGTCCGGCCGGATGCTGGGCCGCGTGGCGCGCGTGTTCTTTGCGCTCACTGGCCAGAACACCACTGACCGGTTGGACGCGATCAATCAGGAAATCAGCCCGAAACTGACCGCGCACGGCGATGCGATCACCCTCAACCCAGAGCTGTTTGCCCGCGTGAAGGCGGTTTACGACAATCGCGCCGCGATGACGATGACGCGCGAAGACGCAAAGCTGCTCGAAGAAACCTATGCCGGCATGGTTCAGGCCGGCGCGTTGCTGACAGAGGCAGAGCGCGAACAGGTCAAAGCGATCAACTCTGAGCTTTCCACGCTCACCACCGATTTCAGCCAGAAGGTCCGCGATGCGACCAATGATGGCGCGGTGATCGTCGACACCCGCGCAGAGCTGGCTGGCCTGTCCGATGCGGAGATCGAGGGCGCGGCGGCGCTCGCGAAGGAAAAGGGCATGGACGGCAAGTTCGCCATCGCCTTGCAGAACACCACGCAGCAGCCATCCCTGCCTGCGCTTGAAAACCGCGAAGTGCGCGAGCGTCTGTTTAAAGCCAGCGCTTACCGCTCCGACCAAGGCGGCGAGAATGACACCCGCATGATCCTCGCCAAGATCGCTGAATTGCGCGCGCAAAAGGCCGCTCTGTTCGGCCAGCCTGATTGGGCCAGCTACACCATGTACGACCGCATGGCGAAGCAGCCGAAGACCGCGCTCGATTTCATGGAGCAAATGGTCCCCGCCCTCGCCGCGACGCAGCGCCGCGAAGCCGCCGTCCTCAACGAGCGGATCGCCGCTGATGGCCTCAATTTCGAGGTTGAGCCATGGGACTGGTACCGCTTCGCCAATAAGGTGAAGGCGGAGCAATACGCCTTTGATGAAGACGCGGTGAAGCCTTACTTCCAGCTCGACAAGGTGCTGGAAGACGGCGTATTCTACATGTCTAAAAAGCTCTATGGCCTGACCTTTGAGCGCCGCACCGATCTGCCTGTCTATCACCCGGATGTGTGGGTCTACACCGTGTTCGATGCCGATGGCAGCGAGCTTGGCCTGTTCTACTTTGACCCGTTCCAACGCCCATCAAAGCGCGGCGGCGCATGGATGAGCAACTTCGTTGATCAGAGCGATTTGTGGGACACCAAGCCGGTGATCTACAACGTGCTGAACATTCCAAAGGCCGCCGAGGGCGAGGTCCAACTGGTCAGCTTTGACTGGGTGGAGACGACCTTCCACGAATTTGGCCACGCATTGCACGGCTTCTTCGCGGATCAGCGTTATGAGAGCCTGTCCGGCACGGCGACCGCGCGCGATTTCGTCGAATACCCCAGCCAAGTTCACGAGATGTGGGCGACCTACCCAGAGGTCCTGCAAAATTACGCCAAGCACTATGAGACTGGCGAGACCATCCCGATGGAGCTGGTGGAGAAAATCCAAGCCGCCTCGAAGTTCAACCAAGGCTATGACTTTGGCGAAGTGGTGGCCGCCGCGCTGCTCGATATGAAGTGGCACGCGCTCTCACCCGCTGAAGCCGCCGCAATCGACACGCCAGAGAAAGTCGATGCGTTTGAGCGTCAGTCGCTCGGCGAGCTGGGCCTAGAGATTGATCTGGTTCCGCCGCGTTACCGGTCAAACTATTTCAACCACATCTTTAGCTCACCTGCGGGCTATTCTGCGGGTTATTACAGCTATTTGTGGACCGAAATGCTCGACAAGGATTCGCGTGCATGGTTCATCGACAATGGCGGCCTGACCCGTGAGAACGGCGATCACTACCGCAAGACCGTGCTCAGCCGCGGCGGCACGATGGACTATTTTGAGATGTATCGCACATTTGCCGGGCGCGAACCTGACGTGAAATACATGATCGAAAGCCGCGGGCTGGCTGACGGCGAATAAGCCACCAGGCTAGACCTCAGAAACACGAAACCCCCGGTAGGCCGAACGCACGCCGGGGGTTTTGTTTTGCTCAGGCAGACGGCGCGCCCTTGCTGCTGAATTCAGCCAACTTTGCGCGCGTCTGATTTCGGGTGATCCACCTCAGCCGCAAAATGACCGTCTTTGGGGGTGAAAGCGGAACGGCTGTTTTCAGGCTGGCTCGAGGCTAAACCGCCCATTGCCCCTGCTGGCCCATTCGTGAATTTCGTGTTTTGTAGCTACGTTCTCTGCCACAAATTGCTTGGCATGCCGCGCCTTTGGTCACGGCATTCGCTTGATTGATCGTACGTTACGCTTGCTCGATCTGCTCCAATCGTTCGCTCAAGGTAAGCCATTCGCCTTCTGCTTCTTCGAGCTGTTCCGCTAGTATCGCCCGCCTAGACAAAAGCTCGCTGATCGACTGGCTTGCCGCGCCAGGTGATGCATTCGCAGGTGCAGACATGGCCCGGTCAACCTCGGCGCATTCCGCTTGCAATTTGGCCATGGCTTTATCCAGCCGAGTGATCTCCGCCTTCACCGTTTTCAACTCGGCGCGTTCCTTGGCCGATTTGCCGCGACCCGCTTTCTTCGTCTTGCTGCCGGGGTCTTTCTTCGGCTGATTGAGGCCCAAAACGAAGTCGATGTAATCCTGCATGCTGCCGGCGATATTCTCTCGCAGTTCCATGATCGACGAGCACCAGGCGATCCGCGCTGAGTTCGACCATGTGCCGGTCATGGCTAATCAGAATAACAGCGCCGGAATAATCGTTGAGCGCCTGCACCAATGCTTCGCGCGCATCGACATCCAAGTGGTTTGTTGGCTCATCCAAGATCAGCAGATGCGGCGCATCACGGGTCACCAGAGCCAGCGCGAGACGTGCCCTTTCGCCGCCTGACAGCTTGCCAACCTTGTTTGTTGCGCGATTGCCGGAAAATCCAAAGCGGCCCAATTGCTCGCGGATTGCGGATTGCGGCCGCCCCTCCATCGCGCGGTTCATATGTTCGAGCGGGGTCTCATCGCCTGCCAATTCTTCGACCTGATATTGTGTGAAATATCCGACCTTCATTTTGCCAGGCGCGTTAACCTCACCCTCCATTAGCGGCAGTTGAGCCGCCAGCAGCCGGGCCAAGGTGGTCTTGCCATTGCCATTGCGCCCAAGCAGCGCGATCCGGTCGTCCGGCTCAATCCGCATGCTTACGTGTTTGAGGATCGGCGTATTGGCTTCATATCCAACCGCTGCTGCATCCATTGTGATCATCGGCGCCTTGAGTTCCGCCGGGTTGGGGAAATCAAAGCGGAGCGAGGGATCTTCTATAAGCGCTGCGATCGGTTGCATCTTTGAGAGCATTTTGGCCCGTGATTGTGCTTGCTTTGCGGTGGACGCACGGGCGCTGTTGCGAGCGACATAATCCTCCAGCCTTGCTCGCTGGGCATCCTGCGATGCTTTTGCCGATGCGAGCTGTGCGGCGCGCTCGGCTCGCTGCTTTTCAAAGCTGTCATATCCGCCGGGATAAAGGGTCAATCTCCCGCCCTGTAAATGCAAGATGTGATCGACAACTTTGTTTAGCAGATCGCGTTCATGACTGATCACAAGCAATGTTGCCGGATAACTCTTGAGGAAGTTCTCAAGCCAAAGCGTCGCCTCTAAATCAAGGTGGTTCGAGGGCTCATCCAATAGCAGAACGTCAGGTTCAGAAAACAGCAGCGCGCCCAGCGCCGCCCGCATTTTCCAGCCGCCGGAGAAGCTGTCGAGCGGCTGGCGCTGCATCTCTTCATCAAAGCCCAGCCCGATTAGAATACGCGCCGCGCGCGAGGGCGCACTATACGCATCAATAGCGAGCAATCGATCATGCACATCGCCAAGCCGGTCCATGTCGGTGCACGTTTCAGATTCTGCCAGCAACTGAGCGCGCTCGGCATCTGCGGCCAGTACGAGCTCTTCGGGTGTTACCGATCCGCTCGGCGCATCTTGCGCGATATAGCCCAAGCTGAGTTTTGATGATTTTGAGATCGCGCCTTCATCCGGTTCGATCTCACCGATAAGCGCTTTCATCAAGGTCGATTTGCCCGCACCATTTCGGCCAATCAGCCCAACACGCGCGCCTTGCGGAATGGCCGCACTCGCGCGTTCGAGGATTGGGCGGCCGCCCAGCCGAACAGTGACATCATCAATTGTAAGCATGGCCGCGCCCTAGCAATTCATACCGCTAGGCCCAATGGCTTTGATGCAGAAGCCGCAAATTGATTGAACACTTGCATCCCCGCGCGAGAAGTTTAGCCCCGAGTGATGGACATTGAAAACCTGTTGCAACGCTATTTTGGCACCACAGACTTAGGGCAGGTGCAAGTGGATGCTATCCCCATGGCGACCGAAAGGATGCTGGTCGATTTCGGCCTCGAAGAGGATTCCGGAAAACGGTTTGCCCTTTGGAGCCTGCTGCACACCCTGGATGCCGCGCCCGACCTCGACATTGCATTCGAGGACGAAGCCGAGCGAGAAGCAGCGCGCAATTTCATGGATATCATCGCATCTTCTGGATGAGGTTTGATTGCTGAGAAATTACTTCAATTGCATCACGCGGGCGAAAATCGGGCACATTTGCCATCGCCGGACGAGGAGAGCGCTGACAGTCTGCCTCTGGCCAATGCATGGCCGATAGCCAACGTCTACCAATGGGTCGTAAGCCGAAGATCGGCGGTTGGGAACGAGTGGTAAAAAACCGGTCTGGCAGGAAAGAGGGTCAGTCAGTCGCTGTTGGAAACAAGAGTCACATTGGCTGGAATCAGCAGCACGCCGCCCATAGGCGCGCCTCAACCTGCGCTTAACCCTGTTTCAAGCTCTTGCCTTTAAAGTCCGCCACAAACGGACAATAGGGGGCTGCTCGTGCTGCTCGAACGTATTTCAAGAATTGGTTTGATTGTTAATTGGAAGACCTTGGGCGTCGCGATCCTTGCGGTATTTGCCACCTGGTTTTCGCTGCAACTGAACCTGGTTGCCGATTACCCGCTGACGATCATCTCGACCGCAGTGATTTTCCCAATCGTGTTCTCCATCGGCCATGCTTACAAGCGGCGCGAGGCGGCGCTGGATGATTATGGCACGATCAAGGCCCATGGCCGCGCGATCTATTTTGCCGCGCGCGACTGGCTGCCAGAGGAAAATGAGGACCGGATCAAGCATCTCGAGGGCGCGCTGGCGCGTTTGCTGACCGGCTGCCGCGATATGTTTAAGGGCGAGCGTTCAGAAATGCCTGCCCGTGAACAGGCGATCTACGCCGCGTTTTCAGAACTGTCGCAATTTGTGAAGCGGATGCGGGCAGAGGGGCTGGCCTCGGGCGAATGCAGCCGCTGCAATCAATATCTTTCCAAGATGATCGTCGCGTTTGAAAGCGTGAAGCACATCTATCAATATCGCACACCGCGCACGCTCAGTGCCTTCAGCGATTTCTTCATCATCATTCTGCCAATCATTTACGGCCCCTATTTCGCGCATCAGGCGATCGAATATGAAGCGCCCATCCTGACCTATGTGATGCCCGTGCTGTTCGCGGTGATCCTGACGGGTCTCGACAACATCCAAAGCCATTTGGAAGACCCGTTTGACCAAATCGGGCCAGACGACGTTGCGATCAATGCGGAGAAATTCGTTGAGCTGCTCACATGCGGCGAAGAAAACGGCCCGTGCGCCATCGACAGCGAGCCAGAGGTTTACGCCCCGGCGCAAACCGCCTGAGCTGAGCTTTGGGCGAGGTACTGATTCCAGCCGACTTGAACCGTGTTCCCAATCGTGACTGACTGATCCTCTTTCCTGCCAGAACGATTTTTCACCACTCGTTCCCAACAGCCGATCTTCGGCTTACGACCCAGAAGCGGTCATTGCTCAGATAATATCGTGTTTTATACAGGCATCCTCAAGCCAAGAGGCATACCATAGCCCAAAGGTCATATGCCGTCCGTCACCGTCGCAAACCGGCTCCACGCCGTCTCCATCTGTGCGTTTGTCGAGCCAGATCTCGCCTCTTCGCGGGCCGGAGACTACCATCCAATAATCCAGCGCACACCCTTGTGTCGCAATGGGAATGGCGCCTGCCAACAATTCGTAGCTGTAATAGCTTTCGGGCTTCTCACGGAGGCTCGTTTCGTTCCATGCTTCATCGAGTGCAAATTCTACGGGTAAGTTCTTTAGCACGGTGTCTGGAAGCGATTCCTCCTCACCTTCACCAAGCGAGTGAATCCCATAGTCCGGCCCCGCGCCACCGTTGCCCACTTGTGTCAGGAATTGCCGGTAGTCCTCGGGTAAAGTAATGCTATGTTGACGCTCGAATGTGGCGATCTCGTCAGCCGCGATTGGCGCTTCCAGACGATAGCGATGGCACCAGCCATAAAAATCGCCGATTATTGTCTCTTCTTCTGCCCCCCATTCAGCAGGCCATTCTCGCTGACCGAGCCGCTTAATCTTCTCTCGAACAGAATTCCAATCCATTTTTGCGCCCTCTCCAGAAACTCGATGGAGCATCGCTCGTCATGCCTCCGTCTCTCGTTTTATACCCGCTTTGCTGGAAACGCTAACGTCCGCTCCCACACCCAATGTCAGTCACCTCGCAGCTGCGATGAGTCGCCCGAGCCTAGGCACGCGCGTCACGTTGGCTGAAACCAGCAGCGTGCTCAGCTGCGCGGCGGGAATTCATAACCCTTGCGCACGGTGCCGCTAAGGCCTGTGCTAAGGATCGGAATGTCGAGCTTTTCGCCGTCACGGTCGGTCTTTTGCAGGATACCTAGGACATAGCCCTCTGCGCCGTCTTCGATATTGACCGAATGGCACGAGGTGACGTGGGCCGGAATTGCGAGCTTTTGCCCCTTCATTTTGCCTTCCGTCACTTCAACGACGTAGAAATTGGGCCATAACCGATCTTGCCGCCCCGTGCGCTCACCGGAATAGCGGATTTTGAAGACATCGTCTTTGGCTCCGTCGTTTTTCTCCGGTTTCTCCTCCATCACAGGATAGACCACGGACTCAAACTGCAGGCCTAGGCACGCATAGGCCGGAGTGGCTGCAGCGGCCAAAACCGCCGCGACGCAACAAGCAATTGGAAACCTTTTCATACCCACTCCCCAGCACAATGCTTTGATGACCAGTTTGCTAAAGACGCTTTGCTGACAGGGACTTGAACCGGATTGCAGCTGAAGTTCAGGCGGTGATCAGCGCCCTCGCCCCCGGCTCGCCGATCCACTTGGTTTGAACGCCCCAGCTTTTGGCAATGGTCTCGCTGGTCAGCGCATCTTCCGGCGCGCCATCGGCGACTAGCCGCCCTTGATCCAGCACCAACACGCGGCCCGCATGGTTCATCGCCTGGGCCAGATCATGCACGACCAGCACCACGCCCTTGCCCGCCGCCGCAGCGCCCTTGAAATGCCCGATCAGCGCGGTCTGATGCGCCAGATCGAGCGCGGCCAAGGGCTCATCGGACAGGATCCATTGCGGCTCTCCGGCGAGCACTCTGGCGAGCAAGACCCGCGCTTGCTCGCCGCCGGACAATTTGCTGGCCGGGCGGCGGCGCAGATCGCCAAGCGCCAGCGCTTCGATGGCTCGCTCGATGGCGTCCTCTCCGCGCTGACTGCCCCCGTCACCGCGCGGCATCCGGCCCAGTGCGACAATGTTCTCTACCGCAACATCCCAAGCGATTTCAGCGAATTGCGGCAGATAGCCGATAGCTTTTGCGCGGTCCTTTGGATGCAGCGCGGCAATGTCGCGCTTGTCGAGTGAGACCCCGCCCGCCACCGCAGGCAGCAATCCGGCGAGCGTCAGTATCAGGCTCGACTTGCCCGCCCCATTCGGCCCGCAAATCGCAGTGATCTGCCCCGGAAGCAAGGTCGCGGCGATATCATCGAGCACAAGCGCGCCTGCGCGGGTGACGGAGAGATCATGCGCCTGCAAAATCATAGCATCCCCCGGCGCATTTTCAGCAGCAGCCACAGGAAGAACGGTGCACCGATTAGAGACAGCGCGATGCCCAGGCGCAGCTCTGTAATCAGCGGCAGAACGCGCACCGCACTATCCGCGACCAGCACCAACAGTGCTCCGGCGAGCGCGCTGGGTAAAATGACGCTGGATGGCATCCGGTCCGTCATCGGGCGCACCAGATGCGGCACGATCAGCCCGACAAATCCGATGATCCCAGCCACGGCGACCCCTGCCCCGACGGTCAGCGCCACGCCCACCACCAACAGGCGCAACAGCATACGCGGATCGACGCCCATGCTCCACGCCGCATCCTCACCCAAAGTCAGCGCATCGAGCGAGCGTGCGGCGGCGGACAGCACGATCAGGCCGACCGCGATCAGCGGGCCTGCGATCATCACCTCTCGCCAAGACCGGTCGGTCAGCGCTCCGTTGAGCCACAGCACAATCTCCGACAGGGTAAACGGATTGGGCGCAAGCGTAATAGCGAGCGCCGTCACAGCGCCAGCAAGGCTTGCGATCATTAGGCCTGCGAGGGTGAACAGCGCGAGGCCGCCGCCGCGACCCGATGGCGTCCTGCCGGCGATTAGCGCGAGCAGAGCCATGCCCGCGCCCGCTCCGATCAGCGCAAAGACGGGAAGTGTCCATGACGCCAATGCGCCGGGCAGCACCGCCCCGAACCAGAAGCTCGCGACCGCGCCAAGCGCGGCCATCGGCGCAATGCCAAACAGTCCGGGATCGGCCAGCGGATTGCGCAAATAGCCCTGCATCGCCGCACCCGCAGCGCCCAGACCTGCGCCAATCGCAATCGCCAGCAGCCCACGCGGCAGGCGCAGCTCCATCAGGATCAGCGCCGCATTGCTGCCCGTCTCTGTAACCGCAAACGGATCAATCCAGACCCGCCCCGCCAGTAGGGAAAGCGGCAATGCGAGCACCAAAAGCCCGCCAAAGATCAAGGATGCCCGGTGCGCCGCGATGTTCACTGATAGGCCTTGCTGGGCAGGTTTTCGCGGATCTCACTCAGCCGCTCAGCGGCCTGGATGATCGTCGGCCCGGCGCAATAAAGTAGCTTTGGATCAAAGGTTTCCACCTGAGTGCTGGTAAGCTCTTTCAGCAAAGGATGCGTCTGCCCCGCGCTGCTTCCCGCGACCAGAACCAGCTGTGGTGGATCGGACAGCAACCCCTCCAAAGAGACATAGTCCGCTTGGCCAAAGCCCCGCGCGGCGCTGTGATTGGAAAAGCCGGTCTCGCGCATCAGATGGCTGACCAAAGTGGCCTCGCCCGGCACAATCTGGCCCGGTTGCCACAGAACCGCAGAAGCCGCGTCAAAGCCGGTCGGAGGCGCAGCATCAGCCAAAGCGCGCTTGATCCTCGCGATCAGCTCTTCCCCGCGCTGGGGATGCCCGGCCAGCTCAGCGAGCCGCGCAATCTGCGCAAAGCTCTGCTCCGGGTCTGAGGCGATGCCAAACGGCTCAATCGGAAAGCCCAGATCGGTGAGCGCGGCCCGGCTCGGCGGAGCGATAAACTCGCTCGCCAGCACCATATCGGGACTAAGCGCCGCAACCTCCTCCACCGTCCCGCCGGTTACCGCAAACTCGCGCGCACGGGCTGGATCAATGGAGCTGGAGTTTGGATCAAGGCTGTAATGCGACAGCGCCAGGATTTGCTCCGGGTTGGCGACCTCGATCAGGATCGCGTCAACACATGGGTTTAGGCTTACAAAAGAGGGGTTTGCGCTCGCCAGCTCGGGCATATTCAGCGGGCCGTTTGAGCCACCATCCGAGGGTGCTTCAGGCGCGCTGCAGGCGGCAGTAAGGGCGAGCAATACCGCCGCTGACCAAGCCTTTCCTGCGGTCACAAGGACCTGCGCATTCCCACCCAAGATTCTGATCCTTATCCCTCTTTTGCAATGGGATAGGCGGCTCTACGCATGGCTGCAAGATGCGCCGGAAACTCCATCCCAAGCCAGGGGTTAATCCGGGTTAACAATGTGTTCGGTTTCGGGACGGTGGATTTCCTCAGATCGCTAATTTCCGGCGCGCGCCCTAAATCCAGCACCGCGCATCATGTGGACCCTTTTTAAATCCTCTGACCGGCAAAAGCCGATTTGCCTGCCGGACCGTTCCGGCGGTGAGCCGCCCTTGCCCGCGCCCAAATTGCCGATGAAGCGCCGTCTGATGGTGCTGATCGCAGCGATTGCTGTGCCGGCCATGGCGGCCCCCGGCGATTTTGGCGCGATTGCGGGCGATGCGCCGAGGGATGGCAGCGACGCGCCCTACATCGCCTATGAAAATGTGCCGGTAATGCCGTTTGAGACGCCCGGCGGCAGCTTCCCTGGCTCTGCGTTCTACTATCTCGCCGATCCGCCCAGCGAGGCTCTGGTCGCTTTGCCCAGCACTGATCCGCTCGACACCAGCGCGGATGGCCGGGAACTGGGCGAGCTCATCAATGTCGGTCCCGCCGCCAGCCCATTTGCGAGCTTCGCGGGCGGCGCCAGTCAATCGCGCGCGCAGACCTGCCTCGCCCGGGCCATTTATTACGAGGCAGCAAGCGAGAGCGAAGCGGGTCAACGCGCCGTTGCTCAGGTCGTTCTGAACCGCGTCGCCCACACCAGCTGGCCCGCCAGCGTTTGCGGCGTGGTGTTCGAAGGTTCGCAGCGTTCAACCGGCTGCCAATTCTCCTTCACCTGCGATGGCAGCATGCGCCGCACGCCGAGCGCCAATGGCATGGCCCGCGCGCGCCGGATCGCGTCAGAGGCCCTTTCCGGCAGCGTCTACGCCCCAATCGGCCACGCGACCCATTACCACACGCTCTGGGTCAATCCGTACTGGGCAAGCTCGCTTGATCACGTCGGAACCATCGGCGCGCACCGTTTCTACAAAAACCGCGGAAGTGCAGGAAAGAAAAGCGCTTTCACACAAAGTTACGCTGGCTATGAGCCGGGTGTGAGCACCTCTGGAGCCGCTCCACGCGCGCCGAGCGCCGCCCCGCGCATTGAGCCAGCAGCAGTGAGCGCCGTGCCCGCCCCGCACGGCGGGACACGCGCAACCTTTACGCCGGGCCGAGCGGCCAACGCTGCAGCAAATGCTAAGCCTTCCACACCTGACGCCGCGCTGGCGGATCAGAACCTGCGCGGCGCAGGGCAAGTGAAAGCGCCCTATTCCAACGCGGGCCAATGGAAAGACAGCGCAGGCGCTGCGTTGGCCGCGCAAGAGGCGGAACGCCTCGCCGCAGAGCGTATCGGCATTTCGGCAGAAGCTATTGAGGCTGCCCCGCAAACTCCGGGCAAATAACGGCTTTTGCGCTGCCAATTGCGCGCGATATGCCCGCGCAATTTCATTTCACCTATGCGCAAGTTAACACGCCGGAAACCTTATCTTCACACGCAGCTTTAGCGCCTTCGCCTTTAGAACCGTCCTCGTGATCAAACTTGAAGCGCGCCGGGATCGACAGCGCGCCGACAAGTGCCAACAGGACGGAATTTGCCCGAATGACCATTCATTTCGCCGCAGCGCGCACCCCCAATTGTTCGCCCGTTGCCCGCGCTTTGGCGCGCAGCGAGCGCACAGCTGCGCCTGCCAATGACAACGGAAATCAGGCTCCGGGCGAAGAGATCTTCAAAGCTTCGCTGCGTCATTTTGCCGAACACGGTCTGGGCGCTGCACGCGCCGCGCGGGCCCAAGCGCAAGAGGCATTTTTCGCTGGCGATCGCCAGGCCTATGACTGGTGGCTGAGCATCACGCGCACGCTGGATCGCCGCCTCGCGGCGGAGCTCGACCAGCAAGAGGGCGCGCCATCTGGCGTTTCGGAGCTCAATCCCGCCTCCTAAATCACTGTGTTCAAGCGATTTATTTTTGGTAAGTAGAGTGTTAACCTTGCCTTGACCAATTTGGGCTAGCCCATACCTATGTCAGGCAAAGCCAGCCCTCTTTCCAAAATCCGTGCAGCCATGCGCGTGCAGGAAAGTTCAGACACTTTGTCTGAGCGCGTTCGGCGGACGCTGGTTAAGACGCTCTACACTCAGCCCGGCAGCCTCGCGATCGGCGCGATCAATGGCATCGCCTGTACGGCGGTGGCCGCATGGGTTGCCGATCTCAAAATTCTCTACATCGGCTGCGCTATTCTGACCGTGATCGCGATTGCCAGGGTCGTTGCCGCCCTCGGCCTGTCCGCCGACGAGAACGGCGCCAGCACGCGCAGCCTAGAGCTGATCTATGAAATCGGCGCGTTCAGCTACGCCTTCACCATCGGCCTCATCGCCTCGCTCACGATCTGGTTTGAGGCGAGCGCTGAGGTCGAAGTGCTGATGGTGGCCAATGCGCTGTGTTACGGCGTGGGTATCTGCGCCCGAAATGCGGGCCGCCCCACCATCGCCTTGGGGCAATTGGCGCTGGTTTGCGCGCCAATCATGGCCGTATCGCTCCACGCTGGCACGATCGCCTTTCTTGCCCTGTTCATCAACATCTGCCTGCTGATCCCGGCGATGATGTCGATCACATTCAACGTTTTCAAGGTGCTGCGCGATTCCATCGCCGCGGCCGAAACAAGCGCAAAGCTTGCTGACAAAATGCAAGTCCTCGCCCGCACCGATGTGGTGACGGGTCTCGCCAACCGTGCCGGGCTCAATCACGCGATGGTTGAAACCATGATGACGGTGAATGAGGACACGCGGCTTGCGCTGTTCTGGGTCGATCTCGACCGGTTTAAGGAAGTGAACGACCTGCTCGGCCACCCAATCGGGGACCGGGTTTTGACCGAAGTTGCCAGCCGCCTGCGCGAAGTGTCGCCTGACCTGGCCACCGTATCGCGCTTTGGCGGGGATGAGTTCATTGTCTTCTGCCCGGTCGACAGCCGTTTGGATGCGGAGCGGCTCGCCAGCGAAATCCACGCAGAGATCATGCGCCCCGTGCGCGTTGATGGCGACCGCCTGGAAGTGCGCGCCTCGGTGGGTGTTGCCCTGCTGCCGGATGATGGCGCAGATGCGGACAGCCTGATGCAATGCGCCGACCTTGCTCTCTATCATGCGAAAGTGGGCGGCCGCTCGCAGACGCAATTCTTCGACCAATCTATGACCCGCGACCTTGTGCGCCGACGGGAAATTGAAGACGAGCTGCGCACCGCGCTGCAACGCGACGAGCTCTCGATCTTCTACCAGCCGATCATCGATCTGGAGACCGGCAAAATCCGCGCGTTTGAAGCTCTCATCCGCTGGTTCCACCCGGAAAAGGGCGAGCTGCGCCCTGACGAGTTCATCCCCGTGGCCGAAGAAACCGGCGTTATTGTCACCTTGGGCAATTGGATCACGGCGCAGGCCGCGCGCACCGCCGCGCAGTGGCCCGAGGATATCTCTCTCGCGGTCAACCTGTCGCCATTGCAGATCCGCGCACCGGGCGCGGCATTGGCAATCCGCAACGCTCTGCGTGAAGCAGGCCTTGATCCTGCCCGGCTAGAGCTGGAAGTGACCGAAAGCCTGTTTGTCGAAGACAATCACGCTACCGGCAATTTCATCCAGGAATTGTCGTCACTTGGCGTCCGCTTTGCTCTCGATGATTTTGGCACGGGCTATTCCTCGCTCGGCTATATCAACTCATTCCCGTTCAAGAAAATTAAGGTCGATCGCAGCTTCGTCTCTGGCCCCAATGTCGGGCAGAAAAGCGATGCGATTATCCGGGCTGTGGCCGAAATGGGCTCAACCCTGGGAATGGACATCGTGGCCGAGGGTCTGGAGACCATTGAACAGGTACAGGCCGTTCGCGCCGCCGGGTGTAATATGGGCCAAGGCTTCTATTTCAGCCGCGCCGTGCCCGACTATCTCGCCGCCATGCTGCTGGAGCAAGAGCGCGAAGGCGAAGCCCCGCTCGCGGGCAAACGCATCACCGGCTAGCCCGAGCCGCGAACGCTGCGCCGAACAGGCGGTTTTCACTACGCCCTTTCCCTGAAAGACAGCTGATCGCACAGCGACTAGCGCTGCGATTTGCATTCTACCGCGCATCCCGAGCGACTTAGACACTCGTGAAGCATCGCAAAAGCGCGCGCGCCACGCTGGTTATTCACAGCTTATCGCTACTGCGAACTATTTGCGAAAATAGTTGCGACATCAAGGCCTTTGCCGGTTGCAATCCCCTATCCGCAGGCTTAATCCATCTTACGAAATGCAGATGTATCAGCTGCTCGGGACGGTCGCTGCGCATCACATATGCAACACCTTAGCTTTCGTCCCGCCGATATCTACAGAAGGGTTTTTGCAAGAACATGGCACGCAATAAGATCGCACTCGTCGGCGCTGGAATGATCGGCGGCACTCTCGCCCACCTCGCAGCGATGAAAGAAATGGGCGACGTCGTCCTGTTTGACATCGCCGAGGGCATGCCAGCGGGCAAAGCGCTCGATCTGTCGCAATCCGGCCCTGTCGAGGGTTTCGATGCAAACCTCAAAGGCACCACCGACTACGCCGATATCGCGGGCAGCGATGTTGTAATCGTGACCGCTGGCGTCCCGCGCAAGCCGGGGATGAGCCGCGACGATCTGCTCGGCATCAACTTGAAAGTGATGAAAGCTGTTGGCGAAGGCATCAAAGCCAACTGCCCCAACGCATTCGTGATCTGTATCACCAACCCGCTTGATGCGATGGTTTGGGCGCTGCGCGAATTTTCTGGCCTGCCGCACAACAAAGTGGTCGGCATGGCGGGCGTGCTCGACAGCGCTCGCTTCCGTCACTTCCTCGCTGACGAATTTGATGTGTCGATGGAAGACGTCACCGCATTTGTGCTGGGCGGCCACGGCGACACCATGGTTCCGATCCTCGAATATTCGACCGTTGCGGGCATTCCTGTGCCGGACCTCATCAAGATGGGCTGGTCCACGCAAGAGAAGATGGACGCCATCGTCGACCGCACCCGCAAGGGCGGCGGCGAGATCGTCGGCCTGCTCGGCAATGGCTCTGCCTATTACGCCCCGGCGACCAGCGCGATCCAAATGGCCGAGGCCTATCTCAAGGATAAGAAGCGCGTTCTGCCATGCGCAGCCTATCTCGAAGGGCAATACGGCGTTGACGGCTTGTATGTTGGCGTGCCGATTGTGATCGGCGCCAACGGCGTTGAGAAGATCGTTGAGATCGAACTCGACGAAACCGCGAAGGCAGGCTTCCAAGTGAGCGTGGATGCGGTCGAAGAACTGCTTGATGCGTGTAAGGGTCTGGATAGCTCGCTGAGCTAACGCGCTGATGCGCCTACGTCGTCTCTCCTCACCAGCCTCTACAGCGACCGTTGCAGTGACGGCGTTTGGCGCTACGCGTTTGGCTTTGGCTACTGATTTGGAAGCCCGGGTATGATAGAATTTGACGACTTGGGGATCACCCTGTTCATGCTCGGCTTTGCCGCTGCGCCGATCGTGCTGGGGCTGGTTATCCTGCGCTCTATGAATGCGAAGTCGGCCCTGATTGCGATCGCTGCGGTGCTCGTCTTGTCGATGGCCGGTTTGGCCTTCGTTGGATTGGGCCCGCACGCGTTCATCCTCATTCCGCTCGTCCCAATGTGGGCTGGGTGCATTGCCAGCATGATCATCTCCGCCGTCGTGCTCGTTCGCGCGCGGATGAAGGCCAATTCGGCAGAGGTCAGCGACACCCCATGAAGCGCGTCCTTCTCCCTTTGATGGCTCTCGCAGCAGCGACACCAGCGGTTGCGCATCTAGGTCATGCGGACACCGCGCCGAGCGACGATGGCTACCCAATCGTGGCGGTGGTATCGGGCGTTCAATCGGCTTGCGGCAATCTGGTATCCTGGCAACAAACGACCGAGGCTCTCTCTGCCGCCGGGTTTACCCCAGTTGAGCTATCGGAAGACGCACTCTTGGCGCAGGTTATAGACCGCAATGACGGCTTCGATGTACCGCTTGAAAACCGCAAGACCGCCTATTTCACGGGCGAGCTTGCCGGGGAGACACTGCGGATTGAGGCGGTTGAGGGCACACATTTGTCAGGTAAGCGCTATGCCTATTGCCGCTTGCATGACATTGGTGAAACACGCGAATTCTCGACTAGCGCCCTGAGTGCTTTTGTAGGACGGCAGGCCGACAATGCAAGCGGCACTGGCAGCAGCGCGCCCGCTTGGAGAGAAAAAACGGCGGAATCAGCACCCTCTTGGCAGCACGAATGTTCCCCGCTGACACGAGAGGCCGCAATCAATCACCATCCGTGCTTCGAGTGGATATTACAAGGCTTGGCGATGCCGAAATTGCCACCGTCGATAGCTCATACCCAGCAATCGACGTGCTCAATGCCTTTCGCGAAGGCTGCGGTTCGGTTGAAAACCAAGCGGCGACCGCAGCGTCGCTGACCGCAGCGGATTGGCAAGAAGGTTCCGCTTTTGCCCCCACGCAGCTCGTTATGTTTCTGGCCTTCGCCCAGGAAACTGGCGGATCGGCCGTCACCGAGGCGGGCGGCACCATGAGCGAAATGCAGGTCTTTAAGAAGACTGTCGGCGGCGAAGAGCTGTACGTGGTCCTATCTGAAGTGGAGATAGACCGCACACGTGTCAGCGCCTGCCGCCTGTTCGATATGGGCGAAACACGGGCGATACCGCCAGAGACGGTAGCCGAATGGCTCAACCGCGAGCCGACCAAAACAATCGACCAAAACGGCGTTCAAATCACCGATTGGGAGCCGGGCACGCAAGCTGCCCATGACAGCTTCCAAGTGTTCTTCATTCCGCCAGGCAGCCAATTGGCGGACATTTTCAAATTCGATGGCGTAGCCCTCAAATCAGATACCGTAGGAGTTGTAGAATAATGTCCATCCTCGTTAACAAAGACACCAAAGTCATCACTCAAGGCATGACCGGGGACACCGGTACATTCCACACCCAGCAGGCGCTGGATTACGGCACGCAAATGGTTGCGGGCGTTACGCCCGGCAAAGGCGGCACGACGCATATCGGCCTGCCCAATTTCAACACTGTGCGCGAGGCAAAGGCTGAAACCGGCGCGACCGCATCTTGCATCTATGTGCCGCCGCCCTTCGCTGGCGATGCCATTTGCGAGGCGATTGACGCCGAGGTTGAGCTGATCATTGCCATCACCGAGGGCATTCCTGTGCTCGACATGGTGAAGGTCAAGGCTGCGCTCGAAGGCTCAAAATCGCGCCTGATCGGCCCGAACTGCCCCGGCGTTCTGACACCAGGCGAATGCAAGATCGGCATTATGCCGGGCAGCATTTTCCAAAAGGGCAGCGTTGGCGTGGTCTCACGCTCTGGCACGCTCACTTACGAAGCCGTGCACCAGACCACGATGGTCGGACTGGGCCAGACCACGGCGGTCGGCATTGGCGGGGACCCGGTCAATGGAACCAACTTTATCGACGTGCTCGACCTGTTCCTGGACGATGAAGAAACCAAGTCGATCATCATGATCGGCGAGATCGGCGGCAGCGCCGAAGAAGAAGCGGCCGAATTCCTGAAGGCAGAAGCCGCCAAGGGCCGCAGCAAGCCAACCGTTGGCTTTATCGCTGGCCGCACGGCGCCTCCCGGACGCCGCATGGGCCACGCCGGCGCGATTGTGTCTGGCGGCAAAGGCGGCGCAGATGACAAGATCGCCGCGATGGAAGCCGCAGGCATCCGTGTATCGCCTTCACCATCTGAGCTCGGCACCACTTTGGATGCAATGCTCAAGGAAATGGCCTGAGCCTTACTTTAATGAGCTGAGTCCCCGCGCAGGCGGGGACCTATCTCTCCTCCCCACGGGATAGTCCGATGAATCAAGAGACCCCAAATTTCGTCCCCGAGATGATCGATCAGGAAGGCCCGCAGCCCGGCCCTTCCTGGGGCAATGCGCGCTGGCCGCTGAGCGGCGGCGAGGATGCCGATGATCTGACGCAGGCGCTTGACCCGACGGTTATGAAGCTGGCGGTTGAAAAAGCCGCAAAGAAGGCTGGCAAAGCGCTGGATCCAGCAGCGATTGAAGAGGCTGCGAGCCTTTCGATTGCAGCCATGACTTTGGTGCGGCTTTACCGGGTGCGCGGCCATATGGCAGCGGATCTTGATCCGCTCGGTCTCTCACACCGCGATGTGCCAGCTGACCTCACACTCGAATTCCACGGCCTTGCGGGCAAGGAAGACGCTCAGGTCTATGTCGGCGGCGTGCTCGGTCTGGAATGGACCAGCGTGCGCGAGCTCTACAACACTTTGCGCGCGACCTATTGCGGTAAGGTAGGCCTAGAATACATGCACATCGCCGACACCGAAGAGCGGCGGTTCCTGCAGGACAAGTTTGAAAGCCCCGGCGAGACGATCCAGTTCACGCCAGAGGGCAAGCGAGCCATTCTGGCCGCGGTGGTTCGCGGCGAGCAATATGAAGCGTTCCTCGGCAAGAAATATGTCGGCACCAAGCGCTTTGGCCTGGACGGCGGCGAGAGCATGATCCCGGCCCTGGAGGCGGTGATCAAGCATGGCGGCAGCTCCGGCGTGCGCGAGATCATCTACGGCATGGCGCACCGCGGGCGGCTTAATGTGCTCGCGAACGTTATGGCTAAGCCATACAAGGTCATCTTTCACGAATTCTCCGGCGGCTCTGCCAATCCAGAGGACGTTGGCGGCTCTGGCGATGTGAAATACCACCTCGGCACCAGCACCGACCGCAGCTTTGACGGGATCGACGTGCACATGTCGCTCGTCCCCAACCCATCGCACCTTGAAACGGTCAATCCGGTTGTGCTGGGCAAGGTCCGCGCGCAGCAGGCGATCCGCGACGATCTGGACAAGAAGGATCAGGTTCTCCCTGTCCTCATCCACGGTGACGCCGCGTTCGCTGGGCAAGGCGTGGTGTGGGAAAGCCTCAGCCTATCAGGCGTAAACGGCTATGACACGGGCGGCTGCCTGCACTTTATCATCAACAACCAGATCGGCTTTACAACCTCGCCGCGCTTCGCGCGCAGCTCGCCCTATCCATCGGATGTGGCGAAGGGCGTGATGGCGCCGATCCTGCACGTGAATGGCGATGATCCCGAGGCGGTGACCTTTGCATGCAAGCTGGCGGTCGAATATCGCCAGACCTTTAAGCGCGACGTTGTGATCGACATGTGGTGCTATCGCCGGTTTGGCCACAATGAAGGCGATGAGCCGAAGTTCACTCAGCCGCTGATGTATGATGCGATCCGCACTCACCCGAAAGTCAGCGCGATTTATGCTGAGCGTTTGAGCGAGCAAGGCGTGATCGAGGCCGATACCTTGAAGCAATTGCAGGACGACTTTGTCGCTGAGCTCGACGAGGAATTTGAGGCTTCGAAAAGCTATAAGCCGAATGAGGCGGATTGGTTCGCGGGCCGCTGGGCCGGTCTCAACAAGCCGGTCGATCCAGAATCCGCGCGGCGCAACGTTGAAACCGCGATTGAGCCGAAGCAATTCGATAGCCTTGGCCGCATTCTGACCGAAGTGCCGGACGATCTCGACATTCACAAGACCTTGGGCCGCGTGCTCAAGGCCAAAGGCGAAATGTTCAGCACCGGCGAAGGCTTTGACTGGGCCACCGCAGAGGCGCTTGCCTTTGGCAGCCTGGTGATGGGCGGATATGGCGTGCGCCTGTCTGGCCAAGACTCCGGGCGCGGCACCTTTAGCCAGCGTCACGCGGTTTGGGTCGATCAAAAGACCGAGCGCAAATACATCCCGCTTACCACTCTGCCGCATGGCAAGTTCGAGGTGTATGACAGCACCTTGTCCGAATACGGCGTGCTCGGGTTTGAATATGGCTTTGCCATGGCTGACCCGAAATCACTGGTCCTGTGGGAGGCGCAATTTGGCGATTTTGCCAATGGCGCGCAGATCATGATCGATCAGTACATCGTCAGCGGCGAGGCCAAATGGCTGCGCGCTAACGGTCTCGTCATGCTGTTGCCGCATGGATATGAGGGCCAGGGTCCCGAGCACAGCTCCGCCCGGCTCGAGCGCTTCCTGCAATTGTGCGCGAACGACAATATCCAGGTCTGCAACATCACCACGCCGCGCGAACTATTTTCATGTTCTGCGCCGTCAGATGCTGCGCCCGTTCCGCAAGCCGATGGTGATTATGACGCCAAAGAGCCTGCTGCGGCATCCGATGGCGAAGAGCCCGCGCGAGGAGTTCCTCGGCGATCACCACTTCATGCGGATCAAGTCGGACACGACGGCGATTGACGACAAGAAGGTCAAGCGTCTGGTCCTGTGCTCTGGCAAGGTCGCCTATGACCTGATCGAGGCGCGCGACAAAGCGAAGATCAAAGACGTGTCGATCGTCCGCATTGAGCAGCTCTATCCTTTCCCCGGCGATCCGCTGGCCGTGCGGCTTAAGCGCATGACCAATCTCCAAGAGGTCGTCTGGTGCCAGGAAGAGCCCAAGAACAATGGCGCATGGCTGTTCGTCGATAATCAGATCGAAGAATCGCTGAGCGCGGCCGGACATGATGGCATGCGGCCAATCTATGCCGGGCGTGACGCCTCCGCATCGCCTGCCACTGGCCTTGCCAAACGCCATGCAGAGCAGCAAGAAGCGCTGATCGCAGATGCGCTCGGCCTTTCGAATTCATCCAGTAAATCCAGCAAGAAAAAGGCCTAAGGAACCCATTATGGCCCAAGATATTACAGTCCCAGCGCTCGGCGAATCCGTCACCGAAGGCACTATTGGCGAATGGCTCAAACAGCCCGGCGACGCGGTTGCCGCTGACGAGCCGATTGTCAGCCTAGAGACCGATAAGGTCGCCGTTGATGTGCCCTCGCCCATCGCAGGTGTCCTGACCGAGCATAAAGCCGCCGTCGGCGACACAGTCGAAGTTGGCGCGGTCCTCGCGGTGATCGAAGCGGGTGCAACAGCCAGCGCCCCTGCGTCCGCAGCCAAGGCAGACACCCCGGCGCCAGCAGCCAAAGCGGAAGGCTCCGATGATCTGCAGGCCGCCGCGCAAACGCTTTCCCCTGCGGTCCGCCGCGCGGTGCTGGAGCACGGCGTTGATCCCTCGACCATCAAAGGCACCGGCAAAGACGGCCGCCTGACCAAGGAAGACGTGCTTGCCGCGGCGAAGGCAAAGGGCGATCCTGCACCAGCGGCCTCCCCTGCCCCGGCCGCTGCAGCGCCCGCTGGTACAGCCGCGCCAAGCGCTGGCCGCAATGACGAACGCGTAAAGATGACGCGGATGCGCCAGACCATCGCAAAACGTTTGAAAGGCGCGCAGGACACCGCTGCTTTGCTCACCACCTTCAACGATTGCGACATGAGCGCAGTCATCGAAGCGCGCAGCAAGTACAAGGACCTGTTCGCCAAGAAGCACGATATCCGCCTCGGCTTCATGGGTTTCTTCGCCAAGGCCGCCTGCCTCGCGCTGAAGGATGTGCCATCGGTCAACGCGTATATCGAAGGCGATGAGATCGTTTATCACGACTATGTCGACATCTCTGTCGCGGTTTCCGCGCCCAATGGACTGGTCGTCCCGGTCGTTCGCGACTGCGACAAGAAGGGCTTTGCCGGGATCGAGAAAGACATCGCCGACTTTGGTAAGCGCGCCAAGGAAGGCACGCTGACCATGGCCGATATGACCGGCGGCACTTTCACCATTTCCAATGGCGGTGTGTTTGGATCGCTGATGTCGACGCCGATCATCAACGCTCCGCAAGGCGCCGTTCTCGGCCTGCACCGGATCGAGGACCGCCCGGTCGCGATCAACGGAGAGGTTGTCATCCGCCCGATGATGTATCTCGCGCTCAGCTATGATCACCGCCTGATCGATGGCCGCGAAGCTGTGACCGCGCTGAAAATCATCAAAGAAGCGATCGAAGATCCAACCCGGATGCTGATCGACCTCTAAGTCACTCCATCACACGATTGGAAAAGCACATGAAGAAATTCACCACCACTCTCATCCTTGGCGCGGTCGCGACTGCCCTCACCGCTTGCGGCGGCGATCCAGAGCTTGAGGCGAAGATCGAAGAGCATTTCAGAACGGGCATGTATGGCTCTTGTTCGATGAACTACATCGGCGGCAGCGTGTCTGCTGAACAAAAAGAAACCGTCTGCAACTGCGTTGCCGATGGCATGGTGGAGGTAACTGACCTGCCTTCAGATGGGTTCGGCGAGCGTGCAGAGATCGACCAAGACGAGCTCAAATCCATCACCAACGAATGCGAAGCCAAGGCCAGTATCTAGATCGAATGCACGAACTGGTTTTACGAGTTTTGGAGGGACAATTTATGCGTATCAAATTTGCAATCATCGCCGCCTCGGCTGTCACACTCACCGCTTGCGGTGCTTCAGACGCAGACCAAGAGGCGGCATTCCGCACCAACTTCGTCGAATCCTGCGTGAAGTCCGCCGTTGCCACCGGCGCGGATGAAGACACCGCCAAGACCGTGTGCGATTGCGGCGCTGGCAAAGTCATCGAAGAGGTGGGCATGGAACTCGCCCCTCTTCCTGCTAAATCAAAAGAAATTATGGACGCGTGCATCGCCGAAACGGGCGTGGCCGCAGAAGGCTAAGGCCTGCACGGAACATCAAGGAAGCGATCAAGTATCCAAGTTGGATGCTGATTGATTGGGACGCAACGCACACTAATCCGTTCGGGCTGAGCCTATCGAAGCCCTGCTCTCCACTTTTGAGCAACGGACACCAAGTGAAGGACAATCCTTCGACAAGCTCAGGATGAGCGGAGTTACTGATGGCTGAGAATTACGACTACGATTGCCTTGTCATTGGCGCTGGACCGGGCGGCTATGTCGCCGCAATTCGCGCGGCGCAGCTGGGCCTGAAAACGGCCTGCGTTGAAAGCCGCGAGACGCTGGGCGGCACTTGCCTCAACGTCGGGTGCATCCCGTCAAAGGCGCTGCTTCACGGCTCTGAGCTGTTTGACGAGGCCGCTGGAGGCCACTTCGCCAAATGGGGCATCACCGCCAAGCCAAAGCTCGATCTGGGCGTGATGATGGCGGAGAAGGACAAGGCCGTGGGTGAGCTCACGGGCGGCATCGAATTCCTGTTCAAGAAGAACAAAGTCACCTGGATCAAGGGCCACGCCGCGTTTGAAGATGCGCATTCGGTAAAAGTTGGCAAAGACACCGTCACCGCAAAAGACATCGTCATCGCCACCGGATCCTCGGTCACTCCCCTGCCCGGCGTTGAGGTCGACAATGCTGCGAAACGCATCGTCGACAGCACCGGCGCGCTGGAGCTTGAAGAAGTGCCAGAGCACCTTGTCGTCATTGGCGGCGGCGTAATCGGGCTTGAGCTTGGGTCAGTCTGGCGGCGCCTCGGCGCGAAGGTCACCGTGATCGAATTCCTCGACCAGCTGCTGCCTGGAATGGACGCGGATGTTCGCAAGGAAGCGGGCAAGATCTTCAAGAAACAAGGCATGGAGCTGATGCTTAGCCACAAGGTCACCGGCGCGAAGGCGACCGCCAAGGGCGTGACGCTGAGCGTGGAGAAATCCGCCGGAGGGGACGAACAAACGATCAAAGCCAGCCACGTGCTTGTCTCGATCGGACGCCAGCCCAACACCGAAGGCCTGGCGCTCGACAAGATCGGGATTGAAACCAACAAGCGCGGCCAGATCGAGGTTGGCCACGACTTCCGCACAAAAGTGGACGGCGTTTGGGCCATCGGCGACTGTGTCCCCGGCCCGATGCTCGCCCACAAGGCCGAGGATGAAGGCATTGCCTGCGCAGAAAACGTCGCAGGCGAGACTGGCATCATCAATCACGACGTGATCCCGGGCGTGGTCTACACCATGCCAGAATTCGCCGATGTCGGCATGACGGAGGCAGATGCGAAAGAAGCAGGCCACACGGTCAAAGTCGGCAAGTTCCCGATGATGGCGAACAGCCGTGCAAAGGCGAACCGCGACACCGATGGCTTCGTGAAGATCATCGCCGATGCCGAAACAGACCGCGTGCTGGGCGTGCACATCGTTGCCAGCCTGGCCGGAACGATGATCGCGGAGGCTGCGGTCGCGATGGAGTTCGGCGCAACGTCAGAAGACATAGCCTACACCTGCCACGCGCACCCGACGCACGCCGAGGCCGTGAAAGAGGCCGCCATGGCCGTAACGGGCAAGCCCATCCATATGTGACCCAGAAGTTTGAGCTTCTTGCGTCGCTCCCGAATTAGGCTATGTGTGTTGATATTGTAATACACCAACACACTGGAGCTCCGCATGACGTTTGCACGATCACTAACTAGAGCAGTACACCTATCCCTTGCCCCGCTGGCACTCGCGGCAGTTTGTCCTGGCGCCCATGCGCAGAGCACAGAAGAACTGGCTGCTGTGGTCGAACCAGAAGCGGACAGCGGCGCCTATATGGGTGCAGTCCTCGTCGCGAAGTCAGATGAGGTTCTGCTTAACCAAGCGTGGGGGTCAGCAAACCTGGAATGGGATATCGCCAACACCAGTGAAACACGCTTTCGCATTGGCTCTGTTACGAAGCAATTCACCGCCGTTTCCATCTTGCTTTTGCAAGAACGCGGACTGATCAATGTTGACGATCCAATCGGCAAATACATCGCTAATGCGCCCGCGACTTGGAGCGGGATCACGGTCCGCAATTTACTCCAACACACGTCCGGCTTGCCAAATGTCACTTCATTGGATGAGTTTGGCACTCAAAAATTCCTGCCCACCTCGCAGGATGAATTGATCGCGATGTTTTCCAATCTACCGCTTGATTTCAAACCCGGTTCTCAATGGAGCTATTCCAACTCAAATTTCGTGATCCTCACAAGGATCGTCGAGACAGTGAGCAAAACGAGCTACCAGGAGTTCGTCAAGACGAACATTTTTGTCCCGCTTGGTATGGACTCGACAGGTATTGATCGCAGCTCAGAGATCCTCCCGATGCGTGCGGCGGGATACTCGCCTTCCGAAGACGGAATTGTGAACGCTGAATATGTGAACATGGCCATCCCAGCCGGTGCCGGAGCGCTTTATTCGACCACGGGCGATTTGCGGAAATGGCAGCGCGGCCTGTTTGGCGGCAAAGTGTTGTCCGAGGCCAGTCTTGCTCAACTGACGACCCCCAGCGAGTTCGAAGCGGTCGCTGGCGCTAAATATGCAATGGGTCTTTTGATCACTGACACGCCGGATGGCCGCTTAATCTGGCATGGTGGAGGGATTGAAGGGTTCAATGCATTTCTTGGCCATAATCCGGAAAACAAAACCACTGTCGTAGTTCTTGCAAACTTAAACGGTGGCTCAGCAGCCAAGCTCGGCATGGGCTTGCTTCAAGCATCCCTGGGTAAGTAAGCCTCCTCGCACCTCATCATTCAAGTTTGCGCCCGCATAAATACGGCAATTGATCCTGTCCCCTCTCGCCCCTAGAACTGGGCGTGAGGGGATGATCATTTGGCCTATCCAACACTGACCGACAAACCCGGCGCGCTCGAAACGGCTGCTGCTATTCGTGCTGGTGAAATGAGCCCGGCGGAAGCGGTGGACGCTGCGATCATCCGAATTGAGCACTTTGATGGCCATGTAAATGCGTTGGCCGTGCCGGATTTTGAGCGCGCTAGTGAAGCTGCTCGCGCGCTTGACGGGGTGACGCCGCGCCCAAAAGGCGACCCGAACTATCAGCCGCTGTTTGGCGTGCCGATGACGATCAAGGAAAGCTTCGACATTGCGGGCCTGCCGACTTCCTGGGGCCACACGCAGTTTGCGGACAATATCGCCACGCGCGATGCAAAGCTCGTGGCGAAGCTCAAGGCCGCTGGCGCCATCTTTATTGGCAAAAGCAACGTCCCGCCCGATCTCACCGATTGGCAATCGAACAACCCGGTCTATGGCCGCACCAACAATCCGCATGATCACGAGCGCTCGCCCGGCGGATCCTCCGGCGGGTCTGCGGCCGCCGTCGCCAGCGGAATGGTGCCTTGCGAATTTGGCACAGACATTGGCGGCTCTGTCCGCGTACCGGCGCATTTCTGCGGGGTCTGGGGGCATAAGAGCAGCTGGGGTCTGATCTCCAAGCATGGCCACGATCACCCGGCGATGAGGGGCAAAGACGGGCATGATGGCGCGCTGTCGATTGCCGGGCCATTGGCGCGCAATGCCGATGATCTTGCCGCGCTGATGCGGATTGGGGCCTCCATGCCGCTGCGCGAGAGCGGAAAGCCGCTGAAACAGTGCCGTCTGCTAGCGGTACTCGATTTCCCCGACAGCCCGATTGACGACAGCGTGCGCGCGCCGACGGAGGCTGCACTCGCGGCTCTGGAGGCCGCTGGTGTGAGCATCGACCGGAGCAGCGATCTGCTGCCCGACCTTGCTCAGCAGCAGGCGGATTATCTGCGGATGCTCAACACCGCGATGGCGCGCGGCGCCCCTGCGCCCAATGGCAAACGCGCGAGCGCGACCGATTGGTTTGACCTGCTCGACGCGCAAACCCGCAATGAAATCGCGTGGGAACGCGTGTTTGAGAGCTATGACTTTGTGCTGGCCCCGCCCGCGCCGGTGCTGGCCGTGCCGCATCGAGATGGGTCGATCTTCGATGCCACCTTGCACGTCAATGGCGCGGAGATGCCTGCGGGCGCTGGCCTGACATGGGCGGGTCTTGCGACCTTCCCCAACCTGCCCGCAACTTGCCTGCCTATCGGGTCCGGCACCGATCGCGGCACTACCTTGCCGTGCGGAATGCAGGTAATGGGGCCGCGCTGGTCCGATCTCGATTGCATCCACGCAGCCAAAGCCATAGGCGACATTCTGCACGGTTAGATCTCGCCCACAAAGGACTTGGCATGACCCGCAAAACCTGGATGCAGCGGTTTGCCAAGTGGCATGTGTGGCTCGGTTGGCTCGTCGGCGTGCCAATTGTGATGTGGACCGCAACCGGCCTGTTCATGGTCGCCAAGCCGATAGAGGAAGTGCGCGGCAATCACCTGCGCATTGAGACGCCCGAACAACCCCTGATCCTGCCCGATAGCGAGCTTGCCACGAGCGAGGCGGCGCTCAAGGAAATGCGCGCCGTGATGCAGGATGGCCGCGCGGTCGCGATCCTTACTACGCTCGATGGCGCTGTGACCCGGGTCGATATGACCAGCGGTGAACGCATTGCCCCGCTCGACAGCGCCCAGGCCCGCGCAATAGTGGCCAAGCGTATCGTCGGCGGAGATAAAGTGCGCAGCGTCACCTTTTTCGAGGCCAATGAAGTCCCGTTCGATTTCCGCCGTCCCATGCCCGTGTGGCAGGTCGCGCTGGAGGATGGCGCAAATATCTACATCGGGCGCGACACGGGCGAGATCGAGGCGGTGCGTACCAGCTGGTGGCGCTGGTTCGATTTTATGTGGGGCCTCCACATCATGGACCTGTCAGAGCGGGAGGATAGCAGCCACCCGACACTGATCTTGTTCGCCGCGCTTGCCCTGATCGGCTCTCTGCTCGGCTCGATTCTGATGTTTCGCAGGCGCAAAACCCGCAGCAGTGCGGACGCGGAGCAGCAGTCATGAACGAGGAAATCCTCACCCCGGTTCTCGATATTCTCGATGTCGTCGGCATCGCGATCTTTGCTCTGTCTGGCGCGGTTATCGCTGCCAAGGAACGCCAGACCTTTGTGACCATGGCGTTCTTCGCGCTGGTCACGGGCGTTGGTGGAGGCACAGTGCGCGACCTCTTGATCGATGCGCCGGTGTTCTGGATCACGGACCCGTGGGTGGCGGCGATCTGCCTCGCCACCGCATTGTTCGCCTGGTTCACCCCGACCCGGTTCTGGGAAGGCAAATTGTTCGATATCGCCGACGGCGCTGGCCTCGCCGCCTATGCGGTGCTGGGCGCGGCAAAGGCGACCGCTTATGGCATTCCGCCCGTGCCCGCTGCGCTGATGGGGATCATCACCGGCTGTGTCGGCGGGATCATCCGCGATGTCGTGGCGGGCCGCCCATCGGTGATCATGCGGCCAGAGCTATACGTCACAGCAGCAGCGCTGAGCGCCTCTCTAACAGTAGCCGGAATGCTAGCCGCCCCGCATTTGGGCCTGCTCAATATTGCCGTGTGGGGCATTGCGTTTGCGGCGGGCTATGCGCTGCGTGTGGCGGCGGTCGTGTGGCAGATCTCGCTGCCGTCCTACCGCGAGAGCCCCACGAAAAAAGGGGCGGAATAGCCCGCCCCTTCCCTTGAATTTCAGTCCTTAACCGCCTGGCTCAGGCTTAGCCGCCGATGTCGCCATCTACGCGCTCGTCAAAGGTCTCACCCGGCAATGGTCCGCCCGGATAGGCAGGCTGGGCTGAGCTCTCTGGCGTAGGGCGCACCACGGTGGCTTGATAGCGGCCGTCAGGCTCCGACATGCCGCGCGTGCGGCGTGCCTCAGTGTAGCGATCATCGCTCAGCTGGCGGTCTTCTGCGTCCGTTGCAGAAGCGCCGGAGAAACCGCCGCCAAAGTCAACATTGCTGACCCGGCCATCATTGCCGATCTGGCATGTGAAACGTTCGCCATTGTAGAGCGAGCCGGTTACACGCCAGCCCTCGCCCGTGCGGTCAACGCTATCCACGCCTTCCACCCGCACATCGCGCTCAATCTGGTTCACACAGCGTGAGACGGCGTTGTCGATGCCAGAGCCGCCTTCATAGCGGCTGTCGCCCCGGCGGCGATCACGGTTGTCATAGTCACGGTCCCGGCGGTCGTAGTCGCGGTCGCGATTGCGGCGTTCGTTCTTGCGAGAAGTCGAGTTAGCAATCGCGGCGATCCCGCCGATAATCACCGCTCCGGCAATAAGGTCACCCACACCAACACGGCGATGACGGCGGTACCCACGGCGATAGCCGCGATACCGGCGATAGCGGTGATGCTCCACCGTCTCTGCCTCTGGGGTAAAAAGGTCGAACGCAGGAGCGCTGGAAAACGCCCCGCTTGTCAGACTGGTTGATGCTGGGCTGCTCGGCAGTTCAGCGGCGCTCGCTGGCGTTGCTGCCAGTGCGCTTGCGGCGGCCATACCGGCCAGCACGCCAAGTGATTTCAAATGGGCCATTGGGGTCCCTCCTGTTGCGGATGAGCGTGCCACCAATCGCTCTGATCTGGATACGCGTATAGGCGGCCCAGGCTTACACTTGCCTGAACCGCCCATACGGTGGGTAGGTTCGTGTTATTCAATCTTCAGGCGATCAACGCAGTCCGCGAATTTTGCGGAAGTTGACCTGCGGACGGTTGCCGCGCTCTACAAAGCAGGTGAACCTGCCCCGATCTGAGTAACCCCGGCCATAGCCGCGTCCGCCTTCGACCACGATGCGGCCCTTAACCCGAAAGCCATAGCGGGTGCGTTCAACGTCCCGAATGTCGGTCACATCAGCGTAGCGGAAGCCTCCGAAACGGCGTGCCTGACGCTCTGCGGTGCGGACACAGCGCTCGACAGCGCGGCGCGGGTTGCCGCGGTTGTAGCTGGCGCGGTGGTTGTAGCCATTGTTGTAGCCACGGCTCCGGTCCCCGCGATAGCGGCGGTCACGGTAATCGCGCTGTTTGTAACGGTCCTTCTTGTCAAAGGCCCCTGCCACTGCGGCGATCCCGCCGATGATCAGTGCGCCGGCGATCACATCGCCAGCATCAATTTTGTTGTCATAGTCGCGCGCTTGCGCCGGAGCTGCTGTTGCCAGGGCCATCGCACCTGCGGCGACGGTCCCGAGCGTGCCCTTGGCCAACATCTTGGTCAATTTCGTCATAGGGTCTCATCCTCGGGTTGCGCCGAAACGGGGGTGTCCCGGCTACAAACCCCTTATGGATGATTCGCTATTGTCTAAGCCTGACTGACCTTTGCAGCGATTGTTCAGGTTTGTGCCGACTTATCTGAATATTGCACTTTCTGCCCTCGGTGGATCAATCCAAGGCGGCAAGCACATCGCGTGTAAAAGCGGCAATATCAAAGCGCGTGCCGACCATATCCTCCCCCCGGCGCACGATCACGACATTGCGGCTTGGCACAACGACAACATATTGCCCGCGATTGCCGCGCGCAGCAAAGGCGTCGTCAGGGATGCCCTCAAATGCATTGCCCTCTGGTAAGCTGGAACGTCCACCAACCAGCGCCGTATCCCCAGTCGGTGCCTTCCGGTTGAGGGCCGGACGGGGTGGAGACGTATTCGACCCAGTTTTCAGGGAGCAGCCGTTCGCCGTTCCACACACCATTGTTGAGGTATAGCTGGCCCAAGGACATGAGATCTGCCCCGGATGCCCAGACCTGGCTGGAAAGGACATAATTTCCCTGCCAGTCCCTCTCAATCGACGTATCAAACATGCCGAGCTGCTCGGCGAGCTCATCAGGTTTCTTGTCGTCGATCCACTTCTGGATCGGTTCAATCGCCATCAGCGTATCATTGTTCGCATAGCGAAACACCGTTCCCGGCTTGTGAACAATCGGCCAATTGCGCGCGCGCTCATCCACTGTCGTGCCGCCCCAGTAAAGCGGGTCGGTGCGATTGCCTGCAGTGTCTGAATAGCGTCCGGTCGCCATGCGGAGCGCGTGGTCGATAGTAATCGCAGACCGAGGGTCATCTTCGCCCTCTCCCAGCCCCGCACTTTGAGCAGCATCCGCTGCGTCGTCCATGACAGCCATACCGACAAAGGTCGCGGCAATGCTCTTTGCCACTGACCAGGTCCGCTGCGGCGTGTTGCGGCTATAGCCATCTGCAAAGCCTTCGAAGCGCATGCGTTTGTTCTGATTTATCAGGACCGCCGTGGTGCGGGAGCCTGCACCATACTTGTCACTGAAGGCCAATTGCGCAGTTTCCTGAAACCTGGCGTGGTCGCGCTCGATGATGTCCATCGTCTTGTCTCGCAAGGCCACGGAAAGCCGCTCACTCGATTCTACGATAGGTGGAGGAAGCACAGGTAGCCGGAGCCGCATTTGAATGGTTTTGTCCGTCAAGGTGCCAGGATTCGTCCCTATGGGCAGAACCGCACAACCATTTCTACCGCGATACTCGGCAATCCTAGGCGGCATATCGTCGACCCAAATCACCTCGACATGGCGAACAAACCCGGCCTTTGGGCTTCGAAACTCAATCGGTTCGCCCCGCACAATCTTATAAGGTAGATCGCGGATAATATCATCAAGCGGCGCCTGAATGCCCGTCAATTCCCACTCATGGATTTGCTCCGGCGTACGGTCCGAGCCGACGCGTTCGGAGTTCGCAATCCCGCTGCACAGCATCAACGCCTTGTATCCCGCCGCAAGCGCGCGGTCGTAGCGTGCATCCAAGCGTTCCTGCGCCGATTGGGCGGCTGCTGGAGCACTGGAAATGGTCGAAAGAGCGAGAGCCGCACCTGCGGCGGCAATGAGTGTGGTCTTCATGGCTCTGACACTAGCCGCAGCGACTCAAAAGAAAAGCCGTCCAGTCGCCGCCGCATAACAAAAAGGGCCGGCGGATCGCTCCGCCAGCCCTTTCGTTTGTTTGCGTGCCGGAGCCACCCGCTCCCTCCACCCTTCCACCCGGATTATCACGCCGGGTTACAATCCGGGTGGAAGGGTGGAGGGAGCGGGTGGCGCAGCCCCAAGAAAAAGCGCCTTACGCCGCGACTTCTTCTTCGTCATATTCGTCAGACATAACCGGACCGCTGTCTTGGCCCTTGGCTTCCGGATCGCGCTCAACCAATTCGATGATTGCGAGCTGCGCGCTATCGCTGGCGCGGTAGCCAGCCTTGATCACGCGGGTGTAGCCACCATCACGGTCGCTGTAACGCTCAGCCAGAACGTCGAACAGCTTCTTCAGCTGGGTCTCGTCCAGCAGACGCGATTGAGCCAAACGGCGGTTTGACAGGCCGCCACGCTTTGCCAGCGTGATCAGCTTCTCAACATATGGGCGCAGTTCTTTCGCCTTTGGCAGAGTGGTCTGGATCTGCTCGTGCTTGATCAGAGCCGCTGCCATGTTGCGGAACAGAGCCTTGCGGTGGCCCGACTTACGGCTCAGCTTACGCTGTGAAATTCCGTGACGCATTGTATCTTCCTTCAGTTCGATATGGGCCCGTATCAGGTAGCCCAAAGCTGGTGACCGTTGCAGGCCGTCACCTTCGCCCTGTGCGAACCCCCGCGAAGGCGGGGGTCTCCTACTGCAAGAGGTCCCCGCCTTCGCGGGGATTCACGCAATTTTTAACCCAGCAGCTCTTGTTCGAGCTTCTTGGCCATTTCTTCGATGTTCTCTGGTGGCCAGCCCGGGATGTCCATGCCGAGGCGCAGACCCATGCTGGAGAGAACTTCCTTGATCTCATTAAGCGACTTGCGGCCAAAGTTTGGCGTGCGCAGCATCTCGGCTTCGGTCTTTTGAACCAGATCGCCGATATAGATGATGTTGTCGTTTTTGAGGCAGTTGGCAGAGCGGACCGACAGTTCCAGCTCGTCGACCTTCTTGAGAAGGTAACGGTTGAGCTGGTTCGCATCGTCTTCTTGCGGCTGAGCGGCTTGGCCGATCATCGCGCTTTGCGGCTGCGGAATGCCATCTTCAAAGTGGACGAACAGGGTCAGCTGATCCTGAAGAATGCGAGCAGCATAGGCCACGGCATCTTCTGGGGTCACAGTGCCATCGGTCTCGACCGTGAGGCTGAGCTTGTCATAGTCAAGCTCTTGACCGACGCGGGCGTTTTCAACCTTGTAGCTGACCTGACGGACTGGCGAGTAAAGCGAGTCAATCGGGATCAGGCCAATCGGCGCATCAATCGGACGGTTCTGAACAGCAGGCGTGTAGCCTTTGCCCACGTCAGCGGTCAGCTCCATGTTGAGCGTCGCGCCTTCGTCCAAGTGACACAGGACTAGGTCCTTATTCATCACTTCGATGTCGCCAGACACAGCGATGTCACCGGCGGTGACTTCAGCTGGACCGGTCGCGGAAAGCTGCAGGCGCTTCGCGCCTTCGCCTTCCATCTTCAAAGAGATTTGCTTTGCATTCAGCACGATGTCGGTCACGTCTTCACGCACACCGGCGAGCGACGAGAATTCGTGCAGTACGTTTTCAATCTTGATTGAGGTGATCGCTGCGCCCTGCAATGAGGACAACAGTACCCGGCGCAACGCATTACCGAGTGTCAGACCAAAGCCGCGCTCAAGCGGCTCAGCAACGAATGTCGTCTTGCGAGACTTATCGCCGCCTTCCTTGATTTCGAGAGCGTTGGGTTTCTTAAGTTCCTGCCAGTTCTTCGTATTGACGGACATGGATTTCCCCTAATTCGCTATGCAGCGGTTCAAATTGTCGGCGGGCCTTGGCGCTTTCGCGAACTGCGCTTTGGCCGCCGGATTGTTGCGATGGCCACCAGGGCCACCGAACTGGGACGGTTTAGACGCGGCGCCGCTTAGACGGACGAACGCCGTTGTGCGGGATTGGCGTCACATCGCGGATAGATGTGATGTTGAAGCCGACAGCGGCAAGACCGCGCAATGCGCTCTCACGACCAGAGCCTGGGCCCTTCACTTCGACTTCCAAAGTGCGAACACCATGCTCAGCGGCTTTCTTGCCGGCATCATCGGCGGCAACCTGGGCTGCATAAGGCGTCGATTTACGGCTGCCTTTGAAGCCCATCATGCCGGCACTGGACCAGCTGATCGCATTGCCCTGTGCATCGGTGATGGTGATCATCGTGTTGTTGAAGCTGGCGTTGATGTGAGCAACGCCGCTGCTGATATTCTTTTTGTCGCGTTTTTTAACCCGACCTGGTTCGCGTGCCATTTGGCTAAATCCTTTAACTCGTCAGAAGGTAAAAGCTCGCTTGGGAAGATCCAAGCAAGGCTTACTTCTTCTTGCCGCACGATCGGCTTGGCCTTACCCTTACGGGTGCGGGCGTTGGTGTGAGTGCGCTGACCGCGCACAGGCAATCCATTACGATGACGCAGGCCGCGATAAGACCGAAGGTCCATCAGGCGCTTAATGTTCATCGCGGTATTGCGACGCAGGTCGCCTTCGACGGTGTGATCAGCGTCAATCGTCTCACGAATACGCAGAACTTCCTCATCAGAAAGATCTTGCACGCGTGCAGAGTGATCAATGCCAAGCTTGTCAGCGATTTTCACGGCGGTCGTGCGACCAATGCCGTGAATATAGGTAAGCGCGATAATAACACGCTTATTTGTAGGGATGTTCACCCCAGCAATACGAGCCACTTAATTCTCCATGCTCCACAGGGACATGAGCGCGACATGCAACCCACCCCTATCTCAACGCTTCACTTAAGACTTCCGCCGCCGTTCAGCCGATCTGACAAATGCCAAAACCGCTTAAACGGCAAAAAGCCCGGTTGGCATCCAATCAATAAGGCTACCTGCCGGACTCGGTTCGAAAATCTCGAATGAAGGGCGCGCTTAAGACGATTCGCGCAGCGCGTCAACCGCTAGCAAATCATAGCGCGACAATCGGACGAAATAGTTCGTCCGGTGGAACAGTTTAGCGGCAAAATTGCGCGGGGTATGCCCGCTTTGCTCACTTGTGATGCTTTGCATTTTAGCGCGCCGCGGGCGCAAGGTCAAAACAGGGCCCAACAGCCTGCGGAAAACTAGCCTTCGTTTGTGCTTTCGACGCCATCGAGGAAGTCATCGCCAATTGCGCTGGCGCCCTCGTCCGCCTCATCTGCTGGGCCTTCTGGGCGCTCTTCAGCACCTTCGTCCGCGCTCTCTTCCTCGCCGCTTGCGTCATCAGCATCGTCGCTGGCGGTTGCCGGACCGGAGACCATGCCCAGACTTTGCGCAAGGCCAGACAATTGCTGGGTCATCACCCCGCCAACAGCTGCGGAGATCTCGCCAATCTTATAGCGCATGGAGCCGCCGACATTGTATTCCCAGACGATCTTGGTGCCTTCCTCGACCTCGCTGATCGCTACGGTCAGAATGCCGGTGACTGGCTCACTTTGCAGCGGCCCCAGTGCGCCCTGCATTCTCAGCGCGCGCTCTGGATAGGCCTGGATCACCCGCATGTGCTCGACACTGCCCTCCAGCGTAATCTTCTCAGGGTCAGGATCTTCAGGAATACGCTCGCAAAAACATCCACCCGCCTGCGGAGTGATGGTGAGGTTCGCAGAATCGCCAGACCATGTGTGCGAAGAATTCCACCAGCGCGCGGGCGAAATCAGGGCCAGCCAAACCGCCTTGGGATTGGCTTCCACGACTGCTTCGTCGCGGGTCACAAAGCCATTCTCACTGGTCGCAATCACTTCGGCAGCAACCGGCTGAGCCGCCAACAATGCCGCCAAACCAGCCAAAACTACACGCATCACAATCGTCCTCTTCGCATCTCTATGCGGAGCGGTTTAGGCGATGCCGATAATGTGTGAAAGAGCAGAGTTCGTCCCCTGCCCCGCCAATTGCCCGCTTAAGCGAGGACCGCGTCAATCGCATTGGCGACATCGGTGATGCCCGCCATGCCGTCCACTCGCGTCACGATGCCGCGCGCTTCATAGCCCGGCAGGATCGGCGCGGTTTCACCGCGATAGACCGCCATCCGGGTGCGGACGGTTTCTTCATTGTCGTCTGGGCGGCGTTTGAATTCTGTGTGGCCGCAGCTGTCACACACACCCTCAGATGCCGAGCGGGTTCGCCGTGTCATGATAGAGAGCGCCGCAATTCGCGCAGCTGAAACGGCCGGTGATCCGTTCGACCAGAGCATCAATATCGACGCCCAGCTCAATCACGTGATCAAGAGTGCGGCCATGTTTGCTGAGAATTCCATCGAGCGTTTCTGCCTGTGATGCCGTGCGCGGATAGCCATCGAAAATAGCGCCCGTGCCAGCGTCCATCGCCGCCAGTTCAGCATCGATCAGATCAGCAACGATCTCGTCAGACACGAGCTCGCCAGCGTCCATCACAGCCTTGGCCTTTAGACCAACAGGCGTTTGAGCCTTCACCGCAGCGCGCAGCATGTCGCCAGTGGAAAGCTGCACCATCGCGTGCCGCTCTACTAGTCCGGCACTTTGCGTGCCCTTACCGGCACCCGGAGGGCCAAGAAGAATGATGTTCATCGCAAAATCCCCCAGATGCTCGCGCGCCAATTAGCGCTTACGGCCCTTAAGTTTCGCCTTTTTGATCAGGTCGCCATATTGGTGCGCCAGCAAATGCGACTGCACTTGGCTGATCGTATCGACTGTGACGTTCACCACAATCAGCAGGCTGGTACCGCCAAGGAACAGCGGCAGGCCAGTCTGGCGAATGACATATTCCGGCAGCACACAGACAATCGCAAGATAGAGCGCGCCGACCACAGTGATGCGGGTCAGGACATATTCGAGATAGTCCGCCGTCCGCTTACCCGGACGAATGCCCGGAATGAAGCCGCCGTTCTTCTTCAGATTGTCCGCCGTCTCTTCCGGGTTGAACACAACCGCAGTGTAGAAGAAGCAGAAGAAGATGATGCCCAGCGCATAGAGCGTGAGGTAAATCCACTCGCCTGGCTGGAGGTAGAAGAGCAAGCTCTGCGCAAAGCCGCCTGCGCCTTCTTCGCCCGTTGGCGCGCCAGCGAACTGAGTGATCGTCAGCGGCAGCAGCAACAGCGAGCTTGCGAAGATTGGCGGAATAACACCGGCGGTGTTGAGCTTAAGCGGCAAGTGCGAGCGATCCGCCTGCATCACGCCATTTTGCGTGGCGCGCTTAGGATATTGGATCAGCAATCGCCGCTGAGCCCGCTCCACAAAGGAGATCACCAGGATCAACACCACAACCATGATTGCGAAGCCCACGATCAGGCCAAGCGAGATCGAACCGGTGCGGCCGCCCTCAAACAGGTTAGAGACGAATGTCGGGAACTGCGCGACAATGCCCGCCATAATGATCAGCGAGACGCCGTTACCAATGCCGCGCGAGGTGATTTGCTCACCCAGCCACAGCAGGAACATAGTGCCGCCAACGAGGCTGATGACCGCGCCAACACGGAACATATAGCCCGGATTGACGACCGCTTGCAGACCGCTTTGCGCGCCGAAGCTCTCAAGCCCTGCGGCCAGGAACCAACCCTGAATAACGCATAGGAACACTGTGCCATAGCGGGTGTATTGGTTGAGTTTCTGGCGCCCGGTTGCGCCCTCTTTTTTCAGCGCCGCGAGCGTTGGGTGCAAGGCCGAGGCCATCTGCACGACGATCGAGGCGGTGATGTACGGCATAACGCCGAGCGCGATGAGGCTCATCCGCTCCAGGCTGCCGCCTGAAAATGTGTTAAAAAGGTCAAGAATGCCGCCGCGCGTTTGGTCATACAGCGTTTCCAAGATCAGCGGATTGACCCCGGGCAGCGGAACAAAGCTCAAAAAGCGGAAGACAATAAGCGCACCGATGGTGAACCAGATACGCTGGCGCAACTCCGTGGCTTTGGAGAAATTGGCGAGGCTCATATTGCTCGCGATTGAATCGGCGCGTGATGCCATGTCTAAATATCGATCCTAGCGTCTGGCTAATAGCCCGTCCCTGGGTGTCCTTGCCGTCCAGCAAGCCCGTAAAACAGACCAACCGGCCCTCACCGGTCTATGCACGAAGGATTAGATAGGGAGCGAGGAGCCGAATGTCGAACCCCTCGCTCACCAATACCCGCATTATTTGCTTTTTGCCGCCGCTTTTTCAGGGTTCGGCTTGCCCGAAGGCTTCTTTACGACAACGACTTCGACGCTGCCGTCGGCCTTTTCAACCGCTTCGATGGCGCCTTTAGAGGCACCAGCAACGACGAATTTGACCTTGGCTTTCAATTCGCCCTTCCCGAGCAAACGAACACCGTCTTTGCCGCCGCGAACCAGGCCTGCTTCACGCAGAGCCGCTTCGTCCACGGCTTTCTTGCCGTCGAGCTTCTTCGCATCGATGAACTTTTGGACCATGCCAATGTTGATCTCTGCAAAGTCTTTGCCGAACGGGTTGTTGAAGCCGCGCTTTGGCAGGCGCATGTGAAGCGGCATTTGGCCGCCTTCAAAGCCCTTAATCGCTACGCCGGAACGGCTCTTTTGGCCCTTCTGACCGCGGGCTGCGGTTTTGCCTTTGCCAGAACCGATTCCACGGCCCTTGCGCATGCGTCCTTTACGGGCGCCTTCATTGTCACGGATATCATTGAGTTTCATGTGTGCACTCGCTGTAGTTTACCCCTGCGAAAGCAGGGGCCTAGTTTCGCTATGCCAAAGGGCGCTCGCGCTGATCGCCCTAGATCCCAGCCTTCGCTGGGATGACGAGGGAGAGCGAACCTCTCCCCGCCACAAATCTATTTAGTCAACCACTTCAACCAGATGCGGGATCTTTGCGACCGCGCCGCGAACTTCAGGGGTATCCTGACGCTCGACAACTTTGTGCATCTTGTTGAGGCCCAGGCCGATCAGGATCTTACGCTGACTTTCTGGGCGACGGATCGGCGAACCGATCTGCTTGATCTTGATAGTTTTCTTAGCAGCCATTGGTCTTACTCCACAATCGCCGCGGCTTCAGCTTCTGCTTCCACCTCGCTTGAACCACCACGGCCCAAAAGGTCAGCGACCTTCTTGCCCCGGCGCTGAGCGACAGACTTCGGCGAAGTCTGGTTGGTCAGCGCGTCGAAAGTAGCGCGGATCATGTTATAGGGGTTGGACGAACCGACCGATTTGGTCACAACGTCTGCAACGCCCAGGCTTTCAAAGACGGCACGCATCGGACCACCAGCAATGATGCCGGTACCCGGAGGCGCTGTACGCACGGTCACCTTACCAGCGCCGAAACGGCCCTTGGCGTCATGGTGCAGAGTGCGGCCTTCTTTAAGCGGAACGCGAACCATCTTCTTACGAGCGGCTGCGGTTGCTTTGGTGATCGCCTCTGGAACTTCGCGAGCCTTACCGTGGCCAAAGCCAACGCGGCCCGCGCCGTCACCAACAACGACGAGCGCAGCAAAGCCAAAGCGCTTACCACCCTTCACCGTTTTAGAGACGCGGTTGATGTGCACCAGCTTCTCGATGATGCCATCGTCTTCCTCTTCACGCTTACCGCGACGATTGTCACGGCCACCGCGACCACGGCCACCGCCGCGATTGTCGCCGCCACGGCCGCGTCCGCGGCCTTCACGTTGTTGAGGAGCATCGGTTTTTGCCGGAGCTTCTGCAGGCGCTTCAGCTGGAGCCGCTTCTGCCGGAGCAGCCGCTTCTTCAGCAGCCGGAGCCGCTTCCGCTGTAGGTGCTGCAGTTTCTTCGGTCTTAGCCTCTTCAGCAGGCGCTTCAGTTTTCTTGTCGTCAGCCATCATCAGAACTCCAGCCCGCCTTCGCGAGCGGCATCGGCCAGCGCTTTCACGCGGCCATGAAACAGGAACCCGCCGCGATCAAACACGACAGTGGTCACGCCAGCCTTCTTGGCGGCAGCGGCGATATCCTTGCCCACTTGAGCAGCGGCATCGACATTTGCGCCAGACTTCTTGCCGCCCAGAGTAGATGCAGCAGCCACAGTGCGGCCATCAGCATCATTGATGATCTGAGCATAGATGTGGCGACCAGTGCGGTGCACCGACAAGCGAGGACGATCGCCAGCACGCGTCCGCAGTGCGGTACGCACCCGGCGGCGGCGGCGTTCAAACAGGGAAAGCTTAGCCATCTTACTTCTTCTTCCCTTCCTTGCGGAAGACATACTCGCCGCGATACTTGATACCCTTGCCCTTATAAGGCTCAGGCTTACGCCACTGGCGAATTTCAGCAGCAAGCTGGCCAACGGCCTGCTTGTCCATGCCGGAAATTTCGACTGTGGTCTGATCAGGCGTTTTCACTTCGAGACCTTCAGGCACATCGATGTTCACATCGTGACTGAAGCCGAGTTCCAGCTTCAGGGACTTGCCCTGAGCCTTCGCACGATAACCAACACCTGAAATCTCAAGCGTCTTGGTGAAGCCTTCGGTGACACCCTCTACCAGGTTAGACACCAATGTACGGTGCATACCCCAGAACGAGCGAGCCAATTTGGTGTCGTTCGCAGGCTTAACCTGAATCTCGTCACCTTCGACCGTGTAGCTAATGTGGTCAGACAGGCCCATCGTGAGAGTGCCCTTAGGCCCCTTCACGCTCAGCGTGCCGTTCTCAATGCTGGCGGTCACCCCACTAGGGATGGCGACAGCTTTTTTGCCAATACGGCTCATCAGAACACCTCCGCCAGCACTTCGCCGCCGACGTTGCTATCGCGTGCTTCGTTATCCGAAAGCACACCGCGCGGTGTCGAGACGATGGTGATACCAAGACCGTTGCGAACAGTCGGAAGTTCTTTCGAACCCGAATAGACGCGGCGGCCAGGCTTAGAGACGCGGCTTACGTGCTTGATAGCAGGCTCGCCTTCGAAATATTTCAGCTCAATCCGCAGCGCTGGGTGCTTGCCCGTGGTGTCTTCGCTGTAGCCACGGATGTAGCCTTCGCGCTGAAGCACTTCGAGAACGTTTGCACGCAGCTTAGAAGCTGGCGAAAGGACGGAATCCTTCTTCGCTTGCTGTCCGTTGCGGATGCGGGTGAGCATATCACCCAATGGATCGGTCATAGCCATCTATCAGTTCCTCACCAGCTCGACTTGGTAAGGCCAGGGATCAGACCCTTGTTACCAAGATTCCGCAATTCAATGCGGTTGATGCCGAACTTGCGGTAGTAGCCGCGTGGGCGGCCGGTGGTCGCGCAGCGATTGCGAACCCGTGTTGGGTTCCCATTGCGCGGGAGTTCCGCCATCTTCAGGCGCGCTACCAGGCGTTCACTCTCGTCGAGTGAAGTGTCCTTCGAAATCGCCTTCAGCTTAGCGTACTTGTCTGCGTACTTCTTAACGAGCTTCTTACGACGCTCATTCTTATTGATCGAACTCAGTTTCGCCATTGGACTTAAGCTCTCTTCTCTAGTCGTTGCGACACGCAGCTCACGCTGCGGCCTTTTCTTCAGACGGATTGGCTTCACCCTGGAAAGGGAAGCCGAGCAGGCGCAGCAATTCGCGTGCCTCCTCGTCAGTCTTTGCGGTGGTGGTGACAATGATATCCATGCCGCGCACCTTATCGATCTTGTCGTAGCTGATCTCAGGGAACACGATTTGCTCCTTGAGGCCCATTGCGTAATTGCCGCGGCCGTCGAACGACTTAGCGTTCAGCCCGCGAAAGTCGCGGATGCGTGGCATTGCAACAGTTACCAGACGGTCGAGGAATTCATACATGCGGTCACGGCGCAGAGTTACCTTGCAACCGATTGGCATGCCTTCGCGCAGTTTAAACTGAGCGATTGATTTCTTCGCCTTGGTGATCACTGGCTTTTGGCCGACGATCAGGGTCATTTCTTCAGCTGCGATTTGAACTTTCTTTTTGTCCTGGCTCGCCTCGCCCACACCCATGTTGAGTGTGATCTTTGCGACCTTCGGAACTTCAAGACGGTTCTTATAACCGAACTTCTCGGTCATCGCTTTGACGATCTGCTCGTCATACTTCGCCTTCAGGCGCGGAGCGTATGCATCAGCCATCGATGGTCTCTCCACTCTTCACAGCAACGCGAACCTTCTTGCCGTCCTTTTCTTCAAAACGGACGCGGGTTGGCTTGCCATCCTTAGGATCAGCCAAAGCAACCTTTGAGATGTTCATCGGCGCTTCGAAGCGATCGATGCCACCCTGCGGGTTTTGCTGGCTTGGTTTGCGGTGGCGGGCAGCCACGTTGATGCCTTCGACAACGACCTTGCCATCTTTTGGCATGACCTTTTGGACAGTGCCGGTGCGGCCCTTATCCTTGCCCGAAAGCACGACGACGCTGTCGCCCTTCTTGATCTTAGCAGCGGCCATTAGAGCACCTCCGGCGCAAGGCTGATGATCTTCATGAACCCGCGGCCGCGAAGTTCGCGGACCACTGGGCCAAAGATACGAGTGCCGATTGGCTCTTCGCTCTTGTTAACAAGAACAGCGGCGTTGCTGTCGAAGCGGATCACGCTTCCGTCAGCACGACGAACGTCCTTCCTCGTGCGCACGATGACAGCGCGATGAACATCGCCCTTCTTCACCTTAGCGCGTGGCTGAGCTTCCTTCACGGAAACCACGATCACGTCGCCCACGGAGGCAAACCGGCGCTTAGACCCGCCCAGCACTTTAATGCACTGGACGCGCTTTGCGCCGCTGTTGTCCGCGACGTCGAGATTGGATTGCATCTGGATCATTGATCCGTTTCCTTCTCATTGGCTTGCCGAAACCAGTCCGGCAGTTCCTACGCGTGTCCTCGCCAAGGCGAGGATCAATTCAATCAGTTACCGGCTGCCTCGACATCGAGATCAGCTTCGACCGCTTGGGTTCCGCCTGCGGTAACCCGGTCTTTTACGATCCAGGTCTTGGTCTTGGAGATTGGTTTCGTCTCCTCGATCCGCACAACATCACCAACGGCAAATTCGTTCTTTTCGTCGTGAGCGTGATACTTCTTCGAACGACGGATGATCTTCCCGTAGAGCGGGTGCTTCACCTTGCGTTCGACCTTCACGGTCACGGTCTTGTCGGTCTTGTCGGAGGTGACAGAGCCGATCAGAATACGTTTTGGCATTGTCTACTCCTTAAGCCTTCGCAGCGGCTGCTGCGCGCTCGTTCTGCAGCGTCTTGATCTGAGCAATCGTGCGGCGCACTTGCCTGATCCGAGCTGGAGCTTCGAGCTGGTTGGTCGCAGCCTGGAACCGCAGATTGTACTGCTCACGCTTCAGCTCGGTGAGCTCAGCGGAGAGTTGATCGTCAGTCTTAGTGCGAAGATCTTCGACAGCGATACTACCTTTAGCCATCATTTGCCTCCCAGGTGAGAGGTGTCGCCCAGACGAGCAACGACCTTGGTCTTGATTGGCAGCTTCATGGCCGCACGCTCAAACGCTTCAGCAGCGATCTTGCCTGGGACACCGTCGAGTTCAAACAGGATCCGGCCCGGCTTCACGCGAGCAGCCCAGAATTCAACGGAGCCCTTGCCCTTACCCTGACGAACTTCGGCAGGCTTCTTGGACACTGGCACATCGGGGAACACACGGATCCAGAGGCGACCTTGACGGCGCATGTGACGCGTGATCGCACGGCGAGCCGCTTCGATTTGACGCGCGGTGATCCGCTCAGGCTCGAGAGCCTTCAGACCATAGGAGCCAAAGTTCAAAGTCGTGCCGCCCTTGGCGTCGCCTTTGATCTTGCCCTTAAAGGCCTTGCGATACTTGGTTTTCTTCGGTTGCAGCATTGTCTCTACCTACCTCAGCGAGCTTAGCCGGACGCCGGAAGTCTGAGCTTCCATCATCAGGCGATCCTGCGCAGTTGGATCATGAGCGAGGATCTCGCCTTTGAAGATCCAGCACTTGATGCCGATGATCCCGTAAGCGGTCAGCGCTTCGGTTTCGGCATAATCGATGTTGGCGCGCAGTGTGTGCAGCGGCACACGGCCTTCACGGTACCATTCAACGCGCGCAATCTCTGCACCGCCCAAACGGCCACCACATGTGATCTTGATGCCTTCTGCGCCGAGACGCAGAGCGGACTGAACGGCGCGCTTCATCGCACGGCGGAAAGCCACACGGCGAATGAGCTGATCAGCAACGCCTTGAGCAACGAGCTTCGCGTCGATTTCCGGCTTGCGGATTTCAACGATGTTCAGCTTCACTTCGCTCGAAGTCATCGTCGCCAGCTTGGCGCGCAGCTTCTCGATGTCCGCACCCTTCTTACCGATGATAACACCGGGACGGGCAGCGTAGATCGAAACGCGGCAAAGCTTGGCTGGACGCTCGATCACCACTTTGGAAATCGCAGCTTGTGGCAGCGACTTGATGATGAACTTGCGGATCTCAATGTCTTCCTTGAGCAGGCTCGCATAGTCACGCCCTTCGGCGTACCAACGGCTGTCCCAAGTACGGTTGATCTGCAGACGCAGACCGATCGGATTACTCTTCTGACCCATCTTACGCCTCTTCCTCTTCGCGAACTACGATGCGCAGCTTGCTGAATGGCTTCAGGATGCGGGTCGATTTACCACGGCCACGAGTGTGAAACCGCTTCATGGTAATCGCTTTACCGACCGAAGCCTCAGCAACGACGAGCGCGTCGACGTCGAGATTGTGGTTGTTTTCCGCGTTAGCGATCGCCGATGCGAGAACTTTCGTCGCATCCTTGGCCATTGCCTTCTTAGAGAAGGTGAGGATGTTGAGAGCCTCTTCGACCTTCTTGCCGCGAATTTGCTGCGCCACGAGGTTCAGCTTTTGCGCGGAACCACGAATGGAGGTGCCGACGGCCAAAGCCTCGTTATCAGCGACACGGCGAGGTGATTTTGCCTTGCCCATTAGCGCTTACCCTTCTTGTCGGCAGCGTGGCCAGGGAATGTCCGCGTAGGCGAAAATTCACCAAGCTTGTGCCCGACCATTTCCTCGGAAACCGAGACCGGGATGAACTTGTGGCCATTGTAGACGTTGAACGTCAGACCGACGAATTGCGGCAAAATCGTAGAGCGACGCGACCAGGTTTTGATCGGCTTGCTGTTGTTTGCCTCTTGTGCGTCCTCCGCCTTCTTCAGAAGGCTGAGCTCGACGAAAGGACCTTTCCAGACGGAACGTGCCATCGTGTCTTACCTCTTCTTCTTGGCGTGGCGCGAACGGATAATCATCTTATCCGTCTGCTTGTTTTTGCGAGTACGTGCACCCTTGGTCGGCTTGCCCCATGGGGTAACCGGGTGACGACCGCCCGAAGTCCGGCCTTCACCACCACCGTGAGGGTGATCGACAGGGTTCTTAGCGACACCACGCGTCAGCGGCTTAATGCCCATCCAACGCCGCAGCGACCGGCCTTGCCTAGGTTTTGGTTCTGGTTGTCGGGGTTCGACACCGCACCAACTGTACCCATGCAATCGGCCCGCAGGTAACGCTGCTCACCAGAGTTGAGGCGTGCGATGACCATGCCGCGGTCACGGCCGACCAGCTGAACATAAGCACCAGCAGAGCGAGCGATTTGACCGCCCTTGCCCGGCTTCATCTCAACATTGTGGCAGATCGTACCAACCGGCATCTGACCCAGAAGCATAGCGTTGCCAGGCTTCGTATCGGTCTTCTCACCAGCTACAACCGTTGCACCAACGTCGAGACGCTGAGGGCACAGGATGTAAGCTTGCTCGCCATCTTCATATTTCAGAAGCGCGATAAAAGCTGTACGGTTCGGGTCATATTCGATCCGCTCAACGGTTGCAGGAACATCCCACTTCCGACGCTTGAAATCGATGAAGCGGTACTTTTGCTTGTGACCGCCGCCAATGCCACGCGAGGTGACATGACCTTTGTTGTTCCGGCCACCGGACTTACGCTTACCTTCCGTGAGCGACTTGACCGGCTTGCCCTTCCAGAGGCTGGTCTTGTCGACAAGGATAAGGCCGCGACGTGCGGGGCTTGTCGGTTTATAATTCTTGAGTGCCATGATCCGCCTCAGATACCGCTAGTGATATCGATCATTTCACCCTCAACGAGGGTGACGATCGCTTTTTTCACGTCGATGCGCTTGTAAGGTTTACCCTTCCAGCGCTTGGTCTTGCCCTTGGTCACGATGGTGTTAACCGAAGTGACCTTCTTGTCGTAGATCGCTTCAACCGCTTCTTTGATCTGCGGCTTAGTCGCATCAAGTGCCACCTTGAAAACCACCGCATTGTTCTCCGAAAGAAGTGTCGACTTCTCGGTGATGTGCGGGGCCAAGATCACGTCATAGTGACGGGCATCAACTTCTTGCTTTTTAGCCATTGAAGCGCGCCTCCAGCTTTTCGACCGCATCCTTGGTGAGGACCAGCGTGTCGTGGTTCAAAATGTCATAAACATTCGCGCCAGCTGCCGGCATCACATTGATACCTGGCAGGTTGCCAGCGGCTTTCTTGAAGCCGTCGTCAATGCTGTCACCGTCGATGACCAGCACTTTGCCAGCCCAACCAGCCTTTTCGAGGTGCCCTTTGAGCACCTTGGTCTTGGCTTCCTTCATCGCCAGGCTGTCGAGAACGACCAAGCCATCCTTCGCCTTGCTGGAAAGAGCCATCTTAAGGCCGAGTGCGCGAATTTTCTTGTTCAACGACTGGTTGAAGTCACGCTTGCGTGCACCGTGCGCTTTACCACCACCGATGAAGATCGGAGCAGAACGAGCACCGTGACGAGCGCCACCTGAACCCTTTTGCGCGCCGAACTTCTTACCGGTGCGAGCCACATCCGAACGCTCACGCGTTGGACGAGCGGTCGCACGGCGATTTTCCAGCTGCCAGGTCACAACCCGGTGCAGAATGTCGGCTCGCGGAGTTACGCCGAACACATCATCATTAAGAGTGATGTCGCCCGAAGCCTTCCCGTCGATTTTCTGGACTTTGACTTTCATGGTCTCAGCCCTCCTTATTTTCATCAGCTGCAGGCGCTTCGGCCTCAGCAGCAGGGGTGTCAGCAGCAGCTTCAACCGGCGCAGCTACTTCAGCAGCTGGTGCAGCGGTTTCAATAACAGCGCCTGGGAACGGAAGATCATCAGGCATTGCGAGCTTCACAGCATCGCGAACCAGCAACCAGCCATTCTTCGAACCAGGGACCGAACCCTTGATGAAGAGCAAACCACGCTCAGCGTCCGTGCGGACAACTTCGAGGTTTTGCTGGGTACGCTGACGGTCACCCATGTGACCAGCCATCTTCTTACCCTTAAACACGCGGCCCGGATCCTGACGGTTACCCGTCGAACCGTGCGAACGGTGAGAGATCGAAACACCGTGGGTGGCGCGCAAACCGCCAAAGCCCCAACGCTTCATGGCGCTAGGCAAAGCCTTTACCCTGAGTGTGACCAGTGATGTCGACCTTTTGGCCAGCCAGGAAGTGATCAGCGCTGATAGTAGCGCCAACAGGGACAAGGCCCTCTTCGCTTTCGACCCGGAATTCAGCAACCTGCTTCTTCAGCGCGACTTCCGCTTTCGCGAAATGCTCACGCTGTGGCTTGGCTACATTCTTTTGTTTCGCAGTACCTGCGCCGAGCTGGACAGCGAAATAGCCATCACGCTCTGCGGTGCGGTGCGAGACAACCTGACAATCTTCCAGTGCGAGAACGGTCACGGGAACGTGACGTCCATCGTCCTGGAACAGGCGGGTCATCCCGACTTTCTTTGCGATCACGCCAGTGCGCATCGTCAAAACTCCTAAACAGAGGCACTCAGGGCCCATCCCAAAGTGCTTGCGAACCCGCCCAAAACAGACAGATCCATTCAACCCAAATTTTATGCATCGCCCCGTCCGGGCTGAATGCTCTCGCAGCCACATGGCCGGTTGAGCGAGACGGGGGACGCAGACCCGGCTTAGTCCGAAGACAATACCGGCGGTATCCCTATGTCTTGCTGGCATTTTCCGTTTCGGGAGAATGCTAGCGGGGCCATAAGTGCCCCGAAACTCTCGGTCAGTTTATGATGGTCCGTACCGAAGACCTCGCCCCACTAACGCAGGGCAGTAGATTAAGCGAGCTTAATCTCAACATTCACGCCAGCAGCCAGATCAAGCTTCATCAAAGCGTCGACTGTCTGAGCGTTAGGCTGCACGATATCGAGCAACCGCTTGAAGGTGCGCACCTCGAACTGCTCGCGCGACTTTTTGTCGATGTGCGGGCCGCGGTTCACGGTGAACTTCTCAATGCGCGTTGGCATAGGAATGGGGCCACGAATAAGAGCACCCGTACGACGTGCTGTTTCAGCGATTTCGCCAGTTGCCTGGTCGAGAACGCGGTGGTCGAACGCCTTAAGGCGAATACGGATATTCTGAGCTTCCATTACCTGTACCAATGCGAAAGAGCCAAAGAGGTTTTTACGCCTCTCAAAAAAGAAAAAGGCCCGCCCCGCTTATCTCCGGATTTCCCGGAACGGGCGGCCTTATAAAATTGCGTTGCCGCGAACGAATCCTCGGCCTGTGGAGGCGCGTATACGGAGAGACCCGCCCTGTGGCAACCCCTGAATTGCGGTCATAAAAAACCGCCTCTCAAAAGCATGCATTTGGGCGCGCCAGACGCGCAACTCACCTCACATAAAAAGGGCCCGGCTCTCGCATAGAGAACCGGGCCACTCTTTATCGCTGCGCCCCGTGATAGGCGCGAAACGCTTACTTGGTGATCTTAGCAACCACGCCCGAACCAACGGTACGGCCGCCTTCGCGGATCGCGAAGCGAAGACCTTGGTCCATAGCGATCGGAGCGATCAGCTTAACGTTGATCGTCACGTCATCGCCCGGCATTACCATCTCGGTGCCCTCTGGGAGGATCACTTCGCCGGTCACGTCGGTGGTGCGGAAGTAGAACTGTGGACGGTAGTTCGCGAAGAATGGCGTGTGACGGCCACCCTCGTCCTTCGAAAGAACGTATACGTTCGCTTCGAATTCAGTGTGCGGGCTAACCGAACCAGGCTTACAAAGAACCTGACCACGCTCAACTTCTTCACGGCCAACGCCGCGGATCAGTGCGCCGATGTTGTCGCCAGCTTCGCCCGAGTCGAGCAGCTTGCGGAACATTTCAACGCCGGTGACGGTTGTCTTGGCGGTGTCTTTGATGCCGACGATTTCAACTTCGTCACCAACATTGACCTTACCGGTTTCAACACGGCCGGTCACAACAGTACCGCGACCAGAGATCGAGAACACGTCCTCGATTGGCATCAGGAAGTCCTGATCCACTGGACGGTCTGGCTGTGGGATGTGCTCATCAACAGACGCCATCAGAGCCTTGATCGACTCAGCGCCGATTGCTTCGTCACGGCCTTCGAGAGCAGCAAGAGCTGAACCCTTGGTGATTGCGATGTTGTCGCCGTCAAAGCCATACTCGCTGAGCAGTTCACGAACTTCCATTTCAACGAGTTCGAGAATTTCCTCGTCGTCGACCTGGTCAACCTTGTTCATGTAAACAACCAGAGCCGGAACACCAACCTGACGCGCAAGCAGGATGTGCTCGCGAGTTTGTGGCATTGGGCCGTCAGCTGCGTTCACAACTAGGATCGCGCCGTCCATTTGCGCCGCGCCAGTGATCATGTTCTTAACATAGTCAGCGTGGCCTGGGCAGTCGACGTGTGCGTAGTGACGTGCTTCGGTTTCGTATTCAACGTGAGCGGTCGAGATCGTGATCCCGCGCTCGCGCTCTTCCGGAGCCTTATCGATGTTTGCAAAGTCAACGGCTTCACCGCCTGATTGTTCAGCCATCACTTTGGTGATCGCTGCAGTCAGAGTGGTTTTACCATGGTCAACGTGACCAATGGTGCCGATGTTGCAGTGCGGCTTGTTCCGCTCGAATTTTTCCTTCGCCATGTCTCGTATAAACCTTCTATCTAAATTGAATTCCTACGGGGAAAAGGCGCGCCCGCTGAATCAGGCGCAGCCCCTAGCCCCTGCGATCAGCTTAAGCAAGCTTCTCTTTGACTTCCTGTGCAACACTCGCCGGCACTTCGTCATAGTGACTGAACTGCATGGAGTATTGCGCACGGCCCTGGCTGAATGAGCGAAGCTCGTTCACGTAACCGAACATGTTTGCGAGCGGAACCATTGCTTCGACAGCTTGGGCATTGCCCCGGCTGTCTGTGCCTTGGATCTGACCGCGGCGGCTGTTGAGATCACCGATGACATCGCCCAGATAATCTTCCGGGGTCACCACTTCAACCTTCATCACCGGCTCAAGCAGCTTGATGCCGCCACGCTCTGCTGCTTCGCGCATTGCGCCCTTGCCGCAGATTTCGAACGCCACGGTGGACGAGTCGACGTCGTGGAACGCACCATCTGTAAGGTGGATGGTGAAGTCGATGATTGGGAAGCCAATGAGGTAACCACTGTCGGCTTGCTCACGGATGCCCTTCTCAAGTGACGGGATGTATTCCTTAGGAATATTACCGCCCTTAATGCTGTCCTCGAACACGATGCCTTGGCCGCGCTCACCCGGAGTGAAGGTCGCCTTGGCACGAGCAAACTGCCCGGTACCACCCGATTGCTTCTTGTGGGTGTAATCAACAGCGATTTCGCGGCCCAGCGATTCACGGTAAGCCACCTGCGGCGCACCAACATTCGCTTCGACCTTGAACTCACGCTTCATACGATCAACGAGAATGTCGAGGTGAAGCTCGCCCATGCCCTTGATGATCGTCTGACCGCTTTCGTGGTCAGTCGTAACGCGGAAGCTTGGATCTTCAGCAGCCAAGCGATTGAGCGCAACGCCCATCTTCTCTTGGTCAGCCTTGGTCTTCGGCTCCACAGACAGTTCGATAACCGGATCCGGGAATTCCATCCGCTCAAGAATGATCGGATGGGCTGGATCGCACAGCGTATCACCAGTGGTGGTCGCCTTCATGCTTAGCCAATGCGACGATATCGCCCGCGAATGCCTCTTCGATGTCCTTACGATCATTGGAGTGCATTTCGAGGATACGGCCGATCTTTTCCTTCTTGCCCTTCACAGAGTTCAAGACGGTGCCCTTGGCCAGTTCACCGGAATAGATGCGGGTAAAGGTAAGCGAGCCAACGAATGGATCGTTCATGACCTTAAATGCGAGCGCCGCGAACGGCACGGCATCGTCGGATGCACGCGTATCTTCTTCGTCGGAATCAGGCTTAACACCCTTAATCGCTTCCACGTCGAGCGGACTCGGCATGTAGTCGACAACCGCGTCAAGCAAAGGCTGAACGCCCTTGTTCTTAAACGCAGACCCACAAAGCACAGGAACGAAGCTCTGGTTGAGCGTACCCTTACGGATCAGACCTTTCAGCGTAACCGCGTCAGGCTCGGTGCCTTCGAGATACGCTTCCATCACGTCGTCATCTTGCTCAACAGCAAGCTCGATCAGCTTCTCACGGTATTCAGCCGCTTCATCGGCCATGTCTGCTGGGATCTCGCCATAGACATATTCCGCGCCCAGATCTTCGTTCTTCCAAGTGATCGAACGCTGGTTCACCAGGTCAACCAGACCCGTCAGATCGGCTTCGATACCGATTGGCAGATAGAGCACTGCCGGTGTCGCACCGAGGCGCTCGATAATCGAGTTCACGCAGTATTTAAAGTCAGCGCCGGTGCGGTCCAATTTATTAATGAAGCACATTCTTGGAACTTTATACTTATCGGCCTGGCGCCATACGGTTTCGGACTGAGGCTCCACCCCAGCGACGCCGTCGAAGCAGGCAACCGCGCCATCGAGCACGCGCAGCGAACGTTCAACTTCAATCGTGAAGTCAACGTGGCCCGGCGTATCGATGATGTTGATCCGGTGCTCAGGTGTCTTGCGCAGCTCTTTCGGGTCGCCCATTGGATCCATCGTCGGATCTTCCGGGTTCCAGAAACAGGTCGTCGCAGCGGACGTAATCGTGATGCCGCGCTCTTGTTCTTGCTCCATCCAGTCCATGGTCGCAGCGCCATCATGCACTTCGCCAATCTTGTAGGACTTTCCGGTGTAATACAGGATGCGTTCGGTCGTAGTCGTCTTACCAGCATCGATGTGAGCCATGATGCCGATATTGCGATAGCGCTCCAGCGGATACTCGCGGGCCATATCAGTTTCTCCATTGCCCTATCTGGGCGTGATCCCCAACGAAGGCTGGGGTCTTGTTCAAATCTGCACGAGACTCCCGCCAAAGCGGGAGCTCACACATGTCTTACCAGCGATAGTGCGAGAACGCGCGGTTGGCATCAGCCATCCGGTGCGTATCTTCACGCTTCTTCACCGCATTGCCGCGGTTGTTGGCCGCATCCATCAGCTCGCCAGAAAGGCGCGCGCTCATGGTGGTTTCCGGACGACCGCGAGCAGCCGAGATCATCCAACGCAGCGCCAATGCCTGAGCGCGCTCTGGGCGCACTTCGACAGGAACCTGGTACGTCGCACCACCAACACGGCGGCTGCGCACTTCGACCTGCGGCTTGATGTTGTTGATCGCATCATGGAAAACCTGAAGCGGATCAGTCTTGGCCTTCGCCTCAACCGTATCAAGCGCTGAATAAACAATGCCTTCTGCGGTGGACTTCTTACCGTCCAGCATCAGGTTGTTCATGAACTTCGACAGAACCTGATCACCAAACTTGGGATCCGGCAAGATAACCCGCTTTTCGGGCCTACGACGACGTGACATTGCACTTCTTCCTTATCTCGAAGCCCCCTTCCCTGATCCGTCATCCTGAACTCGTTTCAGGATAACCCTTCAGGTCATACGAGGGCTTACATTCCTCTAGGCTTTGCGCTGGCGGAGCCGGTTATCCCGAAACAAGTTCGGGATGACGGCACATGCCAACATCGCCGTGATTACTTCGGACGCTTCGCGCCGTACTTCGAACGGCTCTGCTTGCGGTCCTTGACCCCTTGTGTGTCGAGCACGCCGCGCAGGACGTGGTAACGCACACCGGGAAGATCGCGCACACGGCCGCCACGGATCAGCACAACGCTGTGTTCCTGGAGGTTGTGGCCTTCGCCCGGAATGTAGGAGATGACTTCGCGCTGGTTCGTCAGGCGCACCTTGGCAACCTTACGCAGAGCGGAGTTCGGCTTCTTTGGCGTCGTTGTATAAACGCGTGTGCAAACGCCGCGCTTTTGCGGGTTTGCTTCCATCGCAGGGACCTTGGACTTGGCCTTCTGCGGAACGCGGCCCTTGCGGACCAGCTGGTTAATCGTAGGCATTGAATACCTTCACCTTTTATTCTGATCCGGCGGGATTACCGGATCAGGACGCCCCTTCCGGGCGCGGAACCGGTTCCCACTTCCGCATGAAGGGGCTCGGTCCTGGCCGCTGAGGCAGGCGCTTGGCTGATCGGGTGAAGTGAGTGTTCGCGCAGCAGCCAGAGGGCCGTTCGTCCTGAGCCTGCCCGAGGGCAAAAGGCCCTCGCCGACAAGCGAGCACATGCGCAAACTGAAACACTCCACCCGGTAACAAAGCACCGGGTTACTTTGACGGCCGCCCCAACCCTCCTGAAAACCGTCATCCTGAACTCGCTTCAGGATAACAAACGTCGGAAGAGCAAATAGAAAAGGCCTAGCTCAAGCGAGCGAGGCCTCCGGGACTTAACCGGCAATGTTCAGCTCTATTTGGCCGGGGTGTGCACGCAGCACGCCTCGGATGAGCGCGCCTTTAGCGGGGGGTGGCGCGGGGGTCAAGGGGATCGAGCGAGAACCTCACCGCTAGGAAACGAGCGCTTATCGTTTTTGTACATGATAATATAGCCCGGCAAAGCAGTTGCGTCACAAACATATTCAAGAGATCCCGCACCGAAGTCCGACCAGAGAAACTGGTTAGACAAGTGCAATCAATGTCGTGATGTGGCTTTCTACTCCGACCACCCGAATTCTGATATCGGAGTGTATACGACAAAAGCGACTTCAATCGAGCAAGAACACTTGCAGCGGACTCGCCTTCTTCGACTTCAAATTCAAACTCGTAGTCGATGTCTATTGGAAACAAAGCATCAAAATTAGATTCTTTGACCTTGGTAGTATCACGCTCTTTTCCGGGGTCATTTGACCCAAAACCACTTCCGTTCCAAGCCAACTCTTTGACACCACCATAATGTCGAATCAAATCACCTTCTAAGTCCATGGCAGTAAAAACAAAAACGCGTACCGCCTTGTAGCTCACTCTCTCTGGAGCGAGATTATGTCGATGCATCATTTTTGAAGCATGGCGGCTCAGACGAGACTTAAGACCTGCGTCACCGTCTGTTTTACCAATGTAAACAAGCTCATCATCAAGGTACAGTTGATATACACCCTGCCCGTCAGGAATGTTTACTACCGATGCAACCGTGAGTTCGGCAGCCCTCGTTCGATCAAAGACTTCAACGAGCTCAGACAAAAGTGCGTGTGGTAAATCAAACTCAAACTCCACATAACCAGTGACCGTATCAACTTCGGCTTTTTGCTCAGAGTGTTCTGTCATCAAGCTGCAATGGCAAAATCCTTGGATTTTTGCGAGATTAAATTATTCATCCAAGAACCAACCATCTCCGCCACTTCTACTGGCACTGCATTGCCTAACTGACGCATTGATTCGGTCCAGCTACTAGAGAATTGAAAGTCGTCCGGAAGGCCTTGCAATCGAGCACACTCACGAATTGTGAAGTATCGCACTTCGTTATTATCTTTAACCATCATGTTCTCACCACCAGGAACACCATGATCACCAGCCTTTAAGGCTTTTGCAGGCTGATCCAGTGGACTTCCGGTGTGCCCCGGATAAACCTTTGCACCACCCTGAAAACGATGGTTATTCTTCTCATCCGGATCACCAAGACCAAACAACCGATCCCTAACCGTAACCCACCTTTTTTCACGTGGTTCAATCATCGTCTTACGCAAACGCCTTACGATCGATGCATCCGATTTCGGGAAGCCATCTAAGTCTTGCTCCAATTCGTGCTGCTCCCAATACTCCCCTGTGATCCACTGATCCCATACGAGTCGATCTCTAGAATGGCTGGGCAAGGGAAACTGCAGTTCCCTATCGCCACCGCCTCTCAGACCTAAAATCAAAACGCGATTGCGCTTTTGCGCAGCACCATAATCAGCTGCATTTAGCAATTGCACTCGAATTCCATAGCTTAGCCCCCTTGCCGGCTTGGCGAGGTTACTCACGATTGACTGCAAGTAGTCTTTGAAACGGGGCCGAGCTAAACCTCGAACGTTCTCAAAAATGAAGGCCTTAGGCTCAACTTCCGCCACAGCACGAAAAACCGTAGGCCACATATCTCTTTTGTCCGCAGCCCCTGCAGCCTTACCGCCTATGCTAAAAGGTTGGCACGGGGGACCACCTGCGACCAAATCAAGGCCATGAAACCTTCGCCAATCAATATTCCGAACATCTTCATGGATCACAGGCCAATGCTGCACATGCGCAATTCCACGCTCCCTGTTGTACTTCATTGTAGCAACGGCAGAATCGTTGAACTCAATCAGTGCCTTATGCTTAAAGCCAGCGCGCGACAGACCCAGCGCCAAACCACCGCAACCTGAAAATAGCTCTACACTTTTTGACATTTGAAGGCCTAAAACTCCGAATTGTGACCAGTCAACGCTAGAGAATGATTTCAGTACTGTGAAGCGTTTTGTTCACTTTATGTCCAAAACGGTGGCAGTTATCCCAAACCGAAAACTCGGCTCCTTTTGGCACGGCCCCATCGACATTGCGCCTAGCCTCTTGGTGCCACCCACCAATCTCGCGCCTCGACGCCTGAGTTATTTGTTTACGCGCTGGCGCTGCGCGCCGCCTACGCCTGCGGCTCCGACTCCAAACGCCGGGCGGCGGACATCCGTCCGCCTTGGCTCTCCTCGCATAAGCTCGGGCGGCCGGTCGGCCTTACGGTCCGCTGGTCGCGGACCGAACCATTCCCGGCCACGTAGCGTTTTCCTACTTGGCTGTTTTTTGCTTTGGTCCCTCAAACGCCGGGCGCGACGCATCCGCGTCGCTTGGCTTTCGGCCTAACCGGCCGAGCGGGCATGCGCCCTTGCGGGCCTGCGGCCCGTGCTCCGCGACCAGGCCGACGGCTTGGAATGGTTCGGCGCCGCAGGCGTCGCAAGGGGCTTGCCTCCGCCCGCAGCGATGCGATTTTTGATCGCGTGAGCGAGGAAATCGCGCGCCGGATGGCGTGCGGAACACAAAAAATACCATTTTCCTACTCGTCATTGCGAGCGTAGCGAAGCAATCCATACCCGAAGCTATCTGGATTGCCGCGGAGCCTGCGGCTCCTCGCAATGACGAAAAAAACAGAACTTACCAACAAACGCGCCATCCCTCGCCAGGGCACCTCTGCCGTTGCCTTCGAAGCCGCTCCGCCTGCGCCGGACGACCCTCTCCTCGGCTTCACCCCGGTCCCGCACAAGCAGCTGCGCCGCAATTCCATCACCCCTGAACTGCAACGCGAATTCATCGCTCATCTTGCGGCGACCGGCATCGTTTCCTCCGCTGCGCGGCACATCGGCAAATCACTTGAAGCACTCTACAAACTGCGCGCGCGGCCCGGCGCGGAAAGTTTCCGTGCGGCGTGGGATGCTGCGATTGACCGCGGGGTTTCCCGGCTGGAGGCGACCGCCCTCACCCGCGCTATCACCGGCGAGGAGCGGATGGTCGTCTCCTCCGGCAGGGTGCTGGGCACCGAGACACGCCATAACGAGGCGCTGGTGATGTTCTTCCTGCGGGGTCGCTTACCGCAGCGCTATGGATCGGGGGGACCGCGCCCCGGCCATCCGGCCTACGAGGCGCTCAAGGCCGAACTGCGCGCCGAATGGGAGCAGGAGCAATACGAAGAGCGCCACAGCGAGGCAAACCGCGCGGCGAACCTGCAATTCTTCACCGACCTGCGCGAGCGGTGGAAGAAGGAATGGGAATTGGAGAGAAAGAGGGATATTGGGAGATAGCTGGCTTGGATTGTTTGTTTACGCCCTCAGGCGCCGGGCGGCGGACATCCGTCCGCCTTGGCTTTCCTCGGCCCTAGCGGGCCGGCGGGCGTGCGCCCTTGCGGGCCTACGGCCCGTGCTCCGCGACCAAGCCGATGGCTTGGAATGGTTCGACGCCGCAGGCGTCGCAAGGGGCTTGCCCCCGCCCGCAGCGACGCGATCTTTGATCGCATGAGCGAGGATATCGCAGCACGGATGTGCTGCGGAACACAAACAAACCAAATTTTCTACAAAAATTTGGTGCCCCTGGCCCGACTCGAACGGGCACTCCGTTAGGAACTCGATTTTGAGTCGAGCGCGTCTACCAATTCCACCACAGGGGCACGCCTATCGTGAGGGCCGCGCTTTAAACCGGGTTGCGCTGAAAAAACAACTCACAATTGCACCGCGCGCGCACAAATTTGCCAAATCGCGCCTCGCGGCGTAGCTTTCAGCAAAACATAACAGGTCGTTTGTGGTCCGAATTATCGGAAATGGAGGGAACCTGTTATGATGCGCGCTATTGCACTGACCGCTGCGAGCCTGTCGCTCGCGCTCACCGCTCAAGCCAGCCCTGCTGAGGCTCAGTTAAGGGTCCTCAAACCCGCTGAGACCGGGGTGATCGTCACCGATATTCAAACGGTCAACACCGCGCGAATGACGACATTCGACCCGGCGGTGCACGGTTTCAATTTCGGCAACCGTTTTCGCAACAATTTCATTTCTGAATTCGACATTCGCACCGGCGGCCTGTGCGGCGGCATGGTCTGGAGCGCGCTCGATTATTGGCGCGCGGGCAAGCAAATCCCGCAGCAGACCTATCTGCCGACCGAAGGCTCCGTTCTGCAAAGCTATATCTATGGTCGGCAGGTCAATTCGATTGAGCGCAACCTCGACCGCTGGGGCGAGCTCACCATCAATCCTGGCGGCGAGCGCAACAATGAATATTGGCGCTGGGGGATGGAGGGCAAACCCGGCGGGCAGCTCGATGTGCTGAAACGCAGCATCGATGCCGGGCGTCCCGTCCCGCTCGGCTTGCTCGGTTGCGACGAGGACTGCAATGGTCACCACCAGGTGCTCGCAATTGGCTATGATGCAGGCCGCTATAGAGGCGATCTTGGCCGCTATCAGACGGACCTGCGGATATTCCTGTATGATCCGAACCAGCCCGGCAAAAAGGTGGTGATGCGCACCAACCCGACAACGCGCAAATTCTATTTCGAAGATGATCCGGACACCAATTGGCGCTCTTACTTTGTCGACACCAAATGGAGCCGCAAGGCCCCGCCGACAATAAGCGCGCTTGAGCGGGAATTGCTGATCACCTTTGAGACGGGCGAGGATGATCTGCGCGGCGGAAACGACAATATTCACGTCTATCTGAAACGCCGCGGCGGGTCGGAAATCCCGCTGTACAATGTGAACAAGGGTAAGCGTTGGATCACCAATTCCACCCAGACGGTGGCGGTCTCTCTGCCCCAAACGACCAGCTATGATCAGCTGACCGGCATTCGAGTGCAGCACCGGGGCCAAAAATGGACCGACAATGACCGCCGCAGCGCGGACAATTGGGATTTGCGCCGGATCCTGGTTCGCACCGGTGATGCGGACGGCAAGAAGCGCCTGTTCTCCCGTTCTGGATCGCCGCTGCACCGGTTCGATACGTTGAAACGCGACGTAAGCTGGAACTTCGCAGCGAGCACGGCAAGGAATGAACTGATCGTCACTTTCCTGACCGGTCGTGATGATCTGCGAGGCGGCAATGACAATGCCGACCTGTTCATCATGCTGCGCGACGGGCGCAGGCTACCCTTCCGCAATGTCAATGAGAGCCGCAAATGGGAAAATGGCGCCACCATCACGCGCTATCTAGAGCTTCCCAGTGGTATCACGCACAGCGACATTACCGGAGCGCAGATCGTCACCCGATTTGGCGGCGGCATGGGCGGCGACAATTGGAATTTGCAGAGCTTGAGGATCAAAACCCGCGAAGGAGGAACCGAGCGCCAACTGTTCTACGATAGCGGCGAGCCATTGTTCCGCTTCAAAGGTGAACGCAGCGCCCGCAGCAAAACCTGGCGGTTCTAATCGCTCACTGGTCTTAAGGCCGCGCGTTCCAATCGGCGCGCGCGGCCTCAATTCTACTTCAGTGAATTCGCCAGCAGCTTGTGCAGCTTGGAATGCAGGCCATTGTTCGCGGCCAGCACTTGCTGGGAATGAATCGGATTTGAGCGACCGCGAAAATCGCTGACGAAGCCGCCCGCTTCGCGGATCAGCAAGCATCCTGCCGCCGTATCCCAATCATTGAGCCCGCTTTCCCAGAAGCCATCAAAGCGCCCCTGCGCCACATAAGCCAAGTCCAGCGATGCGGCGCCAAAGCGGCGGATCCCTGCGACCTCTGGGCCGATGGCGCCGAAAATCCGGCTCCATTCGGCAAAGTCGCCGTGGCCCGCAAACGGAATACCGGTCGCGATCAAGGCATCGCTCATCTGTGAACGGCCCGAGACGCGCAAACGCGCATCCTGCAGCCACGCCCCGCGGGTTTTCTCCGCCCAATAGGTGTGATCTTCGATCGGGTGATAAATCACCGCCGCCGTCACATCGCCCCAGGCATTGCCCTTTGCATCCGGACCGCCCAGGCGCGGTTCCTGCACCGCAATCGAAATCGCAAAATGCGGAATGCCGTGGAGGAAATTGCTGGTCCCATCCAAGGGATCAATAATCCAGCGCGGCATATCGGGATCGCCCTCGATAATGCCCGCCTCTTCCAGCACAAAGCCCCAACCGGGCCGCGCCTTCAGCAGCTCGTCATACAGCGTCCGCTCGGCGCGCATATCGGCCTTGCTGACGAAGTCCGCCGGGCCTTTGCGGCTCACCTGAAGGTGCTCCACCTCACCAAAATCACGGCGCAAACGCCCGCCCGCTTTACGCGCGGCGCGCTCCATCACGCGGATTAGACCTGAAAACATCGACATGAGAAGTTAGCCCGCTTTCCCGACATAGGTCTGTTCGTAGACATCCACGATGATGCGTGTGCCAGCGCCAATATGCGGCGGCACCATGATGCGCACGCCATTATCGAGCACGGCAGGCTTGTAACTGGACGAGGCGGTCTGCCCCTTCACCACAGCATCGGCCTCAACAATCTCGGCCTCAATCTGGTTCGGCAGCTGAACCGAGATCGGTTTTTCTTCCCACAGTTCCAGCTGCACTTCCATCCCGTCTTGCAGGAACGGGCGCGCATCACCCAGCAGATCGGACGGCAGCATGATCTGCTCGTAATTCTTCTGGTCCATAAAGACGAGCATATCACCGTCTTCATAGAGGAATTGATAGTCAGACGTATCCAGACGAACCTTCTCAACCGTGTCGGCGCTGCGGAAGCGGACGTTGGTTTTGCGACCGTCCTGCAGGTTCTTCATTTCCACCTGCATATAGGCCCCGCCTTTGCCAGGCTGGGTGTGCTGGATCTTGGCAACTTTCCAGATGCCTTTTTCATACTCGATGATATTGCCGGGACGGATATCGACGCCGCTGATCTTCATGGGGCTTGTGGCCTTCTTGTCGGAAATAATGGGTACGCGCCCGATGATCGGGCAACCTTGCGGCTGCGCGCATAGCCGAGGCTTCAGGCGAGGTAAAGCTGGGCATGATTATGGCAAACACATGGTAAACGCGGTGGTGCGCCCATTTGCCGCATGATAACGGGGCCAAATGAAAATGCGCTATGTCATAGGATTAACGGCTTTTGCAGCGGCGATCGCGGCCGTGACCCCGCATGCACGCAGCCAAAATCCCGGCGCAGGCGCAGGCTCTGGAATAGGCCAGGCAAGCGGCGATGGCAGCATGCTGTCGACCATGCCGCAGGGCAATTATCAATGCGCCCTACCCGGCGATGCCACCGGCGCGGCCTATGATGTGATCGAAGATGCCGGCTTCCGCCTGGGCGCAGCCTCCAGCTACAGCAGCGAACAAGGCGGCGGCGTATACCTGCTAAAGGGCCGCGTCCTGACCTTTACCCGAGGCGCGAAAAAAGGCGAACGCTATCGCCGTATCGGCACGAACCAACTTCAAAAACTGGACGCAAACGGCCGTTTAACAAAGGTTCTTTGCACGCGAACCGGAGCGCAGAGATTTAGCCGAGATTAGGTTGCGGCGGTGGTGGAAGACGCCACGTCTATTTTCCAAAGTCTGAATTAAGTTGGCGCGATTTGGAGTGCCAGTGTCCGCTTCTGGGGGTGGAAGCGGACATTAGGCCATTCCGAGAATAGGCCAATTAGCTTGAGTTTTGACCGAAAGGCTCGTGAAATTTCGGTATCGAAAATGCTGAGGATGTCTAACGGCCGATCATGGCTCATGGGACTTGCATCGTTCCAACCCGTTGAGAATCCGATAGGTGTCTCCACCGTTCGATCCGTACAGTGATTTGATATCAAGTTTGCTATTCCGGCCTGAGGTTTTCGATAACCTGAGCGTCCACCCAGAAAATATTGGCAGTGTTTGCGCTGCCGCCTTCCACCCAATTGACCGTGCGGAAGAAGAAGTATTTTCCCTCTGGAGTAACGCTACCATGAGAGTCGTTATAGGGGGTGTTTATCTCTTCCCCCATATTGATTGCAGGGCCCCAAGATCCGTCAATTTGGCGAAAACTGACATAGAGATCTGAACCTCCATATCCACCGTCCCGTTCGCTATCCCAAATGATGTAACTTTCATCAGAGGCGATGAAAGGATGCGCGGTGAATATTCCTGAGTTGACTTCCTCACCAAATGCTTCTGGTTCTTGACGCTCACCATCAATCAAGCGCGAATATCGAATGGTGCCGATATCGGTTCGTTCGTCAAAAACATAGGTGCCCGCAGCAGAGGCCGAAAGGCGCATGATGGGGAATTGTTCAAACATCGGGCCGAGGCTTTGCGCTTCCGACCATCCAACAGGTGTGCGCTCTCTGAATGTGCCCCCCAGATACATCGTGTTGCCATCCGCCGATATTGTGAATGCACCTACGCGGGGTCCGCGATCGGATTGTCTCCACTCGCCATTTACATAGGTAAAGACATACTCGTTGGTGGGGCTACCGTCTACCTGCCTAGCGAAGTAGAATTCTCTCATATCCGGTGCAAAGACACCGCCAATTTCAAAATTGTCAGTTGAGACAATTTCAGGTGCAAAACGTTCAGGCGTTAAACCGGGGGGTGTCTGTCCGAGATAAGGTTTGTCGACATCGGAAATTGCGCCTTCGGTTTCGCTATTTGATTGGCCTGAGCAGCCCATAACGAATAAGGTGAGACCCAGTGCAAGGGTTTGTGAAAGATATTGCATTTGATCACCTTGCCAGTGCGAGAGAAAATGGCGCAAAAGTCTGTCGATGATCGATGTTCTCTCAGCATACGGCCTTGAGTAAAGAACGGCGCCCTGATTGTTCGCTCAACTTCTCATTCTTATCGATGAACAGCACCTCTTTCGGTGTCTCAGGTTCTGACGGCTTCTTTTGTCACCCCAGCCAACGCTAGATTGGGTTAGTTCGAACGTCCGCAAGTGGGTCGTAAGCTGAAAGTCCGGTTCAGGCACAAAAGGTTGGTTCAGGCGCGCAGCACCTTCGCAAAGGCCTCGATCGCGGCCACTTCATCGCCGTTCCAAATCGCGCCTGAGACGGCGAGGAAGTCTGCGCCCGCCTCTACCAAGGGCGCGCAATTGTCTGGTGTGATGCCGCCGATGGCGACGCAGGGGATCTCGAACAGGCCGGCCCAGAATTCGATCAGCTCTGGCTCGGGACGTTCGGCATCGCCCTTATCCTTGGTGGTTGAGGGGAAGAACGCGCCGAAGGCGACATAGTCTGCGCCTGCCTCGCCCGCTTCCATCGCCAGATGGCGTGAGGCGTGGCAGGTGACGCCGATCTGAGCCTCGCGCCCCAGCACTTCGCGCGCTTCCTTGGGGTCGCCGTCGCCCTGTCCCAGATGCACGCCGTCCGCCTTAAGGCGCTTTGCCAGCGACACGCTGTCATTGATAATAAAGGCGACGTCATGCTCGGCGCAAATCGCCTGCAAGGGCTCTGCGAGCGTCGCTGCCTCGTGGCTCTCCAGCCCTTTCACACGGAATTGAAAGGCCGTGACCAGGCCTTTGCCCGCCACCAGCGCGCGTTCGAGCCGCTGAGGAAAGTCGCCGCCTACTTCGAGCGGGGAGATAAGATAGAGATCAGTTGCATGTTCTTGTGTCATGAGCGGCCTTTATCGCGCAGCGCGCGGCTCGTCACCTGCGAAACACGGCCCCATTGACGACATCTTTAGAGAATGCAGGCTACCCCTCTTCCCCGTCATGCTGATCGATCCACTCTTCATCATCGAAAATTATACCCGCTCACGCGAATACGGGCTCTACAACATGTCCGAGTTTCGCGGCGAAGGCCCGGTTGAGCTGCACACATTAAACGCCGCGGGAGCCTGGGTGCCATCGGGCGAAATGAGCGCGAGTGATTTCATCGATGCCCTGAATGAGGCATGCAGCGCCCTCGGCCCCCGAATCGGCCTCTATTTCTACAATAGGCCGCTCGATGGCGAGCTGCTCACACGGTTTCCCGACGTGGAGAAATTGCAAATCTCTTCGCATGAATTTGTGAACGCCGAATACGTCGCTCAGCTAAGCAAGCTGAAAGAGCTCACCTATGATGCTGCCTTCTGCCCCGATCCGCAGCGTCTGGCCGTCATGGGGGTCGAACGGCTCACCGACCTTACGATCGTAGAAACACCCAGTCGCAAGCTCGATCTCACGCCGCTTGCCAAGGCAAAGCAGCTCAAGCGGCTGCGCCTGATGGGGCAATATCGCAATGTCGAAGCGATTAGCGCGCTCACTCAGCTCAGCGAATTGGTGCTGTATCCGGCCCGGCGCTTGGACATGTCTTTCATCGAAGAAATGCGCGGCCTCGAAGCACTTAAGCTCGCCATTGGAGCGCTTGAATCGTTTGAAAGCCTCTCGCATCATCCCACGCTGCGCGACCTTTCATTCGAATGGGTGCGTTTCCTGGAGGAAATCGGCGACCTTCAGCGCTTCCCCGCGCTCGAACGCTTCCGCTTGAACGACCAAAAGCGCGTGTCCAAACTCGTTTGCGGCGCGGGCAATACAGAGCTGAAACACATCAGCCTCGGCGGCGCGCCTGAGCTTTCGGAAATTGAGGGCCTCAGCGAGCTACCGTCCTTGATCAGCCTCTCGGCTCATTCGACTGGATTGGAGCTCGACCGGCTCGACCTCCCACAAAGCCTCACGCATCTGCAGGTCATCCCCAAAGCGATGAAAGAGCGCAAAGCCGTTGAAGACGCAATAAAAGCGCGCGGCCTGAACACAAACTCGCATCGGAACGGCGATTTCTTCTACAAATGAGGCTTGCGCCGCGGTGTTATCCGACGCTGGCGGTGCAGATCTTGTCGATGGCTTTGCCGAGCGTGTCGTCGAACTCCGCATCGCTTTGCGCCGCGCGCAAATCTTGCAGCAGGCCGCGGCTAAAGCTCGCGATCATGCCTGGGTTGTGAGCAAGTTTTTCGCACGCTTCGTCGGTGGAGAACCCGCCTGACAATGCAACCACGCGCAGCACATTGGGGTGCGCGATGGCTGGGGCATAGAGGCCGCCCTCAACCGGGATGGACAACTTCAGCATGACCTTGCGGCCCGTGGGCAGGCTGTCGAGACCCTTCATGATTTCAGCCAGCAAGATTTGCTCGCCTTCCGCGCGGTCAGCGGCGGTGATGTCATATTCCGGCTCAAGCATCGGCACGAGGCCCGCGTCGGCGATTTGGTTGCCGACCGTGAATTGCTGCTCCACCACTTTCGCGATGCCAGCGGCGTTCGCGGACTTGATGACAGAGCGCATCTTGGTGCCGAACATGCCGTGGCCGACAGATTTTTCGAGCAGCGCGGGAAGCTTATCCAGCGGCTTCATCATTTGCACGCCGTCCACCTCGTCGGCCAGGCCCTGGTCGACCTTGATAAACGGCACAATGCCGCGTTCTTTCAAGGCGTCAGCGGTTGAGGCGCCCTCAACTTCGCTGTCCATGGTGCGCTCAAACAGAATGGCGCCGATGATCTTGCCATTGGCGAAACTAGGCGAGGTGATGACCCGGCTGCGCATGTCATGAATGCGAGCGAACATCTCGTCATCGCCGGACCATGCTTCGTCAGAAATGCCGTAGCCGCGCAGAGCCTTTGGCGTGGAGCCACCCGATTGATCCAGCGCCGCGATAAAGCCTTGGCCGCCAGCGATCTTGGCTGTCATTTCATCGAAATTCATCGGAAGTCCCCATTCACCTTGGATGCCCTGAGATATGCCGATGCATACCTATGCGCGGGCCGTTTGAGCGCGCTTTAGCCAGCCCATTGACTGCCCGCAACCAGCCATTGCTGCTCTTCGACAGAAACAAAAGGGCGAGACGCCGCAAAGCGCCCCGCCCTTAAGCGTTATAACCAAGATCGTCGTCTCAGTCGCGGTCGGCGATCTTCACCAAACGATTGGTGAGAACCTCCAAACCTTCGCCGGAACCGGTGCGAACATCGATGTTTCCGATCTTCTCGGTCACACGTTCGAGCGCTTCCAGCTCCTTCAGACGCATCAGCGTTGGGTTATCGGCCATCAGTTTCGCCGTGTTGAGCAGGCTGCGGGTCGCGGCCGTTTCTTCACGCCGGCGGATCAGGTTGGCTTGCGCCACCTTCTCTGCCTCGACCACCCGGTTGATCAGCTCGCGCATCTCACCGGGAAGGATCACGTCCTTGATACCAAGCTCGGTCACATCGACCCCGATGTCGCCCACTTCCTTGCGGACGTGCGCGGCGATCTCGCGGTCAACTTTGGCCCGGTCGTTCAAAAGGTCGTCCAAGGTCCGGCCAGCAACAGCCTCGCGGACTGCGAACTGAACCAGCTTATAGACGTGCCCTTCGTAATCCGGGGTCGACAAAGCGGCCTTTTCAACGTCGGTAACCTGCAGGAATGACGTCAGCGTGATCCGGATGGACACACGATCCTTCGTCAAAATCTCCTGCGCGGTGACCTCCATTGGCACGGGCCGGGTATCGGCAGACTTGCTGGTGACCTTGCGGCCAACCTGCCAGTAACCGTGGCGGCCTGGACCAATGGTCTCGATCAGTTCGCCATCGAACAGAACGATGGCGCTCTGCGCTTCACTAACCGCGATTTGCTCAACCGGAGAAGGCACCATCGCCCCGTAAACGGCGGCGGCGCTCACTTCATTGAGCAAACGCTTGGGCAGCTTCGGCTCAGCCTCAACATCGATCACATCAACCGTGACCGTATCGAGCACCTTCCAGACCCGCGCAACGTCACCGCCGCGCACGATCAGGCCAGCCCGGCCATCAAAGCGCACAATCGCCACTTGCCCTTGATCAGGGCTGACGATCTCAAAATTCGCCTCCGCAAGTTCGGGATGGCGCTTTTCGATACCGTCTACCAGCGGCGAATTGCAGGCGCCGGTCGCGGGCAAAATTTGCACCTCCATGCGCATGCTGTTCCACAGCCAATAGAAGTGACGTCCAGGTCCGAGAACCTCGACAAGGCGGCCATCCTTAACCAGGAGACCGCGTTCTTTTTCGGCAATAACAAATGTCATCATTGTCCGTCTCCTGTACTCTCACTTGCGGGGCCCATCCCCGAAGCGGTCGGCGCGGGTAGGCGCGATTCGTTTCAAACGCAACCGGTTTCTTTGCGACTTACGCGCACGTAACCCTATAAAGCCGTAACGGAATTTGGGAGTGCTATGGGGAAAATGGGTCAGCCGGGTGGCAATTCCCCGTTACCGTGCCGGGCCTTTGGTTGAGGCAGATCAGGCCCCAAGTTCTGCAACGCCCGCGTCCGAAAGGCCAATGGCCATGTCGCCGGTGGGCACCGCATCATCGGGTGCCAAGTCTGCCGGTATCCCCAAAGGCGCGTGGGCCCGATACCGGTGCTTTGGAGTTTGGCTCGCCGTCCCCCGAAGAGGCCTGCTCGCCGCATTCCGCAGCTGGATTTGCCCACCCGGCCTCCCCTTTTAAGGAGCCGTGTTAGGGCTAGAGACGGGGCTCGAACCCGCTTGGCTTTCGCCGTACCCATGGAGACGATTTTGAGTCGTCGCTTGGACCTAAACCAAGTGCCTCAATTGGCGGTCTTCACTCGGGAACCCGACATGGCAAAGCCATTCGTGACCTGCGGCTTTCAACACCGCGCAGCGAAGGCGAGCGCAACTATGAGTGATGGATTGCCAAGTAAAGCGAAAAGTTCTGGGCCGCGCCCCGCTATACAGGCTTCTTGCCCAGGCGCCGGATAATCCCAGTAAAGCTGAGCGCGGGATTGCCATCGGCGGTTACCATACCGCGAACAAAAATCGTTTTGCCCCCGCCGCGCGTTACCTCGCCGCGCGCCTCGACCAACGAGCCATTGGGCACCGCGCCCAAAAAATCACCTGCCAGATTGAGCGTCACTGCGTTCCCGCCGTTCAGCTCATCGGTGGCGATCCCGAACAGCGCGAAATCGGCAAAGGTCAGAAGGCATCCGCCATGCATAAAGCCCGCGCCGTTCATATGACGATCTTCCGCGCGGAAGGCGCTGAGATAGCTGCCATCATCCTGACGCAGCATGTAAAACGGGCCCGACTGCGTCTCAAACGCGTCGTGGTTCCAATGGTACCAGCCCTCAAACTCGCCCTGTTCACAGCGGACCGCGCCGCCGTACCCGTATTCAGTCTCACTCATTTAACAAAACTTTCTAGGAAGCGCCGGGCGACCGGGCTTTGTGCAGCTTTCGCCTGAACGACGGAGGAGCCTTCGTTCCAAATCGCCTCGGTGTTGGCCAGCACGATCAGGGTCAGGCGATCCTGCGGAACCTTAAGGTAAATGGCGGAATATTTCTGATCATCCTTGCCGGAATGCCAAAGCAGGCGCTTGCCCGCATAGTCCTCCAACCACCAGCCCGTCTGATAATCGCCGAGCGGGCCCAGCTCCATGGTGCTCATTCGCTTCAGATTTGCTGGCGGGATCAATTGGCCAGCATCAAGCGCGAGATCGAACGCGGCAATAGCGCGCGGGTTCGCCATCATTCCTGCCGACGCACGGAAATCATCATCGGACAAGGATTGTTTAACAATGCGCCCATCCACTGTGTGATACGGCATCGCCAACAGGCGCAGCGCGTCTCCCGCGTCCGGATCGCGCCACCCGAGCGCGACGTCTTTCATGCCCGCTGGCGTTAGAACGCGGTCACGCACGATTGAGCGCAGGTCGCGTCCGCCCGCCCCCTCGATTACGCGGTCGATGCGAGCAAATGCTATTGGGTTGTAAACGAACGCATCGCCGTTCGCGCGCATGTTCAGCATTTCGATCAAGGTGGTGGGCTTCGCGCAATCCACCGGCGGAATGGTGTTGCCAAACATATCCTCACCGCCGCCCATGAATGGGATCGACGTGGTCGCGAAATAGGCACAGAACTCTGCCCAATCGGCGTCAGCGGTCATGGGTTCACCCAGGAACACATCGCCTGCCAAACTCTCAGCCAGAACCGCAGTCGCCGCGATCGGCTTCGTCACAGAGGCTATCGAGTAGGTCGTCTGCGCAATGGTCGGAAAATCGCGCTCGTCATCAGAAGTGCCGAGATAGGCCTCCCATACGATCTCGCCGTCCTTGAGGATCAGCGCGCTCATCGCTGGCGTGCCACTTTCCTTGCGGAACTCCTCGAGAAATTCGCCGAACGCCTCGTAATCGGGCTCTTCTGCGGCGAGCGGCGCGGCCAACAGCAATGCTGCCCATGCGAAAAACGCGCGCATCAATTCCACAGCTGGAGGTTCTGGATCGCGGCGGGCAGCGATTCTTCGGGGTCTGTGCGCGAGAGGCTGCGCTCGGCGAGTTTCCAATTGTTGCCAACCGCGCCTTTGCACCACAGATCCGTCAGCCAGAATTGACCAGACCAATCGCGCGCGCCGATCCGCATTTCCAGATCGACCCCGGCGGCGAACCACGCGCATTTGCCATGCTTGTTGATGATCACCTCGCGGAACCGATAGGCGGAGCAGCCAAAGCGCCCCTCGGCCGCCTCCAGAAAGCTCGGTCGGTCAAGCAATTGCGATCGATCCGCGCCAACGATCATCATAAAATCGCGCCGCACAAGCTTGCGCAGATCGCGGTTATCGCGCCGCATCCAGGCCCGCATAAAGCGGTGCTCCAGCGTCTCAATCGTGGCGGCAAAATCGGCCATCGTCTAAGCGCTCAGTGCCGCGACGCCGGGCAGCTCTTTGCCTTCCATCCATTCGAGGAAGGCACCGCCAGCGGTGGAGATATAGGTCACATCGCCCGTCACGCCCGCCTGCGCCAAGGCAGCGACGGTGTCGCCCCCGCCCGCGACAGAGATCAGCGAGCCTTCCTGCGTCAGAGCGGCGGCATGGCGAGCCAGCGCCATGGTCGCGGTGTCGAACGGTTCGGTCTCAAACGCGCCAAGCGGACCGTTCCAAACGAGAGTTCGGCAGGTCTTGAGCACGTCAGCCAGTGCCTCAGTTGCGAGCGGGCCGATATCGAGGATCATTTCGTCGCTTGCGACCTCGTGGACATTGCAGGTTCGAAGGCTCGCCGGATTGGCGGCAAACTCTTTGGCCACCACGACGTCATAGGGCAGGTGCACCGTGCAGCCGGAATGGTCCGCCTCGTCCAAAATTTTCGAGGCTGTCTCGATAAGGTCATGTTCGGCAAGACTTTTTCCGACATCCACTCCGCGCGCGGCGAGGAAGGTGTTAGCCATTCCGCCGCCGATGATGAGATGCTGAACCTTGCCCACGAGGTTTTGCAAAACGTCGAGCTTGGTGGAAACTTTCGCCCCTCCAACGACGGCGGCAACCGGGGTTTCCGGATTGCCAAGCGCGCTGTCGAGCGCGGTCAGTTCGCGCTCCATCGCGCGGCCTGCATAGGCGGGCAGATGATGCGCAATGCCTTCGGTCGTCGCATGGGCGCGGTGCGCGGCGCTAAACGCGTCATTGACGTAGAAATCGCCGTGGGCCGCAATGCTTTGCGCGAAATTCGGATCGTTGGCCTCTTCACCGGGCCAAAAACGGACATTGTCGAGCAGGCCAATATCGCCAGGGCGCAGGATGCCGATCGATTGTTCGACCACCGGGCCAGCGACCTCTGGAATGAACATCAGTTCCTTGCCCAGCACGCCTTCAACATCGCCCACCACCATGCTGGTCGAAAGCGCCGAATGGCGCGCGCCGCCCGGACGTCCGAAATGCGCCAGCATCAGGACTTTCGCGCCCTTCTCGCTCAGCTCCAGCACGGTTGGCTTGATCGCCTCAACCCGCGTCAGATCGCTGGCCGATCCGCCCTGCATCGGCAGGTTGAGGTCAACGCGGACAAGCGCAACCTTGCCAGTCAGGTCGCCGGGCAAATCATCGAGGGTTTTGAAGTTGTTCACTGAGGAATGCTCCGATCAATCAGGTCGCGGTTACGAGAATGCCTTCTTCCTCGACGACCACTCTGTCACCATTTTCGACGATGAAGGTAGTTGCATACCTTTCCAGTCGAGAGAAGACACCACCGCGTTCAAAGTTGATTGCGATAAAACGGCGCTCCGTCAGTTTGTGCACGCAAAGGAGTTTCCTTTCGCTCCCAAGCGCCGTCTCAAGTTCGCTTGTCAGCGCCGGGCTCAAACTAACAACTTCCGATGAGCCATATCGGTCTTGAGACCACCCGTCGTAACAAGGAGCACCACCCGATGCTGTTGTCGTGCAACCGCTGAGCGAGATTCCCGCTGACAACATGAGGCAAAACCTGAAGACCGCGCACCTCATCGCGTGCCGTTACAGGAATTTCGCCATTACGCCGGCGGTGTCGATCATCCGGTTGGAGAAGCCCCATTCGTTGTCATACCACGATACGACGCGGGCTAGCTTGCCCTCCATCACGCTGGTTTCCAGACTGTCCACGGTCGAGCTGGCTGGGTGATGGTTGAAATCACTGCTGACGAGCGGCTGATCAGTGTAATCGAGCACGCCGTTCATCGGGCCGTCTGCGGCGGCTTTCAGCGCAGCGTTCAGTTCCTCTACGCTGGTGTCGCGGCCCGGTGTAAACACCAGATCGACCAGTGAGACGTTCGGCGTTGGCACGCGGACGGACGACCCGTCGAGCTTACCCGCCAGTTCTGGCAGCACCAGACCCACCGCGCGCGCCGCGCCAGTGGTGGTTGGGATCATGTTCTGCGCGCCGCCGCGTGCCCGGCGCATATCACCGTGCATCTGGTCCAGCATGCGCTGATCATTGGTGTAAGAGTGGATCGTGGTCATAAAACCGCGCTCAATCCCGACCAGATCGTTCAGCACCTTCGCCACTGGCGAGAGGCAATTGGTGGTGCAGCTGGCGTTGGAGACGATCACATCATCCGCGGTCAGCACATCGTGGTTCACCCCGTACACGACAGTGGCGGAGACGTTCTTCGCAGGCGCTGAGATCAACACGCGCTTTGCGCCCGCTGTCAGATGCGGTTCGGCGGCCTCGTGGCTTTGGAAGAAGCCGGTGCACTCCAGCACAATGTCCACGCCTTGCGCAGCGTGCGGCAGATTGCCGGGATCGCGCTCGCTGGTGACCGCAATGCTCTTGCCATTGACGATGATTGCGCCCTCGCCGACCTCTACCGTGCCGGGGAAGCGGCCATGCGTACTGTCATATTGGAACAGCAGAGCGTTGGATTTCGTGTCCGCCAGATCGTTGATCGAGACCAGCTCCAGATCGTGACCGCTGCGTTCCAAAATGGCGCGCGCCACGAGCCGCCCGATGCGACCAAAACCGTTGATTGCAACCTTCGTCGCCATGATGAGAACTCCTGCTTAACCGTTTAATTTGTTGCGAATTTGCGGAAGGATGGCTTCGGCGGTGAGGCCGAAATGCGCAAACAGATCCTTCGCCGGGGCAGAGCCCCCGAATGTGTCGATACCGATGTTGAGCGCGCCCGCGCCAATGCCCGTGTATTTCTGCCAGCCAAAGGTTGTGCCCGCCTCGATTGAAACGCGCAGAACGTCTTTGCCCGTCGCCAGAATGTCGGCGCGATAGGCCTCGTCCTGCTCATCAAACAGTTCGGTGCAGACCATGGAGACGACATCAGTGCCAATGCCCTGCGCCTCCAATTCTGCGGCGCATTCAGCCGCCACATGCACTTCCGATCCGGTGGCGTAGATCACAACCTTGCGGTCCGCGCCTGCGGCCTTCGTCCGGTATCCGCCGCGCGCCGACATATTCTCACCGACATCGGTCAGGCGCTGCTGAGGCAGACCTTGGCGGGTCAGCGCCAGAATGGTTGGGCGATCTGGCTGCTCCAGCGCGGTTTTCCAGCACTCAGCGGTCTCGACCGCATCGCATGGGCGCATCACCAGCACATTGGGCATCGCGCGCAGCGAGGCGACATGTTCGATTGGCTGGTGCGTCGGTCCATCTTCACCCAGCCCGATGCTGTCATGCGTCATCACATAGATCGCGCGGGTTTGCTGCAGAGCGGACAGGCGGATCGCACCGCGTGCATAGTCGGTGAACACCAGGAAGGTGCCGCCGTATGGGATCACGCCGCCATGCAGCGCCATGCCGTTCATCGCTGCGGCCATGCCGAACTCGCGAATGCCGTAATAGACATAGCGGCCCGAATAGTCGTCCGCCGAAAACGCCTCAATCCCGCCAGCCTTGGTGTTGTTTGATCCGGTTAGATCAGCGCTGCCGCCGACAGTGTCGGGCAGAACCGGATTGATCTCAGCCAGCGCCATTTCGCTCGCCTTGCGGGTCGCGACGCTGACAGGCTCTTTGATCAGACCTTGGATATAGCCATCGAGATCGAACGTGCTCGGTAGGTCACCGGCCATGCGGCGCTCAAATTCTGCTTTGTGTGCAGAAGCATTGAGACGCGTTTGCCATGCGCCATGCGCCTCGCGGCCCATATCGGCGGTGGCGCGCCAATCGGCCAGGATCTCAGCAGGCACCGTGAACGGCTCATGCGGCCAGCCCAGCGCTTCGCGAGTGCCGGCAATCTCATCCGGGCCCAGCGGCGCGCCATGCGTGGCTGAGGTGCCTTGCTTGGTCGGGGCGCCCTTACCGATCACGGTCTTGCAAGCGACCAGCGATGGGCGGCCATCGGCCTCCGCTTCGGAGATTGCGCGTTCAATATCGGCAAAGTCATGGCCATCGCAGCTAACAACGTGCCAGCCTGTCGCTTCGTAGCGGGCCTTAACGTCTTCGCTGGTCGACAGATCGGCAGAGCCATCAATGGTGATGTTGTTATCGTCCCACAACACGATCAAGCGGCCCAGATGAAGGTGCCCGGCAAGGCCGATCGCCTCGTGGTTGATCCCTTCCATCAGGCAGCCATCGCCCGCGATCACCCAGGTGCGGTGATCGACCAGATCATCGCCAAATGTCGCGTTCAAATGCCGCTCTGCCATCGCCATGCCGACAGCCATCGCGAGGCCTTGCCCCAGCGGGCCGGTCGTGCATTCAACGCCTTCGAGCAGGAAGTTTTCCGGGTGGCCCGCGCACGGGCTGCCCAGCTGACGGAAATTGCGGATATCATCCATCGTCGGCGCAGCATATCCGGTGAGGTGCAGCAGCGAGTAGATCATCATGGAGCCGTGGCCCGCGCTCAAAACAAACCGGTCGCGGTCGGCCCAATCCGGGCGCGCGGGGTCAAATTTGACGTGGCCCGAATAAAGGACGCTGGCAACGTCCGCCATGCCCATTGGCATTCCCGGGTGGCCTGAATTGGCGGCCTGAACCGCATCCATGGAAAGGGCGCGAATGGCGTTCGCCATCTGCTGCAAGCGGGCGGGTTCAGTCGTCATGCTCGGGTGGGCTCCTGGTGCCAGCTGAATATGCATCCGAAGCGGCGCGATTGTGCAGCGATTCGGCGTTGGAGAAGCCTTTGCCGAGGCGCATAGTGAGGTCAAGCGCAGGCCCCGCGCTACCCCCGCACAATCCACCCAGCCCGGTTTCTGCACGCTCCGCTACCAACACTTATCAACAGCAATCACCAAGGCTTTGCAGCGCCTCATCTTTCTTGGTAAACGCTCAGCCCATGAGTGAAGCACGAATTGATGAGGCGATTGGACGGATCGAAAATGCGCTTCGCCGTATGGATGCGGCGCGCGCGGCCAATCCGCCAGCCCCCGCCCCAGACGATACGCACAGCGAGGAAGAGGCTGCGAACTCTGCCCGCGTGATGGCGCTGGTCAACAGCCACGAGAAACTGCGTGAGGAAGTGGCCGATACCCTGCGCGAATTGGACGGCGTGATTGCGGAGCTGGAAGAATGAGTACCGTTACATTGCAAATCGGTGGCCGCTCCTATCAGGTCGCCTGCGCCGATGGCGAAGAAGCCCACATTGAAATGCTGGGCGGCATGATCGATGCCAAGTTCAACGCCATGGGCGGCGCCCGGACCCCGCAGGACGCACAGAACTTTCTGTTCGCGTCATTAATGCTGGCGGATGAAGTGCACGAGGCCAGCGGCAAGAACGGCGCGCCGGCTGCGCCAGCGCCAAGCGTTGATGATACCGCAAATGCGGAGAATGCGGCGGAACTGGAAGAACTGCGCTCTGCGCAATCGAGCCTCAACGATGAGCTGGAAAGTCTTAGCAAAGAGCTTCAATCCGCCCGCGAGGAAGCAAAATCGCTGTCCGAGCAGCTGAAAGAGGCAAAGGAAGCTGCGGAACAGCGCGATATGTTTGGCGAAGATGTGATCGCTGGACGGCTGGAAGAACTGGCCGCCAAGGCGGAGAGCTTTGCCGAGGCGCTGGAAGGCTCCGCGGCCTAAGAGCTCCGCGAACACGCTGCATTACAGACATTTCGCTTGAGCATGGGCCCTGCGCACCCTAATTAGAGGGCGGCGGGGCTGCCCGGCGCGAGCCGACTGAATATCCCTGAGGCTATAAGCAATCCATCGGGAGCTGTCCCTGCCTGAGTTTATGGGCCACTGCGTTCTTCGGAATGGAACCTGGGAACTTGGGCATACGGCGCCCACCTGACGTTTTCGCGTCAGAGGATTTCTCCTGGTCCGGCCCATGGTGGTCCCGTCACTTGTTTTTCGCAGCGCATCCGCGCCGCGACTTCCTCGCTCATCGCGATCAATGATCGCATCGCTGCGGGCGCCCAGTCGGGCTTGCGGCCCTGCGGGCCGATTGGACGGATTGAGGTAGTGTGACTTTGCTGAGCAAAACCGAACTGCGCAAAGCGCTCCGCAAGGCGCGCCGCGAGCATGTGCTCGCCCAGCCCGAGGCGATTAAGGCGCTGTTGTTCAGCCGTCCGCCCGGCGCCCTGCTCTCGCGGATCAGTGAAACCGCCAGCATTGGCCTCTACGCCGCCAGCGCGGATGAGGCCCCAGCGGCAAGCTATGCCAAGTTCTTCCACGAGCAGGGCCGCACCATCGTCCTGCCCCGCTTCGATACGCGAGACAGCGCGATGACCTTCGCGAGCTACGTCGATCCCTATATCGATGACTTGCTAGAGGGCGGACCATTCGGCGTCGCTCAACCGCGCGCAGATGCAAAGCCAATCATTCCCGATGTCGTGTTCGTCCCGCTGATCGGTTTCACGGAGAATGGCGAGCGTCTGGGCCAAGGCGGCGGGCATTATGATCGCTGGCTCTCGGAACATCCGGGCCGCTTGGCCATTGGGCTGGCATGGGATGTCCAGCTGTGCGAGGCCCTGCCGGTCGAGCCGCATGACATGACCCTCGATGCGATCATCACCCCCACTCGAGCCTACGGATTGTAAGACAATGCGCGAAGAACCAACCTGGCGAATTCCAGCGGGCATTATCGGCCTGTTTATCGCGCTAATCGTCTACGGCTTCGTGATCGCCCATTTCGCGCCGACCACGATCAGCACCTGGCCCGGATGGGTCCAGACAATCGTCTACATTTTCCTCGGTGTCGTCTGGCTGCTGCCGCTCAAACGCTTTCTGATCTGGATGGAAACCGGCAGCTGGAGCCCGCCGGCCCCGCCTCAGGACTAGGATTGCTGGACTAGCTTCAGCGCCGCATCTTGCCGCGCGGGGATGCGCTGATACAAGTGGGCGCATGAAATGGTTTATCGCTCCCCTCGCACTCGGGCTCGCTGCTTGCGCGCCCTCCACCGCTCAGACTGATCAGGCCGCTGCGCCCTATGACAGCACCCCGCCTGAGATCACCGAGCATATGCCTCAGCCTGCCGTGCTGGTGTTTTCCAAGACGCGCGGCTGGCGTCACAATGAAGGGATCGCTGGCGCAGACCGGTTCTTTGCCGAATTCACCAGCGAGAACGGAATGGGCCTGTTCACCACCGCCAATGGCGCGGTGTTCAACGCCGATCAGTTGGCGCGCTTCGATCTGGTCGTGTTCAACAATATGACCGGGGACACGCTATCGCCCGATCAAGAACAAGCGTTCCAGCAATGGCTCGAAGATGGCGGGAGTTTGGTCGCATTGCACAGCGCGGGCGACGACAGCCACGAGGACTGGAGCTGGTACGATACGAATGTCATCGGGCCGCAATTCATCGGCCATCCGGCTGACCCGCAATATCAGGATGCGCGCGTCGTGAACCTGGCGGCGGAGCACCCGGTGATGCAGGGCATTCCGGCGGACTGGACGCACAATGACGAATGGTACAGCTTTGACAGCGCGGAGCTTGGCGATGCTGTGCCGCTGCTAGGCTTGGATGAGGCCAGCTATAGTCCAGAAAACTTGCTCTACGGCCCAGTTCAGGACCTGCGCATGGGCGGCGGACCAGAAGGCCACCCGATCGCCTGGACCCGCTGCCTTGGAGAGGGCCGCGCGTTCTATTCCGCCATCGGCCACAATCACACCAGCTATGATGATCCGATCTATCGGCGGATGCTCAGCAACGCTTTGGCATGGGTCAGAGCGCGGGATGCGACGAAGCGAGGCTGTACCCGCGCCAAGTGATCCACCCTGAGCACAGCGGGGCTTGATAGAACCGCGCGGCCCAGTCATCCTTCCCCAAACATTTGGAAGGAAACGATAATGCGACGTGCAACCACTTGGGCCCTTCTTGGAGCAATCTCTTTGGGGCTCGCCGCCCCAGCTGCCGCACAAACCGGCTGGACCCGCGAAGCGACGGATTACGGCGCATTCTATTCCAGCGAGCGCAGCGACAGCAAGGTGCTGGTCCTGCTGCTATGGGAGATCGACCAGAAGAATGGCTCCAACCTCGCCAGCATGCCCGACAGCGCATCAGAGACCGTGATCGAGCAAGCCCTTGCCGCTATGCCCTTTGCGGTCGAGGAAATCGTCTCTGAGGATGTCTCCAACCAGCGTATGCCGAAGATCACAGGCTATGCGAGCACACCGCAGGGTAGGAAGGCATTTGCCGCAACCTTATCCAACCGGGGAACATCGCGCCGTCTCGTCGTGCTGCTGGATGACCCGGCGAATATCGACAAGCTGCTGCGCCGCGTGGGCAGTGTTTCAAACTTCCGTTCCTCCATTGCTGCCGCTGATCGGCCTGGCTGGGTTCCAGGGCAGCAAACCGCGCGGCCACGCAGCTCGGCGCGGACAGCATCAAGCAGCAGGCCGACGCGCACTGCAGCGCGTTCGGATGCTCAACAAGCAGCGCTCAGCTAGAAGAAGCGGCAATTATGCGCTGCCCAACGACCAAAGCGATTTCGACAAATGGCCAAAAGTGAATTCGGTCACATACTCGCCAAACCCATCTGACCCGCTCGCCCCGCGCGGCTATCTCGGTTCAACTGGCCCAAAGTTCAACGTCAGCACATTCAACGGCGCGTTCAACAACCTGCTGAAATATGGCGAGATCACCGCCACTGGCTTAGCCGCATGTGCAGAACTTGCAGTCGTGGACGGCGTTTGATGGGCGGCAATCGCGCCTGTTCATGGTGCCGACCATCAGGGGCGGCGAGAAAGGCGTGCTGATGGCCTATATCTCCTCAGGCAAGAACACCCCTGAATTTGGGATATTGGGTTACGAAGTGACGGAGAGCGACTTTCTGAAAGGAGGCGGGATTGTTCGCATGATGATGATCCGCGACACGATCCCATCGATGAGCGTGTTTCCCGCCAGCGAACAGCGCCGCATCGCCAGATCTCCGTTCAAGCAGCAATTGGCCTTATACAACGCCGTGCTAGACAAGCTCTACGAGCGCAACGCTCGCAATTTCATCGCCACTCAAAGCGCAGTGACAATGCGCATGATGGAGCTCAATTACGATCTGCTGCTGGGCGGTGATATCAGCTCACCCTTTATCGCAGACTAATCATCGCCAGGTCCGCCGGGCGTCTCAATCATCTGATCGTACTTCGCCTCGAGCGCCTGGTCGATAACCCAGAAATCGGATTGACGTGGACCAACTAGCACCTCGCCAAGCAAGTCAAAATGGCCGTGCCATCCGGCAAGCACGCCGACCAGCATGTCGCGCCCGGCAACGCCTGTGTGAACAAGATGCAGCTCGGTCGCGCCGCCATCCAGGGGCTTTAGAGTAATCTCGACCGTACTCGTGCCCGCATCCTCAGCTTCGAACCACGTGAAGGCGAGGCGATGTGGCGCTTCATACTCAAGGATCTCGCCATAATGCGTCACAACCTGTTCGGATGCGTATTTTTCTGGCGGAGCGCTATCGGCGAGACGGCGATGATCAAATTCGAAAACGATCTGCCCGTCGGCATGATCATCGGTTGACCCGCCGCAAAACCACAGCTTGCGTTTCTCAGGGTCGACCAGGAACTGCCAGACCTTCTCAATCCCGGCATCAAACCGCCTAGTGAACTCGATTTGCTGAGGCCCCGTCTGCTTGCCAAAGTCAGTCATCACCATCCTCCTTCAATGCTTGATCGAGCGCGTCGAGGCGCTGAGACCAGAACGCGCTGTAGCGCTCAACCCAATCGCGGGCGGCAAGCAGCGCATCTGGGTTCAGCGCACAGATGCGCTCTCGTCCGCGCTTCTCACGTGTCAGCAATCCAGCCTGCTCGAGCACGCCAACATGTTTGGAGGCGCCAGCAAGCGTCATATCCAGCGGCGCGGCCAGATCACTTACTGTCTGATCACCGCGCGCAAGCTGTTCGATCATGCGCAGCCGGGTTGGATCACCCAACGCGCGAAACACAAAATCAAGCTGCCGTTTATTATCAACCATATGGTTGACTATATCAAAAGCAGACCAAAACTCAACCCATCGGTTGAGTAATTAGATCAGGCAACGCGATGCGTCCGCGCACTTTCCATCGATTGTAAAGAAGCTCCCAAGTGGCGCGAGTGACGAGACTTGAACTCGCGACCTCCGGCGTGACAGGCTTAGCGCTCTAACCAACTGAGCTACACCCGCATAATGTGGGTTTGCACCGCTTGGGAGCAGGGCCATTAGGCCCCACTGATCTGACTGTCAACGGCTCTGACGGTCATTTTTTGCCATTTTGAAAACTTTATTCCGTCAGCAGCAAAACTGGCGTCTCAACCAGCTTTTTCACGTCCTGAATAAAGCTCGCCGCATCATAGCCATCAACCACCCTGTGATCGCAGGAAATCGAGATATTCATCAGCTTGCGCTTCTCGATCTCGCTCTGTGCCATCCGGGCCGGTGACATACATTGGCCGCTCGATAATGCGGTTGGGGCCAATGATCGCAACCTCTGGCCGATTGATAACCGGCGTGGTCGCCACCCCGCCCAATGGGCCAAGCGAAGTGACCGTCAGGGTTGAGCCCGACAGCTCCGCTGAGGTGGCCGAGCCTGTCCGAGCAGCCTCAGCCAAACGGCCGATTTCACGGGCGAGCTGCCAGATGTTTTTCGACTGCGCGTCTTTGATCACCGGCACCATCAGGCCGCTATCGGTTTGCGCGGCCATGCCGAGGTGGATCGCGCCGTGACGGGTGACGACATTCGCCTCGTCATCATAGCGCGCATTGATCATCGGATAGTCCGGGATCAACTTGCAGAATGCGCTGATCAGCAGCGGCAGCATGGTCAGCTTTGGTTTGTTGCCGCGATTGGCGTTCAGGTCCGCGCGCATCCGTTCCAACTCCGTCACATCGACTTCCTCGACATAGGAGAAGTGCGGGATGTGGCGCTTGGACGCGGCCATATTTTGCGCGATCCGCTTGCGCAGGCCGATGACCTTGATCGGTTCGTCACTGCGCGGGGTGCCAGCCGGGGCAAAACCGCCGCCTGCATTATACGACAGGAAGGCGTCGAGATCGGCGTGGCGAATGCGGCCATCCGCGGCAGGCTTCACTTCGCCCAGATCAATGCCGAGATCGCGGGCTCGCTTGCGCACCGCTGGGGTGGCTAGGACTTTGATGGGAGAATCCGTCTGTGCTGAGCTTGTCGAAGCACTGCTCTTTTCGCCTTCACCCTCATCAGAAGTAGAGGACAGCCCTTCGACAGGCTCAGGGCGAACGGGAGGAGGAGAAGGTTCTTCAGCCGCGACTTCAGGTTCCGGAACAGATTGTGAAGTCTCTTGCTGTGGCTCTTCCTCTGCTTCGCCCTCAACCTCAACAACCAGCAACATCGCGCCAACCGCGACGATATCGCCCGCCTCGCCAGCAACTTCCGTCACTGTACCGGTCACCGGGCTTTCAATGTCGATCGTGGCCTTGTCGGTCATGACATCGACGATGTGCTGATCTTCTTCGATGCGATCACCGACCTTGACCTGCCATTCGACGATCTCGGCCTCGGCCACGCCTTCACCCACGTCGGGCATGTTGAATGTGAACTTTGCCATCTGAGGTCAGTCCTTCAAAATCTTGTCGATCGCTTCGCCAATGCGAACCGGGCCAGGGAAATAAGCCCATTCGAGGCTGTGCGGATAGGGTGTGTCAAATCCGGTGACGCGCTCAACCGGCGCCTCCAGATGGTAGAAGCAGCGCTCAGTCACCAGAGCAGAGAGCTCCGCGCCAAAGCCAGAGGTGCGGGTCGCCTCGTGCACGATCAGGCAGCGCCCGGTGCGTTTCACGGAAGCCTCGATCGCTTCAATGTCGAGCGGCATCAATGTGCGCAGGTCGAGGATATCGGCCTCTACGCCTTTGTCGGCGCAAACCGCCTCGGCCACATGCACCATCGTGCCGTAAGCGAGCACAGTGAGCTGTTCGCCCGCGGTGACCTGACGCGCTTTGCCGAGCGGGATCTTATAGTACCCTTCTGGCACCACGCTATCCTTGTGCCGCTTCCACGGCTCAACCGGCTTGTCGTAAAAGCCAGTGAACGGGCCATTGTAAATCCGCTTCGGCTCAAAGAAGATCACTGGGTCATTGTCTTCGATGGAGGCGATCAGCAGACCCTTGGCGTCGTAAGGCGTCGCTGGGATCACCGTCTTTAGACCCGCCACATGAGTAAACAGGGCCTCGGGTGATTGGCTGTGCGTTTGCCCGCCAAAAATCCCGCCACCAAACGGAGAGCGCACAGTCATTGGCGCGATGTAATCGGTCGCTGACCGGTAACGCAGCCGCGCCGCCTCAGAGATCAGCTGATCGAGGCCGGGATAGATATAGTCCGCAAACTGAATTTCTGGGATCGGACGCAGGCCATAAGCGCCCATGCCCACCGCGACACCAATGATGCCGCATTCAGAGATCGGTGTGTCGAACACGCGGGTCTTGCCGTGCTTTTCTTGCAAGCCAGCCGTCGCGCGGAACACACCGCCGAAATAGCCCACATCTTCGCCCATCACGATAGTATCCGGATCACGCTCCAGCATGATGTCGAGCGCTTCGTTGATCGCCTCGATCATATTGATCCGGCGTTCGTCCTGGCCCTGCTCGCTGGCGGCGGCAGCGTTTTTCACGTCACTCGCGCTCATTTGCCGGCTCCATCTTTAGGATGCTCATCGGGCCATTTGATCTCACGCTCACGGGTTGCCTGAGCAGCCTGTTCTTTGAGGTGCCAAGGCAGCTCTTCAAACACGTCTTCGAACATCGTCTTAAACGGATGATGCAGACCGTGGCCCAGAATGCCGTTCTTTTCCGCTTCCTTGGTCGCGGCCTTCACTTCCTCTGCGCATTTGCGGTCCATCGCCTCTTGGCGCTCCTCGTCCCACTCGCCAATCGCGATCATGTGGTTTTTCAGGCGCATGACGGGATCACCCAGTGGCCATTCCTCGCGCTCCTGCGCGCTGCGATAGCCCGATGGGTCATCCGAGGTGGAATGCCCCTCCGCGCGGTAGGTGAAATATTCGATCAGGGTCGGGCCCTGATTGGCGCGGGCGCGGTTTGCGGCCCATTGCTGCGCGGCGAAACACGCCAGCGCATCATTGCCATCCACACGCAGGCCAGCGAGGCCATATCCCAGCGCGCGCGCGGCAAAAGTCGTCCGCTCTGAACCGGCGAAACCAGAGAAGCTGCTGATCGCCCACTGGTTGTTGATAACATTGAGGATAACCGGTGCATTATATACGGTCGCAAAGGTGCAGGCGCTGTGGAAATCGCCCTCGGCGGTAGAGCCCTCGCCCACCCATGTTGCGGCGATCCGGCTGTCGCCCTTGATCGCGCTCGCCATGGCCCAGCCGACCGCTTGCGGGGTCTGGGTCGCGAGGTTGCCGGAGATGCTGAAAAAGCTGTGCTCACGGCTGGAATACATAATCGGCAGCTGGCGGCCCTTCAGCTTGTCGCCCTTGTTCGAGTATATCTGATTGATCATCTCGATCAGGGGATAGCCGCGCGCGATCAGAATGCCTTGCTGGCGATAGCTTGGGAAAACCATGTCATCGCTGGCGAGCGCCATGCCGGCAGAGACGCTGGTCGCCTCCTCACCGGTGCACTTCATATAGAACGAGGTTTTGCCCTGACGCTGACCGCGGAACATCCGCTCATCAAAGGCGCGGACCATCGCCATATGGCCCAGCATAGTGCGCAGAGTATCAGGCGAGAGCTTGGGATCCCACGGCCCGTGCGCCTTGTTGTCATCACCCAGCACGCGGACCAGACCATAGGCTAGGTCCTTCATATCGCCGGGCGCGCAGCCTTCATCCGGGCGCGGCATATCGCCGGGCGCGCCTACGTCCACATCTGCGAAATTGACCGGATCGCCGGGGCGCGACCGCGGTTCGGGCACGTGCAGTGCCAAGGCCGGACGGTTATCGCCGGTGTGCGGGCTGTCGCCGCTCTTGCCTGAGGCCCCATCGGCCATATCAGCGCTCTCCCAATTGGATCACCCACTCGGACGATGGGCTTGCAATAATTGCGTTATGGCGAATTTTTATTTCAACGCGCGAGAGTGGTCAAGCGAATGCCGTTACACCGCAACAGGTGCCTTGATCGGAGGCAATGGCACGTAATCATCGACCCTGAAATCCTCAATTTTGTAATCGAAAATTGTTTCAGGCTTGCGTGTGATCGTGAAGCTCGGCTGCGGTTGCGGCTCGCGACTCAGTTGCTCAGTGATCAATTCCTCGTGGTTGAGATAGAGGTGTACGTCCCCGCCCATCCACACGAGCTCGCCGGGCTGCATATCAACCTGCTGCGCAATCATCCGTTGCAGAAGCGCCGCTGACCACAGATTAAACGGCAGGCCCAGCGCGACATCACAGCTGCGCTGATAGAGTACGCAATTGAGCCGCGCCTCTGGCCCGCTGCCATCGACGTGGAACTGATAGGTTTTGTGACACGGGGGCAGCGCCATCTGATCGAGCTCGGCCACGTTCCACCCCTCGATAATATGGCGGCGGCTGCCGGGCGATGTGCGCAGGCCTTCGATCAATTGCGCCACCTGATTGATGCCCTCACCTTTCTCATAGAGCCCATCCTTGCGATAACGATAGGTCGGCCAATCGACCCATTGCTTCCCGTACACCGGGCCAAGATCACCCCAGCGCTTGGCAAACTCTTCATCATCGGCAATCCGCGCGACGAAATCATCAAGCGCAATGTCCTCGCCCGTCGCCTTCACATAGTTGGCGTGCGGCCACTCGTTCCAGATCTTCACGCCTTGCAGCACCAGCGGGCGGATATTGGTCTCTCCAGTGAGGAACCACAGCATTTCGCGCGTCGCGGTCTTCCAATAGACCCTTTTGGTCGTCAGCAGCGGCATGGCGCCATCCGCCAGATCGAACCGCAATTGCGCGCCCATTACAGAGCGTGTGCCAATCCCGGTGCGGTCGGTGCGTTCGCTGCCAGTCTCCCAAATGCGCCGCATCAGGTCGAGATATTGCCATTCCGGATGCGCGCCCGGTGCCCCCGGACCAAGCAGTTCAGACGGATGTGTTTCAGCGTTATCGAGCATTGCCATGAGGGCGATCTTAGCGCGCTGCGGCTCCATTTGTCACCCGCTGGCACGGCTTCTCCTCCACCGCTTTTTGCAAGTCAGGCGGAACCCGCTTGCCATCAGGATAAACCGCTCCTAATAGGCGCGCCTCACATCGCCTTGCGCGCGCTCCTTTGCTGGAGCCTAAGCCGCCAGGGATGATGACCGGTCGGGGAGTGGCGCAGCCAGGTAGCGCACCTGTTTTGGGTACAGGGGGTCGGAGGTTCGAATCCTCTCTCCCCGACCATTTTTCACATCACTGATGAATTGCGAGGCTTCTTTACAGGAGGCTGTTTGAACGCGAATGGGCCTCATCTCATTCGCCTGCAAAACTGCGGCAAACACCCAAGTAGTGATCGCGCTTGACGGCTGAATTCGGCGAAGGTCCGTTAACCAAAAGCACAAAACGTCAGCAAGAGCGGAAATAACGGTAAGTTGCCTGTGTTGCGTTGTTTCGAATTGAAACAGAACTCGGTTAACCCCGCATCACCAAACCAAATTATCCTTTAAAATCATATATCCGCGCCAAGTAGCCAGGATGAGCCGTTGCATATGCGCGATTACGCGTTAATACCATCTTTACCAAGTTCGCACTCGATTCGCGTCGAGTATAAGATAATCAGGGCGTCGATGGCTTGGAATCTTAGTTACTTTCTAGAGGGGAAGATTAATGAAGAAACTACTTATGGCTGGCGCACTCGGCGCTGCTTTTGCTGCATCACCTGCCGCCGCTCAATCATTCACCGCTTCTGATGATTTCGACATTCTTGCATTCGTTCAATTCGAGTGCAGTGTCGACGATCCTGAAACCGTCTTTTTCGGTCTTCTCGACATTGAAGAAGATTCAGGCTCAGACGCTCTCACACTGACTGAAAACCGTTATGTGGAGCGTCAGCGCATTTGGGCGAGCTGCAACTATCCAGCTTCGATCACTCTCGAAGGTGACGCGATGCAGAACTTCCTGCAAACCAACGACGGTCCAGACGCCGATGACTTCACCGATAAACTTGAGTATCGTCTTCGTCTGCGTGCAGATGATAACACCGACTTCGCAACCGTTGATCACCGCACTGTAGACGGTTCATCAAGCACCGTTGCTCAAGTTGGTGCATTCCACAACCGCGCGGTACTGCGCACAGTGATCAACGTGAACGATCAAGAATCGCCACGTCCACTGGCAGGCATCTACGCTGCTGTTGCGACCGTTACACTCGGCGCAATCTAAGCGGCACTTCGCTTGAAATGAGATTGGGGGAGAGGAATTCGTTCCTTTCCCCCGATTCAACTCCGGGTGAGAAACCACAACGGTTCAACCCAAAAGACACAGCTCCGGCAAGCCGCTCTTGATTAAGAGTTAATTCACTTGCGCGAGGCGATAGTTGGACTTTATTTGAGATCCACTAACAAAAACAAGGGTCGGTTTCGAGGATACCAAGACACTGTGCATGGGCGCACTGCTGACTTGTAGGGGGATTTTTCCATGTTTCGGCCGATTTGGGCAGCCTTCAGCGCGCTCGCTCTATTACTAACGCCTAGCGCCGCAATGGCCGCTCGCGTTTCGCCAATGATCGCAGACCTTGAGCCTGACGGCCGCGGCGCAGTCACGCGCATCGAAATGGTGAGCGATGCAAACAATGACATCGCCTACGAAGTGCTGATGATGCGCGGTGACATCTCGACCGAGGGTGAGCTTGAACTGACCCCGGCCGAAGAAGATTTCCTCGTATTCCCCACTCAGGTTCTGTTGAAGAGCAAGTCACGCCAGGTTTTCCGAGTCCAGTATGTCGGTGATCCCGATATTGCCACTTCAGAAATCTACTACATGTCGATCCGGCAGTTGCCGGTTGAGATTGATGCGGAGGCACAGTCGCAGGTCCAGGTCGTCATCAATTACAATGTTCTGATGAACGTATTCCCGGAAGGTGCACGCTCTGAACCCGTCGTCCGCGAAGTTAGCTCTGTTACCCGTGAAGTCCCGCTGCTCCAGAGTGAGATCAATGAGCTCGAAGCTCAGCGCGCGGCAGAGGAGCAAGCTGCATTGGAAGCTGAGCAAGACGCTCGCGATGCGGCCCTGACCGCTGCTGAGAATGATGGGTCCACTCCCGCCACTCCTCCAGCAACAATCGAAATCCCCACCACCGACGCCACCGAGACTGAGGAAGATCCTGACGCTCCTCCGCCAACCCGCGCAGAAAAAGGGTTGGAAGTTCTCGTTGGCAATGATGGCAACCGCTACTTCCTAGCAGGTCTTTCGACATGGCGAATGACCGGCACACGCACCGATGGCGAGCCCTTCGAAGCGACATTCACCCCCGAGCAAATCGCAAGATTTATCGGCGCAGGTGTGGTCGCTCCGGGCAAAGATCGCTTGTTCTTCGTCCCAATGGACGCCGAACTCGATCCCGCCTCGGTTACGATCGAGATTGACACACCAGTAGAGCAGTGAGGCCATGATGCGCCCCACAAAGATAGCTCTGCAGTCCCCGGCATTGAGCCTGGTTGCACTCGCCTGGTGTTTGCAAGCTCCGCTTGCCACAGCCGCCTATGCTCAGGACAATGCGCCAGCCGATCCCACTCGTGATGAGACTGGCCAGACCGCACCATCTGAACCGGCCGAACCTGCTGTTCCAGCGAATGATGAGCCGGAAGCCGTAACGCGCTCGGGCATCACATTCGTCAAGCGCAAGCCCGAAGTGGAAACGGTTGAGGAGCGCCCTTCGCTCGAATTCAACGTCCCGCTCGTCTCAGGCAGCCAAGTGCTTGGCGATGTCGCGGTAAAAGTTGAACGCGATGGCAGCGTCCTCATCGGCACGGACATGTTGCGCGAGCAGCTTGCTCTGATCCTGAATGAAGAAGGTTTGCGCCGGTTCGACACCTACAGCGCGAACCGCGAGAGCATCCGCCCCGAGCCGCTGGCCGAAGCGGGCATTGAGCTTGCGTTCAATCAGAACTTGCTGGAGGTCACGATTGTCCAGATTGATGGCACTCTGCGGCAAACCCGCGATTTGATCGCTCAAGACTCCAGAAGCAGCCGCGAAGAGTTGACACTGCTCGAGCCTGAGAAATTTTCGGCCTATCTCAACATCAACACCAATCTTGAATATGACACCGAGGAAGACGAGTTCACGCCAGAATTCTTCTTCGATGGCGCAACCCGCATCGGCGACATTGTGGTCGAATATGATGGGGCTTATTCAGATCAGCTTGGCGATGGCATGCGGTTTTTCCGCCGCGGCGTTCGGGCTGTCTATGATCAGCGCGAGAAGTACCGCCGCTTTGCTGCGGGTGACCTGCGCCTGGAATCGCTCAGCCTGCTGCGCACCCCATTCCTTGGCGGTGTTAGCGTCGAAAAGAGCCGCCGTGTGTTCGATCCATTTCTGCCCGCTGCTCGTTTGGGCGCAGGCGAAATTTTCCTCGATAACCGCTCCACAGTCGATGTCGTGATCAATGGCGATCAATTCCAACGCTTGGAGCTAGACGCAGGAACTTATGATCTCGCCAGCCTTCCGGTTCAACTCGGCGCAAACGACGTTGAACTGAGAATCCGCGATTCTGGCGGACGCGAACAGCTCGTAAATCTCGACTATTTCTTCCAACCGCTCGATTTGGAAGCCGGCGAAGAGGAATACTCCTTTGCCGCAGGCTTCATCGCCCGCGACCTCGCGTTTGAGCCGAATTACACCAATGATATCGCCGTAACCGGGCTCTATCGCAAAGGCGTTTCGGCCAATCTCGTTTTGGGCGGCGCCGCTCAGCTTTCTGAAGACGTTCAGCTGTTCGGTGTGGAAAGCAGCATCGTGCCGCAATTCATCCCAGGCTTCTTCGATCTGCAAGGGGCCGCAAGCTTCAGCGAGCAAGGCGGAACCGGCTTTGCGGCGCGGGCGAGCTATCGCTTTACCGGCGGCAACAGCTTCACCAACCGCAGCGGCTTTACGCTGAATGTGGATTACACCGGAGAGGGTTTCACCACCATCTCCAGCCTAATTCCTGTGGCCTTCGATCTGGTAACGGTCAGTGCAAACTATAACCGCACTCTGAACGAACGGGGCAGGATGGTGGCTAAACGCGCTTTATTCGCACCGCTCTGGGCCGCAGGAAGATCTAACCAACGTCTTCGTGGATTACATCCACCGCATCAGCGACCGCTTGCAGGTCACAATCGGCGCAGAATATGGCACCGGCGATGCCTTTGGCAGCGAATGGGGCACGCGCGTAGGCGTTTCTTACGTTTTCGGCCCAAGCACGCGCGCCCTCGCCGATTATCGCAGCAGGTCCGAAACCGTCCGCGCAAACCTGTCAAAAGGCAGCGAAAACCGCGTCGGATCATTTGGCTATGACGTTGGCATCACAAGCGACCCCAACCAGTCGCGTATCGACGCTTCATTTGATTACACCGCAAACCGATTTGACACCCGCTTCTCGACCTTCACTGCTGGCGAGAATTTTGGCAGCATCGACCAAGAGCAACGCTACCGTTTGCAGATCGGCACCTCCCTCGCCTTCGCTGGCAAGGAGTTCGCGATTGGCCGTCCAGTGCGCGACGCCTTTGTGATCGTCCATCCGCATGAAACCTTGGCCGAAGGCGAAGTGATCAGCGGCCGCACGCTGGCCGACAACGAATACGAAGCGAACAGCGGTTTCTTTGGCGGCGCGCTGCAAGGTCGCCTGTCATCCTACACCGACCAAACTGTCCAATATGATGTCGAAGGCGGCGCGATTGGTTACGATATCGGAGAAGGCTCAGTGCGCTTGGATCCCCCATACCGGGCCGGGTACACGCTCGAGGTCGGCAACGATTACTTCGTCAGCATCGTCGGCAATCTCTATCGCGGTGAAGAGCCCGTTTCGCTCGTCTCTGGTACGATTGTCGCGCTGGATGATGACGAATTTGAAGAAAAACAGTTCTTCACCAATTCTACAGGCCGCTTCGGCATGATCGGCTTTGCACCGGGCAAGAGCTACCGCGTCACTTATGATAATGGCGCGTCCAGCTTTGAATTTACGGTGCCGGACGATTCAGAAGGTTTGTTCCGCTTGGGTGACGTTAAGCTCCCGGCGATCGAGGAATAAGGAAGCATATTATGACCATTCTTCGCACCATTTTCGTTGCTGGCGCCCTTTGCGCGGGCGCCTCGGTTTCTGCTCAAGATGGCGGCTGCCGCCCCGAATTCGTTGACACGACAGAGAACGTGAACGTCTCAGGCATTCAAATCGGCGCTGGTGAGCGTGCCCGCGAAAACTTTGAAATTCGGGTCCGCAACGCAGCTGGCAACGGCCCATGCGAGGCGTTTATGCGCATTGCTCGCCGGGACAGCGTGGCCGCTGATGATCCGGTCCAGTTCAACTTCAGCTCCGGCGGTCAGCGCCTAGAGGTCCTGGCAGATGATGCAACCGCAGGTCCGATCAACAATGATCTGTTCCTGCGCGGTGTCCCGGGCAGCCGCAATGGCCGCGCAGTGCGCGTGCAGCTAGGCTTCCCGACCGAATGGGGTCTCGATGCGGGCACCTATTCGCGCGATTTCGTCGCCACCCTGCGCGATGCAAATGGCGATTTGGTCGATACCTTGGAGCTCTCCGTACGGGTCAACATTCCATCCGCGGTTGCCCTTCGCATCGTCGGCGCCAGCGGGCGCGGCAGCGTGCGGCGCATCAACCTCGGTTCTTTGGACCCGGATGCCTTCACCCGGTCCGATCCCTTTGGCCTGCGGATTTGGAGCACGTCGCCTTACCGCGTTGAGTTCACCTCTGAAAACCAGGGCGTGCTGCGCCATCATCAAGGGCGCGATGAGATCCCCTATGTGCTGCGCATGCGCGGCGAGAAGGTCGATCTGATGGGCGCGAATGGCCGCGAGTTCGTGGAGCACACAGATTCACTGGGCGATTTGCACCCGCTGCGAGTGATGGTGGATCCATTCTTTGCCGAAGCTGGCAAATATGCCGACCGCGTCAGAGTGTCGGTTAGCGCGATCTAATCAGAGACCAGCATCTGGCAGCAGTGCAGCGCATCGCCAGCAGGGTTACACGGCCAACGCCAGGCCCAAACAAGCAAACGGCCAGCACCCGATGTGGATGCTGGCCGTTCGCGTTTTACGGGGATTGGGTAAGTCAGACAGCCGTCAGCGAGAAGCTGATCGAGATGGGCTGCGCAATGTCGCCTGTCTGGATTGTCACTGGCACTGGGCCAAAACGCGCACCTGCACGCATTGCGACAAAGGAGAAACCGCCCGGGTTCAGCTCGCTGGTGTCGCGGCCATATTGGACACTCACGCGCTCACCGACGGCCAGCTCGCGGTGCGTTGCGATCACGGAGAAGCCGCGATTGGTGTTGCACGCTTCGAACAAAGTGCCTGTTACCACTTCATTATCGTCCTGAGCGCTGAACACGCCTGGCTCAATCTTGCATGAAACGGGGACTTGCGCGCTAACGCGAAAGCCGCCTTGTGCACGCTCGCCAGCCATCGCTGGCGTGGCCGCAAACATCATTGCCGCAACGGGCATGGCATAGATAATTTTCTGACGCATAGTTGGTCTCCTATGCGAACCCCAATATGCGATGTTGGTGAAATCTTAGCTGCGACTTAGGGTTAACGCGGAGCTTCAAATGAGCGCCGAATAGGCCTCCGTTAACGACTTCGAATATTGAAATCCGGTCGGAATTTAGGTTAATCCCGCGAGGCTACTAGGCGGTAATACGGCGTTAGTCTGATTTTGAGCCTGACGGCTAAACGATGCGGTTCGCAGCTAGACCCAGCACAAATGTCAGCGCGCCCAGCCCGATCGACAATTGCCATCGCAGCGACAGGAAATCGCGCGCAGCATAGCCCAAAGCGCGGTCAACTAGCGGGCTGAGCGCGATCAATACGCCGAGATAAAGCAGCGCCGGACCCGGCCATTCCCAGCCAAAGGTCCATGGCAGGAACAGCGCGAGACCGATCAGGCTGGGCAAAACCGCCATCAGGTAAGAGCCCGCGCCCGCATTGCCCTTCGCCAGCGCCTGGCCCCACCACACGCCGCCCAAAAAGCTGAAGATGAGCGCCGCATAGGCAAACCCGCCTGCCAGCGCGACATAGGCCGCCTCCCCACCATAGAGCACGAGGCCGAGCGCGATCGCTTGCGGGAGCAGTCCGGCATAGCCAAGAATTCGCGCGGCCAGAGTGAGAGAAGCGTCTTGTGTCATCGAGGGGGCAGCGTTTGGCATAGGCGATTGGTTCCCGCCAGTTGTTCATGCAATGCCCTCCTCTCATCACCGCATAGCGCCGGTTTGCACAGTGATCACATAAGACTAGGAACGCTGCGAGGGCCGAACCGTTTTGTCGGGTAACCGCGCGGATACCCCCTCGCCATTTGATCGGATAGACATTGAGCAGCGACGACACTTTCGACGAAAACAGCCGCCCCGCTGAAAGCCGGGAAGACAAAGCTCGCCAGCGCGCCGTGCCATCAGGCCGAGTGTCTCGGCTGGCCACTTTCGGCAGGCTCGCCTCCGGCGTGGCTGGCGGAATGATGGCCGAGGGCGCGCGCAGGCTGGCTCGCGGCGAAGGCATCAATGCGCGCGATCTCGTCCTGACACCCGGCAATGTTCAGCGCATGACCGACCGTCTCTCCCACCTGCGCGGTGCGGCGATGAAGATGGGGCAGATGATCAGCATGGATTCGGGCGACTTCCTGCCGCCGGAACTCGCGAAAATCCTCGCCACCTTGCGCGATCAGGCGAATTTCATGCCCGCAAAGCAGCTCGACAGCGTGCTGAAACAGGAATGGGGAACGGACTGGCGCAAACAGTTCCGCTGGTTCAACCCGCGCCCCATCGCCGCCGCCAGTATCGGCCAGGTGCACAAGGCGCTGACCCGTGATGGTCAGGAGCTTGCGATCAAGGTGCAATATCCCGGCATCGCTGACAGCATCGACAGCGACGTGGACAATGTGATGACCCTATTGCGCGTATCCGGCTTTGCCCCGCCAGAGCTGGAGATCGACGCGCTGCTGGCTGAGGCGAAGAAACAGCTGCACGAAGAGGCGGATTACCACCGCGAAGGCGCGCAGATGGAGATGTACCGAGAGCGCTTGGCGGGCGAGCAAGGCTTCGTCGTACCGCGCTTGCACAAGGAACTGACCCGAGGCCGCATCCTCGCCATGAGCTTTGAAGAAGGCAGCTCCATCGAAGAGCTGGAGAACGAAACGGATGAGCGCCGCGATGAAGTGATGGGCCGCCTGATGCACCTTGTCGCGCGCGAGCTGTTTGAATTTGGCGTGATGCAAACCGATCCGAACTTCGCCAATTTCCGCTATCGTAAGGAAACGGGCGAGATCGTGCTGCTCGACTTTGGCGCGTGCCGCGATGTCGATCCTGATGTCGGCAATGCCTATCGGCGCTTGCTCGAAGCGGGATTGGCAGGCGACAAGGACAAGGTGCGCGAAGAAACCATCGCCGCCGGATTTATGCTCCCTATCGTGGTCGAGAAACATGGTGAGCGGGTCGACAAGATGATCGACATTGTTGTGGGTGAAATGCGCGAGGATGCGCCGTTCGACTTTGGCAACCGCGCGTTTGTCCCATTGCTGCGTGATGAGGGCATGCAAATCGCGCAGGACAAGGACACCTGGGCCTTTCCGCCGGTTGAAACCCTATTCGTTCAGCGCAAGGTGAGCGGCACCGCGCTGCTCGGTGCGCGCCTGAAGGCTCAGGTGAACATCCGCAGGATCAGCGAAGAAGTGCTCGCAAGCACCGATCCGCTGCCCGCGAAGGCGGCTTAATCTGCGCCGCCTTGCTCCGCTTCTGCTGCGACTTCGGCTGCGCGCTTTTCGCGATTGATCCGGATTTGCTCGTCCTGAATCCAGCCCAACACGTGAAGCTGAAGAACTGAAAGCGGGATTGATCCATTCTCCAGAACGGTGTCGTGAAAGGCGCGCAGGTCAAAGTTGGCACCCAGCCGGTCTTCCGCCCTTTTGCGCAACTCTCTGATCTTCAGCTCGCCAACTTTGTACGCCAGCGCCTGTCCCGGCCAGGTGATGTAGCGATTGACCTCGGCGTCGATATTGGCAGGCGACAGTGCGGTGTTATCCAGCATGTAATCCGCCGCTTGTTGCTTCGACCAACCCTTTGAATGAATGCCCGTGTCGACCACCAGACGGGTCGCGCGCCACATTTCATAGCTCAAACGCCCCATTTCCTTCGCGGGCGTGTCATACAGCCCCATCTCGATCCCGAGCCGCTCTGAATAGAGACCCCACCCCTCCACAAAGGCGGTGAAATAGGTGCCATTCGCGCGCAGCGGGTGGATGTCCAATTCCTGCTGCAATGAGATTTGGTGGTGATGCCCCGGCACCGCCTCGTGCACGCCTAGCGCGGGCAGCTCCCACAAGGGCCGCTGATCCAACTCTGTTGTGTTGAGCCGGTAAATGCCCGCTTGGCCGGTCTTCAATGAACCGGGCTCGTAATAGGCCGTCGTATTGCCCGGCGCCTGTGCTGCGGGGATCGGCGAGACCGTATAGGGATTGCGCGGCAAGCGGCCGAACAGCTTCGGCATGAAGCCATCGATATGCTTGGCCAGTGCCTGAGTATAAGCGAGATACTCGTCCGCATCGGTCATGTAATATTGCGGGTCGGTGCGCAGGTGCTCGACGAAGGCCTCGCGCGTGTCAAAGCCCGCTTGCTTAGCGACCTCGACCATTTCAGCACGGATCCGCGCGACCTCTGACAGGCCGAGATCGTGCACCTCATCCGCCGTCATATCGGTCGTGGTGAAGCTTTTGACACGGTAATCGTAATATTCCTTGCCGCCCGGCGTCGCGAGCACGCCGGGTGTGCCCGTGCGGCAATTGGGTGCATATTCCTCGGTGTAGAAGTTCAGGAAATCGCGATAGGACGGGAAGACCGCCTCTTCCAATGCGACGCTCGCCCGGTCCTTTAGGTTCTCCCAGTCTGCGTGCGAGATCGCGGCTGGCTTGTCACCTGCAAATGGCTTCCAGAATGGTGATTGTTCCCTGTCATCCACGATTTGGCGAGCAATGCGATCTTCCAATCCCTGCATCGGCTCACATGCATGGGTTAGGCCGCGCGCGATGGCCTCGCGGCTGCGGGCGATGCCATCGGCGTTGACCTGGGCATAGCCCTCCAGCTTAGCCAATATAGCTTTCGTAGTCGGCCAGCGTGAACAACGGCGAACGGTTGGGCAGCGAGGCAAAGCCAGTGAACCAACCGCCGCGATTGGTGAATATCTGATAGCGGGTGTGATCAAATTGCGCGCCCGTCAGCTGGTCCTGAATGCTGCGCCGCAAAACTGCGTAATCGATCTGCAAATCCTGCGGCAAATCATCGGCATTGATCTGGTATAGCCGGGCGAGGAACCCCTCCGCCTCAATATTCGCTCGGTCATATTCTGCGAGCGAGAGATCACCGAGCTTCCCATCGCCGCGCCGATCACCAACGCTTGTGGCCAGCTGAGGATCGCTGTCGAGCACCGCCTGCCACACTTCCTCGCGCAGATCCTCATAATCCTCTTTCGGGCCAGCATAGGCGGGCGCGGTCAGCGATGTTGCAGCAAGGGCGAAAGCGGCGATCATGGAACGCATGAAATTCTCTCCTGTTTCACGCATTGCATATTGCTTGGGCGAGCGGCGGTCCAGTAAGACTTAGCGATGCAAAAACCCGCGCTTCTGTTCGTCTGTCTCGGCAATATCTGCCGCTCCCCCTTGGCCGAAGGCGCGATGCGCGCAGCAGCGGAAAGAGGGGGACTGGACGTGGAAATCGATAGCTGCGGCACGGCGGCCTATCACGTGGGCTCGCCGCCAGACCCGCGCTCGGTTGAGACCGCGGCGGCCAATGGGATCGATATCTCGGGCCTGCGCGGACGGCAATTGGCGGCGGAGGACTTCACCCGTTTCACCCATATCTTTGCGATGGATCACCAGAATTTGCGCAATATCGAGGCCATGCGGCCCGCTGGCACAGGCGCGCAGGTCTCACTGCTGATGGACGCCGTGCCAGGCCGCGAAGGCGCAGCGATCGCGGACCCGTATTACGATGGCGAAGACCAGTTTGAGTGCACTTGGGAAGATGTGAATGCGGCAGCCGAGGCCTTGGTGAAGCAGTTGAAGCCCTAGCCCCCGCGTAGCAGCTGCACGCCCCAATCGCGTTCCATCAGATAGAGCAATTGCCGCGCTGCTTCGCCGCGTTTGCTCGATTGCCAGCCGCCGTCCTCTTGCGAGCCTTCGATCAGCAGGCGCGCGTCAGCATGGGCAGCGGGTAGCAAGCGCTGCACCTGCTCCAGATTGGCGATGCGAAAGGCGGCATCACCTGACTGCCGTGTGCCAAGCAGCTCACCGCCGCCGCGCAGCTCTAGGTCTTCCTCAGCGATGCGGAAGCCGTCCTGCGTCTCGCGCATCAGAGCCAGCCGTTTGCGCCCCGTCTCCGACATCTCATTCCCGCGCAGCAGCAGACATACGGATTTATCCGCGCCCCTTCCCACGCGCCCGCGCAGCTGGTGCAATTGCGCGAGACCAAAGCGTTCGGCCTGTTCGATCACCATCAAGGTTGAGCTCGGCACATCAACGCCAACCTCGATCACCGTGGTTGCGACCAGCAGCTTCGCCCGGCCGCTGGCAAAGGCCTCCATATTGGCATCTTTTTCCTCTGGTTTGAGCTGCCCATGGACCATCACGACATCATCGCCAAAACGCTCTTTCAGCGCAGCATAGCGCGCCTCTGCCGCAGCGATATCGGCCACTTCGCTATCGCGCACCATCGGGCACACCCAATAGGCCTGCTGTCCAGACCCGACGTGGCGCACGACACCAGCGACGACGTCTTCCATCCGGTCCTGCGCGACCACGCGGGTATCAATCGCCTGCCTGCCCGGTGGCAGTTCATCCAAGCGGCTCACATCCATTTCGCCATATTGCGCGAGGGTCAGCGTGCGCGGGATCGGCGTTGCGGTCATCGCGAGCGTATGCGGCGCGCGCTTGCCCTTTGCGGCCAATTGCAGGCGCTGCGCCACGCCAAAGCGGTGCTGCTCATCAATCACGACCAGGCCCAGATCCTTATAGGCGACCGTGTCCTGAAAGATCGCATGGGTGCCGACCAGAATATCAATCGAGCCGTCGAGCAGTCCCATCAGGATGCCCTCGCGCTCCTTGCCCTTCGCCCGTCCCGTTAGCAGTGCGACTTCAGCCCCAGTTGGCCGGGCCATGGTGCGCAAAGTCTCATAATGCTGGCGAGCGAGAATTTCCGTCGGCGCAAGCAGAGCCGCTTGCTTGCCCGCTTCATTCGCGATCAGCATGGCTTCCAAGGCCACCACGGTCTTACCCGCGCCGACATCGCCCTGCAGCAGGCGCAGCATCGGCGCCTCTTGTGCCAGATCGCCTTCAATCTCACCAATCGAACGGGTCTGCGCGCCCGTCAGCGCGAAGGGCAGGTCAAGCTTCGCCCGCAGCGAGCCATCGCCCGCCAATGGCTGCCCTTTGCGCCGCCTGCCATCCGCGCGGACCAGCAATAGCGCGAGCGAATTTGCCAGCAGCTCATCATAGGCGAGCCGGTCGCGCGCGCGCGCATTCTCATCCTTATGCGCCAGTACCAAGGCATCGCGCCACGCGGGCCAGCCCTCGCGCTCAAACTGGCTCGGCTCGATCCATTCGGCCAGCTCTGGCAGGCGTTCGAGCGCCTGTGCCGCCAGCCCGGCCATGCGCGGCTGTGTCAGCCCTTCAGACAAAGGATAAACCGGCTCATTAAGGCGCGCGAGATGCGCTGAGGCGTCTTTCTCAACATGGTCAGGATGGACGATCTGAAGCATATCGCCATACCGATCCACCCGGCCCGCGATCCAGCGCTTCTCCCCGACCGGCAGCAGTTTCTTCGCGGTGTAAGCCGCGCGTCCGAAATAGGTAAGCGCGCAGATATTGCCCGCTTCATCCGCCGCCAGCACGCGGTAAGGACCGCGGCCAGGATTGCGCGGCGCGCGGTGCTCCGTCGGGGTCAGGGGAATGATCACCTGCTCGCCCTCGCCTACCGCATCCAAGTCATCGACGGTTCGGCGTGTCACAAATCGTTCTGGCAGATGATAGGCCAGATCGCGCACCCGCGTGAGGCCCAGCTTCTCCAGCGGCTTCATCAGCTTGGGACCGACACCTTCCAGCGCGGTCGCTTCGACAAACAGGGGATTGAGAACCTCAGGGCGCATGCCGCAGCGCTACCATCACTGTTTCGTCATTGCGAGGAGCCAAAGGCAACGCGGCAATCCATCGCCCATTTTTTCAACAATTGGGGCCCCAAGACACTGGATTGCTTCGTTTCACTCGCAATGACGAGTTGAAGATGCCGCGCACTACAACTACTGCGCCCCGCATGACCGAAAAACCAGATTTCCAAGAACGCCTAGCCCGCGCAAAATTTCGCAGCTGGCACCGCGGCACGCGTGAGGCCGACTATATGATCGGCGGATTCTTTGATCGCTACCACGAAAGCTGGGGCGAGGCGGAGATGGCGTGGTTTGAAGACCTGCTGGCGGAAGACGATGTCGATGTGATGGCCTGGGCGCTCAAATCTCAGCCGACACCGCCGCGTTTTCAGGGGCCGCTGATCGAACTGATGCAGCGCCTCGACTATGTCGATATGAGCCGCTGACTGGCGCGCTGGAACCATCCTCTCACCCAAGACTTGACCCGACACCATGCCTGATCTCTCGCGCATATTAGCGGCGGATGCACCGCTCACACTGTCCTCGCTGGTGCGGGGCAGTCTGCCCTTGGTGCTGGCCGATCTGGCTCGCGCGGCGCGGCAGCGGGCGGTGTTCATCGCGCCCGATGATGCGGCGATGCGCTCGGCCAGCGATGCAGCGAAATTCTTCGCGCCCGAAGTGGAGGTGATCGAATTTCCGGCGTGGGATTGCCTGCCCTATGACCGCGCCAGCCCGGCTCTATCGGTCAGTGCGAAGCGGCTGGCGACGCTCCATGCGCTGCAAAATCCGGACTCTGGTTCGCAATTGCTGATCACCACGGTCAACGCCGTGCTGCAACGCGTGTTGACCCCGTTTCGCATTCGCGAAAGCGTGCGCGAGTTTAAGCAAGGCACGACGATTGGCCATGAGAGCCTGGCTGCGTTGCTAACGCGTCAGGGCTATTCACGCACGGACACTGTGATCGACCACGGCGAATTTGCCGTGCGCGGTTCGATTGTCGACATCTTCCCCTCCTCGCTGGAGCAAGGCCTGCGGCTCGATTTCTTTGGCGATGAGCTGGAGAGCCTGCGCCTGTTCGATCCCAGCACTCAGCGATCCACCGGCACGCTTAAATCGCATCTGCTGCTGCCCGCCTCAGAGGCGCTGATCGATGAGGACAGCATTGCGCGGTTCCGCAGCCGCTATCGCGAGATGTTCGGCGCGGCCGCGACGCAAGACCCGCTGTACGAAGCGGTCAGCGATGGCCGCCGCCTAGCCGGGATGGAGCATTGGCTGCCACTGTTTGAAGAGCGCCTGACGACCTTGTTTGACCACCTCGCGGAAGACGACGTGGTGGTAATCGACAATGGCGCAATCGGGGCCGCAAGCGAACGCTTGGGCGACATTGCGGATTACTGCAAACAGCGCACCCGCACCACTGGCGAAGCGGCGGGCAGTTATCGCCCGCTGGAAGCCGAAGCGCTCTACCTATCCAGCGAAGAATTCGACGCCGCCATCGCCAGCGCTCCTGCGCACCGCAGCCAGATTTTCGCCGCACCGGACAGCGACACGAACATCGACTTCGGTTTCAACTCCGCGCGCGATTTCGCGCCAGAGCGCGCACGCGGCGACAATGTCTATGAAGAAGGCGCGAAGCACTTTGCCGCGCTCGCCAAATCCGGCAAGCGCGCTTTGTTCGCGGCCTATTCCACCGGCAGCCGCTCTCGCATCACCTCAATCCTCTCCGAAGCGGGCGTCAAAACGCAGGTCGCCGACAGCTGGCAAGAAGCGCTAGGCGCATCAGTCAAAGGCGGCGTTGTGGCGATGGTCCTGCCGCTCGACACCGGGTTTTCCAACGAACAAATGGAGGTCCTCACCGAGCAAGACGTGCTGGGTGATCGGCTGGTCCGGCGCAAGAAGAAGCGTAAGGATTCCGATGCCTTCCTCGCCGAACTGCAAGCGCTAGGTCGCGGCGATCTGGTCGTCCACGTTGAGCATGGGATAGGCAAATATCTCGGCCTCGACCCTGTCCCCGTTGGCAAGAGCCAGCACGATTGCGTCAGCCTGGAATATCGGGGCGGTGACAAGCTGTTCATCCCGGTTGAGAACATCGATGTGCTGTCGCGCTATGGCTCATCCGAAGATGCCGTTATGCTCGATAAGCTGGGCGGGGAAGCATGGCAGCGGCGCCGCTCAAATCTGAAAGAGCGCATTCGTGAGATCGCCGGTGAGCTGATGAAAGTCGCCGCCGAGCGTGCGCTCAAAAAGGCGCCTTCGCTGGCCGCTGACGAGGCCAGCTACAACCAATTCGTTGACCGCTTCCCATGGGAAGAAACCGACGATCAGGACGCGGCGATCGCCGATGTCCTGCGCGACCTGGAAAGCGGCCGCCCGATGGACCGTTTGGTCTGCGGCGATGTCGGTTTCGGCAAGACCGAGGTTGCCCTGCGCGCGGCATTTGTTGCGGCCATGAACGGACAGCAAGTCGCTGTGGTCGCACCCACCACCCTGCTCGCTCGCCAGCATTTTCAGAACTTTTCAGAGCGCTTTGCCGGCTTCCCGCTCAATGTTGGTAAGCTCTCGCGCCTCGTTTCGTCAAAAGAGATGTCAGACACCCGCGACGGCCTAGCCAGCGGCGATATCGACATTGTCATTGGCACCCACGCGATCCTGTCCAAATCGACCAATTTCAAGAACTTGGGCCTGGTCATCGTCGATGAAGAACAGCGCTTTGGGGTCACCCACAAGGAGAAGCTGAAGCAGCTCCGCTCCGACGTGCACATGCTGACGCTCACCGCCACGCCGATCCCGCGCACGCTGCAAATGGCGATGGCGGGCCTGCGCGAACTCTCCACCATTCAGACCCCTCCTGTCGACCGCTTGGCGGTGCGCACCTATGTGATGGAGTGGGACGATATGGTGATGCGCGAGGCACTGCTGCGCGAGCATCATCGCGGCGGGCAAAGCTTCATCGTCGTCCCCCGCATTTCGGACATGGCCGATGTCGAGGAATGGCTGGCCGAGCACGTGCCAGAGGTGAAATCCGTCTCCGCCCACGGCCAGATGAGCGCGGGCGAAATCGAAGAACGCATGAGCGCCTTTTACGAGGGTAAATATGAGGTTCTGCTGTCGACCACGATCGTCGAATCCGGCCTCGACCTGCCCAGCGCGAACACCATCATCATCCACCGCGCGGACCGCTTTGGTCTTGCGCAGCTGTACCAATTGCGCGGCCGCGTAGGCCGTTCGAAACTGCGCGCCTATGCCTATCTGACGTATCGCAAGGATGTGCAGCTCTCTGAAATTGCAGAGAAACGCCTTAAGGTCTTGAGCGATCTCGACTCGCTTGGCGCGGGCTTCCAACTGGCCAGTCACGATCTCGATATTCGCGGCGCTGGCAATTTGCTGGGCGATGAGCAGTCCGGCCATATCCGCGAGGTCGGCTTTGAGCTTTACCAAAGCATGCTGGAGGACGCGATCCTTGCGGCAAAGGCTGGCGAAGCGGGTCTGACGAGCGAACGCACCGCGCTCTCACCGCAAATTACAGTCGATGCGCCGATCATGATTCCAGAGGATTACGTCCCCGATCTGGCCGTACGCATGGCGCTCTATCGCCGCCTCAACCAAGCGGCCGACAAGGCTGAGATCGAAAGCATGGCGGCGGAGATGATCGACCGCTTTGGCGACCTACCCGATCCGACAAAAAACCTGGTCCGCCTGATCGAGATCAAACACCAAGCAATCGAGGCCAATATCGCCAAGATCGATGTCGGCGCGCGCGGCACTCTGGTGACCTTTCACGAGGACAATTTCCCCGATCCAGCGGGGTTGCTCGCCTATGTCGACCGCTTGGCTGGCACCGCCAAATTGCGGCCCGATATGAAACTGGTGATCAACCGCGCTTGGGCCGACCCGCGCAGCCGCCTCAACGGTCTGTTCCAACTGACTAAGGGTCTGTCTGGTGTGGTGAAGAAGGCGAAGACGGCTGCGGCTTGATAGTCCGCTTGAGGCGTCTCCCAATAGAAACGAAACGTGACAAGCCGCTCCTGACGCTTGAGCAGAGCGCCTCATACCTTGGGTGAGCGTCAACTAAAGGTTGACATTCATCCGTCAATATCAGATTGACGGATCGTCAAGTAAATATTGACGGAGAGATATATGAAATTGGCAGAACAAAAGTTCTTAAGAGCTCAGACCGCTTCGATCATGGAAAAGTGGGCAGGAATCCGCCAACCGCCATTCGTGGGCGAAACCCCGGGTGAGCTTAAGGACGCGATAACAGCAGCCCACATATTGGCTGACGAAGCAAAACTGGAATTGCATCGCTGGGTGGATGCTGCGCGGCGCACTGGGCTGAGTTGGACCGATATCGGAGATACGCTCGGGATTTCCAAACAGGCGGCGCAACAACGGTTCAAACCCGAAGGGCCCGTGGATGAGGCACCTGAGAACGACGGCGAGACGATCCGGCGATTTGGAGCAACCGCGTTCAACGAAGTCGAAATCCTACGTGAAGAAGGCATGATGGGACGGGAGCTTGTTAAAACAGGGATTTTGAGCCTTGTCTTTCGCCCCTCGCCGCACAATTGGGAATATCAACGCCGAATTGGGACCCCCATGATTGGGGAGATGCAGAAGGCCGGTTGGACCTATGTATCAAGCTGGCTTCCATTTCATTACTTCAAACGGCCGCTGCTTGAAGAATGAAGTGCTCTTCACCCGGCTCCATGGGCGGTGCGTGAGAGGGCAAGCATCTTGTCACTGCGCATTGGCTGCGCGCGTAGGAAACCCTGCCAGTAATTGCAGCCTTCGCTGATCACGGTCGCGCGCTGGATCTCGCTTTCGATCCCCTCGGCCACCACAGCGAGACCAAGCGCCCGGCCCAGCCCCACAATCGCGCGGAACACCGCGAGATCCTTGGCATCGCCGGGGATGCCTTCGACCATCACCTTGTCGAGCTTCAGCGCGTCCAGCGGCAGCTCTTTCAAATAGCGAAAGTTGCAAAAGCCCGCGCCGAAATCATCGAGCGCCGTCTTAAAGCCGAGCGCCCGCAAAGCGCTGAGCGCCTCAGCCGCTTGCTGCAAATTGCGCAGCAGCACGTCCTCTGTAATCTCCAGCACGAGCCGAGCTAGCGCGATCGCGCTGCGCCCGATCAGCTCCGCAAAGTCAGCGGCAAAGCGCGGATCGCCCAATTCCTCCGGCGTGATATTCAGCGAAAGATGCAGGTTCGTGGGCCACTCGCTCGCATCCTCCAGCGCCCGCGCCACCACATGGCGAGAGAGCGGCGCGACCAACGCCGCACGCTCTGCAATCGCAAACAAATCCCGCGCGCCAATCTCGCCAAGGCTGGGATGCTGCCACCGCGCCAGCGCCTCCGCACCCACAATCGCCCCATCAGAGCAGGCGAATTGCGGCTGAAACAGCACCTCAATCTCGCGCCGATCGAGCGCGCGCAGCAAGTCCGCCTCCAGCATACCGGGCTTTACCCCGGGCAGGGCACCGCGCTCAGAAACAGAGGGCGCACCGCGCAAAGAAGGCCGCTTTGAGTCCATCGTTGTCGCCTACCCTAAACTGAGCGCCGCGCCCATGCCAATTGCAATCCGCCCAGATTTGGAACATCAGGGCAAGTGACTAGCGCGCCGCTGTGGATAGCCACAGGTACGGCTGCGAATTTAAGGACGGAAAGCTTGCCAAAAAGACACGAGTTTGAGCGCGTTGCATTGCTTGCCTCAGAGACCGAACGCGCTCAGGCCGCCTATAATGCGCTGAAGCACGAGCATGAGTGGGTGCCGCTGGAGAGCGCCGATGTGGCAATCGTCTTGGGCGGCGATGGCTTTATGCTGCAAACTTTGCACGCCATGCTGGACGCTGGCCGGGTGATCCCGGCTTACGGCATGAACCTGGGCACGGTCGGGTTTATGATGAACAAATACCGCGACGGCGGCAATGTGATGCGCCGGGTGGAGCGCGCCCGGCCGTTCAAGATCGCGCCGCTGCGCATGGATGCGGTGACGCAGGATGGCAGCGAGCACACCTTCCTCGCCATCAACGAGGTCTCGCTGCTGCGCGAGATGCGCCAAACCGCCAAGATTGAGGTGTCGGTGAATGGCCGGGTGCGGATTAAAGAGCTGGTGTGCGACGGCGTGCTGCTGTCCACGCCCGCTGGTTCGACCGCCTATAACCTCTCGGCCAATGGCCCGATACTGCCGCTGGGCAGCGAGCTGCTCGCCCTCACCCCGATCAGCCCATTTCGCCCGCGCCGCTGGAACGGAGCGATCCTGCCCGACCATCTGCCGGTGAAGTTCCGCATTCTGGAGCCGCAAAAGCGCCCCGTGTCCGCCGTGGCTGACCAGCGCGAACTGCGCGATATTGCCGATGTGACGCTAAGGATTGAGCGCGAGACGGAGCTGACCTTGCTGTTCGATCCGGGTCACTCGCTGGATGAGCGGATCGTGGCGGAGCAGTTTGCGCTTTAGTTTTGCGGTGACCTAGCCACCCGCGCCCTCCACCCTTCCACCCGGATGGTATCCCGGTAGGCTCCGGGTGGAAGGGTGGAGGGCGCGGGTGGCCTGGCATTGAATCCAGAAAACCGCCCCTGCGGCGGCTTCGCCACCGTGCTCCGCCACCAAGCCAAAGACTTTGGGCATATCCACCTCAAATGTGCCCGAGGTAAAATCACAAAAACACCATCAATCTCTCTTGCATTGCCGAGCACGCGCCCATATAGGGCCTCTTCGCCTATCGGGCTGCTCCCCGATAGCTCAGCGGTAGAGTAGGTGACTGTTAATCACTTGGTCGTTGGTTCGAATCCAACTCGGGGAGCCATTTTCTTACATTGTTGGAACGTAATGCTCGGCGTCAGTCATCGCCGAAGCAGGTCGCTTTTCGGGTATTTCCACGCGACAAGTGTAACTGGCACGATCAGTTTCAACAGCTTGTAGAAACCAATTAAGCGTGCTGAGAATCCGAACTCTCCCCGACGCTGCAGCTTGGCCAAGTGTATCTCTGCATACAAATGTCCGGTCTCGATCGCGTGATTGAAATACTTCACCGACAACTCTCGATCTTTCCGAAATTTTTTGCCGTACCAATATTGAAAAGCCAACACATACATCGCTGGAGCGTAGTCCAATTCGGCGAGTTTCAGATACTCTTCCTCTGCTTCAACAAATCTTGAAGTTAACTCAAGCAATTTCGCCAAGCAAAATCGACCTTCAATCGATCCAAGTTCAGCAGCTCTCCTTAACCAATGCTCTGCGCTCTGGGTGTCTTGCGGAAATCCGTACGAACCAAAAAGCAATAAATCCCCCAAACAGATCATTGCTAATCGCGAGCCATTTTTTGCCATCTCCTCAAGAGCGATGAGAGCCTCCGAAGGCTTGTGTTCTGCCAGTTGCATCGTGTCCCATATCTGCGAGCTCTGCTCGTCGATATCCCACTCAAACCTAAGTGCCTCTCCTATGGTGTCGATCTCGTCCATTTGATTCAAACTAGCTAGTCTCACGGACTTTTACGAGCAATTTAGACGATGCATTCATGTTGGTTTTGGCAACTCAAAGCCCCACCAACAACCTCACCCCCACTACCATAACAAGCGCAGCCGTAAGCCAGCGGATCACGCGCTGCGGTAGGAACTTCACCGCCATCAGGCTGCCGATTTGTCCGCCAATGGCTACAGCGAGCAGCAGCGGTAGCGCTGCGCCGACAGCGCCTCCGAATGCGGCGGGACCTTGTTTCAGTAGCTGGCCTACGAGGCCGAACAGTGAATTGACCAGAATGAAGAAACTGGCGGTTGCGGCGATGGCGCGTGGGTCTTTCCAGCGGGTGAGGTGTAATAGCGGGGCGAGAAATATTCCTCCGCCAATGCCGACCAGCCCCGCCAGATAACCGAGCGGCGCGGCGACGAACGGCATCGTTTTTGCGAAGCGCGTGGGGGACTCCAGCTCCCCCGCCCCCGCCGCTTGCTCCCTCAGCGGGATGAGCATGGTGATCCCGGTCAGCACCAGGCTGATGCCAAGCAGCAGCATAAAGGTCTCGCGGTCAATCGGGGTGAGCCCGCCCACCAAGGCCGCCGGTGCGGCCAGAGCAGTCATCACAATCGCGCCGCGCCACGGGGTGATTTTCGCCCGCGCGAAACGTACACTGCCGCCCGCAACCACGATGATATTGCACGCAAGCGCCACCAACGGCAGCAGCCGGTAATCCAGCCCTGAGATCGCCAGCAATGCGGCATAGGTTGACCCGCCGCCAAACCCAACTGCCGCATATAGCAAAGCGGTGACAAAGAACGCCGCCGCGAGCAGCACCGGAACCGCGCCCAGCATCATACTCGCGCGCTCCGATGCGCCCCGTCAAAACTTGGGCGAGCAGCCGCTGACGTCATGACGTCACGCGCGCTGCCCCCAGCCATGCTGTTATGCCGCGCTCTTGCCGCCCGCTGCGCCGTGGCAATGCTTGTACTTGTTGCCAGACCCGCATGGGCACGGCGCATTGCGGCTGACGTTGAGGTTCGCATAGGGATTGTCTGCATTGGACCCGCCCGGCCCAAATGCCGCGCGCGGTGAACCAGCGAGCGAGCCGAACATTTCCGGCCGCTCTGCCGAGCCGTCGCCATCGTTGGAATTGTCGAGCCCGGTGAGCGGATCGATATGGCCGGTGAGGAAATCGGGCAGATCAGGCAGTGCCTCTGCCTCTGGCGGCGCCATGCGCAATTCCGCCTGGAACAGGATCTTGGTCACTTCCTCGCGCAGCGTATCGAGCATGGTTTCAAACAGGCCAAACGCCTCTTGCTTATACTCATTGATCGGTTGTTTCTGCGCGATCCCGCGCATCCAGATCACCTGACGCAGCGCATCGAGCGTGGCGAGGTGTTCTTTCCAGTGGAAGTCGAGCTGACGCAGCAGCACGTCCTTTTCAACCACGCGCCACAGGTCCGGATCGCTTTCCGCCATCTTGGCCGTGATCATCTCATCGGTCTGCTCACGCACGCGCTCTTCGATGAGCTCGGGCTCGACCTGCTCTTCCTCCATCCAATCATCCAATGGAGGCGTGATGCCGAACACGTCTTGCAGCTTGGTCCTGAGCGTTTCGATATCCCACTGCTCTGGATAAGAGCCGGGAGGGCACGCGTCGCTGACCAGCGAATTCACCGTATCATGGCGCATATCGACGACGACATCGTCGACCGTCTCAGAATCCATAATTTCAGAGCGCTGCTCGTAAATGACCTTACGCTGGTCGTTCATCACGTCATCATATTGGACAACCTGTTTGCGCACATCGTAATTGCGCGCCTCGACCTTTTTCTGAGCCGTTTCAATGGCCTTGGACAGCCATTTTGACCCAATCGCCTCGCCATCTTCGAGGTTTGAATTCATCATTTTGGAAAACAGAGTGTCTGGGCCAAAGATGCGCAGCAGATCGTCTTCCAGGCAGAGGTAAAAGCGCGAGAGGCCGGGGTCACCCTGACGGCCAGAGCGGCCGCGCAGCTGGTTATCGATCCGGCGGCTCTCATGCCGCTCTGTGCCGAGTACGAACAGACCACCCGCCTCGAGGACCTTGGCCCGTTCCTCGGCCACTTCCGCTTTGATCCGGTCCGCTTCGAGCGCGTATTTGGGATCGTCTTTCGCGATGTCTTTCAGCTCATCCTCGAGCCGGTATTCCAGGTTACCGCCGAGCTGAATATCGGTGCCGCGGCCCGCCATATTGGTGGCGATGGTCACCGCGCCAAGCTAGCCCGCCTGCGCCACAATATGCGCCTCGCGCTCGTGCTGGCGCGCGTTCAGAACTTCGTGCTTCACGCCTTCCTCATCGAGGAATTTGCTCAGCAATTCAGACTTCTCGATGGAGACCGTGCCGACCAGCACCGGCTGACCGATCTCGGCTTTCTCAGCGATGGCTTTCGCAATCGCCTGAAACTTGTCCATCGTATTCTTGTAGAATTCGTCTTCTTCATCGATCCGCTGGACCGGAACATTGGTCGGGATCTCGACCGTGTTCATTTTGTAGATGTCCCAGAATTCCGCCGCTTCTGTCGCCGCCGTACCGGTCATGCCGGACAGCTTGGGGTACATGCGGAAATAGTTCTGGAAGGTGATCGAAGCCATCGTCTGGTTCTCTGGCTCGATCTTGACGCCTTCCTTGGCCTCGGCCGCTTGGTGCAGACCGTTTGACCAGCGCCGCCCGTCCATCATCCGGCCGGTAAACTCATCGATGATGACGACCTTGTCGTCTTTGACGATGTAATCGGTATCGCGCTTGAACATGTGCACGGCTTTCAGCGCCTGATCCAAGTGGTGGACCACTTGCGTGTTCTCAACGTCGTACAGGTTCTCTGTTTCGAGCAAGCCCTTTTCGATCAGCATTTGCTCCACCTTGTCGAGGCCGTCCTCGGTCAGCTGGATCTGCTTGGTCTTCTCGTCCTTCTCGTACCAATCTTCTGGGATTTCCTTCACCACCGCATCGAGCGAGACGTAGAGGTCAGACTTATCCTCGGTCGGGCCCGAGATGATCAGCGGGGTCCGCGCCTCGTCGATCAGGATGGAATCGACCTCATCGACAATGCCGAAATTAAACGGACGCTGCACCATTTGCCCGCGCTCATGCTTCATATTGTCGCGCAGATAGTCAAAGCCGAACTCGTTGTTCGTGCCATAGGTTACGTCGGCATTGTAGGCATCGCGGCGGGCATATTCATCGATATTGGGCACCACCACGCCGACGCTCAGGCCCAGCCAATTGTACAGCTGCCCCATCCATTCCGCATCACGCGCCGCGAGGTAATCATTGACGGTCACAACGTGCACGCCCTTGCCCTCAATCGCGTTGAGATAAGTCGCCAGCGTCGCCATCAGGGTCTTACCCTCACCCGTGCGCATTTCCGCGATTTCGCCGCGGTGCAGCACGATGCCGCCGATCATCTGCACGTCAAAGTGGCGCATACCGAATACGCGCACCGATGCCTCACGCACGGTTGCAAACGCCTCTGGCAGGATCTCATCCAGCGTCTTGCCGCCGTCCAATTGCTCGCGGAATTTGTCCGTCTGCGCCTTCAATTCTTCGTCAGAAAGCGCCTGAATTTGCTCTTCCAAAGCGTTGATCTGATCAACGACCTTGCGAACGGATTTGACGTAACGATCGTTGGAAGAGCCAAACAGAGACTTGGCGATTGCGTTAAACATGGGATGTGGACCTGTCGAAATAATGCGGTGTGGGCGCAGCGAGATCGCTGAGCGCTAAGACCTGAAAAATGTGGGCGGTCTGCTTTGCGCAGGTGTTCGCGCCGCCAGCAGAATGCGTTACTTAAAAGGCGAAACTTCGCCTATTCGTAGGCGCGATCAACACCCATTAGGACGGGCAGACGCAGCACCTTGGGCACGCGAACAGGCTTGCCTTTCTTGGCATCCTTGCACTTCGCGGTTTGCTTTTCTGGCTTGCCGGTGGGCGTGGTCGCCTCGCACGGCTCATTCGCGTCGGCACCGGCAGCGACGCCGATGTCCTGGTTCAGCGCCTCTGCCAATGTCGCATGCGCAGGCGAGCCGATGGCGGCAAACCCGGTAAGCAGAGCGAGAAAGGCGATAATCTGACGGCGCATAGCGATGTCGATATATGCTCTGCGAGGCGGTTCGTCTAGCCCGCGCGTCTGCTGAGCGTAATCAGTCACCAGCGTCAGAGGCTGACATTAGTTAGCCTCGCTCGATGCTGGCAGCGGCGCCTCGCTTTTCACAGAGACCCCAAACTCCACAATGCGCGCCTGCGGCACTCCATTGGCGTCGCGCCATGGCCCCTGCCGGGACAAGCCCTTGCATGGCTCATCGCCTGGAAAGTTTCTCGGCAGTGCACCACTCTCATTGACGATCTCGCATTGCGACACTGTGCCATCGGCCTCAATTCTTGCGCGGATGTTCACAGAGAATGCGTCCAGCTCGTGCTTGCGAAAACGCCAGTAATGACGGTCAGAAAATGTCCCAGCCACGGCATTGCCCTCGGCATCAAGCGCAGGCTCAAACTCCGCCACCTTCATGGCGGTGGCGCAGGTAAAGTCATCGAGACCGGGAAAGCCAGTAGACTCGGTGACAGAGCAACTGACCGGCTTGCCATCCGCATCGACCGCCATTTCATAGAGGACACTGCCTTGCGCCTCTTGCAAGTACAAATCCGCAGGCAGGACCGCGCCTCTGAACCAATTGTACCCGCCGCCAGTCGGCTGTGGATCTCTTGGCCCTGAGGGAGTTGCAGGCTGAACCGATATCGGTGGCGGAGGAGCGAGTTGAATCTCAGGTATGCCTTCCGCCGCATCCATCGCTTTTTCACTGGCCTTGGCCATTGCAGCATTGGCAGCGTCAGCCGCGGTTTCAGAAGCCGCTTCAACCGCATCGGTTACCGCTTCATCCTGCGCGGCGAGCGGAGCGGCGCAGAGCGCGCCAAGCAGAGCCATTGTCATGGGATATGAACGGTTTAGCGCGCGCATTATTCAGGATCCTCCAACACCACATCGATCGTAGCAGTCACCCGCTTGGCAACAGGCACACCATTCTCATCACGGTAAGGCACCCCTGGACGCCCACGTGACCCGGAGCAGAGCCTGCCGCGCTCCCGATCGCGCTCAATGTCTGCTCGCATTTTTTCAGGAATATCGCCTTCGATGCTTAAGAGGTCGCAATCGGTTGTTACCCCTTCCGCAGTATGCAGATATTGAAACACAATCCGCATTTGCGGCATTTCTGGCTCCTTCTTGCGCCAGAAATGGGACCCTTGATATACATCCTCAATTTGAACGCCATCCGCACTCGTCGCAGGCTTAAACTCGGCTCGCTCCATGACCAACTGGCAGGTCGCCTCGTCAAGCACCGCGGAGCCAGAACTGCTGCTGATCTTGCAGTCTGTCGGCTTGCCAAGGTCACTGACGGTTACATCATATTCGGTGCGCCCTTCCTCATTGGCCACCCATGCAGTTGCGGGATAATCCGCTTGAGTGATCCAATTGCGCGCTCTGCTCTCTGGAAAGGCCTTGGTTCCCTTATCTTCCTGAGCGCCATTGCCGCTTGCAATTCCAATGCGAGGAGGCCGAGGTATCGGAGGAGCGGAGATCGCGGGAGATTGCTCCATTGCATCCACTGCCCGGTCACCTGCCGCTTCAACGGGCTCGCTTCCTTCTCGAATTCCACCATCGGCAGACTGCGCGGAGGCGGAAATGGCGGCGATGTTGGCAAATGCAAAAACACCGCCGACGAACATAAAGTTGATCTTTTTCATAAGCGTAGGCCTATCAGAGCTTGGCTGAATGCCAAACAACAAACACCGCAATTGCGATGGTCGAGTTTGCGCAGTACGGGATGAGCCCATGGAACTTCAGACTTCGCCCTTGGCCCTGCCCTTTCCCGACATGCCGCCGATCGCTGGCGTTACTGTGCGCACGGCCCGCGCGCGCTATAAAGACTGGGATCGGGCTGACCTGACCTATGTTGAGCTTGCCGAAGGAACCGCCGTAGCCGGGGTGTTCACCCAAAGCGCCTGCGCCTCGTCCGAGGTTGAGCTGGGCCGCGCAAATCTCGCCAATGGCTGCGCCCGCGCCTTGGTTGTCAATGCGGGCAATGCCAATGCCTTCACCGGCTATCGCGGGCGCGAGGCGGTCGAGGCGATCATGACGCAAACCGCCGAACATTTGGGGTGCCAACCCGGCGATGTGTTCGTTTCCTCCACCGGCGTGATCGGCGTACCTTTGCCCAAAGACAAAGCGCGCGAAGGCCTATCCGCGGCTTTCACGGCGGAGGAAGCGGGCTGGGAAGACGCCGCCAATGCGATTGGTACGACGGATACCTTTGCCAAGGGCGCGCACGCGTCCGCCATTATTGGCGACACCCGCGTGGAGCTGGTCGGGATCATCAAAGGCTCCGGTATGATCGCGCCCGATATGGCGACCATGCTTGGCTATATCTTCACCGATGCGGACATCGCCCCGGCGTTCCTGCAAGAGCTGCTGAGCGCGGCGAATGCGCAAACCTATTCCTGCATCACCGTGGATGGCGATACCTCGACGAGCGACACGGTGCTGGCCTTTGCGACCGGCAAAGCGGGCAATGCCCGGATCGAGAGCTTTGACAGCCCCGGCACAGATGCCTTTGCCGCCGCCCTCACCGATCTGTGCCGACAGCTCGCGCAATTGGTGGTGCGCGACGGCGAAGGGGCGAGCAAGTTCATCACGGTGCGCGTGAGCGGCGCAGCCGATAACGACAGTGCGCGCCGCGTCGGCCTGGCCATTGCAAATTCACCGCTGGTCAAGACCGCTATCGCCGGGGAAGACGCCAATTGGGGCCGCGTTGTTATGGCCGTCGGCAAGGCTGGCGAACCGGCGGACCGCGACACGCTCTCCATCGCATTCGGCGGCGTGTGGGCGGCAAAGAATGGCCTGCCGGTTGAGGATTATGACGAGGCACCCGTGGCCGAGCATCTCAAAGGCGACGCGATTGATCTCGCGGTTGATCTGGGCATTGGCGATGGCCGCGCGAGCGTTTGGACCTGCGATCTCACCCACGGTTACATCTCGATCAATGCGGATTACCGATCATGAGTGATGAGGGCATTAGCGCGCTTGACGGAGAAATTCGCGATCTGATGCGCTTTGCCGCGCGCGGATCCATGCTGCCCCGGTTTCAGAACCTTGCCGAGGGCGAGATTGAGATGAAAGGCGAGGATGATCCCGTTACCGTGGTCGACCGCGAGGTGGAAAGCTTCCTCACTGAAGCTCTCAACAAACTTGCGCCCGGCGTGCCTGTGGTCGGCGAAGAGGCAGCGCACGCGGATGAAAGCGTGCTCGAGCATTTGTCGCAGCAATGCTGGATCATCGATCCGCTCGATGGGACGGCCAATTTCGCCGAGGGCAAAGAACCCTTCGGCATTATTATCGCTCTGGCGGATGCGGGCCATGCAGTGGCGGGCTGGCTGTATGATCCCATTAGCAACCGGTTGTGCCATACCCGCGCAGGCGAAGGCGCCTTTGTGAACGGGATCAAGATCGCCGCGAAAACAACCGGGCAAAAGCCCCCCGTCGCGGCGATTTCAAAGCTGTTCCTCGACGAGAATCAGATTGCTGAAGTCGATTTAAAAATCGCCCCGCACTACACTCTGACAGACATTCCTCGCTGCGCGGCGGAGCAATATCCGCGCCTGGCTCTAGGCGAAAATGATGTCTCCAGTTTTGAGCGCACGCTCGCTTGGGATCACGCCGCCGGTGTGCTCTGGCTCAACGAAGCGGGCGGCAAAGCGGCGCGGCTCGATGGCAGCGCATACCGCGTCGATCAGCATGGCATGCCCGGATTGCTCGGCGCATCCAGCCCCGCTATTTGGGACGCTTACGCAAAGCGGCTCACAGTCTGAAGCTTTACACAGCGTAGCCCGGTGCTATTGGCGGGGTCCCTCGCTTTGAGGGAAAAGCAAACAGGAGGCTATCATGGCTCGCAAAACCAACGACCTGAACGACCTGCCCTGCTTTCGAGCGCACGTCTAAGCGCCGCAAGGGCTTCCCTTCAGAAACACATGTGAAACGTGGACGCAGGTTTGTCCACGGTGACAAGGAGTTGGTCGAGAAACTCGGCCGCAACGATCCTTGTCCATGCAAATCAGGGCTAAGATTTCAAGAAATGCTGCCTAACCTCAGGCCGCTTTCGATGGGGCCGAACGCCATGACTATTGGCGGTAAGCGGAGGGGCGCTCGATGGGCGCCCCTCACTCAATCAAATCAGAGTGCGCCTTCGATCAGCGCTTTTAGCTGGCTCTTGGGACCAGCGCCCTTTTGCTCAGCGACGAGCTTTCCGCCCTTGTACATCGCCAGATAAGGGATGCCTTGCACGCCAAGTTCAGCGGCGACGTCGGTGTTGTCGACGATATCGACTTTGGCGATTTTAACCTGACCGGCGAACTCTTCGCTCAGCTCTTCCAGGGCAGGTGCGATCATTTTACATGGCCCGCACCATTCGGCCCAGAAATCCACCAAAACGGGGGTTTCGCTGTCGAGCACGTCGGCTTTAAAACTGTCGTCGGTCACATTGATGGTGGCCATGGAAATTCTCCTGTTATCATTGTTGGACCCTATTTAGGCGCGCGGGCGCGCACTCTCAAGCGCTGGGCGAATAGCTTTACTGCGCCGTCCCCAAAGCATTTTTGTGTAACCCCAATTGCTCCGTGGATAGCTCCAGGATTTGCGGGGTTTGGGTATACAGCACCGCCGCCCTAACCTCGCGGCCGGGATAGATCGCCTCCAGCGCAGCAGCATAGGCGGCCATCTGCTTGATCGTCGCGGTCGGCACATCCTGCGCGCTGCGCGGCGGGCGGCGCGTGGTCTTGTAATCCACCACGGTGATGGCGTCGTCGCTCACCAGCAGCCGGTCAGCCGTACCCGCGACCACGATACCGCCGACGGTTGCGGCCAAGGGAACCTCTGCCAGCGCTTCGGGCGCAAAGATATGGGCGAACGCCGGATCCTCCAACACGCGCAGCGCCGCCGCCGCCATTTCAGCCCGCGCGTCCTCTGGCAAATCGCTCGCTTGCCGGTCCAGCCATGCCTCGGCTGCAAATTCCCGCTCGTCGGCTTCAACATCTGGCAGACGTTCGAGCAGGCTGTGTATCAAGACGCCGCGCCGTGCAGCGCTCTTGGCGAGATCGGGCGGCAATGGCGGATCGGCGGCCTGATCTTCACCAGCGGAACTCGGCGCCAGCGGACGCGGTGGGCGCGGCTCTGGCCCGATAGGCGTGCGCGCCCAGCTGGGCAGCTCAGCGAGAGCCTGCGCGTCATCACCCGCGCGAGCCTCTGGGAAATGCAGCGCGCGATAGCCCCATTCGCGCCGCGCGCCCCAGATCGGACCGGCCAGCTCCTCACCGCTTTCCTCATCGCCAAAGATCGGAGCGAGCCGGGCATACCAACTGTCCTCATGCGGGCCCTTCTTTTGCCGCGGCCCCAGCGAGCCAGTGATGAACAGCCCCTCTTCTGCGCGGGTCATGGCGACATACATCAGCCGCCAGTGCTCCTGCATTTCGGCGATTTTCGAGGCTTCTTCAGCCTCGCTGACGCGGCCTGCCTTTTCGTCCTTCGACAGCGAGGGCAGCGGCACCACGCGGCGGTCAGCCTGCGGTGTTGCCTCGCCCAACGGTGCCTCATCCAATTCCAGTGATCCGCCCTGCCCCGGACTGCCTGTCGCATCGGCCAGGATCACAATCGGCGCTTGCAAGCCTTTGGAGCCGTGCACAGTCATCACCCGCACTTGCTCACCCGCCTCGCCCGGGTCGCGCTTCAGCTCCCCCTCGCCTGCGTCAAACCATTGCAGAAACCCGGTCAGGCTGGGCGCGAACGCCGCCTCATAGGCAAAGGCGGAATTGACCAGCTCATCAATTGGATCATTCGCCTCACGCCCCAATCGCGCGACCAGCTTTGCCCGCGCCTGCCACGGCCCGATCAGCAGCCATGCGAGCAAGGCTTGCGGCGTTTCATAATCCGCCAGCCTCAGCAGATCGCGCAATTTCTCTGCCGTCTCTGCAACAAACGTATCCTCGTGGCGGCGCAGGTGATCCCATAGCGCCGCGCCCTTTGCGCGCGGCAAAAAACTGAGCAGGTCGTCCTGGCTCCACCCAATCAGCGGGCTCGCCAGCAGGTTTGCCAGCATCAAATCGTCGAGTGGCTGGGCCGCAAAGCGCAGCGCCGCGAGCAAATCCTTCACCGCCAGCGGCGCGCCCAGACGCAAGCGATCGACCCCCGCCACCGGCACGCCTTTCGCATGCAAGCGAGCAACAATCAGCGCAGCGAGATCCTTGCGCTTTCGCACCAGCACCATGACATCGCCCGCACCCGCTGCGCGCGGCGTGCCGCCCTTCATCAGAATAAACGGCTCTTCGCGCGAGTGCCATTTGCGCACTTGATCGGCGATCTTGTCAGCCAGCCTGCGGTCGTGCTGCGCCAGCCAATCTTGCTGCTCACCGTCCCTGCACTCGCTGTCATCCTCCCCGCCCGTCACCGGGTTCCAAAGCGTCACCAGCCCAGCGCGCTCTTCGCCAATATGCGGCTTTGGCTCGTCCTTCAGGCCAAACGCGCTCGCCCCCACCGCGCCAATCGCGCGGTTCACAAATTCGAGCACGGCATTGGAGGTGCGGAAACTCTGCCCCAGATCGAGGTCCTGCCAATTGGGCACATGCCGGGCATCGCGCATCTCGGCGGCGTTTTCGCGTGCGGCCTCAATCGCGGCGCGCACCTTGTCCTTCGCCAGCGCGAAATTCTCTGGACTGGTGCCCTGGAAGCCAAAGATCGCCTGCTTGTAATCGCCGACGGTAAAGACCGTGCGCAGCTTCTCGCCCGCCGCCCCTTCACCGGAGAAAAAGTCATCGATCAGCGCGAAGACAATGCTCCACTGCGCGGCATTGGTGTCCTGTGCCTCGTCGATCAGGATATGGTCAAATCGGCGGTCGAGCTTGTAGCGGATCCAGTCAGAGGCTTCCTTGCGGCTCAGCAGGCTCGCGGCAAGCTGGATCAGGTCATCGAAATCGAGCAGCGCCTCGCGCTCTTTCGCCTCTTCCCAGCGCAGCGCGAATGTGCGCCCCAGCTCCAGCGATGGGGTGAGCAGATCAGCCAGATTGAGCAGCGCGCGGCGTTCTGCGACAAGGGTCAGAGCCTCTGCGATCTCTTCTTGGCGTGCCGGGAACTGAGGGTCCTCATCGCTCGGCTTTTTCATGATGCGCGGCGAGCCATCCGCCTTCAACAAGGTCTTGCGAAAACCATCAACTTCAAGCGCCCGCTGAGACGCATCCATAGTCAGCCAGCGCTCGATAAAGGCGCTGCTTTCGCGCCCGCCCTTCGCGTTCCAACCTCGCAGAATGGGCAGCATGGCTCGCAATTGATGGTCGGGGAAGACATCGTGCGAAAGCCCCTGCACCGCCCAATCCTCATCCGCGTCCGCCGGCATGCCCAGCAGGCTTTTGACGCGCGGCATCATTGGGGGCTGCCACGCGCCTGTACCGTGCCACATCTCGCGCGCACTGGCGCAGCGCATCAACCACCCGCGCAGAGCATCGGGATCTTTGCGAGTGGCAAACAGGCTGACCGCCTCCAGCACGGCTGTATCCTGCGTCCGCTCGGCATCGCTGAGCATGTCGGACAGCACTTCGCGCGCGAGCAGATCACGTTCGCGGTCTTCCATTGGCCGCGCACCGGGCAGCAGCTCTGCCTCACCCGGAAAGTTGGCCAGCAGCCACTGGGCAAAAGCGTGGATCGTATCGATCCGCAAACCGCCGCCGGGACAGTCCAGCACGCTGGCAAACAAAGTGCGCGCGCGCTCCTGCGTCTTCGGGCCAATGTCTGCGCCCAAATGGCCAAGCTCCGTCGCGAGCGCCGTCAGCTCCAGCCGCACCCAGCGCGCCAGCACAGCATTGATGCGGTTCGCCATTTCCGCTGCACCAGCCTTGGTAAAGGTGAGGCACAGGATCTGGCCCGGATCAACATCGGGCCGCAGCAACAAACGCAGCACCCGCGCCGAAAGCACCTGCGTCTTGCCCGTGCCCGCCGAGGCGGACAGCCAGACATTGTCGCGCGGATTGACCGCATCGCGCTGATTGCCCGCCAGTGGGAAGACCGCGCCGCTCATTGCGCATCCTCGCCATCGGCCAGCGCGATGATCCACTCATCCAAACGCATCAGCTGATCATAATCGGTGTAGCCGGGGTAATCCGGATTTTCCTTGGCCACAAACGGCGCATTGCCTTTGATAAAGCGGCGAATGGCCTCGGCCAGCTTGGCCTCATGCGTGGGCAGAAACTCCTCTGGCGGCAGGCCAGAACGCTTGCCCGGCAGCTTTATCGGCGCCTCTTTATAGCCAAACTGCTTGTCCGCTTTGCTGCGGCCCATCGACCAATATTCGAAGGTTCCCGCATCGCCGCTCAGCCCTTCGAAATCACCATCGCGGGCGATCAGGCCGAGCAAGCCAAGCTGCAAGGCATAGCCCGCCTCGACCTGCGCGGCGCTGGGCGGAGCGCCCGTTTTATAGTCCACAATCGCGAGGCTGCCGTCCGGCATCCGGTCAATCCGGTCGGCCCGGCCATAGACGCGCACGCCATCGACCAGCATTGAGCCCCTGCGCTCCCACGCGATGACTTGGCGTTTCTCGTCAGCCGCCTCGTCCGCATCGATCCATTCCGCAAACCGCGTGAGCGCCGCGAGCAGTCGCGGCCGCCACAAACCCATAAACAGAGGGTGACATTGCTCAGCGCGGAAATGCGCCTCTGCAATTTCGGTGATATTGGCTGAGGGATTGTGGCTGCGCGCCTCGTGCCACAATTCCAGGATCTTATGCGTCAAAGTGCCGCGTAGGGCCGGATCGCTGAACGGGTCCGCCTCCAGCACATCGAGCGCTTTCAGGCCCAGGATTTGCTGCGCATAAAACTGATAGGGATCGCCAAGCAATCGGTCGAGCGCGGTCACCGCAATATTGACCGCGCGCTGCTCGCTGGAGGGCATAGGCGCGGGCCGCGCATAGGGCTTTGCGCGCGGCGCCATTCGGTCGAGCGCAGGCAGCATAGCGGGAATGGCATTCTCGCGGTGATCGTTCGCAAGCTCGCCCAGCAAGGCCTCCACCCGCAGCAAAAACCGCGAGGGGATCGTCGGCCCTTCGTTGTCGCGTTCGGCCCGGCTGAGCACCACTTCGGGCGCGCCCATTGCCCCGGCCATGTCATGCGCAGACAGGCCAATGCGAAATTCTGATGCGGGCACACCCAGCGCTCGTAGGACGCCGGGGGCAAGCAGAGGATCGGGGCTCGGGCTTTGCGGCCAGCTTCCCTCATTCAGCCCCGCACAAATCACCAAATCAGCGCGGGCCATGCGCGATTCCAGCAGACCGTAAATCGCCACACGCGGGTGCCCGCCATAGGGCGGCCGCACCGCAATCTCGTCCATCGCCTCGCGCAGGGCGCTGGCTAGATCCTTCGCCGCAATTTGCGTTTCGGCGGCGCGGGCATGCAGGCGCATATCCTCCACCATGGCGGACAATGCGCGGCCATCCTCGCGCGCCCACACATCCTCACCCGCCAGCGCCTCGGCCAGCACAGTGAGCGTGTCGAGCGCATCAGCCAGCGGCAGCTCCGCTGCTTCACCGGGCAGCTGCGCAAGCAAAGCCTCAACCTCGGCCCACCAATCGGCGATTTCTGCCTTGGCGGCGACGGCGCGCAAAGGCTCGAATCCTGGTGCAGGCGCGGGACCCCGCAGCGCGCGTTCAAACTTGCGCAGATGGCTAAGCCATGCGCCGCGATCATCGCCGCCGCGCACCAATGGATGGCTGAGCGCGCTGACCAATGCGGTCGGCGTGATCGCCCCGCTGGCAAGCTCACTCAGCAGGCCGAGCAGACGCCCCGCCGGAGTCAGCGACAAGGGACGGCCAGCGGTGTCATCCGCCGTGATATTCCAGCGCGACAAATGCTGCACTACCCGGCGAGCGAGGCTGCGGTCGGCGCTGATCACCGCGATGCGTTTCTGCGGCTCATCCAAAGCTTGACGCACGAGTATGGCGATAGCCTGCGCCTCTTCCTCAGCGGTGGCGCTGGTTAGCAGGCGGACCCCCGACAGCCGCCGTTTCTCAGGTGCCAATTCGGCCCAGGACGAGCTGGCCTCAGGCGGTAGGAACAAAGAGCTGATCGCGTGGCTGCGCACCGGGTCTGCCGCCGCGATACCGCGCCTGTGCCACGGGCGGACCTCTGCGCGGGCAATCCCCATGCGCCCGAGCAGCAGCTTAAGGTGATATTGCGGATGGGTCAGCGCATCACCGCGCGCAAAGACCTCACCATCAGGCTCATCGCTTTGCCCGGCCCGGCCCAATTCATCCCACGCCTCTGTCGGCATTTGCAGGTCGAGATCGGGCAAAATCACTGCGCCATTCTCTAGATCAGCGATGCTGCGCAGCATGCGCGCCAAAGCGGGCGCGGCACTGGTGACACCTGCGGCAACAATCGGCGATTTCGGAGGGTTTACACGCCATTCCTGCGCGGCCCGGTCAAACAACAGGTTGCGCCGGGTCGCCGCATCCACCTCGCCGCCTTCGTCCAAGGCAAAGCGCCAGCGTGCCTGGACCTTGGCAAACAGGTGGATCGATTCCTGCCAATGCTCCGCCAGACTTGGCTCAAGGTTGAGGATCGTCTCATCGAGCAGATCCTCTGGCCGCTTTTCCTCGACCAGCAGTCGGTCCATTGTGCGCGCCAAATCTCGGGCCATCCGCAAGATTGCAGCGCCCGGCGGCATGCGCTTGCCGCTCGTCTCCAGTTCTGCACGCAGCAAATGCGCCAGCTCAAACCAGCGGCGCATCGGCTCAACCGCTGGCGGAATTTCGCTCGCGCCCAGCGGATCGAGCAGACTGCCGAGTTTTTCATCAAGGTCGAGATCGCCCACCGCGACCATGCGCGGCATCAGCAATCCAGCGCTGCCCGTCTCGCCAGCGTGGCGAATAAACGCTTCGCTGATCGTGCGCGCGGCGCGGGTACTGGGGACCAGCAAAGTGAGCCTTGCCAGCCCAAGCTCGCCATCCGAGTAACGCGGGACCAAGCCCGCGACCAGCGCATCGGCAAAGCCGCGGTGCGCAGCGATGGAATAGACGTTAGGCGTTTTGTTGCGTGAATTCATGAACATGAATTCCGCAGCGGCGGTTCCGGCCCATCTCCCCCGCCCAACCACCCGATATTTTCGGGTACCTTATCGGGTGGTTGGGCGGGGAGCGGGCTGGCACCGCACGCAAACATTGGAGCCGCTCAGCCACGCTTTAGCGCGTCTTCGGTCGGCGCGATCGCTTGCGGCGTTCCCACTTCGAACCATTGGCCGGTAAACGCCGCGCCGAACAGGCGGCCTTCCTCGATCGCGCGGGTCCACAGGATGTTGGTGGAGAACTTACCCTCTGGCGCATCGCGTAGCAGGCGGTGCGAAATCAGCTGGATGCCGGTGTAGATGAAAGGCGCGATCCGGCCCGGCGCGCGCCGTTTCAGACGCCCGATCTGGTCCATATGAAAATCGCCCGGCCCGGTGAAATTCTTCGCATTGGCGTGCGGCACCAACAGCAGTAACGCATCCATCACGTCTGGATCCCAGCGCCGCGACAGGTCATGGAAAGCATCGCGCGGCCCATCGAGCCAAATATTGTCGGCGTTGAGGCAAAAAAACGGATCGGGAAGATGCGGCCGCGCCTTGATCAAGCCACCGCCCGTCTCCAGCAATTCGCTGCGCTCATCCGAGATCACCACCTGCGGAGCATTGCGCTCGGCCACATGCGCCTCCAGCGCGTCGGCGAGGTAATGCACGTTTACCACCGCGCGCGCGATCCCTGCATCGGCGAGCCGATCAAGCGCGTGATCGATCAACGGCTTGCCCGCGACCCGCACCAAAGGTTTGGGCTGGCTGGCGGTGAGCGGGCGCATGCGCTTGCCCATGCCAGCGGCCATCACCATCGCGGTGTCGCTGGCGAGAGGCTTGCCGCTCATGTGATTTCTCCGCCCATTGCAGCGCGCAAATGCTGCGGGATATTGGCGTCAAACCATTTGGCGACGGGCGCGAGCGCCGGATGCGCAAGGTCGCGCTCCATCGCTTCCCACACGCGCGGGATCAGCGTGGGATAGCGCGGCTTTCCATCACGCTTGAACAGGCGAGTGAAAATGCCGACGATCTTGGCGTTCCGCTGAGCGCCGAGCCGCGCGTAATCGGCGGCGAAATGCTCGTCCGCTCCGGCGCGTTCCTGATATCTTGCAAGCATCGCCGTCTCCAGCTGAGGCGAAACATCGCGCCGCGCATCTTGCAGCAGCGAGACGAGATCATAGGCCGGATGCCCAACCAGCGCGTCCTGAAAATCAATCAGCCCTTGCGGCGCGCTCGGCACGCCATTCAGCAGCATGATGTTTTCTGCATGGTAATCGCGCAGCACCGTGACGCCAGGCGATTGGCGCTCAAGCAAAGGCGCAAGCACCTCTTCCCAGGCCGCGGCATAGCCCGCCTCATCGACCGATAGACCCTGCGCTGGGCAATACCATTCGGTCAGCAGCGCGGCCTCTCGCTGATATGTTGCCATATCGTATGGTGCGAACGGACCGGGCGGGCATTTGTGCAGCTCCACCAGAGCATCAATCGCCCCGGCATAGGCATCACTCTCACTTGCCGGATTATCGTCCAGCCAATCGCGCATCCGGTCGTCGCCGAAATCTTCCAGCAGGACCCAGCCCGCCGCCGCATCGCTGGCGTAAATCTCTGGCGCGCGCATCGCGTTCTCGCAAAGCCACTGCGCCACATCCAGGAACGGGACGGGGTCTTCGTGCGGCGGCGGCGCATACATCAGCATGCCTTTGGCCGGGCCATCCCCGCCGCTGCGCGCCAGACGGAAATACCGGCGAAACGAGGCATCGCCCGGGATCGGATCAATCGCGGCATCGCCCCACCCAGCTTGGGCGAGGAATGCGAGTATGCCATTTGGCAGTCCATCGGGAAGCTCACTCATGGCAGACGCTCTAGCCAATCTGCGCCCGCTTCAATAGCCGCGATGCGCCCCTCATCCGCAGAATTTCCGCTGTTTTCTAAAGTGATCGACAAACACGCCGCTTCATGCGCGAAACCGCCCGCATGATCGGGCCATTCCGCGATCAACGCCGCGCCTTCACGGTAATCATCAAGACCAATCTCATGCCGCTCATCGGGATGCTCCAATCGGTAAAAATCGGCATGCACCACGGGAATACGCAGCGGCGGCGCATCGTAAGCCTCAATGATCGTAAAGGTCGGCGATGGCACCTCATGCTCATAGCCAAGCGCCGCGATAATCGCGCGGGCCAGTGTCGTCTTACCGGCGCCCAATCCGCCGGTCAGCGAGACCACATCGCCGGGTTTCAGTTGCGCCGCAATGCGCGCGCCATAGGCGTCCATCGCCGCCAGATCACTCAAAGTCTCGCGCATCATCTCCGCGCCCTCACGGTAGGTGAATGATCGCAGCGGTGCCTGCGCCCTCTTCGCTTTGCAGATCAAACGTGCCGCCATGCGCCTCAATCAATTGCCGGGCGAGCGGAATGCCCAGCCCTTGGCGCTTTTCATCATCGGCGCCCGCTGTTCCCAGTGCGCGGGCGAGCTCTTCTGCGCTCATGCCCCGGCCATTGTCGGAAATCGCAATTTCTGCGCCCTGCCCTTTGGCCGCGATATTGATCAGGATTTTGCCATCCTCCGGCGTGCCCGCGATCGCATTGTCGAGCAGATTGCCAAGCGCGCGGCCCAATTGCCTTGGATCGGCCTGAACAACGCAGCCCTTCTTGCCTCGCAGATCGAGGCCCAATCCGGCGGTGACGATCGCGGTCTCTCGCTCGCGCACCAGCCCGGTGAGAAATGGCAAGAGATCGACCTCCTCTTTGCTGATCGGCATCAGGCCCGCTTCGCTTTGCGAAAGGTCGAGCACGTTCTCAACTTGGTCGGTCAGGCGGCTAACCGAGTCGATAATGGCGTCGACATATTCGCCCATTTGCTCGCTCACTTCGCCCGCTGCGCCGCTCTTGATCAGCTCAGCAAAGCCGCCAATCGAGGTCAGCGGCGTGCGGAATTCATAAGACATATTGGCGAGGAAGCGCGCCTTCACGGTGTCGGCCTCTTCCAGCGCGATATTGCGTTCGCGCAGCGCGCGCTCTGCGTTTTCTGACGCGGTGATATCCAGCACCGTCAGCAAGCCATTGCCATCGGGCAGCGGCACACCGGCAAATTCCAGCGTGCGCCCGTCTTTAAGCGCAATCCGTCCGCCCTTTTCCTGACGATCCAGCGTCGCCGCGCGCACCACCGCGCTGATCGATTGCGCCTGTCCGCGCTTCGCCAGATTCTCTCCGATGGCCTCGATCAGAGCCTCTGCACTGGGGTGCGTATCGAGAAACTCGCTGGTCAGGCCCCATGTCCCGGCAAAGCTGCGGTTCCACAATTGCAAAGAGCCATCTGGCGCAAAAATCGCCAGCGCTTCAAACAGGCTGTCGAGCGTGGCCGCGCGGGTGCGCAGCAGAGTGTCCCGCGTCGCCGAGAGCGAGAGCTGCTCGGTGCGGTCCTCCGCAATCATCACCAGCCCGCCGTCCGGCATAGGCTGGGCCACGATCCGCAAATGCGTACCTCCGGGCAGTGGCCAGGCCTCTTCCTGCGTTTCGGCCGCTTCAAACCAGGCGGCATGTTCGCGCCGCCATTCCGGGAAATCGCGCACTTCCGGGGTCAGCTTTCGCTCGCGCGCATCGGTCAGGAAACGGTCGAAGGAAATCGAACCGTCAAGCGAACCCTCGGTCAGCTCAAACAAACGCCGCAACGGCAGGTTGGCAAAGGTCAGGCGCTCGCTCGCATCAAACAGAGCGACGCCTGCGGACAGCTGATCAAGCATGGAGCGCTGAGCATCGCGGTAGGCGCTGAACTCGCGCCGCTCCTGCTCCTGCTCTTCAATGTCGATCGCATAGCCCGCAACGCCTTCTGTGCCGAGCGGCAGATCGCTGACCCGCATACTGCGCCGCTGGCCGTGGATCGTGGCAGGCACCGTGCGCTCGATCTTACCCTGCTCGCTCAGCGCTTTGCTGGCGATCTCTGATGGCGCTTCGCCATCGACCGGCTCGATCAATTCCAGCTGCTGTTTGACGACATCATTGGCGTCGCTCGCCGCAACCGCATCGACATAGGCTTGGTTCACAAGTTGCAGTTTCATATCATCGCCGCGGAACCACATCGGCATAGGCGCGGCCTCGATCAGGCCGATCAGCGCGGCAAAATCACTCTCCGCCCGCGCCGCCGCGCCGCGCAGCCGGTGCAGTTCTTGCTGGCTTTCAGAAAAGTCGAACACCCACACGAGCGCCGCGCCGCCTGGGGACACCTGCGGATCAGCCAATGCCCCTTGCAGGGCCAGGCTACGCCCGGAGCCGGGCGGCGTTAGGGTGAACTGAAACGGAGCCGCGCTCTTCTGCGTACGGCGAACTTTTTCCGACAGGTCAGCCAATTGCTCAGCCGACAGCCCAGCGCCCTCGCCGCCATCAAGCTCGCTCAAAAACTTGGGCATGGTCTCCAGCCCAAACCAACGCGCGAGCCGCTCTGGCGCTTCGATCCGGCCATCGACCCGGACCAGCAAAGGCACCGCTGGCGCCACATCGAGCATCCGCTGCATCCGCCGCAGCGAGGTCTGCAAAGCGCCCGTGCGCCGACTCTGGCCAGAGGCGCGCAGCATCAGCACCGCAGCACCCACCGTCCATGCGGCGAGCACAAGGCCAATCAGAGCCAAAGCGGTGGGAGAAAATTCCATATTATGCAGCTATGCGGCGCAGGGCCGCGATGCAACGGGTGGCGCATGAAAAAGCCCCCGCAAATTCGTATCTTTGCGAGGGCTCTTTCAAATTTATCGATGAGTTGAAACGATCAATAGCGATAGTGATCCGGCTTGAACGGGCCGTCTTTCGGCACGCCGATGTAATCCGCTTGCTTCTGGCTGAGCTGAGACAACTGCACACCAAGCTTTTCAAGGTGCAGCGCCGCAACCTTCTCATCCAAGTGTTTCGGCAAGACATAGACCTCGTTTTTGTACTCGTCCGCCTTGGTGTAGAGCTCAATCTGAGCCAGCGTCTGGTTGGTGAAGCTAGCGCTCATGACAAAGCTTGGGTGACCCGTGGCGCAGCCGAGGTTTACGAGGCGGCCCTTGGCAAGGATCAGCAGGCTATTGCCGTCCGGCATGGTCACCATATCGGTGCCCTCTTTGATTTCTTTCCAATCGTAATTGTCGAGCGCGGAGATTTGGATCTCGCTGTCGAAGTGGCCGATGTTGCACACGATCGCCATGTTCTTCATCAGCTTCATGTGCTCGCCGGTGATCACGTCTTCATTGCCGGTTGCGGTCACGAAGATATCGGCGCGCTTGGCGCCCTCTTCCATTGAGACAACTTCATAGCCGTCCATCGCCGCCTGCAATGCGCAGATTGGATCGATTTCGGTCACCATCACGCGGGCACCGCCATCGCGCAGCGACGCAGCCGAGCCTTTACCCACATCGCCGTAGCCAGCGACGCACGCGACCTTACCAGCCAGCATCACGTCGGTTGCGCGGCGGATCGCATCAACCAGCGATTCCTTACAGCCATAAAGGTTGTCGAACTTCGACTTGGTCACGCTGTCATTCACATTGATCGCCGGGAATGGCAGCTTGCCCTGCTTACCAATCTGATAAAGGCGCATAACGCCGGTGGTGGTCTCTTCAGACACACCTTTGATAGCCTGCACGCTCTTGGTGAGATAGCCGGGCTTGGCCGCGACGAATGCTTTCAGAGCGCGCTGAAATTCGATTTCTTCGGCGTTCGCTGGAGCAGGCATTTCCTCACCCGCTTCGATCCGTGCACCCCACAGCGCAAACATGGTCGCATCGCCGCCATCATCGAGGATGAGGTTCGCGGTCAGGTCTGGATCGGCATCGGTCGACCAATCGAAGATACGGCCAACATAATCCCAATAATCCGCCAACGTCTCGCCCTTGATCGCGAACACGGGAATGCCTTGGTCGGCAATCGCAGCGGCGGCGTGATCTTGGGTGGAGAAGATGTTGCAGGTCGCCCAGCGCACTTCCGCGCCCAGAGCAATCAGCGTCTCGATCAGCACAGCGGTCTGGATCGTCATATGCAGCGAGCCAGTGATCCGCGCGCCCTTTAAAGGCTGCGCCGCGCCATATTCCTCACGCAGAGCCATCAGGCCCGGCATTTCGGTTTCTGCAATGTGGATTTCATCGCGGCCAAACTGAGCCAGCGCGATGTCTTTAATGATGTAGTCTTGAGTAGCGGCTGCGGTGGCCATGAGAGACTCCTAGGGGAATGTGAAATTGTTGGGTGCGCCCTAGCCTCCACCCGCTAGACAAGCAAATATAAAGTTATCTTTATATGTGATCGCGGCGAACCCCTAGCGCTTGAGTGAGCGCGCTGCGGTGAGCGGGGATTGATGGTAAAGTGGTGGGCGGCTGCGCGGGGGCGTGCACAGCCGCCTCCCTTTGCACCAGATAAGAATCCGGCGCGGGGGATGAGATCGATTGTGCTCTCAGATGAGATGAATGCGACCCTGTTTCAACCTACCATGGCCGAGCCGCCTTTACAGAAGGCTGAACCAGCACAGTAAAGCCATCTTAAGCACGACATAGCGCTTGAAGCTGGCCGCGCGGGCATTAAATCATGGGCTCCAGTTCACTCTTCAATAAAGGACAGCGCGATGACGATTTCAGTAGGGGACAAGCTCCCAGACGTGGCTTTGGTAAAGGCAACCGCAGAAGGCCCAGAGCAAGTTCAGGCCGCAGACTATTTTGCTGGCAAGAAGGTCGCGCTGTTTTCCGTGCCCGGCGCGTTCACGCCAACTTGTTCGGCCAAGCACTTGCCAGGCTTCGTCGACAAGGCAGAGGAACTGAAAGCCAAAGGCGTCGATGAAATCGTCGGCACTGCGGTCAATGATGCGTTCGTCATGGGCGCATGGAACGATGCCGCGGGCAGCGGCGACATCACCATGCTGGCCGATGGCAATGCCGATTTCGCCGAGGCCGTTGGCCTGACCATGGATGGCAGCGGATTTGGTATGGGCAAGCGCGGACAGCGTTTCTCTATGGTCGTGAATGACGGCGTGGTCGAACAGCTGAACGTGGAAGACGGCGGCGAGTTCAAAGTCTCCAGCGCGGAATATATGCTCGGGCAGCTGTAATCAGCCGATCAAGCCAAACGTAAAAAGGGCGCCCCGCAAGAGGCGCCCTTTTTATTGGCCAAGAGCCAGACATTTCGCCGGACCTATGCTTTGTGCCTCAGCCACACTCAATCATAAATCCCGAAGTAAAGAGGCGGTTTGCAGCGGCTCGAAAGCCAAATTGCAAACCGCCCCATCGCTTGGCAAGGTAGCTGCCAGTTAGAAACCGAACAGCCCCCTCGCCCGCGTCCCGATATTACTAGCGAACCGGCGCGTCAGTCCCCTCAGAACCCAAACGCCACGCCAGCCTGAGCGACCACGGAGCCGTCACCCGTATTGCCAGCGACCCCAGCTCCGATTGCAAAGCTGTCACTCACGCGGCCAGTGAAGCTCGCGGCAAAGCCCTGCTGACCGCGATAGGTCGCGATATTGCCTGCGATGGTGAAGGCCTTGTCCGGCATGGCGATGGCGCTGCCAAGCGCAGCAGCCGCTGCGATCCCGCCGCTGGTGCTATCGCTTAGCTCCTCGAGACGGAAATCGAGATCCTGCACCCGGCCCGACAGCGCATCGAATTGCGCCGTGGAGACTTGCGCAACCGCATTGAGCGCCACCCGTACGTTATCGACCGAGGCGGCGGTGGCCACGCTTTGACGGCCCAGTGTGCCGTTGGCGTCTACGGTCACCGCATCAACAGGACCAACCTGAGCATCTGTCGATGCAGCAATATCGCCAATGCGCACCGATGAACCCGCGCCGCCCAATGTCACTTGGTTCCCGGCTGTTGTCGTCGCATCGCGGCCAATCGCCGTCGAGCTGGCAAAGCCCGCACTCGCCCCGCGGCCCACCGCTGTGGAATTGACGCCCGTTGCATCTGCCGCAAAGCCAATCGCTGTTGTCCGCCCGCCGCTGGCATTCGCTGTCGCGCCAATGGCTGTTGCATCAAGCCCCGCTGCGGCCGCCTCTGCGCCGATCGCCGCTGCTGCTTCTCCCGAAGCATTGGCAAGCTTAGCCAACCGCGATAGAGATTGTTCCGCTCGCTTCTGCAGCCCTGCCAAGAGCCATCGCTGACGCACCGCTCGCGGTCGCCGCATTACCAAAGGCCACCGCATTGTTAGCCGTAGCAGCAGAGTTGCGGCCAAAGACCGCGGAGAAGGTCCGTGTGCTTTGCGCGTTCACCCCAAAAGCGCTGGCGCCAAACCCGCTGGCCACCGCATCCGATCCGACTGCCGCCGCAAAAGAAGCCGTTGCCTGAGCGCCAAGCTCATCTTCATCCGCGCCGTCGCCGCCAATCGCAATCGATGACGTACCGGCTGAACTGGTATCCACACCCAGAGCAATGCTCCTGTTGCCACTCGCGCTCGAACCCGCAGCGCCGGCAAAGCTGCCTGCGCCACCTGAAACCGCATCCGAGCCCAGCGCGATGGAACCGGCTCCTGTTGCGCTCGAACGCGCAGCACCGGCAAAGCTGTTTTCACCGGTCGCATCTGCAAAAAGACCAAACGCCACCGCGTTTGTGCCCGTCGCAAATGCTCGGTCGCCAATCGCCACCGCGCCAATGGCCGTTGCATCTGAGCCCTGGCCAAGCGCCACCGCGCCATCGGCCACCGCATTTGCATCATCGCCAATCGCCACCGCGCCATCGGCCGTCGCATCTGCAAATTCACCAATCGCCACCGCGCGATCGGCCGTCGCTTCTGAGGCCCGGCCAAGCGCCACTGCGCCCTCGGCCGTCGCTGATGAAAATGCGCCAAACGCCACCGCGCCATTGGCCGTCGCTGATGACAATAGGCCAATCGCCACCGCACCTAAGGCTGGAGCTTCTTGACCTGCGCCAGTGACGGCTCGGGCGTCCAGACCAATAGCAATCGCGCCATCCGCGTCCGCCTGCGCTCCAAATATTCCGCCTGTGTCCTCGTCTGGTCCATCTCCGCCGATCGCAATGGCGCCAAAGGCGCTTGCTCCCGCACTTTCTCCAAGCGCCACCGCGCTTTCGCCCGTCGCATCTGCTGCATCGCCAATCGCCACCGCGCCATCGGCCCTCGCTTGTGCAAAAGAGCCAATCCCCACCGCGCCATCGGCCCTCGCATCTACTTGATCGCCAATCGCCACCGCGCCATCGGCCGTCGCTTGTGCAAAAGAGCCAATCCCCACCGCGCCATCGGCCATCGCGTCTACTTGGTCGCCAATCGCCACTGCGCCAGTAGCCGTCGCCTCCGTCAAACGCCCTATAGCAATCGCACCAAAGGCTGAAACTGCTTGATCTGCGCCAGTAACGACTTGTGCGTCCAGACCAATAGCAATCGCGCCTAACTCAGTCGCCTGCGCGCCTGTAGTGTCTGCATCGTCTCCATCTCCGCCGATCGCAATGGCCCCTTCGGCGCCTGCTCCCGACTGCGAGCCAATGGCAATCGCAGCAGTGCCGGATGCAATAGCCGAGTCTCCGTTAGCAACTGCCCTTGAGCTGGCCTGGGAAAAAGCACCCAGTGCAACAGAACGCACGCCTGTGGCGCTTGCGTCAAAACCGATAGCAGCCGAATTGTTGCCCGCCGCAGTGGCATTTTGGCCAAACGCAATTGCTTGAATGCCTGTCGCATCAGAGCCTCCTCCAAGCGCGGTGGCACCGTTTGCAGACGCATTGGCATTTTGGCCAAGTGCAATTGCTTGAGTGCCAGATGCAGCAGAGCCTCCTCCAAGCGCGGTGGCACCGGTTGCGGACGCATTGGCAAGTTGACCAAGCGCAATTGCTTGAAAGGCACTTGCATCAGAGTCTTGTCCAATTGCTGTGGCTGTGGCTAGGGCACGAGCGGCATGCCCGAGCGCTGCACCATCGGTTTGGGCAAAAGCGCTGCGTCCAACTGCTGTGCCTCGGTCTCCGTTCACCACTGCAGAAACGCCGACCGCAGTGGCATCCACAGCGCCGTCTCTTGTTTGTGCGAACGTGCCTATAGCCGTTGAGCGGTCGTTATCAGCCACTGCAGCATGGCCAACCGCTGTTGAGTCATCGCCTTCCGCCCTGGCAGCCCCTCCGACGGCTGTGGAATTTTCGCCGTTGGCGTTTGCATTCGTGCCAACCTGTGTTGACTGAGCCGCGGCGGGTGCGGGCTGGAATGTCAGCGCGGCGATGGTTGCTGCGGCTGCGGTCGAAAGTAGAGTGGTCTTTTTCATTGTCATGTTCCCTGTCTTGCGTGTGTTGTTCACATTCAAGACGAGGCGCTTTTGGTTGCTCCCCATATAATAGAGCGGCCCAATGAGGCGTGACCAATTGGCGGGATCGTACGTTCACCAATCAGCCACACCTCACCGGCAGGGCGCCTCGTCTTCAAGGCACGTGATGACAGGCGACCGTTGTAATGAGCGTTGTAAAAGCGTTGTAAAAAGCGTTGTAAAAAGCGTTGTAATTTGCGTTTTTGGCCACTTTTTTTGCGAAAAATGGGCTTTTTTTGGGTTTTGGCGCGATTTTGGCCGAATTTTCTCTGGCCAAAGCGAATCACTGCAACGCCGCGCGAGATCACCTTGATTCGCCGAATGGGGGCGCTGGATTGGGCGCTTCGTGAAACCCATCGGTCTGTCATCCAGAGAGCCCGCAAACGCGCACTCCGAATTTTCCTACCAGAGCGGCTTGCGCTAACCCGGTCGCGGCTCTTTTTCATCGTGAGTGTCAGTCAATATCGGCGGCGTGTTTGCGTCGCACGGGGCATTTTTGCGCGCGCTTGGAACGCGCCAAACACGCGCAAACTCCAAAAGTCACAACGTCACGTTGCATTTTGCGCGCAAACCGCTGGGAACACGCGTTTTCTCGCAAAAGTCACAGATTTGAAAAACGCAAATGCGTTCCAGCGCGGCTCGCCGCCTTGCTAAAGCCTAGCCATAACCCATCAGAGCCATGACCTCCTTGCGGCTGCGGTGGTCCTCTAGGAAGCAGCCCAAGAGCCGCGAGGTGATCATGCCGACGCCCGGTGTGCGCACGCCGCGCCCGGTCATGCAGCCATGCTGCGCCTCGATCACAACGGCAACGCCCTGCGGCTCCAGATTGTCCCAGATGCAGGCAGCGACCTCCGCCGTCAGCCGCTCCTGAATCTGCAAGCGGCGCGCATAGCCGTGCAGCACGCGGGCGAGCTTGGATATGCCAACGACCTTCTTATTGGGGAGATACGCAATCGCCGCCTTGCCGGTGATCGGCGCCATGTGATGCTCGCAGTGCGATTGAAACGGAATGTCCTTCAGCATGACGATCTCGTCATAGCCGCCGACTTCCTCGAACACCCGGCTCATGTGAATAGCGGGGTCTTCCTTATAGCCCTGGCAATATTCAAGCCATGCGCGCCCCACCCGCTTTGGCGTGTCGAGCAGACCTTCGCGCGCGGGATCATCCCCGGACCATTCAATCAATGTGCGGATCGCGTCCTGCACATGATCGGGCACATCAGGCTTTGCCATAGGGTTGTCGGGATCCATATCGTGATCGTGCAAGTCGCTCATTCGTATCGCTTTCTGTTGCTTCGTCTGATCCCGCGCAGATCCTTTGCGCAAAATCTGACGCGTGGCAAATGTGAAGATTGCAAGAGAGTGAGGCTTCCAAGTTGGTGGTGAGCCGAAACAAAAAAGGGACCGACCGCATAGTCAGTCCCTTTTCATGGCGCACCCGGAAGGATTCGAACCTCCGGCCCCCTGATTCGTAGTCAGGTACTCTATCCAGCTGAGCTACGGGTGCGCTGGAGGAGCGGCACATACGGGCGGTGGCTGCGCTTGGCAATCCCTTTAGCGCGAGAGTGTCATGCTTTTTTGAAAAGCTGCTTGGCCAGCGTCACATCCAAGGGCGGTTTGTCGAGCGCGGCGATCTGATCAGGCGTGAACCAGCCGACCTCTCCGCCTTCCAATGCAGCAGGCAGGCCCTGCCATTTGGCGATTGTGTAAAGAAGAATGACAATCTTGCGATTGGACGGCGTTCCATCGTCTTCCGCGAATCCAGCAGGGGTGCAATCCTCTGGCTCGATCACAATGCCAAGCTCTTCATGAAGCTCGCGAATCAACGCGTTCCTAGGGGTTTCTCCCGATTCGACCTTACCGCCAGGGAATTCCCACAGACCTCCATGCGCTTTGTGTAAAGGCCGCCGATGCATCAGCCACAGGCCATCTGCGCCCTGTAGAGCCCCCGCTACAACGGGCATCCAGTTCATCGCCATGTCGGAATTTTTTCCATTTCTGTGGCCGCCATCAACCTTTTCTTAACGCGCTGCGACCATTTGTCTCTTCATCGAGAACGTAATTGACGGAAGTGAACATGTCTTTCTTTAAAACTCTGAGAAAAATTCGGAGCGACGAAAAAGCTGCCACCGCTGTCGAATACGGTCTGATCGTCAGTTTGATCGTGATCGCAATTTTGGGGGCTCTTCGCGGTGTCGCGGATGAGAACACCGGACTTTGGGCTCGCGTAAATTCTGCTGTCGTAGATGTTGTGAGCGGTTAACTTTTTGGAAAGCCTGCGAATTAGGATTTTTTCAATAGCTTATAACTAGACCAACGAGCGTTCACTCCGAATCGGAATGAGCGTGGGTATCGAAGACTGAACCAGGAGACTACAAATGAAATTCTTTAACAAACTTTTCGCTGATGAGCAGGGCGCAACCGCAATTGAGTACGGCCTGATCGCTGCTCTTATCGCTGTTGCCGCAATCGGCGCTATGCAAGGCCTCGGCACTCAGCTTGAGACCACTTTCTCGAAAGTGGCGTCTTCTATGGCTGGCGACGAAGCCTAAGTCTAAGACTTATCGAAAAGAGAGCGGCGGGGGTTTCCCCCGCCGCTTTTTTTGCCCAAAATCGACTGAGTGCGACCTATCGAGGAGGACAGACGGCCCAGCCTTCGCAACCCGTCGGTCGCAAAAGTGTCGCCCAACGATCCAAAGCCTTAACGCGCGCGGACGACCAGCTTCACTTTCTGTCCTGCCCGCACCCCTTCACCGGAACCCAATGCGTTAAGCACACGGAACCGAGCTTCTTGAGCATCGGAATATGCCATCCGTGCGGCTCAATGACTGCACCGAATCGCCTCGGCCAACCGTCACCACATCGATGCGCCTCGGAATCACTTGGCTCGCCTCGCTTGCACTGATTCGCCGCATGGAATTGAACATCGCTGTAAAGGCATTGCCCTGCCCTGCAGGAGTGATAGCCGCGAAGTGATAGGCCCGGTCGCGCGCAAATTCATAGGCGAACACCACCACATCAACCTGCGAATTGCCGTTGTTTACCCGGGCGGTGCCATAGGCGGCACTGATTCCGTTAACGGTTGTGCGCTGGATACTGGACGGGGAGAGCTGCTGATCTTTGCCGCCCAGAGCCGAAAATTGCTGGCGAACATAGCTGCTCAGATCACCGGCATAAGGCGCGAGCGTCAACTGCGCTTTGCCTCCCTGGCCATTAACACTGACGGCGCGCGAGCCATTGACCATGTAAAACCCCTGGGGCGCGGTGAATGACAATCGCAATTCAGGATGAATAAACTGGCGTCCTTCGATCACCCCTTGTTCGGGATCATCGCCATAAACAACGCCATCAATCCGGCTTAAGAATGTGTCGCGATTGGTCGTTCCACCGGCGCTTGGACCGGCTTTTGATAGGGCCGTTTGCACCCGGCTTGCCGGGTCTGGATGAGTCGACGCCCAAGCCGGCACCTTCGCATCTCCGCGCCCCTGAAGCCGAGCATCAAGCGAGTTTTGCGCCGCCAGGCTGGCCAAAACCGTGCCCATCGCACGCGTATCGTATCCCGCACGGCTGAGATATTCGATGCCGAGCTCGTCCGCCTGCAATTCCTGACTGCGCGAAAAGCTCAAGGTAAGCATCTGCGAACCCTGCAAAAACCCGCGGCTGACTGTGTTTGCTATCTGACTATCGCCGAGCAACACGCCAGAGAGCACGGCGCCAAGAACACCAAGCCCCTGGTTCCGCTGTGCGTTTCGCTGGCGGCGCTGAGAATGACGCGCGGCCACATGGCCGACCTCGTGCCCCAAAACGGCCGCCAATTCGGCCTCATTATTCATCAGGCTGACGAGCTGGCGAGTTGTGTAAATATAGCCGCCAGGCACCGCAAAAGCATTGTTCACCGAGCTGTTGAGCGTACTGACCGTAAAGCTCTCTCGCGCATTGCCTAGGCCCGATTGCACCGCAATATTCTTGCCCACTTGCTCAACATAGGCTGCCTGAGGTCCGGTCATCGCTCCGCCAAACTCGGCGAGCAATTGTGGATGGAATTCAGCGCCTTGTTGCGCTTCGGTCTGAGTGATTGGAGTTGACGCGGAGGGGATTGGCGCACCGCCCAAGCAGCCCGAAAGCGCCAATGCCAATGGTGCCGCCATAGTCGCGGTAAGAGCTCGGCTGGAACGTGTCCGGCGCAGGCCTGCGTGTGTCGATTTGGATGCAATTGTCTGGGGCATAGTGGTTCTCCCGGTCCTCAAAAGCAGCATCCCACCAGAAGCTGCACCCTTTCACCCGCTCCTGCGGATTTGGCTTAAGGATATCGGGAAAACAACGCTTTGGGCAAGCCCCATGGACCCTCCTCACCGCGCGACACGTGCAAAAGGGCGCGCAATACGCGCCCCAAAGCGGCGCTAACCGCCCATTTGCAGGAAGCGTTCCTCGCGGGTCCGGATCAGAGTTTCGCTCGGCAATTCGGCCAAAGCGTCCAGTTCTTTGCTGATCGCCTTGCCCAGGTTTGCCGCTGTCGCCGCAGGGTCGCGGTGCGCGCCGCCAACCGGCTCTTTAACGATCCGATCGATCACGCCGAGGCGCTTAAGATGCTGGGCGGTCACCTTCATCGCTTGCGCCGCTTCAGGCGCTTTATCGGCGGTTCTCCACAGGATCGATGCGCAGCCTTCCGGCGAAATCACCGAATAAACCGCATGCTCAAGCATTAAGACCCGCTCTGCGCTGGCCAAGGCGACCGCGCCGCCAGAGCCGCCCTCGCCCACGATCACCGCCACCATAGGTACGGGCAATGCCAAACACGCCTCTGTCGAACGCGCGATTGCTTCTGCTTGGCCGCGCTCTTCCGCCTCAACACCGGGGAATGCGCCCGAAGTGTCCACCAAAGTCACCACGGGCAGACCGAACCGTCCGGCCATCTCCATCAGACGGATCGCTTTGCGGTATCCCTCTGGTTTACCCATGCCGAAATTGTGCTTGATCCGGGTTTCCGTGTTGTGCCCTTTTTCATGCCCAATCAGCATGATCCGGCGGCCGTTCAGCCGCGCAAAACCGCCGATTATCGCATCATCATCGCCGTAATAGCGGTCTCCGCCAAGCGGCACGAAATCATCAAACGCGTGCTCGATATAGTCGCGCAAATGCGGGCGATTGGGGTGCCGCGCGACCTGGGTCTTTTGCCACGGTGTCAACGAGGCATAAGTTGTTGCAAGCAGGTCCGCGCTTTTGGATTCGAGGCGCGTAATCTCGCTTGCGATATCCACTTCATCACCTTCTGACGCGCTGCGCAATTCGGCAATGCGCTCATCAAGCTTGGCAACGGGTTTCTCAAATTCGAGGTAAGCAGTCATAAAATTGCGCTAGTCCGATGTGCTGCGGGTGGCAAGCGGGTGGCGCGAATTGACCAGAGCTACGAGCCTGACTGCGTCCACATGGGTGTAAATCTGAGTGGTGGCGATATCGGCATGGCCGAGCAATGTTTGCAGCACGCGCAGGTCTGCCCCGCCCTCCAGCAGATGCGTCGCAAAGGCGTGACGCAAGACATGCGGACTGATGCCCTTGGGCTCGAGGCCAGCGCGCGCTGCCAGCTCTTTCAGGAGTTGGAACAGCCTCACTCGGCTGAGATGCTTGCCGCCGCGCGAGGGGAACAGATGGCGCGGCTCTTGCGGGCGCACTTCCAGCCATGCCGACAAAGCCTCCTGCGCTCGCTGACTGACGGGCACCATCCGCGCCTGACCGCCCTTGCCCATGACCGTGAGGAATGGCGCATCACGCGGGACCGCGCTGAGCGGCAGCGAAACGAGCTCCGTGGCACGAAGGCCCGATCCGTAGAGCAGTTCCAACAGTGCCAATTGCCTGACCCGGTCAGGCTTGCCGCTGTCCGCCTCCATTTCAGCGCGATCAAACAATGCCGCGATATCATCGTGCGAGAGCACTTTGGGCAGAGGTCTGCGCGTGCGGGGCTGAGGCAAGGCGCCGGAGGGATCGTCGTCGCGCCACCCCTCGTCCAGCGCAAAGCCAAAGAATTGCCGAACCGCAGAGGTTTTGCGCGCGACTGTCGATGGCGCAAGGCTGACCCAAGCGCCCGCGAGCTTCGCCACATCACCTCGGCTCGCCTTGGCGAGATCGCCAATCTCTTCCTCCGCACCGCTCAGGTCGCGCGCATAGGCCGACAGCGTATTGGGCGCCGCACCGCGCTCCGCCGCCAGCATATCGAGAAAGGCTTTTGTCGCGGCTGACATTGTCTCAGCGCACCGGCCTTAGCCGCGCGCCACCGCCTCCGCCGCGATCATGCGTGCCTCTGCGCCAAGCCCAGCTGCGTTGAGCGCAGACACGATATGATAGAGATGCCGGGGCGTCATTTGCGCCCAGCTTTCCCCTTGCATACCGAGCCCGGCGAGCAAGGATACGAGAGCTTGATTCTCCACCTCACCAGCGCGGGAAATCATGCGAGACCATTTGCTTTGGTGCCCCAAATCAAGGCTGAGCTCGTCCTCATAGGCCGAGCGTTCCGCACTGCTAATCCGGCCAAGCCCAGCAAGGCCAGCGATCAGAAACTGAGATTTGCGCTGCTGAGCGCTGGCATCATTGCCAACAAATTCGCTCAAATCATCGGCCGAAGCAGGCACGCCGCGTTCTGCCTGTGACAGCACAATCAGGGCCCAGCCAAGGCTTCCGCCCGGCACCACTTCAGCCCAAGCGAGCGCATCACGGTCCAGCCCTGCGGCGAGCATCGATGCAATCAAGCTGCCCGATTGGTCTGCCAAGCTGCTGCTGGCGGGCATGCGCGCCGCCGCATAGGCGGTCATGACATAGCCGCTGTAATCCGCAATCGCGCCGCCTTCCGAAGGGTCGCCCCAGATCGCTTGCATCGCCGCCAATCGCGCCGATGGATCGCCGCCGACATAGGCCTCGCGCAGGCGGGTCGCCGTGTCTGCTGCCTCGCCAGTGATATTATCGTCGGCGTATATCTGGCTGTAGAGCCCAACCATGGCGGAGGCGGACAAAATGCCTTCGTTGCTGGCACGAGCGGCATATTTCGCCCGCTCACCCAAGGCGACCATTGGCCCAGTTGCAGCGGCGCGGTGATAATACGCGCCCGATTCTTCGATCAGCGCCTCTGGCACTGGCTCACCAACGGCATTGGCCAAGGCAAAGCGCCATGGGTTGAGGTCTTCCACCCCTTCCCAATCCACATCAACCGCCCTTCGGCCGCTGCCCGCAGCGCCAGCATATCGGCGCGCCAGCAGGATATCGATTTCCGGGGCGATAGAATTGTCGAGCGCACGGTCAAGCTGCGATCCAGCCAGAGCGCTTTCGCCCGCATAAGCGTTGCAGATCGCCTGCCACATGACCCAGCGCGGATCATCGCGTTCAGACCCTTGCAGGCGAACCGCCGGACAGGCTCCGACGAAATCAGATGTGGCGACATAGGATTGCAGCGCCGCCGTCGTCAGCGGCGTGTTCCAATTGCCCGTGTCGACGTCCTGCACCAAAGCGCGCGCAGCCGCGAACTCGCCCAAGCGATTGAGCAGGCCAGCGCGCAAAGCGGCGAATTCGACCGGGTTCATGCCGTCTGGCGCCTCAAGCCGGCTCACCGCCGCGCGGCGCAGCAGGATGTGCCCCCAGCGCGAGACCAATTGTCCCTTCGTCCCATCAAGCGCAGCGCGCACCAGTTCCGCAGGCTGATTGGCCAGCGATGCGGTGGGCAATCCGCCCTCCTCTTCGCTCAGCACGCCGACCTGCGTCAGCGCGCGGCGCGCGGCAGGCGGTATATCATAGCGCGGCTTAAGCCCGAGCAGATCGTCAAGCTCGTCGGTCGACATGTCTTCGAGCTCGGCAACGGTCGGCAAATTGCCCAGGGCGTCGCTCGAAATGCTCGGCACAGGCGGCAATTCTCCGCCTCCAGGTAGTGGCGCCAGGCGCTACCGGGCCGGTGGGCGCTGGGCCGCTTGGGCCGCCCGGGCTCACACCAGCTGGCGGCGGAGGGGGTGGAGGCGGCGGCGGAGGTGGCGGAGCCGGATCATCAAACCCTGGCGGCAGCAGCGATTCCGGCGCATCTTGCGCGCCTGCATAGCCAGCAGCCAGAGCGCCCGTCAGCACAACCGCGCCCATTGCCGCGGCAACAACACGCGTACGCTTACCAGCAAGCGGATTTGGAACACCGCGCGTAATCTTCAAACCATGCATCACTGCGCCTCCGGCACATTAATTTCTTGCACAATCGGATGCAGCGGTTCCTCACCGCCATCAACCCATGCCAGCACTATCACCGCAATTATCACCGCTATCAAATACCATTTCCAGCGCCCGCCGCCACCGGGGCGACCTGCCGGTTTCTCCATAGGTCTAATCGTGCCATGTGTGCGAGCCATATTGCACGCGCCCTACCCCATCTATAGGCCATGCGGCAATGACTGAGCAGCCCGTTACAAACCACGATGATTTTGCCGCCGCAATTGACCGCATCAAGCGTAAGACCACGCGCCCGATTGTGCTGGTCGGATTGATGGGTGTTGGCAAATCCACAGTTGGACGAAGGCTTGCCAGCATGCTCTCGCGCGATTTCGTTGACGCCGATGATGCCATTGAAGAGGCCGCCCAGCGCAAAATCTCCGAGATTTTTGAAGAGTTTGGTGAGGCTTATTTTCGCGATGGAGAGCGGCGCGTCATTGCCAGGCTGATGGAGGAACACTCCGGCGTGATCGCAACCGGCGGCGGCGCCTTTGTCGATGATCAGACGCGCGCTTTGATTTTGGACAAGGCAATCGCGGTCTGGATCGATTGCGATATCGACACTCTGGTAGAGCGCACATCACGGCGCAACACGCGCCCCCTGCTGCGCACCGGAGATCCTAAGGAAATTCTGACGCGCCTTTATAATGAGCGCGCACCCTTCTACTCGCAGGCCCAAATCAGGGTCCAAAGCATGGACGGCCCGCATAACGACGTGGCCCACCGCATTATCGAGGCAATAGACCAATGCATGTAATTCCAGTTGAGCTGGGTGGGCGCAGTTATGACGTGACGATTGATCATGGACTGCTGAGTGATTTTGCGCGCGTCGCGGAGCCATTCTTCAAAAGCTATAGCGCGGCTGGGAGCACCTCGCAGCGCGCGGTGCCATTTGTTGCCGATACCGCCACCAAGCGGATTTATGGCGATGCCATTGAGGGCTCGCTCCAATCGGCAGGCTTCGCCGCAGACTGGTTCGTGGTGGAACCGGGCGAAGGCGCGAAAGGCTGGGCCGTGCTGGAAAAGCTCACTAATTGGCTGCTCGAGCTTGGCATTGAGCGCGGGGACAATGTGTTTGCGCTGGGCGGCGGGGTTGTCGGCGATCTTACCGGATTTGCCTGCTCTGTGCTGAAGCGCGGATGCGGCTTTGTGCAAATCCCCACCACTCTGCTTGCACAAGTGGATAGTTCGGTTGGCGGTAAGACCGCGATCAACACGGGCGCTGGAAAGAACCTGATCGGTGCCTTTCATCAACCCAATGCTGTATTGATTGACCCTGAAACACTCGCCACTTTGCCGCCGCGCGAGATGGGCGCAGGCTATGCCGAAGTGCTAAAATACGGCCTGCTAGGCGATGCTGAATTCTTCGACTGGTTGGAGGCAAATGGCGCCAAAGTGATCGCGCGCGAGCCAGAGGCCCTCACCCATGCCATAGCCACCAGTATCCGAGCCAAAGCGCGCATTGTCGCCGAGGACGAACGCGAGCTTTCCGGCAGACGCGCTTTACTCAATCTGGGTCACACATTCGGCCATGCACTGGAGGCGGAAACCGGTTTTTCGCAGGAACTGCTCCACGGTGAAGGCGTCGCGCTGGGCATGGTGCTCGCCGCCCGATATTCCGCGCGGCGCGGACATTTCAGCATGGCGGATGCCGACCGTGCCAAACGGGCGCTGGAGAATGCAGGCCTCAGATCAGAAATCAGTGAGCTAGGCCTGTCATGCGGCGGTGCAAAGCTTGTCGATCACATGCGGCATGACAAGAAAATGGCGGGCGGCACGCTGCCATTCCTGTTGCTCAATGCGATTGGCGAGGCCTTTGTCGCGCGCGATGTCGACCTGGCCGATGTTGCTGTGTTTTTGGATGAACAGTTGGCTGCAGGCTAACTGCGAGCGGAAGCTCAGCCGCGCGTGGGCAGCTTTGCGACCTTATCCGGCAGACCTTCGAGCGCCGCCTTGATCCGCTCCTGCTCGATCAGCATGGCGTCATGCTCCGCAAACAAGCGCTCGATATCGGCCCGCCGTTTTAGGAGCGTGTGCGCAATTCCTGGTGCCAAGCTCTCGCCATCGCCGATTTGCCCAAGCAAAGCCGCTAGGTCACTGCATGTCGCCTCCTCTGGAGAGCGAAAATAGTGACCTTTGCTGTCAAAAAATCCTGTGCCTTGCTTTGCCATTTCGACCCCTCGAATGGCCCCGCTGATTCGGGACGAGGTGAAAGCTTGCCATCAATATTGCAATTGACCAGCGAATTCGAAAGATTGTCGCGTTCCAACAAGTGCCGCGTCCGAATTTGGCACAGCCAAACCAGACTTGTTTTATAGAAATGGAATAATCTTGCGCAGGCAAGCAAAAGAAACGGTGAGTTTCTTAAAACGCAACACCTCGATTGTCTAAAGCGGCGGCGCTCTATTCAAGCTCGAGGATCACTGCATCCACTGCCAGACTCTCGCCTTCGGCCGCGTTGACCTTAGCAATTGTGCCTTCTTTTTCAGCGCGAAGGATGTTTTCCATCTTCATCGCCTCAACTGTGGCCAATGGCTGTCCTAGCTGAACTTCGTCGCCCTCGCCCACGTGGAGCTTCACCAGCAGGCCAGGCATTGGGCAGATCAGCATTTTGGACAGATCTGGCGGGATCTTCTCGATCATATGTTCAGCCAGCGGAGCGATATTAGCAGGCAAAACCAACGCATCATGCGACGCACCGCGGGTGGTAATCCGCCAGCGCACCCCGCTGCGTTCGATCTGGATGCCGATGTCATTCTCACCCGTGACCTCGGCGGAGCGCATGCCCACTTCCCAGTCCCAAGTGCCGCGCATTGTGACGCCATCTACGGTCGCACCGCCTTCTTCGAGCAGCACGCCAAACGCGCGATCACCGATCTTCACCGACCAGTCGGAGGGGGATTGGGCATCGGCGCCATCTGCCCAGAAATCTGCTGAGCCCGTACGCGCTCGGTGAACTCCGCCCCGGCAAACAGCGCGGCAAGCTGGCGCATAAAGGCGTCATCCGCTGGCGCGCCTTCGAAACCATCGGGATATTCTTCGGCGATAAAACCGGTGGTCAGCTCGCCAGAGCGAAACCGCTCATGTTGCATAATCGCGCTAAGAAAATCGACATTGTGCCCAAGCCCTTTGAGCCGGAAATTGTCGAGCGCTTTGATCTGCTTATCCGCCGCCTCATCACGTGTCTCGCCCCATGTGATCAGCTTCGCGATCATCGGGTCGTAGAACATCGAAACCTCGCCGCCCTCATAGACGCCGTCATCGACCCGCACGCCATCAACGCCGCGTCGGCCGTTGGCGCTGCCGTCGTCGGTCCAACCAGCGAGCGGAGGCTGATATTCAACCAAGCGCCCCGTGCTGGGCAGGAAACCGCGATAGGGGTCTTCGGCATAGACCCGGTTCTCAATCGACCAGCCCTCAATGCCGATGTCATCCTGCGTCATCGCCAGCTCTTCACCAGCGGCCACGCGGATCATTTGCTCGACCAGATCAATCCCCGTAATCGCTTCGGTCACAGGGTGCTCAACCTGCAGGCGGGTGTTCATTTCCAGGAAGTAGAAGCTCTCGCCGGTCGGATCTGCACCGCTGACGATCAGCTCCACTGTGCCTAGGCAGAGTGGTAATCCACCGCCCGCGACAGCGCGACTGATTGCTCGCCCATAGCTTTGCGCATTTTCGGCGTAACGAAGGGCGACGGCGCTTCTTCCACGACCTTTTGGTGGCGGCGTTGAATACTGCATTCGCGTTCATTCAGATAAAGAATATTGCCGTGCTTATCGCCCAATATCTGGATTTCGATGTGGCGCGGGTTCTCGATGAATTTCTCGATGAAAACGCGGTCATCGCCGAAGGAATTCAGCCCTTCACGCTTTGTAGCCTCAAAGCCCTCCCGCACGTCCTTTTCAGACCATGCGAGGCGCATGCCCTTGCCCCCGCCGCCAGCGGAGGCCTTCATCATCACCGGATAGGTAATCTCGTTCGCGATCTCGACGGCGTGATCCGTGTCGCGGATTTCCCCGACAAAGCCCGGCACCACGTTGACCCCCGCTTCCTTGGCGAGCTTCTTCGATTCAATCTTGTCGCCCATCGCCGCAATCGCGCCCGCTGGCGGACCGATGAAAGCTATGTTCTCAGCCGCGAGCGCTTCGACGAAGCTGGCCCGCTCAGACAAAAAGCCATAGCCAGGATGCACCGCCACAGCGCCGGTTTCCTTGCAAGCCGCAATGATCTTTTCCGGGATCAGATAGCTCTCTGCTGCGGGCGCAGGCCCAATATGCACGGCCTCATCCGCCATTTTCACAAACGGAGCGCGCGCATCCGCATCGGAATAGACGGCGACCGTCGCAATACCCATCCGGCGCGCAGTCTTGATAACTCGGCAAGCGATTTCACCGCGATTGGCAATCAGGATCTTGGAAAACAAATTGGGCCCCCGGGCGTGAAGAATAATGACAGGCGCTATGCCGCCTTGAGGCGCGCCAAGCAAGACGGCGGCGGTGTTGTCTTATGCAGGACTGTCTGCAAGCGAGCGCAATTCCTGTGTCCGCGCTTCGGTTAGGCTGGTCTTGCAAGTCGAGACGAGCAGCGGCTCCATCGAGCCACCGCGCGAAACATAACCCTCCACCCGGCAATGCGCATCGCGATATTTCAGCCACGCGCGCTGGGAGGCGATCAGACTTTCAAAATAGCCGGGACGCTCGTCCCAATCGGGCTGCCAACCTTCATCGCGCGATTTCATCACTGCAGAAGTGATCGCCCATTGCTCATTGAGCTTTTTGTCGGCGGCTATGAAGTCATTGAGCGCGCAGATATTCATCTCTTGCTGGATGCCTTGGTCAGCCTTTTCTTGGTCACAAGCTGGCACGTAATCGGCCTGGAGCAGCAGGAGGAGAGCTTCGATCATATCTGGTCCTTTCGCGCGGCGAATGCGCTGAGGCTTGCTGCATAATGCGGCGCGCCCCGGCGGTCACCCTCATTTGCCAGTAGGGTCTGAGCCGCCACCGCTAGCCGAGCGATATTGGCCTTGTTCAGCGCGCCAAGCGGTTCGACGTAAATGCCAATGGTGAACAGGATTGCGCCGGTCTTCGGCAGGCGGCGCAGGGTCTGCCGCTCTGAGCGGACAAACAGAGTTTCGCCCGCATTCTCCGGCGTGACATGGGCAAAGGCGATTGGGGCGGGCTTGTCCGCGAGCCAGCGTTTCTCAACCGTGGGCGCGATAAACCAATTGCAGCGGCCATAAATTTGGCCGGGCTGAAGCCTCGCCATAAAGTGATCGACGCCACTCGCCAGCTGCTCTTTATAGCCAGCAATCGGCGCATGCAGCGCACGCAAAGGCAACCCCATTTTATCCGCTGGACGCCAATCGCTCGGCCACGCCACCGCCGTTCCGATCAAGCGGTAATGCTCCTCGCCATCAAACTGGGTGAGCAAGCACATGTCCTCATGTTGCGCCATTGCCGCCTCGACCAGGCCGCCTTTGATACCCAGCATTTCGGCCAGCTCCTCGCCCGGCTCCAAGGCCTCTACGGTCAGCTGAGCGCCTTCAGGGTAGTCGGCGAAACCTTCTCGTCTCGCAGCTGTGTCTGGATTTGGTTGGAGCCAGCCTTCCTTGGAGAGTTTACTAAGGCCCATCTTGAGCTGCCCGCCGCCGCGCGCCTTGGGCAGAAGCTCATCGACGGAGAAGCCAAGGGTCAATGTTCTACCCGTCACCCCAGCGCACGCTGGGGTCCAAGGCGGCTAAATCCCGCACTAACCGCCAGAGATCCCAGCGTTCGCTGGGATGACGGTTGGCAGATACGATCACTCCGCAGGCTCCGCTACCTTACAGGCGCGCGCAGGCTCCTCCTGCTTAAGCGCAGTCAGTCCCAGCTTCGCAAACAGAGCCCCATCGCTATCATCACCCGCATTGGGCGCGGTTAGCAGCTTGTCTCCGGTGAAGATCGAATTCGCGCCCGCAAGGAAGCAAAGAGCCTGCGTCGCCTCGCTCATGCTCTCACGCCCAGCGGACAGCCGCACCATGCTCATCGGCATGGTAATCCGGGCAACCGCAACTGTGCGGACGAACTCAATATCGTCGATCTTGGCGAGCGGCGTGTCCGCCAGCATATCGCCCAGCACTGTGCCCTTTACCGGTACTAGCGCGTTGACTGGTACGCTCTCAGGATGGGCTTCCAAAGTCGCCAAAGTATGCACGAAGCCCACGCGGTCCTCGCGCGTTTCGCCCATGCCGACGATACCGCCTGAGCAGACATTGATCCCGGCATTGCGAACATGATCGAGCGTCTCGATCCGCTCATCAAAGCCGCGCGTGCTGATGACACGCTCGTAATATTCCGGGCTGCTGTCGATGTTGTGATTGTAATAATCGAGGCCCGCCTCGGCCAGCATATCGGCCTGTTTCGGGGTGAGCATGCCCAGCGTCATGCAGGTCTCAAGCCCCATCTCGCGCACGCCTTTCACGATCTCGACAATCGCGGGCATGTCGCGGTCTTTGGGATTGCGCCAGGCGGCGCCCATGCAGAACCGCTGGCTGCCGTGATCCTTGGCCTGAGCCGCCGATTGCAGGACAGCCTGCACATCCATCAGCTTCGTCGCCTCTACCCCGCTATCCGCATGCACGGACTGACTGCAGTAGCCGCAATCCTCTGGGCACCCGCCGGTCTTGATCGACAGCAGAGTGCACAGTTGCACCTGCTCTGGCGGATGGTTTTCGCGGTGAACGCTAGCCGCTTGGAACAACAGTTCTGTAAATGGCAGTTCAAACAGGCCCGCAATCTCTTCGCGGGTCCAATCGTTACGTATCGGGGTCACTTATCTTACCTCACGGGTGTAGGCTTGGAGCTGCGCGGTGCGCGCATCGGTAATTGCAATCATGCAGCCATTTTTAATTTCCGGCCAATCGGCGGAGCTCCCCTGCTGCGGGCCAGCCATCGCTGCGCAGTGAGCCTCGCGAAAACGCGTCCATTGCTCCTGCGCCTCGGTCAACAGGCTAAGGTCGGTCACCGCAATATCAATCTTGCCGCGGCGCCTGTCATTGGAAACCGCCTGAGCCGCGGCGTCGCCGAAAGCGTTTTCGAGGTTCTCTTCCGCTTCGCCCAAATCGAAAAAGGAGCAAGCATTGACCGCCTCCTGAACGCCCGCCTCTGCAGCCTCTCGGTCGCAATCATTTGTGCCGATTAGGCCAGTGGTACTGGCCAAAAGTGTAATCCAGATCATTCTGCCGCCTCCGCAAGTCCCTCGCCCAGTGGCGGCATATTGTGGCCGAGCAGCGTCAGAATATCGGCTGCGCATTCGACCACGTTGGAGCCGGGGCCGTAAATACCCTGCACGCCCGCTTCGCGTAAGAAGTCGTAATCCTGCGGCGGGATCACACCGCCGGCGGTCACTTTGATATCCGCGCGGCCAGCCTCTTTCAGCAAGTTGATGAGCTCCGGGATCAGGGTCTTATGCCCTGCGGCGAGCGAGCTTGCCCCGATCACGTCAACGTCATGCTCCAGCGCCATATCGCGCGCCTCTGGCGGGGTCTGGAACAGTGGGCCGCTGATCACTTCAAACCCCATATCGGCAAAGGCGGAGGCGATCACATTAGCCCCGCGATCGTGCCCGTCCTGCCCCATCTTTGCGACCATAATGCGCGGCGAGCGCCCAAGGCGGCGTTCAACTGCCGATACTCCGTCTGTCACCTGCGCCCAGCGCTGGTCGAACTCGTAGGCACTGGCATAGACGCCGCTGACCGGCTTTGGCGTCGCATCGTGGCGGCCAAACACCTGCTCCATCGCGGATGAAATTTCGCCAAGCGTCGCGTCGTGGCGAGCGGCCTCAACGGCCAAAGCGAGTAGGTTATTCTCCATCCCCGATTGTGCTGAGCTTGTCGAAGCACTGCCCTTATCTTCCGAAGATGAGGACAACCCTTCGACAGGCTCAGGGTGAGCGGAGTTATGTTTGGCTGCTTCGCTCAAAGCGGTAAGTGCCGCCTGACAAGCGGCTTCATCGCGGCCAGCGCGAACTTGCTTCAGGCGCTCGATCTGTCCGGCACGCACCTTCGCGTTGTCGATATCGAGCGTATCGATCTGCTGCTCTTCAGCGAGTTGATATTTGTTGACCCCGACAATCACGGTTTCGCCCTTGTCGATGCCGGTCTGTTTTTCCGCCGCTGCGCGTTCAATCGCGGCCTTAGGCGCGCCAGTGTCGACATAAGCGGTCATGCCGCCCGCCTCGTCCACTTCAGCGATCAGCTTTTCCGCTTCGTCCACCAGGGTAGCCGTCAGCGCCTCGATGTAATGCGAGCCGCCGAGTGGATCGACGACATTGGTGATGCCGCTTTCCTCTTGCAGGACCAGCTGCGTGTTGCGCGCAATGCGGGCGGAGAAATCGGTTGGCAGAGCAATCGCTTCGTCAAGCGCATTGGTGTGCAGGCTTTGAGTCCCGCCCAGCGTAGCAGCCATCGCCTCTACCGTGGTGCGGATGACATTGTTGTAAGGGTCCTGCTCTTGCAGCGACACTCCAGATGTCTGGCAGTGCGTGCGCAGCATTTTGGAGCGTTCGGACTGAGCACCAAGATCGTCCATGGTGCGATACCACAGGGTCCGCGCGGCGCGCAGTTTCGCAATCTCCATGAAGAAGTTCATGCCGATACCGAAGAAGAACGACAGTCAGCCCGCAAACGCATCAACATCCAGCCCGGTCGCCATCGCGCGTTTCACATATTCCTTGCCATCGGCGATGGTGAAGGCGAGCTCCTGCACCGCGGTCGCGCCGGCTTCGTGCATGTGATAGCCCGAAATCGAAATGCTGTTGAATTTCGGCATGTTGGCGCTGGTGTAGCCAATGATGTCCGAGACAATCCGCATGCTCGGCTCTGGCGGATAGATGTAGGTGTTGCGGACCATAAACTCTTTTAAGATATCGTTCTGGATCGTGCCTGAGAGCTTGTCCTGGCTCACGCCCTGACGCTCTGCCGCAACGATGTAAAACGCCATAACCGGGATCACCGCGCCGTTCATCGTCATGCTGACTGACATGGTGTCGAGCGGGATCTGATCGAACAGCACCTGCATGTCCGCCACAGTGTCGATCGCAACGCCAGCCTTGCCGACATCGCCGACGACGCGGGCATGGTCGCTGTCATAACCGCGGTGGGTGGCGAGATCGAAGGCGACAGACAGGCCCTTTTGACCCGCCGCCAGATTGCGGCGGTAAAACGCGTTCGATTCCTCGGCGGTGGAGAAGCCCGCATATTGCCGGATGGTCCAAGGACGCCCGGCATACATGCTGGCCTTCACCCCGCGTGTAAACGGCGCGAAACCCGGCAGGCCAGGATCGAAATCCGCATGATCTTCGCCAGTGTAGAGCGGCTTGATATCGAAACCCTCGGGCGTTGACCAAGTCAGGTCGCGCCCTTTGGACTCCTTGTCGGCGAGGGTTTTCCAGTCTGTAGGGGTGGGTTTTTCAGTCATAGTCTAACAATATCCGTTCGGGCTGAGCCCGTCGAAGCCCTGCTTTTTCTGTTGCACAGATTTAGAGGGAAATGCAGCCCTTCGACAAGCTCTGGGCGAGTGCTTTGAAGGTATTACGCCCCCTTAAACTCGGCCTTGCGTTTTTCGAGGAAAGCCATGCCGCCCTCTTTTGCATCGTCACTAGCACCGGCAATGCGCTGAGCCTCGGCCTCTTGGACAAACACCTGCTGGACTGTGCCATCAAGCGCCAAATTGAGGTTCTCTTTGATCATCCGGATTGCCTGGGTTGGGCCATTGGCTAGCTTTTCCGCCAAGGCGCGCGCTTCATCCATCAGTTGATCTGGCTCCACGGCTTTGTACACCAGACCCCACTCTTCCGCCTGCTCACCGCCGATTTTCTCGCCCAACATCATCATGCGGGCCGCGCGGGCGCGGCCAATGGCGCGCGAAAGCAGCCAGGTCGATCCGCCGTCAGGAACCAGGCCGATATTGACGAAAGCCTGAAGGAAATAGGCGGATGTGCTGGCGATGGTAAAATCCGCTGCCAGAGCGAGCGAGCAGCCGACCCCGGCCGCTGGCCCGTTGACCGCGCAGATCACTGGCACGGGCGCGCGCAGCACTTGGCTGATCGCGGGATTGTAGTGATTTTGCAGCGCCTTGTGGCTGCCGCCTTTTTCGCCGGTTGAGCGCGCAGACAAATCCGCACCAGAGCAAAAACCTTTGCCTTCACCTGTGATGAGCACCGCGCGGGCATCGCCCAGATCGTAGAACACGTCGCAAATCTCATCCGCCATTTGCGGCGGCATCGCGTTGAGCCGGTCTGGCCGGTTGAGAGTGATCGTCAGCAATGGGCCATCGCGGGTCACGCGGATTGTTTCGTAGGTCATCTATCTCTCCTCATTCTCGTCACCCTGAACTTGTTTCAGGGTCCATCTTCAGCGCCTACAAATCAGGTTGTGCGGGCGATGGATGCTGAAACAAGTTCAGCATGACGAGTTAAATCAATGATCAGCCTTAGGCGTTTCCATAATCTCGGTAAGCATGCCCTGCATATCTTTGGGATGGACGAAAAAGATAGGCGTGCCGTGCGCTCCCGGGATAGTTGGGCCTAGAATGCGCTTACCCTGCCCTTCAAACCACGCGCGCGCTTCGTCGATATCCTCAACCTCAAAACAGACATGATGCTGTCCGCCCAAGGGATTTTTCGCCAGAAATGCGCTGATCGCGGTCTCGCCGGGTTTCAGCTCTTCGATCAACTCGATTTGAGTGCCATTCATGCCAGAGTCGGTCGGCGTATCGACAAACACGACCTTAAGGCCGCGATCTTCCAGAATGATCTCATCCGAGATCGAGGTCGCACCCATAACATCGCGGTAATGCGCGATGGAGTCCGCTATGCTCGGCGTCGCAACGCCGACGTGATTAAGTCTGCCTAGTTTCATTTCTTCATAGCTCCATGAAAGCTCTCATGGCCAACAGCAACATAACTGACCCCGTCAATACAAATGCGAGAAAGCATAACCAAAACTGGAGAGCATTTTCGTCTCTTGCGGCCTGTGAAAGCTCGGGAAACTCGCCTCTTAATAGCCCCCACGCTCCGTAACCTATCGATACAGGCCCCAGAAAAAAGCCTCCAAAAGCACGATGAGATGATGAGGCAATTCCAAATGGATCGGCAACAGCTAGCAAACTCACGAAAAGCGCAAGGCCGAAAAACAGAACGTACTGCCTATCCTTTTCGCCTTTCTCACTCACAGCGGAATATTATCATGCTTCTTCCACGGGTTCTCGAGCTGCTTGCCCCTCAGCTTGCGCAGGCCCAGCGCGACCCGGCGCCGGGTTGAGTGCGGGTAGATCACCTCATCGATATAGCCGCGCGATGCGGCCACGAATGGGTTCGCAAAGCGGTCTTCATATTCCTTGGTTTTCTCAGCGATCTTTTCCGCATCGCCGCGATCCTGGCGGAAGATAATCTCCACCGCGCCTTTCGCGCCCATCACAGCGATTTCAGCGGTGGGCCAGGCGTAATTGAGGTCTCCGCGCAAATGCTTTGACGCCATGACGTCATACGCCCCGCCATAGGCCTTGCGAGTGATAATGGTGATCTTCGGAACGGTCGCCTCGCCATAAGCGAACAGCAGCTTAGCGCCATGCTTGATGATTCCATTATGCTCCTGATCGGTGCCCGGTAGAAAGCCCGGTACGTCGACCAAAGTCAGGATCGGAATTTCAAATGCGTCGCAGAACCGCACAAAACGCGCGGCCTTCTTCGAGGCATTGATATCGAGCACACCGGCGAGCACCATTGGCTGGTTCGCGACCACGCCGACCGTGCGCCCTTCGACCCGGCCAAACCCGCAAATGATATTGGCAGCATGGGCGGGCTGAATTTCGAAGAAATCGCCCTCGTCCAGCGTCTTCGCGATCACCTCATGCATGTCATACGGCTGGTTCGCGTTGTCGGGGATCAGCGTATCGAGCGATGGCTCTTCACGGTCCCACGGATCGCTGGTGATATATTCGGGCGCTTCTTCGCGGTTGGAAAGCGGCAAGTAATCGAAGAACTTGCGCGTCGAGAGCAGGGTCTCAATGTCGTTCTCAAACGCATTGTCAGCAACGCTGGTCTTGGTCGTGTGCGTCACCGCGCCGCCCAATTCCTCCTGTGTCACTTCCTCGTTCGTCACCGTTTTGACCACGTCAGGCCCGGTTACGAACATATAAGAGCTGTCCTTCACCATGAAGATGAAGTCGGTCATCGCTGGCGAATACACCGCGCCGCCCGCGCATGGACCCATGATCAGCGAGAGCTGCGGCACAACGCCGCTCGCCAGAATGTTCTTCTGGAAAACGTCTGCATATCCCCCGAGCGAGGCGACGCCTTCTTGAATGCGGGCCCCGCCAGAATCGTTGAGGCCAATGACAGGCGCGCCAACCTTCATCGCATTGTCCATCACCTTGCAGATTTTCTCTGCGTGGCGTTTCGACAGGCTACCCCCGAAGACGGTAAAATCCTGGCTGTAAACATAGACCAAGCGGCCATTGATCGTGCCGCTGCCGGTGACCACGCCGTCGCCTGGGATCTTCTGATCCGCCATGCCGAAATCAACGCAGTCATGCTCGACGTAGGTGTCGAGCTCTTCAAAACTGCCCTCGTCCAGCAGAACGTCGAGCCGCTCGCGTGCGGTCAATTTGCCCTTGGCGTGCTGCGCGGCAATGCGCTTTTCCCCGCCGCCCATCTTGGCGGCGTCTCTGCGGCGTTCCATCTCAGCGATATTGGCAGACATCTGGGTGCCCCTGCATTTGTTGTAAGTTATGCTGAGGTCGTTGCCGCAGGAGCGCAGCAGCGTCAATCGGTCAAAAGGGCAGAGTTATCCGCTTGGCGATAACGGGCGAAATCGATTCCATCGCGCGCAAAGCCTTTGTCATGCCGATATTGGCCTCGTTGCGCCCCTTCTCAATCGCTTCGATGATTTGCCGCGCGCATTCCTCGGCGGGCATTTTCTTCATCGGATTGCCGTCGTTCATTTGGGTGTCGACCACCGGCGGTAATGCCTCGATAACAGAGATGCGCGTGTCTTTGAGCTGTTCGCGCAAGGCAAGGGTGTAGAAGCGCAGGCCAGATTTGGTCGCGCAATAGATCGGCTGACGCGCGGTAAGCGCGATCGCAAGGCCGGAGGTGACGTTGACGATTGCCGCCTCAGAGGCGGACCTTAGCTTCGTCATGAGCCCTTCGATCAGGCGGATCGGCGCGTTGAAATTGGCGTAGATGCAATCATCCGCAGCGTCTGGATCTGGAGGGGTTTTGCGGAAATCATGGTCCACCAACTGCCCGGCATTATTGATCAGGATATCGAGATCACGCTCGCCCCATTCCGCCAGCAACGCGTCTACACCAGCGGCATTGGAAAGGTCGGCTGAGATGACCTCAAAGCCCTCCGCCTGCATCGCCGCGATCCGATCTGGATTGCGTCCGGTGAGCACGGCACGTGCACCCTTTGCTTTGAGCTGACGCGCCATTTCGCGCCCAATCCCGGCGGTGCCGCCAGTGAGCAATATTGTCTTGTTCTTGAGGTCCATAAGGTGGAGCCTAGCGCGGCCACTTCGGCAGCGCCAGTTCCCCGCCTCTACTTCAGGAGAACAAGTTCCTCAGCCATGGTCGGGTGGATCGCGACCGTGTCGTCAAAGTCCGCCTTGGTCAGCCCAGCCTTCACCGCAATCGCGGCGGCCTGCATGATCTCTGGCGATTCCGGCCCGATCATATGGATGCCGACGATCTGATCCGTCCCTGCGTTGACGATCATCTTGTAAAGCCCGCGCTCATTGCGGCCCGCCACCACGTTTTTCATCGGGCGGAAGTCGGATTGGAACACCTTGATATTGCCGAGCTTGTTGCGCGCTTCGCCTTCCGTCATGCCAACCGCTGCAATCGGCGGGTGGCTGAAGACTGCGCTTGGGATGCAGGAATGGTCGACTGTGCGCGGATTGTCGCCAAAGACTGTGTCGGCAAATGCATGGCCCTCGCGGATCGCCACTGGCGTCAGCTGTACGCGGTCGGTCACATCGCCCACGGCATAGATATAATCGACATTAGTCTGACTGAAATCGTCAACTTTGATCGCGCCGCCGTCGCCGGTTTCAACGCCGACCGTCTCCAGGCCAAGGCCATCGATATTCGGGCGCCGTCCAGTGGCGAACATCACCATGTCGACATCTACATTTTCATCGCCGTTCAGCTCAACATGCAGTGAGCCGTCATCGTTCTTGGTGATCGCGTTGAAAGTGGTGTTGAAGTGGAATTGTATGCCCTTCATCACGCTGATCTGGAGCAAGCGGTCGCGCAGGCTTTCGTCGTAACCGCGCAGCAATTGATCAGAGCGATTGACGATGCAAACCTTGCTGCCAAACTCGTTGAAGATGCCCGCAAATTCGTTCGCGATATAACCGCCACCCGCGATCATCACGCGTTTCGGCAGTTCATCGAGATGGAACGCTTCGTTGGAAGTGATCGCATGTTCTGCGCCCGGAAATTCGAGCCGCTGCGGCGTCGCGCCGGTGGCGATCAGTATGTATTTGGCGGTAACGACCTTGCCGCTCGCCAGAGTGATCTCGTGATCGCCCGTGATCTCTGCGCGCTCACGGAAAACTTCTACCCCGTGATTGCCCAGCGTTTCGCCATAAAGGCCCTCAAGCCGGTCGATATCGGTCTGCACATGATCGCGCAGCTTCACCCAGTCGAAGCTCTTGCCTTTGATGGTCCAACCAAATTGCTGCGCATCCTCAAGGTCTTCGGCAAAATGCGCGCCGTAAACGAGCATCTTTTTCGGCACGCACCCGCGTATGACGCAGGTGCCGCCGACGCGGTATTCCTCCGCCACAGCAACGCGCGCGCCGTGGGCGGCGGCTATGCGGCTGGCGCGGACGCCGCCGGACCCTGCTCCGATAGTGAAGAGATCGAAATCATACTCGGCCATTGCGGCGATGCTCCTTTATGCTGCGCGCGATATGGCGACCCAGCGGGGTCTTGCCAAGCGCGCAGACGACTTGAAGAGCTATTCGCGCAACAGCGCCGCTTGGTTACCCTTACGAAGTGCGAGCGCCAGTGCGCCCGCCTCCGCCTGAGCGACCACGGCCACCGCCACCTGGACGACCACCACCGCCGCCTGGACGACCGCCGCCTCCGTTGCCACTCGGACGGCCTCCGCCACCGCCGCCGCCACTGCGGTTTGGACGGCCTTTGCGTGCGCCATGCTTTTGCTTGGGCTTGGCTTGAGGCCTAGCCATCGCCGCCGCCAGCGCCATCACCCTGCGGCTTGCCGCCGCCGGAGCGTTGACCACCGAAAGGTTTTGGACGAACCTTTTTCTTCGCAACACGGTTTTGACCGCGCGGCGCAGGTTTGGTCGGGCCAACGCCTTCTACAACGGCGCGGAAGTTTTCCGGCAGGTCGAGCCGTTCAAATTCGGCATCGGTCACGCGGGTAATGTCTTTGAGATATGCGCGCTCGTCCTCGGCGCAAAATGCGATTGCAACCCCATCCTTACCGGCGCGCGCGGTGCGCCCGATGCGGTGGACATATTGCTCTGGCACATTGGGCAGTTCGTAGTTGATGACGTGGCTGACGCCCGGAATATCGATCCCGCGCGCGGCCACATCGGTAGCAACCAGAACTGGCGTTTTGGCGCGTTTGAATTCGCTGAGCGCCCGCTCCCGCTGAGGCTGTGATTTGTTGCCATGGATCGCATTCGCGCCAATGCCGGCTTGGGCAAGCTTCTTCACGACGCGGTCTGCGCCGTGCTTTGTACGGGTGAAGACCAGCACACGCTCGATCTTGCCAGGCACTTCATGACGGCCAGACAGAACCATTTCGATCAGCGATTGCTTCTCATTCTGCTGCACCATGAAGAGGTACTGATCGATCCGCTCCGCCGTACTCGATTCCGGAGTTACAGAGACCTGCACCGGATTGTGGCAATAGCCCTTCACCAGTTCCTTAATCTGCTTCGGCATGGTGGCGGAGAAAAACAGGGTCTGGCGGTCTTTCGGCACCAATTGGCTGATCCGGCGCAGAGCGTGGATAAAGCCGAGGTCGAGCATCTGATCCGCTTCATCGAGAACCAGGATTTCGACGCCGGAAAGGTTGAACGCCTTTTGATCAATCAGATCGAGCAAGCGGCCAGGCGTCGCGACTAGGATATCGGTGCCGCGATGCAGCTTGTTCCGGTCTTTGTTGACGCTGGTGCCGCCGACGATTGAGTGGACTTTCATGCCCGCCATCGCGCCATAATCCTTGGCGCTCTGAGCGATTTGCCCGGCCAGCTCGCGGGTCGGCGCGAGCACCAACATGCGGCAGGATTTGAATGGGATTTGGTTGTCGCTCTCGCGCAGCCGGTCGATGCTGGGCAGCATGAATGCCGCCGTTTTACCGGTGCCCGTTTGCGCGATACCCAGCAGGTCGCGGCCTTCCAACACGGGCGGGATCGCCTGCGCCTGGATCGGGGTTGGCGTGGTGTAGCCCTTCAGGTCCAATGCCTGAAGAATAGGCTGTGACAGGTTAAGGTCCTCAAATTGGACCGTCTGCTCAGATGGATTTGTCATTGATAATTCGCAATATATTTGCGGCGCGCAGAGACTCAGCTCGCGCGGCGCGGGGGTAATAACCGCCCGCGTGAAAAGGGAAGTCTGTGAAATAAACCGAGGCGCGGCCGGGGCGGATTGCTTAGTTCAATCGCCGCTTCACGCTGGCGCGCGCGCTTCGCTAGTGCAGCATTTGGGGGAGAAGCGCTGAGAAGTCAACTTTATAGCACAGCGTTGCCGTACTTCAGTTCCAACCAATGGTCGTTCATCCAATCCTCGTAGCCGAGCAGCTCTCCTTCCCGTCTCTCCTCTTCAGGGCCCCACTTTGGCGACTGGATCAAATCTAGGAACGCGTCAAAACGCCACTCTTCTCCAGGCACTGCATACATAATTCGGTGCAGTTCATACTCACGCCAACCTTCCGGTGGCTCGACGTGGTCCCGTCGGACTAACGCGGCCATCTGCACTTGCCGGTCAAAGAGCCTTAAATATCGCTCTAGGACTGGCGGGAACCGTCCCTTCGCATGAGCAAAATTTGCGAGAGGCTTCCGTCCCGCAAGCATGAGGCCTAACTCGCGATTGGTATGCACTTTATACGGAAGTGATTTGAGAAGACTGTTGAGCAAAACTCACCCCATCCCAGCCGCTTCCATCAGCGCCTTAGTACTCGCGTCGAAGTCGCCCTCGCCTGCATCAATGTCCTTGGCCATTTTCTTGCCCAGCTCGACCCCAAACTGATCAAAAGGGTTGATCCCCATCAAGACAGCGTTGGTGAAAGTGCGATGCTCGTGAAACGCGATCAACGCGCCGAGCGCTGCGGCGTCCAGATCATCGACCAGGATCATCGCGCTGGGCCGGTCCCCGGGGAAGGCGCGCGCAGGGTCTTTGCCGTCGGCGGACATATTGCCCCCCGCCATCAGAGCGGCACCTTGCGCGAAGCAATTGATCAGCAAGCTCTTGTGATGTGCCGGATCTAGCTCGTCGCCGGGCGCGATGCTGGCGATGAAATCGACCGGGATCAGATGTGTGCCCTGGTGCAGCAATTGGAACACCGCGTGCTGCGCATCCGTGCCCACGCCGCCCCAAGTCACGGCGGCGGTTGGGCGATCCACAGGTTCACCCTTGGCCGTCACGCTCTTGCCGTTCGATTCCATCTCAAGCTGCTGCAAATAGTCGGGCAGCAGGTCTAGCCGCTCGTCATAGGCGAAAACCGCGCGGGTCTGGCACCCTCTGGCGCGGGTGTAATATTGGTCAGAAAAGGCGGCGAGCAGAGGTAGGTTTGCCCTACCCTGAGCCTCGCGGAAATGCGTGTCGATCGCCTGCGCTCCGGCGAGCATCGCCTGAAAATCGTCCATGCCGACCGCCAGCGCGACCGGAAAACCTATGCTCGACCACAGTGAATAGCGCCCGCCGACGCTCTCTGGAAATGGCAGGATGCGCGTTTCATCAACGCCCCATTCCACCGCGCCTTCTGGATTGGCGGTGAGCGCGATCACACGGCCGCTCGGGTCATCCACGCCATTGTCGCCGAGCCATTTCAGCGCGCTCGCCGCATTGGTCATGGTTTCGATTGTGGTGAAGGTTTTCGATGCAATCGCGATCAGAGTGGTCGCCGGATCGCACGCGGCAAAGGCCTGCTCCAAAGCGAGGCCATCAATGTTCGAGACGACGTGAACGTCCACCAGGCTGAGGTCGCGGGCCAACGCATCGACCGCCAGATCAGGGCCCAAGGCTGAGCCGCCAATTCCGATATGGATCAGATGGTTGACCTCTCCCAGAGAATCTTGATGTATCGCCTCAACCAGCATGCCCATGCGCGTGGTCAGAGCCTGTGCCTCCTCGACATCTGCCTCGGTTCCGCTGCCGCGCATTGCACCGTGAGTTGCCGCGCGGCCCTCGGTCGGGTTGACGATTCCGCCGCCAAACAACGCCTCGCGCTGAGCGTCGAAGTCCATCGCCTCAGCCAAAGCTTCAAGCTGATCAAGGATCGCATCATCCAGATGCGTCTTTGACCAATCAAACCGGATGCCAAGATCGCCCAGCTCACCAAATGACGCCTCCAATCGCTGGCTCAGCTTCTCCAAACGATCAGGGTCAGCGGCGAACAATTCACTCAGTTTAGGTTGCGGCAGAGCGCAAATAGCGTTCCAAGTGGTGGAAATCGGATCAGTCATGGGCAAATATCCTTGGCGTGATAGGCCACTCGCGACTAGGGACGCACGCGATGAATGTTAAGACCCAAACTGATGCTGCGCCCAGCTCTGGTGACGTATGCGCGGCGGCCAGCGACGATGCCGGCAATGTTGCGGCCCCCAAAGCGCACGCAGAGGAACAGCCGGAGAGCCTGGGGAGCTTTGCGTTTTTCCTGTTCAAACTGATCTTTGTGGTCCTGGTTTTTCGCAGCCTTGTGTTCTCGCCCTTCTCGATACCGTCTGAGAGCATGCTGCCGCATTTGTGGAATGGCGACTATTTGCTCGCGGCAAAATGGCCATACGGCTATTCTGACAACTCCATGCCGTTTGGCGCACCGATTGTGCCGGGCCGCGTGCTCGCAAGTGCGCCGGAGCCAGGCGATGTCGCGATCTTCAAACATCCGATTGATGGCACCGATTACATCAAGCGCGTGATTGCGCTGCCCGGTGACAGTGTCGCCATGGTCGACGGGCAAGTCGTCCTCAACGGTGAGACTGTGCCCAAGGTGCGGATCGACGATTTTATCATTCCCGTATCGGGCAACACCAGCTGCGCTTGGGGTGCGGAACTGCGCACTGACACGAATGGCCAGGATATCTGCGCCTATCCGCGCTTTCGCGAGACCCTGCCCAATGGTGTCAGCTATGAGGTGCTCGACTTTGGCCCCACAGGGGCGGATAATATGGATGCGGTCATCGTGCCCGAAGGCCGGATGTTCGTGATGGGCGACAACCGCGACAATTCACAAGACAGCCGCTTTCCCGCTAGCGCTGGCGGCGGTGTCGGGCTGGTCCCGCAAGACAATCTGGTCGGCCGCGCGACAATCCTAATGTGGTCGACTGATGGCGGATCGGATTGGATCAAACCCTGGACATGGTTCAGCGCGGCGCGCTGGAACCGTTTGGGCCAAACGCTATGAGCGCCCCTCCCCTTGATCATCTTGGCCCTGAAACAACCGAGTGGCTGAGCAAGCTTGGCCTGAACGTGGGCAAGGAGGCCGCATGGCTGGAGGCGCTCACCCATGGCAGCGTTCAAGGCAATCTGCCCAATGGCGCTCCGACGCCCAAGGATTATCAACGGCTCGAATTTCTCGGCGACCGGGTGCTTGGCCTATCGGTGGCCGACTGGCTTTACCGCGATGGCGATGCACCGGAAGGCAAGCTGTCGCAGCGCTTGAACGCCTTGGTCAGCGGCGCAACCTGCGCCCGCATCGCCCGCGTCATCGGCCTGCCCGACCATTTGCGCCTAGGCAAACAGGCGCGCGATGATGGCGGCTCAGACAGCGACAATATCCTCGGCGATGTGATGGAGGCGATGATCGGCGCGTGCTTTATCGAGCATGGGTTCGAGACCGCTCGCGATTTCATCTACCGCGCATGGGCCGATGAGCTCACCGGAAAGGCGGGCGAGGCAAAGCATCCCAAATCCGCCTTGCAAGAATGGGCCGCTGGCAACCGTCACCGCACGCCAGAATACCAGGTGATAGACCGCAGCGGGCCAGACCACGCCGCGCGCTTCACCGTCAAAGTCAGCGTTCACAAGGTTGGCGAGGCAGAAGCAATCGCGGCAAGCAAATCAGAGGCCGAAAAGCAGGCCGCAAAAGCATTTATGGAGCGCTTCGGATGAGCATTGGTACAGATATCGCGGCGAGGAAGCAGTCCAATGACTAAGCAGAAATGCGGCGCCGTCGCCGTGATTGGCGCGCCCAACGCGGGCAAATCCACATTGGTCAATCAATTGGTCGGCCAAAAGGTCGCGATCACATCGTCCAAGGCGCAAACCACCCGCGCCCGGATGCTCGGCATCGCCTTGCATCAGGACGGGGATGAAAACACACAGATGATCCTAGTCGATACGCCCGGTATTTTTGAACCGCGCCGCAGGCTGGACCGCGCAATGGTCAGCGCCGCGTGGGAAGGCGCAGAGGCCGCCGATGCGGTGCTGCTGATTGTGGATCCGATCAAACAGCGTCGGCACGAGCTGATGCCGCTGTTGGAGGCGCTGGCAAAACGTCCTGAACGCAAGATCCTGGTCCTCAATAAGGTTGACCGCGCGAAGAAAGAACCTCTGCTGGCGCTCGCACAGGAATTGGGCGAACTCGTTGAGTTTGCAGAGATCTATTTCATTTCCGCTTTGAATGGCGAAGGCGTGGATGAACTCAAGTCAAAGCTCGCCGAGATGATGCCAGAGGGGCCATGGCACTACCCGGAAGACCAAGTTTCAGACGCATCAGAGCGTTTGCTCGCTGCAGAAATCACGCGTGAACAGCTGTATCTGCAGCTGCATGAAGAGCTGCCCTATGACGCAGCTGTTCGGCCGGAAAGCTACGAGGTCCGCAAAGACGGCTCGGTTGAGGTGCGCCAACAAATCGTGATCGCTCGCGACAGTCAGAAGCCCATCGTGCTTGGCAAAGGCGGCCAGCGGATCAAAGCCATTGGCGAGGCCGCACGCAAAGAACTCGCGGAAATCCTCGGCGTAAAGGTCCATCTATTCCTGCATGTGAAGGTCTCAGAAGGCTGGTCCGAGGACAAAGAAGTGTTTGAAGAAATGGGGCTCGACTGGGTCAAATGAGCACGCGGCCCCTCAGGAAGTTTGTGAAGCGCTACACGACACTGTCGAGCGCGCTGCAAACCTTGAGGCAAGAGAAACTGGTCCTGCTCAGTCCGTCGAAGTGGGACGATGCGAATGACGCCTATTTCATGGACCTCTATCGCTCTCAGATAGCATCGCAATCTGTGCTCGCGCTGTGCTGCACCATGGCGAAAGAGACCTATCATCACTGGCGGGTGTTCACCCAAGGCATGGATGGGATCGCAATTGAATTTCACCGCGAGCCCCTGGAGCAAGCCGTTGAAAAACAAGAAGGGTTTCGCGCAGGAGCGGTGAACTACATGAGCGTCCAGGCGCTCAAAGACCAGGCATCATCTGGCATCGAAACACTGCCTTTTGCCAAACGCGAAGGCTATTCCGACGAGCGCGAGTGGCGCATTATCGCCGAATGCGAGGATGTGCGGGAATACACCGATCTGCCGATTGACCTACCCTGGATCAGCAGCATTACCTTCAGTCCTTGGATGCCGCCAAGCCTCAGCGACAATTTGCGCAGCATTATCAAGGAAATCGTGCCTGACGCAAAGATTTCCCTGCGCGCCAGCAGCCTGACAAATAGCAAGGCGTGGAAAGATGCGGGGCGAGATTTGACCGCTCGGTAAAACGCTAAAATCTAACGTTTTTTAGCGATTTTAATCTTCTGCTGCTTTGCAAAGCTCTTGGTTGAATCTTCGCTGCGGTTCAGGGCCTTTGCAATCTGCTTTAAGCCCTGCCCCTTGGACGCAAGCAGTTTCAGTAAGCCCGCCTCTTCAGCGTTCCAGGGTTGCTTGTGCCGTTCAAATCGTTCTTTGCCCATAGCAGCTGACTAGCCGCATGCGCCCGCAATAGCGAGGGCCCGAGCGGAGGATTGAATTTCAGCGCTTATTTGGCAGCGAGCTGTTCGAGCTTGGCGCGAAGGCTTGGCTCGTCGAAAGGCTTGACGATGTAGTCATCCGCGCCCGCATTGATGCCTTCGTGAATGTCGGCAACATCGCCTTTGGACGTGCAAAACACGATCGTCGGCGCATGCGGGGTCGGGATCGCGCGAAGCTTGGTCACAAACTCTAGGCCATCCATTTCCGGCATTTCCCAATCGGTAAGGACCAATTGCGGCATCGATTTCTTGCAGCGAGCGAGAGCTTCTTCGCCGTTCTCCGCTTCAATCGGCGAATAGCCAAGGCTTTTCGCAATCTTGCTGGAAACCTTGCGGATCACGCGGCTGTCATCAACGATCAGACACGTCTTGGTCGCAACCTGCTGAGGTGCGCCGCCTTCGCGCTGCGCCTTGGCGGCGCGAACAATCGCAGCGGTATCGCCGGCGTCCTGCGCTGCAGGAGCCTCTGGTGCTGGTGCTGGAGCTGCTTCGCTCGCCTCGGCGGGCGCTTCGGCTTCAACCTTGGGTTCTACCACATCGTCTTCGGACACAGGGGCGCCTTTGGCTTCGGCGAGCTTTTCAGCCAGCGTCTTGCCTTCCATTGAGCGTTTAAGCCGTGCCTCGCCCGAAGGTGACTTCGGGCCGGTGGTGCGTTTGATTAGATTTTGAATGGCTCAAGCTCCCCGTCTTGCGCTGAGACGGCGCCTTGGAATTGCGCCTCCATCGAAGCGACAGCTGGCGCAGCGAGCTGATCACCGGCGGTTTCATCGGCGTTATCGCCTTCGCCCGGTGTCATGCAAACGTGCAGATATGGCATCCAGACGTCGCCAAATTCAGCCTTTTGATACCACACGTCCAGCACATCATAGCTGGCCCAGATCCCGTCGGGCTCGCGCAGGCGCAGCCCCTCACCAATACGCGGCACAGCGGCAAAGCGCATGCGCTCCTGAGATTGATGCGTCTCGTTTTGAACTTCGATTTCGATCACGTGGTTCGGCCTCTAACTGTTGGCCTGTGCGCGCTCGCACCTCGGCCGTCGAGACTCTGATACGGGACAATACTTGACGATTTGCAAACAAGAGGTCGTAAACCACAATTTTCCCGCCGCATCAGTGGGAATACGTGTTTAAACAGGGATTTACCTTATTCGTTGTTTACCAATTGAACGCAGCGTCGCGCCAAGGCTCGCATGGAACCGGCCTGCTTCTTGCCAGAATCGGCGATAAATTGGAGCGCCGCTGGGACGCTCCCTTCCCTACTTTGCGTCAGCCTTTGCCGCTTTCTTAGCAGGAGCCTTCTTCTTGGCCGCCGTCTTCTTCTTTGGAGCGGCCTTCTTGCGTTTCTTCTTCGCAGGCGCTTTGGCCGCACGCGCATCGATCAGCTCAATCGCCTGCGCAGCTTCGATGTCCTCCGGCTTCACGTCCTTGGGTATCGTCGCGTTGACGTTTCCATCGGTGACATATGGGCCATAGCGTCCGGGCATCACCTTGATCTCGCCGCCGCTGGTCGGGTGCTCGCCCAGGGTCTTGATCGGTTCAGCCTTTTGCCGCCCGCCGCCCTTGCGATTGGCAGCCTCAGCCAGCAGCGTCACCGCCGCATTCATGCCGGTTTCGAACACATCCACCGTACTGGTAAGCTTCGCATACTTACCATCGTGACGCAGGTAAGGGCCGTAGCGCCCGATCGCGGCCTCGATTTCCTTGCCGGTCTCCGGGTGCGCACCGATGATCCGCGGCAAATCGAGCAGTTTGATCGCCCATTCCAGGTCAAAATCATCGAGATCCTTTGGAATGGAGGCGCGCTTCTTCTTCTCTTCGTGCTCCATCTCGACATAGGGGCCGAAGCGCCCGGTCTTGCGGTGGATGTCTTCACCCGTTTCCGGGTGCTGCCCCATAACGCCATCAGCGCTGCCATCGTCGCCATCGCTGCCGGGCTGCGCAAAGCGGCGGGTAAACTTGCATTCGGGGTAATTCACGCAGGCGATGAACGCACCAAAGCGTCCGCCGCGCAGGTTTAGCTTGCCGTTTTCGCGCCCCTCGGTCGCGCACAGCGGGCACCGGCGGGGATCTTCACCGTCCTCGGTCGGCGGGAATAGATAATCTGAGAGATACTCATCAAGCGCCTCGGTCACCTCTGAGGGAAGCTTCTCCATCACCTCTTCGGTTTTGGGTTTGAAGTCCTTCCAGAACTTGGCGAGCAGCTCTTTGTAGTCCTCGCCGCCATCAGAGACAGTGTCGAGTTCGTCTTCCATGCCAGCGGTGAAGTCATACGCCACATAGGTGGGGAAGAACCGCTCTAGAAATGCTGTTAGAAGACGACCCGAATCCTCTGCATGAAAACGATTTTTTTCCATTCTGACATAATCGCGGTCACGGATCGTCTGGATTGTTGAAGCATAGGTGGAAGGGCGGCCAATGCCGAGTTCTTCCAAACGCTTCACCAACGACGCTTCGGAGAAGCGCGGCGGCGGCTGGGTGAAGTGCTGGTTGGCCTCAACACCCTTCTTGGCCGGAACATCGCCCTTCGACATCGACGGCAACAAGCCTTCTTCGTCATCTTCAGACTTATCATCGAAGCCTTCTTGATAGACTGCAAAGAAGCCAGGGAATTTGACGACCTGGCCGGTCGCGCGCAGCTCATGCTGGCCCGTCGCATCGCGTAGAGTGATGGTCGTGCGTTCCAATTGAGCCGCTGACATTTGGCTCGCCATGGCGCGCTTGAAGATCAGCGAATAAAGCTTCGCCTCATCACCAGAGCCAGCCTTATCTTTGGTGAAATTGGTTGGCCGGATCGCTTCGTGTGCTTCCTGAGCATTCTTCGCTTTAGTGCTGTAAAAGCGCGGTTTTTCTGGCTTGTAAGAGCTGTCAAAGCGCTCATCGATTGCATCGCGAGCGGCGGCAATCGCGCTGCCGTCCATCTGCACACCGTCGGTCCGCATGTAAGTGATTGCGCCCGCCTCATAGAGCGATTGCGCGCACCGCATGGTGTGGCTGGCTGAGAAGCCTAGCTTACGCGAGGCCTCTTGCTGCAGCGTAGAGGTTGTGAACGGCGGCGATGGGTTGCGCTTGAGCGGCTTGGTCTCAATCTCTTCGACAGTGAAGCGCCCGGCCTCAACCGCTGCCTTAGCGGCCATAGCTGAACCTTCATTACCAAGGTCGTGCTTGCCCAGCTTCTTGCCATCAAACTTGACGAGGCGCGCATCGAATGCGGTGCCATCATGCTCCATCTTGGCCAGAACAGACCAATATTCGACTGGATTGAACGCTTCGATCTCGCGCTCCCGGTCGACCACAAGCCGCAAAGCAACCGATTGCACCCGGCCAGCAGACTTCGCCCCAGGTAGCTTGCGCCACAGAACCGGCGACAGAGTGAAGCCAAACAGATAGTCCAGCGCCCGGCGCGCGAGATAGGCATCAATCAAATCGGTATCGAGCTCTCGCGGTGACTTCATTGCGGTCGTGATGGCAGATTTGGTGATCGCGTTGAAAGTAACCCGGTCGACCTTGGTCGGCAGCGCCTTACGCTTCTTCAGCAGTTCCTGGACGTGCCAGCTGATCGCCTCCCCTTCCCGGTCAGGGTCGGTCGCGAGGACAAGGCGGCTTGCGCCCTTTGCCGCATCAGCGATTTCTTTGAAGCGCTTTTGCTTGTCTCGGTACAGCTCCCAATCCATCGCGAAGTCTTCATCGGGCCGCACGCTGCCATCTTTGGGCGGCAAATCGCGGACGTGGCCATAGCTCGCCAAGACCTTGAAGTCTTTGCCGAGATACTTCTCGATAGTCTTCGCCTTGGCCGACGATTCAACGATAACAAGCTGCATGGTGGTTCTGTCTAGTTCCTAAACGGTGCCTTCACGTGTGCACGTACGCGCGAGGGTGGGGCCGCGCAATTAATTCCGTCAAGTGGTCAATTACTCGAAAACTTCGTTGAGTGAAGCCGCGCTATCATGCAGCAGCGAGTAGCTGGCGATGCCTATCGCGGTGACTGTGAGCGAACCGAGGCTGGAGAAAATCGTCGTCATCACGAGGTGGAACACCGGGGTTTCAACATAGCCTTCAGAAAATTCCTCGAGGAAGATGACTGAAAAATCATAGTAGAGCAGCGTGAAGACTGGGACGGCTAACAAAGTCATGGGTGCCAACACCGCGAGCAATAGAGGCCAGAACTTCGCTGTAGTCGCCTCCCACGATTTGCTCAGAGCCTCTGTGCCCATCTCACCATCGGCCAAAACAAGCCCGTACATCGGGAGCCACCGAACGAGCAAAATGACTCCCGGGATAATGAGCAAGACAAAACCGAACGATATCGCCAGCCCACTAATGAGTGAAACCAAGAAATATCCGCCAAAGTTTCCTTTGAGGCCGCCCGGCGCAAGCCCACCCTTTGTGAGCAGGCCCATTGTCAAAAGATAGGCCAGTACAAAATCGACGATCATTGCTGGTACCATCAGACCGTCGGCAAGCACTTGCAGGTCAATCAGCGACCATACCGTCACTGTCACGCCAAGATAGGCAAGCGCCTCAGGCCAGGCGGCCCGGAGCAGCCGGATCGCCTCGCTCCAAACCTGCTTTGCGCCTTCAAATGCCTCGCTTGAAAGTTCCATTATTCCCCTAACCCGCCAAACTCACTCGGCCGCCCGAATGCCGCTCAAGTTCGCCGGTGATTTCCAATTCTAACAACGCCATCTGCACCAAAGCCATTGGCGCGCCTGACTGCCGCACCAGCTCATCCACGGTGACAGGCGCGGTCGATAGAAGTGCGGTTATCGCACCTGTGTCCTCTAGGCTGACGTCCGTGCCATCAAGCTCTGAAAAATCATAATCCTCGCGCCCTTCGGCCACCACATTAAATCGGGAGCGCGGCGTCCCCTCGAAGCTTTCGAGCAGCTCGGTCACTTCTTCAGGCGACTGAACCAAGACCGCTCCATCGCGGATCAACTGGTTGCAACCTAGACTTCGCGTGTCGAGCGGCGAACCGGGGATCGCCATCACTTCGCGCCCTGCCTCTCCCGCCAACCTTGCGGTGATGAGCGAGCCGGATTTTGGTGCAGCCTCCACAACCAGAGTACCCGCAGCAAGCCCGGCGATGATACGATTGCGGCTGGGAAAATGGCTCCCGCGCGGCTGAGTGGCGGGTGGTTGCTCCGCGATTAGCAAGCCTTCACGCGCAATCTGCTCCTGCAACTCAGAGTGCTGCGGCGGATAAGCAATATCAATCCCGCTGGCGATCACGCCGATGGTCGCGCCAGCACTCGCGGACAGAGCGCCTTCGTGGCTCGCGCCATCGATCCCGCGCGCCAGGCCTGACACCACGGAGTAGCCCCGCTCCGCTAAATCACGCCCAAATTGCCGAGCGAGCTTCACCGCTGCAGCCGACGAATTGCGCGCTCCGACCATCGCCACACAGGGTTTCGACGCCAACCGCACGTCTCCGCGATAAGTGATGATTGGCGGCGCGCTTTCTATCTCTGCAAGCAGAGGCGGAAAGTCGGGCTGATCATGGAACAGATAGCTCGCGCCTGCCCGCTGGATCCCCTCGATCTCTCGCTCAATTTTGTCGCGCGGCGCCGGGCGATAGCTGCGCTTTCCTCGGCCGCCCAGCTCTGGCAGAACCTCAATCGCTGCAACCGCATTGCCGAACCGCGCGAGCAGCTGGCGATAGCTCACCGGGCCGATATTGGGCGATCTGAGTAAGCGAATACGGGCAAACGCCTCAAGCTGGGTCAGCCCTTTTTCGCCGCCTTCAGACGCACTCATTTTGAGCTGCCGATCTTGGGCTCCTCACCCTTTGCAAGCCGCCCAATGTTCTCGCGGTGGAGATAAATGATCAGGCCCGCAATCGCCGCCAGCACTGGAAAGAACTGCGGATAACCAAACAGCGGGGCCGCCGCAGCCGCAGCGACCACCGCGCTCATCCCGGCGAGAGATGATATGCGGAAAATGCCCAATGTGCTGATCCAAATGGCAGCGTAGGCTAACCCGATGGGCCATGCCAAACCAAACGCGACACCGGCATTTGTTGCGACACCTTTGCCGCCTTTAAATTTAAGCCACACCGGGAAGCAATGACCGAGCACAGCGCCATGCGGCAGCAAAGGTCTTGACCTGGTCGTTGATGTTTTTCTGAATCCCGATGTCATCGTAAAACGCGATGAAGCCAATGATGAAAACGGGCACAAATCCCTTGAGGAAATCGAGCAGCAAAGTACCCGCCGCAAGCCACTTGTTCCCGGTGCGCAGGACATTGGTTGCGCCGATATTGCCGCTGCCGATATCGCGCACATCGCCCATGCCCGCCGCTTTGGTCAGCAGCAGGCCAAACGGGACCGAGCCAAAGGCGTATCCCAACAAGGCGGCTAGCAATGGTTCCATGGTCGTAATGCCCCTTTTCACGAGCTTAAGTCGCCCGCCGCTTCCCTTTTCGCAAGGCCTAAGTAAAAGGCGGCTGTTCGACAAGCTATAGCAACAAGGTCCAATCCGATCACCAGTTCTGACGCCCCGATCCTCCTGCTCGACACCGGCGTTGGCGGGCTGACAATTTATGACGCGGTGCGCCGCGCTTTGCCCGGTGCACCGATCATTCTGGCGGCCGACTATGCTGGCCTGCCATACGGCAAGAAGACCGAAGCTGAGGTAGCGGCGCGGGTCGCCGGGCTACTTGGCCGTATGAGCGAGCGCTACCAACCGCGCCTCGCCTGTATCGCCTGCAACACCGCTAGCACGATTGCGCTCGATATGGTTCGCGATGTGCTGGAAATTCCAGTTGTCGGAACCGTCCCAGCGATCAAACCAGCAGCGCTCACCAGCAAAACAGGCGTCATCGGAATGCTCGGCACGCAGGGGACCGTGCGCCAACCCTATGTCGACCGGCTGGAGGCGGAGTTTGTCAAACAGGGCAAATTACTACGCTTTGCCGCGCCAGACCTTGTGGATGAGGCCGAAAGCAAACTGCGCGGAGGGCCGGTAAACCGCGCGGTGCTGAAAGCGGCCCTCGAAGGGCTGAGCGAACACGATCACGAGATGAAGCTCGACCGGATTGTGCTCGGCTGCACGCACTTCCCACTGCTCGAAGAGGAGTTGATGGATGTCGCGGTGAATGATTTGGGAATGCCACCTGACATCCGTTTCCTCGACGGAGCAGGAGGCATCGCAAGGCGGATCGCGCACTTGCTGGACGGCCAGGATTTTGCCCGAAATGGCCCCAATCGCGCAGTCACTACGGGCGATATCAGCACTCTTCAGGAACTGAAAGACACCCTCGCGACTTATGAAATCGATCAGATTGATCGATTTTAAGCAGGGCACATGCAAACCGTTCGCAAAGATAGCGCTGGAATTGGTCCGCTCTACTGCCTAAATCGCGCCCACTGACAGTCCGATTCAGTCGGGCGAAACGAAGAGCACAACGCGTGAATTACGGAAACGTCTTCGATAAAGCGATCGACCGCCTTCATGAGGAAGGTCGCTACCGCGTGTTCATCGACATCATGCGCAACAAGGGCGCATATCCCAACGCTCGCTGCTTCCACGGCCACAATGGGCCAAAGCCGATCACGGTCTGGTGCTCCAATGATTATCTGGCGATGGGCCAGCATGAAAAAGTCATCACCGCTATGGAAGATGCGCTGCACGATGTGGGCGCAGGCTCTGGCGGCACTCGCAATATCGGCGGCAACACCCACTTCCATGTCGAGCTGGAGCGAGAGCTTGCAGACCTCCATGGCAAAGAAGGCGCGCTGACCTTTACCAGCGGCTATGTCTCCAACGATGCGACACTTTCCACGCTTGGCAAATTGCTGCCCGGCTGTGTGATCTTTTCCGACGCGCTGAACCATGCCAGCATGATTGCAGGCATCCGCAATTCCGGCTGTGAGAAGCGAGTGTTCCGCCACAATGACATGGCGCATTTGGAAGAGATGCTAGCCGCGGAGGATCACGACACACCCAAAGTGATCGCTTTTGAAAGCGTCTATTCGATGGACGGCGATATCGCCCCGATCCACGAGATTTGCGACCTTGCCGAGAAATACAACGCCCTCACCTACATCGACGAAGTACATGCTGTTGGCATGTATGGCGAGCGCGGCGGCGGCATTTCAGAGCGTGATAAGGCCGCGCATCGGATCGACATTATCGAAGGCACTTTGGGCAAGGCATTTGGTGTGATGGGCGGCTATATCGCTGCTGACACGCGCGTGATTGACTGTATCCGCAGCTACGCCCCAGGTTTCATCTTCACCACTTCGCTCTCGCCAGTGCTGGTCGCAGGCGTGCTCGCCTCAGTGAAGCACCTTAAGAGCTCCAGTGAAGAGCGCGACGCGCAGCAAGCCAATGCTGAACTGCTTAAGCAAAAGATGCGCGATGCGGGCCTGCCAGTCATGGACAGCGTCACACATATCGTCCCGCTGATGGTTGGCGACCCTGTTCGCGCCAAGAAGATCAGCGACGTCCTGCTAGCCGAATACGGCGTCTACGTTCAGCCGATCAATTTCCCCACCGTGCCGCGCGGGACAGAGCGCCTGCGCTTTACTCCCGGCCCGATGCACACGGCCGAAATGATGGACGAGCTGACCGAAGCCTTGGTTGAGATCTGGGACCGGTTGGAGCTGGAATTGAAGCAGGCGGCTTAATGGCTGACCCAATTAGTGTTTTCATTGACACGAACATATTTCTTGCGTTTCACCACTACACAAAGGACGATATCGAGCAGCTAAGAATTGTTTCGAAGTTGATCGAAACCAACAAGCTGAAGCTCTATCTGCCTAGGCAGGTAATCCAAGAGTATGATCGCAATCGCGAGGGCAAACTTGCGCTTGCAATCAAGGATTTCACTTCTAAGGGAAAGCCGCCGGGATTACCACGATGCATGGCGGATTACCCTGATGCTGCCGAGTATCATGCGGCCCTCGAGAAGCTGGAGAAAGCGAAGGATCAAATGATCCAATCTGTCAAAGCAGATGCAAAAGATCGCAAACTTGCAGCAGACAAACTGTTCGATGAGATCGCCGCTGCAGCCGAAATTCTGGAAACAACAGATGATATCTTTGAGGCGGCGCAAAAAGAAGGGCAATTGGAAACCCGCCGGGTAAATCGATCTCGCTTGGAGATCAAATTAGCTGGGAAGCCCTATTGTCCCAAGTTGGCAAAGATACAGATATTCACATCATCTCAAAGGATGGCGATTTTGCATCTGACCTCTCTGCCGATCAAGTAATGCCCGTATTGGCGGCGGAATGGACCGAAACAAATGGAGGAATACTCGCACTTTCGGAGGAATTGCGGCCGTTTCTCAACGACAGATTCCCTGGCGTAAAGCTGGCGATTGACATTGAGAAAGCTGAAGCGATTGATCAGCTTGTCGAAACCGGAAATTTCGCTCTTACCCATTCATACATTTCCAAACTTTCACCAATGATTGGGTCGCTCTCTTGGAGTGATGCTGATCGCATCCTGACCGCTGGCGTCGAAAATTCTCAAATCGCTTGGATTGGAACAGACGATGATGTCCGTTCATTTTATCGAGCCGTCGTAGCAAACTTTGCTACGAAAATTTCTGAAGAACGAATGGAAGAGCTCGACTCCTACTTCCCTCCTTCTCTTTCGACGGGATATGAAGATATGCCATTCTAGTTGCTCACGATTGCACCGCGCCGTAGCGTCCTTTGCGTTGCCGTAAACCTGCGCTAGCACTCGCCTGAACCATCAGGAGAAAAACACGTGTTCGGCAATCCAGATCAGAAGTATGACGAAGTCGTTCTCAGCCGCCGCTCTATCCGTGGCTATCTTGATAAGCCGGTCCCGCAGGAGCTGATCGAAGAAGTGTTGAAGATGGCTATGCGCTCGCCCTCTTCCATGAACACCCAGCCCTATCATTTTCACGTAATCACTGGCGAGCCGCTTGATCGGATCCGCAAAGGCAACACGGAGCGCATTCTTGCCGGAGAGCCGGACAGCCGCGAATTTCGTAAAGGCCACGCATTCGAAGGCGTCCACCGCGACCGGCAGGTCGGCTGCGCGATCCAACTGTTTGAAGCGATGGGCATCGGCCGCGAGGACAAGGAAAAACGGCAAGACTGGGTGCTGCGCGGTTTCCGCCAATTCGATGCGCCCGTTTGCGTGATCGTCACCTACGACAAAGAGCTGTCCGACGCTGATGACACCGTGTTCGATTGCGGCGCTGTTACCACCGCGCTGGTCAATGCGGCATGGAGCCGGGGCCTTGGCTGCGTGATCAACAGCCAAGGGATCATGCAATCACCCGTCGTGCGCGAACATGCCAGCATTCCGGACGATCAGGTAATCATGAAGGCAGTCGCACTAGGCTGGCCCGACCCCGACTTTCCCGCAAACCCAGTGAAAATCACCCGCCGCAAGGTTTCAGATGCGGCGACGTTCGTGGGGTTTGAGGATTAGTCTTCGTCCACGGATGCTGCGGCCGAACAAGTGAACCGCACTCCGGGCCGCGGCGTCTCATCAACGGTTAAATCGAAGATGTCTGGCCGCGAGTAATGGCCGACCACATCAAAGTCGTAGCGCGCCTTTACCAACTCTGCCGTGTCAATCTCATGCATGATGAGGCCTTCACCGGCCTGATGCGGCCCGGCAAGCACATCGCCTAGCGGGCTAGGCGATCAAACTGCCGCCTGCGATCAAATCGCGCGTATCGTCCCAGCCATCGACCTTTGCGCCCAGAGCCTTGGGACTGGGTTGATACTGGCATGAGCTCACCACGAAGCAGCGGCCTTCATGGGCGATATGGCGCATAGAGCTGCGCCAGACATCGCGGTGATCAACCGTCGGCGCGCACCATATGTCGACGCCTTTTGCGTACATCGCTGCTCGGAACAGCGGCATGTGGTTTTCCCAGCATATCGCCGCGCCTAGCGTGCCAAAGCGCGTTTCGATCACAGGCAAGGTCGACCCGTCGCCCAGTCCCCAAATCAGGCGTTCGCTGCCCGTCGGCATCAATTTGCGATGCTTGGCGACCAAACCGTCTTCCGGAATGATAAATATGGCAGTGCAGTAGAGCGTGTTGCCGCCGCGTTCGATTACGCCGAGCACCAATGTCGCCCCGGTTCTCTGCGAAAGAGCCTCAAGCTCCGCGACCTCGGGACCATCTAGGTCAATTGCATTTTCATAATATCGGGCAAAATCTTCTCGGCCCTCGGGCAAGCGATAGCCGAGCCGAGTGCCAAAATCGCTTCCTTTCGGATACCCGCCAAGAAGCGCCTCGGGCATCACGAGCAGATCAAGCCCAGCCCCTTTAATCTCGGTTTCGCGGGACAGGACTTTCTCAAGGCTTGCCGCCTTACCAGCAGGTTCGGAGCCGATCTGAAGCGCGGCGATAGTAGCTATTGTCATGGCGCAATCGGTAATGCGAAGCCAAGCAAACAAGCAAGCGTTTTAGCCTAACGCAAGCTCACCACATTATCGCTTTCGGGTCGCTGCCTGTCGCCGCGGAACAGGCTTAGCATTGGCTCGTCGGCGACGGTGAATTCCTCCGCATTGCCAAAGCCGTTAAAGCCGGTTTTCATCGCCGCGCCATATGCGCCGATCATGCCGATCTCGATATAATCGTAGGCTTGGATATCTCCCGGCAGCGGGAACGGCCCCTGCATATAGTCAGCATCGTCGCAGGTCGGCCCGTAAAAGGCGAAATCGACCTCTGGATCGCGCAAATTGTCGGCCAGCGCCTTTACGGGGAAGCGCCAGTCAACATGCGCCGCATCATACAGCGCGCCATATGCGCCATCATTGATGAACAGCTCTTCGCCCCGGCGCTTATCGACCTGCACCACAAGCGAGGAATACTCCGCCGCCAGCGCCCTGCCCGGCTCGCACCAGAGCTCAGCATTATAGGCAATCGGCAGCGCTTCGAAATGCTGCGAAATCAGCGCGAAGTAATCCTCCAAAGGAGGCGGCTCCATGCCCGGATAGATGCTGGGAAAACCTCCGCCGACATCGATCATATCGATCACCACGCTGGCATCGGCAATCGCAGCGCGGGTGCGATCCAGCGCCTGGACAAAAGCAAACGGGGTCATCGCCTGGCTGCCGACGTGGAAACACACACCCAGCCAGTCGCAATGCTGCCGCGCTTCCTGAAGCAAGGCCGGAGCCTCGAGCAGATCGCAGCCAAACTTGCTCGCCAGGCTCAGCTCAGAATACTCGCTCGACACGCGCAAGCGCACGCACAGGCGCAGGTCATCGGCGACAGCGCCTGTCTCTGGGTTGCGGCAGGCCTCAACGATCTTGTGCAGCTCTTCGGCCGTGTCGAGGCTAAAGGTGCGCACTTTATGCGTGTGATAGGCCTCTGCAATTGCGCGGCGGGTCTTAATCGGGTGCATGAAGCACAGCTCCGCCTCGGGCAGCTCTGCACGGACCAGACGCACCTCGGCAATGGATGCGACGTCGTAATGCGTCACGTTCGCCTCCCACAGCACACGCAAGAGCGACGGCGCGGGATTGGCTTTCACGGCATAGAGCGTCTTGCCCGGAAACTTCTCTGTGAAGAATCGAGCTGCGCGAAGGGCCGCATGCGGGCGGTTCAGAATGATCGGTTCGTCAGGCGCAATCGCGCCGACTACCGCCGCTGCATCGGAAAAAATCTCATCAGGATAGCTGTGCAACTCAAGGGACCCCCAGAAGGATGCGGATCAAGCCAAGGGCCTAACCCAGGTTCTGAACAAGGCTGCCTTACGGTCTTGCGATCAAGAGTCCCCGCCCTCCTAAGAGGGATCGGCAGCGGAAGCGCGCATATAAGCCTTAATCGCGCTTCCGCAACTCAAAATGTGCATCTGGACGGGCGGTTCCTGCCCCTTCCCCAAGTTCTGCAATTTAAAACGCAACCTGCGGGGTCTGATCGACAGTGCCCTTCTCGCTATCGTCAAGACGGTGGAAATCCGCCTCTTTGAAGCCAAGCATTCCAGCGAAGAGAACAGCCGGGAAGCTCTCACGCGCTGAGTTGAACTGAGCCGCGGCGGCATTGAGCGCACGGCGAGCAGCGGCAAGCTTGTCTTCCGTCTCAGCCAGCTCGCGCTGAAGCTCTTGGAAATTGGTGTTCGCCTTGAGGTCTGGATAGGCCTCACCCAGCGCCAGCAAGCGATCGAGCGAGAGTTTGAGCTGTTGCTCGCTGCCAGATGTCGGCTCACCAGAAGCGGCGGCATTGCGCGCGCTGATCACGCTGTCGAGCGTCTCTTTCTCGTGGCTGGCATAGCCCTGAACGGTGCTGACCAGGTTCGGAATCAGGTCGTGGCGTTGGCGCAATTGGGCATCAATATTGGCCACGCCTTGGCGAACGTTCTGGCGCAAAGCGACCAGCCGGTTGTAGATCCCAATAACAAGCAGAACCGCGCCAACCGCGATCACCACAATTGCCGATGTCCAAAACCATCCAAAAATCTCGACCATCTCAAACCTCTTTCTTAACTGTATATTCCTATATTAGCGTCAAATAGTTAAGGGATAGCGACACAGCCGAGGGGCCTCGCGCGAATAATGGTTAAGGGAGTAGAGCGTAGCGATGCGTGCCGATGTTAACAAGCTGATGGGCGGGGAGCTGGGTAGCTGGCTCGACGCACAGCAAGGCATGCGCACCGAGGCGAAAGAGAAAGCCTCAAGCCGCGGCGTGACATCCGCCTTTATCCTGCTGCCTTTGCTGGCGCTGCTATGGTTTGGTCCCAGCTGGGACGGCATGCTCAAGTTCATACTCTCGATTTTTATGGGAATTGGCGCTGGCTCTTGGATTTACGCACCGATCCAACAAGCGAAGAAAGAGATCAAGATCGGCATCAATTCCGCCATCGCGGGCGAATTGGGCGTGCATTACGACCATGACGTTGAACCGGGCGATGAGTTTGAGGCCGCCAAGCAATATGGGCTGGTTCCCCACTACAATCGCGATGGCTTTGAAGACCAATGGTTTGGCGCACTGGAAGGCCACGATTTTCGCCTATACGAGGCACATCTGGAACGGCAGAAGGGCTCGGGCAAAAATAGGCGCTGGGTGACGGTCTTTCGCGGCGCGATCATCCAGATGCAATTTGGCCGCAAGTTCCATTCCACCACGCTGCTGCAGCGAGCAGGCAAGCATAAGAAGTGGTTCGGCCTGGGCGGCCGCGCTGACCATGCAAACTTTGACGGACACCGGCTGGATTATGTCGATCAGGTGCACCCCGCCTTCGAAGACGTTTTCGAGGTGTGGAGCGATGATCAGGTAGAAGCCCGCACACTTGTTGATCCAACCTATGTCGAGCATTTGATCGGGATTGAACGGGCATTCTCCGGCGATGCTGTACGCGCGGTCTTCCGCAAAGGCGAAATGATCATCGCGGTCGAAAGCGGAAACCTGTTTGAAAGCGGCAGCATCGACGCATCCGGCGACCGCGAGCGCGCGGAAGAAACCGCCAAGCAATTTGCCTCCCTCGCCCAGCTGGCCATGGCCATCAACAAGACCGAACGCGGCCATGAAAATACTGGTCCGAGCTCTAGCGGGGTTGTGGTCGATGATGCGCGCAATCTAGGCGCTGGCACCTCCGCACTTGGCGGCGGGTTTGGCCGCAAAGGCCTCTAGGCCATCAGCTCAAACGGTCTTTGAAGTCCTCATACTCAAACCGTTTCACGCACTCCAAATTGTCCGTCTCACTGTCCCACAGCCAAATGCTGGGTAGCTGCACACCGTTGAAAGTGTTCGTCTTCACCATGGAATAATGCGCCTGATCGAGGAATGCGAAACGCGCTCCGGGATCGGCCTTTACCGGCAGGCGGTAGTCACCAATCACATCCCCGGCGAGACATGACGGCCCGCCGAGACGAATGGGCACGCTCTCGTCCTGAAGCTCGCCAAGCATCGCCGGGCGATACGGTGCCTCCAGCACGTCAGGCATATGGCAGGTGGCCGACACATCGGTGATCCCAATCGGCACCTCGTTAAAGCCCGTATCGAGCAAAGTGCCGACCAATATTCCCGCATCAAGCGCAATCGCTTCGCCCGGCTCGAGGTAAATCTCAGCGCCCGTGTCTTCGCGGGCGTCTTTGAGCAATTGGATTAGCGCATCACGCTCATAATCTGCTCGGGTGATGTGATGCCCGCCGCCCATATTGATCCATTTGAGCTGCCCGAAAAATGGCTCAATCGCATCAAACACCCGGTCCCACGTGCGCTGCAATGGCTCAAAGGTCTGCTCGCATAGGTTGTGGAAGTGAATACCATCCACGCCCTGCATGTGTTCTTCGGTCAGCTGGTCGATTGGAAAGCCGAGCCGCGAGCCGGGCGCGCTGGGATCGTATTTGGCGACTTCCCCGGTTTGCACCATCGGATTGATGCGCAGACCCACGTCAACATCACCGCCCGTATGCCGAGCATGCTCCAGGATGACAGCTGCGCGGGCCATTTGCGTGGGTGAATTGAAGATAACATGATCGGAGAGGCGGCAGATTTCCTCAAGCTCATCCGGCTTATAAGCAGGTGAATAAGTCGCGATCTCGCCATCGTAATACTCACTCGCCAGCCGAGCTTCCCACAGCCCGCTGCATGTCGCCCCATCGAGATACTCACCAATCAGCGGGGCAACCGCATGCATCGAAAACGCCTTTAGCGCGGCCAGCACTTTGCTATCCGCCTCATCGCGAATTTCCGCCAGCACCTGACAGTTCGCGCGCAGCTTCACCGCATCGACGACGAACGCAGGGCTTTCAACGCGGCTCAAATCAAATTGGGCGAAAGCGCCCGGATCACCGGCTTGCGTTTGCATTCAATTGTTCTCCAGCGCCGCGCCAAACGCACTGGCGGCGGCTGTATCGAAGCAGACCAAGGCGACGCGCTCCAAAACATCAGGTTGACAGGTAACGAAAGTTCTTATGGTCGAAACCGCAACCTTAGCGGCCTCTTTGATTGGATATCCATATATGCCGGTAGAAATGGCTGGGATACCGATGGTTTTCGCGCCAACCTCGACACCGCGCATTAACGATTCTTGATAGCATGAAGAAAGCTGGTCCGGTTCGTTATTGGCGCCGCCACGCCAAACCGGGCCAACCGTATGGATAATCCATTTGGCTGGAAGCTCGTAACCTTTGGTCACTTTGGCCTGCCCAGTCTTGCAACCACCAAGCAAGCGGCATTCATGCACCAATTCTTTTCCCGCTGCCCTGTGGATGGCACCATCCACACCGCCCCCGCCCAGCAGCGAGCTGTTGGCAGCATTGACGATGGCGTCAAACTTCATCTTCACGATGTTACCTTCGACGGCCTCAATGAGTGTCGATCCCAAACGCATCAAAATTCAACCGGTCCGTCGAGCTCTTTCACGTTCCAAGGAAGGCCATGCGCATTGAGCATTTCCATAAACGGATCGGGGTCCATTTGCTCCATGTTGAACACGCCCTCACCTGACCAAGTGCCGCCAAGCATCATCGCGCTGCCAATCATGGCGGGCACGCCGGTGGTGTAGCTCACGCCCTGATTGCCGGTCTCTTCGTATGCTGCCTCGTGGCTGCAAATGTTGTTGATGTAGAAAGTCTTTTCGCCTGAGTCGTCGAGCGCCTCGCCCGTCGCGATCACGCCGATATTGGTATTGCCAGTTGTGCTCTCACCCAAAGTTTCTGGCTTGGGCAGAACGGCGGCGAGGAATTGCAGCGGGATGATTTCTTTGCCCTGATATTTGATCGGCTCTATCCCGGTCATGCCAACATTCTGCAGCACCGTCAGGTGTTTGATGTATTCATCGCCAAAGGTCATCCAGAACCGCGCGCGCTTCAGCTCAGGAATGAATTTTGAGAGGCTTTCCAGCTCCTCGTGATACATCAAATAGGCGTTACGCGGGCCGACCGCCTCAAAGTCAAACTCGGTTTTCACCTGCATCGCGGGCGTCTCGACCCACTCCCCGTTTTCCCAATGGCGAGCAGGCGCGGTCACCTCGCGAATGTTGATCTCTGGGTTGAAATTGGTCGCAAACGCCTGACCATGATCGCCGCCATTGCAATCCAAAATGTCGAGCTGGCGGATGGTCTTCAGCTTGTGCTTGCGCAGCCACATAGTGAAAACGCTGGTCACACCAGGATCAAAGCCAGAGCCGAGCAGCGCCATGATGCCAGCCTCTTTGAACCGGTCGTGATAAGCCCACTGCCAATGGTATTCGAACTTGGCCTCGTCCTTTGGTTCGTAATTGGCGGTGTCGAGATAATGCACGCCGGTTTCCAGACAGGCATCCATGATCGGTAGATCTTGATAAGGCAGCGCAAGATTGACGACGAGGCTCGGCTGTATCTGACGGATCAGATTGACCATCGCAGGCACTTCTTCCGCATCAATCTCGTAGGTGCTGATATCCGCGCCTTCGCGCTGCTTCACGCTGGCGGCGATCGCATCGCATTTCGACTTCGTCCGGCTGGCCAGATGAATATCGGTAAAAATATCGCCAAGCTGAGCCATCTTGTGAACACACACCGAGCTGACCCCGCCTGCCCCGATTACCAAAACTGTCGACATAATTACGGCCTTTCAAATTCGAGATCTTGTGCGCGCTCTAATGCAATGCGCTATGGCCGACAAATGATCCAAGAGACCACGAAAAAAGCAACCCGAGACGGGGTTCTCGAAGCGGCACGCAAGATTACCGAAATTTTGCCGCCAACACCGCTGCTCCAGGCCGAAATCAATGGCACACAGTGCTGGGTAAAGGCGGAGAATTTGCAGCCCGTCGGCGCGTTCAAGATCCGCGGCGGATGGCACCGGCTTTCGGCAATGACGAACGAAGAGCGCGAAGGCGGCGTCGTCGCTGTATCCAGCGGGAACCATGCGCAAGGGGTAGCTTGGGCGGCGCGCAAACTGGGTATCAAAGCAACAATCGTGATGCCGCGCGACGCGCCTCAGGTGAAGCTCGACAATACGCGCGCGCTCGGCGCAGAAATTGTGCTGTATGAGCGCCCCGGCGAAGACCGCGATGAAGTCGCAGCCAAGCTGATCGCAGAGCACGGCGGCACCCTGGTCCATGCCTTTGGCGACCCATGGGTGATCGAGGGACAAGGCAGTGCAGGCATTGAGATCACTGAGCAATTGGGCGGCGAGCCAAGCGCGATCCTTGCCTGTTGCGGCGGCGGGGGCCTTGCGGCAGGCCTCGGCCTCGCCAACCCATCAGCCAAGATTTACGCGGTTGAGCCGGTCGGTTGGGATATGGTCGGACAGGCGATTGCATCAGGCGAGCTGGTTACGGCCGCCGCGGACGCGCCTAAGACGATCTGTGACGCGCTCCAACCGACCGCGACCAAACAAATGAACCTCGATCTCTTGTCTGGACGGGCGGAGGCTGGCGTGACCGTGAGCGATGACGAAGTGCGCAGCGCACAGCGCTGGGCCTTTGCGAACCTGCGCCTCGTCGTGGAACCCGGCGGAGCCGCCGCTCTTGCCGCCGCGCTGGCGGGCAAAGTGCCGCTTGATTATCGCACGGTTATCATGCTGACCGGCGGCAATGCCGATCCACAGGACTTTGCGAAGACTATCGCCGGATAGGCCTCGCCCACCCCCCGCGCATTGAACCACATTTGACAATCCGAATTGGCTCTCGCAGGTAGGCGTCAAGAGGGAGACAATCATGCAAGCGCAAATGCTCGCGCCAGCGGCGGTGCTGGTGGTTTGGACGATGATCGTCCTGTTCTGGATCATACCGCCGCGTTTTGGCTCGCTTGCCAAGGTCGACAAATCCGAACTGTCAGGAAAAGCTGGCGGCCGCGGGCAAGATCTTGAAGGGGTAATCCCGGACAAGGCGAATTGGCCTGCACACAATCACACACACCTGCACGAGCAACCGACACTGTTCTACGCAACGGTCGTAATCCTTGCGATTATGGGAGCTGGCGCAGTGGATGTACTGCTCGCATGGGGCTATGTCGCGTTCCGTATCCTGCATTCGCTTTGGCAAATTCTGGTGAACAAATTGCCGGTTCGGTTTGGCCTGTTCTTGGTCAGCACGATAATCCTGATAGCGCTCGCCATTCGGGCCGTCATGGCCACTCTTTTCTATAATCCCGGAGCACTTCCCACATGATTGAAACGATGATCCTTCAACCTGCTGTCGCGCTGATGATCTGGACGATGATCATGTGGGCCTGGATGTATGCGACCCGCATTCCAGCGATGAACAAAGCGCCTGATATTGGAGAGCCTGCCAAGCTGGTCGGTACGACCGGTTCAGAGCTGCGCTCCAAACTGCCAGAGAAGGTCAATTGGAAGGCCGACAATTACAATCACCTGCATGAACAGCCCACGCTGTTTTACGCAGTGACAGTGGTTCTTGCCCTGATTGGCGCGGGCGACGGCCCGAATGCCCTGCTCGCCTGGATTTACGTCGGACTGCGCGTAGCGCATTCGCTGGTCCAAGTGACTGCGAACAAGGTGATGGTGCGCTTCGTTCTGTTCGCTCTGTCAAGCGTGGTGCTGACGGCTTTGATCGGCAAAGCGGCGCTGATCCTGTTGGTCTAGACCGCACGTTCAAACACAATAAAGGGGCTCCGCGTGGGAGCCCCTTTTCGTTTGTAGCTAGTGCCTAGCGGCTAGCGTACTGTTTACTCAGCCGCCTCGCTGACGGCTTCTTCTGCATCTTCGCGCGCAGCCAGGAATCGCTCCCCATCGAGCGCCGCCATACAGCCCATCCCCGCTGCCGTAACAGCCTGACGGTAGACGTGGTCGGTCACATCACCTGCGGCAAAGACGCCAGGAATGGCGGTCTTAGGCGTGCCCGGTTCGACGTCGAGATAGCCACTCTCATCCATCGCAAGTTTGCCTTTGAACAGCTCTGTCGCAGGCGCGTGGCCAATCGCCACAAACGCGCCGTCGACTTCGAGTGTCGAGGTCTCGCCGGTTTGCGTGTCTTCAAGCACAAGGTGATGCAACGCACCATCTTCACCCGCCTCGAAGCTCTTCACTGTCTTGTTCCACAGCGCCGAAATCTTTGGCGACTTCATCAGGCGGTCTTGCAGGATCTTCTCTGCGCGCAGTTCATCGCGGCGGTGGATCAGCGTCACATCGTCGGAATGATTGGTGAGGTACAGCGCCTCTTCAACGGCGGTGTTGCCGCCGCCGATTACAGCGACCTTCTTGCCTCGATAGAAGAACCCATCGCAGGTCGCGCAGGCTGACACACCTTTGCCGCCGAGCTCTTGCTCGCCCGGTGCTCCAAGCCATTTGGCTTGCGCTCCGGTGCAGATCACCAGCGTCTCACCGATATATTCATCGCCGCTATCGCCGATGGCTTTGAACGGCGCACCGCCTTCTAGATCAACCGAGACGATCGTGTCCCACATCATCCGCGTGCCGACATGTTCGGCCTGCGCCTTCATCTCTTCCATCAGCCATGGGCCCTGCACCACCTCGCGGTAGCCGGGATAATTCTCAACATCGGTGGTGATGGTCAGCTGACCGCCAGGTTGAAGCCCCTGGACCACAATCGGCTCCAACATGGCGCGCGCACCATAAATGGCCGCGCTGTAACCCGCGGGGCCGGAGCCAATGATCAGCATCTTCGTGTGATGAGTAGCCATAATCGTATCTTTCAAAATTCAATTTCGTTGGCGTGAGATATGGGGATCGCAGGCCCGATTGTCACGCCACCAACCGCTCAATCAGGCGAGCTTTCCTTGCCTCATCCACACCTAAAGTTTGCGCAAGATAGGCATCGATGGAGCCATGATCGCGGGAAATTTCCGCAAAGTAGGTGTCGATATATTCGGGCAGCACGCCCATCAGGTTACGCCGCGCCTCTGCTGGAATGTCGCCATAATGCGCGAGCATGCGCGGGAGCGATTGACGTTCGAGAATATGGACGGTGGGCGCATCATTGGTGCGCAGAAACTCTGTCACTACATCATCGCGGTGCACGCCCAGCACATGCAGCAGCAGGCTGGCCGCGATCCCTGTGCGGTCCTTACCCGCAAAGCAATGGACCAGATTGCCGCCATCACGGTTCGCCAGAGACTCAAAATAGCGCGTGAACATATCGATCATCGCCGGGTTGACCGGCATCCGGGTGTAAACGGCGATCATCCGCTCGCGCGCTTTCTCTGCCGTCATTTTCGCCGCGCCAGCCGCTTCGTGCGGGGGCGAGTTGCTGGTCTCACCATCATAGGCAATCACATCCGCCGAGAATTCATCATGGCGCTTAGCAAGGAAATCCGCTGCGTTCGCTGCTGCCGCGCAGATCGACAATGGTGCGAATATCGAGCCGCTGGATCAGCTCCAGGTCAGCGTCGCTCGCCTCCATATGCTGGCCAGAGCGGAACAATAGGCCTGTGCGAACTCTCCCTCCGCCAGAGACGGCATAGCCGCCATAATCGCGAAAATTGTGAATGCCGTCGGTCTGCTCGAACGGGATTGGGTCATGCTCTCGAATCATGGCGCGGACAGTGACAGGCGCGCCGACGCACGGCAACGCCCATCCTTTTGGGTCACCGGAATCTGCGGCTGAGCGCCTATGGCAAACCCCTTAGGTAGTATCGCTGGGAGCCCGGCAAAGCCGAAATTGAGGCGAAGAGAATTAGACCAGTGAAGGACGGGGAGAGACGACGAGACGGAAAATACTATGGCTTATGTCCTTATCGCCGATGACGATGAAATCGTAGCAGGCCTTGCCTCAGAAGCGCTCATTGATGCTGGCCACCCTTGCGGATGGGTCACCAATGGCACCGAAGCATGGGACCTATTGCAAAAACGGCGCCCAGACGTGCTTTTGCTCGATCAGAACATGCCGGGAATGTCGGGCTGCGCGCTGCTGCGGAAAATTCGCAGCTCTCCTTCGCTGTATGATCTGCCGGTGATCATGTTCACCGCACTAACCGGTATTCGCGACGAGGAGCAGGCGATTTACGCAGGCGCACAGGATTACATTCGCAAACCATTTCAGCCCAGCAAAATCGCGGGGCGGATTGAGCGGTTGATCCAGCAGCGCGCTGGGCGCGGACATACTGATTTGCGGACCTATCTTGAGAAAAGTGCGGGTTGGGAGCCTGAGGCGAACATGGCCGTACGGCGCGCTATCTAATCGCGCTTAACGCGAACTACTTCGCAGTCGGGCCTGCCAGATCACCGCAGAAATCCAGCGTCCATTCCTGAATATTGTCATCACGCACCGTTGGCAGCATCGTTTCAAAACGGCTTTTGCGCTCTGCCAATGGCATGTCTAGCGCAAGGTTGATCGCGCGCGCCAAATCGTCAGGACTATGCGGATTGACCAAGACGGCCCCCTTCCCATCACAGCCAAGCTGCTGCGCCGCACCAGCAAAACCAGACAGCAAAAGCACGCCGGGATCTTCCGGATCTTGTGCAGCGACATATTCCTTCGCCACCAAGTTCATCCCATCACGCAGCGGCGTCACAAGGCCAATCTTCGATGCCCGGAAAAAGCCATACAGCTCCGCATGGCTGTATCCCCGGTTCACATAGCGGATCGGCACGAGATCGACCTCACTTCGCGCGCCGTTGATTTGCCCGGTCTTCTGCTCCAACTCAGCGCGAATTTTCTGATAACTATCAACATCTTCGCGGCTGGGCGGAGCGATCTGAATGAATACAAGGTCGCGGGTGCGCTCAGGATGCTGATCGAAAAACCGCCCAATTCCGTCGATACGTTCTGGCAGACCCTTGGAATAGTCGAGCCGGTCGACGCCAATCATCGCGGTCCGGTTTCGGGTTGAGGCGAGGAAGCGCTGCTCAGCGGCCTTGGCCTCTTCATTCGCGCCCTGACTTTGGAAATGGTCCCAATCAATCCCAATCGGATAGGCCTTGGCCCGCGTTTCTCGTCCTTCAAAGGCGATGCGGCCCGTCGCCTCATCAACCTCAGCGCCAAGCTCGTTTTCGCAATAATGCAGAAAGCTTCCGAGCCATTCCTCGGTTTGAAAGCCGATCAGATCATAGTCGAGCAAGGTCCGCACCAACCGCTCGTGAAACGGCAGCGAAGTAAGCAGGCGGGTCGGCGGCCAAGGGATATGCAGAAAGAAACCAATACGGTTTTTCACGCCGCGTTCACGCAGCCGCCCTCCCAAGGGGATCAGGTGATAATCGTGCACCCAGACGAGGTCATCTTCCTCGATCAGTGGCAGCACGCTCTCGGCAAAGCGGTCATTGACGCGCTCATACCCTTTGCCGGTTTTGCTCTCATATTCGGTGAGATCGATCCGGTAGTGAAACAGCGGCCACAGCGTCGAATTGGCGTATCCGTTGTAATATTCATCAACGTCGCGCTTCGACAAATCGATCGTCGCGGTGGTTACGCCGTCGCCGCGCTGGATGTTCATATTGCCGGTGCGGTCTTCGCTTTCCTGGCCCGACCAGCCGAACCACAATCCGCCGTTCTCTTTAAGCGCCGCGTTGAGCGCGCCCGCCAGCCCGCCTTGCGCACCCGCTGCCCCCCGCGCCTTTGGCACAGCCACGCGGTTGGAAATGACGACCAGTCTGTTTTTCGGGCGGGTTATCGCACTTCACTCCAGGATTTGGACAATAGTCCGGCACAATTGATTACCCCTACTAGCGAGTAGGTCTGCGGGAAGTTCCCCCACAGCTCGCCAGTTTCGTAATCCAAGTCTTCGGATAGCAGGCCGCTTTGCGTGGTGTGGCTTAGCATGGTGTCGAACAAAGTACGCGCTTCGGCATCGCGCCCGGCCAGATGCAACGCCTCGATCAGCCAGAATGTGCAGACGTTAAACGCGGTCTCTGGCGCGCCGAAGTCATCCTCTGCGGCATAGCGCAGCATGTGATCCCCGCGGCGCAGATCGCGCTCAATGGCGGCAAAGGTCGACTGAAACCGCTCATTGTCGGGCGAAAGAAAGCGCAGCTCCACCATTTGAAGGAGGCTGGCATCGAGATAGTCGCTCTCAAAGCTCGCGCCGTAATGGCCGTCTTGATCGCCCTCGCCCTCTTTCCAGGCATCATTCTCAATCCGCGCGCGAATGGCGTCTGCGCGTTCTTGCCAATAGGCCCGGCGATCGCTTTGGCCGATCCGCTCCGCGACATTGGCAAGCCTGTCGCAAGCCGCCCAGCACATGATCGCAGAATAGGTGTGAACCTCTTGCCGGGTGCGGAATTCCCACAGGCCTGCGTCGGGTTGATCGTGCATCTTCCACGCCATCTCGCCAACCTCTTCGAGCGCCTCGAAGTCTTCGGTCTTGGCTGTGCGCAGCAGGCGCCGGTCAAAAAACGCCTGCACCGTTGGCAAGACGATCTGTCCATAGCAATCGTGCTGAATCTGTTTGTAGGCCGCGTTGCCGCGCCTCACTGGCCCCATAGAGCGATAGCCGGCCAGATGCGCGGCTGTGGTTTCATCGAGCTCGCTTTGCCCCATCACCGAATAGAGCGGCTGGATCTGGCCGCCCTTAGCGCCGTCCACAATGTTGCGCAGATAGGCGAGATATTTCTCGAGCACATCGAGCGCGCCCAAACGGTTGAGCGCCTGTACCGTGTAATAGGAATCGCGGATCCAACAGTAGCGATAATCCCAATTGCGCTCTGTATTCGCGGCCTCTGGGATCGAAGTCGTCAGCGCCGCAACAATCGCGCCGGTTTCTTCATGCTGGCAAAGCTTCAGCGTGATTGCGCAGCGGATGACCTCGTCCTGCCATTCCAAGGGAATGTGCAGGCCGCGCGTCCAATGCTGCCAATATTTGCGGGTCTTTTGCTCCATTGAGCGGACGGTTTCGCGCAAGTTCCCAACAAAGGGCTCATCCGGGCCTAGGAAGAAATGTGTGTCCGCCTCAACGCGAAAGGCGCGGCCTTCCTGAATGTATCCAACCGCCGCATCAGTCGACAGGCGCAGCGACTGCTTACCCGCGATATAGCGGATGTGGTTGGTGCCGTGCGTGGTTTCAGCCAGCTCTGCGCCATAATTCTTGGTCGGGTTGAGCACGACTTTGATCCGCGGCGTTCCGGCTATGGGGCGGACAATCCTGACATAGGAAACCGGCCGGTACATTCGCCCAGACCGCTCAAAACGAGGGCAGAAATCGAGAATTTCGACCGCGCTGCCATCATCCGCCGTCAAAGTCGTGACGAGGTTCGGCGTGTTGCGGATGTATTCCTGCGCCGAGCTGACCTGACCCTCCAGCTCGAACCGCCAAATCCCGGCATCGCGCTGATCACCGTTGAGCAGAGCTGAGAAAACCGGATCGCCATCAACGCGCGGCACACAGCCCCACACCAGCGCACCGGTTTTGTCGATAAGACCGGAGACCTGACAATTGCCGATTGGCCAAAGTTCGAGATTGGGAACATGCCCGATTGGGTTATTCATAGTCCAAGCCAATCATGCACAGAGGCCACGTCTGGCAAAGCGAATTGCGCCATAGTTTCTGCTCCATTTGTTGCTCGCTCGCCGACGATGATGCCAATCCCGCCGAGGCTCTGGCAGGCTTCAAACCCTGCCTCATCGGTCAAATCATCGCCAAGAAAGATCGGCCGTGATCTGGCAAAGGGGTGTGTTTGCATGAACGCAAGCACCGCCTCGCCCTTGCTTGCTCCGTGAGAGACGAGCTCTGCCACGCATTTGCCGCTTTGTGCGCGCCAGCCATGCTCAGCTGCGAGCTCCTCGGCAAAACCATGCACGAGCTCCGCCTTTTCGGGCGCGCTACGATAATGGAGTGCGCCGCCATGCGGCTTCTCTTCATATGCGACATCATGCTCATCAGCGAAGGCCTTCAGCGCCGTCTCAATAGCGCTGGGAAGGCCGTGATCCTGAGCCCGCAACAATGCGCCATCAGCATCCAGCATTTCCGCGCCGTGAGACCCCGCATAGGCCAGCTGCGCCGCACCAATGTAGTGTCTAAGCTCAGCAATCGACCGCCCACTCACCAGAGCGCAGCGATTATCCAATTGGCGGGCGAGCTCTGACAAGCCCTGTCCCAGCCCCTCCGGCACAACGATCGCATCAGGTTTAGGAGCAAGTTCAACCAGAGTTCCGTCAAAATCGAGAAACAGCGAGACTGCTCCGCTCGCGGCCAAAGAAGCAAGGGATGGCGGATCGGAGAGGTCTGAAGTCGCGGCCATTACCAGCGACATATACCCTGGCTATGTCAGGTCAATCGGGCAGGCCGCGCATTACGTATGCATAGCCAAGAACTTACCACCATTATTCGACGATATAGCGCACGCGCAGCGTGAAGGTGCTGTTGCTTAGCCATTGCGCCGCTGGGGCTCAAGCGGAAGTCAGTGACTTCGCCGTCGCAGCCGTCTTCTGGATCCGCGACTGGGGTGTACCCAAAATCGCTACCGTCGGTGTCGGAGAATTCCAGATCGTCTGATCCCGATCCAATGCTGCCAAAACTGTACGTCAGGCCAGTATTAGAGCCCGGATCAGTAAAGATGACTGGTCCACTGGCCTCTGAAATCAAACACATTTTCGCGTCTGCCGGACTATCATCGGTCACGACAACGCTATCTGCGTCTGTCGCTCCTGGGCCGGTGTTTGATACTGTGATCAAATACTCGATCAATGCGCCCGGAATGGCCTTAGGGTTCGTCGTGCCATTCACCGGATCAGAAATAACCGAGCTGATCTTCGTTACCGAGATATTCGGCAGTTCCGGTGTACAGAACGTGAAATCATGGATCGCGATGCTCTGGTTGCCCGGATCAACAGGCGCGCCCGGGCCGCTGCCATATTCAATCACGATTGTGTCAATCGGATCGAGGAAGGTGAATGTGCCGTCACCATTGTTCGTGGTGTCGCCCGCCCCTCCGCTGCCGATCAAGGACGGTCCGCTGATTGTATTCGCGTTTCCACTGGTCAGCACTGCGTTCACGACCACACCGTTCAGCCGCCCAAATACCGTAACGCGGTCTTGGAACGTAGAAGATTGGTCGATGTCAAACACCGTAAACTGCGCCCCGGTGACGACGCGCGGCAGGGTAACGGTTGTGACAACCTCTTCGCTGCGATTGTTGTTGTCCGCATTGAATGCGAGAGCATCTTGAAGAGGGCTGAGGCCGCCAGAGACTGCCGTCGTCAAAATCGGGGTCTGGCCACCAAATGATGCACGGAAAGTTAGGTTCGCGGTCGAGACGATGTCGAACTCAATCGTTCCCCAGTTGCTCAAAGGATAGCTGTTGTTGAGGCTGCCCGCCGCCCATGCGACTGCATCCCAATCGAACACCGATTGGCCCGCAGGGCACGCCAATACGGGCGGCGTGCTGGGCGGATTGGCCGCGACGACAAAGCTCTCTGAGGCAAAGTCGTCTTCGCTCGTCACGCCGTTGTTCACGGTGGAGTCCGGGTCTGTCAGACTGCTAGAGATGATCTCTGCCGTGTTGGTGATGGTGCTGCCTGCTCCAGCAGCGATGAACCCCTGAATGTTGATCGTCGCGCTGGCCCCTGGGGCCAATGTGCCAACGGTCCATTCACCTGTCCCAGAGTTGAAACTGCCATCGCCGCTTGCCCCGTCGAAGGTGAAGCTGGCCGGGAGATTGTCATCGACGACAATTCCAGTGGCAGGAGCTTCGGACGATGCCGCGCTGGTGACGACCAATTGCCACGTCACAAAACCACCATTGCTTGGAGGCGAGCCAAGCAAAGTTTTGGTAAGCGATAAGTCAGCCGTCAGACCATCGTAATCAAAATCGGAGATCGTCGAGAACTGGTTGCCGGGATCGCCAGTGCCGCTGTTGCTGAAATAGACGATCTGAATTCGGCGCACTTGCTGCGTGTTAAAGTCGAGACGTCAGGTCGCCATTTGTTGTGAATTGGTCAGAGGGGGCTATGCCAGTCCAACCGTTGACGGTCGCATTGTTCGTACGCGCCACCGATGGACCTGCCGTCCAGAAAGCGGTGTTGGTCGCTGCGTTGCTGAACGCCCCGGTCAGGTCGTCATCGTAATAGACCTCCACCGCGTCGGAAAAATCACCATTATCGATGTCGTTGATCGAGAAATTGAGATTGGACACGGCGCGATTGAGCGTGATCGTGACGACAATCCGGTCGTCCGGGTCGAAAGCTTGGTTGTTAAAGCTCATCAACAATGGAGATGTTGACGCGCCGACATTACCGGCAAAAAAGGCCAAGAAATCACCACCAAAGGCCGGAACAAAAGTGCCATCGCCGTCATTTGTGACGGAAAAATCCACCTGCGCGGTGGTCCCATCGGAACCGGTAACGACCGTGCCGGTGGGCCAAGCGCCAAAGCTAGCGACCCCGGCATCGGCCCAATCGATATCGGCGTCCTGAGCCAAAACCGCGCTCGGCATAATCGCAAACACCGCCGCGATCAGCGCAAGCAGCACGAGCTTGGCGCGCACGTTAAAGGTTGCAACAGCGCTCATCGGCCCAGCCCCAAGAAGCTGAATGTGTCGGTGTCGAACTTCACTTTGATCGACGCAAACACGCCCTTGTCGGTGTTGCGCGCCGCTGAGAAGTCCTCGTCGCGGAAGCCTTCGACATTATAACCCACGGTCAGCAACATGCCGTCCGCTGGGACAAAGCCGATGTGCGGGCCATATGAGAAACTGGTGACATTATCTTCCAGGTTTGCGCGAACAGTGGTGGTTGCACCGATCTCAAACCGCTCGCCGATACCGACGCGCGCATCAAGCCCGGCCAGTACACTTGTCCCAGAAAATTCTGTGCCCTCGAACCGGTCGAGATTGTAACGGCCGCCCACAAACAGCGAGAGTTCATCGCGGCGGGTCTGGCGCAGATTGCCATTGTCATCGCGGTCCCAATCGCTTGGTGACCAATTGGTCGAGACGCTAGCAACCAGACGGCGCGAGCGCGCATCGCCGGTCACGGTCAGAGCCGTGCGGCCAGCCGCGCCCGCTTCACCAGCGATCGCCCCGCGAACGGTGTCGCTGCGATATTCAAGCTTACCCAAGGTCGCGAATTCAGATGAGTCCGGACGGTGCGCAAACGCGAGGCTTGCGTCAAAGATCTCGGTGGTCGCGCCGTTTTCAGCGGTCGCTTCGGTCCATGTCGCGCCGGAGCCGACAATGCTGCCTTGGCCGAGCTGACGGATTGCGCCGACGGTAAGGCCTTTACGCTCAGCAAACTCGCCATCGCGGTATTCGCCGCGAGCGGTCGCACTCCAGCGATCCTTGCGCCATGCAGCGCCAAGAGTGACGGCGGTAAAGTCTTCAAACTGCGAATTGCCCGTCAGCTGGCCGCCGCTGGCGACAGGCTGATCAGGGTTGATCACATTGATCGCAGCCGGTTCGCCGTTCAGCGTGCGGCTGCCGTCGATCGTTGCATCCAGTGTCAGCGCTGGGCTGACTTGGAGTGATTGCGACAGGCCAAAGGCTGCGAAGCTGCGATTGCCGAGCTCGCCAATGTTTTGCTGACCCAAAGTCGTGACGACCTGTGCGCCCTGCCATGGGGTCACTTCGATGCCGCCGCGAATTGTGCGGGCATTGATGTTCTCGCCATTGGCGATCTCATACTGGCCGACAAGACGAATATCGTTTGTGATGGCATAGCGAGCGCCAAACCGGTGACGGGTCGGCAGATCAATGCTTTCGGTCGCGTCCAGAGCAATGGCGCTGGTCGCGCTGAGTTCCAGCTTGTTGTCGAGCAAACGCTGGCTGATGCCGCCTTCGACCACAGTCGACTTGTTGCGCGTGCCATCGGCCAGGCGATCATTGAAATGCGCCAGACCTACGGTAAGGTCAGTGTTCTGCGTGGTGTAGCCCAGTTGCAGCTGAGCGGCACGGCGCCGAGCTGTCATCGGTCAGGCTGTCATCCTGCCACACGCTGGCGACCAGGTTGAGATCATCGCTGATCAGCAGACGGCCATCGACGCCAAACTTGCGGCGGCCCTGCTCTGCGCCGTTCTGCTGGCCAACACCGTAATCAGCGTCGAGCGAGCGGGCGTAGGCCAGCAAGTCAAGCTTGCCGGTTTGGTGCTGAGCCTCAACCAACCAGCCATTGGAGGTTGTGCCCTCGGTGCGGCTCAGGCCAAGCTCAGCGCGCAGCTCGGTGTTCTCGTCCAGCTGAGCGCGCAGATCGATTGCGCCCAGATTGGTGCGGGCACCCTCGCCCTTGTCAGTGATTGCGCTGGCGCCAACACGCAGGTTGCCGCTCTTGCTCGTCCAGTCGACACGGACACCAGCATTCAGCTCACCCTCACCAAATCCATCAATTTCATAATTAATTACAATAAATTGCGGGTTTAAGTTAAAGTCGCGACTAAGCACTGGCTCAGAGAAGGTGATCGTTCCTGACAGCAGATCAATATCATAATCGATAAAACGAGACAATTCTCTTGAAGAAACAACGAATTCAGAGCGGAACCTATCACGCACCTCAAGTGTAACGCGCTCGCTATTGGCGAGGATGCTACGGCTCGACAGGCGATATGGACCGCTGATGCCCTGGCCTTGAATTTCGTCGCGGCGAAGGCGGGTTGAAATCTCAGCCGCAAAGGCTTGCGCTTTCACTTGGCCAAAGCGAGCCTCGCCCTTCAGGCCAGTTGCTGTGCGGTTGTAGCGTGCAAGCTGGGTCTGATCAAAGCCCGTTTCGAAATCGCCATAGAGCGCATAGAAAGTCGAGCTCTCGATGCGGACATAGAGGTTCTCGCGGCTGGCCGCGTCAAACCGGCGGCTCGAACCATCGGCGAAGACTGTGTAATAAGCTTGCGGATCAATCGCGCCGAGCACGCGCTGATCTTCGCGTTGTTTCGCGCTGTCATAGGCCAACGTCAGCAGATACCGGCCGAGCACCCGGCCCTTGGCATAGAGCGCAACGCGCGCATCATCGCCGAGATCGCTGGCGAAGTTGCCCGCGCGCTCCATGTTATCGGCAACGCTTTTCGCGCCAACAGTGCCCTCAGCAAGACCGATGATCGTCCATTCGATATCGCCCGGCTCAATCCATGCTTCGAGTTCCTGAGTGCGAACAATGTCGCCGTCGTCAAAGCGGAAGTCCAACCGCAGCGAACCGGAAACCATGGTTGGTGCCAGTTCGATGTGCGCGATGCCATCGCTGCCCTTAACAACCCAGCGCGCTGAGCTTGGCGCAAGACCGGTCAGCTGGTTCAATTGCTGGCGATCGATCTGCTCGGCGCTCTCATAGGGAGCGTTCAGCATGAATTCGCCTGAGACGCCTTCGCGCAGCGGACGGTTGTTGCGGTCCAGCACGCGCACAGCGACGACAGGACGGGTCCGGCCATCAGCAATTAGTTGCGACTGTTCTGGCACGAGCTGAACCTTTGCAGGTGAGGTCGTGAAGAACACTTCGCGGGTGATCGTCTCATTGATCTCGCCAAAGGAGTTGATCACATCCGCTTCCAGCACAGTGCGCTCGCCGTCCAATGGGACGCCGCGCCAGGTGCTGACGGCAAATTTACCGCGCTGAGGCTTCTTCGTGCCGTCAAAGGTGAGCGGGTTCACCGGCTCGCCATCGACGCGCAGAACGATCTTTTGGCCCTTGCGGTGGCGGATAGCCACGCGAATGGCCGGCGCACGCGGGTTGTGCCCGACTTCAGGGGTCAACCAACCGTCTGGCCCATCGCCCAATGCAATCCAATCGGTCGCTGGCGACAGCGCTGGTGTGCTTTGTTCTTGAACGGCGCCAAGCGTCGGGCGCTCTGCCCGTAGAGCGCCGCCGCCGCCCAGGGCGTCTTCGCCACCGGTGAGCTGAGCTGTGGTCGCTGCAGGCGCATCAGAAGCGGCCTGAGCGTCAATTTCGCGTGCGATTGCGCCCTCTGGCGTGGTTTCAGCCAAAGGTGCAACCGGCTCGAGCGCGCCTTCAGGCACGATCGCATGGAAATCTGCGACCATCAGGCTGCCGCCCTGGCCGATGATGAAGCGCGAATTGGCGTTGCCCGCGCTGCGGGTTGAACGATGACAATCGACGAAGCGCGAGCCCTCAGGCAGGGTCATGCGCGAGGCTTGGACCACATGCGTGCCTGGAACGACGCCTTCAAAGTGGTAGCGGCCGTCAGCATCCGTGATGGCAAAGCTGCCATCTTCGAGCATGACGCGCACACCTGGAATGCCGCGGCGCGGATTGCGCAGCGAACATGGGCCAGCGGTGATGCGGCCGATGATTGTCATGCGGTCAGCAATACCGTCGCGCTCAATGTCGATCACGGCGCTTGCCCGTGCAATTCGGCCAAGTGAATCAATAGTTTGTGCATTGTTCGCGGCGCGTCCCGGAGACGCGTCTGCGCGAACAACCATCGCATATGTTACGCGGCGTGAGGCACCTGCGGCAATGTCGCCCAAGGCAATCGACAGAGCGCTGCCATCTGGTGTGAATGTCACCGCATCAGGATCTTCAGCGCCATCAATCCGGACGCTATCCGGGCGAAAACGCAGCGAGGATGAGGGAACATCGCTCAGCGTCACATCACGCTTAATCCGCGCAGGATCAGGATTTGTCGCCGTAAGCGTGTAGAATACAACATCGCCCGGCTGCACCCGATCGCGAGAGACCGTTTTGGTGAGCGCTATTTCAAGGCTCGGACGGTCGAGCGGAATGTCGATTTGAACCGGCGTTGGATCAACCAGTTCAAATGAACCGCCAAATGAGCCGTCCTGGATCACAAATTCGCGGCCATCAGGCGGGGTCAGCTGCGCGAGCGCATCGCGCGAAACCACAGACGGCGCTGTGAATGGCTCTGGCGGCTCTATAATGAGGCGATATCGACCCAAAGATGTGAGCGGGAACCAATATTCCCCTGGCTCCATCGGGAACACATTGCCTGCGCCATCGGTGATCGGTTGGCCAGAAATTACCGTTGAAGGCCAAGTGGTTACACCATCCTCGGCAAACACAATTGCTGGCAGACCAGTCGCATCATCAACCAAAGTAACAACCGCGCCATCAACTGGTTCACCGGTTTCACTGTCGAACACAACGCCAAACGGATCAGCCAGAACCTCGACGTCGGTTTGGACGATGATATCGTCTTGACCGACCAATGAAGCAGCAATCTGGATCATCTCACCATCAGCAATGCTGAGGCGGCAATCACCTTGAACCGCAGCGGGCGGTGCTCGGCGTGTTGGGATCTGACCGACGAAAATGCCCGTATTTGGGCCAGTTTCGAAGATCGTTTCGGTCTCTCTGTCGCCAGAGCTGGTGGTGATCACGACATTTAGGCTGTCAATCGCGTCAGAATCGACGTTTGCAGCCGCTGCTTGAACCTCAAACAGCAGATCTTGGCCAGGACGCAGCACACTTGTGGGCTCTGCGCCTGTGATTTGGACCATAGTTTGGTTAGGACCGCCAATGCCTTGCACCCCTTGCCCAGCGACATTGCAAAGTGGCGCTTGGAAAGAGAGGTCCACCACGCCAGTAGGCGCGGAACGAAGAGCACGAATTTCAGGCGGCGGCAGTGTTACCTCAATGGTCACCTCGTTTGAGCTGGTGCTCGCCGGGGTGCCATTAAACTGCCAAGTCGCCTCGGCAATATTGGTAATCGTATTGGTAGTCGTCGTGGCAGACTGCGCGCGTGCCCCCTCCCCAAGCACGACGAAAGGCAGCAGCACTAACATAAGTGCTGCTGCCAGTCGGCTTAGAGAGAGGGCTACACGCAAAGTCTAAGTCCGCTCTATCAGTCGATTTCGACGCGGAAGTAGAGCGAGCGCGTTTGGCCAGCCAAAATATCGCTCAGCGTACCGGAGACTTCGTCTTCGCCGCTTGGGCCAGTGCCCGCGCTAAACGAAGCGTCGCCGCCTGGGACGCCGTTGGCGCCGCCGGTGCAAGCCGCATCGCCGTCAACGAAGATGCCGAACGCTGGGACAAACGTCACATCGCCTGGCAGCAAGTCGTTCACGTTAACGCTGGTGGCAGTCGCCGCGCCCGAACCGTTAGCTACCGTGATGCAATATTCGATAATTGCACCAGGGATGGCTTTCGGGTTGGTCGTGTTGTTCACTGGATCACTGATGATCGAGCTGGTTTTGGCAACAGTGACAGCAGCCGCAGCCACTTCATATGTACCAAGATCCGAGAAGTCGCCTTGGTTGGCGCTATCGGTTGTACCAGCACCGTCAGCCAGAACCGTGTCCACACCTGCGGTGTTTGCACCAGCAGTATCGGTCAGTTCTGTTGTGCCGAGCGAGCCAACATTGCCGCTGTTGAAGGCATTTGCCGTCAGAACAACGTCAAAGGTGTCGCCATCCGTCGCAGCAAGACCGATATCGGCAACTACGAGGACTTCGACCGTCTCAGTGCCGGTTCCATCATCAGCCGCGACTTCGTCGAGGAAGGTGATCGGACCAGCAGACAGTTCAGCTGCACTCAATGCGCCGTCGCCGTCAGCATCGAGATAGATCTCGAAGTTGGCGATGTTCGCGCCTGTACCTGCGTTCAAGGCCGCAGCCAGATCGAGGTCGACTACGTCGTTCGACAAGTTGGTCACATCAAATGCGAGCACAACGTTCTGCTCACCAGGCGACACCGAGGTGTTGCTGGTGCCAGTGAAGTCGACAACGACATCGACCTTGCGGTCAACCGTGAACGTGTCTGACGCGGTTGCTTCAGTTTGATTAACGCCGCCAACCTGATAGGCTACGGAGACGTTGTTGGTGATCGAGTCACCGGCTGTGGTTCCCTCAGCAAAAGCTGGCGCGCTGCTCATCGCAACGAGCGCAACCGCACTGACGGCACCCAGCAATTGGGTGGTTGGTCTCATGTTGGAGTTCCTCTGCGTGTGCCCTGCGTCATGAATTCCGCCCGCAAGGCTTGGCGGTTATCTTTCGCTGTTCAGCGAATGATTGCTGGATATTCGAGACGGCCCGTTTCACCCGGTGCAACCGAGGCAAGCGTCCATCGAACATGTGTGACATCGCCGTGCTGCGCAGCGCGGCTTGCGCCGTCCTCGCCGGTCACGGTCAAAGAGCTAAGCACGCCCCAAGTGTTGCCGCCGTCAACTGACACGGTCAGTTCAGCGTCAGCATCAGATGCCAGCGCAACGGCGCCTGGGAGTGGGTTGGTGACGACAAAGTCAGTCACCGTCTTAGAGCCAGAATTGTTGTAATCGGTGCCGAAGATCAAACGATCACCCGGTACGATAACATTGGGCTCAACCAATTCGGTCTGCTCGTTTCCAGCAGCGTCAGTGCTGGTCTTCACAGCCATAACGTCGCCAGACAAGACAATTGGGTTGCCTTGAGCGATTGCAGGAGCAGCTGGGACGGCAATAACCATCAGAGCTGCGCAAATTTGTCCAAGAAGTTTCATTGTATCAGACCCTTGTCTATTTTCTTATTGATCAATGGTGACATCGAAAGTGATTGCCTGGGTGGTGCCGCCCGCGACCGTGCCGAGATCGACGCTGATCCCGGTCGCGCTGGCCTCGCCCGCGTCATCGCCGCTGGCATCGGTCAAAGCGCCGCCTGCCAATGTGAGAGAGCCGGGCACGTAAGTTGTGTCGGTCGGGAACGCGTCGGTGACCGTCAGGTCGTCGACAGAGCCACTGCCGGTGACTTCAGCGGAAATGGTGAAGGTCACGACCGATCCCGGAACCGCGCTGGTACCGCCAAATGGATCGGCGATGGTCGCAGACTTAACGAGATCGACTGTTGTGATTCCAACCAGCAGTGAACCCGTTGCGGTTGCATCGGCGCCAGTGCTGCCGACGATCGCATCGCCGCCGCTCACACCTTGGCCAGAGAAGCTGGTTCCCGGTGCGCCCGTGCCAGTGACCGCTTCCGCTGTCAGCTCAACATCGCTCTCTTGCGTGTCGGTCGCGCCAGCAGGCACGGTGACCAGTACGAAGACCGTCAGCGTGTCGTCTGCATCAAGCACAGCGGTCGTTTCTGGACCCGTCAAGATTTGGTCGACGCCCGGATCGTATGTACCGTTGCCGTTCGTATCGACCGCAATGCCATCAATTGTCGTATCGAAGTCGTTGCCAGCGACCGCTGGATCAGCGGTCAGCTCAAACGCCTCTGGGCCATTGCCTTGGTTGGTCAGCTCGAACGTGAGCACCGCATCACCAGGCGTAGTGCCCACCGGACCGGAGTCCAGGGAGGTGACGGTCACATCGAGCAATTCATCGACCAGCACCGTGACGGTGTTGGAATCGACCGTTTGCGGGCCATTCCCGTCCTCGTAGGTCGCCGTCGCGGTGTTCTCGATCAGCGTGCCTGCATCGACCCCTGCGGCATGCGCCGGAGCCACTGCAATGAGTGAAAATGCACCTAGGGCGAGAGCCGAGGTGAACGTGTTAGCCAAAGCGGGCTTAAATGGGTTCTGTGTATTCATACGTAGGACAAATACGCAGTAATGGTTAACGAACTGTTTGGAGTCGGCGAAAAACGGCGGTTTCCTGCCATTTGAAACAAGATTTAACACTTTAACGACGCGGTTAACCTGGCGTTCAGCGCTTTGAGCCGGATCTTCACTCGGAATTTACCAAAACTCGCCTGATATCTGGCGTTTGCGCGACTTTTTCAGCGCGACTAACGCCGCCAGTGGCCTTGCGCGCTCAAACCGCTTACAATCGCTGGAAATGGGGACCGCAGACACTCAATCGCTCTTGGGCCGGGCTGGAAGCATGCAGACCAAGCATAAGCTTTTGGTTTTGCTTGGCTTCATCGTCGCTTTGATCGGCGTTGTTGCCGCCTATCTCATTTGGTTCCACATTCGGATTGTTGAGGCCCCTGCCCCGGCCCGGATGGAGCCAGCGGCGCAATATCCGACCGAAGAATCAGTCTTGGTCACAGAACTCGGCGTTCCATTGGAAACGATCCGCCGCTCGCTCGAGCGCGAGGTGCCCCGCACGCTTTACACGATCGATGAGCAGATCGAGGAGTGCATTCCGCGCGAAACCATCCGGGTGCTTGGTAGGGAAATCGGGCGAACCCCAAAAATCAGCTGCCAGCTGGTCGGGCAAATTCGGCGCGGACCAATGCGCCTGTCCGGGCGCGGCAACACCCTGAGCGTCAGTTTCCCGGTCGCAGCGGAAATTCAGGCACGCGATGTCGGAGGTATCATCAAGCGTGAGACCGCGACGGCTGCAGCCAACGTTCGGCTGACTGCGCGGGTCGCAATCGCGCAGAATTGGCGCTTAAAGCCCGATGTTCGCGTTTCTTATCAATGGTCTAAGGAGCCTGGGATCGATGTTCTGGGACAACGCATCCGTTTTACCCGGCGCGCCAATGCTGAACTCGCCCCCATTCTCGCGAAAGCAGAGAAAACTCTCGAACGTGAGCTTTCAGCGCTTAATCTGCGCCCGCAAGTGGCCCAGCTCTGGAATCAAGGTTTCACAACATTGTCGCTGAATGCGGACAATCCGCCAGTATGGATGCAGCTCAACCCCACTGCGATCGGCGCGGGCAATCTGCGTGTATCCGCTCGCCGTGTCACTGCTCAGGCTATGCTGCGCGCGAAGCTAGGAATTTTCGTTGGCGATAAGCCAGCAGTGCCGGAGCGCAAAAATCTGGGCAGCAATGCTGGCATCACTCGCGACACCGGTTTTGAGGTCACCCTGCCTGTGCTCGCCAATTACGATCAGCTTGAACCGGTGATCCTGCGCGCGCTCAAACGAGTGGCAGAGCGCGGCATCGCAAAAGAAGAACTCGGCCAGCTCGATCTCGAATTTGAAAACGTCACACTTTATGCAGCCGAAGGCGGCAGGCTGGCGGTTGGGATTGAGGCTCAGGTCGAGCCTATTGGTAATTTGACGGACCGAATTTGGGGACGAGCGAAAGGGACCATTTGGTTGACTGGATTGCCAGTGAGCGAACCAGACAGCCAGGTCGTCCGGATCGAAGACCTGCAAGTGTTCGGCGACATGGACACAGCAGTCGGAGATTTGCTGGTTCGGATCATGGCCAGCGATGAAGTAAAGCAGGAAATCGAGCGATCGTTGGTTGAGGACTTCAGCAATGATTACAATTCAGTGATTGGGAAAGCTAAGGAAGGTGTGAGGTCGATTAAGGCGGGTGACTTCAATCTGTCGTTTGATATCTCAGACCTATCTCATGGCCAAATCACACCCACTGCTGAGGGTCTTTTTATGCCCGTTACCGCGTCAGGCTCCGTTACCAGTACTCTCGCATCAAAATAGACAAATTTAACTATTTTATTCAAACATTTATATCTATCTTCTTATGTGATTTCTGGCAATAGCGCGTTTCGCGCCTAAATTTGCGTTCAGCGCGCTCGTATTTCCTGCAAGACGACGCCGAAAGAAGTTTTTGCAAGCCAAACGCCGCGAAGGCGCGTATGGGCAGGCGCAACAGATTGCGGGCGCCGTGCGCCCATTACCCACAATCCCCATTTAACCGGCCAATCAGGGCCGCTGCGCGCACCTCTGCGCGCATCTGCATTTGAGATCAATTCATGAGTTTTCCAGACCTTCCAGCCTGCCTGCAGGCGGCCCTTTCAGAACGCGATTATGATGCCCCAACCCCTGTGCAAGAGGCGGTGCTAAAGCCTGACGCACTTGGCCGAGATCTGGTCGTCTCCGCGCAAACCGGCTCTGGCAAGACGGTCGCATTCGGCCTAGCTATGGCGGGCGAACTGCTTGACGAAAACGGTGCCTTGCGCGGCGCACCCTCACCGATGGCGCTCGTTATTGCACCGACGCGCGAACTTGCGCTTCAGGTGAGCCGCGAGCTCGGCTGGCTGTACAGCAAGGCTGGCGCGCGCATCGCAACCTGCGTTGGCGGGATGAACCCATCGCAAGAACGCCGCGCTTTGCGCGCGGGCGCAACCATCGTTGTCGGCACGCCCGGCCGCCTCCGCGACCATTTGGAACGCGGCGCGCTTGACCTCTCTGCGCTGGCCACCATCGTCCTCGATGAAGCCGACGAAATGCTCGACATGGGCTTTCGTGAGGAACTCGAAAGCATCCTCGACGCGACACCAACTTCGCGCCGTACCTTATTGTTTTCTGCGACAATGCCGCGCCCAATTGAAGCCTTGGCGCGGCGCTATCAAATCAATTCCCTGCGGATTGCCACCATCAGTCAGCAGCGCGGTCATGGCGATATTGAGTATCAGGCCATCACCGTCTCTCCGACTGAAATTGAGAACTCAGTGGTCAACTTGCTCCGCTATCACGAGGCGGAAACGGCGATCCTTTTCTGTGCGACACGGGACAAGGTTCGTCATTTGCACGCCACCTTGCAAGAACGCGGATTTGCCGTTGTTGCCCTTTCCGGGGAACACTCGCAGCAAGAACGCAATCAAGCGCTTCAGGCGCTGCGCGACAAGCGCGCGCGGGTCTGCGTGGCCACAGATGTTGCCGCGCGCGGGATCGATCTTCCTACTCTCAGCCTAGTCGTCCACGTCGAAATTCCGCGCGATGCGCAGGCGCTTCAGCACCGTTCTGGCCGCACCGGGCGCGCAGGCAAGAAGGGTACGGCAGTGCTTATCGTGCCGTTTTCCCGCCGCCGCAGGGTCGATTCCATGCTGAAATCGGCCAAAATTGAAGCCAATTGGACCGACGCCCCTCGCCCGGAGGCGATCCGGGCCAAGGATCATGAGCGTCTGCTCGAGAAATTGCTCCAACCGATCGAAATGGATGAAGCTAATCAGGAGCTTGCGAGCAAACTCCTAGCCGAGCGCACGCCCGAAGAGATAGCAGCCATGCTGGTGCAAGCGCACCGTTCAAAGCTGCCTGAACCCGAAGATTTGATCGAAAACACCCCAGAGGCCCGCCGCGCAGCCCAGAAAGACACGCATCGCCCGGGCTTCGAGGACACCGTCTGGTTCCGCATGAATATTGGGCGTCGGCAAAACGCTGGCCCGCGCTGGGTCATGCCGCTGATTTGCCGCCGCGGGCACGTGACGCGCAACGAGATCGGAGCGATCCGCATCGGCCAAAGCGAGACGTTCTTCCAAATTCCGCGCACCATAGCCGACAAATTCGCCGCCGCTATCGAGCGCAGCGCCGGCTCTGTCAGCGATAGTGGTGACGACCAGGACAACATCCTAATCGAAGCGTCTGATCACGGCCCGCGTGACACCGCTAGGCGCAATCGCAAGTCTCACTCAGGCCCGCGCGACAGCGATCGCGGACCACGCGTTAAGGCGAAGCCCGCCCATGGCGGCAAAGAGAAAAACAAGGGCAAACCCAAGAAATTCCGCAAAGGCGGCGACGACCGAAAAAGCGAGAGCTTTGAGAAAAACCTCGAAATGAGGGCGCTGGAGCGGCAAAAGGGCCGCGCAAGGCAGCTGCGCACCAAAATGCCGCTAATGGGCCTGGAAAGCCGTTTAAGAAGCAGAAGTATTCGAAGTAAGGTGAAGAGATCGGCTAAAATGGCCAAAACACGTCGCAGGCTCACCTTTCGGGCCTGACCTTCTTGACCGAGACGTCCCAACCACAAAAGACCGCGTGTCGAATGCCTAGTGAAGCATCTCCTTAGTCTGCCGCCAACATCAGCTCTGCCTGCTTCACATCACGGCTGTTGCCGCCCGCCATCAGGACAAATTTACCCGGCTCTACCACCCGCTCCATCCTGTCGTTCCAGAGGCTGAAATCGGCTGGTTTGAGATCGAAGTGGAGGGCGCGTTCCTCGCCTGATTGCAGAGTGACGCGCTTAAATCTGACCAGCTGCTTCACCGGGGTGGTGACCGAGGCATGGACGTCTCGCAGATACAATTGCACGACTTCGTCGCCCGCAACCTGCCCCGTATTCTTGACTGAAACCTCGACCCCGACGGTATCCGAAGTTGAATGCGCCTCGCCCACCACTCGCGGCGCGGAAATGTCAAAGTTCGTATAGCTGAGGCCAAAGCCAAAGGGGTACAAAGGCTCTTTGCTGGCAAACAAATAGCCGCGCCGTGCCTGGGGTTTGTGATTGTAAAACACTGGGAGTTGCCCAACATTTTGAGCGACTGTGACCGGCATCTTGCCGCCGGGATTGGACTTGCCAAACAAGACATCGGCGACCGCATTCCCGGTCTCTTGGCCAAGGTACCAGCCCTCAATGATCGCAGGGGCCTTTTGGTTTAGCTCGACAATCGATGGCGGACGGCCATTGAGCAGCACCGCCACCACCGGCTTGCCCGTGGCCAGCATTGCGCGGGCCAGGTCCATTTGCTGACCGACCAAGGTGATATCGGTCCGGTCCCCAAGGTGCGTCGTTGCCCAAGCTTCTCTGCTGGTCTGCTCATTGCCGCCGATGACCATGACGATGACGTCAGCATCTTCGGCCGCCTTGACGGCCTCTGCGATCAAACGGCGGTTCTCTTCTTCGGGAACGAGATCGACGGGATCAGCCGCCCAGACCCGGCTTTCCGTGATCCGAACACCCTCGGAGTATGCGACCTCGAATTCCCCGCTGGCCGCGCTTTCCAGCCCATCAAGCACGCTCACAACTTTGCGAGGAATATCGCTGTAGCCGCCAAGCGGCGTGTCTTTCGCATGTGTCCCGACGACGAGTAACTTGTCGATTCCGTCCGCACTCAATGGCAGCAGGCCGTCGTTTTTAAGCAAGACCATCGATTTGCGCGCAGATTCGCGAGCGAGCGCAATAGCTTCGTCATTGGCCTCAATCCGCTCTGCATAGTCCGCATCGGCATAGGGGTTCTCAAACATGCCAGCGGTGAATTTCAGCCTCAGGATACGGCGGACCGCTTCATCGATCAGAGCGACATCAACCCGCCCCTGCGCCACAAGGTCGGGCAGCGTGAGAAACGTGTCCGCATCGGCCATCTCATTGTCTACGCCCGCTTTGATGGCGCGTTCTGCGGCTTGCTCTGCATCCTCGAGCATTTGATGGCGGGTGACCATTTCACGTATCGCGAAATAGTCGCTCACCACCGCCCCTTTGAAACCCCATTCTTCCTTGAGAACCGAGTTGAGCAGCCAGCCATTGGCATGGCTCGGCACAGCGCCAATCTCATTATAGGACGGCATCACCGAGAGCACGTTGGCTTCCTTCACCGCCCGCTCAAACGGCGGAAAGAAGTAGGTTCGCAAAGTGTGTTCGCTCAGTTCTGCTGGCGCGACATTAGTGCCGCTTTCCGGCTGTCCGTGACCCGTCATATGCTTCAGAGTGACCAGCACTTTGTCGTTGGCAAGTGGCAGTTCCCTTCCCTGGAACCCGCGGATCGCCGCAAGTCCAATTTCCGAAACGAGGTATGGATCCTCTCCGTAGGTCTCCTCGATCCGGCCCCAGCGCGCATCGCGGGCAATGTCGACTACGGGGGAAAGCGCCAACTGCGCCCCGCGCGAGCGCATTTCACGAGACGCTACGCTGTAGACCTGCTCAACCAGGCGGGGGTCCCAGGTGCTGGCCAATCCGATCGCCTGCGGAAAGCTGGTGGCGCCACGCGCGACGTAACCGTGCAGCCCCTCTTCATGCATGAGAATAGGAATGCCAAGTCGCGTTTCATTCATGGCCCAACGCTGCGCCGCATTGACATAGTCGACGGTTTCGCGCGCTGTGCGATTTCGTCCCTCAGCCGAAGCTCCGGCATCGCCTGCGTTCGATTGGTCAACGCCGCGAAAATCTGATGGGCGGGCGATCATACCAATGCCATTGGGAAAACTTGCGCTGGCCTTTGCGGGATCGAAATCGCCTTCCGGGGTCTGCACCTTCTCTTTCTGCTCCCAGATCGTGAGCATTTGCGCGACCTTCTCTTCCAGCGTCATCCGCGTCAGCAGATCCTCGATCCGGCCTTCGATGGGAGCGCCCGCGTCTTTGTAAATCGCCAGCTCAACGCTCGCGCCCTGTTGGCTCACCGCGGCAGTCGGATAGGCAGCCACGGTCCCGAACAATCCGACAACCGCAGCGCAGCAAGCCGCTCGCTTCAGAAAAATGCGCATATCACCACCCTCACCTCTCAAAATGATAGCGCTATCATACGTCGAAGGCTCAGCATTGCAATGCCCCTCACTGACCGCTAGTCACTATCAGCGAGGGACACTATGGCACGAACACGGCGGCGAAATCGGCAAACGGTAACAATCGATGATGTCGCGCGCCAAGCTGGCGTGTCGGCGATGACTGTATCGCGGGTAATGAACGCGGAAAGTGGTGTGCGCGACGCCACCAGACAGAATGTCCTTAAGGCCGTTAGCGCGCTCAATTATCAGCCCAATCGCTCGGCCCGGCGCTTAGCGAAGGGCGCCGATGTTCATATTGGCCTGATCTACGCCAACCCGTCAGACAGCTATCTTGGGCGGTTCTTAAGGGGCGCTTTGGAGGCGGCTCAGGCGAGCGACAATCATTTGATCGTCGACATCTGCGATGACAACACGCCAGCCGCCCACGTGGCCTCGGCCATGCGTCTGGCAAAGGCTGGTATTGCCGGTGTAATCCTGCCGCCGCCTACATCTTCTGCGCCTGAAATTCTCTCGATCTTCGAAGAGTTAGACATACCAGTCGCGACCGTTGCCAATGGCAATGTGGATCAAAAACATAATGATATCAATATTGAAGATGAAACGGCATCTAAAGCAATGACCCAATATCTGATCGAGTTGGGACACCGAAGCATCGGTTTTATCAAAGGGTCACCAGACCAAATGTCGAGCACTATGCGGGAGCGTGGATTTCGCAAGGCGATGGCCGAAGCGCAAATCAAGATCGATCCAAACTGGGTGGCAGAGGGGCATTACACTTACCGCTCCGGAGTGACCGCAGCAGAGCGCTTGTTAACATCCACGCCCCGGCCCAGTGCAATTTTCGCGAGCAATGACGATATGGCCGCTGCGACCATCGGTGTCGCGCATCGGCATGGCCTGTCAGTGCCCGAAGAACTAACCGTTGTTGGCTTTGACAACAGCCCGTCTGCGATTTCCGTCTGGCCAGAACTGACCACCATTGATCAACCCGTGAGTGCGATGGCGAAGTCCGCCTTCAACTTGGTGTTGAGCAAGGTTGGTCAGGGCGAGCAAGCCAGTGCGGAACACCGGTTTCAGCACACGCACGAATGCCGCCTGATCGAGCGTGGCTCATCCGCCCCTACCAATCCATAAGTTTGGGTTGGACATTCTTTTCGTTACCGCTAACATACTTCTCGATAATATCTTTGGGAGAGGATTCTGGTGGACAGTAAGGCAACAACGGAGAACGCGCGCTTTGTCTTTCTGATTGTATCAGTGGCGACGCTCGGCGGGTTTTTGTTCGGATTCGATAGCGGAGTAATCAACGGCACCGTCGACGGCCTGCAAAACGCTTTCAATTCGACCAGCGTCGGCACCGGCTTCAATGTCGCTTCTATGCTGCTCGGCTGCGCAGTTGGCGCGTTCGTCGCTGGCCGTTTGTCTGACAAGATCGGACGGCGCGCCGTACTCTTGATTGCAGCGGTCTTTTTTATCGTATCCGCATGGGGTTCTGGGATCGCTGGCGATGCCACCACCTTCGTCATCGCGCGCATAATCGGCGGTCTAGCGGTTGGCGCGGCCAGTGTGATCGCACCGGCCTATATCTCCGAAGTCGCCCCAGCAGATAAGCGTGGGCGGCTGTCATCAATCCAGCAAGTGATGATCATCATCGGCCTGACCGCCGCGTTTCTTTCCAACTACTTTCTCGCTGAGTTTGCGGGCGGCAGCCAAGAGCAGGTCTGGGGCGGATTTGAGGCATGGCGCTGGATGTTCTGGGCAGAATTGCTGCCCGCCACTTTATTTCTGATTCTGCTGTTTTTCATCCCTGAAAGCCCGCGATTCCTGGTCGCAAAAGGGCGTGAACAACAGGCGAAACTGACCCTCGGCCTGTTGCTTGGGGACGCCAATGTTCCCGCCAAACTCCAAGAAATTCGCGACAGCCTCGCCGGAGATCACCAACCAAGACTATCGGACCTTATCTCCAGCCAAACTGGTAAGATCCGGACCATTGTTTGGGTAGGTGTTGGGCTCGCAACCTTCCAACAGCTCGTGGGCATCAACATCGTGTTTTACTATGGTGCTGTGCTCTGGCAGGCGGTTGGCTTTACGGAAAATGACGCTCTCAAGATCAATGTCTTGTCAGGCGCTCTCTCAATCGGTGCGGTCTTCCTGGCAATCGCATTGATCGACAGGATTGGGCGCAAACCATTGCTGCTGATCGGGTCAGTCGGAATGGCGATTGGCCTCACCGTCATGGCTCTGGCCTTCGCATCAGGCTCACTGGTCAATGGAGAACTGGTCCTGTCCGATGGCGCGGGCCTCGCCGCTTTGATTGCCGCCAACGCCTATGTTGTCGCGTTCAACTTCAGCTGGGGGCCGGTAATGTGGGTCATGCTGGGCGAGATGTTCCCCAATCAAATCCGCGGCTCTGGATTGGCGGTTTCCGGCTTCGCTCAATGGACGGCAAACTTCCTTATCATCATGAGCTTCCCATGGCTCCTGAGCAATGTTGGCCTGCCAATTACTTATGGCTTCTATGCCCTTGCCGCGCTCCTTTCCGTGATCTTCGTAGCGAAGATGGTCGCAGAGACAGCTGGCAAAGAACTTGAGGCAATGGAGGGCTAAGATGGGGAAGGCTGTGCCTCTTCCTGCTGAACATGGCGGCGCTCCACAGATGCAACCGGCACAGGCAAAAGGCAGCTCGTCATGCAATTGCTAGAGCTGACATGCGGAGCAACCCAGCTCAGCCTGTCGCCTTGGCTCGGCGGGGGGATCGCCGCGTTCGCCTGGCAAGGGCATGATGTGTTCAGGCCTTATACTGGTGGCAGCGATCCGCTTGCGCTCGCAAGCTTCCCGATGGTCCCGTTCTGCAACAGGATCGCGCATGGCCAACTGCCAGTCGGCTCGGGCACCAGTTCGATCCCGTTACTGCACAAGGACGCTGACCCGGAGCACGCCCTGCACGGTCTTGGCTGGGTTAGCCCGTGGGCGGTCACACAAAGCTCCTCTAGCAGCGCGATATTGACGCTGCATCATGACGGCGCGGTGTGGCCATGGAGCTTTGAAGCGCGCCAAGAAATCACAGCTCGCGCCGATGGTTATCTCCACAAGATGGCGATTACAAATCTGGCAGAAACACCGATGCCCGCTGGACTGGGCCTGCACCCATATTTCCCAAGGGCAGGCGCACGGCTTAGAGCAGATATCGGCGGCTTGTGGGAGAATGGAGCTGACCGGCTACCAAGCTCGCACCGCACGCTCTCAAACCAGCCTGAATGGCTCACAGGACCGCCATTGGACAATTGCTACACCGGGCGCCGCGATGTGATCGAGATCGCTTGGCCTACGCACCGGCTAACCATGCACCCGTCCGCCAAATTGCCCTTCACCCATGTTTATTGCCCGGCTGGAGAAGACTTCTTCTGCGTCGAACCCGTCAGCCACGTTCCCGATGCGGTGAACAGCAGCCTGAGCCATGATAAGACAGGCCTTAAGATGCTTCTCCCCGGTGAAAGCATGGAAATCGAATGCCGCTTTGCTTTGCAGGAGACCATCTGATGTGGCTTGGCATTGATCTCGGGACCTCCGGTGTAAAGACCGTAATCGTCGATGACGAAGGCGCAGTTCTGGCACAAGACACTGCGCCTCTAACGGTCCAGCGCCCGCAAGCCCTGTGGTCTGAGCAAAACCCCGATGATTGGTGGGAAGCGACCAAGATTGCGATTGGCGGACTGCGAAGTGCATTGCGCAGCCAAGTTCGCGGGATTGGCATGTCTGGGCAGATGCACGGCGCAGTTCTGCTCGACAAATATGACAAAATGCTCCGTCCGGCGATTTTGTGGAACGACGGCCGCAGCGCGGCTGAATGCGGCGATCTTGATGCGCTTGCTCAGCAGCACACGGGCAACCTTGCCATGCCCGGATTTACCGCCCCTAAACTCGCATGGCTGCGCGCGAATGAGCCAGCGGTCTTTGAGCAAACCGCGACAGTCCTTCTGCCAAAGGACTACCTTCGCCTCTTGCTGACTGGCGAGAAAGTCACCGAGATGTCTGATGCATCGGGCACATTGTGGCTGGATGTGGGAAGCCGCCGCTGGTCGCCAGCCATGCTTGAAGCGACCGGCCTTAACGAAAGTCACATGCCAGCCCTTATCGAGGGTGATGCAATATCGGGCACCCTGAACCACGAAGTCGCCGACGAACTCGGCCTGCCGTGCGTCCCAGTGGCGGGCGGCGGCGGCGACCAAGCGGCGGGCGCGGTTGGAGCAGGCGTAACCGAACCGGGCGATGCCTTCCTTAGCCTCGGCACTTCGGGCGTGATTTTCGCGGCGAGCGCAAAATTTGAACCCAATCCGGCAAGCGGCCTGCACGCCTTTTGCCATGCGCTGCCAGGCCGTTGGCACACAATGACCGTCATGCTATCGGCCGCCGCATGTCTCGATTGGGCGGTGCGGCTGACCCAATTTCGCGATGTCGAAAGCGCGCTCAAAGCGGCAGAGGCAAGCACAGTCCATCAAGACCAGCTTCCGCTGTTCCTCCCCTATCTTTCCGGCGAACGAACGCCGCACAATGACCCGGCGGCCAAGGGCGTCTTCTTCAACCTCACCCACGAGACCGGGCCAGCAGAGCTAATCAGATCGGTGCTCGAAGGCGTCGCCTTCGGCCTCAGTGATGGCCTCCACGCCATGCCCTCGCCCCCCGCTGAAATGTCGGTAATCGGTGGCGGCGCGCGGTCACCTTTTTGGGCGCAGCTCTTGGCCGATATTTTGCAAACTCCGCTCACTTACCGCGATGGTTCGAGTGTTGGCCCCGCAAGCGGAGCAGCCCGACTTGCTCGCCTGGCAATCACCAAAGAACCGGTCGCAGAAGTCTGCACTCAACCGCCGGTGCAGGCGCAATATTCACCGCAACCTCATTCGGGAGAGAGGCAGCGTCTATTTCGCTCGCTCTACCCCATTCTCAAATCCAGTTTTGGAGACATCTGATGGGCTATTTCGCTGACCTTCCAACCGTGCCTTTTGAAGGTGCAAACACACGCAATCCGCTCGCCTATCGCTACTACGACGCAGATGCTCAGGTGCTGGGCAAATCTATGCGTGATCATCTGCGCTGGGCGGTCTGCTATTGGCACAGCTTCGCATGGCCGGGACACGACATCTTTGGTGCAGGAACGTTTGACCGGCCATGGAAACCCGGCGAGCCAGTGACTGCGGAACTGGCGCAGATCAAGCTCGATGCAGCGTTTGATATGTTCGCCAAACTGGGTGCGCCCTTCTATTGTTTCCACGATGTCGATGCGATGGCAGATCACGATAGCCTGGCCAGCTACACCCGCGAGTTGGACGCCATCGCCGACAAAATGGCGGGCAAAATCGAGGAGACCGGGACGCAGCTTCTGTGGGGCACCGCGAACCTCTTCAGCCATCCGCGCTATGCCGCTGGTGGTGCGACCAATCCAGATCCAGATGTGTTTGGCTGGGCCGCGCATCAAGTCCGCTCCATGCTCGAGGTCACCAACCGTCTAGGCGGCGCAAACTACGTCCTGTGGGGCGGGCGCGAAGGCTATGACACGATCGTCAATACCGATATCGGACAAGAGCTCGACCAGCTCGGCCGCTTCATGAACATGGTGGTGGAGCACAAACATAAGATCGGTTTCGAAGGCACGATCCTGATCGAGCCCAAGCCACACGAGCCAACAAAGCACCAGTATGACCGCGACACCGCGACGGTTTACGGCTTCCTCAAACATTATGGGCTGGAAGGCGAGATAAAGGTCAATATCGAAGGCAATCATGCCACGTTGGCTGGCAACAGCTTTGAGCATGAGATTGCGACAGCCAATGCTTACGGCATTATGGGGTCAGTCGATATTAACCGCGGCGATCCGCAAAATGGCTGGGACACAGACCAGTTCCCCAACAATGTGCCCGAGATGACGCTGGCGATGTATCACTTGCTAAAGGGCGGCGGCTTTGAAACGGGCGGTTTCAATTTTGACGCGAAAGTCCGGCGGCAATCGGTCGACGCGATAGATCTGTTCTATGCGCATATCGGCGGGGTCGATGTGCTCGCCCAATCGCTGCTGGCAGCGGCAAAGATAATCGAAGACGGCGAGCTCGATAACTTCGTTGCAAACCGATACGCAGGCTGGAAAACCGGTATCGGCAACCAGATTATGAGCGGCGAAATGAGCCTGGCTGATGTGGCAGACCACGCGGTGAAGGCTGAGCTTAATCCGAAACCAATTTCCGGACGGCAGGAGTACCTTGAAACGCTGATCAACCGCGCGGTTTGAGTTTTCTATGTCGGGACATTAACTAATGGCTCCGGATTGGAACTCGGATCGCGCTGCAACGAATTCAGACCGGGACCGATATCTTCTTCGTGCCAAAGATTGATAGCCAGCTCGCGATTTCGTCGGTCACGACATCGTCGATCTTGCGGGTTAGGTCGGCGAAGTCGTCATAGCTTACATCGCTTTGCGAACTAGCAAGCAACAGGTCAGAGCGCCGCACGAGGCGCCCCAATTTCGTCGATGCGACATCAGACATTGCGGCAAATCGCTCAAAATCGCCGAAATAGCGAATGCCGGCAATCGCGGCGCCTAAGGTGGGGAAGGCCACACCTAGAAACGTGGTTAGTTTGCTGACACTGCTAGGCACCGCGCCGCTCAGCACGCCTAGTGACGCGCCAAATTTTAGCAGCAGATAAGCGCTGACCGAGATGATCGCGAGGATGAACAAGGCCTCTGACATGCGGTCGAGATTGTGGTGCACGCGCTCGAGCCGAAGTGCCTTTTTGCGGTGGTATTCCTGCTGCGCGATGAGGAAGGGCCGGACCACTTCCTTCAAGTGCTTATTTAGATAGTCGTGCGTCACTTTAAGGCGCGGCAGACCGGCTCCTTTGATCACCTCGCGGGCGTAGAGCTCTGGCCAGCAAGTATCTGGCGATGACGGCCAATGTCCAAGCGGACGGCTGCATCCGATCGTCACCATCATCGGTGCGTGGCGTAGGTACTCTGCAACCCGCCGCGTTTGGAACCAGCGCCTGTGCCATTGTCCGCGCACACCGGCGATGGTGATCGCGACAATCGTCAGCAGCAGCGTGAGCTCTAGCAAAGCAAACGGCCATTTCCCCTCTGCATCAACGAGCGGCAGATAGGCAGCGCCAGCGACAATCGCTGCGGCGGAGAGCAAGAAATTAGCCACCATGCCGCCGCGATAAGCGTCCGAGAGGAAGGTCGAAATTCCGTCGGCGGCCGCGAACCGGGTCGTCACAGAAGTCGCCAGCGATTGCGCCAATTCCTGATCGGCTTGCAGCAAATCAGACGTCGCTGCGATCATCGATTGCTCATCGCCTTTCGCCGCTTCGGCAGGTGTTTCGTAGCTCTGCTTGATCGAGGCGAACGGAGCCCCCTCGCCGGAGAACATCTTTTCAATCCGGCGATAGGCGTGAAAGCGGCGCTTTGAGTGGGATCGCCAGGAGCCCGCGTTCAATTGCTCTTTTGCCAGATCGGCCTGCTGCCAGTTCTCTTCAATATTTGCGCAGACTTTATCGATCATGCCAGCAACATCTGTTGAAATGGCATGGTCGTGAGAGACCATCAAATCGCCTGTATCCTCAAGCCAGCACAGCCTCTCTGGATCACGCGCATCGAGCCAAATCACGGGAACATCAGCGGCCAAAGCCTCCGCCATTGTGTCGCGTGTGCCGCCCATCGCCGTTGGCGAGGTCCCATCCCAAACGGCCAGCAGGATGTCTGATTGCTCGACCGTGATGCGGCTCGCCAATTTTGTCCGCTTGCCGATCAGACTCTCGAATTCCAGCAGAAGCCTGTGATCCTGCGCATCGCCGGTAAGACGCGTGAGATAGTGCTTTAAGGTCTTATCCTGGTCACACAGTTCAAAGCAGTTTGCCTGCGCGTGCGCAGCCCTCAGTGCATGCCAATTCGCGGCCTCCGCTTTGTCTTCCGGCTCCTGTCCGTCTGCGATCAAAGTGGCAGCTTGCCAATTGGTGCTGAGCATGTTGAGGGCAAGGTTTACCTCGGTCCCAAATGGCAACGGCGCGATGACGGTAGCATCCAATTTCGCCGCAATCTGTGCCGCCATAAGGTCGCAGCCATTGGCAAGATTGGTGACCACTCTAAGCTCTGCATTCGTCTCAGGAGCAGATGCGACCTTGTCCTTAAGCCCCGCAAACAACGCAGCGATTGCCTGTTCGATAGCCGCGCGATTGTCGCTGAAGGCAGGGTTCCCTTCGCGGTGACCCGTCACGCCGATTGAGAGGATGCGCGGCGGCGCGGCGAACCCAAGTGCGAGTGAGTTGTCGACTTCCATCAAAGTGCTGTAGCATGCTCTTGTTCGCGTGCAATCTGGCCGTGTGAAGAGCGATCAAAGGAGGGGGTATGATAGCTGCTTTGGCAGTCGCCGCGATTTTGGTGGTCGGCACAATCTTCCTGCATTTCGTCGTTTTGAAGACGCTCGCGGCGCGCTTGAACGACGAGGTGCGCATGTTCAAACGCCCTCTGCTTGTGGTGCTGCTCGCCCTGTTCTGCGTCCATTTGGTGGAGGTCATGCTCTATGCGTTCGGGTTTTACGCGATGCAGGAATTTGGGTTTGGCGAGATCGTCATACAGGGCAGCGAAACCCCATTGTTGATGACTGATTATTTCTACTTTTCAATTACATGCTACACCACCTTGGGCGTTGGCGACATTGTCCCAGTGGGCCCAACGCGGATCGTTTCAGGCATAGAGGCGCTCAACGGCCTGGTGCTGATCGCATGGAGCGCGTCCTTTACCTATTGGATGATGGAGAGGCTTTGGACCGATGATCTCTGATCGCTCCACCAGGGCGATAGTCGCTGACCAGATCTATCCCCCAGCTTGACCGATGCACGTAACTCTGATGGATTAGCGGCAAATTCAGGGGGACATGCGATGCATACGCCGATTTGGAAGGCCGCTTTTGGCACTGTGATCCTCCTGCTTGCCGCGATCTGGTCACCTCAGACAGCCTATGCAGATGAGCCGGAAGTGGAACAACGAAGCGGCAAACTCTCTGACCGAGTGTACAGTAATGAGGAATGGAAACGCGCCAAGCGCGCGGTAAAAGCCAATCGCAAGGCCTGCAGCAAGGGCGATCTTGAAGCCTGCATTGCGGCGGGTGATGCGTACCTGCTCGGCGAAGGCGTCGAGAAGGTTGGAGACATTGCCGCCATTCTTTACGGCGATGCCTGCGATGCAGGTCTTGCAAAGGGCTGCAGTGAGCTCGGCAAGTTTCACGCTGGCGCGGGCGGATCACCGAAGAGCTTTCCTAAGGCCGCATCATTCTACGAAAAGGCGTGCGATCTGGGCGATCTATCGGCTTGCATGGACTTCGCTAGTCTCTTGCAAACGCAAGGGCTGGGCCAGCCCGATTTGGTCCGCTCTAACCAAGTACTTGAGAATACCTGCCAAGCGGGCAGCAGCGACGCCTGCCGTTCGTTGGCAATTTTGATTTTGGACGACCAGCAACGGTTAGGCGAGCACGATAGAGCGCTTTCGATCCTGGACGGTCAATGCCGCCAGGAGGTCTTAGATGCCTGCATTCGTCTGATCTCTGAGTACTCAAAGAACCCCGATGAAAACCAATGGCAGATCGGCGAATACCAGCACTTGGCTTGTTTTGCGGGTTCGGTGTTGGAATGCTTGAAGGCGGGTGAGCGCGTCTACAAAGGGATCGGTGTTGAGCAGGACCGCGAGCTGGCGATTTCCTATTATGATGAAGCGTGCCAGCTAGGCAGCTTTTACTGCGACATTCCAAAGACGCTTCGCGAATTTCCCCGCCTTGAAGCGGAATGCGGAACGCAAAACCCGCGCGCCTGCGCCGATCTCGGGATCGCGTTGGCGGTGCCAGACTCGCCTGAACTCGATTTCGAAGAGGCAATCAGTGCGCTGGAATGGAGCTGCCTCAACGGTGTTGGCGAAATATGCGGTCGCGCCGCGACTGTGATCAAGAATCACAAGAGCTCTGAAGATGCCGATTGGTCGCCGCGCTTGGTCGCCGTGCTAGAAAGGGCTTGTGAGGCCAAAGATCCTGATGGCTGCCTACAGTTTGCCAATGCACTTTTGGATAGCGATTGGGTCGCGACTGACACGCTGCGCGCTGCGAAATTGTTCAATCAGCTCTGCACGCAGGAGGTGGCAGAGGCCTGCAGCAAGGAAGAGCAGTTTTCCGGGCTGGTGCCGGAAGTCCGCATTGCTGTCGCCGATGAGAATTTCATCCCGCCCGAGGATGCAGATGAGCCAACCACTGTCCCTCAGGAACGCTTCGTTATCCCTGAGGCTCCGGATGAGGACTGCGTAGAGGTAAGTGAACGGTTCCGCGGCAAGACCTACACCCAGTACAATTGTCCATCCACCGCAGCTTCCATCGGCAGCTACCGCCTGCGCCCAGGCCGGGCTCCATGGCAGGCGCTGCTCTGGCGTCCTAAGAGGCTGGCCGGACAAACGCTAAGCGAAGCGGACCGTGTGCTGTGCGGCGCTTCCCTGATTGCCAAAGGTTGGGTTCTGACCGCCGCGCACTGCTTGGTAGACAATGGCACCAGTATCCGCCGAGGGGGCCACAAGCTCAGACTGGGCGTCTACAACCCGCGCCAGAATGAAGGCATCACTTTTCCGATCCTTCGCGCGATCCCCCATCCGCAATACAACAAGAGCAACAAATACGTTTATGACATTGCTCTAATCCAATATGATCACCGTGCGGGATCACGCGGCAGCACCGTCAGAAAGATCGCCTCAATCACCCTCGATCCGCTCCAGGTGGGAAGACGAAAAATTGCCCAAGGGATGCCTGTCTATTCCTATGGTTGGGGCTGGACCAAAGCTACGAACAGCCAATCCACCGACTATTTGCAGGCCGTTCGGATGGAACTACGCAGCGAAAGCGCATGTACGCGGCGAACCAAATTTCGCGGCCGCCTGCTTCATGCAGCGCTGTGTGCAGCCGGGCGCAATCGCCAGCAAACCTGCTATGGCGATAGTGGCGGACCACTCGTTTATTATGGTGATGCGAGGCAGCGCCCTACCTTGATCGGCGTTGTCAGCGCTGGCAAAAAATGCGGCGCGACGGGCAGGCCCAGCCAGTACACTAGGGTCGCCAAGGTCAAGAGCTGGATCGCCAGATATGTGAGCAGCGCCCGGTAAGATAGTATGCCCGGCGATCACTCACCGGGCATCCATATCGACGTAAGTCCTATTCCTCTGCGCGGCCAGGGCCGATCGGGTTACCGGTCGGATCCAGTTCTTCTTCATCAGTGGCCGCGGCTTCGGCGGCTTCAGGTGCAGCAGCCTCTGCTTCTACCGTTTCAGCCTCGGGCTCAGCGTCGCCGCCTGCACATGCGGCTGTGAGCGTGAAAGCAGCTCCCACTGCTGCAGCCTTGATTATCTTCTTCATTGTCGTTCCCCTTTTCCAACGGACCCATACTAGGGCTATCATGCCGCGAACTTTGATTGCAAACGCGAAAATCCGGGAGCTTCGCGAATGGGATCGAGCATGGGATCGTTCGGCAAAAACAAAAGACCCGAATCTTCGGCAGCAACCGCACGGTTAAGCAGTTCCATCGCCTGAGAGGTGTTGCCCCATTGCGCTTGGATCTGTGCTTGCTGATACAGGCTAGCTGCACCGTACGTTTCCAAGATATTATCGAGTGCCAATTGCGCGGCATCTTCGTCGCCCAGCTTCTTTTGGACCAATGCCTCACCTGTGAGAGCAAACAGCGGAACGCTTTCCTTTCGGAAGCTATCGAGCGCTTGCTGGTCGGCTCCTCGCAAATAATGCGCGCTGCCCAAAGCATAATGAGCGCTCGCAAGCTCAGGGTTCAGCCGCAGCGCCTGCTCGATATGAGCAATCACATCGCCATACCGCCGTGACAGCAGAGCGATATAACCAGCAGACCTGAATGCGCGCGCATTGAGCGGGTCGAGTTCCAAAACCTGATTGATTATCTCTTGCGCCGCCGCTTGCTCGGACCCGTAAGCGAGGAATGTGGCAACGGATCGCTGCGTATCGGCATCACCGGGTGCCAGCTCTCTGGCGCGATCATAATGTGGTTTTGCAGCCTTGCGGTCCAACCTGCCATTGTTGAGCGCAAACCCCTTGGCGAGGTGCGCCTCGGCTAAATCTGGAGCAATATCGATCGCCTGCTGCGCCGCTGAAATAGCATCATCATAGAGTTGCCCTATCTCGCTGGCTTGCGAGGTCGCATTGGCAATCGCCGCGAGCATCTTGGAGCGCATCGCGTAAGCCGCAGCATAGCCCGGATCAGCCGCGATGGCCGCATCAAACTGCGCCAATGCCGCCCGGTCGCTCGCTTCGCCAGAGGACAGATCGTAAAGCGAGTGTCCCCGCAAATAGGCTTCATAGGCCGCGACGTTATCGGTGCCGCCGACCCCTTGCTGTTTCGCGAGAGATGCGTTGATCTCTTCTGCGCCAGCGATCTGCGCGACGAGCGATCGGGCAACAATGGAAGCGATCTCTGATTGAATGGCCAAGACGTCTTCAAACTGCCGGTCGAAGCTTTCCGCCCAGCGGATCACCCCGTCCTCAACTTGCACCAGCTCCGCCGAAATCCGGACAATCCCTTCGGCCAGCTGCACACTGCCACGCAGCAGATTGGCGACGCCGAGCTTGCGCCCCAGATCAAATTGATCATCCGCGTCAACATCGCCGCCTGCCGATGACGTCGGCGCAGACACTCGCAGGCGGGGATTGCGAGCGAGCGCGGCCCGCAGCTCATTCGACAAACCGCCAGAAAACCAGACTTGTTCTGGATCACCGGAAAGATTTTCGAAGGGGGTGACCGCGAGCGAAATGAAGTCGCCGGTTGGCTGCTGAAGCGCGTTGAATCCGAACACACCCAATGCAGCCGCACCGGCAAGACCGGCGCCGCCCATGACGAGACTCCGTGCGGCTCAGCATGAATGGTTGTGCTGCATCATTCTTGATCGGGGCTTGCGGAGACGTGACCCCGAACTGCGCCCTCACCGCTGCGAGTATTTGGTCCGCTTCAACCGTCCCCGGCTTACCCTTCCAACCACTCGCATCGATCGTCTGAAATTGCCGAAAGCCTAGGGGAGCCTGCGTGCCATCGATTGAAATCGGCACTAGGCAACGGCGCTCACGCCCGCTCTGCGCCTCATCACGCACCCAATGAGAATCCACCGAGATTTTGGACCAGAGAACAACAACACAAGTCGCATTTTCAAGTGCGGCCTCAGTCGTCGGGAGATAATTCTCGCCACCTTCCAGCAAGCCATCCCACCAGACCTTGATCCCGTTGTCTTCAAGTAGGCTAATGACCTCAAGCGCCCGCCCGCGCTCCTCACGCGAATAGCTCAGGAAAATGTGGCCCGAAACATCGCCCTCGCCACCTGCATCACTGTTGGAACTCGCACCCACCGAACGTAACCCCCACAATATTAAGCAAGGTTAGCCGCAAACAGGGCTCTGCGCCAGCGGTCAAAAGCGAGGTGCCTATCGCTAATGCGCAGAGAACACAGGCACGCGGTTTTGCATGAGCTGATCGCTCGTAGTGATGACTATGGCCTAAGACGCCAAAGCGGCGATGCTAGCGCACGCTAACGCACCGAAAATGCCACAATTGAGCTAAAAGAAGAAACGCACGTTCAACGGAAACGCTGTTCTCAACGAAACCGAGCGCGATACCACTCGCCTACTTGCAACGCGCGAACCCCATACAAACCCCAATTGTAACCAAACGACCTGAGCACGCGAACCCCTTCACATCTGGAGGGAAACCTATGAACTTGCGCGATCTGGAATATGTCACTGCGATTGATCGGTATCGCAACTTCGGCAAGGCAGCTGAGGCATGTCATGTGAGCCAGCCTGCGCTTTCCGCGCAGGTGAAGAAATTGGAAGAGCGGCTGGGTGTTGAGCTCTTCGCGCGCACCAATAGCGGTGTTCTGACCACAGATGCTGGCGTGCGCATCGTCGCGACCGCCAAAGACGTCCTGTATTCTGCGCAGCGTATTACCGATACGGCTGCGGAATATCACGATCCGTATGCGGCGCCATTGCGCATTGGGATAATCCCGACGCTTGCTCCATTTATCGTTCCTTACGTCTCGAAATCGATCAAGGTGCTCTCGGATCAGATAACAACCATCTACCGGGAGCAGCCGACGCAGACATTGCTCGCTGAGCTGGAAAACAGAATGATCGACGTTGCCCTGGTAAGCGGCCCGATCGAACTCTCCGGTTATAAATTCACGCCAATCTTCCGCGAACCCTTGATGCTGGTCGTCTCAAACACACACCGTCTGGCGAACACTGAGCGAGTGGCTGCGAGCGAAATCCCAACCGAAGAATTGCTATTGCTGACAGATGAGCATTGCCTGCGCGCAGAGACGCTGACGCTATGCCAAGGCAAGAACATCGGCATTGATGTGCCGCATCAGATCCTTGCAAACAACTTTCTGACGATGTCGCATTATCTCGCTGAGGGTGTCGGCTGTTCGCTTATGCCGATGCTTGCTCGCCCGTTTTTGGAACAGGCCAATCCGAACATCAGCTTTGTCGAGATCGAAGATGAGGCATACGGCCGCGACATTGGATTTTTGTCCCGCGAAGGGTGCCCAAGAGAACATATTCTGATGGCACTGTGCGATCAAATTCGCACATCGCCACCCGGAAATGTAACCTCTTTGGTCTAGCCTTCGAACAATCAAATGCGGCGCTTAAGAAGCATTCTGGAGAGCCGGCTTGTTGGTACAAGTCGGCCGTCAGCATTTGTTTAAATAGATATTTATATCAATATCTTATTCGATAACTAAAGCTTATCGCGACCATCAAAAGCTTGTATTATACAGGCTGAATTTCTGATCATAGATGACTGCCTCGAAGGCAGGTTACCCCCTGATCTGCCTTCATCCAATTTTTGGAAAACGAAAGGCAGCACAATGAATAACCCCCGTAACGCAAAGACGGTCCTCACAACTGGCCGTCTGCTTCTCACTTCTTCTTCTCTCGCGATCCTGATGGCCAGCAATGCCCAAGCGCAGCAGGTTATCAATGACGGCGACAATGCAACCGTCACTTCAGCCGCAGATGGCGAAACAATCTCAGCAGCAGCTGGTGTCACCAGCACGGTTGATGGCGCACCAGTGGTCGTTGTCGCGAACAATGCGGTGACTGTAGATAATGCAGGCACGCTGGCCACCACCGGCGTGACGCAGACGGTTCAGGTCAACCAAGGCACAACCGGTGCCGTGATCAACAATGCCGCGACGGGCTGGCTCGAAGCCGCATCGCGCGTTGTCAATTTCGACGGCAGTGACGCGACGCTTAACAATGATGGTGTGATCCTGGGCACAGGCAGCCAGCGCAATGGCGCCGTCTATGGCAACCGCACATCGAACAACATCACCATCAACAACTCGGCCACGGGCAGCATTGATGCAGGCGTCGAAGGCGCTGGTGTCGCAATCGAAGTCGGCGGCGGTGGAGCGCCTCGCGGCGGTGCGATCAACAATGCGGGCACCATCCAAGGTCGCGGCCAGGCAGCGCCAACAGGCGGTACAGCTGGCGACGGCATCCGCTTCTTTGGCCCCGGACTTGCGCCAGAATACATCTATGAAGGTGACATCACCAATTCCGGCCTGATCAATTCAGAGAGCACTCAAGGAACGGTTGCGGGCATCCGATTTGCCAATCGCATCGGCTTCCAGGGTACGCTCACCAATGAAGCGGGCGGCGAAATTTCCGGCGCGCAAAATGGCCTCTATTTCGGCAATGATGCAGATCACACCGGCGGTGTGGTTGATAACGCTGGCACGATCTCATCGGGCAGCCGGGCGCTGAACATTGATGGCACCGGGCTTACGATCAACAACACTGGTTCGATCCTGGGCACCGGCAACCAGCGCAACGGTACGGTCTATGCAGACAGCACTGCGCAGGACTTTGCGCTCAACAATCTGGCAGGCGGCGTTATTGATGCGGGCGCAGGGCTGGGAGGCGCAGGCTTCTCGGTAGAGCTAGCCTCGGCTGCAACCGGCGGTAACGCCTTCACCATCACCAATGATGGCACGATCCAGGGCCGCGGTAATGCGGGCGCTGGTGCAGCGGGCGCTGGCGATGGTCTGCGGTTCGAGCGGACCCGCGTTGCGGGAATGCTGGACGGCACCACTGACGGTCTGTTTGTTGGTGACATCACCAACACTGGCACGATCGACAGTGAGGCGGCCAATGGCACTGCTGCTGGTATCCGCTTCGTCAACGGCGTGAGCTTTGAAGGCACGCTGGAGAACTCGGGCACCATCTCGGGCGTTCAGAACGGCCTGTACTTCGGCAACGCAACGCCTGCTGGCGGCGGCGACTTTACAGCAGCCATCGTCAACAACTCCGGCACGATCTCCTCGGGCAGCCGCGCGCTAAACATCGATGGCGCCGGGCTTACCGTGAACAACACCGGTTCGATCCTCGGCACTGGCGCACAGCGCAACGGCACCGCCTATGCTGATGGCACGGCCACTGACTTTGCGGTCAACAACTCCGGCGTCATTGATGCGGTTGTATCGGGCTCAGGCTTTGCAGCTGAGATTGCAGCAACGGGTAACACGTTCACCTTCGATAACTCCGGCACCGTCCAGGGCCGCGGTCAAGGCGATGCTGCAACCGGCGCTGCTGGTGATGGCTTCCGCATTGGTAATGTTGGCAACTCTGATCTCGCTACAATCGATATCACCAACTCTGGTCTGATCGATTCTGAGAGCGCTGTTGGCACAACCGCTGGTCTGCGCATCGTCAATGGTATCTCAGCAGCTGGTACGATTACCAACGCTGCTGGCGGCACCATCTCAGGTGTTCAGAACGGCCTGTACTTCGGTAACGCCACACCTGCTGGTGGCGGCGACTTCACCGCGCTTGTGGTCGACAATGCTGGCACGATCTCATCGGGCAGCCGGGCGCTGAACATTGATGGCGCTGGGCTTACGATCAACAACACCGGCTCGATCCTGGGCACTGGCAACCAGCGCAACGGTACAGTCTATGCGGATGGTACGGCCAACGACTTCACCATTAACAATGATGGAGTGGTTGACGCGGTTGTCGGCGGCTCTGGTGTCTCACTGCAGCTGGGTGCGGCCGACGGCGACACACGCACGTTCAGCCTTTCCAACTCAGGCTCCATTGATGGACGCGGCGCGGCACTGCCAAGCGGCGACAGCTCTGGCGTTCGCCTGTTCTCAAACGCCGCCGGTGTGATTGTCTCCGGTGACATCACCAACACCGGCTCGGTTTCCTCGGAAACTGGAGCAGGTCTGTTGATTGAGAATGTCGATTTCACCGGGACCGTCACCAACTCTGGTACGATTACTGGCGCCGTAAACGCGGTCGATGCCTCGGCGGCGCTCGGCGGGCTGAGCTTCGTCCAGAATGGCGGCGCGCTTAACGGCAACTTTGTCGGATCAGCTTTTGCTGACACGCTCAGCATTGGCGCCGGTGACTTTGCACTAACGGGCGATGTCCTGACCAGTGTCGCGGTTACCGCTGATGCGGCAAGCACCGTCACCGTCCAAGGTCAGCGTTCGATTGAAGGCAGCCTGACAGCGAACGGCACGCTTGCCTTCGATCTGGGTGCTGACGCACTCGCGGTCGATGGTGACACGGTGCTGGGTGCTGGCAGCATCATCAACATCTCGACAAACCAAGTCGGCGTTGCTGATATTGGTCAAACCATCGACGTGATCACCGAAACCGGTGCTTTCACTGACAATGGCACGACCGTGAACGTGCTCGACACTGACTTTCTGGTCGACTTCACCGTCAACCTTGGCTCAGTCTCGGTCTCGCTTGCAGCAGCTGATCTTGGCGCGGTTTCAACCGATGCGAACATCAACAGCTTCGGCAGTGCGGTCACCTCAGCTGCGGCGAACAACCGTCTGCCAGCCGCTGTATTCGACGCTTTGAATGCGGCGACTTCTGTGAGCGAGTTCGAAGCTGCCTCACTGGCCCTCCTTCCTGCTATCAACGATGGTGTGACCCGCGAGATCTACGAAACACAGCGTTTCGCAAGCTCGCTACTCGAAGGACGCCTGGCCAGTGAAGAAACCGGATTGTGGGGCCAAGCGTTCTACCGTTCGGCGGACCGCGATGGCTCCAGCATCAGCTCACAAGGCTATGATGCTGACGCAATCGGCTTCACTCTCGGTCTCGACCGCAAGTTGAGCGACACGGCCACTGTCGGTGTATTGTTCAACTATGCTGACATCGACGTAGATGCGAACGGCACGGCCAATGCACAAAGCGAAATCAGCGCCTTCCAACTGGGCGGTTATGCTGGCTTTGATCTGGGCAATGCCTTCGTGAATGCAGAGCTCGGCTACTCGTTCAGCTCGGTTGACAACAGCCGCGGTGCCTTCGGCGCTCAGATCTTTGGAGAGAGCGACGTCGACGGCATCTACGGTAGCGTCAACGCTGGCTACGATATCGAAGCTGACAGCGTGGTGATCACTCCGAATGGCGGTCTGCGCTACTCAGAGCTGTCGCGTGACACCTTCACCGAAACCGGCGGACTTGGCCTGACCTTGGACAGTGAAAGCGCCGAGTTCTTCGAAGCCCGTGTCGGTGTAAAGGTCGCGGGAGCTGCAGAAACGGGCGTGATCCCATTCGCAAGCATCGATTACGCTTACGACCTCAGCAGCGATCCATTGGCGGTCAATGCATCGTTCAACGGCGGCGCTGACAGCTTCGTGCTGGTTGCTGATGAAGCCTCAGAATCGCGCTTCGATATCGGTGCCGGGCTCGACTTTGTGAACGAAAATGGTCTGTCGATCGGCGCAGAATACCGCGGCCGTTTCGCATCGGGCTACCAATCACACTCTGGCGGCGTCCGCGTCCGCTTTGAGTTCTAATCCCAGATTGACCTGGGCTGCCCAGGTCGATGGGGAGCCAGCCGGTGCCAAGTGCACCGGCTGGTTTTTCTTTTTGGGATTGCAGCATGGCATTCTCACTTGCTTATTCGCCCACACAGTGGCGAGGAATTGCTCGTAAGACCACAGTCCAACAGTGGACGAAACGGATTTCCGGTTGAGAGAATTACGATCCCGTCACCAGTTACTGGATCAAAGCGTACGGCGGTATTGAAGACTGGTTCATTGCTTCCATCATGACAGCTCGGCGAGTGCGGCACGGACAGCCCCTCGCAAACGATCTTGCCGGACTGCACATCGATCACAACACCGCCAGCAGCGCGGCGATCGCGCCAGCCTTCGATTGTGTCGGATTTGGAGACCGCCGTGACACAGACCAGCGCACCATCGCGCAACGCCAAACCGTTGAGATGGCCGCGCCTGGCTCGCCGTGACACTTTGCGATGCTGACCTGCTGGCTTGGCTGAGGCTGGCTGCTGAGACGATTTCGCGGCTGTGTTTGACATAATTGACCCTTGCAATGGCAGCCACACATTGGCTTCCCGATGGATCAGTGATGACAGGCGACCGTTCTAGCGAGCGATGCGAAAGCGCTGTGATTTGCGGTTTGACCCACTTTCTTCCAAAAAATCGGCCTTTTCGCGTTTTCAGCCAGATTTCAGAAAATCTTGGACCAATTCCACGAATCGGGTCGAAGCCGATTCGCGGCCCAACAGCAGGTGATTTTGGCTCTCAACGCCGGCCAATTGCGCACCCGGAATTCGCGACGCGATGGATCGCCCTGTTGCGAACGGGATGCGCATATCCCCGCGGCTGTGAACGACCAGTGTGGGGCACTGAACCTTCGCCAAATCATCCCGCACATCGATGGTTGAGAAGGCCTCCAGGAAACGCACGGCATTTTCTGCCGAAGTGGTTAGGCGCTGGAACTCGTCGAACCAGTCGAGCTCTTCCGGGCTGGCATCGGGCATGAAGGTGCGCGAGAAAACGTGGCGATAGGCTGGATTGTCCATGCCCCATCCGGTTTCGGTCAGCACCATCACAGCTTCGCGTTCGCGCACTTGATCGGGTGTCGCGTTAAATCGCCACCCTTGATCATAGGCGCCGAATAGGATCAGCTGCGAAACCCGCTCTGGATGCAGCGCGGCATAGCGGATCGACACGGCGGCCCCTTGGCTGATGCCCAGCAGAGGGAAACGCTCCAGCCCCGCCGCATCCACAACGCGCTCTAAGTCCTCAACGAACTTGTCAAAGGTGATCTCGTCAACATTCCAATCGGATAGACCGCATCCACGTTCATCATAGCGGAAGAAATTGTGCGACTTGGACAGTTCTTTGAACAATGGGCTCCACACCGGCGCATCCCAATCCAGCTCCAGATGGTTCAGCCAATTGGCCGCTTTTACCAGCGGCGGATTGGCAGCATTGCCCACACTCGCCCAAGCGATCGAGACACCGTCTTCGCCATCAACGAAACGGATCTGTTGTTCCTCAGGCGCGAGCAAATCGCGTGGTGTAATCAGTGGCTTACCAGGTTCCTCCGCGATTTCGAAAACGGGCGGCTCAATGCCCGCTTCACCGAACGTCTTGCGCAGATGGTCGGCGAGCCCGGTTGCCGCCGCGCGCCCAGCGGCATGGTACTTGGTTTCAAATGCAGTGAAGGCGGCACCGCGCGAATAAGGCGCGAGCCGGATCCAGCGCTCGGCCCATTTGTCGCGCGTCTGCCACGGCAATTCCTCGTCCCGAGCAAAGCGTTTGGCCACGCCTGCGCGCAGCCTCACGTAATCCTGCCGGTATCCCTCAAGCCAAGTCATAAACTCAGGCTGGTTGGGAAGCTCACAATCGGCCAGCGGCAGGCCAGAGGTTGCCTTCCAAACCTGGTCCGCTTCCTTTTCCGTCTGGTGACCGCGATTGGCGAGGTCGTTCAGCTGGTCTTTGTCAAACAGCGCCTGACTGCTGTCGAACCAGATCGCATCTCGATTGGAATTGACCGTTTCGTCGCCGTCGGCATTCACGAGTGTTTTGAGTTTTGACAGCGACCAGCGCAGCCCGGCCAGCGGATCATCCGTGTTGTCCCAAAACAGCTCGCACAGATCGCGCCGCGAATGCCGCTTGCCCGTGATCGCGAGATAGGCGAGCAAAGCGCGGGATTTGCGCGAGGACGGAAGCTCGAGAAGCGCCTCGCCGCGCTGGATCTCGAACGGCCCAAATGTCCGTATCTCAAGTGTCATGACTTGTTGCGACCCTGATTTGCGCTCCCAGCATAGGTCAATAGCATGCGGGGACACGGGTCAAGCGGAGATTCGGGATTGGTAGCGGAGGAGGGACTTGAACCCCCGACACGCGGATTATGATTCCGCTGCTCTAACCAGCTGAGCTACTCCGCCAAACCAAAGTCTGGCTGGTCCAGGGGGCGTTTTCGCCCGGACCGCAGGCGGCGCGTTTAGGCGGGGGCAGAGCCCGGGTCAACACCTGTTTGACACTGTTTGCGACCAAACCGGCACTCTACTCAGCGGCGCGGCGCTCTGCGGAAGGCTGCGCGCTTTACAAATGTCCACGGCCCACCTTCATAGAGGTGCAGTTCCAGCGCCGGGAAAGCAAAGCTGCGCGGCTCAATCTCCAGCGCTAGGGCCGCTTGCAATGCGCGCGCTTCTTCTTTGGTGACCTTATTTTGGATCGTGATGTGCGGGCGCGGCTCGTACAGATCCTGATCGGTCAGGCTGCCATGAAAATGGTCGGCAATCTCCGCGCGAAGGCTTAGTAATTGTGCGCTCTCAAGGGCGATGGCTGTGCCCTTCCCCAGGTCCATTACCCCGGTAACCCGCCCTTCGAGCGGCGAATATTCCGCTGCGATGCGCGGCAGATAGCTTTTCAGCTCGTCCAGCAATGAAGGCGCAAAGGAATGGAACATGGTGACATGCGCGTGCAGATGGTTGCGATGGGCGGGATAATGCTCGCGCCGCAATCCTTCGGCCCAAGAAGCGATCTCAGGCGGCAAAGCGGCGGTGACGATGAACGGACGAGCCATGCCTTAGATCGCTTTCTTGTGCGGCTCACTGGGCACACTCAAATGCGCCCTGCTGCTACATCTCACCGCGTTCACGGCGGATCGCGTACCATTTCTCAACATTGGCGTTGTGCTCAGCCAAGGTCTCGGCGAACCAATGGCCGCCGGTCCCATCCGCCACCATAAACAGCGCGCTTGTCTGGTCCGGATTGAGCACGGCAGCGATACTTTCCCTGCCCGGATTGGTGATCGGCCCAACCGGCAGACCGACGCGCGTGTAAGTGTTGTAGCCATTGACCGCCGCGATCTCAGACTGGCGGATACGGCGGCCCAGCGGCTTACCCTTGGTGATCGGATAGATGATCGTCGGGTCTGCTTGCAGCAGCATCCCCGTTTTGACCCGGTTGGAATAGAGCCCGGCGATCTTGCGCCGTTCAGACGCTTTGCCTGTCTCTTTCTCAACGATGGCCGCCAGGATCAACGCCTCTCGCATGGTATCAACCGCGATGTTGGGTCCGCGCTCTGCCCAGGCTTCCGCGAGATACAGGTCCATCGCCGCCTGCATCCGTTCGACAACCTTTTGCCAGCTCTCCCCGCGTTCAAAATCATAGGTGTCTGGCAGGATCGATCCTTCGACCGGGATTTCAATCTCGCCGGTCAGCAGATCTTCCGCCATTAGGCGTTCGTGAACAAGTATCGAGGGCATGCCCTCTGGAATGGTGACGAAGCGCCGGATCACATCCCCGCTTTGAAAGGCGGATAGGATCTGGCCCTGTGTCATACCGGCGTTGAGCATGAATTCGCCCGCCTGGATCGGATCGCTGGAGCCGAATAGGCGCGCACGCATCACAAACCCTTCGGAAGAGGTGATGTGCCCCTCTTCCTCCAGTGTTCGCGCAACCGAACTGAGCGAAGCGCCAGCCGGTATGATGAAGCTGCTGTCCTCCTTCACCGTGGCCGAGCCAAGATAAAGGCTGCCTGCATAGGTACCCGCCGCCAGCAATAGCGCGCAAATGAGGCCAGCGATCAGGCCGAGCCGCTTCATCGGCCTCAGTCGACCTTTTGCATGACGAGCGAAGCGTTTGTGCCGCCAAAGCCGAAGCTGTTGTTGAGCACGGCTCGCACGTCGCGCTTACGCGCGGTGAGCGGAACCAGGTCGATCCCCTCTGTGCCATCGTCAGGGTTATGAAGGTTGAGCGTTGGCGGAACGATGCCGTCGCGCATTGCGAGTACACAGAACACGGCCTCAACCGCGCCTGCACCGCCCAGCAAGTGGCCAATCGCCGATTTGGTCGAGCTCATCGAAGCGCCGCCTAGATCATCGCCGAGCACGCGTTTTACCGCCGCAAGCTCAATCGTGTCGGCCATGGTCGATGTGCCATGCGCGTTGACATAGTCAATATCGCCAGCAGACAGACCCGCCTTCTTTAGCGCCATGCGCATAGCCAACTCTGCGCCCTTGCCCTCTGGATGAGGGGCAGTGACGTGATAGGCGTCGCCAGAAAGACCATAGCCGGTCACCTCGGCATAGATTTTCGCACCGCGTGCCTTGGCATGCTCGTATTCTTCGAGAACAACAACGCCAGCGCCCTCGCCCATCACGAAGCCTTCGCGGTCTTTGTCGTAAGGACGGCTCGCCTCGGTTGGGCGGTCGTTATAACTGGTGTTGAGCGCACGCGCCTGAGCGAAGCCTGCGATGCCGAGCGGGTTCACGGTGCTTTCTGCGCCGCCTGCGAGCATAACATCCGCATCGTCGAGCATGATCATGCGGGCCGCGTCGCCAATGGAGTGTGCGCCAGTGGAGCAAGCCGTCACAACAGCGTGATTGGGGCCCATAAAGCCATATTTGATCTGAACCTGGCCGGTGACCAGGTTGATCAAGCGGCCATGAACAAAGTGCGGGCTGACCCGGCCAGGGCCGCGCTCATGCAGATTGACGCTCTCTTTTTCGATGCCCGGAAGGCCGCCAATCCCGGCGCCAATCGAACAACCAGTGCGCAATTTCAGCGCATCGTCCATGTCCTCTAGGCCAGCGTCTTCTAACGCCTGGCCCGCGGCATCAATGCCGTAAACAATGAACGGATCAACCTGGCGCTGGATCTTGCCATCAACACGCTTGTCAGGATCAAATCCGTATTCGTGATCCTTGCCTTTGACCTCGCAGGCGATCTGACATTTCTGATCGGACGCATCAAAGCTGGTAATCGGCCCAGCCCCGCTCTTCCCAGCAATCAAATTCGCCCAAACGGTCTCGACATCTGCCCCCAGAGGCGTGACGAGGCCCAAACCGGTAACGACAACACGGCGCATTGCAGTCCTTTCGAGGCTCTTGGCCTTTCAAATACGCTACAGGCCCACGCCCACTTCGGGGCGCGGGCCTGTGATTTTGGCAAAGCTATAGAATGATCGGCGCGCACATGCGGGCCGTCAGCCTCAGCTGATTAGCCCTTATTGCCTTCGATATATTTGGTCGCATCACCAACAGTGGTGATTTTTTCGGCCGCATCGTCAGGGATTTCGACGCCGAATTCCTCTTCGAAAGCCATAACCAATTCGACGATGTCGAGGCTGTCTGCGCCCAGATCATCGATGAAGCTCGCATCTTGTGAAACCTTGTCGGCTTCTACGCCGAGGTGTTCGACAACAATTTTCTGCACGCGGTCGGCAGTATCGCTCATAATGTTCCCTCTTAATTTTGGGGTGTAAAACTCGCATTCGCCCTAATGAACGGCGCGCATGAGTGCAAGGGGGGAAGATTGCCCGTCCCAAGCGGTGATGGATGCATCAATCGAACAGCGCCCGGGTATCGAGCAATTCAATATCGCGGCGCGCAGCCATGGACCGCGCAATCATATATTTGTGCCAACTTCCAAAAGTTACAAGGGCGCGCAACCCTTTGCCGGTGATGGAATCGAGCGCCAAATTGATTAAGTCATTGTGCGCACGGTTGATTTTCGTCCATCCGCCTGGCCCCAAATCGGCGTCGAAATAACGCTGATAAGGTGTCTGAGCGCGCTCTACGATGGCGTCATAGTCCGCCGTATGGATGAATTTTGGGTCATCGCCACGTCCAGCTAGCTCTACTGAATACTGCCTGCGAGCGGCCAAATGCTCAGCCCATTGCTGAGCCCTGGCAGGATCGTTTTCGATTTGCTTAAGCGCCTCGCGGCGGTCGTCCGCAATTGCCTGTGTCCAGCCCGCGCCAGCAAGAATCTCAAAGTCCATCTCTCGGCTGAGCGGGAAAATGACATCAGTATATTCGGGGAAAACTTTGGTTCGCGGCTCTGTCACTGCGCCTGTTTTGGCAAATCCCGCCTTCGCAGCCTCCAGCCGATCTGGCGGAATTTCGGTGATAATCACATCCGGCTTTGCCCGTCGCACTGCCTCACGCAAAACGCCGAGCGAATATTTGGTGCTGGTACGATGCCTTGAATGGATCGCGCCGAGCACATGCAGGCGCGTTGTGCCAGATGGCTTAGTCGGACCGGGAGCGCATGCACTCAAGGGCAGCGAGCTTGATATCGCAGCGGCCATAGAGCTTAGAATAGCGGAGCGGCGTGTGAATGTCATAAGCGGTTATTCGCAGTGCACACCTGGCCAGTTACAATGCAAACCTGCCGTAGCGCCTATCCGCCTTCAGCTGGTCCACCACCTTCGGAGGTATCACTCAGTTCGTCGACATCAGCGTAGCGCCGGTTCAGGATTTCGGCGCGCGCCGCGAGCTGATCTTCTGCGCGCATCCAGCCTTCGACACGGTCGACAGATTCCAGCGCCATCAGTTTTTGCGGCTCAATCGCCAATGCTCGCTGCAAGGTATCAAGCGATAGCGCATACTCGCCATTGCGCTCGTGACACATCGCAACATTGAACAGCACGGACACCTGCTGCGGATTGCTAGCCTCCAGCGCTTTAAACGCATCGCAGGCCGCATCTTCATCGCTCTTTGTCAGTTTGACTGCGTTCTTGAATGCTTTGCGATCAGCCTTTTCGAGCCCCTTGCGACGTTCAAGAATGCGGTACTGACTCTCATAAAAGCGCGGCGCGAGAGCGCTTCTCACTCGCCATGCGAAACTCGATACGAGCCCATCTGACATCTCTGGTATCGACGCCTGCGAATTACTGTCGGTGCACGCTTCTTTGCTGCGCGTCATCTCATCGCGAGCAGCGTAGAGGATCGCTCCATCTTGAGCGATGATCTCAATATCAGGATAAAATGAGACCTCAGTGCGGCTGCAATCGTAATAGGTCGTTTTATGACGGACGCACTTATTATCGTCGTCTTTCTCTGCGCATTTGCGCTCACCCTTTGGCTCTAGCTCAATGACCGAGGATTGAATACTGGCGCTGCCCTGGATGATAGCATCAACAGGGGCGCCACCGATCGTTATCACATCAAACCACGGCTCATTTTGAGCGCGCGCTTTTTGCAGGGCATCTTTGAGTTCATAGGCGAGCTGCGCACCTTTGCTGCCGCTCAGCGTATCGACAGAAATCGTTTCGATCTCGAGTCCAGCATCCGTCGTCGCCGGCAAGTGTGCGCCCACGGTCAGCGTCTCTGCGCTTGCTGGAGTGGCACACAACACCAGCCCAACTCCAAGCGCGCCTGCTCGTGCCAAATTTGTGAACTTCATGCCGATTCCCCTATTGCCCTGCGCGCACTCTATCGCGCCCTGCAGATTAGGGGAAGGTGAACCGGTTTTGCCTGCTGCAGCTGCGATCTACTCGCCGAAGCAAAGACTTGCGCGTCAGCTGCCTTATGCGGGTTTCGCCGCATCGCCTTCCTTTTTAGGCGGCTCAATCACCCGCAAGGACAGCTCGCGCAATTGCGGCAATTCCGCTTTGCTCGGCGCGCCCATCATCAGGTCTTCACCCTTCTGATTCATCGGGAATGCGATCACTTCGCGGATAGCCTCTTCGCCCGCCAGCAGCATCACGATCCGGTCAATACCCGGAGCTGACCCGCCGTGCGGAGGTGCGCCGAGCTTGAACGCCTCGATCATCCCGCCGAACTCGCGGTCGACGTCTTCCTTGGAGTAACCAGCGATCTCAAACGCCTTGTACATGATGTCTGGCCGGTGGTTCCGGATTGCGCCGGAGGACAGCTCATAGCCGTTGCAGACAATGTCATATTGCCACGCCTTAATCTCGAGCGGATCCTGGTTTTCCAGCGCGTCCATCTCGCCTTGCGGCATTGAGAATGGGTTGTGACTGAAATCGACCTTCTTGGCGTCTTCGTCATACTCGAACATCGGGAAATCAACGATCCAGCAGAACTTGAAGCAGTTCTCTTCGATCAGGCCAAGTTGCTCACCAACCTGAGTGCGAGCGGCACCGGCCAATTTCGCTGCGTCCTTTTCCTTGCCCGCGGCAAAGAACAGGCCGTCATCCGGACCAAGGCCAAGCTCATCATACAGCTGAGCCATAAGGTCAGGACCGTGGTTCTTGGCAATCGGGCCGCCAAACTCACCGCCCTTGCGGGTTACATAGCCAAGTCCAGCAAAGCCCTCACCGCGCGCCCAATTGTTCATATCGTCGAAGAACTTGCGGCTCTTCTCATTGGTGTTTGGCGCAGGCACCACGCGGACCACGCCGCCGCCGCCCACGATCTTTTCAAACAGACCAAAGCCTGACTTCTCGAAATGGCTGGTGACATCTGAAATGATCAGCGGGTTACGCAGATCAGGCTTATCGCTGCCATATTTCAGCATCGCCTCGGCGTATGGAATGCGCGGGAAATCGCCCGACGCGGTCACGCTCTTGCCATTGGCGAACTCAGCGAAAACGCCCGCAAGAACCGGCTCCAGCGTTTGGAACACGTCTTCCTGCGTCACAAAGCTCATTTCAAAGTCGAGCTGGTAGAACTCCAGGCTCCGGTCAGCGCGCAGGTCTTCATCGCGGAAACATGGCGCAATCTGGAAATAGCGATCAAATCCGCTGACCATCAGCATCTGTTTAAACATCTGCGGCGCTTGCGGCAGCGCGTAGAAATTGCCCGGATGCATGCGGCTCGGCACCAGAAAGTCGCGCGCGCCCTCTGGCGAGGAAGCCGTCAGGATCGGCGTCTGAAACTCGGTGAAGCCTTGGTCGATCATGCGCCCACGGATCGAGGTGATCACCTGACTGCGCAACATAATGTTGCGATGCATGGTTTCGCGCCGCAGATCGAGGAAGCGGTATTTGAGACGAATGTCCTCAGGATATTCCTGCTCGCCAGCAACCGGCATCGGCAGTTCTTCCGCCGCGCTTTGCACTTCGACCGCGCGGCCAAACACTTCGATCGCGCCGGTTGGCAGGCCGCTGTTCACCGTCTCTGCCGAACGCGCTTTCACCTCACCGTCAATCGTCACGACGCTTTCCGCGCGCAGCGAATCGAGAATTGGCAAGGCGGGCGAATCCTCGTCCGCAACGATTTGCGTGATGCCGTAATGATCACGCAGATCGACGAACAGCACGCCGCCATGGTCACGTTTGCGGTGAATCCAGCCAGAAAGGCGAATGGTTTCACCGACATTGGCTTCACTTAACTGTGCGCAAGTATGGGTACGATAAGCGTGCATGCTAAACTCTTGTCCTGTTCGAGAGTATGGCGCTAAAGGCGCGCCAGCAATGATTGCATGGCGTGGCCTAGTTTAGAGCGCATATCAATATGCGCGCGCTAACAGGGCAAGCGCGGGGCTTTGTCAAGTTTCACGCATGCTAAGCAATCATCAATGGGCTCACGCCCGGAGGCGGTACTCCGCCTGACACACTGAAAAGACAGATATGAAAATACATGATCTGATTACCACGACCGACGCTTTGAGTGACCTTTGCGAGCGTTTGGCGAAATCTGAATTTGTCACCATCGACACCGAATTCATGCGCGAGAACACCTATTGGCCGGAACTGTGCCTGGTGCAGATCGCCAATGAGGAAGAGGCCGCAGCGATTGATCCGCTAGCCGATGGGATTGATTTAACCCCGCTGCTCGACCTGATGTGCGAAAATGACGAAGTGCTCAAAGTCTTCCATGCAGGCGGGCAAGATGTTGAGATTATCGTCAACCTCACCGGCAAGACCCCCTTCCCCATTTTCGACACGCAAATCGCGATGATGGCGATCAGCCAATCGGAGCAAATCGGCTACGCCAATCTGGTCGACAGCTGGCTGGGCCTGCAAATCGATAAAGGCGCGCGCTTCACCGATTGGAGCCGCCGCCCGCTAACCGACCGGCAGATCGAATACGCCATCGGTGATGTGACACACCTGTCCGAAATCTTCCCAAAAATGCTCAAGAAATTGATCAAGACGGGCCGCGGGCGCTGGCTCGATGCGGAGATGGAAAAGCTCGCCGATGCGAGCAATTACATCGTCAATCCTGACAATGCCTGGCGCCGGATTCGCCAGCCGGGCCGCAATCCAGCGGTGCTTGGCAGGATGAAGGGCCTCGCCGCATGGCGCGAAGGCGAAGCGCAGCATAAGAATATCCCGCGCGGCCGGATTATGCGAGATGAGACCTTGGCAGATATCGCTAGCCACCCGCCCAAAAAGCAGGCCGATCTCGCCAAAGTGCGCGGGTTGTCGTCCGCATGGCGCGACAATGATATTGGCAAGCGGTTGATGCGCGTCATCGAAGAGGCCGAGCCACTGCCCAAAAACGAGCTTCCAGAGAAGATGAAGCGCGGCGCGCCTCTGGGCAAGGAAGGCGCATTGGTCGCTGATCTCCTGAAATTGCTCCTGAAGATCCGGGCGCGCGAGATCGATGTGGCCTCGCGCCTACTGACCCGCGCCGATGAAATGGAGGCTCTCGCCGTCGGCGTTCGCGATCTCAAAGTGCTGCAAGGCTGGCGCTACGAAGTATTTGGCAAAGATGCGCTGGAACTGGTCGAAGGCAAGCTCGGATTTGCGGTGAAAAATGGCAAACTGTCCATGACCCACATCGATGACATGCACGCAAACATGGAAGAAGCCGCCGCGGCCAGCGATGACGCGGCAGAGGCGGAAGCGGAAGCCGAGGCCGAAGCAGAGACGGCTGCGGTCGAATAGCACTCAGCCATGTCCACCTATCTCCCCACCATCAAACAGCTGCAATATCTCGTGTCTTTGCACGAGCATAAGCACTTCGGCCGCGCGGCCGATGCGAGCTATGTTTCGCAATCGACCCTATCGGCGGGCATTCGCGAGCTGGAATCGCTGTTGGGCGTAACACTGGTCGAGCGCAGCCGCCGGGTCGTGCGCTTTACTGCGCTGGGCGATCAGGTGGTGGAAAAGGCGCACCGGCTGCTGCGCGAGGCAGAGGAGCTGTCCGACCTCGTCCAAGCTGCGGGCAAGCCGCTGTCCGGTACGCTGCGCATGAGCGTTATTCCGACCATCGCGCCCTTTATGCTGCCGCATATGTTGCCGCGCCTGAAGCGCGAGCGGCCTGATCTAAAGCTGCTGCTGCGCGAGGAAACCAGCCAGGACGCGGTGGAATCGCTGCAACATGGCCGGGTCGATTGCGTACTGCTTGCCCTGCCCTTTGGCACTGGCGAAGTCGAAGTCGAGCACATCAGCGACGACAAGCTGTTCGTTGCCTTTCCCAAGGATGATCCGCGCGATCCGCCAGACAGCATTCCGCCCAGCATGATTGATGAGGGTCGACTGCTGCTGCTGGAAGATGGGCATTGCCTGCGCGATCACGCGCTGGCCGCTTGCGCGCGCCCAGAAATGCGCGCCAATGCCGCGATCATTGGCACGTCGCTGCACACTCTGGTGCAGATGGTAGACAATGATTTGGGCCTGACGATGCTGCCCCAAATGGCGCTGGACGCCGGAATATTGAACGACACCGACGTTGTCGCCCGCCCGCTTAAATCCGCGCAGGCCAGCCGCGAGATTGCCCTCATCTGGCGCAAGAACAGCCCGCGCGCAGATGATTTTAAACTTCTCGCGGAGGAATTGCGGGCGGGTTAGTATTCATCGGGCATCGATTACGCATGCCCGAAGCGACTCAATCCATATGCTTAAGGCCGACCCGCAAGTAATCCCAGCCGGTGATGCAGGTTAGCACCGCAGCTGCCCACAAGGTCGTCAGGCCGATCAAGTGCAGCCAGGTCTGTTCAACCGAGGCGCAGGCATCGCCGGGCACTTGGCATGGTTGGCCATGCACTGCTCCGCCGCCAATCAGCGCCGCCAGAGCAACCAGCTGAAATGCGGTCTTCCATTTCGCCAGTTTACTGACCGGCATTGAGACCTGAATGCCGCCCAGAAATTCGCGCAGGCCAGAGACGGCAATCTCGCGCATCAGAATGATTAGACCAGCAATGACGTGGAAATCGCCCACATAAGGTCCGCGCAGATATCCTTGTGCGGTCAGCACCAGGATAACGGTCGCGACCATGATCTTGTCAGCAATGGGATCGAGGAAAATGCCGAGCTTTGACACCGTCCCCTGCGCCCGCGCCAGATAACCATCGAAGAAATCGGTGATCGCAATCAAGCCGTAGAGGACAAAGCCGATCGCATAGCCCAATTGCCATTCCGGCCACCACAGAAAGAAGGCCAGTAATGGCAAAGCCATAATGCGCGACAAAGTAAGAATGTTGGGCAATGTCATCATTGTGAATGCGTCCTTAGCCGCCTTTGCCAAAGCGCAAAAGATACAACAGGCACCTTGTTAACGCCTGCGTATCGTCTATCTCCTGCGTCAGGGGAGCGAACACTTTCATGACCACGACGACGCATCTTTTGCGCCGCAGGCGCTTCCTGCCCTTGTTCTGCACTCAGTTGCTGAACGCATTTAATGACAATTTGTATAAGACCGCGATGGTCCTGTTCGTCGTGTACCAGGTGTACAACGACGAAAGCACCGAGGCGATCTTCAGCGCAGTTGCCTCTGGTCTGTTCATTCTGCCGTTTTTCGTGCTGTCCGCGCTGGCAGGACAGCTGGCCGATATGCGCGACAAGGCGGCGATCATACGCACCGTGAAAATGTGCGAGATTGGACTAATGCTGATCGGTGCGACCGGGCTGTTTTTGGCCTGGCGCGGGATCGCGGTCGACAGCTTTGCGATACCGCTTTTGATGTTCGCCCTGTTCCTGACGGGGGTTCAGTCGACATTTTTGGGCCCGATCAAATATGCGATCCTGCCGCAGCATTTGAAGAAAGACGAAGTGCTGGCTAGGCACGGGACTGGTTGAGGCTGGCACTTACATCGCCATTTTGCTCGGCACGATCCTGGCCGGGTGGATCCCGGTTGAATGGGCCGCTGGCGGGATCATAGTGACATCGGTGATCGGCTATATTTCCAGTCGGCAAATCCCCTCTGCACCGCCTTTGGGTGAGGTTGAAAAGCTCGATTGGCACATCATCCGCGCGTCGATCGCGCTCATCAAAAACACAATGCATGATCGCCAGATATTCTACGCGATCCTCTCGATCAGCTTCTTCTGGACGATTGGCGCTGTGCTGTTCATCCAATTCCCGCCGCTCGCGAAAAACACGCTGATGGCCAGCAAGGAAGTTGCCAGCCTATTCCTGGTGATCTTCTCCATCGGGGTGGCTATCGGTTCAGTCTCGATCAACAAGCTGCTGAAAGGCAAAGTGTCGGCGCGCTATTCGCCCATATCCGTCATCGCGATGGGTGCATTTGTGGTCGCATTCTATCTGGTGTGCCGCATGTGGCAGGCGGATCAGCCGACACAGCTGCTAAGTGTCGCCGAATTCGTCGCATGGCCGCTGGCCGCTGTTATCTTGCTGTGCCTGCTTGGTATTGCAGTGGCAGGCGGCATGTTCGTGGTGCCGCTCTATGCGTTTCTCACCACCCGCTGCGCACCCGACGAAGCCGCGCGGACGATTGCGGCCAACAACATCGTCAATTCAGGCGCGATGGTGGTGGGATCGTTGCTGGCCATTGGGCTTAGCGCGCTGGGCGTACCGGTGGTGGAGCAGGTGCTGCTAAGCGCAGGAATGTGCCTGGTATCTGCCTGGCTCGGCAAACGGCTGCACAATGCTGAGTTGGAGCACGCTGACGCCGCAGCTTAGACCGCCGCGGAGCGACCTCAACAACTTAAGCAATAAAAGCGATGATCGCCGCGAAGGTCGAGACATAGACCGTCGCGAAACCGCGCACATCATCGCGGGTCAATTGCCACAGGCTTTCAGCTGGTGCGGCCAATTCGTTACTGCGCACATGCGGCGGCAGTGACGCACGGAACGAATGCCGAGCCGCCTCATCAGTCAGAACCAAAGCGCGGCGACCGCCCCGCCTTTTCGGCTCTAAACCAAGCTCTGGCAGATTGCGTTCGATGGCGACTGTTTTGAGACTCGCATATGTCATGAGCCCCTTGTTAAGACTTTCTTAACCGTTTTGGCAGGGGTGATTTGCAAACTGTCGCGCTGCGGGACATTAAGTGTTTTTGTTCATTTGGGCCTGTGGAAAATTCCGCCGGATTGCGCGCGTGCAGCGCCCCCGCTAAGCGCGGTGAGAGCGCAGCGAATTGCGCCGCAAAGACGGGACACGGAATGATGGAAAAGACTGCTCAAACAGCGGCAGAGCTGCTGGTCGATTGCCTGATCGAACAGGGTACAGACCGGATATTCACCGTCCCGGGAGAGAGCTTTCTCGCCGTGCTCGACGCGCTGCATGCAAGCGACAGCGTGGATGTCGTCACCTGCCGAGCAAGAAGGCGGTGCAGCTTTCATGGCCTGCGCTGATGGAGCCATGACTGGCAGGCCAGGCATTGGTTTTGTCACTCGGGGCCCCGGCGCGACCAACGCCAGCATTGGCGTGCATGTTGCGCATCAGGATCTCGCAGCCGATGATCTTGTTCGTGGGTGATGTCGCGCGCGGCATGAAAGACCGTGAAGGTTTTCAGGAGGTGGATTTCGCCGCCTTCTTCGGTCCGATCTGCAAATGGGCGGCGCGGATCGATGATGCCGCCCGCTTCCCAGAATATATCGCGCGTGCTTACTCGGTCGCGATTTCAGGCAGGCCTGGCCCGGTAGTGCTCGCTTTGCCGGAAGACATGCTGTGTGATCTGATGGCCGAAAACCCGCCGCAACCCCGGCCTGAAGTCACTCGCCCAGCGCAGGCCGTATGCCCCGATGCAATGCAAGCGATGCTCGCCATGATCGGCGATGCGGCAAGCCCGATTGCGATTATCGGCGGAGCCGGTTGGAACGCGAAGGCACGCGAGCACTTCCAGCAATTCGCCGAGAGCATTGGCCTGCCAGTCGCAACCGCCTTCCGCCGCCAAGACGCGATCTCGCCGAATTCACCGGTCTATGCGGGCAATCTCGGCTACGGTCCGAACCCGAAATTGGTCGAGCGAGTGAAATCCGCTGATCTGGTGCTCGCCGTGGGCGCGCGGCTCGGTGAGGCGACAACGGATGGATATGCCTTCCCAACCTTAGAGCATCCCGATCAGACCCTGATCCATGTTCACCCTGACCCCAATGAATTGGGCCGGGTTTACCGCGCGGACCTCGCCCTATGCTGCGCTGTCGACGAATTTGCCGAGGCCGCCGCGCTGTGGGAGGACCACAGCGTCATCCCCTTCGACGCAGGCGCGCAGGCGAATGCGGAATGGCGCGAATGGTCGAGCTACGAGCCCGCTGAACCCTCAGCCCATGCGCTTGATATGGCGGCCTGCGTCGCCTTTATGCGGGAGGCCTATCCCGCCGATACGATCGTCACCAATGGCGCAGGCAATTTTGCCGGATGGTGGCACCGTTATTGGCGCTATGATGGCTATCCGACGCAGCTGGCCCCGACCGCTGGCGCGATGGGATATGGCGTCCCAGCCGGGATTGCTGCGGCTCTGCGCCATACGGACCGGCAAGTGGTCACCGTCGCAGGCGATGGCGATTTCCTGATGAACGGCCAAGAGCTCGCAACCGCAGCTCAACATGGCGCAAACCTAACCGTCCTGATCATCGATAACAGCGCTTATGGCACCATTCGCATGCACCAGGAGCGCGAATATCCAGGCCGCGTCTCAGCCACGAAGCTGGCCAACCCAGACTTCGCAGCTTTCGGCGCAGCCTTTGGCGCGTGGAGCGCCCATGCAAGCACAACGGAAGAGTTCAAATCGGCTCTGGCTGAAGCGCGCAAAAAGAGCGGCCTGCGCCTCATCCACATGTCGATTGATATTGAGCAACTCGCCGCGAGCGGGGCGAGTATCAGCGGGCTACGGGCAAAAGCCGCAGCAAAAGGATAGCGCCTATCCCTCGGCCATCTCGCAAATGATCCGCCATTCTTCCGGCGTGATCTGCGCGACTGACAATCGGGACAGCTTCACCAGCTGACACTCGGCGAGCCTGGGTTCGGCCTTGATCTGCTTGAGTGACACCGGATTTTCGAACTTGCGTTTGGGCTTCACTTTCACGGCCGCCCATTTGCCGGTCTCGTCTGTGGGATCGAGAATATCAGCCACGCTGACCGTGCAAATGCCGACAATCTCCAGACCCTCTCGCGAGTGGTAGAAGAAGCACTCATCGCCGACCTCCATCGCCTTCAGATTGTTCTTCGCCAAATGATTGCGCACCCCGTCCCAAACGCCCTCTTTCTCAGCGATCAGATCGTCCCAGCCGTATTTGAACGGTTCGGATTTTATGAGCCAGTAATTGGGCACAGGTTCGCTCCCCAGTTTCGCGCTGTCAGACCGCCATTGTTCTGGCGATAGAAACGCGCCGCGCCAAGCGCCAAATTGGGCTCGCCCACGTCTTAACCGGATATTTAATATGTGCCCCCATTACGAGCGAGACTGAAATCGCTGGGGGCACAGCCGATTATGGCTGAAGAGAAAACTGAGCAACGGGTCGGTAAGGCCGAGCGCGACATTGTCGCGCTGGGAATTGCCACCGCTGCGATCATTATTTTTGTTGGTATCGGCGGCTCTGTAATGGGCGATATCGCCGAGGCGACTTTTGGTGAGGGCACAGGCCCTGACCGCTTGCTGGTCAATGCCATGTTGCTGAACATTGCGCTGATCATTTTTGGCTGGCGCCGTTACCGCGAACTCCATTCTGAAATCCAACAGCGCCGCGCCGCTGAAGAGCAGGCCCGCAAGCTGTCCGAAATTGATCCCCTCACCGGCTGCCTCAACCGCCGTTCCATGGCGAAAGCCACCGAAGAACTGCGCAATGGCTCAAACCGTCATGGCCAGGCCCTCGCCTATGTCATGATTGACCTCGATAACTTTAAGCAGGTCAACGACATGAACGGCCATGCGATCGGCGACAAATTGCTGATCGAACTGGCCGCGCGGCTTAAAGAAAAGCTTCCCAAAGACGCTCTGTTGGCGCGCCTGGGCGGGGACGAATTTGCGTTTGTCATGCCCTATGATGGCAAGCACCCAGAACGCATTGATGATCAGGTGATCCGCCTGTTTGAGACCGCAACAGCCATGTACCAAGTCGATGAAATGGCGGTTGAGTTGACCATGTCGATTGGCATTGCCACCGATCATGATGATCAGGGTTTCAACCCGCTGGTGAGCGACGCGCAGACGCTGATGCATCACGCCGATATCGCGATGTATCACGCCAAGAACCAAGGCAAAAACCGCTATTACTGGTTTGAGCCAACGATGGAAAATGAGCTGCGTTTCCGCAATGAGCTCGAAACAGGCATTCGCCGCGGCCTTGCGGTTGGTGAGTTTGTGCCATTTTATGAGCAGCAGATTGACCTAGAAAGCGGCGATCTGGTCGGCTTTGAAATGCTGGCACGCTGGCAGTCGCCTCAGCTGGGCCTTGTCAGCCCGGACATCTTTATTCCGATTGCTGAAGACATCGGCGTGATCGGTGATCTGTCTGAAAAGCTGATGGTTGAGGCCTTTGCCGATGCCCGCGATTGGGCCCCTGACCTCACCTTGTCAGTCAACATCTCGCCGATCCAGATGCGCGATCCATGGTTTGCGCAAAAACTGCTGAAGCTGCTGGTCGAGCACAATTTCCCAGCGCACCGGCTTGAGATTGAAATCACCGAAAGCTGCCTGCACGACAATGTCGGCATGGTCCGCTCGATGATTGCCAGCCTGCGCAACCAAGGCGTTAAGGTCAGCCTCGACGACTTTGGCACCGGCTATTCGAGCCTTGAGCAACTGCGCTCGCTGCCGTTTGACCGACTCAAGATCGATCGCAGCTTCATCAGCGAGCTGCGCAATCCGGATGCAAGCTCCAAGATCGTCGATGCGATTGTCTCGCTCGGCAATGGCTTGGACATGCCGATCACCGCTGAAGGCATCGAAGATGAGAACATCCTCGACCTGCTCAAAACGATGGGCCGCCTGAAAGGCCAAGGCTACCTTTATGGCCGCCCAGAAACCGCCGACCAGGTGCGCATGCGCCTGAAAGCCGCTGGACGCTTGGTCGAGCTGCCGGACGTCGCTGTTGCGCCCCAAGACAGCGTCCCTGAAAGCACAGTCGATCCCGAGAACCTCAGACGGGTAGCCGAATAAGGCCGCTGACCTGAGGCGTCGGCATCGCCCACGCTCAGACAAATCACTGACGCAAAACTGGACGTAGCGCCTGCGCGTGCATAAATGCGCTCCAGATCATGCGCACTCCCTTCATCAAGATGCACGGCCTCGGCAATGACTTCGTGGTGCTCGACGCCCGCGAAACCGAATTGCCGAGCGTCACGAATGCGGTCGCAAAAGCGATTGCGGATCGGCGCACGGGCATTGGCTGTGATCAGCTTGTGCTGCTGGAGCCTAGCGCTTCGCACGATTTCAAAATGCGCTTCTTCAACAGCGATGGCGGCGAAGTGGGCGCATGCGGTAATGCTAGCCGCGCGGTGGCGATCCTGCATGGTGAGCCTGCCAAGGTAGAGACCGCTGGCGGTGCCTTGTCACTTCACCCGAGCGAAGGCGGCGCCAGTGTCGATATGGGCGTGCCCAGCTTCGATTGGGACGCAATCCCGCTCGACTATCCGATGGACACCCTCTCCATGCCGCTTGGCTGGCCAATGGAGGTCGGCTCGCTCGAAAACCCGGCCGCTGTCAATGTTGGCAATCCGCATGCAGTATTCTTCGTGGAGGATGCCGATGCGGTCGACCTAAAGACCTACGGTCCCATCATCGAGCACGATGCGGTGTTCCCCGAGCGCGTGAATGTGAATGTCGCGAGCCTGATCGCACCGGATCATCTGCGCCTGCATGTGTGGGAACGCGGCGCGGGCATCACTCGTGCTTGCGGCACCGGAGCTTGCGCCACGGCCGTTGCAGCGGCACGGCGCGGGATCAGTGGACGTGACGTCATGGTGTCATTGCCCGGCGGTGATCTGCGGATCGAATGGCGCAGCGATGATACGATCCTGATGACAGGCCCAGCAACCGAAGCCTTTCGCGGGACATTTGAGTGGGACGATTTCGCATGAGCGCGCCCCTCGTAAATCAACCCGACGTAATCTCGCTCGGCTGCCGCCTAAATATTGCCGAAAGCGAGAAGCTGCGCGCGATGCTGCCAGACGGCGAGGATGTCGTCGTCGTCAACAGCTGCGCGGTTACCAATGAGGCGGTGCGCCAGACGCGCCAAGCGATCCGCAAGGCTCGCCGTGCACGGCCCGATGCGCGCCTGATTGTGACCGGATGCGCCGCTGATATCGAGCGTGAACAACTCGCCGATATGCCAGAGATCGACGGGCTTATCTCCAACCAGTCAAAGCTTGATCCGCGCGCCTGGAACCTGCCCAGCGATCACGCTCCGCTTGCCCCGACCAAGACCCGCGCCTTTATCGCGGTTCAGAATGGCTGCGATCACGCCTGCACCTTCTGCATTATCCCGCAGGGGCGCGGCACCAGCCGTTCGATGACTATTGCAGAGGTGCTGCGCGAGGTGGAGCAGCATCTCGAGCTAGGCGCGCGTGAAGTTGTTCTGACCGGTGTCGATGTGACCAGTTGGGGGCATGATCTGCCCGAAACCCCGCCGCTGGGTGCGCTGGTCGGTGCGATCCTAGACCGCTTCCCAAGTCTTGCTCGCCTGCGCATGTCATCGCTCGATGGCATTGAGATTGACGAGGCGCTGTTTGAGCTCTTCGCCAGCGAGCCGCGCCTCATGCCGCATCTGCACCTATCGCTGCAGCATGGCCATGACCTGATCCTGAAACGCATGAAGCGGCGGCACCTGCGCGGCGATGCGGTGGATCTGGTGCAGCGGTTAAAGGCACGCCGACCCGATATCGCCATTGGTGCTGACCTGATCGCAGGCTTCCCAACCGAAACCGCTGAGCATCATCAGGCGAACCTCTCGATCATTCGCGAGCTGGACACCGTCCACGGCCATATCTTCCCCTTCTCCCCGCGCGAAGGAACGCCAGCGGCCCGCATGCCCCAACACGACCGCGCGCTCATCAAGGAGCGCGCCGCTGAACTGCGCGCGGCTGCGGCTGAAACACGCACCAACTGGCTCGATAGCCTTGTGGGCGAACCGCTTCAGGTCCTCGCCGAGGGCGACAACAGCGGCTACAGCGAAAGCTACGCCCGCGTCGCACTGCCCAGCGGTACACAGCGCGGCACGATTTTGACCGTCACACCGAATGCCCATGAGAAAGGCCTGCTGCAATGAGCGATCCCGAGAATGCGGGCTCTAGCTGGAGTGACCGGCTGTTTGGCGGCTTTCGCAAGACCTCTGAGCGGCTGTCCACCAATCTCACCGGCGTGGTCGGCACGGCAAAGCTCGATGATGCCACCTTGGACGAGGTGGAAGACGCGCTGATCATCTCAGACCTCGGGCCGTCAGCCGCTGGGCGTATCCGCGCAAAACTCTCTGAAAAGCGCTTCGGCCTGGAGATCACAGAGCAGGAATTGAAAGAGGCCGTCGCTGAGGAGATCGCCGAAATCCTGCGCCCGGTGGCAAAACCGCTCGATGTGGTTGCCTTCCCCCGTCCGCAAGTGATCCTGGTTATCGGGGTCAACGGGTCCGGCAAGACAACCACCATCGCAAAGCTCGCACACCTCTTCCAAGAGGACGATTACGGCGTGATGCTGGCCGCTGGAGACACCTTCCGCGCCGCCGCCATTGGCCAGCTCGCCACTTGGGCAGAGCGTGTCGGCGTGCCGCTGGTGCGCGGGCCAGAAGGTGGCGATCCGGCCTCTATCGTGTTCGATGCAGTGAAAGAGGCGACGGACACCGGCATCGACGCACTGATCGTCGACACCGCAGGGCGCCTGCAAAACAAGCGCGAGCTGATGGACGAGCTGGAGAAAATCCGCCGCGTTCTGGGCCGCCTCAATCCAGAGGCACCGCATGATGTTGTGCTGGTTCTGGATGCGACCAATGGTCAAAATGCTTTGTCCCAGATCGACGTGTTTAAAGAGGTCGCGGGCGTGACCGGCTTGATCATGACCAAGCTGGATGGCACCGCGCGCGGCGGGGTGCTGGTGGCGGCGGCGGAGCAATATGGGCTGCCGATCCACGCGATTGGCGTTGGCGAGACCATGGATGATTTGCGCCCGTTCGACCCCGATCTGGTTGCCAAAGTTATTGCAGGAGTGGCGTGACATCGCATTCCTCGTCATTGCGAGGAGCCAAGGCGACGAAGCAATCCATGGTGCTTCGCTTCCGCCAATTTCACCGCCATGGATTGCCGCGCTGCTTCGCAGCTCGCAATGACGGTTGGAAAAAATGAACGACAGTACCAAAACCGAGAAGAAACAAGGCTCTGGCTGGCTCAACGTCGCGGTCGATTACGGCCCGCTGCTGGTCTTCCTAAGCGTCTACAAATTTTACGCGCCGGATGAGCCTGAGCCGATCAGCGAGCTGTCCGCGATCATTCGCGGCACTGGCGCGTTCATGGTCGCGGCTCTTATCGCGCTGGCGGTGTCGAAATGGCGGCTGGGAAAGATCTCGCCGATGCTGTGGTTCTCCACCGCCCTCATCGTGGGGTTTGGCGGGCTGACGGTCTTCCTAGGTGATCCGGTCTTCGTGCAGCTCAAGCCGACGATCATCTACGGCTTCTTCGGAGTGGCCCTGCTGGTCGGATGGAAGATGGGCAAGGCGCTGCTCAAAATCCTACTGGAGGCCGCATTTGAGGGCCTGACAGACGAAGGCTGGCTGAAGCTGTCACGCAATTGGGGCGTATTCTTCCTCGCGCTGGCTGCGCTTAATGAGGGCCTGCGTGCCTATATGACCTTTGAGGGCTGGCTATGGGCGAAGCTGTGGGTGTTCCTGCCGCTCACCTTCCTGTTCACATTCGCCAATATCCCGATGCTGCTGAAGCATGGGCTGGATCTGGGTGAGGAAGACGAGGCCGAGGCAAAGGACGAAACGCCTTAAGCGGCGCAGTCTTCCCAGCCGAGCGGCGCGCGGTCACAATTGGCATAAAGCGCGCGGCGAGCCCGCTCTTGCAAGACATCGCGCACGACCTGTTCCTGATTGTCGGTTGAGCGGGTTGTGGTGATGACATTCAGATAGCGACCATGACCATATTTGGCCTCGCGCGGTCCTGATGCGAAAATGCGATGTGCAGTCATTTGCCTTCTCTTTCTTTGATGACTGCGGCCATCGACCCTCGCCCAGATTCGTTCAACCTATGGGCGTGTAACATCTTGTTACGGTCGACAGGTGTGGTTCGTTGTGGCGCTCGGCGAGCGCCTGCGTGCCTATATGACCTTTAAGGGCTGGCTGTGCGCGAAGCTGTGGGTGAGGAAGAGAGCGAGGCGGAAGCGAATGACGGGTGAAAGCACTAGAGTTTGAGTGAACGCATCACCATGGCTGAGCTGCTTGTTTTAGGTCCATCATAGTCCGGACTTTCGAGATTGACCTGATCAAAGCCCAGCTTGATGAGCACACGCATAGAGCCGACATTTTCAGGCTTGTGCTCAGCATAAACCTGCTTTGGGCCGAGTGACCTTACTGTCTCCAAAAGGGCAGCTACTGCCTCTGTCGCGATGCCGCGCCCCCAGCGTTTCCTTGAGACCCAATAGCCCAGCTTCAGGTGACCATCCGGCCGCGAAACGCCGCATCCACCGACCAGATCTCCACCGCTATCCAGCGTCTCGAATATCAGGAACCTAGGCAGCTCATCTCTTTGCATGCTCTCAATGAAAGCCAAAGCATCGCTATGTGAGTAGGGCCACGGCACATGAGCAAGTTGGCTGACGACGGCGTGATCGCTCATAGCCTCAGTTAATGCGTGCGCGTCATCCGGCACACCTGGTCGCAAAAGAAGCCTTGGGGTCGATAGCTGCATTCGACCCTAAATCTCGACCTGGCTGCCTAGCTCCACCACGCGGTTGGTCGGCAGTCGGAAGAACTCCATCGCCGTCGCTGCATTCCTCAGCATCCAGGCAAAGATCTTCTCGCGCCAGATCGGCATGCCTGGCTTGTCGCTTGGCAGCAGGGTTTGCCGCGACAAGAAGAAGCTGGTGTGCATCATGTCGAACTCACCGCCGCACTGCTCCATCTGCTTCAGGCCCAGCGGAACGTTCGTCTCTTCCATAAAGCCATAGCGCAGCACCGCGCGGTAGAACCCGTCGCCCATATCCGTGTATTCGCAGCGGCTGCTCGGATCGACATAAGGCACGTCCTGAATATCAACCGTCAGAATCACCACGCGTTCGTGCAGCACCTTGTTGTGCTTGATATTGTGCAGCAGCGCAGAGGGCACGCCAGCGGTGCTGGAGGCCATAAAGATCGCCGTGCCCGGTACGCGTGTGGCGGAATTCTTGGCGGACTTGGCGAAGATCTCCATCGGCAGAGCAACCTCGCTCATCCGGTCGCGCATCAGCTTGCGGCCACGCGCCCAAGTGGTGAGCAGCAGGAAGGCGATAAAGCCGACCATCAGCGGGAACCAGCCGCCGTCCGGCACCTTCGTAAGGTTCGCGGCGAAGTACGCGCCGTCCACGATCAGGAACAGGATCACAACGGGCGCGGCGTACCACCATTTCCATTTCCACACGCCCACGAGCAGCACCGCCATCAGCAGCGTGTCGATCGTGACCGCGCCGGTCACCGCGATGCCATAGGCGCTGGCGAGGTTGGAGGAATTTTGGAACGTCAGCACCAGAATGATCACCGCGACCATCAGCGCCCAGTTCACCACAGGAATATAGATCTGGCCGCCTTCGGTTTCGCTGGTGTGGCGGATCGAGAGGCGCGGGATGTAGCCCATTTGGATCGCTTGGTGCGTGATCGAGAACGCACCCGAGATAACGGCTTGGCTGGCGATGAAGGTCGCGACCGTGGCCAGAAACACCAGCGGCAGACGCCATTCCTCGCTGGCTAGGAAGAAGAACGGGCTCTGGATGGCCTCGGCGGCTTGTTCCGGCGGCAGACCGATGATCATCGCCCCTTGCCCAAAGTAATTGAGCAGCAGGCAGGGCATGACAAAGCCGAACCACGAAAGCCGCATCGGGCCGCGCCCAAAGTGCCCCATATCCGAATAGAGCGCCTCTGAGCCGGTCACCGCCAGCACAACCGACCCAAGCGCCAGAAACGCGAGCCAACCATCGAGGACAAAGAAATTCACCGCGTGATAGGGGTTGAGCGCCCACAGGATCTCTGGCGTGTTGAATATCTGCCACGCGCCCATGCTGGCAATGACCGTGAAGTAGACAATCATCACCGGGGCAAACAGCGCCCCAACCTTCGCCGTGCCGCGCTTTTGCAGCATGAACAGGAAGACCAGCAGCCCGAGCGCAATCGGGATAACGAAACGCTGCAATCCGGGGTCAACCACAGTCAGGCCCTCGACCGCAGACAGGACCGAAATTGCGGGCGTAATCATGCTATCGCCGTAGAACAGCGAGGTTGCAAACACTCCGAGCAGCAGCGCCACCCAGCCGTATTTGGATTTGCTAAGTTGGCTGGAGATCAGCGCAACCAAAGCGAGCGAGCCGCCCTGCCCCTTGTTATCGGCGCGCATCAGGATCGTGACATATTGGATCGAGACGACCAGCGTCATCGACCAAAAGATCAGGCTGATGACGCCCAGAACATGCGCGTTATCAACCGCAAGCGGATGCGGGCCAACAAAGGTTTCGCGAAAGGCATAGAGCGGGCTGGTGCCGATATCGCCAAAGACAATACCGATCGCGCCAACCGCGAGCGCCTTTTTAGACGCGCTATGGCCCTTGCCGCCTTGGGGCGGTTGGTGTGCTGGCGCTGCTGTATTGCTCATGCGTAATGGATTTCCCGAAGTAGAGCCGCGGCCCTATCGATACTGCCCTCGTAAATAAGCCGCCCGATTTAGCGACTCTGCCCCCTCACGAACCATGTGAGGTGGGCGCGCTTAGCACCGCCTTACCGGCCCTGCAACTCAGGCGGTGGATGCGCGCCTTATTGGGCCGCCGGATTGGGAGCGCCAGAAAGCATTGCGTCAATGGCCTCGAGCCGCTGAGTGAGCTCTGCATGCCACGGCGCATCCTCGGGGGTACGCTCCAAGAGTTCAGCCCAAACGGCGCGCGCCTCGCGCACTTGGCGTGTGCGAAAATAGGCCGCGCCAAGGAAGAAACCCGCGCCCGGATTGGCCGGATCGGCCTTGCTAGCCCGGTCAAAGGCGTTGTGCGCCGCCGGTGTGACGCTGCCATCAGCATGCTCAACCAAAGCCATGCCGAGCGCCAACCAGCCCTCTGCATGCCCCGGATTGTCCGCGAGGCCGCCGCGCAGCAGGCCAGCGGCGTCAGAGAACCGCCCGCGCCGGGCAAAGCCATCGGATACGGTGAGATAGTTGGGTTTGGGCACGCCAGCGTCAAACAGGGCGCGGCGCGCCTCGACCATCTGCTCGCCAGAGCGCGGTTCCTGCACCATCGCGGCTTTTGGGCTGCCGGGCTGGCTGGCGCTACCCTGCCAAGCATAGCCGGTAAGACCGAACACCAAGACTGCGCCAAACAGCGTCCAGCTCGATTTCGGCAGGCGCAGCACGAATGCGGCAAAGCCAAACGCGGCCAGCGCCAGGAGTGAGACGGCGATCCAACCCATTATGCGCTTTCCTCTGAGGTGCGCGCGCTATCCGCATCGTCACCATCTGAGCGCTTGCGCCCCAGACGGCGGAACAACAGCAGGAAGCCGAAGCCAAAGATGATCGCCGGCACAAGGAAAAGCGGCCAAGTCGTGGAGCTCACCTCCGGCTGGTAACTGACATAATCGCCATAGCGCACGATCAGCCATTGGCGGATCGCCTCTGGCTCCTCCCCAGCAGCAAGGCGCGAGCGGACCTGATGGCGCATATCACCTGCCATCGGCGCATCGCTATCGTGGATGTTCTGGCTCTGACAGGTGAGGCAGCGCAGGGTCGCCATCAGCTCAACCGCCTGCGCCTCCAGCGCCGGGTCTTCCAACTGCGTATAGGCATAGGGCGCCGCAGCGGCAGCGAATCTTGCGCGGTCAGCGGCACGCTGAGCATGGCCAAAGGCGCGAGCACGGCGGCAAGCAGAGCGGTATAGAGCGCTCTCACGTTTCCGCCTTCTTGAGCTCTTCCAGCAGGAGCGGAATATGTTCCAACCTGATGTCGCCAATATGCTGATAACGGATCACGCCCTCGGCATCGATCACATAGGTCTCCGGCACGCCAGATGCGCCAATTTCCAGCATCAGTGACGAGATATCGTCCTTGCCAATGCGGGTGTAGGGGTTGCCGTAGCGCTCGAGGAAATTTGCCACGTCCTCCGGCTTGTCACGGATCGCGACGCCGATGATCTCAACGCCCTGCCCCTCCAGCACTTCCAGCTGCTTTGCCTCGGCAATGCACGGCAGGCACCAGCTCGCCCAGATGTTGAGCAGCTTTGGCTTGCCGCCGATAAAGTCCGCACGCGATGCGCCGGGCATGGTCTCCACCGCCGCGGGCAGTTCAAACTCAGGAAGGGCCTTCTCAACCATGGCCGAGGGGATTTGATCATCCTTCGGCTGGGTCAGCTGATATCCTGCCAGTCCCAAGAAAAAGACGAACAGGCCCAAAGGTATCCATAAAGTCCAGCGCATCAGGCAGGCTCCCCGGGCGCTTCATTGTGCGCTTTACCCTGCGCATCCTTGGCAAGCGCTGGTTCGCCCAGCTCACCGTGCTTCAATGCTTCGGCTTCAGCGCGTTTTTCGGTGCCGCGCAGTACCGCACGGCGGCGTTTCAAGTCTGCACTGACCCGGCCAATAATCGCCAGCGTACCGCCAAACGCAATCAGCAGGCCGCCATACCAGATGAAGGTCACAAACGGCTTCCACCAGATGCGCAGCTGCCAGCGCTGATTGCCATTGGCATCAACCCCGGCGGAATCGCCAATAACGGCGTAGAGCTGCCCATCCCAGCGGGTGAGCAAAGCGCTCTCGCTGGTGGCCTGCGCAGGAGCCCAGAAATTGCGCGCTTGCGGGATCATAACAGCGGCCTCGCCCTCGCCGCGCTGTGCCAGTACTCGGGCCTCCATCGCGGTCCAGTTCGGCCCTGCAATCGGATCGACGCTTTCCAAGGTGATGTTCCACCCGGCCACCTGCTGGCTTTCGCCTGCGATTACCGCCGACAAACGCTCTTTGGTAAAGGCGCTCTCGCTGGCCATGCCGAACAGTGACACCGCGACGCCGAAATGCGCCAGCACCATGCCCCATGTCGCCAGCGGCACGCGCGAAAGCTTTCGTCCCCGAAGCGGCATAAAGGATGCGATCGCAAGGCCCGCCGACAATGCGAGGCCAAGGATTGCCAAGACGGAATAATCGCCCAGCACCGCGACCAGCACCAGCACGCCAAGAATGATCGCGCCGACAATCGCTAGCTCCATTTGAATGCGCGCAGGCTTATCCTCGCGCCATCGCATTAATGGGCCAGCGGCCATCACCAGGAACATCGGCACGGCGAAAATCGCGCTGACCGGATTGAAATACGGCGGGCCAACGGACACGCGAATATCAAACGCCTCCGTCAGCAGCGGATAGAGCGTGCCGAGCAGCACAATCCCGAGGATTGCGGACAGCATGACATTGTTAAACACCAGCGCGCCCTCGCGGCTGGACATGGCAAAGCGCTTGCCTTCTGCCACCGTGCCAGCACGCAAAGCGAAGATCGCGAGGCTGCCGCCGATGTAGATCGCCAGCAGGACCAGGATAAAGCTGCCCCGCTCTGGATCGACGGCGAACGCATGGACGCTGGTGAGCACGCCGGAGCGCACGAGGAAGGTGCCCAGCATGCTCATCGAGAATGCAACCACGCCGAGCATGATCGTCCATGTGCGCAAAGCATCGCGTGCGGCCAGAACGCTGGTCGAATGCAGCAATGCGGTCGCTGCAAGCCACGGCATCAAAGAGGCGTTCTCAACCGGGTCCCAGAACCACCAGCCGCCCCAGCCAAGCTCGTAATAGGCCCAATAACTGCCAGCAGTAATGCCCAGCGTCAGGAACACCCAAGCGCCCAGCACCCATGGCCGCATCACGCGCGCAAATTCCGGGGTCACATTCCGGGTCAGCAGCGCGCCAATCGCAAAACTGAAGGCAACCGACAGGCCGACATAGCCAATGTAGAGCGTCGGCGGATGCAGCGCCAAGCCAATGTCTTGCAGCAGCGGGTTCAGCCCCTGCCCCTCTGGCGCTGGAATGGGCAGGCGCTCAAACGGGTTCGAGCTGAGCAATAGAAAGGCGTAAAAGCCGAGCGCGACGAAGCCTTGCGTCGCCAAAGTTGCCTGCATCGTGCGCACGGGCAAGCGCTTCTCCAGCCAGCCGATCAGCCCGCCGGACAGCGCCATCACCGCGACCCACAGCAGCATGGAGCCCTCATGATTGCCCCAGGTACCTGTCACTTTGTAGAGCATCGGCTTTAGCGAATGCGAATTTGCCGCGACCAGTTTCACCGACAGATCGGTGATCGCAAAGCACCACATCAGCATGAAGAACGCGAGCGTCGCGAGCAAAGCCTGAACCATAGCCGCCGGGCGCATCAATCGCGCCAGCTCGCCATCCTCGCCCTGTTCCTGGCGCAGCGCCAGAACGCCTGCGAACAATTGCAGCGCGGCAAGCGCAGCGGCGAGCCACAGGGCAGCAAGGCCAATCTCTGCAATCATCAGGCGACCTTAATCCGTGTACATCGTGGTGGTGTAGGATTGCTCAGGCGATTGATGCTGCTCCAAGCCTTCCAGCTCGCGCGGCACGTAATTCTCATCGTGTTTCGCCAGCAAGTTGGTGGCGAGGAAAGTGCCGTTTTCCTGCAGGCTGCCATCGGCGACCACGCCGGAGCCCTCCACGAACAGGTCAGGCAAGATACCGCTGTAGCGCACCGGAATGGTCGCGGTTTCATTACCGGTAACGACAAAGGCGACCGTGATCCCATCATCCAGCGTCTCGAGCGAGCCGGGCTGTACCATCCCGCCCAGCCGCACCGCTTTGCCCGCCTCTGGCGGGTTCGCGCTCATTTGCTCCGGCAGATAGAAGAAGTTCGCTTGATTGCGCAGCGCATAGGCAGCCAGCAGGCCCGCCGCGATAACCGCGACAATCGCGATCACAACCAGCACCATCCGCTGATGCTTCGCGCGTAGCCCTGTGCTTGTCTCTGTCATCGCCGCTTCACCTCATCTCGGCGGCGTTCAGCCCGCCGCATGCTTTGCCACGCCCAAATCGTCACTGCGATCAAGGCGCCAATGCCGACCACATAGGCCGCAATTACGTAGTCCCACTGGTTGAGCGCTTCACGCATCAGCTGGTTCCCATAGAAGCGGCAACAGGCACATCATCTTCGAGCGCGCGGCGGCGCAGGCGCGCCTCAACCTGCATTTCCGCGATCAGCGCGCGCATCCGCATTAGCACAATTCCGCCAAACAGCAGCGAGAAACCAAGCACAGCAATCAGCAATGGGATCAGGAATTCACCCGCAATCGCGCTCTTACCAACGGTGATGCTGGGCGGTTGATGCAGCGAGTTCCACCACACGACCGAGCGATTGATGATCGGAATGTTGATCGCGCCGACTATACCGAAAATCGCCACGATCTTGTTCGACCCGCCATCGCGCGCGCTGGCCTGAGCCAGAGCGATGTAGCCTGCATAAAGGAAGAGCAGCACCAGCATGCTGGTAAGCTTAGCCATCCCACACCCACCAGGAGCCCCAGGTGGGCTAGCCCCAGATGGAACCGGTCGCAAGGCAAATTGCGGTGAACACCATGCCCGGCACTGCAACTGCGCGCGCGCCAATCGCGGCGAGCGGGTGCTTCCAAATGAGCAGCGCCGCACTGGACAGCGCAATGCCGGTCCAACCGCCCATGCCGAGCCATGCCGATGGCACGTGAATATAAAGAATGCGGACCGTTTCACCCATCAACCGATCAGGCGGAACGACGAACAGCCCCCAAGCGACCGCGCCCACGGACAGCACAATCCCGCTGAGCAGCAGCACTGGCGTAAGCCAGCGGGCAAGGGAGAGAAAACGGGTTGGGTTGGCGTAGCCGTGCATAAATACCGTTGCTTGTTCGCCGCTGATTTAGCGTACCCTCGCCGCGCGGCAAGGCGCAAAATTATCAACACCCGGTAAGCTTCATGAAACACCGGCAATTCGCGCGGCAGAAACGCGAGGTTGAGCGAGCCAAAAGGCCTAGCCGCGGCCGATCAGCTCTTGCGCCATACGGTCGGCAACTACGTCGGAAGATACGCCCGTTTCCTCGCTCTTGAGCCAGATTTCCTCAAGCCGTTCAGGGATTTGCGCAATCCGCTTGCGAACGTCATTAATGTCACCCGGGGTGCCATTGCGGCGCGCGAGATATTCCAGCGCGACCGAAATAATGCCGCCTGCATTGATGACGTAATCCGGCGCGTAGAGAATTCCGCGCTCCGCCAGCACTTTGCCGTGCTCTGCGCGGGCCAGCTGATTGTTCGCGCCGCCAGCGACGATTGGCGTATCCAGACGGGCAATGCCCTCCTCATCCAGTATCGCGCCGAGCGCGTTGGGGCTGAAGACATCACAGGATGTGCTCATAATCGCGTCCGCGCTGACAGCTTCGCCGCCCAATTCGCGCGCCAATTCCGCTGCGCGGTCGGCGTGAATGTCTGCGAGGGTCAATTTCGCCCCATCTTTTGCCAGCAAGCGCGCAACACCGGCGCCAACGCTGCCCGTGCCCTGCACGGCCACATGCACGCCCTCGACGCTGTCTTTGCCTAGCTTATGGCGAACGGCGGCTTTGATGCCGTGATAAATGCCCATCGCGGTGAACGGACCGGGGTCACCCCCAGCATTGCCCTCGCCCTCTACTGGTAGGCCGGATACATGCGCGGTTTGCTTGGCCACGGCCACCATATCGGCCTCGCTGATGCCGACGTCTTCTGCGGTCACATAGCGGCCGCCGAGTGCTTCAACAGCATCGCCGAATGCGGCCAGCATTTCAGGCGTCTTGGTGCGCGCATCATTGGCCAGGATAACGGCTTTGCCGCCGCCCATAGGCAAGCCAGCCATCGCGTTTTTGTAGCTCATGCCGCGGCTGAGGCGCAGCGCGTCGCGCAGGCCATCTTTGGGATTGGGATAATGCCAGAACCGCGTGCCGCCTGCACCTGGCCCGAGATGCGACGAATGCACGGCAATAATGGCGGTCAAACCGCTCTTGTGCTCGTGCACGACCTGCACGAGTTCGTGTTCGTCAAAGTCCGGTTCGGTCCAGAATGCGGTCATCAGCGATCAAGCCCCAGTTCAATTGGCGGTGCGCTTTGCATGACCACGCATCGAAAGGGGGCATTGAAGGGGGAAAATGGGGCGACCGAGGGAGCTCGAATCCCCGACCTCCGGTACCACAAACCGGCGCTCTAACCAACTGAGCTACGATCGCCATATGCCCCGTCTCAACGCAACCTAAGTCGCTGCCAAGCCTACGCAGGGGGGCGTGTTACGCGTGCTGACGGCCTGGTCAAGGCCGCTTGCGTGCGGGGCGAGCCTGTTGCACAAACACAGACCCGTGTGAAGCGAAAACTGCGCGGAAATCGCATTTGCGCAAGAATATTTCGCTCCGTTCTTTGGGCCGCGTTGGCGATGCGCGAATTGGACCGGGTTTCCGCGAATCTTTGGCCGCCTATTTGCGAGGCCTGCACGCGGTGCAGTCGCGCCTCAACAGCGCCCTAGTGCTGAACGGTGAGATTGAGGCCAACTGCCCCGATCAAGATCATACCGATAAAGGCAAATTGCAGCGCGCTCAGCCGTTCATCAAAGGCGAAAATGCCGATTATGCTGATCGCCACGATCCCCACGCCAGACCAGATCGCATAGACGATGCCCACCGGGATCACTTTCATCGCGGGCGCAAGCATCCAGAAACACGCCGAATAGCAAAGGATGGAGAGCACGCCCCACTGCCATTTCTCAAAGCCATTCGACAGCTTGAGCAGGAATGTGCCGGTCACCTCCAGCACGATGGCGATACCAAGAAAGACCCATGCGTTCATGCCCGCAGAGACTAGCGCTGCGCGGGTGATTGGCAATGGCGGCTTTGAAGGCACCTTTGGGCAAACAAAAAGGGCGGCCCCGCAGGACCGCCCCATTGATGCGATGTTGCCATCGCAAATTTCACTAAGCACTTATTTCTTAAGCGAAAGACCGCCAAAGCGCTTGTTGAACGCAGCAACACGGCCGCCTTCTTGAATTTGCTGCTTGCCGCCAGTCCAAGCCGGGTGGCTGGTCGGGTCAATATCAAGCGCCAGAGTGTCGCCTTCTTTTCCCCAGGTGGAGCGTGTCTGAAACTCTGTACCATCGGTCATCTTGACCGTGATCATGTGATAATCTGGGTGTGTATCGGCCTTCATGGCGGTATATCCTTCGTAGCTTTCGCCGGTACCGACCGGCTGCGCTGTTGAATTGAGAAGCGGCGCGTTTAGCGCTCCTGCTCAAAAATGCAAGAGTAGTTTCGATACGATCACAAAGTGATCGCAAGGGCCTTGTGCCCGCCCGCAGCGATGCGACCGTCAGGTCGCTTGAGCGAGGAAAGCAAAGTGAGCGAACGCGAACGCTGGCGCTTGAAGCCTAATCAAGAAGGCGGGTCAGCAATCATCGCGGTGAACTCAACCTCGCAAGAGGTTTTGCCCTCAACGCTCGCCTTGCCTTTGAACTTATAGACCCGGCTGCGCTTCTGGAGGAATTCGACATTGAGATCGAGCAAGCAGCCCGGTGTCACTGGCGCGCGGAACTTTGCGTTCTCAATCCCCATGAAGATCACCAGCTTACCGGTGCCCGAAAGCTCCAGCGTTTCAATCCCAAGGATCGCCGCCGCCTGAGCCAAAGCTTCAATCTGGAGCACACCCGGCATGATCGGAGCGCCAGGGAAATGCCCCTGAAAGAACTCCTCATTCATGCTCACGGCTTTCACCGCATGGATGCGCTCGCCCAGATCAATGGTGCGAACCCGGTCAACCAGCAGCAATGGATAACGGTGCGGCAGTGCTTTCAGGATCTTGTGGATGTCATAGTCCACTATCTGTTCCGCGCTGGCCGGTGTTTCCGAACCCTCACTCATGCCTTGCCCCCTTACGTTATCTGTTGCTGCTGCTCAGCCCAATTGGGCTTAGCGTCCTTCAGGAGCCTGCGCTGCTGGCTGCTGTTGTTGCTGCTGAGCGGCCTGCGCTTGCTGAATGGCCTGAGCCTGCAGCAGCACTTGCTGGATCTGCTGGAACACAGCGACCGAATTGCGGTTTGGCTGCCATCCTTGAGCGGGCACGATGGTGACGCTTGGAACCTTTGCGTTGAGAGCAGCGGTTACTTGCTGGCTGATATCGGCCTGAGGCGGCGCATAGATGATTGCATCAGGCGATACGATCATTTGGATCGATTGCGCCTGCACCACTTCTTGCAGCGAAGCGGAATATTGCATGAGAATTTGCTCAACCGCATAGACACGCGCACCATCGATTTGCGCGGTCAGCGTTTGAATTTCCTGGTCAATCGCCTGGATACGCGTGGTTTGCGTGGCGTTTGCTGCCGCTGCCTGCTCGGCCTCGTCCAACTGATTGTCGTTATTCGTATCAAGCTGTTGCAGCAGCGTCTGACGCTCTTGATTGCGCGCGCGGCGCGTGTCGATTTGCGACTGATAGGTAGTCGAAATCTGTTGGTAAGCGGTTTGGAAAGCGGTGGTGCCGATAACAACACGCGCGGTGTCGACGGTCGCGACATTGCCCTGCACCTGAGCGGTTGCAGGCACAGCAACGGCTGCAGACAGAGTGAGGCCCGCAATCGCGAGCGACTTAGCAAAGAATTTCATTAGAACTGAGTTCCTACGTTGAATGAAAATGTTTTGGTCTCATCGCCTTCGACACTGCGCAATGCATGCGCAAAGTCGATGCGGAATGGTCCAAAGGGTGAATTCCAGTTGACGCCGATGCCGACAGTCACACGTGGTGATGGGGAGTCGCCCAAGAACACTTCTTGGAAGCCTGTGCGGAACAGGGCGTTTGGAGTTCCATCAGCCGCGACGGGATCAGATGTGATTGTTCCATCGGTTTCTTGAAAAAGCTGCGGTGACGAAACAAGCAGCGGATCCGTGATCCCCCATAATGCGCCAACATCAGCAAAAATTGATGGCCGGAGGCCAAGCTCCCTTGCGCCAGTGCCGAGCGGAATTTCCAGCTCAGCGCGGCCCAAGTAGAACTTGCGACCACCAAGCGCATCATCGCGCGATTGATCTCGGTCAAGAATGGGATTGCCGTCATTATCGAGTGGGCGGCGCAGGATACGCGGCCCAACACCGCGAATATCAAACCCGCGGATCTGCGGTTCACCCAGGAAGAAACGATCAGTCAGCAATACATCATCGACGCCTACTCCCGGACGATCATCCAACGGAATAATCGAGCCGCCTTCCGCGCTAAGCGAGAAGATGAAGCCGCTACCAATGTTAAAGTACTGCGTACCTTTGGCGCGAAGGCGAAGATATTTCACATCCCCTCCCAAGTCGGCGAACTCGGTCGTAAAGTTGATATTTGCGCCGCGTGATGGGCGGATGCGAGAGTTCAGCGTGTTATACGCCAGACTTACCCCGAGAATTGAGCTCAATCGCTCACCCAGCGCATCGCATAGGAAACGTCCAGCAAGCTCTGGATCGCAGGTCAGATTGCCGTCACCATTGCTGTCAGAAAAGAACTGGTCGCCCAAGTTCACATCGTCATAATTGAGCGTGTAGCTACCGACCAGTGACAGGAACTCTGTCAGCGGCACACCGCCGCGAAGCGAAAAGCCTGTTGTCGCCTGCTCGAACGAAGGCGCGCGGTTGTTGCGCAGGAAACTCGGGTTCTCGAAATCGCGGCGATAGACGTCGACCCCAGCCGAGATGTTACGATCAAACACATACGGATCTGAGAAGCTGAGCTGAGCTGAACGTGAGAAACGCGAGTAGTTGAGGCTCAAACCAACGGTTTGGCCGCGGCCACGGAAGTTCCGCTGACGAATGCTGCCGGAGAGAATGAAGCTCTCAATCGATGAGAAACCAGCGGAGAATTGCAATTCTCCGGTTGGTTGCTCTTGCACGTTTGCTTCGAGCACAATCCGGTCCGGCTGGCTGCCCTCAACCTGGTTGACCTCAAAGTTCTCTTGGAAATAGCCGAGCGAAGCAATCCGAGCGGTAGTCCGCTGAACGCCAATCGAGTTAAATGCATCGCCTTCGCTGATCCGGAATTCACGGCGGATAACCTTATCCTGGGTCAGCGTGTTGCCGTTGACATCGACACGCTCAACATAAACGCGCGGCGCCTGACGTAGGATGAAGTTGATGTTCATCGTCAGGTTGTCTTTGTCGCGGTCGAAACGCGGCTGAACATCTGCAAAGGCATAGCCAAAGGTACCGGCCAAATCGGACAATTGCTCAACCGTGTCCTCGACCGATTTAGCATCATACCAATCGCCGGATTGCATCGGCAGACGGCCAGCAAGCGCATCGCCATCAAAATCGCGGATCTGGCTCTCAACTTCGACATTGCCGAATTTGTAGCGCTCGCCCTCTTCCACCACATAGGTGATGATGAAGTCTTCTTTGTCCGGGGTCAGCTCAGCAACGGCTGAGACAACGCGGAAATCGGCATAGCCTTCAGTGAGGTAGAACTGACGCAGTTTCTGCTGGTCAAAGGCCAGACGGTCAGGGTCATAGCTGGTGTTGGAGCTGAAGAAGCTGGTAAGGCGCGCTTGCTTCGTCACCATTTCGCTGCGCAGCTCGCCATCAGAAAACTCTTCGTTCCCGATGATGTTGATCTGGCGAACTTTGGACTTCGGCCCCTCGCTGATCTCAAACACGATATCGACGCGGTTTTGCGGCAATTGAACCATCTTCGGCTCAACCGTGGCGGCAAAGCGGCCTTGTCGTTTGTACAGCTCAATGATCCGAGCAACGTCGGCGCGGACCTTCGAGCGCGTAAAGATTTGCCGCGGCGCGAGCTTGATCTCAGGCACGATCTTGTCGTTTTTGATCCGCTCATTGCCTTCCAGCACGATGCGGTTGATCAATGGGTTCTCAGTTATGTTGATGATGACGTTGCCGCCATCATTGCGGATCGAGAAGTTCGCGAAGAGCCCAGTTGAGTTCAGGTCCTTAAGCGCAGCATCCGCGCCAGCCGTGGTGTATTCCTGACCCACACGCAGACGGATATAGCTGAGAATTGTAGCTAAACTCGAGCCGCTCTGAGCCAACCACGCTGATCGAGCGGATCGTATCGGCCGCTGGTGCGGGCGCTGGCGCTGGAGCCTGTTCGGCTTGCTCTTCTGCCTGCTGCGCGGTTGCGGCTTCGCTGGGCTCGGCCTGATCCTGCGCCAAGGCCGCCTGCGGAAGGCTGACAAGAGCGCTGGTGCACAAAAGTGCAATGGAGAGCCGCCCGGCTGACTTAGCAGACACGGCGTCTGTCTCGCTGCATCGATTCATTGAGTAAGTGTTCCCGTCTAACCCGTATCTAATCACGCACGCCTGCCCCGGGGCATGATCCCATCATAGGCTGTTACAGCACAGATTTGCCTGTGCCCGATGCTGCCTGCGCAATCAAGCGGAGAGACCCGCCAATTGCCGTTCACCGGACCCCTTTCCCCGGTTAACTGCCAAATATTGATCCGAAGACCGGCAGCGAAACGAGGTCGTTCACCGTTACGACCACCATGAAAACCAGCACCAAACCTATCCCGGTGCGATATGCATATTCGGTCGCTCGTGGTCCCACTGGCTTCTTACGAACCGCTTCCGCAGCATAAAATGCCAGGTGGCCACCATCGAGTGCAGGGATTGGCAAGAAGTTGATGAATGCCAAATTAAGCGAGATCAATGCGGCGAAGTTCACGAAAGCGACGAGGCCTAGGCTCAATTGCTCGCCAGAAAATTTGGCAATCTTTACAGGCCCGCCCAGCTCTTTGATCGAGCGATCGCCGACCAAAATCTGTTTTATGCCGGTCACCATCATCTTGGTGATTTCCCAGCATTGGCTGGCCGCGAGCGGGATGGATTCCAGAATGCCAACGTCTTTAAAGACATATTCTGCCTCAACCGGAGCAACTCCGATCAGGCCTATTGTGCCCGTGTTACCGAAATTATCGGTCTGCTCGACGCTGGCGATGGTCAGCGGAATATCGATCTGAGCGCCATCGCGCTCCACGCCGATAACAATCGATTTGTTCGGATAAAGCGCGATATTCTCGCGAATCTCCTCAAAGTCTGCGATGGCATCGCCGTCGATCGCAACGATCAAATCGCCAACCTCCAGCCCCGCATCGCGCGCGGCGGATTCTTCGGCAAACTCGCCAATCTGACGGGTGTCGACTTCGCTTTCGATCTTGGGCTGGCCATAGATCGTGAAGAAGGCAGCAAAGATCGCGATTGCCACTAGTAAGTTTGTGACCGGACCAGCGGCGACAATCAGCGCGCGCTTCCACAGGGCCGCGTTCTGAAAGCATCCCGGCTCTGCCGGAGCATCGGGATTGGGAACGCTGGCTGGATCCATATCGCCCTTAAACTGGACATATCCGCCCAATGGCAGTGCGGAGAGTTTCCACCGCGTCCCGTGCTTGTCGGTGCGGCCAAACAGCTCTTTGCCAAATCCGACCGAGAATGCCTCTGCCTTCACGCCGAACCAGCGGCCCACCAGATAGTGCCCCAGCTCGTGCACTGTGACGAGCGGCCCCAGCAGCAATATGAAGCCAGCGGCGTACATCCAGATAGGGGGCGATTCAAACAAGTTCAGAGCTTTCCAACAATTCGCGTGTCCGCGCGCGGGCCTCGGCATCGATGCTCAGCACATCGTCCAACCCTTGCGGCGCAGCCACGCTATAACGATTTAAGACATGCTCGACCACTACGGCAATCCGGGTGAACCCAATCTGACCGGCTAGAAAGGCGGCAACCGCGACTTCATTGGCTGCGTTGAGTGTGGCCGGTCCGCCGCCGCCAGCATGGATCGCCTCACGCGCCAACCTGGTGGCTGGGAAACGTGCCTCGTCCGGGGCGAAGAATGTGAGCTCTCCAATGCTGGGCAGATCGAGCGGCTCCATCGGCGTTTCCATTCGCGCGGGATGCGCAAGGCAGGATGCGATCGGCACGCGCATGTCGGACGGGCCAAGCTGCGCCAGAGTTGAGCGGTCTTTGTATTCCACCATGGAGTGAATAACGCTCTGTGGGTGCACAACGATCCCGAGGCGGTCCAGGCCGACTGGAAACAGATGATGCGCCTCAATGAATTCCAGTCCTTTGTTCATCATCGTCGCGCTGTCGACGCTGATCTTCGCGCCCATGTCCCAATTCGGATGCGCGACGGCTTGCTTTGGCGTGGCCGCATCCAGCTGAGCCTGCGTCCATTCACGGAAAGGCCCGCCGCTTGCGGTAAGAGTGATGCGCGCGACATCCGCAATGTCGTTGCCCGCGAGGCATTGGAAGATCGCATTGTGCTCGCTGTCGACGGGCAGCAAGGTCGCGCCATATTTCGCAACCGCTGCCGTCATGACGTCACCAGCGGAAACCAGCGCTTCCTTATTGGCGAGCGCGATGGTCCCGCCCTGCTCTATCGCTGCCATCGTTGGAGCGAGCCCAGCGCAGCCTACAATCGCCGCCACTGTCAGATCGGCTCCGCGCGCCGCCGCATCGCGCAGCGCCTGAGCGCCGCCTGCCGCCTCGATCCCGCTATCGCCGAGCGCCGCGCGCAGATCGCCAAGGCAGTTCTCATCGCCAACCACCGCAATCCGCGCATCAAACTCGCGCGCCAGCGCGGCAAGCTCTTCTGCCGAACAATTCGCGGTCAACGCCTCAACCTGCCAGTCATCGCGGTTGCGCCGGATCAGATCGAGCGTTGAGGCCCCCACTGACCCTGTTGCACCAAGAATTGTTATCGAGCGGGTCATCGTCGCATTACCCAAAGAAAATTCGCGTGCATGCGAGCACAAAGAAAACGGCGATGAAGCCATCAAGCCGGTCGAACACGCCGCCATGGCCCGGGATCAGCTTGCCAGAATCCTTCGCGCCTGCGCGCCGTTTCATCCAGCTTTCAAAGAAATCGCCTGCCTGTGCTAACACTGCGATTAGCGTCCCGGCCGCCACGGGCGCGATCAGGTTCGCAGCACTAAAGCCCTCCGGCGGAACTGCGCCAAAATGGGCGGCCTCTGGAAAGAAGTATTGCACGGCAATCGCAACCACGCTGGCCGCGAAGATCCCGCCGCCCAGCCCTGCCCAGGTTTTGGACGGGCTGATCTTGGGCGCGATCTTCGGCCCGCCAATCGCGCGGCCCGCGAAATAGGCGCCAACATCCACCGCGATTATCGGCAGGATGAACCCGATGAGCATAAAGAACGGCACATAGCTTTGCCGCACCTCAACCATGGCCAGTGCCGCGCCGCCAACATAGATCGCGCCAAAGAACAACCACAGTACCTCGGTCACCGGCGATTTCGCAAACGCCTTTGCCAGCAGGTTCCATTCCCACAGAACGAGCCCAGCCAGCAGCGCGACAAACGCAATCCAGAACCATCCGCCCAGCCACAGCGCAATGCTGGAGACGCCAACCATCACCACGGCTGAGGCCAGCCGCACCGGCAAGTCTGCGTTCTTGGAAGTCGGCCTATCCGCCTCTGCGCCCGTCATGCCATCAGCGTCCGCCAAAGCGTCTCTCCCGCTGCGCGAAATTATCCAACGCCTCTTGCAAATGCGCCGGTTTGAAGTCCGGCCAAAGCGTATCGACAAACAGCATTTCGGCATAGGCCGATTGCCACAGCAGGAAATTCGACAGGCGAACCTCGCCGCTGGTGCGGATCAACAGATCGAGCGGCGGCAAATCCGCCGTGTCGAGATGCGCCGCAATCGCCGCTGGCGTCACATCACCAATCGCTGCCGCCTTTGCCGCCGCGCGCGCGATCTCGTTTTGCGAACCGTAATTGAGCGCAACCGCCAGCGTGTTTGAACCGCCAGAGGTTTGCTCCAAAGCGTCTTCGAGCATGGCGACAATATCTGGTGCCAGCCCCTGCCAATCGCCAATAATCTTTAGCCGCACGTCATTGGCGACAAATTCCGGCAAGTCCGATTTGATGAACTCGCGCATCAGGTTCATCAGATCATCGACTTCGTCTTCGGATCGCTTCCAGTTTTCTGATGAAAACGCATAGAGCGTTAGGCAATCAAGGCCCATGCCGCCGACATTGCGCACCAGTTCGCGCACCGCCTCGACACCGCGTTGATGGCCAATGGCGCGCGGCAAGGCGCGCTTCTTCGCCCAGCGGCCATTGCCATCCATAATGATCGCGACATGCCGGGCGCGACTGGCCTCTGATTGCTTCCCCATCAGAGCCTGACCTTACTGGGTCAGGATCTCCTGCACTTTTTTGTCCACGACAGTGTCGATCTCAGCGACATATTTGTCGGTCAGCTTCTGCACGTCTTCTTCGTGGCGCTTGCGCTCGTCCTCTGAGATGTCTTTGCTCTTCTCATCGGCCTTTAGCGATTCCATCCCGTCGCGACGAACATTGCGCACAGCGATTTTAGCTTTTTCGCCGTACTCACCTGCCAGCTTGGCGAGCTCCTTGCGGCGCTCCTCGGTCAGGTCCGGCATTGGCAGACGCACGGTCTGACCGTCGGTCATGGGGTTGAGGCCAAGATTGGCCTTCGTGATGCCCTTCTCAACCGCGCTAACGTTCGACTTGTCCCACACCTGCACGCTCAGCATGCGCGGCTCTGGCGAAGAAACGGTCGCCACTTGGGCCAGCGGCATCATCGCGCCGTACACTTCGCAAACCACCGGATCGAGCAGGCTGACATTGGCACGGCCTGTGCGCAAACCGCCCAGATCGCTCTTCAATGATTCCACTGCGCCGTTCATCCGGCGCTCGATATCGGCCTTATCGTATTGAGCCATAGGTCAGGCTTCCTCTTTCACAATTGTTTGTACGCCGCCGCCATCAAGCACGCGCACGACGTTCCCTTTTTCACGGATTGAGAACACCACTATCGGGATATTGTTCTCGCGGCAAAGGGCAACGGCGGTTGCATCCATCACCTTCAAATTGTCAGACAGCACTTTGTCATAGGAAATCGCATCAAAGCGCGCGGCATCCGGGTTTGTCTTCGGGTCGCTGTCATAGACGCCGTCGACGCTGGTGCCCTTCATTAGTGCATCACAGTTCATCTCCGCCGCGCGCAAAGCCGCGCCGGTATCTGTGGTGAAGAATGGGTTGCCCGTGCCGGCTGCGAAAATCACGATGCGGCCCTTCTCAAGATGCCGCTCTGCACGGCGGCGAATATAAGGCTCGCACACCGTGCTCATCGGAATGGCGGATTGCACCCGGGTCGGCACGCCCGCCTGCTCCAGCGCGTTTTGCATCGCCAGCGCGTTCATGATGGTGGCCAGCATACCCATGTAATCGCCAGTGGTCCGGTCGAGCCCGCGCGCAGCCCCCGCAACGCCGCGAAAGATATTGCCGCCGCCAATGACTAGGCAAATCTCCAACCCGGTGTCTTTGGCCGCCTTCACTTCCTCGGCCAGCCGAGCGACATAGGCGGGGTCAATCCCGTAATCCTGCTCCCCCATCAACACCTCGCCTGAGAGCTTCAAGAGAACGCGTTTCATTTCGGGAAGGGCCATGGGTCGTTTGCTTTCTGGCAGAATGTGTCTTTGCCCCTCGCCCTTATCCGGCAGGCGCTATGATGCCAAGAGCATTAGCAGTAATTGCGCCGCCTTGGGGTTTGCATGAGCGTGCAAAAGCTGTGAATGCTGCGTTTCGATGATTGGCGATAGGCCGACAAAGGGACCCCAATGATCCGCCGATTGTTCTTGCTTGCTCTGGTGATTGGATTGGTACTGGCCGTAAAGGCATGGTCCGACACGATGGGCGCGCCCGCCGCCAAGCGCCACGTTGTCGAAAGCGACGAGCTGGCCCCGGGCGCGGCGCCGATCACCATTGCCTTGATCAGCGATATTCACGTGGCCGGGCCAGATATGCCGCCCAGCCGCCTGCGCGAAATCGTCGCCCAGATAAACGCGCTGGAGCCGGATCTGGTCGCAATCGCGGGCGATCTGGTGAGCGAGAAACGCACGGCCACGCATATCTACACTGCCAAGGAAATTGTCGCTCCGCTCGGTGAGCTAAGCGCGCCGCTGGGCACCGTTCTGGTGCCGGGCAATCATGATCACTGGTTCGATTGGCCCGGGCTTGAAAGCGAGCTTGCGAAAATTGAGAATATGACCGTTCTCGCCAATGAGGCGGCGCAAATCGGGCCGCTCGCCATCGCTGGTATCGACGATGACTTCACCGGCAAAGCGAACCTGCCGCTGGCTCTGGAAGGGATGGCAGCGCTGACCGGCCCGCGCATTGCGCTCACCCACAGCCCGGACATCTTCCCTCAGGTTCCGGTGAATTTCGACCTCGTGCTCGTCGGCCACACACACTGCGGACAAATCGCCTACCCCTGGGGCGGCGCGCCCGCGACGATGTCAGACTACGGCGATCTCTACGCCTGCGGCGTGGTGAAGCAGCACGGCAAAACACTGATCACCGGCGCGGGCTTGGGGACGAGCCTGCTGCCAATCCGCCTGTTCACGAAGCCCGAGATTTGGCTGATCGAGGTGCGGGCTGTGGGGCGGTGAGAGGAGCCTAAGCAAACACTTCCCTTGCAAGGGAAGTTTCATTCCGAGCAACAAGTCGCTAGCTATTCTCGATGGATGTCGACTCTGACTTGGATGAAGTGGCAAAAGGCCTAAAAAAACTCAGCAAAAAGATGCCTCGCTCGGTTGAAATGCGCATTGGCAGCACGCTGAACCATTTTGAAAAGTCGCTGGTCTTACGCGACGTCGATCTAGAAATGTCGTCATTCCGGGCGATTTGCGGAGAAGAAGAAGCTTCCGCTGCTGTGATATCTGCGCTGCATCATCGCAGGTATGAGAATGCAAGCCGCCTCAATGTCAGAAGCCATCAGCACAAATGGGCAATTGTTGGTTGCATGTTGGCGCTTTCAGCATCTTTACAGCCAATCCTCAGTGAGTTTCAGCTTCACATGGACTTCGCGAAGGTGCGAATTGATCTGAAAATCCCGTTGTCAAACTTCGGCGTTAGCGGTGGTGACACTGTGGCGTTCCAGCCTGTAGAGCCGCTAGACTTTGTTCATTCAAAGCACGGCATGGGAGACGCCTACGCTTTTGAAGAAGAGCTTGCAGCTTTAGCTCATGGTTCAAAGTTCGAGAGCATCAAAGAACTGGTGAAGGCGATGGCCAACTCCCGAAATCGGTTGCTTTACGCGAGCGACAAGGAACTGCCGAAGAGCAAAGCCACATGGCAGCAACTTGACGTTCGTCGCTCGCGAGCCGTTACGCTTCTGGTAATTGCCGTCATGATTCTCCAATCCAAAAAGAAGCTGGCCACGATTCGACAGGCTTTACCTGCCGTTCTAAAAGTTATCGGCAGGCTTCCCAATACGACGACTTCATGAGTTACCATCCAACGCCATAACCTGCGTTCCAGCCTGCACGCTTCCGCCCTGCGCCTGCTCCGCATAGCCGCTGTGCCAAACGAGCGCAGACAGGGCGATCCAGGTTGTGAACATCACCGCATAGGTCCAGCGGCGCGGCCATAGTTTTGCCACCAGCATTGTCGCCGCTGCGGTGCCGCCCAACGCGACCAAGGCAGCGATTGCGATCTGCTCGCCAGCGCCTGTTAGCGAGGCTTCGATGGCCATGGTCGCCCATTGCGCGGGCAGCAGTACGAGCAGCCAATCGGGCAAGGCGCCGGGCTCTTTCCATGCGGTGAGGATGATTGCCGCCTCGCCCGCGACCACTGCCAAGGCAATCCACCAGCCCTTCGCCCCTCCCGATAGCGCAAAAAGAGCCCCACGCGCCGCAAAGCTGACGGCTGCGACAAGGAAGGCCAGCGCGGTGAAAGCGGGATGCGGCAGGCTCGCCGTTCCCAATGCGAGCGCCAAGATCGCAAGGCCAGACCCCGCCAGAACAGCCAGCACAATGCCGACCCAGAACCGCCCGGCTGCTGCCGCTCCGATCATGCCTGCCCCCATCAGGCCTATCGCCAGTAAAGGAGCCGCTGCCGCGCCGATCTCTGCCGCATCAGGCGAACCTGCGGTCACAGCCATAAAACTGGCTTAGCGCCAAAAACCCTGCCAGCGCCGCAAAAGTCCATGCGAGCCAGGGCCATGTGATTGGCTGAGATTGCAAATTTGAGGTCATCGCCGCGACACTGGTTAAAGCGCCCAGCATTGTCGAGCCGGAACTACCTATCGAACCTAAAAGCGCGCGATGGCTAGAGACTACAACTGCAACAAAAAGGCCGCCGCAGCGTGGTGCTGCGACGGCCCTAAATTGTATTTGCGAGTTCCCGCGCAGGCGGGAACCTCTCTCGTCTCGGAACAGCATGCGGTCCCCGCCTACGTGGGGACTCACACCTGAACTTTTGAGCCTTAGCCCTTAAGCGTCGCAGCCACTTCTGCTGCGAAGTCTTCTTCTTCCTTCTCGATGCCTTCGCCGAGTTGGAAGCGGACGTAGTCCTTCAGGACGATCTCAGAACCAGCTTCTTTGCCGGTGCGAGCGACGACTTCTTCAACCGTCGCCTTGTTGTCCATCACGAACATCTGGCTGAGCAGAGCGTTCTCTTTAGCGAACTTCTTGATCGCGCCTTCGACCATCTTTTCCTGCACGTTCTCAGGCTTGCCGCTTTCAGCCGCTTTTTCCTGAGCGATTGCGCGTTCGCGAGCGATCACGTCGGCATCGAGGCCTTCAGCGTTGAGCGCTTGCGGGAACATCGAGGCGATGTGCATCGCCAGCTGCTTACCAAGCGGCTCAAGCACGTCTGCGCCTGCTTCGCTTTCCAGAGCAACCAAAACACCGATCTTGCCGAGATTGTCGGCTGCGGCATTGTGCATATACGCAACGACAGAGCCCTTCTCGACAGAAACGCTCTTCATCCGGCGAACCTGCTGGTTCTCACCAATGGTTGCAACATTGTCGGTCAGCTTGTCAGAGACGTTGCCGCCATCTGGGTAAGCCGCGCCTTTGAGCGCTTCGACATCGTCGCTGCCCAGCGTCAGAGCAACGTCTGTGGTCTTGCGAACGAAGTCCTGGAACTGGTCGTTCTTCGCGACGAAGTCTGTCTCAGAGTTCACTTCGACAGCAACGCCCGACGTGCCGGATACGGCGACGCCAACCAGGCCCTCTGCCGCGGTGCGGCTGGACTTCTTCTGTGCGGTTGCAAGGCCCTTGGCGCGCAATGCGTCAACAGCTGCTTCAATATCGCCGCCCGCTTCAACGAGGGCTTTTTTGGCGTCCATCATGCCTGCGCCCGTTTTTTCGCGCAGTGTCTTCACGTCAGCGACGGTGAAATCGGCCATTTCTGAATTCCTTCAAAAAATAAATTGGTCGCCGGGCCCCAATCAGGATGCCCGGCGCGTGTATCAGTGAGTGTGCCAGCGCGCGTTTCGTGCGCTGACGAGGCGGCCTGTGATTAGGCTGCCGGTGCTTCTGCAGGTGGCTGCTCCATGGAGCCAATGTCTGCGCCCGAAGCCGCAGCCGCGCCGCCGCGGCCAGCAACAGCCGCATCGCCAATTGCTTGGCAATACAGGCGTACTGCGCGGGTTGCATCGTCATTGCCCGGTACGGGGAATGCGATGTTGGAAGGATCGACGTTGGTGTCGAGCACTGCGATCACAGGGATGCCCAGAACAGCAGCTTCTTTAATGGCCAGCTCTTCCTTGTTGGCATCGATTACGAACATCACGTCCGGAATGCCGCCCATATCGCGGATGCCGCCAAGTGACAGCTCCAGCTTGTCGCGCTTACGCGTCAGCTGCAGAACTTCTTTCTTGGTGAAACCGCTGGTGTCGCCCGAAAGCTTTTCCTCAAGCGACTTCATTTCCTTGATCGAACCGCTGATGGTCTTCCAGTTGGTCAGCATGCCGCCGAGCCAGCGGTGGTTTACAAAGTGCTGGCCGCACGCGCGGGCGATCTCAGCGATCGGCTCTTGTGCCTGGCGCTTCGTGCCAACGAACAGAACCTTGCCGCCTGCGCGGGTGGTTTGCTCAACAAAGTCGAGCGCGCGTGCAAACAATGGCACGGTTTGCGACAAGTCAATGATGTGAACACCGTTGCGGGCGCCGAAGATATACGGCTTCATCCGCGGGTTCCAGCGGTGAGTCTGGTGGCCGAAGTGTGCGCCGGCCTCAATCAATTGCTGCATCGTGACGGTAGTGGCCGCCATAGGTAATTCCTTTCCGGTTAGTCCTCTGGAAGGCAAGGAACCTGCTGGTGGAGAGCCCTCCAGCGGCACCGGTATAAAGCGCCTTCCATGTGAATTTCGCACGATCAGGATGAAGCGATTCGCCTCGCCTGTTCCTGCGATGGAGGGGCCATTAGCGCCCATCCCACACAAAATCTAGTGTAAAGAGCACATTTGGAACACAAGTGGAACAAAAGTGCTTGACGCAATGGAACAGCTCGTAAACAAGGCACTCAGAACAAATGTGGAACGTCAGGGTATGTAACCTGATCATGCGTTCCAGCGAATGAAGGCGTGAAGGAGCAATTCCATGATTTTCTATCTGCTGGCCAGCCTGTTTACCGCAGCGACCCTGAGCGCTTTTGTTAGCCTTACCGATAGCGGGCTGCGCCTGCGCAACGCCTTTATCGGGCTTCAGCGTGAACGCAGCCTCGCCGATGCGGGCTTTGTCCCTCATGTAGAAGCTACCGAAGTTCGCTTGCGCCCAGCGGCCCCCAGCTATCGCGGGTCAGCCACTCGGCCATTTGCGCGCCGCCTGCCTAACCGTCTGTCTGCGCTGCAAGACGTCGCTGCCGCTTAATCCGTCCGTATTTGATCAACCCATACGGCATCAGCGCCAGATAACCGATGCTGAGTATGATCAGCAGCCACCATGGCTCCAGCAGCAGCGCGGCAAACGCCATCGCCGATATCACAATCACAGATAGCCTGATGGCCCGGCGCGGACGCAGAGCGCCCCAGCTGAGCGTCGCCATGTTGGAAATCAGCAGAAATGCGATCACCGTCAGCCACAGCGCGATGAGCAATGGATCGCGAAATGCATCATTGCCCGTCTCAATCCAGAAATAGAACGGCAGGAACGCAAGCCCTGCCCCAACGGGCGCTGGCACTCCGGTGAGAAAGCCCGCTGACTTGTGCGGCTGATCATCGACATCAATCTGAGCGTTGAAGCGCGCCAGGCGCACCGCGCAGCAGATGGCAAAAGCGAGCGAGGCAAACCAGCCGAAACGCGGCAGGTCTTGCAGCACCCATAGATACAGAATGATCGCAGGCGCCATGCCGAATGAAAGCGAGATCGGCCAGGCTGTCGAGCTCAGCCCCAAAGCGCGATTGAGCGTTGAGCAATCGCGCAATGCGTCCGTCCACCCCGTCGAGCACGGCGGCAATAACCACGGCCAGGATCGCCAGACCCCATTCTCCGGTAATGGCAAAGCGTATTCCGGTCAGGCCCGCACAAAGCGCGCCAGCCGTAATCGCATTGGGCAGCATCGCCCTAAGCGACAAACCTTTGGGGTCAGCCGCGCCGGGCAAGCCATCATCTTCGGCGGCCTTCGGCCCGACGCGCGGTGCGCCTTTGGTTATCTCGGCCTGATTGTCATCCTGCCCAGATAGACCTGTGGGTTCACTCACTGAGAGATGCCTTCGAGCAATTTCTGCTCGCCAAGCTCAGCCAGAATTGTTTCGCCCGCAATGATTTTCTGGCCCAGCAAAACCTTAGGCGCTGTGCCCATGCGGCAGATAGACATCCACCCGGCTGCCAAACCGGATCAGGCCGACGCGCTGCCCTTTGGCAACCGTGTCACCGGGCTTCACGAATGGGACAATCCGGCGCGCGACAAGGCCCGCGATCTGAGTGAAACCGATCTGCACGCCGTCGCCGCGATCCACCAGAATATGCTGGCGCTCGTTCTCTTCGCTGGCCTTATCAAGATCAGCGTTCACGAACTTGCCGGGGATGTAGATCACGCGGCGAATAGCGCCTAGCCACGGGCGCACGATTGATGTGAACATCAAACACACTCATGAAAATCGAAATCCGAGTGACCGGCCCTTCGGGTAGGCCCGGCGTGCCCGAGCCATCATCAATGGTCAGCTCGGGCGGAGGCTCAGTCTGCGTGATCAGCGAGACGAGGCCGTCGGCGGGCGCGACAATTGAGTTATCCGATTGCGGCACAACCCGCTCAGGATCGCGGAAGAATGCGAACACCCCGGCCGATAATGCCAGCAACGGCCAGCCGATAATCTCCCAATCAACCCATGGGCTGAGGAAGAAGAGGCTGATCGCAACGGCAATCACGCCATATTTGCGTCCTTCAGGGTGGATCGGCGGCCAGCTCCAGCTGACATCACCGCGTCCTTCGTTATCGAGTATTTCTCCGGCCATGCGTGCCATCTAGGAGCTGAGCTGCGCCCTCGCAAGCAATGCCGCGATTTCTGCACCCAGCTTTATCGCTGTGCTACGGATGGTCAGCCCTTCGAAAAAGCTCAATAAGGTGTCGCATTCATTCACTCTTTAGTTATCTATTTACCTTAAATCGCGCAGGTATGAATGAGATCAGGAACATCGTTAATGCGCGCTGGCGCGGTGAAACACCAATCTATGTGATTGGTTTGGCGCTGATGGCGCTGTGCATTGGCCTGCTAGCAGCGCGCGGAATTGCGCCGAGCTTCGGTGCCACTTGGGTCAACACGCGCCTGTTTGGTATGTGCTTGGCTCTGATCGCCGTGGTCGATGTCGCGCGCCAGCTTTTCAAACATCGCCCAGATAGCCCAATCGCCTTTCTCAGGGCGCGCTACTCAGCGCCTGATTTTTTGATCAAAGCCTTGGCTGGCCTGCCGATGCTGGCGGTCGCGATTGTATTGCTGCCGTTCTTCTCGAAGATGAAGTCCGCCATCCCGCTGTTCAACGATTACACATGGGATGACACTTTCGTAGAATGGGACCGCGCGATCTTCTTCGGCTACGACGCATGGGAAGTACTCCAGCCAGCGCTCGGCTTCCCCGTTGTGACCGCATTCCTTGCGTTGCTCTACCATTTGTGGATCTTGCTGCTCTATCCAGGAGTGCTGTTTTTCGCTTTCGGCAAAATGGGCAGCGATCTAAGGCGGCAATTCTTCCTGACATATGTGCTCAGTTGGAGCCTCATTGGCGGCGCGATGGCGACATGGCTCGCCTCGGTTGGTCCAGTGTTTGTTGGTCCCCTGCTGGGTGACACGCGCTTTGACGAACAGATGGCCTACCTCAGAGCGGCGAACGAACAGGTCCCGATTATGACCCTCAAGGTGCAGGATATGCTGATCGAGTGGTTCCAAGCCGACGCCAATGGCCTCGGCAGCGGGATCACCGCAATGCCGTCGATGCACGTCGCGATCGCATTTCTCTTTTGGATCGCCATGCGCCAGATATCACCGCGCCTCGGCATGTTCTTCGCCGCGTTCTTCGCGATCACTTGGATCAGCAGCGTTCATCTCGCCTACCACTATGCCGTGGACGGGCTGGTATCCGTGATCGCCGTCTCAGCAATCTGGTGGGGTTCCCGGCAGATCATTACCGCCTGGGACCGTTTCCTAGAGGCGCGCGGTCAGGCCGCTTTGCGCACGAACACTGTCCCAGCCGAATAGCCTGCGCCAAAGCTGCAGATAAGGCCGGTGTCGTCGGCCTTCATATCCTCGCTGTGCAAATGGAAAGCGATGATCGAGCCCGCGCTTGATGTGTTGCCATAGGTGTCGAGCACCGTCGGGCTTTCATCATCGCTTGCCTCATGGCCCAGCACCTTTTGCGCGATTAGGCGGTTCATGCCGGAGTTCGCCTGGTGCAGCCACATCCGGCGCAGCGTCTTGGGATCAATCTGAAGCCGTTCTGCCTCGTCCAGGATCATCTGCGCGACCATCGGCACGACTTCCTTGAACACCTTGCGCCCCTCTTGCACGAACAACTTGTCAGCAGTGCCCGCAGTCTCTGGCGTCGCGCGATTAAGGAAGCCGAAATTGTTTCGGATGTTGTTGGAGAACACCGTCTTCAACTTCGTGCCGAGAATGTCCCAATGCGCCGCCGGGGCAATCGCTGCATCTTCCACCAGCACAGCGGTGGCGACATCGCCAAAGATAAAGTGACTGTCGCGGTCGCGCCAATTGAGGTGGCCAGAAGTGATCTCTGGGCTCACCACCAGCACGCTTTTCGCATTGCCCGCGCGGACATAATCCGCCGCCGTTTGAATGCCGAACGTCGCCGATGAGCACGCGACATTCATGTCAAAGCCAAATCCATCAATGCCCAGCGCCTGCTGGATCTCGATCGCCATCGCCGGATAGGCGCGCTGCATGTTGGAGGCCGCGCACAGCACCGCGTCCACATCCTTGGCCTCGCGCCCGGCCTTTGCCAAAGCCTCGCGCGCGGCGATCACGCCGATCTCTGCCATGATGGATAGTTCGCCGTCAGGCCGCTCTTCCCAGCGCGGCGACATCGTGTCCGGCGCCAGGATCGGGGCCTTACTCATCACGTGGCGCGCTTTGATCCCGCTCGCCTTTTCGATGAACTCAACCGAGCTGTAAGTCAGCGCCTCTGCCTCGCCCGCCGCAATCGCATCGGCGTGCTCGGCATTGTGGCGGTCCACAAAAGCGTTGAAGCTCGCGACCAGCTCTTCATTGGTGATCGATTCTTCCGGCGTGAACAGGCCAGTGCCTGAGATGACGGGGCGATGGGTCATGTCTGGGGAGGTGTGCATGACAGTGCAATTAGGCAGGCAGATGTGCCGGGGCAAGAGCCAGCGCGCGAACGTCCACCCCGCGATGCGCAATTGCACAAAGAAAACGGGGCTCAGCACTGCCGAGCCCCGTCATCATTAATTTTTGCTCTTCTAGAGTTCGTCAGAGAAGGCGATGCTCGCCCATTCCCCTCAGAACCCAAACCCGACTCCGACACGGCCACTGACCTCGCCGTCACCCGTATTGCCGCCGACGCCAGCTGACAGATAGACACCTTCCGATACTGCGCCTGTGATCGATCCGGCAAAGCCTTGCTGACCATTGTAGGTCGCGGCGTTCACCCATACCGAGAAATTCTTGCCCGGAATAATGGGGGCGTTGCCCATCGCGATGGCTGCTGCAATGCCGCCTGACAGACCTTCGTTGACGTCTTCGAGAAGGAAGCTGAGGTCATCCACCCGCCCGCTAAGCGCATCGAATTGCGCGGTGGAAACCTGCGCGACTGCATTGAGCGCCACGCGCACATTGTCGACCGAGGCGGCGGTGGCGACGCTCTGTCGGCCCAGAGTGCCGTTTGCGTCCACTGTCACCGCATCAACCGGGCCAACCTGAGCCGCCGTGCTGGCGTCAATATCGCCGATCCGCACCGATGAACCCGCGCCGCCCAATGTCACTTGGTTTCCTGCTGTGGTCGTCGCATCGCGGCCAATCGCCGTTGAGCTGGCAAAGCCTGCACTCGCCCCGCGGCCCACTGCTGTGGAATTCACGCCCGTTGCATCTGCCGCAAAGCCAATCGCTGTTGTCCGGCCACCGCTGGCATTCGCTGTCGCGCCAATGGCTGTAGCATCAAGCCCCGCTGCGGCTGCCTCTGCGCCGATCGCCGCTGAAGCTTCTCCCGAAGCGTTGGCAAGCCGCCCAACCGCGATAGAGATTGTTCCGCTCGCTTCTGCCGCTCTGCCAAGAGCCATCGCTGACGCACCGCTCGCGGTCGCCGCATTGCCAAAAGCCACCGCATTGTTAGCCGTGGCAGCGGAGTTGCGACCAAAGGCCGCCGAGAAGGTCCGCGTGCTTTGTGCGTTCACACCAAAAGCGCTGGAGCCAAACCCGCTGGCCACCGCATCCGATCCCACTGCCGAAGCAAAAGAGTCCGTCGCCTGAGCGCCCAGTTCATCTTCATCGCTGCCGTCCCCACCAATCGCAATCGAGGCAGTGCCAGTCGAACTGGTATCCACACCCAGAGCAATGCTCCTGTTGCCAGTCGCACTCGCGCCAGCAGCACCGGCAAAGCTGCCCTCAGCCAAAGCCGCCGCATCCGTACCAAAGGCAATGGCCGCAACGCCAGTCGCCTGCGCGCCAAGAGAATCGCCATCGCCATCACCACCAATCGCTATGGCGCCAGTCGCTGTGGCTTGGGTAGTATCGCCAATTGCTATCGCTTGATCGAGATCGGCCACCGCGGCGATACCGAGCGCTACAGCACCATCGCCGCCTGCACGATTGAATGCGCCAATCCCGATAGCACCATTGGCTACAGAATCTGTGAAATTGCCGATTGCGATAGCGTTAAGAGCAATTGCATCTGTCCGATCGCCAATCGCTATAGCACCAGAAAATGTGGCCGCGGCAATATCGCCAATCGCTACGGCGCCATCGCCTGTTGCATCTGCTTGATCACCAATCGCGATCGCACCATCAAAAGTTGCATCGGCAACAGCGCCGATCGCTATGGCGCCACTGGCTGTAGCGCTTGCGTCTACTCCGACAGCGACTGCTCCAGAAAACGTGGCCTCTGCAACACTTCCGATCGCGATCGCGCCACCGGATGTTGCGTCAGCCGCCTGGCCGATAGCGACTGCCCCACTAGCTGTGGCGTCGGCATTGATGCCGATCGCCACGGTAACATTGGCTAAGGCAGTGGCGTTGTCCCCCAGAGCGACCGCGCCGATCCCGGCAGATTCTGCGTCCGCTCCGATAGCCACTGCACGCCCTCCTGTAGCTTGAGCGCCTAACGTGTCACCATCAGTGGAGTCACCGCCGATCGCAATTGAGGAGACGCCGGAGGCTCGTGTTGTAGAGCCTAGTGGCGTGCCACCGATCGCGATCGAACTGGTCGCTGTTGCTTGAGCAGCTCGGCCCAGCGCAACCGTGTTATCGACTGAAGCTTGCGCGGAAACGCCAACCGCTGTGGCATTCTCGCCTAGCGCATCCGCTGACGCACCGACCGCAGTTGCGGAAAACTGATTAGCGACCGTATTCGCCCCAAGTGCGGTGGTGTTGGTCGCGCCGCTCGCATCGGCATTCACGCCGCAGGCCAAATTGCCGTTGTCATTATCTGAATCAGCGCCGCCGTCGTTGTCGGTGCCCGCGTCGACCACCCCATCATTATCGCGGTCGAGCAAGCAATCATCTGCGCGGGCCGCTTGCGGCGCGGCAAGCAAAGCGGCCGCCATCCCGGCTGACAGGACAGTCGAGAGCAAAAGTGTGTTTTTCATGGTCGAGCCCCTCCTCATGGGTGTTTGCCATGAAGGATAACGGTGGGTGCGCCGCGATCTGCGGGGTGAACACCTAATTTTCGGCAGAAGAGCACCTATTTTTCGCAAGCGATGAGGCGCGATCGGAATAGCCTATTGCCCTTGTGCGTTTTCCTACCAGAGCGGCTTGCGCTAACCCGGTCGCGGCTCTTTTTCATCGTGAGTGTCAGTCAATATCGGCAGCGTGCTTGCGTCGCTCGGGAGTATCATTATGCGCGCTTACGACGGGCCAAACAGGCGAAAATTCCAAAAGTCACAACGTCACGTTGCATTTTGCGCGCAAGCCGCTGGAAACGAGCGTTTTCTCGCAAAAGTCACAGATTCGAAAAACGCAAATGCGTTCCAATGCCCGTTCAAGCAAACAGACGGCCCGTGGTGCGGTAGCTGTGAGAGCCAAGGCAGGTGGTGGACAGGATAGGATTCGAACCTATGTACGCTTGCGCGGGCAGATTTACAGTCTGCTGCCTTTAACCACTCGGCCACCTGTCCACATACCTTGCGGGAAATTGAGCGTGCCCTTCACGGGCTCGTCATGCCGAGAGGCGCCCCAATGGCGAAGCGGCGCTTGCCTGTCAATGGGGCTGCTGGCAGGGGAGCAAACTAAGTCAGGAAATAGGAGCCATCATGGCGCGACCAGAACGCAAAAAAGCGCTGCGAGGCAGAGCGGGACGAATGAAGGGCGGACGCGGGTCTGGCCGGGCATCGGCTGGGCAAACGCGGCTGTGGGGGCGGCATCCGGTGGAGGCGGCGCTCAAAAACCCGGAGCGCAAACACCGCAAGCTATGGGCGACGCGCGAGGCGATTGAGGGACTAGATGGCGAACTGCCAGCGGACTTCCCGGTGGAATATGCCGATGTCAGCGATCTCGCCCGCTTGGTTGCGAAAGACGCGCCGCATCAGGGCCTGGTGCTGGAATGCGAGGCGCTGGAGACGGTGTTCATCGACGAGGTGGCGCTGGGCGATACGGCGAAGCCGATTCTGGTGCTCGACCAGGTAACGGACCCGCACAATGTCGGGGCGATCCTGCGCTCTGCCGCCGCCTTCGGGGCCGCTGCAATCGTTACTCAGGATCGCCATACGCCGCCGGAATCGGGCGTGCTGGCAAAGTCCGCCTCCGGCGCGCTGGAGACGGTGCCATGGGTGCGGGTCGTCAATCTGGCGCGGACCTTGGAAGACCTAGCCGAAGCTGGATACTGGCGCATTGGCCTAACCGGTGAAGCGGACGAAGCCTTGGCCGATGCCCTGCCCACTGGGCCGGTGGCGCTGGTGCTGGGCGCGGAAGGCGAAGGGATGCGCCACAATATCCAAGGGCACTGCGATGCGCTGGCGAAGCTGCCGATCAGCTCAGCGATCGAGAGCCTCAACGTTTCAAACGCCGCGGCAATTGCGCTATACGCGACGGCAACGCGGGCCTAATCGGCCTTGCAACAGGGAGCACAGACTTATGACTGATCACTCACCGGGCCGCCTGCCCATTCGTGCGAAGGCTGCTGTAATGCTGGCCGGGCTGTCATTGCTGCTCAGCGCGTGCTTCATCACGCCGGGCAAGTTCAGCTCTGAGTTGGAGCTCACTGGCGAGGACAGCTTCACCTTCTCATACGAGGGCGAGATCTTCTTCCTAGGTTTGTCCGACCTGGCGCAAATGGGCGCGGCCGACGGAGAGTTTGAGCCGACTGAATGCTACAACGAAGAAGACTATTCGGACCGCGAATGCACCGAAGCAGAGCTGGCTCAGCAACGCGAAGATTGGGAAGCAGGCGCGGAGGCCCGCGCGGCCAAAGCGAAGAAGGATGCCGAAGAGATGGCGGTCTTCATGGGCGGCATTGATGTGACTGATCCCGAGGCCTCCGAGGAATTGCGGCAATTGCTGCTGCGTCAGAAGGGTTGGAACCGCGTCGAGGACAAAGGCGACGGGGTGTACGATGTCTCTTACACCGTTTCCGGTAAGCTCTCGCACGACTTCCTGTTCCCAACCATCGAAGGGGTGCCGACCACTAATCCATTCGTTCAGATCGTGCTGCGCGATGACAATGTCGTGCGTGTGAACGCGCCGGGCTTCTCGGCCCAAAGCGACACCAACCCGATGGCTGCGATGTTTGGCGGAATGGGCAGCTTGGCTGGACTGGCTGCGCTCGGAGATGAGGGATCAGCGCCAGGCGGCGAGATCCCCAACATCCCCGCGATTGAAGGCACCTTTGCAATTGTGACGGACGGCCGCATCCTGGCGAATAACACGGATGCAGGACCGGTCGCGGAAGCCTCGGATACGTCAGGCACTCAAACGCTGCAGTGGGACATCACACCGCGCACCAAGGCGGCGCCAACCGCGCTGGTTGATCTGTCGCGTTGATTGGCGAAGACGCGCGTTACTGCGCATTCTCCGCCAAACCCAATCCGCGCAAAAGAAAGGCCCCGCCAGATCGCTCTGGTGGGGCCTAGTCTTGGAATGCGCGGCGATGCGCGCTGAAAAACCGTCTTAGTTGACCGCGTCCTTCAGGCCTTTGCCAGCCTTAAACTTAGGTTGGTTGGAAGCCTTGATGGTCATTGGCTCACCAGTGCGCGGGTTGCGGCCGGTCGAAGCTTTACGCTTTGCGACTGAGAACGTGCCGAAGCCAATCAGGCGCACTTCCTCGCCACCAGAAAGCGACTTGGTAATTGCGTCAAAAACGCTCTCAACGGCATTCGACGCGTCACTCTTAGAAAGGCCACTGGTTTCGGCAACTGCACTGATCAGATCGTTCTTATTCATTCTGGGAACCCCCTCATTCGCAATTCAAACTGGTTTTCGGTGAATCGCCTCTCCGAAAGCGCGCAAATGATACCTTTTTGACGCTTCTGTCAAAGGCAAATCGCGCAGAAAAGCGCCATTTTTGGACAAATGTTGGCCATTTGCGGTGAATCGATGTCCGAATGCGGGAATGCTGCGACGCAGCATTGAAAAACTGTCGCATTTATACAAGTCTGGGCTGGCCCAATGCTTGGTCAGTGCGCGGTTGCGCCCCTGCCCCAGCCGGATTCGGTTGGCTCGCAAGATCATCCGCTTCGGTCCATTCGATCGCCTCTGGCTTCTCAACCAAAGCCTGTTCCAGTACCTGATCAACGTGGCTGACCGCAATGATTTCCAGCCCTTCCTTCACATTATCCGGAATTTCGACCAGATCTTTGACATTCTCTTCTGGAATGAGGACCGTTTTCAGCCCGCCGCGCAGTGCCGCCAGCAGCTTCTCTTTAAGCCCGCCAATCGGCAGCACACGGCCGCGCAGCGTCACTTCGCCGGTCATCGCAATGTCTGGACGCACGGCGACGCCTGACAGCGTTGAAACGATCGACGTCACCATGCCGATACCGGCGCTTGGGCCATCTTTCGGCACTGCCCCCTCAGGCAAGTGAATGTGGATGTTCTTGCGCTGAAAGATCGACGGCTTGATGCCGTAGACCGGCGCCCTCGCTTTCACAAAGCTGAAGGCAGCGGCGACGCTTTCAGTCATCACTTCGCCCAGCTTACCAGTGGTCTTAACTTCGCCCTTGCCCGGTGTCGTGACGCTTTCAATGGTGAGCAATTCGCCGCCAACACTGGTCCACGCGAGACCGGTGACAGCGCCAACCTGAGCCTCGTCCTCAGACATGCCGTGCTTGAATTTGCGCACGCCAGCAAAGTCTCTAAGATTGTCCGGATTGATGGCCACGCTGGTGGCGTCTTTCTCGAGGATTTTGCGCAAGCTCTTACGCGCCAAGCGAGCGATCTCGCGCTCCAGCGTCCGCACTCCAGCCTCTCGGGTATAATAGCGGATCAGGTCGCGCAGGCCCGCTTCTGTCAGCTCAAATTCGCCGTCTTTTAGGCCGTGCGCATCGATCTGTTTCGCGATCAAATGGCGCTGAGCAATCTCAACTTTCTCGTCTTCGGTATAACCTTCGAGCCGGATGATCTCCATCCGGTCCAGCAGCGGCTGCGGCAGATCGAGCGAGTTTGCCGTGGTAACAAACATGACGTCGCTGAGGTCGAGGTCGAGCTCCAGATAGTGGTCCTGAAACTTGCCGTTTTGCTCTGGATCAAGAACCTCGAGCAGCGCCGACGCAGGATCGCCGCGGAAGTCTTGGCCCAGCTTATCGATCTCATCGAGCAAGAAAAGCGGATTGCTCGTCCCAGCCTTCTTCAAATTGTTTACGATTTTGCCCGGCATCGAACCAATATAAGTCCGACGGTGGCCGCGAATTTCGGCCTCGTCCCGCACGCCGCCCAGCGACTGGCGCACAAACTCGCGGCCCGTTGCCTTGGCAATCGATTTGCCAAGCGACGTCTTACCCACACCAGGCGGCCCGACGAGGCAAAGAATTGGACCCTTCAGCTTGTTGGTGCGCGCTTGCACGGCGAGATATTCGATGATTCGATCCTTGACCTTCTCCAGGCCATAATGGTCGGCGTCGAGGATCTCTTGCGCTTTGCCGATGTCTTTTTTGAGGCGAGACTTCTTGCCCCAAGGCAGGCCGAGCAGCACATCCAGATAATTTCGGATAACGGTCGCCTCTGCGCTCATCGGCTGCATGGCTTTGAGCTTCTTGAGCTCCGCCTTCGACTTCGTCTTCGCTTCTTTTGAAAGCTTGGTCTCTTCGATCTTCTCGGTCAGCTCGGCAATCTCATCGACTTCTTCGCCGTCGCTTCCACCCAGCTCGCTTTGGATCGCCTTAAGCTGCTCGTTGAGATAATATTCGCGCTGGGTCTTTTCCATCTGGCGCTTCACGCGGCCACGGATTTTGCGCTCGACCTGAAGGACCGACAACTCGCCTTCCATAAAGGCAATCACCAGCTCCAACCGGCGCAATGGGTCAGCCTCTGTCAGCAGGCCCTGCTTGTCGGAAACCTTGGCGTTGATTGCAGCTGCAATCGTGTCAGCCAAAGTGCCAGCATCGTCGACATCGCTGAGGTCAATATCAGCATCATCGCCCAGCTTTTTGTTTAGCTTGCTGTATTCCGCGAATTGCTCGGTCACTTGCCGCATCAGCGCGGTGACTTCGCTACCGCTGACGGTTTGCGGTTCCTGCAAGGCCACCTCGGCCAAGACATAATCGCCCTCTTCGCGGAACGCCTCTAGCTTCGCGCGCGCTGTCCCTTCGACCAAAACGCGGACGGTGCCATCCGGCAATTTCAGCAATTGCAGCACCTGCGCGACCACGCCGACATCATACAGGTCATCACCCGCCGGATCGTCACAGCCTGGATCAAGCTGAGCGAGCAGGAAGATATCCTTGCTAGCCTCCATGGCCGCCTCAAGCGCAGCAACAGATTTGTCGCGGCCCACGAAAAGGGGCACGACCATGCCGGGGAATACCACGATGTCGCGCAATGGCAGGAGAGGAAAATACTGTGTCATTCTTTACGTCCGAGGCCGCCATTTGGGCGCGCCGTTTGGTGAGATATGGGAAGCGTTCGCGCAGCTCGCAATGGCAGGTTTGACGAAACTGTGGATTCGAACAAACCCGTTCTTAACCCCTCCTCTGTTATCTCCATCATCATGGATAAAACGCCAAGCGAAGGTGGAGCCGTTTTGTGGCTTGTGACGGGGATCGTATTGATCACTGTGGCCGCCGCAATTGAACGAGCTGGCGGTTTGGCATCCAGCAACCCATGGATTTGGGCCATTTTCCCCTTCGTCGCTATCTGCTTGGTCGTAGGCACCTACGGTATCTACCGCTTCTTCCATTGGGGTGAATCGACCGGCAATACATCGAACACATACGTGTCGCGCGAGTCCAAACCCTGGAGCGCGCTTCACAACCACCTGAAAGACAAAGACCCGAGAGCCTGACCGGCCCGCTGGTCAGACCTGGGTCTGGCGAAGGCCTCACCCCATTCCAGGCAGGTTAAAGCCTTCTGGCAAACCCATGCCGCCTTGCATTTGCTTCATTTCTTCGGCGGAAACGCGATCAGCCTTGTCGCGGGCATCGTTGAAAGCAGCCGTCACAAGGTCTTCGACCATGTGCTTTTCTTCCAGCTTCATTAGGCTGTCGTCGATCTCAACCTTCAAGATGCGGCCCTTTGCTGTGGCGCGCACTTTGATGAGGCCGCCGCCGGCCTGACCCTCAATCTCCATGCTGTCCAATTTGGCCTGCATGTCGTTCATTTGGGTTTGGATCGTCTCTGCGGCCTTTTGAGCGGCCTGCATCATTTCTTCCATCGACTTCATAGCTTCATCAGCTCCATTTGCTGCCGCTGGCGCGCAAAGCGCTGGGTGCGGCTTGGTCTTTCGGGTCGAGCAGTTCCGCCTCGGGGAAGGCTTCAAACGCGGCCTTCACCAGTGGATCGGATCGTGTGCGCTCGGCTGCTGCCTCACGCTCCGCGTCTTCCTGCTCTCTTAAGCTAGGTTGGGCATCGCCCGCGCCTGTTTCAACCAGCCAGCGTTTGCCGGTGAGCTTAAACAAGGCCTCGCGGATCTCCGGCGCTGGGTCATCGGCGAAGCTGTCTGCCCGCTGATACACGAGCTTTTCCGGTGCCAGCTCGATCACTCGGACTCGGTCTCGCATAATCTGCGCCACGCGCAATTGCCCAGAATCGTCGACCTGCTGGACCACATGTGCCCAATCGAGCGCGCTGGGTCCCGATTGCATCGCTGGAGCAGGTTCTCCGGCGTGCGCTTCATTTGGCGCAGCAGGCGCAGGCCCCGCTTGGGCAATTTCCTCAATGCGTTTGGCGAGCTTGCCGGGGTCGGGCATGTCAGACGCGTGAAGCACGCGCAGCAAGGCCATCTGCACGGATACCAGCGGATCAGGCGCCTGGCGCACTTCCTCATGGCCCTTCAGCATTAGCTGCCAAAGCCGGTGCAGCTGGCCTGCACTCAGTTCCTGCGCGAAGTTGCTAAGGGCTGCGCGCTCTTCTTCGGTTGGCGCATCGGCCTCAGCGCCAGAAACCTGAGCCACGGTGATCTTGTGGACCAGATCCATCAATGCCCGCATCAAAGCGAGAGGCTCAACGCCCAGTGCATATTGCTCATCTATCGCGGCCAGCAAAGCCGGCGCATCGCCCGCAAGCAACCGCTCCAGCAGCTTTCGCTGAGCGCTCTTGTCCGCAAGGCCCAGCATATCGCGAACACGCTCGCCCGTTACCTGCCCGCCTTCTTCGAGGTCGGCATGCGCAATCGCCTGGTCAAGGATCGAGAGTCCGTCACGAACGGAGCCCTCGGCCGCGCCCGCGATAATATGCAGCGCCTCTGCCTCAGCCTCGACACCTTCCTTCGCGCAGACATTGCCGAAATGCGTTGCCAGTAACTCCGCCGGAATACGGCGCAAATCGAACCGCTGCGTCCGGCTGAGCACAGTAACTGGCAGCTTCTCGACTTCAGTCGTCGCAAACAGGAATTTCACATGCGCAGGCGGTTCCTCAAGCGTCTTGAGCAATGCGTTGAAGGCATTGCGCGAGAGCATGTGGACCTCGTCAATGATGTAGATCTTGTAGCGCGCAGAGACCGCCGCATAGCGAACCGCCTCAATAATCTCGCGCACATCGTCGACCCCGGTGTGCGAGGCCGCATCCATCTCGATCACATCGATATGCTGGCCCTGAGCGATCGCCGTGCAAGGCTCACATTGGCCGCATGGATCAATGGTTGGTCCGCCCTCACCGTCCGCGCCAATGCAGTTCAGGGCTTTAGCGATCAGACGCGCGGTCGAAGTTTTGCCGACTCCGCGAACGCCGGTCATCAAAAACGCATGCGCCAGCCGGTCTCGCTCAATTGCATTGGCGAGCGTGCGAACCATCGGCTCTTGCCCGATCAGTTCAGAGAAGGTTTGCGGGCGGTATTTGCGCGCGAGCACACGGTAAGGCTGGTTATCAGCCTCAGCTGGGTTCGCGAGCTTCTCCGCAGGAGCCGGCGCAGGCGGCGGTGTTTCAGCCGCAAGTGCAGGCTCAAGCGGAGCAGTCTGTTCACTGGCGGGCGGCGCGTCTTGAGCCGCAGCGGCTGGTGCCGGTACAGGTACAGGCTCAGGCTCAGGGTCACCAAACATAGAGTTTTGGCCAGCGGCCTCGAGCTCAGCAGCGCTTGGCTTGTCCTCTTCGCCTTCGGGTATTTCTGGATCGGAATCAGTCACACGTGCAAGCTACGCGTTGGCGCAGCATTTGTCATCGCGGTGATTGGAGAAAATCGGCATGAAATCGTGGGCGAACCAAAGTCTCGTGTTTTCATGCAAAAAAGGAGCCGAGCGACCCGTCGCAATTCACCTGGGCTGCTTCCTTCCGGACCTGACCCGGTGAGCGAACGCAAACGTCCACCCGACTCCCGGTGAGCCATATGGCGATCATGCCCTCGCTTGGCAAGATGGTGTCTTCGCTCTACCTTTCACGAGGAATACGAAGTCCGCAGAGACACTATGGCCAAGACATCTTCATGTTCCGGGGTCACGCTGTAGATTGCATCTATGGTATACAGGTCGATTAAGGGGTCATGGGAGGCAAATTTATGATACGTTGTAGCGCCATAGTTCTAAGTCTGATTGTAGTTTCGGCTTGTTCGGACACCAATCGTTCCGCGCTTTCCGAAGCCGAATTGAAGGCTCGTGCAGATATCGCTTCGATTGATTTTGGAGCCGACGATGGCGATTTTGCCAATGATGGAGAATGCGACGATTCCCGCTTTCGAGGCCCTGCCATGACCAGCACGCCGCTCTTAGAAGAAGACGTTCTGCAGGACGCCAGCGACTGCCAAAAAGCCTACTCGGAAGGTAAATTAGTTCTAGTCGAAGCAGAAGGTTTCTAGCGGAAATTATCCGCATACGCCTGCAGTTTGAGCCCTTTAACCGGCGTCGAATGCACCCGGGCAGGAATGCCGTATTTCTCCGCATAGGCTTTGGCCGCGTCTTTGTCTGGGAAGGTCAAACGGACCTGGCTCTGTGTATCGCCGCTGCCGCTCCAGCCCATCAGCGGATCTGGACGCAGCGCTTCTGACCGCGCAAACTCGAGCACCCAAGTGTCAGTCTTGGCCTTGCCCGATTGCATCGCGCTTTTTGGGGTCTGAAAAATACGTGCTGGCATTGTGTCCTAGTCCATCAAACATTGGCCGCTCTGCTATCAAGGCTCAGTGCGGCGCTAACTTGCTCCCGCGATAGTCCAGATTCACTCGCGATTGAAGGCGTTTTTCGTCTTTAGGCTCGGCTTTTCTCTCCACGGCTGTTCGGGCCAGCGATGCTTTGGGTACCGCCCCTTCATATCCTTAGCGACATCGGCCCAGCTACCGCGCCAAAATCCCAGCAAATCACGGGTCGATTGGATCGGACGTCCTGCAGGGCTGGTAAGCTTTAGCAACAGCGGCGTGCTGCCAATCATTGGGTGGCTATCGAGGCCAAACAAAGCCTGCACGCGCACCTCAACGCTAGGCGCATCATCGCCGTCATAGTCAATCATGTGGCGTGTCTGTGCGGGCGAAGTGAAATGCGTAGGCGCTTCCTTGTCGAGTCTTTGCCGCTCGCCCCAATCAAGCTGTCCAAGAACTGCGTCTGTTAGCTGTGCTGGCTGCAGGTTCAAATCGCGCCGCCCGGTCAGCAGTGGGACGAGCCACAGCTCTGCCCTCTCTGCCAAACCTGCCTCAGACAGGCCCTGTACGCCGAGCGTATTCACCACGCGCGAGCAAGGGCGCAGGGAGCAGTTCCCCCAGGCTTTCCAGAGCTTTATCCACAAGGGTGTCCACAAGCGCCTGCTCATCGGGATTCTCATCCGGACCGGTCGCCAAAGTGATCGCCCCAAGCCGTGTTTCCCGGCGCGGCATCGCCCGGTTCTTAGCCGCATCCCAATGGATGATACGCCGCTCTTCGATCTTGGATTGGAGCGGTCCGTCGCCGTCCGGCGATGGCAGGACCGCGGCCGACATTATCCGCGCGCCCTTGGCCTGCCCGCTGGCCGCACCGATCACGATCCAATCGGCCCGGGCAATTGGAGAAGCCGGGTCCAGCACAAATCCGCGCCCGCCTGCAGACAGCCAATACTCTCCGCTACTATCGCGGCGTTTTGCAATCATGTCTGGCCGGGCAAGAGCGAGGCATTCCTCAGCGGTGGCTTCATCCGCGCTGCTCTTTCCCACAAGGGCAGCGGCCTTGCGCGCCCAGCCATCGGCAATCTTGCGCGCAGAGCTCGAGCGTTTGCTGTTGTCAGTGTTCCAACGTGACAGCCTGTGGAGCAAGTCTTCACCGCGTCCACCCAGCCCGCGCTCTTGCAACAACATGACCAGCCGCGCGCTCGCTTCGCCCGCACCTCTTGTAGCGCCATAAAGCACGGCTGCGGCCTGATCGGGTGACATCGGCATCGCGGCAATTTTCTCGCCCCACTCGGTGATAGCGCCCTCGCCATCAATCGCGCCCATCGCCTCCAGCCGCTGCCGCGCGCTCGCAATGGCCGCTTCAGGCGGATTATCCAGCCACGCTAGCGAAGCTGGGTCTCGCGTGCCCCATGCGGCGAGCGATAATACCAGCGGCGCAAGGTCGGCGCTGGTGATTTCCGGCGGCGCAAACGCCTGCCGACCCGCGTGACCATGCTCTTCCCACAAGCGGTATGCGACGCCGGGCCCTTGCCGCGCAGCCCGCCCTGCTCGCTGGGTCGCCGCCGCTTGGCTCGCGGCTCTTGTCACCAGCCGCTGCGTCCCGGCCGCCGCATCAAACTCTGCATACCGGGCAAGGCCGCAATCGACGACGATCGACACACCATCCAGCGTCAGTGACGTCTCGGCAATGGCGCTGGCGAGTACAATACGCCGCCTGCCTTGCGGATCGCGCCTAATTGCCGCGCGCTGGCTCGCGGGATCAACTTGGCCATGAAGCGGCAGAATCGGCGTGTCTGGCAGGCGTTCCCCAAGTCGTTCGCGAACACGCTCAATCTCACGCACACCGGGTAGGAAGGCCAGAATATCGCCCACATCATTCTCGCGCCGCGCAGTGAGTACCGCCTCCGCCATCTGCGCCTCAATCGGCTGCGCTGGATTGCTGCCCAGCCACCTCAAAGTGAGCGGGAAGCTGCGCCCTTCGCTCTCGATAACCGACGCGTCGTTGCCCAGCAGCTGAGAAAAACGCGCGCCATCAATCGTCGCTGACATGGCCAAAACGCACAAATCCTCACGCAGCACACTGCGGGCCTCTAGCGCGAGAGCCAGCCCGAGATCGCAATCCAAATGCCGCTCATGCGCCTCATCAAACAGTACCACGGACACGCCGGGGAGCTCCGGATCGGCCAGCACGCGGTTGACGAATATGCCTTCGGTCACGACCAAAATTCGGGTCCTCGCAGAGCTCTTGCTATCGAGCCGGGTGGAATAGCCGATGGTCTCACCGGGTTTCTCGCCCAGCATTTGCGCCATCCGCTCCGCTGCTGCTCGCGCAGCGACGCGCCGCGGGCTGGTCAGGATGATTTGGCCGGTGCACCATTCCTCGTCCAGCAGAGCTGGCGCGACGGCGGTGGTCTTACCCGCGCCTGGCGGCGCGATCAGCACAGCCGCCCCGTTCGCAGCCAAGGCCGCGCGCAGGTCTGGCAACACATGGTTTATGGGTAGCTGAGGGTCCAAGACCCTGCTCAATATCCTCGCGCAACAGCGAACTGAGCCGCTTCGGCCATAGCCGCGCGCGCCTTGCTGTCAGGAAAGATCGAAATCGCATCGATTGCTCGCTGGGCAAAGTGCTTTGCCCGCTCGCGCGTGTCATCGAGCGCATTGTGACGCTCGATCAGTTCAATCGCATGGGCCAAATCCTCGTCCGAGGTTCGGTGCCCGCCAACCGCAGCCTTCCAAAACTTGCGCTCTTCTTCATCGCCGCGCGCAAAGGCGAGGATCACTGGCAGGGTCATCTTTCCTTCGCGGAAGTCGTCGCCCTGATCCTTGCCCATTTCTGCCGCATCAGATTCGTAGTCGATGGCATCATCGACGAGCTGGAATGCGACGCCCAGATTGCGACCATAATCTTCCAAAGCGCGCTCTTGCTCTTCACTGCATTCGGCAACGACTGCGCTGATCTGGCTGGCAGCGGCAAACAGAGCCGCGGTCTTTGCGCCAATGATGTGCAGATATTGCTCTTCGCTGGTCTTGATCTGGCGCTGAGCGGTTAGCTGCGAAACCTCACCCTCCGCGATTACCGCACTGGCGTGGCTCAATATTTTGAGCACTTTCAAACTGCCGTCCTCGGTCATCAGCTCAAACGCACGGCTGAACAGGAAATCGCCGACCAAAACCGTCGCCGGGTTGCCGAAGATGATATTGGCAGCGGCCTTACCCCGGCGCAGTTCGCTGCCATCGACCACATCATCGTGGAGAAGTGTCGCGGTGTGAATAAATTCCACAGCGGCGGCGAGCTTATGATGGCGGTCGCCCTGATAGCCAACCAGCTCCGCTCCGGCGAGGGTCAACATCGGGCGCAAGCGCTTGCCCCCACCAGAGATCAAATGGCCTGCAAGGCGCGGGATCAAGGGGATCTCGCTCTGCATCCGCTCCAGGATCACAGTGTTGACGGAATTCATGCCCGGCGCTGTCAAAGACAGCATCGGGTCAAGCGTAGGCCGCTTTCCGCGCGGCAATTGAACCACTTCAGCGCTCATATTTGCGCTGTGGGCGAGGCTCGCGCGCTTGGCAAGCGCTCAATTGCTGCTAGTTTTGCACGATATGTCCAATGATGCGCACCTGCCGAACGAGCCCGATCCGATCCTTGCCGGATTTCGCAAGAGTATCGATAATATCGATGCGGCTCTGATCCATATTCTCGCCGAGCGGTTTCGGATCACTCAGGCGGTGGGGGAGTATAAGGCCAAGGCGACTTTGCCGCCCGCTGATCCTGATCGCGAGCAGCGCCAGATTGATCGCCTGCGCGCGTTGTCAGAAGACGCCAATCTCGATCCAGAGTTTAGTGAGAAGTTCCTGCGCTTCATCATTGATGAGGTTATTCGCCACCACGAACAGGCGCGCGAAGACCAGCGAGGCTGAGCTCTGGCTCGGCGCTATGCGCGCGGCAGGCTCAGCTTGATGAGCACACCGCCGAGGTCTTCGCTTTCCTCAATTTCCACGCCGCCGCCGTAAATCTCGGCAACATCGCGCACGATAGCTAGGCCTAGCCCAGTGCCGGGCTTGCCAGTGTCCAGCCGGGCGCCGCGATCAAAAATACGCTCGCGCTCAACCTCGGGAATGCCCATCCCGTCGTCTTCTACCCAGATGACGCATGGCGCGCCTTTGGCCTCGTCTTCGCTTTCAGCATCTACGGTGACAAAGACGCTGCCGCCGCCATATTTCGCCGCGTTCTCTATCAGATTGCCAAGGATTTCATCCAAATCCTGTCGCTCAATCGCGACGATGGCGGTGCGGTTGCCAGCGATATCAATGCGCGCTTGCGGATAGAGCCGTTCAACTGCGCGGCGCACCGCCTCTGCGCTGTCAAAAATGCTGGTGCGCGCATGGCCAACGGCCCGCCTGCCAACCGCGCGAGCGCGGGCGAGATGGTGATCCACATGCCGCTGCATTGTCCGCGTTTCGCGGATCACCGCATCGCCCAGATCAGGCGCACGGGCCGTGGCGGCGTTGGTGAGAACCGTCAGCGGCGTCTTAAGCGCATGGGCCAAATTGCCAGCATGTGTGCGCGCTTCTTCGGCCTGCTTTTCGGAATGTTCGAGCAAACCATTGAGCTCTTGGACCAAGGGCTGGACTTCAGTCGGCAGAGGCTCTGAAATCCTGTTCTCGCCGGTTGAGCGCAAATTCTGGATGGCCGCACGCACGCGGCGAAGCGGCGATAGGCCGACACGAATTTGCAGCAAGGCCATAGCCAGCAAGCCAAACCCGAGAACCGCGAAACTCCACGCCAGGATCGAGCGGATATTGGTGACCTGCGCTTCGAGTTCTTCCGTCGCGGAGGCAACTGCAAAGGTCCACTGCGTCTCGCTCGCTGGCAAAATCACGGTGCGCTCAACAATGCGCAACGGCTCCCCTTCGAATTGATCCGAATCGTAGAAATGCGGGTTGTTGTCGAAGTGGTCCGCCTTCAGTTCCAGCGGGCTGTCCCACAGGCTGCGCGAGGTAAACGGCGCAAACCCTTCTCCGCTCACCTGCCAATAGACGCCGCTATTGGGCTCAAAAAAGCGCTGATCGCCCAGTTCATTGTAGAGATAGACATCGCCCTGCGGATCGATCTCCGCCGAGGCGATCAATGCGGTCAGAACATATTCGAGCTGGTTATCGAAATTCCGCTCAACCTGGCTGGTGAGAGTGCGATCCAGCGCAATTCCGCCGACCAGCAGCAGCACGAAAATCCAGCCAGCCGCGATGAGGCCCATGCGGCGTGCAAGGCTGCCTGTTTGGAGCCGAGCCTGCACAGCCTCCGCCGCTTTTGCAGGAGATGGGCCCACCGCATCAGCCGCAGTCACCGCCTCCGCCCCGCTGGTTTGCGAAGCGGATTCGGTGCCCTGCGAACTACGCGCGGGGCGCGTCTGCGGGATCGTCGAGGCTATAACCAAGGCCACGGATCGTCGTTATCACTTCTGCGCCGAGTTTCTTGCGAATACGCGTCACGAACACTTCAATCGTGTTTGAATCGCGATCAAAGTCCTGATCATAGATGTGCTCGATCAGCTCGGTCCGGCTTACCACTTTGCCTTTGTGGTGCATCAAATAGCTCAGGAGTTTGTATTCCTGAGCCGTCAGCTTCACCGGCTCACCCTTGAGCGTCACCCGGCCAGACCGGGTGTCCAGCCGCACGTGGCCAGCCGTCAGCTCAGAAGAGGTGTTGCCCGAGGCACGCCTGATGAGCGCACGAAGACGGGCGATCAGTTCTTCGGTCTGGAATGGCTTTGCAAGATAATCATCCGCGCCTGCATCCAGTCCCGCAACCTTGTCAGACCAGCTGTCCCGCGCGGTCAGAACCAGCACAGGAAACTCGCGGCCTTCCTTGCGCCACATGCCCAGCACCGACAGGCCATCAATCTCTGGCAGGCCAAGATCGAGAATTACGGCGTCGTAATCCTCTGTACTGCCCAGAAAGTGGCCATCTTCGCCATCGGTAGAGAGATCGACCGCATAGCCGGTCTGCTCCAATGTGGATTTCAATTGCTGGCCAAGTGTCGGTTCGTCTTCGACAATCAGAATGCGCATATTTCTGTCTGATCCCTGGATCGGTGCCTGAAAGGTGAAGTGATCTGGTGCGCCTTTACGCAAAACCCGTCAAGCGAGCGGAGCGAATTGCACCCCGATTGCACCTGATCCTGAGAGGAAAATCCGTCAGCGAGAGCGATTGATGATACGACCTGTGCGAGCATCAACGTCGACGAAGGTCACCCGGCCATCTTTGATGAATTTCAGGCGATAGGCGCGCGCGGTGGAGTCGTAGGCAGGGCCGAGATATTCGCTGCCCTTCATCCGGGGCAATACCCGCGCCTCGATCTGACGCAGCGACATTTGATTGCCGGCCCGCATTTCCTTGCGCGCATTGCTTTGATCGGTCTGCGACTGCGCAGACGCCGCGAGCGAAGGAGCGGCCGGAATTCCAGCCATAGCCAGGGCGGCAAAAGCGCCAAATAGAGAGATACCGCGTTTCATGATGCTGCCCTGTTTAATGATCACGCGTTGAACACGCCGTGAATAAAGCCGCTGAGCAGCGTTCAGGCAAGGAAATAGCAACAAGCAATCGCGGAACAATCGTATGCAAGGCGCTTGCTCGGACTTTGCCAAGCCCCTACCGCCCGCTCGTTATGGCACAACCACCAATTCTCTCCTGGGAAGGGCTCGGCCTTCAGCAAGGCGGCCGATGGCTGTTTGGCGGCCCCGGCACGGATGGGATCGACTTGCATGTCGCCCCGCGTGACCGCTTGGCGCTGATCGGGCGCAATGGCGCTGGTAAGACCACGCTGCTCAAGCTAATCGATGATCGGATTGAGGCTGACCGCGGCCTGCGCCGGATCAAGCCGGGCGCGCGGCTCGTGTTCCTAGAGCAGGACCCTGACCTAAGCGCTTACGCCACGCTGATGGACTTTGCGCTGTCCGGTGATGATGCGCCAGAAGCCTATGAGGTGGAATCCATCGCTGGCCAGCTTGGCATCGCTATGGACCGTCCGGCTGACACCGCGAGCGGGGGCGAACGCCGCCGCGCTGCGATTGCTCGCGCTCTGGCTCAAGACCCAGATATCCTGCTGCTTGATGAGCCAACCAACCACCTTGATCTGGGCGCAATTGACTGGCTTGAGGATTGGCTCAACCGCTACAAAGGCGCCTTTATCACGATCAGTCACGACCGGACCTTCTTAAAGCGGCTGACCCGCGCGACCCTATGGCTTGATCGCGGTAATCTGCGCCGCAAAGAGGTTGGCTTTGGCGGGTATGAAGCGTGGGAAGCGAGCGTCTATGCCGAGGAAACCCGCGCCGCTGAGAAACTCGATGCGAAACTGAAGCTTGAGGCGCATTGGCTGGAGCGCGGTGTTACCGCGCGGCGTAAGCGCAACCAAGGGCGGCTAGAAAAACTGCATCAAATGCGTGCTGCGCGCGCAGCGATGATTTCAGACACCAGCTCCGCAAAGCTAAAACTCGCGAATGATGACGATTTCAAATCGAAGTCGGTCATAGTGGCGGAGAAGGTCTCCAAATCCTTTGGTGAGCGCGAGGTCATCAAGAACTTCTCACTGCGCATTCAACGCGGAGACCGGATCGGCATCGTGGGCGCAAATGGCGCGGGCAAGACGACGCTGCTCAAAATGCTCACCGGCGAGATGAAGCCAGACAGCGGGACCGTTGAGCGGGCCCGCACACTGACCGGCGTGATGATCGATCAGCAGCGCAAATTGCTGAGCCCAGAGGCGAGCGTGCGCGACATTCTGGCCGAAGGCGGCGATTGGATCGACGTGCGCGGCGCGCGCAAACACGTTCAGGCCTATCTCAAGGACTTCCTGTTCGACCCCGGACTGGTCGACACGAAGGTAGCTAATCTGTCGGGTGGCGAGCGTTCGCGCCTGCTGCTCGCGCGGGAGTTTGCTCGCACCGCAAACCTGCTCGTGCTCGATGAGCCGACGAACGATCTCGATCTGGAAACGCTTGATCTGCTGCAAGAGGTGATCGCCGATTTCGATGGCACCGTTCTGATTGTTAGCCACGATCGCGACTTCCTCGACCGCATGGTAACCGTCACCCTTGGCCTCGATGGCTCAGGCCGCGTCGATGTGGTTGCGGGCGGGTATGAGGATTGGGAACGCAAGCGCCGCAAGCCCATCGCCGTGGGTACCAAGAAGAGCAAACCATCCGCCGCGTCTGCGCCAGAAAAGCCCGCTCAGGCAAGACCCGCGGGCAAGCTCAGCTTTAAGGATCAGCGCGACTACGAACTGCTGCCAGCGCGCATCGAAGAGCTGGAAGCGGCCATCGCCAAGGGCGAGAGCATTCTTTCAGACCCTGATCTGTTCAACACGGATCCTCAGCGCTTCACCAATATTTCGAAAGGTATTGAGAATGCCCGCAAAGAAAAAGATGAAGCGGAGGAACGCTGGCTGATGCTGGCAGAGATGGCTGAGGAATGAGCGCGGCTAAACTGCACGAAGAGATCACGGCCTGCACAATCTGCGCAGAGCACCTGCCCCTGGGCCCGCGTCCGGTGGTTCAATTCTCTGAAAACAGCCGCGTGCTGATCATTGGCCAGGCGCCGGGCACAAAGGTTCATGCCAGCGGGGTGCCGTGGGATGATGATAGCGGCGACCGCTTGCGCGGATGGCTGGGTTCTGAGAAATCCGATTTTTACGATGCAGACAAAATCGCGCTGATGCCGATGGGCTTTTGCTATCCCGGCAAGGCGTCTGGCGGGGATCAGCCCCCGCGCAAAGAATGCGCGCCGGAGTGGCACGATCGGATGTTGGAGGTGCTGCCGAAAGAGCGCCTCACCCTGCTCGTTGGCGCATACGCTCAGGCCTATTATCTGCCTGAAGCAAAGAAGCTCTCCATGACCGAACGTGTCAGGCGCTTTGCCGATTATGCGCCGTTCTTTCCGCTGCCCCACCCCGCCTGGCGTTCCGCCATCTGGATGCGCAAGAACCCATGGTTCGAAGAAGATGTCTTGCCGGAATTGCGCCGGCAAGTGGACGCGCTGCTGACATAATTCGCCGATATTGATAATGTGAGCACTTAGGAGAGCTGAGATGACGATTGAACAGACTGCCCAAGATTTCTTCAACGCGGTGAAAGAGGATCGCGAAGCGGATTACCAGTCCATGTGGTCCGATGACATTGTGAGTATGGAACCCGGCGACGGCCCCATGTCACATGTGCAAGGCCGCGACCAATTGCTCGAAAAGCACAAATGGTGGAACGAAAACGCAGAAATGCACGGCTTTGATATGTCCGGCCCGTTTGTGGTGGGCGAGCAATTTGCCGTGAACTATTCGATGGACGTAACTATGATGGGCGAGCGCACCCAATCATCGGAAACCGCCGTTTACACCGTCAAAGATGGTAAGATTGCCGAAGAACGCTTCTTCTACGGCGGATAAAGGCGCGGCACCCGCTCCCGGCCCTAATTGATCCGATAATAATCGGCGACACGGTCCAGCGCGAGCTTCAAGACCAGTTTGCCGCTGCGCGCGGGCCAACCGAGGGTCTTCTCCGCTACTGGCAGACCCTCACCTGCGCACACAACGCGCCAGAGAATATCCTCCAGGCCTTTGCCTGCCTGCCGTAAAGCCTCGTCAAAGCGGCGCTTGGCCGAGATCTGCTTTTCCCCGCTCGAAAGCCCCTGCTCACCGGTGGTTTTAATCCGCACCGGATCCCAGCGCATGGTGAGGTTCGCGGGCAGCTGCGCCCGCTCATAATCGGCGCGCAGTCGCTCACCCGCATCATACAGTCGGTCTGAGATATGCCCGCGCGAATGCAGCCAGCTGAGTGGGGATTCCGCCAGGTTCATCGTCACGCTGCGGCGTTTGCCCTTCGCCGTGCTTTTGCTCGACTGCTCCCGCCTCGGCCCTTCGCGCGTCAATTCGCGCTCAACCAATTCTCTTTTCATCAAATCCCTCCTTGTGCGTAATCTCATTACAGGGCTTGCAATGCATTGGTTCGTGTAGGAAAGGTAAAATTACCAATTTGGTTCATTTGATAGGCAAAGCATGATCAACCGCATTCGCGACATTCGCAAAAGCAAGGGGCTAACGCTGGCAGAGCTGGCCGAGGCCTGTGATCCGCCGACGACGGCGCAAACCATTGGCCGACTAGAGACGGGGATGCGCAACCTCTCACTCAAATGGATGGAACGGATTGCTGGCGCGCTTGGGGTGGATGCAGAGGCATTGGTTCGCTCCGAAGAAACCCCGCAAGCGCAGATCGTCGCTGAGCTCACCATGGCTGGTGCGGAAGCGCTCGAAAGCCCGCGCGAGGCCATACTCCCAACTGATCTCTCCTCCAGCGAAGGCGGCGCGGCGCGCATGGTGCTCAGCGTTTCCGCCAGTATTGGAGAGTTTCGCCCTGGTGACTTGCTTTGGCTCCGGCAGCTATCGCCTGAGGACGCGGGAAGCGCGATCAATCGCGACTGCCTCGTTCCCAGACCTGGCGGGCGCTTCGCCTTTGGGCGATTGATTGATCGCCGAGGCACTCTGGTGGGCATTCTTCCGCCGGGTGCTGGTGAAAAGCAGCAGGTCGTCGATAATCCGCCATGGATCGCGGTGGCTAATATGCTGGTGCGCCGCTTGTGAGCGAGCCCATGGCCGATGCCCCCAAACACGTTGTTTCGATATCCACGCTGTTTCCAAATGCGGCGAATCCGCGCTTCGGAACCTTCGTCGCGCGCTCCCTAGAGGCGCTCGCCAAACGCGGTGACTGGCGGGTCAGTGTGGTCAATCCGCTCGGCATTCCGCCGATTGCGCTGGGCCGTTACCGCGCGCTCGCTAAACTGCCCGAGCACTCGATCGAAAACGGAATTGAGGTTCATCGCCCGCGTTTCACTTTGATCCCAAAGATGGGTGCGCGCCGCAATGCCAGCGCCATCGCGAAGGCCGCTCTGCCGCTGATCAAACGTATTCATGAACGCGATCCAGTCCATGTGATTGATGCGCAATTCTTCTTCCCAGACGGCCCAGCGGCGGCGTGGATTGCCGAGCAAATGCAATTACCTCTCTCGATCAAAGCACGCGGCGCCGACATCAGCTATTGGTGCAGCCGCGACTTCGCCCGCGAGCAGATCCTTGAGGCCGCAGAGCGCGCCGACGGCATTCTCTCAGTTAGCGAGGCGCTGCGCGAAGACATGGTCGCCTTGGGCATGAAGCGCAGCAAGATCCGCCTGCATTACACCGGGCTCGACCGTGATCGGTTTCGGCCGCTTGATCACACTGGTCTAAGGGCGAAACTGGCGCAGGAGCTCGGCTTCAATCTGCCCGAGAAACTACCACTTCTCAGCTGCGTTGGCGCTCTGGTCGAGCGCAAGGGCCAAGACATCGCGATTGGTGCCCTGCCCTCGTTGCCAGAGGCGCGCTTGATGCTGATTGGCAAAGGTGAGGACGAGCGGCATTTGCGGAGCCTAGCGAGCGATCTGGGCGTGGCGGACCGCGTTCACTTTGCAGGCTCAATCGACCATGACCTGCTGCCAATTGTCCTCTCAGCCTCCGATGCAATGGTTCTGCCCACACGCAGTGAAGGCCTCGCCAATGCATGGGTTGAAGCGCTGGCTTGTGGCACACGAGTCATCACTTGCGATGTCGGCGGCGCACGCGAAATTATTACCAGCGATGTGGCGGGTTATTTGATTGAGCGCACGCCCGAAGGCGTGGTGGACGCGGTCCAGTCCCTGATGGCAAAACCAGCCGACCGGCAGCAGGTCGCTACGATGGCGGAGCGTTTCAACTGGACAACCAATGGCGCCCAGCTGGCCGAGCATTACGCCAAATTAGCGGGCGCTAAAGCCTAGCAATCGCAGCCTGCCAATAAGCCCGCTTACGCTTCGCCGCGAGCGATCTTTTCCTGCCGCTCTTCCTTGGTTTCCTGAGGCACGAAGCTGTTCGAGGTAACGCCCATCCAAATCAGCACTGGCGCCGCCAAATAGACGCTGGAATACGTACCGATGAACAGACCAGCGGTGATCGCCGCGACCAAGCCAAACAGGCTTGCTGGACCGATCAGCAGCAATGGAACAAGTGCGACCAGCAGGGTCAGCGAGGTCATGACCGTCCGGGCCAAAGTCTCATTGACCGAGAGGTCAAGCAGCTCTGGCAGAGGCATCTTGCGATACTTCTTTAGGTTCTCACGAATGCGGTCATAGACCACGATTGTATCGTTCAAAGAGTAACCGATGATCGCCAGAATCGCGGCAATAATCTGGAGGCTAAACTCGAGCTGGAACAGCGCGAACATGCCCAAGGTCACCGAGACATCGTGGAACAGGGCGAACAGCGCACCGACGCCAAACTGCCACTCAAATCGGACCCAGATGTAGAGCGCAACTGCGAGCATCGCAGCCAGCAGCGCCAGCACAGCATCCTGGCGGAACTCGCCGGAAACCTTGCCGGAAACCGAATCCACGCCATCGATCCGAATATCGGAATAGTCTGATTTCAGACTGTCCGTGATCGCGGTCGTCATCTCGGCGGCGAACTCTGGATTGCCTTCCGCCTCTGGCGGCAACTTCACCCGGATAGACACCTCGTTAGGCGCACCAAAGGTTTGCACCACTGGCGAGCCGACATTTTCCAATGCGCCCACACTCTCGCGCAGCTCCGCAATAGGAGCCTCATCGGTTTGCGTGAAGGTCGCGCGGATTTCCTGACCACCAGCAAAATCCACGCCGTAATTGAGGCCGTTGACCAGCACCAATGCCCAGCTTGCCGCGATCAGCAGCAGGCTGAAAATGAAGAACGGCACCCGCAGACGCAGGAACTTGATGTTGGTGTTTTCTGGGACGAGTTTGAGCAGTTTCATGTCTAATCGCCCTTTAAATGCTGATGTCGCTGGGGCGCGTTTTACGCAGCCATCCGGCGACCCACATGCGGGTTAGGACAAGCGCGGTGAAGACGCTGGTGAACAGGCCGATCACGAGGACGACGGCAAAGCCGCGCACCGGACCAGAGCCGAACAGGAACAGCAAAACACCGGCAATGAAGTTGGTGATGTTCGCATCGTAAATCGCGCGGCTGGCCTCTTTATAGCCATTCTCCACCGCCGCGACGACGCGCCTACCGCGCTTTCGCTCCTCGCGTATTCGCTCGTTAATCAGAACGTTGGCGTCCACCGCCGCGCCGATTGTTATCACGAAACCGGCGATACCCGGCAGGGTCAACGTGGTATTGAGCCCGGCCATCAAGCCGAGAATGATCAGCACGTTGAACACCAGAGCGATGGTCGCATAAATGCCGAAGCGGCCATAGGTCGCGACCATCAAAGCGATCACAGCAACCGAACCGATCATCATGGCGAGCAGGCCCTTGCGGATTGAGTCCGCGCCAAGGTCTGGGCCAACGGTGCGTTCTTCGATCACTGCAAGCTCAACCGGCAGCGCGCCAGAATTCAGCGCAATCGCCAAGTCAGCCGCGCTTTGAGCGGTGAATGTGCCAGAAATCTGAGCTGAACCGCCACAGATCGGCTCGTTGAAATTCGGCGCCGAGATGACTTTCTCATCGAGAATGATCGCGAATGGGCGGTCCACATTCTCGGTGCTCAAAGTACAGAACTTCGATGCGCCTTGCTGGTCAAACTGAATGTTGACGACGTTCTCATTGTTCTGAGGATTCACGCCAGCCTGCGCATTCGTCAGACTATCTCCGCGGATACCCCCCAGTCGCCGCACGGCAACCATCTGGCCTGCCTGCGGTGTCTCATCTGAGTAAGGAAATGCCTGAGTACCCGGAGGGACAATCCCCGCCTGAACGTCTGTTGGTAAAGCGTTGAGATCCACCAGTTTGAACTCGAGCTTAGCGGTCTTACCCAGCAGCTCTTTCAATTGGTCGGGATCTTGAAGACCAGGCACTTGAACAACGATGCGTGTGTCGCCTTGGCGAATAATCGTTGGCTCGCGTGTGCCCAATCCGTCGATACGCTTACGGACCACCTCAGTCGCGCTATCCATCGCATCGGTCACAGCTTGATCGACGCCATCGTCGGTTGGGGTCAGCACCATACGCTGTCCATCGACAACAGTCAGATCCCACTCGCGCACCAGATTGGTGCCCATCATCACCGGCTCTAGCAGGCCTCGCGCACGGTCGATATCGGCTGGCGTGTCGAGCATGAAAGACAATGCACCGCCCGAAGTGGAAATGTCCCCGATCCGGATGCGCGGTTCGGCCCGGCGCATTTCGCCGCGAACCGTCTCTTCCATATTCTCGAGCCGCTGCGCCGCGACCTCGGCGGGGTCTGCCTCTAGCAGAATGTGGCTACCACCGGCCAAATCCAAACCGAGATTGACCTGGGGGTTTGGCAGCGCCTCCGGCCATTCCACATTCGCGGCGGCAAACAGCGACGGCATGGCCGCCAGCACTGCGACGAGCGTCAGGCCCCAGAGCCAGAACTTCTTCCATGTCGGAAAATCGAGCATTTTGGTTTCGTTCTAATCCGCGTGACAATGAATGGTAATGCGAGGGGTTGGCTCAGCGGCCAAAGATCAATCGTTGGCTGGCTTTCCGCCTGGCTGGAGCACATCACCGATGGTGTGCTTCACAGCTTTCACGCGGACATCCTTGGCCAGCTCGAGCTCGACATTGTCGTCGTTCACTTTGAGAACCTTGCCGATAAGGCCGCCTGCGGTGACCACTTGATCGCCCTTTTTTAGGCCTTCGACCTTTTGCTGATGCTCTTTTTGCCGCTTCATTTGCGGGCGGATAATCAGGAACCAGAAGATCAGGATCATGCCAAGGATTGGCAGCCATTGCAGCCATCCCGGAGGCGCATCCCCAGCGCCAGCAGCAGCAAGAATATCAAGCATGTCGAATTAGCCCGTCAAAAATACAAAATCGCAATCATGAAGGTGGAAATTCGCAGCGCTATTGCTCCGCATTCTCCCCTCCCTCATGGGTCAAGTGGGCGCGCCTAGCAGCAATGCAAGGGCCTCGCAATCGAAGGCCATTTAATCTGCGCAATGTGCGCACAACTTTAACCGCCCAATATGCGCGCTTGCATGGCCCATGGCCTCGCCCTATAGCGCCGCCTTCCACTGGTTCCGGGACGTAGCGCAGTCTGGTAGCGCATCACACTGGGGGTGTGGGGGTCGCTGGTTCGAATCCAGTCGTCCCGACCAGTGGAACGTTCGTCGATTTTTTGACGATTCCGCTTTCCAATCTGAAATTTCCATTCATGGGCCTTTTCGGAACTTGCGTTGGAAAGGCGCGTTTGATGCACCCTATGGGCTCTAGATTTCTTCTTTTGTGCAGCGCCGCGAGCGTGATTTGCGCTGCACCAGCTGCTGCGCAAAGTGCGGCTGAGCCAGTCGCAGCGCCCGACCCGTCGCCGTCTTCCCCCCTTGCAGGCACTGTCGATTCTGCGGCCGATCCAAACGCTAGGGCCACCTTCACATCGGCAGATTTTGAACGTTTCGCGCCGCGCAATGCGCTCGACATGGCGCAGCAAGTTCCCGGCTTCACCATCCGCGAAGGCGGCAATGATCGCGGGCTGGGCCAGGCCGACACCAATGTTCTTATCAATGGACGCCGCATCTCTGGCAAATCCAACGGCCCGGTCGATGCGCTCCAGCGCATCCCGGTCGAAGACGTTGTACGGCTGGAGTTAGTGGATGGCGCGAGCCTCGATATCGGCGGCTTGTCGGGCCAGGTCCTAAACGTCGTCACGCAAAGCACTGGCCGCATCACGGGACAGTTCCGTTATTCAGCCGAATGGCGCTCATCCGGCGTCCCATTTCGCTGGGGCGATGGCCAGGTCTCGCTGGCCGGCGGCGGCGAGAAAACAGAATGGACCCTAGCCCTAGAAAATGATGCGGGGCGGCGCGGCGATGCCGGGATTGAGCGCGTGTTCGATGGCGCGGGCAATTTGATCGACACACGCCAAGAACAATCGAATTTCAATGGTGACCGGATGACCCTGTCGGGCTCGTTTGCACGCACCGCAAGCAATGGCAATGTCCTCAATCTCACCGGGCAAGTCGGCGGCAATCTGTTTGACCAGCGCGAGGTTTCTGAGCGCACAGGCACGATCTCTGCCAGCGACCGGCTGCGCGAATTCACGTCCAGCGAGGATGAGTTCAATTATGAGCTGAGTGCGGATTACAGCTTCGCGCTTGGCGGCGGACAGCTCAAATTGATTGGCTTTACCCGTTATGAAGACAGCCCCACCCGCTCTGAGGTGCTGACCACTTTTGCCGATGGCGCTGCGCCTGACGGCTCTGTTTTCATACGCGATGCGGACGAAGGCGAGACCATCCTACGCTCTGAATACAGTTTTGCGGGTCTGGGCGGCGATTTCCAGTTTGCGCTGGAGGGCGTGCGCAACTTTCTGGACATCAATTCCGCGTTTGAAGAACGCGATGACAGTGGCACCCTCCAACCGGTGGATTTCGAAGGCGCAACAGCCCGGGTCGAAGAAGACCGGGCCGAAACCAGCCTGACCTACAGCCGCGCGCTTTCCCCGAAAGTGCAATTGCAGGTCTCCGTCGGTGGTGAATATTCCAAGATCAGCCAGTCTGGCGCGCTTGGTCAAACGCGCAGCTTTCAGCGCCCGAAAGGGTTCATCGCGCTTGATTGGAATGCCAATTCCAGTCTCGATCTCTCAGGCCGGATTGAACGTCAGGTCGGCCAGCTGAGCTTCTTTGACTTCATCGCAACGACCAATCTCGATCAAGACCGCACAAATGTGACCAATTCCAATTTGGTCCCGCCGCAAAGCTGGTTGTTCGAGGTCGAGGCCAGCCAGAGCTTTGGCGATTTGGGCTCGCTCAATCTGCGCGGGTTTTATGAAGACATCAGCGATATCGTTGACCTCATCCCGATTGAAGGCGGCGGACAGGCTCCGGGCAATATCGATAGTGCCTTGATCTATGGCCTATCCGGAGAGCTCACATTGTTGTTCGATCCAATCGGTATCAAAGGCCTCAGGCTTGATACCGAAATCGAGTATTCCGAGAGCGAAGTGCTTGACCCTCTACTCGGCACGCCGCGAGAGATTTCCAATCAACGCTACCTCGAGTTCGAGGCTGAGCTGCGCCAGGACTTCACCGGGTCTCCTTGGGCAATCGGCGCTGCATTCTTCGCTGACGACAACAGAGCGAATGTGCGGCTCGACGAAATCGCAGATCGCACTGAAAGCCCAGGGTTTCTCCGGGTATTCATCGAGAACAAAGACGTCTTTGGGCTGACCCTGCGAGGGCGAATTGCCAATTTGCTCGACCGGCGCAACAATTTGGACCGCACGATCTTTACCGACCGTGCGGCTGGCATCGTGGAATTCCGCGAAGAGCGCCGCCGCGGCTTTGGAACGATCTTCTCGGTCGATATCGAGGGCTCATTCTAACGTTAGCGTCCGCCCAAGCGCCCATGCTTGCGCCGCATCCCGCCTCGGCCTAACCACGCTGGCGCAAAGGGGATAGATCGATGACATTGCGAATGCGTTCTTGGCTGTTTGCTCCGGGCGACAGCGAGAAAAAGATGACCAAGGCCGCCGACAGCGCGGCTGACATCGCTTTGCTTGATCTGGAAGATTCTGTTGCCCCGGAAAACAAGCCTACTGCGCGGGAGCTCGTGCGCGATATGATCGCGAGCCGCGAGGACAAGGCGCGCATTTGGGTTCGCGTAAATCCGCTCTCGGGCGGCGAAACCGAGCGCGATCTTGACGCCATTGTGCCATCCGGGCCGGGCGGCATCTTCCTGCCCAAGGCCGAGGGCGGACACGACGTCGCAACCCTGGACGCAATGCTGAGCGAGCGCGAGGAAAAGGCAGGGCTAGAGCCTGGCTCAACTCGTGTCGCTGCTCTCGTTACCGAAACGGCTGCCGCCATGTTCACCACTGGCACCTATGACGGAGCGCCGCGGCTGGCCGCAATGAGTTGGGGCGCGGAAGACCTTTCCTCAGAGCTCGGCGCGCAAGAACAGCGCGGGGCGGACGGCGAATATTCCCACGTCTATGAAATGGCACGCAGCCTGTGCTTGCTAGGAGCGGTAAAGGCGCAGGTCGCGCCGATTGAAACCGTTCAGCCGGAATTCCGCGATCTTGATGCATTGCGGGCGCGGGCTTTGAGGGTCAGGCGCCAAGGCTTTCGAGGAATGCTCGCGATCCATCCCGCTCAGATCGAGCCGATCAACAGCGCCTTCACGCCAAGCGAAGACGAGCTCGCCCATGCCCGCGCGGTGGTGCAATTGTTCGCCGATAATCCTGGCGCAGGCACGCTCGCCCTTGATGGCAATATGCTTGACCGGCCGCATTTGGCCCTTGCTCAGCGGATATTGGCAGAAGCTGGCGAATAGCTGATTAGGAAATATATTTTTCCTACTTGAACCTATTTGGCTATTTGGGGTGCGACTCATGACAAGGAGCTGCATTAATGGCCATTTTGGAAACGCTGATCGGTCCGATCACATCAATCATCGACAAGATCATCCCTGACAAGGAAGCTCGCGCCAAGGCCAAACTTGAGCTTCTAAAGCTTGAGGGCTCGCAAGAGATGCGGCTGATCGAGACGCAAATCTCCGCCATTATCGCCGAGGCAAAATCAGCCGATCCCTGGACCAGCAGGGCACGCCCCAGCTTTCTTTATGTTATGTACGCGATGATATTGTGGGCCCTGCCGATGGGCGTACTCGCCGCCTTCAATCCAAGTGCGGCCACAAACATCGCGGCCGGCATGAACGCCTATCTCAATGGCCTGCCTGAGCCTCTCTACGCGCTGTTTGGCACCGGCTACCTCGGCTACACCGCCGCCCGCCAATGGGGCAAGGTGAAGGGCGTGGACCAGTAGTTTTCCTTGCTCCACCAGTGATGCGGACTTGAGCTTGCCGATGGCCCCGCGCTAAGCGGGCCGCATGACAGACACTCCTGCAGCGCAATCCGGCACCGTCTACGTTCTCAACGGACCCAATCTCAATCTACTCGGCCTGCGCGAGCCAGAGATTTATGGCTCCGACACGCTCGACGATATTGCGGGCATGCTTGAGGACAAGGCGCGCGAGCACGGCCTCACTATTGAGATGCGCCAAACCAATTACGAAGGAATGCTGGTCGATTGGCTGCACGAAGCGCAAGCGGAGGGCGCGCGAGCTGTTTTGCTCAACGCGGCGGCTTACACCCATACTTCCATCGCTTTACTCGATGCCATTCGCGCGATAACCATTCCGGTTATTGAGGTGCACCTCTCTGATCCAAAAACGCGAGAGGACTTTCGCCACCTCTCCTATGTCGGGATGGCGGCAGCAAAAACGATCGAGGGGCATGGTGCGGCCAGCTACACCATTGCGCTCGATGCAGTGATCAACGGCGAGGTTTGAGCAGCACGCAAACGAGCCGACCTGCTGTTTGCCAGGCCTAACCCGATGCCGGCACCCTTAATCCACCCACAATGCCAGCCACGCTCAGCCCACAGGGGCGGCAAAACCTGTTCGTGCCACTTGCCAGCCGCAATTTGCGGGAATAATCACTCTCACAATCACGCTGCACCCCAGTTTGCGATCCCGCAAACGACCGCAGCAGACACAATAAGGGGCCCCCATGGCGACCAGCAAAACAAATGGCGGACGCAAATCCGGCATGGATGTTGACACCAAACTCGTTCGCGAACTCGCAGAACTGCTGAACGAAACCGGCTTAACCGAAATCGAAGTCGAAGAAGATGACCGCAAAATCCGCGTTGCGCGCGGTGGCTTCGCGCCTGCTGCGATCAATGCGCCTGTTGCGGCTGCTCCAGCCCCGGCCCCTGCGGCCGCTGCACCAGCGGCAGCTCCAACTGCCGCGGAGGCTCCCGCCGACGCGAGCGATGGCGCGATGCTCTCGCCAATGGTGGGCACTGCCTATCTCGCTCCGGAACCCGGCGCAGACGACTTCATCAAAGTCGGCGCCTCCGTTAAAGAAGGCGACACCTTGCTGATTATTGAGGCGATGAAGGTGATGAACCCGATCCCTGCCGATAAGTCAGGCACGATCAAAGCTATCTTGGTCGAAAACGCGCAGCCGGTCGAATTTGACCAGCCGCTGGTCGTGATAGCGTAAAGCGCGCGAGGACAACAGGCTATGGCCATTACCCGCATCCTGATCGCCAATCGCGGCGAAATCGCTCTGCGCATCCACCGCGCAGCCCACGAAATGGGCATCGAAACAGTCGCGGTGCACTCCACTGCGGACGCTGATGCAATGCATGTGCGCCTTGCCGACCATGCAGTCTGCATCGGCCCACCATCTGCAACCGACAGCTATCTCAATGTCGCAGCGATCATCTCCGCCGCTGAAGTGGCGCAATGCGATGCGATACACCCGGGCTATGGCTTTCTGTCAGAGAACGCCAAATTCGCTGAGATCGTCGAAGCGCATGACATCAAATGGATCGGGCCTAAGCCTGAGCACATTGTCACCATGGGCGATAAGGTGCAGGCGAAGAAGACCGCTGGTGAGCTAGGCTTGCCGCTGGTTCCCGGCTCTGATGGGGCTGTGTCTGATCCGGAAGAAGGCAAGAAAATCGCCGCAGAAATCGGCTATCCGGTGATCATCAAAGCCGCATCGGGCGGCGGCGGCCGGGGCATGAAAGTCTGCGAGAGTGAAGACCAACTCGAAACTCTGATGCAGCAGGCCGGCAGCGAGGCGAAGGCCGCGTTTGGCGATGCCACGGTCTATATCGAAAAATACCTTGGCAATCCGCGCCACATCGAATTTCAGGTGTTCGGCGACGGCAATGGCAATGCGATCCATTTGGGAGAGCGCGATTGCTCGCTTCAACGCCGCCACCAAAAGGTGCTGGAGGAGGCCCCCTCCCCCGTGATCAGTCACGAAGAGCGTATGCACATGGGCGAGGTTTGCTCAAAGGCGATGCGCGACATGAGCTATCGCGGTGCGGGCACTATCGAATTTCTGTGGGAAGACGGCGAGTTCTACTTCATTGAAATGAACACCCGGCTTCAGGTGGAGCATCCCGTTACGGAAGCCATCACCGGTGTTGATCTGGTGCGTGAGCAAATCCGCATCGCGGCTGGTAAGCCATTGTCTGTGAAACAGGAAGAGCTTGAATTTAACGGCCACGCGATTGAGTGCCGGATCAATGCAGAGGATCCCTTCACCTTCGCGCCATCGCCCGGTCAGGTGACCTATTATCACCCAGCTGGCGGTATGCATGTACGGGTCGATAGCGGGCTTTACGCGGGCTATAAAATTCCGCCCTATTACGACAGCATGATCGCCAAGCTGATCGTGTATGGTCGCAACCGCGAAGGCTGCATCATGCGCCTGCGCCGCGCGCTTGAGGAAATGGTGGTTGAGGGTCCGAAGACCAACATTCCACTGCATCAGGAATTGCTTAAGCAAAACGATGTGCTGTCCGGCGATTATTCGATCAAATGGCTCGAAAACTGGCTAGAAGAACGCGAGAGCTAAGTCCGCAGGCAATTTCAGATTGGTGAGAAGGCATGATACGTTTTTTGCCGGGAATGCTGCTTCTGATCACTGGTTTGGCCGTGTTCTCGCTGCCCTATTGGGCGCCGCTCGTCTCCGATGTGCGGGTTGAGCCAGAGGCGTTCAAGCGCTCAGGTCAAGTCGGCGGCGGAGTGATCGGCGTCGGCGTCGCTCTGATCATCGCTGCTCTTATCGCTGGCCGCAAGAGAGGTTGAGCAGGCGGTAGCGCCCTCGACTTGGCGCGCATTTGGTCCGGCGTCGCAACTCATCTATCGTTCATTCTCACTGACTTAGCCGAGTCACAGGGTCGTGTTAGGGTGCGTGCTGCATCTCCGACCGGGAGAGCATAGAATGCGAAAAACTGCGCTGCCGCTTCTGCCGATATTGAGTGTAGCTTTCGCTGCGCTGCCCATCACCACCGCTGATGCGCAAGACGTCGCTGCCCCGCCAGGCTGGTCTGACACTCAGCAGGGTGAAACACGCATTCTCAGCCATGATGGTGTGATTGTTGAGGTCGGACCTTGGCAAAGCACCAACGGCAAAAGCACGCGCGACTGGCTAAAATCGCAAGAACGCATCACCCCGCGCGGTGTCACCTATGTCGCCACGCAGAGCCTGCAAGCAGAACGTGCCATCGCAGACAGTCATGCCCTCGCCCGTTCGGTCAAAGTGGACGGCCGAGACGAGCTTTCAGTGCTCTATGCCTGTCCAGGAAAAGGCGGAACCGTGCGGTTGATGGAGCTGCGCGCTATCCTATCACGCAAGACCGCATCTGCTATCCAGCGCGCCGCCAAATTTGGCGAAGACGTCTGCCGCGCCGATCCAAAGATGGCCTCGTATCGCGCGGCCTCGACGAGAACTGCGTCAACAAACTTAGCGCGCGATCAAGGAAGCGGACCGTCCGCCTCCGGAACCAGCCAATCCTTGGCCGCTGAAAATGCGAAGATCCCCGCGCAAAGCAGGCCTTCGTCCGCTCGCATCATCCTGAAGCAAAAATGGGTCGGCTTTCCCGCTGTTATGATCAACGAAGCGACGCCGGAAATGTCCTTTAGCAATGGCTATTCGACGAGCTGCGCCAAATGGAACCCGCTGACCCAATCGCCAACCCCGTCTTCTGCTGGCCGCATGAAGCGCTGCGAAGTGAAACGCGGCGCCAGCAAAGGCAAGCTTGCGCGTAAATTTAGCCCAGGCGAAACCATTTCCGTCTCATTTGGCCGAATCTCCGCTTCATCCAGTAATCTCGGCGGATCGACCTCGACAATTTCGGGCGGCACTTTGCGCATGACCAAAGATGGGCGGATCGAGATTGGCAAGTTCAACGCCTTCTCTGCCCGCGCGAGCGGCGCCAACGCGGGCGGAGGAAACCGCAAAATCGCCGTTTCTGGGCGCTATTACCTCGACGGTCACACCATCACGATTAAGGGCGATGATGGACGGGTCTATCATGGATTTATCGCTGCCAGCTCAAACAAAGGCGGGCGCGGCTATGACAATGTCTTTATCAATGGCGAGCATTATTGGGACCGCAAAAAGTAGGGCCCTCTAAAACCTCGTCCTAATCGAACGTAATGCCCGCCGCCTCTGCTTCAGCAATGATTTCTGCGCCCGTTTTCATCGGGCTGTCTTGCGCCAGATCATACCAATCCGGCTTCTCATCGACAAAGATTTGTTGCTTGATCGGCAGCCCATCTGGCAGATCAAAATGACCAGCGGCGAAGCTGTAGAAATTGGTCGGCAAAAACCGATACCAGAGCGCGCTGCCGCATTTGCTGCAAAAGCTCCGCTCTGCCCAATCGCTTGATTTGTAGGTACCCACGCTGCTTTCACCTGAGATCGTGAAGTCAGCTCCCGCGACCATAGAGCCAAAGCTGCCGTAAGTCCGCTCGGCACATGTCGCAGTGACACACATCCACTTCGCGCCGCATGGCGTTCAAAGTGATCGACACTGCGCCGCACAAGCATTTCCCGGTGAGCGGACTGTCGAGGCTGGCGACCTCGTCGCCGCTTGGGCTGTCTTCGAACATTTCGCTCATGGGCTAATCTCCGGCTTTGTCTTGTTAGAGCGGCACTCCCGGTGCGTATTTCGCGGTGCGGATCGTCAGCGAGGTTTTGACGCTGTCGACATTGGGGGCCGGTGTCAGCTTGCTGGTCAGAAACTCCTGAAAGCTCTGCAGGTCATTGCTGACAATCTTAAGAATAAAATCGATCTCACCGTTTAGCATATGCACCTCGCGCACTTCTGGCAGATCGCGCATGGCGTCTTCAAATTCGCGCAGGCTCGATTCGGCCTGACTCTTCAAACTGACCATCGCGAAGACGGTGATCGCAAAGCCCAGTTTCGATGGGTCAAGATCCGCGTGATAGCCGCGAATAACGCCGTCTTCCTCCAGGCCGCGCACTCGGCGCAGGCACGGCGGCGCGGTTAATCCCACGCGCTGTGCGAGCTCTACATTGGTTACGCGCCCTTCCGCCTGCAATTCAGAAAGCAGGCGTTTATCGATTTCATCCAAATTCGCCATGCGGCGTACGCTCCCATTTGGCCTTCATTTATGACTAGCAATGTTCCTAGGAGAACAAGAGCTAGCAAGTATTTGCCCTCAGACCGAGGTGCAAAACTAATATTATTATGTTTGCCAGCAATTGTCCCGCTTTGCAACGCGTCTGAAAGCCATGTGTGAATGTTAGAAAGGCTTGGTATGAAACTTTCGGCCCCACTAGCGCCTAATGGCCGTGTGTGTGTATCGGAGCAGATATGTTTTTTGACGACCGCCTTGCGACTGTGCTGCGCCAACGCGCAGACACCGACGTGGGCGCTCGCACGCAATTTCGCCAGCTGCTCGACATCCTTGGCAATCGCAAGTTTGGCATCCTTGATGGCCGCCGGCAGAGCCTGGTTGCGGCCTCTTGGCTGCGCATGGATGCGCTGGCTGAGAAAATCCCGGCGCGCGAGCGAGCAGTGGCGATCTCGCGAACGCGGCTGGCGGTTTCGCAGCGCGGACCTCGCGGCTCATCTGGCGGACTTTGAGCCTGAGGTAGCGGCAGCTGCTCTGCACCGCGCAGAATTGAGTGATGAGGATTGGACTGCGCTGATCCCAAGGCTTCCGGTAAGAGCGCGCGGCTTTTTGCGGCGCAGAGATGATCTGCCGGTCGATGCGGAGCGCTTGCTTGATCAACTGGGCGTGCATGACCGCGGACTGCCTCATCCGAACGGCTATGACGAAGCGCAAGGGTCGGAGACGCCGCCAGCGCCCGTTGAAACCGTTGCAGAGCCAAACGAAACACCCGCAGACGTGCCCTATGCATCGCTGATGGGGTCGAGCACTCCGGCGACGATCATGCCGCTGCGCAACAAGCCAGCCGATTATCCTCTTTCGCCAGCCAATGAGCCTTTTGAGCTGAGCGAAGAAGTGCCAGCGGATGAGGAAGCGGAAGAAAGCCCCACCGAGGAGCAGACGTCCGAAGCTGAGGTTCAGGAAGCACAAGCGCCTGAGCCACAACAGGAGTCTGGACAGCGTGCCGCTCAAGACATTCAAAGGTCTCAAACTGACAGAGCGTCCTATGATCCGTTCGGACTGACGGACCCGGCGGGCATGGCAGCGAACCCGATGGGCGGGCCAGAGATCGATCCCAATCGCAGCGAAATTTCCGCTTTGGTGGAGCGGATTGCGCAGTTCAAACGCGACCGGGAAAGCGGCGCGCAAGCCATCGACAGCGCCCCGCGTCTGCCGCTGGAAGAGCATCCGCGTCAGGCTGAGCGCGAAGTGCGTGGGTTCGGCTTTGCGACAGATGCGAATGGCCGGATCGAATGGGCCGAACCAGAGGCCGCGCCAATGGTTATTGGCAAGCGCCTGGTTCCCGCGCAGGCCTTTACCAATCCCGCGGCGCAAACACTGATCGAACGCGCCTTTGATCGCAGACAGCCGATCGCCCACGCGCCCTTGACCATGGCGGGTGCAGAAGCGGTCGCGGGCGACTGGATCGTCGATGCGCAGCCAAACTTTGCCGATGAAGGCAATTTTACAGGCTATGTTGGCCGGTGCCGCCGCCCGGCTAAAGCCGCCAGCTTACCCGGCCAGGGCGGCAGCGAAGGCGACCGCATCCGCCAATTGCTCCACGAGCTGCGCACACCGGTCACCGCCGTCCAGGGCTACGCCGAAGTCATCCAACAGCAATTGTTCGGCCCTGCGCCGCATGAATATCGCGCCTTGGCTGCAGCAGTCGCTGCCGATGCCGCGCGTATACTCGCCGGATTTGAAGAGCTCGACCGGCTGGCCAAGCTGGAAACTGGCGCGGCTGAAATGATCCCGGGTGAGACCGATCTAGGCGCGGTGATCGCCAAGACTGCTCAGCAATTGGCGCAGGTGCTCGGACCTCGAATGGCAGGCATTGAGTTTGTCCAACCCGAAGGTCCGCCGATCATGGTCGCCATGGACACCGGCGAAACCGAAGCGCTCATTTGGCGCGTCCTGGCGACGCTGGGCGGAGCATGCGCCTCTGGCGAGATGATCACCTGCCAATTGCGCCGCGATGATCGCCTGGTCCGTCTGATTTGCGAATTGCCAGCTCAGCTGATTTCCGAAGACGATTTGTTCGCAGCTCAAATTAAGCCCGCCAACACGGTGCTCAACGCTGGCCTGTTTGGCGCCGGCTTCACCTTCCGTCTGGCCCGGGCAGAGGCGCGCGCCGCCAAAGGCGGGCTGTCTCACGAAGGCGAGCATTTGGCATTGATGCTCCCACTCTTGACCGCTCAGCAGGGCCTGCCTAGCCAAGACGGATCGGACGCTGGCGCAGGCGTGCAGGTAAGCAATCCTCAAGACGTGCCCGCTAATTCCGAACATGAAAGCGCCGCTTCGATCAGCGGCGAACGTGGCGGCGGGAAAGCATAAGCTCCAGCGATCCCGCTGAATTGGCAATCAGGGAGGGAGCCGACATGCAGCCCCTTTCTGAATCGGCCAACACAGGCCAATCACAATCCATCCTCAGTCCGCCTGCACGAAGCGCCCGGGCGAGCTTTGCGACCGGCTTTGGTCAGCGTGTGCTGCTAACAATCGACACCGAGGAAGAATTCGATTGGGATGCTCCGTTCCGCAGAGACGGCTTTGGCCTAGAGCATGTCCCTGAATTGCGGCGGTTTCAGCAGTTTTGCGAGCGGCTGGGCGTCATCCCGCTCTATCTCGTCGATTGGCCAATCGTAAACTCGCCGGTCGCCGCTGAGATTATCGGTGATGCGGTCCAGCGGGGGGCGGCAGAGGTTGGCGTTCAGCTGCACGCTTGGGTCAACCCGCCCTTCGATGAAGAGGTTAGCGCGCACAATTCCTATGCCGGGAACCTGCCGCCGGAATTGGAAGCGGCCAAGTTCAACCAGCTACGGGACCGGATTGAGGAGGTGTTTGGCGCGCCTCCACTGATCTACCGCGCTGGCCGATATGGATTGGGTCCGCAAACGCCGGACTTGCTCAAGTCAGCTGGCATTGCGGTCGACACTTCGGTGAGGTCTCTGTTCGATTATTCCGGTCAGCACGGCCCCGATTACTCCGCCCATCCGCTGTGGCCCTATTGGACCGACGCAGAGCGGCAATTGCTCGAGCTGCCCGTGACCAGCGCCTATTGGGGAATGTTGAGGCGGCAAGGCGGCATGGTGCGCCGCCTGCAAGAGCGCTTCCCCTCGCTGGGCCGAATCCTATCGCGGCTGGGCATGATGGAGCGGATTGCCCTGACGCCGGAAGGCGTGAGCGTGGAGGAGGCCATTCGCGGAATTGATATGGTTCTGGACGACGGCGTGCCCGTATTAACGCTGTCGTTTCACAGCCCCTCATTGGCACCAGGGCACACCCCCTATGTCGAGACAGCGGCGGAAGTTGAGGGCATTTATGATTGGTTTGAAAGGGTTTACGCCTATCTCGACCACCGAAACATTCGCAGCACCAGCGTGGCCGAGATCATGCAAAACGTGATTCGATAGGCTCAATTCAAAAATAGACGAAACGGGTGCTTGTTTCATTCGCAAGCGCGATGTAGAGGCTCGGCCTGCATCTTGGCTAGACCAGAGGGGCCTGTAGCTCAGTTGGTTAGAGCTGGCCGCTCATAACGGCTAGGTCGCGGGTTCGAGTCCTGCCGGGCCCACCACTAGCGATGATGCTTCCACCCTGTCGTGCTGCACGCAAGACAGGTGAAAATCGGTCGGGGAGTGGCGCAGCCAGGTAGCGCACCTGTTTTGGGTACAGGGGGTCGGAGGTTCGAATCCTCTCTCCCCGACCAGATTTTCAAACTTCCGAAATTTCTGCTCGCAGTAACAAGCCGTAAGCGCTTGCCAAGCGCTGAGCCTTTTACTCTTCCATAACCGCAGGGGCGCTGGGCACTGGCCCGCCGGTTTTGATCGAACGCTCTTCGCGCGCGAGGATCCCCGCAACCATCGTCCACACCGCGACATTCTGGCGCAATTGGACGATGTCGATTTTGTCGAGCGTGTCATCCGGCGTGTGGTGCAGGTCAAAATAGCGCGTCCCGTCTTGCTGCAGATCAATGATCGCACCGTTTTGATCGCGCGAGATGTTAAGGTCTGCCCCGCCCCGCGCCACGATGGTCGAGTTGGCCACGCCAAACGGTTCAACCGCTGCTGCCAGCTTTGCATGAAGGTCAGGATTGGTTTCGCGGAAATTGCTCTCAAAACGCCAGATTCGGTCAGCGCCAAAATCGCTTTCGAGGCCTACGCCAATCGGCTCATCAATGTGAGCTGCACTGTAAGCGCGAGAGCCCCACAGCCCAACTTCCTCCGCGCCTGCGAACAGCACACGGACTGTGCGCAGTTGATTGCCAGTGCGCGCGACATTGATCGCGGCGGCGGCGATAATCCCGCAGCCCGCCCCATCGTCAAAAGCGCCCGGCGCATTCCACCAGCTGTCCAAATGGCACGCCAGCAATACGGGCGGCAGGTCGGGGTTACGGCCAACAAATTCGCCAACGACATTGCCGCTCATCGTGGTGCCAATACGCTCCGGGTTCATTTCCAGCTTGAGCGTGATTGACTCCGAGCGCGGGCGATTGAACATCCGCTCCAGATTCTCTGCATCCGGCAGAGACAGCGCGCCGGCTGGGATTGGATCAACCCCTTCCGGAAAATTGGTGCCGCCGGTGTGCGGATTGCGGTGATGGTCAGTGCCGACCGATTTGATCACGACGCCAATCGCGCCCTTGCTCGCGGCGAGGCCGGGTCCGACCCAGCGCGTTGGGCCAGCAAAGCCATAGTGCGAGCCGTCCTGTGCGCGGCGCATCTGGTGGCTGATATAGGCGATCTTACCCTCAAGGCTTCCCTCTGGCGCGGCGCGAACGGCCTCTGCATTGGCGAAGAAGACCACTTCCGCCTCAATCCCGCCTTCTGGCGTCGCTGCGCTATTGCCCAGTGGCTGGACCACAAGGTCTTGCGGGAACGGCCCAGTCACCGAAGCGCGGGCGATATCCCCGGGCACCCAGGTGTCCATTTCAAAGGGTTCGTCAGCGACATTTTGAAAGCCGTGCTTCTTAAGCCATGCCATGGCCCACACGCGTCCGCGTGTCTCGGCCTCGGTTCCGGCCTGCCTCGGGCCGATCTCTGTGGTCACTCCTTCGACAAAATCCCATGCGATTTCATCACGCTCCAACGCGACCTCGGCGAGCTCCGATAGACCGGGCGCAGCGTTAGCGGTGACAGAGAGGGAAGCGGCGGAGAGCGCGGTTAGCGCGAGGAGTGCATATTTCATGGTTGTCGCTGCTATCGAGCCGCGCGGACCAAGTCCAGCGTGTGATCAGCATTCGTTGAACGCTTAAGAGTCGCGCATGTAAGGCTGAATTAGCTTGAAGCAGCTTGTTTCACTTCGACCAGCTTTGGTCTTGGAGCAGAGTTCTCTTCATCCTGCGGGGTGCGTTCAGCATTTTCGACGCGATTACGGCCATTGGATTTCGCGCGGTAGAGAGCAGCATCGGCCCGTGCGAACAGGCTCTCATAGGTCTCACCCTCACGCGCGGTGGCGACGCCAAAGCTGGCTGTCAGGCGAATATCTTCGTTGAGATCGGCATGCTCCAGCCGGGTGAACGCCCATCTGATCCGCTCAGCCAAACGCTCCGCTGGTTCATTCTCGCAGTTCCAGGCCGCGATGCAAAACTCCTCGCCGCCGATCCGGCCTGAGGTGTCACATGCTCGGACCATTTTACCGATGATCTCGCCAAAGCCAGCAATAGCCAGATCACCAGCCTGATGACCCCAAAAGTCGTTCACCTGCTTAAAGTGGTCAATATCCGCGACGACCAGACTGAGTGGTCGGCCTTCGGTCTGTGCGCGCGGCAGCAAACCTCGGATCGATTGCTCAAACGAGCCTCGATTGCGCAGGCCAGTAAGAGCGTCCCGCTCACTGCTTTCGCGCAGAGCCTTGGTCCATTCGGCAATGCTCGCACCGATCAGTACCAATGCGCTGCTCATGCCCTTCACCGCCAGGACCAACCCAATCAGGGAGTAATAGATCAGAATCGCGGTAAGCCTCTGCCGGAATGCTCCGTTCGAACAGCAGGGTCAGGGTTGGCCTGACAAGGAAGTCGGCAGCTTGGAATGCCATCACCAGAATGATCAGCAAGTCGATCATATCGCGGCGGCGGGCCGTTAGCAGAGTCGTCACACCCATGGCGAACATCACGCCGTAACCCATGTTCACGATAATCAGCCGCGGGCCGACATCGTTGGAGAAACTGACCGACACGGCCAGCGTCAAAGCTGTGATAACGTAAACGACCGCAATGCTGCCGAGATGCAACTTCTGGCCCACGCGCTCACACACCGATGCCAGCAAGATTGCCGAGCTGAGGGAGTAAAAGACTTGGGTTGCGTGGAAGAGGTAGAATGCGTCCGCTGGCATGAAGTGGGTGATCAGAAAGCCAACCGCCGACAGGGCAAAGGCAATGCCGAAGCCGAGCACATGGCGCTTCATGCGCCCTGCTTTCCACAGCACAAAAAATGTCGCTGCGAAGAACAGCGCCATCATTGGTGTCACCAATCCAAGAATTTGCGTTTGCATAGACCCGTACGACCCCCGTTCGCCCGGGTTAGGTCAATATGGTTAACACAGACTTTAGGGAACCCACTAAGCAACAAAATTTCTATTTGTCTTAGTCAATTACTTATTCGTGCAGGCCTACAAATGTTGGCGGCTAGCCAGCGCCAAGCCCATGTCTCTGAGCCATGCGCGATGCGAAGGGCACAACCGAACCGCCGCCATCTTGGAAAGCGCCACTCTCAGTAAAGACCTTATTGCGGCCCGCATCTTTTGCCCGGTACAGGGCGCTGTCGGCGCGTTCGAACACGGCCTTGTAAGTATCTGCGCTGCGCCACTCCGCCACGCCAAAGCTGACAGTGTAAGGACTGATTTCGTCGCCTTCTGACCGACCTTGGCGGGCCGAGGCCTGACGAATGCGTTCGGCCAAATGCGCCGCATCATCGAGCGTGCAATCCCATATTAAAGCGCAAAACTCCTCGCCGCCAATCCGGCCAGCAACATCTCCCCTGCGCACCAAAGCTTCAATTTGCCTTCCAAATGCTTGGATCACGCGGTCGCCAGCAAGATGGCCAAAGGCATCGTTCACGGCCTTGAAGTGGTCAATATCGGCCACAATGAGACTAAGCGGTTTGTTTCGAGCGTTCGCCCGATCGATCATGAGCTTCGCTTCCGTTTCGAACGCTCCGCGAGCGCGCAAGCCAGAAAGAGAATCTATCGCTGCCTCGTGTTTCCTCTCGCGGACATCATCAAAAGCGATCGTTGCGATCAGGCTGAGCGCCATGAGTGTGAGCAAAACTGCAAGTATCAGCACATGCAGTGAGGTAAGCAGGGCTGCGGCAGCCTCTCCTGTACCGAAAATATAGTCAGACAACATTGTTAGGAAAGGGCGCAAGAACCCAAACCCTGACAGCGCAACCAAGACCCAAATCAGTGAGCGATCGCTCCAATGCCAGCCCGATGTATGCCAAAGATTGATCGCGATTATCGCGATGAGCAACGCAGAATTGGTATTTTGCGCTTGTCGGGCTGCGTCTTGGGAGCCAGCCTCCATAGCGGCCCACAAAACTACGCAAGTGATTACTACAGTCGCCGCAGAGACGAGAAGTGGCGCTTTCTGCCCATTGCGGGCGGCCGTTCCCCACATAAGCGCCAGCACTCCCGCCATCGAAAATACGTGGTATGAAATGATCCCCATCGCGCCAAAAGACCCGATGATCCAGATGTTGATAAGCACACCGAGAGCCATCGAACCAAAACAAGCGGAATAGGCAAGAACATAGCGCTTAGCTTTTGTCACCCCACCAGAAAACAAAGAAAATCACGTTGAAAATCAACGCGATGATCGGTATAATGAATGTCAGAATCTGAATTTGCATGCTCTAACTTTTCTTACGAGCCTCAGCCATACTAGAATTTTCGTAATGACCTCTTAATCCAAGCTACGAATGTAACCGCCCACCCGATGCTTGCCCCTCATCTCCAGCGCGACTATCTGGCCCCTGAGATCTTAACAAAAGCAATCACCACACCCAAAGGAAACGCCCGATGGCCGCGCAATATGCCTATGTCATGAAAAACATGACCAAGACCTTCCCCGGCGCTCAAAAGCCGGTTCTGAGCAATATCAATCTTCAGTTCTATCAAGGCGCTAAGATCGGCATTGTTGGTCCAAATGGCGCGGGCAAATCGACCCTGATGAAGATCATGGCGGGCATCGATGCCGACATCACTGGTGAAGCCTGGGCGGGTGAGAACATCACGGTCGGCTATTTGCCGCAGGAACCGCAGCTCGATGAGAGCAAGACCGTGCTCGAAAACGTTCGCGAAGGCGCTGGCGAAACCGCCGCCATGGTCGAACGCTTCAACGCAATCTCTGCTGAGATGGCTGAGCCTGATGCAGACTTCGAAGCTCTGGGTGAGCAAATGTCTGAGCTGCAAGAGAAGATCGATGCGGTCGACGGCTGGACCCTCGACAATCAGCTGGAGATCGCGATGGAAGCCCTGCGCTGTCCGCCATCAGACAGCCCGGTCACCAATCTGTCCGGCGGTGAGAAACGCCGCGTCGCTCTCACTCGGCTGCTGATCCAGAAGCCTGGCATCCTGCTGCTCGACGAGCCAACCAACCACCTCGATGCTGAATCGGTCGAATGGCTGGAAAACCACCTCAAAGAATATGCTGGCGCCGTGCTGATGATCACGCACGATCGCTACTTCCTCGACAATGTCGTTGAGTGGATCCTGGAGCTCGACCGCGCATCCTACTACCCATACGAAGGCAATTATTCGACCTATCTGGAGAAGAAGGCGAAACGTCTGGAGCAGGAAAGCCGCGAGGAATCGGGCCGCCAGAAAGCACTCAGCCGCGAGCTCGAATGGATCAAGCAAACCCCAGCCGCGCGCCAGACCAAATCAAAGGCCCGTGTGCGCAAATTTGAGCAATTGCAGGACGCCCAAGGCGACCGCAAACCGGGCAAGGCGCAGATCGTTATTCAAGTGCCAGAACGGCTCGGCGGCAAGGTGATCGAGGCGAAGAATATCTCGAAGGCTTACGGCGATAAGCTATTGTTCGAAAACCTGTCGTTCATGCTACCGCCGGGCGGCATTGTCGGCGTGATCGGCCCGAACGGCGCGGGTAAATCCACGCTGTTCAGAATGATCACCGGCCAGGAAACACCGGACACCGGATCAATCGAAATCGGCGACACAGTGCATCTCGGCTATGTCGACCAGTCGCGCGATGACCTGACCCCGACCAACAATGTCTGGGAAGAAATCTCGGACGGGCTCGATTACATGCAGGTCAATGGTCACGACACCTCAACCCGCGCCTATGTCGGCGCGTTCAACTTCAAAGGCAGCGACCAGCAAAAGAACGTCGGCAAGTTATCCGGTGGGGAGCGCAACCGCGTGCACATGGCGAAAATGCTGAAGCAAGGCGGCAACGTGCTGCTGCTCGATGAGCCAACCAACGATCTCGATGTTGAGACATTGGGCGCGCTTGAAGAAGCCATCGAGAACTTCGCTGGCTGCGCCGTGGTGATCTCGCACGACCGCTTCTTCCTAGATCGCCTCGCGACGCACATTTTGGCGTTCGAAGGCAATTCCCATGTCGAATGGTTCGAAGGAAACTTTGAATCCTACGAAGAAGACAAACGCCGCCGCCTGGGTGACGCGGCGGATCGGCCTACGAGGTTGGCGTATAAGAAGCTGACTAGGTAGGCTGCATTCCGACATAAGCTATCAACGCGCGCCGTCACCCCGGACTTGATCCGGGGTCCGGGCAACTCTCGTTGTTCGCTCTGCCTGAAGAAAGCGGGGTGCCCAGATTAGCGGGTCCGTACAATCCCCCTCGCTTCCAATCTACACACACGCTAAGGGACTTTCCCTAGTTTACAGAAGGGTCGCCCAATCATGAATTTGTCCACTCGCAATATCGCTTTGATCGCTGGCGCGGTCGTGATCGGCCTCGTTATCGGGTTCATGTATCCCGCCTTCGGCGCGTTGATGCTGATCCCTGTGATTGGCTATGTCGTGTTCGTGTTGCTCAAAAACAAAGGCGGCACGGAAGCGGACGAGGCGGCCACATCGGCGGCCAAGCAATTCACAGCAGCGGACGGCAAAGGGGCGATTTATGTCATGCGCGATGCGTTTATCGCCGGACAGCAAGGCATGAACATCACCATTGATGACGCCATGACGGCACAATTTCGCACGGGCCGCTTCGTCAAGGCGGAAGTGGAGCCGGGCGAACACAGCGTGCTCGCGCAAATGGCCAGCCAGACAAAGGGCACGGCTAAGACCTATACCTTGAACGTCGCAGCGGGCGAATGCGTGTTGCTGGATGCAAAGATCGCGATGGGCGCGCTGCAGGGCTCGGTCGAGTTCGAGGAACAGCGCGATGCTGGTCTAGCCCGCGCCAAACTGGGCAAGCTGAAACTCGTCGAGTGGTCCGCGCCAGAGGCGTAAGACCTAAGGCGAGATCCAGCCGCTTTCCCACTGATCGCCGGAGCGTGCAAACTGTGCGCGCTGATGGCCGGTGTGGGCAAGGTAGAGCCAATCGGCTTCGGCAATGTCGAACAACAGCACTGCGAAGTTAGGCCGCGCAGGGATCACTTGCTCATCGGTCGGCTCCACGCCTTCAAATTCAGGCGGCAGGCCGCTGGTGGATTCCTCGGAGGCAGCGCCCGGTCCCTCCCCGAGGTAACAACGCTTGGCAAAGTTGATGCTGCTCGCCCATGCGCGGTCGACCACTTCGCCTTCGCGAACGATGCGCCCTGTCCCGCGTAGCCGAACCTGTATCTTGGCGCCTTTATCATAGAGCAAAACAGCCATGCGCGGATCCGCCTCGATCGCGGCCACTTTTGGCGCGCGATTGTCAGTGTGAAACCTCAGCGTCCAAGCATCGCCATCAAATTCGCGCAGCACCATCGTGCGCGCGTCGACATCGCTAGTCACAACGCAAGGCGTGTGCATCGCATGCCTGCGATCCTTGGCCGCTCTCACCAATTGGCGTTTCAGGTCATTGCGGACGTCATCGAGCGTTTCAAACATGCGCTGCATTTGGGGGAATTGTGCGCGAGGTCAATCCCTTGCTGCATTCATGTTCATAGCTTCTAACATGAACGTAGCCCTAAACAAGTGGTTAAGTTACGATACAGCGACTCGTCCGTATAAGAGGGCATATCAACGCAGCCGTAGGTGGTGGAACGGCGACCAAGGAGGCATTTATGTACCTGACAAAACTGCTCAAAGGTAGCGCGCTTTCCGCCCTCGCCGTAGCGATGGCTATGACCGCCCAACCCGCTGAAGCCGAAGCGCAAAGCCGAGGCTTTGAAAATCGCGGGGAGCAGATGCAGGCTCGCCAAAACCAGCGCAGTGAGCGCCGCGCAAACCGCGGCCAAGCTCGCGGTGAACGACGCGCCAACAGGCAGCAATCCAGAAGTGAGCGTCGCGGCAACCGCCAAGAAGCGCGCGGCGAACGACGAGGCAATCGCCAAGAGGCACGCGGTGAGCAACGCGGCGAGCGCCGGGAAGCACGGCGTGAAGTCCGCACCGACAACCGCGAGTTCCGCCAGACTCAACGCCAGGCTCGTGAAGCCCCTGCAAGGGCTCGCAACGAGCGCCGAGCAGAAAGACGCGGAGAGCGTCGCGCTGAAAGACGCGGTGAACGCCGGGCCGAACGCAGGCAGGATCGCCGCGCAGAGCGCCGCACCGAACGCAGAGCGGATCAACGTGCTGACCGCCGGGCTGATCGCAGAGCCGATCGCCGCGGAGCGTATCGTGACGGTCGGCGCGATGGCCGCCGGGCAGAGCGCCGTGATCAGCGCCGCGAGTATCGCGACAATCGCCGTGGCTACCGCGACGGCCGCAGAGGCTACAGGGACGGACGGCGTGATGGCTACCGTGATGGTCGGCGCGGTTATCGCAACGAACGCCGCGGCTATCGCAACGGCTACCGCGCTGGAGTTCGTGATCACCGCCGGTGGAACCGCCAATGGCGCAAGCACAATCGCTACAATTGGTACAACCACAGACGCGCCAATCGCAGCATCTTCCGCCTAGGCCGGTATTACTCGCCCTATCGCAGCTATCGCTATAGCCGCCTGAGCATCGGTTTTTACCTCGACAGCCTGTTCTTCTCGTCGCGGTACTACATCAACGATCCATGGCGCTATCGCCTGCCAGAGGTCTACGGTCCGTATCGCTGGGTCCGCTATTATGATGATGCGGTTCTGGTCGATACCTACACCGGTGAAGTGGTCGATGTGATCTACGACATCTTTTGGTGATCGCCTGACACAGCAGACTTTCTGCCGCTTTCAAAGCCCCCGCTCGCAGCAATGCCAGCGGGGGTTTTCTTGTGCGGCATTGGCTGGCAAATAGCCGTTTCACGAACGAGTAAAGCAATGACCTTAGCCAGAACCATTCCCGACCAAGACGCCCTGAAGCGTGTGGGCGAAAGCGTCCGCCAACGCTTGGCCTCCGATCCCGGCGTTTATCCGATTGAGACCGACAAACTTGAACTGTTTGCTATCGGCGATTTCCTGACAAAGGCGGAATGCGACCGGCTGTGCATGATGATCGACATGATTGCCCGGCCATCGGCGCTGCATGAGCAGGACTATGCCAGCGGTTTTCGCACCTCCTATTCCGGCGATCTTGATCCCTATGACAGCTTCGTCAAAAGCATCAGCCGCAGGATCGACGATCTCATGGGCATGAAGCCGGAAATCGGCGAAGCGATCCAGGGCCAGCGTTATCTGGAGGGCCAGCAGTTCAAGCCGCATAACGACTGGTTCTATACCTCAGAGAAGTACTGGCAGAACGAGCGCAAACGCGGCGGACAGCGCAGCTGGACTTCGATGGTGTTCCTCAACACGGTCGAGGAAGGAGGAGAGACTCACTTCACCGAAGCAGGCCTCAAGATTGAGCCGAAGCCGGGCGTGCTGCTGATGTGGAACAACGCTCTGCCCGATGGCAGCCCCAATGAAGGGACAATGCACGCCAAGCACCCCTGTTACCAAAGGCTCCAAGTACATCATCACCAAATGGTATCGCACACGCACTTGGAAGTAGGAAAGGCGTTTTGGTGGAGCGCCTAGCCACCCACTGGGTGGCTATGGCCGTTTCAACTACGCCCCAAGGCCTCTGCGATCAGCTTGCGGCTGTTCTCAATTCCATACAGCGCGATGAAGCTGCCCATGCGCGGCCCCTGCTCACTGCCTAGCAGTGTCTCATACAGAGCGCGGAACCAATCGCGTAGGTTATCAAATCCAAGCTCCTCGCGCTTGCCGATCTCATAGACACTGGTCTGGAGGTCTTCTGCGCTGGTGCCGGGAGCCGCTGCGGCCAAAGCCTCGTCCAGTGCCCGCAAGGCCTCCGCCTCAGTTGCCGTTGGCGCGCGCTTGTTCAATGTCGGAACGATGAAGTCGCGCGTGTAAGCAACCGCCGCATCAATCATCGCATCAATCGCCGGATTTGCGACAGGCTCACCCAGATAGCTTTCGAGATATTCCGCGACATTCTGCGCGCTCGCCTCTGCGCCTAGCACGCTGGCAAGGTTCAGCAGCAGTCCGAACGTCACCGGCACCGTGTCGCCCGCTCCCGGCGCATCAGGCGTCGCCAGGCTCTCATTCGCGCGCAGCAAGTGCCACGCCGGATTGCCCAGCTGCTTGTCGAGCGGCTGTTCGGCCAGACGCTCGCGGAACTGCCAATAGTCATCGACTGCGCGCGGGATCACCCCAACGTGCAGCTGCTTGGCGCTCTTCGGATTGGGGAAGATGTAGAAGCCGAGGCTCTCCTCCGTCCCATATTCCAGCCATTGCTCAATCGTCAGGCCATTGCCCTTGGACTTGGAGATCTTCTCGCCATTCTCATCGAGGAACAGCTCATAGATCAGTCCTTCCGGCTTATTACCGCCGAGCACGCGCGCAATTTTGCCAGACTGCACGCCGGTGTCGGTCAGGTCCTTGCCGTACATCTCATAATCGACGCCCTGCGCGACCCAGCGCATCGCAAAGTCGACCTTCCATTGCAGCTTGGCTTTGCCGCCCAGCGCGCTTTGTTCGATCACGCTGCCGTCTTCATCGGTGAAGCGGATCATACCCGCCTGTGCATCGACGACTTTGACCGGCACTTGCAGCACGGCGCCCGTTGTCGGGCTGATCGGCATGATCGGCGAATAGGTCGCCGCCCGCTCTGCCCGCAAGGTCGGCAACATGATGTCGAGAATGTCCTGATTATGCGCGAGCACGTTCTTCAGCGCATCGTCAAACGCTCCGCTGTTGTAGCGATCAGAGGCGGCTACAAACTCATACTCAAACCCAAACCGGTCCAGAAACGCGCGCAGCATCGCATTGTTGTGATGGGCAAAGCTCTCATACTTCTCAAACGGATCGGGAATGCGCGACAGCGGCTTACCCAGATTCTCGGTCAGCATCGCCTGATTGGGCAGATTGTCGGGCACTTTGCGCAGGCCGTCCATATCGTCCGAGAACGCGACCAGCCGCGTTGCCTGCCCGGTCAGCGCTTCATAGGCGCGCCGCACGAAGGTGGTGCGTAGCACCTCTTGGAATGTGCCGATATGCGGCAAGCCCGATGGACCATAGCCCGTTTCAAACAGCACAGGCTCACCGTTCGGTTTACCATTCCGCAGCCGTTTGGCGAGGCGCTGAGCCTCTTGAAAAGGCCAAGCCTTGGAGGAACGTGCGGCGTCTTGAAGTGCAGTGTCTGTCATAGCACGCCCGCATATGAGGATGGCGCCAGACAACGCAAGCGATTGTGCAGTTTGGCTCGCGCGGCTTGGAACGCATTTGCGAATTCCAAAAGTGTGACTTTTGGCGCAAGCACATGAAAATACGCCACTTTCAGACCAAGTGCGTTCAAAATGTGTGACTTTTGCATGTTTCGCGCTGTTCCAAGGAAATTTCGCCCCGCCTCAGCAGAGGCAGTGACTGGTCTCAGCGCGCAGAACTACAGCGATCGGCGGATGTAGGACAGGGCAACAAATTGCGCTGCTATCCAAACCCATCTTTTGCCGCAGTAACCTCTGATTTACCACGATAACTAGGCATCTTCGCAACCAAACCGGCCTATGTATTTCCCCATGTCGGGCACGAGTGCATTCTTCATTCTGATCCCAGCGATGTATTTGTTGTTCACGCTGGCTCTGGCGGTGATCGGTTTTGCCGAGCGCCGGCATTGTCTCTGCGCGCTGGGCGGCTTTGGGCTTTTTCGTCGCCTTTACCTCGATTTTGGTCGATGGCTATCGCGATCCCACGGGCAGCGAATGGCTCGGCTGGTATGCGGTCGCAACCCATTACCTGCCGCTGCTGATTATGACCCAGGCGTTCCTTTCGCGCCATGGTCGCAAAACTACGAATTTCGCAATTGCGCTGACGATATTCGCCGCAATTTACGTCATGCCCGGCATGGCCTGGACGCCGCCGAACTGGCTGCGCGGCGTGTTTGTGCAGGGCGCCTGCGCAACAATCATCGCCGCCGCCCTGCCGCAGCTATGGCAGTACCGCAAAAAATCACTGGTTGATGTGATCGCGTTCTTCACGATTCTCGCCGCTGCGCTATCCTATTTGGGACGGACAATCGCGGTTGGCCTCAACCCGATTGGCGAGACGCGGGACGAAATGATCGCCTTTTACGAAGGGCTCAATCTCATCTTCCAATCGGCCAGCGCGCTGATGGGTATGTCGCTGGGCATCGTGCTGGTCATGACGATCGGATACGACATGGTCCGCGGACGTATGGAAGAGGGCGAAATCGATCCGCTCACCATGCTCGGAAATCGCCGCAAGCTAGATCGCAAGATTGCGCTCGATAAAGCCGGGCGCCGCTCGTTCGGCGCGGTGATGGTGATCGACCTTGATCACTTCAAAAGGATCAATGACCGCTTCGGCCATGATGGCGGCGATGATGTGCTGCGCGCGGTTGGCAAGCGATTGAGCAGCCTGTTCGACGGATTTGGCTATGTCTTTCGGGTCGGCGGCGAAGAGTTCGTTGTACTGATCGATGAGCAGCACGCTCGCGGTGTCTCATCGCTCGCCCTGTCCGCTCGCAAAGCCATATCAGAACTCAAATTTGAGGGATATCTCTCGCGCGCAAAGGTGACCGCCAGCGTCGGCTTCCATGTGCGCGTCGGCAAGGACGGCGTGCAGGACGCCATGCAATGCGCCGACCAAGCGCTCTATTGCGCGAAGAATGACGGGCGCGACCGAGTGGTTGGCGCGGTCTACGAACGCGGCCTGCAGATTATGAAAGCGGTGGCTTAGAGGCGAGCGGTGCAGCGGGGCTCCACCCCGCCACACGCCGATTACATTGAGCCAGCGATCTGAGCGATTTTGCCATCGCGCACGGTGTATTCTGAATAGCCGCAGCACAGCTCACCCCCATTCGCGAGGCGGTAGCGCGTGGTGAGATACACATTCGGGCCGCTCATGCCGCTGTCCATAATCTCCAGCTTGGGCGCACCTGGCCGGAAATTGAGCGCATACAGCTTGCGCAGCTCTGCGCGGCCTTGGGCCGTTATGCCATTGACCGTCACGATCGCGTCAGGCGTAAAGCTATCAAGAAATGTATCGATATTGCCAGTGCGGTACGCGTTCACATGCGCCTGAATGGCGCGTGCATCCGCCGCCATGGCCGCTTCGGCGGCGGCAGCCGCGTCGCTGGCTGCATCCGTGCTCGCACTGCTATCAGTGTCGTTCGGCTGCGCATCCGCACCATCATTTTCGGCTGATTGCGCCCATGTGGCCGGACCCGTGATCAATAGACCCGCTGCGGCCAATCCCAGAAATTTGCGCATAATTCCCTCCAGAAACCCCGAAACTGTGCGAGGTTGGCGCGCAATCGTTTACTTTTCGTTCTCGCTCCGACATTTCTCTGATCCGTGACCATCGACGCTCCCACCCCGCTTAGCCTACCGGCCTTGCACGCCAGCCATTCCGGCAATTGGCTGCGCTCGCCCGGGGGTGAGACAGGGGCCGTGTCAAAAGGCGATGCGATCATGGCTGCGGCTGACACGCCGGTGCTGATCCTTAACGCACCGTTGGTCGCCAACCGGTTGGGCTATCCCGATCTCTCCGGACTCGATCTGCTCGAATTGTTCGCCTTCGTGCATCCGGCTAGGTTTTGCGTGCCAACGCCGCGCGGCCTGGCGCAGGCCTTGGAGATCGAAGAGCCAGCGGCGGACGAGGATGTGCCCGCATTCTTGCAGACCGCCGGGGCCGCATTGATCGCCGCTTGTGAGGATCCCGAGTGGTTTGAGCGCGAAGGCGCGTGGAGTGTTCTGCAATCGCTGGAGCGGCTGCGCTGGCAATGGGCGGGCGTGATCAAGCCGCATATCGCGCGCCCGCAAAAGGCGGAAAAATGGCTGTTCGCAAAGCTGCCTGAGTGGGAGGAAGCGGGCGAGCGAGCGCCGCCGCGCCAGGTTGATCTGCCCCCAGAGGCAGTGCTGCAACAGCTCGATCAGCTGACCGGCGAAGGCTCCGAAAAGCGCGAAGGACAGCAGGCCTATGCAAAAGACGCCGCGCGCATTTTCTCCCCGCGCGACAAGCGCGAGGTGCCGCATCTGGCGCTGGCGCAGGCGGGCACCGGTATCGGCAAGACACTGGGCTATCTCGCGCCCGCATCCCTATGGGCGGGCGCGGCAGGCGGCACCGTTTGGGTCTCCACCTTCACCAAGAACCTGCAGCGGCAATTGCGCAGCGAAAGTCGGCGAGCATGGCCCGCAAAGCGCCCCGATGGAACGCCGCCCGTCGTGGTGCGCAAGGGCCGCGAGAACTACCTCTGCTTGCTCAATCTGGAGGACGCGCTGCAAGGCGGCTTTTCCGGGCGCCCCGCGATCCTCGCGCAATTGGTCGGGCGCTGGGCCGCGTTTAGCCAAGACGGCGATATGATCGGCGGCGATTTGCCCGGCTGGCTTGGCACCTTATTTCGCAAACGCGGGATTGCAGCCCTGACCGATCAGCGCGGCGAGTGCGTTTATGCCGGGTGCCCGCATTACCGCAAATGCTTCATTGAGCGCGCCAGCCGCAACAGTGCGCAGGCCGATCTCGTCATCGCCAACCATGCGCTCGTGATGGTCAACGCTGCGCGTGGCCGCGATCACGCCATGCGCCCCACCCGCATCGTCTTTGACGAGGGGCACCATGTGTTTGAGGCGGCTGATTCGACCTTCGCCGCCGTCTTGTCCGGGCAAGAAGCGATTGAGCTGCGCCGCTGGATTCTGGGCCCCGAACGCAAGAATCGCGGGCGCAGACGCGGCCTGTCTGCTCGCCTCGCCGATATCGCCAGCTATGATGACGAGGGCGGCATCGCGATCGAAGACGCGGTGGAGGCGGCGACCTTGCTGCCCGCCGATGGCTGGCTCCAGCGCCTCAATGAGAGCGAACCCGCCGGCCCGCTGGAGGCGCTGCTCGCTCAGGTGCGCTCGGCAACCTATGCCCGCGATGAAAGCGGCGGGGTTGATGCGGGATATGGCATCGAGACTGAGGCATCGGGCCTGCCCGGTGAATTGATCGAGGCCGCCGGGATCGCGGGCGAAGCGCTGGCGAATATTCGCACCCCGCTGATCAAGCTCGGCACCCGCTTAGAGGCGATCATGGCAGACCCGCCGGACTGGCTCGATGGTCAGGGGCGGCAACGGATCGAAGGCGCGCGCTTCTCCTTAAGCTGGCGGATTGATCTGCTTGGCGCATGGGCAGCTTTGCTGGAGCGGCTGGGCGGACCAGCCGACCCGGAATTCGTCGATTGGCTGTCAGTCGAACGCAGCGATGCGCGCGAGTTTGACATTGGCATTCACCGCCGCTGGCTCGACCCGATGAAGCCCTTTGCCAAGACCGTGCTGGAGCCTGCCCACGGCGTCATGCTCACCAGCGCCACGCTGACCGACCGGGTCGGTGAAGAGGCGAGCGAGACCGAGGCATGGGCGCCCGCCATCGCCCGCTCTGGCGCGGAGTACATCGAGAGCGAGCCGCTGATGTCGGCGGCGACCAGCCCGTTTGATTACGCGAACCGCGCCGAGGTTTTGATCGTCACCGACATTAAGAAAGGCGATTTGCCGGGCCTTGCAGGCGCATATTCAAAACTGATCGAGGCGTCGGATGGCGGCGTGCTCGGCCTGTTCACCGCGATCCGCCGGATGCGCGCGGTGCATGGCCGGATTGCCGACCGGCTCGCGCGGGCAGGCCTGCCGATTTATGCTCAGCACGTTGACCCGATCGACACCGGCACTTTGGTCGATATCTTTCGCGATGATCCGCGCGCCAGCCTGCTCGGCACCGATGCCCTGCGCGACGGCGTCGATGTTCCGGGACGCTCGCTCAGATGCGTGGTGATGGAGCAAGTGCCATGGCCGCGGCCCGATATCTTGCACAAGGCCCGCCGCGCCGCCGGACAAGGGAGCAAATATGACGACCGGATCATCCGCGCGCGCCTGGCTCAGGCGTTTGGCCGGCTGATCCGCGGCAAGGACGACGCGGGCCATTTTGTGGTGCTCTCCGCCGCCTTCCCCAGCCGCCTGCTCAGCGCCTTTCCCGAAGGCACGCCGGTCACGCGGCTGACCCTGGACGAGGCATTGGAGCGGATCAAAGCGGGCGCGCCCAGCGGCGACACCGCGAGCGAAGCGGTGCCCTCCCCCGCGCCCGATGGTATTGGCGACGACTACATCCCCTTCGGCTAACGCCCCGCATACGAATGCAGGCACAGATTTCCTAAGCAGCAGGCCGCTCGCGATGCGCAATTGCTTTACACAGCCGTGATTGCCGTGTTGAGAGGAGCCCATGAAACTGCTCGGGCTCCTCCGCCATGCAAAGTCCGATTGGGACGACATGGCCAAGCGTGATTTTGACCGCACGCTCAATGATCGCGGGCGCAAAGGCGCAGGCGTGATCGGCGCGCATATCAAGGATCACGGGATCGCATGGGACGCCCTGATCGCCAGCCCGGCGGAGCGGGTAAAGCGCACGATCGAGGTCTCGCTGCCCACGCTGGAGCCTGTGTTTGACGACCGGCTCTATCTCGCCAGCTCTGAAACCATTCTGGAAGTGGTCGAGGAACATGGCGGCGCCCATGACAAAGTGCTGATCTCAGGCCACAATCCCGGCCTGCAAGAAGTGCTGTTCGACCTCGTCTCGCCCGCACGAGAGAACGATCTGTTCAAAGAAGCCTCGGTGAAATTCCCAACCGCGACCTATGCCGTGCTCGAATGCGCGATCGATGACTGGTCAGACCTGAAAAAGCACTGCGCAACCCTCATCCATTTCGCCCGCCCGCGCGATCTCGACCCGGACCTCGGGCCGGAGTTTTAGGACGTATTTGGGTGTGGGAACGGACGTTACCGTCGGCAGATATTCTGGGCGTTTCTTTGGTTTAAGCAATGCGAACGCGCGTCGCAATTCGTCGCAATAGTTACTTTCCAACATCCTCAACCGTAAATTTATAAATGTCATTTGGCACACCAATAACAGTCAGATTCCTTTGTATTGAATGGCTGACCGCTGGATCGAAAGAAGAACCGCCTCGATAGAAATTGTCAGACAGTACACCAATCGTAAATATACCTACCCCAAATCCGCCTATCTCTGGTGCATAAACGACTTCTCGACCTTTTTTGCCTACCCATTTGTATTGCCAAATCGTGAACCTTCTACCTTCCTCATCGTGATGGGCCGAGTATCTGTAGAACTGGTCGCAACTCTCTGGTTGCCCTATGTCTCCTTCAAGGGGGAAGGTGCAGGTGCGAGAATAATCTAGTTGCCACTCTTGTTCAGATACTTGGGCAGCAGCACTTGCGCCGAGAGCGGTTATTAGTATCGGAAGGACAATTAGCGGCTTCATCAGATTCTCGATCTCTTGTCCTATAAGGGATCGTGAAGCTAATGTCACATTGTGGGTCGTTAGCGGACTTTCGCCCTTTAACCCAGCACCTGACGCGGCCCCGGCCCCTTCGCGGCCAAGTGATCGCCGCGATTGTAGAGCTCGCATTTCTTCAGGCTCAAACACCCGCAGCCAATACAGCCATCGAGCGTATCGCGCGTCCGCTCTAGCTGAGCGATTTTCGCGTCCAGCTCTGCGCGGATCGACTTGCTTATCGCGTTCCAATCGCGCGCGTTTGGTGTGCGGCCCAGCGGCAATTTTGCGAGCTGATGTTCAATCTCCCCGAGCGCCAAGCCCAATTGCTGAGCGATCAGAATGAAGCTCAAGCGGCGAATGTCAGAGCGCAGGAAGCGCCGCTGATTGCCACTGGTCCGGATCGGCTCCACCAGCCCGCGCTCTTCATAAAATCGGATCGCAGACACCGACAGGCCGGTGCGGCGCGCCATCTCACCAATCGGGATCAGATCGCTTTTGCGCAGCGTCTTCGCGCTTGTTTGACCGGCCATAATCATCCTTTTTAAAAATAGCTTGACCTCAACTTAACTTGAGGTTTCAGAATTGTGAAGCCTGGTGATTCGGATCCCACTGCAAAGGCGCAGTTGGCCCACCCATCACCCGCGAAAGAAACGGGCACATCGGCCCAAATCAAACAGGAGGCAGTCATGCCCAAAGGACAAATTGAGCACGCCAATCTCTCGGTGACTGATCCCAAACGCAGCGCAGAATTGTTCAAGCAATTGCTCGGCTGGCAAGAGCGCTGGCGCGGCCCCAGCCAAAAATATGGCCGCTCGATCCATGTTGGCGATCCAGAAAACGGCCAGACCTATCTCGCGCTTTACACCGGTGATCATGTGACCGGCGATTATTCCAAGGGAGAGCCGCTCAATCATGTCGGACTGTTGGTGGATGACCTGGATGCGGCGGAAAAAGTGGTTGCGGGCGCAGGCCTCAAACCCTTTGGCCATGATGATTATGAGCCGGGCAAACGCTTCTATTTCTTCGACTGGGACGGGATCGAATTTGAAGTGGTCAGCTATGCAGCGGAGACCGCGTCATGAACGAGCCGATGCTGCGCGAACCGATGTTCGGCCCACCGACTGACCGTCAGAACAAGCTCGATTGCGCTGGCTTAGAGACGGCGCCCGCGCCGCTAGCCTTGCGGGTCCAGCTCTCATCCGTGTGGTCGATGGTGATCGCCCCGTTCCAGGCCCGGCAAAGGTCAAAAGCCTCTGCGGGAGAGCCGGACAGCCAGACGCTGTAATCTTCGGGCCGCAGCACCACAGGCATCCGACTGTGCACCTGTGCGGCGGGCCCGGCGCTGTCGGTCATCACCATGGAGTAGCAATTGCCCCACTCGTCGCTGGGCCGCCACACGCCCGCACAGGCGAACAGCTCGCTATCGGGCAGCGACATCCATGTGCGCGTCATCGCCCCCTTGGCCCCTTGCGCCTCGGCCCATGCGGTGACCGGGATCAGGCAGCGGCGCTCTTCAAACGATGCCCGCCAGAAATAGCTTTTGAGCTTGTCTTGGCGGGCGTTGTTCACCGGCTTGGGCTTTAATGGTTGGCCGCTCTTGCCCTTCATCACCAATGGAAAGCCCCAGCTCATCTGGGTGAGCTTGCCCTCGGCCACAACCGCGCCGGGATATCCGGGATAAACTTCGCTGCCGAAATTCGCGCCGCCCAATGCTTCGATCGCGGCGAACCAATTGGCGACTTCATCCTTGCCCTTCGTCATGCGGTAGAGGTTGCACATTATCCGCGTGCCTTACGCATTGCCGGCCACAAAGCACGCCGCCGCCATCAGCGCGCCTGCCAAGCGGTTCGAGCGAAACCGGGCAAGCGGGTTCTCAGGGTCTTCGGGATCGAGGGTGGAAACCTGCCACAGCAGATGGAGCGCGACCGGCACCAAAGCGAGCAAGGCAATCCAGTCTGGCCGGTACAGCCAGAACCCGAGCGCCCACAGCGCGATGGTCGCGGCGTAGAACCCTGCGACCCCGCCCTTCACTTTCGCGCCCATGCGCAAGGCCGAGGAGCGGATGCCGACCAACGCATCATCCTCCCGGTCCTGCAGGGCATAGATCGTATCGAACCCGATGACCCAAGTTATGCAGCCCGCATAGACGGCCGCCAGCATATCCCAATTGTCAAAACGCAGGTTCATCCAGCCGACCAGAAGCCCCCAAGTAAACACCATGCCCAGCCACGCTTGCGGCCACCACGTGATCCGCTTCATAAACGGATAGGCCGCCACCAGAGCAAGGCTAGCCAAGGCGACCAATTGTGCCTCAAGCCTCAGTTGCAGCAGCACCACAAGACCGACCAGACACAGCGCGATCAGCCAGGCCCACGCCGCCTTTTTCGAAATGCGCCCGCTCGCCACCGGCCGTAGAGCCGTGCGCTCAACCTGCTTATCGAGATCAGCATCGACGATATCATTGTAGACACAGCCCGCGCCGCGCATCGCAATCGCGCCGAGCAGCATCCAGCCGAGCAGCGCAAATTGCGCCCCCGCCCCGGCCAGCCAAACGCCAAACACGCAGGGCCAAAACAGCAGCCACCAGCCGATTGGCCGGTCAAAACGCGCCAGCTGCGCCAGATCACGCGGCACTTGCGGCAGGCGGGCAATCAGGCCTCGATGCTCACTATCAGGGACGATGTTCTCACTCACACTTGCTCACTAGCGGCGAGCGCGACTAGTGCAAAGCCATGACCGCAACACATGATCCAAAAACGCCGAGCTGGCCCCCGCGCAGCGCCCCGCGCCTCTTTGTCGAGGATGCGCTTTCTGTCGGGGCGGTGCTGAGGCTGGACGGCAATCAGGGGCATTACCTCGCCCGGGTCATGCGCGTTAGCGCGGGCGATGCGGTGATCCTGTGCGACAATTTAACCGGGGAATGGGCCGCGCGGGTGGCGGATGCTGGCAAGCGTGATGTGACGCTGGAGGTGGCGGAGCAGTTGAGGGCGCGCGAAGACGTGCCCGATCTGTGGCTGTGTCCGGCTTTGCTCAAGAAAGACCGCTTCGACATGGTGCTGGAGAAAGCGACAGAGCTGGGGGCTGCGCGGATCCAGCCGGTTATTACGCGTCGCTGCGTCGCAGATAAGCTCAACCTGGACCGTGCCCGGGCGCTCACAATCGAGGCGGCGGAGCAATGCGCTCGCACTGCCCTGTCTGAATTGGAGGCTCCGCTGAAACTGGAGGCGATGCTGCGCGATTGGCCCGCGGATCGCGCGCTGTTTTTCGCTGATGAAATGGGCGGCGAACTCGCGGCCGATGCCTTCGTCTATCACGAGGGCGCAGCGGCCATTTTAATCGGCCCGGAAGGCGGGTTTGACGATGCAGAGCGCGAGGCCATTCGCGCCCACCCACAGGCAAAAGCCATCAGTCTGGGCCCGCGCATTTTGCGCGGAGAAACCGCCGCAATTGCCGCTTTATCGGTGTGGATGGCGGAGGCCGGTGACTGGGACGGCGTAGAATGACTTGCTTGCACAAAACTCAATTTTATCTTCCCAGCAGCAATTGGGTTTTCTAAGGCAACTTGCATGAGCACGCGCGAGGCCAGTGGGGATCACGACCCCATCATCGAATCCATCGACCAATTGGTTGCCCCAATGCTTGGCGGCGAAAAGCCTAAAGGCGATTGGCGGATCGGGACCGAGCACGAGAAGCTCGTCTACAAGCGCGATGATTTGCGCGCGCCCTCTTATGACGAACCCTGCGGCATCCGCGACATGCTGATGGAAATGCGCGACTATGGCTGGGAACCGGTTGAGGAAAATGGCAATGTCATCGCGCTGAAGGGCGAGGATGGCGCGGTCAGCCTGGAGCCTGCGGGTCAGCTGGAACTGTCGGGCGCGCCCCTTACCAATCTGCATCAGACCTGCGCGGAAACCGGCCGCCATCTTGAGCAAGTCAAGCAAGTGGGCGAGCGCTGCGGCGTTGGGTTCCTCGGCCTTGGCATGTGGGCGGACAAGACCCGCGAAGAACTGCCCGTGATGCCCAAGGGCCGTTATGGCATTATGATGCGGCACATGCCGAAAGTCGGCAATCTTGGCCTCGATATGATGCTGAGAACCTGCACCATTCAGGTCAATCTCGACTATTCGTCAGAGGCCGATATGGCGCAGAAGTTCCGCACCGGACTGGCGCTGCAACCGCTGGCGACGGCGCTGTTTGCGAACTCGCCATTCACCGAGGGCAAGCCCAACGGATATCTCTCCTATCGCAGCCATATCTGGTCCGACACGGATCCGCATCGCACTGGCATGCTGCCGTTCGTGTTTGAGGATGGCTTTGGCTATGAGCGCTGGGCGGAATATATGCTCGACGTGCCGATGTATTTCGTGTTCCGCGATGGCCAATATATCGATGCGGCGGGCCAATCCTTCCGCGATTTTCTGGACGGCAAACTGCCCGCGCTGCCCGGCGAACGCCCGACGCAAAGCGATTGGTGGGACCATCTCTCCACCGCGTTTCCAGAAGTGCGCCTGAAGAGCTTCCTGGAAATGCGCGGCGCCGATGGTGGCCCGTGGAGCCGCATTTGCGCCCTGCCCGCGTTCTGGGTTGGCCTGCTGTATGATCAGGGAGCCCTCGATGCCGCATGGGATCTGGTCAAAGACTGGTCGATGGAAGAGCGCGCCGCACTGCGCGATGGCGCGCCAAAGCTGGCGCTCGATACCCCGCTGCCCGGCGGCAAGGGCACGATGCAGGATCTGGGCCGCGACGTTCTGGCGATTGCGCGGCAAGGCCTCAAATCGCGCGCGGCGCTCAATTCCAGCGGCGACAATGAAACGGGCTTCCTCGAAACGCTCGATGAAATCGTCGCCAGCGGCAAAGTGCCAGCTCAGCGCCTGCTCGACCTCTATCACGGCGAGTGGAAAGGCGACATCACCCGCGTCTACGAACACAGCTTCTAACGCTGCCCCTCAACTAAGGAATTCATCATGCTGATAGTCATCGGTAAAGCCACAGTCGCAGACGGCGCGATTGACGCAGCGCGCGAGGCCTTCACCAAAATGGTAACGGCATCAAACGCGGAAGCAGGCTGCATCCAATACACCTATGCGCTCGATGTCCTCGACCCCAGCGTGATGCACATCGTTGAAAAGTGGCAAGATGACGCAGCGCTCACCGCCCATTTTCAAGCTCCGCATATGGCCGAGTTTCAAGCAGCGATCGCCTCGCTCGACGTAAAAGTCAGCGAAGTGGTGAAATACCAGGCTGACGAGGGCAGCTCGCTGATTTAGCGGCTATTCGGCGGGTTCCGCCGCCGCGCCTTGCGCACTGCGCCGTCCGCGGCGAAGGGCAAAGCGCTTGAGCCGTGCAAGGCGCGAGGTGATGACCCCGTGCTCTTCCATCCAGTCGTAATACTCGCGGTATTTCGGATCCTCGGCCAGCAGATGCGCCTCTTCCGTGCGTGCGCGCCAGTAATAAATCGCGTTCACTGCCAGCAGGAAAAACGTGTTGCGGATCGCATCTGTCATCGATCCATTGGTGACCAGAAACGGCATGACTGAGCACCACCAGAACAGGTTCTTGCTGAGATAGGCTGGGTGCCGGGTAAAGCGATACGGCCCATTGGTCAGCACGCCGCGATAGGTGAGGTTGGAAAAGCGAATGCCGAACGCGACTGTTGCCCAGGCATAAACCCCGGTGAGGAAGACGAGCCATACGGCCCACGCCCACAGCATCGCCGAATTGCCATCAAACCAGTGCCCCCAGCCCGCGACATTGTGTTCGTAACTGAGCACCTGACCATTGCCGATAATGCCCCACACAAATGGCGGATAGCAGATCAGCGCCGCCAGCCAGCCCGCAAGAAACGGATTGCCAGAGCGGATGTGCGCATCGAGCGGCCGCATGGTGAAGAGATAACCGACCGTGCCAATCTGCACGTCGATCACAAACAGCAGGGCGATCAGGATCAGACCCAGCTCAACCGGATTGCTGACAATCGCGGCGATATCCGCCTCGACAATCTGCGCCCAGCCGCCGGGCAGAATAGAGATCATAAAGGCGCCGAAGAAGCCCTTGATAATCCACGCGCGCCAATGCTTTTTGACCTGCTCTAGGTCGGAGGCCTCACGCCCGATCAGCATCGCCCCAAAATGCCATGCGCCATCGCGCGGATTGACCATATAGCGATCGAGCCAGATGACATAAGGCACAGACAGCACCACCAGCGGGATAGCCGCGAACGCCAGCACTTCCATGGCGAACAGATACTGCCCGCTCCAATACCACCGCGCGAGGCAATACAACCCGCCGATAATAGCCCAGGTCGCCCACAGGCCAGCGATTTTTACAATCGACACGTCGAGGGTTTCGGAGGCCGCACGTTTGCTCGACCAATCGAGCCCGGTTGAAGCGCGCAAATGCACTCGGTCGACCAGCACCGACCAAATCGCCATTGGCCCGGCAGTGAACAGCATGGCCGTCAGCGCGGCATAGGGCCCAGACAGCACGCCGCGCTGGCCAGGCAGGTTTAGAAATTCAGCGGTGATCGGGTAAGTGCGGCAGAACAGCAACCATACGAACAGGCCCAGCAGGCCCGCGAGACCAACGCCAGCAGACACGTCGCTGGCAGGCAAAACCTTGGCCTGCGTCATGGCATTATCGCCGGTATCGTTCGCGGTCGCACTCATAGAGCCTCGGCCCTAGCGCGAATGGGTTAACAGCTTTGATAGATTGAGCGCGCCGTCCCGCTTAGGAACAGCGCGCCTCAAATGGTTAATACGCCCGCCGCAGGGTCGCGGCCCATTGGCTAACTGTGCGAATTACTGCCAAGCGTGAATCGTGCCGCTGTCATCGAGCAAATACAGCATGTTATCCGCCACGATGGGCGGCAGGCTGACCGGATCTTTGAGCTCTGCAAAGGCCTGGGCTGAACCCTCGCCCGTGCTGACCCGATAAAGCGCGCCGCGCGAGCTTGCGACCCACAATTGACCGCCAGCCAAGACCGGGCCGGTCCAGAAGATCGCGTCCTTCTTTTTCTCTTCGTTGCGGAAGCTTTGCAGCTGAGTGATCCAGCGCACGCGCCCGGTTGAACGTGCAATCGCTAGCAGGCGCGCGTCATCGGTGAGCGTGAAGATCCACTCGCCCGCAATCGACGGGGTGGAAATGCCTGCGAGATTCAATTCCCAAATGCGCTGTCCGGTGACCAGCTCATAAGCGGCCATGCGCCCGCCTTGGCCAAGCGCATAGACGCGGCCAGAATCGATGATCGGATCGGCGTCAATATCGGTCAATGAGCCAACCTGGGTCGAGATATTGGTGCGCGACAATGCATCAGACCACAATGTGCGGCCATTCTCATAGCGATAGGCCGACAATTCACCGCTGGAATAGCCAGCGATGACGGTGCCTTGACCAGCCGCCGGGGCCGCCACGCCGAACACGCCGGCCTGCGTTGCTGAACCCGAATCGTTCCACAGCAGCTCACCAGAATTCGCATCAAGCGCGATCACCTGATTGTCCTGCGTCATCACATAAACCTGGCCGAACGCAATAGTTGGCGAACCGCGCAGCGGGCCAGAAGGTTTAACACTCCAGATCTCTTCGCCTGTGTCCGCGTTCAGCGCCTTTACATCGCCCGTGCCATTGGTCGCATAGACCCGGCCGCCAGCATAGCTGACCCCGCCGCCAAAGGCCGCAGAGCGCAGATTATCTTCCATTGATGGTGCGACTTCCCAACGCTCAGCGCCGGTCTTCGCATCGAAGCTGTGGATCGCCCCGTCAGAGCCGACCGCAAATAGCGAGCCGCCGCCAACAACCGGGGCTGCGGCGAGACGCACACGGTCGGTCGCGCCAGCGATATTGGCGGTCCACGCCTTCGTCGGCGTTTCGGACAACGTCAGGTGGCCGTATGATTTCGCAGCAGAACCGCCAACCTGCGCCCATTCGGTGTTGGTCTGCGCCGGAGGCAGCACCACAGTCACCTGAGCCAAGGTCGGATCAACGCTTGCCCCGCTCTCAATCCGCGAAAGGATCGGAGTGCGCTCGCCAATAGTCGGGGTCGCTTTCTTGTCGCCGCCGCCAAACAGGCCGCCGCTGCAACCGCTCAAGACAGCGGCCATTGCGCCGCCGAGAAGAGCCATGCGTGTTGTGTGTTTAACCGTCGTCATCATCCGTCCAATCAGAACATTTGTGCCGCGCAAATCCGCGCGCTCTATCTTCAGCTTTGCGACCCTATTGCAATTTCGCGTTACGGCCCCGTTGGTGCGCCAGCAGGCGCGCCGATAGGAGCTCCACCGTCAGGATCCAGAACGCCTTCTTCTACGAGCAGTTCTTCTGGATCTTCGATCGCGTCCACACCCAGCAGTCCGGCCATTTGCCGGGCTCGGGCTTGCAGTGTTTCCGGCACGCCGTCTTGCTTCGCAATCGCTGCGAACATCGCGCCGGCCGCCGCGTCATCGCCGGCCTTCATATGCGCCATCGCGGTCAGCTCGCCCGCGCTGCCAAAAAAGGCATTGCCGGGCACAGCCAAATCGCTGAGTTTGGCAATCACATCGGCGGGCTCACGCTCATCAAAATTGCTGGCGACTTCGCGAATAGTGGCGAGGCTGCGCAAGGCAGGCGGCGCGTCTGCGTCAGCGGCCAATTGACCGAACAGTTCAACCGCTTTCGCTGTGTCACCTTGCTCCAAGGCCGCGCTGGCTTGCAGCATCAGCGCGCTTGCCTGCGCGCCAGCGCCGCTATCCGCGGGCAGTTCCGATGCCACTTCGCTTGCCGCGCCAAATTCTCCAGCCTCGGCCTGATCCAGCGCCCGGGTCAGCAATTCTGATTGCTCCTCAAGCGCCTTTTCCTGCTGGCTATCCCAGTACAGGTATCCGCCAAAGGCGAGTAAAATCGCCGTCACACCGCCGATTAGAACGGTGCCGTATTTCTTGCCGAATTGCTCCAAATCATCCTTGCGAACGGCCTCATCGATCTCGCGCAGAATGACTTCGTCTTCTGCCGCTTTCTTTGCTGCCTTATCGTCTTTGGGAGATTTTCCGTCAGTAGGGTTCAGCGCCACGGGGGCCCTTTCCAAAATGCGTTGGTTCTTTAGCTGCCCGCGCTTTTAGGGGCGCATTGCAGCAACCGCAATGGCCGTTGCAGCCTGTCCCCATAGTTGAGCGGATTGGAGTTGAACCGCAGGTTAAGCAAGCGCGCGGCCTAGGCGCTTAAATCTCGCGCCCCATCGCGCTGGAATAGAGCGCGCGGTAGCTTGCGATCATGCGCGCTCGGTCAAATTGTGCGAGCGCTTTCTTGCGATTGGCCTCACCAATTTCGCTGCGCAGTTCGGGCTGTTCAGCCAGTTCCTTGAGCATATGGCCGAGCGCTGCCGCATCGCCCGGCACGCAGATGAAGGGATGATTGGCCTCGCTCACAATGCTGCGGATGTCGCCAACATTGGGCGCTGCAACGGGCATACCCGCCGCCATCGCTTCGACCACGGAGAGCGGGAATTGCTCGCTCTTGGAGGACAATGCGAAGATATCGAACAGGCCCACGGCGCTCGCTGGATCGGCCACTTTGCCGGGCAGGTGCACGCGGTGGCTGATTTCTAACTTATCTGCGGCGGCGCGGATTGCGTCCTTGTCTGGCCCCTCGCCCAGGATCACCAACTGCCAGTTTTCAGGCAAGCCCGAAAACGCCTCCACCAGCATCGTCAGCTGTTTGACCGGGCGCAGCCCGGCGAGCGTACCGACCCATTGCTCGCCCTTGTGCTTCACCACCCGCAACGCATCTGCACGCGGCGTGTTGGCAAAGGCCAAAGTGTCCACCCCGTTAGGAATGCGGACAATGCGAGAGGCGGGCTGATCCCACACTTCCGCTGCGATTTTCTCTAGCGTGCGCGAAGGCACGACCAACCCAGCAGCCTTACCCAATGCTATCCGGCGGTACCAATTGCGCCGCGTCTTCAGCTCCTTCGCCTCGTCCTCGTTAAAACCATCCTCGTGATGGATGAGCGGCGGCAGATCGAAGGCATTGCTAAACGCGGTGCGCGCCATCACCGCATCCATCGCGCCCCAATTATACGTCAGCACGAGGTCATAGGGCAGCATCGCGCGAGCGATCTTTTGCAGGCGCGACGGCGATGGCCAGCCGGTGAGCGATGGGAAGTCTTTTGGAAAATCGACCGCCACACCCTTGGCGATGCTGTCTCTCGCGCCGAGCTGATCGGGCACTCCGGAGACAATCGAATGCCTGAGCTTACCGCCAAAGGCGTTCATCAGGCCCGTCGCGCGCAGCTCTTTGCCGCCCGGCGCAAATGTTGAATGGCAATGCAAAACGCGCAGCACGCCGCTGCTTTTACTCGTTTTCTTGCTCATCCAATTTGCCCCAGAAGCGTATCAATCGCAGCGCGTGCTTCGGGCTCATCCAGCGTCGGCGCATGGCCCACGCGCGGCACGGTGACGCTTGTCATCGCCGAATGCTTGGCCGCCATTTTGGAGACTGTCTCTTCCGACAAAAGGTCGGACAATTCGCCGCGCACCAAAACCATTGGCACACTGCTTAGCGCTTCGAAGGCAGGCCACAGATCAGGCGGGGCGGCATTACCCGGCTCGCTGAACGGCTCCGCGATGGCCATGTCGTAATCATAGCTGATCCGGCCATTCTGGCTCACCACCATAGTGCGCTTCGCCATCGCCAGCCATTGATCGAGGTCATAGTCGGGAAAGGCTACACTGTGCACGCTCTGCATCGAGCGCGCGGCATGCATCCACGTGGGATAGCTGCGCTGCTGACCGACATAGCCGCCAATCCGCTCCAGGCCCGCCGGATCAATCTCTGGCCCGATATCATTCAGCAAAGCGGCCGCGATCCGGCTCGCATCTTTGCTCGCCATCATCATCGTCATCAGCCCGCCCATGGAAGTGCCGATGGCGATGAAGCGCTCAATCCCCTCCTCGCCCAGCAGTTTTTCCACGTCGGCGACATAGGTGGGTGGCGAATAGCTGGAGGAATCGGGCGCGTGGTCGCTCATCCCTCGCCCCCGCATCTCCGGCACGATCACACGGTGCGTGGCCGCCAAATGCTCGGCTAAGCCTTCAAAATCGCGGGCATTGCGGGTCAGGCCATGCATGCACACAATCGGCGGGCGAACGCCGTCGCCATCCCCCGCAGCGGGGCCAGCGTAATCGCGGTAATGCAGAGTGAGGCCGTCGCTGCTGGTCCAGTAGCGGTCCTTGTAAAGGCTCTCCATGAGCGGGCATTAATCCTTCAAATGCAGTCTTTATTGCCAAGTGGCGCTTGCGCCGCTGGCTGCTTGCGCCCACTTATCGCGACATGCGAGCCGAACCGCAAGCCGCCGATTACCGGCCCGACACCGCGATAGATGCGCTGGCCGATTGGCTGGGCTCTCCGGTGCACCCTGCTGACTTTCCCAAGACTGAGATACGTTTTCGCAATGATCGCTGGGCGGCGGCGGTTGGATTGGCCGATCTGAGCGATGATCAATGGACCGCGCATTTCGCCCGGTTTGAACCGCTTGAGGGCAATCTGAAGCAGCCGCTCGCGCTAAAATATCACGGGCATCAGTTCCGCAATTACAATCCTGACATTGGCGACGGACGCGGGTTTCTGGCCGCTCAGCTGCGCGGCAGCGATGGCCGCCTGCTCGATCTGGGGACCAAGGGCACTGGCCCCACCCCCTATAGCCGCAATGGCGATGGTCGTCTGACCCTGAAAGGCGCAGTGCGCGAAGTGCTGGCGACCGAAATGCTGGAGGCGCTGGGCGTCAACACATCCAAGACCTTCTCGGTAATCGAGACCGGCGAACAGCTGTGGCGCGATGATGAGCCTTCGCCCACGCGCTCTGCCGTAATGGTGCGGCTATCGCATTCACACGTCCGCATCGGCACGTTTCAGCGGCTGCTCGCCCATGAAGAGCCTGAACAAATGCAGGCGCTTATCGGCTATTGCTTGGATCATTTCCCCGGACCGATGCCGCCCAATGACGCGCCGGAACGCGATGAGCCAGCGATTATCCTGATGCATCAGGTGGTCGAGCGCATGGCTGATTTGGCCGCGAGCTATATGACCAGCGGCTTCGTCCACGGCGTGCTCAACACCGACAATATGAATGTGACGGGCGAGAGCTTTGACTATGGCCCGTGGCGCTGGCTGCCGACGTGGGATCCCAGCTTTACCGCCGCCTATTTCGATCATGGCGGCCTCTATGCCTTTGGCCGCCAGCCCGAGGCACTGCATTGGAATTGCGGGCAATTGGCGGTTGCCCTGCGGCTGGTGGCGGATAGCGACCCGCTGATCGCCGCGCTCAATCGGTACGGCGAGCTCTATATGGAGGCGGTCGCGCGCCGTTGGTGTTGGCGCCTGGGGGTGGAGCCGCGCGGGACGGAGGCTGACACTCAGCTTGTTGCAGTCTGCGAGAAGTCCATGCGCGAGCAAAACGCGCAGCCTGACGCATTCTTCTTTGCGCACCGAGGCGGACGCGGAGCAGACGGTGAATTGGCCGAGGCATTGGCAGGCTATGAGGCCGTTGGCACCGAGCATTCCTATTGGCAGGGGGACCCGGCGCAAACCATGCTGGTCGACGATGTCGAAGCGATCTGGGCGGCGATCGATGAAGGTGACGATTGGCGGCCATTCCACGCCAAGGTGTCGGAGCTGCGTGAAATGGGCAGCGCGCATGGCGAAGCGCCAAGACCTGCCGGGCAATAACAGTTTACAAGGGTTCCCTAGGCACTAACCAAGCCTCTATAAACCCTTGATTACGCTCTGCGTATTGCCCCTCAGGCCAGCGCTTTGGCGATTTTCATGAGACTCCGGCTAACGGCACTGTGCCCGAAATGCGCCTGCCCCCTATCTTTTCGTGTGTATTGCAATTAACTGAAGCCAAGAGCTTGGGGAAGCCAGGGTATCGCGGTGTGAAAGGGCATGTAAAAAGCCTAACATGGTGCGGTAAGGTAAATTCTGGACGTGAGTAAAAGTCTGCACAGTGACTGAAAACACCTACACATCATATGCGCTGACCACGGGCGAAGAAATCTGGAGCGGCGCAGCAAGTGACGTTGATGAGGCGGTAAGCCGCGCTCGGCGAGCTTGGCCGGAATGGGCGGCAACACCGCTGGCGGTGCGAATTGAGACCATGCGCCGGTTCGTCAATGAAATGCGCACCCGCGCGGATGACATGGCCACCCTGATCGCCAAAGAAACCGGCAAACCCCTGTGGGAAGCGCGCACCGAAGTTGATGCGGTGATGGGCAAGGTCGAGATTTCGGCCAACGCCTATAGCGAACGCACCGGGCGCAAACGCTTGGACAGCGCGCTGCAAGGGACATCCGCCGTTCGGCATAAGCCCCACGGGGTGATGACTGTTCTGGGGCCCTACAATTTCCCAGCGCACCTCCCCAATGGCCACATTGTGCCTGCGCTGATCGCGGGCAATGTGATCGTCTTTAAGCCATCGGAAAAGACCCCTGCCGTCGGCCAGGCTCTGGTCGATTGCTTCCATGCGGCCGACGTTCCAGAGGACGTGCTGCAAATGGTTGTCGGCGGGCCTGACGAAGGCAAAGCACTGGTCGGGCATGGCGGCGTGGACGGCGTGCTGTTCACTGGCTCTGCGCAAGTTGGCATTGCGATCAATCGCCGCCTCGCCTCCAATCCGGGCAAGATTGTCGCGCTGGAGATGGGCGGCAACAATCCGCTGGTCGTCACCGATACGCCGCTGCTCACAGATGCAGCCTCGCTGATTGTGCAAAGCGCCTTCACCACCGCAGGGCAACGATGCACGGCGGCGCGGCGGCTGATCATCACCGAGAGCATGTACGATCCGTTGATGGAGGAGCTGCTGAAGCTCACCCGCAAGCTGATCGTTGATGAGCCCTTTGCTGATCCGCAACCCTTCATGGGCTGCGTGATCGACAATGATATCGCGGACAAACTGACCCAGGGTTTTTTGGCTTTGGTCACGCAAGGCGGCAAACCGCTGGCTCACCTCAAGCGTCCGGATGCGAAGAAGCCGTTCCTGACCCCCGGCATTATCGACACGACCGAGGTCGAAGATCGCCCGGATATCGAGATGTTTGGCCCGATCCTGCAAGTGATCAAGGTGCCTGACCTCGATCTCGCCATTGCTGAGGCTAACAACACGCGCTTTGGTTTGTCGGCGTCGCTGATTGGCGGCGATCCAGATGACTTTGGCCGGTTTTGGGCCAATGTCCGGGCTGGGATTATCAATTGGAACCGCCCGACCAATGGCGCCTCATCGTCGCAGCCGTTTGGCGGAATTGGCCTGTCGGGCAACCACCGTCCAGCGGCCTTCTATGCGGCGGATTACTGCGCCTATCCCGTGGCGAGCACGGAAATGGAGCAGCCGCGCGCCAACGTTGCGATTGGTTTGAAGGACTAGAGCAAAGCGCCAGCTGCTATTGCGGCGTTTTCCAATAGATCAAGTCGACAACGCGCATTGCATCATTGCCCTCGCGAATATTCACCGCAAGGCGCACGTCCTCTGACGTGCCTGTGAGCGCGAGTTCTGGCGTCGCAAACACGTCAGTGTCCAGCTCCGCCCGCCGCGCCAGATTGTAGTGATATAGCAGCGCGTCTTCCCCCTCGGCTGCCGTCAGATAAGACACCGCGCGGATAGAGCAGTTTGCGTCCTCGGCCCCCGCGGCCGCACGGACATGGCCGAACGGCATCAGGCTGGCCGCATCATCCAATCGCGCCGCCCAAATAAAGCCTGCGCGCAATTGCTTCGCGCAATCTTCGGGCGCGCCGTGAGTGATGGCCATTTGCTCAGCATTGTGAATACCAGCCAGCGAAACGCCTTCCTCGCCCTCAGCCATGTCGGGCAAATCAAGAATCGACCCATCCTCGAGCAGCGCAAGCCGCATTTCATCGCGGGCGCGCCGCGCCATGGTCGCATTACCCGACAGCACCGGCAGTGCATGGTCCACGCCAGTGGAAAGCGCAGCGGCGGCCTGGTTGCGATAAGCGAGGTCTGGATCGACCATCAGCGGATCATTTAGAGCGCGGGCAATCACTGGGTCGGGCGTCGCCGGGCTCTCTGCGGGCTCAGCCTCTCCCGTACACGCAGCCAGCGCCAAAGCGCCAGGCACCAGCAACAGAGTGCTAGCCAGGCGTCTTTTGAAAGGTGAGAGGCGGAATGCGCGCATCCTCATCTCATGGCTGATCTTGGTTAATTTTCGCCTTCCGCTGGGCATTGCCGCGTCCATTTCAGCGATTCAGTCGCCACAAATGAAAACGCCCTCAAGCCGCGTGGCAAGAGAGCGCTTTCCGCAGCCGCAAGCGACCACGCCGGAGCCATTGGTGGGAATGGCTCAAGTCTATTTCATTTCGGAGTGTGAGGCGCGCCCCCACGCGATACCGCGCTGCGCCTCACATGCCCCCCGTGTTTTTGCTTGTTCATCTATAGGGTATGAAACCTGAATGATCTGCAACAACACAAGCACTCTTGCAGGTTTTTGCTCGGCGCGTTGTAAAATGATGCAAACACTTATCCGGCTCGCATTGCTTGCGCGGCAACAGCGCGCGGCCTAGGGGCGGGCCAGCTATGAACGCCCCCGATCCAAACCCGGCGCCATCCGGACTGCCCGCTGCGCTGGGCGCCTATCTGATGTGGGGGTTCCTGCCGCTCTACCTGATGCTGGTCGTCAGCGTTCCGGCGTTTGAATTCGTCGGCTGGCGGATCATCTGGACGGTGCCGCTGTGCCTGATCATTGTCGGTGTGCGGGGCCAGTTTCCCGCCATCAAAGCCGCCCTCAGCAGCGCAAAGGCGGTGGGCATGCTGTTCTTGAGCGCGACGCTGATCGCGATCAACTGGCTGGTTTACATTTGGGCCATCCAGGAAGAGCACGTCTACGCCGCCAGTCTTGGCTATTACCTCAATCCGCTGCTTAATGTGCTGCTGGGCACTCTGTTTTTGGGGGAGCGCCTGACCCGGTGGCAATGGCTCGCTGTGGCGATAGCGGGAAGCGCGGTCGCATTGTTGCTGGCCGGGGCGATCACAACCTTGTGGATCAGCCTGAGCCTAGCGATGAGCTTTGCCTTTTACGGCATCGTCCGCAAGCAGGTGGCGGTCACCGCCCTGCCCGGCCTTACGATCGAATCAGCGATCCTGTTCGTCCCAGCCTCCGCCATCGTGATGTGGTACGCCGCCAGCCCAGTGGGCTCTGCCTTCGGGCAAGACTTCTACCTAAGCCTCGCGATCATGGCCGGAGGTGTAGTGACCGCTGTGCCGCTGCTACTGTTTGCGATTGCCGCGCGGCGGATGCCCTATTCAACGCTTGGATTTATCCAATATCTCGCGCCGACGATTGTCTTTATTCTCGGACTGACCGTGTTTGAGCAAGAGTTGCAACCGGTTCAATTGGGCAGCTTCATCCTGATCTGGATTGCCATCGCGATCTTTGTTGGTGATCTGATTGCCCGCACCCGCCGCGCCGCCGCGCCGCAGGCCATTTAGCCAGCCCTACTCGGCGATCCGCCAGTTCAACGTCTCGCCCGCATGGAAGGGCACGATTTCCTCGCCCGCCATTTCGATTGAGTCTGGGACAGTCACAGGCGCGCGCCGCAATGTCATGGTCTCGTCGCTAACGGGCAACTTGTAAAAGCGCGGGCCATTGAGCGAAGCGAAGGCTTCGAAATGTTCCAGCGCGCCCTCTTCCTCAAACACCGCAAGATAGCTCTCCAGCGCGAATGGCGCGTTGAAAATGCCCGCACAGCCGCAGGCGCTTTCCTTTGCGCTGCGCAAATGCGGCGCGCTGTCGGTGCCCAGGAAGAACTTGGGCGAGCCTGAGGTTGCCGCTTTGCGAAGAGCCAGCCGATGCGCCTCGCGCTTTGCCACTGGCAGGCAGTAATTGTGCGGCTGCATCCCGCCGACCAGCATCGCATTGCGATTGATATGGAGGTGCTGCGGCGTGATTGTTGCGGCGACCTGATCACCCTCGCCCATCACAAAATTCACCGCGTCAGAGGTGGTGATATGCTCAAAGACGACTCGCAGTTTGGGAAAGTCGCGCACGATGCTGCGCATGTGGCGTTCGATGAATTCGGCCTCGCGGTCGAACACATCGATATGGCTTTCGGTCACCTCGCCGTGAACACACAGGACGATGTCCGATGCCTCCATCGCCTCCAACACGGGATAGATCTTTGCGACATCGCTGACCCCGTGGGCGGAATTGGTCGTGGCATTGGCGGGATAGAGCTTCGCGGCGGTGAACACACCCTCTGCCGCGCCGCGCGCGAGGTCCGCCGGATCGGTTCCGTCGGTGAGATAGCAGGTCATTAGCGGCGTGAAGTCTACGCCCGCCGGCACCGCTGCCAAGATCCGATCCCGATAGGCTGTGCCGCTCGCCGTATCAGTTACCGGCGGTGAGAGATTGGGCATCACTATCGCGCGGCCAAATTGGCGCGCGGTGTAAGGCACGACCTGCTCCATAATTTCGCCATCGCGAAAGTGCAGGTGCCAGTCATCCGGGCGGCGAATTGTGATGGTTTGATCGGTCATATTGGCTTTGTGACCTAGCGCCGCATTCAGGCTCTTTCCACCCCGCTTTCGCTCAACTAGGGCCGAGGTATGACACCTTCCACACCCATAATCGCATTCCTCGCGTGCGAGACTACGTTGCCCGGTGCGGGAGAGCGCCGGGGCGATGCCTACGAATCCGATCTGATGACCGATGCGCTGTCCAAGGCGATGGCCGATCATGGGCTGGAATTGCGCATTGTGGATTGGGAAGCGGACCTTGCCGAATTCGACGGTTTGTCGCTCGCTTTGCTGGGCTCCAGCTGGAACTATCAGGACAAGCCGCAGGAGTTCATCGCGAAACTCGATGCGCTTGAGGCGCGCGGCATCCAGCTGTGCAATTCGGCGGAGATCGTGCGCTGGAATGCGCGCAAAACCTATCTGCGAGAGCTGGCTGACAAAGGCGCGGCGACCATCCCCACCATCTGGCTGGACGATGTGAATGTAGATGACGTCATGGCGGCAATGGATAGCTTCGGCTGTGAGAAGCTCGTCGTAAAGCGGCAGATCGGAGCAGGCGCAGAAGGACAGATGATTTTCGCCCGTGAGCACATGCCTGATGCAGGCTGGCGTTTCGGCCATAAGGCGATGCTCCAGCCATTCCTGCCTACCATTCAGAGCGAGGGCGAGTTCTCCTTCATCTTCATCCAGGGCGATTTGAGCCACGCTCTGCGCAAGAATGCGGCCGAGGGTGAATACCGGATCCAGTCGCTCTATGGCGGGACGGAAAGCGAATACAGCCCGAGCGATGAAGAAGCCGCTCAGGCGCAAAATATCATTGCAGCCCTGCCCTTTGACACCCCGCTTTATGCCCGCATCGACATGGTGCGCGGCGAAGATAGCCAGCTCTTGCTTATGGAAGCGGAGATGATCGAACCCTATCTCTACCCTGAGCAAGGGCCAGAGCTGGGCCCGCGCATCGCTTCTGCCATTGCCAATCGGCTCGCTGAGAAAGTCCCTGCATCATGACCGCAACCCGCCTAAATGACCGCGCGATTGTTCGCCTCGCCCCCGCTGAGGCGGGAGAGGACGTTGCCGAGTTTCTGCAAGGCTTGGTGACCAATGACGTAAGCGGCGATCTGCCGGTCTATGCCGCTTTGCTGTCGGCGCAGGGCAAGACCATGTTCGACTTTTTCGTCTGGCCTGGTGAAGGCGGCGCGCTGCTGCTCGATTGCGAGACGGAGGCCGCCGCTGAACTCGGCAAACGCCTCAGCCTCTACCGCCTGCGCCGCAAGATCGACATTGCCCGCGACGAAAGCCTCGCCGTGCACTGGAGCGCCAAGGGCGATGAGGGCGCGTCCGACCCGCGCCTGCCGGAACTGGGCCAACGCTGGCTGGCCCCTGCAGATGGCAACGACGAACCCGCAGACGCAGCCTATCTCGCGCATCGCCTATCCTGCGGTGTGCCCGAAGGTCGCGCTGAAATGGGTGATATACTGTGGCTAGAAGCGAACGCTGTCGAGCTAAACGGCGTAAGCTTTGAGAAGGGATGCTACATCGGGCAGGAAAACACCGCCCGGATGAATTGGCGACAAAAGGTTAACAGACGGCTGGTCGTGGTGCCGCTCGATCAATCGCAAGAAAAACGCCGCAAGGCCGCCCATGCTGACCTAGGATTCGCCATCGATCACCTGCGGGTCGCGGATTTGAATGCGGCCGCGCTACCCGATTGGCAACGCGGCGCGCTCAGCGAATAGATCTACTGATATTCGGCGAGCGAGGCCTCAAGCATGTCCTGCGCCCGTACGCGCGCGGCATCACGCGGCAGTCCGAGCGATTTCGCTAAGGCCCCGCCGATCAGCGCATCGCCAAGCGCCAGCAAGACCAGACTGAGCGTATCGCGGTGCACCCGCATGTCATTGCACTGATGATCGGCCTCTTCAGGCGCGATTTCGTCAACAAGATCATGAATTGTCTCAATAATCGGATGCAGCGCGTCCTCATTGCCCGTGAGAAGCATCCAACTGGTAAGCGCGCCTGCGCCTTCGCGGTCAAACGCATCAAACGCCAAATCCACGACCTCGCGCGCAGACCCTAGCCCTGCGCGACTCGCGCGCACTGCCTCGATGATTGTCTCACAAACGGTGCGCGCCAGATGCTCTGCCAGCGCTTTTTGTAGTCCAGATGCTGACCCAAAATGGTGCAGTAGATTTGCGTGAGTGCGCCCAATACGTGCGGCAACCGCCTTCAAAGTGACGGATTGCGGCCCTGTTTCAATAAGTAAGCCGCGCGCCGCTTCTAATGCGGAACTACGCGACTCTTCAGGCGTTAAGCGCTTGCGACTTGTCATTAAGGGAAAGCCCTAATAGTTTCTTAAATTATGACCGAACATTCAAAAATTGACCTAGAGCGCGCTGAGCCGCTCGACAAGCCTGCTGACGACGCTGGCCTTGCCCGCGCCAGCGCAACGCCCGCAGAGCACGAACTGATCATCCGCAATGAGCGGTTCGATCGCAAGGCGATGGTTCCGCGTCACTGGCATTCCGGCGATCCGGTTGCGACCGCTTGGTACAATTCGGTTTCGGCCAGCCTGCCGCGCGGTGAGGCCTTCTTTATCGACACCCTGCGCCTTTTCCGTGACGAGATTCCGGAGAAACTGGCGCGCGAGGTGAAGGCGTTTTCGACGCAGGAAATCAACCACACGCGCGAACATGTCGCCTTCAACCGGCTGGTTTCAGACCACGGCTATAACGTTGAAAGCATCGATCAGGGCATTCAGGCCATGCTTGAGCTGACTGCGGGCCGTCCCAAGGAATTCAACCTCGCGATCACAATCGCGCTGGAGCATTTCGCCGCGATCATCAGCCGGCGATCTGCTGCAATATCCAGAATACCTCGAAGGCGCCGATCCGGTGGCCGCAGAGGTGTGGCGCTGGCATGCGACTGAAGAGATCGAGCACAAGGGCCTCGTCTACGATGTCTGGGAGCATGTGACGAAGGACTGGAGCGCTTGGAAACGGTATAAAACCCGCGCCCTGATCGCAGCGCTGATCACCAAGAAATATTTCGGCAACCGCATCCGTGATGCGATCGGCCTGCTTGAGCAAGACGGCTACACAAAGCGGCAAGCCAAATGGAAGCTCTATGCCTTTCTTTGGTGGAAGCCCGGCATGATGCGGCGCATGTTCATCGAATGGGCTGCGATCCTGAAGCCCAGTTTCCACCCGTGGGATCACGATGACCGCGAGCTGATCCAGAAATGGGAAAGCCCCTATTCTGACGCGGTAATGCCTGCGGAATAGACTCGGCTAAGGCCTACAGCCTGACACCTACCGAATACAAAAACCCCGGCACCTGTAATGGACGCCGGGGTTTTGTTTATTCGATTGCGTTGCTTAGCGCTTAAGCCGCCTCGCTAATCACCGACGGCTCTTCATCCAGCTCCAGCGCATATTCCGCCACCTTCGCCGCTTCGCCGCGTCCGCACGAATGCCGCGTCGACACTTGGCCCGTGGGTTGAAAGCCGATCTTGCGCAACACCGCGCCAGAGGCTGGATTGTCGAGAAAGTGCGACGCCACCAAGGACTTATGCCCCAAAGAGGCTGCAACTTCGAGCATGGAGCGCCCCGCTTCAGTGGCGATGCCTTGCCCCCAAAACGGCCGCGCGATCCAATAGCCAAGCTCAACGGCTTCCTCCGGCGTATCCGTATCCATCGCGTCAATCCCGATGCATCCGACAACCACCGCGTCGCGGGCGCGAGTAATCAGGAATCGCGGATAGAGCGGATTGATCGGAAGCTTCGCAAATTCGCGCGCGTCCTTTTCCTCATAGGGCCAGGGAGCCCGCGCCAAATTGCGCACGACGCCTTCATCGGCGATCCCGGCAAAGACACCTTGCCAATCCTCTGGCCAGATCGGTCTGAGCAGCAATCTTTGGCTGCGATGGAACATGAGATCTCTCCTCTCAATCCGTCCTGCCCTGCGCCGCCCCATTATGAGCCGCACATGACAGTTTCGTGGCCGCAGAATTCGTATCCTGCGCGTTTGTGAGGGAGAAACGAAAAGAGGGAGATGGCTCCCCCAAACTGGGGTGGCCCTTCTCCCTCTACATCGCCGATTGTGTCATCGGCTGGGACCGCCCCGTGGGACGATCCTGTTTTTGAACCGTCCGGTTATTCAGCTGCTTCCGCTAGCATGTCGACAGACACGTATTTGCGGCCGAGTTTACCCTTGTGGAATCGCACGACGCCATTTTCGGTCGCGAACAGGGTGTGATCCTTGCCCATGCCGACATTGGTGCCCGGATAGAACTTCGTACCGCGCTGACGCACGATAATGTTGCCGCCAACCACGTCCTGGCCGCCGTACTTTTTCACGCCAAGGCGGCGACCCGCTGAGTCGCGACCGTTACGGGATGAACCACCTGCTTTTTTATGTGCCATGGTGTGTGTTCCTTACTTCTTGTCAGCTTTAGGCGCGGCTTTCTTAGCCGGTGCCTTCTTCGCAGGAGCTTTTTTCGCGGCTGGCTTCTTGTCAGCTGCGGCCTTCTTTGGCGCCGCTGCTTTTTTGGCCGGAGCCTTTTTCTCAGCTGCTGGCTTCTTCGCAGGAGCCGCTTTCTTTTCAGCCGCTGGCTTGGCGTCTGCCTTTGGAGCAGCAGCCTTCTTAGCCGGTGCCTTCTTCGCAGCGCCCGCGCCCACATCGGTGATGCGCAGCAGCGTCATTTGCTGACGATGGCCCGCCTTGCGGCGATAGTTGTGACGGCGACGCTTTTTGAAAACGACGACCTTTTCACTCTTGGCTTGTGCGATGATCTCCGCTGAAACGGTGACCTTCGACGCGTCAGCGATTGACTCGCCTTCACCCGCCAGCAGGACATCGCCCAGCGTAACGGTGTCGCCGGCTTCACCAGCGAGCTTCTCAACGGCAATCTTGTCTCCGGCGGCAACCCGATATTGCTTGCCGCCCGTGCGCACTACTGCGAACATGGCTTGTTACTCTCGATCTAAAGCTGTGCCTTAACCCATGCGAATACACACACAGACAAGACGCAAAATACCGCGCCGCAATTTTGCAGCGCTGGAAAGAGGCACGCCGTTAAGGGATGGATGCCGCCAAGTCAACGCAAGAACCGGTAATGAGAGACTTGTTTTTTGCCGGACTAGCGCTGGCGCAAACCCAAATGCGTGGTAAAACCCGCGCAATGCTGGGATATGACGCGAAATTGATGAGAGTTGCCAAGGTGAAAGAACGCGCTCAACTATTTGGGATCGCCGCAATGTTTGCCGCGACTTTGTCCGCCTGTGCGGGCAGCGGAGACAAATATCCCTCGCTCGCGGTGCGCGATGCGGAGCGATTCGCTGGCAGTTTTCAGCCAGCGCCCAGCGTAGAGCCTGCGCCAGTGGCGGCCCCTGCCATCATGGCGGGTCTAGCAGCAATCGAGGTTCGGGCCGATGCGGCATACGCAGCGTTTCAATCCGCTTTGCCGTCCGCTGAGAGCTCTGTGAGAGCGGCAAGAGGCGCCTCGCAATCAAGCAACCAATGGTCAGCGGCTCAAATCGCTCTGGCTGATCTCACTGCCAAGCGCAGCACTTCGGCCATTGCTCTGGCGGACATTGATCTGATCTACGCCCAGACCTCCAGCGAATTTACCGTGAACCAGGAAATCGCTGAGCTGCGCGGGCGTATCGCTGCGCAAGTGGATGCTCAGGACAGAATTCTTGGCGAACTCAGCAGGCTTGCCTCGCAATGAACCTTGCCTGCGCATCCTGCCCCGTCAGAGATAGCGCGGCGTGTTCTGTCTTGAGCGAAGAGGAACGCGATGCCCTCGCCGCCGCAGGACGCACGCGGATGCTTAAACGCGGGGAAATGCTGTTCGCTGCCGGTGATGAGGATGTCGCCTGCGCGACGCTTGTCTCTGGCGCACTCAAAGTGTCCGCCGTTGATAGGGACGGCAATGAGCAGATCCTCGCGCTGGTCCATCCATCAGGCTTTATCGGAGAGCTGTTTTCGCCCTTTGCCCATCACGATGTGATCGCCCTGACCGAGAGTAAGCTGTGCACCTTTGCCAAGGTCGATATCAACCGCGCGATTGATGAGTATCCCGCTCTCGCAAAGGCGCTGCTGCGCCGGTCACAAGAGGATCTGCACTCCACCCGCAGCCTGCTGGAGCTGACCGCTCATGCCAGCGCGGAGGCGCGGCTTGCTTGTCTTCTGCACGACTTTGCGCAGGCCGCCAGCCAATCCCCATGCCATCCAGCGGACCATTTCGAACTGCCGCTAACCCGCGGGGAAATCGCCAATATGCTGGGCCTGACGATTGAAACCGTCAGCCGCAAATTCGGCGAGCTTGAAAAGGACGGAGCAATCCGCCGGACAGGCAAACGCGGGATCGAACTGGTCGACCCCGCGCACCTGCAGGCCCTCTCCGCAAGGAAGGTAGGTTAAACCAGCGCAGCTATGGTCACCGCCGCGAGGCCCCAAAGCACGATGAGAACCGGCAGAATTAGAACTTGAATGGCGGCATCGCGCGGGGCGAGACGGCCTGTGTTGGTCATGATCCCTTCGCGGGCAAACTTGCCCATATCCATTGGTTTGGAAGGGTTGTCCGGCGACAGCCTGGTCCAAATCGCAGGCACGCCGAACATGCCAAAGATAAAGACCGTAAAAATCGCCATCGGGATGACCAGTCCCGGTGTGCTGAATGCTGCAAAAGTGATTGCGATGAAGGCCAGATAACAGGCGACGGTCGCAATATGCAGGCTGATGGGCAGCTCAAAGCTGCGATCAACCTCAACTTGGTGGCGGACATGCGCCCGCTCTTGCTCAGGTCCCTCAACAATGGCCGCTTTGCCTGCCTCGATTTGTTCTTGAATATGTTTGCTCATGGGTATTCTCCTTCCTTGAGAAGGGAATTAGCCCAGCGGCTCGCACGCGACTTTGATCTGGATCAAACTGCGAAATTTTTTACGAAAAAATCAGTCAGTCCAGCGCGCGAGATCAGCGTAATCATCCGCGCGCGGTTCAATCCAATACCATTCGCCGTTTCGTTTCTCGCGCTTCCAAAACCAGGCGGCGCTCTTCAAATGGTCCATCGCAAAGTCGACCGCATCAATCGCGCCGCGCCTGTGCTTGGCCGCTGCCGATACGCAAACAATCGGCTCACCGGGACGCATCGCGCCGACCCGGTGCACAATCAGCATGCCCATCAGATCGAATCGCTCTATGGCCTGCTCAGCCAGCTCTTCCATGCTCGGCAATGTGAGCGGTTCGTAATGCGACAGCTCCAGCAGTTCTACATCCGCCTCGCCGCGCACTTCGCCAACGAAGGTGCAAACCCCGCCTAGGCCAGGGTGCGCATTGGTGAATGGTCCGATCAGCGTACCGGGATTGAATGGTGATGTGAGGAGACGGACGTCTTTCACCGCGATCTACCCACCAGAAACGGGCGGCAGCAGCGCAACCTCATCGCCGTCCTGCGCATTGAGCGTGGTTTTGTCGCTCAGCACTTTTCCCGCGCAGGCAACATTGACCCGCTGCTCGTTCAATTGCTCGGCAACTTGCGGCCCCACCACGCTTAGAAGCCCCGCCCAATCGAGCGGCGCAGGCACCTCGCGGCTGTCTTCGCCAGCAAGATCACGCAAGGGCCCCAGGAACACAATTCGCACCGCCATGCTCAGCCTCCGGTCATCGACATATGCCGGGCCAGATGCGGCTCTGCCCCGCGCGTATCTATTCGGAAGTGATGCTTTTCGGGCTTGATCGCCATCGCCTCGCTCAGCGCAAGCTCGAGATTTGATGCCGGATCATCTGAGCGTAGCGCAGCGCGCAGGTCGACCCGTTCGCCGCCGCCAAGGCAGGGGTAAAGTTGGCCAGTTGCGGTCACGCGCAAGCGATTGCATCCAGCGCAAAAGTTGTTGGTCAGCGGGGTGATCAGACCCAGCCTGCCGCCCGTTTCCGCGATATCGACGTAACGAGCAGGCCCGCCGGTGGAATGACTGTTATCGGTCAGCGTCCAGCGCCGCTCCAACTGCGCGCGAACATCGGTCAGCGGCAGATAATGGTCGATCCGATCTTCCTCGACATCGCCCAGCGGCATCACCTCGATCAGCGTCACATCATGGCCCTCGCCATGCGCCCACGCGATAAGATCAGGCAGCTCGCGCTCATTGATGCCTTTCAGCGCCACCGCGTTCAGCTTAACCTTCAGCCCCGCCTCTTTGGCCGCAGCGATCCCCTCCAGCACCTGGGGCAAGGCATCGCGCCGGGTCAGTCCAGCAAAGCGAGCGCGGTCCAAAGTGTCGAGCGAGACATTGACCCTTTTGACCCCGGCCTTCGCCAGTCCCTCTGCATGACGCGTCAGCTGCGTCGCATTGGTCGTCAGGGTCAGCTCTTCCAAACCGCTGCCGATCCGCTGTCCCAGCGCGCTGAACAAGTCGATGATATCGCGGCGCACCAATGGCTCGCCGCCCGTAATCCTGAGCTTGGTAACGCCGCGCTCGATAAATCCGACGCTGAGCTGATAGAGCTCTTCCAGCGTCAGCACTTCGCGGCGCGGCAGGAATTTCATTTGCTCCGGCATGCAATAGGAACAGCGCAGATCGCAGCGATCCGTCACAGACAGGCGCAGGTAAGTGATCCGTCTTTGGAATGCATCGACCAGAGGCGCAGGCGAACCGAGCGCCAAAATATCGCGTGCCCGCGCGCGGTTCGAAGCGGAAATCTCAGTCATGCGCCTCAAGGTAGTGCCCCGTGACGCCGGGCGCACCCTCTAAATAGGTGAGCAACGCTTGCGTCGCCGCCTCGCTGCCGCGCGCAACCACATTCACCCGCTGAGGCGCGAATTCGCGGGCCAAGTCCCTTGCCAGTGCCAAACGCCAATCGGAATGGTCTGGACCGGCGGCGGGCAAGACAATCGCCAATGCGCTTACGCCATCTTCGCTCAGGACTGCGCGAACCGCGCCCAATTGTTCATTCAGGACATAAGCGCTCGCATCCAAGGCGCTGTCAGGCAGCTCTACGATATGCTGAACCGCCTGGACGCCGGAAACGCTCATGCCTTGCGGCTTTCCCAAGCGGCGCGTTCGCGGTGCAGGGTGATGCCGATTTTCTCGTTCGCCTCTGCAATGGCGAGCTTCACGATTTTCACTGTGACGGCCTGAACGCGCACGTCCTGAACAAACAATGTCTCGCAGATATGATCAGCAACCGCCTCGATCAGTTTAAAATGCACGCCTGGGGGCAGGCCTTCACCCGCGGCATGTTTTAAATCCATATAGTTCTTGCTCGCCTCCAGCGGCGTGTCGGCATCGTAATGATCGGCGACATCATAGCGTGCATTGATGGTGATGCGCAGCGGCTGCGGATTGCCCGTTTCTTCGGAGTAAATGCCGGTAAGGACATCCGTTTCCAGATCAGCGACTTCCAGGATCAGCGAATCGTTCATTTGTCTTTGGCTTTCGGGAGAGTGCAGCGTCCACGCGCGGCCTGCACAATTTGTTCTACGTCGGCAATCGTATCGCCGCCGGTGACCTGCATCATACCGCCGGTGATAGGCTGATTGATAACGGGGTTGGAAATCACCTCACCATTAATCGAGAGAGGCGCGTAAAATCCAACATATTGAGTCGTTACTTGCGCGAGTTTTTCCGCCGCTGCATCGGCGAGGGTGAAATTGACGACATAGCGCTGCTGTCGATCGGAAAAATCGATCGCAACATGCTCCACACTATCCGTGCAGAATTCAATGTCAGCCAGCGACTTGCCCGAATCGGGATCGGCCACGCTGAACATAAGCGGGGGGACTCTGTCACCGACATATCCGGCCCGCCGATCAGGAAAAAAGCGAAGGTCGGCAGGATCATGGATTGCTCCAGCGCGCGAAAATGGCCGTCGGCAGCAGGCGCGGATTGTCGCCCTCTTCCCGCACGGCCAAATCGCCAAATTCGATAGTTCCCGGCAGATCGCGCATCGCCTCTTCGAGGAGGCCTGCAATCGCGAGGCTGCTCATCCTAACGGCATAAACCGTTAGGAACAGGAAGCAGCTATCGTTGTCGAGCAGCTTTGCGCAGTCAGCGATCAGGCCGGGAAGGTTCTCCTCGAGACGCCAGGTCTCGCTCTTGGGGCCGCGTCCGAATTTGGGCGGGTCGAGAATGATCCCGTCATAGCGCTTCTCGCGGCGAACCTCGCGCGCGGCAAATTTCGCCGCATCATCCACCAGCCAGCGGATTGGGCGCTCTTCCATGCCTGACAGCGCGGCGTTCTCGCGCGCCTGAGCAACCGATTTCTTCGAGGCATCGACATGCGTCACCCGGCCGTGCTGGCTCAGTGCGAGACTACCCACGCCGGTATAGCCAAACAGATTGAGCGTTTCCGCCTCTGTCTGTTCGCCCAGCATCGCGCGCATCCAATCCCACACAGGGGCCATGTCGGGGAAGAACTGCAAATGGCGAAACGGGGTCGGGCGGGCGGTAAAGCGCGCTTCATTCCAACCTAGCTCCCAGCCATCCTCGGGCACGTCGCGGGCGAAACTCCAGCGGCCGCCGCCATCCTCGTCCGATCCGGGCACGAATTCGCCGTCGGCATCCCATTCAGCCATGCGCGGGCGCCACATGGCCTGTGGTTCTGGACGAATGAAGGAATGCGGGCCGAACGCCTCAAACTTGCGCCCATCCCCGCTGTCGAGCAGGCGGTAAGCGTCCCATCCGGCGCATTCCATCACCAGCGGATCACGGGCCAGCTGCGCCATCAGTCGGTCGCAGCAGTCTCTGAAACGAAATCGCGCACCGCCTCATAATCACCGGGCAGCTCGGTGTAGTGTTCCTCACGCGCGAACAGGTCGCCGACACGCGCGGGCAGCGCCGGGCGCATGCCCGTGGCCCGCTCCACCGCATCGCTGAATTTCGCTGGATGAGCTGTCGCCAGGGTGACAATCGGCACCGATGGATCAAGCTCGCTAATGCGCGCGGCATGCAGGCCAATCGCGGTGTGCGGATCCAGCACTTGCCCGGCCCGCTCATGCGCCCAGCGCAGCGCCTGCGCCATCTCGTCGCCATCGGTCCGAGCGCTCACGAACAAACCGCTTGCGCCTTCTTGCTGAGCATTGGTCAGCTGCATCGCGCGCGCGCTTTCAAACCCGCGCATTTGCTCGGCCAAGACTGCGCCGTCGCGCCCGCCGCAATCAAACAGCAAGCGCTCGAAATTGGAGCTGACCTGAATGTCCATCGACGGGGTGGCGGTCGGCGTAACCGTGCCGGCTGAGTAATCCCCACTGGTCAGCGCACGGTGCAGAATATCGTTCACATTGGTCGCAACGATCAGCTGCTTGATCGGCAGCCCCATCTTGTGCGCGACATAGCCTGCGAACACATCACCGAAATTGCCCGTCGGCACGCTGTATGCGGCCGCCCTTTGCGGCGCGCCCAGCTGAAGCCCGGCGGCGAAATAATAAACGACCTGAGCCATCAGCCGCGCCCAGTTGATCGAATTGACCGCGCCGATCTGCATCCGGCTGGTCAGCGTCTCGTCCACGAACATCCGCTTTACCATCGCCTGAGCGTCGTCAAAGCTGCCCTCGATTGCGATGTTGTGCACATTGGGCGCGCGCACTGTCGTCATCTGGCGGCGCTGCACTTCGCTGACCCGGCCTTTCGGGTGGAGCATGAATATCTCCACGCCTTCGCGCCCGGCGACCGCATCAATCGCGGCCGATCCGGTGTCGCCACTGGTCGCGCCAACGATGGTCAGCCGTTTACCAGAGCGACCAAGGAAGGTTTCAAACAACAGGCCGAGCAGTTGCAGCGCGACATCTTTGAACGCCAGCGTGGGGCCATGAAACAGCTCAAGCAGCCATTGCTGCTGGTCCAGCTGGACCAATGGTGTCACCGCATCATGAGCGAAGCGGCCATAGGCTTGCTCGCACAAACCGCGCAGCTCGTCCTCGGTTAGGCTATCACCGACGAACGGCATCATCACGCGCGCGGCGAGCTCTGGGTAAGGCAGCCCGGCCATCGCGGCGATTTCGGCTTCGCTAAAGCGCGGCCATTCGGTGGGCAGATACAGCCCGCCATCCTTGGCGAGCCCCGCCAAAGTGACGCCTTCGAAATCGAGCGCGGGTGCGCTGCCTCTGGTCGATACATATTGCATGGTGTTCACGCGGTTAGCGGCGTCAGCGAGCAGTGGCAAGAAAGCCGATCTGTGCGCGGGCCTAGCTTTGTTTTCTGCCCCGTCCCGCTATGCGTCCTTTGACCGCAAACCAATAGATCACCAACGCGGTGAGCGCGAAGAAGAACCACTGGCCAGCATAGGCGAGATGATTGTTGGGCAAGTCCTTGGGATCGGGCTTTGCAAGCGGCTCTAGCCCAGCGACCGGCTCGTCCAATTGCAGCCTAGCGCCAAACCGGCCGCCGGGGGCGATCCGCCCAGTGACAGCACCGCCGTCCCATTCTGGCGTGTTAGGATTGCGCGAATATCCGAGCTTTACCTCAGTCGGACCGAAAGCCGTTTGGCAGGTCGCGATATGGGCATATCCGCTTTGCCCGCGCTCGCTCTTGCCAGAAATGGAAGTCGCCTCGGTTGCCTCTGGGCAATCGAACGCCGCGATCCGGAACAATGTGTCTGGATCATACGCGCCGTCTTGCGCACCATCAGGATTTGCCGGAAACGCAATCGGATCGCTGGTCGCAAGCGCCGCCTCATAACGCGCGATCAGCTCCGCCTTCTCTTCCATCCGGCCCAATTGCCAGAAGCCTAGCGCCACCATCGTCGCCGCCGCAGCGAGCACGAGAACTGTCGGAATGATGGGAAGATCACGAGGTCTCATGTGTCCACATCCTTTCGCTTACCATCTGGGTCATAGCGCTCTTCATAAACTTCCAGCGCGGGCAGCACTTTCAGCACGCGCAATGTGCCGATCACAACGATCACGGTCAGCGGCGCCCAAACGGCGAACTGGAGCAGCAATGGCGGGCGAAAGGCGCTTTCGATCCCAACCGCGATCATGATCAGGACCACCGCAATCACCATAGTGATGAACCCGGCTATACGCCCGCCGCGCTCCAGCTCAGCGAAGGGCAAATCGCATGATGTGCACCGCATGGCGAATTGGGCCGGCTGTCTCGAACAGAGTCCGCTCGCCGCACCTTGGGCACAAACCGAAAAGGGCAGCCCGGCGCCAAGAAACTGGTGTGCCGCGCTGCCCCTTCTCATTCGGCAGATTTTTGCCTGATTGCATCAGTGGACCGGTGCGCCCCAACCGCCCCAGATGTAGATGGCGATGAAGAGGAACAGCCACACGACATCGACGAAGTGCCAATACCAAGCCGCCGCTTCAAAGCCGAAGTGCTGGCGCGAGGTGAAGTGGCCAATGTATGTCCGATAAAGGCATACGCCGAGGAAGATCGTACCGATCAGAACGTGGAACCCGTGGAAGCCGGTCGCCATGTAGAAGGCCGAGCTATAGGTGTTCTGTCCGAAGTTGAATGGCGCGATTGAGTACTCATAGGCCTGGATCGCGCTGAACAGCACGCCGAGCGCGATGGTGGCCCACAAGCCTTGCTTCAGACCTTCGCGATCACCGTGGATCAGCGAGTGGTGCGCCCAGGTTACCGTGGTGCCAGAGCACAGCAGGATCAGCGTGTTAAGCAGCGGGAGCGAGAAGGCGTCGAGCACTTCCATGCCCGCTGGCACGAGCGATGCGCCAGAGGCCGAAGTGTCCGTGAGGAAGAGGTTTTCCGTCATTTGCTCCGCAGTGCCTGCCGCGGTGACAACAAGCGGCTCTGGGAACAGCGCGAAGTCAAAGAAGCTCCAGAACCAACCGACGAAGAACATCACCTCAGAGGCGATGAACAGGATCATTCCGTAGCGCATGTGCAGCTGAACCACAGGCGTGTGATCGCCGCGCTCCGCTTCGGAAACGACATTCTTGAACCACATGAAGAACGTCGCGAGCAGACCCGCAAGGCCAAGGCCCATAACAACCCAGCCCGATTCCCCGAACACATCGGGGTTGAGCCACAGGATCATGCCTGACGTGAACATGAGCGCCGACATTGAGCCAACCAGTGGCCAAATGTCCGGTTCCAGAATGTGATAGTCGTGGTTGACGTTGCCAGCCATGGAAAAAATCCCGTCTTAAAATGCTAGGTTTGTACGTTTACGAGTCTTCGCTCGCTTGGTCTAGTGAACTGCTCTCCGCCGTATTTACAGGCTCGCTCGCGCGGTGGAAAGTGTAGCTCAAAGTGATCTGCTCAACATCGGCCATGAACTCATCTTCGAGCATAGCTGGATCGACATAATAGAGCACAGGCATGTGCACCTCTTCACCCGGCTGCAAAGTTTGCTGGGTGAAGCAGAAGCATTGAATCTTATGGAAGTATTTGCCCGCCTGCGAAGGCTCCACGTTGAACGTCGCTGTGCCAGTGATCGGCACGCGGCTGTTATTCTTCGCCACATAGGTTGCCATATCGCGCACACCGATCTGAACCTCGTCGGTCGCCTGCGATGGGCGGAATTCCCATGGCACATCGCGCGCCGTCGAGCCATCGAAACGGATCGACATGGTCCGCGTGCTGGCCAGCGCCGCCGCTTTTTCAGCCTCGGCAAAGGTGGCGACCTGCGTCGTGCCGCCAAAGCCAGTCACCCGGCAAAACAGGTCGTACAGCGGAACCGCCGCATAGCCGAGGCCGAGCATGGCCAGCGCGCCTGCGAAGGCGAAAATACCAACGCGAACGTTCTCGCGTTCTACCGATGGGTTTGCGGCTGTGCTCATCCAGCCTGTCCTCCAATACGGGCGATCGTAATCGCGTAAAACAGAACAACAAAAAACAGCAGAGTTCCGCCGACGACCCAATTGCGGGCCTTTTGGCGGCGCTTGGTTTCGGCTTCTTCGTCAGGGGTCATGCGAACCAACCCAAGTCGGCGAACCCTTGATAGGCCGCGACGCGGTCCACCACCAACGCGCCGAACAGCACGAAGAGGTAGAGGATGCTGAATTTGAACAGGCGCTTCTCCGGCACCATGTCATCATTCTCGCTCTTGGTGCGCGTGCCAACTTTCCAAGCGTAAGCGAAGAAGATCGCGGAAAGCACAATCGAGGTGACGCCGTAAATCGCATCGGTCCCGCCGATCAGCCATGGCGCGATCACGATTGGCGTCAGCACGATGGTGTAAAGCAGGATCTGACGGCGGGTCGCCTGCTCACCGGCAACCACCGGCAGCATCGGAATGCCAACCTTGGCGTAGTCAGACTTCATAAACAGCGCGAGCGCCCAAAAGTGCGGCGGCGTCCAGAAGAAGATAATCGCGAACAGCAGCACCGGCATCATGGTGATCTCACCGGTCACCGCGACCCAACCAATCATCGGCGGGAACGCACCTGCGCCGCCGCCAATAACGATGTTTTGCGGAGTGCGCGGCTTTAGCCACATGGTGTAGATCACGGCGTAATAGACGACCGCCACAGCCAGGATTGCCGCCGCCAGCCAGCCAATCGCAACGCCCATCAGGCCGATTGCAACAAGCGATAGGAAAATCCCGAAGTCGCGCGCATCATCGCGCCGCATCCGCCCACTTGGCAAAGGACGATTGGCGGTGCGCTTCATCCCCGCGTCGATATCGGCTTCCCACCAATGATTGATCGCAGCTGAGCCGCCCGCCCCCATCGCAATCGCGAGGATGGCGGTGAAGCCCAGTACAGGGTGGATCGAGCCAGGGGCCGCTAGAAGGCCGCAGATACCGGTGAAGATGACGAGAGTAAGCACGCGCGGTTTCGTGAGCGCGAAGAAGTCACGCCAATCAGTCGGCATAGGGCGCGCAGCGGCAGACATGGCCGCAACCTCGTCCACACCTGTACCCACAGAGCTGTTTGCGCTTGCACTCATATTAAAACCAGATCGCTGTTCGCGGCTCTCTCAATTTTGAAAGAAGCGCACCTAAACGGCGCGCCCCTTCCCGTTTCCTGTTGTTTCAGCGGAGCGATAAAGAAATCAGCGCGCCGCCAAATGGCCAGCCCTTAGGCGGTTGCTGGCTTGTCTTCGCGCGGCATGTGATCGTGATAATCGTGATGATCCTCAATCACTGGCAGCGTTTCAAACTGGTGGAATGGCGGCGGGCTAGACAATGTCCATTCGAGCGTTGTTGCGCCTTCACCCCATGGGTTGTTGCCAACCTTGCGGCCTGCCGTGAAGGCATAGGCCAGGTTGATAAAGAACAGCAGCATGGACGCCGCCATAATCATATAGCCCACGGTCGAAACTTGGTTCCAATAGGTGAACGCTTCCACATAGTCGGGATAGCGGCGCGGCATGCCCTGCATCCCCAGGAAGTGTTGCGGGAAGAAGATTACATTCACACCGATGAAGAAGCCCCAGAAGTGCAGGTGCGAAAGCAGTTCAGAATGCATCCGGCCGCTCATCTTCGGGAACCAGTAATAGAAGCCCGCGAAGAGCGAGAACACCGCCCCCATCGACAATACGTAGTGGAAGTGAGCAACCACATAATAGGTGTCGTGCAGGTTATCATCGATGCCGCCATTGGCGAGCACGACGCCGGTCACACCGCCAACAGTGAATAGGAAGATGAAGCCCATCGCCCAAACCATTGGTGATTTGAACTCCAAGCTGCCGCCCCACATCGTGGCAATCCAACTGAAGATCTTCACACCAGTTGGCACCGCGATCACCATCGTGGCCGCGGTGAAGTACATCTTCGTGTTTACGTCGAGGCCGACCGTGTACATGTGGTGCGCCCACACGATGAATCCGACGACGCCGATTGCGACCATGGCGTAGGCCATGCCGAGATAGCCAAACACAGGCTTGCGGCTGAAGGTCGCAACGATCTGAGAGATCATGCCGAAGCCCGGCAGGATCATGATGTAAACCTCTGGGTGACCAAAGAACCAGAACAAGTGCTGGTAGAGAACAGGGTCCCCGCCGCCCGCTGGGTCAAAGAAGGTGGTGCCAAAGTTACGGTCAGTCAGCAGCATGGTAATCGCCGCAGCCAGCACTGGAAGCGCGAGCAGCAGCAGGAATGCTGTGACCAGAACTGACCATACGAACAACGGCATTTTGTGCAGGGTCATACCCGGCGCGCGCATGTTGAAAATGGTCGTGATGAAGTTTGTCGCACCAAGGATCGAACCTGCGCCCGCTAAGTGCAAAGAGAAGATCGCGAAGTCGACCGCTGGCCCTGGAGAGCCCGTTGTCGAGAGCGGCGCATAGACCGTCCAGCCAACGCCTGCGCCCTGCCCGGTTCCGCCCGGCACAAACAGCGAGAAGACGAGGCTCAGGAAGCCAGCAACCGTGAGCCAGAACGAGATGTTGTTCATCCGCGGGAACGCCATATCTGGCGCGCCAATCATCAGCGGCACGAACCAGTTACCAAAGCCGCCGATCATCGCTGGCATGACCATGAAGAACACCATGATCAGACCGTGAGCGGTGATGAACACGTTCCACATATGCAGGTTAGCATTCTCAGACGGCTCACCGCCCATGAACGCCACTGCATCGCCAAGATATTGGATGCCTGGCGCGGCCAATTCCATCCGCATAACGCCAGAAATGGCGCCGCCCACGATTCCTGCGATAATCGCAAAGATCAGATAGAGCGTGCCGATATCCTTGTGGTTGGTCGACATAAACCAACGCTTGAAAAAGCTTGGCTTGTGATCCGCAGCATGTGCGTGATCATCGGTGTGAATGTCGAAACCTTCAGCGGTGGTTGCCATGGTTCAAATTCTCTCGGACTGTTTAATTCGTTAAATTCTTAAGTCTTACGACGCGGTGTCTTCAGCAGCAGCTTCGGCCGGAGCCTCTGCCACGGCATCGCCAGGCACTTCGCCGCCCTTGCTGCGGATCCAAGCCTCAAACTGCTCCATCGGCAGCGCCTCTACCGTGATCGGCATGTAAGCGTGACGCGCACCGCACAGCTCTGAACACTGGCCATAATACACGCCAGGCTCTTCAATTGTGAGCAATTTTTCATTGAGCTTAGCCAGGGACCGCATCCATTTTGAACCACAGCGAGGGCACAGCAAAAGCGTGGATCACGTCAGCAGCGGTTGTTTGCACGCGCAGCGGAACGCCGGCGGGCACGACCATGCGGTTGTCAACGGCCAGCTGATAAGGCTCGCCGCTTGCGTCGGCTTGCTCTTCGGTCAGCATGTTTGAGATGACCTCAAACTCGCCGTAGTCTGGATAGTTATACCCCCAATACCACTGGTATCCGGTCGCCTTGATCGTCACGGCGTTCTCGGGCGGCGTTTCATATTGCCGCGCCAGCAGCGAGATCGAAGGAACCGCAATCACCACCAGAATGATCACCGGAACAATCGTCCAGATCACTTCGATGGCGGTATTGTGAGTCGTTTTTGATGGGACAGGGTTGGCCGCCTTGCGGTAGCGGACCACCACCCATAGGAGCAGCGCAAGCACGAACAGGCTTATGATCGTGATGACCGGCATCAGGATCACATCATGCATCCACAGCGCGTATTTACCGTCAGCGGAATACTGATCCTGGAAGGTCAGGCTCTTCCACGCATCGTCTTCATACGCCGTTGGCATGCCCTTGCCTTCGGTCGGCGCCATTGGCGTGTAAGCCGCATTGGCATCCACCGCCGGGGTTTCTGCTTCAGCAACTTCGCCAGCATCGGCTTCTTGCGCAACCGCCATTTGAGGCATCAGTGCAATCGAAAGGGCTGCAAACAAAGCAACCATCGCAAGCGACGCACGGTCGAAAATATGACCCAGTTTCATGTGTCTAGTCTATCCGCTACTAATCCCATACTGCCCCTAACGCAGCGCTTTTGAACAAAGCCCTGCCAACAGCTTACGCATCGACACTTCTGCCAATGTTGGGTGCCTCTTAGCTGCGCTTGCTCACTGCCTCAAGCGCTTCTAGGGAGAAAATTATGCAAGCCACCATGTTTGGGGCGCAAGTTTGCAAAAAAGGTAGTGTTTTTACGCATGACTGAAGAAGAAGTTCTCGCTGAGTTTCGTGGTTCTGGCGCTTTGCTGGAGGGGCATTTCAAGCTCTCCTCGGGCCGCCATAGCGCGCACTATCTGCAATGCGCCCGAGTCCTGATGAACCCAGAACGCGCTGGTCGGCTCGCCCGTGCGGTGTGCGCAAACATCCCAAGAGAGGTGCGCGCGGCTGTGGATACTGTGGTTTCACCGGCCATGGGCGGCATCATTATCGGCCATGAAGTTGGCCGGTGCATGGAAAAAGACGCGCTGTTTCTGGAGCGTCCCGATGGTGAATTTCACTTCCGCCGGGGATTCGCATTGGAGCCGGGCGCCAAAGTGCTGATGGTGGAAGACGTGGTGACCACTGGCCTTTCCAGCCGCGAGGCAATTGCTGCCGTTGCGCGCGAAGGCGGCGAGGTCATCGCAGAATGCTCTTTGATTGATCGTTCCGGCGGAGAGGTGGACCTAGGTGTGCCCTTCTACCCATTGATTGCGATCAATTTCCCCACATATTCCGATGATGAAGTTCCCGCAGAACTTGCGGCTATCGCGGTGACGAAGCCGGGCAGCCGCAAGGAATAGGCATCCAGATATGACCGCGAAGCTCAGACTGGGCGTAAATATTGATCACGTCGCCACCATCCGCAACGCGCGCGGCGGCGACCATCCCGATCCTGTGCGCGCCGCGGAAATCGTCGCCAGTGTTGGCGGCGATGGGATCACCGCTCACTTGCGCGAAGATCGCCGTCATATTCGCGATGAAGACTTGGCCCGAATCCAGACCGCGACCGAGCTGCCGCTCAATCTTGAGATGGCTGCGACGCAGGAGATGCTAGAAATTGCGCTGCGGCACAAACCGCACGCGGCCTGCATCGTCCCAGAAAAGCGCGAGGAACGCACCACTGAAGGCGGCCTCGATGCTGCTGGATTGCACAACACCTTGGCGCCAATTGTTGAGGAATTGAAGGCAGCGGGCATCCGCGTCTCGCTGTTCATTGAGGCAACAGACCGCCAACTGGACGCGTCTTTGCGCCTTGGCGTGCCCGTCGTCGAGTTTCACACTGGCGAATACGCCCACGCCTTCTTAGACGGGGACAACGCAAAAATCGAAGCGGAGCTAAAGCGCATTTCCGACATGGCCGCTTTGGCCGCGAAAAACGGAATTGAGCCGCATGCGGGCCACGGACTGACCTTTGAGAATGTCCAGCCGATCGCCGCCATTCCTCAGATCGCAGAACTTAATATCGGGCACTACCTGATTGGCGAAGCAGTCTTCACTGGACTGGAGCCAGCGATCAGGCGGATGCGCGAGCTGATGGACGAGGCACGCTAGTGTGGCCGATGCCGACCGCCCAGACCTCCCCGATCTAACCGCTGAACAAAAGCGCTGGGCCTTTGGCGCGGCGGGCCTGTTCATTCTCAGCATCGGCTTTCTGGGATATGCTCTCTCGAACGGCGTGCTGGTCGCCTTCGCAATTGGCTGGGTGGCCCTACAGATTTTCGGCTATGTTGGATCGCTGAAACGCGGGGATGGCGATTTTGCCCACCCCTTGTTCAAGACCCAGGTAATGCTGCACGCGGCGGCTTTGGGTCTGTTGGTTATGGTAATGTCGCGGGCTTTGGGCGGATGAGAATGACGCATGGACAATAGTGCTGAGCAGAAAAAGCCGGGCTGGATGCTTGCCATCATGGTTTGCTGGTATGCGCTTTGCCTGCTCGGAACCGGCTTCATTGCGCTGATCGGCATGGCCTTCGGTTCAGAGGTTCACCGCGGCGATCCGATCCCATTGCTTGATACTTTGATAGTTATTGGCCCATTCCTGATCAACGTCGCTCTGCTGGTCGCGACTGTTGTGTTGTGGAACAAGGATAAAGTCCGGGAGGCGACCCTGCTGTGGGGCGCGAGCTTCCTCTTGGCTCTCGGCGCAATGGGATTTTTCAGCGGAGTGGCAATATGATCATCGGCACCGGATCGGACCTCTGCAATATTGAGCGGATCCAAAACTCGCTCGACCGGTTTGGTGCGCGGTTCGAGAACCGCGTCTTTACCGAGAAAGAGCGGGCCAAGGCTCAGCGCCGCCCCTTCACCATCGCTGGCACCTATGCAAAGCGATTCGCCGCGAAAGAAGCCTTTAGCAAAGCGGTCGGCACCGGATTTCGGCGCGGGGTCTTTATGAAAGACATTGGCGTGGTCAACGCACCCTCTGGCGCGCCGACCCTCGCGCTAACTGGCGGCGCGGCGAAGCGTCTTGCGGAAATGGTCCCGGAAGGCCATGAGGCGCATGTTCATCTGACCCTAACCGACGATCATCCATGGGCGCAGGCCTTCGTTATTATCGAAGCGCTGCCCATCCCCCAGACTTAACGAGCATTATGACTGAAGCCACGACAGTGACAGACACCAGCATCAAAACTGACGAAACGGCCGAAGAAAAGGTCAATTGGTTCGCGGAGCTTCGCGGGCTTCTGCTGATGCTGCTCGCGGTGCTGGCGTTTCACAGCCTGGTGGCAAAGCCGTTTTACATTCCATCAACTTCGATGATGCCGACCCTGCACGTTGGCGACCGCTTGGTGGTGAGCAAATATCCCTATGGTTGGTCATGGGCATCGGCGAGTTTTCACCTGCTGCCGCGCGGCGAATGGCGGGTTTTGGGCAGCACACCTGAATATGGCGATATCGTGATCCCGGTGCATCCGGTGCGAGACGAAGACTACATCAAGCGCGTGGTCGCCCTGCCCGGTGACACAATCGAGGTGCGCGAAGGGCAAATCATTCTCAATGGCGAGGCGATCAAGCGTGAGGTTGTGCCAGCGGTGCGCATCCCGTTTGAAGAAGAGCTAACCTGCGATGATCGCCCTTGCCTGACGGCGTTCGAACCATACCGGGCCCGCGAAGCCAGCGGCGCTCAATTCTACGAACCGCCCACCTACCGCGAGACGCTGCCCAATGGCGCGACGTATCTGACGATTGACCACATCGAGGGCCAACCGCACGACAATTTCGGGCCGCTGATGATCCCAGAGGGCGCTGTGTTCGTGATGGGCGACAACCGCGATCATTCCGCAGACAGCCGCGCTACCATCCCGCAGCGCGGCCTTGGCGGCGCAATCCCGCTCGAAAACATTGGCGGGCGCGCAGAATTCATCACCTTCTCGCTCGACGGCTCAACCACTTGGAACCCGGGCAGCTGGTGGAGCAGCTTGCGCGGTGACCGCGCTTGGACCACGCTGCGCCCTGCCATTGCCGAGCGCAGCGCAGCAGACAGCGAGTAAGCGAGCCAGCGCATGGCCAAGAAATTCCTCTATTTTATCGCGTTTTGCATCGTCGCCGCTCTGGTTGGTCGCATCGGCTGGGAAATGTTCAAAGGCGATTTGGCCGCCTTTGCCTTGGTGCCTGACACGGAATTTGTCGAACAAGAGGCCTTGGCTGACAACGCCTATGAAGACCCCGCGCTGTGGTATTCACGCCCCGGTATCGGCGTTACCGATCCCGCCCGGTGGCAACCCGCCTATGCGCAAGCATCAAATGAGGGTGAGACCACCGCTGGACGCGCGCCAGTGCAGCGGTCCGATGACGCCACGGCGTCAGATCTGCCTGATTTCGCGGTCTTCTTTATCCACCCGACCAGCTATCTCGAGCGCGCCAATTGGAACGCACCGATTGGATCGGAAGAGGCCGAGCGCGTCGCGAGACTTTATGTGCGCGGCATGGCCAGCCCATTTAACGCAGCGTCAGAGATTTGGGCGCCGCGCTATCGCCAAGCGACCATGGGCGCATTCCTCACCGACGCACCGGAGGGACAGCAAGCCATAGATGCTGCCTATGCCGATGTGCTGGAGGCCTATCGCTATTTCCTGAGTTCGCTGGACGAAGACACGCCAATCGCGCTTGTCGGGCACAGCCAAGGCTCGCTGCATCTGCTGCGCCTGCTGCGCGAAGAAGTCAGCGGCTCTGAGATCGCGCCGCGTGTCATTGCCGCCTACGCGGTCGGCTGGCCAATCTCGATCAAGCATGACTTGCTGGCCCTTGGCATGCCTGCCTGCACCGCAGCCGAACAGGCGGGCTGCGTACTATCGTGGTCGAGCTTCGCCGAGCCTGCCGATCCGTCCGACGTGATGGAAACCTACGCCAAATCGACCGGCTTTGACGGGACCCTGCGCGGGGATAGCAAGATACTGTGCACCAACCCGCTGACAGGGACGATTGGGGCAGAGGCGGCAATGGAAGCAAACCTCGGCACTTTGGTGCCCAACACTGATATCAGCGACGGCGAGCTCGTGCCCGGCGCGGTCCCTGCCCGCTGTGATGAGCGCGGCCTGCTCCTGATCGGCGACCCGCCCGAAATGGGCCCTTACGTACTGCCGGGCAACAATTACCACGTTTATGATATCCCCCTGTTTTGGGCCAACACACAGGCGGACATCGCTCGCCGAGCTCTGGCATGGCAAGCAGCGCGCTGATCACCGAAGACGCGGGCGAGTTTCGCAGCGCACTGCCTGATGGCGGGGCGCTCCTCGGCCTCGATCTTGGTACCAAAACCATCGGCACGGCGACCTGCGATGGCGGATGGCGATTTGCGACCAATCACACCACCTTGCCACGCGGCAAATTTGGCCGCGACCGCGAGGAACTGCGCAAAGTCATCAAGGACCGCAGCAGCGCCGGGATCGTCATTGGCCTGCCGCGCAATATGGACGGCAGCGAGGGGCCACGCGCGCAAAGCAGCCGCGCCTATGCTCGTAATCTTGCCGAGAGCTTCGATCTGCCGATCCTGCTGTGGGATGAGCGCTGGTCCACGCAGAGCGCCGAGGCGGCGATGATCGGTCAGGATATGAGCCGCGCCAAGCGTGCCGAAGCGATTGATAGCCACGCGGCCGCCGTGATCTTGCAAGGTGCAATCGACCGGCTGGCTGGCGGAGTGCTTTAGGGAGCGCTTGCGGCCGATTCCGCCCTCTTACCGCGCGCAATCTGTGCCAGCATCCGGCTGCCCGCCCCCTCTGCCTCTCGCCACAAAGCGTCGCGATCTTGCCGCTCGGTCAGAGCAACACTGCGCGCTTCAAAGCTGGCCTGCCGCAGGCGCTCACTCGGGTGATGGCGCCCCACCCATTCGGCATAATCCTGCGCTTCGTCGCTGCCAGTGGCCACCGCGATCCGCAGAAAAGCCTCGGTCGAATTGGGGCTGAGCACACGCTCAATCCGCTCTTCCTCCAGATCAAAGCCATATTGATCGTACCAATGCTGCGCCGGGTCGACATGCATCACATTGATCGAGACTGAGAGGCTTTCCGGCGGCAACTGGCTGTGGATGTCGCGGTGTGCGCGGTACAGCATCAGCTTGTTTTCAGACAACGCCGTGCGCTCCACAAAGGTCAGCTTTGCATCCTCGCCGGGATAGCCTGCGTGATCCGCATAATCATATTCGTAATAATCGCTGCGATAACCCGGCCCGAGATAGCCGCTGGTGAGAAACGAGAAATTGTGATCATGCGGAATGCCATAGACGAAGCTCTTAGCCCCGCTCGCCTTGAAACACAGATCGTCCTCCATGCGGCCAGATATTCGCACGCAGGAAAACATTGCTTAGGCCAGCGGGCTGAGCACGATGGACTGCGGGCCATAGCCGCTTTCCTGGCCGACTTCGCGGTGGCGATGCTTGATCTGATCAAGCAGCATATCGCCCAGAAAAGTGCGGTTGTTGGTCAGCGCGCGCAGGTAAGTCGCGGCCTGCTCTGTTCGCTCCTCGCAGGCCGGATCAAAGTCAATTCCGGCGAGCGCGTCGATGGTCTCATCTAGGCTAGCGACGCTGTCCGTTGGAGCTTCTATGATACGGGGCATGGTTCGGCCTCCTTCGCCAGATCGGCAAGCCGCGCATTGGCAGCGATCAGGGTTTGCTTGAGCGAGGCAGCAGGCTGAGCAATTGGATCATGCTGCCGCCCGGACAATCGGCCGAGCAGGGCCATTCCCTCGGCTGCATCCAGCGCCAAGGTCTGACGGACAGCTTCCCAGCGTAGGTCCGCATCATCACCCATAGACAGGGCCAGTTCCTGCATCACCGGCACTGCATCCCTGCGCTCCATAGCGCCCAGCACATCCACCGCCATAAAGTGTTGGCTGGAGCGCTTGTTCGCGCTGACTTGATGGATCAGCGTGCCGTCAGACAGCAGATATTCTCGCGATGGCATTGGCTTTGCCGGGATGCGGGTCAGCTGCAGCAACAGCATTGAGCCCTCAACCCTTAGAAATTCGCGGGTCTGCACACCCATGCGGCTGCGTGACACAACTCCCAGCTTCGTACGTAGTGGGACAAGAATTGATACGCGCCCGGCCTGAATGGATCCCGGTAAGCTGATGCTGCACCCCATGCGCTTTGCCCGCCAACACAATCTCGCAGACCTCGCGGTCGGCAAAAACCGCGCTTTGCGGCTCGGCGGCGGAGCTAAGCTCGCTGTAGACAAACAGGGAGAGCGTCGTGCCTCCGCTATTCATCAGCTGCAGCGTCGCCAATCCCGGAGCGACATTATGGCGCAGTGGAACCTGGCCCAGCGGCTGATCCATCAACGGCGCCAGCAATCCATTCGACCAATCACCAATAAAACGCGAAGCGGTCTCATAATTGCTGAGCACGCCTGACAAGGTCTCGCACATGCCCAGCGGCCTTCCCGCGTCATAGGCCTCCAGCTCCTCTTTAATAGCCATGACGTCGCTCCTCGATTGCCATTCCGCGACCGCGCGCGTCATCGGCATTTGCGCATGGCGCTGCAGAGTGGGATCACTCCGCAGCGCCGCGATATCAGGATGAATCTGCATCGCTTGCACTACCTGCTTAAACGACTGCAGCAGGCGGGATGGTGTCGTAGAGATAGACCATGATGACCACGATCCGGTCGTCATATGTCGCCCCAGACTGCAGCGCGGAACCAAACAGGCCGCTCGCGGTTTCCAGTCCAGGCAGCGAAGCGAGATCAATTTTAGCAAGGTTCATTTTGTTACCCTCCAAGGTTGCACCGAAACGGGATTGCCGCGGCGCAAGACCAAGAATGACCGGGCCGGAAGATTCGCTGAAATTAAAAGATTGTAATGTTGGAACGCTCGGGACAGAGGTCTGTTTATGAGCTCGCCCAAAGTCCGATTTGACCCTGCAGAGGCGTCGAAATTTTTCACCAAGCACGGCCATTCTGGCTGGCTGGGCCTGCGCTACCGCGACCACGGTGAGAACTGGGTGGAGCTGGAATTGCCCTGGCGAGAGGACTTGCTGGGCGAGGAAGATCGCGCCGTCCTGGCCTCTGGCCCGATCGTCAGCCTGATGGACATGGCGAGCGGGATGAGCATCTGGACGACAAAGGGCGATTTCACCCCCATCGCGACGCTCGACCTGAGGGTAGATTACCAGCGGCCGCATGAAAGAGCGCGCCGCCGTGATCGGCCGGGTTGAGTGCTATCGCACCACCAAATCAGCGGCGTTTGTCCGAGGGATTGCTCATGATGGCGACCCGGAAGACCCGGTCGCGCATGTCGCAGGCGTATTCATGACCATTGGCCGCGATCCACGCCAAGGCAAGGTTCCCATCGGCAAAGACGCCGCCAGCTCTGCGGGGACCGGCGATGAATAGCACTCACGACGATCCAGCCGCCGCTCTGGTGCTCCCTCCCTATGCCCGCGCTCTGGGTATTTCGCTTCATGGGCTGGAAGGCGACTTGCCGGTGCTAACAGTGGGATTTAGCTCCGTTATCGAGGGCAGACCAGGCGCATTCCATGGCGGCGCAACCGCCGGTCTGCTCGAAAACGCTGGCTATGCCGCATTGCGCGCTGTGCTGGTGCGCGAGGGCCGCAATCCGCAGCTCAAACCGGTCAATATCACCGTGCAATTTCTCGCAGCAGGCAAGCAAAAGCAGACCTACGCCGTGGGCCGGATCACCCGGCTTGGTCGCCGCAATGCCAATATCGCGGTTGAGGCGTGGCAGGATGATCGCGAGCGGCCAATAGCTACCGCGATCCTCAATATCTTGATGGCAGAGCGCGACTAACGATCCGGCGGCGCAGGCTCCAGATTAAGCCCGTCCTCATCAATTCTCAGTTCCAAGGGCACGCCCTCGACTTCGGTTGAGAAGGTGATCCCTTCTTCATCAAAGCTGATCTCTGAACCATTTTCGTCGATCACGATTGTTTCGCCCTCGCCGATATCGAGCGGCTGCACAGGACCTTCTGGATCAGGCGCGCTGGTGGGTTTCGGCGGCGCTAGCGACAAGGCGCCGCGCATGAACTCGCGCCATATGCGGGCCGGTGTTCCCCCGCCCGTTACGCCGCCAAGCGAGGAATTGTCGTCATTGCCGACCCACACGCCGACCACCAGATCGCCCGCGTAGCCGACAAACAGAGCGTCGCGGTAATTCTGCGTCGTGCCCGTCTTGCCGTAATTGGCAATCGGCAAAGTGGCGGCACGGCCTGTCCCGTTATTGATCGCCGCGCGCAGCATCTGCTCGATATTCTCATGCGTCCGCGCTGACAGGCTGTCCTCGCCTGATGTCAGCCAATCGAGCCAGCCCTCCTCTTCTTCCTCAAACGCATGGGGCTCAATCGGGAAAGTGTTACCAGCAAGGCCCGCATAGGCTGAGGTGAGTTCAAGCAAAGTCATGGATGATGTGCCGAGCGCGAGGCTTGGGTCGCCGACTGGCAGGCTAGACTCAACGCCTAGCGAGCGCGCAGTTGCGATCACTTGCTCGCTTCCAACAGCTTGGAACAGGCGAACAGTGGCAACATTGCTGGAGCTCGCAAACGCCTGTTCCAGGGTCAGTTCGTCGGAATATTTCTCGCCGGAGTTCTTCGGGCGGTAACTTCCCTGCTCAATAGCGGTGTTTGGAATGGTGTCATCCGGCTGCCAGCCGGCCTCCAGCGCGGCGAGATAGACGAACAGCTTGAAGGTCGAGCCCGGCTGCCTGCGGGCCTGCGTCGCGCGGTTGAACGGAGACTTCGCGTAATCCTTGCCGCCAACCATTGCCACAACCTCACCCGAGGGACGCATTGCGACCAAGGCGACCTGCGCATCGCCCAACTTCGCGCGGCCAACCACTCGGCTCGCGAGCGCTTGAAGGCGTGCATCCAAGGTCGTCGTTAGCGCCTGCTTGGCATAGCTTGCCTCAGCATTCTTGCGCGCAATCGGCAGCGCCCAATCGGCAAAATAGGTGCCCGTTGGCAGGGTATTGCGCGCCCGCACATCAAGCTTAGGCGAAGGCAGGCTCGCGGCATCTTCTGCCGTCAAATAACCCTCTTCCACCATGGAAGAAATCACCAGACCCATGCGCTCTTTCGCAAGGTCATAATTCTTTGTCGGCGCTAGCCTGCTTGGCGCCTTCAAGAGACCTGCAAGCATGGCCGCCTGCTCAGGCTTGAGGTTCTCTGGATGGCGATAGAAGTAATGCAGGCTGGCTGCGCGCAGGCCGTATTGATTGTCGCCAAAGTAGGCGTTGGAGAGATAGCGCTCCAGGATTTCATCCTTGGTCAGCCAGGTCTCCAGCCATAGCGCGATCAACGCTTCGCGAGCCTTACGCGTCATGCTTTGCTCTGGCGTGAGGAAGGTGAATTTCGCCAGCTGCTGAGTGATCGTGCTGCCGCCTTGGCGCGGCCCGCCAGACAGGTTTGACCAGGCCGCCCGCGCTATGCCGCGCGGATCAATCCCCCAATGCGAGTAGAACCGGCGGTCTTCAATCGCGAGGAACGCGCCGACCACATGCTCTGGCAATTCCTCAACCTCGACCGGTTCATCCACCACAGCGCCGCTGCGGGCAATCGGCGTCCCATCGCTGGCGAGCAGAGTGATTTGCGGCGGCGCAATTGGCTCAAGCGATTTTGACAGCGGCGCAGTGAACGCAAGCCAGCCGACAATCAGGAAGAAGCCGAGCAGGCACAGCGCAATCCCTCGCGCAAACCATTTGCGGCGTTTCTGCCATTTCGTCGCTGGGATCACAGGCGCTGGGTAATGGCCAGGCTCAATCTCTGGGGCAACATCATCGCCGGAGTCGCGCTTTGACCGGCGGCCCCAGCTCGGCAGGCTGGGCCATTTCAGCCAGCTGCGTTTGGGCTTTTGCCCGTGCTGACCCCAGTCGAACTTATTGTCGAAATCATCGAGCGCGCTGCCATAGGGATCTTGCAATGAGTAATAGCCCGCCTCTCGCCGGTCACCCGGCCTGGGGCTGATGCCTTCCTCATCGTCTGGTCGTTGCCGCCGAAACATACGCGCTGTATTATACGATTAATACAGCGCTTGCGAGCATTTTTTGCTGAGGCGGTGAGTTCGTCAGAACGTGAACGTCTCTAACCGGTCTTCGCGATGCCCTCCGGCAAATCCTCGTTGAAGACCCGCTGGTAATATTCGCTCACCAAAACGCGCTCCGCCTCGTCACATTTGTTGAGGAACGAAAGACGGAAGGCAAAGCCAAGGTTCTTGAAGATCGCGGCATTTTGCGCCCAGGTGATAACCGTGCGCGGGCTCATCACGGTTGAGATATCGCCGTTCATAAAGCCCTGGCGGGTCATGTCCGCAACCTTCACCATATCCGCGATTACCGCATCATCAGTGTCCGGCGTCTTCGATTTAACGATCTTCTGCTCGGTTTCAGCGGGCAGATAGTTGAGCGCGACCACGATGTTCCAGCGGTCCATCTGCGCTTGGTTGATCGCCTGCGTCCCGTGATACAGCCCGCTGGTATCGCCCAGGCCAACCGTGTTGGTGGTTGCGAACAGGCGGAAATAGGGGTTCGGCGTGATCACGCGGTTTTGGTCTAGCAGCGTCAGGCGGCCATCAAATTCCAGAATGCGCTGGATGACGAACATCACATCCGGGCGGCCCGCATCATATTCGTCAAAGGTTAGCGCAACCGGGTGCTGCAGCGCCCAAGGAAGAATGCCTTCTTTAAACTCGGTGACTTGCAGGCCGTCTTTGAGCACGATGGCGTCGCGCCCAATAAGGTCGATCCGGCTGATATGCGCGTCCAGGTTCACCCGGATGCTGGGCCATTTGAGCCGCGCGGCCACTTGCTCGATATGCGTCGACTTACCCGTGCCGTGATAGCCCTGAACCATCACGCGGCGATTGTGCTCAAACCCGGCCAAAATCGCGAGCGTCGTATCGGGATCGAAGACATAGCTTTCGTCGATCTCTGGCACATGCGCCTCTGCCACGCTGAAGGCGGGTACTTGCCAATCGACATCAATGCCGAATGTGTCGCGCACATCGACCGTCGTGTCGGGCTGAGGGGGAAGCGCGCTGCCGGCGCTGTCGAAGCTGGTGTCTGCAGGAGAATTCATCGTGCGGAACGGTTAGAGCGCGATTGGCGCGGCTGCAAGAAGCTGCGGCATGCTATTTTCACTAGGTCACAGGAATTTGTGCAGTTTTTTAGTCCGGAATGGCGATTTTGCTCAAATGCCCGCACTTCATCCAAAACCGCACGCCCTCTGCGCCTGACTTGAATTCGGTGCGCTGACCCGCTGGTAGCCTGATCCAGTCATTGCGGTGATAGGTTTCGCCCGCGTGGTTCAGTTCGCCCTCCAGTATCAGGATTTCCACGCCGCCGGCATCGCCCAATTCGGTCTCAGTGCCGGGCTCCCAGGCCTCGACAAACACCGCCTCCTGCGGCCGATCGACGATCTGGGCGCGGCTAACGCCCCCAACATTGAGATCAGCTGACAACTCCAAGCTGTTCAAATCCAGCGAGAATTGATCGGCATCGTCCTTCGCAAACTGCCACAGTTTCACAAAAATAGTGCAGCCCGGACCAGAGCGGGGGATGTGGTGCGTACCGATTGGGTTGCGCACATAAGTGCCCGCAGGATAGTCGCCATGCTCGTCCTGAAACACACCGTCGAGGACGATGAATTCCTCCCCGCCGGAGTGGGTATGCTCGGAAAAATGACTGCCCGCAGCGTAACGCACGATGCTGGTGGCGCGCGCGACCTCATCGCCAATCCGGTCTAGCATTCTGCGATCAACCCCGGCCATGGGCGAAGGCACCCAATCCATCTCGCCGGTGCGCACCATTACCGCCTCATCAAATTCTGCGTTGATTCTCATACATTCAAAATGGGCATTGGCGGCGGCATGTGAAGTGCAACTTGACCTCGCATTTGAACAACACACTGACTACATTGCCCATAATGGCTGATCCAATTGAAAAACTGCGACTGAAACTGGTTCAGCAAGTCCGCGATGTCTTCAATGATGCCAGCGCCGGGCAAAAGCCAGAGCCGCCTTCAGACGAGGCTCTGTTTGAGCGGGATACGCCGATCCGCATGGTGCATGCCGATCTGGTTGGGATGATGACCGGCGGCATTCGCAGCCTGCTGCTGCAAATGCTCCACCCGCATGCGCTCCAAGGCGTGCTCGACCATTCGAACTTTCGCGAAGATATGCATGGCCGCCTGCGCCGTACGGCAAAGTTCATCGCGGTGACCACCTTTGGCCACCGCGACCGCGCGATGGCGGCGATTGAGCGGGTCAATGGCATCCATGCTCAGGTGACCGGGACGCTGCCGGATGGATCATCTTACATCGCGAATGATCCGCGTACGCTCGCTTGGGTGCATGTGGCCGAGGCGCAAAGTTTCCTAGCGGGATATATGCGCCATGTGCGGCCGAATATGCCGCGCAGCGAGCAGGATGAGTATTACCGCCAGTTTGCGGTGGTCGCCCGCGCTCTGGGCGCATATCCAGTGCCCGAAACCCGGGCGGAGGCCGATGCGATTTTTCGGGAACTGCGCGTTGATCTGCGCCCTTCCCCAGAGGCGCGCGAGATCGCCAATTTGGTGCTCAACCAAAAGCCCGAAGGCACACCGCCGGGCGTGCAAGCCATGCTGGGCGGCGATGCTGTGGCGATGCTGCCGCCATGGGGCAGAAGCATGCTGGGGCTTAGCGCGCCCGGTCTCAGCGCCATCCCTGCGCGCGCCGCGACATGGGGCATGGGCCGGACCTTGCGCTGGGCATTTCGGCAGACTTGACCCGAATTCGCCAAATTGCTGCTATACAGATCCGCCGGATTTGAGGGAGGATTGAAATGTACGTAGCTGTCGCAGCGCTCTCAGTGCCTGAAGAAAACCGCGAAAAGTATCTCGAAGCCGCCGAATTCATGGCGAATTGGTCGATGGATCACGGCGCATTGGAAGTCATGGAAGCCTGGGAGCTTGATGTTCCCGAGGGCAAGACCACGGACTATCGCAAGGCTGTGAACGCACCTGAAGGAGAAAAGATCGTCACTGGCTGGGTGATCTGGCCGGACAAGGCAACTTTCGACAAAGCCAATGAAGCGATGATGGCGGGCGAAGGCTTCGAGAACCACTCCGGCGAGATGCCATTCGATGGTTCTCGCTTGATCTATGGCGGGTTTGAGCCCCTATTGACCAAGGGTCGCTAACGCCTAGCTGAAAGCACGCGCTTTGCGCAGCAATTGATAGGCCTCCACCACCTTGCCTAGGCGTGCTTCATATTTGCGGTCCCCGCCATTGCGGTCTGGGTGATAACGCCGCACGAGTTCTGAATATCGCTGGCGCAGGCGCGGCCGATCAGTATCTTGCCCCAGCCCCATAGCCTCAAGCGCGCCGATCTCTTCCGCAGAGAAACGCGTCCCGCCAAAGCCGTTGGGAGCAGCCTCTGCATCACGCCTAGCGCGCCCTTTTATCCCGGCGGCTCGCGCGGAGATCGCATCCAAGGGATCATCAAAATCGGCCCAGCGCGGCATGCCATCGATACCAGCGGTCGGCTTGAAACTTGGACTTTCGGTCTTCCAGCCGGATGCTGGCGATTGCGCGGCGAGAATTTCTTCTGCGTTCATGCCTTCGAACCAATCATAGCCCGAATTAAACTGGCGCACATGCTCCAGACACATCCAGCGCCATTCGCCGGGTCCGTCAAAGCCATTGGGGCGATTGCCTGGCGCGCGAAACTCGCCAGCCTCCTCGCAGCCCGGGGCTTCGCAATCGCGTGCAGCGTCTTCGTGACGTCCATGAAACTTGGCAGAGCGCATGAAAATAGAGCATGGGGTCTCAGAACCCTAAATCCAAGAGAGAGAACGCGATGAACGGCTCAATTGCCCAAGAAATGTCACAACTGCTGACGGAGGCTTTTTCGCCAAGCAAGCTCGATATCATCAATGACAGCGCGCAGCATTCTGGCCACGCTGGCGATGATGGCAGCGGCGAATCGCACTTCACCATTGTGATTGAGGCTTCGGCATTCGCTGAAATGAACCGGCTCGCCCGGCAGCGCGCGGTTATCGCCGCATTGGGTGACATTGTCGGCGAACGGGTGCATGCTGTTGCAATAAGGGCAAGTGTGCCGGAGAGTTAGAGCGAGCCAATCGCCGAACTTGTGCAGGGAAGCTGGGGAGCAGAGACAATGCGAGCTCATGATCAGGCACGCTGATGCTGCTGTCTCGCACCTACCACCCCTCGCCCGAAGTCGCGCCCTATATCAGGCGGTTCTATGTGTTTCAGGCGCAATTGCCCGAAGCCATGGTGATCGAGGATTTCCTGTTGGCAGAGACCGCCTTTGTGCGCTGCTTGGTTGAAGGTGATTGGTCCGGCGAAGTGGCTCCCGGCGAATGGTCCCGGCCCAGCGACACGTTGCTGTTCGGAGCCAATGCTGGCCCGTTTAAGGTTCGGGTAAAGGGTAGCTTCAACGTTGTCGGATTTGCCATTCGCCCCAGCGCATGGCGCGCGTTGTTTGCCGGGGATCATCCTGAATATGTTGACCGGATGTTGCCGCTGGAGGATGCATGGGGCGATCTCGCGAGTGAATTGCAGCGCGGAATCAATGCAGCGAGCAATGACGAGGCGAAAGTTGCCGCGATGGAAGCCATTATCCTGCGCCGCATCGAGGAACATGGGCACCCACAGGTCGACAAGCAGCTCGCCAAGTTTGAGGTATTCGCGCGAAGAGATAGCACCATCAGGATCGATCAGGCTGCCGACGACATTGGCATTTCCGTCCGTCAGCTAGAGCGCCGATGCAAGGACGCATTTGGCCTGACGCCAAAGGGAGTTCTGAGGCGCAGCAAGTTCCTCGACATGGCAGCGGCGATGCGCGGGTTTGGCAATGCCAGCGAGAAGGATTTGGCGCAGCTGCGCTATTTCGATCAGTCGCATCTCAATCGCGAGTTTCGCAAATTCACACGGATGACACCGGGGCAATTCAAGAATACCGTTACGCCATTACAGACCGTGCGGCCTGAAGCTGCGCGAAGAAAGCCGGAACGAGGACTAAGCGTATGCACGAAGCGGCAAAGAAGCGCATCCGGCGCGCGGCGAGGATTATTGTTCTCAGCCCTCAAAACCGCGCTCTGATGTTCCGCTTCGATGTCGCTGACAGGCCGCCGTTTTGGGTGACCGCTGGCGGCGAATGCGAAACAGGCGAGAGCTTCGAAGAGGCGGCGAGGCGCGAGTTGCTGGAGGAGACCGGCATAGTCGCCGATCCAGGCCCGCAAATCGCCCAGATCGAGCCAGAATTCATCACCGTCGAAGGCGAACCTGTGCGGGCCGATGAGCGCTATTTCATCGTGCGCGCGGATAGCGATCTAATCGATACCTCTCGCCACACCGATCTGGAACGCAAAGTAATGACACAGCACCGCTGGTTCACGATGGCCGAGCTTGAGAGCTGGCACGAAGCGATCTACCCAGAGAATATTGCAGCGCTGATCACCGCGCATGCCTGATAAGGAATGACAATGGACTACACCGGCAAAACCGTTTGGATCACTGGCGCATCTTCGGGAATTGGCGCGGCACTGTCGCGCGAATTGGCGCGGCGCGGTGCGCATTTGGTGTTGTCGGGCCGCGATGAAACGCGGCTTGCCGAAGTCGCGAGGGATTGCGGCGAGACATTGCTCCTGCCTTTTGACGTGCGCGATGACGCTGCGCTTGCCGAAGCAACGGCCAAAGCTGTCGCCTGGAAAGGCGGCGTCGACCTGGCGTTCGCCAATGCCGGTGTTTCTCAGCGCAGCCGCGCGCTCAACACAGACATGCAGGTCTACCGCGATATCATCGATATCGACCTCACCGCGCAGATCGCCTTCTCACAAGGCTTGATCGGACACATGGCCCAGCGAGGCTCTGGCGGCATCGCCTTTATCTCGTCCATCGCGGGCAAAGTCGGTGTGCCGATGCGCACAGCCTATAGCGCGGTGAAATTTGGCCTCGCTGGCTATGGCGATGCCCTGCGCGGAGAATTGTCGCAATCAGGCGTCAACGTGCACATGATCTATCCCGGCTCCGTCGCAACGAATGTCGCGCGCAATGCTTTGACAGCGGATGGCGCAAAACGGGGCCGCTCTGACGATGCGATCGACAATGGCATCTCCGCCGAAGATGCAGCGAACACAATGCTCGACGGGATTGCCGCTGGCGAACGCGAGATCATCGTCGCGCAAGGGGCTGAACTGGCGATGGGCGAGATGCGCCGCACGCCTGATGCTCTGTTCGACCAGATCGCTGGCATGGTCGCCAGCGGCTATATGGAGAAAATGGAGGCAGAGGATTGAGCGCGATGGAACAAAAACGCGTGCACCTCGCCAATGGTATTCATCTGGATGTGGTCGATGAAGGCCCGCTCGATGCCCCGGTCCTCATCTTCCTCCACGGCTTTCCCGAAAGCCACCGGACATGGCGCCATCAGATCGCGCATTTCAAGGATCGCTTCCGCTGTATTGCCCCCGATCAGCGCGGCTATCGCGGATCATCCAAACCGCAAGAGGTCGAGGCTTACACCCCAGACAAGCTGATCGGCGATATTTTCCTGCTCGCCGATGCCCTGAGCATTGGGAAGTTCACGATTGTTGGCCATGATTGGGGCGGCGCGATTGCCTGGGGCGTAGCGCTCGGCGGTCAGCATGTGCGGGTCGAACGCGCGGTGATCGCCAATGCGCCGCATCCCTCGATCTTCCAGAAATTGCTCTACACCCATCCGGGCCAGCGCGAGGCGAGCCAATATATTCGCGGGTTTAAGGACACAGCGAATGATGCGCTGATCAAGGACCAAGGCCTGACCGGCCTGATGCTGCAAGAAGTGAAGTGGGACCGCCCGGCCGCGATGGAGCCGGAAGAACGCGAGGCTTTGCTGCGCGATTGGCAGAACCGCGATGCCGCCTTTGGCATGATCAATTATTACCGCGCCAGCCCGATGACGGTGCCGACAATGGATGAACCTTTTGAGGTGCCATCGGATTACTCTGGGCCGGATTTGCCGCAGCTGACCATCCCGACATTGGTAATCTGGGCGATGGACGACTTGGCTTTGCCTGCCGAAAACCTCGATGGGCTGGACGAGCTCATTGACGACCTAACCATCGAACAAGTGCACGATTGCGGGCATTTTGTGCCTTGGGAAGCACCGGCGAAGGTCAACGCGGCCATGGATAAATTCCTAGCCAGCTAGTCGCCTCTAGCCCCCGCTCCACTCTACCCAGGCGCCGTGCGGATGCGCGTGGGCGAGGCAAACCTCCTCTTCACCGCCGGGCCAGTAGCGAACCCTCAGTTCGTGACGGAATGTCGCAGGATCGGTTTCAAGCGCGATCCATGCGAGCGGTTTCTCGGCGCTCGCCTTCTCGCCAGCCGCCATAATCGCCGCTGTGATCTCATTCTGAGTGCCCTCGGGCATATACTGCCACATGATCGAGTGAAACATGACGCGGGTCGTGCCGGGTTCTTGCGGCTTGGCCAATTGCTCCCGCACGAATTCGCTCGCATCCATTTGCACGACATCGGGCGCGCGCTCTCCGGCTAGCTGAATCGCGGCATCAATCCGCTGCATCCGCTCCTGCGCGTCCGGCCAGACATAGCTCTTAAGCCGCAGAGCCGCATCCGTATCGCTTAGGTCAATCGGCCCAATATCGCAGCCGCAGATGGCTGTGATCTCTATTTCGGCGGCAGGCGGCGATGCTCCTCGCCATTCAGGTTTAATCTGCATTGGAGAGCTTGGCGGTCCGCTTTCCGTTTCGCCCAAGCGGTAAAAATAGCGGTCCATCATAGTGTTGACCCCGGCACTTGCTCCAAGTTCAAACATATCGAACTTCGCAGGCACGCGGCCAGCCAGCCACAGCAAACCGGCCATGATGCTGGCAGAGCGCCCAGCCTCATTGGTTTGCGGCGGTCCATCGAGCCATGGGGCAAGCGCCGCATCATGCGCGTCTACCACCGCGCAAACGAGCGCATCGACCTCAGCCTGATCGGTGATTTCGCCGCGGTAAACTGGAGCCAAACGATCGTCCGCGGCGCTGAGAAGCAGATAGTGCAAACCTCCCGCAATTCTGAGCGGCATGGCATCCTTCAGAGTTAGGCCTGGCCAGTTCGTCATCCGCTGAGCGACGGCAGTGTCGCCTTCTACGGCGGCAGCCAAAGCGCGGACAATTCGCGCGGTGCACGGCGCACCATTTTCCTCGGCATGGGCCGCCTGCCAGTCCAGCGCCGCGTCAAAGTCTGAGGTGTCCATAATCGCCCCGTTACTCATGCCCTGTCACTCATGCAACGCGTCTCCTCACTATGTTGGTGGCACGATCAAAGGCAGGTTTACCTGATCGTCCGTGTTGCCCTTTGGCAGTGCAATGCCTAAGTGCGGCTCCGCAATGACTACGGACAATTCAGGCCAGCTCACCTTTGCCATTCCCAAGGGGCGGATCCTCGATGAGGCTCTGCCTGTAATGGCGCGCGCCGGTGTTGAGCCCGAGGCCGCGTTTCACGACAAGAGCAACCGCGCGCTGAGCTTTGCCACAAATCGCGCCGATATGCGACTCATCCGGGTCCGCGCGTTTGATGTGGCAACCTTCGTGGCGCACGGCGCGGCGCAGGTTGGAATTGTTGGCTCCGACGTGATTGAAGAATTTGATTACGCTGATCTTTACGCGCCAGTGGACCTTGATATCGGCCATTGCCGCCTCTCGGTTGCGCAGCGTGTGGATGACACGGAAGAGCAGTCCAGCGCGAGCCACCTTCGGGTTGCGACCAAATACCCCAGCCTAACCCGGCGCCATTTTGAGGCGCAAGGCATTCAGGCCGAATGCGTGAAGCTCAATGGCGCGATGGAACTCGCCCCGTCACTTGGCCTCGCGCGCCAGATCGTTGATCTGGTGTCGACCGGACGGACGCTGAAGGACAATGGCTTAGTCGAGACATCGAAGATCATCGATATCTCTGCCCGGCTGATCGTGAACCGCGCGGCGCTGAAGACCGATCCGCGTGTCGCTGAGCTTGTCGCCGCCTTCCGCGCCGATATGGAAGCGCAAGCCGCCGAAAAGCAGGTTGCATAATGCAAAAGCTGTCGACCAAAGATGCCGATTTTGAGCAGCGCTTCGCCAAGATCGTCAATTCCCGGCGCGAAAGCGGCGAGAACGTCTCTGGCAAAGTCAGCGATATTCTCGCGCGCGTCAAAGCAAAGGGCGATGCGGCGCTGGTCGAATACAGCCAGCGCTTTGATGGGCACAGCCTGAGCACCGACGAAGACTGGTCGATCTCGCCCGAAAGCTGCGAAGCAGCGTATAACGCTCTTGAGCCGGAATTGCGCGACGCCCTGAACCTCGCCGCTGCCCGGATTGAGGCCTATCACCGCGATCAAATCCCGGCGAACCGCGACTTCACCGATGAAGCTGGCGTACGCCAAGGCGCGGTGTGGCGCAGCGTCGATGCCGCCGGGCTGTATGTGCCGGGCGGGCGCGCGGCCTATCCCTCGTCGCTGCTGATGAATGCGATTCCGGCTAAGGTCGCAGGCGTTGAGCGGATTGTTGTCGTCACGCCGACGCCCAAGGGCAATTCCAATCCGCTGGTTCTCGCCGCCGCGCATGTCGCAGGCGTCAGCGAGATTTGGCGCGTTGGCGGAGCGCAAGCGGTCGGCGCGCTGGCTTATGGCACCGAGCGGATCAAGCCGGTGGATGTGATCACGGGCCCCGGCAATGCCTATGTCGCGGAGGCCAAGCGCCAGCTTTACGGCGTGGTCGGCATCGACATGGTCGCAGGGCCAAGCGAAATTCTGGTGATCGCTGATTGCGACAATGACCCAGACTGGATCGCCGCCGATCTGCTGAGCCAGGCAGAGCATGACCCGACTTCTCAGTCCATTCTGATCACCAATGACGCTACCTGCGCCGCTCAGGTTGAAGACCGCGTGACTGTACAGCTGTCGCAGCTCGCAACGGGCAAAACCGCCAAGCAAAGCTGGGACGATCACGGTGTGATTATTCTGGTCGAAGACTTGGACGAGGCGCCTGCGCTCGCGGACCGACTAGCCGCTGAGCACGTCGAACTCGCTGTGGCTGATCCCGAGGCGCTGTTTTCGAAGATCAATCACGCGGGCAGCGTGTTCCTCGGTCGGATGACACCAGAGGCCGTGGGCGATTACGTCGCCGGGCCCAATCACGTATTGCCAACCGGCTGGCGCGCGCGCTTTTCCAGCGGGCTGTCCGTGCTCGACTTCATGAAACGCACCAGCTTTATCGCGCTGGATGACGACGCATTTGCCGCGATCGGTCCGGCGGCGGCGACCCTCGCCCATGCAGAGGGCTTGCCCGCGCATGCCAAATCAGTGGAACTTCGCCTGAAATGAACACGCCCGCCCGCTCTCAAGCCCGCTCAACCGCGCGGCTCGCCGCTGTCCAGGCGCTCTATCAGATGCAGATGGAGGGGACGGCGCTCGCGAAACTGCTGGATGAATTTCATCAGCACCGCCTTGGCAAGACCATCGATGAAGATGAGTTTGCCGATGCCGAGGTAGAGTTCTTCGATGATATCGTACGCGGGGTTGATGCCCGCCGCGAAGAAATTGATGCGTTGGTGATGGCGAAACTGGCAGATGGCTGGACATTAAAACGCCTCGACAAGACGATGCTGCAAATCCTGCGCGCCGGAACATACGAATTGCTCGCCCGCAATGATGTGCCAGCCGCCGCGGCCATCAACGAATATGTCGATGTGGCGAAAGCATTCTTCGACGACCGCGAGGCAAAATTCGTGAACGGTATTTTGGATGCCGCAGCGAAGGGTGCCCGTAGTTAATCTCTGCGACGCACGTTCGACCACGCTAGTTGAACCTAATTCACTACGCGTTCATCTTTAGAAGCGAAGTATTTGCGTAATAGGAGATGTCGAATGAAATTAAGTACTGCAACTCTCGGTCTTTGTATTTCAATTATGGCAGTTCCAACTCTAGCCAGTGATAAAAATTACAGCAGTGGCGCTCACTCAAAGCCGCAGATAAGCAAACCTTCGGGACCTAGACCCGATGGCGCAGGGTTCTTGCGTGTCAAGCGCAACACATCGATCGGCAATGAGAGGTACGATCGTAGGCAGTGGATTAACGAAGTCAATCGCCTTTTGTCGGTGAATAGAACACGTGCGGCCGTGAGACTGCTTGAGCATATGGTTCAGGAAGGCGATGTGGGTGCCATGGTCCGACTAGCCTCGGTGCTGGACAAAGGGCGGGGTGTTGATGCCGACAGGACAAGGGCGTTTGAACTTTACGCCCGAGCGGCAGAGTTGGGCAATGATGGCGCTCGCCTTCTGGTTGGAGCATCCTATGCTCGCGGAATCGTCGTCGAAGCGGACACCGACCGAGCCCGATATTGGCTAAACCAAGCTGCTGAAAGCAAACGTCGCGCAGTCCGCCGTGACGCCAAAAAATTGCTCGAAAACCTAAGCTAAATCGCCGCGCCTATTGGTGACAGCCCTGCCTATTGCTGGCATCAGCGCGCAATGAACGAAGCCGATTTCATCGCCGCTTTGCGCGCTCTGCCGCTCCATTCTGGTGCGCGCGGGCTAAGCGATGACTGCGCTGTCTTAGAGATCGGCGGCGAAACACTCATTCTAACTCATGATATTATGGCCGAGGGCACGCATTTCCGCCCCGATGCCGATATGGCCGATGTTGCTTGGAAACTGGTTGCCTCAAACCTTTCCGACCTCGCGGCCAAAGGCGCTGAGCCGATTGGCGTATTGCTGGGCCATTCGCTGGGGCAAGGTGACGAACGCTTCCTCGCAGGCCTCGGCGAAGCGCTCAGCCGCTACAATGTGCCAATCCTAGGCGGAGACACCGTTTCGGCGGCGAGCCCGCGCACCTTCGGCCTTACCGCCATTGGCCGCGCAGTCCATACGCCAGTGCCCTCGCGCAGTGGCGCCTCCCTCGGCGACGCGCTGTATATCACCGGCACGCTCGGCGCCGCTATGCTCGGGTTTGAAGGCGCACCTGAGCACCTCGAGGCGTTCAACCGCCCTCGCCCATTATTGCAGCAAGGCCAATTACTAGCGCCGCATGTCAGCGCCATGATGGATGTCTCAGACGGACTGCTGCTCGATGCCTTCCGCCTTGCGGAGGCAAGCGAGGTCACCCTCGCTATAGAGGGTAAGAGCGTTTTTGTCGCAGACACCGAGCGGCGCGAAGACTGCATAAGCTGGGGCGATGATTACGAGCTGCTGTTCACCGCGCCATCGAACCTGACCCTGCCTGTTCCCGCAACGCGGATTGGCAGCGTACAGCCGCTGGGCTTTGCTCCGCTCACGCTCGACGGCAACCCAATCGTCAATGCGCAAGGCCTCGGCTATCAGCACGGCTGATCCCGAATTGCCGGGTCGCTCCAAGCAAAACTGGTGAAATGGGCGGGATTGCCCCGTTTCCTGCTTGCCAGCTTGACATCAGTCCGTATGGTCCACGCCACCGCGTCAATGGGAGAACCCAGGCGCTATCTTCATACTGGGAGAGGGGATTCATTCAGTGGACTTAACACTCATATCAATTGGACTGGCCGTCATTGCCATCATCTATGGCATTGTCACCAGTCAGCAAGTTCTCAGCGCGAGTGCCGGGAACGCCAAAATGCAAGAAATTGCTGGCGCTGTTCAAGAGGGCGCGCAGGCTTATCTCAAACGGCAATACACTGCGATCGGCATGGTCGGCGTGGTGGTTGCCATTCTCGTTTTCATTTTCCTAGGCGCGGTTTCGGCCATCGGCTTTATCGTCGGTGCTGTGTTGTCCGGTGTGGCTGGCTTTATCGGGATGAATATCTCGGTACGTGCCAATGTGCGCACGGCGGCGGCGGCTGAAACGGGCCTGCAAGAGGGCCTGACCGTGGCGTTCCGCGCTGGTGCAGTTACCGGCATGTTGGTCGCTGGCCTCGCGCTGCTGTCCATCGCAGGGTTCTTCTATGTGCTGGTTGGCACGATGGGCATGGACCTCACCGTCCTCGCTGAAAAACGCGAAGTCATCGACGCGCTCGTCGGCCTCGCCTTTGGCGCATCACTGATCTCAATCTTTGCGCGTTTGGGCGGCGGTATCTTTACCAAAGCCGCGGACGTTGGCGCCGATCTGGTTGGTAAGGTTGAAGCCGGCATCCCAGAGGATGACCCCCGCAACCCGGCGACCATCGCCGATAACGTGGGCGACAATGTTGGCGATTGTGCTCGGCATGGCCGCTGACTTGTTCGAGACCTATGTTGTCACCGTTGGTGCAACCATGGTCTTGACCGCGCTGCTCTTCACCGGCCTTGCCGCTGCTGACCTGCTTGCGCTGATGAGCCTGCCGCTGATTATTGGCGGTGTCTGCATCGTGACCTCGATCATCGGGACGTACTTTGTCCGTCTCGGTTCCTCGAACAACATCATGGGCGCGCTCTACAAGGGCTTTATCGTCACCACGGTGCTGTCCGCTGTCGCGATCTACTTTGCGACTGATTATGCGGTTGGCATGGCAACGGAATACACGCTGGGGGATCAAACCTTCACCGGCATGTCACTGTTCCTGGCGATGATGGTTGGTCTGGTCATCACTGGCCTGATCATCTGGATCACCGAATATTACACGGGCACAGAGTACCGCCCAGTCCGCTCGATTGCGAAATCGTCTGAGACTGGACACGGCACAAACGTTATTCAAGGCCTGGCTATCAGCCTTGAATCGACCGCACTGCCAACCATTGTGATCGTGATCGGTATCATCGTGACATACCAGCTTGCTGGTCTGATGGGCATCGCCTTTGCGGCGACTTCGATGCTGGCGCTGGCCGGTATGGTTGTTGCTTTGGATGCCTATGGTCCTGTCACCGATAACGCTGGCGGCATCGCTGAAATGGCTGAGATGGAGGAAAGCGTTCGGGAGAAAACCGATGCGCTGGACGCCGTTGGCAACACCACGAAAGCGGTGACCAAGGGTTATGCAATCGGTTCTGCCGGTCTGGCGGCTCTTGTACTGTTCTCGGCCTACACCGCTGACCTCAAAGAGTTCTTCCCAGATCTCGCGGTCAGCTTCAGCCTTGAAAACCCGTATGTCATCGTTGGCTTGCTGCTCGGCGCGCTGCTCCCGTACCTGTTCGGTGCGATGGGCATGACCGCCGTTGGCCGCGCCGCTGGCGATGTCGTTATCGATGTTCGTGACCAGTTCTCGAAAGATCCTGGTATTATGGCCGGGACGAGCCGTCCTAACTATGCGCGGACGGTCGATCTGGTAACGAAAGCGGCGATCAAGGAAATGATCCTGCCTTCGATGCTACCGCTGCTGGCACCAATCGTTGTCTATTTCGCGATTACCGCTGTTGCAGGCCAAGCGAACGGTTTTGCTGCTCTTGGCGCGCTGCTGCTGGGTGTGATCGTCTCGGGCATCTTCGTGGCGCTTTCCATGACCGCTGGCGGCGGCGCATGGGACAATGCCAAGAAGTACATCGAAGATGGCAATCACGGCGGCAAAGGCTCAGAGGCTCACAAAGCCGCTGTGACTGGCGACACCGTTGGCGATCCGTACAAGGACACCGCTGGCCCAGCCGTGAACCCAATGATCAAGATCACCAACATCGTCGCGCTGCTTCTGCTCGCGGCGCTCGCTGGTGGGCACTGATCTAACACCAATCCGCAGCTGAGCAATCGGCGGCACAGATTTTGAAACCCCGCCGGGCGCAGGTCTGGCGGGGTTTTTTGTGGTCTGGAATGTTGCAAATTACGCCAGACAGCGGCGCTTGAACTGTTTAGCCTTTTCTCATAACCTTCTGGTCTGAAGGGGATGCTCGGCCGGGGGACGGCGGAGTATAAGTCGCAAACTGGATGAAAATCCAAATAGGGTACTGGATCACACAATGAATTTGAGAACTTTCGTTCTGCGCGGCGTAAGCGCCTGCGCGCTTGGCGTAGCCATGGTTGGCATGGGCATGGCATCAACTGCTGTATTGGCACAGGACAAAGCGCCGCAGGTCGCTGAAACCGCTGGAAACCGCATTCCTGCTGGCGAATTCGTCAAAGCACCGAATATGCAGACTGTTCGAATCTCACCCGATGGCAAACGCATTGCATACCGGGCTGCGCGCAGTGGACGCTCGCTCCTCGTCACACTCAACCTTGAGACTATGCAGGAGAAAATAGTCCTTGCAGCCGAGGAAGCCCGGGAGAGCGGTGATCGCACGATGACCAATTTCGGCTGGATTGGAAATGAACACATTGTCATTAGCACAATCAGCCGCGAAGATCTGGGTGGTGGTGATTTTGCCGATTTTCGGCGTTTGGTGGCCTATAATGTTAAGTCAGGCAAATTGGTTCAACAAGCTTGGCGCAATGCTGGCTTCGGAGCCACAAACATCAAATATGTGAACCACGAAACTGGTAAGTATTTGCTGCAGCGCGATAGCACCGCTGGGTCTACAGAACGACGGTTCTTCCCAGAAATCGTTGAGGTGGATGTTTCGACCGGCAAGTACAAAATGGTTCAGAGGACCAATCCAATAGTAAGAAACTGGCTGGTTGACTCCGATGGTGAGATAAGAGCCGGAACCGCCTTTGATGGAGATTCAGGAAAAGTCCGCGTTCTGTACAAGGCGGAAGGCGAAAAGAACCTGAAAACTGTGTTCAATGAAGCGGATGAGACCTGGACATCTGGTGCGCCAAGTCCGGCTGTGTTTATCCCAGGAACTGACATGGCATACGCAGTGTCGAACCGGGATGGAACCGACGCGGTGTACAAAATGGATATGACCACGCTTGAGATGAAAGAGAAAGTCTTCGAAACAGAAGGCTTCGATGTGCAAGGCATCATTCGGAATGAAGATCGATCAAAAGTACTGGGTTATAGAACCTTCGATGGCACAATGCGTGTTGAATACATTGATCCTGACCTTAAGACGGTCAAAGCTCTGCTTGAAGACGTCTTTGGCGAGGGTGAAGCATCGATTGTAGATTACACCCCAGATATGAGGAAAGTGGTCGTATTCGGTGGCGGAATGTCCAAGTTTGGCGGCTACTACCTATTTGACACGCAAACGGGAGCACTTAATCTCCTCAATTGGTCAAAAACGGCCCTCAAAGATGCCCCTGCCAATCCAATGAAAGCCGAATGGTATACGGCAAGCGACGGGACAAAAATTCAAGCAGTCGTGACCTATCCGCGCCACCGGATCGGTCAAAAGAATCTGCCGGTGCTTGTAATGCCCCACGGCGGGCCATTTGGTGTAACGGATTCCGTTGAAATCGGATTTTTTCCTTGGCATCAAGCAATCGCCGAGCAAGGTTATGTTGTAATCCAGCCAAACTATCGTGGCTCCGGCGGTTATGGCAAAGACTTCGTGAAGATTGGTCGTGAACCCGGAGGCTACGGCAAGCGTATGCAAGACGACCTCAATGATGTTCTGACGTATTTTGGCCAAAGAGGCATTATCGATCCAGACCGCGCATGCGTCATGGGCTGGTCCTATGGCGGCTATGCAGCGGCGCGCGGTGCGCAGCGCGACCCTGAGGCTTGGAAATGCGCCATCGCCGGGGCTGGCTGTATATGACATGCCTCTGATGAATAAGTGGGATGCGAAAAATCTGGGTCGTTTCAGCAGTGGCTTCCAAGCCACCTCTGACGATCCAAAAGGGATTTCGCCAGCGCTCAACACCGATGGGAAATGGTCCCCAATTCTGATCGTCGCAGCCAAGCGTGATGCTCGCATCCCAATGGAGCAAGCAGAAACGCTGGTCAAAAACCTCAAGAAATCTGGCAAAAAAGAAGGGACAGATTTCAAGTACATCGTTCAAGAGCAGGGCACGCATAACCTTCCATATGACGATGTTCATATGCAGTGGATCAACGAAGCCTATGCTTGGCTTGAGAAACACAATCCAGCTTACATTGCGTCTGACGGCGACACAGCACCGCCGGTTGCGAAGCTGAACTAAGCCTTCCGTCTGATGAATTGCGGGCGGCGGTGCCCCAATCGGGCGCCGCCGTTTGTGTTTCTGGGCTAGTCCACCCCAAACTCGCACTCAAAACGCTCCGCACAAACGCTTCCTTAACGTCATTCGGCCTACACCACGCCCCGCGCGCGATTCTGCGCGCTCGGAAAAGGTTAACGGATGGACATGGCAAGCGCGCCTGCAATGCCCAGCGCCCCTTCTCACTCTGGCCCGCTCGCGGGTTGGAGCGATGGGATGCATGCCCTGACGCCTGCCCAAATCAGCCGCTCCGCCTTCCTTGCCGCATGGGACGAGCTGACCAATTGCGCATCCGAACCCAACCCCTTTTTCGAGGAATGGTTTCTCTCCGCCTCGCTCGCCAATTTGCCAGAAAGCGCGAAGGTCGAAGTGTTCGCCTATATTGTCGGCGGCGACCTGCTCGGCCTCATCCCGCTCGAACAATCCCGCCAATATTACGGCTATCCCGTGCCGCATTGCGGCGCAGCGCTGCACGCGAACAGTTTTTGTGGCGCGCCTTTGATCGCCAAGGGGCATGAGATCGATTTCTGGCGCACCTTGTTCACCGCGCTCGACCATAAGCCGCGCCAGGCGTTGTTCCTGCATTTGCCGCAATTGCCCGCCGATGGCCCGGTGGCCGAGGGCCTGCGCGAAGCATTGACCGAGCACGATCGCCCGAGCGCCATCGTGCACCGGAAAGAACGCGCCATGCTGGACGCCGAAATCTCGCCCGAGGAATATCTCGAGGCATCCATGACCAAGAAACGGCGCAAAGAACTGCGCCGCCTGCGCAAACGCCTCGCGGAAGAAGGCGCATTGAGCGTGGAGCGGACCGAAGGCGAAGAAGGCATCGCCGAATGGACCCGCGAGTTTCTCTCGGTTGAACGCGCAGGCTGGAAAGGGGCAGAAGGCTCCGCCCTCGCCAGCGCGGCGCATACCGAACAGTTCTTCACCGACGCATTGGTCGGCGCAGCGCGCTCTGGTCGAGCTGGAACGGCTCGCCTTGAGAGTTGACGGGCGAGCCATTGCAATGCTCGCGAACTTCATCACGCCGCCGGGAGCCTACAGCTTCAAAACCGCCTTTGATGAGCGCTACGCAAAGTATTCGCCCGGGCTCTTGCTCCAGCTCGACAATCTGGAGCTGCTGGACAACGAATTTATCGAATGGGCCGACAGCTGTGCCGCCGAAGGACACTCGATGATCGAGCGCTTGTGGCGCGAGAAGCGCAGCATCCATAGCGTCAATGTCGCAATCGGCGGGAAACTGCGCCGCGCGGTGTTTGAGCAATTGATGCGCCGCGAGCTGCGCAAAGGGAACCAGCTATGAACGCGCCCATCACAGACACGACCGACTGGCAGAGCGCGCGCGCCTCTGCCCCGGCGATCTTTGATACGAATGCGCGCGGTCACTTTGCCGCGCACTATCCGGAAACGCCGCATGTTTTGCGCCATGCCCTCGATCAGCATCCGCTGCTGGAGATCGAAGCGCTGGCCAGCATGGCGGAGCGCCTTCCAGAAGGCTCGGTTGAATACAATCGCGGCGATTTGCCGATTGGCGTGGATGGCAAGCCGGACAGCAACGGCCTCTCCATCGCAGAGACGATCCGCAAAGTGCACGAGGCCAACAGCTGGGCGGTGCTTAAGAATGTTGAGCAAGTGCCATCCTATCAGGCATTGCTGCACGATCTGCTCGGCGAATTGCAGGCGGAGATTGAGGCCAAAACCGGCGAGATGCTGACCCCGCAAGGGTTCATTTTCATCTCCAGCCCCAACGCCGTCACGCCTTATCACTTTGACCCGGAGCACAACATTCTGCTGCAAGTGACGGGCAGCAAGGTGATGACCCAATTCCCCGCTGGCGATACGCGCTTTGCGGCCGATAGCGAGCATGAAGCCTATCACGCAGGCGGCGCGCGCGAGCTCAAATGGGATGATAGTTTTGAAGGCCAAGGCCGTGAGTTTCCGCTTGGTCCGGGCGATGCCGTTTACGTGCCGGTGATGGCCCCGCATTTCGTGCGCAATGGGCCGCACAGCTCGATTTCTTTGTCGATCACCTGGCGCTCCAATTGGAGCTATGATGAGAGCGATGCGCGCTGCGCCAATGTGCTGATGCGCCGGATCGGCCTGACGCCTAATGCGCCACGGCGCTGGCCCGCCAGCAACCGTGTCAAAGCGCTGAGCTTTCGCGTATGGCGCCGCCTGTTTGGCCGCGCTGGATTGCCGCCGCTGTCATGAACGCGCCCTTCCCCATCGACACGAAGCCCCAGTCGGAGCTGGACCGTCTTGCAGAGGCAGATGATCCGCGCCGCGCTTTCTTAAGGGCGCAGTGGTTTGCATCGGGCCGCGATCCGGCAACAATGGAGCTTGTCGCGCGCGGCGATGACGGCAAAGCGATTGCCGCCTTTCCCATGTGCGAGAAAAAGCTCGGCCCCGTTGCAATCAAGCAGGTCGCAGGCGCCTATTGGCCGTTTCGCGGCGCTCCTTTGGATAGCAAGTGCACAGCGGAAGAGCTTGCAGCTGCTCTCAAGGACAAGGCGCTTGCAAAGCAGCTCGGCAATGTCTGGCGCATGGGCCCAGTGGTCAATGAAGATCCATCTCTCGACGTGCTCAAAGCCGCAGCAGTCGAGGCTGGCTGGCGCGTGCTTTCCCGCCCGGTTGGCACGCTGTTTGTGCTCGATCTTGTCGCGCTGACAGCGTCGGGTAATTGGCCCTCCACCAAAGGTCAGCAGAAGGACCGCTGGCGGGTTCGTCAGCTGGAGAAAACAGGTCCAGTCACCATTTCGCACTTCACTGGCGAAGATTGGACCGATGACACCCGCGACGCCATCGCCGAAATTGAAAGTAACTCCTGGGTCGGTCAGCTCGAACAGGGCGGCGACACCAAATTCCACGATCCGGCGCTGCGCTCATTCTGGGAAGGCATCGCTGCGGACCCTGCAATCGCCTCGATGATCCGAGGCAGTTTACTGCACGTTGGCGCTATACCGGCGGCCTTCACCTTTGGCCTCGACTGCGGCGACACGCGCTATGCAATCGCCAATAATTTCGATCAGCAATTCCACAAGTTCTCGCCCGGCCGCGTGCTGCTCTATGACGACTTCACCAGCGCAGCAAAGCGCGGCCTTGCCCGCATTGACTGGGGCCTTGGCGATGGCGGATACAAACGGCAAATGGGCGCAGAAGAGGCCTCGAGCGTCTCTGATCTGCTGTTTGTGCGCGGCGCATTGCCAGCCGCTCTCCTGCGCCGGGTGTGGGAACGCTAAGCCCGCTTGACCTTGCCGCCATCGCGCCGCATTGCGAGCGGCGAAATGAGCGACACTTCAGACAATGTTCCGACCAATGAGCAGCTCGTCGATGGGCTGATCAAACTGCTCACAGTCGAGCAGAACACGCCGGACAACTTCACCGGCCGTCCGCAAAAAGGCGGCATGGGCCGCGTGTTTGGCGGCCAAGTGCTGGCGCAGGCTATTCAGGCCGCGCAAGCGACCGTGGATCAGCCAAAGCAAGCGCACTCGCTGCACGCATATTTCCTGCGCGGCGGCAAAGAAGGACCGCCGATTGACTACCGGATCGCACGCGATTTTGACGGGCGCAGCTTCTCCAACCGCCGGGTCGTCGCCAGCCAGACCAATGAAGCGGGCGAAAGCAAGCCGATCCTCAATCTCACCGCGAGCTTTCAAACGCCCGAAACCGGGCTGGAGCACAGCGATGCGGAGATGCCCGATGTCGAGGGGCCGGATGAGCTGCGCAGCGACATGGATGTACGCCGCGAGATGTTGTCGAAATTGGGCGACAAGCTGAGCGAGGATCAACGCCGGATGATGCTGCGCCCGCGCGCCATTGAGATGCGCACGATCGACAGGCTGCATTGGATGAACTCTGAACCGCGCGAACCGAAAGCGCACACCTGGTTCCGCACCGGCGCGCCGCTGCCCGCGATTGAGGATAACCCCGGCCTGCACCGCGCCGTGATCACCTATGCCAGCGATTTCACGCTGCTCGGCACCAGCGCCCTGCCCCACGGGCTTAGCTGGATGCGCGGCGAGCTGGTCGGGGCCAGCCTCGACCACACGATCTGGTTCCACCGCGAAGCGCGTGCGGATGAATGGCTGCTCTACGCCACTGACAGCCCGTGGTCCGGCCATGGGCGCGGGTTCAACCGGGGCCGCGTGTTCAACCAATCAGGCGAGCTAGTCGCCAGCATTGCACAAGAAGGCATGATCCGACGCCGTAAAGCGAAGTAGTGGTTCTTTGGCTCTCTCGTTGCCCAGCCACCCGCGCCCTCCACCCTTCCACCCGGATTGTCTCCCGGTAGGATCCGGGTAGAAGGGTGGAGGGCGCGGGTGGCTGGGAATTGGTCAACAAAGCCACCACATCAATGCGCCAGCAAGATCGGCAATTCAGGATCCGTCAGCGCGCGGCGCGTGACCCCGCCGAGCAGCATCTCTGACAGGCGTGAGTGGCCATAGGCGCCCATCACGATCAGGCCGCATTCGCGCAACCTCGCCGCTGATGTGAGCAGGTCTGCGATTTTGCTGCCATCGGCTGGGATCTCGACAATCTCGCATTCTATCCCGTGGCGGCTGAGATATTGTGCGCCTTTAAAAGCCGGGACATCGAAGCGGTCTTTGTCCAGTTTCTCCTCCACGCTGGCGAGGAACACATTGCTGGCCTTGGCGAGCAAAGGCACGGCGCTGCGCAGGGCGACGCTGGCCTCAAACGAGCCATTCCACGCGACCAAGATCGGTGCCGTATTGTCAAAGCGCGTGGCCGTCTCTGGCACAACCAGCACCGGACACGGAGCCTTCAAGGCTAGCTCTCCCGCCATGCGAGATGGCCCTTTGCGCTCGCCAACGTCATGCGGGCCAACGATGACGAGATCGTGCAGAGCCGATTGCTCCAGCAACCGCGTTTCCGGCATTCCGTGCAGGAACAACCAATCCCAAGCGACATCCTCATTGGCCAGATCCGCCTCCAGCTTCGCGCGCTGTTCTTCCGCGGCCTCTTTGATCTTGGGCAAAGCGGCCGCCATAGCGGAGCCATAGAAGTCGCCGGGGGCAAACACCTCAAAGCTAACCGCCTGGAGGCATGTGATGTGGGCACCATGCGCGCGGGCCAAATCAAGCGCTGTCTGCAAGCGCGCCTCCATCCCTGCATCGGTGCTGATGTGCAGTAATATCGATTTCATCGGTATTCTCCTTCCTGAGTGCAGGATGGAAGGCGCAATCGGCGGCGTCATTGATCAGGATCAAATTGGGCAGCTTTTGCCGGTCAATCCGCTTGATATCACCGCCCTCGCCGCTAGGCTGACCGATCAGGAGATCACCGCAATGCAAATCACTCGCCAACCGCCTGTTAAGACGACGCTTGAACCCAGCAACCACCCGTATCTTTCCGGGCCATGGACGCCGGTTCACGAAGAGGTGGATGTGGATGAGCTGGAAGTGATCGAGGGCGCGATCCCCGCCGACATTGATGGCATTTACCTGCGCAATACAGAGAACCCGGCGCACCAGCCGCTGGGCTAAGCACCACCCGTTTGATGGCGATGCGATGGTGCATCAGGTGAACATTAGCGGCGGTAAGGCAAGCTATCGCAATCGCTTTGTGCGCACCCAATGCTTTGAGGCGGAGCAGATTGCGGGCCAGGCGCTGTGGGGCGGCTTGATGGACCCTCCCGGCACGTCGCTGCGCCCGGGCTTTGGCGCGCATGGCGGGCTTAAGGACACAGCCTCGACCGACATTCTCGTCCATGCGGGAACTGCGCTGGCGACGCTCTATCAATGCGGCGAGGCCTGGCAGATGGACCCGGTGACTTTGGAAAACCTTGGCAAAGCGCCTTGGGGACCGATCGACGGGGTCTCTGCCCATCCCAAGGTGGATGAGAGCACCGGCGAGCTGATGTTCTTCAACTATTCCGTCCACGCGCCCTACATGCATTACGGCGTGGTCGACCGGGCGGGTAAGCTGGCCCATTATACGCCAGTCCCGCTCGATGGCCCGCGCCTGCCGCATGATATGGCGATCACGCCGAACTGGTCGATCCTCAACGACATGCCCTTGTTCTGGGATGCGAAGCTGCTGGAGCGCGGGATTCACGCCGCTCGCCTGCATGAAGGCGTGCCGACCCGTTTTGCTCTGATCCCGCGTCATGGCAGCGCGCAGGACATCCGTTGGTTCGAAGCCTCGCCGACCTATGTGCTGCACTGGACGAACGCTTGGGAAGAGAGCGGGCCAGACGGCGATGAGGTCGTCATGGAAGGCTATTACCAAGACGAACCCATGCCACAGCCGCTGGAGGAGCAAGGCGAACACGGGCGGATGATGGCCTATGTCGACGAGCACAGCTTCAAGAGCCGCCTGCACCGCTGGCGTTTCAACCTGACCACTGGCGAGTGCAAGGAAGAACGCCTGTCGGATCGGATCGTCGAATTTGGCATGATCAACCCGGCCTATCTGATGCGCAAATCGCGCTACATCTGGTCGACCACGACGCGGCCCGGCTGGTTCCTATTCAACGGCTATGTCCGGCAAGACACCGAGACGGGCGAAGAGCAAATCTTCACTCTGCCAGACGGGGTCTATGCCAGCGAGAGCCCAATGATCCCGCGCAAGGCCCCGGCTGCTGAGACGCTGGCCGAGGATGACGGCTATCTCATCACCTTCCTGATCGACGAAAACAACGGCACGTCTGAGCTCGCCATTCTGGACGCCAGTGACGTGGCGAAAGGTCCGATCTGCCGCCTCGCTTTGCCGCACAAGATCAGCAGCGGAGTGCACTCCACCTGGGTCGAGCATTCGCAGCTCGCCAGCGACCGCGCCTTCAAGCTTCGCCAATTGCAAGAGGCCGCCGCCTGACCTCCCGAGCACACGCCGCCCTATACGTTTTGCAGATGCCCCGCCCGTCCGCCTCCTGATAACGCTGTTCCTAAGCATAAGTGCAATCAGGAGCATGACACGTGGCGAGCATCGAAGGTGGCAATAACGGCGTATCGGGGGTCGGCCCCGGCCAATCCGGTTCGGGCTCTGATGGGATCAGCGCCGCCGAGATGGCCAGCAATCTGATCGGCTCGTCTACTGGCCCGGCGGGTTTGGAGACTGACCGCCTCGCCGCCAGCGTCGATATGGCGATGCAGAGCATTTCCGATGGCACATATCAGGGCACTGGCCTTACCGATGGCTTCAGCGCCGCCGATCTCGAGGCTGCCGTGATGAGCCAGCTTGGCCCGCGCCAACAGGGTCAATTCCAAAGCTCGCTCGACACTTACAAGGCCTCTTCTTTCACAACGGCTGCGCAGCAGCTTGCGGTTGATCTTCCGTTTCGTCAGCCAACCGGTCAGCCGGGCATGAACACCGCGCAAAACCCGTATGGAACCGAGGTTTCCAGTGAACTGCCGCAGTTCACGATGAGCGCCTACACCGAGTTTGACCGCGCTCAGGCTCAGGCGCGCCAAGACGCTTGGGACAACATCGGACGCATCACCGGCGGGCCAATCTCTGGCTTGGCCACATCGATTGCTGTGATCGCAGGCGCGGACCAACGCACGATTGAGCTGGTGCATGGCCTTGGCCTCACAGTTGATGGTCTGACCGCACCTTTGGGCCCAGGCCCTGAAAGCGCGATGCGCCCATAACCTGAGCGAGAGCTACTCTCACATCAGACCGCAGTAGGAAAGCACCGCTTCGCCGCCTTGGCTTAGCGGCGCGCGCTCATGCCCGACCTCGCCCCCGCCTAATGGACATCCAATTCCAATTGCGATGCAACCTTTACCCACGCCGTGCATTGTCCCTATAGCGATCCAGATTCCATAAGAGAGGGACCAAAGTGGCTTTCAAACTCATCGACTTACCTTACGCAGACACCGCACTTGCACCGGCCGTTTCGGCAGAGACACTGTCGTTTCACCACGGCAAGCACCATCAGACCTACATCGACAAGATGAATGCCGCGATTGACGGCACCGATCACGCCGATGCCTCGCTCGAAGCGATTGTTGGCGCCGCCCGCGGCAGCAACCAAGGCCTGTTCAACAACGCCGCGCAAACCTGGAACCACGGGTTCTACTGGCACTCCATGGCGGCGACCGAGACCGCCCCATCGGACGAGCTCAAAGCCAAGATCGACGCCGCATTCGGCTCCGTCGACGAGCTTAAGGAACAGCTGAAAGCACGCGGCGCTGGCCACTTTGCCAGCGGCTGGGTCTGGCTGGCTGAGAAGGACGGCGCGCTCTCCATTGAGGAAACCCATGATGGCGACACCTTGGCGGACAGCGGCTTCAACCCGCTGCTGGTCGTCGACGTGTGGGAGCACGCCTATTACCTCGACCACCAGAACAAGCGTCCGGCCTATCTCGACGCGGTCGTCGGCTCGAAGCTCAACTGGGCCTTCGCATCTGAGAACCTCGCGCGCGGTACAGCCTGGGTTTACCCGGCCTAAGCCGAACACGATCACAGCAATGTGAACGAAACAGCCCCTGCTCCGCCCCGCGCGAAGTGGGGGCTTTTTTGGAACGCAGATACGCTTTTCAATGGTGTGACTTTTCATCGTGACGCTGCCTGCTGGCGGTAATCATCCAGCGACACGCGGCAGCGCGCGAGATGCGCCAAAACCGCAGAATTGTCGGGCTTTTGGCGCACTCCTGCATATTTGCCGCCACGCAAAATCACCCGCCAAATGCCGCTTTCAATGCGCCACTCCAGCTCGCGAAGTGTGACTTTTGGCTGCGCGCCCAAAACGGCATCAGGCGGCAGACCAATATCGCGCGGCTGCCATTCCTTCGCGAGCGCCGCATCCCACGCCGCACAGAAACTCTCCGACCATATTTGCGCGCGCAGCCGGTAAGCACTTTCGCGCGCCATAGAGACCCTGCGCGCCGCCTCCGTCACTGAGCGCGTTTGCGCAAGCCACCCGATAAACTCCGCCTGCCTCAGCGGCGTCCAACCATCCACACGCTGCTTCACCGGCACGGCATAGAAAGGCGGAATGTACCTGGGCGGCTTGCGAGGCTGAGAAACGCGCGGCGGATAGAGCTTCATGCCCTCAGCGATAAGCGCATGGGTGATGTGTAGGAAAGCGCCAACGCCCATCCCTCCTCCCTGACCATTCTCGCCGCAGAAACCGCGCGCCGCGTCATGGGGCTTTACCTCTGGCACAAATGCTCAGAAGGTGCGGGCAAGCAATAAAACGACGCGGTAACGGAGCCGAGAACAACTCGGCCTGACATCGACGAATACTGTTTGGGAGAAATTGATGGCCGAAGCGACTGTGCACGCACCGACAGGTGCGGCTCCTCCTGCCTCCGAAGGTTTCGGAACGCCTGGCTACCGCGCCTATGTTCTGAGCGCCTTGCTCATCGTTTACATCTTCAATTTCATCGATCGCACGATCATCAATATCCTGACGGAGCCAATCAAGCTCACCTTTGGGCTGGAAGATTGGCAAATGGGCTTGCTTGGCGGGCCAGCCTTCGCGGTGCTCTACACCTTCATCGGCATCCCAATCGCGCGCGGGGCCGAACGCTATAACCGCGTGGCTATCATCTCGGCTGCCGTTGTCATCTGGAGCCTTTTCACGGCACTGTGCGGATTTGCGATGTCGTTCATGATGCTGTTTCTGTTCAGAATTGGCGTCAGCATTGGTGAGGCGGGATGCACACCGCCCGCGCAGTCTCTGATCGCGGATTATTTCAAGCCATCGCGCCGCGCGACCGCCGTTTCGGTCTACGCTCTGGGCGTGCCGCTCGGCGGAATGCTCGCCTCGGTTTTCGGCGGTCAGCTGGCTGGGCTAGACGGCGCGCAATACGGAGCGTTTGTGAATTCAATCGGGATCGGCTCTCTGTTTGGCGATCTGGACTGGTCACAAGTCGAAGGTTGGCGGGTGGCCTTTGTCGTCGTTGGATTGCCAGGAATGCTATTGGGATTGATCGTATGGCGCAGCATTAAAGAGCCGCCGCGCGGCTACACCGATCCCGCTGCGCTGCAGGGCCTGGAGAAGGCGAGCTTCAAAGAGGCGCTGGCCGTTTTGGCCAAGAAGCCAGCTTACCGGCACATTGTGTTCGGTGCGACGCTCGCTTCTTTCGTCGGCTACGGCGTTGCGCAGTTCACCACCTCATTCCTGCTGCGCACGCACGGCCTTACGATCCAAGAGGCCTCTTTGCTCTACGGGGTGGTCTTGGGAATTATGGCGGCGATTGGCGTGTTCAGTTCCGGCTGGCTGGCGGACAAGATCTCCAAAAAATATCCCAATGCGCTCTCGTGGCTGCCCGCGATTGGCATGGGAGCATCCGTGCCGCTCTACGCATTTGGCTTTCTGATGCCCAATCTGTGGCTGGCGGTTCCGGCGCTGATGGTCGCCGCGATGATCCACTATTTCTACCTCGGGCCAATGTATGCGGTCTCAGGCGGGGTGGTCGATAGCAGAATGCGCGCAACCTCGGTGGCGATCACTTTGTTTGTGGTCAATTTGCTCGGCTACGGCCTTGGCCCGCCGGTCATTGGCGTGCTCTCGACGGTGCTGAAGACGATGTTCCTCGACGGGCAAGCGCTCGGGCTGACGCTGGAGACGTGCAAGCCGCTGCTCTCGCTTGGCGCTGAGGCGAAGGCGCTGCTGGGCGGTACAGAACTGCAGGCGATGGAAGCCTGCTCCAGTGCGGAAGCGCGCGGGCTGCAGTGGTCGATTGTGATCTTCAGCTGCATTTATGGCTGGGCGGCCCTGCATTACCTTCTGGCGGGCCGGACGCTTCAGCGCGATATGGTTGCCAATTCGCAAGGGTGATGGGCGTTCCTAGGGGCTGCGGGCGATCCGCGCTCGGCCTTAAGGGATAACGATCTGCCGAATGGCTTCGCCGCTGGCGAGCTTGTCGAACATCGCATTGATATCGGAGAGCTTACCAGTCCCGCTCAACAGGCGTTCCACCGGAAGCCTGCCCGCGCGCCATAGGGCAATATAGCGCGGGATATCGCGCGCCGGGATCGATGATCCCATATAGCTGCCCATCAAGGTCTTGCCATCGCCGACCAGCGAAACCGCCGGGATGGAGAGCATATCCGCCGGGTTCGGCAAACCGACCGTAACGATCCGCCCGCCGCGCCGCGCCGCCGCATAGGCCTGCGCCAGCACAGCCGCCTTGCCGACAGTTTCGATAACCAGATCGGGCTTGTCGCCCAATGCAGCGATGATCTCTGCCTCGTCTGCGTCGGGCGCAAAGGCCGCCGCAGCACCGAGCTCGATCGCAAGCGCGCGCTTTTCAGGCATGGGGTCTATCGCGACCACAGGGTTCGCGCCGCCAGCCAGTGCGCCCATCAAAGCGGCAAGGCCCACACCGCCAAGGCCATAGACCAGCACCGCCTCGCCCGCCTCCAGCTGGCCCGTGTTGAGCACAGCGCCCACCCCGGTCAGCACGGCGCAGCCAAACAGAGCGGCGATCTCAACCGGAATATCGCTATCGATCTTCACCGCAGAGCGCCGGTCGACCACCGCATGGCTGGCAAAGGCGGAGGCGCCAAGGTGGTGGTTTACTTCGTGATCATGCTCGCAAATGCGCCGCGCGCCGCTCAGCAAGGTGCCCGCGCCATTGGCCGCAGCGCCGTGGCCGCACATATAGCCCTCGCCAGAGAGGCATTGCTTACAATGGCCGCAGCTCGGCAGGAACGATAAGACCACGCGGTCTCCGGCAGCGAATTGTCCGGCAGCGTTGGAGCCTGCCTCAATCACTGTCCCAACCGCCTCGTGGCCAATCGCCATCGGCATGGGCCGCGGGCGATTGCCATCGATCACGGACAGGTCGCTGTGGCACAGGCCAGCGGCCTCAATCTTGAGCAGCAATTCATCGGCGCCCGGCGCCTCCAGCTCAACCTCGGCAATGCGCAAAGGCGCGGTTTGCGCGTATGGCCCCTCGTGGCCGATACTGTCCAAAATTGCCGCTGTTGCTTTCATCACCGCTTCCTGTCCCATGCCAATTGGCGCAAAAATCTCGCCGCTGGCTCTGTGATGGGCGCAAATAAGTCAACCAAGCGCGCGAAAAGTTGCCGCATGGTGGTTGTGGGCGGGCGCTGAGATATGGACACACGCCCAAGCGGCGTCACTCGATATTGGCCACCGCGCTCTTCATCGCGGCCAGGTCTGCGGCGCTCAAATAGCGCCCCTTCCTGACGACCGCGTCAATCTTGGCGGTGTTGCGGATATCCTCCAGCGGATTGGCCCCGAGCAGCACCATATCCGCCAGCATGCCGGGCGCAATTGTCCCTTGCTGGCCCTCCAAGCCAAAGAATGCCGCCGGAGTGATGGTCGCTGCGCGCAAGGCCTCCATCGGGCTGAGCCCCGCCTCCACCAGCATCGCGAGCTCTTCGTGCAAGCTAAAGCCGGGCGCCAAAAAGCCGATCGGCGCGTCGGTGCCCGCCATAAAGGGAACGCCGCTTTCGTGCAGACGCCCCGCCATGGAAAAGAGCCACTGGTCAAACAGCAAGCTGTCCGCACTCGGCTGGCGCGTGCCAATTGCGCCGGTGCGGTCTCGCCACGTCTTGGCGATTTCCTGAGGCATCAGGCCATAGCTTTGCTGCCAATTGTCCTGGCCAAATTGCAGGCGGTTGAACAGGCGGCTCAGGGCCAGCGTCGGGGTCTGCGCGACTTTATTGGCCGCCAGCACCGCGATCAGCTCACTGCAGGCGGCATCATCCTCGGCGCGAATGGCATCCATCCGCTGAGCGCTGTGAATGGCGCTGCGCAGCGCGCTGCCGCTGAGCGCGTCCGGGTTCGCCAGCATTTGCAACCTCGCCTGCAGCAGGCCGTCGCCATCGGCCACGCAATCAAGCTCGAGATTGCGCAGGTGCTGCATATCCTCAAGGCCGCCGCTCGCCGCCTGCCTCGCCCGCATCGAAAGTGGCACGTGACCGGTCACCGGCAGTCCGCGCTCCCCGGCGCGCTTCACCGCCCCGGCAAAGGCCTCAGGGGTGAGCATTTCATAGGTCTTGATGAAGTCTGCGCCCCGATCGGCCAGCTGGTCAACCATCGCCGCCGCTTCCTCTGCCGTCTTGACGCCAACCGACAGATTCGCTCGGCCATTGCCATCATAGACCCTCGGTTCGCCATCGATCAGCGGCCCGGAGACATAGAGATCCGGCGTCACAGGATTGCTGGCGGCCTCCGCCCGCGCGGCGGACAATTGATCGAGCTGCCCGCCGGTATCGCGCAGGTAGGTGATCCCATGCGCCAGCGACAAGGGGAAGAAGACGCGGTGATCGATCCCGCTCTCAAAGGCCAAATGCACATGCGCATCCCACAGGCCGGGGATCAGAAACTTGCCGGTGCCATCAATCGTTTGGGCTGCATCGGCGGTGAGGTCTTCGCCAACACTTTGCACAAGACCTTGGGACAGCAGCACATCCATATTGCCGCGCTGGCCGTTCTCGGCATCGATCACGGTGACATTCTCGATCAGCAGATCGCCCGTCAGCCTGCTTGCCAGCGCCTGCGCCTGCTCATCTGGCACCGTTCCCGCAGACACACACGCCGTCAGCAAAGCAAGCAGCCCAACCAAATAGCCAAGACCAAGTGATCGCTTCATCAAGACGAATACCCTCTTTCCCCATCTGCAAACCGCCATAGCAGCGCCGCACCATCTTTGTCGCGGCAGACGCTGGTCAAGCCGTTGCTAAGAGCTAATTGAATAACAACTTTCTCTAACGGCGCTCCTTTGCGGGGGCGCCGTTTTGCATCACGAACCTGATGAGCTAGCAGTGGGCGGAATGGAAGCCCTAGCTTTGGGCTGCGTTTTCGTGCACTGATTGGTCAGGGCGCTACGGTATTAGCGCCATAGCTTTGTCAATCACCGCTTTTGCCGTACCCTAACTCTACAGGAGAATGGCATGATCGATTGGTTTCGCTCAGCGCTATCTGGACCTTTTGGGGTCAATCTACATCTACAATGAGCATCGCGGCTACACCGCGCTCGACCGTGTGCTGGAGGCGGTGCGGGCGCGCTGCGAACCTGGCGATCCACTGATCACTATGATCGAGAAACACCGCGCGGATGAGCGCAAGCATTACGTCATGTTCAAACGCTGGTTTGAGCTGCAGGGCAAGCATCCGATCCACCTCGACCGGACCTTTGGCCATATTGATCGCTTTATCGAGATCATGTTCGGCACCTCCATCGACAAGCTCGACACGCAGGCGGTGATCGAACGCGATGAGCTGTTTGAGCGGCTTTGCCGGGTCATCTCACTGACGGAAAAGCGCGGCTACAAACAGATCGAGATTTTGCTCAAAAACCCGTTTGTGAAATCCGACCCAGCCCTGGTGAAGATCTTCAAAGTGATCGAGCGGGACGAGCCCAGCCATTGGGCGCCCTATGACGGCTGGCTGCGCGACAATGCCAAGCGCGACCCGAAATGGTGGGAGCGCACGGTTGACGGCTTTATCCATTCAGAGCTGCTGTTTCTGAAATTGCCGATCCTGTTCCTCAACCCGTTTGTGACGCGCAAGGACGTGTGGGCCGATGACGGCGAGCAAGACCCGGATCGCTATTCCGACCGGCTGCGCTCCGCGACCTAACGCAGTGCACCCAGCGTGAGCGCGGCGGCAGAGCCTACCGAAGAGACGCACGATGGCCGCCCGCGCGGCAGCCTGATCACGCGCCTGCTCAAGGTGCGGGTCGGCTGGATGCTGGTGCGCAACACCGTGGTCAGCACCGGGGTCTTCCTAATCGGGCTTGGCGTGCTGTGGCTGCTGGTCGAGCGCGCGGGAATGGGAGAGGTGATCGCCTCTGGCATTGGTTTCGCTGTCGCCAACACCTTGCACTATATCCTGGGCAGGAGCTGGATTTTCCGCGGCACCGACCGCGCGCTGGCCAGCGGATATGCTCTGTTCCTCATAAACGGCGCGATTGGCCTGGCCGCGACCATGGCGCTGATGGCGGTGATGCTGGCGCTGACCCCGATCGACTATATGATCGCGCGCATATTGGTGTCCGTGATCGCGGGGCTGCTCGTTTTCGTGCTCAATGCGGTGTGGAACTTCCGCCGGGTCTAGCGCCAGTCAGCCCCCACGCCTCCGATAGCGATTCTCTCTTGCAGCGCATGCCTCTTCGCGAATTGTGACAAAGCCTATCCAATCGCCAAACGCGCAACGGTTCGTCGCAACGGTTCGTCGCAGCAAGCGGTCAAACGACCCGTACAACTAACGAAACTGACCGATCTGTTCATCTGGCAGAAAGGTTTGGCTGACACTCAGGCCCCACATGTCGCCAAAAAACGGCATCTAAGCGCACATGTTGTGCACGAATTTTCGAGGGGGCTTTAGTAGCCAGACACGCCATCACAGGGGGCGGTCTAACAAATGCCGAGACGACGAACGGCTGGCTGCCATAGTTTTGAGGAGTACTTTAATGACTGCCATTTCAAAGAAGCATACCGCTCTTTTCCTGTCGGCTGTGATCGCCCTGCCCATGGCAAGCGGCGCAATCGGCCAAGAGCCTATGCCTGTTCCTGCCCAACAGGGCGAAGTGCTGACCACGGTCACTGGCTCACCGCCTGCTGATCTGTCTGGCATGCCAGAAGGACCAGAAATTGATGGCTTTATCTCGGCTCGCCGCGATGGTGAGTTTCAAGTCACCACCGTTGATGGTTCGCGCACAGCGATCCGCCTGAGCGATGGCACCGAAATCCGCGCCAAAGGCGGCTTCCTGGGTCTCAACCGTGACAAGCTGGGTTCTGAGCAATTGCTCAACGGCCTACCAGTATCGGTGAAGACGGTTGAATGGGCTGGCGGTCTTGTCGCCACCCGCGTTAACCTGAAGAACAAGGATCTGCGCACCGCTTCGATGATCCGCAACGGCACCGAGCAGCAGTTCGGCGAGCAAGGCGCAGCGATTACGAAAAATGCCGCCGCAACAGAGGCGCTGCGCGGCCGCTTTGGTGACATCGATCAATACAACATAAAAGGCACCACCAATGTCTATTTCGACACTGGCCGGTACAACCTTTCCAGCCAAGCGCGCGCAGAGCTGTGCGGCGCGGCTGAGCAAGCCAATGCAATGGACAATGCTCTGCTTCTGGTGGTCGGCTACACCGACTCAACCGGCAGCTACGAAATCAACCAAGAGCTGAGCGAAAAGCGCGCCAGCCGCGTTGTGAACTATCTGCAGCAGCAGTGCGGTTGGAAGCCATATCGCATGCTGACCCCAACCGGGATGGCAGAAGCCGATCCGGCAGCTGACAACTCAACCCCTCAGGGTAAAGCGCAAAACCGCCGCGTTGCAGTGAACGTCTTGGTCAGCAAGAGCGTCGAAGGCCTTTAATCCAGGCCTCACTCTCTCCGATTGAAAAATGCGGGGCAGGCTTTGCGGCCTGCCCCGTTTTTTGTGGGCGGTGCGTGGTTTAGGCGTCCGGGAGGCCGAGCCAGTAAAATTCGAAACGCTCCAATCCGCTCGCAAAATATTGCCGATTGGCGAGATATTCGTCCGACTTTTGCACCTCGGCAAAACCATCCGGTCTATCCCATTCGACGAATGTGACCTGACCCGGCGGGGTTAGCGCGGAAGCATGCGCCTCAAAACTTGGTTCGCGCATCTTATAGATGAACCGGCCGCCGGCGCGTTCAACCGCGCTCTCAATCCCGCTTAGATAACGGTCATAATCGCCTGGATTGTCGGGATCGAACCACGCGGCCACCACCGTGTAGTATTTGTCAGGGCGGAACCGCAAAGAGAGGTCTTCCTCCAGCGTGTCGCTGTAAACTTTGAGCTCATTCCAAGCATCCGGCCGGGTCGCCTTGATTGCTGGCCAATCGGGGTGATTGTCAAAGCTCTGGACCGCCTCTTCACTAGGCCAAGAGAAGAACGAAAACGCCTCTGGTTCAAAATCGCTCACCACCTGCTGTTTCACGGCCAGCGTGCCAAGCGGGGCAAAACCGAAGGATGAAGCAATTGGGAAGGCGGTTTGCGCATAGGTTCGCCGCGCGGCGCCGCCATCGGGCCGGGCCTGAGAGGCGATCACTTGCAGCACTTGGCCAGCCTTCAACTCGATCACGACATCCTTGGCTGGCTTTGCCGCATCAGCGGATTTCGCGCTCGCTGGCTGAGCATTGGACCGCGGCTTCGCATGATCCTCTGCGAGCGCGGCGGCGGGCATGGTGAGCCCTAGGGTTAGCGCCGATGCGAGCGAGAATGCGTAGCCGGGCCGGGGCAGGAAAGTCATAAGAAAAACTCCAATTGGTAGGTTCACGCACCAATAATGGTCTATTCCAGTAAGTCCCGGCTAGATTTTCGCGATCTTTGGTGCATAAACGTTCCGTTATGGACACTCACCAATGAATGACTGGGACGATTACCGCCTGATATTGGCGCTAGCTCGCTGCGGATCATTGCGCTCAGCGGCGGCCTCGCTCGGCCTCACCCACACGACCGTCTCGCGCCGCCTCGCCACTTTGCAGGATGCACGCGGACAATTGTTCGACAAGGCGCCCGGCGGATACCGCGCGACGAAGCTGGGCGAGGCTCTGATCGGCGTTGCGGAGCGGATGGAGCGGCTGACCCTGGATGCCGCGCGCCAGCAAAAGGCTTACGGCGAAGACCTGTCCGGCCCCATCACCCTGTCCCTGCCAGAGGCGATTGCGCAATTTCTACTGCTGGAAGAATTGCTCGAATTCACTGAGACTTATCCGGCGATCACTTTGACGGTTGAGACCAGCTACCGCTTTGTCGACCTGGATCGCAGCGAGGCGGATGTTGTCGTTCGCGGGGCGCAGGAGCCGCCAGACCATCTGGTTGGCCGCATGGCTGTTCCCCAATTGCGTGACCTATTATGCGGACCGCGATTACCTCGCGCGCACGCCGGAGGAGGAACTGCGCTGGATCGCACCCTCCGCCGCTGCGACGGATCCAAGCTGGCTGGCGGGCTCGCCCTATCCCGATGCGCCAATCGCGCTAATGATCGATGATATCACCGCCCGGCACCGCGCCTTGGTCAGCGGCCTGGGGCTCAGCCGCGGTGCCTGCTTCATGGCCGATCCAGAGCCGAACCTGATGCGCATCGGCGCTCAGACGCCGGTTCCGCAGCAGGAATTGTGGGTGCTGACCCATCCCGACCTTAGGCAGACGCCGCGCATCCGCACGCTGATAGAGTTCATCATCAATGCCATCAACGCAAAGCGCGCCCTAATCCTCGGCCAGACCCGCGAGGTTTGATCGCGCGTTACGGCGTGTAGAAAGTGGGCGAGCCCGGCCCCACCGGCAGGCCGAACACAAAGGTCCAGAGATAGAAAAACACCGACCAGAACGCGATGAAGAACATCGAATAGGGCAGCATCATTGCAATCATCGTGCCCACGCCCAGATCGCTCTTATACCGCGTTGCCCAGGCCAGAATCAGCCCGAAATAGCTCATCATCGGGGTGATGATATTGGTCGTGCTGTCACCGATCCGATAGGCCGCCTGGATCACCTCTGGCGAGTATCCCACCAGCATCAGCATCGGCACGAAAATCGGCGCGGTAACGGCCCATTGCGCCGAGGCAGAGCCGAGCGACAGGTTGATCAGCGCGCATAGGAGAATGAACATGAAGAAGATGCCCGGCCCCGTCATCCCGGTCTCAACCAGGAAATTCGCGCCCGTCACGGCGGTGATCGCGCCCAGATTGGTCCAACCAAAGAAGGCGACAAACTGCGCGGCAAAGAACACCAGCACGATGTACAGCCCGAGCGAGGAAAGCGCAGCGGCCATCGCGTCGATAATGTCGCGGTCGGTCTTCATCGTGCCCACCGCGCGGCCATAGGCATAGCCGAGCGCGACGAAGAAGATCAGAATCCACACGACGAAGCCGTCGAAAAACGGGCTGTCGATCCGGTCACCATTGTCGGGATTACGCAGCACACCCCAATCCGGCAGCAGCGTCAGCGCCATCAGGCCCAGAACTCCGAGCAGCGCCAGGCCCGCCCAGCGGAGCCCCTTGCGCTCATCATCGCTCACATGTTCCATCATCCGATCATCCAGGATCGTCGGATCAGCCAGCGAGGGATCATATTTGCCGAGTTTCGGCTCTACGATGTAGATCGTGACCAGCGAACCGATCAGCGTGATGAGCACCGTAGAGGCCATCATGAAGTACCAATTGGCCGTGGCGACCACCGTGTAGTCAGGGGCGATCAGACGGGCGGCCTCTTGCGTGATGCCCGCCAGCAATGGATCGATCGTACCGATCAGCAGGTTCGCGCTGTAGCCACCGGACACCCCGGCAAAGGCGGCGGCCATACCGGCCAACGGATGGCGCCCCAGTGCATAGAAGATCGCGCCAGCAAGCGGGATCAGAACCACGTAACCGACCTCAGAGGCGGTGTTGGAGACGATGCCCGCAAACACAATCGCAACCGTCACCAGCTTTGGCGGGGCATTGAGCACCATGCTGCGTACAGCGGCGGACAGCAGGCCGGATTTCTCCGCCACCCCAACGCCCAGCATCGCGACCAGCACCACGCCCAACGGGGCAAAGCCGGTGAAATTGTCGACCAAGCCGGTAAAGATGCGGCGGATTCCATCCCCGTCCATCAGGCTAACCGCGCGGATCATTCCATCCTCGGCCACACCCCTTGCGCCGAGCGGACGCGGATCTTCCACCGCGACACCCATCCAGCCGAGCAGACCGGAGAGCAACACAATCCCAAGCGCCAGAACCGCAAACAAGGTGACCGGATGCGGCAGCAGATTGCCAAGCCATTCGACCCCATCAAGAAACCGGGTGAAGGCGTTGCGCTTGCCTTGGGTGTGCTCGTCAGTGGTGGCGGGAAGCTCGCTCATGGATTGCTCCGGTCAGTTGGGATTCCCCGTGATAATCACGCGAAGATGAACGCAAGATCGATAGGGGCTCAGGGGCGCATGGCAAGGGGTGATGTAGGAAAGGAGAGGTTCGCTCGTCCTTACCGAGAAGGCGGGAATCCATCGCTACGTATCCTCAATCACAAAGCCTCAAACCCGAAATCCAGCGCCAAATCTCGCCACTCAGCGTTCGCCTGCTCGATCAACTCGACCTTCCACGCCCGGCGCCACTTTTTGATGCGCTTTTCGCGCGTGATCGCCGTTTCCATAGTCGAATGCTGCTCGAACCAGACGAGCCGCTTCACGGCATATTTGGTAGTAAACCCGCCGAATGTGCTCGGCGCGGTGCTGCGCAATTCGCGTCATTAAGTCGGAGGTCACGCCGACATATAAAGTGCCGTGCTTGGCCGAAGCCATCAGGTAAACTGTCGGACTGAAGTCGTTGCTCACACGACCGCATTAATGGATTCCCGCGTGCGCGGGAATGACGAAAAGGGGAAGAAGCACATTGCCTCAAACCTCGTCATTCCCGCGAAGGCGGGAATCCATAAACCGCCCAATGACGTCAGCCCTCACCCACCCGCGTGGTAGAAATCATAGATCGTCTGCGCCACTGTATCGCTGACGCCGGGTGCGCGTTGGAGGTCTTGCAGCGATGCCGCCCGTACCTTGCTGGCCGTGCCGAAGTGCAGCAGCAGCGCGCGCTTTCTGGCGGGGCCGATGCCAGGAATTTCGTCCAGCGGAGAGGCGGTGATTGCTTTGGATCGCTTCGCCCGGTGTGCGCCGATTGCGTAGCGGTGAACCTCGTCGCGCAGGTTTTGCAAATGATAGAGCACCGGCGAATTGGTCGGCAGCATCTTCTCTCGCCCATCGGGGAAGTGGAACACCTCGCGTCCCTCGCGGCCATGATGCGGACCCTTGGCGATTGCGATCACGGCCAGGTCCTCAATGCCGAGTTCGCCCAGCACCTCCTGCACGCTCGACATCTGCCCCTTGCCGCCATCGAGCAGGACGAGATCAGGCCACACGCCTTCGCGCTCCCGGTCCGGGTCGTCCTTCATTGCGCGGGTGAACCTTCGCTCCATCACCTCGCGCATCATCGCGTAGTCGTCATTGGTCTGAGCGGACTTGATGTTGAACTTGCGATATTGCGACTTTTCAAAGCCTTCCGGCCCGGCGACAACCATCGCGCCGACCGCTTTCGCACCTTGAATATGGCTGTTGTCGTAGATCTCCACCCGCTGCGGCGGGGCGTCCAGCTCCAGAAATTCGGCCATTTCGCGATTGGTCTTGGCCCGCGTTCCAGTCTCGGCCAGCCGCCGCTCCAGCGCCTCCACCGCATTGCGGCTCGCCTGCTCCATCAGCTTGCGCCGATCGCCGCGCTGCGGGACGGAGAGCGCGACCTTCTTGTCGGCCACTTCGGATAGCGCGGCCTCGATCAACTCGCTTTCCGGCAGCTCCCGGTCGACCAAGATCATCGGCGGCGGCGGCACTTCCTCATAGAATTGCAGGATGACGTTGGACAGGATCTGATCCTCCTCCACGCCCTTCGTATGGGTCGGGAAGAATGCGCGGTGCCCCCAATTCTGCCCGCCGCGAATGAAGAAAGCCTGGATGCCGACCTGCCCGCCCTTGGCATGGAGCGCGAAGACATCGGCATCGCCCACGCCGCTGGCGTTGATCGCTTGGCTCCCTTGAATGAAGGTCGCCGCGCGCAATCGGTCGCGCAGGATCGCGGCGGTCTCAAAATCGAGCTCCTCGGCCGCCTTGGCCATTTGTTTTTCCAGGTCTTGCTGAACCTGCCCAGATTTGCCCGCTAGGAAGTTCTTTGCCTGATCCACGAGCTTGTCATAATCCGGCTCGCTGATCCGGCCGACGCACGGCGCCGAGCACCGCTTGATCTGATAGAGCAGGCATGGCCGGTCGCGGTTCTTGAAGAAACTGTCGGTGCAAGACCGGAGCAGGAACAGCTTTTGCAGCGCGTTGAGGGTGGTGTTCACGCTGCCCGCGCTGGCAAACGGCCCGTAATAATTGCCCTTGGCCTTGCGCGCGCCGCGATGCTTGTGAATGCGCGGAAACTCATGATCGCTGCGCAGCAGGATGAAGGGAAAGCTTTTATCATCGCGCAGCAGGACATTGAACGGCGGGCGAAACCGCTTGATCAGCTGCGCCTCGAGCAGCAGCGCCTCAGCCTCCGAATTGGTGGTGATGATCTCCATCGCGCGGCATTGGCTGACCATGCGTTGCAACCGGCCCGACAGGCCATTGACCTGAGTGTAATTCGCCACCCGCGCCTTTAGGCTGCGCGCCTTGCCGACATACAGCACATCACCGCGCGTATCGAGCATACGGTACACGCCGGGGATCGGTTTCAGGGTCTTCACCGTCTCCCTGATCGCGGTAACGCCAGCCTCAAGATTGGGCTGCGCACTCGCGACGGTATAGGCAGCCCGCTCTTCGTTAAAGCGGTCCGCCCCATGGGGGTTGTCAGAGGTGCCAGCAGGTGTCCGGGCCATGCCCATCAGATAGGGACCGCACTGCGCGATTGGCAATGCGTGATTGGCATTGCGTGCACACCCGCCTATCGATGCGGCCATGCAAGAGTATGATGTGATCGTTCTGGGCGCGGGCGCCGCCGGGCTGATGTGCGCGGCAGAGGCGGGCAAGCGCGGCAAGCGCGTGGCTGTGCTGGAAAAGGCGAATGCGCCGGGCAAGAAGATCCTGATTTCAGGCGGCGGACGCTGCAATTTCACCAATTCGCGCACGACAGCGGCGAATTACCTCTCGGCCAATCCGCATTTCGCGAAATCCGCGCTCAGCCGGTACAGCCCTCAGGATTTCATCGATCTGGTGAACAGCTATGGCATTGCCTGGCACGAGAAGACTTTGGGGCAATTGTTCTGCGATGGCTCCGCCAAGCAAATCGTCGAAATGCTTCTCGATGAATGCGGCAAAGCGGCGGAGTACGGCGGACAAGTTGATGTGCTGTGCGATGCGCATGTCAGCGATGTGGTGAGAGTGTCTTTTGACGATGCCGGAGCCACCCGCGCCCTCCACCCTTCCACCCGGAGCCTACCGGACACTAATCCGGGTGGAAGGGTGGAGGGCGCGGGTGGCCAGCCAAACGAAGAGAATTACGAGTTTGCAGTCAAAGCAAACGGCCAGGCGATGCGGGCTAAATCGCTGGTGGTGGCGACCGGCGGGCCATCAATCCCGAAAATGGGGGCGACGGATTACGCTTATGAGCTGGCCCGGCAATTTGGCTTAAAAGTTGTGGAGCCGCGCCCTGCCCTCGTCCCGCTGACACTGGGCGGCGAGGACGTATTGTTCCGCGAGCTGTCCGGCGTTTCTGCGCCGGTGACCGCGCGCACTGGCGTCAAGAAGTCAAAGGTCGAATTTGAAGAAGCCGCGCTGTTCACGCACCGCGGCCTGTCCGGCCCGGCGATCCTGCAAGTCTCATCCTATTGGAAGCATGGCGAGGAAATCGGGATCGAATTCCTTCCAGCGATGGCTGGCAATTGGCTGGTCGATCTGAAGACCAAAAACCCGCGTGCCACCATCCGCAGCGCCCTGCGCGAGCACTTGCCCGCCCGCCTAGCCGATGCGCTGGCCGAGCGCCTCAAAATTGAACGTGAATTTGGCAATGTGCCCGACAAAGTTCTGCAAAAGGCTCAGCGCAAACTCGCCGATTGGCGCTTTACCCCCAACGGCACCGAAGGCTTCGCCAAAGCCGAGGTGACGATAGGCGGCGTCGCAACGGGTGAGCTTTCCTCCAAAACGCTGGAGGCGAAAAACGTGCCGGGATTGTATTTCATCGGCGAGGCGGTGGACGTCACCGGCTGGCTCGGCGGGTACAATTTCCAATGGGCCTGGGCCAGCGGCGTCGCGGCGGCTCAGAACCTCTAAACGAAGTTACCGCCTGAGCTACAAATCCTGCTTCAGTCGAGCAGCGACCCACTCATCCAATCGCACGGCCAATGCGTCTGTATCGCTCGGCAGGCCGTAAGCTGCGTGGTTCTCCTCCAGCCAGTCAGCCAGATCGCCATCCGAGCTGTAGGCCTGAGTGATCTCTCGAAAGACCTGCTGATTGCCGGTCGCATCCAGCATGAAATCCGCAAACAAGCGGGCCTGCACATAGAATTGGACCGGGTCACCGCCGCTCTGCTCCAAGAAACGTTTTGCCTCATCTCCGCTCAACGCAATGGCGACATTTCCTCCGCCGCCCTGCCTTGCTCGGACCAATTCGGCAGCTTTCAGCGATGGGTGCTCCATCGTCAGAAATTCCTCGAGCGTGTACGATAAAGGACTCTTGCCCTCGGCAAGACGCTCCCGCGCGCTGTCGTAGCGCGATGAGGTCAGCTCCGCGTTCTCATTCAGCACTGCGGCGAGTTCATCCAGCCAATCGGGTGCGGAGCTACCGTAACGAATTTGACCAGTGGGCAGCGTCTTTGCGCCATCAATCATAGCCTTGAGCAACAGATGCCCGGCCTCATGCGCCAAACTGCCCAGTTCCGTCGGTGACGGCGCTTGGTTGTCGTCTGCTTCGCCCTGTTCCAGCTGCGATAGAGCCCTTTCCAGCAAAGCCTGACGCTGCGCTTCGGGCAAAGCCGCCGTTTGCTCCATCACTTGACGCTCTACCGATGCTCGCACCAATCGCTGGCGAGCCGCTTTGCTGATCCATGGAAGAACCACATATCCGGCCTCTTCGAGAAGCTGCTTGCCTTCAGGAGGCAATGGGGAAGCACCGACGACCGCGACCTTCGTGGTTGTTGGCCCAAAAAAGCTCTCAAATTGCTCGACGGAATCGTCAAGTGTGTCTGCCAATATTGCCGTTTGGCTTGGCGCAGCAATGGCGAGACCATCGCCTTTGACTTCACATGCCCAATCGTCCTCAAACCAGTCCTGCGACGCTGCAGTCTGGCAAAGGCTCGTCGGATTATCAGTTGTTTGCGCGGCTGCTGAATGCGGCATCACAGCGCCCATTGATGATAGAAGCACTGCACCCAGAACAAAACGCACCATGACCAAACCCTGTTGATTACACCTGTAGTCGATAGAGGACAATACAGATGAACGGCAGATGTATCGGTACTCTCGCGCGGCACGCTCTGCGGCGAATAATGTAACAAAACCACCTTCCCTAGGGGTAAGTCCTACCGCGCGCGTGAGCTTGTCTCGCGCTGGAAATGTCTATAGCGCTCCTTTCTAGAGCCTAAAAATAGGCCGAAGCCGCCCGATATCGGACCGGCCTGTGGGAGAAACCCTTGCGCCAATTGCAAGGCATGGATTCATCGTTCGTAGCGCTGGAATCGCCGAACTCGCCGATGCACATCGGCAGCGTGTTGATCTACAATCCGGCGACGGCGCCCGGCGGGTTTGTCCGCTTTAAAGACATCCTCAGCTTTATCGAAGGCCGGATGCAGCTCTCCAAAACCATGCGCCAGCGGCTCGTGCGTGTGCCGTTTGACTTGGATTATCCGTATTGGATCGAGGATCCCGATTTCGATCTGGAATATCACGTGCGCCACGTCGCCCTGCCCAAGCCCGGCGATTGGCGCCAGCTGTGCATTCAGGCCGCGCGCATCCACGCTCGGCCGCTCGATCTCAACCGCCCGCCGTGGGAATTCACCGTGGTCGAGGGGCTCGACAATGTCCGCGGCTATCCGCCCGGCTGCTTTGCCTTCGTTACGAAGGTCCATCATGCCGCGATTGACGGGATGAGCGGGATCGATCTGATGGAGGCGCTCCACACGATGACGCCCGATGTCGAGCCGCCGAAAAAGCCAGACACTTGGAAACCGGAAAAAGTGCCGGGCCCAGCGGAACTGCTCGGCAAATCCTATATCAACGCGCTGCTCAACCCGCTGAAACAGGCGCAGGTCGCGGCGCAATCCCTTCCCGGCGTGGCCAGTGCGATTAAGGGGCTGATCGCCCGCGATTTCAAACTCAGCACCGATATGGTGCCCCCGCGCACCCGCTTTAACCGCTCGATATCGCCGCACCGCGTCGTTGAAGGCTGCGCGTTCCCGCTGGGCAAATTCAAGTCGATCCGCACGCTCGTGCCCGATGCGAAGGTCAATGATGTGGCGATTGCTGTGATCGGCGGCGCGCTCCACAAATATCTCACATCCAAGGATGATCTGCCCAAATCGACGATGACGGCGATGGCCCCGATCTCCGTCCGCTCCAAGGATGAGAAGGGCGATATGGGCAATCAGGTCGCGGCCATGGTCGCCCCGCTGGGCACGCATATCGCCGATCCGAAAGAGCGGCTCGAATATGTCTACGGCCAGACCAGCAATTCAAAAGCCATGACGAATGCGCTGGGCGCGCGCACCATGACCGAAGTGAGCAAGGTCAATCCTGCGCTCTACATGGCGCTGGGCGCGCAATTGTTCAGCCGAGTCAGCATCGCGCACAAGCTCGCGATGCCGTTCAATACGGTGGTGACCAATGTGCCCGGCCCGCCCGTGCATATCTACTCATCGGGCGCGCGGATGGAGAGCATGGCGCTCTCTCTCATTTGCCTGACCGACGGATTGGGCCTGGCGCACGTCGTGCAGAGCTATGTCGATGAAGCCTATATCAGCTTCACCGCGTGCCGCGATATTATGCCGGACCCAGAGTTCTATTCGCAGTGCCTGCAAGACAGCTATGAAGAGCTGCTGGCGGCGGCATCTGCGGTAGCCAGCTTCGGCACCAAAGAAAAAGGCGACGACACGAGCGCCAGCAAACAAGGCGGCCGCAAAACGAGCGCCAGCCAAAAAGGCGACGGCCAAACGAGCGCTTAGCCAAGAAAACGGCAACAAAGACAAAACGCAAAACACCACAAAAACGGGTTGGGAAGAACACATAATGGCGAGCATCGCACCAAATTCGGCCATGGAAGCTGATCGATTTCTTGAGGAAACGAAGGCGAAGCCGCCGCACCGCTTCTGGACGCTGACCGAAGGCCGCGCCTTCTTTGAGCTTGGCGCGTTTTACGCCTCGCGCCCGATGCTGTCGCAGCTGCCCAAGGGCGATGGCCATGCCGTGATGGTCCTGCCCGGCTTCATGGCGACCAACAGCTCAACCGTGCCGATGCGCCGCCTGCTGAGGGATCTGGGCTATGATGCGCATGGCTGGGACGCGGGCCGCAATGTCCGCGTGAATGAAGAGCTGCTGCAAGTGATCGAAGCGCAGCTGAAGGAGCTGTTTGAGAACACGGGGCGCAAGGTTTCCCTGATCGGCTGGAGCCTTGGCGGTGTGCTCGCGCGCGAGCTGGCGAAATTGCATCCTGAGAAGGTGCGCCTGGTGATCAGCCTGGGCAGCCCGATCTCTGATGATCGCAATCACACCAGCGCAGCACGCCTGTTCAAATTCTTCAACGGCGATGAGCCAGAGCAATTGCGCGATGGCCAATTCCAGGGACTGGACGTTGCCCCGCCCGTGCCGACAACCTCGATCCTGACCAAGACGGACGGAGTGGTCCACTGGCGCGGCTCCGTGCAGAAAAAGGGCGAGTTCCCGAGTGAGAATATTGAGGTTTACGCCAGCCACTTAGGGCTGGGCGTCAACCCATCGGTGATGATCGCCATGGCTGACCGGCTGGCCCAGAAAGAGGGCACGTGGAAACCATTCAAGCCGAGCGCCATGCGCCGCTGGATGTTTCCCAAGCTCGACGTTTAGATCACCTTCCTAAGGTCAATTCCCACAAACCTGCCTGTTGGGTCGATCAGTTGCGGCTGGAAATTAATCGGCGTATTGCCATTGCCGTCGGTGATCCTGCGGCGCGCATCAAAGATATTGTCTGCGCGCAGGGCGATGCGGAAGCCTTTCAGGAAGCCCTCGTCCTTACCCAGTATTCGGCCAAGATCGCTGAACACGCGCAGATCGACGGTCGCGAGGTCATCGAAGAACAGATCGGGTGATCCAAGCAGGGTGGAGCCATCGATCCGGGCGCTACCCGTGTAGCGGCCGGAAATGCGCATCCCCATGCCATTGCGGAAAATACCCCCCTCCAGCCGGGTCGCATTGCGCGCCTGACCAAAGGAGCTGGTAGAATCGCCATCGAGCAGATCGAGCGGCTGGAGCCCCGGCGCGATCAGGATTTCATTCGCCAGCTCAAGCGTGTGGGTGAGGTTTACGAAATAGCGCCCGCGCCCATCACGGCCAAAGCCGCTGGCGAGCGGATTGCCAGGAGGTCGGCCAGCACCTTGCGGTCTGCCGCCCTGCCCCGCGCCTGCTTGCTCGCCGCCGCCGCCACCGCCACCGCGCATCATCGCGGGGTCCATGCTGCAAAAGCGTGTGCGGAACTGAGCAATCCGCTCCGGCGTAATCTCACCATTTTCATCGCGGGCGCGTGACAGCATCCGGCCAAAACGCTCTGGATTGAAGCTTGGCAGAATGTCCGAGGTGTCCTCGCCAGCCTCCACCGCCGCGACCAAGCGAGTCAGAACATCCAAGCCATCATCGGCGCAGATGCGCGTTCGGAATGCCATGAATTGCTCGCGCTGCTCAGCGGTAGGCGGCCCGCCTGCGCCGCCGCCTCTGCGTCCTGCACCATCAGGCCTGCCGCCACCTGTAGGTCCGCCTGCTCCGGTTGGTCTTCCTGAGCCGGGCGGTCCGCCCCCACCCGGACGACCGCCTCGGCCAGCGCCAGGACGCGCGCCGCCCCAGCTGCCGCGGGTGAAGAGCGAGAATTGCAACCGCTCAGCGCGTGTTTCAGCAAAGGTCACTGCACGGCGATCCAGCGCCACAAGTGTGCCATCCGCATCGCGCGTGACACGGTCCGTAAATGCGTTCTCAATCTCCTCGGTCAGCACCGGGAAATTGCTGGTCACATCATCGGAGCGATTGCGGATGTATTCCACGCCCAGCCGCGTGCCGCGCCAGAATGGCAGCGACCAATTGGCGGCAAAGCGCCAGTCGCGCTGCGTCTCAGCCAGCAGATCGGGATTGCCGCCGGTGGTGACGCTCGCCAGCACAGTCTCGCCATTCACAAAGTCGAACACCGGCGTGTTGAGCGTGATGATCTCTGGATTGCCGAGATTGCCCAGCGACGGAGCAACCTCGCGCTCGATATAGGTCGCGGTTAGGTCAAGATTGCCGGTCGGCGCCCAGGTGAGGCCCGCCGTCCAATCGGTCAAAGTGCCAAAGTCAGACAGGTAATCCGCGCCCACTTGCGCATTCAACGTAAAGCTGCCGAGCGCATCGGCGAAACCGGTCCGGGTGCTGGTAATCGGAATGACGAGGTTGAGCCCGCCCTCCAGATCGCCGCGCGTCAGGCTGGTGTCTACGAGCGAGCGCGTATCGCTGCTCTCAATCCGATCCCAGCTGTATCCGGCATCGAAAGTCGCGAGCAATTCGCCGCCGGGCAGGTCCGCCAGCGGACCGCGCGCGGTCACTTTCGATGTTGCCGTCCAATTGCGCGAGCGCGCCGTTTCGAAGCCCGCCTCTGCCGAAGTCGGAAGGGCTCCATCCAGCGCTAGCGTGCCTGCCGTCGCAGCGTCTTGAAGCGCCTGCGTGTCAAAACGCTGATCGATCTCGGTCTCGCTATCGATCCGGCTGCCATCGAAGGTCGCGGTCAGGCGGAATGCGCCAAGCGGGCGGGTCAATGATCCAGAGGCCTGATAGGTATCGGCGGAAACGCGCCGTTCCAGCGGATCATCCTCGCCAAAGGTCCGCAGCAAGGTGTTCCCCGCCCCGTCTTCCAGCTCAACGATATTGAGCCCAGACAGGCTGCGGCTCTGATTGCGGGTGTAATTGATATTGGCGCTGAGCGAGGTGCCGCTGTCGACGATGGCTTTGGCCCAGCTGAGGCTGCCCTCCAATTGCAGGCTGTCCGCGATCAAAGAGCGAAATTCGGCCTGATCGGGATCGCTCGCCAGCTCTGAAATGGACCCCGGCGTCTGGATCAGGTCACGCTCGCTTTCCGTCAGCAGCGAAAGATCGCGCGCTTCAAAATTGGCATTGAAGCGCCCGCCATCGGCAATCTTCAGATAACCAAGCTCTTGCTCCAGCGCGATATATCCGCCGCTAGAGGGCCCTTCAAATTCCAGCTCAATCTCGCGGCTGGAGAAGTCTTCCTTCAGGATCAGGTTGATGACCCGGCGATCGGGCGAAAAGCCGAACCTTTGCGCCACTTCCTCTGGAAACACCTCGACTTTCTCGAGCGCTTCAGGCGGATAAGATCGCAGCTCGCGAAAGCTGCCGATACGAATGCCGTTGACCAGAATGACCGGACGCCCGCCGCCGCCGCGCCCGCGCGCAGAGCCGGTTTGATTGGTCACTTGCGTCACCAGATCGGCAATTGAGGTCACGCCTTCGCCAGCAATGTCCTCCGCGTTCAGCTCCAGCAGCGGAGCCTGCTCAACATCCAATTGGCCGCGCAAACGCCGCCCTTGGACAACGATTTCGCCGCCAGAGGGCGTGCCGCTGGTGGTGCCAAGCTCAATGTCGGACTGTTCGCTTTCAGGAACATCGCGCTGCTGCTGAGCCAATGCGGGCGAGGCGGCCATACTGGCCAACCCGGCGAGGCTAGCCCAAGACAAAAGGAATTGGGAGAATTTCATCTTGTCCCCTTCAGGGATAAGGTGCCCGCGGACAAGCACCTGAATTGTATCGATTTGCATCACAATGTGTCGCGCAAAAGACGCACACAGCGCGCATCAACTCACCGCCCCTAACGCACGAGACTTCCATTTTGTTCTCGGCGGGGTTAAAGCGCGCGACCTGAATGAGTGATTTTACTCAGAAAAGCTGTTTGCATAAGGATATACATGGCCAAAGAAGAACTCCTCGAAATGCGCGGGAAGGTCGTCGAACTGCTTCCCAATGCGATGTTCCGGGTCGAGCTTGAAAACGGTCACGAAGTGCTCGGCCACACCGCTGGCAAAATGCGCAAGAACCGTATCCGCGTGCTGGTGGGCGACGAAGTGCTGTGCGAGCTGACGCCGTATGACCTCACCAAGGCCCGCATCACCTATCGCTTTATGCCTGGACGCGGCGGCCCCGGCCAAGGCCCTGGCCCAACGCCATAATATTGAGGTGCGCTGAGTGAGCGCCCCCAAACTCATCCTAGCCTCGGCCAGTCCGCGTCGGCGCGATCTGCTCGCGCGGCTTGGCATTGCGCCCGATGATGTCGCTCCCGCCGATATCGATGAGACGCCTCACAAGGGCGAGCTACCGCGCGACTATGCCGCGCGCATGGCTCTGGAAAAGGCGCAGGCCGTCAGCGCCGATGGCGATGCCCATATTCTCGCTGGTGATACAGTGGTGGCCGTTGGCCGCCGCATCCTGCCCAAGACCGAGACCGAAGACGAAGCGCGTTCCTGCCTCAAGCTGATGAGCGGGCGGCGGCATGTCGTCCTCTCCGCGATCGCCCTGCGCGCACCGGATGGCAGTATCCGCACGCGGCTGAGCGAGAATGTGGTGCGCTTCAAAGTCCTCTCAGACGAGGAGATCGCCAGCTATCTGGCGGGCGGCGAATGGCGCGGCAAAGCGGGCGGATACGCGATCCAAGGCGCAGCCGAGGGATTGATCCAATGGATCAAGGGCAGCCATTCCAGCGTAATGGGCCTGCCTCTGTACGAGACCCGCGCTCTATTGAAATCGGCTGGATTTGCCATTGGCTGAGTGGCTTGTCGAAGAGGGGATCGGCGAGACCCGCGCGCTCTTGACCGAGAACGATCAGATACTGGCGGCTAAGCTGTTTTGGCTGAGCAAAGACTGCGCGCGAACGATTTTGATGGCCAAGATCGTCTCTCGCAAGACCGGATCATCACGCGCTTTGTGCGTGAGCCCGCGCGGGGTTGAGATCAACGCAGACGGCCTTCCCCGCGATGCAAGCGAGGGCAGCGACGTCCGCTTGATCATAACTCGCGAGGCGATGGCGGAACGAGGCCGCTTCAAACGGGCTCAAGCGCGATATTTCTCCGACGACAATCCGCATATCCCGCCGCCGTCCGTGTTTGCGACGGGCAAGCAAGTGCGCCGTTTCCCATCAGGCCTATGGGAAGAGGTTTGGGACGCGGCCAGTTCTGGCCAAATCCACTTCGCCGGCATGGCTCGCTGATCATCAGTGTTACGCCTGCGATGACACTGATCGATATTGACGGTGACGGCAGCCCGTTAGAGCTATCATTGGCAGCCGTCCCCGCCATCGCGCAAGCACTGCGCTGGTTTGATCTGGCAGGAAATATCGGGATCGATTTTCCGACCATTCAAGACAAGGCGGGACGCAAGGCCGTGGATGCGGCCCTGGAAGAAGCGCTCGATGATTGGCCGCATGAGCGCACGGCGATGAACGGCTTTGGCTTTGTGCAGATCGTCGCAAGGCTGGAGGGACCATCGCTGCTCCACCGATTCTCAACCTCGCGGGTTGGAGCATGCGCGCGGATGGCCTTGCGCAGGGCGGAGCATGCTGAGGGAACGGGCGCTGTATTGCTCCTGACCGTCCATCCGGCGCTCAAATCGAAGCTCAAGGAAGAATGGCTGGTGGAACTCGCGCGGCGCACAGGCAAAGAAGTGCGGATTGAGACCGATCCCAAACTTGCACTTGAAGCCCCGCACGCTCAAATCATAAGCACTTAAAACTGGCACCATTCGGCCACCGCGTGGCCGCAAGCCCGACTGGGCGCCCGCAGCAGTGCGGGCTTGCCCGCAAACTGCGAGGATATCGCACGCCGGATGGCGTGCGGAAAACCAAATGACCAAAATCAAATCCTGCCCAATCTGCAAGAAAGCCCGCGCTGAGGACTTCACTCCGTTTTGCTCTCAGCGCTGCAAGGATCTCGACCTCGCCAAGTGGTTTGGCGATGGCTACGCCCTGCCCAGCCGCCCGGCATCCCCAGAAGAGATCGCGCGCGAGGATTGGGAACAGCAAGGCTGAGCTCAAAAGAACCTGTGCCTGAGGCTATTTCCCTCTTGCCAAACATCGCCGCCCGCGCCATAGGCCCGCTCTCATTTGCTCGCCGGGCAAAGCGTGCCAAACGCCAAACCCGTCGCCGCAGCGAATGCCCGGGTAGCTCAGGGGTAGAGCAGCGGATTGAAAATCCGCGTGTCGGTGGTTCAAATCCGCCCCCGGGCACCATTCGCTTAAGCAGCGGCTTCATACCCGCGAGCCAGGAGGCCCAGCATGACCCGTCGCCGCCAAATCTATGAAGGCAAGGCCAAGATCCTCTATGAGGGTCCAGAACCGGGCACGATTATCCAATATTTCAAGGATGATGCGACCGCATTCAATGCGGAGAAAAAGGGCACCATCAACGGCAAAGGCGTGATCAACAATCGCATCAGCGAGCATGTGTTCACGCGCCTCGCCCATATCGGCATTCCGACGCATTTCATCCGTCGCCTGAACATGCGCGAGCAATTGGTGCGTCAGGTTGAGATTATCCCGATTGAAGTCGTCGTGCGCAATGTCGCCGCTGGCTCGATTTGCAAGAGGCTGGGCCTGGAAGAAGGTGAGCCGCTGCCGCACACTTTGATTGAGTATTATTACAAGGACGATGCGCTGGGCGATCCGCTGATCTCAGAGGAGCACATTGCGTGCTTTAACTGGGCCAGCGTCGAAGAAATGCACGACATGTCGTCCATGGCGATCCGGGTGAATGATTTCCTGTGCGGCATGTTCGCCGGGATCGATATTCGCCTGGTCGATTTCAAACTGGAATTTGGCCGCCTGTTCGATGGCGATTTCAGCCGCGTCATTCTGGCCGATGAAGTCAGCCCGGACGGCTGCCGCCTATGGGACATGAAGACCGGCGAGAAGCTGGATAAAGACCGCTTCCGCCGCGATTTGGGCGGTGAAGAGGCGGCGTACCGCGAGGTAGCGCGGCGTCTCGGCCTACTGCAGGACGAAGACAATGGTCCCGGCGAAGTGCTGGACCTGTCGACCCATCGCAATCGGATGCGCGGTAAAACCCCGCCGAAAAAGTAAGCGTTTGGTTTTCCGCACGCCCATCCGGGCGTGCGATTTCCTCGCGCTTTACGGGCAAGCCCGCAGCGCTGCGGGCGGGCACAGGGCCCTTGCGGCACCTGCGGCGCCGATTAAAATGCCCCGTTCAGTTTTAATGCGCTAAGCAGCCACCATTAAATGATCATAGGGCACAATTTCAGCATATGAATTTTACCTCACGCGCGCTCATCGCAGGGGCGCTGCTTGCGCTTCCCAATCTCGTTCTGGTTCAGTCTCTCGCGGCGCAGGAGCAGGCCGCCACTGAGACTGCGCAGGCTGAAGAGGAGCCGCTCTGGGCGTTTGAAACCAGTGACGTGCCCGTCGATCCCGGATTCGTATTCGGCGTGCTGGACAATGGCATGCGCTACATCATCCGCGAAAACTCCACGCCCGAAGGCACCGCATTGGTGCGGATGCAAATCGACTCTGGCTCGCTCGATGAAACCGAAAGCGAGCGCGGCCTTGCTCACTTTGTGGAGCATATGGCCTTCAACGGCTCAACCAATATTCCCGAAGGCGAGATGATCAAATTGCTGGAGCGCAAGGGCCTAGCCTTTGGCGCGGACACCAATGCCTCCACCGGGTTTGAGACCACCACTTATATGCTCAACCTGCCCAAGAACGAGGAAGACCTGCTCGACACGGCATTGATGCTGATGCGCGAGACGGCGAGCGAGCTGACCATTGCGCAGGATGCGGTGGACCGCGAGCGCGGCGTTATTCTGGCGGAGCGGCGCGACCGGCGCGGCTTCCAGCAAAAGGCGACCGAAGATCAGCTGGCCTTCTTTGCCCCCGGCGCGCGGTTTGTGGACCGCCTACCAATCGGAACGCTCGATGTGCTTGAGAACGCGAGCGCCGATGATCTGCGCGGCTTTTACGAGCGCACTTATGTGCCCGCCAATACGGTGATGGTGATCATCGGCGATTTTCCTGCCGCCATGATGGAAACCAAGATCCGCGAAGTCTTCGCCGATTGGCAAGGCGGCCCAGCCCCGGCTGAGCCGATCACTGGGCCGATCCCGATTGAGCGCGAATCTGAAGTCGATATCTACACCGATCCCGCCCTGTCTGAGAGCGTGAGTCTGACCAGTTTTTCTGAGTGGGAAGACCGGCCAGACACTGTGGCAGTGCGCGATGAGGCGCTGCTGCGCAGCATTGGCTACCGTATTATCGGGCGGCGATTATCACGCCTGGCGCGCGGCGAGGATGCACCGTTTCGCGGTGCGGGCTTCAGCAGCAATGATCTGTTTGAAGACGCGCGCTCCACCAGCCTTTCCATCAGCAGCGCCGATGGCGAATGGCGCAAAGGGCTCGTCGCCGCTTTACGCGAAGTGCGCCAAGCGGTGGAGTTCGGCTTCACCCAGGCGGAAGTGACCGAGCAAGTCGCCAATCTGCGCACCGCGCTGGAAAATGGCGTCGCATCGGCGGACACGCGCAGCAACGGTGCCTTCGCCAATGCCGCTCTGCGGCTGGTTGGTTCAGAACGCATCCCCACCGATCCCAAATACCGGCTTGAGCGGTTTGAAGCGCTGGCCCCCAGCATCACGCCGGGCCGCGTATTCGCCGCGCTGATCGCGGACCTGCCAACCGCTGGTGATCCGCTGATCCGCTTCCAAGGGCGCAGCGCGCCTGAGGGCGGCGAAGAGGCTTTGCGCGCGGCTCTTGCCGAGGGTATGGCGGCAGAAATCGCCGCGCCCGAAGACACAGGCGAGCAGAGCTTTGCCTACAGCGACTTTGGCACGCCGGGTGAAATCATATCCGACACGGTGGATGACCGGTTCGATTTCCGCCTGATCCGCTTTGCCAATGGCGTGCGGCTGAACCTCAAAACCACCGATATTCGTAAGGACCGCGTGAGCTACCGCGTCAGTCTGGATGGCGGCACCTTGCTCGATACTGCAGACGATCCGCTGCGCACAGCAATGGTCAGCGTGCTGGCGACCGGAGGCCTTGGCCAGCACAGCCAGGACGAATTGCAAAGCGTGCTCGCCGGACGCAGCGTCGGGTTTAACATCGGGTCAGGTACGGACGCATTCCGCATGTCGGGCAGCACCACGCCGCGCGATCTGCAATTGCAGATGCAATTGCTCGCCGCCGCGCTCACCGATCCCGGTTACCGGCGCGAAGGCGAAGAGCGCTATGCCAAGAATATCGAGAATTACTTTGCCAATCTCGATGCGACGCCATCGCGGGCGCTCAGCAATCGGCTGGGCGGGATCTTGTCCGATGGCGATCCGCGCTTCAGCCTGCAGCCGCAAGAGGCGTTTCTCTCGCGCAGTTTCGCGCAATTGAAGGCCGACATTGGCGACCGGCTGGAAAGCGGCGCGATTGAAATTGCGCTGGTCGGCGACTTTGATCCCGACGTGGCCATCGCAGCAGTAGCCAGCACATTGGGCGCCCTGCCCACCCGCGAGGCGGAATTCCAACTGCGCAGCGAGGCTCGAAAGCGCGGCTTCACCGCAAAACGCGGCCTGCAAACGCTGACGCATACTGGCGAAACCGACCAAGCTCTGGTCCGCATGGTCTGGCCAACAACCGATGACAGCGACCTATCCGAGGCGCTCCTCCTTTCGCTGCTCAGCCGCGTCGTGCGCATTCAATTGCAAGAGCGGCTGCGCGAGGAATTGGGCAAGGCCTATTCTCCGTCCGCAGGCAGCTCCACCAGCCGCATTTACGCTGGCTACGGCACGTTCAGCGTGACGGCTTCGGTCGATTTTGCGGAGCTGGAGCCGACCCGCGCAGCGATCCGCGCGATGCTCAGCGAACTCGCCGCAGCGCCGCTGGAAACTGATTTAATCGACCGGGCGCGCCAGCCGATGCTGGAAAGCTATGACAATGCGCTGAAATCACTCGGCGGTTGGATGGGGTTGGCGGACAATGCGCAAAGCCAGTCTGACCGCTTGCAGCGTTTCCTCGATGCGCCTGGCGAACTCAAGAGCATTACTCCAAAAGATATTCAGTATGTCGCAGCGCAGTACCTAAAGGCTGACGAAGCGGTCGAAGTGCTGGTGGTCCACGAGGACGCTGACCTACCAGACACCATCGCGCCTTAGGGCTTAGCCCAATCAAGCGCGAAAAAGCGCTCGTGATAGTGGGCAAGCTGCCCAGCAATGATTGCGCCAGCACGGAGCTGCGCTATAGGCTGCGCATCATTCGCCCATCCACGCGCGTAATCAGGTGAGCCGCCCATGAAAGTCCGTATTCTCGTCCGCCTTAAACCCGGAGTGCTCGACCCACAGGGCCGCGCCGTGCACCATTCGCTGGATGGCATGGGCTTTGAAGGCGTCGAAGACGTTCGCATTGGCCGGATGATCGAGATGGACGTGGCCGATGGTACAAGCGACGACGCGCTCAATTCGATGTGCGAAAAACTGCTCGCGAATATGGTGATCGAAGACTTCACAATTGAGAAGCTGGAAACAGCAGGAGCGGCCTGATGGGTTTCCGCGCCGCTGTGATCACTTTCCCCGGTTCCAATTGCGACCGGGATATGGCCTGCGCTTTGGAACTCGTATCGGGCACCGCGCCGATCCGGGTGTGGCACGGCGATGCAGAGCTGCCTGATAACCTAGACTTTATCGCTCTTCCTGGCGGCTTTTCCTATGGCGATTACCTGCGCTCTGGCGCGATGGCCGCGAACAGCCCGATCATGCGCAGCGTGATTGCCGCGGCGGATCGCGGCGTGCCCGTGCTGGGCGTGTGCAATGGCTTTCAGGTGCTGACCGAGAGCGGTTTGCTGCCCGGCGCATTGATGCGCAACGCCAGCCAGAACTTCATCTGCCGCACCGTGCCGCTGATCGCGGAGAACACGCAGTCGGCCTTCACGCGCGCTTACGCAGGCAAAGGCACCGTCCACATTCCCGTGGCGCACCACGATGGCAATTACTTCGCTGACGAAGAGACGCTCGACCGGATCGAAGGCGATGGCCGGGTCGCGTTCCGCTATGCCGAACCCTGCAACGGCTCACGCCGCGATATCGCAGGCGTGCTGAGCGCAGGCGGCAATGTGCTAGGCATGATGCCTCACCCAGAGCGCGCAGTTGAGGATGCCCAAGGCGGCACCGATGGCCGCATGCTGTTTGAAAGCGCGATCGCAGCTTTGGTCTAAACCGCTTAGGCGATTTGGCGTTCGTCGTCGCCGCCGTTTGCATCGAACAGACGCAGCGCTTCGTTCTTCGGCATTGGACGGCCAAAATAGAACCCTTGGATCTTGTCACAGCCCATCTCGCGGATGAGCTTGGCTTCCTCAATGGTCTCCACGCCTTCCGCCGTCGTGGTCATGTCGAGGCTCTTCGCCATCGCCACCACCGCATTGATGATCGCCAGACTTTCAGAGCTGTTTTGCGCCGCGCCCTGGACAAAGGTGCGGTCGACCTTGATCGTCGAGAAGCTGAGCTTGCGGATGTAGCCGAGCGATGAATAGCCCGTACCAAAGTCATCGAGCGCAACGCTGCAACCCAGCGCCATGATCTGTTCCAGAGCTTTGCGAGCGATGGAGGCATCACGCAGGAAGATGCTCTCAGTCACCTCGACCTCAAGCCGGTCTGCATGCAGGCCCGTCTCTGCCAGAACGGCGACGACATCCTCGTAGAAATCCGGCTCCAGCAATTGCTCTGGTGATACGTTGACGTTTACCCGCACGTGCTTGGGCCAATTGCAGGCCTCGCGGCATGCCTCGCGCAGGACCCATTTGCCAATCGGTACGATCAGGCGCGTTTCCTCGGCCAGCGGGATGAATTTACCCGGGCTGACAAAGCCGTGGTCGGCGCTGTCCCAGCGGACCAGAGCCTCAAAACTGACGATGTTCTCGCTGTTGGCGTCAACGACCGGCTGATAGTGCAGCACCATCTCATCACGGTCGAGCGCCTTGCGCAGGCTCACCTCAAGCTGGCGGCGTTCTTCGGCAGAGGCGTGGAGCACTGGTTCAAAGTCAAAATGCTCGCCGCCGCCGGCATCCTTAGCGCGGTAGAGCGCAAGGTCAGCGTTGCGCATCAGTTCTTCGACCGATTTGCCGTCACGCGGACCCACTGCTGAGCCGACGCTGGCGCCAACGTAAAGCGTGTGCTGATCGACCTGATACGGCTCTGTCAGAGCCTCAATCACGCGGTTGGCTGTCGTGCGAATTATCTCTCGGTCGCTGACATCGCGCAGCACAATCGCAAATTCATCGCCGCCCAATCGGCCGCACATCTGATCCTGTCCCATCAGAGCCTGAAGCCGCGCCGACACCTGAGCGAGCAGCTTGTCACCGACCATATGGCCAAGCAGAATCGTTCACCGCCTTAAACCGATCGAGATCCACCATCAGCAGCGCGCAGCGTGTGCGCCATTGCTCCGCAAACACCAGCGCATCGCCCAGCGCCTCGGTCAGCTGCAAACGGTTGGGCAATGAGGTGAGCGTGTCATAGCGCGCGAGGTAAGCGATTTTCTCTGACGAGGCGCGCGCTTCCGTCACATCGGAGCCAACTCCGCGAAAACCGACGAAGCGGTTCTGATCATCGCGCATTGGCGTGCCAGACAGCTCCCACCAGCGCTTTTCGCCTCGGATCGTCACATGGACCAGCAGGTTGGAGAAGTTCTCGCAATGCTTCAGCCGCTCCGCCAGATCATGCAAGCTGGTTGGAAACTTGCCGCTTTCCCAGGTATCGCCAGCGATCAGTTCGAGCAGCGGGCGGCGTTCTGCCTCGGCCTGAGGACAGCCAAGTGCATAAGCGAAGCGCGGGCTAACGCCGCGCAGACGCCGCGCTGTATCAACTTCCCACAGCCAATCGGCCTCGTTCTCTTCAAACTCGCGTAGCAGCAGGGAGACGACCTGCTCTTTTTCCGCAACGCTGCTTTCTGCGATCCGCGCGGTCAGATAGGTACGCGCCACCTCGATCGTGCCGAACAGGCAGCTGATGCCGTAGAACGTCCCAGCAAGCGCGACCGTCCAAAGCCCCTGCAGCGCCAGATGCGTGACCGCAGCCACGCCGACGGTGAGGGTGAATACGAAGATCCCCAGCGGGGCCGCCGCATAGAAATAGATCGATGCCGCCGCCAATGTCGCCACCACGACGAGTAGCGTCATCAGGTCTGGTAACGAGCCGTACGGCGCAAACACCAGGATCGGCACCGCCCACAGCACCCCAGAGAGCAGTGGTGTCAGCGCCTGCCCATAAAATTCCTTGCGCGACAGCTTACGATATTCGGCATCGGCCAAAGTCCGGTCAAACCGGACCCCGCGGATCTGCAGCAGGACCAAGGCAACCCACCAGAACGCCAGCCAAATGAGGCTGATGCTGCTGGAGTAAATCTGGACCGTGAACAGGCCCATGATCGCGTGAATGTAGGTTCTGAAGAAGGTGAGCGCCGACAATCCCGAGTATTGCAGGCCGCGCAGCCGCGCCCAATCGTTATCGCCTGCCCCGGTTAATCCCAGCACAGCAAGCATAGACAACCGGCGATTGGCAGGCTGCGGGGGGACATCATCTTCCATCACACCCCCGCGGCTATCCAGCAAAGGTTAGTATGAAGTAAACTAAGACACGGACTTAGGGGGAATTGCGGCCTGACGAGCCTGACGCGCTATGAGCTGCAAATGCTTGTTACAGCTTGCTTCGGTCCCAATTTCGGCCGTCAAAATCGCGAATTTCCGGCATTAGACTGCTACTGTCATCAAGACAGGCGAGATGGACGCTCCACGCCTCGGGATGAGAGCGCGGTTGGTAGAAGCTTTTCGTGCCGCAGATCTTGCAGAACAAATGCTCCGCCTCGCCCGAACCAAAACGGTATGAGGTGAGCGCTTCCTCGCCGGATAACAGCGTAAACCGGTCATGCGGGATGAACAGGTGGAGATAGCCGGAAACCGCGCAGATCGAGCAATTGCAGCGCAGCATTTTCGGCTCGCGCTCGGCCTGAGCGCGAAAGCGGACGGCGCGGCAATGGCAGCCGCCCTCGACGGTTACAAGGTCAGTCATCGTCGTCATATTCGTGGACATACAAGCCGCGCACAAAAGTCTCAAAATCGGGAGCCAATGTTGTGATCCGGTAGTCGATTTCCTGATCGACATGGACCACGCCTGGCTCGCCATTTGCGCCGCATTTGCGATAATCGAGCGCTATCATGTCGTGACCTCCCGAAGGACAATCGCCGAAATACACTCCGAGATCAGGGTAACCCCACTCCGTGAGAAGTTGGCCGCTACCAATGTCTCCACATAGCGACCACATCTTTTCCCGTCCAATACCCTTGAAAGCGCTTATGGCGATATGGTCCTCTGCCCAACTCGTGCGTTCGGTTGTCGGATAGTTCGTGCGCGTGGGGGCGCCGCCATTCCGCACGTTCATGAGCGTGATGTAAGACGCGGGCAGTTTGTATCGGAGTTCGCGCTCAATCTCTGCAATCATTCCGGGAGTTGGTGGTGGCTCCAGATATTCCTTGCGATAGTATTCGTGATCATCCCAAAAGCCTGTGAAATCGAAATCCTGAAAGGGTTGGCTCATTGGCGCTTCACTCAACTGTCACGGATTTGGCGAGATTGCGCGGCTGATCAACGTCGGTCCCCTTCACCACGGCGACGTGATAGGCCAGCAATTGCACCGGAATGGCATAGACCAGCGGCGCAATCAGCGGGTGAACCACGGGCATTTCGATCGTCGCGATGCAGCCCTCGCCCGCTTGCGCCAGGCCTTCCGCATCAGAGATCAGCACCACTTGCCCGCCGCGTGCGCGCACTTCCTCCATGTTGGAGACGGTCTTTTCAAACAGCGGACCGGACGGCGCGATCACCACCACCGGCACGTCTTTGTCGATCAGTGCGATTGGGCCGTGCTTCATCTCGCCCGAGGCGTAACCTTCGGCGTGAATGTAGCTGATTTCTTTGAGTTTTAGCGCGCCTTCCAATGCAAGCGGATAATCCTGCCCGCGTCCCAGATAGAGCACATCGCGGGCCGGCGCGATCAGATGCGCCATGCTGGCAATGTCTTGATCATGGTCCAGCGCCTCGTTAAGCGCGGCGGGAGCTTCCAGCAGATGGGTCACCACCTCGGCCTCTTCCTCGCGGCTCATCAGGCCTTTCTTCACCGCCATATGCGCCGCAAGCGCGGCCAATACGGCCAGCTGACAGGTGAAGGCTTTGGTCGAGGCGACCCCGATTTCCGGCCCGGCATGGCTCGGCAGTAGCAGGTCCGCCTCGCGCGCCATGGAGCTGGTCGGCACGTTGACGACGACGCCGATGGTTTGCCCCTCGGCCTTGCAATGGCGCAGCGCCGCGAGCGTGTCGGCGGTCTCCCCGCTCTGAGAAATAAACAGCGCCAGGCCGCCTTCCTCCAGCACCGGATTGCGATAGCGAAACTCGCTCGCCACATCGATGTCGACCGGCACGCGGGCGAATTGCTCAAACCAGTATTTCGCGACCATTCCGGCGTAAAAGGAGGTGCCGCAGGCGACGATGGTCAGGCGCTTGATCTGCGAGATATCGAAATCAAGCTGAGGCAGAGCAACGGTGTTGTCCGCCTGGCGCAGGTAAGAGCTGAGCGTTTGCGCAACCACGGTTGGCTGCTCAAAAATCTCTTTCTGCATGAAGTGGTGGAAATTGCCCTTTTCGACCGCCGCCGCTGTCGCGCCAGAGGCTTGGATATCGCGGGTCACCGGCTTGTTCTCGACGTTATAGACCTGCGCGCTGTCGCGCTTGATCACCACCCAATCGCCCTCTTCGAGATAGGAGATACGCTGTGTAAGCGGCGCGAGCGCCAGCGCATCTGAGCCGAGATACATCTCTGCATCATCGCCCTCTGGCCCGTATCCGACCACCAACGGAGAGCCGAGCCGCGCGCCGATCAACATATCCGGGTGCTGGCGGAATGTCATCGCCAGCGCAAAGGCTCCGCGCAGACGCGGTAGTGCGTCTTTCACAGCCTCCTGAGGCGACATGCCTGCCTCAATGCGCGAGGACACCAGATGCGCGACCACTTCGCTGTCGGTTTCGCTTTCAAACACACGGCCCTCAGCCGCCAATTCAGCGCGCAACTCCTTGAAATTCTCAATGATGCCATTGTGCACGATTGCAACCTCAGCGGTCGCATGCGGGTGCGCGTTGCTGGCGGTTGGCGCGCCGTGCGTGGCCCAGCGGGTGTGGGCAATGCCGACATTGCCGGGCGCGGGATCGCCGCTCAACACTTTGACGAGATTGGCGAGCTTGCCCTCCGCGCGGCGGCGAACCAGTTGACCATTATCGATGGTGCAGACGCCGGAGCTGTCATAGCCGCGATATTCCATGCGTTTGAGGCCATCGACCAGGCGGTCTGCGACCGGCTCATTCCCAACAATTCCGATGATTCCGCACATAGTCTCGTCTCTTACCCCTGCTGGCGCGCCTGTCCCATCTCACACGCTTTATCCGGCGCTGGAACTAGGCGGCAGTGGATGAATATCGTCTTGCCAAAAGCACTGATGCGTTTCGGCGGTGTCTGCTGCTTGCCCCGCCCCTGTAGCGGGTCATGGCTCAGCTTCAAGAGCCTGTCTGCTCAGCTGGGCCGTTTGGCGCTTTGCTTGGGCGAGCTTTGGCTGTCCCACCACAGGAACAATCCAGCCGCAATGATCATCCCAGCACCGCCTAGGGTCAGCAGATCAGGCACATCGCCAAACCACCACCACCCTAGCGCAATCGCGACCAGCATCTGCACATAGATCGCCGGGGCCACTTGCGAGGCACCCGCTTTGGATGTGCCAATATAGGCGAGCCAATGCGCGCTGCTGGCAGTGACGGCGACAATTGCACAGCGCAAGATCACATCCCAGCTTGGCCAGCCGAAATTGAGCTCTGGAATGCCAGAGAATTTCGCCCCAACCGCCGCGATAATTAGGATAGGCGATGCCACCCCGGCCACGAACACCTGCATCGACAAGGCGCTGCCCTGCCCGGCGCTCGCCCGGTTGGCGACCATCATCAGCGCAAAGAAGGTTGCCGATACCAGCGGCAATAGCGCCCCAAGCCCGAGTTCCGCCAAATTGGGCCGCAAGATCATCATCACACCCGCCAAAGCGATCACCGAGACGGCCCACGCGGCGGGGCGAATTTTCTCGCCCAAAATCAGCCCGCCAAACACCTGCGTCAGCACGGGCGCGAGAAAGCCGATCGCCATCGCCTCAGCCAAGGGCATGATGTAAATCGCTGAAAAGAAACACAGGCTCGCTAAAGCCAGACACAGCCCGCGCGCCGCCTGGAGCCACAGGTTTTGCGGCACAAATGCGCTTCGCCCCTCGCTGCGCCACAGCAGCACCGACAGGCCCAGCGCGCCGATCGAAAAGCGCAAAGCAGCGACCGCAACCGCAGGCCACTCACCGGCCATGCTTTTGATCACAGCATCGCCAATCGACAAAATGACAAAGCCCGCCGCCGCATAGGCCAGTCCAGCTCTTTGATCGTGCTGCATTGCCCGCGGGCCTCACTCATTAAACGAAGTGGCCGCGCTAGGCGCTTATGGCCCGAATGGAAAGGCGATTGTCGTTTGGTAAAGAGCGGCAACCAGTAACGGCGCACAAAGCGCTTCCTGTGCGCGAGAAATGCGTAGCCCTTGATCAAACATTAACCATTATTGTCCATGAACTACGCGCTTCATAAAGAAGGGCGAATAATGGATGTAAATGAGGGAAAAAGCGGCATGACCGTGCCCGCTGCTGCGCTGTCAAAGCCGCACAGCGATGCGCCTGCATTGTCGCCTCATTTGGCCGCTAAGCTCGCGTGCCTCGCGCTACTGCTCGCCGCGCCCGTTTTTGCGCTGACCACATGGCAGGTCGAATACACCTTCCTGATCAGACGGCATCTTTCTGTTCCAGTTATGGTCGTTCAGGTCCTTACAATCGGACTGGCTATCAGCTGCGGTAGCAAGCCTTTGAAAATCTGGCACAGCTTAAGAAAGCCTGTCAGAGGGGCATTTGCTATTTTTGGCTTAGCAGCTCTCGCCGCGACGGCTTTGGCCAATGCCGTGCCAGAGTTTGCCATTATTGGCCTGCTAAGCACCAGTCTACATTTGCTCTTTCTGGCGGTTTTCTATGAGCGTTTCAGCGGTGAATGGCAAGAATTGCGGGGCGCTGCCTTGTGGTCATTGGCGCTTGGTGCCGCTCTCTATTTCGTGCTTGTATATGGTCTCGCGCTGAGTCAACACGATAATCTGAATTTCAATTGGGCTCAGGTCAGCGCAGGTATTTCCAACATTCGCCAACTTGGGTTTTACGGTCTAACCGCCTCCGGGATTGGCGCAGGCTTCCTTGCCGTATCGCAGTCTCGCAAAGAAGCGATCATCGGTTTTACCATCGCAACACTCGGTATCTGGTGTGTATTCACAAGCGGCGGACGCGCGGCTACGGGCGGCTTGCTTGCAGTGCTTTGTTGTGCGGTTTTCTTCTCAAGAAATCGTAGCCGACTGGTGATATTAGGACAATTGTCGCTTAGCCTCAGTTTGGCAGCGTTGGCCTCCCTTATTTTTGTGCCCGATCCGAGATGGGGAATCACTGCAATATTATCGCGGCTTGATCCAACCTATACTTCAGGTTCCGAGTTTAGCAGTGGCCGTATCGATATGTGGATCGAGACATTTCGAGCGGTTCTGGAAAAGCCCTTCTTTGGTTATGGTCAGAGCCAGTTCCGGTACAGCATGGAGAGCTCATCAGGCTTTTGGAATCATCCGCATAATTCCGTGCTCCAGGCGCTTTTCGACTGGGGCTTTATCGGCACAGCCGCATTGGCTGTACTTGCGATAATGGCTCTAAAGCCAACCATAACCGCTTTGAAAACTGACCTAGCAATCACGCTACCGGCTCTATGCACTCTGGCTGGCCTATTGGCGATGTCATTGTTGGAGGGCTCTTTATATCATGTCTATCCGACGATGATCAGCATGCTCTGCCTTGCTGTCATTCTCACATCCTCACCAAGAGAAATTCCTAATGTCTGAAGCAATCGCCACATCAAATACGCAAATTCCAGATCGGATCACTCCAGCGTTCGCACAAATTGGTCGGACAGAAATTGCTGTTGCGGGCCTTGTATGCGTTATCGTTTCAATCGTGACAATCATTATAGCCAGTCTGGGCTTGAAGACGTATGTGTTCTGGTCAGCATTTTTGAACATTCGCTTCCTTTACATGATCGTGTTCTTAGCTTTGATCGGCGAAGTGGCGTGGTTGTTGATCCGCCATCGTCCCAGCAGCCCCACTGCGTTTCTAATCCATGAGGAACCGGCACGCCGTCTATACCGTCGGATTCCACCTACCGCGATCTTGATCGGTGCAATAGGCTTCTTCATGCCAGCCTTCAGTCGGATGAAGAGCTCAATTCCGCTGCTGACTGATTACACTTGGGATGACACATTTATTGCTTGGGATCGCGCGATCCATGGTGGTGACCCTTGGCGCCTTTTGCAACCATTGCTGGGCTATCCTGAGGTCTCAGCGGCGTTGGGCCACCTTTATCATCTTTGGTTTGCGCTGATCTATGTCGGACCTTTGTGCTTTGCGCTTTACGTGACCGATAAGCATCTGCGGCTGCGCTTTTTCCTCGGCTATTTCCTCACCTGGACGATCGTCGGTATGGTTGGCGCGATTTCGCTCGCTTCGGTCGGACCCGTTTTCCTGGAGCCGCTGCTGGGTGATGATCACTTCGCGGAACAAATGGCCTATCTGCACGCCGCCAATGCGGTTCAGACCATACCCGTTATCGAAGTTCAGCAGATGTTGCTGGAATGGTATGCAGCCGGTGATTACGGGCTTGGGCGCGGGATTACCGCCATGCCGTCCATGCATGTTGCGCTAACGTCTCTATACGTTTTTGCCACTTGGAAAATCGACAAGCGCTTGTGGGCCGGTTTCGCGGTTTTCTGGTTGCTGATCATGCTGGGCTCGGTTCACCTCGCCTATCATTATGCGGTCGATGGTTATGTTGCCTTGGCCATGGTCGCCGTAATCTGGGCCGCGACAAAACCGGCGGCAAACTTCATTTTGAATATCGGGAAATCCTCTGAGGTCAGCGCTGCAACGTGAGTCATATTTGCACCGCCAACCTTAGGGAAAAAATAAGGTTTCCAGAGTATTCACCATTTCGAGAGAGGCAGTCTTCGTCATCTGGCGTTGATATGCAGTGTATGTTTTTGGGCCTAGGGGGCTTGCGATGAGCGCATTCGGTAAAAAAGGTGGCGCAGGCGGAGGTGGTGCCGGTGGGCGTCCCGCGTTTGGAGTTGCCCGGCCGATGAAATCGGGCGGAGGCGCGGCCAAAGGTGGCGAGCAATTCCCGCCTTTGCCCGACGAAGAGCCTGAGAAAAAAGAAGAGCCAAAACCCGCTCCGGTAAGCACTGGTAATGCCACCGAAGATGCGATGAACCGGCTCGCCGAGCGCGCCGCGAGCGTCAATGAAGGCCCCGGCGAAGAAGGCGGCTTTGAAGCCAGCGTTCACAAAATCAAAGAACAAGTGCTTCCGCGCTTGCTCGAACGCGTCGACCCAGAAGCGGCTGCGACGCTTTCCAAAGAAGAGCTGTCGGAAGAATTCCGCCCTATTATCATGGAAGTGCTGGCCGAACTTAAGGTCACACTGAACCGCCGCGAGCAATTCGCGCTGGAAAAAGTTCTGATCGACGAGCTGCTCGGCTTCGGCCCGCTCGAAGAACTGCTGACCGATCCAGACGTGTCTGATATCATGGTCAATGGCCCTGATCAGACCTATATTGAAAAAGGCGGTAAGCTGACCATCGCACCGATCCGGTTCCGCGATGAACAGCACCTCTTCCAGATTGCTCAGCGCATCGTGAACCAGGTTGGCCGCCGCGTCGACCAAACCACACCGCTGGCCGATGCCCGCTTGAAAGACGGCTCACGTGTTAACGTGATCGTGCCGCCACTCAGCCTCAAAGGCACCGCGATCTCCATTCGTAAGTTCTCTGAGAAGCCAATTACCTTGGACATGCTCAAGGACTTTGGCTCGATGGACGAGAAGATGTGTACGGCGCTCAAAATCGCTGGCGCATGTCGGATGAACATCGTGATCTCTGGCGGTACGGGTTCGGGTAAAACCACCATGCTCAACGCTCTGTCGAAAATGATCGACCCGGGCGAGCGCGTGCTGACCATTGAGGATGCCGCCGAGCTTCGCTTGCAACAGCCGCACTGGCTGCCGCTGGAAACACGTCCGCCTAACCTTGAAGGTCAAGGCGCGATTACCATCGGTGACCTTGTTAAAAACGCCCTGCGTATGCGCCCAGACCGCATCATCCTGGGTGAGATTCGTGGCGCTGAATGTTTCGACCTTCTCGCCGCCATGAACACCGGCCACGATGGCTCGATGTGTACGCTTCACGCCAACTCACCGCGTGAGTGCCTGGGCCGTATGGAAAACATGATTTTGATGGGCGACATCAAGATCCCGAAACAAGCGATCTCCACTCAGATCGCCGAATCGGTCGACTTGATCGTTCAGGTAAAACGTTTGCGTGATGGTTCACGCCGTACCACCGACATCACCGAGGTTATCGGGATGGAAGGCGATGTGATCGTGACCCAGAACCTGTTCAAGTTCGAATATCTCGACGAGAGCGAAGACGGTAAGATCCTGGGCGAATTCCGCGCCTCTGGCCTGCGTCCTTACACGCTTGAAAAAGCGCGTCAGTACGGTTTCGATCAGGCTTATCTTGAGGCTTGTCTCTAGTCTTTTTGCGCTGACCTCTTCCAAAGGAGGCAAGCTGCACCAAAGGCTCCTAGCGCAAGGAAGATAAGCCAAAAGTGAGCGGACAACGTCGAGTGCTCTTTTAGTGTGGGCGAAATGCTCTCAGATGTTGGGTCGTCTGATTGCGTTTCTCTAGGAGGCCATCCTCTCGCGGCGCGTCTCTCGGCTATCCGTCTTTCCACTTCTGCCCTTTTTTGCGCCATGTATTCGGCTTCTTGGGAATAGAGCTCTGAGGGACGAGCAATTCCATCTGAAATCCAACCCTTCACGGCTGCAACGTTCTGCGCCTTCCCATCCAGAACATAAATTCCTTCACATGGCCCACTGATGACAAAATTGGCTTCTGAAGCGTTCTTTTCTTCGTCTTCGTATTGATGTCGCCGGAAGCTTACAATTTCTGGACCGTCAGTTCTTCGACTATCGGGAACTCTGTAGTTGGTTGGCGGAAAATTGATCTCGATTTTGTTCGCAACTTTGCCCTTGAGGACCTCATCCACCCGATAGGTGACCAAAGCCTGCGACGCTATACCACTGTCGTTGAAACCAGTCGGTTCATAGGCGAGCATCTCGCCGACGAAAATCCCGTCAGCAGCGAGCATTTGGTTGTAGTTGCGCTCGACCAGCACGACACAGGCGCCAACATTAGCAGAAAGGCCAAACGCCATTGCTAAAAAGGCTGTTACAAACAAAAGCGTTCGCATCCCTGCACCCTACCTCACTAATTTCCCAACACAACCGGAAGCGACAGCGTCAGCAGTCCCATGCCCATAATCGCGGACAGCACGAATACGCTCGTCCACGGCACCCAGCCCACTCTTTCGAGCTGATCGATTGGGCGTTCTTTGCTGCGCCGCCGGTCCATCCACGATGCGAAGCCGGCAAACACCATCAATGCCCCGCCGATCAGCGCGAGGATCAGCGCGTCGCTGGCAAACAGCAGATCGTGTACAAACTCCATCATAGCGGGCGCGGCTATAGCCATGCCGGGCTTCATGGCAATGCTACGCTTGTGAAACGCGGCAATCCGCTTACACGCAGGCCCTATGGATGGTTCGATTGCCCGCCCTCGCCCAATGCTTGCTCTGGGCATTCGACTGATCACAGCGGGCACGCTGGCGACCATGGCGATGCTGGTGAAGCTGGCCAGTGAAAAAGGCGTGCATCTGGCCGAGCTGATATTTTGGCGTCAGGCGCTGACCTTCATCGCGATAGCCGCCATTCTTTGGGCGACGGGGCGGCTCGCGCAGACCAAGACCAAGCGCATGGGCGCCCATGTCCGCCGCGCTGTTGCGGGGCTGACCGGCATGTTCTGCGTCTATGGCGCGGTCACGTTGCTGCCACTCGCCGAAGCGACCGCGATCAGCTTCACCACCCCGTTTTTCGCGGTGATGATCTCCGTGATCCTGTTTGGCGAGACGGTCGGCAAATATCGCTGGGGCGCGGTGATCCTTGGCTTTGCCGGGGTGCTGGTGATTGTTCAGCCGGGAGCATCGGGCATGATCGACCCCATCGGCGCAGCAGTGGGCCTTGTCGCGGCTTTGCTCGTCGCCTTGATTTCGTTCCAGATCCAAGACCTCAACAAGAGCGAGAACCCGTGGACGATCGTGTTCTGGTTCACCGCTATCACTGCCCCGTTTATGGCGCTGTTCGTGCCATTCGTGATCGAACCGCATGACGGCGAAACCTGGGCGATCATCTTCGCCATGGCAGCGGCGGGTGCGCTCGGGCAAATCCTGCTCACCACCTCGTTGCGCTTCGGCTCTGCGGCGGTGATCATCGTGATGGATTACACCTCACTGCTCTGGGCGACTTTGTATGGGGTGCTCATTTTCTCCAGCCCGCAATCGGCCAATTTGTGGCTCGGCGCTCCGCTTATCATTGCTGCAGGGCTGCTCATCGCATATCGCGAACGAATGCTGGCAAGTGGCAAGACAGGTTCATCTGCTGCGAGCTAGTGAGACTGCGAAACCAAACGAAAGGCAGACATAATGGTCCGCAAAACTCTGATTGCCGCTGCAATGGCCGCGCTTACCCTCACCTCCGCCGCCTGCAACACTGTGAAGGGCTTGGGCGAAGATATCCAATCCGTCGGTGAGGCTGGCGAAGACGCCATCGATTGATAGCTAAGGGCTGAGCCTCAGCCTTTTCGGTAAATCAGCATCAGATTGTTGGCGGGCATTCCGTGGCGATTTGCCCGCGCGAACCCATGATCCTTTGCGGCTTTGTCGATGTCGGCAATGTCACGAATGCCCCAATCTGAGTTGCGTTCGCGCAGGCCCATATCAAACGCTAAGTTCGATGGCGCAGGCTCCACCCCTGCCTCAAAGTACGGTCCGTAGAGGATCAGTGGCGCGCCCTTCCCCAGGACGCGTGCGGCGCCCGCAAACAATCCGAGTGTGGCCGCCCAAGGGCTGATGTGGACCATGTTGATGCACAGCATCGCATCCGCATGTCGGGCGGGCCAATCGGCAGGCGCGCTGGTATCGAGATGGATCGGCGCGAGCAGGTTCTTACCATCATATTCTGAGCGATAGGCGGCGATCGATTCCAGAGCCTCCGGCGATGGATCGCTCGGCTGCCAGGTCAGCTGCGGAAACGCGTCTGCAAAATAGACCGCATGTTCTCCGCTGCCGCTGGCCACCTCCAGCACCGTACCGTCTGCAGGCAGCTCGCAAGCAAGAATCTCAGCGATTGCCTCGCGGTTGCGCAAGGTCGCAGGCGCGTGCTTCTTCACCGGTCAGTTAACCTGCCGCTCCTGCCCCTCCCAATAAGGTGCGCGAAGCTGGCGGCGCAGGATCTTGCCGGTCGGATTGCGCGGCATCACCTCGATCACATCAATGCTCTTTGGCACCTTGAAACCGGCCAGCTGCTCGCGCGCATAGGCGATCACATCGTCGGTATCGACCGTCTGCCCGGGCTTGGGCACGATGCAGGCCTTCACCGCCTCGCCCCACTTGTCATCAGGCACGCCGATCACCGCCACTTCGCCTACCGCTGGATGGCCGTAAATCGCGCTTTCAACCTGCGCAGGATAGACGTTCTCCCCGCCAGAGATGATCATGTCTTTGATGCGGTCCTGAATGTAGATGTAGCCATCATCATCCATGATCGCGGCATCACCAGTGTAGAGCCAGCCGTCGCGGATCGTCTTTTCAGTCGCCTCTGGCAGGTTCCAATAGCCGAGCATGTTGGAGGGCGATTTGACGACGATCTCGCCAATGGTGCCGCGCGGCACTTCATTGCTTTTCTCATCGAAAATGCGGATATCGGTGCCCGGCATCGCGCATCCGACAGAGCGCATGCGCTCATTGCCTTCAATCGAGTGATCCTCCGGCCTCAGCATGGTCACCGTGCCGCAGGTTTCCGTCATGCCGAACACTTGCAGGAAACCCGCCTGAGGCATGGTGCGCACCGCCTCTTTCAGCAGCTCCAGTGGCATCGGCGCGGCGCCATACATGATGTATTTGACGCCGCTGAAATCGACATCTTTTGCGTTCGGATGCTGGATCACCATTTGCAAGGCGGCCAGCACGATGAAGGACTGCGTAGCCCCCGCCGTGATGCCTTTGAGGAATTCGCCAGGTTCAAACTCTTCCTGGATCAGCGCGCGGATACCGTTGGCGATCGAGGCGATCACAATCCCCGTGCCGCCAATATGCGCGCAGGGCATGGCGACCAGCATGCAATCATCGGGCCCCGGACTGTTCCACGGATCGCCTGCCTCTTTTGAGGTGTTGCGCAACGCGACCAGCGCTGCATTGCTCAGCTCGGCTCCCTTGGGATTGCCAGTGGTGCCGCTGGTGTAGAGCTGGAGCACGGCATCATCGGGCCCGGACGGGGTGAAGCTGGCCGGAGCGGCCGCCTCAATCGCGGCGTACATCTCTGGCTCTTCGATGATTTTTACCGTCGCTGCGATCTCTGGCGCAAGCTTGGCGACGACATCGGCAAAGCCTGTGCCGGTGATCATCAGCTTCGCGCCGGTGTCTTTCAGAATATAGGCGACCTCTGGCGGGGCGAGACGCCAGCCAATCGGCGCCATCACCGCGCCCATGCGCGCCGCGGCCAGGAACATCGCGTAATAGATCGTGCGGTTCTTACCCAGCCACGCGATCCGGTCTCCCTTGGCGATACCGTTCGCTTCAAACACGGTGATCATCCGCCGGGTCAGGTCATCCAGCTCGGCAAATGTTACTGTCTCGCCGTCCTGTTCAAAGGCGGTCTGGTCCGGGCGTTCGCTGGCCCAATGGGAAACGAATGCATCAAAGGTGCAATGCGCCTGTGCGGTCACCAATCTCTCTCCGATTTATCTGTTTTGTTTATCGCGCAGTTTACGCACGGCTGCACAGATTTGCCAAGCAGATTGCGGGATTGGCTGGGGTCAGCTCCAGCGTCCATTGGCGCGCGCCGCTGGCTCTCGCACGATCAGCCAGATCAGCAGACCCAGCGGCCCAGCCATCAAGGTCGCGAGCAGGATCGGCACTTGGACAATCCGGGAGATGCCCTTTGCATCGGCATCGCGGGCGATCCAGATGCCGACAAACAGGTCAAAGGCGAGATAATGCGTCCAGCCAATCGTCACGCCCGCATCGCTGGCAAAGATCGCGCGCACGCCTTCAATGGTGTTGAAATTCGCGCCCGCACCGCTCTCATTGGGCAGCAATCCGGTGAGCACGCCGATCAGCGATACGCCATAAACCAAGCACAGAATGCCGACGCCAACATACAGCACGGCGGCAAGGACAGCCGGGCTGCGCGGCAGAAATGCCAGCGCGATCCAAGCGACAATAGCGAGCAGGTTCACCGCGCCAAAAATTGCATTCCAATCCATCGCCAATGCTCCCTTAAAGCCCGGAGGGGCCTGCTTAACCTTGCTCGGCCTGCTGCTCGAGCCGTTCAAGGCGCTGGCGCCATTCGCGCGCGGCCCGCTTCATCGCGTCATTGTTGTGAATGAACCGCCCGGCCGCCTTGCGCATGGCTAGCCCAAGCGCCGCCTCTGACACCACGCGCGCATCGATGGAGCGATAGGACGCCCATTTCCCGCCCAGCATCGGATCGAGCACAGGACTGGCGATCATTGCCAGCTTTTCCCCGACCCTTAAGTCATTGGTGCGCGGCCCTCGCAGCAGGCCGGGGCGCAGGATATCGAGCCGCTTAAACCCAACCTTGGACAGCGCCGTCTCGGTCTCTCCTTTGACCTTCAGATAGAAGGTTTTGGAGCGCCAATCGGCTCCGGCAGAGCTGACCATCACCAGATTGGCAATACCAGCCTCCACCGCCGCCTCTGCGGTGGCCAGCACGAGGTCATGGTCGACCTTGCGAAATGCCTCTTCATCGCGGCCTGACTTCTTCCAGGTGGTGCCCAGCGCACAGATCAAAGTGCGCGGCTTGATCGTTTCAAACACCTCGCCCCATTTATCGGGCGTGGCGACATACATTTCCATGCGCGCGCCATCGGGCAGCGGGGCCTCGCGCCGCGAGACGCCAATGATGCGAACGTCGTCGACATCATTGCTGGTCTCAATCACGCGCCGACCGATGAGGCCGGTCGCACCGACTAGCGCAATGCGGCAGATCTCAGACATTCGCCACCTCAAACATTAGAAAGCCCCTGCGGCGCTTCGCCGTAAATCTTGGTGCAGGCCTCCATCGCGAACCGATCGCTCATCCCGGCGATGAAATCGGCGATTGTGCGCGCCCGCTGCGGATCGTCCTTTGGCAGGCGGGCCTGCCATTCGGGCGGCATTAGGCGGTGATCCTGAGAATAGGCCGCGAACAAGCGCGCCACCACATCGCGCGCACGGCCAGCGGCGGCGACTTGTTCCGGGTGGTAATAAAGCTTGTCGTACATGAAGGTCTTTAGTGATCGTTCCTGAGCGGCAAAACCGGGCGAGAACCCGGCCAGCTGTTTGCCAGCAGCGCGCACCTCATCGACCGAGGTCATACCGCTGATATTGGCGCGCGTGTGCTCTAACACATCATTGACCATCAGGCCGATTTGATCACGCACCAGCTCGCGCAATTGCCGCTCTCGCGGGGCATTGGGAAAGCGTTTTTCGACCGCCCGCCACTGGTGTTCGAGGAAATCCAGTTCCAATAGGTCATCCAGGCCCAAGAACCCGGCGCGCAGGCCATCATCAATGTCGTGGTTGTCATAGGCGATGTCATCGGCCACCGCCGCGATCTGCGCCTCCAATGATGGCCAAGCGCCCAAATCAAACGGGAATGCCGCATCCAGCTCCGCCAAGGCCCAATTGGGCGCCTCGACCGGGCCATTGTGCTTGGCCAGCCCCTCCAGCAGGTCCCACGTCAGATTGAGCCCGTCATAATCGGGATAGGGCGATTCCAAGCGCATCAGCGTGCGCATGGATTGCGCATTGTGGCAGAACCCGCCGTGCCGCTGCATCGCCTCTGACAAGGCTGCCTCGCCCGCATGGCCAAAGGGCGGATGCCCCATATCATGCGCCAGACACAGCGCCTCGGTCAGATCCTCGTCCAAACCCAGCGCGCGGGCGAGGACGCGACCAATCTGCGCCACTTCCAGGCTGTGCGTGAGGCGCGTGCGGTAATGATCGCCTTCTGGCGCGATAAAGACCTGAGTTTTGGATTTGAGCCTGCGAAAGCTCATCGAGTGGATGATGCGGTCGCGGTCGCGCTGAAACTCGCTGCGCGGCCCCCTCACCTCGGCGCGCGCCGAGCCTGAGCGATTGTCAAATTCGCGGCCGCGCGGGGCGGCGGGGTCAGCGGCGTAAGGGGCGCGGGTCATATCGATCCTAGCGCGCTTAAGTCAGCGCACCGTTCACCACAACCTGAACAGAGAGCGAACGCATTCATAAAGGTCAGATATTCGCCAGACATATTGAGCTCGCGGGGCCGCTCGTTGTTTCAACTGAGCAGCCCCTCAGCCTGTCGGTTAGCGACCCGATGGCTCGGACGGCAGCGCGTCCTCACCACTGGTAAGAACTTACATCGGTGTGAATAGGGCGCGACTTGTAAGAACGCGACAACTCGTGGGTGAGACGGGGTCGGCTGCCGCTTATCCCGGCAAATCCGCGCCAAGCAGCCAATTCGCCGCCGCCTCGCAGTGAATCCGGGTCGAATCGAACACTGGCAAGATGTTAGCGTCGACATCGACGACCAGATTCATCTCGGTGCAGGCCAAAACAATCGCCTTGGCGCCCTCTTGTTCTTTATTGGTGATGATCGTGCGGATAGATCGCTCGGCATCGCGGGTCGCCTTGCCGACCATCAATTGCTCGTAAATAATCCGGTCGAGCAGCTCGACATTGTCCATATTCGGCGGGAGCAGGTCGACGCCGTGCGCAACCAGCCGCTTGCGATAGAAACTCTCGGTCATCACATTGCGGGTGCCGATCAGCGCAGCGTTCTTGCAACCAGCCGCCTGCATCGCTGCGCCGACGGTTTCTGCGATGTGCAGGATCGGGATGCCCACCGCGCCTGCGACATCCTCATAAAGCTTGTGCATCGAGTTCGCGCAGATGATCAGCGCGCCTGCGCCTGCGCCTTCCAATCGCTTCGCGCTTTCAGACAAGACGCCAGCGGCGCGTTTCCAATCGGCCTCTTCGCGCAGGCCATAGAGCTCGCAAAAGTCGTGGCTTTCAATCAGCAGCGGCGCGCTCGCCATCGGGCGGCCGTGCTTTTGTCCGTCTTTTTGGATGATGCGATTGATGCGGTCGTAATACATGGCGGTCGAAACCCAGCTCATGCCGCCAATCAGGCCCAATTTTCTCAAAGGTAATCCCTAAATCTAAAAAGCCCTGTTGCCCCCCGCCTTAGCGAGCGAGGAGCCAGCGCGCTACAGACTTTACAAGATTTGATGAGTTAGAGCTCAGGCCGGATCGATGGCAGATTGAGCAACCAGCTTTTGAGGTCGGACAGGCTTGGCTGAGCGGCCTCTTCATGCGGCAAATGGCCGATCTCTTCGTACTCAACCAACGTGGAATTGGGCAGATGCTCATCATACCAGCGGCCCGATTCGACCGGGATCAATGGGTCCTCGGTGCCCCAGATCACCAGCGCGGGCACTTCCAATGCAGAGATGCGAGCATCGTCAAACGCCGCTCGGCTGGCAGAAAACCGTTTCACCGTGGCGGCGCGATTGCCGGGATAACGCAGCATTTCCCAATAGCGATCCACCACCTCATCGGTAATCACACCCTTATTGCTGACCATCTGCGTGAAGGACTGCTCAATCATGGAACGCGGCGTGACCTGCTCCATCACCTTATTGATGACGGGTGTCCGCGCCATTCTCAGCGCTAGGCTGGTTTTGCCTTCCCGCCGAACCGGAGCGCCGCTTGCGCCGACAAGGATCAAGCCGTCGAGCCGGTCTGGATGAGCAAGAGCATAGGCGGCCGCATGGCTGCCCCCCATCGAACTGCCGCCGAGGATAAAGCGCTCAAGATCCAGCTCACCTGCGACCTCATCGATATCGGCAACGAAATTGTCGAGCGAGTAGTCCGCGTTCGGGTCCGCACCGGTCAGCCCGTGCCCGATCTGGTCAAAGCGGATGACGCGGTACGTGTCTTTGAGGCCATCGACCCACGGCCCCCATGTGTGCAGATCGGCGTTGGAGCCATGCAGCAGGATGATCGCGGGCGCGTCCCGAGGTCCCTCATCGCGCAGATGCACGGTCACGCCGTCGCCAATCTCGACAAATTGCGAGGGTTCACCTGCGTATTTGGCGCGCATTTCTGCGGGATCGGTGTCGGGCGTGCGAAACACCACAAATGCGAGCATCAGCAGCGCGATCAGCACGGCCAGAACTTTAAACAGGCGCTTCATTGTCGAAATTCCTATGGTTTTGACGGCTTAATGCGCGGGCATTTCGTCGATCCACTGGCGCATCACGGCCAGCCCTTCTTCATCGACGGTTGATTTGCCCAGCTCTGGCATGGCCACACCGGGTTCTGTCGATGCCATCCGGTGGACGAGGATCGATTTGTCCGGTGCGCCGGGCTCAATTGAGACCAGCAGCCCCCCTGCTCCGCGTCCGGCCGCGACTGGCGGCTTGCGGATACCCAGAGCGTGAGGATCGTCTTGTTCCCAGCGCAGATCGAGCCCGGAATTTGACGCCATGCCGCCAGGCTGATGGCAGTGCGCGCAGTTCACATCGAGGTAGGCGCGGGCAAGAGCGGCCACATCGGCATTTTCGCTGTCACGCTCGCCCCAATAGGGCAGGCCCGCTGTCACCATTGGCATTTTGTCGAGCCGTCCACCTGCAACCGCTTCACTGAGCCATTCGGTGGGCAGGTTCCGCGCCTTGGGGCCAATCGGCGTGACCTCACCATCCTTCACATGGCATTGCTTGCACTGGTTCTTGTTCGGCACGCGGTAGCTGATTTCGGTCCCATCAGGCCGCGTAACCGGAATACGCGCGCCCGCCACCGCCAGGCGCGCATCCGTCTGTTCCTCGTTCCAAACATAGGGCAGCGCCACCCAGCCCTCTGCCCGGTGCAGCAACAGGCGCGTTTCAATGAGGCGCCGATCCGCGCCTTCACCAAAGGCGAAGGTTTTGATCAGCGCGCTGCCGACAGGAAATTCGAGCAGCCCATCCCCGTTTGCCTTCATCGCTTTGCCATAGGGGACATAGGCAAAGCGCAGCTTATCCGCGCCGTCGGAATAGAGCGGCGTTTTGAGCGTGTAGTCGGCGGCGCTGAACGATTCCTGCGAACCGGGACGAGCGAAAAAGCTGAACTCGGACAGTGTTTTCGGCATGCCCTGCATCACGGCGCTGTTGTTTACAGCGACTGGCGAGCGCGCCTCTGACTGAGAGACTGCGCCTGCCAGCGCGATTGACGCCAGGCCTAAGAGGATGCCCCCACGGATCACTTAAGCCGGGCCTCCATGCCTTCAGGCAAGACAACGGGATCGTTCGTCCATGTTGAGGTAACTAGAACTGGAGGTAGCAAACCCGGCTGAGCTTCACTGAAGGGTTGACCAACTTCGGTAAGTCCCAGGGTTAAGATTGGCACTTTGTCGCCTCTCCCTAGTCCTTGGTGCAGGCCATCCGTCAAGATTGGTGGGAGCGAACCTCCCATTGCCGCTGCAATCAAATCGCCGCCATCGAAGTCAGGTGCATTGCCGCCCGAACCATAGATATTGCCTCGCACCTCCACCCGCACAGGGCGCGGCTGGTAGCGATCATCATCATATGGCTGCGTGTAAGCGATCAGCATCACATGGCTGGTGGAGTTGTTGACGAGGGCGTTGTCCAGCACTTGCACCTTGGTATTCGCCATCACCATCACGCCGGTTCCCGCGGGCACGCTGGCCACGATATTGCCCTCTGGCGCGAAATTATCGGTGTTGTTGTCGATCACCGCATTGCGCGCGACCAGCACGTCGCCGCCGCCAACCTTGGGCAGGCCGGGCAGGTCGAACACCAGAATGCCGCCGGTGTTTCTGGTGGCGAGGTTCTCTGTCACCTCGGCAAAATTGCTGTTCTCAATCTCAATCCCGGCGACATTTTCCACGACGCGGTTGCGGCGCACGATGATGTTTTCAGACTGCCCAACATAGATGCCCGCATCCGATGCCCCGCGAACATAGCTGTCTTGCACCAGCACATTGCTCGCCTCGACTGGGTAGATACCGTAAGCGCCATTGCTGGCGTCCGGGCCACCCGTCCATTCTACCCGGATCGCGTGGTAGATGATCTGATCCGCGCCCTTGGATTTGATCCCATCACCCTTGGCGTTTTCAATCCCGAAATCGCGCAACGTCACATCATCAGACGTCACCAGCAGGCCTTCGCCCGCCCCCTCTTGCGCGGTGAAATCGAGCACGCTCGCGTCCATTCCCGCGCCGCGCAGGGTCACGCCGTCAACGTCCAGACTGAGACCATCGGTCAGCGTATAGCGCCCGGCGGCAAGCACAATCTCATCGCCCGGTTCAGCTAGGATCAGAGCCTCTTGCAAGCGCTCCTGAGCTCCCTCGCCCGGATCAATCGTGTGCGTCTCTGCCATGGCGGCGCTCGCGCAGGTGAGCGCGACGGGCGCAGCGAGCGCGGCGAGTGCAAATTTCAGCATGATGATCCCTCCCAATAGGGCAGCATTGTGCCGCCTTGAGCCGGGATTGCAAGGGCGGCGTCAGACCCCGCCGAGGCCGAGCGAACACAGCGCCGCTGCGCTGGCCAGCTGTTCAACTGCATCTGGGTCGTCAACACGGCGGATCCGCGCGAGCAGATCGCCGGGAGAGAGGGGAATGCCGCTCTCACCCTCTTGCGCGCGCAGCCGCTCCAGCTTCTTCAGTTGCAGCAGCGACAGACGATCGACCATCCGGCCCGCCATACAGCCAGCGAGCTGAGGCGGTGCGCCTTTTTCGATCAGCGCCGCTTCGATGCGTTCTTCCGTCACTTGTTCGACCAAGCCGTCATCGCGCAGCAGAAACCATGCCCCGCCCGCCAGCGCAGCCACAAGAATGATGAGCACGATAAGCTTCTTCATGGGTCGGTCCTAGTCGAGCGCCTTCACGATCTCTTCGACCATCTTCTTCGCATCCGACAGAAGCATCATCGTCTGGTCCATGTAGAACACATCATTGTCGACCCCGGCATAGCCGACCCCGCCCATGCTGCGCTTGATGAAGAACACCTGCTTCGCCTTGTCGACGTCAAACACTGGCATGCCGTAGATCGGTGATGATTTGTCGGTTTTCGCCGCCGGGTTCACCACGTCGTTCGCGCCGATGATAAAGGCGACATCGGCCTGCGCAAATTCGCTGTTGATGTCCTCCAGCTCGAACACTTCGTCATAGGGAACATTCGCCTCAGCCAGCAGCACATTCATGTGCCCCGGCATCCGCCCGGCAACCGGGTGGATCGCATATTTCACCTCGACGCCCTTCTCCTTCAGCGTGTCGGCCATTTCGCGCAGAATGTGCTGAGCCTGAGCCACCGCCATGCCATAGCCGGGAATGATGATGACCTTTTCCGCCTGCTCCAGCATGAAGGCCGCGTCGTCTGCACTGCCTTGTTTGTAAGGGCGCTGCTCGCGCGCCTCGCCATCGCCGCCGCCTGAGCTGTCCGCGCCAAAGCCGCCCGCGATCACGCTGATGAAACTGCGGTTCATGGCCTTGCACATGATGTAGCTGAGGATTGCGCCGGAAGAGCCAACCAGAGCGCCAGTGATGATCATCGCGCTGTTGCCCAGCGTAAAGCCCATCGCCGCCGCCGCCCAGCCGGAATAGCTGTTCAGCATGGAGACGACGACCGGCATATCCGCGCCGCCGATTGGGATGATCAGCAGGAAGCCGATGATAAAGGCGAGCACGGTAACGGCTATGATCAGCTGCCCCTCGCCCGCGCCTGCCTCGGTCGACATCGCGTAATAGGCGATCAGGCCAAGGATCGCGGCCAATGTGCCGAGATTGATCACGTGCCGCCCGGGCAGCATGATCGGCGATCCGCTCATCCGGCCGGAGAGTTTTAGGAAGGCAATGACCGAGCCGGAGAAGGTAATCGCACCAATCGCGATACCGAGGCCCAGCTCAATCCGGCTGACGACCAGGATTTGCCCGGCAGCGTCGGTAATCCCGAAACTTGCCGGGTCCAGCCATGCGGCGAGGCCCACGACCACGGCGGCCAAACCGACCAGCGAGTGAAAGCCCGCGACCAATTCTGGCATCGCCGTCATGGCGATTTTGCGAGCGACGGTGACGCCGATAATCCCGCCTAGGAACATCGCAATGCCGATCTCCGGCAGGGTCGCGATGCTGTGCGTCACCAAAGTGGTGACGACCGCGATCAGCATACCGAGCATGCCATAGCGGTTACCCGCGCGGCTGGTCGCTGGGCTGGATAATCCGCGCAATGCGAGGATGAAGAACACGCCGGAAATGAGATAGGCGAGCATCGCCCAGGCTGGGGTGCCTGCGCTCTGGACGGCTACCGATTCTGTACAGGTTCGGGTCGAACGCCGCGCAATCCTCGATAGGCGTTAAGGAGCTTGGTGAAGGAAGGCACATCCTACTTCTCCTTCTTCTTGTACATGGCGAGCATTCGCTCCGTCACGGCAAAGCCGCCGAAGATGTTGATGCTGGCCAGCACAACACCGAACAGGCCGAGATATTTGGCTGTAGGGCTGCCCGCCTCAGCCGCCGCAATCAGCGCGCCGACGATGATCACCGAGGATATCGCATTGGTCACTGCCATCAGCGGCGTGTGTAACGCCGGGGTGACCGACCAGACAACGTAATAGCCGACAAAACAGGCCAATACGAAGATCGATAGGATTGAGATAAAGTCCATTGGTTATGCAGCCTCCCCGGCACGGGGAGGGGGACCAGCCGCAGGCTGGTGGAGGGGACTCGCCGCACGCGCGACGATTGCCTCTGCGGTCGCATCGACATCCGCCAACACGCGGCGCGCGGCCACCCGCAAAACCCTGAACCCGTTTTCTTTCATGAATGCGATACGCCTCTCGTCAAACTTGGCGCGATCAAGTGAATCGTGTGCGCTGCCATCGACTTCGACGACCAGCTTTTCAGACAAGCAGCAAAAATCGGCGGTATAAGGGCCTATCGGATGCTGCCTGCGGAATTTGAAGCCCTGTGGACGGGCGCGAAGGCGCTGCCACAGCATACGTTCGGGCATCGTCATGTTCTTTCGGAGTTCACGGGCGCGCATGACCTCTGGTCTGGCGACGAACCGCGCGTCCCCTCCACCGCGCTGCGCGCGGTCCCCCTCCCCGTAGCGGGGAGGATTTGGGATGCTCAAACTCACCCCTGAAGCCTCTCGTTCACCACCTTGCCGCTCTGCGTCAGGCGGATCGCATCGCCGATCTCTTCGTCGAGCTCTGGCTTGCCCGCTTCCTTGTCCCAGAACGCGCTGAGGAAATTGAAGTGGTTGCGCGCGAACAGGGCCGAGGCATCGGCGGGCAATTGCGCGGGCGTGTTGGCGTAGCCGATGATTTTGACGCCGTGCTTCTCGACGGTCTCGTCGGGTTTTGAGCCCTCAACATTGCCGCCTTGTGCCACTGCGAGGTCGAAGATCACGCTGCCCGGCTTCATTGTCGCGATTTGCGCGTCCGTGATCAGCACAGGCGCAGCGCGTCCGGGGATCAGCGCGGTGGTGATCACAATGTCCTGTTTCGCGATATGCTCTGAGACAAGCTTGGCCTGAGCCGCCTTGTACTCGTCGCTCATTTCCGTGGCGTATCCGCCCGAACCTTCGCCTTCAATTCCGGCGACATCTTCGACAAAAATCGCTTTTGCGCCAAGGCTTTCGATCTGTTCCTTAGTAGCGGATCTGACGTCGGTTGCGGACACTTGCGCGCCCAGCCGCCGCGCGGTTGCAATCGCTTGCAGGCCAGCAACGCCGACGCCCATGACAAACGCTTTCGCGGCTTGAACCGTGCCAGCGGCCGTCATCATCATGGGAAAGGCGCGGCCATAGGTGTCCGCCGCAGCGAGCACCGCTTTATAACCCGACAGGTTCGATTGGCTGGAGAGCACATCCATGCTCTGCGCGCGGGTGATGCGCGGCATAAATTCCATTGCTAACGCCTCGAGCCCGGCAGCGGCATAGGCCTCTACCCGCGCTGTATCGCTGAACGGATCAAACAGGGCCGCGACCCATGCGCCGGATTTCGCGCCTTTCAGCGCTTTTTCGTCAGGTGCTTGAATGCCCAGAACGATGTCCGCATCTTTGACCGTGGCGGCCGCTTTGCCGACGCTCGCGCCGGCCTCTGCAAACGCCTCATCCGTAATGGAGGCGTGCAATCCCGCCCCGCTTTCGATCGCCACTTCGTTGCCTAAGCCAATGAATTTTTTGACTGTTTCCGGTGTCGCGGCAACACGCGTTTCACCGGCGGCTTGCTCTTTAAGAACGGCGATCTTCATGCAGGCGTCCTATTCAGCGATCATCATGATGACGAACAGAGTAATCACGCAAATCAGGGGAATGGTCCACTTCAGCGAAGCAATGAAGCTGTCATAGGTTGATTTTGCATGGTCCATATCGTTGGCTGCCATCGCGCATATTCCTTCAAATCGTTGTCTAGCCTCACAAAAACCCTTTGCGTGAGACGTTCTGGATATGCCCTATCGAAGCGCGCGGACAAGCTCAAGCCCGTGCGAATGCTCGGTACAGGAAAAGCAGGATTGAACGTCCCTTTAGGGGATTTGCGAAAGGAACAGCGATTAGCCTTAATCGGGTCTTTACTCCTGATCGCTAAGGCCATCCCTTAAGTGACCTTGGGGGAAGGCTCTCAAGGCGTTTTGGGATGGTAAACGTCGATGTCCGAACTGGAAACGCGCCTGATAATGCTGATTGATGACGAGCCGGCACAAAGCCGCTTGATCTCAGCTATTGCCGCGCGTGAAGGCTGGCGGATTATCGTGGCGAGCGACGCGGAAGAAGCGATCGCGATGCTGGGCACGCGCGAGGGCATGCAATTGTCCGCGATCCTGCTCGATCAGTGGGTGCCGGGCGATGATGCCTGCGGCCTTATCCAAGAGCTGAAAATTCGCCGCCCCGCCCTGCCGATCCTGATGCTGACGACCAGCGCGTCGCCATTGCTGGCCGTGGAAGCCATGCGAGCAGGCGCGAGCGATTATCTCGTCAAACCGATTTCGCCCGACCGCCTGATGGAGGCGCTGCGCAGCGTCACCACCCGCGAAACGCCAAAGAATGAACTCGCCCCGCTAACCGAGAAAATGTCGGCGACGCTCGATTTCGATGCGATGATTGGCACCGCGCCAAAATTCCGCACCGCTTTGGCTCAGGCCGCCAAGGCTGCGCGCGGCCATGGACATGTTCTGATCGAAGGCGAAAGCGGCACCGGCAAAGAAATGCTGATGCGCGCGATGCACGCCGCCAGTCCGCGCAGCAAAGCGGCGCTGCGGGTGATCAACATCGGCAGTGTGCCGCCGAACTCGGTCGAATCCGTCCTGTTCGGGCATGAGCCAGACGCCTTTCCCGGCGCGTTTGATCGCCAGATCGGCGCGATGCAGCATTGCGACGGCGGCACGCTGCTGCTCGATGAAGTTGACCGCCTGCCCAATGAGATGCAGGCCCGCTTGGCTGAAACGCTGGAAAGCGGCATCGTCCGCCCGGTTGGCGCAGCCCACGGCTTCCGCGTCGATGTCCGCCTGCTTTCGGCGAGCAATTACTCGCTGGAGCGGCTGACCAAGACCAAGCACTTTGACCAAAAACTCGCTGATAAGCTGGGCGGGACCAAGCTCGAATTGCCGCCACTGCGCGAGCGCACGGGCGACATTTCGGCTCTGACCCGGCATTTCCTTACCCGCATTGGTGAGCAGCCGGGCCTCAACCATCTATCCATCAGCGACAGCGCGCTGACACTGCTCGCCGCATTCGATTGGCCGGGCAATGTCCGCCAATTGCAATCCGTTTTGTTCCGCGCGGCGGTCTATTGCGAAGATCAGACGCTGACCGCTGACAGCTTCCCTCAGCTCTCTGAAATGCTCGGCGAGCTGGAACAGCTCACCTCGCCTCAGCACGAGGGTGTGGGCGTGATGCTCTACACTGAGGATGGCAATTTGCGGCCACTCGAAGAGATCGAGGCTGACGTTATTCGCCTCGCCATCGGCCATTATCGCGGCCGCATGACTGAGGTTGCACGCCGTCTGGGGATTGGCCGCTCGACGCTGTATCGCAAGCTTTCCGACCTTGGGATCGACAACGCCGCTTGATACGCGAATGCGATCCGCCTAGCGCAGGGTCATGACACAAATCCAAGATTTCTCCGGGCGCACGGCGCTCGTCACTGGCGCCTCCTCCGGCATCGGCGCGGCATGCGCGAAAGCTCTGGCGGCGCGCGGCGCAAGCAAGCTGTTTCTGGTGGATCTCGATACCGCCGGAATGGAAGCGCTGAACCTCAGCTGCGACGTTGAACACATCACCGGCAGCGTCGCGGACGAGACCCTATGGCAGGAGCTGGAGCCGCGCCTCACCGGGCTGGATCACGCCGCCGTTAACGCAGGCATTGGCGGACACGGCCAGATCGCAAACCTCGACTTTGCCGAATGGCGCCGAGTAATGGACGTTAATCTCGATGGCGCGTTCCTGACCCTGCGCGCAGCCATGCGAGCAATGAAAGACGGCGGCGGCAGCGCGGTCATCACCTCTTCTTCCACTGGTGTAAAAGCCATCGCGGGCATCGGCCCATACGGCGTTGCGAAAGCGGCGGTCTCTCACATGACCCGCATTGCTGCGCTCGAGGGTGCGCCCAACAACATCCGCGTAAATGCCATCGCGCCAGGCGGGGTCGACACCAACATCTGGGAAAGCTCAGATGACTTTAAGCGCTCGGTCGAAACGCAGGGCCGCGAGGCAACCATCAAGGCGATGGCCAGCACCACGCCGCTGGGCCGTTTCGCGACCAGCGAAGAGATCGCGGGCGATATCCTCTATATGCTGTCGGATGCAGGTGCGAACCTGACCGGCCATGTGCTGGTGTCTGACGGCGGCTTCACACTGTAAGCCGCCGCCAAAGCTAAACTAAACTCAGAAGCTCACTGTCTGGGTTACTCGGGTCTCACCCTCGCTGCCGCGCATGCTCATGGTGAAGCTTTTTGCGTCCCAGTCGATCTCGACTAGGCCAAAGTTCTCTTCCGAGATGAAGTCCGTGATCCGCTTTGGATCGGGCTCGCGCGCCGTGTTGCGCTCGGTTGAGGAGAATGAATAGTTCATCGAAGAGCTGGTCAGCTCCCACAATTGCTCGCCCGCTTCCGCTGGCGTGTCGCGGTAAATGCCGCCCGCATGCCGGTCACCCGACAGCATCACAACGCCGCTTTCTTCGCGGTTTGCCAGCATACCATAGAGCTTGGCCCGCTCCAGCGGCAGCGCTTCCCAGCTTTCGTAATTATGCGCATCTGTGATCACTTGGATCGAAGAGACGACCACCCGCAGATCGGCAGGCTTGGCCAATTCCTGCTCTAGCCATTGCCACTGCGCATCGCCGAGCATGGTTTTGCTCGCATCATTGCTCGGTACATATGGGCCAAGCGGCGGGCGCTCTGGCGAGTAAGGCATCGCATCAAAGTCAGAGCGGAAGAAGCGGGTGTCGAGCATGATGATCTGAACGCGCTTGCCATCCGCGCCGAACATGCGGCTTTCATAAATGCCAGGCCGCGATTTCACTTCATCAGAGGATCCCCAAAAAGTTTCGAAAATCGTCTCTGACCAACCACGGAATGCAAAATTCGCGCCGCCATCGTTGAAACCAAAATCGTGATCATCCCAGGTGATCATCATCGGCACTTTCGTGCGAAACTCAGTCAGCTCAGGTGTTTCCGCCTGCAATTGATAGGCAGCGCGCAAAGTGCTGAGTGAAGCGTCCCCTTTCCAGAATTGATCGCCGTAATTGTTGTCACCGATAAACAGGAACACATCCGGGTTCGCCGCTGCAATCTGCGCCCACATATGCTGGCTGCGCGATTGGTGATTGCAGCTGCCAAAGGCGATCCGCGTCAGCACGCTGTCTGGCGCAAGCGACACGTTCGCAGGCGCAACCGGCAGATCGATCTGGGTCTGAAGTTTTGCGTAATAGGGGGCGAGCAGCTCATCCGCGCTCAGCGCAACTTCGTTTGCGCCGCCTGAATGGCCATGGTCATCAGCAAGTGCGGGCGAAGCCACAGAAACAAGCAATCCGGCGATGAGAGGCGAGAAAACGCGCATAGGTAAGCTCCAAAAGGCAATCTGGTTTGTCTGGTGAGCGCTTGCCATGACCTTTCTATGACACGCAAACAAAATCCCCCTCCGGCGCGGGCCAAAGGGGGATTTCGTACTGTTCGGCGCGCCGTCAATCGGCCCGGCCATCGCCAAAGCGCGGTCGCTTAGAAGCGGTAACGCACACCGGCCAGCAGGCTGACGGTTTCAAACCGGCCATCCAGATCAGCGTTAAACGCATTCGCGCCGCCGCCAACAAATGTCCGCTCAAAATCGAGGCCCGATACCCGCTGATAGCGCACGCGGGTCTGAAGCTCGATATTGTCGCTAAGGACAAACTGAACGCCAATATTGCTTTGCAGCGAGAGGCCCGTATCAGAGCCGGTCACAGCGAAGGATGGCGCGGTCGCTACGCCGTTATTGGGGAAATAGTTTACGCCCGGCTCCACTTCAGCGACGCCGATGCCGCCGCCCCAGAAAGGGATGACTTTCTGCTTGTCAGACCAGCGAATGTCGGACTGATAATTGATCGAGAAAGTGTTCACTTCGGCGCTGCCGCCAAAGGTCTGATTGCCGCCGTTGAAGCTGCCGCCGCTTACATCGGCTTCGGCATAGGAATATTCGACTTCAACGCTCGGCTGGAACAGGCCGAAAATGTGCTTTGGAATGCGGTAGCCAACAGCAACTGTGCCGACGAAGCCTTCGTCCGATTGCACGTTCACGCTGGCAGGCGCGCTTAGCCACGCCGGGGGATGCGCCTTGCGGGTCTTGAACGCCGTCGAAGGTTTCATCGCTGGGCGAGGTTACGCCAGCCTGCAGCGATACGTAAACGCCGCCTTCTGGGGTGAAATCATCCGACTGAGCGGCGGCTGGCGCAGCGAAAGCCATCGCCGGAAGAGCGAGCAGGAATGCGAGGGTGCGCGGGGGAATTGAGAAAATCATCTGCGGGGGTCCAATCTTAAATGGGGGATGCCTCCCCATTCGCGCCCCTCCCTTGTGAGGTTACACGGACCCGCTGGTTTTATTTCACAACTGGCAAATTTTCGTAGGTTTCGCAGGCACCCTAAAGCGGCGGCAAATGCGCAAAATCCGTCAGCGCCGCATCGCGCATTCCGCGCCAGACATTGCGCGCCTGAACCGTCTCGGCAACGTCATGCACCCGCAGGATATGCACGCCCGCATTCATGCCGAGCGTCGCCAACGCCAGTGATCCGCCAAGCCGCTCATGCGCGCCTGCCTCGTTCGACAAAGCCCCGATCATCCGCTTGCGGCTGACACCCAGAAGGATCGGAGACCCCAGCGCATGGAGCAATGGCAGCGCGTTCAGCAATGCGAGGTTTTCCGCCAGACTTTTGCCAAAGCCAATGCCAGGATCGAGGATGATCTTATCCTCGGCGATGCCCGCCGCGATGGCGTTGGAGCGGACCTCTTTGAGGAAATCAAACACGTCGAAGACAACATCTTTGTAATCGCCGCCCTCGTGCAAATCCTCGCCGCTGCCTGGAGCATGCATTAGGATCACCGGGCACAGCGCGTTCGCGACTAGTTCAGCGGTGCGCGGGTCATAGCGCATGGCCGAGACGTCGTTTGCTGCATGCGCGCCAGCGGCCAGCGCCGCCTCCAACACGCCCGCGCGCCGAGTGTCGACGGTGATCGCTGCGCCCATGCTGGCGCAATATTCCACCAGCCGGCAGGACGCGGTCCTTCTCGTCGCCCTCCCACGTCGCGGCGGCGCCCGGGCGAGTACTCTCCCCGCCAATATCGATGATGCTCGCGCCCGCCTCGAGCATGGCGGAGGCATGCGCGCAGCCCACATCCGGCTTTTCCAGAAACTCGCCCCCATCGGAAAAACTGTCAGGCGTCACATTGAGAATGCCCATCACCTGCGGCTGATCAAGGCGAATGGTGCGCTCGCCCAGCTCGAGCGGCGCGTGGGCCTTTTGCAGGTTGGCCCATTGCCCGCGCGCCTCAGCTTCCAGCTCGCCGCCGAGCTTCGCAAAGGCTTCCTCCGCCTCGCGCACGCCGAACAGATGCCGCGCTGTGACCGCGCCGTCTTGACGCACCACGCAGGCAAAGCGGCTGGCATAGACCATCGAGCCAGCAAGCTGGATCGCGGCCCCATCATTGTGCTGAGGACCCGGCGCAAAGCCGATCGGACAGATATAGACGCTCTCACTCATGGGCATCAGGGTTAGGACGCAAATCAGCCAGCGCAAAGGCCTCAATTGTCTCCGCACACAAAAAAGGGGCCATGCCTGCTGGCACGGCCCCTTTCCCGAGGATATTTAGCGATTATTCGCCGCCGAACTTGAACCTCACGCTCGGCAGAGACAATCGATTGCTCTGACTCGATCCCGAGCGTTGCGGGAAGCAGGTTCAGCTCAACATCGCTGTCTTCGGTGGTGGCGCGGTAGGTGTATTGGCCAAACACCTCGGCGCGTGGTGAAAGCGCAAAGCTCGCGCCCGCCATCAGCTGATAGGCAAAGCCGCCATCGTCATCATTGGCAACATCCACGCCCGATGGCGAGAACTCCGCATCGACCCATTGGTAGCCGAGGCCCGCGCCAACATACGGCTTGAACGAGCCGCCGGTATTGATGTCGTAAAAGACGTTACCGAAGACGCCGAAATTGCTGACATCGCCCTGGCCATCGGCGATCACTGCGCCAACGGTGGGGTTTGCCGGATCGGCAGCCCCGCGGGTCAGGACGGCCACATCAACGCCGTCAATATCCGCGCCGCCAACGCTCAGGCCGGAATGGCCCGATACGTCATATTCGGAATAGGCCCCTTCCAGCTCCACGCGGAAGCCATTGGCAAAGGCGTATCCAACCTGCCCGCTCAGCGCGAGGCCATTGTCGAATTGGGAATTCCATTCCAGCGGGGTTTCCGCAGCAATCGCGTCAAAATCAGCGGTTGCCGCAACATCGGCATCAAATTCTCCTGAGTTTTGGCTGTCACTGGGCAGGCTGATCCCGCCGCTGACGCCAACATATGGCCCCTCGGCCAAAGCCGCAGAGGGAACCGCGAGCGCACCAATGGCGGCACCGGTAAAAGCGATATATTTAAAGGACTTTGTCATGATTTCCTCGAATTAGGTTACGCCCCCGAACACGCAAAATCGCGCTGGAAACATGAACCTAAGCTGCGGAAATCCGGTGCCTTGCGGCGAGCTGCCTCTAGTCTTCGTTGGCCAACAAGAAGCGTTGCCTGGCTGCGTCGATTGGATTCACATCGGCGCCGTCATCGAAGTACCAGAACGTCCAGCCGTTACAGCTAGGCGCTTCTTGCAGGTCTTTGCCGAGCCCGTGGATTGAGCCGATCTGTTTGCCATTTGCGCCGTCCAGTTCCAGCGAGCCATCGGCGCGAACGGTTGCGATCCAGCGGCGTTTCTTGTCGAACACCTTCGTGCCCGGCTTGATGTAGCCATTTTCCACCAAAGTGCCGAAGGCGACGCGCGGCGCGACCTTCTTGCTTTGCATGGTCTCAATCACGCTTTCATCCAGCGGCAGTTCTTTTTCGATCCGCTTCATCGCGACGCCGCGGTAGAAATCCTCGCGCTCGCAACCGATCCATTGGCGGCCCAGGCGCTTTGCCACCGCGCCGGTGGTGCCCGTGCCAAAGAACGGGTCGAGCACGACGTCGCCCTTTTCCGTGGTGGCCAGCAGCACGCGGTAAAGCAGCGCCTCGGGCTTTTGCGTTGGATGGGCTTTCTTGCCGTTTTCCTTCAGCCGTTCCTGCCCAGCGCAGATCGGCATCACCCAATCGCTGCGCATTTGCAGCTCGTCATTGAGCGTCTTCATCGCGCGGTAGTTGAACTGATAGCGGGCCTTTTCGCCCATGCTCGCCCAGATCAGGGTCTCATGCGCATTGGTGAACCGTGTGCCTTTGAAATTCGGCATCGGATTGGTCTTGCGCCAAACGATATCGTTGAGGATCCAAAAGCCGAGATCCTGCAGAATTGAGCCGACGCGGAAGATGTTGTGATAGCTGCCGATGACCCACAGGGCGCCGTCCGGTTTCAGCACGCGGCGCGCCTCGGTCAGCCAGTCGCGGGTGAATTTGTCATACAGTTGGAAGCTGTCGAATTGGTCCCAGTGATCGGTGACAGCATCAACTTGGCTGCCATCGGGACGGTTGAGGTCGCCGCCCAATTGCAGATTGTACGGCGGGTCTGCGAACACGCAATCGACGCTGTTGTCGGGCAGCGAGCGCATGGCCTCGACACAATCACCAGACAGGATCTGGCCAACCGGCACATCAGCAACAGGCGCAGCTTTCGCTTTGCCCGCCTGCTTTGGCGATTTTGCAATTACTGTCCCTGCCCGCAGTTTTGCGGTTTCCATCACACCCATCATATTTCCCCGAACCGCGTCTAGCCGCGCAAAGTTATCCACAGGGTGAGTCCAAGCGGACTCCACGTCAAGACAAACTTGATCGGCTTTTATGGTTAACAAGCAGTTAGCGGCGCAAGTTCACACGCGGAACGAAACAAGGCCCCACAAGATATGGAGTCTCGCGCGGCGGCGGGGGCCGAAATAGAGGGGGTGTGGCGCGAAAGACTCAAAACCTGTCTTTGCGGCCAAACTAACTCACATGAACACGAACACGACATTGCCAAGGAACGCGGCGAGCAGAACGAGGCCCATGGCCCGCCCGATCGATTTTGCGAACCACAATAGGCCAAGCAAGGCGACCGCGCTGGCGATCAGCAGGCCCATTTGAACGCCCAGCAAGTTCTCTGGCAGGGCAAATGGGGCGATCCCCATGGTAACGCCGCCGATCAGCAGAATGTTGTAGATGTTTGAGCCAACGACGTTGCCAATGGCAAGGCCTGGCTTGCCGCGCAGAGCCGCCGCAACAGACGCCGCGAGTTCCGGCAGCGACGTGCCAAAGGCAACCACGGTGAGGCCAATCGCGGTCTCGCTGACCCCGAACAGGGTCGCCAGATCAATTGCACCGGTCACCAAAATCTGACCGCTGAACACCAGGACCGCGAGGCCGAGCGGCGAACAGCGCCGAGGCGACATAGCCGTTCTCTGGCGCGTCATCGTCATCATCGTCTTCTTGCGCCGCACCGGGATAGCGATAGCGCCAGACGATATAGCTAACGATGCCCACTAGAAGCGCGCCGCCAATCCAGCGCGCGCCCAATTGCGAATAGGCCAAGGCTGCAAGACCAATCGTGGCGATCAAGGCGACCACGGCATCGCGCCGCCCGCCCCCGGTTAGCGCAATCGGCATAACCAGCGCCGTCGCGCCGAGGATCAGCAAAGTGTTTGCGAGGTTGGAGCCGACGATGTTGCCCCAGGCGATGCCCGGCGATCCTTCAAGCGCAGCCTGAACGCTGGCGACCATTTCCGGCATGCTGGTGGCAAAGCCAACGATCACCAGACCGGTGACCAAAGTGGAGATACCGAGCTTTTGCGCAATGCCCACTGCACCGCGCACCAACAGTTCGCCGCCAATCGCCAGGCCAACCAGGCCCGCAAGGCTCAAGAGAATCGCGTTCAACATGCGCGGCGCTTAAGCGAACCGCAGGAAACTTAAAAGCGAATAGAGAATGTTGAGGGTCGGGGTGAATAGATCTTAACAACTGCCTTGCCACCCGCACCCTCCACCCTTTCACCCGGATGATATCCCGGTAGGCTCCGGGTGGAAGGGTGGAGGGTGCGGGTGGCTACGGCGCGCACGATAGAGCGCTCAAAGCAAAGACGCTTGAGCAACAGGTGCAAAACTGTAGCGGTGCAGCGGTGTCGGCCCGTGCTTGCGCAGCGCCTCCATATGCGCGGCCGAACCGTAACCCTTATTCCGCTCCCAGCCATATTCCGGGTATTTTTGCGCGGCCTCAATCATAATCCGATCGCGCCATTCCTTCGCAACAATGGAAGCAGCCGATATCGCGGGCTCAATCCCGTCTCCGCCCACGATGGAGCGCGCTGGCCAGCGCCAGCCATCGCGCCTGCCCGCTGGCGTCATATTGCCGTCGATGATGACCTCATTGATTGTCTCGATCCCGCGCTCAGCCAATGCTGCGCACAGCCGCGCAGTCGCATCCGTCATCGCTTGAAAGGTCGCTTGCAGGATGTTGATTTCATCAATCTGCGGCGGCTCAATCACGCCCACGGCCCAAGCGCAGCTTTCGCGAATTTCCAGATCGAGCCGCGCGCGTTTTTTCGGCGAAAGTGCCTTGGAATCCGCCAAACCTTCAGGTGGTGACTTGCACAAGACGACGGCTCCCGCCACTACCGGGCCAGCCAGCGGGCCCCGTCCCGCCTCATCAACACCAATTATGACCCCCGATTTCGAAAAATCTGGGGCACCAAATTCTGTTTTGGGAGTTCCAGAGACCATGATGAAATTTTCCAAGCTCGCATTCGCCCTATCCCTCCCCGCATTCGCGCTCGCAAGCTGCGGCAATGCAAATTCCGTGGACGAGACCGCTGCCGAAGGCGCGGCCGATCCCACCAACGTCAGCTACAATGTGGAGCCGATGGGTGAGTTCAACGAACCCTGGGCGGTCGCCTTTGCGCCGGGCACGGACATGATCTTCGTAACCGAGAAACCCGGCACCATGCGGGCAGTGGACAGCAAGAACGGCACAGTGATGGAAGTCACCGGCATGCCTGAGGTTGCCTATGCTGGCCAAGGCGGCCTGGGCGATATCGCCTTCCTGCCTTCGGAAACCGGCCTGGACAGCCGCACGATCTATTTGAGCTGGGCCGAAGCTGGTGACGGCGGAAAAACGGGCGCAGCGGTTGGACGCGGCACTTTGTCATGCGAGGCGGAAGCCTGCGCCGTTTCAGGGCTGGAAGTCATCTGGCGGCAGTCGATCAAGACCGGCAAGCGCGGCCATTATTCCCACCGCATCGCCGTTTCTCCGGATGAGCAATATCTGTTTGTCTCAAGCGGCGACCGCCAAGAACTGGAACCCGCACAGGACAACACCAACAATCTGGGCACCGTCGTACGCCTCAACCTCGATGGCACGCCAGCAGAGGGCAACCCCTTTGCCGATCAAGGCGGTATCACTGCAGAGATCTGGTCCTACGGTCACCGCAATGTGCTGGGCCTGGCGTTCGATCCAGACGGCCAATTGTGGGATCTGGAACACGGGCCAGCGGGCGGCGATGAGTTTAACAAGGTCACGCGCGGCACCAATTACGGCTGGCCAACGGTTTCCGACGGCGAGCATTATAATGGCGACCCAATCCCGAACCACTCGACCCGTCCAGAATTTCAAACCGCCGCGATTGGCTGGACCCCAGTGATCGCGCCGGGTGACTTCCTGTTCTACACGGGCGATGCGTTCCCCGCTTGGAAGGGTGACCCGCTGATGGTCGGCCTCGCCGCGCTCGGCATCGTGCATGTAGAGATTGACGGCGACACCGCAACCGAAGTGGCGCGCCACACGTTCGACGCGCGCATTCGCGGAATTGAGCAAGGCCCGGATGGCAACATCTGGCTGATCGAAGACGGCGAAGGCGGCAAGCTGCTTAAAGTTTCGCCTAATTGATTGGGCTTAGATCAGGACATCCATCCTGATCTAACCGAGCCACCCGCGCCCTCCACCCTTCCACCCGGAACAGTTTCGGATAACATCCGGGTGGAAGGGTGGAGGGCGCGGGTGGCTTGGCTTTGAAAACCAAACCCCCTAAGCGCCCGGCACGATGGCAACACTGATCCCCCTTGCCGCGGTTGAGGCCGCGATGATCGAGCAATTGCTCGACCGTGCCTTTGGCCCAGATCGCCATGCGCGCACCGCATACCGGATTCGCGAAGGCCTTGAATGGCTGGAAGGGCTCAGCTTCGCCGCGCTCGATGAGGATGAGCTGCTGGTTGGCACGATCCAGGTCTGGCCAGTCGCGCTGACGGATCCCGATGGGCGCAATTATCCGCTGCTGATGATTGGTCCGGTTGCCGTGCTGCCAGAGCATCAGCGCGAGGGGTATGGCAAGGCTCTGATGCTCGCCAGCCTGGAGGCGATCGCCAATATGGGCGGCAATGCCCCGGCGCTGCCGCAAGTGATGATCGGCGATCCGGAATATTATGGCCGCTTCTTCGGCTTCAGCGCCGAACCCACCGCCCATTGGCGAGCGCCCGGTCCGAATGATCCCGCCCGGCTGCTGGTGCGCTGTGACAATCCGGCGGTGCTGCTGACCAAGGGCAATCTTGGCCCATGGGGTTCTTTTGAGACGGCAAGTAACAGCTCAGACTTGGCGAAGTGATCGACATCTGGCATCGCTGCGGATGTAAATGCCTTACGAACCACCCCCTTATCTCGCGGACCTGACGCTGGCCCAGATTGCTGAGCAAGTTGCGGCGCGCAAATTGCCCCCAGTTGAAGGCTGGGCGCCGACCAAAATGGGCGATAGCCGGATGCGCATCGCCGCCGATGGCACATGGTTTCACGATGGCGATCCGATCCGGCGCGAGGCAATGGTGAGAGCTTTCTCTGGCCTGCTGACCCGCGATGCATCGGGTGAGCATTTTCTGGTCAGCCCGTTTGAAAAGCTCAGCATTGACGTGGAGGACGCGGCCTTTATCGCAACTGACTGCGCTCAGCGTGAAGGCGGGCTCGCCTTTTTCCTGAACACCGATGAGCTGGTGATTGCCGGGCCAGAGCATGCCTTGCGCGCAGCGGGCGGCGCAGAAACCCCGGCGATTTATTTGCACGTGCGGCGCGGCTGCGAGGCGCGCCTCAACCGCTCCACCTATGCTCAGCTCGCTGAAATCGCGATTGCAAACGGCGATGACTGGACCGTTTCAAGCGGGGGCGAGACCTTCTCGCTCTTGCCCTGAGGCGCCCGCCAATATGAGCTCGCTCTTCGCTCACCTCAGCCGCCTTTACGAAGAAGGGCACCGACACGAAATCACTGACCTGCTAAGCGATAAAAGCTTTTTGGAAGGTGGGCGCACGGCAGAGGCAGCCGTCCTGATCGCGGTGACCGACCGGGCCGAACCCGGCGTCATCCTGACCCAGCGCCCGCAGGATATGCGCGACCATCCCGGCCAAGTCGCCTTTCCCGGCGGCAAGCTCGACCCCGGCGAAGACGCGATCACCGCCGCCCTGCGAGAGGCGCAGGAAGAGCTCGCGATTGATCCCGCCGATGTGCAGGTGATCGGGGAAACCGATTGCTATCAAACCGGCACGGGCTTCAATGTGACCCCGGTGCTCGCCGTGGTGCCGCCTGACCTAGAGCTGACCCCCAGCCCGGAAGAGGTCGAGGCTTGGTTTGAGGTGCCGCTCGCGACCTTACTGGAGCAGGACAATTGGGAAAGCCATGAGGTTTTCTGGCGCGGGCAAATGCGGCATTATCTCGAAATGCATTACGAGGGCTTTCGCATCTGGGGCGTGACGGCGGCAATCATCGCCAATCTGTCGCGGCGGATTGATTTCAACCCACTTACCATCCAATCCCGTTTGGGCTGAGCTTGTCGAAGCCCTGTCCTTCACTTAAGCCTTGGGCATCAAAGCAAGCGCAGTCCTTGGGCAGGCTCAGGGCGAACGGAACGGGAAGCTATGCCTAGCCTGCCAGTAACAGATTGGACCAAACGAGCGGGGATGGCTGAGCTCGTTCAAGCTCTGGGCGCAGACAATATTCGCTGGGTCGGCGGGGCGGTGCGCGACACTTTGGTTGGCATGGCGGTGCACGATGTCGATTGCGCGACCAAGTTGACGCCGGACGTGGTGATTGACCGCTGCCGCGAGGCGGGCATTCGCACGGTTCCCACCGGGCTGGACCACGGCACCATCACCGCCGTGCTGGAGGGCGGACCGGTTGAGGTCACGACCCTGCGCCGCGATGTCGCCACCGACGGCAGGCGCGCGACCATCGCCTTTGCGCAGGAATGGCAGGAGGACGCCGCCCGGCGCGATTTCACCATCAACGCGCTGTTCGCGCATCCCGAGACGCTCGAAATTTCAGACTATTTCGGCGGGCTGGATGATCTCGCCGCGCGGCGCGTGCGCTTTATTGGCGATGCCCGCACCCGCATTCGCGAGGATCACTTGCGGATCCTGCGCTATTACCGGTTTCAGGCGCGCTTTGGCGCGGACCTGGATGCCGAGGCAGAGGAAGCCTGCGAAGAGCTGGCCGGGACGCTCAAGGGCCTCAGCCGGGAGCGGGTGTCCGGCGAATTGCTCGGCATTCTTGCCCTGCCCGATCCGCACCCGACCACCGCGCGTATGCATGCAAAAGGCGTGCTGGGCGTGATCCTGCCAGAGGCTTGCAAAGCCCATCTTACGGCGCTCAAAAACCTGATCGCGGCGGAAACCGCACAAGGCTTTTCGCCCGATCCACTCAGGCGTTTGGCGGCTCTATTGCCACCCATTCGCGAGGTATCAGAAGCGGTGGCGGCGCGGCTGCGATTGTCGCGGGCTCAGCGCGCGCGCCTGATCTGCGCGGCGGAGCGTACCCAAGACGATGGCGCAAACCCGCTGGCGCTTGCCTATTATGAAGGCTCGCAAGGCGCAGCCGATCGACTGCTGCTGCTAGGCAAGGACGCAAGCGCGGTGAAAGATTGGGAGCGCCCGCAATTTCCGCTCAAAGGCGGAGAGATTGTCGCGCGCGGTGTGCAGGCTGGCCCGGAGGTTGCGCGGTTGTTGCAGACCGTTGAGGCGCGCTGGGTTGAGGAAGGTTTCCCCAGCCGCGAACGTGTTCAGGAACTGCTCGGCGACACACTGGACGACTAACCTAACACCCGTGCGTGCTGAGCTTGTCGAAGCACTGCTTTTTCATTCGTACAGTTGAAAGAAGAAGAGCAGCCCTTCGACAAGCTCAGGGCGAACGGGATAGAGAGGAATCTCCCCCTAACCCCCGAAATTATTGCTCTTAGGGAAGCCCTGCGGCGGCATCCGTCCGGCCCCGCCGCGCGCGACCTTCCATAGGTGGATATCCGTCTCCGTCCGGGTCCGCTCGCCCGATCCGCCCATTTGCCAGCTTAGGCCTTCGCCCAATACAAAGGTGATCGCATCGGACAGCCCGCCGTCGCGGTACCGCTGAAGCATCACGCCCTGCCCGCGCGCCATCACCGGCATCTCTTCTAGGTTGAAGACCACCAGCTTGCGATTGTCGCCGACACAGGCAACGTGATCGTGCTCCGGCGCGATTTCGCGCATCACTTGGAGCTGCGCATTGCCCTTCAGGTTGACGACCTGCTTGCCCTTCTTGGTCTCCGCCAGCAGCTCAGAGGTTTCCGCAACGAAGCCCTTGCCGATGCTGGAGGCGAGCAGCAGACGGCCACCTTCCTTATGCACCAGCATTTTCGCGATATTGGTGTCCGATTCCAGATCGATCATCGTGCGCACCGGCTCGCCAAAGCCGCGCGCGCCCGGCAATTTGTCACAGCCCAGCGTGTAGAACCGCCCGTTTTCCGCCGCGATCAGCAGTTTGTCGGTCGTCTGCGCGTGCAGGATGTAGGCGAGCGCATCGCCCTCTTTATATTTGAACTCTTGCGCCAGATCGACATGGCCCTTCGCCGCGCGGATCCAGCCCTTTTGCGACAGGATGATCGTCACCGGCTCTTTCTCGATCATCGCATCCATCGAAAACTCGACCGCCGGGGCCGCTTCTTCGATCCGGGTGCGGCGCTTGCCGAGCGGCGTGTCTTCGCCATATTCCTTGCGCAGCGCGCGCAGCTCTTTCTTCAGCAGGGTCCGCTGGCGCGCTGGCGAGGCGAGCAGTTTCTCAAGCCCGTCTTGCTCCTCAAGCAGCGCAGTCTTCTCATCACGCAGCTGCATTTCTTCCAGCTTGCGCAAGGACCGCAGGCGCATGTTGAGGATCGCCTCGGCCTGACGATCATTGAGCTTGAACTCGGCGATCATCACCGGCTTGGGCTCGTCCTCGGTACGGATGATCTCAATCACGCGGTCGAGATTGAGGAAGGCGGTGATATAGCCCTCGACCAGCTCCAACCGAGCGGCGATCTTATCCAGCCGGTGCTGAGCGCGGCGTTGCAAGATATCGATCTGCGCCCGCGTCCAGTTTTCCAGCAGCTCTTTAAGGCCCATCACCATCGGGGTGCGAGTGGCATCCAACACGTTCAGATTGAGGCCAAATCGGGTCTCAAGATCGGTCAGCTTAAAGAGGGATTCCTTAAGCAGTTCCGGGTCCACATTGCGGCTGCGCGGGACCAGAACGATGCGGATCTGCTCGTCGCTTTCATCGCGCACATCCTCAAGGATCGGCAGCTTCTTATCGGCAATCGCCTGAGCGATCTGTTCGATCAGCTTGCCCTTGGCGACCTGATAGGGAATTTCTGAAATGACCAGCTGCCATTGCCCGCCGCCCAGCCGCTCAATCCCGGCATCGCGGTCTTCGGCCTTCTCAGCCTCCTCGGCATAGAACCGGCCGCGCAGGCGGAAGCTGCCGCGCCCCGTCGCATAGGCCTCGCTGATCGCCTCACGGCTGTCGACCACCTGCCCGCCGGTGGCAAAGTCTGGACCCTGGAACAGCTCCATCAGCCGCTCATGCTCGACATGCGGATTGTCGATCAGCTCCAGCGTGGCATCGATCACTTCGGCGACATTGTGCGATGGAATATTGGTCGCCATGCCCACCGCAATCCCGCTCGCCCCATTGGCCAGCAGATTGGGGAACAGGCCGGGCATCAATTCCGGCTCTTCTTCCTCACCATTGTAGGTCGGGATGAAATCAACCGTGCCCTCGTCCAGACCCTGCATCAACTGCATCGCGGTCTTGGTCAGGCGCGCCTCGGTGTAACGATAGGCGGCGGCATTATCGCCATCGACATTGCCGAAATTGCCTTGCCCCTCAACCAGCGGATAGCGCAGCGAGAAATCCTGAGCGAGCCGCACCATCGCATCATAGGCGGCGGTGTCGCCATGCGGGTGATATTTACCGATCACCTCGCCCACGACGCGGGCGGATTTCTTGAACGTATTGCTGGGGTCCAGCTTTAGCTGACGCATGGTCCACAGCAGGCGCCGATGAACCGGTTTCAGGCCATCGCGCAGATCCGGCAAAGACCGCGCCGTGATCGTCGACAGAGCATATACGAGATAGCGTTCCTCGAGCGCGCTATCGAACGGCGCATCGACGATTGCATCAAACGGATCTTCTGGCAGATCGCCGGTGGTCGTGTCTTTGGTGTCAGCCATACACCAACCATCTAGCAAGCATGGCGCGCCCTAGGGAGCGTCTATCCACAAGAACTAGCGCCAAATAAGCGCTTTATCCGCCATTTTGATAACTTTTGACCGCTATGGCCGGAGCATATTCGAAGGAGCGGCAAGCCAGCCCATGAGTGATGGACCCATATTTGACGTGCGCGTATCGGCCAGACGCCGTGCTGCGGTGCGGCTGGCCATTGCATGCACGTTCTCGATTGGCCTCATCCTACTCGGGCGTTACCTGCTTCCCGAGCACCCCGATTGGAGCTTTATGCCGGGCACTCTCAAAATGTGGGATGGATGGGCGTTTGTCGGGCTCATTATGGTGGGGGCTGGTATCTTTGGGCTGCTCAAAGAGGCGTTGTTTGGCGTCAGGAGCCTCGGGCAAACTGGCCATTGGCATTTCAAGCTCGCGAACGGCCATCTCACCTGGGACGTGCCAAACCATGCCCATGGCGAAGAAATCGGATTTCGCGCCGAGCTCAGCGAGATAAGCTCAATCGAATTTCGCACAGTTGAACGCTACGAACAGACGGATCTGCGAGAATATTGGGTGCATTTTCACGACCGTTATCCGCTACAGCTTCAATCCTATTCTGGGGTTTCGCTGTCGTGGCTTGCGTCGACGATACAAGAAGCAGGCGTGGAGTACCGCGAAACAATCGTGGAGGACTAATCCACTCGCGGTGGGATTGGCCGCTCAGCCCCAGCAGATCGCTGAGCGCTCAGCGCCGCCATGTCCTCTCGCAAGGCGCGCAATTGGATCAGGATTTCCTCGCGTTCGCCGTGCGCGTCTTCTTCTGTTGCCTCTGACATTGCGTTCACGATCACACCGATGAACAGGTTGAGGACGATAAAGCTCGTCATCAAAATGAACGGCACGAAGAACGCCCAGGCGTAGGGATATTCCTCCATCACCGGGCGCACGATGCCCATTGACCAGCTTTCCAGCGTCATGATCTGGAACAGCGAATAGAGCGAGGCGCCAAGCGTTCCAAACCATTCTGGGAAGCTCTCGCCGAACAGCTTCGTCGCCATCACCGCGCTGATGTAGAACAGCAGCAGCAGCATGACGATGACCGTGCCGATGCTGGGGATCGCCTTAAACAGGCCGACGATCACGCGCCGCATGCTGGGCACGACCGAAATCAGGCGCAGCGCCCGCAGGATGCGCAGCGCACGCAGGACAGAGAATTGCTGGCTCGCCGGGACGAGCGCGACGCTGACGATCACCAGATCAAAGACGTTCCAGCCGTTTTTGAAAAAGGCAAAGCGGTAGGCGAAGAGCTTGATCAGCAATTCGATTACGAAAATCGTCAGCGCGATCGTGTCGAGCATGTGCACGGCCCCGCCCACTTTCGACATGACCCAGGGCGATGTCTCCATCCCCAAACCGATCGCATTGATCACGATGACGGCAATGATGACGCGCTCAAAAGAGCCGGATTCGACCAAATTCTGGGCGCGCTCTCGCAGCGTCATTTCAGATACTCCAACGGTGATTAAGGCAATGAAATAGTGACCTTGGCCGCTCCCTTAACACCGCAATTCCCACCTCGCCAGAAGGGGCAGCAAGCCATGCTCAGAAAAAGAAGGGGCTTGCAACGAAACTGAAATGTGGCACAATTATGGCGAAACTTAGGCGCAAATGAGGCACCCCGCCACAATTCGCCTCTTTTTCAGGAGAGTGATCATGAAAGTGACAATGCGATTCGATAAAAAACTTGGAGTGATTTTGAGCCTTGGCGCAGCCAGCATGGCGCTGGCCGCGTGCAGCGAAACCTATGATGGCGAGACCGCAAGCGTGGACTACGCCGAGGCAGAAGCGGCCGCGCCGACCAGCATAATCGCCGCAGAAGAAGCGGGCGCAGACCAAGCGGCGAGCGACGCAGCCGTTGGTGACGAAGCGGCCCCTGTCCCTGCGCTAGAGACCCCCGGCCTGCTGCCCAAAATCGCTTACACGTACAGGTATGGTTTTAGCTTGCCGGGCGAAAAGATCGTGCCCCTGCAACAACGCCACGCCGATATGTGCGAGGCCAAGGGCGCGGGCGCCTGCCGCATTTTGTCCATGCAAGGCGCAAATGTGGCCGACGGCATTGGCAGCGGCAGACTGGAGCTCGCAATCCGGTCTGACATTGCGCGCGGCTTTGGCTCTGAGCTGAGCGGCGCGGCGACCGAAAGCGAGGCCGAGTCAACCAAAGTCGCAATCAATGGCGAAGACCTGTCAAAACAGATGGTCGACACCGAGGCGCGCCTTAGAGCCCGCACGGTCTTGCGCGACCGCTTGCTAGAAACCCTGCGCACCCGGCGCGGCACTGTCGCGGAATTGGTCGAGGCGGAACGCGGCGTGGCTCAAGTGAACGAAGAGATCGATCAGGCGCGCAGCTGGCTCACCGAAATGCGCGGACGTGTCGCCTTCAGCCGGATGACGCTGGATTACGAATCCTCCACCCCCGTGGGCGGCAATTTCTCTAAGCCAATTGGCGAGGCATTCGGCAATGTCGGCGGGATCATGGGCACGGTCATTGCTTGGCTGATGATGCTGGGCGCAGTGGTGCTGCCCATCGGAATGCTCATATGGCTCGCGATGCGGATCAACAGCTGGGCGATCGGCCGCCGCGAAGCACCCGCCGCTGCAGAGGCCTAAGCCGACATATCATGCGCTTCGGACGGGATGGTCACCGCCAGCCCGTCCAGCGCTTCGGTCAGCTCAATCTGGCAGGACAGGCGGCTGGTGCGGCGCACGCCGACGGCAAAGTCGAGCATATCCTCTTCTTCTTCGCTCGCCTGCTCCAGCCGATCAAACCATTCGGCGGCGACGATCACATGGCAGGTTGAGCACGCCATCTGCCCCTCGCATGTTCCCTCCAGCGGCAGGCCATGCGCTTGGCCCACCTTCAGCAGGCTGTCACCCGCTTCCCCTTCGGCCTCAACGGCTGCGCCCTTGGCATCGGTAAAGTGGACTTTCACCCCCATCACAGCTGCTCCTTAGCGGCCGCATTGATGGCCTGTGCCGCCGCTTCTATCTGGTCCATCGTTGTATAGCGGCCAAAGCCGAGCCTGATTGAGGATTTCGCCTGTTTGTCGCTGAGGCCAATGGCTTTTAGCACATGGCTGGGCCGTCCCGATCCGCTGGCGCAGGCGGAACCCGCGCTGAACATGATCATGCGGCAATCGGACATCAGCCGGGCAACATCTAAGCCCTCCCTTCGGATATTAAGATTGCCATGCCAGCGCGCCTCTTCGCTGCCGTTCACGGTCCAATCGGAAAACAGCTCCCGCGCCCGGGCCCATAGCGTCTCGATATGCTGCGCGTCCTCGGCCGCCCGCTCGGCTGCGAGCTGCGCGGCGGCGCCCATACCCGCGATCAGAGCTGGGGCCAAAGTGCCGGAGCGGATGCCATGTTCCTGCCCGCCGCCGGTCTGCACTTCGCCCAGGTCCACGCCGTCCCGCACCCACAATGCGCCCACGCCCTTCGGCCCGTGAAACTTATGCGCGCTGATCGCGATCATATCCGCGCCGGTCACCTCGATTTTGCCATATGCCTGCACGGCATCGACCAGAAACAGCGCGTTCGCTTGCTTCGCGCGGCGGTGCCATTCCAATGTCGGCTGCACCGTACCGATCTCATTATTGACCTGCATCACGGCGATCATGCGCGTGTCCTCGGGCAGGTCTTGGGAGGGATCGCACAGACCCTGATCATCCACGTTCAGCAAATGATGCGCGCCCGCCGCCTTGGCGGTGTCGCCAACGGCGGAATGCTCAATCGCGGAGAACGCCACTGTGCCATCGCCAACCGTGCCCCGGATCGCGAGATTGAGCGCCTCGGTCGCCCCGCTGGTGAAGATCACTTTGCCGCCAGCGGGAAACAAGGCCGCAACCCGATCACGCGCCAGCTCAATCGCGGCAGCTGCCTGACGGCCCATCCGATGCGGCGAATGCGGATTACCAAAGCCGGTGCCGTCCGGCCCATCGAGCCAGCGCAGCATGGCATCGCGCGCTTCGGGCGCTAGCGGGGTCGTGGCTTGGTAATCGAGGTAGATCATTGCTTTGCCCCCTCTATCCGCTCGCCCTGAGCTTGTCGAAGGGCTGTTCTTGTTTTTCTTCCATCGAAGAAGAAAAGTGCAGTGCTTCGACAAGCTCAGCACGGGCGGGTTTCTTTAAGCAAGGCTGCTCCAAGCCTCAGCAAACGCGTCCAATTCCTCCGCTGTCGTGCTCCACCCCAGACTAACCCGAATAGTCCGCGCGGCAACTTCATCGGAAACACCAAACGCATCCAGCACGCGGCTTTTCTTGAGCGTGCCAGAGGAACACGCGCTGCCCGCAGACACCGCAAAGCCCATGGCATCGAGCCGAATGAGAAGGGCCTGCGCGCTCATGCTGGGATGGGTCACGGCGAAGATATAATCCGCCTGATCGCCAATCGTCAGCACGCCTTCGCCCAGCCGCTCTGCAAAGCTCTGCCGCTGCGCCGCAGTCGTCTGCCAATCGCCTGCTTCCAAAGCCGCCGCCATGCCCAGCGCGCCGGGCACGTTTTCGGTGCCGCGCCGATACCCTCTTTCATGGCCGCCTCTCGGCCGAAGCATCCCGTAGTCTCTGACCAACAGGGCACCAATCCCAATCGGCCCCCCAAACTTATGCGCCGAGATGATCGCCATATCGCAATCTGGCACGGCGATCTTGCCCGCAGATTGTGCGCAATCGACAAGCAGTAAATCGGAGTTTTGGCGGATCAGAGAGGTCATTGAGGCAAAATCTTGAATGCTGCCCGTCTCAGAATTTACCTGTTGCACAGCGACCAAAAACCGCTTCTCTCTGGCCTCTTTCTCTGCATCCGAAAGGCCGGGTCGGCGACCAAGCCTGGCGAGATCTACCGAGCCACCGTCAGTAATCGGCAGCACTTCAGCCGCTTCGTATTCGGTGAAGCAATGGATCGCATCGTGCTCAACGGCGCTCACAAATTCTTCCATCACATTTGTATGAGTGAAAGCCAATTCCGCCGCCTCGCTCGCGCCGCTGGTGAAGATCAGTTCTCCGTCCCAGTTTAGCGCACGCTTAATCCGCTCCCGCGCATCCTCCAGCGCGGCCTTCGCCTTGCGACCTTCACCATGCGGAGAGGATGGATTTGCCCAAATCGCAAACCCCTCTTCCATCGCTGCGCGCGCCTCTGGCCTCAGCGGCGTCGTGGCCGCATGATCGAGATAAATGCGTGTCTTAATGAGAACCCCTCACAAAAAATTGCGATTCTTGCATCTTTTCCTATATAGGCCGCGTCTTCGCATGCACCAGCCGGTGATACGCGCACATATTATTTCACAAGGTTTCCGATGCCATCAGTCATCTTTCCCGGTCCAGAAGGCCGTCTCGAAGGTCGTTTTTCCCCGCCACCGCGTCCGCGCGCTCCTGTTGCGATGATCCTGCATCCGCACCCAGAGGGCGGCGGCACCATGAACGACCGGATTGTGCAGCGGATGTACAAGACCTTCGTCGATCGCGGCTTTGCGACCCTACGCTTTAACTTTCGCGGCGTCGGCCGCAGCCAGGGCAGCTTTGACAGCGGCATTGGCGAATTGTCCGATGCGGCGAGCGCGCTGGATTGGGTGCAATCGATCCACCCAGAGGCACAGACGACTTGGGTGGCGGGCTATTCCTTTGGCGCGCTGATCGGCATGCAATTGCTGATGCGCCGCCCAGAGGTTCGCGGGTTCATCTCTGTCGCGCCGCCAGCGAATATGTATGACTTTTCGTTCCTGGCCCCATGCCCGGCCAGCGGCATCTTTGTACAAGGCGCCGCCGATACGGTGGTTCAGCCAAGCGCGGTGCAGAAGCTGGTCGATAAGCTGCGCACGCAAAAGCACATCACGATCCACCACGAAGAGATCCCGCGCGCAAACCACTTCTTCGAGAACGAGACCGACGATCTGATGGCCTCGGTCGACAATTATCTCGACTTCCGCCTGTCGCCGGATTGTCCGATTAAGTAGTTTTTCGGATCGCTTGCTGATCCAAGCCAGGTTGAGCCATGCGTCTGGTTTCGGATGACTCGTCGGACAGACAGGATGACCGTCTTTGCAGGTCAAAGCGGACATCTTGTTTGCGCACCCGCCTTGTCTATTCTCGGATTAGAAAAGCGGGGTAGTGATGTTTGGAATAGGCGGACGGTCTGGTGTAACAAAGCTGGAGCTTGAGAGGGATCAGGCTTTAGTGCTTTTTGAATTGCTATCTCGCTGGATTGACGATCACCCCCAGCCTACTCCGTCTGCTGACTGCTTCCAAAGCCCAGCCGAATTGGTTGTCTTGAGCCAAATTGATGAAAAACTGAAGGCAACGCTAAGCGAACCATTTCAGACCGACTACCTTGAAATACTTAGTGCGGCCCGTGAAAGGCTTGCAAAAGAGCTTGTTGTTGGAGAAACACTGAACGATTAAGGCTGCAAATATGGGTGGTAGCGGACATACATTCCGGCCTAATCATCGAAGCAGTGTTTATACTTCTGATAGATAGATGCAGGATTGAGACGTCCTACTGTTGCCTTTGTTGGTCCACCATCAGAAACTCCAAATAGTAGCAGGAACTTCTCACGCTGCTCACCGCTTCCAAAGTGACGTTCTCGGTCCAGTCTTTCCAGCGCCTTGGTGCAGGATTCAAAAAAATTGTCGAAGTAATTTGGAATCTCAGCTTCGAACGGAATCTCGGCATGCTCGTAAGCGGCGACTAGAATAATCCGATACGCAAGCAGCAACCCGGCGTCTGTAGTGTAAGGCCATTCACTCGGATTGGTTCGATAGTACGGAGCATCTTCGTCCGAGTCATCAAAGGTCGTTTCTGCCATGGCGGCGGGACAGATCGTCATTCCATCGTAGTCGGTGAACAACGCAAAGCCGTTCACGCTCTCTTCTGAATTTTCCCTGCAAATCTGCTGGTAAGCCTCCCTTGCGCCATTGTAGATTGCCTCTTCAAGAAAATCGAAGTCAAGGCTTCCTGGAATGGAGCAGCCAGCATGCAGGAGTGAAAATCCCTTGCTCTGATTGTTCGAAATAGTCTGATCCAGGAAAGTACTTGCTTCGGCGGTGTCCTGAAACTCCTTGAGTTCCGTTTCTCCCATCGTGAAAGGCTTACCGCGAGCGAGCCAGACGGCACTTTCATTTTGCCTAATTTCAATGAATTCAGCTTCTTCAAGTCCAACGGACTTGGCAAGAACTGCCCAGTTGGTTGGTCCCACCGTTCCGGTCCCTTTGTCTTTCTTGAAGATTCTCCGAAGTATGTTCAGCATTCAATGCGCACCCCAAAACGGTCAACGCTATGCTACTATGAGAACTCGCCGATGAAGGCTAGGCGGTACCGAATGGCCGTATCCGTCGAACGTCCGCAATTGGGTCGTGAGCCGAAGGTCGGCTTTCGCCAGCTCAAAGAGCAAGAGCGGTCACAGAGGAAAATACGGAGTCGGCGCCGCTTCGACAGATGCGCCTGCATGATTGAATTCAGCACACTTGATCGTTTCTTGGTTGTCCGCAGCACATCCGTGCTGCGAAATCCTCGCGGTTTTTTGTTACGCCCTCAGACGCCGGGTGCTCACATCCGTTCGCGTGGTTTCCGCGCCATAAGGCGCGACGCACGCGTGGGCTTGCGGCTCGCTGGTCGCTCGCCGAACCATTCCCGGCCAGTATCAAGAGTCTTTGCAAAAACTAGCCTGTTGAGACGCGGAGCACGGTCGGCGCTTCCGCCGACCGCAAGCGCGACCGCGCGCCCGCAGCGACGCGATCTATGATCGTGTGAGCGAGGAAATCGCACCCCGGATGGGGTGCGCAAACAATAAAGTCCTGAAACGCAACTCGAAAGTTCTTGTCATGTAAATGTAATGTTGTAACATGACTCCAGAGCGGCGCCTATGTGCGAGCAAACGCTCAAGGTGACCGCTCCTTGAAGAGAGGAGCCTTGTAATGAGTTACGTCACACAAAAACAAGCGGGCCAACCGGTCGCAATCCTTGGGGCAATCGGCATCCCCGCCGCCTTCGCTGGCCTGCTGGTCATCGGGCTGGCGGTGAAAGCGGTCATACCAACGCAACCTGATGATTTCGAAGCGGTCACGATAACGCCGACCCTCCCGCCTCCCCCGCCTGAGCCGACTGCAGAACCGGATGCCTCGCCCAAGACGAGCCCAACTCTGCCGGAAATCTATACCCCTCCAATTCCCAACCCTATCCCGACCACAGGTCCACTTGTGAACACCACGGGTGAGCTGCCGCCGATTGGCGGTGACATCAACCTCGGCCCGATCCCGGGACCTGATTTTGGCAATGACTTAGGCGGGGTCACGCCGAGCGTGCCGACCTTCGACCCGATTGCGGCGAAGCCTGCCAATGATGCCTCGCGCTGGGTTACGGACAATGACTACCGCTCGTCCTGGATCCGCCGCGGCTATTCCGGCAAAGCAAGCTTCAGCCTTGAGGTCAGCACCTCGGGCCGGGTCACCAATTGCTCGATCACGCGGTCCACTGGGCACAGCGCGCTCGACAGCGCAACGTGCTCGCTGATCGCGAAGCGCGCGCGGTTTGACCCTGCGATGGATGCAAGCGGCGCGCCGACGGCCGGGATCTACACCAGCTCAATCAACTGGCAATTGCCGAATTAAGGCTTGCTTACTGAGGACCTAGACCACTCCGCGCCCTCCACCCTTCAACCCGGATGGTATCCGAAACTGCTCCGGGTGGAAGGGTGGAGGGTGCGGGGCGGCGAAGGCCGTTTAATTATCAAGCACCTCTGCTCCGGCAGCCCCCACCTGCTCAATCGGCGAATTGCCGCTCGCATCGGGCAGCGTCCAGATTAGCACATTGCCAATCGCAATCGCCGCCAGCAGCACCATCAGCGCTGGCTGCTTTATCGCGCCCGTCCGCCGCCACAGGAACACCGCTCCGATGATCAGGGCGAACGCGGCCAGCATTACAATTGAAAGCACAAGGTCCATGTTCGATTGCCTCTGGTTGTGGTTCGCGGCATAGTGCAATTGTCGCAGAGTTGGAATATTCCACGTCCAACCCCGCATAAACATAATAGGAGGACAAAATGGGTATTTTCAGTTCAATCAAAGGCGCAATCTTCGGCAAGGACGAAGACGAGAAGAAATCACCAGCCGCCGCCGCTGGTGCCGCCGCCGGAGCAGCCGCTGCGGTTGCTGCCGCAGCCAATGCGAAGCCTGCGGGCATCAGCGAAGTCGACGTTGCAGCAAAGCTCGACGCGATGGACGGCGCAGACAAGCTCAACTGGCGCACATCGATCGTTGATCTGATGAAGCTGATCGGGGTCGACCCCAGCTTTGGCAACCGCAAGGAATTGGCTAGGCGAGCTCGGCGATACCGACTATTCCGGTACGGCTGAGGAAAACATCTGGCTGCATAAGAAAACCATGCAGGAGCTCGCCAAAAACGGCGGCACCGTGCCAGCTGAATTTCTCGACTAATTGACCCATCGTTCAGATTGACAGCGGCCTGCCGCGCGGTAACACCGCCCGCATGACCAATTCAAACATGAACATCACGCGCCGTCAGGCCCTTAGCGGGCTTGGCGGCGTTTCTGCATTGGCGCTGCTGCCAGCGTGCAAACAGCTGGGCATTGGCGCGCCGAGCGGCGGCGAATTTGCCGCGCTGGAGCCTGACGCAGCGCTGGAGAAAATCGGCTACGAGATGCTCGCCCATGAGCCTGGCCGCGCAACCGGGCTTGGCGTGGACACCGGCGATTATGCCGCATGGCGCGGCACCTTTGGCACGCCGGGTCTGCAAGGCCGGGCTGATTATGCCGCTACTTTGGAGCGCCTGCGTGAGGGCGCGAGGGACTATCCCAAGGACGGGCTGACACCTGATCAACTTACCAGTTTCGAGGTCGTCGAAAGCGCTTTCGCCAAGGCGCTCGAAGGCTTCGCCCTCCCCTACGGCGATGTCGCCGTCGGCAGCTGGCGCAACGCGCCTTACGTGGTGATCCAAAACGTCGGCGCCTATATCGACATGCCGCGCGCCATGGGCTCCAGCCAGCCGCTGAGCAATGCGCAGGACGTTGAATATTACCTCAGCCGCCTGAGCGAAATCCCGGCGGTTCTCGATGGCGAGATTGAGCGCATGCAAGAGGCCCGCGCCATGGGCGTGGTGCCGCCAGACTTCCTGCTCGACAAAGCCATTGGGCAGATGGAATCGAGCCTCGCTGCAGCTGCCGACGGCACCGCATACACCGGCGATCTGGCCGCCAATCTTGAGAAAGCGAGCCTATCTGCCGATGCGATGGACCGCGCCAAAGCCATTGTCACCGGCGACATCGCCGCCGCGCTTGATCGCCAGCTGAAAGAGCTCAAAACCCAGCGCGCCGAGGCGGATAGCGACCCCGGCATGTGGAGCCAGCCGCAGGGCGAGGAATATTACGCCTGGGCCACCAGCGCCTCTACCACGACCTCGCTATCGCCCGATGAAATCCATGAGCAGGGCTTGGAAGAACTCGCCGAGCTCCACGGCCAGATGGACCCGATCCTCAAAGAAATCGGCTTTACGCGGGGCACCGTGGGCGAGCGTATGCAGGCGCTCAGCCAAGACCCGCGCTATAAATTTGCTGAGGGCGATCCGGGCCGCGAAGAAATCTTCGCCTTCATCGATGAACGCATCGAATGGATCAAAGCGCAAATGCCGCGCGCCTTTAACGAGCTGGTCGATCCCAATATGGAGGTCCGCCGCATCCCCATTAATGAAGAGCCCGGCGCGCCCGGCGCCTATGGCGGCGCGGGCAGCAAGGATGGCAGCATTCCGGGCCGGTTCTGGATCAATCTGCGCACCACCGATTTGCACCGCAAATATGATCTTGCTGACCTCACCTATCACGAGGCGATCCCGGGCCATGTTTGGGAGGGTGAATATTCCAACCGCCTGCCGCTGATCCGCTCGATCCTCGCGTTTGGCGCGTTCAGCGAAGGCTGGGCGCTCTACGGCGAACAGCTCGCCGATGAGCTTGGCGCCTATGACGACTTTAAAGTCGGGCGGCTTGGCTATTTGCAAAGCCTCGCCTTCCGCGCTTGCCGCCTGGTGGTCGACACCGGCCTGCACTCCAAACGCTGGAGCCGCGATTCTGCCCGCCAGTTCTTTGTCGAACGCAATGGCAGCAAGTTTGAAGAGGTCGTAGGCGAAGTCGACCGCTATTGCAGCTGGCCGGGCCAAGCCTGCAGCTACAAGATTGGCCACAGCGAAATCGTGCGCCAACGCGCGCGGGCAGAGGCTGAGCTGGGCGAGGCCTATGACTTCAAAGCGTTCAACACCGCGGTGATTCTGGGCGGCAATGCGCCGCTCGATGTGGTGGCCAAGAATGTCGACCGCTATATCGCGGGAGCGAAGGCGTAAGGAGGCACCGAATGGGGATTTCCTGGAAGGTTCTGCTAGTGGTGATCGGGGTCTCGACCCTGACCTTGCGCTTTCTGCTGGATAGCCAATTTGGCACCACGACCTTAGTCTACATTCTGGTCCCGTTCGTCATCTCGGTTGCGCTCGCATTCCTGACCAAATCGAGCGAGAGCACCCGATATCGCTACCGCTATCTCAACCATATGCGGATTATGACGATCGTCTTTCTGGCAACCTCGGTGTTGCTGTTTGAAGGCTTCATCTGCGTCCTGATGTTCATGCCGATCTACTATGGCTTTGCAACAATTGGCTTTTTCTTCTCTTGGCTGGCGAGAGACAAAAGCCTGGATGACCAAGGCAGCAGCGATCTGACCAACACGTTCAAGGTCGCGGCCATTCCCGTGCTGGTCCTAATGCTGGTCAGCGAAGGTCTATTTTCGGCAACCACGGTGCCGCGTCCGGCGACCGCCACTTTGGTTGCGGACACCCCGCTTAGCGTCGCCGAACTGCAAGCCAATATGGCTCAGCCGATCAGTTTTGAAAGCGACCGGCATTGGTTCCTGGAACTGTTCCCCATGCCCGACAGCATTCAGGCGGGCAGCCTGGCGCCGGGCGATATGCACACACTGCATTTCACTTACAAACGCTGGCTGTTCACCAACACCCATCAGGGCGAAATGCATGTTCGCATCGACAAAGTCAGCGCTGATCATATTCGCACGAAAATCACCCGCAATGACAGCTATCTTGGCAATTATATGGATATCGATGGCACTGATATTCGCTTCACGCCAAAGGCGGATGGCGGCACCCGTGTGGCTCTAACCATTCGCTATGACCGGCTGCTCGACCCGGCGTGGTATTTTGGCCCGATGCAGCAACTCGCCGCCAAAGAAAGTGCGCGCCTGTTCCTGTCAGACATCATCCTGAGGCATCCGGTGGAGGAAGTCGCCGATGGGCAGTGATCTGCAAAGCGGCAGCGCGGCGTTTAAAGTCAATTCGCTGACCAATTTGGAGCAGGCCGATCCCGGCAAAGGCCGTGTGGTCTGGGACCCGGCCCGATCCATCTGGAACACCGGATTTATTCTGGGCGCATTGGTGCTCGGCCCGCTGTTTTTCTCTTGGAGCGGCTTTGCCATTTTCCTGGTGCTTTCGGCAGTAACACTCTGCGCGGGCCATTCGGTCGGCTTTCACCGCCGCCTGATCCATCGCAGTTTTGAATGCCCCAAATGGCTGGAGCGCGTGATGGTCTATTTCGGCACGTTGGTGGGCATGGGCGGCCCGGTCTGGACCATCGGCCTGCACGATATGCGCGATTGGGCCCAGCGCGAGGAGGATTGCCACTGGTTTCTGCGGCACGGCAAACCAATGGCGATAGAGGGGTTTACCTACCTCAATTTCAAGCTGATCCTGGATCACCCGCCGGGCTTTGATCCCGGGCCGGAGATTGCCGGTGACCGGTTCTACGCATTCCTTCAGCGCACATGGATGCTGCATCAGATCCCGCTCGCCATCGCGCTGTATGCCATGGGCGGATGGTCATGGGTGGTGTGGGGCGTGATCGTGAGAGTGGCCGCCTGTGTTTCGATGCATTGGTACATTTCCTATTTGGCGCACACGCGCGGGCCGCAAGATTGGCATTTGGACGATGCTGCCTTGCAGGCGCACAATGTGCCGATCCTGGCGATCCCGACCATGGGGGAAAGCTGGCACTGCAATCACCACGCCTTCCCGCGTTCGGCGGCGCATGGGCTGTATCCGGGGCAGATCGATCTTGGGTTCCAGTTTATCCGACTGCTCGAAAAGCTGGGCCTGGCGTGGGACATAAAGCTGCCCGCGAACCTTCCTCCACGGCCCGGTATTTCGCCCGTGTCAGAGCGCGCGCTGTCGATTGCTTCGCCAGGGCAGGCCTCGCTTTCCAAGCCTGCGAAGACTGAAGCATAAGCTCTCGCGCGGCGGTGGGCCGTGAGCGCTCGTGAGCCTGATTTTCCTACCTAGAGCGTTTGGGGTAGTTCGGTATGATGCTTCGGTTTGACCTTTCAACTCTGTACGCGTTCTGCTGGTTCACACGGGCGGGCTCGCGTCCCGATTATGATCGGAAAAAGCGATCATTGGGCGCCGCTGTGATCGATTGGTTTTTCGGCCCTGAACACTGTTCCAACTGTTCCAAGCGTGCATGGCACACGACGAACCGAGGGCCCGGTCAGGCTGCCCGGTGGATTGCAGCCTCACTCCCGCGACACCATGTTGTAGCATTGCCAGTTCAGGAGAAGCGCGCATGGAACAGCTAGGACAAGACCTTGAGACCCTGCGGCGTGTGCCGCTGGCCGATGCGCATGTCGACGCGATCTGCGAGATCGGGACAGAACGGACCTATCCCAAGGGGCACATCTTCGCCGAAGTTGGCGAGCCAATGGACACCTTCACCTATGTGCTCGACGGCGAGATCGAAGTGATCGACGCCTACACCCGGGAGCGGATGTTCGAGCACAGCTTAGGGCCGACGCAGTTCATGGGCGAGATTGCCTTCATGAATGGCGGCAATTGGGTCTTGCCAATGCGGGCCGCCAAGGAAACCCGAGTGATCGAGGCCCCGCGCGAGGCGATGCTGGAGCTGATGAGCCGGGTGCCGGAGTTGTCGGATCACATCATCACCGTCTTCGCAGCGCGCAGGCAGCGGCAGTTCGAGCTGAAAAACAGCTCTGTCAAAGTGATCGGCGCAGACCGCGATCCGGCGGTGCAAAAGGTCGAGGGCTTCCTCTCGCGCAATCGCATCCCGTTCCAAAGCTACGATATGGACGCCTCTGACGAGGAAACCGCACATGTCTGCGACCTCAGCGGGCATCAGCCCTCCGTGATCGTGGGCAGAGACCAAAAGCTGGATGATCCAACGCCGCGCAAGGTCGCCCAGCACCTCGGCCTGGACCTCGACATCTGCTCAAAGCGCACTTTCGACCTGCTGATCGTCGGCGGCGGTCCGGCGGGCGTCGCCGCAGCAGTCTATGCCGGGGCGGAGGGGATTGAGGCGCTGCTGATCGAAGACATGGCGATTGGCGGACAAGCGGGCACATCGAGCCGGATCGAGAACTACATGGGCTTTCCCACCGGCATCAGCGGGACGGACCTGACCTATCGCGGGCAAATCCAGGCGCTGAAGTTTGGCACGCGGTTTGCGATGCCGCGCCGGGTTGAGAAGCTGGAGCGGCGCAACGATGGCTCGTTCTGCGCGGTTCTGGATGATGGCGATGAGATCTGCGCGCGTGCTGTGCTCGTCAGCACCGGTGTGCAGTACAGCCGCCTGCCCTTGGACCGGCTCGAGGAGCTGGAGGGCGCAGGCGTGTTCTACGCCGCAACCGAGATGGAAGCGCGCTTTTGCAAGAAGACCGAAGCCGTCGTGATCGGCGGCGGCAACTCCGCTGGGCAAGCGGCAATGTACCTCTCGCGCAGCGCAGCGCATGTGCATCTGGTCGTGCGCTCAGGCAGTCTTGCGGCCAGCATGTCGAGCTACCTCTCAAGCTTGGCTAGAGGCGGATCCGCGGGTCACAATCCACTACAACACTAGCGTCACCGAGCTTCATGGAGAAGACCGCTTGGAGGCGGTGACGTTCAAGGCGCCTGATGGCGAAACCCGGCAGGAAACCCGCGCGCTCTTCATCATGATCGGCGCAGCGCCCAACACCGCCTGGCTTTCCGGCCATGTCGATACGGACGAGCGCGGCTTCGTACTGACCGGAGCAGACGTTGGCCGCCCCTCCCCTTCGAAACGGGCACAGACGGCGTCTTTGCCGTGGGTGATGTGCGCGCCGGATCGGTAAAACGCGTCGCTAGCGCCGTGGGCGAAGGGTCCGTCGTAGTCTCGCAAATATGGAGCTATCTCGACGGTCTAGAAAGCTAAACAAAGCCCCTAGAAACCCAAATAAATGCCGTTATGCTTGGGCCAAGAGCACTTCTGAAGTGCTCGGTCGCACTAACGGGGCAATCACAATGGTATTCGCGCGTCTATTCGTATCTCTTTTACTGACATTCGCATTGCTAGGCGCCGCTCCTGCGCGTGCCGATTGGTACGAAGCATCGAGTGATCATTTCGTGATTTACGCCGATGACAGCGAGAAAGACATTCGCCGCTACGCGCAAAACCTCGAGCGTTTCCACGCGGCGATGGAATTGCTCACCGGGCGGAAAGTCGAGAAGCCCAGCCCCTCCAACAGAGTGGTGATCTTCGTCGTTGGCAGTCAAAGAGACGTGCGCAAGCTATCGGGCAGAAAGAGCCGCTATGTAGCGGGATTCTATCGCCCAAGAGCAGGCGCAAGCCGGGCATTTGTGCAGGATATTCGCCATAAAAGTGGCTATCCGGACTTCTCGACGATCATCCTGCTTCACGAATACGCGCACCACTTCCTGATCTCACAATCGCGCTTCGGCATGCCGCGCTGGCTTGGTGAAGGCGCGGCCGAGTTTTTCGCGTCAGCATCCTTCCCAAGTAAAGGCGGCATTCAAATTGGGCTTCCGGCACAGCACCGCGCCAATGAACTGTTCAACTCTGCTGATGTAAGCATTTACGAGCTACTTGATCATGAGCTTTACGAGAGCAATCGCGGCAAAGGCTATGACGCGTTCTACGGACGCAGCTGGCTGCTCTACCATTACCTTACCTTCAACGAAGACCGGCAGGGTCAGCTCAGCAAATACCAAGCAGAAGTGCTTGCGGGCCTATCCTCACTAGAGGCAGGGAAGAAGGCCTTTGGTGATTTGGATCAGCTTGAAAAAGAACTGAGATCCTATCTGCGAAAACGGATGCCAGGCCTTGGCCTTGCACCAGAAAAGCTCCCAATAGGCGATGTCACCCTGCGCAAGCTACCTAAGGGTGAAGCGGAAATGATGCCAATTCGCATCCGATCGCAGCGCGGCGTCGACGAAGAGACAGCCGCAGAAGTGCTCGTTGATGCCCGAGAGGTTGCGTCGAAATACCCTGATGATGCCGGCGTTCTTTCAGCTCTCGCCGAGGCGGAATATGATGCAGGCAATGATGCCGAAGCCATTGCCGCCGCCGATGCAGCCATTGCGATCGATCCAGCGCGCACCAATCCCTATGTGCAAAAAGGCTATGCCCTGTTTCGGATGGCGCGCGATGCAGAGGATGAGAAGGCCGCGATTGATCTGGCGATGAAGCCATTCTCGCTGCTCAACAAAATTGAGAACGATCACCCAATGCCGCTGATCTACTATTATCGCAGCTATGCTCAGCGCGGGGTCGAACCGCCCGAAAACGCCAAGCATGCGCTGGAACGCGCAGCAGAGCTCGCTCCATTTGATAAGGGGCTGTGGATGCAAGCTGCGATGATGCAAATGCAGGAAGGCAAAATTGCGATCGCAAAAAACTCGCTGCAGCCTCTAGCCAGTGATCCGCATGGCGGCAATCAGGCAGAGCGCGTCAAGAACATCATCGCGCTGCTCGACAAAACCGAGGAAGGCACAGTGATCACCGGCCGCGATTTGGCGGTAACCGCGCCCGTTGCTCAGGTCAGCGTTCCAGCGGTACCAGGTGATGATGATAGTGATGGTGGAGCAGACGAGTAGGCCTCCCCTGCTCCACTATAAGCCCTGAGTTAGCGGCTCATCATTCCAGTCACGATCGAGCCCAGGATGCCTCCCAGCGCTCCGCCACCTGATGATCCGCCAGCCGGGGCAGCAGTGCCGCCGGTTGCTTGTTTCGCCATATAGCCAGCAGCGGCCATTGCAAGGATCGGCAGCATTTTCTTCAAAATGCCCTCGTCAATCCCGGTCATCGAGGCGACTTCGCCCGCGACCGAACGGCTCACATCCTTGCTACCAAAGATGTTGCCAAGGATATCATTGCCTTGATTGACCGGCGTGGCCTGAGTGCCCAGCACTGCATCGAGCAGGCCGCCTCCCAAACCACCGCCGCCGCCTGAGCCGCCGCCCAAAATAGCGCCAGCCAGTCCGCCTAGCCCGCCCATTGGGTCAGGGGTGGACGTGCCGCCGGTTGCACTACGCCCCATCCCAGCGACAATCGCCGGGAGCAAAGCGCCAGCGGCGGTCTTGGCCGTGCCCTCATCAATGCCCAGCTCTCGCGCCATGGATGAAATCGCGCCGGTTTGCTGCAAAATTTGGCCTAAACTCATGTCCGTTCCCTTCGATCAAATGCCGTGATTACTTCTTGCCGAACAGACCTTTGGCCATGCCCATCACGTCATTGATCGGGTTACCGTCGCCATCACGGTCAAGCATCGAGGCGAGCCCTGCGAGGCCGCCTTCGCCGCCCTGCAATTTAGAGGAAAGGTCGCCCAATGCGCCTTCACCGCCCATTTGCTCCATGATTGAGCCGAGCATACCGCTGTCGATGCCCGTTTTCTCTGCGGCGAGTTCCACCGTATCGCCCTCTTCCGGGTGCGACTGACCCAGAGCGGCAACAGCTTTTTCAGCCATAGCAGGATCAATTCCAACCTTTTCAGCGAGGCTCGCAACCGTGTCTGGTGAGCCCGAAACTTGCTGCATAATGCTGTCGAGAATGCTCATATTATTGATCCTTCTTTGGTGATTCTTGATTGCCTCAGTCTGCGCGCAAAGACCACAAATGAAAAGGCCCCGCTCCGGCTGTCTCGCCGGGCGGGGCCCTCCTCTCCAACTGTAAAATTTTGTTATGCGGCGACCGGTGCATCCGGTGCGGCCTGTCTCACGCCTTCATCGACATGCGCCTCGAATTCCGCGAAATTGTCGATGAACAGCTGCACCAGCTTGTGAGCCGTTGCATCATATTCGCGCTTGTCAGCCCAAGTCTCACGCGGGTTGAGGATCGTTTGATCGATCCCCGCCTCGGCTAGCACTGGCACGTGGACCGGCACATCAAAGCCAAAATTGTCGTCGCGGCGATATTCGACATTGTCGAGATCACCGTTGAGCGCCGCATTGAGCAGCGCGCGTGTCGCCTTGATCGGCATCCGGTTGCCAACGCCGTACTTGCCGCCGGTCCAACCGGTGTTGAGCAGCCAGCATTGCACGCCGCCCTTGGCGATGCGTTCTTTCAGCAGATTGCCATAGACGCTCGGGTGACGCGGCATGAACGGCGCGCCAAAACAAGTGCTGAAGGTTGCCTCAGGCTCGGTCACGCCGATCTCAGTGCCAGCAACTTTCGCCGTGTAGCCCGATAGGAAGTGATACATCGCCTGTTCCGGTGTCAGCCGCGCAATCGGAGGCAGCACGCCGAACGCATCCGCTGTCAGCATCACGACATTGCTGGGCACTGGACCGAGATTGTCGGCGCTGGTGTTCGGGATGAAATCAATCGGATAGGCACCGCGGGTGTTCTCAGCCAGCGAGTTATCGTCAAAGTCGAGCGTGCGGGTCTGTTCGTCCATCACCACGTTTTCGAGCACAGTGCCGAAACGCTTGGTAGTTGCGTAGATTTCCGGCTCAGCCTCTTCAGACAGGCGGATCATCTTCGCATAGCAACCACCCTCGAAGTTGAAGACCGCAGTGTCGGACCAGCCATGCTCATCGTCACCGATGAGGGTGCGCGAAGCGTCCGCGCTGAGCGTTGTTTTGCCGGTACCGGACAGGCCAAAGAATACCGCCGTCTTGTTGTCCGGCCCGATATTGGCCGAACAATGCATCGGCATCACGCCTTTGGTCGGCAGCAGATAGTTGAGAATGCCAAAGACGCTCTTCTTCATCTCGCCGGCATATTTTGTCCCGCCTATCAGGATCAGCTTTTCAGACAGATTGACCGCAATCACCGTCTCACCGCGCGTGCCATGACGCGCCGGGTCGGCCCGGAAGCTGGGCAGATCAATGATGGTGTATTCAGGCGCGAAATCGGCCAGCTCATCGGTGTTGGGACGCACCAGCAGAGTGCGGATAAACAGATTGTGCCAGGCAAGCTCGTTGATCACGCGCACATTGACGCGGTGCTCCGCTTGCGATCCGCCAAACAGATCCGCGACGTAGAGGGTTTCTTTGTCGCCAAGGGCAGTGAGGAAATCTTGTTTGAGAGCAGCAAAATGCTCTGACGTCATCGAGGCATTGACCTTGCCCCACCAGACCGTGTCCTCGGTCACAGAATCGCGCACGATGAACTTGTCTTTCGCGCTGCGCCCGGTGTGTGCGCCGGTTTTCACAACCAATGCGCCGTCCTTCGACAGGGCGCCTTCGCCGCTGGAAATAGAGGCTTCGACAAGTTCTGGTGTGCCGAGGTTAGGGTGAATTTCAGCTGAGGTTTCAATACCCTGTGATGACAAAGGGTGGGCAAGCGGGGTCAACGCATTTCTCCTGAACCATTATGGTTGTGCAATTTATGAAACCGGACACATTGCTTCCCCGGCGACCGCTTTCCAATGTCTTGCGGCGCGCCAGTGGCCTGCGCTGGTCCGTTTATGCATACGTGTGCATAGATGCGCGCAGCAGCCTCGTCAAACGCGGCAAGCGCAATATCTACTGCCTTATGTGCAAGCCGCGCTTGCGCTCTAAACGCCCGCGTTGTTTATGGCGCTTGATGCGGCTATTCATGGCGTGAGCGCCGCAGTGCGCAGGCACCCTAAGCAAGCGCAGACTAAGTGGCTGGGAGACATAACGAATGAGCGATAGCACCAGCGATATCATGACCAAGGCAGAGCCTGCCAAAGGCGATGAAGTGACGATCGCGCTGGTCGATGATGATCGCAATATCCTCACCACGGTTTCGATTGCGCTGCAGGCGGAAGGGTTCGTGACGCGGCTCTATTCCGACGGTGAAACGGCGCTTAAGGCACTGCTCGACAACCCGCCTGATCTGGCCGTGTTCGACATCAAAATGCCGAAGATGGACGGGCTGGAATTGCTCAGCAAAGTGCGCGAGCACACCGCCCTGCCGGTTATCTTCCTCACCTCCAAAGACGATGAGCTGGACGAGGAAGTGGGGCTGGAGCTTGGCGCGGATGATTACATCGCCAAACCGTTCAGCCTGCGCCTGCTGATCGCCCGTATTCGCGCAATTCTGCGCCGCGCTGACCCCAGCAAAGCCATAGGGATTGAGAGCCAAGAAATTGAGCCGGTCAATCCCAGCATTTCGACCGGGCGGCTGTATATGGATCCCGCGCGCCACCACGTCACTTGGGATGAAAAGCCGGTCAGCCTGACAGTCACAGAGTTCCTGATCCTAGAAGCGCTGGCGGCGCGTCCCGGTGTGATCAAAAGCCGCAACCAATTGATGGATGCGGCCTATCCAGACGACATTTTTGTCGATGACCGCACAGTGGATAGCCACATCAAGCGCATGCGGCGCAAATTCCGCGTCGTCGATCCGCAATTTGGCGCGATCGATACGCTCTACGGGGCGGGCTACAGCTTCACTGATGGTTGAAGATGATGCTCCAACGCTGGATCAAGGAGTGGAACGCCTCAGTCTGACAGGCCGTTTCTCGCTCACTGCGCGAATACTTATCGTGAACCTTTTGCCGCTGCTGTTTTTGGGCGGCGGGCTGTTCTACATCGACAGCTACCGCACGCAGCTGCTCGATGAGCGCTTCAAACTGGCCCGGATCGAGGCTCAGATTGCGGCCGAAGCTCTGGCAGGCGTCACCCGCGAGCGCCAAGAGGCGCTGCTGGTGCAAATCGGCAAAGAGCAGCGGATGCGGATGCGCATGTTCGATTCGGAAGGACTGCTTTGGGCTGACAGCTTCGCCCTGGACGAAGACGGCCCCGCGTTTGAATTTGACGACATCAGCGATGATGACTGGAACCTGCGCTTTGCGCGCTGGCTCGACCGCGCGGTCGATACCGTCGTCAGCGCCAAGCCGGTGACGGACTATGTTGAGAAGGAATCCGACCAGGCCGATGATTGGCCAGAATTGGTGGCGGCACGCGAGCAAGGCATCAGCCAGATCACGCTTTACGATTGGCGCGATGGCACCCCGGTGATCACCGCGGCTGCTCCTGTTGGTTTGAATGGCGCGACCTTGCTGACCACACGCAATGCGGTCGACATTACGGAGGCGGTGCGCGCGGCGCGGTCGACCTTGGTGATTGCAGTTCTGATCGTTCTGTTCGCCTCTTTCCTCTTATCGCTGTTCTTAGCCCGCACAATCGTCACCCCGCTGCGCCTGCTTTCCAAAGCGGCGGTGAGAGTGCGCCAGGGCCGCGAACGCGAGGTTGAAGTTCCGCGCTTGCCGGAGCGCGGGGATGAGATCGGTCTGCTCGCCCGCGCTGTTTCCGACATGACGGGGGCGCTGCGCCACCGGATTGATGCGGTCGACAGCTTTGCCGCTGATGTGGCGCATGAGATCAAGAATCCGCTGGCAAGCCTGCGCAGCGCCATCGAAGCGCTGCCGCGTGTCGAAGACGAAGACACGCGCAAGAAACTTACCGATATTGCCACCCACGACGTGCGCCGCATTGACCGGCTCGTCACCGAGATTTCCGACGCGAGCCGGATCGATTCTGAAATGTCGCGCGCCACGCTGGAACGGATCGATCTGTCCGATCTGGTGCGGGCGATCATCGGCAGCCGCGAAGACCGCGCAGAAAATCGCAACCGAGAGATCATCCTGAAGGCGCGCGGATTCGCCGCAAATGTGGTCGGTGTGGGCCCTCGTCTGGAGCGGGTGGTCGAGAACCTGCTGGACAATGCGGTGTCCTTCTCGCCGCCCAAAGCACCAATCCTGGTCGAAATTGAGAACGACGGGGAGTGCGTCGCGCTCACCGTCTGCGACGAAGGGCCCGGCATTCCTGAGGACGCGCGCGAAAAAGTCTTCACCCGCTTCCACTCGATCCGCCCGGACAATGAGGATTTCGGCAACCACTCCGGCCTGGGCCTCGCCATCGCGCGGGCCATTGCCGAGGCGCATGACGGCTCGCTCGTCGCCGAAAGCCGGGCTGACGGACAAAACGGCGCATGCCTCCGGCTGCAACTGCCAGCGGCGGTCTAACCAAAATGGAGCCGCTGCTTGTTCAGGCCAGCGCGGTCGCCGTTGATGGCCAAGCCCTGCTGATTGAAGGCGATCCGGGCAGCGGCAAATCCTCGCTCGCCCTAGCCCTGATCGAACGCGGAGCGGAGCTAATCGGCGATGATGGGGTCACACTCACTCGGGACGGCGAGCAAGTCATCGCCTCACCCCCGCCGAACATCACCGGCAAGCTGGAGATCAGAGGCGTGGGAATCGTCGATCTTCCCGCGGTTAGCGCACCGCTCGCGCTGATCCTCACCCTTTCCGATGACGCACCGCGTTATCGCGAGACAGCCGACGCCCGCGATTTGCTCGGCTACTCAGTTCCCGCCCTCCCATTTGTGCCCGGCGCAATCGCGCCAGCGGAGCGCGCGCTGTGGGCACTAAAACTACACGGACGGCAGAGCGGGCTTGCAATCCGGTGAGACGAGCGCGAAGAACGCGGCCAAGGGTCGAACACGCAAAGGCATCTATTCGCGCATGAACCAGCCCAGCCCATCCAGCGATCAACGCCAGCAAATCCTGCTAGTCACGGGCCTATCCGGCGCGGGCAAATCAACCACGCTCGATGTGCTGGAGGATATGGGCTGGGAAACGATTGATAACTTCCCGGTGCGCCTGCTGAAGCGGCTCATTTCCAATCCAGACGAGCAAGGCGCACCGCTGGCGATTGGGTTCGATTCGCGCACACGCGGGTTTGTGCCCGGCAGCATCATTGAGCTGGTCAAAGAGCTAGCCCAACGCCCGGACATCTCGATCACCTTTATGTTTCTTGATTGCACCAGCGGCGAGCTGGAGCGGCGTTACAATGAAACCCGCCGCCGTCACCCCATGGCGCAGGGCCGCCCCCTGCAAGAGGGCATCAAGGCGGAGCGCGAGCTGCTCGATCCGCTGCGGCGCTGGGCCGATATCGTGATCGACACCAGCGAGCTTGCCAGCAATCAGCTGCAAAACCACGTGCGCGATCTGTTCAGCGAAGAAACCGGGCAGCCGACCACGCTCACCATCTCCAGCTTTGGTTTTGCACGCGGAATGCCGCCGCTCGCCGATCTGGTGTTCGACATGCGCTTCCTCGACAATCCGCATTGGGTAGAGGGCTTGCGCGAGCTGACCGGTCAAGACGAACCTGTTGCCAAACATGTCGCCAGCGATCCCGCATTTGGCCAGGCTTTTGCGCAGATCCGCGACCTCTTGCTGACCTTGCTGCCGCGCTATCAGGCGCAGGGCAAAGCCTATGTCCACGTCGCCTTTGGTTGCACCGGAGGGAGACACCGCTCAGTTTTCACCGCTGAAGAGATGGCCAAAGGCTTGCGCGAGGCAGGCTTTTCGCCCACTGTCCGACACCGCAATTTGGGCTCTCGCGCCGCCGACGAAATTGAACGTGGGTGACGCATTTGAGCCTTTTCGCAACGATCGGGCCTTGGCATTGCTGTCTCAATGCCCCGCGCCGCAGGTAATGAACGGACCCGGACTTCACACATGATTGGTTTGATTCTGGTCACCCATGGCCGCCTTGCGGAGCAATTTGTCGATGCGATGGAGCACGTCGTTGGCCCTCAGGAAAACATCGCCACGGTCTGCATTGGTCCCAATGACGATATGGAGCAGCGCCGTCAGGAGATTGCTGAGGCGATCACCACCGTTGAAAGCGGCAGCGGCGTTATCATCCTGACCGATCTGTTTGGCGGCACCCCTTCCAACCTCGCCATTTCACTGCTTGATGGCGGCAAGGTGGAAGTGATCGCCGGGATCAATCTGCCCATGCTGATCCGTCTCGCAGGTGCGCGCGGCAAGATGGACGTGCGTGAAGCGGTGGATGCGGCGCAGCACGCCGACAAGAATTACATCACCGTTGCGAGCGAACTCCTTGGAGACGACGCCAAGCCGAGCAAGGCTCAGGCATGACGGAAACGCGCCGCACCATGGAAATCGTCAATCAGCGCGGCCTGCACGCGCGGGCGAGCGCGAAATTTGTCGGAGCGGTTGCCGCCCTTCCAGAGAACATCAAAGTGCGCGTTGCCAAAGACGGCAATGAAGCCGCCGGCGGCTCTATCTTGGGCCTGATGATGCTGGGCGCGGCCAAAGGCGACAGCGTCGACCTCATCGTCGAAGGCGACGGCGCGGAAGCAGTGCTCGAGGAATTGTGCGCGCTCGTCGGAGACGGCTTTGGCGAGGAGTGAGCGGGCCCATGCCTGACACCTCAAATGACGCGTTCGAGCCCGGTCGCAAGCACATCACCGGGTTCTCCAATGCCACGGTCAAATATCTGCGCTCACTGCGCGATAAGAAGCACCGCAAGCGCGCCGGGCAATTCCTTGCCGAGGGTCTGCGCCTGCTGACCGATGCGCGCGAATGCGGCCATATTCCGCGCACCTTGGTGATGGCAGAGGCGCGCGACCAGCATAGCCTGCTCGATGCGCTGGAGAATGACGTGCTGGCCGTGCGGCGGCGAGATCATCACCACCACGCCCGACATTCTGACCAAGATCACCGGCAAATCCAATGCGCAAAGTGTCGTCGGCGTGTTTGACGAATTCGACACTTCCTTGAGCGCATTAGACCGCGCCGCCGCGCCGATCTGGATGGTGGCACAGGATCTGCGCGATCCCGGCAATTTGGGCACCATGCTGAGAACCTGCGATGCGGTTGGCGCGGGCGGCTTGATCCTGATTGACGATTGCGCCGACCCGTTCAGCGCAGAGGCCGTGCGCGCCAGCATGGGCGCGGTGTTCACGCAAGGGATCGCGCAAGCCCGCTGGGAGGAATTTCTGCCCTGGCTGAGAGGCGGAGAAGGCCAATTGGTCGCGGCGTCGCTCAGAGATGCCGTACCTTATCGCGGCGCCGACTACCGCAGCCCCTGCTTCATCCTGGTGGGCAACGAGTCCCAAGGCCTGCCAAAGGCTTATGAGGCGGAATGCGATCTGCGGGTGACCATGCCCATGCGAGGCCGCGCCGATTCGCTTAATGCAGCGGTTGCAGGTGCTGTGCTGGCGTATGAGGTTCTGGCCGGGCTGGAGGGTTAGGCTCCGGACGCTCCGCGTGGTATACTGACGCTGGTCGCCACACAGGCTTCATTCCAAAAGCCCGGAGACACGGCCATGCCCAAATTCGCCAATGCAACGCTAATTCTGGCCGTCATAGCCTATATGGTGGCGGTCGGTTCGGACATATTCGGGCAGCAGGTTTTGATCCCCGTGACATTCGCAGAGCCGCCGCGTTCATTGCTGCTTTATAACGGCCCGGTCGAGTATGACAGCGGTCCATATTGGCGCGCTCTAACGAGCGCTATTGTCGTGCTTTCGATATTGGCGGCGCTGGCCAATTGGAAAACGCCAAGACGCTGGTGGATCGCGGCATTTTTCGTAGCGTTTATGGTCATCAACGCGGTGTCGTTCGCGTTTATCTTTCCCGAATATGAGGCGATCCAAAGCACGCCTCTGGCAGATCATATTGATCCAGAGTTGGTCGCCCGCGCTGAGGCTCAGGAAGTCCGTGCAGGCATCAGATCATTGGTCTTGCTGGCAGTCGCGGTGATACCTCTTCACGCTTTGACGATGCCTCTAAACGACAAGGATTGAGTGTCAGAACGCACGCTTGGCGTATCGACTGAGACAAAGGTCTAAGCATCGCTGCACACGCACCCTCCCCCAATGCAAATCGGCGAGACAGAGCCTAACCCTGCCTCGCCGATGCGATTACTCAATGTGATGAGCGCTTAGCCTTCAGCAAGCATCTCGTCATAAACTGCGCATGCAGCAGCTACGTCGTAGCCTTCTTCCTGAGCTTGCGCTTGAACTTCTTGAAGCTTGGCAGCCATCGCTTGCATTGCTTCTGGATCGTTCGCGAGGCCTTGCATTTTCTCGCCAACTTCGGTTGCCTTGGCAACCAGGGTCTCTTCGTTGCAATCTTCAGCAGCTGCAGTTTCAGTGGTTTCTTCCGCTGCGCCTTCTGCAGGTGCATCGGTTGCTTCGCCGCCGCAAGCTGAAAGCGTCAGAGCTGCTGCGGTTGCTACCGCGAAAAGATTTGTCTTTTTCATTATTTAATCCCCTACATGTCCCATCTTTGGGCGCGCAGAGCCCTAGTCAGGTGTTCGGGATTTGGCAATATCTTGTGTTGCTTTTCAAGCAAGTGTCCACGAACGGGATAGTTGGGCTTGGCTTGGAAGGCCCAGCTATTCCGCCGCATCGCGTTTGTCATCGAGCGCGCCAAGATCATCCGGCACATTGGCTGCATCCTGCGCATTATAGCGCGGCGCGCTTTCGACCAGGGGCACTTCTTCGATCTCGCGCTTGCCGATCTCAATGCCTTTGTCGGCTAGCCGCTTGCCAGATGTCAGCACATTGCGCTCGAAGCTGCCGACGAACTTGTTGTAATTCGCAACCGCCGTCTCCAGGCCCCCGCCAACGCGCTTCATATGCTCAGCGGCAACCCGCAGGCGGTCATACAATTCTGCACCAAGCTTGCCGATTTCCTGCGCTTCGCCCGCCATCTTGTCCTGCCGCCAGACCTGCGCAACCGTGCGGGCGATCGCCACCAAATTGGTCGGAGTGGCGAGCAGCACCTTGTTGCTGAACGCAAAATCCCACAGCTCTGGATCGTGCTCTAGCGCGGCGGCAACGAAGTGCTCGCCCGGCACGAACATCACGACATAATCGGGCGCGTCCTCGAACTGGCTCTGATAGCTTTTCGAACCGAGCGTCTGCACGTGATTGCGCATGCTCTTGGTGTGCAGATCGAGGTGCCGCGCGCGTTCGCCGTCATCCTCCGCCTCAAATGCGGCTTGATAAGCATTGAGCGAAACTTTCGCATCAATCACCAGCTTCTTTTGCCCCGGCACATTGATGATCGCATCAGGACGCAGACGGCCGCTGTCGGTCTCCATCGATTGCTCAAGATGAAAGTCGGTGTGCTCCGCGAGCCCGCATTGCTCCAGCACATTCTGCAACGCTCGCTCCCCCAGCGCCCGCGCGCTTTCGGAGCATTGGTGAGTGAATTGCCGAGCCGCTGCGCCTCGCGCCGGACCTCTTCCTGCCCCTCGCGCATGGATTGGATCAGACCGTTGAGCTGTCCGAAGGCGTCAACCCGCTGCTTCTCCAGCGTCTCCACCTGGCGTTCGTATTTTTCGAGCCGCTCACCAACCGGTTGCAACAGCGATTTGATCTTGGCCTCACCGGTTTCTTCCGATTGCTTAAAGCGCTCCTCCGCGCGGCGCAGAAATGCCTCCTGCGCCTTGCCCAGCACAGCGGCGCCGGTGTTCTCAAACTCTTTCAGTAGCGCGCCGCGCGATTCCTCCAGCAGGCGCTTTTGCTCCGCAAAGGTCGCGGCCTGCGCCTTTAGCCCTGAGTTTTCCTCGCGCAGCCTGTCCAGATCGCTGGCAAGGCTGTCTGCTCGCGCAGCCCTTTCTCCAAGCGCGGAGACTTCGATACGCGCCTCGCCCAATTCCGCGATTGCCTGCTTAAACTCACCCTCTTTCTCGCTCAGCCGCTCGCGCAGCTCCGCTGCCGGACGCGAAGCAAAAAACCACGCCGCGCCGCCGCCGACAAGCAGGCCGAGAATAAGAGCGATAATCGCGAGAAGGGTCGTATCCATCACGCAACCTTATGCGGAACGGACGGGGAACGCCAGTCGCACTTTTACGAAACTTGGGGGTTATGCGATCTGCTTTGCCTCGCGAAAGGAACGAATGCTCACAGCAAGTGCCATCAGGGAGGCAGCCGCTGCAATGGTGATCCATAACCAATCGCGAGGCTCGTTATTATAGGCAGTCCAAGACTGGTACGCCCATGCCCCGACCAGCAGCAGCCAACCAATTCCGATGGCTAGGTAAGATACTCTAGAACGTGGCTCATCATCATCCGCTCGCGACTTAGTTGCAGAATCGAGCAGAAAGCCAGCCGCAATCCACAAAAGTGACCCAATCATGAGGATCACAAACCCACTGGCGATATCTTCAAACATCCCCACCAGGCCGATCTTCTAAGCCGCCTGCCTGATCTTCTTCAGCTTCTTCAGCGCCATGCTGCGCTTCAAGCGTGAAAGGTGGTCGATAAATAGAATACCTTCGAGGTGGTCCATCTCGTGCTGGATGCAGGTCGCCATCATGCCTTCGAGCGATTCCTCGTGGGTGTTGCCCTCAACATCCTGATAGCGCACGCGGCATGTCGCCGGGCGGTCTACATCGGCGTAAATCTCTGGAACGGAGAGGCAGCCTTCCTGATAGGTCGCAAGCTCCTCTGCCGGATCGAGAATTTCCGGGTTCACGAAAACGCGCGGCTCTTTTTTGACCGGATAGTGCTTGTGCGATCCTTGGCCATCGCCATGATCATGGCCGCATTCCTCTGGTTCTGCGTCCATATCCGGCTCTTGCAGATCAATCACCAGCAGGCGTTTGGGCACGCCGACTTGGATCGCGGCCAGGCCAATGCCCGGCGCATCATACATCGTCTCGAACATGTCAGCGACGAGGGTTTTCAATTCGTCATCGAACTGCGTGACAGGTTCAGACACGATTTTGAGCCGGGGATCCGGCACTTCTAGGATTTCACGAATAGCCATGAAGGTGATTTAGTGCGTGATGCCTGCGCTCGCAAGCAGAAGGGTCCGATCAGTGTGATTGGATATGTATCGGTCAGGTTACCGAGGCCAGCCCGCGCCCTCCACCTTCCACCCGGAGCAGTTTCGGATACCATCCAGGTGGAAGGGTGGAGGGTGCGGGCTGGCTAGGCCTTAGACAAGAACGATCACTCCACCGGCCGCCTAGCCCTCAGCGCTTGAGCCAGCGTTCCCTCGTCAAGATAATCCAGCTCGCCGCCCACGGGTAGGCCATGCGCTAGCTGCGTGATGCGCAGGCCAAAAGGCTCTAGCCGCTCGGCAATGTAATGCGCGGTGGTTTGCCCCTCCAAAGTCGCGTTCATCGCCAGCACAACCTCGTCAACCTCGCCGCCTTCCACGCGGGTCAGCAGATCGGTGATATTGAGGTCTTCTGGACCAATGCCATCAAGCGCCGACAAACGCCCGCCGAGCACATGATAGCGCCCAGAAAACAGCCGCGCCCGGTCGAGTGCCCACACATCGGCGACGTCCTCCACCACGCAAAGCGATTTTGCATCGCGCCGATGATCTGCGCAAATGCCGCAGGGGTTGCTCGTGTCGACATTGCCGCAGGTCGCGCATTCAACCAGTGTCTCACTGACCGCGCCGAGCGCATCGAGCAGAGCAGGCAGCGCCTGTTCCCGGTTCTTCACCAGCCACAACACAGCGCGCCGGGCAGAACGCGGCCCCAGCCCGGGAAGCCGGGCCAATGTGCTGGAGAGCGCTTCGATCTCTTGCGATGCCATGGGCAGAGGGATAGGGGCTTGGCGAAGTTTGAGAAAGGCCGGGGCACGTGTCCATGCGCATAATTTTTATGGGAACGCCTGATTTTGCGGTGCCGGCCTTGGCTGCTCTGCATGAAGCGGGACACGAAGTGGCGTGTGTTTACACTCAGCCACCCCGTCCGGCGGGCCGCGGCAAAAAGCTGCGCCCATCGCCTGTGCAGCAGAAGGCGGAAGCCTTAGACCTCATGGTGCGCCATCCCAAATCGCTGAAATCGGACGAGGCGCGTGCGGAGTTTGCGGCAATCGGCGCGGATTTAGCTGTGGTGGCGGCTTACGGTCTGATCCTGCCGCAAATTGTGCTGGATGCGCCGACGCATGGCTGCCTCAATATCCATGCCTCGCTGCTGCCGCGTTGGCGCGGAGCCGCACCGATCCACCGCGCAGTGATGGCAGGAGACAAGCAAACGGGCGTCACCATCATGCAGATGGAGGCAGGGCTCGATACCGGGCCGATGCTGTCTAAAGTGACCACGCCTGTTCTGGACAAGACGACCGGCGAATTGACCGAGGAGCTGGCCGAGCTTGGCGCCAATGCAATGATCGAAGTGCTCGCTGACCTGCCGAACATAGCGCCGCAAGCGCAGGATGATGATGCGGCAATCTATGCGCCCAAGATCGACAAGGCAGAGGCCCGGATCGACTGGTCGAAACCAGCCGCAAAATTGGTGAACCATGTTCACGGGCTCGCCCCTTTCCCTGGCGCTTGGTTCGAATTGAACGGCGAGCGCGTGAAACTGCTACGTGCAGAAGTGTGCCAAGGTTCGGGAACAGCGGGCCAAGTGCTGGACGACGATCTCGCAATTGCCTGCGGTGATGGCGCATTGCGTCCGGTGCGTCTGCAGCGCGCTGGCAAACCGGCGATGGACCGGGACGACTTTCTGCGCGGTCGCGCGGTTGCAAAGGGCTCAATCCTGACGTGACCCGCTTTGCGCTTACTCTGGAATTTGATGGCTCGCCTTACCAAGGACTCCAGCGGCAAAAACACGGGCCGAGCGTACAGCAGGCCGTCGAAGAGGCCGCGCACAGGATAACCGGCGAAGACGCACAATTGCTCAGCGCCGGGCGGACAGATACCGGCGTCCATGCGCTCGCCATGCGCAGTCATATGGATATCGAGAAGGACTTCACCCCGTTCCGCTTCATGGAGGCGCTGAATGGGCAATTGCGCCCTCACCCGATCGCCGTCACCGCCTGCGAGGAAGTGGACGAGGATTGGCATGCACGCTTTTCCTGCACCGGGCGGCGCTATCTTTACCGCATCATCAACCGCCGTGCGCCTTTGACCTTTGGCCGGAACCGCGCTTGGCAAGTTAGCCCAGAGCTCGACGTTGAGGCGATGCAGCGCGCCGCCCAAGCTCTGATCGGCAAGCATGACTTCACCACATTCCGCTCAGTCAGGTGCCAAGCGAAAGACCCGGTGAAGACACTCGATCTGCTCGAAGTGAAGCGTGCCACAACCGAATTAGGCCCGGAAATTCATGTGCATGCGGCAGCGCGCAGTTTCCTGCATCATCAGGTTCGCTCGATGGTCGGCTGCCTCAAGCTGGTCGGCATGGGAACCTGGGCAGAGAGCGAAGTCGCCGAGGCATTGGCCGCGCGGGACCGCCAGAGATTGGGCTATAACGCGCCGCCGCATGGGCTATATTTCGTTGAGGCGCTCTATCCTGCGGGCGATTGAACTCGCTTGCGCTGCCTTACGCAACGTCACCCTAGCCAAGCGCGCATCGCTGGCCTAGCCAAGCCTTCAAAGCAATCAAGGAGAGACCCCCATGACGACTACTGGTAAACAGCTTTTCACAACGCTCGATGCGGGCGGCGCGCTGACCGTCGAAATCGCGGAAGCGAGCTTCCCAGAGCCGACCGGCAACCAAGTACTGGTCAAAATGGAAGCGGCCCCGATCAACCCATCGGACCTCGCGATCCTCACCAGCGCGGCTGATTTTGAGAATGCAGAATATTCCCACGGCAAAGTTGTGGCGCAAATGCCAGAGCCATTCCTGTCGGGTCAGCGCGGCCGCCATGGCCAGCGTTTGCCAGCGGGTAATGAAGGCGCAGGCACCGTGGTAGCAACTGGTGACGGCGACATGGCAAAAGGCTTGATGGGCCAGCGAGTGGCCTGCGTTCCCGGCAATGCCTTCAGCCAATATGCAATTGCGGATGCGATGATGTGTCTGCCGCTGGGCGATCATAGCGCCGAAGTGGGCGCATCCAGCTTCGTTAATCCAATGACCGCGCTCGGATTTGTCGAGACCGCTAAGATGGAAGGCCACGATGCGATCATCCATTTGGCCGCTGCTTCCAACCTTGGCCAGATGCTCAACAAAATCTGCCTCGAAGACGGAATGAAGATCGTAAACATCGTGCGCAAGCAAGAGCATGTCGACCTGCTGAAAGGCCTCGGTGCGACGCATATCGTGAACTCGTCCGACGATGATTACATGAAGCAATTGCGCGCTGCGATCACAGAAACCGGCGCCTTCCTGGGCTTTGACCCAATTGGCGGCGGACAGAATACGGACCACGTGCTGAAGGCCATGGAGCAGGTTGCTTCAAGCCAGATGGACGAGTTCTCGCGCTATGGCTCCAACCAGGACAAGAAGATGTACATGTATGGACGGCTCGATCTCGGCCCGACCATCCTGACACCGTCCTATGGCCTGCAATGGAGCGTATCGGGCTGGCTGCTGACGCCGTTCCTCGCGAAAGCTGGAATGGAGACGGTTGTGAAACTGCGCACTCGCGTTCAGCAGAACCTCACCACCACATTTGCCAGCCACTACAAGGCGAAGGTCAATCTGGAAGAGATGCTGACCAAGGAAGCGATCCTTGATTATCGCCAGATGAAAACTGGCGAGAAGTATCTCGTAACTCCTCACACGTAGGAACCAAACAAAGAAACCATTCGTGCTGCGCTTGTCGAGGCACTGCACTTTCCTCGGGCACTTGCTCAGAGAAAGAGGTGCAGCCCTTCGACCGGCTCAGCGCGAACGGGATTCGCTAGCGACCATCATACTCAGCTTGAATCGCGGCGGGATCAGTCGTCCCTGCCGCGATTAGCATTTGCAGCAAGATCCGCGCCTTTTGCGGATTGAGTGCGCGCGCGGCGATGAATTTGTTCGCATCATCCTCCGGCTCGCGGTCGACCAGGCCTTCATCCAGCCTGCTCGCACGAACAATCGGCATGCCTTTCGCCGCAAGGTGAGCCAAGGCGCTGCGCACCGCATCCGGCATATTGCCCTCGCCCAGACCAGCAACGACCAATCCGCGCGTTTCGACGACCACCAAGCGCTCGACATAATCCGGCGTCATGGCGGCATGCACAAACAGGATTGGCACATCCGGCAGATCGGTGGTGAAGGCAAAGCGAGCGTCCGCGCCCACGCGCCAAGGCGCGCCAAACCAATCAAGCGCGCTTGGGGTCACCAGCGCAATCGATCCACGCGGGAAACCCTGAAACGCGTCGGTGCCGCGCGTGCGGCTCTTGCGGATATCGCGCGCGGCAAACACGCGGTCGCCCATCACCACCAGAACCCCGCGCCCAGCCGCGTCAGGATCGGCCGCCACCCGCATCGCATTGGCGAAATTGCGCAGACCGTCATAGCCAACCGCATTGGCGGGGCGCATCGCGCCGACCAGAACCACCGGCTTATGCGTCGGCAATGTCAGATCGAGCAGAAAGGCGGTTTCCTCGACCGTATCGGTGCCATGGGTGATGATGACTCCGGTGCAATCCGGATCGTCCATCGCGGCCACACAGGCATCATGCAGCTGAGCCCAGATCGCCGGGCTCATATCCTCAGAGCCGATATTGGCGATCTGCTTGCCGGTTAGCTGCGCATCAATGCCCAAAGTTTCGACTCGGGCCAGAAAATCGCCGATTCCGATCTGACCGGGACGATAATCGTGCCGAGTCGCGCTATCTGCCTCGCCAGCGATCGTGCCGCCAGTGGCCAAAACAGTGATATTTGGGGTGCTCATACCGAGGGCAAATAGCGCCAGATGCATTTTCACGCCACATAGCAATTGATTTTCAAGAAATGCCCGCTAGAAGCGCCTCTTCCGTTCAACGGAACGGGCGATTAGCTCAGTTGGTAGAGCATCTCGTTTACACCGAGAGGGTCGGCAGTTCGAGCCTGTCATCGCCCACCATCATTTTGCAGGCCGAAATGATGCGGACCCACCCAAAATTCTCACTCCCAAAACTCTCGACCTAAACGCCAATTGGCGGCAAGGCGTGTTCCCATGATGGGGCACACAATTGCTATTGCGGGATGCGGTCCAGCGGGCCTGGCGGCTGCGCTGATGCTGCACCGTGATGGGCACCGCGTTTGCCTGTTTGATCAATTCGATGAACCTGGCCCGGTTGGCTCAGGCCTGATGATCCAGCCCACAGGGCTGGCCGTGCTGGCTCAGCTTGGGCTGGCTTAGCCAAGTCGCGGCGCGAGGCTCGCGTATTCATGCGCTAAAGGGCTTGGAAGAACATGGCCGCACCGCGCTCGATGCGCATTATGACCAATTGGGCCTGGTCGGTGCCTTTGGCATCGGCATCCACCGCGCCAGCCTGTTCAATGTGCTTTACCGCGCCGTTCAGGATGATGGCATCGCAATCAAAACCGGGCGCGAAATCACCGGCAGCACGCTCAGCAATAGCGGGCGGCGGCTGACCTTTGACGATGGCAGCGAATCGGAAGAATTTGATCTTGTCGTCGATGCCAGCGGATGGTCGAGCGTGTTCGACCCAACGCCCAAGAACATCCTAGAGTTTGGCGCTCTATGGGCGAGCCTGCCGCTGGAGCCGGATGACCCGTTTGACACAGGCCTGCTGGAGCAGCGCTATCGCCGGGCGGCGCAAATGGTCGGCGTGCTCCCGATTGGCTCGCGCAGCGACAAAGGGCCAGCAGAGGCTGCCTTTTTCTGGTCACTGAAAGTTTCTGACTATCCAAAATGGCGCGATACTCCGCTGGAGGAATGGAAGGCAGAGGTGCGCGCGCTTTGGCCCGAAACAGAGGCGCTGCTTGCGCGCATCACCTCGCGCGATCAGCTGACCTTTGCGCGCTACGCCCATCGCACGGCCAAGCGTCCGGTTAGTGAGCGCATGATCATGATTGGCGATGCATGGCATTCCGCCAGCCCGCAATTGGGCCAAGGCGCGAATATGGCGCTGCTCGATGCGTGGTCGCTTAAACGCGGGCTGGCCGAGGGCCGCACGCTTGATGAAAAACTGCGGCTCGCCGTGTCATGGCGGCGCGATCATGTGGACCTCTATCAATGGGTCACAGCGTTCTTCACGCCGCTTTATCAATCAGATGGCAAGTACAAGCCGCTGCTGCGCGACCGGGTACTCGCGCCGATTTCTCAAATCTGGCCAGTCTCGCGCATCCAATCGCTGCTGATGTCGGGACTGTTTGGCTGGCCGCTTGCGTCGTTGGGGCTCTCCGCGCCCGATTACTCGGCAATTTCCTCAGAGATCAGCGCCAGCGCGTCTTCGCTGTCCCAGTGATAGCCGCCCTTCACGCGCAATATCTCGCGTCCCTCTCCATCGAACAGGATCGTTAGCGGCAAGACCCCGCCATTATCGAGTGCACGGTCGAGCGTTCCCTGCGTATCCAGCCACGGCTCCAGATTGGCGAAGTCATATTTGGCGAAGAACGGCGTGACCAAATCGGCCCCGCGCATATCCTGACTGATCGTGATGACCCGCAAGTCTTCGCCCATTTCGCTTGCCAGATTGTCGAGCGAGGGCATTTCGGTGACACACGGCGCGCACCACGTCGCCCACAGGTTCACGATCACTGGCTGACCATCCAGCGCGCCGAGATTGAGCGTGTTCCCATCCGCATCGCTGAACGACAAAGCGGGTAGCTGAGTGCCTGCTTGCGCCCGGTCAATCTCGCCCACTTCGCCCTCGGTTAAGCTCTGCTTTTCGCCCGCCAATCCACCCTGTTGTTGCGCGCCATCGCCCTGCGCCCTATCGCAGGCGGCAAGAGGCAGCACCAAAGGCATTAGTGCAGCCAAAGCAAAGAACGGCGAACGAAGCGACATGAGCAAATCCAACACGATGTGGGGCGGCAGGTTCTCTGATGGACCTAGTGCGATCATGCGCGAAATCAATGCCTCGATCCCGTTCGACAAGGCGCTGTGGCGGCAAGATATCGCTGGCAGCCGCGCCCATGTCGCCATGCTGGCGGCGCAGGGGATCGTCAGCGCCGAAGACGCCGAGGCGATTGACGGCGGCCTCCAAACCATCGCGGCGGAATATGAGCGCGACGGGGTGCCAGAGGACTGGAGCCTGGAAGACATCCACATGACGGTGGAGGCACGCCTGACCGAGCTGATCGGGCCAGTCGCTGGCCGCCTACACACCGCGCGCAGCCGCAATGATCAGGTCGCGACCGATTTCAAACTGTGGGTGCGTGAGGCGTTTGACCAAATGGACGCAGGGCTCGCGGAATTGCAGCGCGCTCTGGTGACCCGCGCCGATGAGCACGCAGGCAGTGTGATGCCCGGTTTTACCCATTTGCAAACGGCCCAGCCTGTGACGCTTGGCCACCATCTGATGGCCTATTACGAGATGCTCCGGCGCGATCGCTCGCGCCTCGCGGATGCTCGCGTGCGCCTCAATGAAAGCCCGCTTGGCTCGGCCGCCCTGGCGGGAACTGGCTTTCCGCTCGACCGCGATATGACCGCCAATGCGTTGGGCTTTGACCGTCCCACTGCGAACTCCCTCGATGCCGTGTCAGACCGCGATTTTGCGATGGATTTTCTGTTCGCTGCATCAACCTGCGCTGTGCATCTCTCGCGCCTTGCCGAGGAATTCATTCTGTGGACGAGCCAACCCTTCGGCTTTGTGACCATGGCCGATGCGCTCTCCACCGGCAGCTCGATCATGCCGCAGAAGAAAAATCCCGATGCCGCAGAGCTGGTGCGCGGTCATGCAGGCCGTGTGATCGGTTGCACCACTGCTTTGATGGTGACGATGAAGGGCCTGCCGCTCGCCTATTCCAAGGACATGCAGGACGATAAACCACCTGTGTTCGAGGCCGCCAGCCTGATGGCGCTCAGCATCGCGGCGATGACCGGCATGGTCGCGGGCAGCACGTTCAAGACAGAGCGCATGCGCCAGGCCGCAGAGCTCGGCTATGCCACGGCGACCGATCTTGCCGATTGGCTGGTGACGGAAGCCGACATTCCGTTCCGCGAGGCGCATCATATCACCGGTGCGGCGGTGAAGCTGGCGGAGACGCGCGGCTGCGCGCTCGATGAGCTGCCTCTAGAGGACCTGCGCGACATTGATACGCGGATCGATGAGCGTGTGTTCGCGGCCCTCTCGGTTGACGCATCGGTCGCTGCGCGCGCTTCCTATGGCGGGACCGCGCCAGAGCAGGTAAGAACCCAGGTGAAACGCGCGCGCGCTGAGCTAGGGATGGATGAATAATGCGAAAATTGATCATGATCCCATTGCTGATCGCGCTCGGCGCATGCGGCGCCCGCGGGGACCTGAACCCGCCGCAAGGCGCGAGCCTGCCGGTCGCCCCGCGCGGCGCTGAGACCCCGCCGAACGCAGAAGAATTGCTGGAACGCGATGCCCTCGCCGCGCCAGAACGCAGCGTAGAGCTGCGCCGCCGCTCCGAAGAGCGCGAAGACGACCCGTTTGATCTCCCCCTGAATAAAGCACACGAAATATGGACCATTTTGCCCTCAAAGACGGCGTGATGCATGCCGAAGACGTACCCTTGCCGCGGATCGCGGATGAGGTCGGCACCCCCGTCTACGTCTATTCGCGCGCCACGTTGGAGCGCCATGCCCGCGTCTTTCGCGAGGCTCTGGACGGCGTGCCGGACAAGCTGATCGCCTTCGCGGTCAAAGCCAATCCCAACCTTGCCGTGCTCAAGGTGTTGCAACGTCAGGGCTACGGCGCAGATTGCGTTTCGATTGGCGAGGTCCGCCGCGCACTTGCCGCCGGTATGGCGCCCGAGATGATCGTTTTCTCAGGAGTAGGCAAGACCCGCGCCGAGCTCGCCGCTGGGCTCAAACTGGGCATCGGCCAGTTCAACATCGAAAGCGAAGAAGAAGGCATCGAGCTCGCCGAAGTCGCTGAAGGCATGGGGATGACGGCCGATTGCGCGCTGCGCATCAACCCGGATGTCGATGCCGGCACGCATGACAAAATCTCCACCGGCAAGGCGGATAACAAGTTTGGCGTGCCGATCGATCAGGCTGGCCAAATCTTTGGCAAACTGGCCCATTCGCCGGGCGTGAATATGCGCGGCGTCGCGGTGCACATTGGCAGTCAGCTGGCGGATATCGCCCCGCTGGAGCGCGCGTTTGAGAAACTGGGCGAGCTTGTCACATCGCTGCGCGGTGCGGGCCACAATATCACCCATGTCGACCTTGGCGGCGGCCTGGGCGTGCCATACCGGAAAGGTGAGGAACTGCCCCCTCCTGCCGACTATGGCGCAATGGTCGCGCGGGTGACGAAGGATTGGGGCGTAAAGCTGATCTTTGAACCGGGCCGCGTTATCGCGGGCAATGCCGGCGTCTTGCTGACCCGGGTGGTGCGCGTGAAGCGCGGGCTGAACAATCCGTTCGTGATCGTCGATGCAGCGATGAACGACCTCGCTCGCCCAGCGCTATACGGCGCCTATCACCACTTCGAAGCGGTAGAGCCTGGGGGCTCGCAGATGACCGCAAACATCGTCGGGCCGATCTGCGAAACCGGCGACACCTTTGCGATGGGCCGGACATGCGATGAGCTGGCAAGCGGCGAGCTCGCCGTGTTCCGCACAGCTGGCGCTTACGGTGCAACCATGGCCTCCAGCTACAATTCACGCGGCTTTGTGGCCGAGGTTTTGGTCGATGGCGACAAATTCGCCGTCGTCGCCGACCGGATCGATGCGGGCGCGATTATGGATGCCGAGCGTGTGCCAGACTGGCTTGCATGAGTAGCCAAGCCCGATGAGCGAACTTCAGAACCTTCCCTTGTTTCACCGCATTGCCGGGCAAAAGGTGTTGGTTCTGGGCGAAGGCGATGCGGCGGAGCCCAAGCGCCGTCTTGTCGAGCGCGCGGGCGGGATCATCATTGATGATATGGCCCAAGCGGTGGATCAAGGCGTACGCATTGCCTTTGTCGCTTACGATGACGCGAAGGCGTGTGAAGTGGCCGCCATCAATATGCGCTGCGCCGGAATGATCGTGAATGTGGTCGACAAGCCTGACTTGTGCGATTTCACCACGCCGAGCATACTCGACCGTAACCCGGTTTTGATTGCGGTTGGAACCGGCGGCGCATCGGCGGGCCTAGCCAAACACATCAGGCTGAGGCTGGAGCGGATTTTGCCGCAGGGCCTAGGGAAATTGGCCGAGGCATTGTTCGCGGCGCGCGCCAAGCTGCGCGAGCAGTTTCCTGATGGCGGCGACAGACGGCGAGCCTTGGACGAAGCCTTACGAGAAGGAGGCGCATTGGACGCCTTGGTCGCCGAATCGCCAGAGCGAGTGGCGGGCTGGCTTGATAGCGCACTGGAGGCGCAAAGCAGCGAAACGGCAGAATTCGTCATTTCCAGCGCAGACCCCGAAGATCTGACCGTCCGGCAGTCACGCATGCTGGGCGAAGCGGATGCAGTATGCGCGATTGGCGATATTCCCGCCGCGATCCTCGCCCGCGCACGCGCCGATGCCGTCCGCATTGCCTGCGATGTGACTACCTGCCCCAATGCACAGCAAGGTAACGCTGGTAGCGGCGGTGATAGCGCATCCCCCCGCTGTCCCCGCGCCGCTCAGCAGTTTGCGCTCAGTGAGAGCCGCAACACTCTTACCGTGATCCTGCGCTGGCAAAGCGCAGACTAGCCAGCAGGCTTAAGCCGCTAGGTTGAGCGGGGCATCGATCGCCGCAAAATAGCTCGCCATACCATCCGCGCTCGCCTCGCTCAGCGCGACGAAGGCCCGGCGTTTGTCAGTGGAATCGGCGATCCGCACGAAAATGCCGCTATCAACCATCTGCCGCACCCACCGCAGCGCCGTGGTGGCTGGCACCCCGGCCGCAATACACAGCGAGGTGACAGAGACACGGCGGTGCTCGGCATGAGCCGCCGTCAGATCGAGCAGCATATCCCAGGCCGGATCAGCAAACAGTTCCGCGTCAAAGAACCGCGCCCTGGTCTGACGATTGGCGATAATCTGACGCACCAACCGGGGATCAGGCAAAGGCGGGCGCGCAGTGTGGAGCGGCGTCGGGCTGCTATCGCCCAAAGCCGCATCAGTCCGATCCGAAGCGCCCCTTGCAGTCTGCTTGGCTGTAAAATCGCCCGAAGCTACCTGGCCTGAGCCCTGAGGCTTAAGCGGTGTGTCAGAAAGCCCTTCCAACCGACTTGCAATGGCATCAACCTGCTGAGACAGCCTTAGCAAAGTAAGCCGGTCTTCCTCGGTCATTTCGCGCACGCGTGAATTGGAAACGCTCGCAATCACTCGGCCCGCCGCGACAATACGATCCGCCCGCGTTGGATTGACCAGAAACTGAGGATCAGACTGATCCATGGCGGCAAACACATCGTCCAGCGCATCGAGTGAGGTGGAGACGATCAATTGCGAACCCGATCGCGCGACCCGCATGTCGAGCCGCGAGAGCGCCGCCAATGTCTGCGCGTCCACCGAAGGGCAGTCGATCAAGACAACATCGCCCAGCACCCGTACGGGCCCTTCCAACAGATCAGCAATCGGGCCGCCATCAGCCGCGCGAAACCCAGCGCCGACCAAATCCTCGGCAATCTGACCGCGCATTGCGGGCCGATCAGCAAACACCGCAATACTGGCAGGTTCTCCGGCCGGATCACGCGCCACATCGTACGAAAAATCTGCTTGAGCCATCGAATCGCCTCCTTCAAAGAATGAAACACAAGTAGAACAAAACGTGCTCAAGTCAAGAATTCGTGTAAATCTGAGGCAATTTGACCGAAGTCATTGAACCTTTTGCGTGGAATGCGCGACTACTCCAGTAATGACCAAGCAAACCCGCCCTGCCTCGCCGAAACCCGGCATTCTGTTCGATGAATTGCTCGTCGTGATGGTGCAGCAAGGCGATCAAAATGCGCTCGCGCGCCTGCACAAGCGCTGGGATGCTCGGCTGATCCGTGCGGCCTATCGCTACACTGGCGACCGCGAATTGGCGCGCGATCTGGCGCAAGAATGCTGGATCGGGATTTGGAAAGGCATCGGCAATCTGCACGATCCGGCGCGGTTTCGCAGCTATGCCTTTGCGATCCTGCACCGGCGCGGGGCGACGCATCTGAGCAAGAGCATTCGTGAGCGGGATAAGGCGGCGAAGGCCGAGCCAGAAGAAGCGCAAGCGCCCGCTCAGGACGATGCGCTCGCGCTGCAGCAGGCCTTTGCCAGCCTGCCACCCGATCAGCGCCTCGCCGCGCACCTGCACTTTGCTGAGGGGCTGACCCTCAACGAAATCGCTGCGGTTCAATCGATCCCGGCAGGCACCGCGAAAAGCCGCCTGTTTCACGCACGCCGCAAATTGAAGGCGGCCTTATCTGAACACACTGAAGGAGACATATGATGACCAGCACTGATGACCGCATCAAAGACGCGCTCGACGACGATGACTTTGAATTCCTCAAAGACTTGGAAGGCGACCGCGGACTGTTCCAACAGATTGGCGACAGTTGGAAGGGGCCGCTGGGCGGATGGGCGAAGCTGATCTTTGCTTTCACCGCCGCGCTGGGCGTGCTGTTCCTGTTCGTGATCTGGCGGGTCGCTCATTCCACGGATCACCCCATGATCCATGCGCTATGGGCGATAGCCGGCTGTTGCATTGCTGGTGGTGATTGGGTTTGCAAAGGAGTGGATGTTTGCCCGCATGAACATGCTGACGATCCTGCGCGAGGTGAAGAAGCTGCAGGTGCAAGTCGCGCTGCTGTCTGAAGAGCGCGATCGCTAATGCGGCTTAGGGACGGATCTCGATCGGGGTGCCATCGGGCACGAGGCGCCACAGCTCCTCAATCTCTGCGTTAGAGAGCGCGATGCACCCATCGGTCCAATCCCCGCGCATCCGCCGCCCCGCGCCATTGGGCTGACCGTGGATGAAGATGTCACCGCCCGCCGAACGGCCATATTGCGCGGCAAAGCGGCGGTCGTTCACATTCGGGTAGTTGATCCGCAGACTCAAGTGATAGCTGCTTTGCGGATTGCGCGTGTCGATGGTGTAGAGGCCCTCTGGCGTGCGCTCATCGCCCTCAAAGCGCTTATGCCCCGTCGGAGCATCGCCGAACTGCAGCCCATAGTACGCGCGGATCGGGCGGCCGTTGTTGTAGGCGACCAGCATGCGCTTCGATTTGTCGACAATGAGGTAGTCGGCCAAGCGCGCGCCGCGCCTCGGCACACTGCGCGAGGCGCCTGCGGGCGGTATCGGATAGGCGCCGCTATGCACCCGAGCATCCGGCGCAGCATCCGCTGAAGTCTCATTGCCCGGACCAACGCAGGACGCGGTTAGCAGCAGTGCAATCAAGGCGAACAGGCGCTTCATAGGGCTTCAGACTAACGCGAGGCTGGCGCTCACGCAATTGCGCATCGGCCCCTATGTCCCAAGCAGGGACTTGCTCGCTCGGCCAGCCCCCAACCCAGCCCTAACCCTAGTCCTCAAACGGGTCCTTCATCAGGATCGTGTCGTCGCGCTCTGGGCTGGTCGACACCAGCGACACCGGCGTCTCGATCAGCTCCTGCACGCGCTGGATGTACTTGATCGCATTCGCTGGCAGATCGACATAGGAGCGCGCACCCACCGTGCTCTCGCTCCACCCCTCCATCTCCTCATAGATCGGCTCCACCTCGGCCTGATCGGCGGAGTGCGTGGGAAGGTAGTCGATCACATTGCCGCGCAGCCGGTATCCGGTGCAGATCTTCACCGTTTCCAGCCCGTCGAGCACATCGATCTTGGTGAGCGCAATGCCGGTCACACCGCTGATCGAGCAGGTTTGCCGCACCAGCACCGCATCGAACCAGCCGACCCGCCGCTGACGCCCTGTGACGGTGCCGAACTCATGGCCCCGCTCGCCCAGCCGCTGGCCAATCTCATCATCAAGCTCGGTCGGGAACGGGCCGCTGCCAACCCGCGTCGTGTACGCCTTCACAATGCCCAGCACAAAGCCGATGGCATTCGGGCCAAGGCCGCTGCCGCTGGCGGCCGTGCCGCTGACGGTGTTGGAGCTGGTGACGAACGGGTAAGTGCCGTGATCGACATCCAGCAGCACGCCCTGCGCGCCTTCGAACAGGATCTTCGCGCCCGCCTTGCGCACCTTCTTGAGGCGCTTCCACACAGGTTGCGCAAACCGCAGGACGAAGTCCGCGACATCGGCCAGCTCAGCCAGGATCGCCTCGCGATCGACAGGCGGCTGGTCAAAGCCAGCGCGCAGCGCGTCATGATGCGCGCACAGCCGGTCAAGCTGCGGCTCCAGCCGGTCGAGATGCGCCAGATCGCACACTCGGATCGCGCGGCGTCCGACCTTGTCTTCGTAAGCCGGGCCAATCCCGCGCCCGGTCGTGCCGATCTTCCCCTTGCCCGCCGCGGTCTCGCGCAGTGCATCGAGATCGCGGTGCACCGACAGGATCAGCGGGCAATTGTCCGCAATCGCCAGATTGTCGTCGTTGATCGCAACGCCCTGGCCTTCCAGCTTCTGCACTTCCTCGCGCAAAGCCCACGGGTCCAGCACCACGCCATTGCCGATCATGCTCATCGTGCCGCTGACGATGCCCGATGGCAGCAGGCTGAGCTTGTAGACCTCACCATCGATCACCAGCGTATGGCCGGCATTGTGCCCGCCTTGGAAGCGGACAACCGCGTCGGCACGGCTGGCGAGCCAATCGACGATCTTGCCTTTGCCTTCATCGCCCCACTGGGCGCCGATTACGGTGACGTTAGCCATGCTCTACTTTCATGCTGATTCGGTGGGGAAGGTGTGACCCGACAAACCGCGCGGGCCTAGGGCGTCGCGCAGGCAAGAGCAAGGTGGTGTTTGTGTTTCGCACACCATCCGGTGTGCGATCTCCTCGGCCCTGTCGGGCCTGCGGGCGGCCACAAGGGCCTTGCGGTCGGCTGAACGCCGACCGTGCTCCGCGACCAAGCCAGATGCAAAGCTCCAAGACGCTTGGTGCTAGATCGCTGGCTTGGAATGGCTCGAGACCGGAGGTCTCGCAAGGGCGCCCGCCCGCCCGCAGCGATGCGGCTGTAAGCCGCATGAGCGAGGACATCGCACGCTGGATAGCGTGCGGAACCACAAACGACTCCTCTCCCCTCCCCACTCCACTCATCGCTGCTGAAGCACGCTTGGAACGGCTGGAACACAGTACAGGGCCAAAAAACCAATCGATCACAGACGCGCCGATTGATCGGTTTAGTCGATTAGTGAGAGGTTGGAGAACGGGGAGCAAAAGCATGCGTCATCCTTAGCGGGCGGGCGCTGAGTAGGAAAACTTGAACGATATCCAATGGCGCGCGCCGTCATCCCAGCGGAAGCTGGGATCTAAGGTGGCATTGCGCCGCACTGAGCAGCCCTAGACCCGAGCATGCGCCGGGGTGACGAGGTTGGAAGAGTTATTCGTCACCCTGAACTTGTTTCAGGGTCCATCCTTGGTGCAAGCCCTTGCGTGAAGTAACTTAAGCGATCCGGCACTTCTTCAGCCGGAACACATCGCCCATGCCGATCTCAATCAAGGCCTGGGCGAGAGCATCGCTCATGAATATCTTATTATGAGCAGCCTCTTCGAGACCAGAGGTCCGCCCCCTCAAACACTCCGGAGGAAAGAACGACTTCTCCTTCTGATTTTGACCGGTTGATGTGCCAGATTTGCAAACCACTATCTTTGTCGACAAGAAACTTTCTGGCATCCTCGCATTGCTCTGGCAGGATCGTGTTCTTGATACAGCCGAAATTGAGCAGGAAGAATTCGCCCGGAAACGGCGTTTCCAGATCGGCCTGATAGACCGGAAACGGAATCAATCCACCGTCGCCCAGATCAAACTGAGACAGAACCTCCGCGAGTTGCCCGCGGACGACCAAGAAACCGCCCGAATAAAATATGTCTCCGAGCCTTTTGAATCGCCCCTCGTTCCACACAGCGGCAGCTTCCGGTAATTCTGAGCGTGCGAGAGCAAATCCCTGACCCGCCCGCTGCATATTTGCGTGAACTTCATCTGGCGCAAGCGGAATCTTGAATTCAGCAGGCTGCCATTCGTAGTTGAAATATTTGGTCCTGACGCCCGGCTTGTCACCCAAGGAATAATTGTTTTTGAGATCGCTCATCCAAACGCCGCTGCTCATATCGGAACCCTTACTACCTGCACCATCTTGCGACGCTGTTCGCCGCCATTTCCCGAAAACCATTGACCTAGAACCACTGTCGCCGCAGCCATAAAACCAAAGGCACAGACGCGAAGCCCAGCCCTGCGAACAGCATCGTGGCTCCAACGCGGCCGAAATTGCTCACACCCAGACCTTCTACGATCCACGCGAAGAAACGCACCTTGGTGCTATCGACATCTACCAGCGACCCCGTCCACGCCATCAGCGCCAAAAAGCCGAACACCAGCAACGAAAGAGCTGCAGCCCCAAAATCAGCAAATCTCATTCAATCGCCTCCCCGCCACAATGCATTCGCAACGCAAATAACCTCTCATCGCGAGACACGAGATGCGGCTGCGACCCCACTCGATTCCCCCCTCAATTGCCCGCGAGTTTGCGCGCCGTACGGGCCGCTAAATAGCGTCCGAAACTTACGAAAGCGTGATTGCTTTCAATGCTTGCCGCAATGTGTTGCCTCTTGGCCCACCGTCACCCCAGCGAAAGGCATTCTCCTGAGCCTGTCGAAGGGCTGGAATCTCTATTGGTCTGGCCGCGTTCCGAGCGGCCCTGGACCCCAGCCTGCGCTGGGGTGACGGAGCCAGAGGCAAGGCTCGTCATGCTGGATTCAGTTGTGCCGTGCACAGCTTCGCTTCCAGCATCCACCCCTCTTCGCGGCTAAGGTACCGATCATAACGCGCGCAATTTCAGTCACGAACCATACTAGAAATCACCTACATTCTGGGAAATCACACGCTGTTTTCCGTAGCCATCAGACTTCCCTCCGCTCCGTCAAAGCCATGCCCGTCATGGCTGCTGCAAGACACTCTTCAGCCAAGGCACTCGAGAGAAAGTAGGATCCTCCACCAAGATGCTTGTCGCGCCAAAGGTGCTTCTCTCCGATCTGGCGGCTGCTAAAGAACAGGCGGCTTTCCGCTTTGGGATCGAACCCTTCAGGCCAGGTCTCTTGCGGCTCGGTGCGGACTATGTCGTGGGGCGGCCGCCACAAAACGCCTCTCCAAAGCACCATGGTTGTGTGCTCGCGGTCGACACTATCGAGCCGATTGCACACGACCATGATGAACATATCGGCCAGAACATCCTCCGCCCGATTGACAATCTGGACCGGCTCAAACTGATGCACGCCAGGTTCAAACCGCTCGACAATTTCCCTCAGCGCAGGGCTGACAATCAGAAAACGTCGAACCTTGTAAAAATCTGCGACAACACCAATTGACCCTTCATCCGTCATAAGCCGCGATGGGAAGTGATCGGTCTTCACGCGCCGCCCGCTGATCAGCGCGCGCCCGCCATCCATGTACAGCCCCCCATCGGGCGTGGGATCCTCCACCTCTACAAGGCGCGGATCGCCGTCACCCTCAATAAGGCCAACCTCGATTTGCCCTGCGCCCCATTTCGAGTTGTCAACAACCAGACTGTATACCATTAGATCCCTCAAAAACTCTCGACACTGGCTACGCTCAACAGACAAGCCATTCGTCGCTCGGCACTGCTGCGCGCCAACACCACTCCATGCGCTCAGCCAAGCCGGACCTCGCGCAAACCCAAGACCTGCTAACGTTAGCAAGCGCTAAAAGATGGACGCAAAATCGATCGCGACCCCCGGCTCAGTCAGTCTGCAATAGCCGTGCTTTCTTACCGTTTCGTTTGAGGTGATTTCCCCTCAGACCGCCATCCCAGCGAAAGGCATTCTCCTAGGCCTGTCGAAGGGCTGGTATCGCAAGCGGTCTGGCCTCGAACTGAGCGGCTCTGGACCCCAGCCTGCGCTGGGTGACGGAGGCAGAGGCAAGGCTCGTCATGCTGGATTCAGTTGTGCCGTGCACAGCTTCGCTTAGGGCATCCATCGCCAGTTCAAACCCAGGTATGCCGCGCGGGAGATGGACCCTGAAACGAGTTCAGGGTGACGGTAGTGTTTTTGGCACGCGTTACGCTGAGTCGCCCTAGACCCCAGCCTTCGCTGGGGTGACGAGCATCTTGAGATGATCCTTTGCCGCTCGCCCCTTTGACAGGCTCAGGACGAACGGCTTGGATAAGTCCATGCCCGTGGCTTGGTCGCGGAGCACGGCGCTTGAGGGGCAAAGAAAACTAAAGCGGCGTCGCCTCGGTGCCATCCAACTTGTGCGTACAACCCAGCGCCTTCGCATCTTCGCCCTCGCCGAGTTGCGCAATCGTGCGCCAGCCAATGGCGCGCAGGCGCGCGGCGGTATCTTCGTCATAGCCCACTGGCAGATAGAGCGTGCTTGCCGCCTCCGCCTCAGGTGCGGCCTCGGCCACGGCATCGACATAGAGCGTGAAGCCGGTTGCGGCTTCGTCACTGCCGCCGATCCGATAGGTGCCGCCGCGCCCGGCGGCTCCGCGCACGCCGTCTGCATAGATCGTGAAGCCGAACCAGCTTTGGTATTCAAAGCCGTGGCGCTCGGTTGGGTCGAGCGTGATACGCGCAGCATCTCCGACCCGCGCGGCAATCGCCTCCAGCCCCTTAATCCGGCTGGACAAGGCGCCGCCTGCGTCAATCGCGCACAGTTTATCTCGCGCCTCGGCAAAATCGCCGGTTGCATAAAGCAGCGGCAAATAGGCCTCGCCGCCCGCCTGCTTCAGCCCGCCAGCATCCTTAGTATCGAGCTCGCGCCGGACATCTTCGGCTTGCTCAGCGGTCAGCGGCATCGCTTTCGCGGCCAGAGTGTCGACTAGATCGGGCAGAGTGAAATCGACCGAAATCCCGGTGAGACCCGCTGCGCGAAGGGCCTCCACCGCTAGCGCGACAATCTCGCCAGCTGCCTCGGCCGTGTCCGCCCCGATCAGCTCCGCCCCCAATTGCAGGCGTTCGCGCGCAGGATCGAGCTGGTCCGCCCGGATCAGCGCAGTATCGCCGCAATAGGCGAGGCGCAGCGGACGCGGGGCGTCTGCCATGCTGGTCGCTGCGATGCGCCCGATTTGCGGGGTGATATCGCTGCGCAGGGCAAGCGTGCGCAGGCTGTCCGGATCGACAAAGCGGAACGCATTGCGGGTCTTCACTCCCTCCATGCGCGCGGCCAGGGATTGCTCAAATTCGAGCAGCGGCGGGCGCACCCGGTCATAACCGTGAGCTTGCAGCGCATCCAGACTGGCGCGCATGGCGCGGGTGATGCGGTTCGCCATGGCGGGCAAACGGTCGGCCAGCCCAACGGGCAGGAGATTGTCGGTATTGGTCATACAGGTGCGCGCTAGAATAAGAGCAGCCCTTCGACAAGCTCAGGGCGAACGGAATATTGCATCGGTTCGCACTGCGAACCGCAAGGGCGACTGCCCGTCGGCCGGTTAGGCCGCCCCTCGGAGGCACCGGCCCGCTGAATAGCGGGCCGGATTGCCGCGAGAGAAAAACCTTAGAATTCCAGCGCTTTGACCAGCTTCACGCCTTCGACCTTTTCAGCTTCGGCGATGACTTCGTCCGTTACCGGCTGATCGAGCGAGAGCAGCAGAACCGCCTCGCCGCCCGCATCGCGCTCGGCCCAGGTGGAAGGTGCCGATGTTGACGCCGTGATTGCCCAGCAGCGTACCGATGCGGCCGATAAAGCCCGGTGCATCTTCGTTGACGACATACATCATGTGGCCATCCAGATCGGCTTCGATACCGATCCCGAAAATCTCCACCAGACGCGGCGCGGTGTTGCCGAACAAAGTGCCTGCGACAGAGCGCGGGCCTTGTTCTGTTTCCACCGTAACGCGCACCAAAGTGTTATACGCGCCTTCGCGCTCGTGGCGCACTTCGCTAACGTTGAGGCCGCGTTCCTTGGCGAGATATGGCGCGTTGACCATGTTCACCGTGTCAGAATAGCGGCGCATCAAGCCCGCCAGAACAGCGCCGCTGATCGGCTTGCCATTCAGCGCAGCGGCTGCGCCTTCACGCTCAATGCTGATCTTGGTGAGGTTGCCGTGGGCGAGTTGCCCAACAAGGCTGCCGAGATTCTCAGCCAGCGCCATGTAAGGCTTCAGCTTGGGCGCTTCTTCAGCCGATAGCGATGGCATGTTGAGCGCGTTCGTAACGCCGCCATTGACCAGATAATCGGCCATTTGCTCGGCTACTTGCAGCGCGACATTGACCTGAGCCTCGGTGGTGGAGGCGCCAAGGTGCGGCGTGCAGATGAAGTTGGGCGCGCCAAACAGCGGGTTTTCTTTCGCCGGTTCTTCGGCAAACACGTCGAGCGCGGCTGCGGCCACTTGCCCGCTTTCGAGGCAGTCTTTCAGCGCCGCCTCATCGATCAATCCGCCGCGGGCGCAATTGACGATGCGGATGCCGGGCTTGGCATTTTCCAGCCGCTCACGGCTGAGGATGTTGCGGGTCTGATCGGTCAGCGGCGTGTGCAGCGAGACAAAGTCTGCGCGGCTCAGTAGCGTGTCGAGATCAACCTTTTCCGCGCCCATTTCCACGGCGCGTTCCTCGGTCAGGAACGGATCGTAAGCGATCACTTTCATCTTCAGGCCCAGCGCGCGGCTGGCGACGATCCCGCCAATATTGCCCGCACCGATCAGGCCCAGCGTCTTGCCGGTCACCTCGACGCCCATGAAATCCTTCTTCGGCCATTCGCCGGCCTGCGTGCGAGTGTTCGCCGCCGGGATTTGCCGGGCAAGCGCCATGATCATCGCAATCGCGTGCTCTGCGGTGGTGATGGAATTGCCGAACGGGGTGTTCATCACGACCACGCCCTTGCCGCTGGCATAGGGGATATCGACATTGTCGACGCCAATCCCCGCGCGGCCGATGACCTTCAAATTGGTCGCGGCGTCCAGAACGGCGGGGGTGACGGTGGTGGAAGACCGGATAGCGAGGCCATCATAATCGCCGATCCGTGCGATCAGCTCTTCCGGGGTCTCACCGGTGATCACATCAACATCACAGCCGCGCTCTTCAAAAATGCGCGCTGCGTTCGGGTCCATCTTGTCAGAGATAAGTACTTTAGGTTTGGTCATTGGAATTTACTCCAGAATCTGCAGAAATCCGTTCGCCCTGAGCCTGCCCGAGGGCTGCACTTCTGCTGAGAGGGCGCCCATTGCTTCAAGAAAAGCAGTGCTTCGACAAGCTCAGCACGAACGGTGGAATTGTTGGCGCGAAGTCAGCCAGCTTTAACGTGCGCGTAGGCCCACTCGATCCACGGCAAGAGGCGTTTCAAATCCTCTTGCTCGACCGTGCCGCCGCACCAGATGCGAAGGGACGGCGGGGCGTCGCGATAGCCGTTGAAGTCATAGCCAACATGCCGTTCTTCCAGCATTTTGACGATTTTCTTCGGCACGGCGGCCTGATCTTCGGCGGATAGGTTTTCGTACCAATCGCCGGCATGAACTTCATACACACGCCAGTGTTGGTGCGCTTAGCCGGATCGCTGACCATGTTTTTCAGCCAAGGCGTCGCCTCGATCCAATCGTTCACGATTTTCGCATTGGCATCGGCGCGTTCAAACATCGCCTTGCGCCCGCCGAGCGCCTGCGCCCATTCGAGCGCCGCGATGTAATCCTCGGTCGCCAGCAAAGATGGCGTGTTGATCGTCGCGCCTTCAAAGATGCCGCGATTGATCTTATCGCCCTTTTTCAGGCGGAAAAGCTTGGGCAGCGGCCATTCAGGATCATAGCTTTCGATCCGTTCAATCGCCTTAGGCGAGAGCACCAGCATTCCATGCTGAGCCTCTGATCCCATCACCTTCTGCCAGGAATAGGTCGTCGCATCGAGCTTCGCCCAGTCCATTTCCTGCGCAAAGATCGCGCTGGTGGCATCGTTGATGGTCACGCCCTTACGGCCCGGCTCCAGCCAGTCCGTATTGGGGATTTTCGCGCCAGAGGTCGTGCCATTCCAGGTGAAGACAACGTCATTTTCTTGCGGGATCGAGTGAAGATCAGGGATCTCGCCATAATCGGCATCCAGCACCTGCAGGTTTGGCAGTTTCAGCTGCTTCACCGCATCTTGGATCCAAACATTGCCGAAGCTTTCCCAAGCCGCAACGGTCGCTGGGCCTTGGCCTAGCATGGTCCACATCGCGCATTCCAGCGCGCCAGTGTCAGAGGCGGGCATGATGCCAACGAGGTAATCCTCGGGCACGCCCAGCATCTCTTTCGATAGATCAATCGCGTATTTGAGACGCGACTTTCCGACAGCCGAGCGATGCGAGCGCCCGAGCGATTCGGTTTTCAATTTGTCGAGGGACCATCCGGGGAACTTAACGGTCGGACCGGATGAAAATTGCGGACGAGCAGGCTTCAGCGCCGGCTCGGCAGGTAGTTCAGTCATGTATTCTCTCCTTACAGAGAGCTCGCGCGGCGTTGGGACCGCGTGGCCCGTCGGCGGCACTAGAGATGCTGGGCCAAGAGTCAAATCAAAACACGCTATTCAACGGGCTCGCAACATTCTATGCCGCGCTCAACATGGAAATATCCGATCTTCGCATTGCCCTGTTCAGCGGCAATTATAACTACACCCGCGACGGCGCGAACCAGGCGCTCAATCGCCTCGTCGGCTCGCTGCTGGGTCTGGGCGCGGCGGTGCGCGTTTATTCACCCACTGTCGACGAACCTGATTTTGAGCCAACTGGCGATCTGGTGAGCCTGCCCAGCTGGCGCATGCCGGTGAAGGGACGCGGCGAATACCGCCTGCCGACCGGTTTTAACGCCAAGGTCCGGCGTGATCTTGAGAAGTTCCAGCCCAATATCGTGCATCTGTCCTCGCCTGATCCATCCGGCCATGCGGCGCTCAAATGGGCGCAGGAACACGATATTCCGGTGCTGTCCTCGGTTCACACCCGGTTTGAGACCTATCCGCGCTATTACAAAATGGGCTTTCTAGAGCCTGCCGTGCTGTGGATGCTGCGCCGGTTTTACAATCGCTGCGATGCGCTGGTCGCCCCGTCGCAAAGCATGATTGACGAGCTGATCGCGCAGGGCATGCATGATGACATTGGCCTGTGGACGCGCGGCGTGGACCGCACCGTCTTCGATCCATCAAAGCGCGATATGGAATGGCGCCGAAGCCTTGGCCTCGCCGATGACGACATTGCGATTGTCTTCCTTGGCCGATTGGTGATGGAGAAAGGCCTCGACGTCTTTGCCGACAGCATTATCGAGCTGCGCAAGCTGCAAGCCCCGCACAAGGTGCTGGTGATCGGCGATGGCCCCGCGCGCGGCTGGTTCGAAGATGCCCTGCCCGGCGGGATCTTCGCAGGGTTTCAAACCGGCGCTGACCTGGGCAAGGCGCTGGCGAGCGGCGATATCTTCTTCAATCCGTCCATCACCGAGACGTTCGGCAATGTGACGCTGGAGGCAATGGCCAGCGGCCTGCCAGTGGTGGCGGCCGGAGCAACCGGCGCATCGAGCCTGGTGGAATGCGGCGACAGCGGCTGCTTGGTCGCGCCCGGCAACACCAAAGCCTTTGCCGAAGCGCTCGCCCCATATTGCACCGACCATGCACTGCGCGCGAGCCACGGCGCAGCGGGCGAGATGAACTCACGCGAATACAGCTGGGAGGCGATCAACCGCGTTGTCGCCGACATGTATGTCCGGCTGGTCGAAGAACGCGAGGCTCTGATCGCGAAGGAAATGGCTGAGAAGGCGGCGGCTTAGTTGGCTGTGCGGCTCTAGCCAGCCCGCGCCCTCCCCTATCTCAGCACGCCCGCCGACTTCATGCGGAGCGAGTACCACAGCATAAACAAGGTGGTCACCCAGATCAGGCCTGTGAGCATCGGGCTTTGCAGACTCTCTGGAATTTCCGACATCGCATATTGATAGATATTCGAGCCGATCAGGCCGACAATCGCAATGAGGATTGCGGTCACCGCGTGGCGTGATCTCAGCAAGATCAGCAGCGATCCCGCTATCGCACCCCAAACGCCGAGCGCCCAAAAGGTGTTGGCCCACACAGGATGACTAGCGAAATAAGCGATCTCTTCAGCGCCCATGCCTAGATCGGCGAGCTTGCCCAGCCGCGTCATCGTGTAGCTAAAACCGCCAACCGAATTCCACAGCAGCGTTAGCACTCCGACGACCCAAAGGTGCCAAGGCGTTTTGACAGTCTGATCCATGATGTTCCCTCCCAAGAATGGACGCGACCCAGTCTCAGGAGGGGGAAGTTATATCAAAGGGGCAGCGCGGGCAAACCGGGGGCTGGAAACCCGCGCCTGTTCATTGACAACGTCTGGCCCAGCCACCCGCTCCCTCCACCCTTCCACCCGGAGCCTACCGGGATACCATCCGGGTGGAAGGGTGGAGGGAGCGGGTGGCTGGGCGCTAATCAAAAACCCTCACATTCTCTCAATACGCTTGGCGACCTCATCGATAATGTCGACAATTTCATTCATCGCGTTTTGATCGAGCTTTCCGGCGCGGGCGCGGTTCTTCAGCACCGAGCCGAGATTGCCCATTGCGCGGAACAGATCGGGCGAACGTTCCTTCACCTTTTCAGCCCGGTCGCCATGCTCGTTAATCCGGCCCATCAGCTGATCGACCTCTTCCACGCGCTCAGCCAGTTCAGCCTTGCCAGACTTAGTCGCCTTGAACGGCTTCTTGCCGCTCGTCTCGCTATCTTCTGCCTTGGCTTTGGACTTGGCCGGTTTGATCTTGCCCTCTTCCTCGAGCATTTGCAGCGTCGGATAGACCGCGCCCGGGCTCGGCGCATAGCCGCCCGCCGTCATGTCTTCGATCGCCTTGATCAGCTCATAGCCGTGGCGCGGCTCTTCATTGATCAGCGCCAGTAAAGCGAGGCGCAATTCGCCCTGGCCAAACATACGCCCGCGCCGTTTGCGCCGTTTGGGGCCGTCTTGCCACGATCCGCCGCCGCGCATTTTCTCGCCGATCTCTTCCCAATCGCCCGCAGAGGACGCCATCATCGCGACCAAGGGGCCGAGGTTATTCCAGCCGCCATTCCAATTGCCGCGGCGTCTTTTCTGCCAAGTCATATTCATTCTCCTAGCTTCTATCTGATAACTCTTGATAGGCTTAAGATATATCTCAGAGCTATCGATACAAGAGGTGGATGGCATTTTCCGACCAGCGCCTTATCAGACCAGACGAATGACTGACTTGTTTGGAAATGATGCGCCGCCGCCTGCCTCAGGGCCATCTGGAGCGCCTGACCAGCCGCGCGATGACGCGCCGCTGGCCGACCGGCTGCGCCCGCAGGGCCTTGGCGAGATTATCGGCCAAGAACACTTGACCGGGCCGACCGGCGCGATTGGGCGAATGGTTGCGGCGGGCAAGCTTTCCAGCATGATCCTGTGGGGGCCGCCGGGCACGGGCAAGACCAGCATCGCGCGCCTGCTGGCCGACAGTGTGAGCATGCGGTTCGTCTCGATCAGCGCGGTTTTCTCCGGCGTGGCGGACCTCAAGAAAGCCTTTGCCGAGGCAGACAAGATGGCCGGTGCGGGCAAGCGCACGCTGCTGTTCGTGGACGAGATCCACCGCTTCAACCGCGCCCAGCAGGATGGCTTTCTGCCGTTTGTAGAGCGCGGCACTGTGACGCTTGTCGGCGCGACCACCGAGAACCCCAGCTTTGAGCTCAACGCCGCGCTGCTCAGCCGCAGCCAAGTTCTAATCCTGGAGCGTCTCAGCCATGAGGCGCTGGAGGCATTGCTGGCCCGCGCAGAGACGCTCGAAGGCCCCCTACCCCTCACCGAGGATGCGCGCGCGGCGCTCATCGCGAGCGCGGATGGCGATGGCCGGTTCCTGCTGGGTCAGGCGGAAACACTCTATAACGCAGCGCTTACTGATCCGCTCGATCCCGCCGCCCTTGGCCAATTCCTGCAGCGGCGCGTCGCCGTCTATGGCAAGGACCGCGAAGGGCATTACAACCTCATCAGCGCGCTGCACAAGAGCTTGCGCGGGTCCGATCCGCAGGCGGCGCTCTATTACATGGCGCGGATGCTGACCGCCGGTGAAGAGCCGATGTATGTGCTGCGCCGCCTGGTCCGCTTTGCCAGCGAAGACATTGGCCTGGCTGATCCCAACGCGCTGACCCAGTGCCTAGCGGCCAAGGACGCCTATGAGTTTCTCGGCAGCCCTGAAGGCGAGCTCGCGATTGTTCAGGCCTGTCTCTATCTCGCCACCGCGCCCAAATCGAACGCCGCCTACGGGGCGCAAAAGGCAGCATTCAAATCCGCGCGCGAAACCGGCAGTCTGATGCCGCCGCAAAACATCTTAAATGCGCCGACTAAGCTGATGAAAGACATTGGCTATGGCAAAGGCTACGCCTACGATCACAATGCAGAAGATGGCTTTTCTGGCGGGCATTACTGGCCGGATGGGATGGAGCCTCAGGACTATTACGCGCCGGTCGAGCGTGGGTTTGAGCGCAAGGTGAAGGAGCGAATGGAATGGTGGGCAAACAGACGGGCCGAATTGCGCGAGGAATAGCGGCTCTTGTCGGAGCGGCGCTGATTCTCAGCACCCCGAGCGCCGCCTTCGCACAAGATAGAGCGGCCAAGCGCGCGCCCGCTGCAGTCAAAGACTGTCCGACAAAACCTCAGATTGGAGAGAGTTACAACAACCGCGACAAACCGCTCGCCCTGCCCAGCGTATGGCGCGAATTTGCGAGCTCTTCCAAGGATTGGATCGCAGTCACTACCGAGCTCGGCGCGGTGCATTGCATCGATACGTCGTGGTTCATAGTCGCCGATAAATACGAACAGATTGATGAGCGCTTTCTCGGCTTTGACTGGCAAGGCTATGAAGCGTGGGGGTACGTTCTTATCGACACGAGCGGCACCGGATCATCGATGGAAACTGGAACTCGGCCGGTGTTCTCACCCAACAAGGGTCAATTCGCGCTGGTCCAATTCTCCGAATCTGGCTGGGGCGGGTTTGAGGGTTTTGCCGTATGGCGGTCATACCCTGGCGGCCTCACCCCCGTGCATGTCGATACGCAAATTCCATTCATGGCCGATTGGAAGATCGACAAGTGGAGAGGGGAAGATTGCGTGCATCTTTCCGCGATCCCGCATGACCGCATTACAGACTGGGACAACCTCTCCAAGTTCAAGCGCGATCCTTTTGTATCAGGCGCGGCAAGCGGATGGAAACTCACCCCCGGCAACACATGCCCGGCGTATTAAGGCTGCAATCGCCTGATGCGTGATTTTGACCATTTCCTCGCCATCGATTGGTCGGGCGCAAAGGGGGAGCGGCACAAGGGCATCGCCCTCGCGCTCGCCGATGCCAAAGGCGGCCCGCCCGTGCTGGTTGAGGCCCCGCCGCGCGGCTGGGCACGCACCGAAGTGCTCGGACTACTCCGCGACGAGTTGCCCTCCAACACTTTGGTCGGAATTGATCTCGGCATCAGCCTGCCGTTTGTGGATGCAGGCGCCTATTTCCCCGGCTGGGACGAAAGCCCGCGCCACGCCAATGGCCTGTGGGAATTGATCGACCGGATCTGCGCCAATGACCCGCATTTGGGCGCGCACAGCTTCCTCAGACATCCAGAAGCGACGCGCTATTTCCGGCATAGTAAGGACAATGTCGGCGACCGCTTTCATCTGCCCGATGCCATTTCGCGCGAGGGCCGCTTTCGTCAGGCAGAGACCGCTCAGCGCGCGCAAAAATGCCGCCCGGTCAGCAATTTCAACCTCGTCGGCGCGGCGCAAGTAGGCAAAAGCTCGCTGACGGGCATGCGTATGCTGCACCACCTCAAAGGACACCTACCGGTCTGGCCGGTGCAGCCAATCCCGCCCAAGCACCCGACGCGCGGGTCGCTGCTGGTGGAGATTTACACCGGGCTTGCCGCCAAAGAGGCCGCCGCCAGCATGGGTGGACGCGGCGCGCGCACCAAATTGCTGACCTATGCCGATCTAAACGCGGCGCTTGAGGGATTGGACAGCCCGCCGGTTGCGCAAATCGGTGAGATTGATGACCATTCCTCCGACGCTTTGCTGACAGCAGCATGGCTGCGCAAAGTGCACAAGGAGCCTGAGCGGTGGGAGCCGCGCACGCTAACCGCAGAGATCGCCCGCGTAGAGGGCTGGACCTTCGGCGCGTTCTAAAGCGGCGAGTGTCAGCGATAGATGCCGAATGTGTCGCGGCGTTCTTTGCGGTAGCCGGTAGCGCGCAAATCTTCGAGCATCGCTTCACGCTTCCGGTCCGCTTCGGTCAGAGCCGGGCGAGGCCTATCCTTGTTTTTCTGGTTCGCAGGCGCCCCGCTTGCACCAGCCTTGATCAAATTGATCGTCTTGAGATTTTGCTCACCGATCATCGACGGGATCAGAAATAGATCGATGACCCATAACAGCACTACTATGGGCAAAAGAATGACGGTGCAGGCCATAATCAGGCGGATAACAGCAGATTTGGTCTTGCCCGCGTAGAAGCGGTGAACGTTGAACATTCCGAAAAAGAACCAAAGCAAATACGCGGCCAATACCGATTTGCTATTGGCCTCAAACGCCTCGTCTATATGCTGCTCGTGATCCACCATTCAGTCCTCTTATGCCCGCCTACGATGTATCTTGGCAGGGCCTTAGACAAGGGCGGAATGTCCTATTCAGGCCGTCTTTTCTACGAACTGCAAAGCCTGTTCTGCAAACTCGCAGCAATGAAGGTCTAGACATTGAGGGTGTTTTGCGGCTAGCGGGCGTTTCCGCTGAAGAAGCGGATGGCAATGGGCTAGCTTAGCTCAGTTGGTAGAGCACCTGATTTGTAATCAGGGGGCCGCGAGTTCGAATCTTGCAGCCGGCACCACTTCCCACTTTTTCAGCATTGATGACGCAGCAGGCGTTGGCTCGGGCAACGATCGAGCGGATGGCCTGCGCCTTTCCTCAAAACTCACCAGAAAACGCGACGCTTGCCCCGGTGTTATTGCCGCCCGCATGGCTGACGCTGGCCGAGATGGCGAACGGCTGATCGCTGTTGAGCCGGTGTGTCAGGCCAAGGCTAAAGCCAAACTCGCCCCGAAACGTCGCGCCCTTGCCGATATAGCTCGTTCCGCCAGGCCGTGACGGCATTGGCGCATCAGTCAGAGCCATCGCCGCCGCGACACCGCTGCGGACGTCATCGTCGAGTTGATCCAGCTGGAAATCAATCGCCTGCACCCTCCCGCTAAGCGCATCGAACTGCGCGGTGGAGACCTGCGCAACCGCATTAAGCGCAACCCGCACGTTGTCGACCGAGGCGGCGGTGGCCACGCTTTGGCGGCCCAGTGTGCCGTTGGCGTCCACTGTAACCGCATCAACAGGACCCACCTGAGCCGCTGTGGAAGCGTCGATATCGCCGATCCGCACGGATGAGCCTGCCCCGCCCAGCGTCACTTGGTTTCCTGCTGTGGTCATCGCATCGCGGCCAATCGCTGTCGAGCTGGCAAAGCCCGCACTCGCCCCGCGGCCCACTGCTGTGGAATTCACTCCCGTTGCATCCGCAGCAAAGCCAATCGCTGTTGTCCGCCCGCCGCTTGCATTCGCTGTCGCGCCAATGGCTGTAGCATCAAGACCCGCTGCGGCCGCCTCTGCCCCGATCGCCGCTGAAGCTTCTCCCGAAGCATTAGCCAACCGGCCAACCGCGATAGAAATTGTGCCGCTCGCTTCTGCCGCCCTGCCAAGAGCCATCGCTGACGCACCGCTTGCGATCGCAGCATTACCAAAGGCAACCGCATTGTTCGCGGTAGCCGCAGAGTTGCGGCCAAAGGCCGCGGAGAAGGTCCGCGTGCTTTGTGCATTCACACCAAAAGCGCTGGAGCCAAACCCGCTGGCCACCGCATCCGATCCCAGCGCCGAAGCAAAAGAGTCCGTCGCCTGAGCGCCCAGTTCATCTTCATCGCTGCCGTCACCGCCAATCGCAATCGACGACGTACCGGCCGAACTGGTATCCACACCCAGAGCAATGCTCCTGATGCCAGTTGCACTCGCTCTGGCGGCGCCAGCAAAGCTGCCCTCTGCATTCGCAACCGCATCCGCGCCAAAGGCGATTGAGCTAATCCCTGTCGCCTGCGCGCCTTCCGCATCGTCATCAGCCCCATCACCGCCAATGGCAATCGAGCTGGCGGCCGTCGCAGAAGTACGCGCACCAAGCGCGATGGAGCTTAGGCCTTCGGAATTGGCAGTTCGCCCAATCGCAATCGCCGACGCATTGGTCGAGGTTGCGCCCTGTCCCAAGGCGGTCGAACCACTTGAGGTGGCATTGGCCGTTTGACCTATCGCAACCGATGCATTTCCGGCCGCATTTGCACTAAATCCGAAAGCCGAGCCCGCCCCGTTATTGGCCGTAGCTCGATTGCCAACCGCTGTACTAAAATTTATAGCAACCGCATCCGCACCTACCGCCGTAGAGCTTGGACCTGCTTGTGCACCAAGCTCATCCAGGTCATCGCCGTCGCCGCCAATCGCGACGCTATCTTCGCCCGACGCAAGACTTTGGCTTCCAATCCCGATAGCGTTGGGCTCCGTTGCATTTGCCGCTCTGCCAATTGCAATTGTATCGGTATTGCTCGATTGCGCTTGGTAGCCCAAGGCAATCGAACCAAAGCCAGTCGCATCGGTATCGGTGCCAATCGCTGTGGTGTTTCCGGCCGCTGCATTCGCGTTGAAACCTAGGACCGACGAATTTGAGCCCGTCGCGCTCGCGCTCGCACCAATCGCGGTGCTCTGCATGCCAGACGCCTCAGACCCCACTCCGCACGCGAGCTCATTATTGCCGTCGTCGGAAATCGCGCCGCCTGTGCTGTCGATGTTGGAATCGGCGTTTCCGTCTTCATTTGTATCCAGCAGGCACGCCTCTGCACGGGCCTCCTGCGGAGCCAGGGCCAATGCAGCCGCGCAGCCAAGCGACAAGACCGTCGAGACCAAAAGCGTATTTCTCATGCGTATTTCCCTTCCAACGCGGTGGAGGGAGGCGGTTTAATGCGTTCTTGAAGATCAACAGTATCGCGACAGGCAAGTTAAGCCCGTCCAATTACACCGCTCAAACAGACATAGTTCGCCCACCCCCAAAGTATTCCCCAAGCGAGTGTAGCTGAATTTAGAAGTGATGACTGAACAAAATCTTCACTGCGCGCCGTGCGATGTGTTTTGTAGGGCTATCCCCGCCCGCGATAGGGCTGAACGCCTTGGTCCGGCACCCACAGACCCTCTGGCGCGGCGCCTGTTTGCCAGAACACATCGATGGGAATGCCGCCGCGCGGATACCAATAGCCACCAATGCGCAGCCATTTGGGCTTCATTTCCTTGGCCAGCCGCTGGCCAATGCCCACCGTCACATCCTCGTGAAAGCCGTTGTGATTGCGAAAACTGCCCAGAAACAGCTTCAGACTTTTGGATTCCACGATCGTATCACCGGGAGCATAATCGATCACCAAATGCGCAAAATCGGGCTGATCGGTGACCGGGCATAGCGACGTGAACTCTGGCGCGGCGAAGCGCACCAAAAACAGCGATCCCTTGCGCGGGTTCGGCACATAATCGAGCACCGCCTCTTCTGGCGAGGTCGGGAGCGGCGTGTCTTTGCCCAGAAATGCGGGCGCAGCGGGATCGTTAGGTGTGGTTTCCATGCCGCGCTGTTGCCGCGAAAGAGCGCTCCATGCAAGCGACAAGCTGGACGGAGCGGCGTTAATATCTATGTCAGACATGCGGTGGCAGTGCTGCGCCGATATGTTGTAATCGCGCTGCCCAGCCGCCCCCGTAAAGTGCTATGGCCGATGCGCCCGTGCACGCAGCCATTTTGAAAAGACCCGTTACGCCAAAGATCATGCTTGCTGTTTCTTCTTTTCGGATTTTGTCCGCGCCCAAAGCGGCGATGATGTGCGCGCTTATCGCATTGAGCATGGGTGCGACCGCGCCAGCGGTGGCGCAGTCCTCACCGGGCGGCTTCACCTTGCCGACCAGCACGCCCACGCCCCGGCCAGAGGTGGAGGGCCCGGCGGATGACACCGGTCCAGCGGCCCTGCCGCCGCGCGTTATTCCTACTGATCGGCCAACGCCCGCGCCAACACAGGCTGCGCCGAGCACGGTCCCCAGTTCTGATCCAACCGCACCTGCAAGCGGCCTGCCAACGCCTGCGCCGACGATCACGCCGGTCCTAAACCCGAGCGACACGGTGTCTCCTGAGGCGACCGGAGCAGCGGGTGCGGCTCCAGGCTCGGCCACATCGGCTACGCGTCCCGCGGCAGGGCAACCAAGCGCTCCGAGCAATGCGGGCAGCGGTGCAGCATCTCCTGCTGTGACAGCACCAACGGGTGTGGGAACGCCGGACACGGCCACGCCCGGCTTTGATACGAGCGCTTCGCTCCCTGATCCTTCGATCCCAGATGTCGCTACAACAGACACCGCAGCCAGTGACACAAGCAGCGCGATACCGTTGTGGGCATGGATTGCTGGCGGGCTCACATTGCTCGCCCTGCTGATCGGCGCAGTTTTGTTCCTCAGGCGCGGAACAGCCGCCGTCGCCGTGCCCGAAATCGAGCGACCAAAGGTTGCCCCGCGTCATGAGCCGGAGCTTGAACCGGCCCCGAGCGGGCTTGCACCTGCGCCCGCGAGCAGTAATGTAACAGCCAGCGCCATTCCCGCGCCCGCTATGACAATGGCCAGCGAGCCAACCGAAGATGCCGCGCCAATTCCAAGCGCGCCCGCGCGGATCGACATTGATATTGAGATCGTGCGCGCAACCCGCAGCGTGATGAACTTCACGCTCGATTACCGCCTGAACCTCGCCAATCGCACTCCCAATGCGGTGCGCGATGTGTCCATTTCCGCAATCCTGACCAGCGCCCAAAGCGGGGCCGCTCCGGGCAGCACCGCCCTAGGCTTTGATCGCCCTCAGCCGGTGATTATCCCGCGCATCGGCCCCAATAAAACTCATTCCGAAAGCGGGCAGGTGCAATTGCCGACCAGCAAATTGCAGGTGATGCGCCAGGGCAATGTCCCGCTGTTTGTGCCGCTGCTGCAGATCACCGTCACACAGGGCAATGGCGAGCCGGTGACGCGCCATTATGTCGTCGGCCAGCCCAGCACAGCGAGCGCCGCGCGGCTCCAGCCGATCCCGCTGAACACGCCGCCGGGCGGCATTCCCGGCCTGCGTGTGCGGGAACTGGATATTCAGCCAGCATAAGCGGGCACTTGGCGGCGGCGGCCCAGCGCGCTACCGCTTTGCCTCATGGACCAAATGACCGATAATCTCGTCAGCACCGAATGGCTGGCTGACGCACTCAGCGACGAGGATTTGGTGGTTCTCGACGCCTCGCTCCACCTTCCAGCGGCGAACCGCGATGCGCGCGCTGAATTCGCCGCCGCGCATATACCCGGCGCGCGGTTCTTCGATCTGGCCAGCCTGGTCGACAAAACCAGCGACGTGCCCTCTGCCCTGCCCCGGCCAGAGCAATTGGCGGCGCGCATAGCGGAGCTGGGCATTCAGCTGGGTGACCGCATTGTCATCTATGACGACAGCGCAGTGAAAACCGCTGCGCGCGCCTGGTATCTGCTCACATCCTCGTGGATCGCCCCGGTTGCGGTGCTCGACGGCGGCCTTGCCAAATGGCGCGCAGAAGGCCGCCCGCTCGAAGCAGGAGCGCCGGATATCGAAGCCAGCAGCATGCCTGAGCTAAGCCAGCCAAAGCGCTTGCGGATGAAGGCCGATATGCTCGCCAATCTGGAACCACAGGAAGAGCAGGTGCTCGACGCGCGCAGTGCCGACCGGTTTGAAGGCGCAGGCGCAGACCCCGTGCACGGCGTAGAGGGGGGCCGCATCCCCGGCTCTTACAACCTGCCGTTCAGCGAGCTCTACAATGAAGACGGCACCTTCAAATCGGCGGACGAATTGCGCGGCGCCTTTGAGAACGCCGGAGTGGATATGGGCAAGCCCATCACCACCACCTGCGGTAGCGGCGTCACCGCCAGCGTCTTGCTGCTCGCGCTGGCGCAGCTCGGCAAAACCGACTGGGCGCTGTACGATGGCAGCTGGTCCGATTGGGGCAGCGATCCGGCCACGCCGAAGTCCACCGGACCGCGAAACTAGAGCATGGCAGACGACCTATCAGGCAAGAAGCCCGGCACGAAAATCGTCGGCGCGGGGCGGCGCAAGGAATGGACCGGTCAGGTCGTCAATCCGCCAGTCTGGCGCGCCAGCACTCATCTGTATGCCAGCGAAGCAGACCGCAAAGCTGGCGGATCGCAGCCGAAGGACGGCAAGTTTTACTACGGACGTCAGGGCGCACCAACGCAATGGGCGCTGGCCGAGGCGCTGAGCCAGCTGGAGCCGGGCGCGGCGGGCACGATGCTCTATCCCAGCGGCGTGGCGGCCATTAACAGCGCGCTGCTGAGCGTGCTTAAACCCGGCGATGTCTTGCTGATCAGCGACAATTCCTATGAGCCCTCGCGCATCATGGCGATGGGATTTCTAAAGCGCTGGGGCGTGGAGCATCGCTTCTTCGACCCGCTCGATATCCCCGCCTATGAGGCGCTGTTTTGCGAGCGGACCAAGGCTGTGTGGCTCGAAAGCCCGGGCAGCCTGACGATGGAAGTGTGCGATGTGCCCGAGCTGACCCGGATTGCGCGGGAGCGCGGCGCGGTGAGCCTGATCGACAACACTTGGGCCAGCGCGATTGGCTTTCCAGCGCTGGAGCGCGGATGCGACATTTCCATCATGAGCCTGACAAAGCATGTCGGCGGGCATTCTGACCTGATGATGGGCGCAGCGAGCGCGGGTGAGCGCTATTATCGCCGCCTGCGCCAGACGAGCCAGCAAATGGGCAATGTCGTCTCGCCCGATGATGCGGCGCTGGCTTTGCGCGGTCTGCGCACGATGGAGATCAGGCTGGAGCGCGGCGTCGAAAGCGCGCGCGTGATCGCCGCCTGGCTGCGCGACAGAAAAGAGGTAGCCGCCGTGCATTGCCCTGTGCTGGAGGGCGATGCGGGATACGCGCTGTGGAGCCGCGATTTCACCGGTGGATGCGGCCTGTTCAGCTTCACTTTGGCCGATGCAACGCCGGAAAGCCGCGCCGCACTAGTCGACAATCTCAAACTGTTCGGGATCGGCTATTCCTGGGGCGGGTATGAAAGCCTCGCCCTGCCTTATGACGCCGCGCCCATTCGCGATGCGATGCCTGTACCCGGAGCAGAGGCAGACGGCGGAGACAATGCTGGTGCTGCCATGAGCATTCGCCTATCGATCGGCCTCGAAGATCCTGAAGACTTGATTGCAGACCTGCAAACCGGCTTTGCCGCGATGAAAGATTTATGACTGCCACTACGCCCCTTGCCCCATCCGACGAGACCTCTGCTGCCACCGAAGGCTCAGACACACTGACCGCGCCAGACGCGCCCGCGACCGGCCAGGCCTGGACCATGGCGGAAACCGCGCCGGAGCAGGAAACCGAGATTATAGCCAGCGAGGGCATTCGCGACGGGATCGCCTCGCAAAGCAAAACCGCCGGCTCTGTCGTCGACACGCTCGATGCCTGGGCGCTCAGCATCGGCGACATGCGTGTCTCGCTGTTCGATATTCTGCTGGTAATCGGCGTGATTGCGCTGGTCATCACCGGCGCGATGCTGGCGATCCGCTTGTGCAAGAACCTGCTGGGCCGGGTCACACGGTTCGATTCCACTCAGCGCCTGCTGGCGGAAAAGCTCAGCACCATGTTCGTGTGGGGATTGGCGTTCTTTATCGGGATCGACCTGCTTGGCATTGATCTCACCGCGCTGGCCTTCTTCGGCGGCGCATTTGGCCTGGCGATTGGTTTTGGCCTTCAGAAAACCTTCGGCAACCTGATCTCAGGCATCCTGCTGCTGATGGATAAGTCGATCAAGCCGGGCGATGTGATCTCGGTCACCGATCAGGCGGGCAATGAAAGCTTTGGCCAGATCCGCAAGATCGGCATTCGCGCCATTTCCGTCATCACCCGCGACCAGACCGAATATCTGATCCCGAACGAAAACCTGATGATCAATCAGGTGGTCAATTGGTCCTATTCCTCGCGCGATGTGCGGGTAAAGGCGCCTGTCGGCGTGTCCTATAACAGCGATATGAAGCTGGTTGAAAAGCTGCTCCATCAAGCCGTTGCTGAGACTGACCGCATTTTGCCGAGCCCCAAAGCGCGCGTGAACATCATGGGCTTTGGCGACAATTCCGTCGACTTTGAAATCCGTTTCTGGATCCAGGACCCGGAAGAAGGCCTCGCGAACATCCGCTCTGATGTTTACAAGCGCGTGTGGGAATTGTTCGACGAACACGGCGTCGAAATTCCATTCCCTCAGCGCGATCTGCACCTTCGCTCCAGCAAGCAAATGGACCGCTTGATCGAAGTGATGTCGGAGAAAAATTCCGCCTAAACCCCGGCGGTCTGCGGTTACAGCGAGCGCGCAATAGCTTTGCTAAAGGGGCGCAAATCCATTCTCACTGGCGCGATCGCGGCGAGCGGCCCATCTCGCCCTCATGGAAAAGACAGGCACAATCTATCTGGTCGGCGCAGGCCCGGGTGATCCCGACCTGCTGACCTTGCGCGCGGCGCGGCTGCTCGAGACGGCTGAGTTGGTGGTGCATGACGGGCTGGTAAGCCGGGAAATACTCGCAATGGCTCCGGCTACGGCTGAGTTTATCTCGGTTGCGAAGCAGCGCGCGCGGCACACTCTGCCTCAGGACGATATCAACGCTTTGCTGATCCGCGAGGCGAAGAAGGGCCGCGACGTGATCCGCCTTAAGGGCGGCGATCCGCTGGTGTTCGGACGCGGCGGTGAAGAAGCCGAAGACGCCCGCGCCGCCGGTGTCCCCGTGGTGATCGTGCCCGGCATCAGCGCCGCCAATGGCGCGGCCGCAGCGGCGCAAATCGCCCTAACCCACCGCGACGCATCCAGCATTGTCAGCTTCGTTGCAGGCCAATGCAAAGGCCTATCGGATCAGGACTGGTCTGGCCTCGCGGGTAAGGGGCGCACTTTGGTGATCTATATGGGCGTCAAAACCGCGCCTCAGATCGCTGAGAAATTGATGGCAGACGGCCTTGCGCCCGATGTTCCCGTCGCCGTGATTGAAAATGCCGCGCGCCCGGAAATGCGGGTTGTGCGAGGATTGCTCGCGGGTCTGCCGCAGCTCGTCACAGCCCACAAAGTCAAAAGCCCCGCGCTCATCGTGATCGGCGATGTGACCGCGCGGGACGACCACTCAATCGCAAACACCGCCGCCAAGGCGCAGGAAACACAGGCCGTCACATGAATATCCTCACAGGAAATGACCTCAAAACCGGCGAAGTCGTCTGGTGGGACGGCCAGAACTGGTCGCTATCCGTGCATGACGCGGTCGATGTTGGCGATATGGGCGAGCAAATCCTCGCCGCTGAAGAAGCCGCGCGACGGGTGAACGTGCCCTACGCGCTGGTCGCCAGCCGCACCGAAGAAGGCGTGCGGCCTGCTCATATTAAGGACCGGGTGCGCGCACTCGGTCCAACGGTCCGCCGCGATCTCGCGGTGCCGACTGCCTCCAAAACCGGCTGGGACTGGGTGATTTAAGATGTATCAGTATGACCAATACGACAAAGCGATGGTCGACGCCCGCGTTGAGGAGTTCCGCGATCAGGCTCAGCGCCGCCTCGATGGCAAGCTGACCGAGGACCAGTTCAAGCCGCTGCGGCTGATGAACGGCCTGTACCTGCAACTGCACGCTTATATGCTGCGGGTCGCAATCCCCTATGGCACGCTTAACTCGCAGCAGATGACCGCGCTGGGCGATATCGCGGACAAATATGACCGCGGTTATGGCCACTTCACCACGCGGCAAAACCTGCAGTACAATTGGATCAAGCTGGAGGATGCCGCCGACATTCTCGCCGACCTGTCGAAGGTTGAGATGCACGCGATCCAGACCAGCGGCAATTGCATCCGCAACATCTCGTCTGACCACTTCGCAGGCGCGGCTCACGACGAGCTGATCGATCCGCGTCCCTATGCCGAGCTGCTGCGCCAATGGTCGAGCTTCCACCCGGAGTTCACCTATCTGCCGCGCAAGTTCAAAATCGCCGTCATCGCGGCAGAGACCGACCGCGCGGCCATGCGCCTGCACGACATCGGGATTCAGATCGTAAAGAATGACGCGGGCGAGATCGGCGCAAGCTTCTATGTCGGCGGCGGCATGGGCCGCACCCCGATGATCGCGCCGATGATCCGCGACTTTGTGCCGCTCGATCAGCTCGTTACCTATGCCGAGGCGTGCCTGCGCGTCTACAACCGCTACGGGCGGCGCGACAATAAGTACAAGGCGCGGATCAAGATCCTGGTCCACGAGCTTGGCGCAGAGGAATACACCCGCCAGGTCGAGGAAGAATTCGTGCACCTGCTCGATCACGGCGTCGAACCGCCGCGCGAGGAACTGGAGCGGATCAAGCCGTTCTTTGCCGATCCCGCGTTTGAAGACGGACCCAAGAGCGTTGACCGCTCTGATCCCGACTTTGCGCTGTGGGTCGACCGCAACACGGTGCGTCACAAGCACGACAGCTATGTCAGCGCGGTCATCAGCCTGAAGCCGGTTGGCGGCATTCCCGGCGATGCGACCGGCGATCAGATGCGCTTGATGGCGAAGCTCGCCAAGCAATACAGCTTTGATGAACTGCGCGTCATGCACACGCAGAACATCGTTCTGCCGCATGTCAAAATCGCCGATTTGCACGCGCTTTGGACCGAGCTCGAGGCGGCAGACCTCGGCGCGCCGAACCTCGACACGATTGAGGACATCATCGCCTGCCCCGGCCTTGATTATTGCGCGCTCGCAAACGCCCGCTCGATTCCCTTGGCTCAGCGGATTTCAGAGAATTTTGCGAAGAACGGCCGGACCGAAGAGCTCGGCCAGCTGAAGCTCAAAATCTCTGGCTGCATCAATGCCTGCGGGCATCACCATGCGGGCCACATCGGCATTCTCGGTGTCGATAAGAAAGGCACTGAGAACTATCAGCTCTCGCTCGGCGGCAGCGAAGCGGAAGACGTGAGCCTCGCCAAGATCACCGGCCCCGGCTTTGACGAGGACGGCGTGATCAAAGCGGTTGAGACCGTAACCGACGTCTATCTTGAGACGCGCGAGGATGGCGAACGCTTCCTCGACACCTACCGCCGCATCGGCATGACCCCGTTTAAGGAGGCACTCTATGACTGATCTAGGCACCAGCCCGGACGAAGTGCAATTCCGCTTCCGCGATGATGAGCCTGCCGATCACGGCACCGTCACCGTCGATGCTTGCTGCGATCAAACCAACGCGACCGCCGTTCGGATTGAACCGGGCGATGATGCGCGCGTACTTCTGCCCTTCCTGGACCGGCTCGCGCTGGTTGAGGTGAACTTCCCCAGTTTCGGCGACGGTCGCGGCTATTCCGCTGCCCGCATTCTGCGCGAGGCCGGATATGAGGGCGAACTGCGCGCAGTTGGCGATGTGCTCATCGATCAGCTTTCGCACATGCGCCGCTGCGGCTTTGACGCCTTTGCGCCGGACAAACCGCTCGATGAAGGTGATGCGCGCCGCGCCTTTGAAGGCTTCGGCAATGTCTATCAAAGCGCCGCCGATGCCAGAGAGACGGGACGCCGCACAATTGCAGAGCTGCGCCATGAGTGAGACCCGCCAGATCGACCGCTTAGAAACCGGACCGCGCTTTACCGAGCATGACGCCGTGCGCCTCAACCGCATGTTTCGCGGGTCCAGCACGCTGGAAATGCTCGAAGGCGTGCTCAAGGGCAGCCTCGCAGGCGATGTTGCCACCGTCTCCAGCTTTGGCGCGGAAAGCGCTGTATTGTTGCACTTAATCGCGCAGGTTGATCCGAGTGTGCCAGTGTTGTTCCTAGACACCGGCAAGCATTTTGACGAGACGATTGCCTACCGCGACGAGGTGGCGGCAAAGATCGGTCTCACCAATCTGATCGTGCTGACCCCGGACGAAGCAGAGCTCGCCAAAAAGGATGAGACTGGCCTGCGCTGGTCATACGATCCCGACGGTTGCTGCGAAATCCGCAAAGTGATCCCGCTGGCCAAGGCTTTGGCGAATTACGATGCGAGCTTTACCGGGCGCAAAGCGTTCCAATCGAGCACGCGTGCCAACCTGCCGCGCTTCGAAGTGGATACGTCCGACGCCCAGGGGCGGCTGAAAATCAATCCGCTGATCGATTGGTCAGCTGATGATATCAAAGCCTATTTTGAAGAGCATGACCTGCCGCGTCACCCGTTGGTGGCGGAGGGTTATCCTTCGATTGGCTGCGCACCGTGCACGCACAAGGTTGCCGAAGGCGAAGATGCGCGCTCTGGGCGTTGGAAAGGCTGGGACAAGACCGAATGCGGCATCCACAAGCCGGGCGAGGAACCCTTCCTCTAATCTAGCTCGAGTTCCCGCGAAGGCGGGGACCTTTGTCCGTATCGCATTATCCTGATTGAGGTCCCCGCCTTCGCGGAGACTCGCGCTTCATTAAAGCCAACCTTTGTCGCGATACCATTTGGCCGTTTGAGCAAGGCCTTCCTCGCCGAATATTTTGGGTTTCCAAAGCCGGGCAGGCACGGCTTTCAGCGTGCGCGCGACCCAATTGGGATGGCACATATAGCCGACCCGGTCGGCGGTCAGCTTGGCCTTGTCACCGCGCAGCATCTTATCCGCGCGCGCCGCTGCGCTCAGCACGCTAGCGGGCAGGTTTGGCGCTAGAACCTTGCGACCCATCACCGCGCCTATTGCATGGGCTAGCTCTTTATGGCTCCAGCCACCCTCGCGGCCATCGTCCGGCTCAAACAGCACGCGGCTGGGCGCGACCGGCCCGGTCAGCGCGAGCAGCAGCTCGGCCAAATCCTGCACATGGATGATCGAGGTTGCCCCGCGCGGCGGCAGCGGCACAAGGCCCCATTTCGCGCTGCGGAACAGCTCAAACATATCGGTGTCGCGCGGGCCATAAACTGCTGGCGGGCGCACCGTCGTCCAATCGAGGCCGCTGGCCTCCACCAATGTCTCCGCCCGCGCCTTTGACGCGCCATAGGCGGACAGGTCAGGCTCGCGCGCAGAGAGCGAGGAGACGAACACGAACCGCTTCACGCCCGCCGCCTTTGTCGCGGCGATCATGTTCTGAGTGCCAAGCACATTGGCGACTTCGAATTCTGTGAGATCGGGCGTGTTGGTGAGCCCGGCGATATGCACCACCGCGTCGGCGCCACCGATCAGCTTGGACAGGGCCTCTACATCGCTGAGCGTCCCCTGAACCCAGGTGATGCCCTCGCGCGGAGCCTGTTCGCGCCGGGTCAGCGCGCGGACTTCATGCTCGCCCGTGGCTGTGGCAACGTCCAAAAACGCCTGACCGACGAAGCCGGTGGACCCGGTAACGGCCAGCTTCACAGCAGCACCAGATGATCGCGGTGAACCACCGCTGCACGCGGAGCATAGCCGAGCACTTTGGCCTGATGATCGTGGCGCAGGCCCGCGATCCGCCGACAACTGACCGCATCATATTCCGATAGGCCCTGAGCCAGAACGGTGCCATTCGCCGCACACACAGTGATCAAATCACCGCGTTGAAACGAGCCTTCGACCGCAGTGATGCCGACCGCGAGCACGCTGGCCCCGTCCTTGGTCAGAGCCTTTTTGCAGCCTGCATCAACCGTGATGCTGCCCTCTGGCGCCAAGCGCCCGCCGAGCCAAGTCTTGCGCGCATCGCCAACATCTTTAGCCGCGAACAAAGTGCCAATGCCCCGGCCTTGCATCTGCGTAATCGGCGCATCATGCGTGCCATTGACAATCGCGAGCGCAATTCCGGCGCGCTCGGCAATCTGCGCGGCCTGCAATTTGGCGGTCATCCCGCCGGAGCCCAGCCCAGATGAGGAGGCATCGCTGGCCATGGCGATCACTTCGGGCGTGACGCTGTCGACCCGCTCAATCAGGCGCGCGCCGTCTTCTCCCGGCGGCTTATCGTACAGCCCATCGACATCGGACAGCAGTAGCACCGCATCCGCATTCGCCGCCTGCGCGACGCGCGCGGCCAGCCGGTCGTTATCGCCAAAGCGGATTTCCTCTGTCGCCACGCTATCATTCTCGTTGACGACCGGAACCGCGCCCGCCTCCAGCAGGCGTTCGAGCGTCGCGGAGGCATTGAGATAGCGCCGTCGGTCCTCCAGATCGCCAATCGTCACCAGCATTTGCGCCGCTGTAATGTCGTGCGCTCCCAGCGCCTCTGCCCACAGCTGAGCCAGCGCGACTTGGCCGACACTCGCCGCGGCCTGCGCATCGGCCAGGCTCGCTCTGCCGCCTTTGGGCAGGCCAAGCCGGGCCGCGCCCAGCGCAATCGCGCCGGAGCTGACCAGGATCACCTGCTGTCCGTTCGCGCGCAGCCGCGCGACATCAGCGATCAGTGTCGCAAGCCATTCGCGGCGCGGCGCGCCGTCCTGCACCAGCAAGGCTGAGCCAATCTTGACCACCAAACGCGGGCAAGCGGCAGGATCAGCAAATGCGCTTAAATCGGCGACCATTCGCCTGCATCCCCATCCTCGTTTTCGGGAAGCTCTTCGACCTCTGCCGCCTTCGTCTCAGTCGAGGTGCGATCCGGCAGATAGCCCAGCACCGCATCGAGCAATGGCTCAATGCCCGCCCCGCTCGCGCCAGAAATCACAAACACCTCGTCAGCGCCCGCAGCTTTCAGCTCCTCAGTGAAGCCCTCGGCGAGCTCATCATCGGCCAGGTCGACCTTGTTGAGCACGATCAGCTGCGGTTTGTCTTCTAGCGCGGCGCCATAGGCTTCGAGTTCCTCGGCGACCACGCGCATCGCCTCTGCCGGATCATCGCCGGAAATGTCGATCAGGTGGATCAGCACGCGGCAGCGCTCAATATGCCCCAGGAACCGGTCACCGATCCCTGCGCCTTCGGCTGCGCCTGCTATCAGCCCGGGAATATCCGCGATCACAAATTCGCGGGCCTTGTGGCGTACCACGCCCAGCTTAGGCACCAGGGTTGTGAAGGCGTAATGCCCTACCTTCGCCTGAGCGTTGGAGACAGCATTGATAAAGGTCGATTTGCCCGCATTGGGCAGGCCAACCAGGCCCACGTCGGCGAGCAATTTGAGCCGCAACCACACCCATGCCTCTTCACCCGGTTCACCCGGTTGATGCTGGCGCGGCGCACGATTGGTTGAGCTCTTATAGGACGCATTGCCGCGTCCGCCCTGCCCGCCTTCCATAAAGATGATCCGCTGACCGACTTCGGTGAAATCGGCGAGCACCTCTTCCTTATCCTCGGACAGCACCTGCGTGCCAACCGGGACTTTCACGACCAAGTCTTTTGCACCAGCCCCCGTGCGGTCGCGGCCCATGCCGTGTCCGCCGCGCGGAGCCTTGAAGTGCTGCGAATAGCGAAAGTCGATCAGCGTGTTGAGGCCGCCTACAGCCTCAAAGATGATATCGCCGCCTTTGCCGCCTTTGCCGCCGTCCGGGCCGCCATATTGGATGTACTTTTCGCGCCGAAAGCTCACCGCTCCCGGCCCGCCGCCGCCCGACTTTAGGTATATCTTGGCTTGATCAAGGAAATGCATAGAGCGCTCCTATGCATTTCCTCATCAGAAAGCGAGAGTTTAGAACCTCGCTTCTACTCCGATCAAAGCCGAACGGCCAGGCGAGACGAAACTGAACACCTGCTCATAACGGTCACCCAGCAGGTTCTCGATCCGGCCAAAGGCGCGGATATTCTCCGACAGCTTCACCTCGCCCGCCAGATTGACGAGCGTGTAATCATCCAGCCGCACGCGGACCGGCACGAAGCTGGGATCGGTGAAGGCCAGATCATCGGTGCTGCCATTGTGGCGCACGATCAGCGTGGCAGAGGCGGCGTCATCGGGCGCGGTCCATGTCAGCGCGGCGGAGGCGATATTACCTGGCTTAGCGCACTTCCTCCACCCCGTCTTCCTCAGAATCGAGGTAGGTGTACGCGGCGTCGAGCGAAAACTGCGGCCCCAAGCGCGCTCGCGCAGACAGCTCAATCCCGCGCCGTTCGCTGTCGGTCTCGCGGTTGCCCGGCGTCGCGGTGAAGCTCGGCGGTGGGAACGCGGTGAAGATCTCGTTCTCCAGCTCGCTCTCAAAATAGGTTGCCGATAGGCGGACAGCGCCGTCTGCGATATCCTGGTCCACGCCCACTTCCCAGCCGATGGATTTTTCCGGTTCAAGATCGGGATTTCCGATGAACTGGCCATCGACAAATCCGAACAGCTCAAAAAAGCCCGGGTTCTTGATGCCTGATCCAGCGGCGGCGCGAATGCGCGTGCCCTGTAAGAAGTCATAGCCGGCGCCGATGCGGAAGGTGGTCGCATCGGCGAACCGGTCATTGATATCGTGGCGCAGCGCGGCGTTGAGCTCAAATTGCAGGACTGACAGGCGATATTCGCCGACAAGGCCGGTGTTTTCGGTGTCGCGCTCTCCAGTGAAGGCAAAGCCGGATGGATCGGTGTTGCGGAAGCTCTCGCGTTCCCAATCCGCCGCAAATGTGACCTGATGCAGGACCGGGCCGCCGCCGAATTGAATGCCCGAGACATAGGAAGCCTTTAGCCGTTCGCCTTCACTGCCTGAGGAGCGGCCAAACGCGCCAAAGGTGTCGCGGCTGACATCGGCAATCTGGCCAGACAGGTCGTGGGTCCACTCGCCATCGAGCAATTCAAGCCGCGCGCCGACCAGCGCGTAAAACGCCTCGGTTTCAAAGCGGGTTTCCGGAGAATCGACGATCAAGCCAAAGTTGGGGCTAGTCGTATCGAACTCAGAATTGTTGAACTGCCCCTCGGTCTGGACGTAGCGGGCCACCGCGCGCAGCTCAAAATTCTCGCTCAGATCGACCGCACCTTTGCCCGACACCGTGTAGCTGTCGCGGCCAATGTCGCGAATGCCGCCGCGCGCATTGGGCTGGCCATCGGTGCTGACCAAATTGGCGCTGAGCGCGGCGTTCCAATTGCTGCCTGAGGCGCCATAGCGCGCCGCTGCGTTGATCGTATCCTGCGTGCCGCCCTCTACCCGCGCTGCAAAGCCTTCCAAATCGCTCCCGCTGGCGGTGTTATAAGCGACCACGCCGCCGACCGCGTCAGAGCCATACAGCGCCGATTGTGCGCCGCGCAGAACCTCTAAGTTCGAGCCAATTTCCGCCTGCAAAGTGCTGATGTCGAATTCGCCAGCAAAGGGATCGGAGACCTCGATGCCATCGACCAGCACGAGGACATGATTGGCCTCGGAGCCGCGCAGGCGGATTTGTGTTTGACCGGCCGTTTCGCTGACGGCCACACCCGGTACATCGCGCAGCACTTCGGCAATATCGCGGACCTGACGCACCGCGATATCCTCGCGCGTTACGACCTTTGCAGAGCCGGTGTATTTGGTCACATCAGAGTCCCGCGACCTGCTGGCGCTGACCAGAATGTTGGGTACAGTGGCCGAGAGATAGAGGGATTCAGGATCCGCTCCATCATCGTCGGCGGACTGTGCGCCGGGCTGACTCGCCGGGCGCTCATCCTGCGCAGCCGCTTGGCCGCTCCAACTTAGCGCAAACACAGCAGCGGCGCTGCTCAACAATAGATTTCTCAAGAGTATTCCTTCCGTCCAAAGCGACGGACCGCGCGGCGTCAAATCCCCGCGCAGCCCCGTTAATCGTCGCTCGAGACGAAAATTCTTTCGCGCCGGATCAATCCCTGAACCAGGCAACAAGCGACACGCGCTGGTCGGTCTCCTGGCTCACGGGTCGTCGCTTTTGCCTCTCACCTTCCCAGGCGGCCATTCACGGCCTTCCCAGTGGCTGCGCGCTCCTATCCGAGCCCGCGCGAGGTCAATCACTCACCGCTTACAGTTGCAGGGACAGCCGCGGCTTTGGGACCAAAGGCCCCGCACCGCATTCCCGTTACCAATGCGTGAAATTGCGATTAGTCAGCTTTTGTAGAGGGCGCAAGCGCGTTGAACTTTCAGAGATCCGCGCCGCCCACGCCCTCCACCCTTCCACCCGGATGGTATCCCGGTAGACTCCGGGTGGGAAGGTGGAGGGCGTGAGTGGCTATGGCACGCAAAGACAATGCCTGCGACGGCGAGGAGTGAGGAGCGCTAGCTCTGCGCTATGTGCCCGGGTTAGCAGCCGCGGGGTCCGCATCAGGGATCGGCTGCGTCACTGGCTGAGAGACTGTGCCCTCGTCCACCGGCACAATCGGCACCTGCGCATTGCCGCTGGTTCCCGGGTCAGCCACGAAGCCAGAGGGCGGCGGGGTCGATCCGAAATTGCCAGATTGGCGCGCGGCCTGAACCGCGACCCAGCCCGGCTGAGACGCGCCGTAACGCTCGCCATAGCGGGCATCCCAAGCGGCCGAATCCCGCTGGTACTGCTCATAGTCGGCGAAGAAGTTGTGAAACGGTGCTTCTTTCAGCTCAAAATTCGCCATCGCAAAGGCGATCGGATCTTCATCCGGTGCGGCCAGATAGCGGTTCGAAATATCCAGCGCATTGTTGCAGAAGTTCGAGCGTGCAGGCGGCAGAGCAAAGAAGTTGTAGACGCTGGTCATCTTGCTTTCACGCGCCATAATCGCGCTGCGCCGAGAGCTCAGCTGGCTGCGATAAACCCGGTCAATCCGGTCGTTCACCCGCTTTAGCGCTCGCGAGTGCTTGGAGATGTAAGAGCTGTACGCGTCGAGTACCGGCGCATGGCGCGCGGCGGTGCAATTGAGCGCGGCCACATTCCAAGCAGAGCGGAAGTGCCAGACCTTCTCATCATCGCTAATCCCGCGATTGATGGTGATGCGTTGGCCGTCCGCGCCGGTCGCCGGAATATCCATCACATAGGATGCGCCGCCGGGCGGCAATGGCCGCGATGGGATCGCCTCAACCACAGGCGGTGGGGGCGGTGGTGGCGGAGGCGGAGGCGGCGGGGTTGTGGCGCAAGCGCCAAGCGCAGCAGCACCAGCGGCGACGGTCAAAATGCGCAGCCCCATGTTGGAGCGATCGGAACTGGATGCGACCTCAGGGGTCGATTGCTGTACCGGCGTCTGGGCCAGTTGTGCTGCGCTCATTAGGATGTGCCTCTCTCAAAATCGTAACCCGCCCCGGGCAATGCGCCCTCTGCATGCGCTAGATTGCCTTGCCCCAAGCTGAAGCACAATGCGTTACTGCGCTTACACGCCAAAGCAAATGCCCGGAGCGCATTACACGCCCCGGGCATCAACAGTTTGCAATCATTTATCGGTTGGCGCGGCACAGTTTGCGTCAAACCGCGCTGACCGAGCGTTCAGATCAGTCGCGGTTACCAAGGAACTGCAACAGGAACATGAACATGTTCACGAAGTCGAGGTACAGATTGGTCGCGCCCATGATCACGGCTTTGCCGATGAAGGACGTGCCGCGGATCTGCTGATACTGGTTTTTCAGCATCTGCGTATCGTAAGCGGTCAGGCCAGCGAAGATCAGCACGCCGAGGCCGCTGATGACGAATGCCATCGTTTCAGAGCCCAAGAAGATGTTGATCACCATGGCAATGATCAGGCCGATTACGCCCATGATCAGGAAGCTGCCCCAGCCAGAAATGTCTTTCTTCGTGGTGTAGCCCCACAGCGACAGGCCAGCAAAGGCCGCTGCCGTGGCGAAGAACGTTACCGCGATGGACTCGCCGGTGTAGACGAGGAAGATCGTCGACATCGAAATGCCCATGACGGTCGCGAACGACCAGAACACGATTTGCAGTGTCGACTGGCTCATCTTGTGCAGGCCAAAGCTCATCGCAAGAACGAAGGCCAGAGGCGCAAGTTTAACCGCCCAGAACAGCAGGCCGCCATTTACGGCGAGCCAATAGGCTGGCGATTCAACACCGCCCCAGGAAAACAGAATTGCGACAATACCTGTCAGCAATACGCCGGAGCTCATGTAATTGTAGATCGAGAGCATATGCTTGCGCAGGCCCTCATCATACGTCTCACCGGCAAGATTCCGCTGCGGCACGGGGCACAGAAGAGCCAAAGGCCTGCTGTGATTGCTGAGTGTCTTTCCAATCAGACATGGTCATCCCTACAGTTAGAAGCGGGCGCGGACATACGCGCCTTCACTACGCAATATCGTGATTTTTGCCGCGTATTTCAAGCAAAACCGGTGGACGATGCTTACGTTACGTTAAGGCTGCTATCCCGCTGATTTACCGGAACTTTGCGCCAAATCATCGCCTTTTTGCGCAGTCGCAGCCAGAGTCGCCCGCAAAAGTGCGCGCAATGCGGCCCCATCATCGAGCACATTTAAGCCCTCGCGCGTCATCCCGCCGGGGCTAGCCACTTGGTCGGCCAGCTCGCCCGGAGAGCTGTTCGCATTGCCCGCCAACGTGGTGGCTCCCTCCACCATGGTCAGCGCCAATCGGTCAGCCGATGCCCGGTCCAGACCGAGGTCCGTCGCTGCGCCAGCAAGCGCATCGATGAAGCGGTAGACAAAGCCTGGGCCCGAGCCTGCCAGAGCGGTCATCAGGTTGAACTGCGCCTCATCATCTAGCCAGACGGCACTGCCCAAATGATCATAAAGCGCAAAAACACCGTCGCATTCCGCTGCATCAAGTCCGCTTTGCGCCAAAATGACGGGCGATTTGCCAATGCGTGCGGCGAGATTGGGCATCACGCGCACATGCGCGCGGGCATTCGGGAAAGCCTCGGCCAGCCCCGCAAGAGTGATCCCTGCCAGCAAGGAATGCACCGCCACTTTCGGTCCAGCGGCGGGCTGAAGCAGCGGTCGCAAATCCGCAAGCTGCTGAGGCTTTACGCCGAGCAGGATCGCATCATGAACGGAGTTTTGCGGAATCTCGCGGTGCAGCTCCACCCCATCTGGTGCGCGCTCCATCGAGCGGTCGACCACCACGAAGCGGCTTGGCTCCACCCCAGCGGCCAGCCACCCGGCCAGCATAGCGCCCGCCATATTGCCGCAGCCAAATATCAGAACCTTGGACATAACCGCCCCTAAAATTCGCGCCTAATCAGCGAGAGAGTTACGCCTCCCCAGCAGCATCGACAAGCGCGCTGTCGAGCGCGGCGCGCGGGGCCTTGTCACCCCACAGTACGAATTGGAACGCGGGATAAAACCGGTCGCATTCATCAATCGCCGTTTCGACCAAGGATTGCGCTTGGGTCAGGCTGAGCATCCCATCATCGCCCAGCATCGCGCCGTGGCGGTACAGCAGCACATCGCCATTGGACCAAATGTCGAAATGGCCGAGCCACATCTGCTCATTGACCAGGCACAGCAATTCATAGGCCGCCGGGCGCTTCTCTGCGCTGACGCGAATATCGGGCAGCGCGATGAATTGCAGGACATTGTCCTCCGCCCGCCAGATCGCGCGCAGCTGATATTTGGTCCAGCTGCCCTGCACTTCGCCGGTCAGCTCGTCATTCGATACGATTTCGCACGGCCAGCCGCGCGCCTCGAACAAGGCCGCCAGCATATCGACCGGCGCGGCGTCTTCCGAAGCGCTAAACTCGTTCTCGCGCGGTCTCATGATTTGGCTATCTTTGTCATCAGCCACGACAGATGCATCGGCAAAGGGTCGCTTGGCAATGTGAAGGCGTCCGTGCGGCTGGGGAGAACCCTATTGCGCTGTTCAAAGCCTGTGCACAGAAAGCTGTTCGTAACCCAAAAACTTATTTAAGTTCTTGAATTTCCTGACCTTCTGGACTGGTGTAGGTGAAGCTGTCCAGACCTTGGGCGCGCAGCGCGGTGACCAGCTGGCGCGCTTCCTGCGCGGTGCCGAGCGGTCCGGCGAGCAGGCGATTGGCCTCGCCCCAGCGCACGACATGCGGGTTAAGACCGCTCAATTCATCCGGCGCCGTGCGGGTGAAACGCCGCCAATCGAACCGCAAGGCGGAGCGATCCTTACCCGTTGCAACCTGCACCCATTGGCGGCGCGGATGCTCTGGCTCTGCCGGTTCTGCTTCGATTTCGCTTTCACGCGGGATCTCAATCGCGGCCAGATCAACCGCGCCTTCCCCGGCTCTGGTAACGCGCGGCACGTCGGAACCGAACTCCGCAAAGGCATCGGCCACGCTTGAGCGCGGTGCTGGTGCCGTCTCGCGGGTGTTGACCCGCGCGAGATCAAATCCGGGTCGCGGCGGTTCTCTTCCAGCCGGGGCAGTCGCCGCAGTGTCGGCTGCGCGGGCCACCCGAACTGTTTCGGTCGCTGCCGGAGTGGTTTGTGTCTGCGTTTCAGGAGCTGCAGCGATCGCAGCAGCAGGCGGTGTGGAAGAAGAAGGCTCGATTTGCTCAACGCCAGGGGTAAAGCTCTGCTCGGCGGCATCGCCCGCATCGGCGACCCGGCCCAACGGCTCTCCAGCCGGAGCCAGACGGGTGTCCGCTGCGCTCGCAATGGCTCTGCCCTGCGCGGCATATTCGGCAATGCGCGGATCGTCGCGGCCTACTTGCGCAGCAGCGGGGAAGATGCCGAGATTGGCGGCGGCGGCCTGCTGAGCCTTGGTCAGGCGCGGCATGAAGGCGAGATAGGGCGTCATGCGCGCGGCCAAATCGCGCGGCATCACCGCATCGACAATCGCCGCTGCCTCGTCTTGTTCGCCCAATATCGCGAGGCCAAACGCTTGCGTGCGGAACGCGGCGAAATCGCGCGCTTCCAATTGCGGTCTCAGGATCTCTTCAAAGGCTTGCTTGTCCCCGGCAATCGCCTGGCTGAGCGCGAGGCGGCGCACCACTTCGCTGTCTTCATTGAGCGCCAGAGCATCGCGGTAGCTCGCCTGTGCAGCTTGATTGTTTCCAACCAGATCGAATGCCAGACCGCGGTCACCCATCACGTCCCGGGAGGAAGCGCCAGCGGCCTCTGCCTCATTGAACAACCGTAGCGCTTCAATCGGCCGGTCCGAGCGAAGGAAAACCGCTGCCATGCCCATTTTAACCCGCGAGTCGGTTGGCGAGATATCTTGAGCGCGGCCGAAGAAACCGATTGCGGCGTCCATATCGCCCAGCAGCATCGCGGCATTGCCTGCCTCGATCAGAGTGCTGAGATCGCGCGGGCTGCGCGCCAAACGCTTTAGGGCGCGGTTGAGGCGCTGAACCTGAGCCGATGGCAAAGGCTGCACCACTTCGCGAGAAGTCGCCCCACTGTCCTGCGCATGAGCAGGCACGGCGGCCATGCTCAGGCCAAGGCCAGAACTGGCGGCCAGCAGCGCGAGCGGCAACCGCGAGGCAATGCCAGACAGAAAAAGCGAACGGGGGGATAGCAGAATCATAGTCTCTACACCTTGGCCATTTTGGCTAGCGAAAGCGAACTGAAAGCGAGGTGAACACCGCACCTTGGCGAATAACGCACGGCTCGCCTGTGTGTGCCAAGAAATAGACCCGCGCGGCACCTCAAACGCAAATCGGGCGAGCGCATCGCTGCACCCGCCCGATTTATCTCACGTGTCTTGCACGGTGTTACTGGTTGTTTTGGCGTCCGAGGAAGCGCGGAATGCTGAGCGCTGGTGCGTCTTCGCCGCTCTTATCCTCTTCCTCTTCTTCCTCCGCGTCGTCCGATCCGGAGCTGCGCGAAAGGTTGGCCATGCGTTCGAACAGAGTGCTGCCGCCGCCAGATGCCGCGCCTGCTGCTCCGCCGCCGCCATCGCCGTGGCCGGAGCCAAGGATGCCAGAGCGGCGTGATGGCACGCCTGATTCAACCGGATTGTCTTCTTCGGCAAGACGGTCTGCGCTGGCGAGCAAATCATCGCCGCCATCCGCATCGTCTTCTGGTGCTTCTGCGGTCAGGTCGAACGCGGCTTCACCGTCATCACTTACGCCGTCAACTTCCGCGCCAAAGCCAGCCTCTGCAGCCGAACCAAACGCGTCATCATCTGCTGGTTCCGGCATGCTGCCTTCGCCCAAGTCGGCTTCTGCATCGCGCAGACCGGCCAGCGGATCGACAATGCCATCGACATCGTCATCGTCGAGCTCGCCCAGATCATCGCCGGCTTGCATGCCGGAAAGATCAAACGGCTCAACCGAAATTGGCTCTTCCTCTTCCTCGATCTCGTCCACTTCAGGTTCGGACAGGATCATCGGCTCTGGCTCTGACAAGGTCAGCGGCTCAGCTTCCGCCGCCGCTGCGATGTCCTCTTCACCGGGCAATGGCAGAACCGGACGCTTCGGCGCGCGCGCACTGGAGAGCGCAACAGGCGCGCTGTCCCGCGTCGTGCCAATCGCGCCTTGCTCTATACCGGTTGCGACCACGCTGACGCGGATCTTGCCGTCGAGATCGGGGTTGAACGCGCTGCCCCAGATGATGTTCGCATCATCGTCCACCAGCTCGCGAATGTGGTTTGCCGCCTCGTCCACTTCGAGCAGCTTCATGTCTTCGCCGCCGATGATCGAGATGATCACGCCCTTGGCGCCTTGCATGCTGACACCATCGAGCAGCGGGTTGGCAATCGCCTGTTCCGCTGCATCAAGCGCGCGGTTTTCACCTTCGCCCTCGCCTGTGCCCATCATCGCCTTGCCCATTTCGCTCATCACAGAGCGCACATCGGCAAAGTCGAGGTTGATGAGGCCCGGCATCACCATCAGATCGGTGATGGAGCGAACGCCCTGCTGCAGCACTTCATCGGCCAGCTGGAACGCTTCTTTGAATGTGGTTTCTGCCTGGGCGACCAGGAACAGGTTCTGGTTCGGGATGACGATCAGAGTGTCGACATGCTCTTGCAGCTCGTCGATCCCAGCCTCTGCCGCGCGCATCCGCCGCGTGCCTTCGAACAGGAATGGCTTGGTCACCACACCAACCGTCAGCACACCTTTGCGGCGAGCCGCCTCGGCGATCACTGGGGCCGCGCCAGTCCCGGTGCCGCCGCCCATGCCCGCGGCGATGAAGACCATGTTCACGCCTTCCAGCGCGGTTTCGATTTCAGAGACGGTTTCTTCCGCCGCCGCTTTGCCGACTTCTGGCCGGGCACCTGCACCCAAACCGCCGGTGATATCCGGACCCAGCTGAATGCGGGTCGCCGCCGGGCTGCTGCTCAGCGCCTGAGCGTCCGTGTTGGCAACAATGAATTCAACACCTTCGATGTCGGATTCAATCATGTTCGCAATTGCATTGCCGCCAGCGCCGCCAATACCCACCACGGTAATGCGGGGCCGCATGTCATCGCTCGCTGCTGGTCCGATATTAATGCTCATCAATTGTCCCTTTCAGGCGAGAGACGACCCATCCTTGTCCCGCCATACGTAATAATTCTCAATACTTGTGCCACATTCGCGTCTTCGCGGTTATAGCGCACTAACCCTTATCCACAGAGCCTCAATTGTCCTTCGGCCTCTTACCAAGGCTCTTTAGAAGTATTCCTTAAGCGCGCGGAATAATCGCGCCGCCATTTGTGTCCCTACCACACCGCCGCCGTATTTGGCGGTCTGCTGATATTGTGCGCCAATTGCGCGGATATCGACCGGATCATCTGCGGCATAGAGGCATAGTCCCGCCAATGTCGCAAAGCCCGGCGTTGAATGCGCCTCTGGCAGCCCGGTTAATGTTGGCGCGCGGCCAATGCGCACGGGCATCCCTAGCGCACCTTGCGCAAATTCGGCGAGCCCGGCAAGCTCAGCTCCGCCGCCGGTGAGCACCACTTGCCCTGCCCGCGAGCCGGAAAAGCCCATCGCCTTCAGCGCCCGGCCCACTTCATCGGTGAGCTGGGAGAGATTTTGCGTCACCACCGAGACCAATTCTGCCCTCGCAATGCGGTTTTTATCATCCGCGCCGCGCGCCAATGGCCCGGTGACCTCATCGCCCGGCCCGTTGACCGGGATCATCTCGCGGTGATCGCTTGGCGAGGCGATAGCAGATCCTGAGACACATTTCAGCCGTTCTGCCTGAAACCGCCGAATGCCAAAGGCGCTGGCGATCGCATCGGTGATATCGCCCGAGCCATAAGGCAGCGCGCGCAGGCCCAGCAGCATGCCGCCAGCATGAACGGAAACATTGGTCACATCATTGCCGATTTCGACCAATGCAACACCCAGTTCGCGCTCTTCCTGCGAGAGCACAGCATAGCTGGTGGCGAGCGGCGCAGCGACGACGCCCTCAACCTCCAAATGCGCGCTTTGCACGACTTCGGTGAGGTTGCGCACCGGCGCGCCATCGGCCAGCATCACATGCACATCAACGCCCAGCCGCTCTGCATGGAGGCCGCGCGGATTGGCGACGCCATGCGCTCCGTCGAGCGTGTAATGCGCTGGCTGAGCGTGCAGGACCATCCGCCCATCGGGCTGGATCGTGTCACGCGCCGCGATCAGCAGGTGTTCAACATCTTCTTCTTCGATCCGGCGACCGCCGATCTCAATCTCGACCTTGGAGACATTGCTGGCCAGACCAGCGCCCGCGCAGGCCACCCACACGCTTTGCACGCTGGCACCGGCGTTTTTCTCCGCCCGCTCCACCGCGTCGCGGATGGCATAGGTCGCCGCTCTCATATCGATCACATAACCGCGCTTGATCCCTTGGCTGGCGCGGTGGCCAGAGCCCAGCACAATGAGGTCGCCGTTCTCCGTCTCGCCCATGATCATGGCCGAGATGCGGAACGAGCCGATGTTGACCGCGCCAAAAATCTTGGAAAGGCGCGCTTTACCGGCGGAGCTGTGACCCTTGGAACTTGCCATTACGGTGTGCCCCCGGTGCCCGATGCATTGGCGAGCAATTGTTCAGAGCGGCCCGGCACGCGCATGTAGATGCGCGGCGGCGCGCGCATATCAAAGGTCGCGACTTTTCCGCCGATCAAGCGGTTTTGCCCGTCCATCCGCGCGAACTTAACCAGCGCCGTTGCTGCCTCGTCATCGCCCTCAGGCAAAGCGAGGATTTGCTCGGTTTTAAACGACAGGTTCCAGCGGCGATTGCCGACCCATTCTGCCGCCTCAATCTGAGGTTTCAGCGCAGGCGCAGTGGCCAGCAAACGGTCGAGATCGGCCACTTGGCGGCTCGCGCCCGGACCGGAAATCATCAGCATCTCTTTGGCCTTATCGCGCGCGACTGGCTCCAGCTCGGTGCCCTCTGCATCGATCAGCACCAAACGGTCAGGCTTCTCCAGAACCGCATGCGGCGTGCGCTCAACAATATCGATCGCCAAAGTGTCCGGCAGCTGAGCGGAAACCCGCGCGTCTTTGACCCACGGCAATTCCAACAATTCTTCGCGCAAAGCCTCCAGCTCAACCTGCGGCATGGGCCGATCACGCTGAGCCAGCGCGCGACTGTAAACGTGCTGCTCGTCCATACGGTTGGTGCCGGTCACGCGCACACGGCGGACCTCAAACCCAGCGTCAGAGGCGAGATACGCCACCTGCGCCTGAGCCATCGCCGGAACGCCTGCAAGGCTGGCGATAAACCACGCCAGCGCCACTGCGCCGCCGATGATGATGGAGAGAAAGATGCGCTGCAATTGCTCGTCAGTGAACGGCAGCAAGCCAATCACGCTATCGAGCACGCCGCTGGTCCGCGCCCGCGCTTGGCGAGCGGTTTTCGCCCGGCTCGATGCTTTGACTGCGCGCCTTACACCTTTTCCGCCGCGTTTAATCTGCGCCATCAGTGCCTCCTGTTTGCTTGGCAGGCGCAGCAGAACCGGCCAGCGCCGCCCCATGTATCCTGAGCGCCTCGTGCACGATCATTTCTGCAAGATCGGCATATTCAATTCCGGCATGTTTCGCCTGCTCTGGCACGAGGCTTAGCGGCGTCATGCCCGGTTGAGTGTTGGTCTCCAGCACAAACAGACCCGCCTCGCCTGCCTCGTCATCCCAGCGGTAATCTGTGCGGCTCGCGCCGTGACAGCCCAGCAATTGGTGCGCGCGGATCGCATAGCTTTCGCACAGCGCTGCAATGTCCGCCGGGATATTCGCCGGGCAGACATGCTGCGTGCAGCCATCGGTGTATTTGTGCTCGTAATCGTAAAAGCCGCTTTCGATGATCAGCTCTGTCACGCCCAGCGCGCGCGGCCCATCTGGCCCGTCTATCACTGCGGTGGTAAGCTCGCGGCCCTTGATAAAGGGTTCGGCGAGCAGCTCTTTAAATTCCTGCCACGGTCCCTCGGCACCGTGGGCAATTGGATTGCCGACATTGCTGTCTTCAGTGATGATCGCAACGCCCACGGAAGAGCCTTCATTCACGGGCTTCAGCACATACGGACGCGGCAGCGGGTCGCGCTTATGCAGGTCTTCGGAGGCGACGATATGCCCGCCCGGCATCGGAATACCATGCGGGACAAGCGCCTGCTTGGTCAGCTGTTTATCAATTGCGATCACAGAGGTTGCAACGCCGGAATGGGTATAGGGTATGCCCATCAGGTCGAGCATGCCCTGCACCGTTCCGTCTTCACCGGGCACGCCGTGCAGCGCGTTGAACACCACATCTGGCGCCGCCTCAGCGATCCGCGCAGCAACATCGCGGCCCATATCAATCCGGGTGACGCGGTGCCCCTTGCTCTCCAGCGCATCGGCAATGCCATTGCCGGTCATCAAAGAGACCTCGCGTTCTGCGGCCCAGCCGCCCATCAGGACGGCGATATGAAGGGGTGCGGAAGTGGTCACGGCCTGCCCACCCGTTTGATTTCCCACTCCAGCTGAATGCCGGAATGGGCATAGACTTTCTCGCGCACCATCTCGCCCAGGCCTTCGATTTCAGTGCTGGTCGCATTGCCGGTGTTGATCAGGAAATTGCAGTGCTTCTCGCTCACCTGTGCGCCGCCGTTCCTCAGGCCGCGGCAACCCGCCTCATCGATCAGTTTCCAACTGCTGTGGCCGGGCGGGTTTTTGAACGTCGATCCGCCGGTCATGCTGCCGATTGGCTGCGAGTCTTTGCGCTCGCTGGAGATGCGGTTCATCTCCGCCTTGATCGTATCCGGATCGCCCGGAAAGCCTTCAAACCGCGCGGCAACGACTACCGCGCCATCAGGCAATGCGGAATGGCGATAGCTGTATTGCAGCTCTTTGTTCGTCAGCGTCACGAACTGTCCATCCGGCAGGATAACATCGCAATCGACCAAGACATCGCAGGTTTCGCGGCCATAGCATCCACCGTTCATGCGGGTGACACCGCCGACCGATCCGGGAATGCCGGTGAAGAATGACAGCCCGTCGATCCCCGCTTTCGCCGCGCGCCTCGACACAATGCTGACCGGCGTAGCGGACCCAGCGGTCAGCGTTGTTTCGCCGGTGATCTCAACTTCAGAGAATTCCTTGCCCAGCTTGATAACTACGCCGGGCACGCCGCCATCGCGGATTATCATGTTGGAGCCGACGCCCAGCGCCATGACGGGGATTTCCCCGTCCAGCTGCTCGCAAAAGCTCTTCAGATCGTCGAGATCCTCAGGCTCAAACAGCCAATCGGCATTGCCGCCGCTTTTGAACCAGACGAATTTTGCCAGCGGCGCGTTCTGGGTCAGGCGGCCGCGAATGTTCTCGGTCGGCACGGGCGCGTCCGCACCCCCTCAATCGCGCAGGTCGGAGCCATACCGCTGTCTCGGTCATTCCAGTCGTCGGGTTGTACCATGTCGTTCATGCGTTCCGCTTTGCTTCAATGGCGCCCGCGAGCCCCGCCGCCCACTTGGTGATGTCGCCCGCACCCAGGCACACGACGATGTCGCCCTTGCGAATGTCGCCTGCCAGCGCGCTCGCCAAAGATGCCTGATCCTCAATCGTCTGCGCAGAGCGATGCCCGCGCGATTTTAACCCTGCGACGAGCGCGGCGGAACTGACGCCTTCAATCGGGTCTTCGCCCGCTTCGTAAACCGGGGTGACATAGACTTCGTCTGCCTCGTTGAAGCAGGTTTGGAAGTCTTCCATCAGATCATTGAGGCGCGAATAGCGGTGCGGCTGAGCAATCGCGATCACGCGCCCTTCGCTCTCGCCAGCGGAGGCCGCTTCGCGCGCTGCCTCTAGCACGGCGCGGATTTCGACCGGGTGGTGGGCGTAATCGTCGATAATGCTGACAGCGCCGCCTTCGACCGGGACAGAGCCGACCTTAGTGAAACGGCGACGAACCCCGCCAAACTGGCCAAAGCCCTCGCGGATGACATCGTCGGGGCAGCCCATCTCAATCGCGACCGCAATCGCGGCTAGAGCGTTTTGAACGTTGTGGCGGCCTGGCATGGGCAGGTTCACGCCTTCGATCCGGCGGTCTTCTTCGCCGCGCTGGCGGATGATCACATCGAAACGGTTGCCGCCTTCATGCGGACGAATGTTCACACCGCAAATGTCGGCCTGCAAAGAGAAGCCATAGGTCACAACCTTGCGGTCGCGCACTTGGCCAATGACCGCCTGCACTTCCGGATGATCGACGCATAGGATTGCCGCCCCGTAAAACGGGACATTGTGAATGAATTCGACAAAGGCGCGTTTGACCCCATCGAAATCGCCGTAATGGTCGAGATGCTCAGGGTCGATATTGGTGACGACCGCGATGGTGCCATCGAGGCGCAGGAAGCTGCCGTCGCTCTCATCAGCTTCGACCACCATCCAATCGCTGTCGCCGAGGCGCGCGTTGGAGCCATATTGCTCAATGATCCCGCCATTGATGACGGTGGGGTCAACGTCGCCCTTGTCGAGCAAGGCTGCGATCATGCTGGTGGTGGTGGTTTTGCCATGCGTTCCGGCCACCGCGACGGTGGATTTGAGCCGCATTAGTTCGGCCAGCATTTCGGCGCGGCGGACCACTGGGATGCGGTTTTCCAGCGCAGCGGCAACCTCTGGGTTGGTACGGCGAACGGCGGTGGAGGTGACGACGACGCTAACGCCGTCCACGTTCTCCCGCTCATGGCCGATATGCACGGTGATGCCGCGCGCGCGCAGGCGCTCTACGCTCGGCCCCTCGGCCAAGTCGCTGCCCTGCACGCCGTAGCCGAGGTTGTGCATCACCTCGGCAATGCCCGACATGCCAATTCCGCCGATCCCGACGAAATGGATTGTGCCAATATCGGTTGCAACGCCCTTCACTGGACGTTGTCCTTGGTCGCGCCTTCGGCTGCGGTGCTGGTCGCGGCGCTGCGTTTTTCGCCCTCGCCGACGCGGATGACATCCATCATGTCAGCCCCGCCAAAACTCTCCATCAAGTCCGCAAGTTCCTTCGCCGCATCCGGGCGGCCGCAATTCCAGGCGCCGTGCGCGGCATTGGCTAAGCTCGCTGGCTTTTGCGCCATTGCCTGGATTTGCTTGGCCAATTCCTTTGGCGCAAAGTTCGCTTGGCGTACCATGCGCGCGCCGCCAGCGGCCACAATCTCGCGGGTGTTGGCGGCCTGATGATCGTCGGTCGCAATCGGCAGCGGGATCAGAATTCCGGGGCGGCCAACCGCAGTCAGCTCAGCAATGGTCGACGCGCCTGCGCGGCCAATGAAGACATGGCAATCAGCCAGACGCTCTTCCATATCCTCAAAATAGGTGCCGAGCTCAGCTGGAATATCGTGGCTCAAATAGCGTTCGCGCACCGCGTCGATATCTTCCTGGCGGCATTGCTGCGTCACTTGCAGGCGGCCGCGCAGCGCCGGTGGCAGCATTGCCAGCCCATCGGGCACCACTTGCGACAGGATGCTCGCGCCTTGGCTGCCGCCGGTGACCAACACCCGCAACAGGCCTTCATCCGTGAACTCAGGGAAATCCTGCTTGCGCAGCTCAAGCACCTCAGCCCGGACCGGATTGCCGACCAGATAGACCTTTGTCTCGTATTTCTCTTTGAGGCGCTCAACCTCAGGATAGCTGGTGGCAATCGCATCCACGCGGCCAGCGAGCAGGCGGTTGACCCGCCCCAGCACAGCGTTTTGTTCGTGCACGACGCTGGGGATGCCCGCCTTGGTTGAGGCCAGCAGCGCCGGGAAAGCCGGATAACCGCCAAAGCCGATCACCGCGCTCGGTTCAAACGCATCAAACAGGCGCAGCGCCATATTGCGGCCATCGCGCACAGCGCGCGCACCGCCGAGCCAGCGCAGCGGGTTTTTGCCAAACCGGCCAGCGGGCAGGACATGCGCCGTCAGATAGTCGGGCTTGCCCGGGATATTCGCGCCGCGCTCATCCGTGATCAGCGCGACATGGTGCCCGCGCGCGTCCAGCTCTGCCGCCAGCGCAAAGGCCGGGATCAAATGGCCGCCGGTCCCGCCAGCGGCGAGAACGAAATGACGATTGGACTTGGGAGCATCGCTATTCATTCGCGCTCCTCCTTATTTTCTAGAAAGTCTCGCAGTCCCGGCGTCTCGCGCTTTAGGAACGGATTGCGCCGCGTGATTGCGAGCAACAGACCGAATGTAAAGCACACCGCCAAGGTTGACGAGCCGCCATAGCTGATCAGCGGCAAGGTCATGCCTTTTGATGGGAACAGCTGAAGGTTGACGAGAATATTGATGAAGGCCTGCCCGCCGATTTGGGTGACGAGACCCGCGCCTGCGAGCAGGACAAACAGGTTCTCTTCATCCACCAAGCGCACCAGCACGCGCGCGACAATCGCGAGATAGAGCAGCACAATCAGCGCGCAGATCATCAGGCCATATTCCTCGCCAATGACGGAGAAGATATAGTCCGTATGCGCCTCTGGCAGGTTCATCTTGCGAATGCCCAGCCACAGGCCGCTGCCGGTCCAACCGCCCGCCAGCAGGGTCCGCTGAGCCAGATCAACTTGGTCAAACGCGGTCCCGCCGCCCAGAAACGCATCAATCCGGTGACGGGCATTGTCATAGAGGAAATAGGTCGCGGTCAGCCCGACGACGCCCGCGCCAACCAGCGCACTGATCCGCTGAACTGATACGCCCGAGAGCAGCACCAGCACGAACCACACACCTGCGAACAGGATGGTCGCGCCAAGGTTTGGCTGTAGCATCAGCAGGCCAGCGACGAGGGCCATGATCATCGTCACAAAGGTGAGCACCGGCAGACCCGGATCGCGCAGTCGCCAGCTTAAAATCCACGCGAGCGCGATGGCAAAGCCAGGTTTCAAGAACTCAGAGGGCTGGAGCGACATGCCGACCTCTAGCCAGCGGCGCGCGCCGTTTTTCTCGACCCCGATAATCGGCACGAGAAACAGCAACGCCAGCATTCCGGCGAACAGCAAGATGCCCATGCGGCGTGCATTATCGCGGCTGGCAAAGCTGGTGGCGATCATCACGCCCACGCCCATGATCTGCCATACGACGTGCGATTTCAGGAATAGAAACTCATCAAGGCGCACTTCGGCGGTCGACAGCTGCTCTGCGCTGGCAGGCGAGGCAGCAGCCACCGCAGCGGTGCCGATCAGCATCATGACGAGGACCAGACCGAGCAGCCATTTATCGACTTCGCGCCACCAGATGCGCAGATCGCCCATCCACCCGCGCCGAACCGGCACAGGCGCGTGGAATGATCCGCCGCTGCGACCTGGCGCGTATGGGCCGTAAGCCGGTGAACCGACGGAATTCATGCGGCCTCTCCCAAGGCATGGACGAGATCGCGGAATTGCTGCCCGCGGTCTTCAAAATCACGGAATTGATCAAAGCTCGCCGCGGCTGGCGAGAACAGCACCACATCGCCCGCGCGCGCATCACCATGCGCCTTGGCAAAGGCCTGGCCCAGCGTTTCGCAATATTGCGCCGGTGCGACAGGCTGAATGGCCTGCGCGAACATCTCCCCATCGCGGCCAATAGTATAGGCGCCCGCGACGTGGTCCATCAGCCCAGCCAGCGAGCCGAGGCCGTCTTCCTTTGCCATACCGCCGACGATCCATCGCACGCGGGGATCGGGGGCAGGCGGAAACGCAGCAATGGCCGGTGCGGTGGAATCCGCATTGGTCGCTTTGCTATCGTTGATGAAGGTTACGTCGGCGACCTCAGCGACACGTTCCATGCGATGCGGGAGGCCGGTAAAGGTATTCAATCCGACATTAAGGTCAGGCAACCCAACCCCTAGAGTCGAGCAAACCTCGAACGCTGCGGCTGCATTTTGAGCGTTATGCGGCCCCTGAAGTGAAGGGGAAGAAACAGCAGTCTTTCGCACGAATTGCGGAGGCAGAATCTCGTCACGCAACGTGTCCGCGATCGCTGCACTCATATCATCATGGCCAGAAAAGACCTTTGCATGTTCCTCCGACTGCATGTCGAAAAGGCGCGCCTTGCTCGCCGCATATTTCTCAAAATCACCATCGTACCGATCCAGGTGATCCGGCGTGATGTTCAGCAGCACCGCGACATCGCAATCCAAGCTAAACGTCAGATCAATCTGATAGCTCGACAGCTCCAGCACATAGACCCCGCCTTCAGGTAGCGGGTCTTGGGCCAAAATCGGCTCGCCAATATTGCCGCCCATCACGCTGGGCATGCCCGCGGTTTGCAGGATGTGATGGACCAGCGCGGTCGTGGTCGACTTGCCATTGGTGCCGGTAATACCCACCACTTTGTGCGGCGGCAGATCAGCGCGGGCCTGGGCGAACAGTTCAATATCGCCGATCACAGGCACATCGAATGTCGCCGCATAGGGCGCGATTGGGTGGGTGTTGAGCGGGACGCCGGGCGACACCACCACGCCCGCAAATCCGGTGAGGTCGATTTGCAAAGGATCGGCCAGATCGCACCGGCCCACAAACGCCTCGCGCGCTTCTTCGCGCTCGTCCCATGCCGTTACCTCAGCGCCGCTCGCCAGCAATGCCTCCACTGTGGCCGCGCCAGACCGCGCCAGGCCGAGCACGGCATAGCGTTTTCCAGCAAAGGCAGCAGAGGTGATCACTTTGGCGCAGCTCTCCTTAGCGCAGTTTCAGTGTGGCAAGACCCGCCATCGCAAGCACAATCGAAATGATCCAGAACCGGATCACGACCTTGCTCTCGCTCCAGCCGAGCTGTTCGAAATGGTGGTGGATCGGAGCCATGCGGAACACCCGCTTGCCCGTGCGTTTGAACCAGAAAACCTGAACGATGACGGAAACCGCCTCCAGCACGAACAGGCCGCCAACAATCGCCAGCACAATCTCGTGATGCGCGGCGACCGCAATGGCGCCCAAGGCTCCGCCCAAGGCGAGCGATCCGGTATCCCCCATAAAGACCGCCGCTGGCGGCGCGTTGAACCATAGAAACGCGAGGCCCGCGCCGATGATCGCTGCGCAGAATATTGCCAACTCACCGGCTCCCTCAACGTAAGGAATGCCGAGATATTCGCTAAAGTCGGTGCGCCCGACGAGATAGGCGATGATCGCAAAGGTGCCCGCGGCAATGATCACCGGCATGATCGCCAGTCCATCAAGGCCGTCAGTCAGGTTCACCGCATTGCCCGCGCCGACAATCACAAAGGCGGCAAAGAAGTAATAGAACGGCCCCAGAGGGATCGACACGTCAGAGAAGAACGGCACGTATAGGTCTGTGCTGATCTGGCTAACGATGATGTAAGACGCAATGCCAGCGACCACGAATTCCATCGCGAGCCGCACCCGGCCGGGTACGCCTGCATGGCTGTTTTTCGAGACTTTGTCGTAGTCATCGAGGAAGCCGATGATCCCGAAACCGGCGGTCACCGCGAGGCAGGCCCAGACCAGCGGGCTGCGCAAATCCATCCATAGCATCAGCGAGAGCGCCAATGAGATGAGGATCATCAATCCGCCCATGGTCGGTGTGCCGCGCTTTGCAAAATGGCTTTCCGGTCCGTCTTCACGGATCGGCTGCCCTTTGCCTTGGCGCACGCGCAAAATGTTGATGAAGCGCGGACCGATTGCCATGCCAATAAACAGCGCCGTGATCAGCGTCGCTCCGGCACGGAACGTCTGGTAACGCACAAGGTTGAAGATCCCTTCAAACCCGAGCCATTCGGCGAGCAGATACAGCATTTAGTCGTCCTGTTGCCCCTCAACCGGGTGCGTTTGCGTAAAATGGGTAACCAGAGCGCCAAGCCCGACCGAGTTTGACCCTTTGACAAGGATTGCGTCCCCGCCATTGATGCCAAATTCGCTGAGCATGGAAATCGCCTGATCCGGACCGTCGCAATGCGTGAAGCTGCCCGGGTTGCCAAGCGGAACGCCGCCTGATTTCCCCAATTCATAGGCGAGTTCGCGCATCTCTTCGCCAACCAGAATAACATGATCGACCCGCGCATCATTAAGCGGCTCGGCCAGTTGGCGGTGGAAGCGCGGGCTAAAATCACCCAGCTCCATCATGCTGCCCAAAACCGCGACCCGGCGCAGCGCCGGTGTCTGGCCCAATTGCCGCAGAGTTGCGCGCATGGAGGCAGGGTTCGCATTGTAGCTTTCGTCGACCAGCAAGGCCTTGCCATCGCCGGGCAGATCAATCTGGAACCGCGCGCCGCGCCCTTTTAGTCCGCCCATTTCAGCCAGCGCCAGGCCAGCTGCAGCGAGATCACCGCCCGCTGCGCGCACTGCCGCCATGACGCCGAGTGAATTGGCAATCCAATGCTCGCCCGGCTCCGCAATCGAATAGCAAAGCCGCGCATCGCCAAGGTCTGCTGTGATCAGCGAGCCGCCGGTGCTGATCGGAATGGCATCGAGCAGCCGCACATCGGCATCCGCATGGCGGCCAAAGGTCACCACCTCAGCGCCCGCCGCACGGGCATGGCCGATCAGGCGCTCGGTGTAGTCGGTGTCAGCCGGAATGATCGCAGTGCCGCCCGGTGTCAGACCGGTGAAGATCGCCGCCTTCTCATCGGCAATGGCCTCCATCGAGCCAAGGTTTTCGATATGCGCAGGCGCTAGCGTCGTGATCAGCGCAACGTCCGGGCGCACATGATCGGCCAAAGGCGCGATTTCGCCCGCATGATTCATGCCCATTTCGAACACGCCAAACAGGCTGCGCGCGGGCATCCGGGCGAGGCTGAGCGGCACGCCTACGTGATTGTTGTAGCTGCGAACGCTGCGATGCGCTGCGCCTCTGCTGGCCCGGTCTAACGCGGCAAAGATCGCCTCTTTTACGCCGGTTTTGCCAACCGATCCGGTGACGCCAATGCGCACCGCTGGGCTGCGATCGCGCGCGGCATGAGCCAGCGCATGCAGAGCCGCGCTGGTGTCTTTGGCCAGCACGTGCGGATAATCGACAGCGCGATCTGTAATCGCTGCAACCGCACCTGCGGCAAAGGCTTTATCGAGGAAGCGGTGGCCGTCCATCGCCTCACCCTTCAGCGCGACGAACAAATCGCCGGGGCGCACATCGCGGGAATCCATCTCAACGCCGGAGGCCTGAAAATGATGGCTGGCCGTGCCGCCCGTTGCCGTCTCGATCTCACGCGAGTTCCACAGCGCTCCGCTGAGTTCATCGCGCGCCGTTACCGGCCAAGCGCGCAGCGCAGCGTGGATCAGCGGCGCGTTCATGAGCCCGACCCCGAACCGCCAGCAGCGGCGCATTCGCGCGCAACCGTTACGTCATCGAACGGCAAAACCCGCATATTCTCTCCTGCACCGATGATCTGTCCTTGCTCGTGACCTTTGCCCGCCACCAGCACAATGTCGTGTTCTCCGGCGAGCGAAATGGCCTCGCCAATCGCCTCGCGCCGATCACCAATCTCGCGCGCGCTGGCCGCGGCCCCGCGCATAATGTCTGCCCGAATGGCCGCCGGGCTTTCGCCGCGCGGATTGTCGTCAGTAACGATGACGATATCTGATTTGTCAGAGGCCGCTGCGCCCATGGCCTCGCGTTTGCCGGGATCGCGGTCTCCGCCAGCGCCAAATACGGTGATCAAACGCCCGCCCTGCCCGCGCGCCACATGCGGGCGCAGCGCAGCAATCGCCGCTGCCAAAGCGTCCGGCGTGTGAGCATAATCGACATAGACAGGCGCACCGGCCGGGCTGATCACAGCCCGCTCTATCCGCCCGCGCACCGGCTGAAGCCGGGAAATCGCGTCCAGCGCTTGCACGGCATCACTGCCCGTTGCGATCGCCAGAGCCGCCGCGACCATGGCGTTGGCGGCCTGATATTCACCGATCAGCGGGAGCTTGATCGAAAAGACATGCCCTTCATGCTCAACATCGATGGTCTGACCAAGCTGGGTCGTTTTGCGATCGACAAGGCGGAGGAACGCGTTGGAGCCGCTCCCCACCTTGCCGACAAGAAGCACGCGCAAATTTGAGGACACCGCGTGCTCGGCGGCACGGCGGGTCCACTCGCTGTTATCCCCGCCGTCCCAAATAATTGCCGCTGCGCCTGGCTCCAGCACTTCGCTGAAGAGCCGCATTTTCGCAGCAAAATAGTCATCCATATCAGCATGATAATCGAGGTGATCACGGCTGAAATTGGTGAAGGCGGCGGCTGACACCGGCACGCCTTCATTGCGATATTGCGAGAGGCCGTGGCTCGATGCCTCATAGGCCACATGGCTCACGCCTTCGCGCGCCAGCCCGCTCATATTCGAAAGGAAAGTGACAATGTCCGGCGTGGTGAGGCCGGTGGAGACGCTCTCTTCCGGCGTGGTCACGCCCAATGTGCCAATGCTGGCTGCGCGCTCTCCGCACATGCGCCAGATTTGCCGCGTCATCTCTACGGTCGAGGTTTTGCCATTGGTGCCGGTAACCGCGACGATATGCGGCGGGACGGGCGTGAAGAAACCAGCGGCCAGACGCGCAAAATCGCGGCGCGGATTGTCGCTGGCAATGTGGACGGCGCCCTCTACGCTCACGCCGGGGCGCGTCACGATGGCGACAGCCCCTGCGGCAATCGCCTCAGGAATGACGTCTTCCGCATTGAAGGTCAGACCCTGAAACGCGCCGAATACGGTGCCGGGCGCGACCTTGCGATGATCGATGGCAAAGCCGGTTACGCTTAGGTCAGCGCCCTCACCGCAAGGTAGCCCTACCCTCTCTGCTAAACTTCCAAGTTTCATTTGCGCCCCTCCACCAAGAAGCGAAGATCACTAATATCGACGTCGCGCGTCGTATCCGGCTGTACGCCCAGCATGGGGCCAATTCGCGGCACGAGCCGCCCGACGACAGGGGCCGCGTTAAACGCCGCTGTCCGCTGGAACGAACTTGCCACAGTGCCGCGCGGTTCATCAATCACCGCGACCACAACATAACGTGGACGGTCCATCGGGAATGCAGCGGCAAAAGACGAGATCAGCTTCGTCTTGCTGTATCCGCCTTTGACTGGCTTTTCCGCAGAGCCGGTCTTTCCGCCGACCCGGTAACCCGGCGCATCGGCGCTGCGTCCGGTGCCGTAAATCGAAATCATCCGCAGCAGCTGGCGCATACGTGAAGAGGTTGAGGTCTTAAACACGCGGCGACCGCGCGGAGCCTCGCCCGCCTCCAGCTTATGCAAAGTCGCAGGGCGCCAGATGCCGCCATTGACCATCGCCGCATAAGCGGTCGCCAAGTGCAGCGGCGTGACCGAAATACCGTGGCCATAGCCAACCGTCATATTGGTTAGCCGTGACCAGTCACCGCGCGGCCAGATCGGATGGCCTTTCGCGGGCAGCTCAATATAGGGACGCTCGTTCATCCCGAGGTCGATCATCGTCTGGCGCAGCCGCTCTGGACCAAGCTGATCCGCGACCCGCATGGTGACGGTGTTGGAGGAATAGGCGAGCGCCTGAGGAATGTTGAGCGTCGCGCCTTTGTCGGAATAATCCGCGCGCTCAATAGAACCGATCTTAACCGGGCGCGCGTTCCAATTGGCGCTGAGATCAGTGATCACGCCAGCATCAATCGCGGCGGCGACAGTCAGCGGCTTAAACGTCGAACCCAGCTCATACACCTGGTTGGTGGCGCGGTTCATCATATTGGCCTGGCCAGCGGCATCGATCCGGTTGGGATTAAACTCTGGCAGGGAAGCCAGCGCCATCACCTCGCCCGTGTCGACATCCAGCACCAACCCCGCCGCGCCCAGCGCATTGGTGGCGAGCATTGTCTTACTGAGCTCGTCTTCGAGCGCGCCTTGAACGCGCATGTCGATCGACAGCGGCACCGATTCTGAGCGCAGGGCCGGATCACGCAATTGCTCGTCCAGCACCGCTTCCATGCCGACGCGGCCATGATCATCAGCCGCGACATAACCAAGGATGTGCGCGCCCAGTGAACCTTGCGGATAGTGACGGTCGGTCTCGCGCGGGATTTGCAGCGCGACCTCGCCCAGACGCATGATTTCGTTCGCCTCTTCCGGCAGAATGCGGCGGCGCAAATAACCTGCCCGGCCTGAGGCCAAACGCGAGGCGGTGTCGCTCACATCCATCGTCGGGAAGATATTGGCCAGCTTCAATGCGACGTCTTGTGGTGAGGCAACCAGAGGCGCGCCGCCATCACCCATGGCGGTTGGCGCATACCACAGAGCATAGGCCGGGAAGGCGCGGGCCAATGGAATGCCGTTGCGATCGGTGATCTCACCGCGTGGGGGCAGCAATTGCTCCGCCAGGCTGGTGCGCGATGGGGCGTGACCAGCAAAACCCAGATAGGCAATACGCAGGATGGCCGCCGCAGCGACCAGACCAAACACCAGCACAATCCAAAGCACGCGCCAACGCGCCGTCAACAGCGAGCGATAGCGCAGATTGACGAGTTGGATGCGGCCTGCGGGGATGGCCGGGCGAGCCGCAAAGGCACTCATTCAGCCGTCTCTGCCGCTGCTTGGGTGGCCGCAGCGCTGCTGCCTGCGCGCGCTTGCGCCGCCCGGATGGGCGAGGCGTCGACAAGGAAATCACCGAAAGCCTCGGCGAACATTGTCGTCGCGCTCTCTTCAACCTGTGTCGCGGCCAAAGTCACAGGCGCGCCCGTGATTGGCGAGACCATTTCACGTGACCGCAGCGGCGAAGGCATGCCTTCTTCAGGCTCTGCCCGGGCAACCCGGATCGGGCTAGGCGCGCCGGGAACTTGGGGCGAACCCAGGCTCGCCAATTGACGCTCACCTTCAAGATATTGGTCGGCGCGCGGCGCGAGATAGCCGAATTCGACGATGTTCCAATTGGCAAGCTGGCGCTGATTGGCGCGCGCCTGAAATTCGGTTTCCAGCACAAGCGTTTCGCGTTCCAGCTCAACGATTTGCCGCTCAGCCAGCAGAACTTCGCTTTTGACCGCATGCACGCGGAAGCTGAGCGCGAGGAACATCCCAACGCACAGCGCGAGCACCGCGACCCAGCCGATTTGGCGCATACGAGAACCTGAAACGATCATACCGCAAGCCTCCTTGCATCGGCGGTTGTACGAATGGCGCTGCGCAGGGTTGAAGAGCGCGCGCGCGGGTTGCGTTCGATCTCAGCCTCGGAAGGACGGATCGCTTTGGAAAGTTTCTCAAATACCGGCGGATCGCCGGGAATTTCCCCTGGCAGGTGACGCGATACCGCGCGGCCCGCGCCGGACGCTTCGCGCAGGAAGCGTTTGACCATGCGGTCTTCGAGGCTGTGAAAGCTGACCACGGCAAGCTTGCCGCCAGCGCGCAGCAAATGCTCCGCAGCTGACAATCCGCTGCGCAATTCGCCCAGCTCATCATTCACATGGATGCGCACCGCCTGAAACGAGCGCGTTGCCGGGTCTTTCTTGTCATGCGGCTTATGGCCCAGCGCCTTGCGAACGATGCGCGCCAGATCACCGGTCGTCTCCAGCGGGCGCGCAGCAACAATCGCGCGGGCAACCCGGCGCGACTGGCGTTCCTCGCCATATTCATAGAGCACATCGGCAATCGTGTCGGCATCGGCAGAATTGAGGAAATCAGCCGCGCTCTCGCCCGCCTGGCTCATCCGCATATCGAGCGGCCCATCAGCCGAAAACGCAAAGCCGCGCCCCGCCTGATCAAGCTGCATGGACGACACGCCAATGTCCATCGCGACGCCGTCAACCTGGGCAACGCCGACCTCGGCCATCGCGCTCACCATCTCAGAAAAACGCCGCGGATGAAGCACTAAGCGCGGAGGGGAACTACGCGCCTCGCTCCATCCGCGGCCTTGAGAGATCGCGTCAGGATCGCGATCAAAGGCGTGGACGGTCGCGCCGCAATCAAGCAGCGCACGAGTATAGCCGCCGGCGCCAAAAGTGGCGTCGACAATGACATCGCCGGGCTGGGGATTAAGCGCAGCGATCACTTCTTCGAGGAGAACAGGTACGTGGGGGGCGGTTTGGCTTGAAGCAGAAGGGGACGTCATTTCTTGCGCCCCTTCGCTTCGGCTTCTGCGACCAGATTGGCGCAGGCTGCCTGCGCGCTTTCCCACTGCTCGCCCATCTGTGCGAGCTGATCTGGATTCCAGATCGTGAAGAAGCGCCCGCCGCCGTGGAAGTACAGGCCATCATCGACCTGAGCGAGACTGCGCAGGTGATCGGGCATCACAAAGCGGCCGCTGTCGTCAAACGGCACTTCGACAAAGCCAAACAGCTGCATCGCGCGCAGATCGCGGTCGAATTCTTTATCAAGGCGGATGGCGCGGTCTTCCTCGCGCTCAATCTGCTCTTCAAGTTCGGTTTTGCGGGACAGGCCAAAGCCGGTGAGACAGTTCCAGCGCTCGTGCTTTGCGAGGCAGACAATCCGCCCTTCAGAGCTTTCTTTAACGGCCTTGCGGAACAGTGGAGGCAGCACAAAGCGGCCCTTATCGCCGGCATGGGCGAATAAGCTTGACCACTGAATCCTGCGAACGACACGCGCTCCAACTCCCCTTCTCACCCGTCCCTCACGGGCTTTCATTTTCCCCACCTCCCTTTTGAGGAGGCCAAACACGCCCTCTGCCTCGCCATTCCGCACGCGAGCGGAACCGGCGCGCCAACCGCAATGGGCGGCGCAAACACAAACGGGCATGTCTGATGGAAGACGGTAATATCGTGGGTTTAACCGGGATGGAAGGGGTTTTTGCGGGATTTTGCGGGATAAGATGGTAAATTATTGTTTCATATGGTTAATATACAGGGGCCATCCGCTTCACTACCTAGCATGGGAACCAAAGAGCCCGCTTCAAAACGCTGATTTTCCGGTCAAAACTGCGAGAATCGCATTTTTCGAGTCGCTGATCCCCGGCCCGGCCCGCAAAATCCCCGATCGCGATTTTGGGGCGCTTGGGCTCTGATCAAATGGATTGCGGCGGTGGCGATGAGAATCGGGCTGCTGGCGACTCAGTTGAGTGTTTGTGCAAGCAAGGCGATCAGCGTGCCGCCCTCTTCACCGGCAAGCTCTTGATGCTCAAAGACAGCAGCGTCAGAGAGCACCGTAACGCTCCCCTCGCCAATATCGCAGGCCGCGATAATTCCATCGCCTTGCAATTCGCACGAGGCAGCGGCGGGATCGAGAACGCTGACAACACCGGCCATGTGAAGCGGGATCTGCCCGCCAGCGATCGTGGCTGAGCGCACACTTTCACTCTGCCCCTCATCAAAACTAATCGCCAAACCCCAGCGCTCAATCACTGGCGGGATCAGCGCAGCGCCCACCGGGCGGCGCGGATCGCCAAAGGCGACCTCATATTCCCCGGTCAGCATTGGATCGAGCGCGATCAGCAGCTGCCCGCCGCCCCGCACCCAATCATCCAGCGCGACATTGTCTGAAGGACTGAGCCCGCGCGGCTGGACAATCGCCAGACGCTCTAGCCCCGCAAGCGGACTGACGCCCTGATCATCGGGTGAGAGACTGTCGAGCAGCCGCAAATCATAGCGCGCCTCCAAGACCGTACGCTGCCAAGGCATCTCTTGCTCTGCATCAATCAGGCTGGTGAAATCTTCGCCCAGCGGCCAATAAAGCGGCAGGCTGCTCATCAGGCCGAGCTCCACCCTCTCAGCTGAGCCATTGCTGGAACTCGCGCGCTGGCCATTGCTCTGGTCGCGCGATTGGGCCAGCCACCACAGCGCGGCGGCGCCGATGGCCAGCACGCCAAGCGCAGCAAGGGCAAATTTACGGAGTTTTGGGCTCATTGATCAGCGGATCATCGCGCACAACATCACCGGGCAGCGGATCGCCAGCGGTGCCTTCGCCCTGCTCAGGCACAATCGCCGCCTCTTGCGTCGCGGCCGGGCTTGGGTCCACCGGCAAATCCGGCACAACGCCCGCATCGGCGAGCGGATCGTTGATCTTGGCCTCTGCGCTCGGCTCGGTCGTCGGCGCGGCTTCTGGCACGGCGCTGTCTTCGCTCACCTGTGCGCGGCCCTGGATCACGCTGGCCAGACCGACCAGCAGAACCATAGCCGCAAGGCCGGACAGACCGACCTGCAGGCGCTGCACCGCCTCTTCGCGGGTTCCGCCAAGCGGCGCGCCTGCGCGTTCTAGATCGGGGTTTTCTGCAACAGCCCGCGCCACTTCTTCGCGGGTCTCAAACAGTTTACGATACGCCATAATGGCTGCCTATCACGCTTGTTCGAGCCAGTCGAACACTGGAAGCTCTTTCGCCTTCAGCCATTCGGCATTGTACAGGGTTGAGAGGTAGCGAAAGCCGGTATCACAAAGGATCGTTGCGACTTGCGGGTTCTCGCGCCCTTCGGCGACCAGCTGTTTGCCCAGCGCAATCGCGCCCGCGACATTGATGCCGGAGGATAGGCCAAGGCACAGCCCCTCTTCGCGCAGCAGGCGGGCGACCCATTCAAGGCCTTCCTCGTCAGAAATGCGGAACTGGGTATCAATCGGCGCGCCTTCGAGATTGGCGGTGATCCGGCCCTGCCCGATGCCCTCAGCAACCGAAGAGCCCTCCCCCTTCAGCTCGCCATTGGCGTAGTAGTTGTAGAGCGCCGCACCGTGCGGATCGGTTAGCGCAATGCGGACATCCTCGGATTTCTCCTTTAGCCCCATGCCAACCCCGGCAATCGTTCCGCCTGTGCCAGCCGCGCAGGTAAAGCCGTCAATCTTTCCGCCGGTCTGCTGCCACAGCTCTTTTGCCGTGCCTTCAATATGGGCGCGGCGATTGGCGACATTGTCAAACTGTCCCGCCCAGATCGCCCCCTCGGTTTCGTCCGCCATGCGGCGTGAGGTGTGCTGAAAATGCGCAGGATCGGCGTATTTGGTCGGCGGCACGAGCACCAATTGCGCGCCCAGGGCCCGCAAAGTGTCCATCTTTTCCTTCGACTGATTGTCCGGCATCACGATCACGGTTTTGTAACCGAGCGCATTGGCGACCAATGCGATGCCAATACCGGTGTTGCCAGCGGTGCCTTCAATCACGGTGCCGCCCGGCTTTAACTCGCCGCGCGCTTCCGCATCACGGATCATGTAGAGCGCCGCGCGGTCCTTCACCGAAGAGCCCGGATTGGCAAATTCGCATTTGCCCCAAATATCGCAGCCCGCCGCCTCACTTGGCCCGGCCAAGCGGACCAGCGGCGTGTTTCCGATCAAGGCGAGCGTATCGCCGACAGGTTGAGTAATGTTCATGGACTGCGAGTTAGGAGCTTGCGAGAAATCTCGCAATGCAGATCGGCTTTGCGAACGCAAAGCGGGATTATTGCGAAGATGGCCCGGAGCCACCCGCACCCTCCACCCTTCCACCCGGAGCCTACCGGAAACTATCCGGGTGGAAGGGTGGAGGGTGCGGGTGGCCGAGCTAAATTGAGAAAATGCTCAATCTTCAGCTGCGATAGTTACCTTTAAGCCCTCGAGCTCTGCAGTGAGCGGGACCTGGCACGAAAGGCGCGAGGTTTCATTGCGATGCTCGCTTGATTCCAGCAGATCATCTTCATCTTCGCTCATCTCAGGCAGCTTTGCCGTAAACTCAGGATCGATGTGAATGTGGCAGGTCGCGCACGAACAGCACCCGCCGCACAGCGCCAGCAGCTCGTCAAAGCCATTGTCGCGAATAGCCTCCATCACCGTCAGGCCGTCCTCGACCTCAATGTCACTCGTTTCGCCTTCACGATTGGTGACGATCAGTTTCGGCATTGCATTGTATCCTTTTCAGTGTCCGCTGGAGTGGCCAGCGCTCTATCGAATAGTCGGCTGCGCTGCTAGAGGCAGATTTCGCATTGCATAACTATGGGAATTATTAGTGGGATTGAGCGCAGCTGCAATCAAGGCCTCGCTTGATGCATTGGCCAAAAATGATGCCGATCTGGCGAATGAAATCTCTCGGATCGGCTATCCAGAGCCGCGCATCAGAGATCGCGGCTACATGACAATGCTGCGCACGATTGTGGGCCAGCAGGTCTCCGTCGCCGCGGCAGCGAGCATGTGGAACAAATTGGAGGCCGAGCTGGGCGAAGGGTTCACCCCCGCCTGCCTGCTGGAGCGGGACTTTGATACTTTGCGCGCCTGCGGCCTGTCGCGCCAGAAACAGGGCTATGCCCGCAGCCTGTGCGAACTCGTACAAACCGGCGAAGTCAATTTTGATAGCCTGCCCGAGGATGACGAAGAAGCCATCGCAGAGCTGATCAAGGTTAAAGGGATCGGGCGCTGGTCAGCAGAGATATACCTGCTGTTTGCAGAAGGGCGCGGTGATATGTGGCCAGCCGGCGATCTGGCAGTGCAAGAAGGCGTCAAAAGATTGCTGAAGCTAAACGAGCGGCCCGATGAAAAGGGCCTGCGCCAAATCGGTCAACGCTGGCGCCCGCATCGCGGGGCAATGGCAATCTGGGTCTGGCACTTTTACGCAAACCCTGCGCTCTAATGATCCCTTCCAACTAGGCATCTGTCCTATTCCCTGCGACTTGCGACTCGCTATCATGTGTGTATTGCCCCACCAACACAGTTGTTTGCAATCGATCGGATAGCCCCCATGTCCCCTCGGATAACAACTCGTTCTGCAAGCAACTGCGAGTCTGCCGGGCACCGTCTCTGCAGATAACCACGCCGCCAATACCGGAGCCACAATGACCAACACCGCCGAAGCCTATGATCTGATCCCGCGCGATGCCCTGTTTGGCAATCCAACCAAAGCGCAGGGGCGCATCAGCCCTGATGGCAAATATCTCAGCTGGCTCGCGCCAAAGGATGGCGTGCTCAACATCTGGATGGCCCCGCGCGACAATCTGGACGCTGCCAAGGCGATGACGAGCGCAGCCGACCGTCCGATCCGCCAGCATTTCTGGTCACCGGATTCCAGCAGCCTGCTGTATATTCAGGACAAGGGCGGCGATGAGAACTTTCTGCTCTATTCGATCAATGTCGAAACCGGGGTGGAGACCAACCTCACCCCGTTTGAGAACACCCGCGTGGATATTGTCGGCGGGTCAGAGACGATCCGCGACAAAATCCTGATCGGCCTCAACAATCGCGATCCACAATTCCACGATGTGCACCTGCTCGATCTCAACACCGGCGAGTTGGAGCTTGTTTACGAGAATAACAGCTACGCTGGGTTCATGGCGGATGACACGCTGACTTTGCGCATGGCGATGCGCCAGAACGAGGCAGGCGGCACCGACTATTTCCGGGTCGAAAACGGCGCGGTGGAAGAGGCCGCATTTGAGACCACCGCGATGGAAGATTCGCTGACGACTTCGCCAGCGGGCTACACGACCGATGGCTCCACGCTCTATTGGCTCGACAGCCGCGGCCGCAACACAGCGGCGCTTTATGCTCAAGATACCGCGAGCGGCGAAAAGACTTTGGTGGCGGAGAACGACAAGGCCGATATTGGCGGCACCATTCGCAACACGAAAACCGGCGTGGTTGAGGCCTATTCGGCGAACTACCTCAAGACCGAGTGGACCGCGATTGATCCTGAGATCAAGGCCTCGCTCGATTGGCTCGGCGGCCAGCTTGATGGCGAGTTTGGCGTCGCCAGCCGCACCGATGACGACATGACCTGGATCGCGTGGAACGACCCGCTGACCGCGCCAAGTGGCAGCTACATCTATGACCGCGCGGCCAAGACCCTCACCCCGTTCTACGTCACCCGGCCAGAGCTGGAGGGTGCGCCGCTCCAGCCGATGCAACCGGTGGAGATCACCAGCCGTGATGGCTTGACGCTGCCGTCCTATCTCACCCTGCCGCCGGGCAGCGACAGCGATGCGAGCGGGCGTCCAGACGCCGCCGTGCCGATGGTTCTGCTGGTCCATGGCGGTCCATGGGCGCGCGATGATTATGGCTTTTCCAGCGGCGTCCAATGGCTCGCGAACAGAGGCTATGCCGTGCTGCAAGTGAACTTCCGAGGCTCGACCGGGTTCGGCAAAGACTTCATCAACGCAGGCAATAAAGAGTGGGGCCTGTCGATGCATGACGACCTGATCGACGCGACCGATTGGGCGATTGAGCAAGGCATCACCACCGCTGATCAAGTGGCAATTATGGGCGGTTCCTATGGCGGCTATGCGACGCTGGCGGGTCTTACCTTTACGCCTGAGAAATTCGCGTGCGGCGTTGACATCGTTGGCCCGTCCAACCTTGAGACCTTGCTGGCGACGATCCCGCCCTATTGGGCACCGATGGTGAAAATTTTCCACGAACGCATGGGCGACCCCAGCACTGACGAAGGTCTCGCTTTGCTGAAAGCCGCCAGCCCGCTCTACAAAGCGGATCAGATCACCAAGCCACTGCTGATCCTGCAGGGCGCCAATGATCCGCGCGTCAAACAATCGGAGAGTGATCAGATCGTCGGCGCGATGAAGGATGCCGGTGTCCCGGTCACTTATGTGCTCTATCCCGATGAGGGCCACGGTTTCGCAAAGCCCAACAACAACATCGCCTACACCGCGATCACCGAGAATTTCCTGGCGGAATGCCTTGGCGGACGCAGCGAGGCGATTGGCGATACGGTTGGCAATTCCACCGCGCAAATCCTTGAAGGCGCGCAGCATGTGGTCGGCCTGGAAGCTGCGTTGGCGGAGTGATAATCGGGTTAACCCACAGCCGTCGGTGCTGACACGCATGTCAGTAGCTGACAAACAGAGCGCGCGGGGTTAGATCTCGCGCGTTCTTGTTTTTGGGGAGTAGGTTTCAGTGACACAGCGTCGGTCAATTTTCATCACTGGCGGTGCCTCAGGCATTGGCCGCGCGGTCGCGATCTACTTTGCTGAAAAGGGCTGGTTCGTTGGCGTGGCTGACGTCGACACGGCGGGCCTAGAAGACACGCTCGGCCTGATCGAAGGCGGCTTCAAATACATGCACCAGCTCGACGTGCGTGACCGCGCCGCTTGGGACGAGGCGCTGGAGGCCTTCTCAACGGCAGCTGGCGGGCGCATCGATGTGGTGTTCAACAATGCCGGCATCGGGCACGGCGGGCCGATTGTCGATCAGCCGAGCGAAGAAGTCGTCGCTCTGCTCGATGTCAATTTGAAAGGCGTGATCTACGGTGCGCAGGCCGCGCATCCGCATTTGAAGAAAACCGCGCCCGGTTCCGTTCTGGTCAACACCGCCAGCCTGGCCGGGATCATCGGCGCGCCCAATCTTTCCGTCTATTGCGGCACAAAGTGGGCGGTGCGCGGCCTGACGCAAAGCCTGGATGCGGAATGGGCAAAGGACGGCATCAAAGTGTCCGCGCTGTGCCCCGGTTTTATCGACACGCCCATCATCGAACAAACCGCCGCAGATTCGAACCAATCTGTAAAAGAGGGCCTGCTGGATGCGGGCGTCGAAGTGTCACCCGTCAGCACAGTGCCCAAGGTGGTGTGGGACGCGGTCCACGGCGACAAGCTGGATTACACCGTCGGCAAAATGGCAAGCCGCCTGCTGTTCCTGCAGCGCTTCCTACCGGGCCGCGTCCGCAAGGAAATGCGCAGCCAGGGAATTGGGACCGATATTGGCTAACGCCTAGGCGAGCTCAGCAATCGCCTTCGCCATCGCCGCATCGCGCGCGGACAGGCCGCCGCTTTCCCCCGCATCATGCGTGGTCAAAGTGATCTCGACCTTGTTGTAGACATTGAACCATTCAGGGTGATGATCTTGGCTTTCCGCGATCAAGGCGACCCGGTTCATAAAGCCCCAGGCCTGAGAGAAATCGGCAAATTCAAACTTGCGAAAAATCGCCTTGCCATCGCGCGCTTCGTTCCATTCTGGGAAAGCCGCGAGCAGCTCCGCTCTTTCGGCATCAGTCAGTTCAGGCACACGGCTCATATCGGTTCCGATCAGGCAATTGTTGGTTAGCGTGTTGTTTGCCGGGCAGCTTTTGCCTAACGCCGTGCAATCATGCAAGCGCGCCTTACCGTATCTGACCTTGCCTGCCGCCGGGGCGACCGCGTGCTGTGCCGGGGTCTCAGTCTGACTTTGCAAAGCGGCGATGCGTGCCATGTGACCGGCGCAAATGGCACCGGCAAGACGACCCTTTTGCGCAGCTGCGCAGGCCTGCTCACCCCCTTTGCGGGCACAGTCGAAACTGAGGGCGCTATCGGCCTGCTGGATGAGCGCATGGGGCTTGATCCCGATCTACCGCTCAGCCGAGCGCTCGCATTCTGGCAGAGGATTGATGGCTGCACGGATGTTGACGCGGCGATTGAGGCTATGGGGCTCGGCAATCTGCTCGATATTCCGGTGCGTTATCTATCGACCGGTCAGCGCAAGCGCGCAGGGCTCGCGCGGCTGATCGCGCAGGACGCGCCAATTTGGCTGCTCGATGAGCCGCTAAGCGGCCTCGACACCCGCGCGATTGAGCAAGTGACCGCTCTGATTGATGCGCATTGTAAGGGCGGCGGGATCGCTCTGGTCGCCTCGCACCAAACGCTGAGCATTGCTGGCCTCACGACGCTGGAACTAGCGGATTACGCGCCGCGTACAGCACCAGAGCCAGCCGCATGATCACCGCGCTGCTCAAACGCGATCTGGCGCGCTTTTTTCCCTTCACCGGCAGCGGGGCGGCTCTGCCCGTGATCTTCTTTTTGGCAGTCGCGATGCTTTACCCCTTCGCTGTCGGGCCAGATGCGCCCCTGCTTGCACGCACGGGCGGCGGCGTGGTGTGGATTGCCGCCTTGCTGGCCGCGATCCTGCCGCTCGACAGCTTGGTGGCGCGCGACATTGAACTGGGCGTGTTTGATCAACTCAAACTGCGCGGGGTTACTGAGGAAGTCAGCATGGCGGTGCGTCTGGCCGCGCATTGGCTCAGCTTTGGCCCGCCACTGATATTGGCAACATTCCCGGCCGCGGCTCTGCTCAATCTGGATGGGGAGACCCTGCACATCCTGCTGCTCGGATTGCTGGCGGGCACACCGGGTCTCGCCGCAATTGGCCTGATGATCGCATCGCTCACAGCGTCCTTGCGCGCAGGCGCGGCGTTATCCGGCTTGCTGCTGATCCCGCTGGCGCTGCCGATCCTGATCTTCGGCGCAGGCGCACTGGCCCGCATGGATCAGGCAAGCCTAGGCTTTGTCGCGGCGATTAGTTTGCTGCTCGTCGCCATTGCGCCCTTTGCCGCTGGCGCGGCGATACGGGCTGCGCGCGAAAGCTAATTTTCCGTCACCCCTGACTTGATCCGGGGCCCATGGCGGCTCTAGATCCCGGATCAAGTCCGGGATGACGAAGAGCAATAATGAACCGTGTAGGCACCTGGGTGCATAGCACGGCAAGGGAAGTCTATCCCTCAAACCGCGCGCCCATATTATTGAAATGCTCTTGATTCGGGTGCCCTCGCCCAGCGTCGTAAAGATAGAGAGTAACCGCACACGTCTTTTCACTTGCCCAACTGATCGCGTCGGCAACGGAAATTCCGTCTCGGAACTCGTAGTCTACCACCGTAAGCACGTCGCCTGCCGGAGCCTGATCAGCATCCGTGCATGAATTATCGTGCTCCGTAGCTTCGATTATCGCGTTGATGTTCTGCCAGCGATACTCTCGATTACGCCTGTCAATAACATTCCAAATCATATGAAACACGGTCCTTAAGACCGTCAATGCACCTCAATAAGGCGGCTTGTCTTTACCCGTCGGGCTGAGCGTGAATATCTCCGTGCCCTCTTCGGTCACGGCCAGTGAGTGCTCAAATTGCGCAGAAAGGCTCTTGTCGCGGGTCACCGCTGTCCAACCGTCGCCCAGCACTTTCGCCCATGGCTTGCCGAGGTTGATCATCGGCTCAATCGTGAAGAACATGCCCGGCTTCAGCTCCGGCCCAGTGCCAGCTTTTGCTGCGTGCACAACCTCTGGCGCATCGTGGAACAGGCGGCCAAGGCCATGTCCGCAAAACTCGCGCACCACGCCGTAGCGGAATTGCTTCGCATGCGCTTCAATCGCGGCGCCAATATCGCCCAGCCGCGCGCCGGGTTTGCCCGCCGCTTCGATGCCTAGCATCAGGCATTCATGCGTCACTTCGACCAGCCGTTTGGCCTTGAGGCTCGGCTCACCGGCAAAGAACATGCGCGATGTGTCGCCGTGCCAGCCATCCAGCAGTGGGGTCACATCGACGTTGACGATATCGCCCTCTTTGAAGACTTTTTCGGAGGGAATACCGTGGCAAATCACATGGTTGATCGAGATACAGCAGCTGTGCGTGTATCCGCGATAGCCCAATGTCGCGGGCACTGATCCCGCGTCCAGCATCATCTCGCGCACGGCGGTGTCGACGCTCTCTGTCGTCACGCCGGGCTGCACCAGATTGGCAACCTCATCCAGGATCCGCGCGGCCAATTGTCCGGCCTTGCGCATCCCGTCAAAGCCTTCTGGCCCGTGCAGTTTAATGGTGCCGTCGCGGTAGACGGTCTGATCGCCTTCGATAAGCTGATATTCGGTCATTTCCGCTATGTAGCGACAATGCGCACGATTTGCGAGAGGCGGCTTACTTTGCCGAAAAGCTCGCGCGATATTCCGGCTTAACCGCGTCCAAAACCGCCTGTGTGACGGGCACCGTCACCTCGTAATGGCCCTCTACATAAGGGCCCGCGATATAGGGCGCGGCAAGCAATCCCAGCCGGTCAAAACTCTTGCCCGTGGATGACCCGAGCAGCAGCGTCAGGCGGTCAAGCTCTGGACATTCGGTGAAATATCCGCCGTCTTCCACGCTGCCTCGGCGCTTGGCTTGTTCGGCTTTCAGCCCTTCGCAATAGGGCGCCCTTACGGCGTCATGCAAAGCGATCGTCGAGGTGAACAGCGCATAAGGATCAAGCGCCTCCCCTTCCCCATCATTGGCTTGCCGATCCCACACGAGAGTGTCGAACCAATAATTGCCATGCGCACCGCCCGCATAGACATAGTGATTGGCCGACAGCGAAAGGAATCGCGGCAGGTCCGCCACCACTTCCCAAGTCTTGCCATAGCTATCGGTCTTGCAAGAGTTGCAGTCGCTATCCGCAAACTCCTCCAGCGTGCCGCGCCATGCTACTTTCTGCTCGGCCAAGGCTTGCGTTCGGCGCTGTTGAAGCTGCCGCGCGAGGCCGGGAATCGCGCTGACCTGAGCAGGCCAGCTGTATTCGAAATCGCGGCTCGCGCCGTCGGCATTCTCGTTATCCGTGAAGTTGACCGCATTGAAACCGGCCGCCGTGCGGCGCTCCAGATCATCCTGCGCGCTGCCACTCTCAGCCACTTCGGGCGGGGTCGGAGGGACCTGCGTATTTTGCACTACGCCGACATCCCCGGCGACTTCTTCAGGCGAAGAGCATGCCGCGAGCGTGCCCGTCGCCAGAACCGCCACACAAACCATCATTGTCCTACCCATGATCACTCACCCTTCCAGCTGCACAATTCGCGCGTGACAAGTCGTCGCTCAAAGCTAATGACGTAAGTATGAATGATACCAAAGAATTGATCCAGCCCGACCGCGGGCAAGACGCCGTCTCGATCCATCTTGTGACGCAGGATGGGTATGAGGACTGGGTGAAATCCCTAAGCACGGGACAGCGCGCCGCGCTGACCGCGCAGAAATTCACCGGCGGCGCTGGCCAAACCGGCATTGTACCCGATGGCGATGCTTGGTTCGCGGTTGGCGGCGTGGCCAATAAGGACAAGCTTTCAAGCTATTGCCTGGCCGGATTGGCTGCGGCCCTGCCTGAAGGCACATATCGGCTGGAGAACGCCGATGCTGGCGCGGCGATGTTTGGCTGGCTGACCGCGCACTACCGCTTCACCCGCTACCGCGAGGATGAAAACGCGGCTAAGCCCGCGCGTGTTGCTGACCAAGCAGGCTGCAGCGATTGAGCCATTGCTCGCCGAAGCGGAGGCAGAGATGCTGGTCCGCGACCTGATCAACACACCGGCAGAGGACATGGGGCCAGCCGCATTGGAGGCAGAGTTTGAAAAGCTCGCCAAGGCCTATGGCGGCACTTTGAAAGTGACCAAGGGCGACGCGTTGGAGCAAGGCTATCCCATGGTGCACGCCGTTGGCCGCGCCGCTGCGCGCCATCACGCGCCGCGCATGCTGCACCTCACCTGGCAAGCCAAGGGTGGCAGCGACAAGGATCCGGTGCTGGCGATTGTTGGCAAAGGCGTGTGCTTCGATTCGGGCGGGCTCGATATCAAGCCAGCCGTCGGCGATGCGCCTGATGAAGAAAGATATGGGCGGCGCAGCCCACGCAATTGCGCTTGCGGGCCTGGTCATGCGGGGCGGGCTGAAGGTGCAATTGCACCTGTTTGTGCCAGCGGTTGAAAATGCGATCTCAGGCCCGGCATTCCGCCCCGGCGATGTGCTGGATAGCCGCAAGGGTCACAAGGTTGAGATCCACAACACCGATGCAGAAGGCCGCCTGATCCTTGGCGATGCCCTGACCCGCGCAAGCGAGGAAGAGCCGGAGCTGATCATTGATTTTGCCACGCTGACCGGCGCGGCGCGCATTGCTCTGGGCCCTGATTTCCCAGCGCTGATGACGCGCCGTGACGAGACCGCCGCTGACTTGATTGCGGCGGGCAAAGCGAATGATGATGAGCCGTGGCGTTTGCCGTTGCCGGAGGGGTATTTCGACTATCTCAAATCCGACATTGCCGATTTCACCAACGCGCAAAGCAACCCCTATGCGGGCGCGAGCGTCGCGGGCCTGTTCCTCGACAAGTTCGTGGGTGAAGGCATTGAATGGGCGCATTTCGACACCTTTGGCTGGCGTCCCTTCCCCAAGCCTGGGCGCAGCAAGGGCGGCGCGGCATACGGTCTGCGCGCCAGCTGGCATGCGCTCAAAGCGCGCTATGGCGGCGAGTGAACGCGCGCCTATTTGAGCTTCGCTTTCCACCGCTAGCCAGCGGCTAACTTGCTCGAAAGGCTTTGGCCGTATAAGCGCGCCGGACCCCAGCGATACGCGCTGGGCCGTGACAGGGGACCAGGCTCCTATGAGCAAGGCTGAAAAATACGAAGTGCCATCAGGCGTGCTCGGTTTGAGCGGCCCGATCGCGCGTCCTCAGCCCGGCACTCTGCCGCTGCGCGGTGACCTGGCGCATATCGCATTGGCAGGCACGCATCTGGCGGCGCATTACGTCATCCCAGAGGCCCGCAAAATTGCAGCCGATGGCGCATCCATGCTGCTCCAGCCGCAAGATGGCGCAGAGCTTGTAACAGCGCTCGATTCAGGCAGCGCAATCGAATTGCTGGATGTCGCAGGCGACTGGGCCTGGGCCACGATTGGTCCGGATGGGCCAAGCGGATATGTCAAAGCCGATAGTTTAAGCAGCGTTGCTTAGCGCGCGTCAGCGGCTAAACAGCGCAGCATGACAACACGCATTTTCATCGATGGGGCCGCCGGGACAACCGGCTTGGAAATCCGCGAGCGGCTGGCAGCGCGCAGCGAGTTTGAACTGCTGGTGCTGGATGATGACCGCCGCAAAGACGAGACCGCACGCAAAGAGGCTTTGCACGAAGCCGACATCGCTATCCTGTGCCTGCCCGACGATGCAGCGCGTGATGCCGTGGCCCTGGCCGAAGGGTCGAATACACGGATCATTGATGCCTCCAGCGCGCACCGCGTGGCGGAAGGGTGGACCTATGGCTTTCCGGAGATCATCGGGCACGACAAAATTGCCGAGGCGCAGTTTGTCTCCAACCCGGGCTGCTATCCGACCGGCTTTCTGGCGCTGGTCGCGCCGCTATTACGCGCCGGTCTGTTGCCAGCCGACTGGCCCTATACCGTAAATGCGGTGAGTGGATATTCTGGTGGCGGAAACGCCCTGATCAAGCGGATTGAAGACGAACCCGACCTCGCCTTTCGCAGCTATGGCCTCGACATGGCGCATAAGCACCGGCCCGAGATGAAGCTGCATGCCGGGCTTAAGCACGGCGTGATTTTCGCCCCAGCCGTCGTTCGCGCCTATCGCGGGATGCTTGTCGAAGTGCCGCTTCACTTAGGCGCGATTGATAGCAAGCTGACGCCGGACCAATTGCGTGAAGCTCTGGCAGAGAATTACGGCTCGTCATCCATCGTAACCGTCGCCTCATCAGAGCCGCTGACCGAGCTCATTGTGCGCGAAGGTGAGGAAGCTAGCGACGCGATGACGCTTTATGCGTTCGGCAATGACGGCGACTATCACGCACGCCTCGTCGCGCGGCTCGACAATCTGGGCAAAGGGGCCAGCGGGGCGGCGGTTCAGAACCTCAATATCATGTGCGGCCTGCCAGAGACGACGGGTCTACGCCTGTAGGCAAACCGGCGACCTAAGGGATTACCACGAGCCTCTGCCTAATTTTTAGGCAATCAGAGTCTGTGCTTTGGGCAGGCTCCACCCTGCGACGCCACGCGCGACATGATCTTGCGCCGCACCCATTTCAAACGAATGGCCCTTGCGCAGCAGGCCAGATCATCTAACCCAATCCATCACAGAGATTGGCACGATTCTTGGATCGCGCGTGTTACAGTATAAGGCGGCCATAACCGCCTGACAGGGGAGACCGACCGGGCCGTGAAAAAAGTCGAAGCAATCATCAAGCCATTCAAACTCGACGAAGTGAAGGAGGCGCTGCATGAAATCGGCGTATCCGGCATCACGGTAACTGAGGCGCGCGGCTTTGGCTAAGCAGAAGGGCCATACAGAGCTCTATCGCGGCGCCGAATATGTCGTCGATTTCCTACCCAAGGTAAAACTCGAAGTCGTCATCAGCGATGATTTGGCCGAACGCGTGGTGGAGGCTATCGCAGCAGCCGCGCAAACCGGCCGCATTGGTGATGGCAAGATCTTCGTCTCGCCGATTGAGACCGCCCTGCGCATTCGCACGGGCGAGACCAACGACGACGCGATCTAAATTTCAACCACCCTCTCTGCTCGCAGATATGCGGGCGCAACCACCAGATAAGCTGGAGAATTACAGACCATGGCAAGTGCAAAAGACATCGTAAAACAGATCGAGGAACATGACATTGAATGGGTGGACCTGCGGTTCACCGACCCTAAGGGCAAATGGCAGCACCTCACCATGTGCGGCAGCGTCATGGACGAAGACGCGCTTGACGATGGCCTGATGTTCGATGGTTCGTCCATCGAAGGCTGGAAGGCGATCAACGAATCCGACATGATCCTGAAGCCTGATCTGGGCACCGCCTATGTTGATCCGTTCAGCGCAACGCCGACGCTGATCCTGTTCTGCGACATTGTTGAGCCATCCGATGGCCAGCTCTACGCCCGCGACCCGCGCTCCACCGCGAAACGCGCCGAGGCCTATCTCAAATCAACCGGCATTGGTGACACGATCTATGTCGGACCAGAGCCTGAGTTCTTCATGTTCGATGATGTCCGCTTTGAAGACGGCTATGCCGGATCAGGCTTTGCGATCGACGATATTGAGCTGCCAACCAACACCGGCAAGGAATATGAAGGCGGCAATATGGGCCACCGTCCGCGCGCCAAGGGCGGCTATTTCCCAGTGGCTCCGGTAGACAGCGCCAGCGACATTCGCGGCGAAATGGTTGCCACGATGATGGAAATGGGCCTGCCCATGGACAAGCATCACCACGAAGTTGCCGCCGCTCAGCATGAGCTCGGCATTACCTTCGGCAATCTGGTTCAGACCGCTGACCGCGTGCAAATCTATAAGTATGTCGTGCAGCAAGTCGCCCATGCCTATGGCAAGACCGCGACCTTTATGCCGAAGCCGATCAAGGACGATAACGGCAGCGGCATGCACACCCACATGTCGATCTGGAAAGACGGCGTGAACACCTTCGCTGGCAACGAATATGCCGGCCTGTCGGAAACCTGCCTTTACTACATCGGCGGCGTCATCAAGCACGCAAAGGCCGTCAACGCCTTCACCAACGCCACCACCAACAGCTACAAGCGTCTGGTCCCAGGCTTTGAAGCACCGGTTCTGCTCGCTTACTCAGCGCGCAACCGCTCTGCCTCGTGCCGCATTCCATATGGCGCTGGCGAGAAAGCCAAGCGGGTTGAATTCCGTTTCCCAGATGCGCTGGCCAACCCATATCTCGCCTCTGCGGCGCTGATGATGGCGGGTCTCGACGGGATCGAAAACAAGATCCACCCGGGCGAGGCGATGGACAAAAACCTCTATGATCTGCCGCCAGCTGAGCTTGCTGACGTGCCGACCGTTTGCGGTTCCTTGCGCGAGGCGCTTGAGGCTCTCGAAGCAGACCACGAATTCCTGCTGAAGGGCGATGTGTTCTCGAAAGACCAGATCGACGCCTATGCTGAGCTGAAGTGGGAAGAGGTATCGCGCCTTGAGACGACACCGGCTCCTGTCGAGTTTGACATGTATTACAGCAGCTAATCAGCCGCTGACATACGATAGCAAGGGGGCGCCAAGAGTGATCTTGGCGCCCCTTTTGTTTGTCCTGAAAGGTCTAGACTGAGATTAAGCCGCAGTGCGCAGTAGGTTTCGGCCGCTTTGCTTCGCATCATAGAGCGCGCGGTCGGCCCTCTGCATCGATTTCTCAATGCTCTCATCCACGGCCACATCGGCCAGCCCGGCGCTCATGGTCACTTGCTTCAGACCAGCGATATCCCATTCTTCCGCTGCGACTTTGAGACGCAGCCGTTCGATAATGCCTTGCGCAGCCGCACTGTCTTCACCGGGCAGGATCACGAGAAATTCCTCCCCGCCGATCCGGCCAGCACAGTCGCCGGGGCGCAATTGTTCGGTCACGATTTGCGCAACGCGTTTCAGCACCACGTCGCCTGCATGGTGACCGTGACGATCATTAACCGCCTTGAAGTGATCGATATCGAAAATTGCGATTGTCAGCGGCGCGCCGCTGACCTTGGCCACTCGGGCTGCTGCGCGCAATTCGCCAAAGGCCTTGCGGCGATTGGCAATGCCGGTGAGCTCATCTGTCTCTGACAGGCGCAGCGCCGTCTTCGCCTCGCGCAATGCATCACGCCGCGCCACGCGCAGTGCTTCGAGCGTTTCGGTTTGCTCGGTGATGTCCTGAAACGTGCCAAACAGGCCGCGGAATTCGCCCGATGCATCGTATCGCGGGCGCCCAATGCTGGACACATAGCGCATCGCGCCGTCCGGTCTGACAATCCGGGCCTCATAGGAAAACGGCAAATGGTCATCCATGGCGGCCAGCAACAAGGTGCGAACCCTGTCTTGATCCTCTGAGTGATAGAGGTTCAGCGAGCTGACCTCTTCAAGCGGCATCGCCCCGCCCAGCTTTGGATCGCCGGGATCGATCCCGTGGATATGGAACACTTCTTCTGACCAGATCAGCGTCGAATTGTCCGGCTCCAGCGCCCAGTGCCCTACTTTCGCGGTCTTCTCCGCCAGTTTGAGAAGGTCGGTCGACTGAGCATAGCGATCAATCAGCTTTTCCTTTTCCGCCATCAGCGCCGATAGCGGCCAGACGGAACACAGCAGGCTGAGAAGATAAAATTGCAGGAACAGCGTGTCCCATTGCAGCGCAAATTCGCCAATCACCGGGGCTGAAAAATCAGTCTCCAGCGTGGCAATCACTGCGACAAGGCTGATGCTGATCGCGGCCCCGCGTGAGCCATAGGCGTAGGTCGCAGCGGCAATTGCGATCACTGGCAAGAACAGAAACTGTCCCTCTCCAAGGGCCAAAGCGGCCCAGCAGACAATCCCGACGACGGTGGTAAAAAGCCCAAAGCGTAGCACCGATCCGCGCGAGACCTGTTTAAACTGGAGCGGAAACTCATTCGCAGCGGCCACGATCAATGGCGTTACGATCAGCATCCCGAGGCACACCGTCGTGAACCACGATACGAAGAAGGGCAGCGTCAGCTCGCCTGCGAGCAAGGCAGCAACTGCCGCGCTTGCGGCGCTGCCGGCGACGGCCGCGCCAAAGAAGGTCGCAAGCCAGCGCTTATCGTCCAGAGTCCGCGGAACGCCGGAGGTGCGAATAACCAGCTGGCTGATCAAAATGCCTTCAGCCACATTGGCCGCGGTAAATGCCAACGCCGTCCCTAGGGACGCGCCGTAAAGCACATTGGCGATGATGCTGGCCGCGGCGACGGCCACAGCCATCGGAGCGATTTGATTGCGGTGCGCGAGAAGCAAAGCCGAAACGAAAATTCCGCTCGCAGGCCAAAGAGTCGCAACTCCGCTGACCCCCAATGCGAGTTCAAAGGAGAAGCAGGCGGCCAGAAAATAGGCCGCTCCCACTATGCATCCGATCGCCCAGTTTTTTACCGGTGCGTCGATTTTAGAAGAGTTCCCGTTCATCCAGCGGGGCCTGCGCCTCAAATGTTAAGATAGAGCTTTGGAATTGTAACAGGATGTAAAAGTTGCATCCTTTGCCGGGCAAACTTTCCATTTTCCTACTCTGCTACAATCTGCCTAATAGGTTCGCCTCTGTTCCAAAAAGGAGGCGACCGCCGTGCCAGATCTCACCTCAAAATCTCGCAAGCCCTTATTCGATGCCGTCCGCGCAATGCTCGGCCGGGGCTTTCGCAAATCCGAAGTCGCAACGCTCGATCGCGCGCTCGATTGCGCCAGCGGTGATGAAGCGGCCTGTCGGCCGGCACGCAGCCATGTCTCTGTACCGATCATAAAATCCGCGCGCTCTGGAATGCGGGTTGGCGAGCAAGGGATTGCCATGATCAAACGGTTTGAAGGCTGCGCGCGGCTGCGCACAGACGGTCTGGTCGAGGCCTATCCCGATCCCGGCACGGGCAGCGAACCGTGGACCATCGGCTGGGGCGCAACTGGGCGCGGGCTTGGCAGGGATGACCGGATTGGTCCTGGCACCGTATGGACCCAGGCAGAATGCGACGCCCGGCTTGAGGAAGACCTTGCGCTTTACGCCGCCGATGTCGCGCGCGCGCTCGGCGATGCTCCGACCAACCAGGCGCAATTCGATGCCATGGTCAGCTTTCACTACAACACCGGCGCAATTGCCCGCGCGACCTTGACCCGCAAGCACAAGGCCGGAGATTTCGATGGAGCGATGCGAGAATTTGCGCGCTGGAATAAGGCCGGCGGGCGCGTGCTAAAGGGACTGACCCGGCGCCGAGCTGCGGAGGCAAAGCTCTATGCGTCTTAGTTTTGGGCGCGGCCGCGTGGACTAGGCCAAAACCCAGCACCGAGCCCGTTCAGTAATCGCGGCTGATCTCTGCCACCACGCTTTGCCGTCCAATGGTCGACACACTGCCCAGCAGAGCAAGCCAGCGCGTGATCCGATATTCCACGCTGGTGGCGCTATATCCGCGCCCGTCGGTCACGATCTCGACATAGACACGGCGACCTAGGTTCTTGCCCAGCGCCACGCCGGTGCCGCGATTAAGCGCGGGATCGGCGCTGACAATGCGCAGTTGATCAAGGCCAATCGCATTGCGCAGCTGGCTGACCGGATCGATCCCGCCGCCGCCGCGCAGGCTCGCCAAGGCCGCGCCCAATTGCAGCGCATCGGTGGCGGATAGGCTGGTGATCGAACCGCCGAACAGCAGCCGGGCGAGGATTTCTTCCTCAGGCAGCTGCGGGTTGGAGCCAAAGGTGATCTCCGGGCTTTCGGAATTGCCGCCAATCGCGACCGTTACATTGACCCCGTCCGCGCTGGTTGCTGCCTCGATATCAAGGCGCGGATTGATCGGCTGGTTCACGTCAAAGGCGATGCGTCCCCGCGTCAGATCAAACCTTGTGCCTGCGAAAGTGTAAGCTCCGCGCACCAGCCTAGCCTCACCGCCAATGCGCGGATCGCTGGTCGTACCGCGCAGCGCAATGTCCGCGCCCCATTCGCTGTCGAGGCCCAAGCCGTCGACCGAAATCCGGCTGTTTGTGCTGGCATCCACCAGATAGCGCCAGGTTGATGCAGAGGCGGTCCTGGGGCGCGCATCGACCGGCGTGTTCACCTCTCTGGTGCGCACCTCAGGAAGCGCCATATCTTCCGCCGCAACGCCCAGCGCCCAGCTCGCCCGGTTGATCCTCAGCCGTCCAGCGATGGTCCCGCCGCTGCCATCCGAGATAATCCGCAAGGGGCCAGTCAGCGTCGCGGACAGGCCATTGGCGTTGAGCAGCCGCGCATCATCGACCGCCGCGCGCAGATCAATCTGCGGCGGGCGGCCCGACTGCAATCCGGCGAAATTGACGGACCCGCTGCCGCTGACGGTGCCACCCCGCGCGGTCGTCCCAGCAAAGCGGGTCAGGCGCAGGCGCGATCCAGCAAATTGCCCGCGCACGGCGACATTGGCGATATCTGTCCCGGACAGCGCGCTTTGCACCCGCAGATTGTCACTCGCGACCCGGCCATTGAAGACCGGATTGGAGAGCGTGCCGGTGACTTTGGAGGACACGGTCGCAGGTCCGGTCAGATCAAAGGTCTCAATCCCGATAAGCCGCCAAACGCCCTCAGCCGGGCCGTTGTAATTCAAATCCGCAGCCAAGCGCCCGCGCCGCAGCCGGTCCATCAAAGCGCCATTCAGCGGCACCCCAGTAATGTCCGCCTTTACCCGGCCAAGCCGGTTGCCTTCTTCGCGCAGAACCGCGCCGCCGCTCAATCGGCTCGGCGTTAGATCGAGCACCGCGAGCACATCGACCGGGCGCGAGGATAGGACGAGGCCGGAACGGGTGAAGTTCTTGATCTCCACCTTGGCGTTGGCGCTCGGCGGCGCGCTGCCCGTTTGGCGGTAATCGATCAGGCCAGAGATGACGCCGCCAAAGCCAAGGTCAGCAATCGCGAGATCGGCCAGTGAGAGCGGCATATCGGCAAGCTTCGCCTGCACGGCGGTCTCCGCCCCGCCCAGCGCGCCCTCAACGATGGCATAGCCGCGGCCAAAGCCGACCTGCGTTGGCGCAAGCCGCCAGCCCTCCTGCCCCTCAGCCTGAGTCAGGACAGCGCGACGAGGCATCGTAATGTCGCGCCCGGCAAATTCTCCCCGAGCCAAGAGCGCGAGGCGGCGCGGCGCGATATCGCCATCAAATTTGAGCGCAAAGCGGTCGCTGCGCCGTCCGGCGATCGAGGCGGTCGCTTTGCCTGTGCCATTGGTCACATCGGCCTTGCCCGCAAAGCGCCCAATGAACAGCGCGCCATATTCCAAACCGGAGCCAGAAATGTCGGCATTGATGCGGCTGGAGCCTTCGGTGAAGGCACCATTCGCGCTGATATCAGCGCTGGCCAAAGCCAAAGTGGTCGTCCCGCCAAAGCGCGCGCCGCGAACTGTCAGATCGGCATCGAAGGCCTGCGCGGTCCCTTCTGGCGCGAGTGCGATTGACCCGCCAATGCCGCCGCCGCTGAGCGCGAGGTTTCCGCGCAGGCCGCGCTCTTCGAGGGCGAGCGCGCCGGTCACATCAGTGCGCCAGATTTTGAGGCTTGAGATGTCGATCCGCGCCGGACCATCGCCGGGCAAGGCAAGTCCCAGCGCGCCTTTGAACGGGCCGAGCAGAGAGCCGCCCTCGGTATCAATCGCAAAGCCATTGTCACTCGGCGCAATCGCAACGCGGACATTGGCAAGACCAGCGGCGGGCAAGGGATCGGCGAACACCAAGGTCGCACGGGGGCCTTCGACACCGAAGGCTCCATCAATCGTGAAGTCGCCGTAGTCCGCGTGCCGTCCAGAGCCGACAAGGCTGGTCGTGCCATCGACTACCCGGCCATCGGCAGCCAGAGATAGCTTCGGACTGTCTGCCTCCAGCGCGGTGAAGGAGAACGGCGAATTGCCGCCGACCGAGAGCCCGCCGCGCAGTTTTATCGGACCGCCTGCGACATTGGCGACTGTCTCATTGGCGATGCTGGAAAGCTCGCCTGCGAAGTTCGCGCGCAGGCTCCAGGGGATATTCGCGCCCAATTTCAGCAGGATTTTCGCGGTCGCATTGGCGCTGCCGATATCGGGCAGGTTAAATCCGCGCGCGCTGACCGGCCCGGCCAGAGCATACACGCCTGCCGACGTATCGCCTCTGAGTGTGAGATTGGCCCCGAACGTCTCAAAGACAAGGCGCAGGTTGTCGCTGGTGAGGCGCCCCTCGCGCCAATCGAGCCCGCCGCGCAAAATGCCGCTGGTCAGTTTCGGATCGAGCGCGGCGATGCCCGTCGTAACCGCGCCGCTGGTCGCATCGAGCGGCAGCGACCAACCGGCCCCATCATAGCGCGCCGTGCCGGATTGGACGATATTGGCGACCTCTGTCTCGCCAGCGATAAGCGTGCCGATTTGCAAGGAATGCTCGGCGGCAAGTTCGCGGAATGGGCCATTCAGGGTCCCGGAAAGCCGGGTGTTTTCGAGCGACACAGCTGACCCAAGCAGCGCCGGATCGCGCAGCAAAGCATTGACCCCGAAGTCATCAAAACGGTTGTCAGCCAGATCAACCGCGCCCTCACCCCGCGCAAACAATGCGCGCGTGGCGGCAGCGAATTTCCCGTCAAAGGTGCTGGCCTCCAGCGTTCCAACCAACGACAGCGACAGTGCATCGCCCAATGCCCGCGCCGCAATCCCATTGCCAGTGATCGGCGGGGAGAGCTGTCCCAGCAGGCTGTATTCGCCCGCGCGATTGGTGATCTGAAAGCCTGCCACGCGCGCTGCGTCATCGCCGCCCGTCTCTTCCACCAGCAGATGGCCAAGCCATTTCGCCCACGTCCCCTCGCCGTCGATGCGCGCGCGGTAGCCGCGATCAAGCCCGGCCATCTGCGCAATCACACCTGCGGCTGGCGCGGCGTAGTCGAGCTTTATGTCGAACTCATCGCCATCGGGCATGGCGTTCAGCAAAAGGGCAATGCGGTCTTCACTACCCAATGTTCCGTCCAGATCAACGAAGACACGGCCTGAGCGAATGTCGGCCTCTGCGGTCAGATTTACTTGCTGAGCATCCTCACCGGCAATGCCGGGGGAGAGCGTCAGGCTGTCGATCGTCAGCTCATCAACGCGAATGTCGAAGTCTGGCAGGATCGGCGCATCCGGGTCGCCGGGAAGCAGCTCTGGCAACCGGCTGAGCGTGCCGCGCCGCGCGCTAAGCTCACGAATGTCGAGACCGCTGGTGAGCCAGGCGAGCGGGTTCCAATTGAGATCGACCTCTGGGATCGTCAAAAACTCCCCGACAGGATCAAACACGGTGACATCGTGCAGCGTGGCCTGGCCGTAAATATCCCCCTCGATCCGCCCGACCTCAAAGCGCAGCCCCGATGCAGGCGCGACCTGAGCGATCTGATCGGTCACAAAGCGCTTGCCAATGGGCGTGCTCAAGAATGCAGCCGCCAGCACGAGCGGCAGCAGGATGATCGCCAGCGCCCACCCAAGCCGCTTGGCCCAGCGGCGTTTACGCTTCACCGGCGGGCTATCGGCTTGCTCTTCGATTGCAGCTTCGTCGCTCATCAGAAGGCCTGCCCAAGGCTGACATAGACGACGACCGGGCTGTCGAACTCATTGGGGTTGAGCGGCACGCCAACATCGACGCGGATCGGGCCGAACCCGGTCTTGTAGCGCAGGCCCACACCTGCACCAACACGGATCAGGCCAAAGTCCGGCGTGTTGTCGACCGACACGGAGCCCGCATCGATGAAGGGCACGACTTCAACCGCGCCGTCAAACAGACCGGTTTCAATCCGCGCCTCCAGCGAGAATTCAACGAGAGAGCGTCCGCCCGTGGCCTCTCCCGTGTCGGGATTGCGCGGCCCGATGGCTTGAAAACCATAGCCGCGCACCGACCCGCCGCCGCCCGCATAAAGCCGCCGCGATGGCGCAATGGCATCAACGCCCGCGCCCTGAATGGTCGCGAATTTGGCGCGGCTGGCGAGAACGGTAGAGCCGATCGATTGGTAATAGGTCGCATCCGCTTCGCTGCGGAAATAGAAGCTGGTTGCCCCGCGCGATTGCGAGACCTCAGGCGCGAGGAAACCGGTGAGCCGGTAACCGCTGGCCGGGTCGAGCAGATCGTCACTGGCATCAATGGTTGCGCGGCCAAACAGACCGCCAATGACGAAGTCCTGGCGCGGAGATTCCGCGCCATCAACACCTTGGTTGCGCTCATCAGAATAGAGCAGCTCGCCGCCCAGCGCCCAGCTGAATGGCTTTTGGAACAGCAGGTTGGACAGACGCTCGAAAGTGCCGCGCAGGCCGATTGTGCGGGCATCGACTGCCTCGGTTTCGATATCACTGGCATAGGCATCCAGCGTCAGAACCTGATCGCGCGCGCGAAAATTGCTGCGTTTGAGGCTGAGGCTGGCGAGCCGCTCACGCGTGCCGAGAATACCGCGCACGTTCAGCGCGCCCTCTGGTGGGAAGAGATTGCGGTGCTCCCACCCGGCCTCAACCTTCAGGCCGTCCTCAGAGCCAAAGCCAATCGCGCCAGAAATCGTGCGCAGCTTGGCCTTCTCAACCCCAACGTCGAGCGCGACCACGCCGGGCTCGTCGCCGCTTGGCGGGGCGACTTCTCTGGGCGTCACAGTGACGGTCGAGACCAGTCCCGTCGCGGTGACCGCGCGGCGCAGGTCAAATTCCAGACTGCGCTGATAGGTGTCGCCCGGCTCAAAACGGGCAATCCGCGACAGGTGCTTGCCAGACAGGAACTCCGGCTCGCTGCTGGTGACTTCGCCGAAGACATATTTACCGCCCGGCTCAACTGGCAGCGTCAAATCGCCCTCGCGCCTTGCGTGATCAATCAGGAGGTCCGGCTCATCGATCTCGGCAAAGGGATAGCCGCGTTCTCCGAGAGCCGTATCGAGCACAATCTGCTGCTCAACAATCCGGTCGGCATACAGTGGATCGCCAGATTGGATGGCAAAGGCATTGCGCAGATCGACATAATCGAGCGCGCCGGAAAGAGCGCCTAGGTCGATCTCGCCAAACGAGTATCGCGGGCCGGGTAGAATATCGAAACGGGCGCGCGGGCGCACGCTGGCGGTGTCTTCACCGGGGCGCACGCCGGACAGCTGGCGGATCACCTGGCCATCGTAATAGCCATAATTGCGCAAAGTGCGTTGGAGCAGGTCTTGATCGGCCCGCGCGCGCGCCGCCAATTGCGCTATGCTGGCTTCGCTGCCGCTCAAAGTTTCTACGGTGGAAAGTGCTTCAAATCGGGCGAGAAAAGCCGCGCGCTCCGGGAAGCCCTCTGCATCGGCGGGAAAACCGAGCTCCAATTCGTCAGATATGTCGAATCGGGCGAGCTCCGGCAGGTCGATGAGATCGGGCGCATTGATCTCCGCCAGCGCCTCAACCTCAGGGTCAGGGGTGAGCGGTTCGGGCACCGCGATTGTCAGCGTTTCGAGCTCTTCGGCGATCGGGTCCGGCGCGCCTGCAAGATCGGCGACGGGATCGTTCGCTAACTCAAAGCTCTCCGCTGGCGTCGCCTCCGGGCCCGCGCCCTGCGTCGCCCAGCCCTCTGCATTCTCCACTGCGCTATCTGGGATCAGCTCTTCGAGCGAACGCGGCGGCGGCGGAGCGGCAGGTGCTGGAGTTGTTGGCTCTTGGCTCGGGTTCTCTAGGGGCACCGCACTCTGGGCATCACCCTCCGCGGCGGGCTGATTTTCGGCTGGCTGGGCCAGGTCAGGCGAGGCATCCTGGGCATAGGCATAGGGGCCATGCACGGCGCAGCCCATCGCCGCAGCGAGCCATATGCTCCGCAATGTCAGGATATTATGTCGCTGGGAATTTGACCGGTTGGCCGTCTTTACCGCGCGCGCCTTTGATCGGCTCGTCAAGCGAGTTTTTGGGCGCGGTGGCCTCAGCAATAAGCTCGCTTTGCTCTTCATCGGACATACGTTGCCAGCCTTCACGGGTCAGCCGTTCGAGCGGGCGATAGCGCACCTTATATTGCATCCGCGGCGATCCCTCGACCCAATAGCCGAGATAGACGTAGGGAAGCCCTTGCTCCGCAGCGCGCATTATGTGGTCGAGAATGATAAAATTGCCAAGCCCCGCGCGTGCTTCATGATCGGGATCATAAAAGCTGTAAATCATCGACAGACCGTCGCCTTGGCGATCGGTCAGGCAGGCGCCGACCAAACGGCCCGGCTCACCATTTTCGCTCGGCTCGCGGTATTCGACAACATAGCTGGTGACCGGCGTATGCTCGACCATGTCGGCGTAATCGAGCTCATCCATTGCCGCCATGCCGCCATCGGGATGGCGCGCGCTGAGATATTTTGCCAGCAGCTCAAATTGTTCATCGGTCGCCCATGGGCGACACTCTGTCACAACGAGATCTTTGTTGCGCTTCATCAGCCGTTTTTGCGTGCTGGAAGGTTTAAACTCTTCCGAGACTACTCGAACGGAAACGCATGCCTGGCAATCAATGCAGCTGGGCCGGTAAGCCACGGTCTGACTGCGGCGAAAACCAATGCGGCCAAGCGCTTCGTTCAGCTGATCCGCGTGCCCGCCCTTAAGCTCTGTAAAGACTTTGCGCTCGCTCTTGCCCGGCAAATAAGGGCAAGGCGCAGGGCTGGTAACAAAGAAACGAGGAAAGCGGATCGGGGCCGTCACGGGTTTGCCTTGAGTCCTTGTGCAAAGGGTGAATCAGGGGGTTGGGCGTTAAGACATTCTTATGCCTGTTTGGTCGCCGCAGTAAAAGTATCTTAACCACAAATCAGGGTTAATAAAGGCTTACTTTGCACATTTTGCCGCAGGAATGGCGCAATTGCGTGGGGCAGGAATTGGGATTGACACCAATCCGGATACAGTTTGATTGCTAGGGGTTAACGCGTAACCGGGTGGAAAGCAGCCTACGCGAGCTCAGCCACAGTCACTTTGTAATCCGCCTCACGCAGGGCCGCGACCAAGGCATTGAGCTGATCCGCGTCGCGCGCCTCGCACTCAATATCAGTGATCAGGCCCTTCGCGGGCAGCGTCGTGAAGATGCGCTGGTGGTAGATCTCGATGATGTTCACATTGTGCGCATCGAACAGCCGCATGACCTTGAACAAAGCGCCCGGCCGATCCTGCAAAGTCACTCGCAGACGCGCGAGCCGCCCTTGCCGCGCCAGGTCACGCAGCAGCACGTTGGCGAGCAAACGGGTGTCGATATTGCCGCCGCACAGGACCATGCCGATGGATTTTCCAGCGAAGCGTTCTGGATGTTGGAGCACCGCCGCTAGACCCGCCGCCCCCGCGCCCTCGACCACGGTCTTCTCAATTTGCAGCAGCAAAGCGACCGCTTTTTCGAGCGCCAGCTCATCCACCAGCAGGATGTCATCGACGCGCTCGGCGATCACCTTGCTGGTGAATTCGCCTGGCTGTTTGACCGCGATGCCTTCCGCCAGAGTGTCGCCGCCGCAGATCCGGTCTTCGCCTTTGATCCGCGCATACATGCTGGGAAACAGGCTGGCCTGAACGCCGACAATCTCAATGTCGGGATTGAGCGCGTGGGCAACCGTCGACATGCCAGAGATCAGACCGCCGCCGCCAATCGGGGTGACCAGACAATCAAGGTCAGACTTTTGCTCCAGCATCTCCAAAGCGACGGTGCCTTGGCCAGCGGCCACATGCGGATCATCGAACGGGTGCACAAATGTCAGCCCCATTTCCTGCTCCAGCTTGCGCGCATGGGCGTTCGCATCGTCAAAGGTCTCGCCTTCGAGTACAACATTGCCGCCCACGCTTTCGGTCTGCATCACTTTAACAGTCGGCGTGGTGCGCGGCATCACGATTGTGACGGGCACACCCAGCCGCGTGCCGTGATAAGAAAGGCCTTGGCTGTGATTGCCAGCAGAGGCGGCGATCACACCGCGAGCGCGCTGTTCATCGGTCAGTTGCAGCAGTGCGTTGAGCGCGCCGCGCTCTTTATAGGCGGCGGTGAACTGCAGGTTTTCAAACTTCAACCAAATCTCCGCCTCGGTAATCTGCGACAGTGTAATCGAGTGCATCATCGGCGTTTTCACAACCGCGCCATCAATACGCGCAGCCGCGGCGCGCACATGATCAAGGGTTAGGTCAGCAAGGCCGCGAGATGCGGGGGCTGATGCGGCGGCAGAGGCAGATTGTGCTGTCATAGTGCCGGGGCGAGTAAGCCTTTGCGTTGCGAAGGGCAAACCCAATTGCGTGATCTGCTTTATTGGCAGGTGCGGCAATTGCCATTACTGCCTCGTGTCATGAGCAAAACCCAAGTGAATTCAGACCTGACAATCGCCTTTATCGGGCTTGGCGTGATGGGCGGCCCGATGACCGGGCATCTCGCACGCGCAGGCCACAAAGTCAGAGCCTACAACCGTTCACCGGAGCGTGCCGCGAAATGGCAGGACGCATGGGCGAAGGAAGGCCTCGAAGTTACTTTCGCCGCAACGCATGCCGAGGCGGCAAGCGGCGCGGACATTGTTTTCACTTGCGTCGGCAATGATGAAGACCTCGCCAGCGTGACCTTCGGCGAGACCGGGGTTCTCGGCGCGATGACCGAGGGTGCTTTGCTGGTCGATCACACGACCGTGTCGGCGGATATGGCGCGGCGGCTAGCGGCTGCCTGCGTAGAAAAAGACGTAGATTGCGTCGATGCCCCGGTGTCTGGCGGCCAAGCGGGCGCTGAGAACGGCCAGCTCGCCATCATGTGCGGCGGCAGCGAAGAGGCCTTAGCCCGCGCTGCGCCGGTGATGGATTGCTACGCCAAATCGATCGTCCATGTCGGCGATGTCGGCGCTGGGCAAACCGCCAAGATGGCCAACCAAATGTGCATCGCAGGCGTGCTGGCTGGCCTGTCCGAAGCCATACGGCTCGCCGAGGCGGCAAGCCTTGATATGGACAAAACCTATCAAGCGATCTCAGGCGGCGCGGCGCAAAGCTGGCAAATGGACAATCGCTGGGCCAGCATGGCAGCCGACAGCTTCGACTTCGGCTTTGCCATCGATTGGATGCGCAAAGATTTGGGCTATGCCCTTGATGAAGCAAACCGCCTGGGGCTGTCATCACCCGTGACAGCGCTGGTCGATCAATTCTATGCCGAAATGCAAGCAGGGGGCGGCGGTCGCCGAGACACCAGCGCGCTCATCACCCGGCTGCCGCAAGCCAAGAAGGACTAAGACAGAGATATGATCCGCAAATTCACCGCCGCGCTTGGCGCTGCCACTGCCATTCTTGCGCTCAGCGCCAGCCCCGCTGCGGCAGACACCTTGGTCTACAATGTCGACGGCATCACCATTGGCGAGGACGGCGAGCTGAAGCGCTTTGTCGGATTGGTGTTCGACGATGAGGGCAAGATCACTGATCTGGTCGAGCGCGGCGAGGAACGCCCCAGCGATATCGACTTTGGCGTGGACGGCGAAGGCCGGGTCATGCTGCCCGGGATGATCGATGCGCATTTGCATGTGATGGGCGTTGGCTTTGGCGCGCTTACGCTGGATCTGTCGCAAACCACCTCGCTCGAAGACGCGCTGGAAAAAATCGCAGAGTTTGCCGCCGAGAACCCAGGGCGGCCCTGGATCCTCGGGCGCGGCTGGAACCAAGAGAAATGGGGGCTTGGCCGCTTCCCGACCGCCGAGGAATTGGACGCAGTTGTGTCTGACCGCCCGGTCTGGCTAAGCCGGGTCGATGGCCATGCGAGCTGGGCCAATACCAAGGCAATGGAAGCCAGCCGGCGTCACAGCCGCCTCGCAATCACCCAGCGGCGGGCGGATAATCCGCAAGGCTGGCAGCCAGGAACCCGCAGGCGTCTTCGTGGATGCGGCAGAAAGTCTGGTGAATGCAGTTGTGCCCCCTCCCCGCCCGGAAGACCGCGATCTGGCGCTGCGCAAGGCGCAGGAGATCCTGTTCGCGAATGGTGTGACCGCTGCCGCTGACATGGGCACATCGATTGAAGATTGGCAGACCTACCGCCGCGCGGGCGACAATGGCACGCTCAAGATGCGGATCATGTCCTACGCCCGCGATATTGAGACCATGTCGCTGATCGGCGGCCCCGGCCCGACCCCGTGGCTCTACAATGACCGCCTGCGCATGGGCGGGATTAAGCTCTATCTCGACGGCGCATTGGGCTCGCGCGGAGCGACGCTGAAGGAACCCTATGCCGATGAGCCAGGCACACGCGGTCTGCCGCTGCTGTCGCAAGCACAATTGCGCAATTTGATGAGCCGCGCCGCCCTCGATAATTTTCAGCCCGCCGTCCATGCCATTGGTGATGCGGCGAACTCCGATGTGCTGGCCGCGATTGAAGAGCTCAATTCAAGCTACACCGGCGATCGGCGCTGGCGGATCGAACACGCTCAGATCGCCGATCCAGCAGACCTGCCAACCTTTGGCAAGTTTGGGATCATCGCCTCGATGCAGCCGCTCCACCAAACCTCTGACCGCCTGATGGCAGAGGCGCGTTTGGGCCCAGACCGCCTCGGCGGCGCCTATGCTTGGCGCAGCGTTTTGAATGTCGGTGGCCGCCTTGCCTTTGGCTCTGACGCGCCGGTTGAGCCAGCTGATGCGTTCGCTGGCATTGCCGTCGCAATCAGCCGCACGGATGCAAATGGTGAGCCGTTCGGCGGTTGGCGCGCGCAAGAAACCGTCAGCCGTGAGCAAGCGCTGCGCGCCTTTACCGCGGATGCTGCCTATGCCGGATTTGCCGATGGCCGGTTTGGTCGCTTGATCCCCGGCGAACGCGCCGACTTCTTGCTGGTCGACCGTGATCCAATGCTGGCATCACCTGCGGATATCCGCACAACGCAGATCAGCGAAGTGTGGGTTGGCGGCGAGCAAGTCGTCGCGCGCTAAGCCCACGCGAGCTCTGCGTGGTTGCGCGCGGCGCATCACAGGGGCATTGTCCAATTGATCACAAAGTGAATTGTTTGCGGCGGTCGGAACCGCTGCTTTGCACAAATCGCTAGGCGATCTTGCGTATGTTCAAACCGAGCTGCGCAGGTGATTAAAGCAGCAAGAACCGATTCGGGGTTCGGACGTTATTTGGAGAGTGGCTCAGTGAGCAGTTGCAGCATTTTCCGCACTTCAAAGTGCTGCAAAAATGCATCAGATTGCAGGATGTTTCGCTACATCACTGAAAACGAAGGATTTTAAGAACCGAAATGGCGGCGCTTCGCTCAAGATTAGGGTTGCCATGAACTAATAGATCGCCTAATTAACCAACGAATTCTGAGTTTAATAAGAATCAATCAGGAGAATATTGATGAAATTCCGTACGCTTGCCGCTGCAACAGCAGCAGTTTCGCTCGCAGCAACCCCGGCTATCGCAGAAGCCGCATTTGACCGTTCGGCTGCTCCAGTCGAAGGCGAAAGCGAAATCGGCGGCGGCTCTTCAGGCATCATCATCGCCCTTCTGGCAGCAGCTGCTGTCATCGGTGGCATTATCATCGCTGCAGACGGCGACGACGATCCCGTCAGCGCCTAATAGGCGAAACAACATCAATACGAATTACGGGGTCCTTCGGGGCCCCGTTTTTTTGGTCTTTTGAAACGGCCAGTTGTTGAAGCGATCCTCGCGTCGAAGCATTTGGCAGCGACCGGCAAGTAGATTGAACCCTAGCACTTCTGTGTGATGATGCCCGGGCACTTTGGGCACACTTCAGGCCCTAGGGCCTCCACAAGATCGCCTTAGCTGGCAATCTCATCATCTGACCCGGAAGTAGCAGAAGCTACGTCTTCGGCGCCCACAACACTTGCATCTTCCGCAGCATCCGCATCGTCGCTATCAGCATCCTCATCCGCACGCTGCCCGCGCTCTTGCAGGCGCATCAGCACCAGCGAGCCTTCAAACAGCAGTAATAGCGGCACAGCCAGGATCACCTGCGAGCCCGGATCCGGCGGCGTCACAATCGCGGCAAGCGCCACCACGCCAACAATCACATAGCGGCGAGCGGCAACGAACTGCGCCCGCGTAACAATGCCTGCGCGGTTCAGCAGGAGCAACAAGACCGGGAGCAAAAAGCTGACCCCGAAGGCTAGGATGAACTGCATAACCAGGCTGAGATAGTCGCCAGCAGCGGGCAGAGCCTCGATCGTGAGCCCGCCAGCCTCTCCCTCAAAGGTCAAAAACCATCGAAACGCAGTCGGCATAACTATAAAGTAGGCCAGTGAACCGCCTGCCAAGAACAGCACCGGTGTTGCGAGAAGAAACGGCAGGAATGCCTTCTTCTCTTTCGCGTAGAGGCCCGGCGCGATGAAGGCCCAGAGCTGGTTCGCGATCACCGGGAAGCTGATGAAGAATCCAGCGAACAAAGCAACCTTCAGCTCAACGAAGAACACTTCGTAGAGCTTGGTGAAGATCAGTTGGCCTTCGCCCTCTGGAAAGGCGTCTTTCAACGGCTGGATCAAGAAGCCTAGTATCTGGTCCGCAAAATAAAAGCAGACACAAAACGCGAGCATCAGCGCAATGACCGAGCGCACCAGGCGACTGCGCAGCTCGATCAAATGATCAAGCAGCGGCGCCTGCGTCTCGTCGATATCTCTTATTCCCAGAGCCATTGCCGATCTCTAGCCCTCGCTCTTCGTCGATGGCTTTGGCTTCGCTTTGGCACGCGGCTTTGTCTTTGCCTTGGATTTGGGCGCGCTTTCTGAAGCCGTCTCAGCGTGTGCTGCCTTCTTAGTCTTTGGCTTGGCTTTGGCCTTGGGGCGCGCAGCAAGCGGCAGTTCCGGCTCTTTCGCCGCAGTTTCGGCGGCATCGTCCGCTTTGTTCTTTGCCGCCTTGCTCGCTGACTTGGTGCTCGCTCTTGCCTTAGACTTTGCGGGCGCTTTCGCTTCCGCCGTGGCTGGCTCAGGCGCAGAAGGCTTTGCCACCTCAGCGGTCTGGGCCTTTGGCGCGGCGGGTGGAGGTCCGGTCATCACCGGCTCACCAACGGCCGTCTCTGCCGAACCCGACTGACGCTTCATGATCTCTTCGTTCTGCGCCTGCCACTTCTTTTCCATATCCTCGAGCTCAGCCTCGCGCACCATCGCGTCGAGGCCTGTGCGAAAATGCGAGGATACCTTGCGGACCTGACCGATCCAGCGCCCAGCCGTGCGCATTGCCAAAGGCAAGTCCTTTGGCCCGATCACGATCACCGCGACAATCACGATGACGAGCAATTCTGCGGCGCCTAAATCGAACATATTTAGCTGGTCCGGCGCATTGCCGCTCTCTGTTCAGAGGTTACTTGGAGGCGTCTTTCTGCTCTGCAGATGCGGTCTCGCTCGCCGCCGCGCTCTTGTCCGCTGGCGGTTCAATCTGCCCGGCGGGCTCTGATGGCTTGGCGGCAGGCGCGTCGACATCTTCGCTCATGCCCTTTTTGAAGCTTGAGATGCCTTTGCCGAAATCGCCCATCATTTCTGAAATACGGCCTCGCCCAAACAGGATGAGGACCACAACGGCGACGATGGCGATTTGCCAGACACTAAAACCCATGGGGGAATGACTTTCTCTGCTTAACTTGAGACGCTAATATAGGCGCGATGGCGGCGCTGCGCCAGTCGCTAATCCAATGTAGGCGTCGGAGAGCCGGTTTCAGGGTCAGTTGAGACGGCGCTTTCCTCGGTGTCAGGGCTGTCCAGAGCCTCCGCTTCCGCCTCGTCCGTATCGCCGGTGTCCGGGCTCATCGCTTCTTCCAGTGCATCATCAACCGGATCAAGCAGGCCGGCAGCTTTCAGCTCGTCAATCCCCGGCAAATCGCGGCGCGAGCTTAGTCCGAAGTGATCGAGAAACTCTGGCGTCGTCGCATAAATAACCGGGCGGCCGGGCACATCGCGGCGGCCAGCCAGCCTGATCCAGCCCGCCTCCATCAGCACGTCGAGCGTGCCCTTGGCGGTCTGAACCCCGCGAATGGATTCGATATCGGCGCGGCTCACCGGCTCGTGATAGGCGATGATGGCCAGCACTTCGGTTGCGGCGCGGCTGAGGCGGCGGACCTGCTCGCGCTCTCGGCGCAGCAAATGCGCCAGGTCCGGCGCCGTCTCAAAATGCCAGCGCTTGCCGCGCTCCACCAGATGGACGCCGCGCTTGTCGTAAAACTCGCTCAGCTCTTTTAAGCCGTCGCGCACATCGGAATGGCTCATCCCGCCCAGGTGCGTGCCCAGCGCCTCGATGCTCATCGGCTCTTCAGAGGCAAACAGTGTCGCCTCGACGCTGCGCGCAATCTCGCTTGGCACCTCGCTCACTGCGCGCTCACTTTCTCTCGCAGGCGGCGAATGCGCAATGCGCCGTAAGCCACTTCCTGAGACAGCTCTGCCCGGCCCAGCCGCGCGAGCTCAAGCGCAGCAACAAAGCTGGAAGCGAGCGCGGACTTGCGCAATTTCGGCTCTGCATGCGGCGGCAAGAAGTCGCGGATTTCCATCCAATCGAGCGTGACACCCAGCATGGAGGAGACCCGCTCCAGCGCGCTGTCGAGCGTCATAACCGGACGATCAGAGACATGATAAATGCGCGGCGCAGTGCGCGCCTTCACCTGACCATAGGCCTGAATCAGCGAGAAACTGTCGCACTTCCACTGCGTCTTGCGATCAATGCGCAGACCCTCTGGCGCGCCGCGCGTAAAAATGTCGCGCCCGATCCGGTCGCGCCCCATTAGCCGGGCCGCTGCCTCGCGCATTGCGCCGAGGCGCTGGAGCCGCAATTGCAGACGCATCGCGAGCTCTTCTGGGCTTGGGTCTTCCTGCTCATCCTTGGGTAGGAGCAGCGCGGATTTGAGATAGGCGAGCCATGCCGCCATCACGAGGTAATCGGCGGCCAGCTCCAGCCGCATGGCCTCCGCCTCCTCAACATAGGTGAGGTATTGGTCGACCAGCGCGAGGATCGAGATTTGCCGAAGGTCAACCTTTTGCCTGCGCGCTAGGTCAAGCAACAGATCGAGCGGTCCCTCCCAGCCATCCAGCTCCAGATAGAGCGCCTTCTCACGCTCGCTCTTTTCAGAAGCTGCGCCATCGGGATCGCCCCAATGCGCTTCACCCGCGCTGTTCACGCTGCCCGGTTCCGGCTTTTCGCCGCTGCCGCCCTCTAGCATGAAACCATCTGAGCTCATGCCGCCGCCTCCGCAATGTTTAGCAGAGCATCACGCTTTGCGAGCAATTCTGATGCCTCGCCCAGGTCATCGCGGACCTGAGTGCTTTCCAGCGCGCGGTCGAGCCGCGTTGCCGTCGCCTCAGACATGGTGGGCAGAGCCTCCACGATGCCGCGCATATCATCCATTTTAGCCCAGCAATTGAGGATAATGTCGCAGCCCGCAGCATACGCCTTGGCCGAGCGCTCTGGGATGGTGCCCTCCAGCGCCTCCATATCGATATCATCGGTTAGCAGCAGGCCGTCAAAGCCAATGGCGCCGCGAATAATTTCGGTAATCACCTTGGATGACAATGTCGCCGGATTGTCCGCATCCCATGCGGTGAACAGCAAATGGCCGGTCATGCCCATCGGAGCAGAGGCTAGCGAGCGGAACGGGGCAATGTCATGCTCCAATTCCTCCGCACTGGCGGTGACCGTCGGCATTTCCTTATGCGTGTCGGTCATGGAGCGGCCATGGCCCGGCATGTGCTTGATACAGCCGGTCACTCCGCCGCGCGCCAGCCCATCCAGGATCGCGCGGCCGATGGCGGCGACTTGCACCGGATCACTGCCGAGGGCGCGGTCGCCGATCACATCGTGTGCATTGGGCTGGCGGACATCGAGCGGCGGGTGGAAATCCACCGTAATGCCCATCGCCGACAGCTCCAGCGCCATCGCATGAGCATTTGCCCGCGCGGCCTCAATCGCGCTGGTAAGCGCAATTTGATAGAGCCGGTCGAACGCTTCTCCAGCGGGATAGGGTGCCCATTCTGGCGGGCGCAGTCGAGCGACCCGGCCGCCCTCTTGATCAATAGAGACCAGCAGACGGTCGCGGCCATGCAGACTGCGCAGATCATCGGTCAGTGCGCGCAGCTGCTGAGCATTTTCGCAATTTCGTCCAAACAGGATGTAGCCAGCCGGATCGGCCTCCTTAAAGAAGGCGCGTTCCTCCTCGGTTAGCGCAGGGCCAGAAAGTCCAAAGATGGCCGGTGTCATTGGCGAAACCTTGCAGGCGCACCCGGTTCAATCAAGCGCGGTAACCCTGATCCGTGGGGAAAAGTGGCTGAGCCTCTCGCCTCAACGCTTCACCTGGCAGGCAACGCCGTCGGCCTTGAGATCGGTGCAGAGCTTTTGCGCAGCGGCAAGATTGCCCGCCACCGCTTGCAGCCGGTAGACCGTGCCGATGTCCGCCTCGCCCTTTTGGACGCGGTGACGCACACCGTTTAGAACACTGGTTTGACGTGTGAGCGTGACCCAGCCAGCCTCGGCCTTTGCCCGGCTGCCGTAGGCGCCAACTTGCACGCCAACGCCGCTGTTCGCGGCGGGCTTATCCTCGGTGCTGCGGGTCGCAATGGCTGGGCCAGAGCTGGCCGAGCTGCTGCTTGATGCAGCGCCAGCCGCATCAGAGCCGCCCGCGCCAGCGCCACTTTCAGAGGCTGAACCCGCCGCTTCGCCAGCGTCGGCGACCACGCCGTCACGGCTTTGGCCTTCGCCAACCGCCGGGGCAACATTGCCCGTGCCTGCGAATTCTTTACCGCCGGGGTCATCCGGGCGCTCTTTATAAGGGCCTTCTGGCGCGACAATTGTGCTGCCATCGGCGACCAATTCCTGATCGCCCGTCTTGTTGGTGACGAACCACACCGCTCCGATCACTCCGGCCAATAGGGCCAGCAGGATCGCGGCAAAGCCAATGATCCGCGCGGTATCTACACCGCCATCATCATCTTCTTCATCGGATTCCAGCCACGGCAGGCTTTCTTCTTCTGACAAGTCGAGTTCGGCTGCATCGCTCATAATTGTCGCCCGCAAACATCACCGCCTGCGGCCCCTTCCATTAAAAGCCTCTCGGCTCTCACATAGATTCCACCGCCTCAACGCCGAGCACGCCGAGACCATTACGGATCACTTGCCCGATTGCATCAGCAAGGAAAAGCCGTGCGCCCGTTAAACCAGCATCTTGTTCCAAGATGAAGCGCTTTTGCGGCGAATCATTGCCGAGGTTCCAGAAAGTGTGAAGCTCTGAGGCCAAATCATAAAGATAAAAGGCGATCCTGTGCGGCTCGCGCGCTTTTTCGGCGGCCTCAATCTCGCGCGGGAATTGCGCGGCAAAGCGGATCAGAGCCAGCTCTTCATCGCCCAATTGCGCCAAATTCTCACCTGATGGGGCAAGGCCAGCCTCAGCCGCCTTACGCAAGGTCGAACGGATCCGCGCATGCGCATATTGAACGTAGAAGACCGGATTGTCCTTGCTCGCCTCGACCACCTTGGCGAAATCGAACTCCATCTGCGCTTCAGGCTTGCGTGTCAGCATGGTGAAACGCACCACATCCTTGCCCACTTCGCCCGCCACATCGGCCAGCGTCACAAAGGTGCCAGAGCGTTTCGACATCTTCACCGGCTCACCGCCGCGCAGCAGCTGAACCATTTGCACCAGTTTCACGTCGAACGGGGTAGGCCTCCCCTGCCCCTCGCCCAGCGCCGCGACTGCAGCTTTGATCCGCTTAACCGTGCCAGCGTGATCCGCGCCCCAGATGTTGATCATCGCATCGGCGGTTTGCGCCTTTTGCATATGATAGGCGAGATCGGCGCCAAAATAGGTCCAGGAACCGGAGGACTTCTTGATCGGCCGGTCCTGATCATCGCCAAATTTTGTTGAGCGGAACAGCGGCAGCTCCACCGGCTCCCAATCTTCTGGCGGGGCCTTGCCCTTGGGCGCTTCAAGCACGCCATCATAGACCAGATCATGTTCGCGCAGCCACGCCTCGGCGGCATCAGGTTTGCCCTCGCGGTGCAGCTGAGCCTCTGAGGCGAAGACATTGTGATGAATGCCCAGCACCGCCAGATCAGCCTTGATCAGCTCCATCATGGCATCAACCGATTGCTTGCGGAACAGCGCCAGCCATTCGCTTTCATCGGCACCCGCATAGGCATCGCCGTGCTCTTTTGCGAGCGCCGCGCCGAGCGGTTTCAAATAGTCTCCGGGATAGAGCCCCTCTGGGATCGCGCCGATATCCTCGCCCAGCGCTTCGCGGTACCGCAGATGCGCAGAGCGGGCGAGCACGTCGACCTGGCCGCCCGCATCATTGATGTAATATTCGCGCACCACCGAATGGTCGGCAAATTCGAGCAGGCTGGCGAGCGCATCGCCCACCACCGCGCCTCGGCAATGGCCCATATGCATTGGCCCGGTCGGGTTTGCGGAGACATATTCGACATTTACGGTTGTGCCCGCGCCCATATCGGAACGGCCATAGGCGTCCGCCTTCGCAGCGATCGCCGCAAGTTCAGCCAGCCATGCAGCCGGATCGAGCCGCAGGTTGATAAAACCCGGCCCTGCGATCTCTGCGCTGGTGATTTGCGGGTCGGCCTCAAGCTTCGTAGCGATTTGCTCAGCCAAGGCGCGCGGATTGGTCTTGGCCTGTTTTGCCAGCACCATCGCGGCATTGGTCGCGAGATCGCCGTGGCTCGGATCGCGCGGCGGCTCCAGCGTGACATTGGCGAAATTGATGCCTTCGGGCAGCACGCCGTCTGCTTCCAAAGCCTGAAGCACACTGTGGGTCTTAGCCGCAAAGGCGGCGTAGAGTGTTGGTTGATCAGTCATAGGAAGCACGCGCTACCTTAATTTTCTGCTTGCGCAAGAGGATCGCGGTCCGAGCAACGGTCGCAGCGCGACCGCAAGGCCGACCGGCCGCCCGCAGCGACGCGACCTTTGGTCGCATGAGCGAGGAGATCGCACACCGGATGGTGTGCGGAACGAGTTAACGCGTGGCGTTATAGGCCAGCTGCTGCTCGGTCAGTTGAAAGCCGACCAGCATTTCAAAGCTGGTTCGCTGGATCGCCGCGCGCACTTCTGGTGCGGACAGCGGGTCAAGCGCGGCGTCAACATCGCCAGGTCGTCGCTTGCGGGTGATCCGCTCGCGAATATCCTCAGGTAAGGTCGCAGCGGCGCGGTCAATATAAGAGGAGGCGGTTCCGCTGGCCTGAGCACGCTCCTGGCCGTCGGCGAAGCTAATCGTTACTTCGCCAACTCGCTTGGACACGACGGCGCTACCGCCCTGCAATACAGTGACGAAGTAAGGCACGGTGACGCTGCGCGCGCCGCGAACGTCGGTGCGGCGGGCGAGAACATCAAATGTCGCTTGGCTGTAAACCTTCTCGCCGCTCTCATCACAGGTGTGACGCAGATTGGTGATCGTTGCCGTCATATCCAGATTGGCCGCCGTCTGATCGCCAGCCGCGCGGAAAGCAGTGATGTCGCCGGTGTAGTCAGGAATGCCCACCGATGGGCAGGATGTCAGGACGGCGGTGATGCCCACCCCTTGATCAACCACCAACTCGCCTTCGCGGGCACAGCCAGCAAGGGCAGCAACAAGAGCTAGAGCAGGCAAAATCGGCTTGCGAAACGTCATGAACTGGGTCGTCCTCGATTAATCGATCCAATGCGCGCGCAGCGTTTGGCCGCACACCACAAAAACTGAAGTATCACGCCCTAGCGGCGGACGTCGCAAAGCGCTAGAGGGGGCGATATGAATGCTCCCTTTCCCAATTCCGACAATGGCAGCTCGCCTGCCTCTGGCGACGGACCAGCCGACCAGACCCCGCTAACCTTGCTGATTGCGGCCCCGCGCGGCTTTTGCGCAGGCGTGGACCGGGCGATTGAGATCGTCGAAAAATCGATCGAGCGCTACGGCGCGCCGGTCTATGTCCGCCATGAAATCGTCCACAACAAATACGTGGTGAACTCGCTGAAGGCGCAAGGTGCGATCTTCGTTGAGGAATTGGACGAGGTGCCAGACGACGCCCCGGTCGTCTTCAGCGCGCATGGCGTGCCAAAATCGGTTCCAGCCGAAGCGCAGCGGCGCAATATGATCTATGTCGATGCGACTTGCCCGCTGGTATCAAAAGTTCACCGGCAGGCTGAGAGGCAGCTCGAGAAGAAGCGCCACATCATCTTTATCGGCCATGAAGGCCATCCTGAGGTGATCGGGACGATGGGCCAGGTTGACGAAGGCCAGATGACCCTGGTCGAGACCGTGGAAGACGTCGACAAGCTGCCGTTTGAGACAGATGACGAGCTTGCATACCTCACGCAAACGACCCTGTCGGTTGATGACACAGCCGAAGTGATCGCGGCGCTCGAATGGCGCTATCCTAATATTCGCGGACCGAAGGCGGAGGACATTTGCTATGCGACCTCCAACCGTCAGGCAGCGGTCAAACAGATCGCCAAGCAATGCGATCTGCTGCTGGTGATCGGCGCGCCCAATTCGTCCAATTCGCTGCGCCTCGTCGAAGTGGCCGAGCGGCTGGGCACGCCCGGCAAATTGATCCAACGCAGCAATGAGATTGACCCGGCATGGCTCGACGGAGTGAATACGCTGGGCGTCACCGCCGGGGCATCTGCGCCGGAGATCCTGGTGCGCGAAGTGGTCGCCAAGATCACGGAACTGCGCCCGGTTAACGAACAGACAATCACGGCAGCGGAAGAGAAGATGGTCTTCAAACTGCCGCGCGAATTGACCGAATAAACCGGCGAAGCGCGCAGGCGAATGGCGGTTTACACGCATCTTGGCGCTGAGGAATTGGCGCAGCTGATCGCGCATTACGATGTTGGCGATCTGGTTTCGGCCAAGGGTATTGCCGAGGGCGTCTCAAACTCAAACTGGCTGATTGAGACGACGGGCAGCGGCGCGGCGGATTCGCCCACCCGCTTTATCCTCACCATGTATGAGCGGCGCATTGAGCTTAGCGACCTACCCTATTTCCTGGGGCTGCTCGATCATCTGTCGGCTGGCGGATGCCCGGTGCCGCGCACTATTCATGACGAGACAGGCGCGGCATTTCGCATGCTGGATGGCAAAGCGATCGCGCTGATCGAGTTTCTGCCCGGCGTTTCACCGACGCAGCCAACCGCCGCTCAGGCGCGGTCCGTGGGCGGCGCGCTAGCGCAAATGCATCTCGCATCGGCTAATTTTGAGCTAACCCGCGCGAATACAATGGGCTTTGCGGACAATCTCGCGGTGCTGGAAAAATGCGGTGAGGCTGGCCTCGCGAGCATCGATCCCTCGCTTCCCGCAGTCCTTGGCCCGGCGAAAGCCGCCGCCGCGCTCGATTTGTCCGCCCTGCCCGTCTCCAACATTCATGCTGATCTGTTCCCGGACAATGTCCTGATGCTGGGCGATGAAGTCTCCGGCATGATTGATTTCTACTTTGCTTGCCGGGGCACGATGGCTTTGGACCTCGCCACCACGCACGCCGCATGGTGCTTCGATCCTTCAGGCGCGCATTATAATTCTGAGCTCGGCGGCGCGCTGGTCGCAGGATATGAGGCGGTTCGCCCGCTTGAGGTCGCAGAGCGCGAGTTACTGCCCGAAATCGCCAAGGGCGCCTGCCTGAGATTTGTCGCGAGCCGGGCCGAAGATTGGCTCGATACGCCCGATGATGCTTTGGTCACACGCAAGGACCCATTGCAATTCGTCTCACGATGGCACTTTTACGACGAAGCGGGCCTAGGTATATTTGCGTAAGCTAACTATTCGGGCAATGGTGGATGCTATGAAACACGTCGAGATTTTCACTGACGGTGCCTGCAAGGGCAATCCCGGCCCTGGCGGCTGGGGCGCACTGCTGCGCATGGGCCGTCATGAAAAGGAATTGTCGGGCGGAGAGCGCGACACGACGAACAATCGTATGGAATTGATGGCGGCTATCAAAGGCCTGTCCGCCCTGATTGAACCATGCACCGTCGACCTTTATTCAGACAGCAAATATGTGCTCGACGGGATGACCAAATGGGTCATGCGGCTGGCAAAAGCGCGGCTGGATCAACGCCAGCAAGAAACCGGTTCGCAATGCCGATCTGTGGCATGAGCTGATCGATGTCTCGGCCAAGCATCAGGTTGAATGGCACTGGGTCAAAGGGCACAGCGGCCATCCAGAGAACGATCGCGTCGACAAACTCGCTAGCGATGAAGCGGACCGCGCGGCATCCGCCAGCGACGAAGAAGAGAGCGAAAACGCCTGATTGGCGCGGGGTGCGCTGATGCGCGCTTTGGCCTCAATCTGCTGATCCCAAAACAAAAGCGGCGCACCATGCCGGTACGCCGCCTTATATCAGAAAGTGCAGCAGCGGCGGCGATGCGCCAGCCGCTAGCACGCCCTAGGAATTGTCTTCGGTTGGTGCGCCTGGACCGTTCTTCTTGATCGAATCGATCGCGTTTTGCGCGCTCGACTTGCTCGAATAGCCTTGGGTCGAGAACATCACTTCTGAATTGTAGCTAAAGCGCACGCGGAACTCGCCGGCTTTGTCCTTATAAATCTCAAATTTGTGCGACATTGTTTTGTCTCCCTTCGTTATGAATTTGTCTGCGATTCGGGAGCTTACAGATCAAAACGGGGTTGGCTAGGCGTCGGTTGTAACAAAACGTTGCGGCGCATAGCGCGCGCGCTCAATCCCGCTGGTCATTGCGTCTGCGCTCAGCCCCAAGAGCTCTTGCGCCGCGAGCCGCGCAGCGGCGGGCGCGGTTTGAATTCCAAAGCCGCCTTGTCCTGCGAACCAATAGAAGCCGGGGACCTCAGCGTCATAGCCATAGACCGGCAGCCGGTCGGGCGCGAAGCTGCGCAAACCGGCCCAGCGCCGCTCAACATGCTCAATTTGCCAGTCCACCACAGCTTCAAAGCGCTCAATCGCGCGGGCTACATCAATTTCCTCTGGCGCCGCATCGCATGGCTCGCTCGGTATCTCGTCATGCGGGCTGAGCCACAACCGTCCATTTTCCGGCTTGAAATAGAACCCGCCATTGATGTCCAGCACCAGCGGCAAATCGTCCGGGGCCTCAGGCGATACGCGCAATTGCGCAACTGTGCGGCGCATCGGCGCGATCCCTAGTGGTTTGACGCCCCCAGCGAGTGCAAGCGCATCGGCCCAGGCACCAGCCGCATTGACCACGCGCTCTGCTCCGTAGGTCTCGCCCGATTCGAGGGTGACCGCCCATAGGCCGGTGTCAGGATAGCGTTTCAGCTTCGCCACTCGCGCGCAGCAGGCGAGGTCAACGCTGCGCTGGCGCATGATCTTGAGGTAATGCTGATGCAGGCCTGCCACATCGATGTCCGCGCAGGCGGGTTCCCAGACAGCATGACGCCATTCGTCTCGAACGTGAGGGACTTTGGCAGCGATCTGTTCGCGGGTGAGCCGCTCGATCGTGACGCCTGTATCCGCGAATGTCTGCTCAAATTCACTCAGCGCCGCCAAATCTTGATCGCGGGCCAAATGCACCGCGCCGCGCGGGGTCAGAAAACCGCCATCACGTAGATATTGCCCCGATGCGAGGGTAAGCGGCACGACACCCGGCCCGCCGTAGCACTCATCCCAGAAGGCCGCGGACCGGCCAGTTGCGTGGTATCCGGGCGCATCCTCGGCCTCTAGAACCAGGACTTTGGCATGAGCGGACAACTCGGCCGCAAGACTAGCGCCCGCTATTCCGGCTCCGACAACCGCAAAGTCATAACTTCCATCAGGCATCAGCTTGCGGGCTTCGGAGCGGTCCTATCGAGAAACTCGGTAACCGCGTCCATTGCGCGGTCGCGCACTGCATCAACCTCACGCAGGATTTCATGGCGAGCCTCGTCGCCAAAGGCGCAAAGCTCTCCCTTGGGAAGCCGCTCCACCGCACGGACGCAATCCGTATGGCTCACGAGCTTGTCTTCACTGGTCGAGAGAATGAGCACCGGCACATCGACCGATTCCATCGCGCCGGGTGCCTCGAGGACTCGGGTCGAGGCATAGGCGCGCTCTACCCAGCCCCAGCTGCCCGGCCCCATCACCAGCTCTGGGCGATGCTCGCGCCACCACAGCTCATCGTCATAGCGATCATCATCATGGGTTAGCAGCGTGCGGCGGCGCGCAGGCATCTCGCCTGGTTTTTCGCTCCATTTCCACGCTTGCCGAGTTGGCTCGCCAACGACATTCATCAACTTGGCCGCCCCGTGGAGCACCGCCAGCGGCAGCGGCGGCCCTGCCATGCCTAGCATGGGCGCGCTCAAAACAACGGCGTCAGGCTGAACGCGGCGCTCAATCAGCGCGCGCATAACGACATGCCCGCCCATTGAATGCCCAGCGAGCACATGCGGCCCCGGCGTTTCGGCCATCCAATCCGCCCAGAAATGCGCCAGATCATCAACCCAGGTCGCAAAATCATCGATATGCCCGGTGACTGGATCGGCGCCGAGTCGGCCGGACCCCGCCTGCCCGCGCCAATCCGCCGCAGTTACGCGCCAGCCATCACGGTGCCATTCATCCAGGCTCTCAAGATATTTTTCGTAATTATCGCCGCGTCCTGGAAAAAACAGGATTGATCCGCGCGGGCTTTCACCAGCAGCGCCGGAGGTCTGCCAATCAATCCGACGCAATTCATGGCCGTCTTGCGCGCGCCAAATGCTCTCGCTGGCAGCAGAGGGAATAGCTCGGCGATCCATAATCACAGGCTTCCGCCGATGGCTCTGCGCGTGGGATCAGCTGACGTCACTAATTTCATCCCTTCGGGCTTGGTTACTATTTGGTAAGCCATAATCTGTAGCAACACCCTCAGAAGGACCGACCAGACGATCTGGCCGTCAACCTTTGGGGGCCAAATGTTTAGTGAAACCATCCAATACGGACTGCTGATTGCCTTGGCAATTGCGCTGTTGTTTGCCGCATTTACGGACATGCGCAGCCGCAGGATCGCCAATTGGCTGAACCTGGCGATCGTCCTTGGCGCGCCGATTTTCTGGTGGGCCAGCGGCATGTCTCTGCTGCCCGAAGGACCCACAATTTTCGATCCGACCAGCGTGGTTTTGCAGATCGGTATCGCGATTATCACATTTTTTGCCATGGCACTTTTGTTCGCGCTCAAAATGATGGGCGGCGGCGATGTGAAGCTCTTGGCGGCGCTTGCGCTGTGGATCGAGCCCAGTGCTTTCATGCAATTGCTGATCATTATGGCGCTCGCTGGCGGCGCGCTGACCATCGTAATGGCATCGTATCATTTCATGCGTCAGCAAAAAGAACGCATCGCAATTCCATACGGCGTTGCCATCGCGGCTGAGCGGCCTCTGGGTCATTTATCCGAAGATTTTCTCCAGCGCAGCGATGGCTGCGAATTTGGGGTGAACCCGATTTTAACCAATCCGCGCTTACAAGGCGCAAATCTACCCGCCCGTGAATTCATCTGGGCCATTACAAGGGGGCTATAAAGCCATGGACAGGAAGAAGCTTGTTTTGCTCATCGGAGCGCTGATCATCGCGGTCGGCACTGCCTTTGCTGCACGCAGCATGTTCGCAGGGGCAGCTGCCCCAGAAGTCGAAGCGGCACCAGTGCCGGTCGGCCCTAAGGTCTTGGTGGCGCAGCGCGCGCTGCCAACCGGCACCATCATCACCGCCGACGCGCTGAGCTATCAGCAATGGCCGGAAGAGCTGGTGAAGGATGCCTACTTCATTGATGGCGAATCAGACATCACCCAATTGCTCGGCACTGTCGTGCGTCACCCAGTTACCGCTGGTGAACCAGTGACCCAAGGCTCGCTGGTGAGCCCTGGCGATCGCGGCTTTCTTGCTGCGGCGCTCGGCCCAGGTATGCGTGCTGTTACAGTGCCAGTGTCAGCGAAGACCGGTGTTGCGGGCTTTGTGTTTCCAGGCGACCGTGTAGACCTTGTCCTGACCCAAACGGTTAAAGGCGAAGGTAAGCCTTTGAAGGCCGCTGAGACTGTTCTGCGCAACTTGCGCGTCCTCGCGACGGACCAACGGACTTCACAAAAAACCAACGACGCTGGCAACACCGTTGTTCGTGCGTTCCGTACTGTCACCATCGAAGTGACACCGAAGATCGCCGAAAAAGTTGCTGTTGCCCAGACTCTTGGCACGCTCACCTTGGTGCTGCGTTCGATTGCAGACAATCAAACTGAACTCGAGCGCGCAATCGCCTCTGGTGATGTAAAAATCCCAGAGGATGCGACGCCTGAAGAGGAAGAAATGATCCTGCAGTCGGCCATGAACCGACCGAATGACAAAGGCACGACCTACTCAACCGGCGGTGACGTCTCTCGCTTCCAACGCAAGTCAATTCCCGCCAGCGGCAAGGCGAAAGTTACGCCTGCTGCACCTGGTGTGCCAGCAAACGTCAATGGTGCACCGGTCAATCCCGGCCCTGCCGTCCGCGTAACCCGTGGCAAGCAGACTAGGGAAGTTTCCGTTGGTGGCGTTAGCGGCGCGGCTAATTCTCTCCGCCAAGGCCAAGCGCAGAATGTGCGTGAGGCCGGTCAGACTGCTCCTGCCGCAGGCGCGTTGCTGATCCGCTGAGGGAACGACACATGATAAACCAGATTAAAAGATTGGATGCCGTCCAGACGGCAACAGGGAAACCATCAAGGGGTTCTAAAATGAAACGCCTGTCTACTGCAAAAATGCTGCTGGCCAGCATTGCCGCACTGCCGCTTATCGCGGCTCCAGCAAACATCGCCACCGCTCAGCAAGTGATCAGCCCGGATCAGGACGTAGTCTTGTCGATCGGTAGCGGCCAATTGGTCACCGTGCCCGGCACAATGACGGATGTCTTTATTGCCAACGAATCGATCGCCGATGTGCAGATCAAATCACAGCGTCAACTGTATGTATTTGGCCGTTCCGGTGGTCAAACCACGATCTACGCCAGCAACGCGTCTGGTAATGTGATTTGGTCGGCCAATATCCGTGTCGGCTCCAACATTGGCAGCATTGATCAGATGTTGGCTTTGGCGATGCCGCAAGCCAAGATTGGCGTTGCGACCATGGGTACCAACACGGTTCTTCTTACTGGTACTGTCAAGGCGCCAGAAGACGCGGCTGAGGCGCAACGCCTAGTCCAAGCTTTTATTGGTGACGGCGCAAATGTGATCAGCCGACTGAAAACAGCGACACCGCTGCAGGTCAATCTCAAGGTTACTTTTGCAGAGGTTAGCCGCTCGCTCACTCGCGATATTGGCGGCAATCTGACCACCTTTGATGCCTCAACCGGCGGTCTCCGCGGGGCAGTGGGCAACGGCCGCAACTTTACGAATGGGGACATCAACTTCGGTGGGCCATTGGCAGCTGGTAATGGTGTGTCTCGACCATCTCTTACTGGTGGCCGAGTGCCGTTGCTTCGCCCCGATGGCACCGTGGCTGTCGATCCAACGACTGGCGCTGTGCTATTTGAAACGCTGCCCGATATTGCTGGCACTGCAATCAATAGCGCTGGTGGCACCACATTTGGTGCGCTTGGTCGGCTTTTCGGTTTGGACTTTACTGCTGCACTTGATGTTGCAGAGCAAATCGGCCTGATCACAACGCTGTCCGAGCCGAACCTCACGGCGCGTTCGGGCGAAACAGCGAGCTTCCTCGCTGGCGGCGAATTTCCAATCCCAGTCAGCGAGGGCCTCGGCTCGGTTGCGATTCAGTATCGCAATTTCGGCGTTAGCCTTGCTTACACCCCAACGGTTTTGGCCAACGGCCGAATTTCCTTACGGGTGCGTCCAGAGATTTCTGAGCTTTCATCACAAGGCGCGGTCACTCTCAACGGCTTCCAGGTTCCGGCTCTTACTATCCGCCGGACGGAAACGACCGTGGAGCTCGGCTCTGGCCAAAGCTTCATGATCGCTGGTCTTATGAGCAACAACTCGCAGAACTCGATCGACAAGGCTCCGGGTGTCGGTGACATTCCAATCCTTGGCAACCTGTTCCGTTCGCGCGCCTATCGTAAGGGCGAGACCGAACTGGTGATCATTGTCACGCCATATCTGGTGAAACCAGTTAGTGCGAACGAGATCAAACTGCCAACTGACGGCTTCCGCGCAGCGAACGAGATCCAGCAACTGCTTGGCTACCAAGAGAGCGCCAGCCAAAGCGGTGCGACCCGCCCTGGACCAACGGCTGCTGGTGACGAAAATGCACCTGAACCATCCGTCAGCGCTGCTGATCCTGCTGCAATCGTCCCCGGCTCCAGCCGCGAAGACGAACGCCGCGCCAATAAAAAAGACCGGAAAAAAGACCGTCAGGCTGAGGCCGCGGCTCCCGGTTTTAGTCTCTAATCGAAGTGAGAAAGGTAAGAATGATGCCCAAAGCAACTCACAGTAAGCTGGCCAAGCTGCCCGCTATTGCCATTGCCCTCTCGCTTGGAACAGTGCTCGCCGGATGCGGCGGTATGCCAACTGAAAGAGGCCTCTCCAGCACCAAACAACCAGTGATTGAGCGGACGAATTTCGTACTTGATGTGCAAACCAATCGCTCGGGTCTGTCAATTTCTGAGCAGCAACGCGTTGATGGTTGGTTCGACACTATGGAATTGGCCTATGGGGATCGGATTTCGATCGATGACCCTACCAATAATCCAGCGCTGAAAACTGCCGTGAGCGATCTGGCTGGCCGTTATGGCCTACTCGTCAGCGAAACGGCACCAACGACGGCCGGCTTCCTCAATCCAGGCCAAGCCCGCATTGTGGTCACCCGTTCGAGTGCGTTTGTGCCAGGCTGCCCTGATTGGTCAGCTAAGTCGGACATGAACTACAACAACGCGACCAGCCCTGGCTATGGCTGCGCGGTCAATAGCAACATTGCTGCGATGATCGCTGATCCACAGGACTTGCTCGAGGGCAAGAAGGGAACTGGCGAAACCGTTGTCGCCACGAGCAACAAAGCAATCGGCACATTCCGCAACACTGCACCAACTGGTGCAGGTGGTCTGCCAGCAGCTTCAACCGGAGGGAATTGATCCATGAACGCGCCTTGGAATTCCGGACTACCCGGCAATCGCGATCCATTTGCAGCCTACATCTGCGATGACAACGCACTCGACGTTTTGCGTCCAGTCGTCATTGAGATGGGCTGGCAGCCAGAAAAGTGCAACAAAGGCGGCCTGCGCAATGCGATTCAGTCGCTGTCAGTCAGCGCCAGCCCTGCGATCCTGCTCGTTGATCTGTCTGAAAGCGGCGATCCGCTGAACGACATCAACGCTCTCGCAGAGGTTTGCGAACCTGGCACAGTTGTGATCGCTGTCGGTCAAGTCAACGACGTACGCTTGTACCGTGACCTGCTTGCCAGCGGCATTCATGACTATTTGCTGAAGCCGCTTTCGGCCCAGCAAATTCACGACTCGCTGAACCAAGCACTCACCGTCTTCACCTCCCCCAAAGGCGGTGAAGCGGATCAAGTAAAACGCCATATCTCAACCGCAATCGTTGGGACACGCGGCGGCGTTGGAGCGTCTACATTGGCCACCTCGCTGGCATGGCTGTTCAGCGATGAACACAAGGCACCAACCGCGCTGCTTGACCTCGATGTGCATTTCGGCACTGGCGCACTTGCGCTGGATCTGGAGCCAGGCCGCGGTCTGACGGATGCGATCGACAATCCAAGCCGGATCGACGGGCTCTTTATTGAGCGCGCCATGATCCGTGCGAACGATAACTTGTCGATCCTGTCTGCAGAGGCACCGATCAACCAGCCGTTGATGACCGACGGTGCGGCATTCGTACAGTTGGAGGAAGAATTCCGCCAAGCGTTCGAAATGACCGTGATCGATCTGCCGCGCAACATGCTGATTAACTTTCCGCATCTGCTGGCCGAGGTTAATCTCGTGCTGGTCACCTGCGAACTGACTTTGGCATCTGCGCGCGACACCATTCGCGTTCTGTCTTGGCTGAAAACCAATGCTGCGCACGCCCATCCGATGGTCGTTGCCAACAAGGTTCAAAACGCCACCGCTGAGATCAGCAAAGCTGACTTTGAAGCGTCAATTGAACGCAAAATTGATTTCGTAATTCCATACGACATCAAGGCCGCATCCAATGCTGCGAAGCTTGGCCAAGTGTTCGTTGATGCCAACCGTTCGAGCAAATCCACTGCTGTTATTAAGCAGATTGGTGAGCGGATCATGGGCGCCGACGAAGACGATTTGGGAGCGCTGACAGAAGAGAAAAAATCGCTATTGGGCGGATTTGATCTGAAGTCGCTGCTGTCGAAGAAAGACAAATCAGAGGCCGAACCGGCTGAATAACAAGCGCTAAGGGAGTGGCTCGCACCGCATATGGGTGCGGCGCCCCTCCCCCGCTTGCTGATCGGTCACGCCTAAACAAGGAAAGGCGGGAAGGGAAAGCATGGATATCTTGCAAATCCTGCTCATCACCACGGTGATTTTTGCAGTCCTCGTTGGCGGCTACGCCCTCGCGAGTGGTCCAAACTCGGGCAAGGCTCAGAAACGACGCCTTGAAGCCCTGAGGTATCGCCATTCACAAAGCACTGACGCGAAAGTCGATGCGCAGCTGAAAAAGGCAATCGCGGCTCGTAAGCCTAAGGCCCAAAAAATCGCTCGGCGCGAGTTCACGCTCTGAAGCGCTGGCAATTCGGCTCGACCGAACCGGCAAGCCTTGGACGCTGTCGCAATATCTCTATGCGTCGCTAGGACTAGCACTAGTCATAGCGGTTCTGATCTTCATCAAGTCCGGCGCGCTTTTGCTGTCGCTTGGTGTAGGTCTCTTAATGGGTGCCGGCATTCCGCACCTGGCCGTGAATTTTATGATCAGCAAGCGAACCGCACAGTTCAACGCGAAATTTCCAGACGGCATTGAGTTGCTGGTCCGGGGCCTACGCTCTGGCCTGCCGGTGACTGAGACCCTGGGCGTTGTTGCCCAAGAAGTCGAAGGCCCAGTGGGCGTCGAGTTCAAAGGTATCACCGAGCGCATCCGCATCGGCCGGACTATGGAGGAATCGCTTCAGGAAACCGCAGACAGGCTTGGCATTCCTGAGTTCAACTTCTTCTGCATCACGCTGGCCATTCAGCGCGAGACAGGTGGTAACTTGGCCGAGACATTGTCCAACCTGGCTGATGTTTTGCGCAAGCGCTCGCAAATGAAGCTGAAGATCAAGGCAATGAGCTCTGAATCGAAAGCTTCAGCCTACATCGTTGGCTCACTGCCATTCATCGTCTTTACGATGATCTGGTGGATCAACCCAGGCTATCTAGGCGGCTTCTTCACCGAAGACCGATTGATCGTTGCCGGGCTTGGCGGCCTGACTTGGATGTCGATCGGTGTGTTTATCATGGCCAAAATGGTCAGCTTTGAAATCTAAGTGAGGGACGAGATACTATGATTAACACTCAACCCGGCCCCACACTGCTTGGTTTCGACGTTATCGTCGTCGGTACGATCCTGGCTGGTCTTGCGGCCTTTGCCGTGATCATGGCGATTTACGCCGCCGTGACGATCAAAGACCCGATGGCCAAGCGCGTCAAATCGCTTGAGGAACGCCGCGACGAGCTCAAAGCTGGCATTGTCACTGGTAACACCAAGAAGCGCGCAAGCTTGGTCCGCAAGACCGAAGGCACTGACAAGGTCAAAGAGCGCCTCAATAGCATGAAAATCCTGCAGGATAGCCAACTTGAGGATATCCAGCAGAAACTTGCTTACGCCGGCTACCGCAACAAAGAACTCGCGGTCTATGTCATCATGGCGCGGGCGATCTTGCCTATCGTGGTCGGGGCAATCGCCCTAATCGTCATCTATTGGCTCGACTTCTTTCCGGATTGGGGCTCGTTCAAGCGTAACGGCGCCTTGGCTGTTTCGGTATTCGGTGCCTACAAAGCGCCTGAATTGTTCCTCTCCAATAAGGCAAGTAAGCGGACGCTGGAAATCCAGCGCGGCCTGCCAGACGCGCTCGATCTGCTCGTCATCTGCGCCGAAGCTGGTCTGACCGTCGATGCTGCGTTCAACCGCGTTGCCAAGGAATTGGGCCGCGCTTATCCGGAACTGGGCGATGAATTTGCCCTCACCGCGATTGAGCTGTCCTTCCTAAATGAGCGGAAGCAAGCGTTCGACAATTTGGCTTACCGGGTCAATCTCGACGCCGTTAAAGGCGTGGTGACCACCATGGTTCAGACCGAACGTTATGGTACGCCGCTGGCATCAGCTCTGCGGGTTCTCTCTGCAGAATTCCGGAACGAGCGTATGATGCGCGCTGAGGAAAAGGCAGCACGTCTGCCAGCGATTATGACCGTACCGCTGATTTTGTTCATTCTGCCGGTGCTGTTCATCGTTATCCTTGGTCCAGCAGCTTGCTCGATCTCGGACGCACTGATCGACTGATTGGTAGCAAACCACTCAACGCGCCGCTTGGCATGGAGCAAGCTCAGACGGCGCACAGACGAAAGGTCCGGCTATTGCAGCCGGGCCTTTTTGTTTGGAGTTCGAATTTAAAGGCTGGTTTGCAGCCGCCTCAGCCTGCTTCGCCGCCCTCGCCCAGAAATCCCGCGCGCTCGCGCATTCGGTGCAGCAGCTCGCGAAACTTCATCTGTTCGTCAATGGTGAAATCGGCAAAGAGCTCGCTTTCGGTTGCCTGCGCGAGTGGCATCACCTCGCGGTGGATAGCGCGGCCATCCTCAGTCAGCTCGAGCAGGTGAGAGCGTCCATCGCGCGCATTGGGAGCCCGGGCGATAAGCCCGCGTTCTTCTAGAACTTTGCATGCACGGTTGACCGCAACTTTGTCCATCAAAGTCGCCTCGGTCAGCGCCCTTTGCGTGAGGCGGCCCGTGCCATCCTTGGCATCGCCAAGCACAGCCATCACCCGCCATTCCAGGATCTTGAGGCCAAAGCGCTTGCGATAACGCTCAGCGATCAGGGTGCTCACAGCATTGGACGCAATTGACAGTTGATAGGGCAGAAAATCCGCCAACTGTCCCGGCATTGTTGAGGGAGCGCCGGTCTGCACCGCGCCCGCTGCCTTTTGTTCGCCCCCTGCTTGGCTCACCCCTGCGCTCCGATTCTTACTTGCGACCTGATCATTCACGGCATTGGTTTCTCATGAAACCAGCCGCGAATGCAAGCCTGGCGGTTAAGCAGACGCTATTCGTAGGTTGCCTCGTCCCACCACGGGTAGAAATCGGGCATGTCTTCGGTGACTTTGCCGGGATACATGGCCTTGCGCTTTTCCAGGAAGCTGGCGATCCCCTCTTTCGCGTCCTTGCCGCGCGACAGCCGGTAGATTGCGCGGCTATCGATCTTATGCGCCTCCATCGGGTGGTCAGCACTCGCGAGCCGGTACATCATCGCCCGGGTCATCGCGACCGAAACGGCAGAGGTGTTCTCAGCAATCTCACTTGCCAGCTCTCGGGCCGCATGTTGCAAATCGGAGGGCGCGTGAACACAGCGCACCAGCCCGCCCGATTTCGCCTCTTTTGCGTCAAACACCCGGCCAGAATAGCACCATTCAAGCGCTTGGCTGATCCCTACGATCCGCGGCAAGAACCAGCTGGAGGCAGCCTCTGGCACGATCCCGCGCCGGGCAAAGACGAAGCCATAGCGCGCGGTGTCGCTTGCGAGCCGAATATCCATCGCCAGCTGCATGGTCGCACCCACACCCACCGCCACGCCATTGCAGGCAGAGATCAGCGGCTTGGTGCTTTCATAGAGTCTCAGGGTCAGCAATCCGCCGCCATCGCGCACGCGCTCGTCAGACAGGTCATCAACCTCATTCGGGTCGGAGAACACATGCCCTCCCCCTTCAGGCGTCAGGTCAGCGCCTGCGCAAAACGCCTTCTCGCCGCTGCCGGTAAAGATCACCGCGCGCACCGCGTCGTCCGCATCGATATCATCCATCGCCGCCATGATCTCCGCGCCCATGGTGCGGGTGTAGGCGTTCATCTTTTCTGGGCGATTGAGCGTGATGGTCGCAATGCCATCAGCCTTGTCGACGAGTATCTGCGTGTATTCGGTCATGTGCTTTTCTCTCCGTTGCGGAGGAACACTGACACACCTCTTGGAGGAAGAAAACTGTCCTTCTCAACGAGCTACTCTACATCCCCAGGGGCCTCGCCATGAAGGAGCCAGTCACGGATGATCGGATAGACCAAGCCTGGATCTTGAAGTTCGGGAAAATGCCCCAGCTGGTCGAATGAGCGGATGACAACATCGGGCGCTAGGGACTTGATCGCATCCCTGTTCTCAACCGGGTGTGATCCGTCTGTCTCGCCCCATAGCGCCAAGGCCGAGCTGGGTGATTGGCTCAAGTACAAGGTCTGGGCGCAGATAGGTTTGAAAGGCGCTCGCAAGTGACCAAAGAGCCCCTTGATCAAGCGCTTCTTTGGAGCATTGGCAGAAACGTTCTTCATGATCCTTTCGGCCCAGCGCCAAACGGAACCAAACAGGCATGCGCTGCTTGGCAAGCTTGCGCATGGCAAGCTGCCCCAAAAACGGCTTTGCCAGAACATTCTTCGGATCACGTGCGGCTTTCCACCGATCGAAGCGCGCCACATCCGTGGTTTGGATAAGCACCAAGGATGAGACGAGTTCTGGCCGACGGTTAGCCAGGTCGAGCGCAGCCAGGCCCGCACCGCACGAAAACGCCAAGGTGCACTGGTGCCCGGCCACTTGTTCGATGAATGCGGCGACCACATCGTTCGTCTCGGTAAAGCCAAATCGAAACGAGCGTTTGCTTGGCGAAAACCCCATGCCGGGCAATTCAAAGACGATCACGCGGAAGTCTTTGCTCGCTCGTTCCAGCAGCTCGTCATATTGTTCCAAAGAGACGGGCGGATCGACGGAGAATATAAGGGTCGGAGCGCCCTCGGGGCCCTTTACGTCACGATAGCGAAACACGACTTTATCAGTCTCGAAAAATCGAATGTCTTGCCTCGATGAGGCGGCCCATCCGGATTGGAATTTTGCAACATGCTTCGCATTGAAGCGCGCATCATTCCAAAGGGCGAATTTCTGCATCAACCCGCTCATTGCTCAAGTCCCCCACGGCCGTCGCGCAGGAGCATCACGCCCGTGAACGCAAGAAAGATCGCGATGCCCAAATGCCGAAAAACGATCGTATCGCTCGCACCAGCTTGGGCAGTCAGCCAAGCGTCTCCGATGGGCAGGATCAAAGCGATAAGGGCGATGATCCCTAGCAAGCGAAAGTGCTTAGTTGCGGCCAAGACGACTGCGAATGCGGCAATCAAAGTCGTTCTCAAGGCGTAGACTGTGACGAAACCAGCCTCTTGTTCAACGTCGATCGGCAGTCCCATGTAGGCGGAAAATCCTTGCGGATCAGCAAAGGCTCGAATGGCGCTCAACCCTTGGGCAAATGCCATGATCATTGCGCACCAAAATCCAACGTATCGCCATGGTCGCTGAGTGGCGGCGCTCTCTAGTTCAGTCTTCATAGCGAGCGAGGATGCACCCGCTTCAAAACTTGGTCTATTGCACAAACGCAACTTAGCATTCTAAATTCAGAATATGAACGAACCTGATTGGGAAGCGCTAAGAGCCTTTCATCTCGTCGCCGAGGCGGGGTCTTTTACCAAGGCGGCAGAGCGCTTGGGCTGCGCGGTCAGTACGGTCATGCGGCGGATTGACGGGCTGGAGCAAACGCTCGGTCAGATCACCCGCCAGGCCCGGCAATTCCATCACTTTCGAGACCGGCAAACGGTGCGCATTTCTGCCACTGAAACGGCAATCAACGACATTCTTATCCCAGAGATATCAAAGCTGAGGCCAAAGTTCCCAAAGCTTCTAATGGAGTTTGAATCGTCCAATGCCCTTGCCAGCCTTGAGTTCGGTGAGACCGACATTGCCGTTCGCCTTGCCAAACCTCATCAGTTGGAGCTGGTGACCAGGAAGCTGACGCCGATCAGGATGGCCGTCTTCGTCAGCGCAGCGCAATTGGCTGAGCGTGACTTGGCTGATGTGCATTTGCGCGAGGAGCCGGTTGTTTGGATCGATAGCGGACTGGGCGATATCGCTGAAAATAGGCTGATTGATCAGCTCGGGATTGGTGAGAACATGGCGCTGCGGGCGACCAGCGTTCGGGCCCTGGCGCTCGCTTGCGTTCATGGCGAAGGATTGGCCCTGCTACCCGCCTATATGGGACGCGATCTGGGGCTCATTGAAGTGCCCCATATCTCTGTCCCAAACCGCGAGGTCTGGCTTGTTTCCCATCCCGAAACGAAGCGCGATCCGGTATTGCGCAGCGTCAGGCAATGGATTGTGAAGTGCTTCGAGACAATCGCATAGTGCGCGCTGGACTCTGTCGCGCGGCAAAGCGCTGGGACAACCGCATCCATTGAACCAACAAAAACGCCGCCCGTACGCTTGGTACGAGCGGCGCTCTGTTGTGCTTTGGGATGGATCAGATCAACGCGGTGCCATGCGGATGCCGCCGTCGAGGCGCACGTCTTCACCGTTGAAATAGCCGGTTTCGATCATGGTCATGGCGAGCTTCGCATATTCCTCTGGCATACCCAGACGCTTCGGGAATGGCACAGACGCAGCGAGCGCTTCCTTCACTTGCGGCGGGGCAGCATTCATCAGCGGGGTTTCAAAGATGCCCGGCAGAATGGTGTTCACCCGGATGCCTTCGCGCATCAAGTCGCGAGCGATTGGCAAGGTCATGCCGACCACGCCGCCCTTTGATGCAGAGTAAGCTGCTTGGCCGATTTGACCGTCTTCAGCAGCAACGGAAGCGGTGTTGACCATTGCGCCGCGCGCGCCGTCTTCGTTGATCGGGTCGAGCGACATCATGCCGGCCGCCGATTTGGCGATGCAGCGAAATGTGCCGATCAGGTTGACCTGAATGACAAAGTCGAAGGCTGAGACGGGAAAGTGCTTGATCTCGCCAGTTTGCTTGTCACGGCTGGCGGTTTTGATCGCATTGCCGATGCCAGCGCAATTCACGAGGATCCGCTCTTGGCCGTGGGCTTCGCGGGCCTTGGCAAAGCCTGCATCGACGTCTTCGTCGCTGGTCACATTGACCTTGCAGAACACGCCGCCGATCTCGGCCGCCATGGCCTCGCCCTTCTCTTCGTTCATGTCGAAGATCGCGACTTTGGCGCCCTTGGCCGCGAGCGCGCGCGCCGTTGCCGCGCCGAGGCCAGATGCGCCGCCGGTGACGACGGCTGGGGTGTTGGCTGATACTTCCATGTAGATTTTCCTCTCAATTCAAACGTCATCCCAGCGAAAGCTGGGATCTAATTCGGGAATGGGCTGACCTTGCGGCCTAAGACCCCAGCTTTTGCTGGGGTGACGGGTGTGGCCTACACGCTCTCAACGATGGTGACATTGGCGATGCCGCCGCCTTCGCACATCGTTTGCAGGCCATATTTCTTGCCATGACGTTTCAGCCCATGGACGAGCGTTGCCATCAATTTTGTGCCTGACGCGCCGAGCGGATGGCCCAACGCAATCGCGCCGCCATGCACATTTAGCTTTTCTGGATCAGCGCCCGTATGCTTCAGCCATGCCATCGGCACAGGCGCGAAAGCCTCGTTGACCTCGTAAAGATCAATATCGTCAATCTTCAAACCAGCGCGGTCCAGCGCGCGGTCGGTCGCAAACAGCGGCTCTTCCAGCATGATCACCGGATCGCCCGCAGTCACGGTCAGATTGTGAATGCGCGCCATCGGCGTGAGGTTGTGGCGTTTAAGCGCCTCTTCACTCACCACCAGAACCGCAGAGGATCCATCGCAAATCTGGCTGGCAGAGGCAGCGGTGATCCGCCCCTCGGGCGCGAGCAGTTTGACGCCCGCAATCCCTTCAAGCGTCGCGTCAAAGCGGATGCCCTCATCCACCGTGTGCATCGCATCGCCTTCCGGCGTTTCGATCGCAATCGGCACGATCTCGTCTTTAAACGCGCCCGCCTCGGTCGCGGCAATCGCGCGCTTGTGGCTCTCGAGCGCAAAGGCGTCGATCTGATCCTTCGAGAAGTCATGCTTCTGCGCGATCATCTCTGCACCCATGAACTGGCTGAACTGCACGTTCGGATACTTCTCTTGCACGCCGGGCGACATGTAATTGCCCAGACCTTCCTTCATATGCAGCGTCATGTTCGAACCCATCGGCACGCGGGTCATGCTTTCAACGCCGCTGGCGATGACAACATCCTGCGTCCCACTCATCACGGCTTGCGCTGCAAACTGGATCGCTTGCTGGGACGATCCGCATTGGCGGTCAATCGATACGGCTGGCGTGGATTGCGGGAGCAGCTTTGACGCAAGCACAGCCATCCGGCCAACCTGCCCAGCTTGCTCACCCGCTTGGCTGACACAGCCGCTTACAACATCATCAATAGCCGTGGGATCAATACCGCTGCGCTCAACAATCGCATCAAGCGAATGTGCCAGCAAATCGACCGGATGAATGCCAGCAAGCCTCCCGCCTCGGCGCCCTCCAGCTGTGCGAACGGCGTCAACGATATAAGCGGTGGTCATAACGGCAATGTCCTCTCAGGGCGATGTACGGGCGGCCTAGTTCGCAGGCCTGCTCCAACTTGTAGCCAAGGAGGTAAGGTCCGCTTACGTAAACGTCAACTGGGATTCTGGAACGGGCTGTTGCACTAATAGCCGATGCCGCGAATGGTGCTCCCAATACGTCAGTTGAGACGCCGCACTCGCATCGCGCGCTTGCCATTCACTTTGGCCTTGAAGCTTCCAAGTGCAGCCTGTTTGATCACAATTGTGTCGCCAGCCTTGTAGCGCTGAAACCCGGATATAGATTCGGTCTGCAGCCAGCGCGCGCCATCTTCGAGCTCGAAGATATACATCCCGTTGCTTCGCTTCTGCGCGCTCGCCAAGGTCGCTGTGATCTCGTTCACGCGCTCTTTGTCGTCATCGCCGCTGAACAATCCGATCTTTGGAAGCCTAAGACCGAACAGGCCGCGTTTGGCCTGCTCGACCTGCTCCCGATCGGCGATTACCAGTTCGCGCGATGCCTGAGCCTCGTAGACGCGGCCAACCTCGCGATCAAAACATGCCAAGCGCGCCTCAGGGTCTTCCACCTCGCGGCACTGAAACATCTGATCGATAACAGCTGGCGTATCTACGCCAGCCTCGGGATCCTCCTGCGCCTGAGCAGAGGTTCCGGCGAGCATTGCCGCCCCGAAGGCCAAGAAGATAAAGTGGGTGCGCATTGAGCTTCCTTTCAGCATCACAATTGTCACAGCAGCTCCAAAAGGCAAACAGCTAAGTGTTACCCAGCTGATAAGGAACGCCGCAAAACCCCCGTTAAACGGCTGATTTTAGTGGTTAACAGTGCGATCAAACCGGTGTTGCAAAGCTGCTACACCGGGATTTCAATTTCACGAAAGCCAACTCTGACGCTTCCCATAGGCGTTCAAAGGCTCTTAGGCCGAGCCTAGGGATTGGCGGGTCTGAGACTTTTGAGCACAGCTCATGATGTTTCTATTGCGCTTTTGCCGTTAAATTGGATGCGGTTTTGACGCTGACACTAAGGTCGGCATCCGGGATCGCATCTTGACATATGCAGGCCAGTTTTTGGCAGGTATTATCATAAGGGTATGAAACCATATGAAGATTTCCAATCAACTCCGACTGAGCGCGGGCTCTTTCGCAGTAGGCTTGGCACTCGCATCGGCTCCGGCCTTTGCGCAAGACGCCGACGTCAGTAGCGATGGAGACGCAGTAGCCGAAGAGGAAAACCAAATCCTCGTTACTGGTTCGCGCTTGAACGTTAACCCGAACCTGGAAGGCGCCAACCCGGTTGTTTCCGTCACAGCGGAACAAATCCAGGGTCAAGGTACAGTCCGGATCGAGGACTTTGTAAACCAATTGCCTCAGGTTTTCGCTGGTCAAGCTGGTGAAGTTTCAAACGGCGCATCTGGTACCGCGACACTGAACCTTCGTGGTCTCGGTTCGCAGCGTACGCTCGTCCTGATCGACGGTCGCCGCCTGCCATACGGTTCGTCTGCGATTTCGTCTGCTAACCTCGACGTCATCCCAACCCAGTTGATTGAGCGCGTTGACGTGCTTACCGGTGGTAGCTCGGCCGTTTACGGTTCGGACGCTGTTGGCGGTGTTGCTAACTTCATCCTCAAGAAGGATTTCGAAGGCGTTGAAATCGACGTTCAAGGCGGTTTCCAGCAAACTGGTAACGGTTCTGAGTTTTTCTCAAACGTTCTTCAGTCGTTCGGTGGTTCGACACCTGGTCCGGTAACGGATGGTGCAGAATATTCGATCACTGGTATCCTCGGCACCAACACCGCTGATGGCCGCGGTAACGTGACCATTTATGCCAACTATGAGCGCCGCGAGCAGGTCATCCAGTCAAACCGTGATTTCTCGGCTTGTACCCTCGACACCAGCTCAAACCCAGCTGTTAGCTTTGAAGGCGTCGGTTGTTTTGGATCGGCTAACTTCCGCCTCTTCGGCGGCCCTGGTGGCTTTACCTTCCAAGAAGCAGACGGCACAATCGTTGACTTCGCAGGTTCACCTGATCAGCGCTTCAACTTTGGTGAGTTCAACTTCTTCCAGCGTCCTTCAGAGCGTTTTACAATCTACGCCAAGGGTAACTATGAGATCAGCGACAATCTCGAGTTCTTCGCTGACCTCTCTTACGTAGATAACGTATCTGACGCTCAGATCGCCCAAACCGCATCTTTCGGTATCGGCGCTTACTCGATCAACTGTGACAACCCGTTCATTCAGAACACACCGGGTCAGCAGCTGACTGACATCTTCGGTTGTGACGCAGCTGCTATCGCGGCTGGTACTGACGTATCTGGTATCACAGCGTCTCACCGTAACGTAGAAGGCGGTCCGCGTAACTCACGGCTTGAAAACACCACCTTCCGCATGGTCGCTGGCCTGCGCGGTGATTTCGGCGACAACATCTGGTCTTACGAAGTGTTTGGTCAGTACGCTGAAACAAGTGACGTTTCTGTTTCGTCAAACGACTTTATCGTTGCGAACCTGCAGCAGGCGTTCTTCGCCGTCGATGATGGCACCGGCAATGTTGTTTGCCGCGACCCATCAGGTGGCTGTGTTCCTTACAACCCATTCCAGCGTAACGCTGATGGCACCACTGCCATCACGCAAGAGCAAACCGACTTCCTTCAGGGCGTTGGCATTGTTCTTGGTGAAACAACTCAGCTTGTAGCTGGTGGTTTCGTCCAGGCTGACCTTGGCGAGTACGGCTTCAGTTCACCGTTCAGCGATAACGGCATCGGCTTCTTGCTCGGTGTTGAGTATCGTGAAGACACATTGACCTCGATCCCTGATGAAATCAGTCAGGTTCCAGGCGGTGGTTTCACCGGTGTTGGCGGCGCCAACTTCCCGGTTGATGGTTCTGTGCAAGTCTATGAGATCTTCACCGAGGTGCAGGTTCCATTGGTAACTGACCGTCCGTTCTTCGAGGAACTTACCCTGGAAGGTTCGTATCGTTATTCTGATTACACCAACAGCGGTAACGGCACGTCAAGCTCGGTTTCTACTGACACCTTCGGTATCGAAGGCGTTTGGGTGCCGGTTTCTGACCTTAAGCTGCGTGCACAGTTCCAGCGTTCGGTGCGTGCACCAAACGTGATCGAATTGTTCTCTGCAGTGAACACAGGTCTTCCGAACCTCAACTCAGCAGGTGTCAATGCTAACGGGGACTCATTGTTTGACCCTTGTGCATCGGATGCTCCGATCGCAACATTCGAGCAGTGTGCTAATACTGGCGTAACTGCAGCTCAGTTTGGCACCATCCTCGATGTGATCTCTGGTCAAACCCAGTCGATTACGGGTGGTGAACCAACTCTCACTCCAGAGAGCTCAGACACAGTCACCTTTGGTGTCGTGTTTGAACCAAGCTTTGTACCAGGCCTGCTTCTGTCAGTTGACTATTTCGACGTCACTGTTGAGGACACGATCTTCGCAATTCCAGCCCAGATCATTCTCGATAACTGCCTCGAAACTGGTAACCCTGCTGCATGTACCCTTATTAATCGCGGTGCAGGAGGGACCTTGGCATCATCTGGTATTCCGGGTGAAGGCTTCAACCAAATCAACCGTAACATTGCTGAACTCAGCACATCGGGCTTTGACATCCAAGCGAGCTACTCGCTGGATATCGACAGCATCGGTAGCGTTGGCATCAATTACGTTGGCACCATTCTTGATGCATATGACCTGGAACCACTTCCAGGCACCATCATCGAGTGCTCAGGCACCCTGAACAACGGTTGTCCAGCGCCGATTACGCCTGAGTATCGTCACCGTTTGGTTGTTGATCTGCAAACGCTTGCAGGTGTCAATTTGAACCTCGCTTGGCGCCACTTCAGCGGCACCACTAACGAGGTGGTCGAAGCAAACCCAGTGGTCGATGACAATCTGCCAGCGGTGAACTACCTCGACTTCTCGTTCTTCTATGACGTGAACGATGTGGTCTCACTGCGCGGCGGTGTACTCAACTTCACCAACGAACAACCACCTGTGTCGGCCTCTTCAGGTCCACCGCTCGGTAACGGCAACACGTTCCCGACCATCTATGACACTGGTCGTCAGTTCTTCGCAGGGATCAACTTCAAGTTCTGATCCTGGCGATAGCCTAAAAGAGAAAGCCGCGGACTTCGGTCCGCGGCTTTTTTGTTTCTACTTGGAGCCTGTGAGGAGCGTCATCCGGCAGATCGATTGGCAGAATAGGCTGTCGCGGACACTACCACGATACACTTATTTTCGGCGAGGCCTGCTGCAAGATAATTGCGCATTGCGATCACTAACGAATGGTCCGGAGCACATGTTGCAAATCTGATACACCTCGCGTTCATTTTCAAAGCGCGTCATGTAAGACTTCACATTCGTCCCCGGAGCGGTCTTTACTGCCTGCAGGAATAGCTTGCATGGATTTTTGGCGTTGCAGCGCCATTTTTTCGGTCGGCTAGTGCCTTATCGAATAGGAAGACCTGAACGCCAAGGCACATAATGCCTAGGCGCTCCTGGCCTTCTTAACGGATGCAAATCTTCGCATTCACAAAAGATTTGGACCAATCATAGGGGTATGAAACCAAATGAAAATTTCGACACAACTCCGGCTTAGCGCCAGCTCCCTCGCCGTCGGGCTCGCGCTCGCATCGGTGCCGGGACTGGCACAGGACGCTGAGGTTCAGGACACTGAAACCGCAGAAGACGTCGCCGAATCAGCTGAAGAGCCATCTGGTACGATTATCGTATCCGGTTCGCGTATTGCTCGCCCCAACCTGGACTCGACCGTTCCGGTTACTTCCGTTTCTGCAGATGAAATCATCGACGGTGCGGATATCAGCTTGGGCGATGCTCTGAACGATCTGCCTTCGCTTCGTTCGACATTCTCACAAGCCAACTCAAACCGTTTCATCGGTACATCTGGCCTGAACCTGCTTGACCTTCGTGGTCTTGGCACGAACCGGACCCTGGTTTTGATCAACGGCCGCCGCCAAGTTGGTGCGCTTCCAGGCGACTTCCGCATCGACGTTAACACCATCCCGTTCGAACTGCTCGAGCGCGTGGATGTGGTTACCGGCGGTAACTCAGCCATCTATGGTTCGGAAGCTGTTGCTGGTGTTGTAAACTTCATCCTCCGTGAAGACTACGAAGGTATCTCCGTCACCGGTCAAAGCTCGATCACGGGCCGCGGTGACCGCGATCAGCAATTTATCGCTGTCACGGCAGGTACTAACTTCGCTGACGGTCGCGGTAACATCGCCGTTTCCGGCGAATACGCACGTGCCGACGCACTGTTTAACACTCAGCGCGATTTCCAAACGGGCGCCTTCAATGGCCGTCGTCAGTTTAACCGCACATCTGTCGGCGTAGGTCCAAACACCTTCACCTTCTTCAATGGCGGTGTTCGCAACGGCAACATCTCGGATGGTACAAACATTCTCGGATTGAGCTGTAATACGACCACTCCGGCCCTCGAAGCAGCCACCTGTGCGACAGACCGCAACGGTGACGTCTTCAACCCAGCTGGTGCGCGTGAAGAAGCACTTTATGTCTTCAACTCAGCTGGGCGTCTGGTTCGCAACCAACCTGACCTCGACTTCCGCCGGGCTGGCAGCAACAACACCCTTGGCGGCGTTGGCTCCACTCTGCGCAACACTGGTCAGCTTGCACCAGGCCTCGATCGCTACACGGTGAACGCCCTGGCTCGCTACGAGTTCTCACCTGCGTTCGAAGTGTTTCTCGAAGCGAAATACCAGTCGCTGGAAGCTCTTCAAGAAGGTCAGCCGACCTTCCGCTTCTTCGATGAAGTTATCACTTTCGACAACGCGTTCCTGAACCCAGCAGATGCTGACTTCATTCAAAACACCCTGCAGCCAGGCTTCACCGGCGGCACCGGGTTCTTCTATTCACGCTTCAACGTCGACCTCGGTGGTCGTTCGGAGATCAACGAGCGTGAAATGTACCGTATCGCTGGCGGTGTACGCGGCGATTACAATGATGACTGGTACTATGAGATTGCTGCTTCTTACAGCCGCCTCGATACGTTCCTGACATCGCGCAACCAAATCATCGAACAAAACTTCAGCAATGCTGTTGATGCTGTGTTCGATGGTGCTGGCAACATCGCATGCCGCATCAACACCGATACGGACACCACAAACGATGACGCAGCTTGTGTTCCACTGAACATTTTCGGTTCAGGCAGCCCAAGCCAAGCAGCGATCGACTATGTTGCGTTCGACTCTACTCGTGACGAGAATGCAGAACAATTCGTTATCACTGCGTTCACCAGCGGCGATCTGTCTAGCTTGTTTGAGCTGCCAGGTGGTCCAATCGCATTTTCTGTTGGTGCAGAATATCGTGAAGAGAGCTCATTCTCTGACTTCGATGATCTGACCCAATCAGGTGCGACGTTCCTGAACATCATCCCAACCTTCGATCCACCAAAATTCACTGAGAAGAGCGTGTTCGGCGAAGTCCGCATTCCGGTCTTGGCGGATATTCCGTTCATCAACGAGTTTACGATCGAAGCTGCTGCACGTTATTCCGATTATAACACTGCAGCTGATAAGATCTTCACTTGGAACGCTGGCGCAGTTTGGTCGCCTATCGAAGACCTCCGCCTCCGCGGTAACTTCTCGAAGTCGATCCGGGTTCCAAACCCAAGCGATCTGTTCTCGCCGCAGTCTCAAAACTTCGCGTTCTTGGCTGACCCATGCGACATTCAGAACATCAACACCGCGGGTCCAAACCGTGTTGCTAACTGTACCGCTATTGGCATCGCACCAGGGGCAAACTTCGTGAACGTCGATGCTCGTGCGGCTTCGCTTCCATTCCTGACTGGCGGCAACCCGCTGCTCGCGGAAGAAGAATCGGAAAGCTACACAATTGGCATGGTCTATGAGCCTGAGTTCTTCCCAGGCTTCGCGATGACGATCGATTACTATAACATCAACATCACAAACGTGATCGCTGCTGTTGGCGCTCAGCAAGTGCTCGATAACTGCTTCGACGCTGATCCGGGCAACTTCCCGAACAACGCGTTCTGCCCATCGATCAACCCACGTGATCCAGCGACGAACTTCTTCGCTGATCCAGTTCTGGTTGGCGGCTCGTTCAACTTTGCTGCTCTCGAAACCGAGGGCATCGATATGGACTTCCGTTACAGCACGACCTTCGAGAACGACAATCGTCTGTCGCTGCGTCTGCTTGGTACTTATGTGCTGCGCAACGTTGCGTTCCTCGACATTGCCAACCCAACTGAGCCAAATCGTATTCAAAGCGAGCTTGGTGACCCAACCTTCGCTGCAAACTTCTCGGTCGATTATGCGTTCAGCGATTTCTCAATCAACTACGACCTTCGTTATGTTGGCCGTCAGCTGATCCAGGAATTCGAAGATGAGTTCGCGTTCAACGGCAACCCACCAAACAACCCACTTGCCAATGGTCAACGCTACTACGGTGACGTTTTCTACCAAGACATCCGGGTTGAATGGGACGTCGAAGAGAAGGCAACATTCTTCGCTGGTGTCGACAACCTGCTTGATGAACTTCCACCGCTCGGTTTGACCGGCGCTGGCGGCGGCTCAGGTGTGTTCGATAACTTTGGTCGTACGTTCTACGCAGGCTTCCGCCTCGACCTCGACTAGGTATAACCAAGCACGAAAAGAAAGGGCCCCGGGAAACCGGGGCCCTTATTCTATGTGGGTCAGTGGATTTTAAAGCTTTAGCACGGCGCCCCCTAGAAGGGGAATTGAGTGGGGCGCTTAAGCTCGTGGCTTCAAACCGCGCGCCCAAGCTCCCACTGCTAAGCCCTAGCTCTCAACATCCATCTTCAGCTCACCGTCGCCTTCATCGATCTTTACCAAGGAGCCATCAGGCACGCCGCCTTCCAGTAACTTCTCCGCCAGCGGGTCCTGCAGATAGCGCTGCACCGCGCGCTTTAGTGGCCGTGCGCCATAGACGGGATCATAGCCCACCCGGCCCAGCCAGCGCAGTGCCGCTTCGGTCAGGTCGAGCTCGATCTTGCGGTCCTTCAGCAGCTTTTGCACGCGTTTCACCTGGATCGCGACGATCGGCGCCATGTGCTCCATCGCCAGGCGGTGGAACAGGATGATCTCATCGAGGCGGTTGAGGAACTCGGGGCGGAAATGCCCGCGCACCACATCCATCACTTCGTTCTCGACATCAGCGACCGTGCCATCATCGGGGAGGTTGGAGAGGAACTGACTGCCGAGATTTGAGGTGAGGATGATCAGCGTGTTCGCAAAGTCGACCACGCGGCCCTGCCCATCGGTCAGGCGGCCATCGTCGAGCACTTGCAACAGCACGTTGAAGACGTCGGTGTGCGCCTTCTCAACCTCGTCAAACAGCACCACCTGATAGGGCCTGCGTCGCACCGCCTCGGTCAGCACCCCGCCCTCATCATAGCCGACATAGCCGGGAGGCGCGCCAATCAGCCGGGCGACGGAATGCTTCTCCATAAATTCGCTCATATCGATGCGGACCAGCGCTTGGTCATCATCGAACAGGAATTCAGCCAGAGCCTTGGTGAGCTCGGTCTTACCGACGCCGGTTGGGCCGAGGAACAGGAATGAGCCAAGCGGGCGGCCCGGGTCTTGCAGGCCAGCACGCGCGCGGCGCACGGCCTTGGAGACAGCGACGATCGCATCGGACTGGCCGATCACGCGCTTGCCGATAATCTCTTCCATCTGCAGCAGCTTATCGCGCTCGCCCTCCATCATCCGTTCCATCGGGATGCCGGTCCAGCGGGCCACAACGCCTGCGATGTCCTCTTCGGTCACCTCTTCACGCAGCAGCGCGTCGTCGGACAATTCCTCTGCGGCTTCGAGCTGCTTCTCCAGTTCAGGAATGCGGCCATAGGAAAGCTCCCCGGCCTTGGCGAGGTCGCCAACCCGCTGGGCCTGCTCCAGTTCCAGGCGCGCTGCATCGAGCTGTTCTTTAATCTTGCTTTCGGACTCGATTTTGTCCCGCTCATTCTGCCAGCGCGTGGTCAGCTCAGCTGAGTCCTGCTCCAGATTGGCCAGCTCTTCGCGCAAAGCGACAAGGCGGTCCTTGGAGTTCGCATCGCCTTCTTTCTCGAGCGCGCTTTCCTCAATCTTGAGCTGGATGATCCGGCGATCAAGCTCGTCGATCTCCTCCGGCTTGCTCTCCACCTCCATACGGATCCGGCTCGCGGCCTCATCCATCAGGTCGATCGCCTTGTCAGGCAGAAAGCGGTTTTGGATATAACGGTTCGACAGCTGCGCCGAGGCAACCAGCGCGCCATCGGTGATCCGCACGCCGTGGTGCAGCTCATATTTCTCTTTCAGCCCGCGCAGGATGCTGATCGTGTCCTCCACGCTAGGCTCGTCGATATAGACCATCTGGAAACGCCGCTGCAGCGCGGGGTCTTTCTCGACATATTTCTGATACTCATCGAGCGTGGTCGCACCGATACAATGCAGCTCGCCGCGCGATAGAGCCGGTTTCAGGAGGTTGGAGGCATCCATGCTGCCTTCGCTCGCGCCCGCGCCGATCAGAGTGTGCATCTCGTCAATGAACAGGATGATCTGCCCATCGGCGTTCTTCACCTCGTCGAGCACGGATTTCAGCCGCTCTTCAAACTCGCCGCGATATTTCGCGCCCGCGATCAGCGAACCCATGTCGAGCGACATCAGCGTGCGGCCCTTCAGACTGTCGGGCACATCACCATTGGCAATGCGCAGCGCGAGGCCTTCGGCAATCGCGGTCTTACCCGTGCCCGGTTCACCGATCAGGGCGGGATTATTCTTGGTCCGCCGCGCCAGGATCTGGATCGTCCGGCGAATTTCCTCGTCCCGGCCAATCACCGGATCGAGTTTGCCGTCGCGCGCCGCCTGCGTCAGATCGCGGGCGAATTTCTCCATCGCATCGTAGGAGCTTTCTGCATTCGCGCTGTCGGCTTTGCGCCCGCCGCGCAGCTGATCGATGGCGGAATTGAGGCTCTGCGGGGTCACGCTCGCCGCCTTCATCGCCTCGCCCGTGGCACCCGGCGCAAGTGACAGCGCAACCAGCAGCATTTCGACCGTCACATAGCTATCGCCAGCCTTCTCCGCGATCTGCTCCGCATTGTCGAGCACGCGCACGGTGTCGTTGTCGAGGCCCGGGGTCTGCTGAGCGCCGCCGCCGGTCACAACCGGGATCTTGCCTAGCCCTTCGTCGACCTTGCTGACCGCCAGGCCAGCCTCGCCGCCGGCGCGCTGGATCAATCCGGCTGCCATGCCTTCTTCGTCTTCGAGCAGCGCCTTCAGCAAGTGCAGCGGCGTAATCCGCTGGTGGTTCATGCGGATCGCAACAGTCTGCGCGCTTTGCAAAAAGCCCTTGGCCCGGTCGGTGAATTTTTCGAGATTCATAAAAGACCCCTCATTCAAAAATGGCTGCCCTCAAAAGAGGTGTGTTACTCGCATATAGGGGTTACCCCAATTGTTGCGAGGGGGCAGCGGAAATTTCAGCCGACTTCAGGTGCCAGCCAGCCGCAAATCAGGAGGCTGAAATGCCCTCAAGACCGGGCACCATGATCGTGCGCACCCCGCCAAAATCCTCGCGCACGACGATCACGCCCTGCTTTTCCAGATGATCAAGCAAGCGCCGGATACGGCCCGGCGAGCTGGTGCCATAGGCCCGCGCCAGCGCATCCTCATCCACCTCAGTTTCGCCCGCATGGGCTGCGCTGGCAATGACCAGCCAAGGGGCCAGCAGGTCTTCTTCAACCTGCCCCGCCAGTTGCAGGATACGCGCACGGGTCGCCTCATTCAGATCATCCAGCCGCGCGCCTGCGATTGCGAAATCGCGGCGGAACACCTGCATATCAGGCATCGGGCCGATAATCCGCTCTCGGCGGCAACGGGCGAGGAAGGATTGGTATTGCGAACTGGCCGATTGAAACGCAGCGTCCTCAGACCCGGCGAGCTCTTTGATGATCGCTGCGATCCGCTCCTGCACGTCGGTTTGCGGCGCAGCGTCCGCTGCGTCTGCGGGCGCTTCTTCGCTGCGGGCAATACTCTGCTCAACCGCTTCAATCGGCGGAGCGGGCGGCGGCGGCGGCGCGGGATTGGCTTTGGCAGCCTCTGCGGCCAGATCCTGCGTCAACAGAGCCTCCATATCCGCGGGGCCCTGCGCGGGCATTGGCATCAATCCGCCAACATCGTCTTTCTTGCCCGATTTCACCGGGCCGATCTTCACCGCGACCGGGCGGCGGCTGATCGCGGGGCCGAGCGCCAGGAAATAGCCGCGCTCCAGCTCGCGAATGCGCTCTGCCTGCCTGCGCTCCATGCCCAGCAGATCGGCGGCGCGCACCATATCGATATCGAGGAATGTGCGCCCCATCAGAAAGTTGGAGGCTTCTGCCGCGACGTTCTTGGCCAGTTTCGCCAGACGCTGCGTCGCCACCACGCCAGCAAGGCCGCGCTTACGCCCGCGGCACATCAAATTGGTCATCGCGCCCAAGGTCATCCGGCGTGTATCCTCGGCGATCTCGCCCGCGACCGAGGGCGCAAACATCTGCGCCTCGTCTACGACCACCAAAGCGGGAAACCAGTGTTCGCGCGGGGCGTCGAACAAGGCTGCGATGAATTGCGCGGCGCAGCGAATTTGCTGCTCCACCTCCAGCCCTTCCAACGCCAGAACCACGCTGGCGCGGTGTTCGCGAATGCGGCGGGCCAGCGCTTCGATTTCGCCTGCAGAATAGGCAGCGGCATCGATCACGATGTGGCCAAACTCTTCGGCAAGGGACGTAAAGTCGCCCTCAGGATCGATCACGACCTGCTGCACCATTTGCGAGCTTTCTTCGAGCAAGCGGCGCAGCAGATGCGACTTTCCGCTGCCCGAATTGCCCTGAACCAGCAGGCGGGTCGCGAGCAATTCTTCGATATCGAACTGCACCGGCGTGCCGGAGGCTTCGTGGCCGATGGTGATCTGAGCTTTCACAATCACCTGCGTAGCGAGCCGAATCCGCACAGCGGAAGGGCCAGCGCGCTCCTAATCCCCAATCCCCTTCGCGAGGCATGCCCCTTCACCGGCGCAGAATTGCGCGCTAGCAAGGCATCCAGAGGAGAGTTTATGCGTAAATGGATTGCGCGGGCCGGGTTTACCGCGCTCGCACTGGCTTTGGTCGTCGTGGTCGGATTGATGACGTGGGAGCCATTTTTTGCCTACACCGCTGATGCTCCGGAAAAGAAGCAATACAGCGCCGAGATCATTCGCGATAAATTTGGCGTGCCCAAGATTTACGGCAAGACCGATGCCGATGTCGCCTTTGGTGTGGCGATTGCGCAGGCAGAGGATGACTTCTTCACGCTGCAGGATGTCGCGGCGATGTCGCGCGGGCGCTACGGCGCGATTGCGGGTGAGGAAGGCGCGCAGTTCGACTTTGCCTATCACCTGCTCGATGCGCGCGGCACGGCGGACCGGCATTATGACGCCCTGCCAGCGGACACTCGCGCCCTGTTTGATGCCTATGCCACCGGTCTCAACCAATATGCGGCGGAAAATCCGGACGAGCTGAAACTTGCAAACCTCTTCCCCATGAACGGCAAAGATGTAGCCGCCGGATTTGCCCTGCGCCAGCCGTTTTTCTTTGGGCTTAGCAATGTGATCGGGCCGCTGGTGGCAGGCGATGAGCTGCGCCGCGAGTTTGGCCCGGACATTCCGGGCTTCCCGCGCGCGGTCCTTCCAAGCCATGATGCGCCAGGGGAAACGGTGGATGAGAGCGAACAAGCCTCTTACCGCCCTCACCCCTTACCCGCTGCGGGCGATGATGCGGGATTGCTCGGGTCGAACGCCTTTGCCGTAACGCCGGAAAAATCGGGCGGGCCGACGACGCTGATTTCCAATTCGCACCAGCCGCTGCGCGGCGGGGTCGCGTGGTACGAGCTGACAGTCGAGAGCGAGGAAGGCTGGCATTTCACCGGGGCGAACTTCCCCGGATCGCCCTTCCCCTTCCTCGGTCACAACCGCCACCTTGGCTGGACCAACACGGTCAACCGCCCGGATATGACGGATATCTATGAGCTAACTTTGGATGAGAGAGGCACGCGGTACGAGCTCGACGGTGAATGGCGCGATCTGGAAAGCAAGACCGTGACGCTGCCGGTGAAGCTTGGCCCGATCACCCTGCCCGTGCGCCGCACCGTGCATCGCAGCGTCCACGGCCCGGTCATCATCAATGACAAGGGCGCGTTCGCGATCCGTTATGGCGCGATGGACAGCCTCGATCAGCTCGATGCCTATTACCGCCTCAACAAGGCGTCGAGCCTGGAGGAATGGCAGACGCAAATGGCGCGGATGGACATTCCCAGCACCAATTTCATCTATGCCGATAAGGCGGGCAATATCGCCTATGTCTACAATGCGGCGATCCCGGACCGGCCAGAACTAGACGAGGTGCAGGCCAATTGGCGCGGCGTGCTGCCCGGCAATCGCAGCGATCTGATCTGGGAGGGGGCGGTGAGCTATGAAGAGCTGCCTAAGCTGATCAATCCGGAGAGCGGATGGCTGTATAATTCTAATAACGAGCCCTTCACTGCGGCGGGCGCTGGCAGCGACCTCGACCCGGCGGATTTCTCACCCGTGCTCGGCATTGAGCGCAAGCAGACCAATCGCTCCCGCCGAGCGTGGATGCTCTTGTCAGAGGCGGACGTTCTCGACCGAGCAAACCTGGAGCGGATCAAATACGACGTGACCTATGAGCGCGCGGGCTATGTCGCGGATTTGTGGGATGCCGTAGAGGCACTCGATCCAGCGGGAGACGCTGACCTTGCCGAGGCGCGCGATCTGCTGCTCAGCTGGGACTTCACCGCCGACAGCGAAGGCCCGGCCGACGCGCTCGCCCTGCTGATGATCCGCGAATATATGTCGGCGGAATATCAGAACAAAAACGACGCGCCCGACACGCGCGAATTCCTGCTGGAGAAGCGCACGCATCTGATGGAGCACTTTGGCCGGATCGACCCGCCCATGTCAGAGCTGCTGCGGCTGCGCCAAGGGGATGTTGACCTGCCGCTCGATGGCGGGTCCGACACATTGCGCGCCTCCACCACCTGGCAGGTTGATGAGGACGGCCGTTTATCGCTGGTCCACGGCGACAGCTTTATCCAATGGGTTGAGTGGCCGGTCGATGGCGGGCGGGTGTTTTCCCGCTCGATCCAACCGTTCGGCGCGGCCATTTCCCGGCCAGACAGCCCGCATTACACCGATCAGATGCAATTGTTCGTCGATCACCAGTTGAAGTCGGTTTATTTCTGGCGCGACGACGTGATCGCCAACGCCGCGCGGCGATATACCGTTAGCAATTGAGCGCAATCATGCTTATTTGCTGAATATTCAAAACGATCAGGCCCAAACCAACAGGCCAATTTCAAGCACAGCTTCTTTGGGGACTATTATGCTTTCGCGTTTCACCACCACATTTACCGCCGTCGGTCTCGCGCTTGCTGCGAGTGCAGCGACGCCTGCTCTCGCGGATGATCATGCCGCAGCCTCTGAGGCGACCAGCGATCTCAGTGATCTGGTTTCCCAAGTTGCCATTCCGTTTCAGGAATTTGAGCTTGAAAACGGGCTGACCGTGATCGTTCACGAAGACCGCAAAGCGCCGGTCGTTGGCGTTGCTGTGTGGTACAATGTCGGCTCCAAGGATGAGCCAAAGGGCCAGACCGGCTTTGCCCACCTGTTTGAACACCTGATGTTCAACGGCTCTGAAAACGCGCCCAACGACTATTTCCAATATCTGCAGGAAATGGGCGCGACCGATTACAACGGCACGACCAATTTCGACCGCACCAATTATTTCCAAACCGTGCCCCGCCCCGCGCTCGAACGCGCGCTTTGGCTGGAAAGCGACCGGATGGGCTATCTGCTCGGCGCGGTGACGCAGGCGAAGCTCGATAACCAGCGCGGCGTGGTGCAAAACGAGAAGCGTCAGGGCGACAACCAACCCGGCGGCCTCGTGTTCTATGAGATTCTCGACAAGATGTTCCCAGAGGGCCATCCCTATAGCCACTCTGTAATCGGCTCGATGGCTGATCTGGATGCGGCCAGCATGGACGACGTGCGCAATTGGTTCCGCGACAAATACGGCCCCAACAATGCGACCCTGGTGCTGGCTGGCGATATCTCCGCCGCCGAAGCGCGTCCGATGGTCGAGAAATGGTTTGGCCCGATCGCACGCGGTCCGGTCAACAATCCAGCCGAAGCCGATGTGCCGATGCTGGAAGAAGACGTGCGCACCGTCATGAAGGACAAGGTCGCCGCGACCAGCGTCAGCAAATATTGGGCGGTCCCCGGGATCACCTCTGACGAGCTGACCGCGCTCAACGTAGGCGCCAGCGTCTTTGGCGGATTGTCCTCCAGCCGCCTCGATGAAATCCTGGTGCGCGAAGAGCAATTGGCCGTCGGCGTATCGGCGGGCAATTTCGATTTCCAACGCGTCGGCATCCTCACCGTCAGCGCCACTCTGCGCCCAGGCGTTGAGCTCGCCACGCTGGAAGCACGCCTTGATGAGCTGATCGCGGAGTATATCGCCGAAGGTCCGAACGAAGACGAAGTCCGCCGCGCAGCAACCAGCTCTTTGGCTGGCACCATTCGCGGGCTTGAGCAGGTTGGCGGCTTTGGCGGCAAAGCGGTGACGCTCGCCCGCGGCGAAGTGCTCGCCAGCGATCCGGCGTTCTATCGCAACCAGCTGGAGGTTCTCGCCACTCTGACCCCTGCCGACGTTAAGGCAGCGATGCAGCGCTGGATGACGCGCCCTGCCCTTACCCTGGTGCTAGAGCCGGGTGAGCGCGACGCGACCTATGAAGAGGCAGCCTCCGTAGAAGCTGCCGAGGCTCCAGCAGAAGAAGCACCCGCTGATGACACTTTGACCGTTTCGGTTGAGCGCCCAGCGCCGCCGATCGACACCGTGGCAGAGCTCGATTTCCCCGATGTACAGCGCGCGACCTTGGCCAATGGCATGCAGGTCACTTACGCCAAGCGTGACGCGGTCCCTGCGACCTATGTCACTCTGTCCTTCAATGCCGGTGGGTCATCTGACCCAGCGGGCAAAGACGGGCTAGCTGGCCTGACGCTTGGCCTGTTTGACGAAGGCACAGCGGCAATGTCCTCGCAAGACATCGCAGAGGCGCGTGAGCGTCTGGGCGTCAACATCTCCAGCAACACCAGCGCAGATCGCTCCACCTTCCAGCTTTCCGCGCTTTCAGCAAACCTCACCCCGTCGCTCGACCTGATGTCGAAGATCATCCGCGAACCAGCGTTTGAAGTGAGCGAGCTGGAGCGTGTCCGCGCTCAAGCCATCACCGGTATCAAGCAGCAAATGAACTCGCCGCAAGGCGTGGCCGTGCGCGCGATTGGCCCGGAAGTGTTCGGCGCTGACAATCCATACGGCAACACCAGCACGGTTGAGAGCGTTAGCGCGATCACTCGCGATGATCTGGTCGCGTTCAAGGACAGCTGGATCCGCCCGGACAATGGCGAAGTCTTCGTCATCTCTGATCGTCCACTGGATGAAATCGTCACCTCGCTCAACGCCGTGTTTGGCGACTGGACCGCTCCGGCGGCTGCCAAGGGCGCCAAGAACTTTGGCGACGTTGACGAGGCCGAGGGCAATCGCATCATCCTGATCAACCGTCCAAACTCACCGCAAAGCTTCATCCTGGGGGCTCAACTGACCCCGCTCGATGCGAGCGATCCGGCCTATGTCGACTTCACCAATGCCAACAATTCTCTCGGCGGCAATTTCCTCGCCCGGCTGAACATGAACCTGCGGGAGACCAAGGGTTGGAGCTATGGCGTGCGCGGCGGAGCGCAGGCGCGTGAGAACGCGGTTGTCTATCAGATCTCTGGCGGGGTTCAGGCCGATCGCACCGGCGATTCAGTGGCAGAGATGATCCGCGAGACCACTGAGTTCCTCACCGCCAGCGGCGTGACCGACGAAGAGCTTGCTCGCAATGTCGCCGCCGAAGTCGGCGAGCTGCCCGGCCGGTTTGAAACTTCTGGCGCAGTCCTGCGCGCATTGCAGACCAATGCCCAGTTTGGCCGCCCGGACAATTACTATGAGACATTGGTAGAACGCTATCGCGGCCAGACGAAAGAAAGCCTGGACGCCGCCGCACGCGCCGCGATCAGCGCTGACAAATTCGTTTGGGTTGTGGTTGGCGATGCCAGCGTCGTTCAAAGCCAGCTGGAACAGCTCGGGATGCCTGTTGAGGTGCGCGAGCTGCCGTCAGCCGAATAATCGCATGAGGTTATGTTCAGCCACTAAGCCGCTCTGGCGATAGTGGTTGAACACTACTGACACGCGTGTAAATGAGGATGCCAGAGTTTCTGAGCACCCCGCTCAGTCAAGACCAACGGAGAATATTATGTCACTTTCAGGTAGCTATACCACCACCGTTAAAAGCCCAATGGGCGACCAAGCCAAGCACGTTCACCATCGTCGACAATGGCGACGGCACTTTCACCGGCAACATGGCCGACGGCATGGGTTCGATGGATGTCGAAAACGGCAAGGTCGACGGCAACACGCTGACCTGGGAAATGAACATGACTGTTCCAATGCCAATGAAGCTTGAGTGCGAAGCCACCATCGAAGGCGACACACTGGCTGGCAACGTCAACGCAGGCGCTTTCGGCGCAATGCCAGTGACCGGCACCAAAGCTGCCTAAGCCACTCGCATCATAGCGAATACGAGGGGTCGTCGGAGCAATCCGGCGGCCCTTTTGTTTTGGGCGATTGATTTGCGAAGGAGCCGCACAAAAATTGTCGGATATCGACAATCTTGCCCGCCCGTGATGCGCTACACCCTGCTCATGGGCGGCGATGCCGCAAGCAGGGAGGTCAGGCGTTCATGCTTATCAAGTTCGCATATCGTATCGCAGCGATCCTATCGAAAATTTCGCCGGGGATCGCGCGCTGGATCAATGGCTTTGCAATTGGCTGAGCTGGTCAAGAAAACGCGCAGCCGCCCGCATCCCTGGAGCACGCTGAGCGAGCATGTCAGCTGGCGCGGCCTGACAGACCGCAGCTACAGCGCGCGGCATCTGCCCGCTGCGACCATTCCCGATCTGCCGGATAGCGCCCGGGTCGCCGATCTCTTCCGCGTACCCGGTGGTGAGGCGCAGCGGCTGTGCCCCAAATCCACCTGCCTGTTTCCGGCCTTCGCGCAATATCTCACCGATGGTTTCATCCGCACGATGATCTCCAACAATTTCGCCACGGGTGAGAGCTTTGAAGACCGCGCGCGCAACACCTCTAACCACGAGATTGACCTGTGCCCGCTCTATGGCCGCACTCAATTGCAGGTCCACGCCTTGCGCACCCTCTCCGAAGAGCCGAGCAAGCGCGGCAAATTGAAATCCGAGATCGTGAACGGAGAAGAATACCCGCTGCGCCTGTTCCAGCCCGGCGGAATGACGTTCAACCCGGAATTTGTCGGCGAAGATGGTGAGCCGCTGCTCGATACCCCGCTGGGAATTGATCACACCACGCCGGAAATGCGCGAGACCCTGTTCGCGGTCGGCGGTGACCGCGCCAATGCCGCGCCGCAAGTGACCATGCTCAACACGCTTTTCCTGCGCGAGCACAACCGGCTCGCCGATGTGATCGCCAGCAGTCATCCCGATTGGAACGACGGCCGGGTGTTTGACGCCGCGCGTGCCTGCAACACCGTCATCTTCATCAAGATCGTGGTTGAGGAATATATCAATCACATCAACTCGACCCCGCTGATGCTAAAGGCCGATCCCTCCGCCGCGTGGAAGGCGGAATGGAACAAACCAAACTGGATCAGCGCCGAATTCAGCCTGCTCTATCGCTGGCATTCGCTGATCCCGCAGACGATGGTCTGGGCGGGAGAGACATTGCCCGGCGGTGCCCTAAGGCTCAACAATGCCGCGGTACTTGAACACGGGCTCGCAAGCGCCTTTGCCGATATCAGCGCCAATCAAGCGACCGAGCTTGGCCTGCACAACACCGCGACTTTCCTAGTCGATGTGGAGGAAAGCGCGGTCAAGCAAGCGCGGCACAATGATATCGCGCCCTTCACCCGCTATCAGGCGGCCTTTGGCGAGACACCAGCGCGCAGCTTCGCCGACATCACCCCAGACCGCGCGCTGCAGAGCGAGTTGGAAAGCCTATATGGCAGCGTCGACCGGCTGGAGTTCTACACCGGCCTATTCGCTCAGCCGCGCACCAAAGACGGCCCGCTGCCATCGCTGCTGCAAACCATGGTGGCCGTGGATGCGTTCTCACAGGCGCTCACCAATCCGTTATTGTCAGAGCATATCTGGGGCGATCCGGCGGTCCAACGTGACACCTTCACCCCGCAAGGCATCGAGGCGATAGAAACGGCCTCAACCCTACGCGATGTCCTGATCCGCAATGCCGAAAGCCTAGGTGACCGCTTCGTCGGAATGACCCGCGAAGGCTGGAGACGCGGGGAGGAGTAGCTTTCGCTATCCGCCCTTCAGCAGCAGCGCCGGATACTCTGACACAAGAGGTCCAATAGCCAATAGCCGCTGCTTACTCACTCGCAGGCGCAGCGTCAGGCCCTTCTTCGGACCTTCGCGGCGCCCCCTCCGGCGCAATTGCACCTTCCGTTAAGCCCTGTTCGGGCTGCGCGCGCTCTTCCGCCTCAGTCGCAACGGCGAGTTTCTTCTCCTTAACATCAACAGCCTGGTCGAGATCATAGTCAAGCACACCCCCAATCGGCGGCATTCGATTGATCAACATGCCAAGCGTGTTAGGCAATCGGTTCACAGCGCGATACTCGGCGCGCAAAAGTGGAAAATCAGCGAGCTTTGATGGCACGGTGTCGACATCGGAGGCGGCCCGAACAGACATGATGTAAGGTAGCGCTTTGCGGCGAATATACTCCGGCGCCTCAAATGGTTTCAGTTCCGGAATGTCTGTCTTGCCATCTTCCGGCGCGACCAAAATTGCCCCTAAATCCGTTATCCCTCCGGCGTTTGCATCAAACCGGACAGAGCCCATGCACATGCACGTTCCGCCGGTGAAACCATCAATACCAGCGCCGAAAACAGTATATTCTCCGGGTGGCACCTCAACAACATAAGTGCGGCCCTCGTCATTCTTCTCAAACACTCGGCCACTATCTAAACGCACTAAGTTGCGAATGTCGGGATCGGTGAATGCGAAGGCCGCGGCTGGAAGCAATTCTTCATCACTAACACCCGGAGCGCCATCGCGCTTTCTACGCAAGCGTGCGCGCTCTTCTGCAAGAGCCTCGGCGCGATTTGCATCGAATCGAATCAGTTCCTCTTCGGTCAGACTCCGCAGGAAAAAGATATCGTATTTGCCTTCCACGACATCATACAAAATATAGGCTTTCCCAGATGCAGCGTCGGGCATGTCTTTCGATTTCAGTTGCCGAACATCTTGATCAGATGCGGCGACATGCACGGGCAAGGTAAGTGCGAGACTAGCTGCTAAAGCCAGCGCTAAATTTTTCATGGCACCAACCTCTCTTCATTTGGTGCTGTTCCTGTCGCTTTGGCTAGCAAGCGGGCACGCACCTCCTCAGTCTCTCCAGCGTTTAATTCGCCATAATCTTCCTTGCTGAGCTCGTAGCGCGCATACCCCTTAAAGCCGAAGCATTTGCGCAAATTTGTGCGTTCCATCGCACGGCGATCACCAGCGTCCATGAAGCCAACAATAATGGCGCCCGCCAAGCTGCCGACGCCGCCAGCAATACCGGCAGCCAGCGGGCTAAGCCCGGTACTGCCGCCATAAGGCACGGATGTGTAGGTCGGCGTATAGCCGTTCTTGCTGACTACCAGCCGCTCTGCAAAGCCATAGCATTCTATAATGTCTGCTCTTGCTTGATCTTGGCTCACACCGGCTTTGTGAAAGTAAAAATACTTCCAACTTGTCCCGTCATCAGGCCGACCTTCAGATGCATCCTGCGCCTGGGCTGCTCCCGGCAAAACGAAAGTCAGCGCAGCCGCGCTGTATAGAATATTCTTGAACATAACGCCCCCGTTTGCCCCATGTTGGATGCAAAACTAGCGGCAAAGGTTGGTATTGCAAGCGCTCATTACTTAGACCTTTAGGCCCTGAGTAAGCAGGTCTTGAAAGGCTGCCTATTCGTCCAATTTGCTCTTCAAAATCTGATTGACCACGCCGGGATTGGCTTTGCCCTGCATCGCCTTCATGGTTTGTCCCACGAAGAAGCCGAACAGCTTATCCTTGCCGCCCTTATATTGCTCAACCTTGTCCGCGTTATTCGCAAGGATTTCGTCGATGGCAGCTTCAATCGCGCCGGTATCGCTGACTTGCTTCAGGCCTTCGGTATCGGCAATTTCTGTCGGCTCGCGCCCGGTTTTCAGAACGATTTCATAGATCTCTTTCGCCTGACCGCCGCTGATCTCGCCCGCATCCTGCATCTTCAGGATCGCAGCCTGAGCCTCTGCGGTTGCGTGTTCAGCATTGGCCTCATCGCCCAGCATTTTCATCACGCCTGGCGCCACGGATAGCGTCCAGTTCGCAACTTGGGTGGCGACCTTTGCCTCTGGCTTGCCAATCGCGCCTGCGACCGCGCCCAGCAGCGTTTCAAAGCGCGCAAATGTCTCCACCTCGGCGGAAAGCTCACGCGCGTTATACGGCGTCAGGCCCAGCTCATCGGTGTAGCGCGTGCGTTTGGCATCGGGCAGTTCCGGCAGGCTGGCCCGGCATTCTTCGAGGAAGGAATCCTCCAGCTCTACCGGCAGGAGGTCGGGATCGGGGAAGTAGCGATAATCGTGCGCGTCTTCCTTGCTGCGCATGGTCCGCGTGGTGCCGGTGGCGACGTCGAATAGGCGGGTTTCCTGATCGACCGTGCCGCCGCCTTCGATCACATCGACTTGGCGGCTGGCCTCATATTCGATGACCTGCATGACAAAGCGGACGGAGTTCACATTCTTCGTCTCGGTCCGGGTGCCCAGCGGATCGCCGGGCTTGCGCACAGAGACATTGACGTCGGCCCGCATGGAGCCTTCCTCCATGTTGCCATCACAGCTGCCGACATAGCGCAGGATGCTGCGCAATTTGCGGACATAGGCACCAGCTTCCGCCGGGCTGCGCATGTCCGCCTTGGAGACGATTTCCATCAGGGCAACGCCGCTACGGTTGAGGTCAACATAGGACATAGTCGGGTGCTGATCATGCATCAGCTTGCCCGCGTCTTGCTCCACGTGGATGCGCTCAATCCCGATGACTTTGTCCTCTGGAATGCCCGCCTTCTCATCGGCTTCGACCAGCAGCTCGCCCTCGCCCACAATCGGGTGGTACAGCTGAGAGATCTGATAGCCTTGCGGTAGATCGGCATAGAAGTAATTCTTGCGGTCAAAGCGTGACCATTTGTTGATCTCAGCCTTGATCGCCATGCCGGTGCGCACGGCCTGACGGATGCATTCGGCATTGGGCACGGGCAGCATGCCGGGCATGGCCGCATCGACCAGGCTGACCTGCGTGTTCGGCTCTGCGCCAAACTCGGTCGAGGCCCCTGAAAAGAGCTTGGAATTGCTCGTCACCTGCGCGTGCACTTCGAGGCCGATTACGACCTCCCATTCGCCCGTTGCGCCCTGAATGCGGTAGTTACTCATCAATCCTCCGATGGCTCGTCAGCGGGCGACTTTGCCGATGACGAGTGCAAGAAAACCAGATTGCTCAAGCCGGGATAGCGGCTGAATTCTTCTACTTTGCGATAGCCGAGCTCCTCTAGCAATGCCATTGCTTTTGCGCGATGGCTTTCCTCGATTTCGGCGAAAATTGGCGGGGTGCAGCGCGCGAGGGTTTCGGCAAGGCCGGTTAGCACGGCGAGTTCGTGCCCTTCGGCGTCGATCTTGATGAAATCCACCTGCGTACCTGCCAGCACATTGTCGCCGCGTGCCAGAGTGATGCGTTGCGCCTCGCCTGTGTCTTTGGCCGCGTCGTCAATCCGCGCAGCGCCGAGATTGTTGGTGGTAAAGGCGAGCTGCGCCGCGCCGTCCTCATCCGATAGGCCAAGGGGGTGAACCGTGGTCTTTTCGGCGAGCCCATTGAGCGCCAGATTAACCTCGAGCAAAGCCTGCGCCTCTGGGTTGGGCTCAAACGCGATAATGCGATCCGCGCCAAGGGCTATGCCTGAAAACACAGCGTGATTGCCGACATTTGCGCCAACATCGACATAAGTTCCGCCGCTGAAATAGCGAGCAATGATTGCCAGCTCTTCCGGCTCGTAAAACCGCCCGCGCACGTGCTCTTTCTGGATCAGGTCACGCTCATTGCTGACGAAGAAGCGCGCGGAGTGTTCGCCGTGGGTGACCGGCGTGATGACGCCGCGCAGCTCACCTGACACTTGCTTGCCCCAACCGAGCGAGAACCCGGCATAGCCGCCGGTGCGCGCATTGGTCATCGGGCGAATGGTGAGGCCGCGCCTGCTCGCGGCGCCGCGCGCCTTGGCCAGTAGCTTGCGGATCATGCTGCGGCGTCCTCAATCAAGTGCTTCATCGCTTTTGCCCAAACGCTCCAATCCAGGCGTTCCTCACTATCACGCAAAGCCGCCGCCGACAGCGCCTGATAACGCGCGGGGTCATTGGCGAGCGCGGCGATTGTGTCGGCGAACTCCTGCGCGCCCGCATCCGGCGGCAAGAGCAACCCTGTTTCGCCGTGCTTCACCACCGTTTCCACTCCGCCGGTGGCATAGGAAACGCAAGGCAGAGCCATAGCCGCCGCCTCGGCGAAAACCATGCCCAGCGCCTCTGCACGGGTCGGCAGGACAAACAGATGCGCGCCCGCGAACAGCGCCTCCAGCTGAGCGGCCTCTTCAGGATTGCCCTTGTCGAGCCGCCCGTGGAAGCGGACATTGTCTGGCACAGGCCCGCGCGCGGCAGAGTCCTCCACCCCGACGATATCGAGCGTGCATTCGGCTCCTTGCTCGGAGAGCAGACGCGCCGTTTGCAATGCTATCTCACCACCCTTGCGATCCCACGCAATGCCCACGAATAGCAACTTTAGCGGGCCATCCGTCAGGGTGCGCACCTGAGGCGCATCCGGCTTGGCCATGTTCGGCCCCCAGGGCAGCACTGCGATCTTGGATGGATCAATTCCAAAATCTTGGCTCGCTGATGCCGCCGCCCATTCGGAGGGATAGGTGAGCCACCGCGCTTGCTCCATCGCGGCGCGCTCCATCGCGCTGAACCCGCTGCGCAACGATGGCCATAGGCGCTGCATCTCTGGGTAGTATCGGGTGAGCGCCGCGCTGGTCGCGTCGGAAATGAGGACTTGCCGGGTGTCCTCCCCCAGCATGCCCGCGAGGCCGGAGGAGGCGGTGGAGACATAGACATCTGCCCCGCTTTGGCGCAGCCGCCGCCGCGCAGGCGCGCTCGCCAGCCGGATCACCCAGCGCAGCATGCGAATGTCGATCCGCCCCCCGCTCAGCCGCAGGATCAGCCGCGCGAGCGGATGGAGGAAAAGTGGGAACGGGCGGCGCTCAACATAGGTGACATCGCAGACCTCGCGCAGCGCGCTCAGCGCATAAAAGGGCGTACCGGACCACAATTTGATGTCGAGCGGATCACCGCCTGCAAAAAATGCGACTTTGGGCGAGCGTGTGGGAGTGGCAGCGGGCTGCGCCGGGGTAGACGTAGGCTCAGGCATCCCCGCTCGTGTCAGTGCCCGCGTCTTTTTCGCCCGGTTCAATGCGCTTGGCGGGGGTCGGGTTCTCCGGCTGCCCGTCTACCCGGCCTGCAGGCTCATCAAAGGTCGAGACCTTGGGCAAAGTCTTGCCGCTCTCGCTGTCAAAGCGCGCTTCGCCGTGATCAATCGTCTTCGCCAGATACATGGCGAGGCCCGCCAGAAGGACAAACGCGACCAAGAACACCATGATGAATATGGCGGTGAAGGTCATCCTACCACCACTTCTCCGGTGCATGGTCGAACCCGGCGCGCTGCTGGATCGCGAGGCCCGCATTGAGCACAGTTTGCTCGTCATAGGCCTTGCCCACCAGTTGCAGCCCGAGCGGCAAGCCGTCGGAATTCAGCATTGCAGGCACGCTCATCGCGGGCAGGCCCGCCAGCGAGGCGGGCACAGCGAACACATCGTTCAGATACATCGTCAGCGGGTCAGCATCGAGCGAACCCAATGGGAAGCTGGCCGTTGGCGTGGTCGGCGCGAGGATCAGATCGCATTCGGCCCAAGCGTTCTCAAAGTCCTGCGCCACCAAAGCGCGGATTTTCTGCGCCTGATTGTAATAGGCATCGTAGAAGCCCGCTGAGAGCACATAGGTGCCGATCAGAATGCGGCGCTTCACCTCGTCGCCAAAGCCCGCCGCGCGGGTTTCGGCATACATATCCTGCAGGCCCGCCCCATCGGGCAGATCACGCAGGCCGTAGCGCACGCCGTCATAGCGCGCGAGGTTGGAAGACGCCTCTGCGGGCGCGATAATGTAATACGCAGGCAGCGCATATTTGGTGTGCGGAAGCGAGACGTCGACGATCTCTGCGCCGGCATCCTTCAGCCACGCCTTGCCCTGCTCCCAGCTGTCGAGGATCGCCTGATCGGTGCCCTCCATCCGGTATTCGCGCGGAATACCGACCTTCTTGCCCTTAAGGTCCGCCGACAGAGCCGCTTCCCAATTCGGCACATCAACCTTTAGCGAGGTCGAATCTTTCGGATCGAACCCGGCCATCGCGCCCAGCATGATGGCGCAATCTTCGACCGATCGCGCCATTGGCCCGGCCTGATCGAGCGAGGAGGCGAACGCCACCACGCCCCAGCGCGAGCAGCGGCCGTAGGTTGGCTTAATCCCGCAAATGCCGGTGAATGCGGCGGGCTGGCGGATTGAACCGCCAGTGTCTGTGCCGGTCGCAGCGGGCGCAATCCGCGCAGCAACCGCGCTGGACGAACCGCCGGAAGAACCACCGGGCGACATGGCAGCATTGGTCCCTTCCTTGCGCCAAGGCGAGGAGACATTGCCGAAAAAGCTGGTCTCATTCGAGCTGCCCATGGCGAACTGATCAAGGTTCAGCTTGCCCAGCATACCTGCGCCAGCGGCCCAGAGATTGCTGGAGACGGTGCTCTCGTAATGCGGGGTGAAGCCTTCCAGAATGTGGCTCGCCGCGGTGGTTTGCACGCCCTTGGTCGCGAACAAATCCTTCATGCCAATCGGCACACCGCCCATCGCGCCCAGCTCTTCGCCCTTGGCGCGTTTCGCGTCCGTAGCGTCGGCGGCGGCCAGCGCATGGTCAGGCGTCGCGACGATAAAGGTGTTAAGCGCGCTCGCCTCTGCGACGGCGGCGTTAAAGCCTTCCGCCACTTCGCGGGCGGTAAAATCGCCCTTGGCCACGCCATCGCGGATGGCCTTGATCCCGAGATTGGTAAGTTCAGTCATAATCCGTGAGTCCCCGCGAAGGCGGGGATCTCAATCCGCACGCGCTCCGCCAGATAGAAAGAGGTCCCCGCCTGCGCGGGGACTCGCAAGTGTCGAAACACCGTCATTCGATTACCTTAGGCACGCCGAAAAAGCCGTGCTCTGCCGCTGGCGCATTGGCCAGCACATCATCGCGCCGCCCGCCTGCGGTCTTGGGATCAGCATCAATCACGTCTTCACGCAGGCGCAGGGCATTGGGGATGACCGCGCTCATTGGCTCAACGCCGCTGGTGTCCACTTCGCCCAGCTGCTCAACCCAATCGAGGATATTGCTAAGCTCGGGCGCCATACGCTCCAGCTCCTCATCGCCCATTTTAATCCGGGCGAGCTTCGCGATCTTTTCAACGGTGGCTTTATCGACCGACATAATGATTGCGTCCTTCTGGCGATTATTGACCCGGCTGCGGCGGTTGCGGCGCGCCTTCTGGTGGCGGACCACCGGGGCCGCCCGGACCGCCCAGCCCCGCTGCGCCCATGGCTTGCTGCAGAATGCCGAGTTTACGCTGGAATTCTTCCTCCGTCATGAAGTCGACCATCTCAACTTCAAACAGCAGGTCCGCGCCCGCTGGGATCGGCGCGTTAGGCGGCGGCGCATCGCCGTATGCCTGATCGGCCGGAATAAAGAGCTCGTATTGGCCGCCGCGCTGCATTTGCACCGCGCCATCACGGAAACCGGGCAGCATTTGGCCGAGTGGTAGCGGATTGCCGTCCGGGAAGATGCCTTCGACCGGCAGCGGGATATCCTGAGATTCGTCAAACACCTCGCCTGTGTCAGCAAGCTTGCCCTTATACTTCACGAACACGACGTCTTCCGGCCCCGGCATTTCGCCCGTGCCTTCTACGATAGTGTCGAGCGAGAGGCCCTTTGGCATAGCCGACCATGCAATCGCACCGCCGATAAGAATGGCAATCAGCACGCCAAGCCACAGCTTGGTCAGCGAGCCCTTGGCAATCGGTTGCAACGGAACGCGAGTAACTTCGGCCATGTATCAATCCTGATATAAAGGTGGCGCCAAACAAAAGGGCGCGGAATGAACCCGCGCCCTGATGGCTTATCATGTTGGTGCATTCAAGCGAATATCGCTCGAAAAACGGACGGCTTACTTGATGCCGTCGCGTTCCATACGCTTACGCTCAAGCTTGCGCGCGCGGCGCACAGCAGCGGCCTTTTCACGGGCGCGCTTCTCGCTTGGCTTTTCGTAGTGACGACGCAATTTCATTTCGCGATACACGCCTTCACGCTGCAGCTTCTTCTTGAGCGCGCGCAGGGCTTGATCAACATTGTTATCGCGAACCATGATTTGCATAAAGCGAAACTACCTTCTCAAATTCAATCGGGCCCGCACAATTTCGCGCGGGGAGCACCATCTATAGAAACAACGAAAATTGCGCCGAATCCATGCGGAACGGCTAAATCTGAGTCGCGCCTAGTGGATTTGCGGCCCTATGGCAAGTTTTTGTGCGGGGGCGATGAGGTAAGTTTAGCCCGCCCGATCATAGGCCTCGCGCAGCCACGCCTTCACCTCATCATCAAAATCGCCTGAGCTTTCCAGCCGCACGCGGTGGCTGCACATGGCGTTATAGCTCTCCAGCCGCCCAGCCGGTTCATCGCCTTTCAGCGCTAACCCTAGGTCAATCCGGGTCTTGGTCGCTGCAGCGTGATCAGCGCAAATTGCTTGGCCCGGCGCAGGCTAACGCTCGATTTTTTGGGTGCGACTTCAACATCCCCGCCCAGCGCATTGGCATAGAGCACAATCATATCGTGAATGCTCCGCAGCCCCGCTTTGCCGCCGGAATATTGCTCCGCGACAAGGTCCACCTCTTCGCCGGTTTCCTTCGATTTCGCGACCAGCAGATTGGCAAAGCCATGCGAGACACCGTGATCGTTTTTGAGCAGGCTCATGATCTCGCCATGCTTGGTGAGGCCAGAGCCATTGATGATATCGATCCAATCCTGCAGCGACTTGCCGGTCTTTTCAGGAATGTTGGCGATCATCGTCGCGAGCTGCTGATCTGGCGTTGCCATATGTGTTCTCCCCTCCAGAGGCCGAGCAGAGTAGCAAACTTGCAGCGAAGAATAAAATTGCGCCTGCTGGCATTGCGCAGATGACGAATGCGGCCGCCCCGTCTAAGAGCCTCGCAATGTCTGCCACACTTTCTCCTTTCATGGCCACGTCCACGGTTGCGCTTGGCGGCGCTGTGGGCGCTGCGTGCCGCTATCAATTGGGCCGCGGCTTTGCGCATTTCGCTGGCGCGCCCGGCACGTTTCCGTGGGCGACGTTGACCGCCAATGTGCTGGGCAGCTTGGCGATGGGCGTGCTGTTCGGCTGGCTGGCGGCGCGCGGCGGGGCGAGTGAGGGTATGCGTTTGCTGCTGGGTGTCGGCCTGCTCGGCGGGTTCACCACGTTCAGCGCGTTTAGCCTGGAAATGCTGCAGATGATTGAGCGCGGACAGGCGGGTCTTGCGATCGGCTATGCGCTGATCTCTGTTTTGGCGGGCGTCGCGGCGCTTTATGCGGGCCTTATCATTATGCGGGGTGCAGCATGAGCAATTCTGACGCAGAAAACGGCACTGGCGCGGACAAGAACGTGCGCCAGTTCACCGTTGGCGAGGATGACGACGGGATCCGCCTCGACCGCTGGTTTAAGCGCAATTTGCCGCAGATCGGCTTTGCTACTGTCTCGCGCTGGGCCCGCACCGGGCAAATCCGGGTGGATGGCAAGCGCGCGAAGCCTGAGGACCGGCTAAGCGAGGGGCAAATGCTGCGCGTGCCGCCGGGCGGCGAGCAGAAAGAGCGCGGACCGCGCCAGCGCCGCGAGCTGACCGAGGAAGAAATCCAAGAAGCGCGCGATATGGTGATCCGCGAGACCAAGACTGCGATTGTCTTTAACAAGCCGCCGGGCCTCGCGACCCAAGGCGGCAGCAAGACGCACAAGCATATCGACGGCTTGCTCGACGCGTTTGTGCCCGCAGAGGGCGAGTACAACGCCGGGGTGCGCCCGCGCCTGGTCCACCGGCTCGATAAAGACACCTCTGGCGTGCTGCTGGTCGCCCGTACTCCGGGCGCAGCGGCAAGCTATTCCAAGCGGTTTTCCGGGCGCAGCGCGCGCAAGGTTTACTGGGCACTGGTGGTCGGCATTCCAGAAGTTTCGCAAGGCACCATCGACGCGCCGCTCGCTAAGCAGCCCGGCTCTGGCGGGGAGAAAATGCATGTCGACGAGGAAGACGGCCAACCGGCCAAGACCCGTTACCGAGTCGTGGAGCGGGCCGGCAATCGCACCGCCTGGGTTGAGCTGGAGCCGCTGACCGGGCGCACGCACCAGCTGCGCGTGCATATGGCCGCGATTGGCAATCCGATTGTGGGCGACGGCAAATATGGCGGGCAGGATGCGTTTCTGACCGGCGCGATCAGCCGCAAGATGCACCTGCACGCGCGCCGCCTGATCATCTCAGAGCCAGGCCGCGGGACCACTGGCGACAAGAATGACAAGGGTAAGGCCACCGGCGGCGGACGCCTGGACGTGATCGCCGATCTGCCCGAGCATTTCGCCGCCAGCATGGAAGCGCTTGGCTTTGATGAAAACGCCAGCAATGCCGATCCAAACCTCGATCTCGCGCCAGAAAAGACCAAGGCGGAAAAGAAACAGGTCGCGCGCCAATACGCCAAGAAATACCGCAAGGAACGCCGGGGCGAACGCAAGACACGCACCGCTGGCACGCGCGGCAATACGGGCGGCGACCCGAAGAGCAAGAAGCGCAAACCGCTGAAGCGCTCTGGCAAACCCAATGGCAAACCCGCAGGTAAGCGCAAATGAGCGCTGGCGCAGGTAAGCTCGCCGTCTTCGACTGCGATGGCACTTTGGTCGATGGCCAGGCGGACATTTGCGACACGATGCAGCAGGCGTTCGAGCGCGCCAAGCTGACCCCGCCGCCGCGCAATGACGTGCGCCGGATCGTCGGCCTCAGCCTGCCGGTTGCGATCCGCAATCTCGTGCCCGGCATTCCCGATGACGATGTGAAGAACGTCGTCGAGTTTTACAAGAGCGCCTATTTCGCGCGCCGCCAAGAGGGTCTGCTGCATGAGCCGCTGTATGATGGGATTGCCGACCTGCTGGACCGCTTGCGCGATGACGGCTGGCAGCTAGCCGTGGCGACCGGCAAATCGGATCGCGGGCTCGAGGCGGTGCTGGCCGCGCACAATATTCGCGGGCATTTCGTCTCGCTGCAAACCGCCGACCGGCACCCGTCAAAGCCGCATCCCGCCATGCTGGAAGCCGCCGTCTTTGAAGCCGGCGCGCGTCCGCAGGACACAGTGATGATCGGCGACACCACTTTCGACATCATGATGGCCGCCGAGGCGAACGTCCGCAGCATTGGCGTCGCCTGGGGCTATCACGAGCCGCATGAGCTGACCGAGGCTGGCGCAGCGGGCATCGCGGCGGAGGTTAGCGAGCTGGAGGCGCTGCTATGACGGACCAGCCGCCGATCGATAAAGAACAACAAGCCAAACAGCGCGTCGCCATGATGAGCGGCGCGCGCTTCCTTGGCCTTGGCGCGGTTATGCTGGGCATTGCGATGACGCGCGGCGTGGTTGAGGGCTATCCCGATTGGCTTGGCTATGTGATCAGCGTGGCGGGACTGCTCACCTTTCTCTTCGGTCCCTATGCTTTGGTGCGCCATTGGAAGGGTCCGAAAGAGTGAAGCGGTTCTATAAGCAGGTTGCGGTAACCCAGCTGGATGATGGCGCGGGCTGGCAAGTGACGCTGGATGGCCGGGGCATCAAGACCGTTCGCGGCGCGCCTCAAACCGTGCCCAGCAAGGCGCTGGCTGAGACGATGGCGGCAGAATGGGCCGAGCAAGGCGAGAAGCTCGACACTGGCAAGTTCGTCTACCGCGATATGGCCGATTATGCGCTCGACGTGGTCGAGAGCACGCGCGGCGAGGTGATCGAAAAACTGCTGAATTACGGAGAAACCGACACTCTGTGTTACCGCGCCGACCCAGAGGACGCTTTGTTCGCGCGCCAGCAAGAGGTGTGGGAGCCGCTGCTCCAGCCTTTGGAAAAGGCGAGCGACTTCACCTTCACCCGGGTCAGCGGCATCGTTCACAGACCGCAAAGCGAGGCGGCGCTCGCCGCTCTGCGCGCCCGGATCGAAGGGCAAAGCGCGTTTGCGTTGGCGGGGCTCGAGGCGATGGCATCTTTGGCCTCCTCGCTGATCACCGCCATTCTGGCGAGCGAGCCGGGCGCGGATGCGGACAGCCTATGGGATGCAGTGTGCCTTGAGGAATTGTGGCAAGCCGAACTATGGGGCCGCGATGAAGAAGCGGAAGAACGCCGCGCCAAGCGCCGCACAGACTTCCTCGCCGCGCATCAATTTATCACTTTAGCGCGCGGCTGATTGCTCACTCTGGCTGAGTGGACGATGCACTTGCAGGATTGACCAATGTGTCCGCCAATTCCTGAGCCACACGGTTAGCCGCGCGGTTCAGCGCCTGCCCGACCGCTGCGGGTTCGGCGATCACGCCCTCCTCCACCGCCTCAAATCGGCGCGTGACGAACGCACTATCCTCAGCGCCCCGATCCCGCGAAATAATCGCGTCATAGCGCACCACCACGGCGGAGCGCGACGCGTCATAGCCGAACTCCCGCAAAGTCCCGCGAATGGCCACTTTCGCATCCAAAGGCGCATCATCTGTATCGAGCACCAGAACGCCGCCGCCAGCGCGCGAACGCAAGGTTTCGCCAACCAAGCGGCGGAACAGCCGCGCTGGTTTTTCGACCCAGAAGGCGTCTTGCAAATAGGCGACCTCAGTTTCGCTGACCCGCACCGGAATGCGGGTGACATCGAGGCGGGCTGGCACCTCTGGTGTCGCAACAAAGATCGCGTCATCGTTGACAATGGGCCCGCCTTGGCCAGCAGTCACTGACGCGGTCGGCGTCAGGGTTAGCAAGCTTTCCGGCGGCTCTGAGCCGAGGCTGACGCAGGCGGACAGGCTTATAGCCAGCGGCGCAATCACAGCCAGTTTTGCGGCCCTGAATGCGGCGGAACGGCCCGATGAACGGTTCATAGTGAGCGGCCCTCTCATGGCTCGTAATCCGGTAAAGTCTGGCCCTGCAAAAGGGCGCCTGCGCCCTGATTGTCGAGCTTTTCAGTGACATTGCGCAGCGCCCGGCTGGTCGCGCGCAGATCTTGCAGCGTCGCCTCAGCGCTAGGAATGGTGCTCTCGCGCAATTGCCGCGCGGCGGGCCGTGTGTCTTCCAATGTTTTCGCCAGCTCCGCCGCCGCCAGATTGGCCGAGGCGAGCGTGCCGCGCAGCTCTTTCGATAGCGCGGTGCCTTCTTGATTGATCAGGACATTGGTCGATTCGGTGATCTGCTCAAACGCATCGAGCGCCTCGCCCGCTTCGCGCAAGGCAACCTCAAGCTCGGTAAACGTGCCCTCCAGCCGCGGCGCGGCATTGGCAAGCTCACCCGATAAGCGATTGGTGTTGGCCAGAATACCAGAGATTTGTTCCTGATTTTCTGGACCAAGTATGGTGTTCAGCTGCTCCGTCAGCGTCGCCAAGCGTTCGAGCAGCAGGGGCGCGTTGGCGACAATCTCGCCAAAGCCGCCCCGGCCCGGCGGTATCACCGGCGCGCCTTCGGGGCATGCGGTCGTCTCACAAGTGATTGCGGGCGCATCCTTGCGCGCCCCATCCAGCAGAATGGTGGAGACGCCGGTAAAGCTGGCTTGAATGGTCGCCGCCGTCCCGACCAGGATCGGCACATCTTCCTTCACACGAATGCGGACACGCACAAATTCCGGGTCTTCGCGTGACAAGGCGATCTCGCGCACTTGGCCTACGGGAACACCCGCGTAGGAAACCTGGCTGCCATTGGCGAGGCCAGACACAGACTGGTTGTAGAAGATGTCATATTCGTTCTGTTCGCCCTGCCCCAGCCGCGCGATCCAGACGATAAACGCCGCCAGCGCCGCCAGCAGCACCAACGTCACAGCTCCTACCCAAAGGTGATTGGCCCGTGTTTCCATTGCCCTACCTATGCCTGTCCATCGCAGGACTTGTCTATGGACTTGTCCATCTGTCTATCCCTGCTCGCCGCGCTGATGCGTCGATAATGCGGCGCGCCCGCGCGGACCGTTAAAGTATTCAAGGATCCACGGATGCCCGGTTTCGATCAGTTCCGGGATCGTGCCCACGGCCACGACTTGCTTATCGGCCAGCACGGCGACCCGGTCACAAATCTCGTATAAAGTGTCGAGATCGTGGGTGATCAGAAAGACCGTGAGGCCAAGCGTTTCCTTCAATTCCTTGGTCAGGCTGTCGAAGGCCGCCGCGCCAATTGGATCGAGGCCAGCGGTCGGCTCATCAAGGAACAATAGCTCCGGATCGAGCGCGAGCGCACGGGCGAGGCCGAGCGCGTTTCTTCATTCCGCCAGACAGCTCTGATGGGAATTTGGCGATGGCGTCTTCGGGCAGACCGGACAATAGCACTTTGTAGCGCGCAATCTCGCGGCGCAGCTCGTCATCAATATCGGGGAAGAACTTCTTCAGCGGCACTTCGACGTTCTCACCCACGGTCAGCGTGGAGAACAACGCCCCGCCCTGAAACATAACGCCCCAGCGGCAGCGCACGCCGAGATCCTGATCAGGATCAATCCCGGTGATCTTGCGGCCAAACACCGAAATATCGCCAGCGGTGGGGATTTGCAGGCCGATGATCGAGCGCATCAACACCGATTTGCCAGTGCCGGACCCGCCGACCACGCCCAGGATCTCGCCCTCGCGAACCTCCAGCGACAGGTCGTCATGGACAGCGAAATCGCCGAACTTGTTCTCCAGCCCCTGAACCACAATCGGGGGATGGCCGCTGAAACGTGGGTGGAGCGTGTCTTCCATACTCACCCCCACCCAATTTCGGTGAAGAACACGGCGAAAAACGCATCGAGCACGATGACGGCAAAGATCGCGGAGACCACCGCCATGGTGGTGCGCAGGCCAACCTGCTCAGAATTCCCCTCAACCCGCATGCCGTGATAACAGCCCGCAAGACCGATGATCAGCCCGAACACCGGCGCCTTGATCAAGCCGACCCACAGGTCATAGGTCGGCACAACCTCCTGAATACGCTCAAGGAAGGTGAAGAACGGAATGCCGAGCGCGAACTGACCAACCACTGCGCCGCCGATGATCGCGACGATGGAGGCGTAAAAGCCCAGCAGCACCATCATAAATGTCGATGCGAGAATGCGCGGGATGACCAGCACCTCTGCCGGTGAAATGCCGATGGTGCGCATCGCGTCGACCTCTTCGGTTAGTTTCATCGTCCCGATCTGCGCGGCAAAGGCGCTGCCAGAGCGGCCCGCGACCATAATCGCGGTCATCAGCACGCCGAGCTCTCGCAGAGTAATGCGGCCGACGAGGTTCACGGTCAGCGCCTCTGCGCCAAATTGTTCGAGCTGCACTGCGCCCTGCTGAGCGATCACAATGCCGATGAGGAAGCTCATCAGGCCGATGATCGGCAGAGCGGACACGCCGACCAGCTCCATCTGATGCACCATCGCCTTCATCGGAAAACGGCTGGGGTGGCGCATCAGGCGGCCTGCAGCGATCAAGACCCGGCCAAGAAAGCCGACCACGCCGATGATCCCGGCGCGCATGTCGAACACCAACTCGCCCATTGCCTCGGGCACGCGCTTCCACACGGGCACACGCGGCGGTGTCATCGAGGCATCTGACCCGGCATTTTCAACCGCATCAAGCAGGCGCTTTGCGCGCGGACTGGCACCGGTGATTTCCGCCTCGTGCGTTGCCGCCAGACGGCACATCACCCAGGCGCCAATGGTGTCGATTTCCTCCACCCCGGACAGGTCAATCGCGGTGACTTCTTGCGAAAGAGCGCTGAGTTCCCGGTCGAGCGGGCCAACGGTGGATACGAGCAAGGGACCTTCGAGCGCCAATGCGATGCGCCCGGCCTCGTCCTCGGTCACAGAGAGTTGCGCGGCCCCGTCCATGGTTAAGGCTATGCGGACAAATCGCTGCGCAAACAAGCCTTGCTTGGGCCCAGCGCGCATCTCAGACGAAACTCTCCGTTGCGTCGCAGCATGACGGCTGTATTGGAGTGGGTGATTTTTTCTGAGGTCCGTAGCCTCCCACGCCCTCCGCCCGCACGCCCGGATCCTACCGGGACACCGTCCGGGTGGAAGGGCGGAGGGCGTGGGAGGCTACGGCCGCGAGCGCAAGCGAGCACGTAACTAAAATGACCGACCAACTACCCACCACCTTTAGCCCCGCCGATATTGAGGCGCGCTGGTATCAGCATTGGGAAGAGAAAGGCCTGTTCCGGCCTGAGCGTCCGGATGCGGAACCCTTCACCATCGTGAACCCGCCGCCAAACGTCACCGGATCGCTGCATATCGGCCATGCGCTCGACAACACGCTGCAGGACATCGTCGTGCGGTATGAGCGGCTGCGCGGCAAAGACGCATTGTGGGTGGTCGGCACGGACCACGCTGGCATCGCCACGCAAATGGTGGTCGAGCGCCAGATGGAGGAGCGCCAGGACAAGCGCACCAATTATTCGCGCGAAGACTTCGTCGACAAGGTTTGGGAATGGAAACACGAAAGCGGCGGCACGATCACGCGCCAGCTGCGCTAGCTCGGCTGCTCAATGGATTGGTCGCGAGAGCAATTCACGATGGACGAGCACTTCACCAAAGCGGTGCTCAAGACCTTTGTTGATCTGTATAATGACGGCCTGATTTACCGCGACAAACGGCTGGTCAATTGGGACCCGAAGCTGAAGACCGCGATTTCGGATCTTGAGGTTGAGACGCAGGACCTGAAGGGCAGTTTCTGGCACTTCAAATATCCGTTGGAAGACGGCGTAACCCTATCCGATGGCCGCGATTACATCGAGGTTGCGACTACGCGGCCCGAGACCATGCTGGCCGATATGGCCGTCGCCGTGCACCCCACGGATGAGCGCTATGCCAGCGTCGTTGGCAAGCATGTCGTCCTGCCGATCACGGGCCGCAAAGTGCCGATTGTCGCCGATGAACACGCCGATCCAGAGCTGGGCAGCGGCGCGGTGAAAATCACGCCGGGCCACGACTTTAATGACTTTGAAGTTGGCAAGCGCGCCGGAATTGCGGCGGGCGATATGCTCAACATGCTCGATGGCGATGCGAATGTTTGTCAGACTTCCGACGGGCTGGTGCCAGAGGAATTCCTCGGCCTGCACCGCTTCAAGCGAGCCAAAGAAGATGGGGGCACGCCGGGCGCGCGCGAATTGGTGATCGAGCGGCTGAAGGAGCAAGGCTTCCTAATCCCGCACATCGCCAAGACCAAAAAGGGCGAAGAACAAGAACTCGACGCTGAACCGCGCACCATCGCGACGCCATTTGGCGACCGCGGCGGCGTGGTGATTGAGCCCTGGCTGACCGACCAATGGTATGTCGATGCGGAAAAGCTCGCCGCGAAACCGATCGAGCAGGTGAAGTCAGGCGAGATCGAAATCATCCCGCAAAGCTGGGAGAAAACCTTCTTCAACTGGATGGAAAACATCCAGCCATGGTGCGTTTCCCGCCAGCTGTGGTGGGGCCACCGGATTCCGGCTTGGTTTGATGATCAGGGCGAGGTCTACGTCGCCCTTTCCGAGGAAGAAGCCCAAAGCAAAGCAGGCGCCGGCTGTCACTCTGACGCAGGACCCCGACGTCCTCGACACCTGGTTCTCATCCGCGCTGTGGCCTTTCGCCACGCTCGGTTGGCCTAATCCTCCCCAATCTGGGGAGGGGGACCAGACGAAGTCTGGTGGTGGGGTCTCGCCTCAAGCCCAGAGCCAGTCGACAAATCCCCTCCACCACCCTGCGGGCGGTCCCCCTCCCCGTTCCGGGGAGGACCTCCTCGCCAAACACTTCCCCAACAATCTGCTGATCAGCGGCTTTGACATCCTGTTCTTCTGGGACGCGCGGATGATGATGATGGGGCAGTACAATATGGGCCAAGCGCCCTGGCCCAAGCTGTATCTGCACGGCCTGGTCCGCGCAGCCGACGGCGCGAAAATGTCCAAGTCGAAGGGCAATGTCGTCGATCCGCTCGGCCTGATTGACGAATTTGGCGCGGATGCGCTGCGGTTCTTCATGGCGGCGATGGAAAGCCAGGGCCGCGATATCAAAATGGATAATGAGCGGGTCAAAGGATACCGCAATTTCGCGACAAAGCTCTGGAATGCGACGCGTTTCTGCCAGTCCAATGGCATTGGCGCGAGCAGCACTCTGGCCGCTCCAGAGGCGCGGCTCGCGGCGAACCAATGGATCATTGGCGAGGTTCAGCAAACCGTAGAGGCGCTGGATGCGGCAATGGCCGATCTGCGCTTCGATGCTGCGGCGAACACGATCTATCAATTCACCTGGTCGCGCTTTTGCGATTGGTATTTGGAGCTGATCAAGCCGGTCTTTGCCGAAGGCGCAAGCGAGACGGCAGCCGCCGAAACCCGCGAAGTGGCCGGATGGGCGCTCGATCAGATCCTCGTCATGCTGCACCCGTTCATGCCGTTTATCACGGAAGAGCTGTGGCATGCGCAAGGCGCGCTAAACGGTAATGATCGCAGCGAATATCCGATCATCACCGCCAAATGGCCCGATCCGCGCGGCGATGTCAGCAAGCCTGCAACCCAAGCGATTGACTGGGTGATTGAGCTGACCAGCAATGTCCGCAGCGCCAAAAACGAGCTGGGCATTGCCCCCGGCGCGAAACTGGCCGCGTTCCTACCAAACGCATCACCGCTCGCGACCAGCACAATCGAGCGCAGCAGCGCCGCGATCGAACGGCTCGCGCGCCTGACCCCGGTGACCCTGGGCGAGGCGCCCGATGGCCCGGCCATGCAAGTGACAGCAGGCAGCGACGTGTTCGTGATCCCGCTGGAGGGGATCATCGATATCGCCGAGGAAAAGGCGCGGCTGGAAAAAGCTCTCGCGGCGAGCAAAAAAGAGGCAAAGTCTCTCGAAGGCCGCCTCAGCAATGCGAACTTCGTCGAACGCGCCAAGGCCGAAGCGGTGGAGAAAGCGAAAGCCGACTTTGCGCATCACTCGGCAGAGGCAGAACGGCTAACAGCGGCGCTGGCGCGGTTAGGGTAGTTTTGCGCTGCCCTAAGCGCCCACGGAGCCGCCATGGGATCTGGTTTCAGGCATGCGCTAAGGCGGCGTTTAGGCAAGTTTTGGGGGTGGAGACCGCAAGCAAGGATGGTAAACATTAGCGACCGCTTGATCCTGTAGGCAGGCATTAGAGGGTGTTCGTCTACCAACCTCGTACAAGCAGTTGGCCTCTCTCAGTGTATGCCACAAAGGCTCCGCCGCTCCATCTCCAATCGACTAGTGAAACTACCAACGGAGTTTGGCCACGTACGTGAAAACACCACAAGGTAATGCGGAAAAAGCGCGCTAAACGAGCGTTTCTCTCGTTGACCTCGCCTTCAGTAGACCTAACGAGTTACCCATTAATTCGTCACCAACTGAACCCTCAAACCGTCACACTCCATAGACTGGCCCCGCGTGCCCGCAAAGCTGCCATTCTCTCCGTAATATATGTAGTCGCTGTCCGCTCTGTGGAACCAATACCTTATCGCGTATCTCGCCTTGTCGCGCCCAACAATGCGAACAGAAATGCCTTCCACCCGCTCTTCTGGCGATGACATCGTTGGTGCCGACCACCATCCAACGTCGCCTGATCCATGGTTGCCTAAATGGGCTCCGTACTCAATGGTCGTGCCCTCTGACAAAGCATCATCCGAAATGGAAAAGCTACGTAAATACTTCCCTTCAATTAACGAGCCATCCGATTCTTTATAGCCGCCAACCTGCCAGTTTGTTTTAAGGCTCAATCCTAGCACTACACCCGATGCAAAAGACGGAGGTGAAGGTAATTCACCAACGGTCTCAAAAGGATAATCGGACCAATCCTTGAAACGGTCAGATGCGATACGCTCGCTATCTCGCCGCGTCGACTTAATCACGTCTTCAAGTTTACGCATTTGCACTTGTATGTCGCTCTCCTCCAGCCCCGCAAATAGCTCGCGATTGTCTCCCGCAATTAGCCATGATGACAACCGCTCCTGTGCTGCATTGTGGAGCTCAGCTAGATCCTCGATCAGGAATTGCGCATCCAATGCCTCAACATTCACATCGATCCCCTCAGCAGGCACACGGGCATATCGCTGTGTTTCGAAGAAAATTGGAACTGGAGCCTTTCGTACTCTTGAAGGCATTTCTTTGCAGGCAGTTAGCAATGAAGCCAAGTCTGCTGCCTCAAGGTCGCCGACACCACCATCACGCTCAACGATTTTGTCCGTCTGCCTTTCGCTGGTAATTTGTTGAATGTGGCGCTCAAAATCAGCCGACGCTCCCCAGCTTCCTATCTTGCCTTCGAGACTAGAAATCAGGGACTTTTTTTCCTCTTTGGAGCGGCAAGAGAAGCGAAACAGAATGAACAATTCGCCGCCGTACGTTACGCTGTTTACAAAGCCATTTCCAAAAATCTCTGTGAATCGCTTCTTCCTGCTAGCGTCTTTCAAGCTGGCCCATTTAGCCTTCGCCAATTCCGTGAAAGCCAACTTACCCAACCCCTTGACGTGATCAATAACTGACACAGATGCTAGTAAGAAAACATCGTAATTATTGATTGTGACTTGTTGGAATATCGACATTCGGGCGGAGCCACTCGCAGCAACCCCCTTAAAAGAAGCCGAAGCAGAAAGGCCTAATGATTTCCGAAAGAGCTTCTCATTTTCGATAACCTTTAGCTTGTACTTCACTCTCTGGCCGAGCTCATTTATTTCGTCATCTGACGAAAAATCCAAGGCGATGCCAGTCGCAACGTTGGGAGAAAGGAGCTCAAATCCATCGCCATCTGACGGTCCAAGCTGCAAGCGGTTTGTGCTTTCAGCATCTTCGACGCCCTTCCCGCATGGTTCAAATTTCAGCGAGTCAAAGCCAGAACCTAGCTGAATATGAGTAGATTTAATCCAAGGAAAAACGTTCTCTGACACTGTGATTATCCTAACTATGGGCGATTTTTCAATTTATTTTTTAAATACAAAGTTTTTTACTGATTAGCAAAGAGCATAAGATCCGCCTTATATATATCAACCTATCACAAATCATATCTAGCTCTAGTAACCGCGATGTATAAGAAAAACACCTCAGTCTTTTGAATTTGGTCAGACTACTGATTGATAGCGACATCTAGTGGAAGGTCAGTCCGAGTTTTCTGCATTTGCGCTCTTAGCAAACAGCTAACATGACCCACCCAATAGCCAAGACTGGGTCGAAAGCTGAAAGTCCGGTTTTCTCGAATGCGCCGCAAAGGGTAACACTCTTCCATAGTTTCCTACGCTGCCGGGATATGCGAAAGATGCGGGTTATGAGCCATGCTGCATTCCCTCCGTTTCAATCGATAAAACCGATTAATGCCCACGCCTGTGATCGATTGGTTTTTGGCGCTAGGACTGTGTTCCAGGTGTTCCAAGCGTGCATTCCTGTCGATGAACCGCGTTGGGCCGAGCCACCCTCGCCCTCCACCCTTCCACCCGGATGGTATCCCGGTAGGCTCCGGGAGGAAGGGTGGAGGGCGCGGGTGGCTCGGTCACTCACAACAGAAAGCGCTCATCCATGAAGCTGGTGCTGGCAACAGACGGTGCGGTCGCGGATGGCGGCGGGCCGGAGATCTTCGCCTCTTTGCAAGGCGAGGGGCCGAGCGTGGGCACCCCGGTCGCGTTCATGCGGCTCTCGCGCTGCAACCTCGCCTGCACCTGGTGCGACACGGCCTACACCTGGCGCTTTGACGAGAGCCGCCCGCACCGCGATGGTATCGCCTTTGAGCGCAAGGCCAATCAGGCAGCGCTGGAGGTTGCCGATGTCGCGGCGCGCATCTTGGCGCTCGGGCAGAAGCGGCTGGTGATCACAGGCGGAGAGCCGCTGCTCCAAGGCGCGGCGCTGGCCGATCTGATGGCGTTGATCCCCGACATGGAGATCGAGATTGAGACCAATGGCACGACCAAAGCGCCGTCTCATGTCGACATTCGCGTCGATCAGTACAACGTCAGCCCCAAGCTTGCGCATTCGGGTAATGAGGGGAGCCAAGCGCTGATCCCGGAGCGGCTCGACTTCTACGCATGCGATCCGCGCGCCTACTTCAAGTTCGTCATAGCTAAGCCCGAGGATGTGAAGGAGGTGCTGGAGCTACAGCGGCGCTACATGTTCAAACCCGGCCACGTCTTCCTAATGCCAGAAGGTACGGACAGCGAGACATTGCGAGCACGCGAGGAATGGCTCAGCCCGCTGTGCCTACAGCATGGCTTTCGCATGTCAGACCGGCTGCACATCCATCTGTATGGTGATGAAAGAGGTACGTAGTTTGCTTGGGCCCTCAAGCGCCGGGCGCGGGCCATCCGGCCCGCTTGGCTTTCGCGGCATAAGCCGCGGCGCGCGGTCGCGCTTGCGAAGCCGAGCGGCTTCGAAACTGCGCCATCCAACTGGCTTGGTCGCGGAGCACGGCGCGCAGCGCCGCAAGGGCGCACGCCCGCAGCGACGCGACCTTCAGGTCGCATGAGCGAGGATATCGCACGCTGGATAGCGTGCGGAACCGAAGAATCGCTAACCTTGAGAACGCCAGCGTTGGACAACGCGGTTGACGACCTCTTCCTCGCCGCCGCCTTCGGACCACAGGTCAACAAAGCTCGGGTCTTCGGATGCCGGACGCTTGCTCTCTTCGAGGTTGTCGAAGCTCACGCGGATGGGGATTGCGACACCCTCGCCGCAGATGATCACCTCGCGGTTGCGCAAGGCGGGGATGGAATCGAGGAAGCCGCGTGCGCCTTCCGGCATGGCGGCCTTCACGAAGGCTTGGTCGCGGTCGTTGTTGAGGCGCATGGAAAGGATGGTGCCGCATTGTGACAGCACGCCTTCGGCAAGGTCGGATGGGCGCTGGGTGATGAGGCCGAGGCTGATACCGTATTTCCGGCCCTCTTTCGCGATCCGGCCAAGAATGCTGGCGACCGATGAGCCGTCCGAGTTCTTCTCGTTTGGAACATAGCGGTGGGCCTCCTCGCACACGAGCAGGATCGGGCGGGTCTTCTCTTCGCGGCCCCAGATCGCAAAGTCGAACACGAGGCGGCTGAGAACAGCAACCACGGTAGAGGTGATGTCTGATGGAACGCCCGAGACGTCGATGATCGAGATCGGTTTGCCATCGCCCGGCATGCGGAACACCTTGGCGATGAAGTCCGCCATCGTGTCGCCGACGAGCATGCCGGAGAACATGAACTGGTAGCGCGGATCGGCTTTGAGCTCGTCGAGCTTACCCTTGATCCGCATGTAAGGCGCAGAGGAGGTGGCCTTGTCGAGTTTACCCATCTCGTCCTGCAGCTTGGTCGCAAGATCGGAGAGCAGGTACGGGATCGGCGAATCTGCGGTGATCTTGCCCATTGTCTCGGCCAAGCGGTTCTTGGAGCGAGCATGCAGCAAGCACTTGGCGAGAATGTCAGAATCGACCTGGCGTTCGTTGCCGTCGCTGGTCAGGAGAACTTCGCAATGCTCCTCGAAGTTCATCAGCCAATACGGCATTTGCAGGTTCGACACATCGAGGATGTGGCCGGTTTGACGGAAGGCTGCGGAATACTCGCCGTGAGGGTCAATCATGACGATGTGACCCTGAGGCGCAGCCTCACAAATGCGGTGCAGGATGAGCGCGGCACTGGTCGACTTACCGGTACCGGTGGAGCCCAGCAGCGCGAAGTGCTTACCCAGCATCGCGTCGATGTACATGCTCGGCGCGGATGTCCTTGGTCGGATAAACGGTGCCGATTGTGATGTTGGCGCGGCCATCGCTGGCGTAGATCTGCTTCAAGTCTTCGGTCGTGGCCGGATAGACCAGCGCCCCAGGCACCGGATAACGCGTCACACCGCGGCGGAAGCCATGGATGCGGCCCGTTAGCTTCTCTTCCTGGCCCTCGCCAAGGAAGTCGATGTTTGCGGTGATGCCTTTGTCGTTGCGGCGATCCTTGCGCTGGTCACGGACGTTGGCGAGCAGCCATGCATCGCCGACGCGGATCTTGATCTGACTGCCAACTTGTCCGGCGAGCGCGATCGAAGGATCGGCGTCTTCCATACATTCACCGAGGCGTTGGAGATCGATGGCCACCTGAGAGCCGAGCACCGGAGATCTCCAGGACAACGCCGATTGGTTGCTTGGCGTTCTCATGTGACTTTTGCTCAGCGGCCGAAACGGAGGTCGGCTCAGCCGCAGCAGGAGGCTGCGAAACTGGAGCAGGCGTTGGCTCTGGCGTCGGCGTAAGAGCCGCTGTTGGCGCAGGCGCGCTGGTTGCTGCGTGCATTCCTGCGACGGCCTCATTGGCGCCATCAGTGGCGCGCGCACCGCTTTCTTGCGAACGTCCAAAACCCGGATTGCTCATATCTGTCATGAGATCACACTTTCCCCAAAATTATCTGGGGTCACCCGTACTCATATCGAGGTTAAGATCGCGTCAAGATTGAATGAAAAGCCGCGCGATGCGCCGCGCGGCAAAACGGCTTAGACCTTCGCGAACACCCGGCCAGCGAACCATCCCATAAACACTGACAGCGCGATTGCGCCCAGTCCATAGAACAGCGCCCAGCGATTGGCGGCATTCACAACTCGCCCTTCCAGCCCGACTTTTTCGACCGTGATTGGCGCGGTCGCACTGGCAAGCACGCGGCCATTGGCAATCGCAAAGGTCTCCGCTGTGTATTGGCCCGTCGTCACGTTGGAAGGCAGGTTGATGCGCGCCTGATACAGAACCTTTTCGGTAATGCTGACGCCGTTCATATCCTCTTTGTAGAGCCCGAGGCGCCTACGCATATCCACCAGACCATCAGAAAAACGGGTCTGCGTTTCTGGCTCGATCTGGCCGGACGGGCTGAGCTGAATAAAGCTCGTGCCAAGCTCATAGATTGCGGCGGTTCGCTCATCGACGATTTCGGGGATCGGGCGGGAAGATGCGACAGCGAAGAACGCCGGTGCGGAGCGGAAATCGGTGCTCTCCGCATTCATCCAAATCCCTGCGATACGCTCTTTCTCGCGCAGGCGGATCGCCTCCGCCGGGCCTTTCAGCACCACCACAATATCATATTCGGTGCCGCGCGCAGGGCCTGCGGGATCGACGATTGCGCCGTAAAGCAGCAGATCCGCCCCGGTGAAACCTTGGCGCACCTCGACCCGGCTTTGGCTAACCTCTGGCACCAAAATGGGTTCTCGCTGAGCGCTCAAAAAGACCGCTGCGAGGCCAAGGAATGCAAGGCGCGCCGCCGCCATCATAGCGGGCTCACCGTGTAAATCTCGTCCGGCTCAATGCCCAAGCCATAAAGCATGCGCAGCGCCACCAGGATCACGATACCGGCAAGGATCAGACGCAGCAGCTCCGGCTTAGCCTTAAGGGCGATCTGCGTGCCAAACTGCGCGCCCATGACCGAGCCTAGCAGCAATAGACCTGCCAGAACGATGTCCACCGCTTTGGTGGTCAGCGCATGGGTCATGGTCGTCACCATGGTCACAAACAGGATTTGGAACAGCGAGGTTCCCACCACCACATTGCCGCTCATCCCCAAGAGGTAGAGCATGGCTGGTACCAGAATGAAGCCTCCGCCCACGCCCATCAGCATGGTCAGGATACCCACCAGTACGCCCAGAATAAGCGGGGCGAGCGGGGAGATATAAAGACCGCTGCGATAGAAGCGCCAGCGCATCGGCAGATTGGCAACGAGCGGGTGGTGACGTCGCTTGCGTGGCTGCTTGGTAGCACCCTTGCGCGGCCATAGAGCCTCAACCGCCTCGCGCGCCATCAGCCCGCCAATCGTGCCGAGCATCACCACATAAAGAACGTTGATCACGACATCGATCTGGCCAATCGATTGCAGCAGACGGAACAGCAGAGCCCCGAGCAGCGCGCCGACAATGCCGCCGCCGACCATGACCAGCCCCATGCGGTAATCCACGCCATTACGCTTGCGGTGCGCAAGCACGCCGGAAACGCTGGCCCCGGTCACCTGCGTCGCCGCAGAGGCCGCCGCGACAGTTGGCGGAATGCCGTAGAAAATCAGCAATGGCGTGGTCAAAAACCCGCCGCCAACGCCGAACAGGCCGGACAGAATACCCGTCAGCCCGCCCAGCATGACGATGTAAAAACCGTTCACTGACAGATTGGCTATGGGCAGGTAGACATCCATAGCAGCGGAGTAGCCCAGCACGCGGCCGGATTAAAGACAATGCTGCGCGCAAACCCCGTTATTCATGAAGGGGTTGCGGCGAAGCCTCGCTTAAAACCGGGTGGAGATGGTCGCAGCAACGCCTGACGACGGCGCAGCATCGCCAGACACACGCTCTCGCCAATCGACCGAAAGGCGCGCTGGCACCTGGCCAATGCGCACATCAAGCCGCGCGGTTGGGCCCAAATCGACCCTGTGGATGTCATCGGATTGCCCAGCCCCCTGGTACCCAGCCCACGCGCCGCCGCCCACGCTGACGCGGGCTGACCGCGATTTGGCAAGATCGAACTTGGCGACCTCGCGCGTCACCGCCAATTGGCCATCGACAAAGGCGACAGAGTTATCGCCGCTGACGTAGCCGCCTTGCGCGTAGACTTCGGCCTTCGCGCCCGCAGGCAAGGCGAGCGGCGATATTTCGGTGGTCGCAAAAGCAGCGCCGCGCACTTCGGTGTTAAACGTGCCCTCGGTCACCCGCACTTCGCCATGCAGGCGCAGCGGGACAGCGCCAAGTGGACGGGCAGACATGCCAAGCGCAGCCTCGCTCTCTCCGCTACTGACCAATGCGCGGTAAGCCCGAAGGTAGGCGCGCGGATCATGGCGAGAGCTGGGAGCGACGCGATATTGCAGCACCGCGCCCGCTTGGCTCGCGCCGTAGACCGGAACACGCCCCTGCGAGATAAGTCCGGAATTGGAGCCCTGACGCCAGAACGCCCAGGCATCGAGCGACCAGCGATCATCTTTGGCGTTGCCGCCTTTGCCAGTACCACTCGCGGGTAGGCTCCATCCTGCGCCCGGCGCGTCTTGCATCATCAGGCTTGGGGCGCTTGGGCGCGCCCATGCCTCTTCGACCGCACGCGGCAGCGGCAGCTGGCTCATCGCCGCCATCAACAGCATCTGGTGCCCTGCGGCAACATGCAATGTATCGGAGAATATCTCTCTTCCGCGCAGTTGCTCTGCTGTGAGACCCATCCCGGGCACTCTTAATTGAGCGGGCGCGACAAGGGCAGCACTGGCGAGCTGAGCTGAGCTTGCCGTCTGTACGGGCGCCACCTCAGGCTCAGTCGGAGCTTCCGCGAAGATCGCATCCACCGACCTAGAAAAGCTTTCGGTGATTGGAAACGGACTTTCCCAGAGCATCGCGCGCCCGCTGATCCATGCGGCCAAAACTAGGCCAAGCATGGCAAGCGGTCCGCCGCGTCGTGATCGCGCAATCTGGGTCATGATCGGCCACCTGCTGGCTGGGTTAGCCGGGCAGGCTGCGCTGAATGGTCGGTCTTATCCCACACGATAGCGCGCCCGGCGAGCGTGCCGATATAGGCCATAACCGCGCGGCGCCCCGCCATGATCGAAATGATATTGGCAATCGGAATGCGCAGGACCGCACGGACGCCCTCTGCCGTGCCATATTCGCGCGCGGTGAAGGCAAAGCGCGAGGCTGAGCGCCAGCAGAAGGCGGCAAGGTTGACCCAAAGCAGCACAATCGCCATTTGGGAAAACGGCAATGGCTCGCCGTAGCCGAGCTTAATCCCGAGCCAGATCGCAGCGGATATCGTCAGCAAAGCATAGCCCATCAGCAGGACAAGAGCGGTGAACGGCCCGCGCCGATCGCGCGCCCGCATCCAGCTCTCAATGAGATTGCCTGACCACCCCATCCGGTCCCAGCCTTGCAGAGCAATGCCGTGCACCCAGCGCGTCTTTTGACGCACCACGGTGTCGATCCGATCAGGGAAGAACGCGCGGGTCGCAATCAGCCGTCCATTGGCGGCGCGCGCGCGGACAAAGCGGGACTTGCCGCCCATCTCCGTGATGCTGAGCCCCATTTCGTAGTCTTCGGTGAGGGAGTCGGCGACGAATGGCTGACGGTCCGCATGGCGCATACGCAATTGCTCGATCGCTTCGCGCTCAATCGCGCAGCCGACGCCAGCGCCTGGTAGCGCCGCGCCTAGAGCATCGCGCACCACCATGCCCTTGCTGTGAGATTCGGCGAATTCCTCGCAATAATGGCTGCCGATCCAGCGGCTTTCGTCGTTCCTTAGCGCGTGGACGGGAAGTTGCACGAATTGCGCGCCGCCCGCATGCTGGCCAATGTGATGGTCGAGCAGCGAGAGCGCGGCGGGATCGACCAGATCCTCTGCGTCGTGAAACACAACCATGTGATTGCGCACGCCGCGCCGCCGCTCATCATCGCACATAGCCGCATAAATTCGGTTCAAACAATCCGCCTTGGTGCTGGGTCCATTGCGGTCATGGATCACAATGCGCAGACGCGGATCGCCATTCGCGGCATCACTGGCCGCGGCGATAGTGGCCGAGTCGTTTCGGTAACAACCGACATACAAACGCAGTCCCTTTTGCGGCCAGCGTTTCAAAACTTCAGACACCGTAACGCCGATCACCTCCGCTTCGGACCAGGTCGGAATGAACACCGCCGCATCGCCGCACAGCTCGCGCGTTTCGTTTTCATCTTTTTCAAATTGTTGCGTTTTTGCACGCCCGGTGAGTTTCAACCACACCCAAGTAACGTCTACTAAAAGATCGTCAATCGCGCCTATTAGGAAGAATATGCCTGCGAATAAAAGTAGCTCGTGTTGGAACAATACCAGCCATTGCCAGACGTCAAAATTTATTACTTGCAAGCCGACCCCCGTCCCCACTTGTGCAAAACAACCTATCGCGCTCGGATAAGGCTTGCAACGGAAGAAAGTTTTAGAGAGGGGGTAACGCGACTATGGCCCAATCAAACTCCTCCTTACGCTCGGTGTTCGCGCCAGTGCGCGCCCTGTTCGTTGGCGATGCCTCTGCTGGTATCCTGCTTATCCTCGTCGCAGCCGCTGCAATGCTGGCTGCGAACTCTTCTTTGTCTGGCGAATATCGCGAACTATTTTACGGCGATCTCGCCTGGACCCCGATTGCCAAGCTCGACGATCTGCACCTTTGGATCAATGACGGATTGATGGCGATATTCTTCTTCGTCGTCGGGCTGGAGGTGAAACGTGAGCTGGTTGGAGGACAATTGTCTGACCCTGCCGCGCGCAGATTGCCTATGGCGGCGGCTGCGGCCGGCATGGCGGTCCCTGCCCTGGTATACATCGCGGTTTCTGGCGGCGGCGAATATGCCAGCGGTTGGGCGATCCCAGCGGCGACCGACATCGCCTTTGCAATGGGCGTCCTCGGCCTGCTCGGCAGCCGGGTGCCTGCCTCGCTGCGCTTGTTCCTGCTAACGGTGGCCATCGTCGATGACATTGGCGCGGTGATGGTAATTGCGGTGTTCTACACGCCGACAATCAAGCTCGCCTGGCTGGTCGCTTCAATCGTTGTTTTCGGCCTGATGATTGCGCTCAACCGGATGAAGGTCAGCGTCTTTAGCCCCTACATCCTACTCGCCCTGGTGCTGTGGTATTGCGTACTCAACACCGGCGTCCATGCGACCATCGCTGGCGTATTGGCAGCGCTCACGATTCCGATGCACCGCAAGGACGGCAACTCCATGCTGGAGCGGCTTGAACATGGCATGGCCCCATGGAGCGCTTATCTCGTCGTCCCCGTTTTCGGCTTTGCCAATGCCGGTGTCTCGTTTGAGGGTATGGGAATTGGCGCATTGCTCGACCCACTACCCGTGGCGATCGCGGCGGGCCTTGTGGTCGGCAAGCAATTGGGCATCTTCACAACGATTGTGATCGCAGAGAAGACCGGATTTGCGCAGCGCCCCGAGGGCGCGAGCTGGGCCGAGGTTTGGGGCATATCGATCCTGTGCGGGATCGGCTTCACCATGAGCCTGTTTATCGGCGGCCTCGCCTTCCCTGACCAACCGATGTTCATCGAGGAGGCCAAGATCGGCATCCTCACCGGTTCTGCGATCTCGGCGGTGCTCGGCTTTATCGTCCTGCGCCTAACGACGACGCATCCCGATGCGGAGTGTGACGATCAAGGCAATCAGCCCGCCAACGCGTAAAGCATCGGCGGCTTAGCCGCGCCGATCAGAACCCTACCAACTGCCGGTGTTTTCCATGCTGGCCCACGGCTCTTGCGGCTCCAGATTGCCGTCCTGCAGGAGCTCAATCGAAACGCCGTCTGGTGACTTCACAAAGGCCATATGCCCATCGCGGGGCGGCCGATTGATGGTCACGCCCGCATCCATCAAACGCTGGCACGTGTCGTAGATATTCTCCACCCGGTACGCGAGATGGCCGAAATTGCGGCCATTGTCATAGGTCTCTGGCTCGCTGCCATCCTCAGGCGGCCAATTGTAGGTCAGCTCAACCTCGGCCACGCCCTCCTGCCCCGGTGCGGCCAAAAAGATCAGCGTGAAGCGGCCCGCCTCAACATCAAACCGGCGCACTTCCTCCAACCCGATCAGCTTAAAGAATTCAACCGTGGCATCGGCGTCGGTCACGCGGATCATGGAATGGAGATATTTGGTCATGATGGGCCTTTTTCAGTTCAAACTCAATTCATCGCCGTAGAAGCACAACTCATCGCATCACAAAGGAGGATGCGATGACGGATACAGCGATGGATACGCAGCAAGAAATGGAGCGTGAAGGTGCGCGGCGCAAGGGCGGGATTGGACCAACCACGACGCGCTGGTTCGGCACAGCCGCGATTGCAGCAATCGGCATGACTTTGGGCGGATATCTGCTCGGCGACGGATTGCTGCGCGCGAAAGAGGCCGAACGTTCTGTCACCGTGCGCGGCTTGGCCGAGCGCGACGTCACCGCAGATCTTGCCACTTGGACGATCTCTTACTCAGCCAGCGCGGCCAATCTTGCCGAAGCGCAGGGGAAAGTTCAGCAGGACACCCGCGCCATTGAGGGTTTCTTTGACGGGCTCGGTTTTCCGGCGGACAGTCTGCAACCGACCGGGGCCAATGTCTCCAGCCACACCAATCGCGGTGTCACGACCTACACGGTGCGTCAGCGGCTTGCGCTGAGAACCGACAATATTGAACTAGCGCAAAAGGCCGTCGCCAATCAGTTCGATCTGGTGGGGCGCGGCGTGTTCCTGGAGGAAGGTTCTGGTATGAGCTACACCTTCACCAAACTGAACGACATCAAGCCGGAAATGGTGGCTGAGGCCACCCGCGATGCCCGCGCCTCTGCCGAGCAATTCGCGCAAGATTCCGGATCAGGCGTTGGCGCGATCAAAGATGCGACCCAGGGGTACTTCTCAATCGAAGCGCGCGACGGCGATGGCGGCGGATGGGGCAAGAGCGACAGCCCCTATAAAAAGGTCCGTGTGGTCACCACGGTCAACTTCTCGCTTGATTGAGTAAGCGCTCGGCTTGACTTGCTTAGCCAAGAAATCGGCGGAGCACTCAATCCACTCAAAAGAAAAAGGCACGGGGACAATGCGCATAGCCCCCGCGCCTTTTCTGCTCCACTTGCAAAAGTGGCATTTAGCCCAAAGGGCCGTCAATATGATTAGATGCTGGCGCTCAGCGTGAACACAACTGCATCATCGGTGAAGACGCCGCCTGGATCGATCAGGCCATCGCCTTCTACACCAACGTAGGAGATGCCGAAGCTGAGCGGTCCGTAGACAGCTGCTTCTGCGCCGATTGACCAGTCAAATGCCTTGCTGTCATTCGTGAATGTCAGGAAGCCATCGGTGTAGCCCAGGTGGCCAGTCAGTGTGACCGGCGTATTTGGGATGCCGACGCCGACATCGCCGTAGATGTAGAAGTTGTCAGTGCTGCCGAGCGAATCCTGGTCTGGTGCATAGGCAACGCCGACCGTTGTTTCAGCTGGACCGAAGGTGAAGCCAATCGAGCTGTAGAATTCGATATAGTCGAAATCACCGGCGCCAGCGTCTGGGTAGAGATAGGCGATAGCGCCCACATCTAAGCTGACACCTTCAGCGACATCGCCGCTCCAGCCGCCGTAGACGTCAACTTCGGTCGAGCCAAAGCCAACCGTGTCTTCATCAAGCGAAGAGGCCCAAGTACCGGCGTAAATACCGATATCGGTCGACAGATCGACGCCGCCTTGAATGGCGATTTCGCCGCCGGACAGGTCAACACCGCGGAAGCGATATTCGCTGACCAAAGCGACATTGGCCGTCACTTCAAAGCCAGCTTCGCCATCGGCGTAGCTTGCTTTGGCAGCATCAACCGGCGCGCTTGCGCGGTCAATTTCGCTATCAACAACGGTAGCAATTTCGGATGTTGCCGGGGCTGGAGCTTTCTCGCCAGCTTCGGTTTCATTAGCAAATGCTGGAGCTGCAGAGAGGAGCAAACCAGCGGATAGAGTTGCGGCGGAGAGGCCGCGAATGGACGTGAGCATTACAACTTCCTTATGTTGTGTTGTTGCTTCGTCCCACCTGCGTCATCAGTGGTTACCAACTTATTTACGGTAATCTCATCTGAGTACGCAGTTTTCTTGCCGAGAAATGCCGCATCGCACAAGAGAAATTGCGCAATCGCCTGTGAACAGTGCCAAGTGTGTGGATTTTGCACCACCCGGAAAGTGAGCGCTCGATCAGTTGCTGTTAAGCCAACACTTGCCTAAAGCGCCCCGACGCCCACCTACCGGCTCAACCGCATTCTTATTGCACCATGATCAAAACGCTTCGCAAACTCTTCCAATCGCGGCCCGACGCGCCTTTGCCTGCAGTTCCTGCGGGGACACGCTATTATGCGATTGGCGATATTCATGGTCAGCTTGATCTGTTCAAGGCGTTGATCAAGGCGGTTGAGGCGGATGATGCAGAAGCTGGCGAGGCTGAAAGCCATGTGATCTTGCTTGGCGATCTGGTTGACCGGGGCGATGACAGCGCAGGCGTGATCGCGCGCGCTCGCAAATGGCAGCAGAAGCGCTCTGTCCGCATCCTTGCTGGCAATCACGAGGAAATGTTCCTCGAGGCTTTCGACGACATCGACGTGCTGCGCCACTTTCTCAAGCATGGCGGGCGCGAGACGATCCTGAGCTACGACATCACGCCGAAGAAGTTCAATGCAATGTCGCTTGAGGAGCTGTTCAAGGCGCTGCCAGAAATCGTTCCGGCTGAAGAGCGCGCCTATGTCGAGGCGTTTGAGGAAATGATCATTGCGGGCGATTATCTGTTCGTCCACGCCGGGATTGACCCTGCGCGCCCGATTGATGAGCAAAAGCGCAGCGACATGCTGTGGATCAGAGATCGGTTTTTGCGGCACCAAGGCGGCTTTGGTAAAGTCGTTGTGCACGGCCACACCATCTTTCCTAATGTGATGGACAACGGCCACCGGATCGGGGTCGACACCGGCGCCTTCCGCTCTGGCGTGCTCACGGCTCTGGTACTTGAAGGGGCCGAGAAAAGAATTCTGCAAGCTGTTGATGATAATGGCACGATAAAGACATTCAACGAGGAACAAGTGCGATGAAAATTGCCATGGTTGGGTCGGGCTATGTTGGCCTGGTATCGGGCGCATGCTTTGCGGATTTTGGCCATGAGGTCGTCTGCATCGACAAGGATGACAGCAAGATCGCGCGCCTCAAAGACGGCATCATGCCAATCTATGAGCCTGGGCTTGATAGCCTGGTGGCGAGCAATGTTGCCGCTGGCCGCCTGTCCTTCACAACCGATCTGGCCGCTGGCATTGATGGCGCACAGGCAATCTTCATCGCGGTAGGTACGCCAAGCCGCCGCGGCGATGGCCATGCAGACCTCACCTTCGTCTATGAAGTCGCCCGCGAAGTTGGCGAACATTTGGCTAATGAAGCGGTGATCGTCACTAAGTCCACCGTGCCCGTCGGCACCGGCGATGAAGTCGAGCGGATCATCAAAGACACCGGCACCGCGCACAGTTTCGCGGTCGTCTCCAACCCAGAATTCCTGCGCGAAGGCGCCGCTATTGGCGACTTCAAACGCCCCGACCGGATCGTGATCGGCGCGGAAGATGATCTCGGCCGCGAGATCATGCGCGAGGTTTACCGCCCGCTGTTCCTCAACGAATCGCCCATTTTGTTTGTTGGTCGCCGCACCAGCGAGCTAATCAAATACGCCGCCAACGCGTTCCTCGCGACCAAGATCACTTTCATCAACGAAATGGCCGATCTGTGCGAGAAAGTGGGCGCCAATGTCCAGGACGTTGCGCGCGGCATCGGCATGGACAATCGCATCGGCTCCAAATTCCTCAACGCTGGACCTGGCTATGGCGGATCATGCTTCCCCAAAGACACGCTGGCGCTGCTCAAGACAGCAGAGGATTACGACAGCCCGACCCGGATCGTCGAAGCCGTGGTCAAAACCAACGAGAGCCGCAAACGCGCAATGGGCCGCAAGGTGCTCGACGCGCTTGGCGGAGCAGAGAATGCACGCGGCAAGAAAGTCGCCATGCTTGGCCTGACCTTCAAGCCAAACACAGATGATATGCGCGACTCCCCGGCAATCGCCATTGCTCAGACTTTGGGCGATGCCGGCGTTGAGGTCGCAGCCTTCGATCCAGAAGGCATGGAGATCGCCAGCCCTCTGATGCCGAACGTGATCATGTGCGAGGAGCCTTATGCGGCGATCAAGGACGCGGATGCTGTCGCGATCGTCACGGAATGGGACGCGTTTCGCGCGCTCGACCTCGGCCGGGTGAAAGAACTGGCCAAGGCGCCGGTGATTGTTGACCTGCGCAACATCTACAATCCGGATGACATGCGCAGCGCTGGTTTCGACTACTCCAGCATCGGCCGAAATTAACCATAACTATCAATAGAAAATTGAAAAAATTTTCCCCGGTCAGGAGCTGCTCGAAATGGCGGTTTCCTAGGGCTTAGCGGCTGTGCGTCGCAAAATAATCACGTGCCATCGCCTCTCGGTTCAGCACTTATGCAGAATTCGAGTCGTGTTCGTGGTTAAAATATTGTAACTTCCGAGTCGTTGATAGAAACAACTTATTGGGGGTTTAATATGATTAAACGGCATGTTCTTTCCAGCGTGGGTGTGATCGGCATTGCAAGTGGGCTGTTAGCGGCGCCCGCCTATGCCTCTGAAAATAGTGGAGATAGCGAAGATATCGCGGCGGAAGCGCAAGGCGACTTTGCTGGTTTCACGATCGAACAGAGCAGCGTCTCATTCGACATTCCAGAAGTTGTTGTTCCGGTGGCTTCTACATCAATCGCGCGGACATCGCGCACGACGACTGGCTACATTGGTTCGATCAGCGATCCAGAGCAGCGCCTTATCGTTCGTGATGACGTAGACATTGATTTGGGAGATCCAGACGATATTGCTCCATACGCAGTACAAATCTTTCAACAGCGCAACTCAGATGGCGGCGTGTTCTTCAACTGCACAGGCAGTGTAATCAACGCGCGCACGATTTTGACCGCTGCGCACTGTCTCAACGGCAGTGATGGCCCGATCGCCACCACTTCGTCGGAAACCTATGGCTTGCCGGGCGCAGGAGCTGAAACCACGCTTCTGATCTCGACTGGGCAAAGCAGCGCAGACCGCCTTTTCACCTATCTTGACGATGGGTCAGGCTATGCTGATGGCGGCGTCGCTCAAAGCACTGATGTGGTGATCCACCCGACTGGCAATGCTGACAATACGGGTCTTGGTTTTCCATGGGCTGATATTGCTTTGATCGCAGTGGACGCACCGATCACTGACGTGCCAGCCTTGCCACTTCTGCTTACGCCGCTGACGGAACTGACGCACGTTGTGCAAGTCGGTTACGGCACCAATGGTACAGGTCTCGACGGCGGTTCAAATGCCGGCAACCGTTTCCTGCGCCGCGTGGGTGAGAATATGCTCGGTCTGAATGGCAGCATTGGTGATTTTCTTGGTGGAGTATTTACAGATTTTGCACCAGCGACACAGGTGCTCGGTTCTGTGAGCCAGAACTATTACTGGACAGATTTCGACAATCCGAACCGTACTCCGGAAGAGCAAGCTGGTTGTGAATTCCCAGGAGGGACCATCAGCTGCGACAGTCTAGAAGCTGTCTTCGCCATCGACTTTTTCGATGGCGATGCGCTTCCTGGTGAAGTCGGCACCGCTCCAGGGGATTCCGGCTCTCCACTTGTCGCTGACCAGCTGGCGGACTTCCCGCTTGCTATCGGTGTTCTTTCTGGTGGCTTTGACTTCTTTGGTCTTGGCAGCGCCTACAGTGATGTCAGCTTCTACAACCCGCTGTTCCCGTTCTTCGAGTTCATCACCGAGAACACAGCTTACAAATATGTCTCCGCGAAAGCCGGAAACGGTCGTTGGTCTGATCCAAATCACTGGACGCAGGATCTCGACCCGGGCTTCTTCATCCAAGATGCCGACGGCAACATCGTTAATGGCATTCCGGGCGGCAACGAGCCGGGCATCACGGCATCGGGTCCGAAGGTCGGTACAGTGCTGGGTCAAGACATTTCCGGCAACACCACCGACATCACGCCAGGCTTTGAAGAAATCGACATCTCGGTACCTGAAAGCTCTGCGCTGCTTGGTCCAGGCTCGACCGGATTTGTGCCGAACAACACCGATGGCACGATCGGCGAAGCCTTTGCTAACCCAGCCCAGTACTTCGACGTTTTGCTGACCAACCGTGGCCGGACACGCGTCGATATGAATGTAGAAATCGACAAGCTGACCGTCGACAATGATCGCGCTGTTTTCGTATTGCCTCGGCGATATGAGTTCACCAGCATTATCGGCGTTGAGCAGTTCAACGGCGAATCTCGCATCGACGGTACGCTCAACACTGGCCTCGTCACCTTGATGGGCGGTGAGTTTGTCGGACGCGGCACCATCAACACCAACGCATTCTTTAATGTGAACGGTTTTGTTGGCCCGAACCGCCTCGGCGGAATTGGTACGCTGACGATCAACGGCGACTATGTCCAAACCAGCGGCGGCTTCCTGTTTGCCGACGTTGAATCGCGCCGCGGCACGATTTCAGCTGACTTGCTCGACGTATCCGGTGCTGCTGTTCTCGGCGGTAACCTGATCGTCTTTGGTGAGCGCAATGTACCACGCTTCGGCAGTACTTTCAGCGTGCTGAGCGCAGGTGAGATCGACGGTGAGTTTGATAACACGCTGCTTATCTCTGGTTCACCGCTGCTGACCGCAGAAAGCCGGGTCGAAGGCAACGAAGTGATCGTTGAGATCGGTGCTCTGAGCTTGGCTAGCCTGCTTGGTCAGGACAGCTCACTAGCGTCGCTCGGGACTGCGCTTGATACGTTGCGGTTCGGCGGTCGTTTCGCTGAATTCGCGTCGATCTTCAATGTGATCGATAGCGCAGGCGCCGATACGCTAGGCGCATCGCTTGGCGCTTTGACACCGCTCAATGCGTTCAACCAGCAAACCATCGCAAACGGCTTCTCGCAGCGTTTCACCGGTCAAATCGCACAGCGCACTCTCGCGCTTCGCGGCGCGAACGGTGCAGCGGCAGGGTTCTCTGCAGCGGGCAATGCCGGATTTGCAATGGGCGGTTCGGCTCCGCAGAAAGACGGCCAGCTTGGCTTCTTTGGTAGCGTTAGCGGAACCTTCCTCGATGCTAGCAGCATTGACCGGTCAAGCGGCGCAAACGCCTTTGAAGAGGCTGCCTTTACCCAAGCAGGTGAACTCACCATCGGTGCAGATCTGCGGGTATCGGAGAACTTCAGCCTTGGTGTTGCGATGACCAACATTCGCAACAGCGCAGCTGGAATTGGCGCTTCACGGCCAAACGAAGACGAAAGCCGCTCGGCCGCCGTCTACGCTGCCTATCAAGCAGGCAATGGCTTTGCCGATATGTACTTCGGTTTCGCCGATCAGAACTTTGGCACAGAGCGCGCAGGCACTGCGGGCTTTAGCTCATCGTTCAGCAGCGCGCTTGGCCAGGCCGATGGCCAGCAAAGCTTTGCAGGGCTTCGCCTTGGTTACGCTTTCGACATCGCCAAGGGCTTTGAAGTCGGTCCAGTTGTGAGCATGGATTATGTTCGCAACGAGATCGGCAGCTACTCAGAGTATGGCGCTGGCAACCTTGGGCTGAACATTCAGGGCCGCGATTTCACCTCGCTCGGCACAAAGGTCGGCCTGATGTCATCGCTTGACCTTGATGTTGGCCGCACTGGCAAGATCACAGCCTTTGGCTCGGTCGCCTATGCCCGCGAATTGGCGGACAATGTCGACACGGTCACAGCCAGCTTCCTCGGCGCACCGGATGCCGCATTCCAGATCAGCAATGAGCTCGATCCAGAATGGGTATCGGTCAACGTCGGCGCTGAAATGGCTCTGTCCAGCCGCGTGAAAGCTGGCCTCTCGGTCACTTCTGACCTTGGCCGCGGTGTCCTCACCAACAACCAAGGGCGCTTCTCGCTGAACTGGAAGTTCTAAGCTAGAAACTCCTAACGCTAACAAAGGCCGGGTTCCCGATAAGGGCGCCCGGCCTTTTTGCGTCTGAGCGCTAACACCTAGGCGCCGCCTATCGCGCCTTAGCTTGCTCAATAGCTTGCAGCTTGTACTATCCCACAAATCGGCATCCGTAGGCGGATAGCCCCTTGGGAGAACACAATGATCGACACACTCGGCTGGCTGAGCACAATCTTCATTTTCGTGGTCGGCTTGATCCTGGCAGGCGTCGTCATCCTGTTCTTCATCGACCGTTTTCAGACCGCCGATGCCGTACGCCGCAATTACCCAGTCATTGGTCAGCTGCGTTACGTCTTCTCCGAGCTCGGCGAGTTCTTCCGCCAGTACTTCTTCGCGATGGACCGCGAGGAGATGCCGTTTAACCGGGCTCAGCGCGATTGGGTCTACGACGCAGCGGGCGCCAAATCGACCAATGTCGCCTTCGGATCGACCCGCAATCTCGACCCTGTCGGCACACCTATCTTCGTCAATTGCCCCTGGCCCACGCTGGAGCAAGACGCCGTTGAGGCAGGCTCCCTCGTCATTGGCGAGGGCGCCGCGCGCATTCCCTATGATGCGCCCTCGGTCTTCAACATCTCCGGCATGAGCTACGGCGCGCTGTCCACCCCGGCGGTGCGCGCCCTGTCGAACGGCGCGGCCAAGGCCGGATGCTGGATGAACACCGGCGAAGGCGGCCTCTCCCCCTATCACCTCGAAGGCGGCTGCGACGTCGTCTTCCAGATCGGCACCGCGAAGTACGGCGTGCGCGACAAGCAGGGGAACCTGTCTGATGAGAAGCTGCGCGAGGTCGCAGCGCATGACCAGGTTCGCATGTTTGAGCTCAAGCTCTCCCAAGGCGCGAAGCCCGGCAAAGGCGGCATTCTGCCCGCCGCCAAGGTCAATGAGGAGATCGCCGCCATCCGCGGGATTGAGCCGCACACCGCCTCCATCTCGCCCAATCGCCATCCCGATATCGGCAATATCGACGAGCTGCTCGACATGATCGCCCATATTCGCGAGGTCACTGGCAAGCCGGTTGGCTTCAAGACGGTCGTCGGCGCATACGGCTGGCTCGATCAGCTGTTCGAGGCGATCAATGCCCGCGGGATTGCGAGCGCGCCTGACTTCATCACCGTCGACAGCGGCGACGGGGGGACCGGCGCTGCGCCCCTGCCGCTTATCGATAACGTTGGCCTGACCCTGCGCGAGAGCCTGCCGATGATGGTCGACCTGCGCGACAAGCATGGGCTGAAGGACCGCATTCGCATCATCGCCAGCGGCAAGCTGGTGACCCCCAGCGAGGTCGCCTGGGCGATGTGCGCGGGCGCGGACTTCGTGATTTCGGCGCGCGGCTTCATGTTTGCGCTCGGCTGTATCCAGGCGATGAAGTGCAACAAGAACACCTGCCCGACCGGCATCACCACCCATGATCCCAGCCTTCAGCGCGGGCTGGACCCGACCGACAAGGCGGTGAGGGTGGCCAACTTCGTCGAGCAGATGCGCAAGGAGGTGGGCGTGATTGCGCACAGCGTCGGCGTGCACGAACCGCGCCAGATGCGCCGCTATCACGTACGGATCGTGTGCGCCGATGGCCGCAGCAGGCCTCTGGACGAGCTGTACCCACCGATGAGCGCCCCCAGCCAAGCCGCAGCCTAGCGCTCGGTTCACCGCTACTGAAGCACGCTTGGAACGGCTGGAACACAGTAAAGGGGTGAAAAAGCAATCGATCACAGAGGTAGTGATTGATCGAGTGGGTCGATTAGTGGGAGGTTGGAGAGCGGGGCGCGAGAGCATAGCAAAGCCATAGCGAGAGCGCGCAAGGTAGGAAAACTGGCGGGGCCCAACTATCGCAGCGTCGCTGTGCTAAAGTCGTTTGCACTTTGAAGTTTCAAACAAATTATGCGGCCCCGAGATTCCTGAAAATAGTCGTTCTCACAATGCGTCCTAAGACACAATCACCAAACGACGCGAGCCTTCACCATGCGGAAGGCCCTAACCAATTTCGCCTTTTTGAGCGCATCTCCAAGAGCACCGCTCACAAAAACCGAATGCCAAAGATTCTTCTCTACCCAAACATCAGGTCCAATTAACGCGTCGGCGGAAACAGCGATGTCACCGCCTTGGGGCTCGAGCGGCAATTTCCTCCTTGGACTATTAGGGTTTGGCGAGAACTCTCGCAGCCCCTTGCTGGCCTCGAAATCAGCAGTTTCTTTCTGATTGCCAAAAATCCAAGTGAACCACGTGCCGTCAAATGGGGTCTGTTGGTCGCGCTTGAGAACGCGAACGGGATATAGCCCACCGCCACCTAGATCGAACTGCTGAAGGATGGCAGCAGCGTCCTGATTTACGATGTAATATCCTCTCGCCACAAACAAAGGCGGCGGGCTACTGCTGTCTTTTACCTTAGATGACCCTTTGCGCGGCCACACAGCTGTTGGGCATTGATCATGCGCAACAGATACACCCTGAGGGATTGCGTCGGTCGCAGCGACAGCCCTTTGCCTATCCTGTTCGACGACGTCCGCATCGAAGAGTTTGATAAGCCCCGAATCTTGCATCATCGTGCTAACCCAGACGTGACCGGTCATCTGCAGTTCCTCATCATTTCTTCGGCCATGTCAGTATTGCCGCCAAACACCCCAGCCCCATCACCAGCCCAATTGCACCCAGCAAGCCAAGCGGTTCGATCAAAAGCCAATGGAAAAATTCCTGAACGACAGCAAGGCCGCGGCCTCGTGATCCTGCCGCGCCATCGGCCAGCCCATCCGCAGCAATAAATGCGCAAAACACCGCAGCCAGAACCAGCCAGAAAATGGGAGCACGGTATGTGGTCATAGATACCGCTCACACGTAAAATAAGTATAGGAACCACTTGTGGTAATCCAACGCGCCATCACTTCATCTCCCTCGTGCTCGATTGGCGCATGGCTGTCGACGCGGTCACCACAATGGCCGCTCAAACGACACCTGCACGATAAATCCGGAGCGCATCACCAAGTCCTGCCGCTGTCAGAGCATCGCCGAGGTCTCGCCCCAGAAAAATCGATTTGAAAAGCGGCGGGTCGATCCAGACATCCGGTCCGGCGGTTGCGTCCCCAGTAACGGCGACATCGAAGTCAGCTGGCTTATAGGGCATTTCAGCCCACTCCTCGCTGGTGCCGAACGGCTCCATATTCTTGCTGTCGGCTTTCGAGAACGCCGATTTGCGGTTACCGAAAACCCAGCAAAACCAATCACCACCAACCGGAGTTGACTTGTCGCCCTGAAGAACCTCAACTTGATGCAGCCCACCTTGGCCAAGGTCGTGCTGCGATAACACCTCAGCGACTGCCCCATTGACCACATAATACCCGTTGGCATCAAAGACCGGAGGCAATTTCGTCCCCTTACCCCTGTCCAAATATATCTGCTTGGGCAGGTGCGACGGCTCGACCGGATACCCAGCCTTCAGCGCTTTCAAGCCTGCAATAGCCTTCTCCAAATCCTCTTTGGCAATGTCAGTAGTGGTCATCGCGATCAGGGTGGCATCGTTCCTCAGGTTGCTAACCCAGACATAGGCACTCATTTCCTGTATTCCCTTATTGTGCTGCTCATCGCCGCCAACCGATAAACGCCCATCAAACGACTTTACATTTGACCAGATCGAAGCCGGTCAAACCTTCGGCCCTGATCGCCGAAACGAGTCGGTCGCTCAAAAAGAAAACACTCACGCACCTCGGCTCGACCCAGATATCGGGGCCGACGAGCGCATCGGATGAAACGGCAATATCGTCCGGCTTGCCGTAAGCGCCCATGAGCCAGCGGTCGAAATCTTCAATTTGCTCGACACCGATCGATTGCTCTGGAGTAAAGGCGCGCTTCACATTGCCGAAGTTCAAGAAATGCCAGTCGCCATCAATTGGCGTTACCTTGTCTTTCTTGAAAATTGGGACGGGATAGAGCGAGCCGCCTCCCAAGTCGAAGCGGCGCAATACGTCTGCCAGACGCCCAGAAACAACCGGCACCGCGTTGGCAACGATAAAGTCAAGAAAGTTGTAATCGGACTCCTTGGCTCGCTTTTGGCCATAGATTTCGGGCGGAAAAACCTCCCTGCCAAGCACTTCACCCGCATCGTTGCGCCTGGTCAGGTCGATCATACGCTCGCTAGCCAGGTTCTCTTCTCTCCAATCATTGGTAAGCGGAGCCTGATTTCGCAGGTTACTCAAGGAGTAACACATCCATACTCCGTCACTCATTTCCTGTATTCCCTCATTGTGCTGCTCATCGCCGCCACCCAACAAATAAAACTGCCCCGCCCAGAGCGAGGCCAACGCCTGCAAAAGTGCTCGCCGATCCGACCGTTCCAAATTGCTCCACCATAGGATTCAGGATTGCCGCCGACGTTTCTGCCCTACGTCCGCTCGCATTCTCGATCGGGCCAAGCAGCGACATCGCCGCCAGCACAAGGCCAACCCCAACCGGCGCAAGCACCATTCCCAATTTGGACGCACTCATACAGCGCCTCCTCGCCGAAGCACTGATACCAAAGCCCAACAATTTACGAGATGCGGCTGCGACCCCACTTGGTTTCCCCTACTGCGGGCATTTTGCCCGCCGAATGTCGAACCAAATAGCGCCCGAAACTTACGAAACTGTCACTGCCGTCAATGCTTGTGGTGGCGTTTTGCCTGGCGGCTCACTGTTCTCTCAACGAAAGCTTGGATCTCAAGCGGGCATGCGCCGTACCAGGAGGCCCTAGACCCCAGCTTTCGCTGGGGTGACGGATGGCCACAAAAACTCGTCATGCTGAATTCAGTTCAGCATCCATCGCCGAGTCAGAGCTAAGTATGTCGCGCGGGGGATGGACCCTGAACCAAGTTCAGGGTGACGTGGGTCTTTTTGTTCCGCACATCATCCGATGTGCGATGTCCTCGCTCATACGGCTTGCAGCCGCATCGCTGCGGGCGGGGACAAGCCCCTTGCGAGGCCTGCGGCCTCGATCCATTCCAAGCCAATTGGCGGGCCCCAGACGTCTTGGCGCGATGTAACTGACTTGGTCGCGGAGCACGGTCGCGCCAGCGACCGCAAGCCCGACTGGGCGCCCGCAGCGACGCGACCTTCAGGTCGCATGAGCGAGGATAGCCAAGCAGGCCGGATGGCCTGCGCCCGGCGCTTGAGGGCTAAAACAAAACAAAAACATCAGGGGGCCTCATAAGCCGGGTTCTGTCTCCGCGCGCGGTTTCCCCGAAAGGACCAGCCGCGCGGCGGCAACCATTCATCTGGGCTACGGATTGCTCCGCAGCTCAAGCAGCCAACCCGGGTCTCTCAGAGCGAAGCGCTCCTGCCGCAAAACGGCGCGAGACCCCTATTTGGCCTTGCTCCGAGTGGGGTTTGCCATGCGGACCGTGTTACCAAGGCCCCGGTGCGCTTTTACCGCACCCTTTCACCCTTGCCTGTGATACCGGATCAAGTCCGGCATCCATCGGCGGTATACTCTCTGTGGCACTTTCCCTGAACTTCCCCCGGATCAAATCCGAGGTCGCTCGGCGGGCGTTACCCGCCACCCTTGCTTCGTGGAGCCCGGACTTTCCTCGCACCTTCAAACCCGCTCATCCTGAGCGTGTCGAAGGAACGCGGCTGCCTTGGCCCCCTGACGTGTGGCGCTATAGAGAAGCCGGGCAGCGAGAGGAAGAGCGCAAATTATGCCGCATTGGCATTGGCTTGATCATGGTTCAGCCACAGGGCGTTCGCATCGTGCAAGGCCGCACTTCGGATCTCCTCGGCGATTGGGTCACCGGGCAGCGCCCGCGCGATAACCATGCCGCCCACACAAAGCGCCGCCAGCGACAGCGCCCGTTGCCGCGATGCCGTGCCTTCTTCGGGCAGGTTGGCATCGAACAAGGAAACCATGCCTTCGAGCAGTTCTTTATAGCCCTGTTGCACCTTTGGCCCCGCACGCGCGACATCGGTTGCATAGGCGATCAGCGGGCATTGATCCTCGGTCTGCTCAAGGTGATCACGAGAGAGGTAGGACCCGACCATCCGCTGGGCCATCTCCACCTGCCCGGCGGTTGGAACCACGCCCGCCTCTTCGCGCCAGATCGCGCCGCGCCCGTGAAGGAAGCTGGCCGTGGCAGCGGCGAACACCTCTTCCTTGCTGTCAAAGTGCGCGTAGAAACCGCCGCGGGTCAGCCCAGCCTCGGCCATCAATTGATCGATCGTGACATTGTCGAAACCATGCCGATTGAACATCCGCCGCGCCGCCTCGACAATGCGTGCGCGCACCTTGTGCTTGTGCTCTTTGGAATAGGGCATTCTGGGTCCTTTGGCTGTCTGCTTTTGCGCCTCCTACCACGCTTCAAACTATGTTCTTGAACATATTTAGATCACTGCGAGGTTCGCGGCTCCTCAAGGAAACAGGAGTTTAAAAATGCCAAAATTCGCTTTGATCTATCGCGACGCCAACCCGCCGAGCAGCCCGGAGGAAGGGCAAAAGCACATGCAGGCCTGGATGGCGTGGTCATCCGGCCTTGGCGAGGCAATGGTGGAACCTGGAATGCCGTTTTCGCAGACGGTGGCAGTCTCAAGCACGGGTGTGAGCGAGGATATCGGGGCCCATACGCTCAATGGGGTTAGCATCGTTGAAGCGGCTGATTGCCATGCCGCCCGCGCCATGGCGGAGGCTTGCCCGCACCTCAACCTGGGCGGGGACATCGTGATCGGTGAAGGCATGGATATGCCGATGTAATGAAAAAGCCGGGGTGCAGATTGCTCCGCGCCCCGGCCTTTCTTAAGCTAAACCCCTACAGAGTAGGAGCCATCAAAGCGGCGCTTATTCGCCCTCGCCGCCGACGTTCTCAAGGCTATCATCTGGCGAGATCAGGAATTTCCAGATCAATGCGCCAATCGCCGCGCCGACCAGCGGTGCGACCCAGAATAGCCACAGCTGACCCACAGCGCCGGTCTCAGCATAGAAAGCAACGCCGGTGGAACGCGCTGGGTTCACCGAGGTGTTGCTGACCGGGATAGAGATCAGGTGGATGAGCGTGAGGCCAAGGCCAATCGCAATCGGGGCGAAGCCAGCCGGAGCCCTTGGCGAGGTCGATCCCAGAATGATGATCAGGAACATCGCCGTCAAAAGGACCTCTGCGATCAGCACGGCGTTCATGGAATAGCCGCCCGGTGACAGTTCACCATAGCCGTTGGAGGCAAAGCCGCCCGCGCCGCTCCAATCAGCCGCGCCGCTGGCGATGACGAACAGCATGCCCGATGCGACGAATGCGCCCAGCACTTGCGCTGCCCAATAGGGGACCAGTTCGCCCCAGGAAAAACGCCCGCCAACGGCCAGGCCGAGCGAGACAGCAGGGTTGAAATGGCCGCCCGAAATGCCGCCAACAGCGTATGCCATGGTCAAAACGGTCAGACCAAAGGCCAGCGAAACGCCGACGAAGCCGATCCCCAATTCAGGATAAGCCGCGGCGAGCACTGCTGAACCGCAGCCTCCGAACACCAGCCAGAACGTGCCGAAAAATTCGGCGAATAGTTTTCTTGTCATTATTGATCCCTCCCTCTCATTCTCGGCGACCGGAACCGTATGGCCGTGCCGTCAGGGGAGCAGTCTTAACGCAGTTTTCACCATAGCGCTGGGCTAAGTTGTAAAATTACGTTGCGGCGCGCGTGCGCGGATAGCAATTGGCGTTACCGCGAGACCCCCGATCCCGGTCGAGCAGCAATTGAAACAGGATCGCGCCGATTTGTCCATCAATGACGCCGTCGATCAGCTCTGGCCGCCAGCGACGCTGAAACGCCTCCACCGCCTTGATACCGTCGGTGATATCATAGCCATAGCGTTCCAGAGCGAGGTAAAACGCGCCGTCATTGTCGAACGGATCGCCAAGCTCGAGCTTGTCTGGCTTTGGTAGGGTCAGGCCGTATCGCGCGATTCGATCCCACGGGAACAGCTCGCCCGGATCGATCTTGCGCGCGGGCGCGACATCGGAATGGCCGATCACATTGGCGCGCGGGATGTCATATTGCTTCACGATCCGCGCCATCAGCGGCACCAGCGCCTCAATCTGGGCCTCAGAAAACTTGCGGTAGCCAAGGCCGTGGCCCGGATGGTCAAGCTCGATACCGATGCTGGCCGAGTTCACATCGGTCTCGCCGCGCCAATAGCTTTTGCCCGCGTGCCAGGCGCGCTTTTCCTCTGGCACCAGCCGCGTGACCACGCCGTCTTCGCTGATCAGATAATGCGCGCTGACACCTGCTTCTTCGTCGCACAGGCGCTCGATCGCGGCCTCGGCGCTTTCCATTTCGGTATAATGGACGACCAGCATGCTGATCGCCGTTTTGCGGTCGTTGAAATTGGGGGAGAGCCGTGTCGCATGGACCAGCTCATCGCCAGTGCTCGAAGTCGGTTTTGGCCCCTGCCCCGGCCCGCCCATGCGCTTAGCCGATCATCCCGGCTGGCTGCGGCATAACCGCGCCCATTACCAGAGCATTTTCATCCAGCTTATATTGCAAGCCGCCGCCGTTTTCTTCCGCCAGCATCGCGATCATATGCGCCGCCGCTGTGCGGCTGGAGAGTTCCGCCGGTTTCAAATCGCCTTGCAGAGCGCTGCCGATGTTCTCGTCAAACGCAATCCGATTGCCATTCGCGCGGACCACGATCTCGACATTGCCCTCGTGCAATTCTGCGCCAATATCCATCGTCCCGCCGCGGATGAGCGCATCGAGCGCAATATGCGCCAGGTTCAGCATCACTTTGACCGCAGGCTTAGGCAGGGTTTTCTCGGTGATGGCCCAATTGAGCTTCACCTCTTTCGCATCCGAGGCGAGCGCTGCGATCACATCATGCGCTTCTTCCACCGGTACAGCCTCGCCAAATCCGCCCGCCGCGCCGAAGGCAAGACGGAAGAATTTGAGCTTATCCGTGCTGATCTTGGCGCTCTGCTCCAACAGCTCGACCACCTTCTCACGCATTTCGGGGTCTTGCTCTTCAGCGAGCAATTCCAGCCCATTGGCGAGCGCGCCTACTGGGGAGAGCATATCGTGGCATAGCCGCGAGCACAGCAGGCTCGCGAGGTCAGTTGGCGAAGTCATATGAGTGTCTTAGCCCTCCAAAGGCTGTCTGCAAAGCAATTCGAAGCCGCCTTCCACCGCGCGGTAAAGGCCGAGAGCCCGCCCGCCCTCACTCAGGCCCGCTATGGCCCAGATCATTCCATCACCCGCTGACATGGCGATGTCAGTTTCAGATGGCTGCGCTGGCCCGGTCGGGTGTGAGTGAAAATAGCCCAGAACCTCTGGGCCATCTCCCGTGCGCGCGGCGCGGTGCGCGTCAATAAGCGCCTGCGGGTCAATTTCGAAATGGGTTTCCGGCGAAGGGTGGACATTGCGGGCTGGAATGAACCCGGTGATCTCTTCCGCACCGTTTTGGACGCGATTTCCGGTCAGGATCCCGCATGCTTCCTGCGGATGCGCATCGCGGGCTGCGCGCCTTACCTCGGCCACAACGCCGGGCGTTATCAAAACCTCCGACTGCCCTGAGCCTGTCGAAGGGCTGCCTTTGCTTTTTGCCAGCCGAGAAATTTCATCCCAGTCACCGCGAATCAGGGCAAGTTTCTTTTTACGTGACCAGCCTTTGATCTGTTTTTCGGAAGCCTTGGCTTCGTCGCGCGTGGTAAACTCTTGCGACCAAACAAGCTCAAGCGGCTGGTAACTTCTGGTGAAACCCGCAAAGCGTCCGGCCTTATGGTCGGCAATGCGGCGCTCCAGATCGTCGGTGTGACCGGCGTAGAATTTCCCGGAATTGCAATGCAGCAGGTAAGTCCAGAACGGCATGAGTATCGGCTAGCCAAAGTGCAGCCCTTCGACAAGCTCAGGGCAGACGGCTAAGGGACGCGAATGTCAGGCCCACAAGTCATCACCGGTACAATTGCGAGCGCGGCGCGGCTCGACAAAGCGCTGGCTGAGGCCACAGAGCTTTCGCGTGCCCGGGTCCAGGCGTTGATTGCAGAGGGCCGAGTGACGCTGGGCTCTGCGCCTAGCCACCTCACCCAGCGCCAAGGTGAAGGCCGGGGCGGAGTTCACGATCCACGTCCCCGCCGCGAGCGAAGCGGAGGCTCAGCCGCAGGACATTCCGATTGAGGCGGTGTTTGAGGACGAGCATCTGATCGTGGTCAACAAGCCTGCCGGAATGGTCGTCCACCCGGCGGCGGGCAATGCGGATGGGACGCTGGTCAATGCCCTGCTGCACCATTGCAAGGGCGAGCTGTCTGGCATTGGCGGGGTCGCGCGCCCCGGCATCGTCCACCGGATCGACAAGGACACCTCTGGCCTGCTGGTCGTCGCCAAATCCGACGCCGCGCATGAGGGCCTGGCCAAGCAGTTTGCGGACCATTCGCTGCATCGCCGCTATATCGCGGTTTGCGCGGGCCATCCGGCGGCAAAAGAGGGCAAAATTGACGAGCGAATCGGGCGCTCAGACGCCAATCGCAAGAAAATGGCTGTGCTGGACAAGAATTCCTCGCGCGGGAAACACGCGGTTACCCATTATACAGTGCTCGACCGGCTCGAATCGAGCGCGGTGATCGAATGCCGGCTGGAAACCGGCCGGACCCACCAGGTCCGCGTTCACTGTGCATCAATTGGCCATCCTTTATTAGGAGACCCAACATACGGAAAGACGCCCAAGACGCTGAAATCCCTGCTCACTTCGCTAAAGTTTGCACGCCAAGCGCTGCATGCGGCGGAATTGGGCTTTCTCCACCCCATTTCGGGCGAAAAACTAAGGTTTCGTGCGGATTTACCGGAGGATATGCGGGAACTAATCGACGAACTGGGGCGTTTTAATCGATGAAAGTTGAAGCAAAACATATCCAATCAACGTATATGTAACCGAGTGACCCGGAAAAACGGATGCTCATCAGAGGTCCTGCAAGGCGGGTTGACGCAAGAAAGGTTAGGAAAACAGTGAGTAAGACGAAAAGTGCAGTCCCGGCCCTGAGCGGCGAGCAAAGCCTCAATCGCTACCTGTCCGAAATCAAGAAATACCCGGTGCTAACCGCTGAGCAAGAATATATGCTCGCAAAGCGCTATCAAGAACATGAAGACCCTGAGGCAGCAGCTCAGCTGGTGTCGAGCCACCTGCGGCTCGTGGCGAAGATCGCCATGGGTTACCGCGGTTATGGCCTGCCAGTCAGCGACCTCATTTCAGAGGGCAATGTTGGCCTGATGCAGGGCGTTAAGAAATTCGAAGCCGATCGCGGCTTCCGCCTCGCCACCTACGCGATGTGGTGGATCAAGGCCTCTATGCAGGAATTTATCCTGCGCAGTTGGTCGCTTGTGAAAATGGGCACCACCGCGGCTCAGAAAAAACTGTTCTTCAACCTTCGCCGGATGAAGAAGCAGCTTGAGGCGTATGAAGACACCGACCTGTCGCCAGAGGACGTGACCAAGATCGCAACCGATCTGGGCGTGCCAGAGCAAGAAGTCGTCAACATGAACCGCCGCATGATGATGGGCGGCGATGGCTCCCTCAACGTGCCGATGCGCAATGGCGAAGACGGCTCTGGCGAATGGCAGGATTGGCTGACCGATGATCGTCCTTTGCAGGATGAGATGGTCGCCGATGCTGAGGAAGCCAATGTGCGCCACGAAATGCTGGTTGAGGCGATGGACAGCCTGAACGAGCGTGAGCAGCACATTCTGACCGAACGCCGCCTGACCGAAAAACCGCAGACGCTCGAAGAGCTGAGCCAGGTTTACGAAGTGTCGCGCGAGCGCATCCGCCAGATCGAAGTGCGCGCCTTTGAGAAGCTGCAAAAAGCAATGCAGCGGATCGCGGGTGAGCGTTTGCTGCCTGGGGTGGCATAAGACTTAGGTCTGACAAAAGAACACGAAAGGCGGTCCATTGCGGGCCGCCTTTTTTGTGTCCGCCACACCCGTCATCCCAGCGAACGCTGGGATCTCAGGCGTTGGAGTTCTGTGATTGCAAAAGCGGCGCTTCACCGCCCTGGATCCCGGATCAAGTCCGGGATGACGTTGTAGGGTTTGGGAGGGGTTAGTTCGATCCCTCTTCGTCGGTTGCTAGCTCTAGCGTCCCCAACGAGGGTTCGCGCAGCATCCGTCTGGCAAATGACAGAAGCTCGCGACGGGTATTTATCGAGCAATAGCGGGTCGTCCAGATGTCCAATCCCTTTGCTTCGCGGACTTGGCTTCGCGGGCAGCGGTGCTGCAAAACAGTGAAGCGCGTGACCAACTCATCTTTCGCTTGGCGAGCGAGCAGCGTGTAATCGCTACCCGGCACGAAACCCACTTGGAGTGCCCAAAGCTCCCACGCTTCGCCTTGATGCCTTGCTGTCCCCATCCGGACAAACAGACCGCGCGAGAATGCTCCTTGGTCCAATTCGCCCCGGCTATCAGCCTTGTGAAAGTTGGCGGCACAATGGAAAACGCCGTAATTGCTAAACCTGTACCAGTAGGATTCACCAAATTCATCGTCTGGATTAGGCGTAAACCGCCAGTCGCCAAAGCTCACTTGGCTTTCGCATCCCGCGATAATTTCAGGGTCGCTGTAGCCGCGCGGCCAGATATCGTCCCAGTCGAACGTGTAGAGCGGCAAGTCTGAGTGAATTCGCTCAGACTGCCATTCATACTCTTCTTCTGCAATCGCAATCGTGGCCGAACACAAAAGTCCGATAGAAAGGAAAAGTGAGCGCGCGAGGCTCATCTCAACTCGCAGGAGCCAAATCCAGCACCGCTGAAATCATCGCCTGCGTGCCCAATGTCACGCTTTCCCTCGGTGCGACCTTGAACAGCGGGGAGTGGTGCGATGGCACTGCGGGGCCGCCATTGTCTTCCGCATCAAACGCCGCCTGAGGGGTGCCGCCGACCGAGAAGTAATATCCCGGCACGTCGAGTTCCTCGGTCACGAAATAGGCAAAGTCTTCTGCGCCCATGCCCTTTTGCTCCCACGGCTCAAACGTGTCTTCGCCAAGGTCGCGTTTCATCACTGCGTTCAGGCGGCGCGCGAGCTCTGTGTCGTTATTAGTCACCGGAGTGCCCTCGCTCACCTTCACCTCAACCGGCAGATCATCGGGCAGGCCATGCGTCTTGCCCATGCCAACGGCGATGCGCTCGATCGTCTCGAGCAATTGCGCGCGCGTTTCCTCATCATTGGCGCGCACGGTCAATTGCAGCTCGGCGCGGTCAGAGATGATGTTGTGCTTGGAGCCTGCATGGAACGAGCCGACAGTGATCACGGCGGGTTTGAGCGGCTGAACCTCGCGGCTGACGATCGATTGCAGCGCGGTGACGATCTGCGATGCGATATAGACCGGGTCCTTGCCCCGGTGCGGGCTCGCGCCATGCGCACCGACGCCCGGCACCAAGATATCGACCGAATCCGCGCTGGAATATTGGATGCCTTCCGATGCCGACAGCTTGCCGGTTGCGAGGCCCGAATTCACGTGGAATGCCAGCGCATAGTCAGGCTTGCCAAACCGCTCGTACAATCCATCGGCCAGCATCGCCTTCGCCCCGCCAACGCGTTCTTCCGCTGGTTGGACGACGAACATTATCGTGCCGCTCCACTGGTCCTTCATCGCCATCAGGCGGCGCGCAGTGCCAACCATAGAGGTGATGTGCACATCATGACCGCACGCATGCATGACCGGATATTCCTGACCGTCCTGGCCGATTTGCGTCGCGGTGGAGGCGTATTCGAGGCCGGATTTCTCCACCACTGGCAGGCCGTCCATGTCCGCCCGCAGCAGGATCAGCGGACCATCGCCATTGCGCATCATTCCGACAACGCCGGTGCCGCCGACATTCTCCGTCACCTCAATGCCGACCGCGCGCAATTCCTCCGCCATGCGGGCCGCGGTTTTGCCTTCGAGGAAGGACAACTCTGGGTTCTTGTGGAAGTGCACGAACAGCGGCTCAAGATAGCTATCGTAATCCGCCTCAACCGCCTGCGCCAAATCGTGATTGTCTGCGGCGACGGGAACCGAAAACGCCGCGGCGGCGAGCGTGGCGACTGAAGCGGCGAGGCGAAGCAAATGCATTGAATTATCTCCCGGAAACCTGTTGGCTTCAGGTTCAAGCATGGCCCCGCCCAGATCGCAAGGCGCGCGTGATTGCGCCGCCAACAAAGAGCAATTAGATGCGGTGCTGCTATGCGCCGCAGCCTCTCCTTTCTCCTCCGCTTTACGGCCAAGTTCCTTGTGTGGTTTTTCGGGATATCGCTGGCGCTGATCGTCTTGTTTAAATTTGTGCCTGTGCCGATCACTGCGACCATGCTGATGGATGAAAACTCTGTCACCAAGGATTGGGAAAGCCTCGACAATATCGATCCCAATTTGGTCGCTGCGGTGATCGCGGCGGAGGACAGCAAGTTTTGCACGCACACCGGCTTTGATACAGAAGCGATTGAAAAGGCATTGGAATACAACGCCAAGGGCGGGCGGATACGCGGCGGCTCCACCATATCTCAGCAGACCGCCAAGAACGTGTTCCTGTGGCAAGGCGGCGGATATTTCCGCAAAGGGCTGGAGGCGTACTTTGCCTTTGCGATTGAGAAAATCTGGGGCAAGCGGCGGATTATGGAGGTCTATCTCAACGTCGCAGAAACCGGGATTGGCACCTATGGCGCAGAGGCCGGAGCGCAGCGATATTTTGGCAAGTCCGCCGCGCGGCTTGAACCAATAGAGGCCGCGCGCATGGCCGCCGCCCTGCCCCTGCCAAAAAAACGCGCCGTCGTCGCGCCTAGCGGCTGGCTGGCCCGCCACGGCAATACGATCCGCGCCCGCATCAATGTCGTAAAGCGTGACGGGCTGTATGATTGCGTTTACGAATAGCGCGATGGGGAAGGGACACTCGCATAATCACGCGGACGGCGACGGTCATGACCATGGCCATGATCATGCGCATAGCCATGCGCCGGGCCATTACGGCCACGGGCACAGCCATGCTCCGGCGGATTTCGGCATGGCGTTCGCCATCGGCATCGCGCTCAATTCGATCTTTGTCGTTATCGAGGCGACCTACGGCTTCCTATCCGGGTCCATGGCGCTGGTCGCAGATGCGGGCCACAACCTGTCCGATGTGCTGGCGCTGATCCTCGCCTGGGTCGCCCATATCGCCTCGAAAAAGCCAGCCAGCGCGCGCTACACATACGGTTTCAAGAGCTCGACCATCCTTGCCGCGCTGGCCAATGCGCTGCTGCTGGCGATGGCGATTGGGGCAATCCTGTTTGAGACCGCGCACCGCCTGTTTGAGCTGGCCCAGCCGCAAGGCATGGTGATGGTCGTGGTTGCCGGGATCGGCATTGTGATCAACACCGTCACCGCCCTGCTGTTCATGCGCGGGAGCAAATCGGACCTCAATATCCACGGCGCATTCCTGCATATGGCGGCGGATGCGCTGGTCTCGCTCGGCGTGGTAATCGCAGGAATTGCAATTATTTACAGCGGATCAGTGTGGATTGACCCACTTGTCACGCTTGTCATTGCTGGCGTAATCGGATGGGGAACATGGGGGCTGGCGAAGGACAGCCTCAAATTGGGCTTGCTCGCCGTGCCCGCTGGGATTGACGAAGCCGACGTGCGGCGTCATTTGGCAGAGCTTGATGGAGTGGACGAAGTGCACAACCTGCATATCTGGCCAATGTCGACGACGGAGACCGCGCTGACGGCGCATCTGGTCGCGCCTGGCGGCTGCGATGAAGGCTTCCTGCGCGCGGTGACTGACCAGCTGGAGCAGAAATTCGGCATCAGCCACACCACGATCCAGATCCACCGCCAGCGCGATGACGCGGGCTGCTGTTGATGGCGGACGGTCCCACACCGGCTAGCGCGGAGGCGCGCGAGGCCTTAAAAGCGGCGATGGCGCGGCTGGCCGATGGTGACCGCAGCGCGCTTGAAGATATTTATCGCGCCACCCGGGTGAAACTGTTTGGGATTTGCTTGCGTATCTTAGGCGACAGGAAAGAAGCCGAGGACGCGTTGCAGGACGTCTATGTAAATCTATGGCAAAGGGCGGATCGCTATGATCCCACCCGCGCGAGCCCGATATCGTGGCTGGCGACCTTCGCGCGCAACCGCGCGATTGATCGCTTGCGCACGGGTAAGGTGCGCGGCGGCGCTGTGCCTGTGGAGGAGGCCGCTCCCCTGCCCGATCAGGCACCGCTGGCCGACAGCCTGCTGGTCGATGCGGAGCAAACCGCACAAATTCACACCTGCCTGGAAGGGCTGGACGAAAACGCGCGCGGCCACATTCGCGCAGCGTTCTTCGATGGAAAGACCTATGCCGAGCTGGCCGAGACGGCCGATGTTCCGCTGGGCACAATGAAGAGCTGGATCCGCCGCGGGCTGCAACGCCTGCGCGCTTGCCTGGAGGCGAGCGAATGAGCGACGAGAACGACATGGACCGCGACGACATCAAGCGCGACGATCCGATGCTGGCAGCAGAGTTTTCGCTCGGCCTGCTGGAGGGCGAGGAATTGCTTGCCGCGCGCGGTAAACTGGCCAGCGATCCCGATTTTGCCTGGCGCAAACAATGGTGGGACAATTGGTTTGCCCCGTGGACCGACGAAATTTCCGGCGCAGAGCCTAGCGCAGATGTATGGGACGAAATTGAAGCCCGCGTGCTTGCCGCATCAGGCCAAGAAGCATCGGGCCTGGACGGCGCCAATGTGGTTGAATTGCAGAGCAAGGTTCGCCGCTGGCAATGGGTCAGCGCGCTGACCACTGCGGCGGCTGTCGCGGCGCTGGCATTGGTCGTCCTGCCCGCTGGTACAGAGACCATTCCAACCCCTGGCGCGACAGAGGCTCCGCAAATCGCAGCGGCCGATCCACTGGTTGCGCAGGTGCCGATAGGCGACACGGGCCTTCGCCTCGATGTCACATACATGCCCGAGAGCGAGCGCATGCTGGTGGGCGCGATTGGCCTCACCGCAGACGGCGTTCACGATCATGAGCTGTGGCTGGTGCCCGCCGATGGCGGCGCGCTGCAATCACTCGGCGTGGTGACACCGGGCGAAGTTCGCAGCGTTACCCTGCCCGCAGAGATCACTCAGAACATGGGCAGCGGCGTGGAGCTGGTGCTGACGCGCGAGCCGATTGGCGGCAAGCCGCGCGGATCAGGATGCTGGCCCCGTGGTTGCCCAGGGCGCTTTCACTCAAGTCTAGAGCGCAGGCTTTCCGCCCGCTTTGCTCACATCGCTGCTCGGGCGCTTAAGGCCGGGCAAGCCAAAGCTTTGCCAGAAACCGGGCACCTTGCGGATCGCGGCGACATCGGTCTTGCCATTGAACAGCAGCCGCAGCAGCGCAAAGCGGCGGATCATAGTCTCATGGAATAGGATGACCGTTGCCGCAGCCGCGACGGTCAAGAGCGCCCATTCTAGCGCAATCGGCCAGTCCACCTGAGTGAACCCGCGACCGTAAATATACACCAAGCAGTGGTGGAACAGATACATCGACAGCGCACTGTCCGCGAGCCAGCGGGTGCGCAGGCTGTCACTCGAAAAATAGCGGTAGAAGAACTGGATCAGGAACAGGACCAGGGTCCAGATCGCCAATTGACTTAGGAACAGCATGACCATGCCGAACGCAAAGCCTTGCTCTGGGTCTGAATAGGGCTGGAGGCCAAAGGCAAGCGCGGCGGCAAGCGGCATCCAGACGCGCCATGTGCGCAGCCGCTCAAGCAGGCTGGGCGAAAGCGCAGCGGCCACGCCGAGCACGAAGAAGGGAAACTCACTGATCAGCTTGTACCAGCTTTGAAAGCCGGGAAAGAGCAGATCATAGGCGCCCGGCACTTGGCTCGCGACGGCGAAATTCGCGGTGTTGGCCGCGCCGAGCGCGATCACGAACAGTGCAAAGGCCCAGCCGCTCTTCAACCAGCCAGCGGCGCGGTCCACCAGGCGCAGCGCGGCTGATCGGGTCGCAGCGTCTTTGGGGATCGCCGCCTGGACGATGGCCGATAGGATAAACATCGGGACCAGACTGACGAGGAACCATAGGTGCAGCGACCATTCCCCGCTCGCCCAAATCTGCGCGAAACCGCCGCTGTCGATCCAGCGCATCAGGCCGCTCTCACCGGTCTTGTCGTTCCAACGCAGGTAATGCTCCAACATGTTGAACGACAGCGCGATGGCGATCAGCGGAATGACCGTGCGCATAAAGCGGTTGCGGAGGAAGCCGCCCGGTGTGCGGCGCGCCAGCATCAGGACGGTGAAGAACCCGCCGACGAAGAAGAACGTCGGGGTGATCACCAAATGCAGGCCAAAGATTACCCAATCGAAGAAGTCATGCCGCTGCGCATTGCTGGTGATCCACGGGCGCGCGGGCGCGTACACCGTCGCCGCATGCAGCGCGACCGACAGGAACATCAGCACCGAACGCATGCCGTCGATATCGTGATAATGCTGAGCTGGCTTCGAATGAGGCATCGAGTGGTTGGGGTCCATCGGTTGATATTGAAAGCTGTGCTGGTGTGTCACACACCGCCTGCCACCCGCTTGCAATCGCGCACAAAGGCGCGTCCCAAATCGAGATGACGGCTCTCACAAGAGTTAATTTCGCAGCTCTTAAGAACCTCATAAAACCCCCGGAATTCAGGGCGTTTCAGTGCATTTTTCGCATGGCTTGCGGAAAAATTTTCATGTTTCTCGCATCCGCCCCATGCGCGCTTGCGTAGCTCCCACCATGCAAGAACGGGAGGTCTTGCGGACAAGGAGAACCCTAATGCCTAAGACCCCGATGAGTTCAAAAGTTAAAGCCGCCGCATTTGCAGCGATCGCCGCGACCACTGGCCTGGCGCTAACCACGGCTGCACCGCTCGCCGCTCACCATCACAGCGCCAAGAAAGAAGCCGCCAACATTGTGCAGACCGCACAAAGCACCGGCGTTCACAACACACTGGTCGCCGCTGTCAGCGCCGCTGGCCTGGTTGATACGCTTTCAGCCGACGGCGCCTCCACCGTTTTTGCCCCAACCGACACCGGCTTTGCAAAGCTGCCCGAGGGCACTGTTGCAACGCTCGTGAAGCCGGAGAACAAAGAGACGCTCACCGGCATCCTCACCTATCACGTGGTGGGCGGCAACATCACCAGCGCAAAGCTGCTGAACTACATTGAAAAGGGCAATGGTACAGCCCGGATCAAGACCCTCGCTGGCGGCATTCTGGAAGCGCGCCTCGACGGTGAGACTATTGTGGTCACAGACGGTGCCGGCCGCACGGCCGCAGTGACCACGGCCGACGTGATGACCTCAAACGGCGTCATCCACGTGACCGACGGCGTGTTCCTCCCCGCATAGAACACCCGCATCCCCCTTCGCGCTGCTGCGGACTTCCCTTCCCTCCCACTCGCAGCAGTGCAGACCAAGAACCCCGTTTGGCTGAGTGATCAGCTAAGCGGGGTTTTTCGTATTCCTATTCGGAAAGATCGAGATCGAAGTGCAGCACATGCTCTGCTGCGCGGACAAAGGCCCCGTCCCCCTTCCTGGTCGGGCCGGTTTTTATTTGGCCAGGCCCCCTCTTCCGTTCGTGCTGAGCTTGTCGAAGCACGTGCGATTGAGACACGCCCTTCGACAGGCTCAGGGCGAACGGAATTCTTTATTCGCAGTTGCAGCCGCAGCCTCGCGCCTCGCTGCTTCGATATCGTTCGGAGACCAAGACTTTAGCTCGCGGTATGCGGCTTGTGAGGCGGCTCTATCCCCATTGCCTTGGCGCAAAATTCGATAACGACCCTTCGGGTCACGGAGTAACGCAAAATAGAAAGGCGCTGCTGCATTTCCATTCGGGGCTACTAAAGCGAGGCTTGCCCCATCATCGCAGGCATACAAGAGCCAGACAACTTCACCGATTTTGCGCTCGGATGGTCCAAAATCACACTTCAGATTTGTGGACGTTTCAGACCAGCTTCGAGCGAAATCTGCCGATGCTGGGACAGTAAGTGTGACTGCGATTGCGGCAAATGCTGCCGCAAGCCTCAAGCCGCCTCTTCCTTCTCGTCGTCTTTGCCGCCGAGGACCTGAACCGGAGCCTTCTTGCCCTCGACCACTTCGGCATCGACTACAATTTCGGTCACGCCTTCAAGGTCTGGCAGGTCGGACATCGTGTCGAGCAGAATGCCTTCGACGATTGAGCGCAGGCCGCGCGCGCCGGTCTTACGCTTGATCGCGCGTTCCGCGATCGCTTTGAGCGCGTCTTCGGTGAAGGTCAGGTCGACATCTTCAAGCTCGAACAATTTGCCATATTGCTTGGAAATGGCGTTCTTCGGCTCGGTCAGGATGGTGACCAGCGCATCGACATCGAGATCGTGCAGGGTCGCAATCACGGGCAGACGGCCAACGAATTCAGGGATCAGGCCGAATTTCAGCAGATCTTCTGGCTCGCTCAGCTCGAGCAATTCGCCAACATTGCGCTTGTCCGGGTCAGCAACATGATTGCCAAAGCCGATTGAGCGCTTTTGCAGGCGATCAGCGATAATCTTATCAAGCCCCGCAAACGCGCCGCCACAGATGAACAGAATGTTCGTGGTGTCGACTTGCAGGAATTCCTGCTGCGGGTGCTTACGGCCGCCCTGCGGCGGGACAGAGGCGGTGGTGCCCTCCATCAGTTTCAGCAGCGCCTGCTGAACGCCCTCACCCGATACGTCGCGGGTGATCGACGGGTTTTCAGCTTTGCGGGTGATCTTGTCGATCTCGTCGATATAGACGATGCCATGCTGCGCCTTTTCGACATTGTAGTCGGACGATTGCAGCAGCTTCAGGATGATGTTCTCAACATCTTCGCCGACATAGCCAGCCTCAGTCAGGGTCGTCGCATCCGCCATGGTGAACGGCACGTCGAAGGTGCGCGCCAGCGTCTGCGCGAGCAATGTCTTACCCGTGCCGGTTGGACCAACCAGCAGGATGTTGGATTTCGCCAGCTCAACACCGTCCGATTTGCCGGAGTGCTTCAGGCGTTTGTAGTGGTTGTGAACCGCGACCGCGAGATTGCGCTTGGCGCTGTCTTGGCCGATCACATAATCGTTAAGCGTCGCGAAGATTTCGGAAGGCGTTGGAACTTCGCCCTCTTTTTTGCCAGCAATGCCAGCCTTCGTCTCTTCACGAATGATGTCGTTGCACAGCTCAACGCATTCATCACAGATGAACACGGTTGGCCCGGCAATGAGCTTGCGCACTTCATGCTGCGACTTCCCACAGAAGCTGCAATACAGGGTGCTCTTGCTGTCAGTTCCGCTCAACTTGGTCATTTCCTATTGTCCTGGGCCTTCACTCGCACTGGTCTAAACTACACCGCTTGTAATCCAATTACCAAACCGAGTGCCCGGTGGGGATTCGCTCAACAATATATAGGGCCGGTTGTGAATCAACATTAACGCGGCTCTTTTTGGGCGATTGCCCCGTTTTGGCGTCTTTAAAGTCGCACTTTGGACGCCTGTGTCCCGGCTTGGGAAGCCGAACCGGCGATTCTTAATCGCGATTCGGCCATTGGCGCCCAAATTGCAGTTCAGACCGTGCGCCTTATTCTGGCGCGCCGCCCGAACCCTTCTCATCATCGCTCGAGTCGCCCTCTGGACGGGTTTCGAACACTTTATCGACCAGGCCGAACTTCTTCGCTTCTTCCGCTTCGAGGAAGGTGTCGCGATCCATCGCCTTTTCGATCTCAGACAGTTTCTTGCCGGTGTACTTCACATAGAGATCATTCATGCTCTTCTTGATCCGCAGGATCTCACGCGCCTGAATTTCAATGTCAGAAGCCATGCCGCGCGCACCGCCAGATGGCTGGTGGATCATGATCCGCGAGTTTGGCAGAGCAACACGCATGCCCGGCTCACCCGCGGCGAGCAGGAAACTGCCCATAGAGGCCGCCTGCCCCATGCACACGGTCGAAACGCGCGGTTTGATGTATTGCATTGTATCGTGGATCGCCATGCCAGCGGTCACAACGCCGCCGGGCGAATTGATGTACATCGAAATCGGCTTCGATGGGTTTTCGCTTTCAAGGAACAGCAGCTGAGCGGTGATCAGCGAGGCCATGCCATCTTCCACCTGACCGGTGACGAACACGATGCGTTCGCGCAGCAGGCGGGAGAAAATGTCAAAACTGCGTTCGCCGCGGCTGGTTTGCTCAACCACCATCGGCACCAATGCGCCGGTTAGCGGGTCCCGGGTGAATTGCCCCTGGGTGCCGTGCGTCTCGCCAGAATTGCCGAACAGGTTGATCATGTGCTGGTGGTCCTTCTTTATCTCGGTTCTGCTATGTCGGGGGCACACGGAAAATGTTCAAGGGCCTTAACCTTCACCTGTGCATTCAATCACAGTTTCTTTTTGCGTGATCGCCTGCGTGAATGCACGCGCAAATGCCGCCAAACTGGAATGGAAATCCAGCCGCAGCGGCATTTGTGTAATGCGTAGGTGTGAGGGGGCAGCTCGCCGAGCTGCCGCCGATGCGCGGGCTTAAGCGGCGCGCACCTGCTTGAGGAATTCAGCAACCTGCTCGCGCAGTTTCTCAGACTGAAGCGACATTTCCTGCGAGCTGGCGAGCATTTGCGTCGCTGTGCTGCCCGCGGTCATGGAAACCTCACTCACATCTTCGATGGTTGCGCTGATGTCTTGCGTGTTGCGAGCGGCCAGATCGATGCTTTGCGCCAGATCCTGGCCAGCAACGGCTTGCTGATCGACCGCGCTGGCGATCGCAGTTGCGGTCGATTCCAGAGCAACCACTTCGGTTGAGATGAGTGCCAGTGCATTGGCGCTTTCACCGGTCGCATCCTGCATTTCGCGGATCAGGCTCTCGACCTCTTCGGTCGCGCGGCCTGTTTGCGAGGCGAGCTCTTTCACTTCGGATGCCACGACAGAGAAGCCGCGTCCCGCTTCGCCGCCGCGTGCCGCCTCAATCGAGGCGTTCAGCGCGAGCAAATTGGTGCGCTGGGCAATTCCGGCGATCACTTCGACGATCTGGCTGATACGATCAGCTGAACCGGTCAGACCAGTGATGGTCGCATCGGCCTTCGCCGCCGCTTCAGAAGCCTTGCGAGCGCGCTCAGAAGAAGAGGCGGCCTGACGGCTCACTTCGTTGATCGACATCGCAAATTCATCTGAGGCCGAGGCAGCGCCAGTGATGCCGTCCGATGCCTGTTTCAGGCTGGAATTGGCTGCGTTAACGGTCGTGGAAGAGGATTCCACATTGCGGGCCAGATTGGTGGCCGAATCTTCCATTTGACCGGAAGCGGCAGCCACACCGGCGGCGACATCGCCAACGGTCTTTTCAAACTTGTTGGCAAGCGATTTGAGCAATTGGCGCTGTTCCTCTTGCGAACGTTCGCGTTCTTCCTTGAGCTCGCGTTCACGCTCGAGTTCGCGCTCAAGCTCACGTTTGGCTTGGGCGTCTGCCTCGGTTTGAACGCTGCGCAGAACGGTAAGAGCCGCAGACAATGTGCCGATCTCGTCATCGCGCTCAGAGGCGGGGATTTCTAGGTCGAGTTCGCCAGCGACAATGCGCTCGCTAACATCGCTGATTTCAACAATCGGAGCGACGACGTTTCTGGCCACCAGGCGTTTGCCCAGGAACACCAAGCCAAGCGCGATCAGCAGACCAGCGACCAAAGACGCGATCAGCACCTTAATTTCGAACAGGCCTTCGCCAGAGGCGGTTTCCACCCGTGTCGCGGCATCCTCGCGCAGTTGAACGATCAGAGCCACAGCGGTGTCGATTGCATCATAGCGCGGGCCGAGGAAGCTCTCTTGCACGACAACATCACGCGGCGCATCGCGCACTTCGCCAAGCAGGGTCACAATGCCGTTCAGGCCCAGAATCAAGCTGGGTCACCTGAGCTGCATAAGATGCATCGACTGAAGCGGTGGCAAGACCAAGACGCTCATTCATGGCCACGGCATCGCGGGCATGCTGGATTGAGCTTTCGATCAGCTCAGGCTCGTATCCGCGCGCCCGGTAAGCGCCCATCTCGTCCTTCGCCAGCGTAACGCTGCGGTTCATGCTCGCGGTTAGAAACGCGATCTCGGTAAGGTCAGCCAGCTTGTTCGAGCGCTGCTCCATCCGCAGCGCGCCAATGGTGGCCACTGCGCCCAAGACCAAAACCAGCAGGGCAAACATGTTGAACACACGGCCAACCTGCGCGTTGATCGATCCGCCTTCGAAGCGCTTTTTAAGCCACGACATGCTGGACGTGTTACTCATGATGCATACTCACCCATTGTTCCCTGAAGCCACGCGAGGCGGAATGCCTACGTAATTTGCCCTAAGATTGGATTAGGGGTTAGCGGCACATGGTTAAGGATGGGTTAGGAAGCGTCTGAGAAAGCTGGCCTAGGCTGATCGCTACGCGCAAACGCAATCGAGCCGCGATCCATTGTCTGGATCACGGCTCGAATTGTTCGGGCGATTTGCTTCGCCTGCCCCGCTAGAATGGCGGGGCAAGAGAGGCGTCTTGCGAATTACTTCTTCTTCGCAGGTGCCTTTTTGGCGGCAGGCTTTTTCGCGGCGGGCTTCTTAGCCGGAGCCTTTTTGCAGGCGCTTTTTTAGCGGCTGGCTTGGCATCCGCCTTGGCTGCTGGCTTCTTGGCAGCAGCTTTCTTGGCTGGCTCAGCCTTTTTCGCCGGGGCTTTCTTAGCCGCTGGCTTTTTCGCTGGTGCCTTTTTGGCCGCTGGCTCTTTCTTGTCCGCAGCCTTCGCAGGCGCTTTTTTCGCAGCTGGCTTTTTGGCCGGGGCCTTTTTCGCAGCCGCTTTCTTGGCCGGAGCCTTCTTCTTCGCGGCTGGCTTGCTGTCAGCAGCTTCGTCCGCTTCAATTGCGGCTTGCAGCTCTTCCTGCGTCACTTCGCGCTCAGTGACTTCAGCCTTGTCGAACAGGAAGTCGACGACCTTGTCTTCATAAAGCGGTGCGCGCAGCTGAGCAGCAGCCATTGGCTCTTGCTGAATGTACTGCATGAAACGCTCGCGATCTTCTTCGCGGTATTGCTGAGCAGCCTGCTGCACCAGCATTTGCATTTCTTGCGCGGTCACTTCGACGCCATTGGCTTGGCCAATTTCGCTCAGCAGCAGGCCCAAACGCACGCGGCGCTCGGCGATGGAACGATATTCGTCCTTCTCCGCTTCGATTTCTTTCAAAGCCTCTTCAGGCTTCTCTTCCTTTGCCGCTTCTTGCTGAAGCTGAGCCCAGATTTGCTCAAATTCGGCATCGACCATGTTCTCTGGAACGGCAAAGTCATGACCCGCCGCCAGTTGATCGAGCAATGCGCGCTTCATTTGCGTGCGCGTGAGACCAGCGGTCTGCTGTTCCAGCTGACCCTTCATGATCTCTTTCAGCTTATCGAGGTCATCAAGGCCGAGGCCTTTGGCAAAATCATCGTCGATCTTGGTGTCGGTTTCGACCTTCACTTGTTTAACAGTGATATCGAACTGAACCGCTTTGCTAAGCCAGATGCGCAGCCTGATAATCTTCAGGGAAGGTCACGTCGATGGTCTTCTCATCGCCGGTCTTCGCACCCGTCAACTGCTCTTCAAAGCCAGGGATGAACTGGCCCGAGCCGAGCACCAATGGCGCGTCTTCGGCTTTGCCGCCTTCAAACTCAACACCGTCGAGCTTGCCAACGAAGTCGATGATCAGCTGATCGCCGTCCGCTGCCTTCTTCGATTTGGCGGCGTCTTTATAGCTCTTGTTCTGACCTGCGAGACCTTGCAGCGCTTCTTCGATCTGTTCGTCCTTCACAGGAACAACCAGCTTCTCGAGTGTCAAGCCGTCAGTGCTTGGCGCTTCAACTTCCGGGAGAATTTCCAGCTCGACCGAAATCTCGGCGTCTTTACCTTCTTCATAGCCCTCGGCCAGCTCAACCTTAGGCTGCATCGCAGGACGCAGGCCCTCATCGGTGAGCAATTTTTCCAGCGAATCGCGAATCGTGTCGTTCACAACCTGCGCATGCAGCTGTTCGCCGTGCATTTTCTTGACAAGATTGGCTGGCACTTTGCCGGGACGGAAGCCGGGCATTTGCACCTGAGGGGCGACCTTTTTGATCTCTGCATCGATCTTTTGCGCCAATTCCTTGGCGGTGACAGTGATCTGATAGGCGCGCTTCAGGCCTTCATTGGTGGTTTGCTTGGTCTGCATTGGAAAAACTGAAACCTTCTCAACAATCTCGTAAGTTCAGACACTTAAGCGCCGTAATGACGCGCATCTGATATGCGAATTCTCAACACCGGCGCGGAAAAACATTGGTGCGGGCGAAGGGACTCGAACCCCCACATCTTTCGATACTGGTACCTAAAACCAGCGCGTCTACCAATTCCGCCACGCCCGCTTGATTGAACGAAGCCGCGCGGGAAACCAACCGGCCCCCGCGCGCATTGCGCTCGCCTCTAGTCTGGTGCGCGAAAAAGGGCAAGCGGAACGATCTTGTTCCGCCGCGCACCTGCGACTATGGACGCCTCAGAACTTTCAAACGCTTGTCCCCGCCGCCTTTGGCCAACCCATGTGCACATCGCCGTGAGTGGCCAGAATATAAGCGTGGGCAAACCCTTGATTTGGATAAAGAGCATGACTGAAGAAACAAAGCCAACGGCCGGTGCCGACACGCCGCCAGATCACCTGTCTGTGAACCCTCGCAGCAAGCATTTCGATGCAGACGTTCTGCAGCGCGGGATCGGCATTCGTTTTAAGGACCGCGTGCGCAACGACATTGAGGAATACTCAATTTCCGAAGGTTGGGTGCGCGTACAGGCGGGCAAGACGGTGGACCGCAAAGGCCAGCCGCTGACCATCAAATTGAACGGCCCGGTTGAGGCGTGGTTCGAAGACCTGGGCGAAAACCCGCCCATTGCCAAAGCGGAATAAACCCCGCCGCTTGCCTACACCGCTGCTGCGGCGCAGGCCTGAACAGGACAGCGCGCGAGCGGTAAGGACAGCATCATGACACCGACAGATAAACCGCAAGTCATCATTATTGGTAAGCCCAATGTCGGCAAATCGACATTGTTCAACCGGCTGGTGGGCAAGAAGCTCGCGCTGGTCGATGATCAGCCGGGCGTGACCCGCGATCGCCGCATGGGCGATGCCGAGCTTGCAGGTCTGGAATTCACCGTGGTCGACACCGCCGGTTGGGAAGATGAAGACCCCGATAGCCTGTCTGGCCGCATGCGCCAACAGACCGAGGTCAGCATCGAAGGCGCGGATGCGATCCTGTTTGTGATCGATGCGCGCGCGGGCGTGACCCCGCTTGACCAAGAGGTCGCCCGGTTCCTGCGTGAACAGCGCGAGATCAAGGGCGAGAAAGTGCCCGTCGTGCTCGTGGCGAACAAAGCCGAAGGCAAGCAGGGCGAAGACGGCATTCTGGAAAGCTACTCGCTTGGCATGGGCGAGCCGATCGGGGTTTCCGCAGAGCACGGCGAAGGCGTCGCCGATATGTTTGGCGCGCTATGGCCGCTGATCGGAGACAAGGCCGAGGCTCTAAAGGCCGCCGCGCAGTTCGCGCTCGATGAGGGAGAAGAGGCCCCGCTCGGTCCGCTGAAGCTGGCAATCGTTGGGCGTCCGAATGCTGGCAAATCGACATTGATCAACCGAATGCTCGGCGAGGACCGCCTGCTGACCGGGCCAGAGGCCGGGATCACCCGCGATTCGATTGCGGTCGATTGGGACTGGACGGATCCCGACAGCGGCGAGACGCGAGAGATCCGCCTGATCGACACAGCGGGCATGCGCAAAAAGCGCAATGTGACAGAGAAGCTGGAGAAGCTCTCCGTCGCCGATGCGCGCCGCGCGGTCGATTTCGCCGAGGTTGTCGTATTGCTGCTCGACGCGACGCAGGGCCTTGAGCATCAGGACCTCAAGATCGCCAGCATGTGCCTAGAAGAAGGCCGCGCGCTGATGATCGCCATCAACAAATGGGACATTGCCGAGGACCCCAGCGGATTGTTCAACGGCATTCGCCGCGCGCTCGATGATGGCCTGGCGCAGGTTCGCGGACTGCCCCTGTTTGCGGTGTCTGCAAAGACAGGCAAAGGGCTCGACACCATGCTGTCCGGCGCGTTTGAAATCCGCGAAAGTTGGTCAAAGCGCGTGCCCACCGCCGCGCTCAACCGCTGGTTCGACGATGCGCTGGCGAACAACCCGCCGCCCGCACCAAAGGGCCGCCGGATCAAGCTGCGTTACATCACCCAGGTCGGCACCCGCCCGCCGCGCTTTGTTGTGTTCGGCAGCCGCCTGGAAGTGCTCCCGACCAGCTACGAACGCTATCTGGTAAACGGCATCCGCTCCAAACTCGGATTTGACGCCGTGCCGGTGCGCGTATCGCTGAAAAGCCCGAAGAACCCCTACAATGCCAATCGCGGCGGAGGCGGCAATTACTCAAGCGGGAGCGGGGATCGCTAGTGCTCCTCGACCTGCTTGCCTCTTCCGATATCGCCTCTGACCTGATCGAGCGGACCTCCAGCACCATGCGCGTGCAGGAAATCGTCCGGCTCAGCCTGGCGCCAGCATTTCTGCTCGCGGGGATTGGCGCGGTGATGAATGTGATGATGGCGCGGCTGATCTGGGTCGCGGGCCGAATTGAACGATTGGAAGAGCGCCTCTCCAAGGATCGCCCAACGCGCGAACAGCGTGAGCTCGCCCGGCTGCGCCGCCGCCGCCGTCTGGTTCAGCGCGCAGTGATGTTCAGCACCGCTGCCGCCCTATCGATCTGCGTGGTCATAATCATGCTGTTCATCAGCGCCTTTATCCGCCCTCAGATCGGGACACTGATCGCGGGCGCGTGGATTGCGACCATGGGATTCTTGACCACGGGCCTGGTCCATTTCGCGAAAGAAACACTGGTAGCCGCCGCTGGACAATCCGACAAAGCCAACCCTGATGATGGGAGCTAGTTGCGAGAGTCGACATACTGCCGCACTCTCGGCCAGACACAAAAAAGGGCGGAGCCGCCTAAGCCGCCCCGCCCTTCTCTATTGATAGGCCGATCAGACCGCTGAGAGCTTACTCTTCGCCAGCGGCCTTGCTTTGCAGCTGGACGTAGTTTTCGAGGCCCATGTTCTTGATCATGTCGAATTGCGTTTCGAGGAAGTCGACGTGCTCTTCCTCGTTGTCGAGGATATGCGCAAACAGATCGCGGCTGACATAGTCGCGCACGCTTTCGCTGTATTCGACCGCATCGCGCAGCAGCGGGATCGCGTCTTCTTCCAGCGCCATATCGGCTTTCAGGATTTCCTCGACCGTCTCGCCGACGCGCAGATTGTGGATCGCCTGGAAATTGGGCAGGCCGTTGAGGAACAGAACGCGCTCGGCCAGCTTGTCGGCGTGCTCCATCTCTTCGATCGATTCCTTGCGCTCATATTCGGCCAGCTTGGTGACGCCCCAATCGTCGAGCACGCGGTAGTGCAACCAATATTGGTTGATCGCAGTCAGCTCGTTGGTGAGCGCCTTGTTGAGAAATTCGATGACTTTTGGATCGCCCTTCATGGGTGATGCTCCTTGAATAGATAGCGCGCTGTGGGGCGCGGATTGGCGGTGACACTGGTTATGATGTGCGCACTATATGCGCGCAAAACCGCCACCATTCAAGGCATGGACGTATAAAAATGTAAGATTTTCAGCTACTTGCGATACCCTCGCAATAGCGTTTGGCCAGTTTAGATTGCGAGTTCTTTGCAAGAAGCAAGACGCTCTGCAACACCGCGCACTTCATCGAGGATTTTGTCAGCATCTTGAAGGCATTGGCCGCAATTGGGACGCTTGCCGAGCTTTGCGTAGACCGCTTCTGCATCACCAGATGTGCCAAGGCCCGCCTCACGCAGGTCAGTTTCACGGATCGCATTGCAAATACAGATATACATGACGGCTTTTCGCTACTCCTGCGAATCAATTGCAAGAACACTTTATGCGAATTAATCTCAATAGCAAGAGGATTCTACTCGGTCCGCATCGCATCCGCGATGCGATCTCCTCGCGGCTTGCGGACAAGTCCGCGCCGCTGCGGGCGGGCAGGCGCCCTTGCGGTCGCTGATGCGACCGAGCTTCACTGCATTGTATATGCCGGGTACACAGTCCAGATGGAAGGGCGGAGAGCGCGGGTGGCTAGGGAACTAAAGCAAACCCTCACCGCCTCATTGGGAACAGTTTGCCGTAGGTCAGGCAGCGCCAGAGCCATTCGAGCGGGCCGTAGCGGAACCGATCGAGCCACGGCTTCGACCATGCGAGCATGATAATGCAAGCACCCAGAACCACTAAATAAAGCTGCGGCCGGTTGAGCTCTCCAAACAGACCCAAAGCCCAGCCGTGGAAGACCAGCAGCATCAGCACCGAGGTGCCGAGGTAATTGGTGAAAGCGGCGCGTCCGGCGGCGGACACGCGCTGTCCCAGCCAGCCGGTCGCTTTTGGCGCAGCCAGCACGAGTAAGGCGGCCATGCCCAGAACCATCATCAGCCTAGGCAGCGGACTTGCCCCGATAAAGGAAGCAAGCGTTCCGTAATAGGTAAAGCCATTGGACTTAGCCCATAGCGCGATGGCCAAATGCAGCACGCCCCCGCTGATCAGGCCGATCCAACCCCATTTGCGCAGAGTAGAAGGTGCCCAGCCGCCACTGAAAAAGCCCATCCGGTAGAGAGCGATGCCAACCAGCATCAGAGGAAATGTCTCAAGCGCGAAGAACAGCGCGTTGGCCAAAGGTTCGTACCAATGCTCCTCGACGCGGTGCTGGACAAATGCGCCATAATCGCCCGATTGCTTGAACTCGGTCTCAACCGCATCTTCAGCGATCGCCTCTTGCTTTCCGCTGACCAAATCATCGCGCATCTCGCTGAACGCGGCTTGCTCCCCGATTGGCGTGTCGGCCACAAAGGCCAGCGGCACCATCATCAATGCATAGAGGATCGCGCCGACGAGATAGCCGAGCAGCCCAACCTTGAGCTGCGTCTCAGCTTTCCATTTGAGGCATAGCAATACGATCCAGCCGATCAGGGCGTAATAGGCCAGGATATCCCCGGCCCAGATGAAGAAGAAATGGATGAGCCCGAACAGGAGCAGCCAGAACAATCGCCGTGCCTGCAGCCAGCGGGTCTCCCCGCGCGCCCATGCCCGCTCCATAAATAGGTAAAGCCCAGCGCCGAATAGGATGGTGAATAGCCCGCGCATCTTGCCATCGATCACAATAAACTGCGTGATCCATTGCCATCCGCCCGGATCATTGGCCGGGACAAGGAATGCCTCGGGGAACAAATAAGCGCTAAAGGGTTGGCCAAAGGCGATGATATTCGCCGCCAAAATGCCCATGACGGCAAGCCCGCGAATGAAATCTAGGCTTCCAATACGGTCAGCGGTCGTGGCCGGTCCGCCCTCTGGCACACCCTCAGCCGCATTGTCGGCTGGCGCAAGTTCAGCCGCTTGCCCGCTTTGCGTATCACTCATGTCGATCCCACCCTTTGTCCGGGCGGTATGATAGCAGCCCTCCCCTCAAGGGAAAGCCGGGCTGTGGGTATTGCGTGGGCCGCTTTCGGCTGTTCGCCGAAAAACGAGGACCTATTTCTTGGTGACGAGACAGCCTTGCCCTTGGGCCTTCAAGGCGTTGCACGCCTTTTGCGCCGAAGCGCGCGAGGCAAAACCGCCCGCTTGCAGACGCGTGACCCGGCCCGCTGGGACCAGAATCTTGCGCGCGCCCGACAAAGCGCTGGAGCCGGAGAGCTTTTTCCAGAGACGATCTGCATTGCCAGCGACGCCAAATGCGCCAAGCTGAACCCGCCAAGGGCCATTACCGGTCGCCGCTCGGCGCGGCGCAGGCGGCGTTACGCGAGTCGGAGCAGCCGCTGCCGGAGCAGTGGTGCTCGCCGTCGCAGGTCCGTTAAGGCTAAAATTAGTGTTTACCCGAGGTTCGCTGGGCGCAGGAACCGGAGTGGTTTGCGCAATCCTCGGTGTAGGCTGAGCGCTCGATGGCAGGCGGTTCAGCTCTGCATCGGCCAATTGCGCCGCGCGCAGTTTGACCGCCTCGGCCTCCAGATCGCGCGCGACCGATTGCGCCATTTGACGCTGCTCGATCGGGACATAGCGGTCCATTTGTGCGACGGCATCCTTCGCTTGCGGCAGGCCAGCAGAGACCGACAGGGTCAGCAAAGCATAGGCGCGCACCCAATCTTTCGGCGCGTAATCGCCGTTAAAATGCGCCAGGCCCAAAATGTACTGAGCGCGCGGATCGCCGCGCTCCGCCGCCGCTGTCACCAGCGGCATGGCTTCTGATTGCTCGCCCTGCTGGAAGAGCAACAGTCCGTAATTATCCGCCGCCTTTACGTGTCCTTTGCGCGCTGCCTCGGCATAAAGAGTGCGCGCGCGCTCGACATCAAGCTCGACCCCGCGACCAAGGCGGTATGCCTGGGCAAGGTTGAACATCGCATCGGCATCGCCGCGTCCGGCGGGTCCGCGCCATTGCTCCACCGCCGTGGTGAAATCGCCAGAGCTCCATGCATCCACGCCCGCCTTCACATCCGCCAATGCTGGCGCTGCTGCCAAAGCGATTGCTGCAACTGCGCCGCTCGCGGCCAGCCGGATACCGGCAAGCACGCGGGCAGGTGCAGATTTAGAATCGGCATCAAGGGCAAGGAAATGGGCCATGATCATTCTCTTATAAAAAGCGTCAAAACAGAGTGCCTACCGCCCGATTGCCTGCGCATACGGGCGTGCACATGCGCCTTATAGTGAACGATCCGTTAGGAATTCGTTGCCATACCCTATCGCCAAGCAAGATGTTGGTTTCGTGATCCTCGTTAACTGTAAATTAGGGGTATCCTGCGATCTCAGTGTCATCCAAGCCGCAATCAGGCGGCGCCAACGGCCTAACAGGGGGACCAAGGCTTTGCGTGTACTAGCTTTAGCATCGCAGAAGGGCGGATCCGGGAAAACTACCCTTTCCGGACATCTCGCCGTCCAAGCACAGCGTGCGGGCGCTGGCCCAGTCGTATTGATCGACATCGATCCGCAAGGATCGCTGGCCGATTGGTGGAATGAGCGTGAGGCGGAATATCCTGCCTTTGCTCAGACGACTGTTGCTCGGCTCGCCAATGATCTTCAGGTTCTGCGTCAGCAGGGCTTTAAACTGGCCGTGATTGACACGCCGCCGGCGATCACCATGGCCATTCAGTCAGTTATCGGCGTTGCCGAACTGATCGTAGTGCCAACTCGTCCAAGCCCGCATGATTTGCGCGCTGTTGGTGCGACGGTTGATCTGTGCGAGCGCGCTGGCAAGCCGCTGGTGTTCGTTGTGAACGCCGCGACGCCTAAGGCCAAGATCACTTCAGAAGCCGCTGTGGCATTGTCACAGCACGGCACTGTTGCCCCGATCACGCTGCATCATCGCACCGATTATGCCGCATCAATGATCGATGGCCGCACGGTTATGGAAGTTGATCCGGAAAGCCGCAGTGCTGCTGAAATGACAGCGCTCTGGAAGTATATTTCGGACCGGCTTGAGAAGAATTTCCGCCGCACCGTATTCGCCGCACCTGGCACCCAGCAGCAAGCTGTCGGCGGTGGCCGTCCAGCTGGCGGTGGTGGCTTCGGTCGCCGCGTCGCTCAATAAAGGAGCACCTGCGCGATGACTGAAGCAAGCTTTGCCTCGCTGAATTCCGCGCTGCTCGCTCGTAAGGGCGGGGCCAAACCGGCTATGCGCCCTCAGCTCACCAACCTTCCAGACGCAGGCAAGCCTGCAAATCTGGAAGATCTGGGCTGGAACGATATGGGTGCAGAGGACGAATCAGAGAACCAATCGCAAACTGCGAATGTGGTTCACTTGTCCCCGGCAGAGCCTAACGACGCAGACGCTGAAGAGCATGATTGGGACGAAAACGCGGACACACCCGATGTGCTGCGCCAGCAAGAAGAGCTGGCCGCACGCATTGCCGGGGAAACCGCCGAAGCGCCCGCAATGGTGCCTGCCAAAAAGAGCAGCAAACCAGCCAAAAAGCGCAAATCAGCAAAAGCATCCGCCAGTTCATCTGGCCGCCGCGCTGCTTTCACTTTGCGGCTCGACACCGAACGCCATCTGAAACTGCGCCTCGCATCAACCATGCAAGGCAAGAGCGCCCAAGCTCTGGTGACAGAAGCGCTCGACGCCATGCTCGACCAGATCGATGACCTCGATACGCTCGCGCAGAAGATGAAACGCGACTGATTTGTTAACTTTTTGCATCCTACGAAGACAGCAGAGTTACTCACAAGGACTATGACCATGGACCGCAGCGAAACCTATAAGATGACTGGCCCGAAAATGAGCCTCATTGTTTCGACCGCACTTGCCAGCGTAGCGCTTGCAGGTTGCACCACCTCGGCTGCCCCGCCTGCCCTATCCTCTTTCAGCAAGGCGCAAACCGCGCTGGAAAAAGGTCAGGTCGATAAGGCGGTTACGCATGCAGAGGCAGCGGTTCTGGCTGATCCTCGCAATGCGGAATTCCGCGCAATGCTCGGCGCTGCTTATCTGGAATCGGGCCGTTTTCAATCGGCTGCGACCAGCTTTGACGATGCCTTGGAACTCGGCGACACCGATCCGCGCACTGTTCTCAGCTACGCGCTGGCTAAAACAGCGCTTGGCGACAAAGGCAGCGCGCTGGCAAAGCTCGACGCTTGGTCTTCCGATATTGATCCAGCTGATCTGGGCCTCGCCTATGCTTTGGCTGGTAAGCCGCAGCGGGGCGTGCACGTTCTGACCAACGCTCTGCGCGGCGGCCAGAACAGCGCGAAGGTTCGTCAGAACCTCGCCTACACCTATGCGCTGGCTCGACAATTGGCGCGCTGCCCGCGTCATGGCGGCAGAAGATGTGCCAGCTGGTGAAGTAAACCAGCGGCTTACTGAATGGGCCGCGCAAAGCGCTCCTGAGCAATACCAAACCCGCGTCGCAGGTCTGCTGCGCGTGAACCCAGCGCAAGATGGCGGTCAGCCGCAATATCTCGCACTCAGCAACTTCCCAAGCCAAGGCGTTATGGTCGCTGAAGCCGCTGCTCAGGCACCTGCACCAGCTGCTGAGCCAACCGAAAGCGAAGCTCTCGCCTTTGGTGTGTCAAACGACAGCACTGTCGAAACTTTTGATCCGGCACCTGCTGCGGCCCCTACTCGGGTTGCTGAGGCATCTAAGCCAGCACCGGCACCTGCCCGCGCTCGCTTCGTTTCAAACCCAGTCGTCCAAGCATTGCCTGCAAGCTATGCTGGTAAGAGCAAACGCCCGACACCTGTGGCAGCGGCATCCAGCCAGCGCCGCATGGCAGCCGTCGCAACTGGGTCCAACGACACCCACATGGTTCAATTCGGCAGCTTCTCAACGCGCGCCGAAGCCGACCGCGCCTGGGAAATCTACCAATCGCGCTATCCGCAGCTGGCAAACCACGATGTGGTGATCACGCAAGCGGAAGTGAAAGGCAAAACCTTCTTCCGCGTCGCCGCCGCCGGCTTCGGCCTCAGCAGCGCGCGCAACATGTGCTCTACCGTTCGCTCATCGGGCAAAGGCTGCTTCGCCTATGCCAAGATCAACCCGCCAGCCGGCGCGATTGATCGCGGAGTGCGGATCGCAGCGCGCACACGCTAAGAATATTCCCAAACCTCTAGAAGTTTCAAAGACTTCGAAAATAACCCCCGGTGTCGCGAAACGCCGGGGGTATTTTTGTATGGGGTATGAGTTGCGGGTGCGGGCTGGCTAGGTCGGCCTACGAAAAGCCCCGCTCAAACGACTTGCACGCCGCCTTTGAACAGCGCCTTCACCCGGCCCTGAGCGCCTTGGCGATCAAACGGAGTGTTGTCAGCGGTCGCGGACATTTTTCGGCGGTCAATGATCCACGGTGCCTCGGGATCAATCAGCGCAATATCAGCCTCCAACCCCGCCTCTAGCTGACCAGCTGGCACGCCCAGCAGCCGCGCCGGATTGCCGGCGAGTAGCGCAAAGGCGCGCGCCATATCGATCACCTCGTCGCGCACCAAGGTCAGCGCCATAGCCAGCAGCGTCTCGGCCCCGGCCATGCCTGCCTCCGCGTCAGCAAAGGGCAGGCGTTTATCCTCTGGCCCGCGCGGATCATGGCCTGATGCGATCACATCGACCGTGCCATCGCCAATCGCCGCAAGTGCCGCTTGCCGGTCCGCCTCGCTGCGCAGGGGCGGTGAGAATTTCGCGAAAGTCGGGAATTGCACGGTCGCAAGGTCAGACAGCATGAAATGCGCAGGAGTAATTCCGCAAGTCACATTCACGCCGCGCGCCTTGGCCGCCCGCACCAGATCAAAGCCCGCCTGCGTCGTGACTTGCCGGATATGCAGCCGTGCGCCCGCCATCTCGGCCAGCGCAATATCGCGCGCAATCGCAAGCGCTTCTGCCTCTGCCGGAGCGCTGGGCAAGCCCATGCGAGTGGCCATTTCGCCAGCGGTTGCAGCCGCTTCACCGCAAAGCGCATCGTCCTCGCCATGCGTTACAACGACCAAATCCAGCATCGCGGCATATTGCAGCACGCGCAGCATTACACCGGAATCCGCGATCCAGCGCCGCCCGGTGGCGATCCCTCTTGCGCCCGCATCCTTCATCAGCGCGATTTCGGCGAGCTCTTGCCCGTCCAGCGCGCGGGTCGCCGCCGCCAGCGGGTGAACCCATAGGTCTGGCTTGCCGCTCTTGGCGATCATGCTGACCCGGCTGGGGTAATCGAGCGGCGGGGATTGATCGGGCATCAGAGCCGCGCGGGTGATCCCGCCGAAGTGAAACGCCGCCTTGTCGATCCGAAACACGCCCAGATCCACCAGGCCGGGCGCGATGATCTGTCCGCGCGCATCAATAACTTCGTCGCCGTCTTGCGCAGCGATGTTTGCGCCAACTTCCGTGATCAGGCCGCCATCCATCCGGATGCCGCCGCTGACTAGTTCACTTGGACCATTGGGGCCGCCAGGCATCGCCAATTGACCGCCAGTGATTGTGAGAGGCTGTAACTGCTTCATGATGCACTCCCCTCAGCCGTCGCCCATCCTTCAACACCGCGCGCGCTGCGCGTTAGAATGTCGAGCGCGGCCATCCGGATCGCGACCCCCATTTCCACCTGCTGAGTGATGATGGAGCGGTCGAGCATATCGGCCACCTCGCTGTCGATCTCGACCCCGCGGTTCATTGGCCCGGGATGCATCACCAACGCGTCGGGCGCCGCATTGGCGAGCCGCGCCTGCGTGAGGCCATAGAGATGGTGATATTCACGCTCAGACGGGATGAATTGCCCCTGCATGCGCTCGGTTTGCAAACGCAGCATCATCACCACATCTGCGCCCTTCAGCGCCTCGTCGAAATTGTGAAACGGCTGCGCGCCGATCGCCTCCACGCCCGCTGGCATCAAGGCCGCGCGGCGCGCATAGCCGCACGCTTGCGCCCAGCGCTTGTAGGCACAGCAGGTTGGAGCGTGCGACCCGGCTGTGCAGGATGTCGCCGCAAATGGTGATGGTGAGCCCGGTGAAATCCTCTGCTGCCTCGCCGCGTTTGCGCAGCGCATGGCGCAAAGCCATCGCATCAAGCAGCGCCTGCGTCGGGTGCTCGTGACTGCCGTCGCCCGCGTTGAGCACCGGGCAATCGACCTTGTCCGCGATCAGCTGCGTCGCGCCGCTCGCCCCGTGGCGGATCACAATCGCATCGGGGCGCATTGCATTAAGCGTGATCGCGGTGTCGATCAGCGTCTCACCCTTTTTCACAGAGCTTTGCGCGGCGTGCATGTTCACCACATCCGCGCCCAGCCTTTTGCCCGCAATCTCAAAGCTAAGCAGCGTGCGGGTCGAGTTTTCAAAGAACGCATTGATGATCGTCTGCCCGGCCAACAGATCGGTGTGCTTAGAGGGTTGCCGATTGAGCTCCACCCATTGCTCCGCAGATTCGAGCAGATAGAGGATCTCGTGGCGCTCCAGCTGACCAATGCCAACCAGATCGCGGTGCGGGAAGGCCAAACGGCCCGCTGGATAGCGGCCAGAGCCTGTGTTTTCGCCGGACAATGTCATTAAAGCGATGCCTTTAGTCGAGCGCTGTCGCACGCTCAACCCATTGATGCGCAAGTTTTGCGTTGTTTGCGATGGAAGTTTGCGCGCCGCATGCCTAGTTTAGCGTCAGAGTTACGTTTTAACGGTGCTGCACCACCCGCGCTCTTCCACCCTTCCACCCGGATCATACCGGGGGAGAATCCGGGTGGAAGGGTGGAGGGCGCGGGTGGCCAGGCTATTTGAAAGAAAATTCATGAGTTTTGTGGGCAAGGTTTGGAAACTGCTGGTCGGTGTCAAAGACGGGCTGGTGCTGATTTTCATGCTGCTGTTTTTCATGGCGCTGTTCGCGGTGCTCTCTGCCCGCCCCAGCCCGGGCCAAGTGCGCGAGGGAGCGCTGCTGATCGAGCTTGATGGCTTCGTCGTCGAAGAACGCTCTGAGATTGACCCACTGCAAACCTTCCTCAGCGGGCAGGCGCCCGTCGCCGAGCACCAATCCCGCGATCTGGTCACGGCGCTAAATGCAGCGGCCACGGACGAGCGGATCAAGGCGGTCGTGCTCGACCTTTCCTCGTTCGTCGGCGGCGGTCAGGTCCATATGCAAGCCATTGGTGAGGCGATGGACCGCGTTCGCAAGGCGGAAAAGCCAGTGCTCACCTACGCGCTCGGCTACGGCGATGATCACATGCATCTGGCCGCGCATGCCAGCGAGGTCTGGATCAATCCGCTGGGCGGCGCTGTGATCGCAGGCCCGGGTGGCAGCAACCTTTATTACGGCGACCTGCTCGAACGGCTTAACATCAACGCCCGCATCTACCGCGTCGGCACGTTCAAATCGGCGGTTGAGCCCTACTCTCGCAATTCCATGTCCGACGCCGCGCGCGAGAACCTCGCCGGATTGTACGGCGCGATGTGGGAAGAATGGCAAGCCAACGTCAAGAAAGCCCGCCCTTCGCTCGACCTTGAACGGGTCACCAGCGATCCAGTCGAATGGGTCACCTCTTCACAAGGCGATCTGGCCAAGGCCGCGCTTGACGCTGGCCTGGTCGACAAGCTGGGCGATCGCATTGCCTTTGGTGAACGCGTGGCTGAACTCGCCGGTGAAGACGCATGGAGCAAGAAACCTGGTGCCTATGCAACGGCCGAATTCGCGCCCTTCCTGGCAGACGTTACCCCGTCCGCTTCTGGCAAGACCATCGGTGTTGTCACCGTCGCTGGCGAAATCGTTGATGGCGATGCCGGACCTGGCACCGCTGGTGGAGACCGGATCGCCCGCATCCTCGACGAAGCGCTGGATGATGACCTCGCCGGTCTCGTCGTACGCGTCGATTCCCCCGGCGGCTCTGTTCTGGCATCCGAAGAGATCCGCCTTGCGATTGAGCGCCACCGCGCAAAAGACATTCCGGTTGCGATCTCATTCGCCAATGTCGCGGCGAGCGGCGGCTATTGGGTCGCCACCGCAGGCGACCGTATTTTCGCTCAGCCAGAAACGGTCACCGGCTCAATCGGCGTCTTTGCCGTATTGCCAACCTTTGAGGACGCGGCGGCAGAATACGGCGTGAACGCCGATGGCTATCGCACCACGCCTTTGTCGGGCCAGCCTGACCTCGTCGGCGGCCTCACCCCAGAAGTTGATGCGATCCTGCAGGCCTCGATCGAAGACACATATGCCGATTTCCTTGGCCGCGTTGCCAAAGCGCGCGGGATGGAAACGGCCCGCGTTGATGAGATCGCGCAAGGCCGCGTCTGGGACGGCGGCACCGCGCGTCAGCTTAAGCTGGTTGACCAGTTCGGCGGCCTTGAAGAGGCGCTCGCCTGGGTCGCAGCCGAGGCTGAACTTGAGGAAGACGGCTACAGTCCGCGCTTCCTCGGCGCCGGCACCGCGCAATACGATTCGCTGATCCGTCAGATGCTCACCAGCTCCAGCCCGGACACCTCCGGCGCGCGCGGCGGCGATCTGTTCGCGATGGCCGCGCGGGAACGCGGCGCTTTGCTCGGCCGGCTCGCCAGCGATGTCGAGCGCCTGTCCGGCACCGCCGGCTGTTCAGGCCTATTGCCTCGAATGCCCTGCCACGCCCAGCGCCGCATCAAGCACCAAGGGCCAAGGTGTTCTGACAATGCTGAAGGCTCTGTTCACGGACTAGAGAGCGCTCTCAGGTGCGCGCACGCGCGCCTATTTATACGTCTCCCGGCGATCGCCAAAGCGGCGCACGCGCTTGCGCCAGGTGCGATAGCTGGAGGGTTTGAGCGATGAGCGCATCAGCTCTTTCACCTGCGCGTCAGACAAGCCGTATTCGGTCTCTATGGTGGCAAAGCTGATGTGATCGCTAAGCGCCATTTCGATGATCGCGCTAACGTCTGCTTCGCTTAAATCCGGTTTTGTCATGGGGTCTTAGGTGGGAACGCAGATGGCCCGCGTCAAATCGCGAGTGGTTTGCGAGGCAACGCTCAACCAAATCGGCGGCGTCGTTCCCTCTGGATCGGCGCCGTTGCTGCGTTTGCGCCCATGCGAGGCCCCGCGCTTTCGCCCCAGCCGCTGGTCGGCACATCAAAGGCGCGTACATAGTCGGCAAAGCGCTCCGCCACCTCATCCGAACTCACGTGAAAATCGCTCAGCCGGTAGACATGTGGATGGCGCTTCAGCGATTTTGAGCGCTCCAGATAATCCGCCATCTTGGCCTCTGCCGGAGCCATATCGAGATCGAGGAAGCGATAGACGCGTTCCATTTCGCCGCGCCAATCCTGGTCCATATCCTCATATTGCACATCGATCATGCGCTCTGGATCAAGTCCCTCACGCGCCGCGCGCATCCGCTCAATCTGCTGCTCTGTCTTGGCCAGCCAATCTCGCCCAATGCGGGCTGGATCGACAGAATCGGAATAGATGATCGTCTGGTTCCAGGCGAGCGAGGCGGCGCTGCCGACCAGGCTCCTGGGATCGCGGTGGGTGAAGATCAGGCGCGCGTCGGGAAACACGTTCAGCAAAGCGGGCAGATCCAGCATGTGCTGCGGTGTCTTCAATATCCACGGGCGCAGCGGAGAGGCCCGCTGTGACCAGCCGATCAAGCGCAGCAGATTGGCGAGATGGCGGTAAGCCGGCGTCGCATCTTCAGCGGCACACCACGAGGAATAGCTTGGCACCTGCCACTGCGCATCGTGCTTCATTCCCCACATGCTGGAGACGAGCAGGCCGAGCTCTTCCTCTGGCTCATACGGGCCAGTGGGATGGATCGAGAGCGTGCGCGGATTGGCCGCCCGCGCGACTTTCATCACGCGGCTCGCGAGCACCGGGCGAAAATCCTTCGCCTTGCCAGCCAGCACGTCTTCAAAATCCGGGCGCGGCACCGGGCTGATCGTTTCAAAACTGCGCATATGGGTGAAGCGCCGATCGCTCGCCAGCAGACGGTGCAACCGCGTGGTGCCCGACCGCATGGGACCGACGATCACCACCGGGCGCGGGATTGGCCGCTCCAGAATTTCCGGGAAGCGGTCAAACCATTGCTGCGCCCAGAGCCGGTCGGTCAGCACTTTGTTGAATTGCTGCACCGCACTATGCTGGCCCGCCAGATTGAGCCGCGCCTCGCCGAGCACGGCATCCAACAGCACTTCAAAGGGCCGCTCAAACCATGGATCGCCAAAATCGCTGAGGCCGGTCTTGCGCGCCGCCGCTTCCATCAGTGCATCTTTGCTGAAACGCGCCGGGGCCAGAATACCCGTTCGCTCGCCTGCGCTCAGCAGGCGGTTTAGCCCAGCGATAAATGCGGTTCTTTGCGGAGGCGCGACCCGTCCGTGCTGCATGAGGTAACCCTCTATTTTTGCCCCTGTTCGCCGCGATTGCCCCGCAGCGCTGATCTGACGTCAGGCCCTTGGTCTAGCCGGTTTGAACCCCCGCGCAACCTAGGGCAGAGCACTTGTCCGCATATGCACTGGAATTTGGCCAGCCAAGCGGGCATAGGCTGGCCCCATGCACGATATTCGAATTATCCGAGACGACCCCGACGCCTTTGACGCCATTTTGGCGCGCCGTGGGCATGAACCTGTTGCGCGCAGCATTGTGGCGCTGGATGAAGAACGCCGCGCGGTCGCGACCAAACTGCAAGAGGGGCAAAGCCGCCGCAACGAAGCCTCCAAAGCCATCGGCCAAGCGATGGGCCAAGGTGACACCGCAAAGGCCGAAGCGCTGAAGGCTGAGGTGAGCGAGCTCAAAAAGACGCTGCCCGCCTTGGAAGAGCAAGACCGCGAGCTGGGCGAAAAGTTGAAAATGGCAATGCTCGTCCTGCCCAATGTGCTGGCCGACAGTGTGCCGGACGGGGAAAGCGAAGACGACAATGTCTATTTGCGCGAATGGGGCGAGAAGCCGGTGTTTGATTTCGAGCCGCAGGAACACGCCGACATAGCCCCTGCGCTGGGTATGGACTTTGAGACCGGAGCGAAAATCTCTGGTGCGCGCTTCACCTTTCTGCGCGGCGATATTGCCCGCCTGCACCGCGCGCTGGGCCAATTCATGCTCGACACCAACACCGGTGAGCATGGCTACACCGAATGCAATCCGCCGCTGCTGATCCGCGAAGAGTCCGGCTATGGCACCGGACAATTGCCGAAATTTGCCGAAGACCTGTTCCGCACGACAGAGGGGCATTTGCTGATCTCCACCTCGGAGATGACGCTGGGCAATTCGTTCCGCGAGCAGATTTTTGAAGCGAGCGATTTTCCAATGCGGATCACCGCCCTCACCCCGTGCTTCCGCGCGGAAGCGGGCGCGGCTGGGCGCGATACGCGCGGTTTCATCCGGCAGCACCAGTTTGAAAAGGTTGAGCTGATCAGCGCCGCCCTGCCCGAACACGCCGCCGAAGAGCACGAGCGGATCACCTCGATTGCCGAGGGCCTGCTGCAAAAGCTTGGCCTGCACTACCGGGTGATGGAGCTGTGCGCGGGCGACATGGGCAATATGATGAAGACCTATGACCTTGAGGTCTGGCTGCCGGGACAGGGTGCGTATCGCGAGATCAGCTCTTGCTCGGATGGCGGCACCTATCAGCCGCGCCGGATGAACGCGCGCTACCGCCCCGAAGGCGAGAAGAAGACCGAATATTTCCACCTGCTCAACGGCTCCGGCCTCGCGGTGGGCCGCACGCTGGTGGCGATCATGGAGAACTATCAGCAAGCCGATGGCAGCGTTCTTATTCCAGAGGTCTTGCATCCCTATATGGGCGGCGTGACCAAGTTGGAGCCCGCTGCTTAATGCGCATTTTGCTGACCAATGATGACGGTATTCATGCGCCCGGACTTGAGGTGCTGGAGGAGCTCGCGCGTCAGTTTTCAGACGACATCTGGGTCTGCGCCCCGTCAGAGGAACAATCTGGCGCTGGCCACTCGCTGACGCTTAACCAGCCGGTGCGCCTGCAGCAGTTTGGCGAGCGGCGATATGCCGTCACCGGCACGCCGACCGACAGCGTGATGATGGCCCTGCGCGAGGTGATGGACGGCCCGCCCGATCTGATCCTGTCCGGCGTCAATCGCGGGGCAAACCTGGGCGATGACATCACTTATTCGGGCACCGTCTCCGCCGCGATCGAAGGCGCGCTTGCGGGCATTCGCTCCATCGCCTTGTCTCAGGTTTACTCGCGCGAGAGCATGGAAAGCGCCGATGCCTTTGCCGCCGCGCGGCAATGGGGCGCAAAGGTGATCAAGCCCTTGCTTGATGTGCAATTTGCTGAGCGCACGCTGATCAATGTGAATTTCCCGCCGCTCGAAGCTGATGCGATTAAAGGCATTCGCGTGGTCCGCCAGGGCTTTCACGATTACTCGCGGGGCAGCATTGTCGAGGGGCGCGACCCGCGCGGCAGCCGCTATTTCTGGTTCGGCCTACACGCCATAGAGCACACGCTCGACCACGGCACGGACCTCGAGGCGATTGACGATGGCTACATTGCCGTTACCCCTTTGCAGCTTGATTTGACGCATTATTCGTCGCTCGACATTCTAGCGGGGAAATTCGCCGAATAGGGGCGCAGGACGGGGCATGGCCAAACAACTCGACACATTGTTTCCCAAGGATACGCAAAAGCGGCGCAAGTCTGGCTTTCGCCCGCTAAGACGCGCGGTCAAAATCCCGGTGTGGGGCGATTTGGGCATCCGACTGGGTCTGGCGCTGCTGCTCATTTCCATCGTGGTCATGATCCACTGGTTCGATCGCGGCGGATTGGTCGACAGCGTCGATGGCGAAGTCAGCTTTCTCGACATCGTCTATTTCACCATGATTTCGATCACCACCACCGGCTTTGGCGATATCGCCCCGGTGACGGACCGCGCGCGGCTGGTCGAGGCGGTGATCGTGACCCCAATCCGCTTTGCCGTGTTTTTCATCTTTGTGGGCACCGCCTACAATTTCATCATCAAGCGCAGCTGGGAGAAGTGGCGCATGAACCGCATTCAAGAGAAGCTCTCGAACCATGTCATCGTCCTCGGCTTTGGCGTTTCCGGCTCTGAAAGCGTCACCGAACTGATCGAGCGCGGGATGGAGCCTAGCAATATCGTGGTCGTCGACCCGAGCGAAGACCGGCTGGTTGAGGCGGAAAAGCTGGGCGTCAACGTGATGAACGCGGATGCGACCCGCGACCAGACTTTGAACGCGGTTCAGGTGAGCACAGCGCAATCCGTGCTGGTGTCCGCTGGCCGGGATGACACATCAATCCTGATAGTGCTGACCGTGCGGCACCTTGCACCGAAGGTTCCGATCAGTGTCGTCGTGCGCGCCGATGATAACGAACTGCTGGCGCGGCAAGCGGGCGCGGACAATGTCATCAACCCCGTGCGCTTCACCGGCCTGCTGCTCGCTGGCTCTGCACGCGGCGCGCATATCTCCGATTATCTCGCCGACCTCGCCTCTGTCACTGGCCGGGTCCAGCTGGTCGAGCGGGTCGTGACCGAGGAAGAATGCGGCTGCTCAATCGAGGAATTGGGCACCGGCGGGCGCGGCCTGCGCGTCTATCGCGGCGGCCGGGCAATCGGCTTTTGGGAAGACGAATGCCAAAACTTGCAGCCGGGCGATATCGTGGTTGAGATCGTCCCCAGCATGAATGGCGAGACCAAAGGCGACGGGCACTAAGCCGAACTGAATTGGCGCGCGTTCACGGCAAGTATGCGTGCACGAAACCCATCGCGGTGTAGAACAGCAGCCAGTAGCCCGCATCGATGAAGAACAGCGCTTTGCCCTTTTGCGAGAACAGGTAGGCGGTGCCTAATGCTGGCACGATAAAGCCGAAGGCAATGCCCAAAGCCGTCACCACTTTGACTGCGACCGAGAGCTCCACATCATTCACTTCGTATGAGTGGAAGGTATGAGCGAGCGTCCAGCTGGCGAGCAGCGAGAACGCGAACGCCCCGCCATAGATCAGGCCCATATTGCCTTCTTTGATCTGCTCTTCGGTTAGGCCGACAGCGCCCATCCATTTCTTGCCCATGACCGGCCCATACCAGATGCCGCCCACCACAAATCCTGCGAGCGCGGCGAGAAACACCGCGAGCCAATTCACATCCAACAGGTTCATTGTTCCCCTCCTTCTTTGCGGAAGGCAGCGCCTTCCACCCTTCCATCCGGATTTTAGCGGAAACTGCTCCGGGTGGAAGGGTGGAGGGCGCGGGCGGCACTGGCACAACACAGAGAACGCGTGTAGGGGCGCGGCCAGATATGAATACAGACGCCCCCACCTCCACTGCATCGCCAAAGCCTGTGGCTGACCAGAAACGCGTCGGCATGGTCTCGCTCGGCTGTCCCAAGGCATTGGTCGATTCCGAACGCATCCTCACGCGGCTACGCGCCGATGGCTATGCCATGTCGCCCGACTATGCTCGGCGCGGACGTGGTGCTGGTCAACACCTGCGGCTTCCTCGACAGCGCGAAGGAAGAGAGCCTGGCCGCGATTGGCGAGGCGATCAGCGAGAACGGCCGCGTTATCGTGACGGGCTGTATGGGCGAAGAGGCAGACGCAATCCGCGCCGCTCACCCGCAAGTTCTGGCGGTCACTGGCGCGCATCAATATGAGCAAGTGGTGGAGGCCGTGCACGAGCACGCCCCGCCCAGCCAAGGGCTGTTTATCGACCTGATCCCTCAGCCTTCGGATCAAGACATTAAGCTGACCCCGCGCCACTACAGCTATCTCAAAATCTCTGAAGGCTGCAATCATTCCTGCGCGTTCTGCATCATCCCGGATTTGCGCGGAAAGCTTGCGAGCCGCCGGATTGACGCGGTGCTGCGCGAGGCGGAAAAACTGGTCGCAGCCGGCACGAACGAGCTGTTGGTGATCAGCCAGGATACGAGCGCTTATGGGGTCGACACCCGTCACGAAACCAAGCCCTGGAAGGGCCGCGAGCCGCGCGCTCACATGACAGACCTCGCCCGCGAGCTTGGCCAATTGCGCACGCAATCGGGCCAAACGCCGTGGGTGCGCCTGCACTATGTCTATCCCTATCCGCATGTCGACAAGGTCATCCCGCTGATGGCCGAGGGGCTGCTGACGCCCTATCTCGACATCCCGTTTCAGCACGCTTCGCCCTCGGTTCTAAAGCGCATGAAGCGCCCGGCGAACGAGGCCAAAGTGCTTGAGCGGCTGCGGGGTTGGCGCGATATCTGCCCAGACATCGCTGTCCGCTCATCCTTTGTGGTCGGCTTCCCCGGCGAGACCGAAGACGATTTCAAATATCTCATCGATTGGCTGGAAGAGGCTCAGCTCGACCGCGTGGGCGCTTTCCGGTTTGAGCCGGTTGAAGGCGCTCAGGCCAACGCCCTGCCCGATCCGGTGCCAGAGGCGATCAAGGAAGAACGCTATGCCCGGCTGATGGAAGTCACCGAGCGGATCAGCGTTGCCAAGCTAGCCGCCAAAGTCGGCCGCGCTTTGCCGGTGATCATCGACGAAGTTGGCGAGCCTGATGAAGACGGCGATATCGGCGCAAGCGGACGGTCTCAGGCTGATGCGCCTGAAATCGATGGCCAAGTGCATTTGCGCAACGTCCCGGCGGACGTTGCTCAAGGCGATATCGTCACCGCGGTGATTGAAGAGGCCGATGCGCACGACCTATTCGGCGTAATCGCGCAAAGCTAAGCCGCTAATTCTGGCTTGAGCCCCAGATGTAGAGGCCGCCAATGATCAGCGCGATCACGAACAGCTGCTTCCAATAAGATCCGACGATCCCCGCAGGGATCAAAGGCACGAGATAGAGCGGCCATCCCTCCAGCTCTGAGTTATCTGAAAGATAGCCAAGCGAGAGCAGGTAAGTGACGCCAAAGAATATGTAATTGCCTGCGCTCCATTGTTTGGCCGAGCTGTGAGCGGCGGCCTGTTGCCGCGCCTTGGCAGGCTTCGCCCCGCGTTTTGCTGGCGCAGAGCCGCGTACGGGCGATGGGTCAGGCACAGTTCCTGCGCCGTGGCAATTCCAGCAAGTGATCGTATCGCGAGCGCCCGTTCCGCTGCCGCCGCAGGCCATGCAAGCCTGGTTCATATGGCTGCCCTGGCCCGATCCGCCGCAGCTGGCGCAGTCGCGGTAGCCATTGTCGATCTGACCACCAGAACAATACGGACAAACAGCCAAAGCGCCCTCCCCTGTTCGCGAGAATCGCGAGAGGCCAAGCTAGCGCACTTATTCTGAAACGAAAGGGGCTGTTAGCCTATCTTGCGCCGCAAATGCGCAAACACTCGGACTGGGTCATCATGCATCACCAGCTGGCCAGAGCGGCGGAATTCTGTATCCACTGCAAAGCCATATTGGTCGGCAAATTTCTCATAATTCTCGCGGCTGACAAAACCGCCATTTGCGCCGATCGCCAAGGTCACAGGCGGCGCGATGTCGCGGCACAGCTCGCTCCAGTCAAACGCTTCGATGATCACGCCCTCGGTCGGGCCGTCCAGCGTCTTCACAAAGGTGTAAGTGCCCGATTGGCGGATCATCTCGCGGATTTCAGGCCGCTTGTAATAGGCCCGGTCATCCGGGCTGGAGCGGTAAAAATCGTCGATAAACTTATCAAATTCGCCGCGCAGCGAGCCCGCCAAGGTCGCGCGGATATAGATGCGCGCGAAGGCCGGTGCCATCCGCGTCATCTGCACCGCCCGGCGATATCCGATATCGACCATGCCGATGTCCGACCAGGTGGGGAACGGCACCAAGGGTCCAGCCAGTACAAGCCCGCTCACCTTAACTCGCGTCGCCTGAACAAATCCCAGGGCGAAGGGCGTGCCCGCCGTGGCGCCGAGCACGGCGCATTCAGTGATGCCTTGCGCCTCAAGGAAGGGATCAAGCTGGCGCGCAAATTCTCGCACCAATTCGATCCGCTTTGATCGGCCAGTTGTTTCACCGGAAAGCGGACGCCACGGGGCGATGATCCGCAGCCCTGCCTCGCGCGCGGCTGCATCCTGCTCAGCGGTGAACAATGCGCCCTCAAAGAAGGGATGGAAATAAAGCACCGGATCGCCGCTGGGATCGCCGTGTTCCTCCCACGCTATGCGGTCTCCATCCTCTTCGTGAAAGATCCGGCTGCAAAAATGCCGTTTTGGCCCCTCGCTTTCGTCGATCAGGCGCAGGGAATGGGCAAAGCCGGTGTAAAGCATCAGCAGCTCTTGCTGAGAATTGATCGCCAGCTTGCGCAGCAGCGCCTTTAGCTGATTGCGAGCTGTGCCGACCGAGCGTTCGCGCTGTTCAGCGAAGCTCCGCACGTTCCCGCCCGATACCAAATGCCGGGTCAGAGCGAGCTCGGTTTCAGTCAGGCCGAGCGCTTCGCGAAAACGATTGCCGCTCGCCTCTTGCCAGCGAAACTGGATCAGCTTGAAATGAACATGCTCAGCCTGCGCCTCTGCGCCAGCTTCGACATTGAACCAGCGGCCCTGATCATCATCGGGCCCGGTAAACAGCCGGAGAAAACCGGTCGAACTGCCCGATTTCGTCTCTCGGATGCGGCGCAAATCCTCGCTGCGCTCCGCCGGATCCCACAGCCAATCCGGTGCTGGATGGCCGCGTTCCAGTTCTGGCCCGCAAAAGACCTCTGGGTCGAAGGAAACCAGCCTTTGGGAGCGATCTAGAACCAGCTCCGCCCCGCTGGGCGACACATCAGGGAGCACGAAATTAGCAAAATCGCTGCCCGTCAACGTCGAGACCTCATCAATCAGCTCGCCCGCTTCGACGAAATGCTGATCGGCGCTGCCCACATCCTCCTGTCCCGCCTCAAAATGATGCTCCCCTTGCTCCAACAAAGAAAGCACGCGTTCAGGCTTGCCCATGGTGGCATAGGCATCGCGGATAATGCGATCGACATAGGTTTCGCGTTCGTCAGCCATCAAGCCTCGCCTCATAGCTGCAAAATGGTTTTCGCCAAGTTGAAGCGTGCCCGCGCATCAGCATCCATATGGCCGGGGAATGTGGGCCGCGCCTCGCAAAAGACGCGGCCCTTTCCCCAAGGGTCGCAGTTTGGGGAAAATCACTTCACGCAATATTTGCCTGAGGTCTTCGTTCCGCTTGGACAGCTACCATCGCGGATTTCTGCATAATCTCCCTTACCGCCGACACAGTAGTTTCCCGAGGCTTTGAAGCCGGTTGGGCATGAACCGATTTTGGGAAGCGCAACTTTGCTCGATGATTTGCAGCTTGATCCCGAAGCCTTGAAGCCGGTGGGGCAAGAGCCGCTCTTAGAAACTTCGCTGGAGGAGCTTTGCGCGATCGCCGCTGGCGCAGTGCCGATGGCGAGAACGCTGGCGGCGAAAATGGTGAAAGTCTTTTTCATGAGTAGAAAATTCCTGTGCTGATTTGGATGATTGAAACGCTTAGCCCGCTGGACCGCGGCGATAGGCAAAGGCCACCGCGCTCTTGCCAGAGTTCTTGTCGAACCATTGGCAATAGAAGTCCGTGCCTGATTTATCGGTGTGCAAAGACGCAAAATTGAACGTGATCATCTGGCGCCCGCGCTTGGCGAGATATTTGTCATAGGCGCCAGAGCGGCTGGAATTGCTGCCACTCGCCGTCGGCGTAAAGCCGAGCGAATTGCCGCTGTGCAGCATCACGTCCTTACCCTTGTAATTGTTGATTTTTGGCCCGTGGACATTGTCGAGCTGCTCAGAGCCATCATAGGAAACGCACTGAATTTTGTAGTCGTATTTCTTATATTTGGCTGCGTCCACCTCGACATAGAGCACATCGCCAACTGCGAGACCGGGGAAGAAACAGCCGTTTTGCGGGCTGACATTGGTGCGCTCGGTCAGGCCAGTGCGCTCCTCCGTGCTGATCCCTTGGCTAAAAGTGTAAGTGCCCTCGCGCCCGACAAAGGCATTGCCCAGGCCCAGGTTCGCACATTGCAGCTGGCCAGTGTATTTTGCCGGAGCCGCGCCTGCGCCGCCGACATGGCCAGGAGGCCGCGCCCTGCGCGGTGAGTTGGACGTGCTGCCGCGATTGGCAAAGCCGCCGCCTGATCCGCCGCGCCGCACATTGTCGACCGTCTCGACGACGTCCTCGGCCTGATCGACCTTCTTTTTGACCTTCTTCACCTTCTTGGTGATCTTATCGAACGGACCAGCCTCTGCTGGAGCGGGCGCGGCGGCAAGGCCGATAACGAGCGCGGCCATAGCGGCGGCGGTGATGGAAAATTTCTTCATGGATACGAACCCCTGTCATCTATTCCGGTAGGAACATTTGCCCTCCCCGGACAAAACGGCCACTGGTTGTGGCTGCTGGGCGCGGGCTAGAAGCAGAGGCGGGCTGGCTGAATATCCCAGATGGGACAATTGGACCTGAAAGAGCGCAAAAAACGCGTGTTTGAGGAACAAATGTGCCTCCCAAACTTGAGTGACCTATGCCCCTCGACATCCAAGCGACCTTCACTTTCCAATTTGACGAGCCGGGCGATGCCTTGCTGCAGTTTGAGGTCGCTGATGCTCCGGGTCAGCGGATTCTCTCGCAAAATGTGGAACTGACAGACAAAGCGGCGAGCACGCGGGTGCCCGCGCATGACGGAATCGGCACCCGCATTTGGGTGAGCAGCAATGGCCGGTTCGAGACCACTTACCGCGCCAAGGTGGAGACCCAGCGCGCCGCGTTTGAGCTTTCTGCCCTGCCTCAGCTGGCCGCGAGATCCATCACCGGCGAGGCGGCGCAATATCTGTTCGATTCGCGCTATTGCTCGGTCGGTCCGTTTCAGAACTTCGTCGAGGCAGAGTTTTCCGGCACATCGGGAGGCGCTCGGATTGCTGCGATTGCAAGCTGGCTGGCGGACAATATGCAATATGAGCCGGGTTCAAGCGGCGAGCAAACCACCGCCGCTGACAGCTTCGTCGCGCGCCAAGGGGTGTGCCGCGACTATGCGCATGTGCTGATCGCGCTGGCGCGAGCGTCACTGATCCCGGCGCGCTACATCGCCTGCTATGGCCCTGACGTCAGCCCGCAGGATTTTCATGCCGTGGCCGAGGTGTTTCTCGCCGATCCTGATGAGCCAGCACGCGGCGCATGGCATCTGGTCGATGCGACCGGCATGGCGAAACCATCGGAGATCGCGATCATCGGCGTTGGGCGCGATGCGGCCGATGTGAGTTTCCTCACGACGTTCGGCCCGGCGCGGTTTCTATCGTCGAAAGTGGACGTGAAGCGGGTTTAGGGCTCCTCTTTCTGACCACGCCACCCGCACCCTCCACCCTTCCACCCGGATGGTATCCCGGTAGGCTCCGGGTGGAAGGGTGGAGGGTGCGGGTGGCTATGGCCTAATCAAACGCCGCTCAATCAAGAACTCCCGCGCTTCAGCAACCTCACCGGCACTCGCCGTATCCCGGAATGCGGCCCGCCAGAGGTCACGGCCTCAACCAGCAAGCGCCCTGCCTGATCCAAGTCCGGCTCAATCGTGGTGAGCGTAGGACTGGACAATTCGCCCGCCTGCAAACCGTCAAATCCGATCAGCTTGATCTCTTCGGGCATCTTCCGGCCCGCCGTATTGAGCGCTTCCAGCACGCCAAAGGCCAGCGCATCGCACACCGCGAACACGCCATCCGTCGCAAAGCCATCGGCGAGCATCCGCTCCGCCGCCGCGCGGCCCTGGTCATGGCGGTCGTCTTCATCGCCTATCTCAACCAGTTGCGCCCCAAGGCCGAGCTCTTTGGCGCGGGCGAGAAACGTGTCCGCGCGCTCAGCAAACTGCCGCTGCGTGCCGCCGCGCGAGCCAATACAGGCAAGCTTCGTGCAGCCCTGCTCGGCCAAATGCTCCGCCGCCATGCGCGCGCCCGCATCATTGTCAGACGAAACCCAGTCAAGATCGCCTAGCGGCGAGCCCCAATAGGCGACCAGCTCGCTCGTCTCGCCAATCCCGCGGAAATAGTCCCATGCCGGGCGGTTCAGAGTGGTGCCGATCACGATCAAGCCCTCGGCCTGGCCGCGCTCCACATAGTGACCAAACAGCTTGTCCTCATCGCCTTGCAGCGAAACGAGCACTTCCAGCCCGCGTTCCGCCGCTGCGGCGCAAACCCCGCCCAGCAGCGCATAGGAAAACGGGTTCACATCGCGGGCATTGCCGCCCGGTTTGGTGATCACCACCGCTGCCAGAGTGCCGGTGTGCCCGCGCCTCAGCCGCGCGGCGCGTTCGTCGACGAAATAGCCAAGCTCGCTTGCCACCTCCAGCACGCGGCTGCGCGTGGCCTCGCTGATCACGGCAGAGCCCGATAGCGCGCGCGACACCGTCGACTGGCTCACGCCCGCCCGCTCTGCAACGTCAAAACTGGTAACCCGCGATTGTCTGCGCGCAGGATCCATCTTTCCCTCCTGGTCAGCCATGCTGGGCAATCTAGATAGCCCAATTGAATAGCTATGCGAACCTATGGCCCAGCAATGCGCTTCGCGCTAGAACCCAATCGTCGCAATCCATAGCTGCGGCGCGCGGGAGAAATATACGCATGCCTGAACCCAAGCTCTCTGCTGATCGCTTGCTCTTGTTTGGAGCGACCGGTGATTTGTCGCGCAGAATGCTGCTGCCGAGCCTTTGTGCATTGGATGCAGACGGGCTGCTATCGCCTGATCTGAAGATCATCGGCACCGCGCGCAGCGAAATGGACGATGCGGAATTTCGCAATATGGCGCGCGAAGCGCTCGAAAACTATTTGCCAGACGAACGGCGCGGCGGGATGGCCGCCTTCCTCAATCGCTTGTCATACCAAGCGCTCGATGCGAGCACGCTCGATGGCTTCGATGCGCTGGCGGACAAAGTGAACGAGGCCGGTCCGAGCGATTCCGGCATGGCAATTTTCCTGTCCACTGCGCCAAGCCTGTTTGGGCCGACGATTGCTGGCCTGAAACACGCCGGGCTAACGGGCGACAATGTCCGCATGTGTCTGGAAAAACCTTTGGGCACGGACCTCGCGAGCAGCTGCGTCATCAATGATGCGGTCGCCGATGCCTTCCCGGAGGACCGGATTTTCCGGATCGACCATTACTTGGGCAAGGAGACGGTGCAGAACCTGCTCGCCTTGCGGTTCGCCAATATCCTGTTCGAGCCAATCTGGAATTCGAACTATATCGACCATGTGCAGATCACGGTGGCTGAGACCGTCGGACTGGAGGGCCGCGTTGCCTTTTATGACGATGCCGGCGCGCTGCGCGACATGGTGCAGAACCACATGCTGCAATTGCTGGCGCTAGTGGCGATGGAGCCGCCGACCAGCTTTGACGCAACCGCGGTCCGCGATGAGAAGGTGAAAGCGCTGCGCGCACTGCGCGAAGTGCAGGCCAGCGAAACGGTGACCGGCCAATATCGCGCGGGCGCCATCGGTGGTGAGGCCGTCCCGGGCTATGATGAGGAGCTCGGTAAGGCGTCAGACACTGAGACTTTCACCGCGATCAAGGCGCATGTCGACAATTGGCGCTGGAAGGGCGTGCCCTTTTACCTGCGCACCGGCAAACGCCTGCCCGAACGCGTGACCGAGATTGTCGTCAAATTCCGCTGCGTCCCGCACTCGATCTTTGAAGGCATGGGGGCGAGCATGCTGCCCAACCGGCTGGTGATTGGTATTCAGCCGGAGGAGAATATCTCGCTGTCTCTGATGGCGAAGGTGCCGGGGCTCGGCCAAGACGGCATTTCCTTGCGCGAAGTGCCGCTCGACATTGCCATGCCCGATGCCTTTGTCGGCCAGCACCGCCGGATCGCTTACGAGCGCCTGCTGCTCGATCTCATTCAAGGCGAGCAGACCCTGTTTGTGCGCCGCGACGAAGTGGAGGCGCAGTGGCAGTGGGTGGATCAAGTCCGCAGCGCGTGGGAAGCCGCTGGGGTCAAACCGCAGACCTACACCTCGGGCAGTTGGGGACCGAGCAGCGCCATTGCCTTAACCGAACGCGATGGGGTGAGCTGGCATGAGTAATCTCAACGATGTGATCCACCGGGTGACCGAGCGGGTTATCGAAAACTCGCGCGCCAGCCGCACCGCCTATCTGGAGCTGATGAAGCGCGAGGGCGACCGGCGCCCTGAGCACAAGGACGTGGCATGTTCCAATCTTGCCCACGCCTTTGCCGGAGCGCTGGAAGACCAGGACGCGATGAAGAGCGGGCGCGGCCCGAATGTCGGCATTGTTTCCGCCTATAACGACATGCTCTCAGCGCATCAGCCCTATGGCCGCTATCCTGACCGGCTGAAGATCTACGCCCGCGAGGTTGGCGCCACCGCGCAGGTTGCTGGCGGCACGCCCGCCATGTGTGACGGCGTGACGCAGGGCGAAGATGGGATGGAGCTGTCGCTGTTCAGCCGCGATGTGATCGCCATGTCGACCGGCGTTGCTTTGTCGCACCAGATGTATGACGGCATCGCTTGCCTCGGAATTTGCGACAAGATCGTGCCCGGTCTGATGATCGGCGCTTTGCGTTTTGGCCATCTGCCCGCGATCTTTGTGCCCTCTGGCCCGATGCCATCAGGCATTTCGAACAAGCAGAAGCAGGAAACCCGCCAGCTCTATGCCGAGGGCAAGGTAGACCGGGACGCTCTGCTTGAAAGCGAGCTTGGCAGCTATCACTCGCCGGGCACTTGCACATTCTATGGCACGGCCAATTCCAATCAGATGATGATGGAGATGATGGGGCTGCATGTTCCTGGATCAGCCTTTGTCACTCCGGGCACGAAATTGCGCCAGGAGCTGGACCGCGCAGCGATGCACCGTTTGGCAGAGCTGTCCGGCACCACGACACGCACATTGGCGCAGGTGGTCGATGAAAAGGCGATCATCAACGCCGCGATTGGCCTGCTCGCCACTGGTGGTTCGACCAATCATGCAATCCACATCCCGGCGATGGCGCGGGCCGCTGGCGTCATTTTCGACTGGGATGATCTGGCCGAGCTCTCCAGCGTCGTGCCCTTGGTCGCGCGGGTCTATCCCAATGGCTCCGGCGATGTGAACCAGTTCCACGCCGCTGGCGGCATGGCTTATGTCGCGCGCACTCTGCTGGAGGCAGGTCTATGCCACGGCGATATCCTGACCATGTGGGACAGCGGCTTTGCCGCCTACACCGCCGAGCCAGTGCTGGACGCTGAGCAAAAGCTGAGCTGGGCCGATGTGCCCGAAAGCCGCGATCTCGGCATGCTTCGCCCGGTAAGCGATCCGGTGCAGCCCGATGGCGGCATGAAGCTGCTGACCGGCAATCTGGGCCGTGCGTGCTTCAAATCCTCTGCGGTTGAGCGCGAGCGCTGGACCGTCACCGCGCCCGCGCGCATTTTCGAAACGCAGGCCGACGTGGTCGCGGCGTTCAAAGCTGGCGAGCTAGACCGCGACGTTGTGGTTGTGGTCCGGTTCCAAGGGCCGCGCGCCAATGGCATGCCAGAACTTCACGCGCTCACCCCTTCGCTCACCGTGCTGCAAAATCGCGGGCATAAGGTCGCATTGGTCACCGATGGCCGGATGTCTGGGGCGAGCGGCAAAGTGCCCGCCGCGATCCATATCACGCCAGAGGCCAAAGGCGGCGGGCCGCTTGCCCATTTGCAAGATGGCGATGTGATCACCGTTTGCGCGGAGACCGGCGAGCTGTCGACCACAGCCGATCTATCGGCGCGCACACCCGCCGCTGATCCCGCGCAGGAACACGGCGTGGGCCGCGAGTTGTTCCGCATGCTGCAAAATCAGGCGGACGGGGCGGAGCAAGGCGCCTCCGCCATGCTCGCTGCGGCGGGGCTGTAACGCATGAGCAGCACGGATATCGTCGCGGTTGATATTGGCGGCACACATGCCCGCTTTGCCATCGCCAGCGTTTCGGCAGACGGCACAATTGCGCTGGGCGAGCCGACCACGCTCCACACAGAGGACCACGTCAGCTTCCAAACCGCTTGGGAGGATTACCGGGCGCGCTCTGGCGGCACTCTGCCACAAAATGTCGCACTGGCGATTGCTGGGCCAATCACTGGCGAGGTGATCCGCTTCACCAACAATCCCTGGATTATCCGTCCGGCCCTGGTGAATGAAAAACTGGGCACCACGCGCCATACGATCGTCAATGATTTTGAAGCGGTCGCCTATGCGGTGGCGCGCCTGCCAGAGGAGCACTTTGTGCACCTTACCGGCCCGGAGCTGCCGCTTAGCCCCACGGGCACGCTCAGCGTGATCGGACCTGGCACAGGTCTGGGCGTTGCGCATTTATGGCGCGGGGCAAACGGGGAATTCCGCGTACAGGCGACCGAGGGCGGTCATCTCGATTTCGCTCCAGTGGACGCCATTGAAGACGCAATCCTCGCGCGGCTGCGCAAGCGCCACAATCGCGTCTCGGTGGAACGGATCGTCTCCGGCCCCGGCATTGTCGACATATACCAAACGCTCGCTGCGCTGGAAAACCGCACGGTTGCCGAATGCGATGATATCGAAATCTGGACCAAGGGCACATCAGGCGCTGACCAAGGCGGGGACAGCCTTGCCGCCGCCGCCGTTGACCGCTTTTGCATGGCGCTGGGCAGTGTGGCCGGTGATATTGCGCTGGCCCAAGGCGGCTTTGGCGGTGTCGTGATCGCGGGTGGGCTGGGCTACCGAATTCGCGAAACGCTCGCTTCCTCTGGCTTTGCTGGCCGGTTCCGTCACAAGGGGCGCTATCAAGAATTGATGGCCAGCATCCCGGTCAAAATCGTTAGCCATCCGCAACCTGGCCTGCTCGGCGCAGCAACCGCATTTGCAAGAGAACATCTGTGAACACCAAGCCATTGAAATCCATCACCGATCTGCACACTCGGCTGAGTGATCTGCATCAGCAGACACGCGAAACCCCGCTGTTCAATCCGGTGTTCCAACTGGGACTGGACCTGTCGCGCGCGCTCGAAGGCGGGAATGCCAATCTCGATGAGTTGGAGGCGATGGTCGCTGAGCTGGAATGCGCCAGCCTGCAATCGCGCGCATCGCGCCTGCGCCGTCTGGTCTCGCCCGTCTCCAAAGAGGCGAACCGCGACGCGCTGAGCGCCAGTCTTTCGGGCGCGAGCGATTTTGCGGAGCTGCGAGCGCGCTGGGAAAACCCCAGCCTGCATGCCGTTTTCACCGCGCACCCGACCTTCTTGCTGACACCGGAACAATCCGATGCGGTGGCCACAGCCGCCGGCAGCGATGGCGATATCGGCAAAGAGGTGTGCGTGACCGGCACAGATCGCCCTGCGATCACCCTGCAATATGAGCACGGCCGCGCGATGCGGGCCATCGGCCATGCGCAGGATGCGCGCGATGCCATCGTCAGCGATGTGCTCAGCCATGCGCAGGCGACGTGGCCCGACCAATGGCAAGAGCTGGCCCCTGTGCCGTTCCGCTTCGCCACCTGGGTCGGATACGACATGGACGGGCGGACCGATATCAAATGGTACACCTCCATCGGGTTCCGCTTGGCCGAGAAGGCCGAACGCCTGGGCCGCTATGCCGATAGCCTTGCCGCGATTGATAGCGAACACAGTCTGATCAAAACCCTGCGCGACGCTCAGAACCATGCGGCGCTCAGCGCGCGCGAGTTCACCAGCGATCTCAGCTCGCCCGAGGCGCTTTCGCTCGCAGCCAACCGGCTGACCGCTGACAATCCGGCCAAGCTGCTGTCGCTCAATCCCCTGATTGCGCAGCTCGAAGACGAAGCCAGCTCCGCAGAAGCCACCCATGCGGTTGCGCTGAAAACGCTGGCGGCGGCCATGCGCGCAGACGGCCTCGGCATGGCGCACGTGCATTTCCGCGTGAACGCCAAACAGCTTCACAACGGCATCCGCCGCCGGATTGATCCGGACAACACGCTTGATCTCGCCAGCAAGGGCGCAATGGCGACCCTGCGCAAACTGCTGGGCGAGGTGAAGCCGCTGCGCACCAATTTCGCATCGCTTGCGATCGAAAGCTCCACAGCAATCCGCCAATTCCTCGCGATGGCGCAAATTCTCGGCTCTGTGGATGCCGACACCCCGATCCGCATGCTCATCGCGGAATGCGAGCAGCCATCGACCATTCTCGCCGCGCTCTATTTCTCAAAACTGTTCGGGATCGAAGACAAGGTCGACGTCTCGCCTTTGTTTGAGACCGAAAGCGCGCTGGAGCACGGCGGACGTTTCCTGGAGGCGCTATGCGCTGAGCCGGAATATCAGGCCTATGCCCGCACGCGCGGCCGGGTCTGCATTCAGACCGGATTCTCCGATGCAGGCCGGTTTGTCGGGCAAATTCCTGCCAGCTTGGCGATTGAGCGGCTGCAAGGGCGCATGGCGCAGGCCATGGCGAAAAACGGCCTCAGTGATGTCTCTGCGCTCATCTTCAACACCCACGGCGAAAGCATGGGACGCGGCGCGCATCCGAGCGGCTTTGACGACCGGCTCGCATGGCCGCTCAGCCCATGGGCGCGCAGCCGCTTTGCTGCGAAAGACATCGTGTTGGAGCCTGAGGTCAGCTTCCAAGGCGGCGACGGCTATATGTTCTTTGCCACGCCAGAGCTGGCCCGCGCGACCCTGACCCGGATTGCGACCGCACCGCTCAATGATCCGGCGGCGGCAGAGGACCCGTTCTACAGCCGCACCGATATCAGTCTGGACTTCTACCGCGCCATCCGCGCGAACCAGCGCCAGCATCTGCGCAGCCAGACCTATTCGCGCGCGGTCACCGCGTTTGGCTTGGGCCTGCTCAATTCCACCGGCAGCCGCGTTTCTCGCCGCCAGTCCGACCTGTCGGCGGACCGTGACATGTCGCTGCGCCAAATCCGCGCAATCCCGCATAATTCGATCCTGCAGCAGCTTGGCTATCCGGTGAACATCATCTCCGGCATCGGCAGCGCGGCGGATGGCAATTATGAAGAGCTCGCCGCTTTGATCAAAGAGAGCCCGCGCGGACGCCAATTGATCCGCCTGGCACGCGCCTCCAATGCGCTCGCGAGCATCAAGACAGTTGCCGCCCATGGGGAGCTGTTTAACTCCGCCTATTGGGCCAGCAGGCCCTATCGCGGCACGGAAAGTCATCTGTCCGCCGCGTGCGAGACATTGGCCGAATATCTCACCAAGGATGACCGCACCGGAGTGTTCCGCCGCCTCGCCTCGCGCCTGCGGGTCGATGCGCTCAAATTCCACCGCTTGCTCGATCTGATCCCGGACGAAGCGCCGCTGGAAGACCGCGAGAACACCCGCCGCACAATTGGCGCAGCGCAGGCTCTTCGCCTTGCACTGATGCAGCATATTTTCCTGCGCGCTGTCTCGATCCCGGCCTTTAGCCGCGCGAACGATATCAGCCGCGACGATGTGCTGGAGATGGTGTTTAGCCTCAGGATCGAAGATGCGCTGGCTCAGCTGCGCCGCGCCTTCCCAACCTCTTTCCCTCAGCCAGAGGATTTCGCCGTCGATGCGGCGAGCGATTATCCTGATGGCGATAACGAAGGCTATGCGCAGATTGGCCGCGACTACATCGATCCGATCGAGCGCGCGTACAATCTGATGCTGAGGCTGACGACGGCGATTGCCAATGAATTTGGCGCGCACGGGTGATGGGTGGCTGGACCGTGCGGCAAAGCATAATTCAGCTAACACCCGCCTTGCCGTTAACACTTTCGCATGGGGAGCGTCTCGCGAAGGGACGCGCCACTGTTAGCCTCTAGCGACTCACGAGAATTTACGGCATATAGCGGCGCATGTTGAAACTCATTAAATCTGCCCGCATGGCTGCTGCGATTTCCCTCGCTTCGCTTGCTGGCACATCCAGCCTAGCCGACGATCAGACCCCTGCCGCTGAGGCAGCGGAGGCCGCAGAGCAAGTGGCTGATGCGGCCGCTCAAGAGGCGATCCGTCCGATTGATCCGACAACCGGCGGCGAATCGCTGGTGGTCGATCCAAGCCTGCCAACCCCATACGATCCAGCGGCTGCTGAGATTGCCGCTGGCTTGCCGCCAATTGGCGAGGTCGCTCCAGAAGTTCCGGAAATCGCGCCGCGCGCCGCCGGCCGGGAAGCAGGCGTTACCGCCGCCCGCATGATCTCACGCGAAGTGATCCAAGACGTGCCTCCTCCTCCGCCAGAGCCGGAAAATCCGTTTGTAGTCAATTCGATCCTGCCGATCGAAGGCACGATCCGCTACGGCGAGTGGTTCTGGGACGAGAGCAATGCGCCCAAGAGCGGTAAGCTGGTGATCACGGTTGACCTTGACGCCCGCGTGATCAGCGCATTTCGCGATGGCCACGAAATCGGCACAGCCGTTGCTCTACTCGGCACAAAATCTCACCCAACCCCGCTCGGCACATTCCCAATCCTGACAAAGGAGAAGGACAATGTGTCTGAGAAGTATAACAACGCGCCAATGCCCTACACGCTGCGCCTGACCTGGGATGGCATCGCCATTCATGGCTCGCCAGTGCTCAATGGCTATGCCAGCCACGGCTGTGTCGGTGTGCCAGAAGAATTCGCAGCCAAATTGTTCGCCATCGCAAAGCGCGGCGACAAGGTTGTGATTACACGCGGCCAGATGATCAGCGTGGGGGACGCAATCATCTGATCCGCTGATGCGGTGTGCGCAAGCGCGCCGAGTGCTGCTTAATGCATCGCTCTGGGCGGTTCGGGGGCGAACCGCCACACCCGCATCATCATTCCCAGTTTGGCGATTTTTTCCGTCCCCGGCGTAATCAGCACGCCGGATAGCGACGCATTGTCGCCTTCCCACAGGCGGTCGAATGCGCGGCCAGCCTCACTGCGGCTCGCCTGCCCGCCAAGCGCGGCGATGATGCGAATGATCGTTTCGATCGAGATCGCGCGCGGGACATTGGCGTAATATTTGTATTCGGGCGCGCCGCCGCTGCCCTCTTCGCGGTAAACCTGCGTTTCCCAGTCCTCACCGGCGTACCATTCAATCGCTCGCCACGCGTCGGAGAGGTGCTGAGCGCTGTTTGCGAGCGCGCTGGCGTCGAGCCAATCGGCCTCCGCAATACGTGCGCGCATCCGCGCCCGATCATATCGGTCATCGCGGTTGGAGGGGTCATCAACGGCGGTGATCCCGGCATCCGCGACGACTTGCTCCAGCTCGGCCTTGCGCCAGCTTAGCAGCGGACGCAGCAGCGCCATCTCAGTTCCGGGCAGTTTGGTCGCAGCACGCACTCCGGCAAGGCCGGATAGACCGCTGCCCCTGCCAAGACGCATCAGAAGGGTCTCCGCCTGATCATCGGCGTGATGCGCAGTTGCGACCGCTCCAAGCTGATGACCAGCCGCCCACTCAGCGAGCGCAGCGTAGCGCGCATCACGCGCCTTGGCCTGCACATTCCCGCTCGCAAGCTCGACGCTGAGGGCAGTGAAAGGCACGCCCAGCTCGGCGCAAACGCGCTCCACCAATGCCACTTCGCTGGCCGCTTCGGCTCTAAGTCCGTGATTGATGCTTGCGACCGCAATTTCGCCGCCATTTTCGGCCGCCGCCGCATGCGCGATCAGCAGCATTGCGAGGCTATCTGCCCCGCCCGACACGGCCAATCCAAGCGGCCCTTGGCGCTCATCCAGCGGCCACAGCGCGAGCAAATCCTCGCGCCATCGCGTGATTAGGTCAGATGAGACCGGCCTATCAATTGCAGGTCACTCGCTGGCGGTTGCGCTCATATTGATTGGACAGGCGACCACTTGCGAGCGCCGGATAGGTCTCGCCAAATTCCGCCAATGCGATGCAAGCCCGGTTGGTGTCATTTAGCGCGATCATCGCCTCTGAGAGATACAGCAGACTATCGGGCGCGCGCGGAGCCTGACGGTCAGCCTGATAATTGCGCAGGAACCACTTGGCTGCCTCTTCTGGCATATTGTCATCGAGATAGGCCCGGCCGAGCAGATTGCGGCCATAGGTCACGCGCCAATGCGAGCCATATTGCTCAACAAAGCTGTTCAATTGCTGCCGAGCCTCAGGGAAATAGCCCGCGTTCCACAGGCGGAAGCCATAGGAATATTCGTCATCGGCAGGGTCTTCTGTGATCGGCTTCGTGATCGCCTGCACCGCCGCAAGGCGCTCTGCGCTTGGGCCGCTGGTCGCGGCAGATGTGCTGTCACCGGCGGATTGGCTGCCCGTGTCAGATGCGCCGTTGCTCATTGCGCTGAGATTGCTGTCGGAGGCACCAAAATCAGTGCCCGTGTCGATGCTGGGCGCGGGAATGCTGGCCGATTCAAGCGCGGTTACCCGGGCCTCAACCTGGCTGATCGAATTGCCGTTCTGCTCCGCGAGTGCGGTGAGCTGCTGCAATTGTTGCTCCATCGCATCGAGCCGCGCGAGAATATCGGTAACCGCTGTGGTCGAATTGCTGTTCGCCGGACGAGCTGTGGTCTCGCCGGGCGCAATTTGCGGCTCGAAAAAGCGGCCATCGCCGCCGGGAAACACATTGCGCTGCAGCGCGCGAATTTCCGCCTCAATCTTGCGCAAGCGCGCCTCAGAATTGTCCTGAGCGATAGCGGGTACAGGCGTTGTTGCGACGACCGCCGCAGCCAATCCAGCGGCGAGCAGTCGCCCTCCGGCCTTGGCGGAAAAAACACGGTTTGAAATGAGTGCGCTCATCTTTGATCTGGCTCCCTCTGTGCAATTGCGGCGCTTTACCAAGCGATTAAGACCCCGCGCCATGGCCAAAAGCCTCCGATCCTGAGGCAGTTGCAGCACGGCGCATGCGTCTTTTGGTGCAAAGCGCATGAATATAGCCCGAATCTGTGCCGAGGTCATGACGTCAAGTCGAGGGCCATAGGGGCTAAAATCCGTGGGTAAGATGCCTAGGCGCGGCAAATGGCGGCATGCGCGGCGCATTTCCCGCCAACTGCCCCCCACGGAATTTCAGCCCTACGAGGCTAAATCCGCCTTACGTGTCTGGGGTTGCGTCTTGGTCCGCCTGCTGCGCACGGGCGAGCAAAGCATCGGCCGAGATCGCGACATCGCGCATGATGAAATCATCCTCAGCCAATTTGGGCACAGGCTTGCCATCAATGGTGATCGCAAAGGCATCAGGCCGCCCGGTCCAGATTTGGGGCCCTTGAGCGTCGGATGGGATTTCAAACCGCTCACCGCTGGCCATCTGCTTTTGCAGCAGTTGGTTGTCATTGGCGTCGTAGAATTTGACCCAGACGCCTTCCTCCAAAGCGGTGAAGACAACCTGCCCATCGCTGCTCGCTGCGCCCGGTGTATTCGCGCCCGTCGCTCCGGCACCAGCGTTTTCGCCGCCATCGGCCAAAACAGGCTCATCACCCACCAGCGGCACAGGGCCAGCGCCTGATCCATAGTAAGATGAGTAGAATGTCGCCATTCCCGCAATTAGCAGGACCGCGGCGAAGGCGCCTGCCCATGCGAGGCCAGAAGACGGCAGTTTTGCCGCATCACCCGGTTCCATACCAAGCGGGACCATTTCGCGCCCGGCCTCTGCCGTGCTCAGTTCCGCGCGGACTTGGTCGGCAATTTCCGCCTCATCCAGCCCCATCATCCGCGCATAGGTGCGCGAGAAGCCGATCGCATAGGTGCGCGCGGGCAGAGCAGAAAAGTCTCCCGATTCAATCACTTCCAAGTGGCGTTCTGGAATCCGCGTTTCAGCGGTGACTTGCTCTAGCGAGAGGCCGCGCTCTTTGCGCGCACGGCGCAATTGTGCGCCCACGCTCTCGAGGGGCAGTTCCTCAACCGCTGTTTCTTGTTCGTTGTCCATGACCCGAACCATACGACCTTTTGTTTGCGGGCCTTTGAACAGACCCTTATTTTTCCCCGAAGGTGCTTCGCTGCAAACAATCGGTTGCAGCCTGCGCTGTCAAGCATTCTTGCGGTTCGTCGCAGCCCCATTCCGACAGAATGGCGCTGGCACGCGTTCAGTTAACGCATGAATGCGTCAATCGGTTTCAATATCGCGATCAGCCGCCCAGCGGCTCAACTCGTCGCGCAGATTGACGCTGGGGTCTGCCAGCCAATCATTCATGCTCTGCGTGATCTCTTTCAGATCAACCTTGCGCACCAATTCCTTGATCGGACCAACCGCCGCAGGCGTGATCGATAGCCGCCGGAAACCAATGCCGAGCAGCGCCAAGGCCTCTAGCCGCACGGCCGCCCATTTCGCCGCACACGCCCAGCGCCACGTCCATACCGACCGTCGATTGCGTGACACGCCGAAGGAACCGCATGATCGATGGGCTAAGCCAGTCATAGCGTTCGGCGAGCAAGGGGTTTGCGCGGTCGGCGGCGAACAGGAACTGGGTGAGGTCATTGGTGCCGACGGAGAGGAAGCTCAGTTTCGGGCAGAGAATGTCCAGCACCTCGGCCAGAGCGGGCACCTCCAGCATAGCGCCATAATAAATCGCATCCGGGATCAGCTTCTTCTTGGAGCGCATGAATGCGAGCTGTTCCTCAAACACGGTCTTGGCCGCATCAAATTCCCACGGCTCCGATACCATTGGGAACATCACATAGAGCGGGCGGCCCGCAGAGGCCTCAAGCAGTGAGCGCGCCTGAACCTTCAGCAGGCCCCCGCGTTCCAGCGCCAGACGCAAGGCGCGCCAACCCATCGCCGGGTTTTCATCATCATTCGCCTGGTTCGAGGCGAGATAGGGCACCGCCTTATCTCCGCCGATATCGACCGTGCGGAAAATCACCGGCTTGTCGCCAGCCGCCTCCAGCACGTCGCGGTAAAGTTTCGTCTGCCGTTCGCGCTGAGGCAAAGTGGCAGAGACAAGAAACTGAAACTCTGTGCGGAACAGGCCAACACCGTCCGCGCCGGTCATAGCGAGCGAACTCATGTCATCGCGCAGACCAGCGTTCATCATCACCTCGATGCGGGTGCCGCAGCGGGTGAAGGGCTCCACATCGCGCAGCTCCGCATAAGCAGCCTGTTTCTCGCGGGATTTGGAGAAACGCGCGTCAAACGCCTCGGCCATTTGCGCACTCGGCCTTACCGTCGCGCTCGCCTTGTCCGCGTCGAGCAGTATCTCATCGCCCTCGCGAATAATTCCGCGCAGGCCCGCCGCCCGGCCTAGCACTGGCACGCCCATGGCCCGCGCAACGATCACGACGTGGGCGGTTAGCGAGCCTTCCTCCAGGATCACGCCCTTCAAACGGCGGCGATCATATTCGAGCAGTTCGGCAGGACCCAGATTGCGCGCAATCAGAATAGTATCGCGCCGCAGGCCCTGGCTCGCCGCTGTACCAAGCTGGCCAGAGACAATGCGCAGCAGGCGGTTGGAGAGATCCTCCAGATCATGCATGCGGTCCGCCAGCAGCGCGTCATCAATCTCGCGCATGCGCATCCGGGTGCGCTGCTGAACCCGCTCAATCGCGGCCTCTGCGGTCAGCCCGCTGTCGATCGCTTCATTGATGCGCCGCGACCAGCCCTCATCATAAGCGAACATTTTATAGGTCTCGAGCACTTCCTCGTGCTCTCCGCCGACGCCGAATTCCGCCTGGCTGGAGAGGTGATCAATCTGCTCTCGCATCTTGTCGAACGCGCGGTAGACCCGCGCCCGCTCGGCCTCGATGTCGTCGGCCATAACCTGTTCGATCTGGACGCGCGGCTGGTGATAGACCGCCAGTCCGGAGGCGAGACCCTTCACCAGAGCCAGACCGTTCAAGGTTTGCGTGCCGGTCAGGCCCTCGGCGAGGCCGCGCGCTTCCTCCTCATCGACCAATTCGGCATTGGCGATCAGTTCGGACAGCACCATTGCGGTCGTCTGCAAGGCTTCGATCTCGACATCTTCATAGCGGCGCGGCTCGACATGCTGGACGCAGAGCACGCCCACGGCCCGCTCGCGGTAGACAATCGGCACACCGGCAAAGGAGTGGAATTTTTCCTCGCCTGTTTCCGGGCGGTAAAGAAAGTCAGGATGCGCCTTTGCTTCGGCCAGGTTGAGCGTCTCAACCTTGTCAGCGATCGTCCCGGTCAGCCCTTCACCAATGGCCATGCGCGTGACGTGCACCGCTTCTTTGTTCAGACCCTTGGTCGCGAACAATTCCAGCATGCTTTCACGCAGCAAATAGATCGAGCACACCTCGCTGGTGAGACTATCGCCGATAATATCAACCACAGAATCGAGCTTGCCCTGCGCGTGCATACGCGAGGCCATCACCTCATGCAGGCGGGTGAGAATTTGACGAGCAGAGGCGGCGGCGGACATCACCGCTCCTAACTAGGCAATGGCGCCTGCAAAAGCAAAGCCGCCACCAAGTGAATTTGTATTCACAATGGCGGCTTTGATTGCGGGCGCGGATTTACGTGCTGTGCGACCAGATCGAAGTTAGATGCGCTGGATCTCTTCCTTCAAACGCAATTTGCGCTTTTTTAGCGCTTGAATAGTGGCAGCATCAGGCACGGGCCGGTTCATCTCGTCGCGCAATTGGGCCTCTAGCCCAGCGTGCTTTGTTTCAAGCGCGTTGACGTGGGATAATCCTGCAAACGATGCCATAAATGATCTCCATCATGATGAGGTTCAAAAACCCCTGTTGGAGCGACTCGTCTGCGTGCGGACGAACCGCCGAGGGACATAGAACCATAAGATCGCTGGATTGCAAAGCGGTACATTAAGGCCATTGCGTGGCACGTGGCTGGCATCAGGCAGATGCCCTCGGGAAAGTGCCATTTCCGCTGAACTGCCATCGCATTCGTACTTAGGCGGAACGCTTAGAGCAGAAGTTTATTTGATAGGCTTATTGGTATCTTTGCGCGGATCGGCATAATGCGCACAAAGAGCAATGCATAAGAACCCATAAGAGAGTGATGCACCCGCATGAATCAGGCTGAACTTGAAAAGCGGCTGACCTTATTGGTGTCGGAGCACCGCGATCTGGACGTCGCGATTGATGCCCTGACAGAGGCGGGGCAGAAAAGCGGCTCAGTTGATCAATTGCAGATCGCGCGGCTGAAGAAGCGCAAATTGCGGCTGAAGGATCAGATCGCTCTGATCGAAGATCGCCTGCTGCCCGATATTATTGCGTAAGGCGCACAGCAATTCGCGGAAATCTGCGCCGCTTTGTGTCTCAGCGCGGGACGGTTTGTACTTTAACCCAGATATTCTGGTTACCAAGCTGGCGGCACTTTCGCATCGAGCCTAGCAATCTGGGCCAGATATGACCCGCACAACCAATCTCTCTCGCCCGATTATTGAGGCCCTTTATTCCGAAGCCCTAGTGCTGGCGGATGATGTCCGCGCGGTCTTCGCGCTTGGCACTAAAGAGCCGGGCATGGGCGAGAATGACGAAGTGCGTCTGGCCCTTTCTATTGAAGGGCTGAAGACGACCACACGCATGATGCATGTGCTCGCTTGGCTGCTCAACCAGCGCGCCTATTTCTCCGGCGAGCTGACCGAGAACCAGGTTCGCCGCCACGGTGAACTGCCCGGTGACCGCGACAGTGATGCATCGCAATTGGCCAAGCTGGAGCCGGAAACCCGCGAGCTGATCGAGGAAACTGTGAAGCTGCACGGACGGATCGCCCGGCTTGATGAAGCATGGCGCAAAGACTTTGAAGTGGCCTCGCCCGCACGCGCGTTTCAAGACAAGATTGGCCGTGCCTTTGGGCGTTTCGGGTAGAGGTTTTCTCGGCGCTGGCTGCCTATGGCATCACAAAACTAAGCCGCCGCCAGCGCTTTCTTCCAACGGGCCAAGCGGTCTTCACGCACATCGTCGGACATTGCTAGGCGTAAAGCTGCTCAACGTCCCGCGCATAGCCTGCGCTGCCGCTGAGAGGTCGCTGTGCATCCCTGCCCCAGCCGCCGCTAGCATCGCTGCGCCCAGCGCGGTTGTCTCGACGAATTCGGGCCGCTCAACAGTAATATTCAGCACATCGGCCAGGTCCTGAGCCATCCAGTCATTGGCGCTCATCCCGCCATCGATCCGCAAGGTGCCCCAGCCGGTGCCATCCTTGGCAAAGGCCGATGCGAGGTCATGCGTTTGATGCGCCATCGCCTCCAAAGCCGCCCTCGCCAATTCCGCCTTGCCGCTCGCAAAGCTCAGCCCAGAGATCAGCCCGCGCGCCTCCGCCCGCCAATGCGGCGCGCCAAGCCCAGCGAGCGCCGGGACAATCGTGACCCCGCCGGTGTCTGAAATGCTGCGCGCCAACTCTTCTGTTTGGCTGGCAACATCGACAATGCCGAGCGAGATCCCTCAGCCATTGGACGAGAGAACCAGCCACAAAGACCGAGCCTTCAATCGCATAAGTCCGCTGTCCGCCAATCTGCGTCAGAACAGTGCCGAGCAGGCGGTTTTGCGAGCGCGGGATCTGCGGGCCTTGATTGGTCAGCACAAATGCGCCGGTGCCGTAAGTCGCCTTGGTCTCGCCCGGTGAGAGGCAGGCCTGGCCAATCGTCGCCGCTTGTTGATCGCCGACCATGCCAGTGATCGGAATTGCGCGGCCAAAGATGCCGGGCGAGGTCTCAGCCAAGGCGCCAGACATATCGACCACCTCTGGCAGAGCGGAATGCGGCACGCCCAGCAATTCGCACAGCCCCGAATCAAATTGCGCGCCATCCAGTTCGAGCAGCAGCGTGCGGCTCGCATTGCTGGCATCTGAGATATGGAGGCCCGCCGCCAGCTTAAACGTCAGCCAGCTCTCGATCGTGCCAAAAGCCAAAGTGCCCTTATCGGCCGCGGCGCGCACCTCGGCCGATTTGTCCATCAGCCAGCGCATTTTCGTGCCGGAGAAATAGGGATCGAGCAGCAAGCCGGTGCGCCTTTGCACATCCGCCTCATGTCCCTGCGCGCGCAGACCCACACAGAAAGAATCCGTCCGGCGGTCCTGCCATACAATCGCGCGCGCCAGCGGTTCGCCGGTACCTTTGTCCCACGCAACCACGGTCTCACGCTGATTGGTGATGCCGATACAGGCGATGCGCTCTGCCCCGCCAGCTTTCTCGATCACGGTGCGCGCGCAGGCCAATGTCTTGTCCCAAATCTCCGCCGCATCATGCTCAACCCAGCCTGCCTGCGGGTAATGCTGCGTCAATTCTTCCTGAGCGCTGCCATGAAATGCGCCCGCCGCATCGAACAGCATCGCGCGGGTCGAGGTGGTGCCTTCATCTAGGACAAGGATGTAATCGGACATGGAATTCCCTACTGAATTGGCCGGAGCCACCCGCTCCCTCCACCCTTCCACCCGGATGGTATCCCGGTAGGCTCCGGGTGGAAGGGTGGAGGGAGCGGGTGGCTCTGGCACGAAACAAACAACTGCCGCGTGACATGTGCCATTCTCCCATCCATATGCAAGTGCATGACCGGACTCCCTGAAAAACCCTGGCCCACGGGCACCGCAGAACAGCTCGATCCGCTGATCCGCCGGGTGCTTGCGCCCAATCCATCGCCTTATACCTACACTGGCACGCAGAGTTATGTGGTCGGCGCAGGCGATGACGTGGCGGTGATCGATCCCGGGCCGAACGAGCCTGCGCATATCGACGCCATTCTGGCGACCGTGGGTGATGCGAAAATTGCCGCGATCATGTGCACCCATACGCACCGCGATCACTCGCCTGCCGCTGCGCCTTTGGCTGAGCGCACGGGAGCGCCGATTGTTGGCTGCGCGCCGCTGGTGCTGAAATCGGATCGCCCGCGCGCCGACGAATCCTTCGATACCACCTATGCGCCTGACCGGGTTCTGGAAGACGGCGAGCAGATGACCGGCACGGGCTGGACGCTCACCGCCGTGCACACGCCGGGCCATACCTCCAACCATCTCTGCTTTGCGCTGGAAGAAAGCAAAGCGCTGTTCACCGGCGATCATGTGATGGGCTGGTCAACCAGCGTCGTCATCCCGCCCGATGGTGACATGGGCGAATATATGAAAAGTCTGGAGCGGCTGATGGGGCGCGATGACGCGGTTTATCACGCAGCTCACGGCGCCGCTATCACCAAGCCTCAGCAGCTGGTGCGCGGGATGATCGGCCACCGCCGCCAGCGCGAAAACCAAATCTTGCGCCTGATGGGCGAGGCCGCCCGGCCAATCCCAGAGTTCATTCCGGCGATGTACAAAGGGCTGGATGAGCGGTTGATCCCAGCGGCGGAAATGAGCGTCGAGGCGCATCTCATTGATCTGGAAAAACGCGGGCTTGCCGCCCAGGACGCGGGCGTATGGCGCACGATCTGAGCTGGGCCTAAGCCACCAATTCTGCTCGATTTCGCCGCATTTCGCGCCTATATGACTCAAGCAACAGAATTTCATGGGATCTGATTTTATGACCGCCCCAACCAAAGTGCCCTCTGGCAAAGACTTGCTGGCTGAAATTGATCGCCTGCGCAAAGAACGCAATGCGGTGATCCTGGCGCATTATTATCAGACGCCCGATATTCAGGACATCGCCGACTATGTCGGGGACTCGCTCCAGCTCAGCCAGATGGCGGCGGAGACGGACGCAGATGTCATCGCTTTTTGCGGCGTGAAGTTTATGGCCGACACTGCGAAAATCCTCTCACCAGAGAAGATCGTCGTGCTGCCTGATATGGATGCCGGATGCAGTCTGGAAGACAGCTGTCCGCCTGAGAAGTTCAAAGCTTTCCGCGAGGCGCATCCCGATCACATCGCGCTGACCTACATCAATTGCTCGACCGAGGTGAAAGCGCTCTCGGACATCATCGTCACCAGCTCCAGCGCGGAAACGATCCTGCAGCAGATCCCGGAAGAGCAGAAGATCATCTTTGGCCCGGACCGCCACCTTGGCGGCTATCTGGCGCGCAAGTTCAATCGCGAAATGCTGCTGTGGCCGGGCGTGTGCATCGTGCACGAGGCATTCAGCGAGACAGAGCTGCTCAAGCTAAAAGAACAGCACCCCGATGCGCCAATCGCCGCGCACCCGGAATGCCCGCCAACGATTGTCGATCATGCGGACTACGTCGGCTCAACCAGCGGCATTTTGAAATTTGCAAAAGAGTTTGAAGGCGACACGCTGATCGTTGCGACTGAGCCGCACATCATCCACCAGATGGAAAAGGCTCTGCCGGAAAAGAACTTCATCGGCGCGCCGGGTGCGGACGGAAACTGCTCCTGCAATATTTGCCCCTACATGGCGCTCAACACGATGGAGAAGCTCTATGTCGCACTGCGCGATCTGGAGCCGCAAATCGTGATTGAGGAAGACCTGCGCTTGAAAGCGAAGGAAAGCCTCGACCGGATGCTTGGCATGGCCGAGCGGCACGGTGGGCCTAGGCGATCTGGGCAAGGTCGCGTTCACGGCGGATTGAGTTCGTGCGTCGGGCGGCAAGGCTCTCACTTAAGATAGGCCTAGTCCTTTCGCTCGCCGCCTTCTTCCTTGGCTTGGGCGCAGTGTTGAACGTCAGGGCTGCGATCTCCCAAGGAGCGCTAGAACAGCCAATATATTCGTGCATTGATGAACCCCACAGCTCACGCCCCGCAGATCTTGTTGACCGCGCATTCGTGCGAGCAATTCAGAACACGTTCCCGGATCAGATTGTCAGCAACGAATGGCGACTGCGGAGCGGTACCGCGTACCTTGGGATCGTGCTGGGGTTCGGTGAACGGCGGCGGCGAGATATGATCCTGCCGCTTTTGGAAAAACTCCCGGTCTGCGAGTGAGTGCGTTAGATGCCCTGGATGCCAGCGTACGCTGGCATGACGTGATTTTGAAATTGGTCCCCTAAATCGTCACCCCAGCGAAAGCTGGGGTCTAGAGCGGTCACCCGAGCAGCTTCAGGTAGAGATCATCCCAAGACGGGTTCTGCTCCTCGATTGCCTCAATCTTCCATGACCGTTTCCAAGCCTTCATCGCTTTCTCGCGCGCAATAGCCTCTTCTATCGACGGATATTCCTCAACGTAGACCAACCGCGTACAGCGATATTTCGATGTGAACTCGCCACCTTTGCCTGCCCGGTGTTGATTGATACGAGTGGGCAAATCGGCAGTGACACCAGTGTACAGCACGCCGTAGCGCTTGTTGGTCATGATGTAGACGTGTCCGCCGCGCTTCATTTGCTTTGTTCGCTCGCTTGCGCCTGAGACCCCAGCTCTCGCTGGGGTGACGAAGTTTGTGCTGCCCGCGCCACCACCAAAGCGCTCCCCACAAGCACCATTCCAAGCAGATCGAGCGGCGTCAGCACTTCACTGAACACGCTGTATCCGATCAGCGCCGCGACCGCGGGCTGGGTCAGCAGCGCCAGCCCGATGATCAGCGGCGGGAAGTGGCCTAGCGAATAGACCAGCAGGCCCTGCCCGATCAGCTGGCTGCTCACAAACAGGATTAGGATCGGTGTCCAATCGGTCGGCCACACTGGCTCACCCAGCGCCAGTGCGAGCGCGAGCAGTACTGGGCAGGCAAACACGCTGACCCACACCAGCAGGCTCCACGATCCAAACCGCGCCCGTTCACCCTGCAAGGTGATCAGGTAAATCGCGTAAAGCAGCCCTGCGGCGAGGCAAAACAGATCGCCGAGAAAGGTTGAGGTCGAAATCTCCAGACTGCGCCCCAGCAGGATCGCCGCACCGGTGAGAGCGCACACAATCGCGAGCCATTCAAATCCGCGCGGCAACATGCGCGCCATGACAAAGCCGGAAAACAGCAGGATGATCGACCCGGCATTGCCAAACAGGGTCGCATTGCCCAGCCGGGTGAGCCCAATCCCAATATGCCAGCTCGCCAGATCCAGCGCGAATGCGGTCGCGCCCAAAGCCACCAGCACCATAGTCTTGCGCGGCATCCCGCCCAGCCGCTGGCCGCTCATCCGGGCAAACAGGACCAGAAATGGCAGAGCTAGAAACAGGCGCCAGAACCCCGCGCTCACCGGCCCGGTGTCCGCCAGACGTACAAGCCAGGGCCCGGTCGCAAGGGCGATATTGCCGCCCAGCAAAGCCGCCAGCAGCAGCGCGGCTCTCGCATCGAACAGCTGTTTTTGAGGCGCCCCAGCGTTTTCCATGCTTGCGCCCTAGCCCGCAATTCCCCAAGTGCTCAAATACAAAAGATTGCAAATGAGGACCAACCCTATGCACGATGCTCTCTTCCAGCCGCTCACAATGGGCGCGCTTGAGGCCAAGAACCGTATCTTTATGGCGCCGCTCACACGCGGACGCGCGGCTGAACCGATGTTTGTGCCGAACGCCTTGATGGGCACATATTATCGCCAGCGCAGCGGTGCCGGCATGATCCTGACCGAGGCAACCGGAATCAGTGTAGAGGGCCTGGGCTGGCCATCAGCGCCCGGTATCTGGACGGACGAGCAGACCGAAGCATGGAAGCCAATCGTTGAGGGCGTGCACGAAGAAGGCGGCATGATCGTGATGCAGCTGTGGCATATGGGCCGGATCGTCCACCCTTATTTCCTCGATGGAAATCCGCCGCTTTCCGCCAGCGCAACAACCGCGCCTGGCGAAGCGCACACGCCGATTGGCAAGCAGCCTTATGCAGAAGCTCGCGCGGCCACGCTCGACGATATCAAGCGCACGATTGATGATTATCACCGCGCCGCTGAGAACGCGAAGAAGGCCGGATTTGATGGCGTGCAATTGCACGGTGCCAATGGCTATTTCATCGACCAATTCCTGCGCGACAAGACGAACTTGCGCACTGATGAATATGGCGGCTCGCCGGAAAATCGCACCCGCTTGATGCGCGAAGTACTGGAGGCGCTGATCGATGTGTGGGGCGCAGACCGGGTTGGCATTCGCCTGTCACCCAATGGCGATTCTCAAGGCACCGATGACAGCAATCCTGAGGCAACCTTTGGCGCGGCGGCGAAGGTCTGCAATGATCTGGACCTCGCCTTCGTTGAGCTGCGCCAACCGGGGCCCGATGGCACCTTTGGCCAGACGGATGTGCCTCAGCAGGATCCATTGTTCCGCGAGCACTACAAAGGTCCGCTGATCCTAAACTCCGATTATAGCGCCGAGGAAGCCGATGCCGACGTGACTAGCGGTCGCTGCGATGCCGTCAGCTTTGGCCGCCCGTACATCTCCAACCCTGATCTGGAAAAACGGATTGCAGTTGGCGCGCATTTCAACCCGAACACCAATGTGCCCAAGAGCTGGTACTTCCCAATTGCGGAAGGCTACACCGACTATCCAACCTTAGAAGAAGAACAGGGACGCGCGGAAAACGCGGCCTGATTACTCGCCTGCGTCCTCTTCAGGCGCGGGTTCAGTAGGCGTTTCCGGGGCCGGAGCATCTGCGGGTGCTTCGGCCTCTGCCGTTTCAGCCTCGTCGTCCCCAGAATCTTCGCTCGCGTCACTCGTATCGCCGCCCGATGAACTAGGCGCCCCGCTGGCACGCGGGGCGAGCGGCGATTGCGAACGCACTTCCTCCAGCGGCAGCATATCGTCGCTGATCGATCCGCCCAGCACGTCGCCGGTGGCCTCTGCCACCTCTTCGCCGCTGCTCGCCTCTGGCGCGGCATCATCGCCGCACGCCGCCAGTGCCAAGGCAAGCGGCGCAAGCATGCCCGCGCGGATGGGAGTTATCATGATGCGCATCTTCGTGCTTCGGCCTTATCGAGTGTTTCCAAAAACTCGCCAGCATGGGCGATCAGCGCCTCGTCCCATTTGGCGGGAGAAATGTCGAGGCCCAAGCGTGATAGGCTGGTGACGCCGTATTCATCGATCCCGCATGGGACGATCCCGGTGAAATGGCTGAGGTCCGGATCAAGGTTGACGGAAAAGCCGTGCATCGTGACCCAGCGCCGCACGCGCACGCCAATCGCGCCGATCTTTGCCTCGCGCCCATCGACATCCTTGGTCCAGATGCCGACCCGGCCATCGACCGCCCAACTCTCCACCCCGAACCCGCGCAAGGCGGCAATCACCCAGCCCTCCAGCGCATGGACAAAGCAGCGCACGTCTTTGCCGCGCTGGTTCAGATCAAGCATGACATAGCCGACCCGCTGCCCGGGACCGTGATAAGTGTAGCGGCCGCCGCGCCCGGCCTTGACGACCTCAAATCGCGGATCGAGCAGCTCGTCATCTGCCGCGCTGGTCCCTGCGGTGTAGACCGGGGGATGTTCGAGCAGCCAGACCTGCTCGCGCGCATTTCCCTCCGCAATCGCCTGGTTGCGCGCCTCCATCTCAGCCAAGGCCTCTGTGTAAGGCACTTGGCGATCCTCACGCCGCCAATCGATCGCGGTGATCGATGATGCGGGCAAGGTATCTGGTGATGTCTTGGCGGCGGCGGTCATATGGTGATTGCTTGGGGGCATCGAGTGCGCTTATCAAGAGCGAAATTATGTAGGGGAAGTACACGTGAAGCTGGATATGGGCCAAGCCTGGACGCATGCAACCTCGATGCTGGGCGCCAATCGCGAATTGGTGATCATCATCGCTGGCCTGTTTCTGTTTCTGCCGCAATTCGCGCTTGCCGTGTTTGTACCAGAGGCGGTGAACCCAGCGCCGCCGCTGCGGCGGGTGATCCTGGCGATGTTCAAGCGGTGATGGATGCGACCATGGGCGCGATGACGGCGCAGTACAGCAAATATGGCTGGCTGTTCCTGGGCATCACCCTGTTCCAAACGCTCGGCACGCTTGCGCTGCTCACCCTGCTGACCGACACATCCAGGCCCACGGTGGGAGAGGCGATTAAGCTCGGCGCGCGCGGATTACTGCCTTATATTGGTGCAGCAATTATCATGGCGCTCGGCGCTGCGGTCGTCATCGGTGTGCCTATCGGATTGCTGAGCACGCTTGGCGGTCCAGCGGTGGCTATCGCTGTTCTAATCGCATTCCCATTGATCATTTATATCGCGATCAAATTCTCGCTTTACACTGCCGTCATCGCGATTGAGCGTGAGTACAATCCGATCAACGCACTGAAGCGCTCTTGGCAGCTGACTAAGGGCAACAGCTTTCGCTTGCTGCTCTTCCTGTTCCTGCTGTTCCTCGCTTTTGGCGTTGTGTCACTGGTTCTGACCTTGGTCACGGGCACGATCTTTGCCGCTCTGGGCGGAACGATTGAGCAGATCGGAAATGGGTTTATCGCGGCGCTGATGAGCGCTGTTCTGGGCGCAGTATTCCTGGCTGTGTTTGCGGCAATCCACGCGCAATTGTCTGGCGAACAAGCCGGCAAGAATGTCCAGGACGTCTTCGAGTAAGGCCTGAGCAGCGGGCTTCGCGCCTGAGTTCTTAGTCCTTAGGCTCTTTCCAAGCCCAATAGAGCTTGCACGGCAGGATATTGAGCCACTCAAAGCCCGCATCAATGCGTTCAAAGAACTTCGCTGATTCGTCGCGCACGGCTGAGCTAAATTGATAGGCCAGGAATGCACCGCCCGGCTTGATGACTTTGTACGTTGCCTCAGCGATTTTTGTCGCGACGCCAGCGGGCAGAGTTGAAAACGGCAGGCCTGACAGGACATAATCCGCATCCGACAGGCCAAGCTCAGCCAAGTGTTGCTCCACATGCTCCGCCGAACCAAGCACCGCGTGAAAGCGCGGATCGCGGATCGTCTTGGTCAGATAATCAATATAGAGCGGATTGGTGTCGATCACGACCAGCGCGGCGTCTCCGCGCAGCCGGTCCAGCACCGGGCGGCAGAACGTGCCGATGCCCGGGCCGTATTCCACGAACACTTCGCATTTGCCCCAATCCACCGGCTCCAGCATTTTGCGCACGGTAAAACGCGAAGATGGGATGATCGAGCCGACCATCCGGGGATGCTCCACGAACCCGCGGAAAAACACCGCGCATTGCGCTCCGTGACGCTGCCAGCGTGCGCGCCAACCGCCGCGGCTGCCAATTGCCAAATCTTCAGATTGCATCGAGTGGACCTATCGTCGCTTATGATCGGGGAGCAAACACATTACGCTGATCCGCCTTGCAGAGGCGCTAACCAATTGCAAGCCGAGGCGCGCTGGCCTAGCGCAGCAGCGACCGATGGCCGATGCAGAACCCGATCTTGAACCCCAGCGCCCCAGCGCGCTGAACAATGCCAGCAGCGGCGCGGGGCAAAGTTCCATCTCGCGCGGCCGCATGACATTGCTGTTCACTGTGATGCTGGTGACGGCGGCGGGCAACACAGCGATGCAATCGGTGATGCCCTCGATTGGCACCGCGCTTCAGGTCAATGACGTCTGGATCAGCCTCGCCTACAGCTGGTCGGCGCTGCTGTGGGTGGTGTGCGCGCCGATCTGGGCGCGCCGATCGGACAAGCGTGGGCGCAAATCCATGATGGCGCTCGGCCTTACCGGTTTTGTCGTGTCGATGGTCCTTTGCGGAGCGGCTCTATGGGCGGGCCTCGCAGGGTTTATGACAGCCTTTTGGACTTTGATTGCCTTTGCTGCGGCGCGCAGCCTGTTTGGCGGTTTCGGCAGCGCCGCACCACCAGCCGTGCAGGCCTATGTCGCATCGCGCACGCCGCGAGCCGAGCGCACCAATGCGCTCTCACTGATCGCCTCCAGCTTTGGTTTAGGGACAGTGATTGGGCCGGTGCTGGCCCCGCTGATGGTCGTGACATTCCTGGGTATCGGGCTGGTCGGCCCATTCCTTGGTTTCGCCTTGCTAGGCCTCGCCGCACTGGTGCTGCTGCGGCTCTACCTGCCCAATGACGTGCCGCAATTTGCCGCACGCGGGCAGGCCGCCTCCTATTCCAGCGGATCTGAAGGCCTGGAAGTTGATGAGGGCGATGATAAAGCAAATGCTCAGCCCGCCACTCCCGCACGCTTGAAGTGGACAGATGCGCGGGTGCGCCCATGGGTGTTTGCCGGGCTAATCGGCGGCCATGCCCATGCCATGATCATGGGCATCACCGGGTTCTTGGTGCTCGATCGGTTGAACCTGCGCGGCGATCCTGAACAAGGCGCAACCTATGTCAGCCTGGTGCTCGCCTTTGGCGCGGTGGCGACATTGCTCGCGCAATGGGGACTTATCCCGCGCTTTAAAATGGGACCGCGCGTCGCGACTCTATCGGGCGTGCTCGTGGCCGCGTTTGGTACCGCCATTCTGGGGGCAACGAGCGAGCTGTTCGGCCTGTCGCTTGGCTATGCCATCGCCTCATTGGGTTTTGGATTGTTCCGTCCGGGCACAACAGCGGGCACGTCTTTGGCCGTGACGCGGGCCGAACAGGGGCAGGCATCGGGCATTGTCGCCAGTGTCGCAGGCGCGAGCTTTATCTACGCTCCCGCGCTTGGCGTATGGCTCTATGGCCTCAACGATTGGCTCGGCTTTGGACTGGTGATCGTTCTGTGCCTGATCGTCGCAATCCTAGGCTGGCGCGGCCTGCAATCCGACGCCAAGCTCACCGGCAAAGAAGCTTAGAGAATCTCGCGGACCACGTCCTGCGGACGGCACAGCCGCACGCCCTTCTCGGTCTCAACCAGAGGGCGCTCCAGCAAGGACGAATCCGCCGCCATCGCATCAAGCACTGTGTCCGCATCGGCATCCGGCAGGCCGCGTTCCGCCGCATCTGTCCCGCGCAGCCGCAGTCCCTGCTGAGGCGAAATGCCCGCGTCCTTGTACAGCTGAGCCAGCTTTTCACGGGTCGGCGCATCTTTCAGATAGAGCACAACATTGAGGTCAATGCCGTCCTGTTCTTCCAGAATAGCCAGGGTTTTGCGCGAGGTGCCGCATTTCGGATTGTGCCAGATGGTCGCTTTCATAGGTGCCGTTCCGCTTGAGCTTGAGTGAGTGTTTCAGGCGCCAGATAACCGATTGCGCGCACAAAAACCACACTTGCAATAAATAGTATTGCGAATCACTTTCAATTAACTTGCAAATGCGAACGGCTTGCAATAACAATCTCCGCATCACTCCTTGGACGGAAAGATTTGCACCTATGAACACTCGCCTCTCCCGCGCTGCTCTGCTGCTCAGCAGCGCATGTTTCGCCTTCCCAGCGATGGCCGAAACGGCTGATGATGCAGGTGGGGCAGACGCTTCTGAAGGTTCGCAAATCATCGTCACCGGGCAAGTGCTCTACAGCGACCGGGTCAATTCGGTGAAGACGCCAACACCGGTCATCGATGTCCCGCAATCCCTATCAATCGTAACCTCTGAGCAGATCACTCAGCAGGGTTTTGACAGCATTGATGACATCGTCCTCTACACACCGGGCGTCACCAGCTCACAAGGTGAAGGGCACCGCGATGCCGTGGTCTTTCGCGGAGTGCGCTCAACAGCGGACTTCTATGTCGATGGCGTGCGCGACGACGTGCAATATTATCGCGGGCTCTACAATCTGGAGCAAGTTGAGATCCTGCGCGGCCCCAATGCCCTGCTGTTTGGGCGCGGCGGCACTGGCGGCATCATCAACCGGGTGACCAAGAAGGGCGTGATTGGCGAACAATTTGTCGCCTATCAGGGCTCTATCGATACGTTCGGCGCATTCTCCGGTCAGGTGGATGTAAACCTAGCGACTAGTGAAAACACTGCGCTACGGATCAATGCTGCTTACGAAGATCTCAACAACCACCGAGATTTCTTCGATGGGGAGCGGATTGGCTTTAACCCGACATTCCGCGCGCAAATCAGCCCATCGACTGTGATTGATCTGTCCTACGAATATATCAATCACGAGCGCTTCATTGATCGCGGCATCCCTTCTGATGAGAACGGCAATCCAGTCCGGGCGCTACAGGCTGTCACCTTTGGCGATCCGGACAACAATTTCACCACGCTTGAAGCACACGTGCTGCGCGCGTCAGTTCAGCATGACTTTTCCGAGAACCTAAAGGGCAATTTCACCGCCTCTTACGGCGATTATGACAAGGTCTATTCGAACTTCTTCCCGGTTGGTTTTGACAGCGCGGCCAATGTCGTGACCCTCGATGGCTATATCGACACCACCCAGCGCGAGAACTTCATTCTCTCCGGCAACCTGATCGGTGAATTTGATACGGGCAGCGTCGGCCACACGGTCATCGTCGGCGGCGAATATATCGACACCAAGAACGACAACGACCGCTTCAATTCGTTCTTTGACACAGCGGACGCAGATGGCTAAGCGCACGGACCAAGAGAACTTCCTTGCCGTCCGCCCAATTGCCCTGCGCGGCAATGTCGGCACCATCGCAGATGGCCGCACGACAACCAACAGCTTCGCCACCAGCCTCAACGACGACACCGAAGCCGACGTGGAGGTGTTTTCGCTCTACATTCAGGACGAGATTGAACTCACCAGCTGGCTCAATGTCGTGCTGGGTGCGCGCTTTGACAGCTTTGAAATCACCGTCGACAATATTGAGACCTTCATCGATACCGGCGTGCGCGATATCCGCAGCCGCAAGGATGAAGAAATCTCGCCCCGCCTTGGCGTCATCATAAAGCCGCAGGACAATATCTCGATTTACGGCAGCTTTAGCGAGAGCTTCCAGCCGCGCTCTGGCGAGCAATTTGCCGACATCAATCCGCCAGACGATGCGCTTGACCCCAACACGTTCCAAAATCTGGAGCTGGGCCTGAAATGGGATTTCGATACAAACTTCAGCCTGACCGCCGCGATCTTTGAGGTTGAGCAAACCTCCCCTCAGGTGGCCGACAATGATCCGGGCACCCTCGATGTGATAGAAACGCGCGTCCAAGGGTTCGAGGCCCAGCTGAGGGGACAGGTGACCGATTGGTGGTTCGTGTCCGCCGGCTACAGCTATCTCGATGGCGAGCAGGCCAATGGCGCATTGCGCCCGCGCGAATTGCCTGAAAACGCCTTTTCAGTCTGGAACAATTTTCAGCCGACTGATCGCTTTGGATTGGGGCTCGGCCTCACCTACCAAGACGACAGCTTTGCCGACAATGGCAACACAGTCACCTTGCCGAGCTACGCCCGCGTCGACCTTGCCGCCTATTACGATGTGTCTGACCGGATGCGCGTGCAGGTGAATATCGAGAACCTGTTTGACGAGGACTATTTCCCCAACGCGCACACCGCCGACAACATCACTGTAGGCGCGCCGCTAAACGCGCGCTTCACGATCAGCGGACGGTTCTAGGAGTACTGCGAGCGGCCTTGCCGATTAAGCCCGGCAGGCCGCTATTCCTCTGGCGGCGAAGTTTCTTCCGGATTTGGCGCGGGCGCAGCAGCCGCGCCTAGGCCGCCGTTGCCAACTCTCAGAGCGGGCACGTTTTCCGCCGCATCGGCTGAGCTGATCCCAGGCGCGGGCGCTGCGCTAATGCTCTCTTGCCTGCGGACCACCCGCCCTGCGCGCTCAACTGCGCGGATTAGGCGCGGATAGACACCGCAGCGGCAAATGTTGGGAATGGCTGCTTCGATTTCCTGCTTGCTCGGCGCCGGGTTGCGCTGAATGAGCGCCGCCGCAGCAATAACAATGCCCGGCGTGCAATAGCCGCATTGAATCGCTTGCTCCGCCACCATCGCCTGCTGAACGGGGTGGGAGCGGTCGCGCGACAGCCCCTCAATCGTAGTAATAAAGCGGCCTTCCGCCTCAGCAATCGTGATCAAGCACGAACGCAGCGCCGCCCCATCGACCAGCACCATACACGCCCCAACGCATGAGCCGCCGCCGCAGCTTTTCGTACCCGTGAGGTTCGCCGCCTCGCGCAGCGCGTAAAGCAGCGGAGTATCTGGATCCATGTCGAATTCGACTGGACGATCATTGACTGTCATGCGCGGCATCAGCGCATCCTAACCAGACGGACCTGCTCGAAAATCAATCGCGCCAGGACGTATCGATCCGGTCAATCTTGCGTTTCCACGCCTCGAAATCGAACACGCCAGCACCGCCTTGGCTTTGCATCACAGAGATATCGCGCTGGTGCACATCGACAACCTCTTGCGGGACAATATTGGGATTGCCCATGCCGAGCGTCGCGACCTGAATTTCGCAGGCACGCTGCAGCGCCCACATCTTCACGAACATGCCCTGGATGGTCTTGTCCATCACAACCGGGCCGTGATTGCGCAGCATCAAGATCGTATGATCGCCGAGGTTTTCGACCAGGCGCTCTCCCTCTTCTTCGCGAACCGTCACGCCTTCAAAATCGTGGTAGCCAATCTGACCTTGGAAATTGCAGGCGTAGAAATTGGTCGGCATCAGGCCGTCCTTGTGGCTGCACACGGCCATAGTCGCAGTGGTGTGCACGTGGCAGATCGCGTCGGCGCGAGCGCCCAAATGCTTATGAAAATAGGCGTGCTGGGTGAACCCAGCCTTGTTGACCATATATTGCGATTGGCCGACATTGTTGCCTTCAACATCGATCTTCACGAGGTTCGATGCAGTCACTTCATCATACAGCAGGCCGAAGGGATTGATGAGGAAGGTGTCTTCCTCGCCCGGCACTTTAATCGAAATGTGGTTGTAGATGGATTCGCCCCAGCCCAGATGGTCGAATATCCGGTAACACGCAGCGAGATCGAGGCGTGCCTGCCACTCTTCTTTGCTGCATTCGATACTCGGTTTCAGCTGGGTCGCCATTGGGCTCGCTCCTCAATACAATTTGTCGTTCGGTGCACTTATCGCATGATTGCCGCGCACGGTACAAGCATTTCACCGATCAGCGCCGCACTTTAGCGGCATTTCGCTTTGCCAAGCGGCGGCGGCCCAGCTAGTCGCGGTGAAAGATGAGCAATTCCGACCAGCCGCAATCGGCCGAGCCCAAAAAGGTATCGGCCAAACTCGCCAGCGGCTCCATTCCCGGCCATTTGATATCGCAGACCATGCCAATGGTGATTGGCGTGGCGGCGATCATGTCGATTGGCCTGGTGGATTCATACTTCATCGGTCAGCTGGGCAGCGCAGAGCTCGCCGCAATTGCTTTCGTCTTCCCCATATCTGTCGCGCTCAGCAGCCTTGGCGTCGGCGTAATGGTCGGGATCAACTCAGTGGTCGCAAGGGCGCTGGGAGAAGGCAATCATGACAAAGCATTGAGGCGGGCCAATTTTGGTGTGCTGTTCGCGATCGGCACTGGCCTTGCAATTGGGCTGACCCTGTTCGCGATCCTCGATCCGCTGTTCAAGCTGATGAATGCTCAGGCTGAACTGCTACCAATCATCAAGATCTATATGCAGCCCTTCGCCCTCGGCTTCCCGCTGATCGTGATCATTATGGGGCTGAACGGCGTGCTGCGCGGCCAAGGTGAGGCGCGCAAGACCAGCTACGTCTCGGTCACCTATGCGGCGGCCAATTGGGTGCTCGACCCCATCTTGATCACTGGCGCATTCGGGTTCGAGGGCTATGGGATCATCGGCGCAGCCTATGCGACGATCATTGGCTGGGCGATTGGCCTGATGATGGCGCTTTATCTGCTGTCGCGCACGCAATTGCCGTTTAGTCCTTCGCAGCTGCGCGGCGGCGCGAAAATTGAACCGATGCTGGCGATGTTGCGCGTGGGCGTGCCCGCGGCATGTTCCAATGCGATCAACCCGATTGGGCTCTCGATCCTCACTGCTCTGATTGCTGCTGAGGGCCAAGCCGCTGTTGCGGGCTTTGGCGCGGCGGGCTAAGCTGCAGAGCTTTGCAGTGGTGCCGCTGCTCGCGCTGTCGGGATCCATCGGTTCGATTGTCGGGCAGAATTGGGGCGCGCAGCAATTCGATAGGGCGCGCGAGGCGGCTCTTTATGCGGGCGGTTTCTGCATAATCTGGGGTCTGACGCTGGCCATCGCCATGGTTTCAGCCGGGGAATGGTTCGCCGATTTCTTCACCGAAGACCCGGCGGTGATCGCTGAGTTCGCGCTTTATCTTCAGATTGCCGCCTGGGGCTATGCCGGGTTTGGATTGCTGATCGTTGCCAATGGCATTTTGAACGCGGTCGACAAGGCAAGTTTTGCTCTGTTCCAGTCGGTTGCGCGCGTGTTCCTGATCATGCTGCCGGTGGCATTCGTGCTCCAGGCTGGCTGGGGCAGTGCCGCCATCTACACCGCCGAACTGGCCGCAAACCTGTTTGGCGCGGTCAGCGCTTGCCTGATCATCACCTTCATTTTGCGCCGCGCACGCACCGGCTGACACGCACAAAACATCGCTTTGGTGACCGTTCGTTAACCATCGTGGGCCATAGAGACCTCTGGAAACAATTAGGGGCAATGGCGTCATGGATGACCTGCTGGCGGATTTCGTCGCAGAAACCCGGGAAATGTTGGAGGCTAGCGAAGGCGAGATCATCGCCTGGGAAGCCGATCCAACAGATCGCGCGCGTTTGGATACGATTTTTCGGTTCGTGCACACGGTGAAGGGCAATTGCGGCTTCTTCGATTTTCCGCGCTTGGCAAGCTTAAGCCACGCCGCCGAAGACGCCCTGTCCGATTGCCGCGCTGGACGGCGCGAAGCCGACAGCGCTCTGGTGAGCGCGGTTCTGGCTGTGATCGACCGGATCGTGGAAATGGTCGACATTATCGAGGCTGGCGATGAAATCCCTGAAGGCAGCGATGACGCCCTGATCGCCGCATTGGGCGAGAACAGCGATCTTGCCGCAGGCGAGATTGACGGTCTGTCAGACCTTGTTGGCGCCGTGGAAGAAGTTGCCGCCGCCATCGAAAATGCAGAAGACGGCGCAGTCGAAGATGCTGCAGAGGGCCAAGAGGCGCCTCGTGCTGTGTCGCAAAATGCGGGCGTTCAACGCTCCATCCGCTTGCCAGTTGACCTGCTCGACCGCGTGATGAGCGGCGTTTCCGACATGGTTCTGGCCCGCAATGATCTGGCCCACCGCCTGCGTCAGGCTGGCAACCAGCCAACCATTGATGGCCCGTTTGAGCGCCTAACCACCATTCTTTCCGATGTTCGCGATGCCATCACCCGGATGCGCATGCAGCGGATTGAAACGCTTTACACCGCCCTGCCCCGCTTGGTCCGCGATCTGTCGGCTGACCTTGGCAAGCAGGTGCTAATCGATCTGGAAGGCGGCGACGTTGAACTCGACCGCGAGATGATCGAGACCGTCCGCGATCCGCTGACGCATATTATCCGCAACGCAATCGATCACGGGATCGAAGAGCCGAGCAGCCGTCTGTCAAAAGGCAAGCGCGAGATTGGCATCCTGTCGATCTCTGCACGCCAGTCCGGCAATACCATTTCAATCGTGGTCAGCGATGACGGCGATGGCCTCAATGAAGAGCGCATTGCCGCCGAGGCGGTTTCTGTTGGTCTAATCACTGCAGCTGAGCGCGCTTCGATGAGCCGCGACAAAATCCTGCAGCTAGTGTTCGAGCCCGGTTTCTCCACCGCCGAAACGGTCAGCAATGTCTCAGGCCGCGGCGTTGGCCTTGATGTCGTTCGCGACAATCTGGAGCGCGTGGGAGGCTCAATCAGCGTCTCTAGCACGCCTGGCGTCGGCTCGATGTTCACCCTTAAGGTGCCATTGACGCTCAGCATTATCGCTGGCCTCACGGTTGAAGTCGGTGACCAGCGTTTTGCGATCCCGCAAAGCTATATCGAAGAAATCATCGACTCGACCTCGAAGTCGCTCGATTTCACGCGCGTTGGTGAGACCGCTCTGATCACCTTCCGTGGCAACCGTATCCCGTGCCTATCACTGGCAGAAGTGCTCGGATTGCCGAGCACCGACATCGCCGAGGGTGAGCACACCATGGTGCTGCTGCGCCTCGCAAGCGGTGATCTGTTCGCCCTGGCGATCGATCGCATTCACCACCACGGTGACCTTGTCGTCAAACCACTGGCCCCGGCGGTTATGAATTGCGGCGTCTATGCCGGTTCAACCCTGCTGGATGACGGACAACCGATCCTGCTGCTCGATGTAACAAACGTGGCGGCTGAACACGGTCTGGTCTCTGATGCTCGCACCCGCGTGCTTCAGGCAGCTAACCAGCAAGATCAAGACACCGACGAGGCGCTCAGCCGCGCCATGCTGTTCACCGATTACGACGGCCGCAAGCGTGCGGTTCGCCTGGAATTGGTCCAGCGGATTGAAACCGCCAAGGCGGAAGACATCGACATTTCGCCAGATGGCAAACGCGCCGTTATCGACGGGGTCATCCTGCCGCTGGTCGGTCTGCCTGAAGGTCAAAAACCAACCGGCAAGATCCGCTTCTTGCGACTGTCGGATGAAACCTGCGAGCTGCTGTATGCAGTGCGCGAGGTCGACGACGCCATTGAGCTGCAAAACGCGCTCAAGCCGGTCGACGATGATCCGCTGGTCGAGGCCCTCACTCTGGTCGATGGTCAGACGATTGCGCTCATCGATGGGCATGAAATCTTTGCCCGCTATGGCGAGCCGCCAGAGCTCACCAGCAAGCCAACCTGTCATCTGCCGGACAGTGACTGGGCGCGCACAATCCTTGGCCCGCTCGTCAGCGCCGCTGGCTATGAAGTCGTCAGCGGATCAGACGAGGCAGGCGATATTGCGATTGTCCTCGATGATAGCGAGCCAGACACAAGCTTGACCGAGGGCGAGTTCATTCGCCTTCGCAGTCAGCCAGATGCAGCCAATAATGATGGCTCAATCTACCGCTATGACCGCGATGGATTGGTCGACGCGCTGCGCCGCGCACGCGCAGGAGGTACACGATGAACGATTTGATGGTCATGGTCGAAATTGCTAGCCGCCGCTGCGCGCTGAACGCGCATGATGTATCCTCTGTGATAGAGCTTGGTGTGGTCACTCCGGTGCCGCGCACCGCCGATTTTATCGCTGGGATCACCGCCATGCGCAGCCAATCGCTGACCGTGATTGATTGCCGCCGTGCTCTCGGCTTGGATCCAGACAAATTTCCAACCGACCACCGCGGCGCGGTCGTTACCATCGCCAACCATTCCTACGCGCTGATGGTCGACCGGATCGACGATATTAACACCGCCACATCGGAAGTTGAGAATGTCAGCGGCGGGTTCGGACCAGAATGGTCGCGGATCACCACTGGGATGGTCGAAACTTCAACCGGCCCAGCATTGCTGATTGATCTTGCTCTGCTCATCGCAGGTCCAGAATCTCTCGAAGCTGCGGCTTAAGACAAAACTTACGGGTGAAGCGTAAGCAACATCGAAGGAACAACAGGGGTCCTTATGAAAACGTGCCTGATAGTTGACGATTCACGAGTAATCCGAAAGGTTTCAAGACATATTCTTGAGACCCTTGGATTCGTCGTGGACGAGGCAGAAAACGGCCAGATGGGGCTTGATCGCTGTGATGAGCAAATGCCAGATGTGGTGCTGCTCGATTGGAACATGCCAGTTATGACTGGTATTGAATTCATCACACAGCTGCGCAAGCGCCCGGACGGTGACAAACCAAAGGTGGTATTCTGCACCACCGAAAATGATGTCGCGCACATCCGCGAGGCAATCCAAGCTGGCGCTGACGAATATGTCATGAAGCCGTTTGATCACGAAACTCTTCAGATCAAACTGCAGCTGGTTGGATTCTGCGTGAGCGCACATTCGCCCATATCCAAACGCCCTTTGCGCAGGACACCGCCAGGCAATGGCTCTGGCAACGCCCCTGTCGAAGTGATGATTGTTGACGATTCACTGACGGTTCGCACCGTTTTCAAGCGGATGGTCGAAAGTGACCAGGCGATGTCGATCGTCGGCACTGCGAGCAGCGCTGAACGCGCGATCGCTCAGCTAAAAACGACCCATGCTGATGTGATTTTGCTCGACCTGGAAATGCCAGGAATGGGCGGGCTTGATGCCCTGCCAGAAATTCTCAAGACCGCCAAAGACACGCAAGTCTTGGTCGTGTCTTCGCTGACCCAAGACGGCGCAGAGCACACCATGGCCGCCCTTTCGATGGGCGCAGCCGACACGATGCTCAAACCGCGCCCAGGCGGCTTTAACGATGAATATCGCGAGCAATTGCTCAGCAAGATCAAAGCGCTGGGCAGCCATGAAGGTGAAAGCACCGACGCCGCGTCTGCCAAAGCTGCTGCTAAGGAGCCCGCCAAACGCAAAGTTGCGCCTGCGAAAAAGCGCCCGGAGCTGCTCGCTATTGGAGCTTCAACCGGCGGCATTCACGCGCTTAATCTGTTGCTCCGCGATTTGCCGACGACTTTTGACCTGCCGATCCTGATCACTCAGCATCTGCCAGCATCCTTCATCCCGGTGTTCGCACGCCAAATTGAGGTCGCATGCGGCCGCAAGACGATTGTCGCTGAAGAAGGCACCGTCATCACACCAGGCGAAATTGCTGTCGCACCGGGTCATGGCCACATGACACTGCGCCGCCGCGGCGACCGCTTGATCACTAAGACATCCAGCGCCCCGGCGCGAAGCGGTTGTATGCCGTCTGTCGACCCGATGCTGGAGAGTATTGCGGAAGTCTGCGAAGGTCAGGCTTTGGCCATCATATTGTCCGGCATGGGCCGTGACGGTGCGCAAGGCGCCGAAACCCTTCACAAGAATGGCGGCGTTGTCTTTGCACAAGACGCGGACACCAGCGCTGTTTGGGGAATGCCGGGTGCCGTTACCAAAGCTGGCCTGACTAGCCTGGTCGGAACGCCGGAAGAACTGCGCGAGGCGATGATCGCTCTTGCTGGCCCAGCGCGCGTGGATGCTACGGCATGGAAGTGAGCGAAGCCTCCCACCAGATTATCGCGGACCTTTTGGCCTCGCATACCGGGCAGCACCTGACCGAAAGCCGCAGATGGCGGGTCGGAACGGCTTTGTCTGGCGTGTTCCGCGAACATGGGATCAGCAATATCGATCAATTGGTTTGCCTGCTGGCGGACCGGGGCCAGGAAAGCCTGGCCCAAAGCGTGGTCGAGGCGCTGCTCAACAACGAAACCTATTTCTACCGGGACAAGCCGACTTTCGATCAGCTGCCCGAGAGCGTTCTGCCAGAACTGGCGGAAAAACGCGCAGGCACCAAACGCCTGTCTATCTGGAGCGCTGGCTGTTCAACCGGGCAAGAAGTGCACTCAATCGCTATGATGTTTGCTGAGCAAGCGGCGCGCTGGCACGATTGGACGATCGAAATTCTGGGAACAGACATTTCGCACAGCGCCATCGCAACCGCTCGCAGCGGCAGCTACACGCAGTTCGAAGTCCAGCGCGGCCTCAGCGTCGCGCAAATGCTGCGCCATTTTGACGAGACCAGCACCGGCTGGCAGCTTCACGATGATGTGCTCGCCTACACCCGCTTCCAGCAGCACAATGTGCTGAAAGAACCGCCAAGTCGCCAGAGCTTTGACTTGGTTTTGTGCCGCAATGTGCTGCTGTATTTTGATCCGGTTACGCGTCAAGCCGCCTTTGAACGCCTGCGCAGCGCGCTCTCGCCAGACGGTTTCTTGATGCTTGGCGCGGGTGAAACCGTGGTCGGCCAAACCGATGCCTTTGCGCCTATTTCAGGCCGCGCGAGCATTTACAGCCCGGTCCACGCAGCACCGCAAGCCGTGCGCATGACCGCAGCGGGCTAAAGCCTCTCTGCATTGATTACCAAGCCGGGTGCACAATTTCGCATTTTGGCCAAAAATTCGTGAATTAAGATGGGTAAAAGCACGACTTTTCAATAGCTTCGATAAAATGCAATTTACCCTTCTTTAGTTAATTCCCCTTAGCAACGACATTCGCAAAATAGCGCCGTAGAGCGCAAGACGGGGAATTTTTGGTGCTAAACAAATTGACAACTTTGCGGCTCACGCCGTCTACGATGGTGATTGCGCCATTCGTAATTTTGTCACTTATCTTTGGCGCTATCTCACTCATCGTCATCGCCAGCGATAATATCGCGTTCCGTTCTCCCTCCAGCCTTCTGGTCGCTGGGATCCTCGTATACGCTGCGACCATCTTCTTGCTCAGCCGCCTTGGCCTCATGCAGGCCCGCGAGCTGGAGGCGATGACCACAACCGACACGCTGAGCCAGCTGCCAAACCGGCGCGCCCTGCACCAAGATATCGACGATGCGCTACGCACACCGACAGAGGTCGCGGTCGCCATCATCGACTTGGACAGCTTCAAGCAGGTCAACGACCATTTCGGTCATGCCGTCGGCGATCAACTGATCCAGAAGTGCTCTGACATTTTGCGCTCTGCTAGCGAGCCAGAGGCGCGCTGCTATCGTCTAAGCGGCGACGAATTCGCAATCCTCATGGTCGGCGAAGTCGCTGGCACCATTCTGGAGGGCATGTCGCGCACCGTTCTGGAGCAATTGGCGAAACCATTGGCAATCGGCGAGCGCCGCATTCCGGTTGGAGCCAGCATTGGCCTGGCCCGCTGCACTGGCGATGATCCGGTTGAATCCTCAGAGCTTATGCGCCGCAGCGATGTCGCGATGTTCATGTCCAAACGCGGCGGTAAAATGCGCTGCACTTGGTTCAATGAGAACTTTGACCGCCGCCGCGAAGCTGTGCGTGAGCTCGACGAAGGGCTGCGCAAAGCGCTCGCCGAAGGCGAGTTTGCGTTGGCCTACCAACCCTTAGTCGATGCCGACAATGGCAAGATCGTAGCGGTGGAATCGCTCCTACGCTGGAACCGTCCAGACGGGGAAAATATCGGCCCGAACGTGTTCATCCCGGTCGCCGAGGAATCCGGCCTGATCAATGCGATTGGCCTTTGGGTGCTGCGCCAGGCTGTCACTGACGCCTTGCCGTGGGGCGAGATCAAGCTGTCTGTGAACATTTCAGCAGCGCAATTGCGCAACCCTGAATTCCCGATCCAATTGGGGCAAATTCTTGAGGAAAGCGGCTTCCCGCCGCAGCGCCTCGAGCTTGAAATCACCGAGACCTGCCTTGTGCTTGACCCAATCGTCGCTGAGCGGACGCTCGATGTGATCCGCGGCTTTGGCGTCAACGTCGCGCTTGATGATTTCGGTACAGGCTATGCGTCGATCGGTTTCTTGCGCCAGTTCCGATTTGAGAAGCTGAAGCTCGACCGTAGCCTGGTAGTCCAAGCAGGCGATGATGAAGGCAGCCGCGCAATGATGCTCTCCAGCATCGCTGTCGCCCGCGCTCTGAAGATGGAAGTGACCGCCGAAGGTGTCGAGACAACAGCGCAAGCTGATTTGGTCCGCACGGCTGACTGCGATCAGATCCAAGGCTGGCTCTATTTTAAGGCCATGCCAGCTGGCGAAATTGCTGGGTTGCTTACTGCTCCTGCCGAAGGTGTTGAAGAGGCAGCCGAATTCGATGATGAGGCTGCAGCGCAAATACCACTGCGCAAAATTGCACAGTGATAGTTTAGCTTTACTGTGAAATACTCAAATCGATCTGAGTTTATTCACTCCAAGACGAATTCATAAAAGCCAGTTGCAAATAATTTCACCTATGAGTCCTTCAATGAAGGATTTATAAAGGATTTTCGTTCAGGAAATTTCCAACGACGACCTGAGGTGGGAATTTCCGAAATGAACATGATGACGCAACAGGATGAGTTTGAGCAGCTCGCTGTCCCTGAATTTGCGCGCAAGATGGAAAAAGAGATCGCAGAAGAAATTGCGAACCTCGACCAGACCGCCAATCAAACCAACAAAAGCTTCCTCGACCGCATCGAGTGGTTTCGCAATTTGCGGATCGCTGGCAAGATCAAGGCGATCTTCGGCACATTCTTCGCCGTTTGTTTCGCGATGGCCCTCGTCCTAGGCCTCGGCCTTGGCGAGCTGTGGAATCGCACTCAGGTCAACAATGAGATCAAGGACGGCGTCCTCGCATCAGTCGACCTACGCGGCACCACCGGAGAGCTGCGCTACAATTCCGTTCGCTATATCTTCGGCGGTGAAGCCATCGCCCTAGAGCGGCAGCGCGACAGCTATGAAGCGGCTCAAGCGCAGCTTGCGCAAATCAATGGCATCGTCGCCACGCACGTCCCGCAAATGGGCGAGCGGGTGGCCGAAATCCAAACAGATTTGGTCGAATACAATGAGACATTCGCTGCGCTGAGCGAGAGCTTGGCGCGCGAAGGCCGCAGCGAGGCATCCGTTGCGCTGTCTTATGAACTGTCGAACAAGGGCGATACTTTGTTTGCAGATTCCAGAACTTTCGCGATCGATCTCTCCGCCCATGGCGAGCGGATGCGCGAGATCGGCGTCGATTACTTCTTTGCCATGGTTGGTATCGTTGTTGCGCTCGGCTTTGTAGCCACGCTGATCCTGCTGCTTGGCCTGCGCTATATGTCATATGGCATTGGCGACAGCATTTCAGACATCACAGACGGCATGAACCGCCTGGCCAAGGGTGACCCCAATTTCGAGATCCGGGGCCATGCCCGCGGTGATGAAATCGGCGACATGGCGAAATCTTTGGAGCTGTTCAAACGCGCCAACCGCCAGATGGAAATTTGGGCTCGCGAACGGGCAAAGCGCGCCGAAGAGCAAATCCAAGAGCAAAAAGAACGCGAGCATGAGCGCGCCGAGAACGAGAAGCGCAAGGCGGAAATGCTCAATGAGCTCGCCAAGCAGTTCGAGCATACCGTGGGCGATGTTGTTCAAGGCGTGGCTGCTGCGTCCAGCCAGTTGCAGGTTACCGCGACCAAGATGGCTTCGTCGGCCGAGCAATCGAGCCAGCGCACCAGCGAAGTCGTGCAAAGCATGAAGGAAGCCAATTCTGGCGCCACTGCAGCAGCAGCAGCGAGCGACGAGTTTGCCATGTCGATTGGCGAGATCAGCCGCCAGGCGACCTCTTCAAGCGAACTTGCACGTCTGGCCACTGATGCGACCAAAGAGGCCGATACGACGATTTCTGAGCTCTCAACCTCTGCTGAACAAGTTGGACAAGTGGTCGAGTTGATCCAGTCGATTGCTCAACGCACCAACCTGCTGGCGCTGAACGCCTCGATCGAGGCGGCACGCGGCGGCGAGGCAGGCCGCGGCTTCGCCGTGGTCGCCAGCGAAGTTAAAGAATTGGCCATGCAAACCAGCCGCGCGACTGAAGAGGTCGCAGCGCAGATCAATGCGATGCAGGATACAACAGGCGCCAGCGTCAATGCTCTGCGCGCGATTGCTGGTCAGGTTCGCGATCTCGAAAGCACTGCGATCTCAATCGCCAGCGCGGTCGATCAACAGTCCGTGGCTGAGCCAAGACCTGGCCCGCAGCATCGATATGGCCGCACGCGGAACCGATCAGGTATCGGGCCACATCTCAGACGTGCGCGAATTGTCGCTCTCAACCGGAACCGCTGCCAGCCAAGTGCTGACCAGCGCCACCGACCTTGAGGAACAGGCCGGCAGTCTGAAAGAGCATGTACAGGCGTTTCTAACCCGCGTTCGCGCCGGTTAATCTCTGTGTGACGGCAATATTGCGTCGTCCCGCCCGCCTGAAGGCGCCTCGACGGGCTTGCCACTAGCCGATTTCACTGACTTTTCGCCGCTTTGCGAGCCGCCATTGCGATTCGCCGAGGCAAGCATTCGGCGCGTTTGGCGTTAAACTTAAAGCAGACTAATTTTGCCTGGCGGCGAGCGCCATGAGCCGCGTTTACTCAAAATTTACCGCTGCGACCGCGCGCCTCAGCCGCTTTGGCGATTCTCGTCCACAAGCGCGCGCGCCTCGAGGGCGTTCAGACTTCTTAATATTTTAACCATTCACATCAATCCAAGTCCAACTCACCCCCTGTAATCCATGCAGCACGAAGGCGTCTCTGCACGCCGAATGATTGATTGGATGAACAGAATGGCTACCAAGTTTGCATCAGGAGTTGCTGGAATTGCGATAGCGGCATCGCTCGCAGCCCCTGCCTATGCGCAAGATCAAACGGTCGACGAACTTCCTGTTTTGGATGAGAAAGACCTCGTTCTTGCTAGTGAACTGGCGCCTAACACGCAGCGCCTGTTGCCATTGAATGTCGAGACGGCGGCGCAGGACATCCTTAGCTCTCCAGCATTCGCCGCTTGGTCATCGGATCAAGCCACCGGCACTGTTGTCACCGCGACCCCAATCAACGCGGCCATCAACACTGTTCGTCCGGTAGCCGCTCCAATCGTTAACACCGATCTCAGCGCAAACACGGGCCGCGTGACGCTGCGCGGCATCGATCCATTCTACGGCGACATCAATCCTTTCTATGGCGACATCGGTGCATTCTACGGTGACATCGGCGCGTTCTATGGCGACATTAACCCGTTTTACGGCGACATTGACGCCTTCTATGGCGACATCAGCCCATTCTACGGCGACATTGGCGCGTTCTGGGGCGACATTGACGCCTTTTATGGCGATATCGGCGCATTTGATGCGACCAATCTGAAACTGCTGGGTGAATTCTGGGCAGACAACAGCGCGCACATGGCCGCTGCTGATGAAGTTTGGGGCAGCCTCAACTACACTGAGAGCAACGGCCAATTCACGCCTGTCTACGATGGCACTCCTAGTCGCATCCTCAATGCCCTTGGCACGCTGATCGATCAGGCTGAGGGGCAATTTGGCGCGGCCTATGAAGCGGAAACCGGCCGTTCGTTCCGCGACGATTTCGTCACCGAAGTTCTCGCACGTCACGGCGTTGATCTTAACGACAAGGTTTCACTCGCTGGCAAATCAGCCAATGACCGCGCAGCATTCTTCCTCGACTGGCACGACAGCCTGATGGGCTATTCCGGGATCGATCATGTCGATCACTGGATGAATACGGTCAACTGGACCCCGTCAATTACGCAGATTCAAGGGTCAGGCAGGCAGGCCATTATCGGTGTGGTTGACGGCAGCTTTGCCGCTGATGCTGACCTTGCTGATAACATTGCCTGGTCAGGTGGTAACACCACGCCGCTCGGCGGGCACGGCGCAGGCGTCGCCAGCCTGATCGCTGGCGCGCATGATGGCGAAGGCATTTTGGGCATCGCTCCGCAAGCCAAGCTCGCGACATACAACCCGTTTGATGCTGATAACACCGCGACTTGGGACGCGGTCCAGCAGGGCATTGAACAACTGCTTTATGCTTATGTTGGCGGCAACGAAACTGGTTATGTTAGTGCTGTGAACCTCTCGCTAGGCGAGAGCGGTTGGGCGGTCTCCCAGGGCCTCGCTGATGTACTCAACAGCACCCATCTTAGCCGCTACAATCACGAAACCACTTATGTGGTCGCCGCTGGTAATGATGGCATTTCGCAGACGGCTGACATTGAGTGGGACTACACCAGCGACACCACCTTCATTCTGGTTGGTTCGCTTGGTCTGAATGGCGAAATCTCCAGCTTCTCCAACCGTCCGGGCAGCGCCTGCTTGCTCAACAATGGCGTGTGTGCAGCTGGCAATGAGCTCTACAATCGCACGATTGTCGCACCGGGCGAGTTGATCCTTGTCTCGGATGGCGCTGGCGGCGTGGTCCGGCGTTCGGGCACATCCTTTGCGGCGCCGCTGGTATCGGGCGCGATTTCACTGCTGCACGATCGCTGGACTTGGCTTGCACGCAATCCTGAAGAGACGGCAGAGATCATCTTCCGGTCAGCGCAGGATCTGGGCGCACCTGGCGTGGACGAAGTCTATGGCCACGGCCTGCTGGACGTTGCAGCATCGCAGTCGCCACTCGATTTTAATGCTCTGACATTCAAAACTCACCGGAAAATTGGCGGGTTTACGGTCCCAGTCATCACTCAGGTAAGCGAACTGCTGGGTGCCGGCATCCCGCAGCACTGGGAAACCGATGGAGTGTTCATCACGGCGATTGAGCGGATCGGTAACACATACCGAGATTTCGCGATTCCCGTATCGTCCTTCACATATGGCGGGACCACCGATGTGCTTGGCCATGGTGAGCAACGTTTCCAGGACTTCATCCGAGGCCGCTTTGAAAAGTGGCTGCTCAGCAAGGGCGCTGACAAGGACGGTGACGGCAAAATTGGCGTGACCCAGATCACTTCTGCTGTTGCGCCAACAAGGGGCGAGTGGAACCTGCAATACGACATGATCGCACCGCGCCTGACTGATGAGGGCGCTCTTGATCCTGTCCACACCGCAGCCAGCCTGACAGACCCAAGCGGAAAGTTCTCACTTACCGTGGGCCACGGCCAAGGCGCGCTTTCGCTAACCGGCCAACGTTTTGGCCTGATCAGTGACCACGATCAGAATGTTGGCGGTGTGAACCCGATTTTGGGCCTCGCATCGGGCGAAGTCTTTGGTTCTGCGAGCTTCAAGCCTACGCCTTCGACCACGATCACTGCTGGTTTCAGCGAAGAACGCGAAGATTGGCAAGATATCTCCGGCGTGTCGGAACTGCAGCGTGAAATTCAGCGCAATCTTGGTGCCCGCGAAGCGCGCGCTATGATCCTTGGCGTTGAGCAGAAGGTGACAGACAACGTCTCGCTCAACGTTCAATGGACCAACCTGCGTGAGGATGATGCACTCTTGGGTGTGCAAACATCCTCTGACGAATTCCTCGGCAATGGTTCGAGCACCAATGCGGTGACCGTTTCTGCCAGCGTCAATCTTGGCCAAGGCTTCTCATTCGATCTGTCTGCAACCGGTGCCGGCACCGACACAGCGGGCGGCCAATTGTTCGCTAACACCAATCGTATCACCAGCACCGCTGGCCAGATCACGATGAACAAGCGCGGCCTAATGGGCAGCAATGATGTGCTGCGCGTCTCCATCGGCCAGCCGCTGAATGTGGAATCTGGTGAGCTGGAATTCAGCTCCGAACAGGTCATCGATCGTGAAACCGGCGAATTGGGTTTTGTGACCCAAACGATCGGCATTGAAACAAAACGCCGCATGACAGGGGAAATTGTTTACGCAACGCCGCTAAGCAAGTCTTCGGAAATGGGATTGTTCGGTCGCTACATCAGCGATGGGGACGGCGATGACCGCCGCAGCTATGTGCTCGGCGCGAGTGTTGGCCTGCGGTTCTAGTCCGATACGGCAATTAATCCGACCTTGAAGGAAACTATCAAGGCGGAATGGGGAAATAGGGGACTGACATGGGCAGATTGATCAAAGGATGGGCCGCGCTGATCGCGGCTGCATTAGCTCTCGCCATGCCGGTGACCGCTGCGGCAACTGCCGCCGCCCCTGCTGCTGACGCATTCGAAGAGACGATTGCTGAGGCCAAATCCCTGATGATGGGCGACTCCGCTCAGGCATTGAAGCTCGCGCGCGAAGCCAAAGAGCTCGTTGCTGGCGACACCAAGGCCGAAACCAAGTCACGCCTGACCGCGCAATGGCTCGAGGGCGAGGCCCTGATGCGCCTCAATCGCGGCGATGAAGCGCAAGCGATCATCGCGTCGGCCCTCAATGAAGTCGCCAAAAGCTTCCCCGGCGACAAACTGCACGCTGACCTGCTGCGTTCGCAAGCCTCCTATAAAGCACGCCAAGCCGAATATGGCGAGGCGCTCTCGTTCTTCCTCGAAGCGGATGAGCGCTACAAAGCGCTGGGCGAAAACCGCAGCCGCGCAATTGTGCTCCAGAACATCGGCTCGCTCTATTCAGACGCGCGAGATTATGAGCGGATGCTCGGATATTACCGCCAGGCGGGCGAAGCCTTTCCGGAAGACAATGCCCTCGCCCTCTCGGCGCACAACAACACCGGCAACGCGCTGAAGCAGCTCGAGCGGCTGGAAGAAGCCGAAGAGGAATTTCGTCAAGCTCTGTCGGTGGCTGGCAAAATGTCGAGCCCGCTGCTGGAAGCGCGGATCCTCACCAATATTGCCTCGACCCAATACCGGAACGGTCAGTACGCAGCGGCAGAAGACACCGCAGCACGCGGCCTTCGCATCGCCTATGACCAAGCGCCAGAATGGCTGCCATTCCTCTACGGCGTGCGCGCGCAAATTGAGCTCAGCCGAGGCGATCTAGGCCGCGCAGGTGACTATATTGGCCGCGCGTTTAATGGTCAGGACCTGGCTTCGACCTCTCCGCTGTTCCGCGATTTCCATGATGCCGCTCACAAGATTTACTCTGCGCGCGGCGAGTACAAGCTCGCTGCCGATCACTTGGCGGCCTTCCACCGGATTGAAGGCCAGGCGCAGGATCTTTCTGCCGTTGCCAACAACGCTCTCTTGGGCGCTCGTTTCGATGCGGAAAACAGGGAGCTGCGCATTTCAAAGCTATCGGCTGAGAAAGAAGCGAACGAAGCCCGTCTGACCAGTGCGCAGAACCAAGTGTTCCTGCTCTCCGCCGTCATTGGCCTCGTCATCGCCGCCTTCGTTGTCGCGCTGCTGATCCTCCGTACGGTGAACCGCAGCCGCGCCGCGATTAGCGCAGCGAACGAGAAACTCACCTATGTGACGCAGCACGACAGCCTGACCGGCCTGTTCTCGCGCGATCACTTCCGCAGCCAGCTTGAGGGCGTCTCGCAAACCTGCGCAGAAACCGGTGAGCAAGGCGTTCTGATGCTGATCGACCTCGACCGGTTCAAGCAAGTGAATGATGTTTACGGCCATGCGGTCGGCGACAAATTGCTCGCCAAGGTAGCGGAGCGTTTCCGGAACGCGGCTGGCCCAGATGCGGTCATTGGCCGCCTCGGCGGCGACGAGTTTGGCCTGTTCCTGCGGCCATCGACGAGCATCGAAGAAGCAGCTGAAGTTGCCGACAAGATCATCGAGCAAGTCGGTGAACTTTACCAAGTTGGCGATTTTGAACTCGCCGTTGGCGCATCGATCGGTATCACGGCAATCACCGGCGGCGTGTCCGACAGTGTGCTGATGACCAATGCTGACCTCGCCCTCTACGAAGCCAAGCACCGCGGCCGCGGCACCCACGTGTCCTACACCAAGAGCATGCGTGATCGCCTCGAGGATCGCTCAGACCTTGAAAACGATCTTTCCGCTGCTCTCGAAAACGGCCAGCTCTCGATCTCTTATCAGCCAATCATCAGCGGCGCTGACCGCGAAGTGATGGGCCATGAAGCTCTGATGCGCTGGAACCACCCGGAACGCGGCATTGTCCCGCCGAGCGTGTTTATCCCGATCGCCGAGGAAGCTCTGCTGATCGAACAGCTCGGCGCGTGGATGCTGCGCTCAGCCTGCGCGGAAGCGGTGAATTGGCCCGAGCACGTCAAACTCACCGTCAATGTCTCGTCATTGCAGCTCACCACCGGTGCTTTCCTAGCAACTGTGGTAGATGCTCTGGCTTCGAGCGGCCTCGCGCCAAAGCGCCTGCTGCTGGAGCTTACCGAGACTATCCTGCTCGAAATGGACGATGAGCTGGAATCTCAACTGAAGAGCCTGCGAGAGCTGGGCGTATCCTTCGCGCTTGATGATTTCGGCCGCGGCTACTCCTCGCTCAACTATATTGAGAAAATGAACTTCTCGATGATCAAGATTGACCGCGACTTTGTTCAGGCCGCTGCCGCTGGTTCGCGCAAGAGCCAAGCTGTCGTGACCGCGATTGTCTCGCTGGCTCGTTCGCTAGAGATCGATGTGACCGCCGAAGGCATCGAACAAGAAGACCAGGCCGAAGCGATGCTGGCACTGGGTTGCTCTTGCTTCCAAGGCTTCCACTTCGGACGCCCTGAGCCCGTCACGCACGAGAGCTCTCAGGACGACGAAGCTGAAGCTCTGAAAGTGGCCTAACCGGCAAACGCTTAGCGGCTACGCGCCGCTAAACCCAAGCAGAACGCCGGTCGACGGATCGCTGAAAGCCAGCGGCGAATGAGCGCATCCGCGCGCGCAGCAAGGTCTGACGACCTTCGGTCGTGCGGGTGAAGACAAGCTCACCGCGCCCCACCTTCTGGCGCCAGACTTTCGCGAAGGCTTCGGCGTTTTCCTTGCGCCCGGCCAATGCCGCCGGAACAGCGTGAAAATCCGCACGCAGCCGCCATCCAAGCCGCGATTTTCGCACCAAGAGATAACGCGGGTTCTGCACAGGGCCCAACACTTCCGCGATGCCCTCCATCACTTGCCGCTCGGTAGACCGGCTGACTTCAGACACGATCACATCCTTGCGGCCATCAACACTGGTTCGGACGGTGATTTGCGCCCTTTCAAGCTCGCTTGCAGTCACAAACCCCGCCTGACCAAGGCTGGTCAAAACTGCGCTCGCCACTTCGCTTAAGCTGCCCTCCAGCGAGCCATTGCGCCATGCGAGCCGCGCCGCGCGACCTAGCCGAGGCAGACTGGCCAGCGTCGCAATGCCCAGCGCGCCCATGGCCATGATCCCAAGCCCCTCCATTGATGCGACCCCGCGTAGCTGATCCGCCGCCGCAATGCCTGCGCTCCCGGTGGCGGTCCACACCAGCGAATGCAGCGTGTCAGACCAGCTCAGCGCCCTTGGCGCATAATTCGGCGCGGCGGTTTCGCGCACTTGCGAGCGCGCCTCCCCCTCGCCCAGGGATTCGCGCCATTTCTTAGCGATTCCGGCTCGGCCTGAGGCATAGCTCAGACTGGCCGCATTTTGCTGCGCGATCGTCAAACTTGGATTGAGCCCGAGGCGCCCCAGCCCGCTTTCGATAAGATGCGATGCGCCGTTCGGAATGCACTCAAACGCTCTGAACCGCCGCGCCACCACCCCAATGTCGGAGGTGCGGGATGGCCCTCCATCATTCAATGCTCCCCAATTGAGCGAGGTCTCAAGCGCTTCAGCCAGCCCGCCCGTATCCGGCTCTAGCGTGGCCAAATGCCAGATATTCGACACTTTCTCGGGCGCTTTCGGATTGATGCGAATGGCGCGCCCGCGCATCTGGTTCGAGAGCGTGAAAGACGCGGTGTTGCTGGCTAGAACCAGACTGTTCAGCGCGGGCGCATCCCATCCCTGCCCAAGCAAAGACTGCGTCCCCACCAAAATCCGTATATCGCCGCGCATAAACAGCGCGGTGATTACGCGCACAAGGTCGGCATTGCTGCCGCCCGTCACCTGCAATTCGACATGACCAGGACAGGCTGAGATCGGTTTTGTCCGCAGTTCAGAGGCATCAAGGCCAAGCTCGCCAGCAACCACCTCCAATGCGTGCGCTGCCCCTTGAGGAATGATGACCAGACTGCCCGTGAGAACCGCGAGCTCGCCCGCGTTCACACCGGCTCGCCTCAGGCTTTCAAAAATGGGCACAACGCCCAGCTTGGCCGGTTTGAACTCGTCCTCATCACGCTTCGGCAACTCGCCCGCGCGGATATGATCGGACAGCACAACCATCCGCAGATCATCGCCAAGCGATGCCGCTTCTGCCTCTGCAATGGCGGTGATGCTCTCTAGTTTCACCAGACTGGATGCAAGCAGGCGGAAGACCGAGCGCGTGTGCCTCAGCCGTGCGCGCCCGCCCTCAATCAGGCCGTGTCTCTGAAGGCGGTTTTCCAGTGACTTGCGGCGTTCAGGGGAAAGCGGAAACTCGTCCTTGTTTTGCGCCAGCAAGCCATCGAGCAATCGCTCCAGCCAGAACAGAGAAGGCATTGGTAAGTCACGCGCAGAGGCACCCAGAACTTTAAGCGGCGCTTTTGGAAGCTTTCGCCCGGCAGAGCCAAGCATTATCAGCACCGCCGAAAGCATTTCAGGAGCATCCAATATGGCCTCAATATGGCCCTTGGGATCCGTCATCCACGGATGCTGCTCCGACCAATCCAGGAAATCGGCGTCTTCGCGCAGATCGCGCTGCAAATCGCCAATGGCTTGCCTGCGGCGGTCGAGCAAAGCCAGTGCGTCTTCCGTTGGTTCAGACAGGATCAGATGGTCTTGATGCGGGCAAAGATCGCCATTGCGGACCAGCTCTGGAATGCCGATTTCCAAATCAATCGGCCCGCACAAATCCTCATACCGACGCCACTCGGCAAAGCTCGCATCATAAGGCGGCGTCGCGGTGAGCGCGACGATGGTGACGTCTTTGAGCTCTCGCCGCAGCCGGTCCAAGCAATCCCACCAGGCTCGGCGCAAATGATGCGCTTCATCCAAAACCAGCGTAAACGACCCGAGCGCATTGAGGTTCTCAATCAGCGAAGTCAGATCATCACTGCGCCGAAAGCTGTCGAGCGATTGATAGGTCGACAGGGTGAACTTGGCGGGCGCCGAAAGATCGCGCGAAATCTCGTCATCGCCCGGAATTGCGGCCATGAACAGCGGAGATAATCGCTCGCGCCATTGATCGCGGATCGAAAGGCTTGGCGCAAAGACAAGCGCTGGCTTTCCCAACCTGCGGACGATCTCCAACCCAAGAATGGTTTTGCCTGCACCGGGCGCAGCAACGACGTGCAGCCTGTCATCGGCAAGATGGTCATGCATCTGCTCAAGAACACGCGCCTGATAGTCACGCCAGTTACCTGAAAACTGCATCCGATCGAGCATAGGGTGCCGCTATAGGACTATGTGCCCTTTGGCAAAACTGGATCTGATGTTCGGCTGTCTTTGTCTTGGAGCAAGTCTTGGATTACCCACAAATGTGCCGCTTTTGAGGCAATCGGCACAACCCAACACCCCAAACGCAAAAAAGCCCCACTGCCAGCAGTGAGGCTGAAATATCATGGCTTTTCAATGATGCGATGGTTGCGGGGGTTGGATTTGAACCAACGACCTTCAGGTTATGAGCCTGACGAGCTACCGGACTGCTCCACCCCGCGGCACCGTTTGACGTCATTAAAGACGTCAAAAGGGCTGTCCTTGACGGATCAGCCCTTTGACTAGTGAATGGGTTTGTCCCGCAGTCCGCAAGCTACAATGCCTGGCAGCGACCTACTCTTCCATGCCTTAAGACATAGTACCATCGGCGCTATCTGGTTTCACGGCCGAGTTCGAGATGGGATCGGGTGGGTCACAGACGCTATGACCACCAAGCAATGAAGCTTGCGGAAAACGGGTTTAAATCGGTGCACTTGGTTTAGTGTTCTTGGGCGTATCTGGCTTGAGAAATTCTCTACCAATCAATGAAAGCCACGCAGGGCTGACGTTGATGGTGCAGATTCTACAAGCGCGAACAGAACTATTAGGACTGGTTAGCTACACGCATTACTGCGCTTCCACACCCAGCCTATCAACGTAGTGGTCTACTACGGTTCGATGATACCTAATCTCAAGGGAGGCTTCCCGCTTAGATGCTTTCAGCGGTTATCCCGTCCATACATAGCTACCCAGCGGCACTCCTGGCGGAATGACTGGTACACCAGAGGTATGTTCACCCCGGTCCTCTCGTACTAGGGGCAACTCCTTTCAAGTATCGACGCCCACGGCAGATAGGGACCAAACTGTCTCGCGACGTTCTGAACCCAGCTCACGTACCACTTTAATTGGCGAACAGCCAAACCCTTGGGACCTGCTCCAGCCCCAGGATGTGATGAGCCGACATCGAGGTGCCAAACACTGCCGTCGATATGAGCTCTTGGGCAGTATCAGCCTGTTATCCCCGGCGTACCTTTTATCCGTTGAGCGATGGCCCTTCCACGAGGGACCACCGGATCACTATGACCGACTTTCGTCTCTGCTCGACCTGTCGGTCTCGCAGTCAGGCATGCTTATGCCATTGCACTCTCGCAGCCGGTTTCCAACCGGCCTGAGCATACCATCGCGCGCCTCCGTTACTCTTTAGGAGGCGACCGCCCCAGTCAAACTACCCGCCATAGAGGGTCCCTGGTCCGGATAACGGACCTAGGTTAGACATCAGAAAACAACAGGGTGGTATTTCACAGGTTGGCTCCACTCGGACTGGCGCCCAAGTTTCAAAGCCTCCCACCTATTCTACACAGTTCTTTCCTAATGCCACTCTAAAGCTGCAGTAAAGGTGCACGGGGTCTTTCCGTCTAACCGCGGGTACTCCGCATCTTCACGGAGAATTCAATTTCGCTGAGCATATCCTGGAGACAGTGGGGAAGTCGTTACGCCATTCGTGCAGGTCGGAACTTACCCGACAAGGAATTTCGCTACCTTAGGACCGTTATAGTTACGGCCGCCGTTTACTTGGGCTTCAATTCGGAGCTTGCACTCCTCCTCTTAACCTTCAAGCACCGGGCAGGCGTCAGACCCTATACGTCGTCTTGAAGCCGACTTAGCAGAGTCCTGTGTTTTTGATAAACAGTCGCTACCCCCTGGCCTGTGCCCCCTAATAAGAGTTGCCTCGAATCAGGGCCTCCTTCTTCCGAAGGTACGGAGGCAATTTGCCGAGTTCCTTCAGGATACTTCTCTCAAGCGCCTTGGTATACTCTACCTGACCACCTGTGTCGGTTTCGGGTACGGTCTATATGAAGAGGCTATTTCCTGGAACCGCTTGGCTGCCCCCTCAATCCAATAAGAGGAAACAACTTCCACGATCCGTCACACATCTTCAGGCCCACGAATATTAACGTGGTTCCCATCGACTACCCCCTTCGGGCTCGTCTTAGGGGCTAGCTTACCCTGCTCCGATTAGCGTTGAGCAGGAACCCTTGGTCTTTCGGCGAGAGGGCATCTCACCCTCTTTATCGCTACTCATGTCAGCATTCGCACTTCCGATATCTCCACCGTCGGTTACCCTTCGGCTTCATCAACTTACGGAACGCTCCGCTACCGCTGCAGTAAACTGCAACCCTAAGCTTCGGTAAATACCTTTAGTCCCGTTACATCTTCGCCGCAGGAACCCTTATTTAGACCAGTGAGCTGTTACGCTTTCTTTAAAGGATGGCTGCTTCTAAGCCAACCTCCTGGTTGTTTTGGGATTCCCACATGCTTTCGCACTTAGGTATTATTTGGGGACCTTAGCTGTAGGTTAGGGCTGTTTCCCTTTTGACGACGGACCTTAGCACCCGCCGTCTGTCTGCCAGACAAGACTCGATGGTATTCGGAGTTTGGTTAGGTTTGGTACCGCTCGCGCAGCCCTAGCCCATCCAGTGCTCTACCCCCATCGGCATACATCTGACGCTCTACCTCAATAGATTTCGCGGAGAACCAGCTATTTCCCGGCTTGATTGGCCTTTCACCCCTAAACACAACTCATCCGAGCATTTTTCAACATGCAACGGTTCGGCCCTCCAGTGCGTGTTACCGCACCTTCAGCCTGGTCATGCCTAGATCGCCGGGGTTCGGGTCTAATCCAACATACTCAGTCGCCCTATTCAGACTCGCTTTCGCTTCGCCTACACCTAACGGCTTAAGCTTGCATGCTAGATTAAGTCACTGACCCATTATGCAAGAGGTACGCTGTCACCCCCTAAAGGGGCTCCAACTGCTTGTAAGCATCCGGTTTCAGGTACTGTTTCACTCCCCTAATCGGGGTGCTTTTCACCTTTCCCTCACGGTACTGTGTTCGCTATCGGTCATGTACGAGTATTTAGGCTTGGAGGGTGGTCCCCCCATGTTCAGACAGAATTTCACGTGTTCCGCCCTACTCAAGTCCTTTTCAATCATTTTTGCATACGGGACTGTCACCCACTACGGTCTCACTTTCCAGAGAGTTCTGCTAATTTATGAAAAGGCACTGGCCTGGTCCGCGTTCGCTCGCCACTACTAACGGAATCTCGGTTGATGTCTTTTCCTCCAGGTACTGAGATGTTTCAGTTCCCTGGGTTCGCTTCACCAAAGCTATATATTCACTAAGGTGATACCTTATCCACCTCTCTCAGTGACCCCAAAGGATCAATGAAAGAAATGGTGAAGGTGGGTTTCCCCATTCGGAAATCGCCGGATCAAAGATTGCTCACATCTCCCCGACGCTTATCGCAGCGTGCCACGTCCTTCTTCGCCTGTACATGCCAAGGCATCCACCAAATGCTCTTACCTCACGCTTGAGAATCCACACCATCAACGACAAGCCTGCATAAAAGCTGCCGTCTTCATGATAGTGCAGAGAATTATCTCAGCCAGATAATCAATTTGATTGATTTGTGATGGCACCATCCGTCTAGCCAGAGCCTAAGCTCATGCTAGCAAGACGATACCGCCACGGCATCGATTTAAAAACCC
>NZ_CP200281.1:0-122500 GCF_057364935.1 Erythrobacter sp. W36 | reverse complement strand
GATCTGGCCATATAAGCGGACAGATTCTTCACCTTTTCGCGTTAAGGGCCAACTTATGAGCGGGACGCACCCCATTTCCGAATCAAATTCGGTCGATGATTCGCGCACTGGCCACAGCCAGCAGCCTGCGAGCCAAGAGGGTGTGGCGCAAAGCGAAGATGGTTTTGCGGGGCGCGTAAGGTCTGCAGTCAAATGGCGTTGGGGCACGCAGGTCGCGGCTCAGATCATAACCTGGACCTCCACTATATTGGTGGTGCGCCTGTTAGAGCCAACCGACTACGGCCTCTTCGCCATGACCCAAGTGGTCTTGGCCGCGCTCGCGATCCTAAATGGACAGAGCTTCGCTACCTCGCTCGTCCAGACCGAGAAGATTGACGAGCGGCGGATCGGACAGATCTTTGGGCTGCTGCTGCTCTTCAATGGGTCCATGGCGCTCGTGCAGTTTCTGTTCGCGCCATACGCCGCCGCTTATTTTGGCGAGCCCTTGGTCGAGGATATGCTGCGCATCCAAGCGGTGATCTTCTTCACTGTCCCGTTTACCGCCCTCCCCTCCGAGCTGCTCGCCCGCCGCCTCGAGTTCCGCAAGCAAGGCCAAGTCAATATGGCCTGCGCAGCCATTGGGGCTATCACTGCATTATCGCTCGCTTGGCTCGGCTTCGGTGTGTGGTCATTGGTCTACGCACCGATTGCCATGTTTATCAGCCGCGCGATCGGCCTTTCTATTGCGGCGCGCCTATTGGTAAAGCCAATATTTGATCCGCGCGGTGCGTGGGATCTGGTGACCTTTGGCGGCACGCTGACGCTCTGCCAAATCTTCTGGATCATTCAAAGCCAAAGCGACATAGTGATCGCGGGCCGTCAAATGTCGACTTATGACCTTGGCCTTTATTCAGAGGCCTTGTTCCTCACGCTGATTGTTACGGGCCGGTTCTTGCCGCCGATCAATGAGGTTGGGCTTGCCGCCTATTCAGAGCTGCACCGCGCGAACAAGCCACTCGGCCCATACTTCTTGAAGACCGCGCGAATGGTGATGATGGTGACGGCACCGATATATGTCGGGCTGGCGCTTACCAGTGAAGCGGCCATCCTGACATTGTTCGGCGAGAAATGGGCCGGCATGATCCCGATTGTCGGCGGGCTGGCGCTGGCAATGCCGTTCTTTGCCCTGCATCTGATCTGTTCACCTGTCACCAATGCCATGGGCCGAACGCAGGTCTATCTGACGACCAGCCTGTGCGGCGCGATCATCATGCCGCTCGCATTCCTTTGGGGCGTTCAATTTGGAGCCATGGGCCTCGTCCATGCCTGGTGGGTCGCTGCGCCCTTGCTGTGCTGCATCACACTCTCGCTCACCTTGCCGCGCATCGGCGCCTCGCCGCTCGCTCTATTGAAAGAGATAGCCCCAACCGTCATCGCTTGCGGGGCAATGGCGCTGGTTGTGCTCGCCCTGCAACGATACGCTTCATTCGGTTCGCCGCTGATTGATCTGGTGTGGAACGGCTTTGCCGGGGCCAGTGTTTATGCCGCCACATTCTGGTTCGGATGGAACACGAAGGTGCGCGAGACATGGGACCTGCTGCGCAATCGCGGCACAGCGCCCGTCGCGGCAAGCGCTTAATCCTGCTGCAAATGCAGACCCATCTCGCTTTGGTTTGGGCAATCATCAATCGTCTGGTAGTCTGGTAAGCTCAGGCGGCGCGCGGCATCCCTAGTCTGCGCCCATGATAGGACACATTATGCATTATCTCTGGTACGGACCCGCACTTTCCATGGCTTTCATTGGCATGGGACAGCACACGGGGGATCAGTCGATCGCACCCAGCTTCACCAATCCGAACACCGAGATTTTGAGCCTAGAAGAAGAGCGCAATGAGCGCATGACAGTGCCTGTAACCATCGATGGCGCGGGCCCTTACAACTTCATGATCGACACCGGCAGCCAAGCGACCGCCGTCACGCACCGCATCAATGATGCTCTGGGTCTGGAATCGCTTGGCACCGCAACACTGGTGGGCATGGCCAGCCGCCGCCCGGTTGAAGTGGTGGAATTGGACAGCTTAGAGCTCGGCGGCAGCATCATCCATAACCTTGCCGCCCCGGTTCTCTACAGAGATCACGTTGGCGCAGACGGCATCATCGGGCTCGACACGCTGCAAGACTTCAGAGTGCTGATCGATTTCCGCGATGAGACCATGGTGATCGAAGACGTCACCAAAGAGAAAGCCAGCCAGCGCGGTTTTGAAATCGTGGTTCGCGCCCGTCACAAGCTGGGCCAGCTGCTGATCACCAATGCCGAAGTTGAAGGCGTGAAGGCCACCGTCATTATCGATACAGGCGCGCAGGCCAGCCTTGCCAACAATGCGCTGCGCCAACGCATTCGCACCAAGCGCGCGGAAACCGTCCTAACTACCGACGTCAATGGCGTTTCGGCCTCAGGCGAGATGTCATTTGTGAGAAGTCTGGAGATCGGCGGCGTCAATCTCAAAAATGTGCCGATCACCTTCGCTGACACACCAGCCTTTGAAGCTTTGGGCCTTAAGGATAAGCCGGTGCTGTCACTGGGCATGAACCATCTGAAGATGTTTGACCGGGTAGCAATCGACTTCTCGCGGCAACGCGTGCTGTTTGACCTGCCTCGCTCGGTTGGCCGCGACTATCGCCGCAACAAGACGCCCAGCCGATTCTAGTCCGCAGCTAAAACAACCCTGCCGCTTGAGAGCCTTGCGCTTGTGATAAGGTGCGCCCACATGGTCGCCACCGATGCCGCCTGACACATCCACTTCCGCTGACCATGCAAACCGCCCGCCTGAGGCGGAAAGCTGGGCAACGCTTAAACGGTTTCTCCCCTACCTTTGGCCAAAGGACAATCCGGGCCTGCGCTGGCGCATTGTTATTGCAATGGTGCTCGTACTTATGGCCAAGGGCGTCACTTTGGCGCTGCCATTCGCCTATAAACATGCCGCCGACGCAATGGCCGGTCCGGTCAGCGAAGGCGTAACGGTCGCGCTGGCATTAGTCGTCGCTTACGGGCTGGGCCGCTTCACCTCACTGCTGTTCGACAATTTGCGCAACATTGTGTTCGAGCGCGTTGGGCAGGCCGCCACCTTAAGCCTGGCCGAGGATGTCTTCCACCGCCTTCATCGTCTCAGCCTGCGCTTTCACCTGTCGCGCCGGACGGGCGAGGTCACCAAGATCATCGAACGCGGCACGAAGAGCATCGACATGATGCTTTACTTCCTGCTGTTCAACATCGCGCCCACCGCCATTGAGCTGATCGCGGTTGGAGTGATCTTTTACCTCAACTTTGGCTGGGAACTGGTCGCAGCCACCGCCGTCACGGTCGTCACCTATATCGCGGTAACCCGATGGATCACGGAATGGCGCACAAAACTGCGCCGCGAGATGAACGACCTCGATGGTCAGGCATTGCACCGCGCGGTCGATTCTCTGCTGAACTTTGAAACGGTCAAATATTTCGGCGCTGAGGAGCGCGAGGAAAAGCGTTACAGCCAAGCAGCGCGGGCCTATGCCGAGGCCGCGGTCAAGAGCGAAAACTCGCTCGGGCTGCTCAACATAACGCAGTCGCTGATCACCAATGCCCTGATGGCAGGCGCGATGGCCTACACCGTTTGGGGCTGGAGCAAGGGTGAGCTGACCGTCGGTGACTTGGTGCTGGTCAACACCTTCCTGATGCAGCTGTTCCGCCCGCTCGATCTGCTGGGCTGGGTGTATCGCACGATCCGCCAGGGTCTGGTCGATATGGCTGAGATGTTCCGATTGATGGATACAGAGGTCGAGGTGCGCGATGCGCCGGGCGCTCCAGCGCTCATCGTTCACAAGCCGCATCTGGTGTTTGACAATGTGACCTTCGGCTATGATCCGGAACGCACGATCCTTCATGGCCTAAGCTTTGAAGTGCCAGCCTCTGGCAATGTCGCAATTGTCGGCCCTTCCGGCGCGGGCAAGAGCACCATCGGACGTTTGCTGTTCCGGTTCTATGACCCGACCTCCGGCCGGATCTTGATCGATGGCCAAGACATCGCGCAGGTCGCGCAAGCCAGCGTGCGCGAGGCAATCGGCATCGTCCCGCAGGACAGCGTGCTGTTCAACGACACCTTGCACTACAACATCGGATACGGCGCTGCTGATGCAAACAACGACGTGATCGAGCGAGCCGCGCAAGACGCAGCGCTAACGCCGCTCATTGAGGGTTTGCCCGATGGGTTTGAGACCATGGTCGGCGAACGCGGGCTGAAGCTATCCGGTGGTGAAAAGCAGCGGGTGGCGATTGCTCGCACTCTCGTCAAAGACCCCCCCATCCTGCTTCTCGATGAGGCGACCAGCGCGCTTGATACACGGACTGAGCAGGAAATTCTCGCCACACTGCGGCGCATCGCCGCTGGCCGCACGACCATCGCGATTGCGCACCGGCTTTCAACGATTGCCGATGCGGATCAGATTATTGTGTTGGAGGCTGGGCGTTTGGCCGAGCAAGGCACGCACGCTGAGCTGCTGAGCAAGCGCGGGCTCTATGCCGAAATGTGGGCGCGGCAAGCCAATGAAAACGCTGAAGAGGAAGCCGAAAACACGGAGCAGTGAGAGGCCAAAACGCCCCTCACCGCTACTATGTCTCGCGTTTATTCGCCGCCAGCGGACGCCGCAGCGGCTGACTTACGCAAATTACTTGCGGCCAGATCGAGATCGTCAAAAGCGATCACTTCGACCTCGCCGCGCAGAGCTTGCAAGTCTTCCAAGAAGTCTTCTGCTTTGCCGACAATCACAAGCGATGTGCGATCCTTGGTCAGATATTCCGCCGCGACCTGAGCGGCTTCTTCCGCACTCACATCCGACAGACGATCCGCAATCTGGAACGCCTCATCCGGCTCAAGCCCGCGCAACATGGCGCTCGCCACCAGGCCGTTGAACCCGCCGCTTGTCTCCAGACTGCGAGCGATCGCTCCGCCCAGGAACAGCTCGGCGTTTCTCAATCGCATCCTCGCTTGCAGGCTGAGCGCTCAACTTCTCAAACTCTTCGAAGAAGACCGCGGCAACATCATCGGCTGTCGCATGGTCAGTCTGCGCAATCGCGCGCCAAACGGCGGCATCGGCCAGCTGAGGCATTTGCGAATAGGCACCATAGGCTAGCGCGCGCTTGGTCCGCACTTCTTCAAACAAGCGCCCGTTGGAGCCTGATCCCAGCACTGTGTTGGCCAGCCAGACGGGATAAAAATCCTCGTCCGAGCGCGAGATGCCGCGAACGCCGGCAATCACGGCGGCCTGGCCGGCATTGGGCATGTCGATTACCAAAGTGCGCGGGGCAGTGCCGCTGCCAGCAGGGTTCGCGACCATTGCGGGCGGTGCGCTGCTGGCCTCCCACTCGCCGAACAAACCGCCTGCCAGTGTTGCCGCTTCGTCCGCAGCAATACCGCCGCTGACCACGATCTTGGCCGTCTGCGGATGCCAATAGGCCGCGCGGGTTGCCAGCAGGTCTTCGCGGGTGATGTTAGGAATGCTGCTGACCGTGGCGACCCGGCCATAGGGCGCATCGCCATACATCACGCGGGTCGCGACCAATCCGGCGAGCGAGCTTGGATCTTTGAGCGTCGCGTCGATTCCATCCATCGCGCGCTTGCGTTCCCGCTCCAGTTCCTCGGTCGGGTAACTGGCGTTCTGGATGATATCGACCAGCACCTCTCCGGCTTTGTTCAGATTGACCGTTGGCGCGGTCAGGCTGGCAAAGGTGCCGTCCGGGCTGCTGCTGATGTTGAGCGATGCGCCAAGCGACTCAAGCGTCGCAGCAATCTCTGGCGCGCTGCGCGTTGCCGTTCCCTGATCGGCGAGGCCTGCGACAAATCCGGCAAGGCCAGCCTTGTCAGCGGGATCGCTCGCGTCTCCGCCCGGGAACACGATCGTAATTGTTGCGATTGGCACGTCGCTGGTCTGCGTCGTGACCAACGGAATGCCATTGGCCAGCGTGCTCGTCACAAAGTCGCTGCGCACAACCTCCGGCGCGTCAATCGGAGCTGGCGGCGCCATGCGTTCCCCTTCCGGAAGCAGCTCCAGCGGTTCGCCCGTGGCAGGCGGCACCGTTCCATAACTTGGGCGCGGCACTGGATTGGCATAGGTCGCCGGATCATCCTCACCAGCCGTGTAGGTCATCGACACTTTCGCATTTGGATCGAGCCATTTGGCCGCGGCCCGCTGCACGTCTTCGGCGGTGACCGAAGCAATTCGGGCAAGCCGCGCGTCGGCGGCATCGGGATTGCCGGTTGAGACCAAAGCCTCACCCAGCTCAAAAGCGCGCCCGCGAACAGTCTGACGCTGAGACAGAGCTGAGGAGAAAATCTCGTTCTTCGCCTCGGTCAGCTCCGCATCGGTCACTGGCTCTGTGCGAATACGTTCGAGCTCAGCGTTGAGAATTGCGTTCGCTTCCTCGGAATTCGCCGCCGGGCTGAGCACGGCAAAATTAGCAATGAAGCCGCCGTCCATTGTCATCGTATCGAAATGGGCGGCCTGAACCGCTTTCCCGGTGCGCACCAAGGCCGTGTGCAGGCGGCTGCTTTGGCCGCGTGCCATAATCGCGGACAGCACTTCAATCGCGGCTGCATCTTCGCTGCTGACGGACGGGGCTTTCCATACGCCGCCAACCACTGGCAGCGGGACATTTGGCGCGGTCGCAGCGATTGCACGCGGCTCCGTGCGAACCGGCTCTTCGCCTTCAATCTCCAGGCTGATCGGATTATCCCGCGGTTCGATATCGGCAAAATACTGGTCGACCAGCCCGCGCAGCTTTTCCATTTCGAAATTGCCGGCAACAATCAGGGTGGCTGTGTCGGGACCATAATAAGCCTGATGAAACGCGCGGGCATCATCCAAAGTCGCGGAGTCCAAATCTTCGATTGAACCAATGCCGGGACGGCGCATCGGCAGCACGTCATAGGCGTTTTCTGGAATCACGATCCGCTGAAGCTGACCATAAGGCGGTGCAAGCACGCGGGTGCGCAGCTCTTCCTTTACGACATTGCGCTCGTTCTCAAACACCTCGGCATCGACCACGGGGAATGCCATACGCTCGCGGTGGGTCCACAGCATCGTTTCGAGATATTGCGCTGGCACCGTTTCGAAGTAATTGGTGCGATCAATCCAGTTGGAGGCATTGCGCTGGCCGCCAACATCCTCGGTCAGTTTGTTGATCATATTGTACGGCATATTCACCGTCTTGCGACTGAGGATATGCTCGAACAAATGCGAGAAACCGGAGCGGCCCTCTGGGTCATGCTTGGAGCCAACCTTGTACCACAGCGATGTCGTGACATTCGCCGTCGTGTTGTCTGGCAGGGCAATCACGGTCAGGCCGTTATCGAGCTGCCAGCGGGTGTATTCAATCTTCGGGGCAGAGAGCGTTGGAGCCGCCTGCGCGCCGTCACCGGAATGGTCATCGGCAAAGGCGGGCGCGCCCATGGCCAGAGCAGCGGTTGCAACGCTGGCAAGAATAGTGCGGCGAAATGTCTGAGTGATCATGCTTTCAGTCCCCAATCGTGAAAGTTGTTGGGCACCGTTAAAGCGTTCTTAGCGCGCGAGCTCAAGCAATGATCGTAGGCTCGCTCGCCGAAGGGTTGAGAATCATCGACCTGCGTCGTTGGCGAGCCGCTTGAGGATATCCATTGCCTCGACGCGACTGTCCCATGGGACAAACAGATGATCATGGTGAAACGCCGCGACGACATTGCAAGAGATACCAGCCCCCGCGAGTGCCGAGGATACAGCGGCAGTCAGGCCAACGCCTTCCAGATCAGAGTGAACTTGCAAGGTAATGCGCGCGAACTCTGGGTTAACACCATCATGCAAATCGCGATCATCACCAGGCCGAATCTGCGTCACTCCATCCTTTTCAGTAACAATGGGAGACAGAAGACGTAACGTCCCAGTTGGTACGATGAATGTGACGCCTTCATCCTCTTGGATCATAGCGAAAGGATCATCTATCGATGCGCCAAGGCCATCTTCTGGCTTGAGACTAACGAAACTATATGATCCCTCCGAAAGAAGCGGATCCATGCCAGCCAGCATCGCGGCCAAATCGCTGACAGGCCCTTCCGTCACAGGATATATTTCGACAGATCGCTATTGCCAGCCAGCTCGGTCAGGCGGCCGCGCACATATTCGGCATCGATTGTGATAGTCTCGCCTTGGTGCTCTTCGGCCTCAAAGCTGATCTCTTCGAGCAGTTTTTCCATCACGGTTTGCAAACGCCGTGCACCGATATTCTCGACGCTCTCATTCACTTGCGCAGCGATCTTAGCGATTTCGCTGACCGCATCATCCTTGAAGTCCAAGGTGACATCTTCTGTGCCGATCAGCGCGCGATATTGCTCGACCAGATTGGCCTTGGTCTCACCCAGAATGCGCACAAAGTCCTCTTCGGTCAGCGCGCGCAGCTCGACCCGGATCGGCAAGCGCCCCTGCAATTCAGGCAGCATGTCCGATGGCTTGGCAAGATGAAACGCGCCGCTGGCGATAAACAGCACGTGATCGGTTTTCATCGGGCCATATTTGGTGCTGACCGTCGTTCCCTCGATCAGCGGCAAAAGGTCACGCTGCACGCCCTCTCGGCTGACGGAGCCGCCGCGCACATCAGAGACGGCGATCTTGTCGATCTCGTCGAGGAACACGATCCCGTTGGTTTCCGCATTGCGCAAAGCCGTTTGCGCAACATCGTCATCATCGAGCCGCTTGTCCGCCTCTTCATCGACAAGCTTATCCCACGCCTCTGGCACGCGCATTTTCCGGCGTTTCGTTGGCGTTTTGCCGAGCGCTTTGCCCATCATGTCCGACAGGTCGATCATGCCCATATTGCCGCCCATATTGCCCATATCAAACGGCATGTTGGGCGCCTCGGTCACGTCGATTTCGACCTCTACTTCGTTCATCGCGTCTTGAATGATGCGCTGGCGGAAGCTCTCGCGGGTCGCCTCTGAGGCGTTGTCGCCGACCAAAGCGTTGAGCAGGCGCTCCATCGCCGCATCAGAAGCGGCTTCGCGCACGGCCTCGCGCTCGGCGCTCTTTTTCAAGCCTGATTGCTTCTTCGGCGAGATCGCGCGCAATCTGCTCCACATCGCGGCCAACATAGCCGACCTCGGTGAACTTGGTCGCCTCGATCTTCACGAATGGCGCTTCAGCCAGCTTCGCGAGCCGCATGGCTGATCTCCGTTTTACCGCAGCCAGTTGGCCCGATCATCAGGATGTTCTTTGGCGTCACCTCATCGCGCAAATCCGCGTTCAGCCTCTGCCTGCGCCAGCGATTGCGCAGCGCGACCGCAACGGCGCGCTTGGCGTCCTTTTGGCCAATGATATGCTCATCGAGCGCAGCAACAATTGCCTTGGGTGTAAGATTGTCTGTCATGATTATCCGTTAGGAAGAAAGAGGAAGCTCAGCGGTCAGCGAGCTCAAACCGTTTCGAGTGTCACATTGCCATTGGTGAAGACGCAAATGTCCGCCGCCACGGCCATTGCCTTGGTCGCGATTTGCTCCGCATCGCTCTCATAATCAGCCAGCGCTTTAGCCGCGGCGAGCGCATAATTGCCGCCCGACCCAATCGCCGCGATGCCGCCTTCCGGCTCCAGCACGTCGCCATTGCCGGTCAGCACCAGCAAGGTCTCGCTGTCCGCAACGATCATCAAGGCTTCAAGATTGCGTAGGTATTTGTCCGTCCGCCAATCCTTGGCGAGCTCGACTGCGGAGCGCAGCAATTGGCCGGAATATTGCTCCAGCTTTTTCTCTAGCCGCTCAAACAGAGTGAAGGCATCGGCGGTCGCACCTGCAAAGCCAGCGACGACCTTGCCGCCCTCACCGATCCGGCGAACCTTGCGCGCATTGGGTTTCATCACGGTGTTGCCCATGGAAACCTGGCCATCGCCCGCGATGACAATTTTGCCATCGCGCTTCACGCCAACAATGGTGGTGCCGTGCCACTGGGTCAGGCCGTGGCTCGCCGTATCGTTACTCATGGCAAGCGATATGGGCGCTCAAATCCGGCAATCAAGCAAGCGCTACTGCGGGCCGCCCGGCCCAACGCCGGAGCCAACCGTGCCGATATTGCCGAACAGGTCTTCTAGGAAACCGCGCTCGCGGCCCAGGGTCGGCGTCTTATCGCCATCCGGCGTCAGGAAGACGACTTGATCCAGCCCGGCATTCTCAACCGACGCCACATTGCCCTCAGCATCGAATTTCACCGCAAGAACGGAATGCTGGCGAATGCGCGGGCGCACCAATGGGCGGCGGCCCGTGACACTGGAGACATAATACCAGGTTGGCTCGCCATATTGACTGGTGAAGCTTGGGCGACCCAGCGTGCCTTCAACAGAGCGCTGATTATCAATTCCAGGTTGAACCGATTGCAGCAGGACATTGTCGACAACATAGCCGCGCGTTTCCTGGATGGACGAGCACCCGGCCAAGGTTAAGCCAGCGCCAGCCACCAAAGCGAGCACTCGGCTCTTGCGCCAGAGTTTTGCGCGTCCTGCTCGATCAAGCCTGTTCATTGCGTCTGCCGTTCCTTCATTTCGCTCAATATCAGCGAGGGGCATCTATTGCCCGCGCCGCACCGTATCCTATATCGCGTGACACTGGGCTTTAAGGCCCTCGTTCATGCCTTGCAACGCCGCTGTCGATTGCAGCTGGGGTGAATTGGTTGAATTCTGGCTGAATGCGGCAGAGATTTGTGCCCGCGAGGCTGAACTTTGAGGCGAAAGGGCCCTTAATGTCATTCCTATCGAAACTGCTGGGGACCGCGCCTGATCCGCGTGAGAAAGTGCGCCCGCTGTGGCACCGCGTGATCGAGCTTGCGCGCGAGCCAAGCTATTATTCGGAATGCGGTGTCGATGACAGCGTGGATGGCCGGTTCGACATGATCACCGCTGTGCTGAGCGTCGTGATCCTGCGCGTGGAGGCCGCGGAAATGCGCAGCGAAAGCGCTCTGCTGGCCGAGCTGTTCGTTGAGGACATGGAGGGGCAATTGCGCGAATTTGGCGTCAACGATGTGGTCGTGGGCAAACGCGTTGGCAAACTGATGGGCGTGCTCGGCGGCCGTCTGGGCGCGTATCGCAGCGCCTTTGGCGAAGGCGATTCTGCCAAAATTACGGACGCTGTCGCGCGCAATGTGACCTTTTTGGAAGGCCGCGATGAAGCGGCATCAGCCGCCTGTGTTTCGGGCAAGCTGCAAGAGCTCTCCGTTCGATTGGCGGCGCTGAGCGATGAGCAAGTGATCAAGGCGCAAGGTGTAACATGAGCACGCCGGAACTCAGCCGCATGGTCAAGGTCCGGCCTCTGCCTGCGAAGCCTATCGTGGTTGAGGCAGAAGAGGCCGAAAGAGCGGCGCTCGCGAGCCGGTTTGCGCTGGCCAGCATCTCGTCCCTTATCGCCGAAATATCTCTGGAAGGTGCCGCGACCGGCGGAGTGCGCGCCAATGGAGCCATGCGTGCACAATTCATGCAGATATGCGCCATATCGGGCGAAGAATTTCCGGTTGAAGTGAGCGAGGAGATTGCGCTCAAATTTGTCGATGCGGAGACAACCCGCGCAGCCCTCGCCGATGCGACTGAAGACCTCGAGATCGAATTGTCAGACGAAGACCTCGACGAGATTGAATATTCAGGCGACGCCTTTGATCTGGGCGAAGCAGTCGCGCAAAGTCTGGGCCTCGCAATTGATCCATACGCCGAAGGACCAAACGCCGATGCCGTGCGCGCCAAGGCGGGCATCGTTGCAGAAGGCGAGCCATCCGGGCCGCTCGCCGAAGCGCTAAGAGCGCTGAAAATGGACTGAGATTCCGACGGAAATTTGCATCGCAATACGCTTAGTCCTAGACCGCAGATGGGTCGACATTGCTTGGGGGTATCATTGACGGCTAATCCGCGCTCCGAACGCTTTTTCTTGAACATCACTGTGCTGATGATCGTCTTGATCTTTGCAGGCTTCGGCGCATCTGCCCTTTATCTTCCAGAGTTTCCATTTCCGCCCTCACCCCTGATAACCTTTCATGGCATCATCACGCTCAGTTGGTTTTTAGTCACTGCGGGCCAAGCACGGTTGATCGGCACTGCGAATTTTGATCTTCACAAAAAACTGGGTCAGACCAGCATCGTTTTGGTGATCATGATCGTTGTGACTGGTATCTTCGCGGTTAGATCTGTCGTCTCCAACCCGTCGACTTCGATCGGTGGTATGACACCAGCGGGTTCGGCCATCTTTCCGACCATGGATTTGCTGGGCTTCATCGTGTTTTACGCGCTGGCTCTGTGGAACCGCAGTAAAGGGGCTGCACACAAACGTCTTATGGTGCTGGCAGGGCTGATGATGCTGCCACCGGCTACCGCGCGCCTGGGTCTCACGACAGGGTTTGAGCCCCGACCGGGCGTGGCGGCTCTGGCGATTTCAGGTTCTTTCTTGGTCTATGACTGGAAGACACGAGGTCGCCCCCATTGGGCCAGCGTGCTTGGCTTTGTGGTCGCCGTTGGCGGCGCTCCCTTGAGGTTTATCGTTGGCCCATCGGATGGTTGGGCACGAATTGCCGAAGCGATCTATGGCTAGCTCTGTGCGCCGACCTTCCACGGATTGAAGAACAGCTCTTCCACTGGGACATCGAAATAGGCCGCCAAGCGGTACGCCATCGGCAGTGAGGGATCGTATTTGTCGGCCTCCACCGCGATGATCGTCTGGCGCGAAACCTCCAGAGCCTCGGCAAGGTCAGCTTGATTGAGGCCTCGCCCTTTGCGCAGATCGCGCAGGCAGTTTTTCATTCTGCCGCGCCCCGGCCGCGGAATTTCCAGACGAGCCAGACAATCAGCATTCCGGCAAACTCAGCGCCGAATACATATCCCGCGCCCATACTCATTTCACTATGCCGACCGGTCATCACCACCAGCGTGATCAGCATGACTGCCGCGCCGATATTTCCGCCCCACCACCAGCTGATCAGTTGACCTTGTTGCTGCAGGTCATCGGTTTTTTGCCACCACAGCCAGGACGCGAAAGCAACGACGCCAGCAACCCCAAACAAAGCGGGCAGGACAAGCTCTGGGTTATCAACGCCGCCAGTCGCCGGCACGGTTCTTCCGATTATGAAACCCGCAACCAGAGCGGTTCCAAAAGCCAAAGCAGCCGTCAGCCAAAACATCTTGCGGTACGTCATTTACGCATTCCTCTCTTGCGGCGATAATGTATAAACCTTTTAACATTTCTCTGAAAATGTCAAACTCTTTTAACATTCCGTAAGTCGGCAAACAAAAAGCCCCGCAGAATTGTCTGCGAGGCTCTGTGATGTTTGGGTTGGTTTGAACCGATCAGAACGGGATGTCGTCGTCGAGGTCATCGTAGCCTCCGCCGCCGCCAGCGTTCCCGCCGCCTTGATTGCCCCCGCCGGAGCCGCCGCCACCTTGGTTCCAGCCGCCGCCTCCGGAACCGCCGCCTTGGCCGCCTCCTTGACCACCGCCGCCGCCATAGCCGCCGCCTGAGCGACCACCACCACCGCCGCCTTCGCCGCGGCCGTCGAGCATGGTCAGCGTGCCGTCAAAACCGCGCAGCACCACTTCGGTGGAATAGCGATCATTGCCCGACTGGTCCTGCCATTTGCGAGTCTGGAGCTTGCCCTCGATAAAGACTTTTGAGCCCTTCTTGAGGTAGTTTTCGACCACGTTGACGAGGCCTTCGGAGAAAATCGCGACAGTGTGCCACTCGGTCTTTTCCTGACGCTCACCCGTGTTACGATCTTTCCAGGTTTCGCTGGTCGCGATACGCAGATTGGCAACCTTGCCGCCATTTTGGAAACTGCGAATTTCGGGGTCAGCGCCCAAATTGCCGATCAGCATTACTTTGTTGAGCGAACCCGCCATGTCTTGAAACCCTTTGCTTGTGTTGCCTGAGAACGCGGTAATGCCCGCGGCCCGTGTTTGCGATTCCCTATTGTCATAAGCGAGCAGGCAAGCAGAGGCGAGCGCTGAACGCGCTTATCCACCTCCATCTTGGCGGTAACCTTATGTGCTTGGGTAACGCAGGCGGCCGAGGAAGCGGGACAGGCTGAACGTCTCGCGCTCTCCGCCGAGAAACTTAGCCTTGGCTTTTTCAAACTTCATGACGCCATCAATGCGGCGATCAAGGAAGGCGTAGGTTGCCTCTTTGCCTTCGCTGTCATCATTGACAAAGACAGCCAATGTCGCGCTGTAGATCCCGGCCAGGATCGTGCGCTTGGTGTAGTGGTTGTAATCGGTCGCGGTGTCGCCAGCGAGCCGCCACATCAAATCCGCTGAATTCCAGCCGATCTTGAGCGATGCCGGGGCATTGTGCGGCATAGCCATGATCGAAAGCGCCCGGCGCAGAGCCTCATCGAGCCCATCAACCGCCTTTAAGCGAAACGCGACGAGTTCACGAATGCGCTCACGAATTTTCAATTCAGCCAGCTTTTCAGCGGGCCATTCCGCTTCCATCTGCGCGTCGATATTCTCGATCCACGCTGAGATCATGTCCATCGCGCCGCCAGGATAGGCCAGCTTTGCAACATCTGGATCAGCCCCCGCCATGTCGGCAGCGGCCAGCAATGCCGTCTCGTTCCAGCCATCGAAGATAGCCGAAGCTGCGATATCTGGAGCCAGTGCAACGCGCAGCTCATCCAGGGTCATGTCAGAAAAATCGGTCATATCAGAAAGAAGGCCCGTAATTGCGATCCGTTCCCTTTTCTTGGCGTTCTTTATCGGCGCGCGTGAATTCTGCGAGGATTGCACTGTTGGAATTCATGAGCTCAACATAGTCCCGTGCGGAGCGGCCGGAATTGTCATTGCGGTCGGGATCAGCGCCCTTGTCGAGCAGCAAACGGATGACCGCAGTGTCACGCCGATGCACAGCGGCGATCAGCGGGGTTTCACCTGCACGGTCGCTCACATCGACCTGCGCGCCGCGCTTGATCAGCTCCTCCACTCCATCAACAAAGCCAAGCGTGGTGGCCATTTGCAGCGGGGTTACACCCTTTTTATCGCGGATATTGGGATTGGCCCCGCGCTGCAGCAGGAAGCGCACCCAAACGGTGTCGCGGCGGGCAACCACAATGTGCAGTCCCGTCTCGCCAGAGGTGATGTCGCGGCTGTTGACGATGGTCGTGCCCGGCTCATTCAGGAAAGCCGTCGCCGCATCGCCGTCGCGGTCTTTTACCGCTTTCAGAAACTCAAATCCGTCGGAAAAACCCTGTGCAGCCGCCGCAGCGTAGTCAATACCGTACCGCTTAGCCCCAAGGCTGCTGCTCCGCCGCAAGCCAATACCGCCGCAGCGCCAACACTGCGCAAAAATGAGCGCCCCAAGCTTCTATCCTTTCACATTTCCTGCCAGATCATTATTGAGGGCGCAGATAAGCGGAGCCCCAATGCTTCGATCCTTTTGAACTAAGCTCAGTTAGCAGACCATGAACCAGCGCGCCAACACCTTGAAGCCAGCCCCACGTTTTTTCGCGAGCCTCGCGCTTGCCGCCAGCCTGGCTTTGGCGGGCTGCTCTGGCATGCCAAACGCCGCAGAAGAAGCCGCGGAACCGCCGCTCGCTGGCGCAGATATTGGCGGCTCGTTCGAGCTGATCAGCTCCACCGGGGAAACCGTGCGCTGGGCGGACTTTGATGGGCAATACCGGATCGTCTATTTCGGCTTTGCCTTTTGCCCGGACATCTGCCCGACCGATGTGCAGCGCATGGTCCAGGGGCTTGGCCAGTTTGCCGATAGCTCGCCGGAGCGCGCAGACAATATCCAGCCGATCTTTATCTCGGTCGATACAGAGCGCGATACGCCGGAGATCGTTGGCGAATTTGCCTCGGCCTTTTCTGATGATTTGATTGGCCTCACCGGCAGCGCTGAACAGGTCAAAACGGCGGCGGACAATTTCCGCATCTTTTATGAGCGCGGTGAAGACACGCCGGGCGGCGGATATCTGATCAACCATTCGACCATCACATACCTGTTTGGCCCCAATGGCGAGCCGCTTGCTACTCTGCCAACCGATCAAGGGCCAGAGGCGGTCGCAGCAGAACTCGACAAATGGGTGAGCTAAGGGACGAATTTTGGACGCTTAAGCTCGCAGAGCTTAAGCGCGCCGAATGGGAAGCCCTTTGCGATGGCTGCGGGCGCTGCTGCCTGCATAAGATCGAAGACGCTGACACGGGCGAGATCACGGACACTAACGTGGCCTGCAAATTGCTCGATTGCGACAGCGCGCAGTGCAGCGACTATCGCAACCGCAAGGCTTTCGTGCCCGATTGCCTGCGCTTAACGCTCAAGATCGTGGAAGATGTGCCCTGGCTGCCCTCGACCTGCGCCTATCGGATGCGGGCGGAAGGACGCGATTTGCCCGAATGGCACTATCTGATCAGCGGCGACCGCGAAACGGTAAAGCATGCCGGTGTGTCCGTGGCTGGCCGGGTGGTGAGCGAGAATGACGCTGGCCCGCTCGAACATCACATCGTCGAATGGGGCGAGGGTGTGGGCGGCTCGCCTTTCGTAAAGGCGGCACCATGATTGATTGGCTGCGCCGCGCAGAGACCGATAAGCCTGTCACCCACGAGATTGAGCTGGGCGATCAAACCTTGCCGATTGCGCTCAGGCGCATGAAGAACGCCAAGCGGCTGACTTTGCGCCTCGCGCCCGATGGTAGCGAAGTGCGCATCAGCATGCCAGCATGGGCGCGCACGGGCGAGGCGCTCAATTTCGCACGCTCGCGCACCGAATGGCTGACCGAGCAATTGGCGCGCATCCCGCGCCGCTGTGCGCCTCAGCCCGGCGGTGAAATCCTGTTTCGCGGGGAGCCACTCGTCGTCGAGTGGTCGCAGGATGCCCCGCGCCGCCCCCGCAAAATGGGCGATCAGATCCAGATTGGCGGGCCGGAAAACGCGCTGGAGAAGCGCCTTAAGAGCTGGCTCGAGCGCGAGGCTCTGGCGCTGTTCGAACAGGATGTGTCGGACTATTGCGAGCGCGCTGACCTGGCAAAAGTGCCCGTTGGCCTGTCGCGCGCGCAAAAACGCTGGGGCAGTTGCTCTGAGAAAAGCCAAATTCGGATCAATTGGCGATTGGTGCAGGCGCCAGACTTTGTCCGGCGCTCAGTCGCCGCGCATGAAGTCACCCATCTGGTCCATTTCGATCACAGCCCGGCATTCTACGCGCTGCTCGATGATCTTTATGAAGAGGACATCAGCCGCGCTGATCGCTGGTTAAAGGAACAGGGCCGCACCCTCTATGCCAGCTTTGGCTAGGGCGAGCGCTCGCTCAAAAGCACCACTGGCATAGCTCCCATTTGCGCCCTATATTACCGCCATGCTGTCGAAATCACGTTTCAATCCAAAGGCCGGCATTGCAGACTTCTGGTCGGAGTTTCGCAAGCCCAACCCCTATCGCTGGCCGATCCTGTTCGTGTCTTCGATGCCTTTCGCGCTGATCATGCTGTGGGCCACATCCGAAACCGCCTATATGCCGCCAGAGCGCCCAAGCGTGACCTACATCACCAGCTTCGCGCCGGATCGCACGGACGACGAAATCATCGCCTCCAACGAGGAAAATCAGGCCGCCAAGGACGCGCGCGCGGCCCGCATCGCGGAATATGAGCAACGCAAACGCGATGCCTATAAGGCTTTGGGCGCAGCGAGCGGTTTCGACGTTGAAGAAATGGAGCGCCAAGCAGAAGCGGACCGCGCCGCAGAGGCCGCCGAAGCGGCACGCCTCGAGGCGCTTTCCTCCCGCAACGAGCAAACATCGGCGGTGAGCAGCGAAAGCGAAGCGCCATAACTTTGCGGGCCGCACATTCCGACGATGTCTGGATGGAGGCCGCCGCACGGCTGTCTGCCCGCGCTCGCCCGCTCAGCCGCCCCAACCCCGGTGTCGCCGCGCTGGTCGTGCGCGATGACCGGCTGATTGCTCGCGGTTGGACACAGCCGGGCGGCCGTCCACATGCAGAGGCGCATGCCCTATCCACTCTAAGCTCAGACGGCGCGAATGGCGCGACCATTTACGTCACATTGGAGCCATGCGCTCACAAATCAGAGCGCGGGCCATCCTGCGCAGACTTGCTCGCCTCCGCTCAGCCAGCGCGGGTTGTCATCGGACAGACTGACCCTGATCCGCGCACCGCAGGCGCTGGTACGGACCGCCTGCGCACAGCCGGGATCGAAGTGACCGTGCTTGACCATGGGGGCGCGCAGCGCAGCCTCGCTGGCTATTTGACGCGGGCGGGGCTCAACCGTCCCTATGTGACGCTGAAGCTCGCTATGTCATTGGATGGATGCATCGCGCTGGACGATGGGACCAGCCAATGGATCACTGGCGAAGCTTCCCGCGCCCATGTTCATGCTCAGCGCGCTCGCAATGATGCGATACTAGTTGGTGGAGGCACATGGCGCGCGGATCAACCGCGCCTCAATGTTCGCCTGCCCGGCCTTGAAGCGCGCAGTCCATCGCGCGTCGTGCTGACCCGCCGCGACGCGCCGGAGGGCGTTCAAACCATTGGCGCGCCAAGCGAGATAAGTGCGCTTGAAGGCGTGCAGCATCTCTATGTTGAGGGAGGCTCGCAGACAGCGGCAAGCTTTCTGAAAGAAGACCTCGTTGATGAGCTTCATCTGTACCGCGCGCCCATTATCATCGGCGACGGCCTGCGCGGCCTAGGCGCATTGGAGCTCACTTCGCTGGACGCGGCGCATGGCCGCTGGGCCAGCGCAGATCATCGCCAGCTTGGCAGAGACACGTTCACGTCGTATCTGCGTCAGCGCTAACAAGGAACGCATTCATGTTTACCGGAATTGTTACCGCCATCGGCACGATCCAATCCCTCGACCAGCGCGGCGATCTGCGCGTCCGGATTGCCGCGCCATTGGACCCCGCGCGGATCGACATTGGCGCGTCTATCGCGTGCTCTGGCGTGTGCCTGACGGTGATTGATCGCGGCGGAGAGGTCGGCGACGCCTGGTTTGATGTGGACGTCTCAGGCGAGACCGTATCCTGCACAGTCCGAGACATGTGGACCGAGGGTCGCACACTCAACATCGAGCCAAGCCTGCGCGTTGGCGACGAGATTGGCGGCCATATCGTGACCGGCCATGTCGATTCGATTGGCGAGGTTGTACTGGCCAAACAGCAGGGCGATTCGTGGAAGGTCGCGATCCGTGCGCGGGCCAGCATGGCGCCCTTTATCGCGGCCAAGGGCTCGATCACAGTGGATGGCGTGTCCCTGACGGTGAATGATGTGCGTGACCGCCAAGACGGTGCCTGCGACTTTGCGCTCAATATCATTCCGCACACCAGCGAGGTCACCACTCTTGGCCAACTGAAAGTGGGGGATCAGGTCAATCTCGAAATTGATGTGCTCGCGCGCTATCTCAAGCGGATGCAGAGCCTGCAAGCGGTCCGCTAGCTTTCGCCAGCTTCGTCGCCACCGTCATCGTCGGACGCATTTGAGACGAGCGGCCCAGAGGCAAAGCTTTCGGCGGTAATTTCATAGACGATGTGGAGCACCCGCCTGCCCTGATATTGGGCGAGCTCAGTGCGACGCGAACGCTCAGCACCAATGTTTTCCAGCGCAATACGCGAGCGGTAATTGGTTTCCCCAACCCGAAAATCGACCCGCGCGACGCTTTCAAAAGCGTGTTCGAGCATCAAACGCTTCATTTCTGGATTGAGGCCGCGCCCCCAATAGCGCGGGGCAAGAAACGTCCAGCCGATCTCAACCGATCCGCCATCCGCTTCGTCATAAGCCTGAAACCGGGTCGAACCAATGATTACATCTTTGGTCTTGTCGATGACGGCCAAAGCCCCGCCTTGCGCCATCGCATCGTCGAAGAACGCGCGGAACACATCCTCGCGCCAGCGATCATGCATCGGGTGCTGTTCCCACACGGCGGGATCAGAGGCGATGGCAAACAGCGCCTCCCAATCCTCTTCGCGCAGGGGCCTTAGGAGAACCCGGTCACCTTCAAGGATTGGCTGACGGTCCATCCCCGAAGCGCCCTTACGCGGTAACGTCAGCAACGGCGGCGATGAACCGGTCGATATTGCCCATGTTGAGGCCAGCGATATTGATCCGGCCAGATCCGGCCATGTAAATCCCATGGTTCTCGCGCAGCATCGCCACTTGCTCCTTACTCACCGGAAGCACGGAGAACAGGCCATTTTGCTGGCCCAGCGGCGTCAGATCGACCCCGCCTGTCTGTCCGGCCTCCGCTAGGCGGGCGCGTACTTGCCGCATCCGCTCGCGCATTGTATCCAGCTCATCGAGCCACAGCCGTGTCAGCTCACCATCGCGCAAGATCTCGCGCACCGCTGAGCCGCCATGATCAGGCGGCATAGACCAGCTTGCCCGTGCCAGCGCATTGGCGTTCGTAAACGCTTTGTCGAGCACGGCCTGATCGTCGGCCATGATGTAAAACGCTCCGACTCGGTCGCGGTACATGCCGAAGTTCTTGTCGCAGCTGTAAGCGATAAAAGCCTCTGGCACTTTCGCCAGCACGCTGCGCAGGCCGACGGCGTCTTCTTCCAAGCCATCACCCAGCCCTTGATAGGCGGTGTCAATGATCGGGAAGATGCCGGTTTCCGCGATGGCATCACCAATCGCATCCCATTGCTCGGCGGTGTATTCCACGCCCGTCGGGTTGTGACAGCAGCCATGCAGAAGAATGCCGGAATTGGGCTGCGCAGAGCGAATGGCCTCTAGCACGCCGTCGATATTCGCGGTGCCATCTGACTTGGCGTGTTCAAACGGAGCAAATTCGAGCTCGATATCGCGAAAGATCTGCGCGTGATTGGGCCAGCTTGGCGTGCCCATATAAAGCCGCTCCAGCCCAGCTTTCTGGGCCAGAGCCGCTGCAAGCCGAACCGCGCCGGTCCCGCCGGGGGTCTGCATCCCAGCGATGCGTCCGCCCATCGTGGCATCATCGCCGAAGATATAGGGCATCAGCGCATTGACGAAGCCCATGTCGCCCTCTGGCCCGAGATAGCTTTTGCTGTCCTGAGTATCGACCAGCCGCTGCTCCGCCGCCTTGATCGCGGCAAACACCGGCGTGTCGCCGTCATCGGTGCGATAGACACCGACACCAAGGTCGATCTTATCGGTGCGACTGTCGTCGGCGTAGAGCTTGATCAGCGCGAGCAGCGCGTCGGGCGATTGGGTTTCGAGTCGATTGAGCATAACGCCATGCGCAATGCCGCGTGGCGAGCGATGCCGCAACCAGCTTTTGCGCTATTGCGCCCGACTTATTTCAGAAGAAATCCTGTTTGGCTTAGAACGGTAGCCAGCGCTGCTTCTTGGAAAACTTCATATAGCCCGCGTTCACGCCAAGCCGCAGGCCAGCGCCGACGCGGATTGGGATCAACACAACGTCGCCTTTGCGCATGTAGCTCGCGTGCATGCCGCCAACGAGATAGGCTTGGCCTTCACCCGCTGGATAGCGCTCGTACAGCTCCTCGGTATCGTGGAGGTTGTAGACCAGTACGAAGGTGTTGCCCGCATTGGCGCCCGCATCAAAACCGATCGATGGCCCAGTCCAATAGACTTTGCGCTCACCTTCGATCTTGTGGTGCAATGTGCCTGAACCATAACGCGCGCCAACGATGAACGCGCCGCCAGCCTCGCGGCCGATGATATAGCCGTTGGGCTCGCCCTGTTTCTTAAGCAAGTCTTCAATCAGTCCGGCCAGGCCCTCTGCGCCTTTACCAAATACGCCTTCAGCCGCGCCGATCAGATCATCTTCGCCGTAAGTGTCGGCATTGACCGCTTGGATCGATGGATCAGCGCCAACCTCACCGGCAGCATCTGGGTTCGACCATTCAGGAGCCGTCTGCGTATCAGTGGAATATGTCGCGAACTCATCATCAAAGGTCGGCTGCGCTGGCTGCGATGCAGGAGATGAAACGCCCCACTGCGTCGAAGTGCCATTACTCGCTGGCACCGGCACCGGCGCATTGCTGCCTGTCGCTGCGGCGCTGGCAGAGTCCAAATCGCCATCGATTGGCGCAAGATCGGCCTGGGCCGAGGCATCATAGGCCTCATCAGGATCGAATGTTTCCACCCCTTGGGCAGCCAAAGGGGCGCTCAAAAGCGCGATGCTTCCCGCAAATGCGAGACCTGTCCGGGTGATCAGCTGCTGTAAAACCATCAGGTTTAACCTTCCTATTGCCGTTTTCAGGCCTGTTCAGGGCCAAGCAGAGTCCTTTGCTGCACGTCCGACAATTGCCCGGCGATGAATCGAATCGAAAACACGATGAACCGAATCGATTTCCGGATGGATCGCGCAAATAGGGCGGTTTAGCGCTCGCCTCATATGCATATTCACGGCGCGAGCCCGCCTGCGCCCCCCAATAGATCCGCCCTATCCGCTGCCCCTCGCCAATTTTTTGAAAAGAGGTACCTTGCCGCTGGCAATCGCCGCGCCTATAGCGCGCCTTCGCAGCGAAAACGCAGTGCGAGCGTTGCGGAGACGTGGGTGAGTGGCTGAAACCAGTTCCCTGCTAAGGAACCATACCTACTACGGGTATCGAGGGTTCGAATCCCTCCGTCTCCGCCACCCTTCTTGTAAGTGCCTGAATAGGTTCTATCTGAGGGATATTGTCGATCTCAGTGTGGACCTCTTGGTACACATTTGGTTCGGTAGATATGAGTTAGACGGCTCGCTATCTGCCAAGACAGGACCGACTGAGACGACACACCGTGTTGGCCACCGACTAATTGTCACAAGGTCCACAGGTTGCCCCAGTGAGGCAGGCAGACCGTCTTCCAAAATTGAACATACGATCCGTTGAGGCCGCACAAATGCGTGCTCCTTATCTGATGCGGCGATCATCCGCGTTCTATTTCAGAATACGGGTGCCCGCTGACTTGGTGGACCGAGTGGGGTCAGTCGAATTGCGTCGCGCTCTTGGGCCGATGGGATTCCACGATGCCCGCGCATTGGCGTCTCGCTTAGGATCGAAAACACGGAAGGTTTTTGTGATTATGAGACAACTAGATGACTTGACGGAAAACGAAGTTGCCAATCTTATCAGGGATTGCTTCAGCGAACTAAAGACACGGGTTGATAAGCCATATGAAATCCGCACTCAGGAACCTTGGGCGGAACGAGAAGAGCAAAAAGATATCTCTTCTGAACATGCCGAAGCACTCCTGCGCCAAGTTGATCAGGGTAAGTTTGAACCCTCTGTCGCCGATATTGTGCAGAGGGTCGCTGGCGCTAACAAAATCAAGCTGGACGCTGCTCAGTCCGACCGGCTCAGAGTGCTGTCAGAGGGAGTGGCACGTGCCTTAGTCGAAGCAGAAAGGTGCTTCCAATATAGGCTTGATGATGGTGTGACACCGTACGAGCCCAACGACCCTCTCTTTGCGTCAAACCAAAGGTGCGTCGCGGAGAATATCGGGCTGACGTTAGATGAGTTGATCGCCGCCTACATGAGAGCCCACAAGGATGCTTGGAGGCCAAAGACCTACCAAACACACGCTCCCAAATTGAAACTTTTATCTGATTACCTAGGCGGTGATCGTCTCGTGGAGGGTATTACGCGCAAAGACTTCATCTCGTACCCCGAAGACCTCAAAAAGCTGAGACGCAACCACTTCACACTCCCAGCCGCTAACTTCCAATCGCGCCAGACTGAGAACCCCGAGGCCCAGATTGAAGCGAGCACTGCCAAAGGAATTTTGGCCAGAACGACCGGGTTATTCAGTTGGGCATTCCAGAAGGGCTACATATCAACGAACCCGGCAGAGAAACTAACGATAATCGGGCCTAAAGTTCAGAAGGAGTTCAGCCGCCGTAGGCCGTTCAAAAAGGAGGAAATCGAAAAGCTATTCTCATCGCCGATGTACAACGGATGCCTTTCATACAGCCGCCGCCATGACCCCGGTGACAAGCTGATAAAGGACGATCAGTACTGGCTTCCAATACTTGCCTATTACACTGGCGCGAGGATGGCGGAATTGATCCAATTGCATCTCTCTGACGTATGTTTGGATCACGAGCATCCTCACATATCGATAACCGAAAAAGGCGGTGGGAAGCCCGGAAACCCAGACTTCAAACACGTAAAGTCCAACGCTGGCATCCGCGATATTCCGCTCCATCCTGATCTAGAAGCGATTGGATTTTGGGACTTTGTCAATTCTCAGATGAAGGCGGGGCGATCAAAGAAGCGTCTATTCTTCAGGATCGCATACGGATCGGATGGCTTACCTTCGACCGCATATTCGAAGCGGTTTGGACGCATGCTCGATAAGATCGGTCTTGATGATGAGGGGCTGGTTTTTCATTCGTTTCGTCACACTATGATGGACGCGCTTAGGAATAGCGGAACTTCGAAATTCGTGGTGGATCGGATCATTGGGCACAGCGATCCATCCGCAGCGGGCGAGTATGGAGAGGGCGTAAATCTCGAGGTACTGACCAAGGCAATCGCCAAAGTCGAATTACCGTTGCGGCTCCCCTCGCTTTTGCAGGAGACTTAATAACGGCAGCTAAGGGATGCGCTTGTTCTGTTGCATGAATCAAAGCGCATCCCTATCACGTTGAGCGTGGCCACGGCGGGCGAGGTACTACGAGATTCCGGTTAAGTTTCACGATGGGAATTTCCATTCCTATAACAAGGTGCAAGCGCTAGCGAAGCCTAAGCCATCGCCTGAGCTATTTCCGACAGTTCAAGAGTTATCGAATGGATGGACAGTAAGGGTTTCTGTCCCTCAGCCCGACAAACTCAAACTCATAATAGATATCACGCCTGAGATATACGGGCCGAAGGCACCTTCCGGTTTAGCGGTTGCTCAGTGGGTCGAACACACCGGCACGTATCTAAAAAACCAACCATTCAATTCTCAGCACATAAAGAGCAAGTACTTCCATAACCCAGAGCCTTGGTATCATTCTGTCGATATGGGCATGGGAAAGCGAGAGGCGAACGTACGTTTCGAGTTCAAGCGAGGCACAAAGAAATTGCCACCGCAGATGTGGCTTACTATGAACCCTCGAAAGGTCGGGCCGGAAGGCTTCAAGACGTTGGTAGCGATCTTAGCAGATGTCTCGGGACCCTTCTCAGTTAAACCCCTTTTGCAGTCCGCTAAATTTACGATGCTCGACGTGGCCGTAGATATAGTGGGCTTGCAGGTATCAGACTTGGTAATCTGGTCAAAAAATGTTGGGAAACGGCAGCACTTTGTCGGAGCCGATGATGTCCTTGAGACCATTAATCTCCACCGCAAGCCCTACAAGTCGAAGCCCGCAGGCAACGTCTTTTTGAAGGCTTATGATCGCCGTCGAGAGCGTATCCATGCGGGAAAGAAACCACCGTTTGGTAAGGGTAATGTATCTCGTGTCGAGGTAACGAAGCAGCCGAAGAAACCTTACAACTCCCTTAAGTCGCTTCCTGATTACAATGACCCATTCAAGGATTTGAGGGTTGGATTTGTTTTTGACCAAACCCAAATGACCAAAGAATGGCTAAACTATCATTCTTTGAGACGTACGCTCAGTGCCAAGGCGGCAAGCACCATGCTATACCTAGATGAAGAGCAAAGAACCGCATTTGAGAAGGCTCTGACAGCTCCTAAGAACCCATTGGTTTCGAGCAACGTGAATTGGTTGGGCTGGTCTGAGGGCCTCAAGAGAACAGGTCTCATTCATCTTTTGGATGAGATCGCGTGAACAAAAAACCTCATAAAATCCAAAGACCGGAAAACTAGCATGGCGACAATTCCTACCTCATCTGGTGACGGTCAAAACGGATACGAGAGAGCCATTGTCACCTTCATCGACATTTTGGGTTTTCGATCACTTCTTGAGACCCGAGATGCGCAAGAGATACTCGAGGTTTTGCAGCTTCTTCGAGACTATACACGGGGAGATGGCCACGAAGATTCAAGCCCCCAACGATCAGATGAGATCAGGCTTTACAGTCAGTCCTTTTCCGAATCTGTTTCTGATGCAGTCGTTCGCGTCAGAACCATTGAGACTCAATCACGGGATGGGCCATTTCTTTACGAATTGTTGAATTTGATGCACGCACAAATAGAGTGCCTCAATCGCGGAATACTGGTGCGAGGGGGACTTACCATAGGCCCCATTCATGTTGGCCTCTCTGGCGAAGGGCCAATCTTCGGGCCGGGCATGGTAAGGGCCTACGAGATCGAGCAGGCTGAAGCTCTCTACCCACGCATCATGATTGATGAGGTGGCTATCAGAATGTTTCTCGAAGAACCCGATCTTTGGCAACATGGCCAGTTTGATGTGAACGATCTGAAAATGGCTCGACGCTACATCGCCGTGGACCAAGACGGATCGTATTTCTTAGACTACCTCTCTGCTGCCGATGCTGCTGAATTTGACAATGGTGAAATTGGACGATTTTCCTTTTTAATGACCCATCGTGATCTAATTTTACGGGAGCTCGATTCGGCACAAGGCAGAGCTAGGCGAAAGCTAATCTGGTTGGCGAATTACCATAACAACTTCATCCATGATTTGCAGACTAGGTACGACATAGATGATGCCAACGGTGCGTTTGAGGCCGTGATGGAAGTTACTCCTGCCGAACTTTTTTCAGACCTTGTGATTGAGAGTAGTTGGTTGGACCTGAGAGATCGACTTGCAGGACTTGTAGCGTCTTGATTCAAGTAGCCACATAGCCAGTCTGCTGATTTGACGAGGACGCATCAATTCTGGCTGTACATTACACCTAACTAAAGCCATGATTTAACAGACAAACCAACCAACACAGGTTATCTGCGATTTTAATCGGCTATCTGAGGGTTTCGACCGGGAAACAGCAAATATCGGGATTAGGGCTAGAAGCACAACGAACCAGCATCGAAAACTACGCGGCGCAGATCGGAGAAACGGTCGATCAATTTTTTGTCGAAGCTGAGTCCGGGAAGAAGAAAAATCGACCAGAACTTCAAGCAGCCCTTTTTGCGTGTAAACGCAACAAGGCGACGCTGATCATCGCAAAGCTGGACAGGCTCGCCCGCAACGTTGCTTTCGTCTCGTCGCTAATGGAGTCCGGCGTCGAGTTTATTGCTGTCGATGCGCCATATGCGAATAAGCTCATGCTTCACATTTTATCCGCTTTTGCCGAGCACGAACGGGAAGTGATTTCGGAGCGCACCAAAGCAGCTCTAGCAACGGCGAAGGAGCGCGGAGTTGTATTGGGGTCCCACGGAAAGGTTCTGGCTAGGACAAATCGTGAAGCTGCATTGCAACACGCTTCGAAGGTTAGTCCCTATGTTGAGGCCGCGAAGGCTTCGGGGGCTAAGACGTTGGCGGATATAGCCCAGTACCTTAGCGAGAATGGCGTTCAAACAGCCTCGGGAGGCCAATGGCATCCGATGACGGTGCGTAGAGTACTTGTGCGCCTCAAGGGCAAGGGGCTCTCAGGGACTTCGGGAACGTGATTGGAGGGCCGCGGAAACGACCCCTTCGACGAAGACCAGTTGTTCGTCGCTCAAGCGGGAGAGTCTTGCTGTCAGTCTGTTAAGGACCGGACGATCAGTCGCTCCAACCTGAATCTGATCGGTGAATAGCGCCGCCGCATCGATATCCAAGGCTTTGGCTAACCTGTAGATCGTGGGGAAACGAGCGCCGGTCGATCCAGTCTCGATCCTCGAAATCATGTCAGGACTAAGGTCTGCCTTGATCGCCAAAGCCTCTTGCGTCAGCCCTGCATGCTTTCTGTGCGCTGCAAGCAGATTACCGAATCTATCCATCAGTTCTTGCATGTGACCTCCGGCACCCGGATTGGTCACATTCGATTCAACGCGGCAGTGAAGCTACTTGCGAATTTTTTAAAAAGGGGAAACCATTTGCAATCAATTGCAATACGAGTTTAGATTTTTCCTGAAACTGTTTCGGGGAAATAACGATGAGACTGATAGTTAGCTGTTTGTGCCTAGCTCTAATCGGATGCGGGCCGAGCCTGCAGGAGATCAAGAATGAGGTCGCAGAAGACACCGCTAGGCAGTATCAGATTGTGAAATCCAAGGGCGGAAACCGAACCGACTTGTGCGTGCAGGCTGGGCTAGTTGCAGCAGCCTATCTACAGGCCGAAAACTCTTCCAAGTATGAAACCTGGAAAACACAAGAGCAGATAGATTGCGCTGCTGCGCGGCTTGGAGTCCAATGAACGAAACCCCCAGCAGAATGTAATTTCGGCTGTCCAGAGAGTCGCCAAAAAGTTAGGCTTCGATGCAATCAAAGCATTGGAGTTATTATGTTATTTACCATTGGATACTCTAACCGATCCCTGCCAGAATTCACGCGAGAGCTTGAAAAGAGGTCGATCACACGCCTCGTGGATGTGCGTTCAAGGCCCTGGTCACGCAACCCGAACTTCAATCGAAAAGCCATAGAGAAGTGGTCAGAGCGGCTTGGTATTCATTACCGCTTCGAAGGGGACATTCTCGGGGGCGACCACGTCCCAGAACGGACTGAGGCAGATGTCCAGCAAGCTGTTCAGCGAATTGTATTAAGCGCCGCGAATGAACCCCTCGCAATAATGTGCGCTGAAGGTGATCCTGCAACCTGTCACAGGACGTGGGAGATTGCTGTTAGGTTGCTTTCAGAACATCAGATTGATCCTGTGAGCATCCTCCGAGACGGTACAGAAGAGCCTTCTTCCAAGAGCCTTCAACGGGTCTCCCAGAAGAATTTACCTGCCCACGCCCCCCGGTACCTCAGCGGGCAACAGTCCTTGCTCTAAGGCGCCTTCTAGGAGGCCTCAGATTGCAAACTTTTCGGCTCACAAATGCCAATCGTGGTAAAATAGGCTGCACAACGGATTTTGGTGAAAACCTCAGAATCCTGCGGGACACGTGGTAAATGGTTTGCAGAAACTGTTGAATTAGACCCTGACGTCCTGCGATTAACTACACTGGAAAATCACAGCGAGATGACAAGCATGGGCGGCTGCAAACGTTCCAGTGTGAGCGACGAGCTTGCGAAAAACGCTTTAAATTTGAACTGAATTTTTCGCGGGAGCAGTGCATTGAGCCTTGGTATCAAACAGACTGGGGTTCACATAGCTGCCCGTGGCGAAACTGCTTCGACCATCATTACTCTACGAGACAGGATCAGAGAGCAAGTGACATGGAGCCTTCTCCGCGTTTCTAGGCGCGATTTGCCTGGTCATGCTTCCCAATACCTCAGTTGCCAAAGTTTGAAGTTCTAGGCCAAGAAATCTGGCGCTTTCGAGAACGAAATCAGAGAACCAAAACGACCAATCATGGTTAAAATGGCTGCACAACGGATTTTGCAAAAAATGGCGGAAATTCGGGCCAGATCGCGCCTGCAATTTGCAGAAACTGTTGATCCACACCTCTATATTTTGCAATTTCGTGCAGCACTCGGGGGTCTGCTGATTGGCTGACAATGCGAGCGGCTTTGGCGTCTAGCATCGCTCCAAATATCTCTGATCCACGCAATTGTTAGAGACGCTTGGAGCCATCAAGAGTCAGGTATTTGCCTGAGTCAGTCACTTTGCTAGGTGATAGGAATATTGAATTGCTGAAAAGGGGATCGTGCGACTGTGACGGTGCTAGCAGGCCAGCAAGTTAAGGATCGTCGATTTGTCAGAACTGCCGTTCAAAGAGCTCGATGGCCTCTCTCTTCTTCGAGGCCTACCAAACCCGAAGCCGCAACCAGTCGACAAGCGAGGCTATGGTGAATTGGCAAGCCTCTACACTGCGTTCAGTCTCGAGTTTGCCAACGATCTTTTATCGAAGTTTGCAGCACTCGGGCAAACAAGAATACTTGATCCTTTCGGGGGGATGGGCACCGTTGGTGAGGCGGGAAGAAGCCTCCCACTAGAAATTGCATTGAACGACATAAGCCCATTTGCTTCGCTATCTGGGAGGTTCCGGACGAGCCAACTCGACGCGCTCTATCAAGCTCTTGATCGCGTTAAAGCAATCGACTTCGACGTGTCTTCCGGCGATGAAAGAGAAGTCTTTCTAAAAGCAGTTCGGGAAGTCGGCGCCTCAGAAGAACCCGTGCTCACTTGGATTGGTTTGACAAAAGACGGTGAAAATCAGGCCGAGATGCTAGCCACACATCTGCTTTGCCTGATCCGAATAGAAACCCATCGAAGCAATCGTGGCTCAAATCCAACTTGGACTAAGAAGGCAAGCGGGGAGGCAATTCCTCGAGATCATCTCGAAAATGCGAGATTATTGGTGCTTGATAAGGCCGCTTCTTATGTTTCTAGTCTTCCGGAAACTCACTCGGATTTTAAGGTCTACCACACCTGTGGTGATGTGTCGGACCCACAATTAGTTGATGGCAAGTTCGACGCAATTCTGACTTCGCCTCCATACCCAAATCGCACCGACTACATCCGTCACTATCTACCAGCTACGGAACTACTGGTTGGCGGTGACGAAGCTGCCGAAAGACGCCTGAGAGAGGATCAAATCGGTACCCCACTTATAAGAAAGGAAGTTCCCAATCCGCCGCTCCCGGAAAGCGTTGTGAACATTATCGATAGGATTGGAGCACATGATAGCTACGCATCAGCGAGCTACTATGTGAAAGGCTATCAGTTCTATTTTGCCGATATGGACCGAGCACTCCGCAATTTTCATCGCTGGCTTAAGGACGGTGGCAAAGCGGTGATTGTGGTACAGGATGCCTACTACAAAGATATTCGGATTCCCGTGGCGGACCTATTGATCGACTTGGCTAAAGTTGCCGGGCTCACGTTGGATGAGCGGATAGATTTCAAGGTAAAGCAGGCCCTTTCAAATCTCAGTGCGCATGCACGCAAATCTGCGCCCAAGAAACACGTGCAGGAAACCTGCTTTGTTTTGAGAAAGGGCTAGTAGAAGGCCTTCTGAAATTGAGGCTCATTGAGCCAGGGGTACTTCGGGTCACTCAACTTTCTGCAGAACGAGTTCATTGGACAGCCTTCGGTGCACAGCTTCTGAATGTCATCAGGAAGTTCATAGCTGTTACCGGGATGACAGTAAGCTTTTGCCAGCTCATCGTCTAATTCCTCGATGCAAATTGCACGACCAATTTGCCATTCGAGATAGTTGAGTGTCGCAGCGTCCAGTTTGGCATACAACGCTGTTTGCCTCATGGCATCATCAACCGCTTCGCGAACCAGCCTCACCAATCGGTCACGCGTTGGTTCTCGCGGTCCAGACAACTTCTCCCTGACCCACTCATCCTCGGTAGATACACGTCCTGTTCGCAGATAAAGGCGGATCAAATGATACTCGACTGCAGGCTTTAGGTTCTCGGGGTCGTTAAAGAGGATGACCTTTTCTCTAAAGAGATCATGCGCCAAAACTCGAGGTTTCTTCTCGAAGGGATCACCAGTGAAAGCCTCGATCTTTGATGCAAAGTCGTAGAAGCCATCAGGCCCTTCTAAAAATGCGTTGGCCAACCTTTGTTCAGCCGCATTCCTGTCTGGCATCAACTCTTTGAGCTTGCTCGCTGTATTCCTGAGGATTCTCGCCCGCTCAGTTGCTCGCACCCTTTCCTGCTTGGGGTAGCTCGCTAACAAATCAGTGATCTGAGCAGATGTTACTGCTGAAATTTCGTCAAGTCTGTCGTAGGTGTTCGGAAACAATAACGAGGCCATGGCCGACTGCATGACGTCCCAGTTCATTTGGTGGCAAACTGAGATGAATAGTGCTTTGAAGACGAACTGATCCACCTTCGGTTCGTGCGCCCATGGTTCGATCACGGACGCCGGTTGATACTCCTTAAGCTTCTGAGCCGCCTCGAAGCAGCTAATTGGATCAACCTTAAAAGGCTGACCCGATAAGGCTTTGCTTAAAGTCATTTCTTAATGTGACCAAGGGCTGGGATTTTGCTGTTCAGGTAGGCCTCTCTCTCTTCCGTCATTGGTGTGTCCCAGTCGACGCGCTCCACAACTTGGAAGCCAGCATCCTCCAAGGCAGCAATCTTCTTTGGGTTGCGCGAACCAATCACCAGCTTCTCTCCTCCAAAAACCAGTCGCAGTGCGTCCACGTGATTGGAAAAGTTCCGGGGTTCGGGATCACATTCCAATTCCATGAATGCCTCGGCTGTATCAATTCCCTTGGTTTCTTGCAGTGCGATTGCTTCTAGCTTCTTCGCAATGCCAAGGCCACGCCCCTCTTCCCAAGCGTACGTAATGATGCCGCCTTGTTCGCAAACAGCTTTGACCGCTGCATCAAGCTGGACACCACAATCGCAGTCGAGAGCGCGCAGCCCCTCACCAAACACGCACGAAGATTGAAACCTAACCACCGGAACACGAGGAACATACGTCGAGGTGACTACCAACAAGTCGCCATCAGGCAATTGCGCTAGCTGAACCAGAACTTCACCGTGGGCTGTCGGAATTGTAATCGCAGGTCGGCTAGAAATTTGCGGCCATGCTTTAGCCTTTTTGCTGCTGCTCACGGGAAAACCTTTGCTGAATAATGCGTAACTGCTATTCGTTTTATAGTAATCGGAATGTGCATTATTCAGTCCAGGATCAAGGCTTGAAGAAATTAATCCATGACTGATGCCTCACCAATTTTGAGTTTCATGGATAGAGACCAGCTGTGGGGACGGGATCAAATCACGACTGAGCTGTTTGAGGCCTATGAGAATGGTCACAGGATATTTGGCATTGAATGTGTCTCCGGAGACGGACAATCTGAGTTTCTTGAGCAGTTTGCTCGGAAGCTTCAGGAGGAACGCGGCCCTGACCCGATTATCTTGGCAGGCGGTCTGGATGGCACGGAGGCAGAGTTAATCGCAAGCCTCTATAAGTCTCTCACAGAAGTCCCGTGTACATTTGATCAAAGGTTTGATGAAGCTGCGAAGAAGTTCGTCGCCAAATTACCTCTTGATCTCAGGAGATTAGCGGGAGCGATGATGAAGGATATTGCTAAGGCTGTTACTCTTGGAGCATTGGACGATACCATCAACCAACTCTCCGATCTCGGGTCCGGTGTCGATAGTGATCCAGACCCATTCGATGATCTATTGGCTGAGGCAAGCGCCAACAAGCGCAGATTGATCGCTAAAGCTCTCGAATTCGTAAGTGATTTGGGAAAACCGCTTTGTATTGTGGTTGAAGACTTTCAGCTTTTGGATGCATCCGCAGCGGATTTTTTGCGCACTCTTCTGCGATCCAAGCCTTCGAGTTGCGTTCTCATGATTGCAGCGAACGTTGAAGAACCGCGCACTGCGGATTGGCCAAAGATGAAGCAGGGCATCGAGCTTAGACCGGGATTGGTTGTTCAGTTGCCAGAGATTGATCGGGCCGAGCTCAGCCTGTGGTTTCAAAGCGTCATGAGCAGAGAGCCTTCGGGCGAGGAAATCGAGCGGCTGCTGGAAAGCTCTAACGGTGGTCGCCCCGTTTACGTCAGCTGGGTTCTAGAGGCATGGCATAAAGAAGGAGCGCTCCCTCATATTCCCGATCTTCTGGAGGTCGTATTGCGGAGAAAGCGAAATGGAATGTGTGATGACGCGAGGCTGCTTGGAGACCTACTCTCGTTATTGCCCGGCAGCGTCGCGGTGCCAATCGACTTACTCGGTTCGGCGCTTGCCCTCAATGGATTGGACCTGCAAAAAGCCTTGGATGACGCCTCAGCGCGAGGGCTGCTCAAGCAGGTTGAACAGCGTGTCAAATTTGGCCATTCTAGTTATGCGAGACCGTGGCTTTCCGAGATTGATCAAACGAAGCACACTGAACTTCGCATAATATGGTATAAGGCGTTTATGGAGATTGGTTTCGCGCCTAACGTTGCAAGAACACCGGGCCTCATTCCGATGCTGGCTCGCGATATTGTTAGAGAACAATCAAGCGAGGAAGTAGCTAATTTGGCTGACCAATTGGAGGCTTTGGGGCTCAAAGAAGACAGCCTGATTTTGCATGATTTATCGTATCCGAAAGCCAACGATCAGGATGAGGGAGGCAGCAAGCAATGATTGATCATGCTTTGTCCGCTGCTCGGCTTAATCTCGAACTCGGTCGATACAACGATGCAATTGAGCCTCTTCGTGTGTTCGAGCGACGCGCCGAGAAGCAAGCCGATCTATTGCTCGAAGCTCACCTACTGAGGATGAGACTTGCTCTTAGGATGAACGAGTACGAGCTCCTTTGGGAGCTATCGAACAAGATCGCAGAGGAAGCTCCTGATAATATCGCAGCGCAATTCAAGCGCGAACGCATACTGAATACGGCACTTCGGGATCATGGCGATACTGAAGGACTGCCTGCCTCGATTGATCGATTGCTATCGCTACAAGAGCAATTGCCGAATGGAGGCGGATCGGCCTTTCATCGCGCTCTATCGAGGTCGCTGGTCAAGGTTGGCGATATTGAGGGTGCTCTCGAAAGCTCGAAAAAGGGATTAGAGCTTGCGAATGATGAGAACGACATACGTGCAATCGGTAACGCTAGTTTGGCACTCGCCGAAGCGCTGCGCTACGCACACAAAGAAAATCAATCTGTAGAGCATTACTGGACAGGAGTAGAGATCGGTCGCGATATTGGAAACCGAGACAGTGAACTCTGGTGCTGGCTTGGCTTGGCTTGCGCCCATCTTCAAGTCGGAGAGCGCGAAAAGGCAGAGAGTGCATTGGATATGGCGCGAGAATTGACTACCGATCCGGGCTTTAAGCATCCTCTAGAAGAAGCGCACGTTGGATTGGTCCAAGCACTAGCAAGGGTGCTCTCAAAGTCACCTGTGACCCTTCAGGATGTGCTGCGACCGTATGCTGACTTGGGCATCGGTTGGCCGGAGGAGTTTCTCTCAGAAACACAAAACAAGGGTGAATTGCCAAGAGCAATTCCGATTTAGTCTCGCCTGCCAAGTAAGGCGGAATACTTCGCCAAGAGACTTTGAGATACCACCTCAATCGAATTGTCATTCACGATCTCAATTGTGGCTGGTGCCGTCCTCCAATGGACCTCGGTTTCGTGATCCACACTCAAGCCAAGTTTTCGGAGTGGCTTTCTAAGCCAAGCCAGCCTTCGAACAATTCTCTCAGCCTTAGTTGGTACAATTCCAAGATCGGGTCGGACGACCCGCGCTATCTTTCCTCCCGCGTCCAAGATTGCATTGAAGTCCTCAGGAAATCGCAGGTCATCAACGATGACGTTTTGAACACCATCCTGCCTCAGTTCAGCTAGCCTTCTCTTAAGATGGTCTGCCCAGATGCTTTTGGAGATCATCTCGCGCCCCCAATCGGTGCCCAATGTTTGCATCGCAAATCGAGGAGATTTCCCAGCGAGTTTCGCGGAACTCTCGGCGCGTATTTTAGGCGGACCTTGTAGTTCGACATCGCTCAAGCCAAAAGCTCCCAGCATGTCTTTGATTGGTTGCCCCATATGCAGCCGACAAAAGCCACTTCCCTTCACTAGCTCTTCCGCGATAGTTGTTTTGCCTGCGCCTGACGCTCCAACCAATCCGATGAGTTTCCATTCGTGCTCTATTGGCATACAAGTTCCTTATAGGCCTTTCTAGTATTGGACCCTACTAGGGTCCGCTAAAGAAGGCTTTGAAGCTTGCTTCACCATTTTTTGGACAACCGTCTGCTAAGTTTTGCGCACTGGCAAACCTATAGAGCTGCATAGCTAGCGCCTTCGGTCATACTGTCTTCAATCACTTATCCGTAGGTCCACATTTCTGGTCATATGCCGGTACACAGAGTTCGACAGCGATTGATTGTGTACAAACAATTTCAACGAGTTAAGGTTCCTACAATGGCCGAACTACACTCCCTCCGTCTCCGCCACCTACACCATCCCAAGAGATCCCAGAAAATCCCTGAAAGCCTCAGAATTCTGCGGTTTTTCGGACTTGCAATGGAATCTCTAGTTCTTATTTTGTTCTAACCCTTCCCACACTTTCTACCCACTACTGTGGGAGCAGATGTGGGAAGAGAACCAGGATGGATGGCTATGGGAAAACTTTCCGCCGCTCAGATTCGAGCTCTCACTAAACCGGGCCGCTACATGGATGGCGATGGCCTGTCGCTGCTGCTCACCGCCCCAAAAAAGGGGTATTGGGTGCTGCGCGCGACCATAAACGGGCGCCGAAGGGACATCGGCCTAGGGCCACTAGACTTAGTTACATTGGCTGAAGCCCGCGAACTCGCGATCGACATGCGCCGCGATATTCAGCGAGGCATTGATCCGATCGAAGAGCGCAAGCGCCAGAAAATCGAGATTCTAACCTTTAAGGAAGCTGCGACGAAGGTTCACTCTGAGCAAAAGGCGACCTGGAAAAATGGGAAGCATCAGGATCAATGGATCAATACACTCGAAACCTATGCCTTCCCGAAGCTTGGCGACAGACTCGTTAACGACATCGAGGGACCGCTTATCCGTGAAGTGCTTCTCGATTTCTGGCTAGAAAAGCCAGAGACGGCTCGACGGGTAAAGCAACGGATAGGCGTTGTGCTGGATTGGGCATACGCAAACGGAATGCGCGCGACCGAAGCGCCAATGCGCTCGCTGAGCCGCGCACTGCCACGACAGCCGAAGCAGGACGGTCATTTCGCTGCGATGCCCTATGAGGATGTCCCAACTTTCTTGAAGCATCTGCACGAGCGAACGAGTGTCGCAAGGCTCGCGCTTGAGTTCCTGATACTGACTGCCTCTCGATCGGGCGAAGTGCGGGGTGCTAAGTGGGCGGAGATCAATCTGGACGCAAAACTCTGGACTGTCCCTGCGGAGCGGATGAAGATTGGAAAGGAACACGTGGTCCCGCTGACCGATGCGGCAATCGACGCGCTCGAACGTGCCAAACCTTATTACGCCGAATGCAGCGATCTGGTCTTCCCCGGTCGCAACGTCTTGCGCCCGATGTCCGACATGACGCTGCTCAAGATCCTGCGTTACGCGAAGCTACCCTTCACGGTGCACGGCTTTCGATCTGCGTTCCGAGATTGGGCCGCCGAGAAGACTAGCTACCCCGGCGAAGTGGCAGAAGCGCCACTAGCGCACACGGTCAGTAACAAAGTGGAGGCCGCCTATCGCCGCACCAACTACCTGGACAAACGACGCGAGCTGATGCGCGAGTGGTCGGATTTCTGCGTTGGAAGGTAAAGAAGCGCTCTCATGAGCACGGCGGCTTTGCGCCCCAATACAAGACGTAGCGATGCGTAACCTTAGTTCCCGAAAGCGGACACTCTCCAAGGTTATTCCGACCAAGAAGAAAGAACATGACTTACTCATGTCGCGGGACGCGCGCTACCTTTGTCAATGTAAGCACTGGCCGCTCTAACAGCGAACGGCGATCGGGTTTGGGATAACCTGTCAGCCACATGGGCCAATCCGTGCGAGTCGGGTCGATTAGCGTTATAGCGTTCTATCCCGATCAACTTAAAGGCATGAGCAGAGTTATGAGGTTCACCGAGACCGGCCCGGATATTCCATCGCACCTGCTCAATCAGCAGATGCAGGGCAATGTGGTCTTCTTTTGTGGGGCGGGCGTTTCAATGCCCGCCGGTCTTGATAGCTTCTGGCAACTTACCGATCGAATTGTTACTGCTCTGGATGCCACGCGAGCGCGGAAGCGGCTCGACGAAGACTGGGATTTTGATCGCATCTTCTATCTTCTCGAAAGAGATTTTGACCGATCGGAAATCGATCGCGAGATATTCAAGGCGCTTGGCGAAATTCGGGCAAAGACCCTCGCAAACCATCGGGCAATTCTATCGCTTTCGAAAGGTGCGGCGGGATCCACACAGCTTGTCACGACGAACTTCGACACATTATTCGAGCGAGCGGGATGTAAGGGTCCGCTCATCGTTCCACCCAACCTGCCTGACCTGAACATCAACCGAGCAGTTGATGGCCTTGTCTATTTGCATGGCCGCTTGGCCGACCCGGAACGAGGGGAATCGCCTAGCTATGTGATCAGCAGCGCGGACTTTGGCAGAGCATACCTAGCGGAGGGATGGGCTACTCGCTTCGTAAAAGACCTGCGAGAGCGGCACACCTTGGTATTCCTTGGCTACAGCGCCGAAGACCCGCCGATGCGCTACTTGCTTGAAGGGCTGAACAATCGGAAAGGTGTGGTCTATGATAATCCTGTCTATGCGTTCGCGCCGGATGGTGATCAGAGCATCTTGGAAGCGTGGCAAGATCGCGGCGTTACACCGATCGAATACAATGCATCGAACCGCCATGCCAATCTATGGAGAACGATACATCAGTGGGCCGCGGCAGCCGAGGATTCCGACCAATGGGCTCAAAGTCTTGTTGTTAAGGCTCAGAGAGGACCGCGTTCATTGCTTCCCCACGAGCGGGGACAAGTCGTGGAGCTTGTGGGCAGCAGTAAAGGCGCTGCGGCGTTTGCGAACGCCGACCCCTCCATCACCTCGGAGTGGGTCAGCGTCTTCGATCCGAATGCGAGATATGGTCAACCCAAGAGAACTGGTTGGGGTGGCGATGCGATAGAGGTCGATCCATTAGAGCTCTATGGCCTGGACTCTGACACGCCTAGGCCAGCAAAATCGACTAACAGGCTTTATGATGAGCACGTCGAGAACGCGCTGGCTCCCAAATCAGACGACGAGACCCCGTCAGGTGTTCCCACGTTACACGGGCAGATGACTCCATATCGATTACCGCTGTCTCCAAGACTGCATCATCTCGCTCGTTGGTTCGGCGCGGTATCACATGAGCCCCCGGCGATCTGGTGGGCATCTGGATGGAAAGGGCTAAGCCCGCATCTCCTATGGTTCGTAGCCCGTCGCCTGCGTGATCGACATGGCGAGAAGTACCCTGATGAGGCTAGTCACTTCTGGACACTTTACCTAGAGCACGCGGAAACACAGACTTTTGATGAAGCTGAGTTCCGCTGGTTTGAGTTCGAAGGTCTTGTCAAAACTTTGGGATGGAATGGTCAGAGCCTTCGTTATCTGGAGCGATGTCTGCAGCCCACAGTGGTGGCAGAAAGGCCTTACATCGGTGCTGCCTGGCCGACCAAGCGTGATTGGAGTGAAGTCAAGCTGCGCAATGTCACCCAATTGAAGGTCAGAGTTCTCGACCGCCACAATACCGATCTCAAAATCCCAGGTGTGTCCGTCGTCAGAACATTTGGCACAAGTCACAGCTTAGATTAGCGGAGCGTCTGCCTCGTCTTGTTGGTTGATATTAGGCGGCCAGCTTGCGGTGTTGCAAGCGCCGATGTTGGATAGTCTTTCTTTTGGTCCTTTCTCGCTGCTTGATGATGGCCTCCACTCTACCGAAGTAGGCATCGGCAGGCGTAACGTTGTCCAAGCTCTCGTGATAACGCTGGTGGTTGTAATGCTCGACGAACGCGTCGATCTGGTTTTCTAGATCGCCAGGCAGGAAGTAGTTTTCTAGCAGGATGCGGTTCTTCAAGGTTTGGTGCCAGCGCTCGATCTTACCCTGCGTCTGAGGATGGAAGGGCGCACCACGAACGTGGCTCATGTCATTCGTCTTGATGTAATCGGCTAACTCTTCGGCGATGTAGCTGGGACCATTATCGCTCAGCAGTCTCGGTCTGTGCTTGATGCTGGCAGATGCGCAACCAGAGGCTTCTAGCGCCATATCCAGCGTCTCGGTCACATCCTCAGCCCGCATCGTGCTGCACAGCTTCCATGCGATGATGTAGCGCGAGTAGTCATCGAGCACGGTCGATAGATAGACCCATCCCCAACCGATAATCTTGAAGTAGGTAAAGTCTGTCTGCCACATCTCGTTCACGCGAGTGGTTGGAGTGTGGAACCGGTCAGCAGCCTTGATCACAGTATAGGCTGGACTGGTGATGAGATCATGAGCCTTCAGCAGGCGGTAGACGCTCGCTTCAGACACGAAGTAGCGCTTCTCATCGGTAAACCGCACAGCCAGCTCGCGCGGGCTGAGCTCAGAGTGCTCCAGCGCCAGCTCGATGATCTGGTGATGGATATGCGAAGGGATGCGGTTCCACACCCGGCTTGGGGCTGACGGTCTATCTGCAAGCGCTTCAGGCCCGCCTTCCAGATAACGGTCATACCAGCGGTAGAACGTCCGGCGCGCCACACCCAACCGATCCAACGTCTGCTTGGCTGGCTGATGAGCTTGTTCGACGAGCCTGATGATCTCCAACTTCTCAGATGCAGGATACCTCATTCTTCGTCTCCCCCATCCGCGATCATGCTTTTTTTGAGCAGACGGTTCTCAAGCGTGAGATCGGCAACGCATTCCTTCAGATCACGGGCCTCATGCCGCAGATCCTTCACCTCGTCTGTGGTTGCAGATCGCGCCGTATCCCCAGCAAGCCTGCGCTTGCCTGCTTCCATAAACTCCTTTGACCAGGTGTAATATAGGCTCTGCGCAATGCCTTCCTTGCGGCACAGCTCAGCGATGCTGTCATCGCCGCGCAGACCCTCCAGCACGATCCGGATCTTCTCCTCGGCAGAGAACTGCCGCCGTGTCTTCCTGCGGATGTCTTTTACTACCCGCTCAGCACTCGCCTTAGAATTTGAATGTTTGTTTCTCATCTTCGTTCCTTCGTCACTGCGACGAGAAACAAACACTCCTTAAACCTCAACCCCTAATCTGTGCCATAGGTGCTGAAGGGGAACAGTCGATCGAGAGTTCGCCTACCTTGCGCTCGTCCCACCAGACCACAAGCGTATCCAGAATTGGCAGCGTCACTCCGCCTCATCCTTCTTGGGCGCGACCGCTCGACCCGCTATCACGATCCCGTCAGGCCGCTTGATTTGCAATTCACAACCAAGTGCGGCGAGAACATCGAGCACTTTGCCCATCTGGACGGTTACCTTCCCTCGCTCCAGTTCAACGAGGAAGCGCAAGCCGACGCCGCTTGCAGCAGCCAACTCGTCCTGGCGCAGACTAAGCTCCTTGCGTTCGTCGCGAATGATTTGGCCGATAGTGGCAACATCGAGCATCAGCATTACCTTTCCCGAACGGGGAATATATGCGGATATTGGATCGATTTCAAGGGAATTTTCCCGAAAGGGATATTTCGTGCTCGAAGAACGGCTATAGAGGGCACGCTTTCCCGTACGGGACATATTCTACGTCTCCAAAATTTTGTGATACTCAGCCAAAAGCTACTCAAAATCGGAGGCTCAAATCGCAATTCAGGGAAGCCGGGGAGCAATTGTGGTAAAGAGCCCTACAGACGCCCCGCATTCCCCTTAAACCACAAGTGGTTGCATCAGCCTACTTGCCACCTCCGTCTCCGCCACCTTCTTTCAGGAATGTTGAAACAGGCCGCGCAGCGATGTTCGCACGCTGGCGATGCCCTTCGTCATTGAGTGACGGTTGCGGGGCTCGCCTTTTCTCGCGCTTCGCTTTCCAAGACCTTGCTCAGCTCGCCCACACTCATCGGCTGGCCAAACAGAAAACCTTGGACCGCATCGGCGCCTACGCGCTTGGCAACCAGCAGGTCGACCTCGCTCTCAATCCCCTCAAGCAAGCATTCCACACCCAAGGTACGCGCCATACCCGCCAGCGAGAAAAGGACCTTCTCCGTCATAGGATCGCCGGAGTTTTCCATCAGCGACCGGTCCACTTTCAGCTTTTCAATCGGCAGGCGCCGCAAATAGCTGAAGTTGGAATAGCCGGTGCCAAAATCATCCAAAGCGATGGAGAAGCCCATTTCGGATAGGCGCTTGAGATTGGTGGTCGCCTTGTCGAGATCGATCATCATCGCTGTCTCGGTCACTTCAAATTCGACCAAGGTCGGGTCAATTTTGAACTCGCGGGCCATGTCGATGATCTGATCAATGCTCGGGTCGCTGATCAGATCATGGCAGGACAGATTGATTGCGATTGGCACTGGGGCAGCCCACAGGGACAGCGTGCGGAACGCCTGTTCGACCACGGTCAAAGTGATCTGGGTGATCAGGCCGCTTTCTTCGGCGACCTTGATGAATTTGCTCGGCTCGACATCGCCAATGATCGGGCTCGACCAGCGCGCCAAAGCTTCCGCCCTGACAATCCGGTTTTGGCGCAGGTCCACTTGCGGCTGGTATAGCAGCTCAATCTCATCCGGCAGGCTGGCAAAGCGCAGCGCCTGCTCGACCTTATAGCGCTCATCCGCCTGCTTCGCGTGAGCCGCAGTAAAGACGACCGAACGGTTCTTGCCCTGCTTCTTGGCCGCCATCAAAGCGTAATCGGCCTCGTTGATTTGCGACCGCGCGCCTTGGGTCAAATCCATCATCTTGCAGCCCATTGATCCCGAAATCCGCACATAGCGCCCTTCGATCACATAGGATTTGGCAAGCTCTTCAAGCAGCTCATCGCACCAAGCCTTGATGACTGGCTCGTCCCCGCTGGATTTCAGGATGATGTTGAACTCATCACCGCCCATCCGGCTGACATGCGCCGTTTCGCCGCAATGCGCGCTGAGCCGGTTGGAGACTTCCTTCAGCAGCAAATCGCCGACCAAATGGCCATGCACATCGTTGACCGCTTTGAAACCATCAAGATCAACCAAGATCAGCCAGAGGTTTTGAACCGGCGCCCGTGGATCGTCCCGGCTCTCTTTTGCGTGGCGGGTGACTTCGTGTTTAGATTTACGCAGCGCCTCAAAGAAAGCGCGCCGGTTGGGCAGGCCAGTGAGGCTGTCAGAGAGCGACTTGTGCCTTAGGCTCTCACCAACCACTCGGGCCTCTTCCAGCTGATCTTCCGCATCGAGCTTTGCCGTGGCGATGTAAGTGATCGCCTTGCGCAGGTAATAAGTGATCGAGACCGATGCCATGATCGCGCCAAATATCAAGAAGCCATAGGTCGCCTGATCACCCGCTCCGATCCGCGGGACGTAGGTGAGAAACGCGAGGCATGAAAAGACGATCGAAAGCACGGATTGCCGGGTGCTGACGCTGGCCAGAGCGAACAGCATGACCAAGATCACAAAGTAAACGAGCTTTTCTGGCTCGAACATCAAATTGAGCGCGAGCATCACGTTCGCAACGACGAGGAAGTTCATTGCCACGAGCATGCGCTCAAGTGCCTTGAACCCGACCGGTCGGCGTAGTCGCACAAATCCCGCGATGCCAATGGCAGCCGTAAATGATGCCACACCCACAACGGAAAATAGATCAAACCCCTGATAATACCCAAAATTTGTAGGGAGGAGCAGGATGTAATACGCGGCAAATACCGCGAAATAGCCGCGAATAATCGGCCTATAGATCTCCTGCACCGCCACAGCAGTGTTGGATTTCATCTTAGCTGATAGCTTCGCCATTGGCGTTTACGCTCCAAGATCGAAGGAAACCCAATAGATGCAACTGGTTAAGGCGAAGTAAGCATTGGCCCGCAAATTCTTCGACTGCGTTTTCATGGAACTGTGAAATTTACGTCATTAAAACAGTGCTCAAGAGCGCATTAATTGTCTGGCTTAAGCATCGTGCTCTTTGCGCGCCAATTCATGCAGCCAATCGGCATGGCGGGGGGCTTGCTTTGTCTCTGACCACTCATCCAGCATCAGCGGAGCAACCCGTTTCAGCTCCGCATATTGCTCTTCCGTGCCGATGTCAGCGGCGAGTTCAACGCGGTGACCATTGGGATCGAAGAAATAGATCGACTTGAAAATGCCGTGGTGCGTCGGGCCGAGCACGTCTATTCCTTGCGCCTCAACATGCTGCTTAGCCTCGAGCAATTCAGCTTCGCTGCTGACCCGGAAGGCCAAATGCTGGACCCAGGCCGGCGTGTTCTCGTCGCGGCCCATATCGGGCTGATTCGGCAGCTCAAAAAACGCCAGGATATTGCCATTCCCCGCATCGAGGAAGACATGCATGTACGGATCGTAATCGCCGGTCGATGGGACATGGTCCTCAGCAAAAGCTGTGGTGTATTCCATGCCCATAACGCGGGCGTACCATTCGACCGTCTCTTTGGCGTCCTTGCAGCGATAGGCCACATGATGGACGCCGCCGAGTTTCACGGGATGCGAGTTACCGGCCGCGCTCATTCAGCCGGCTCTTTCTCTACATCCAGAACACCGCGCGCGACCTGATCGCGCTCAATGCTCTCAAACAGAGCTTTGAAATTACCCTCGCCAAAACCGTCTTTGTAGTCACCCACGCGCTGGATGAATTCGAAGAAGACCGGGCCAATGCGCGGTTCTGCAAAGATCTGGAGAAGCAGCCGAGGGCTGCCGCCTTCGGTCGTTCCATCGAGCAATATTCCGCGCGACTTGAGCGCCGCTTCGTCTTGACCGTGGCCCGGCAGGCGTTCCGACAGCATCTGATAATATGTCTCAGGCGGGGCAGTCATGAACGGCACATCCAGCTGCTTAAGACGGTCCCAACACGCAACCAGATCATCACAAATCAGGGCAATGTGCTGAATGCCTTCGCCGTTATATTCGCGTAGGTATTCCTCGATCTGTCCCTTGCCGTTTTCGCCTTCCTCATTGAGCGGAATGCGGATTTTGCCATCAGGTGCTGTAAGCGCCTTCGAAGTGAGGCCGGTATATTCGCCCTTGATGTCGAAATAACGGATTTCCTGGAAGTTGAAGAGCTTCTCATAGAAATCGGCCCAATAGGCCATCCGCCCGCCATAGACATTGTGCGTCAAGTGATCGATCAGCTGGAAGCCGCAGCCTTCTGGATGCTTTTCGACGCCGGGAAGATATTCAAAGTCGATGTCGTAAATGGACAGACCTTCGCCCGCGTCATCAGCATAGCGATCGATCAGATAGAGGATTGATCCGCCAATCCCGCGAATGGCCGGAATGCTGAGCTCCATCGGGCCAGGCGCATTGGCAACAGGCTCTGCGCCCTGCTCCAAAACATGCTCATAAGCAGCGGCGGCATCACGCACACGAAAACCCATGCCGCAAGCGCCAGGGCCGTGCTCACGCGCAAAGTACCAAGCAGCGCTGCGCGGCTCATAATTCACAATCAGATTGATGCCGCCCTGACGCCACAGATCGACATCTTTAGAGCGGTGGGTTGCCACATGGGTAAAGCCCATGGCTTCAAAAACAGGCTCCAGCACGCCTTTTTCAGGGGCGCAGAACTCAACAAACTCAAAGCCATCAAGGCCAGCCGGGTTGTCGAACAGATCAGTTGGATGCTTGGTCATGTGCGCGCCTACTCAAGGGTTAATTGGTTACGTTTGTAACTAAATACGCTGTTCGCAGGGATTTGTCAAAGGGCAAACGCACCGATTTTGAATGGATCGCTTGGGGCTGCCGACCACCAAGCAACGCTAAACAACACGCCCAATATTGCGCCTGCGCTCGTCCTGAGTGATGGCCAGTTTTACGCCGAACGGCTGCCCACCGAGAAAGGCCTTCGCGGTTGCCTCATCGCTGAGGTCCGCATTGCCGCTCACCCGCTCGCCATCAGCATTCCGACCCAGCCAGATGGCATCACTGCCGGTTTTGGAATGATTGATGGTGTAGGTTTCGACTGTCGCGCTGTCGAAAGGTCCCGCGCCGCGCGGCACCGCATTTGTGGCCATGGGCAGTTTTTCAAACCGGTCACCATCTGACCAATCTGCCGGGTCCGTAGAATAGACTCCGGTCGCATATTTGCTCATCCAGCCGCCGTTCGCGCCCACCAAAGCGTATGCTCCGCGATTGCTGCGCACGCGCTGCACCGCTTCGCAAATAGCGTGGGCGGAGTAATTGTTTCCCGCCCCGCCAAAGAACGGTAGCCCGCCGGTCAGCGTCAGGCCGCGCGGATCATCATGCGCGATGCCAAAATGCTCGCATTGGTTGAACACCGGGATCGCAAAGCAGGAGTAGAAATCGAGGAATTGCATCTCTGCCATGCTTTTGCCTGCGCGGGCCAAGGCCGCTTGGGCGCTGGCGATGGAGGCGGGATTGGCCGACAGATCGGGGCGCTGAGACAGCTCCAGCTCAGTCGCCGATGAGACCGCATGGATGTGCACCCATTGATCTTCGGGCACGCCCAACTCGCGCGCTTTACCTGCACTGGCGATGATGATGGCAGCCGCCTGGTTCACTTGATCCCGCGCCACCGTCATCCGCGCATAGGGCTCTGCCACAATCCGATTTCGCTCGGTGATCGTCGCCAGTTCTTCGGCGCTGCGCTCCTTGGGGGCCGCTGCGTGCGGATTGCTCGCAGCGACTTTCGTGAAGGGCGCAAACAATTCGCCAATCTCGCGGCGATATTCATCCAGGCTCTTGCCTGTTTTGGCGCGCCGCGCATTCTCAGCCAAAGCGTAGAGCGGGATCGCTCCGGTCGCGCCATGCGCGAACAGGCCCAGTTCCATAAGCCCGTCATTGCCGAACCCGCGATCTTCCAGCTGGCCGCCAATTTCCTCCGACCAGTCCGGCTTCTCTCCTTTTGCCGCCAAAGCCAGCACGGTGGAAATCGCCTCTGATCCCACGATTGCCGCGCAGTCCGACTTGCCCTCGGCAATGTCACGCGCAAATTCGCCAACCAAATGCTGGTTGTATTGCCCGCCAGTGGTCGAGAGGATGGCGCGTTCCGGGTTCGCGCCCACACGCTTTGCAAAGCTGCGCGGGACGTTGTCGGATCCGCCAAATGGCGGCTTTCGATCAGGGCGCGAGATTTCAAACGCGCGGATCGCCGCGAGCGTATCGATTGCCGCGGCCACATTGCCGCTCGCCCCGCTATCGGCAATCGCCGCAGCCAGAGCCCTTCCGCCCAGGTCCATGTAAGAGAGCGCTTCATAACCCGCTTGCTGGACCTGTTCGGAATATTGGCTAGGCGCCGATGATGACCGGCGTGTTGTCGGCAATGGTCACGGGCGGATCAATCGACGAAGTCGGTGACGCGCTCGACGATGATGGCTGGCGCCATACCGCCGGCTGCACACATCGTGACGAGGCCGTAGCGCTTATCTTGGCGCTCCAGCTCATCAACCACGGTGCCAATCAGGATTGATCCAGTTGCGCCGATCGGGTGACCGAGCGCGATAGAGCCGCCGTTCACATTGACCTTGTCCCAATCGAGCTCAAGGTCGCGGACGAACTTGGCCGCCACAACCGCAAACGCCTCATTGATTTCAAACAGATCAATATCGTCTTTGGTCAGGCCAGCCTTTTCCAGAACCTTCTTGGCCGCTGGCACCGGCGCATTCAGCATCAGCGTTGGATCATCGCCCATATTCGCTGTCGCAACGATGCGTGCACGCGGCTTCAGGCCGTTTTTCTGGGCGTAGTCCTTGCTCGCAACCAGAACCGCCGCCGCACCATCGACCACGCCAGAGCTGTTGCCTGCATGGTGGAAGTGCTCGATCTCAAGATCAGGGTATTTCTGATTGATCAGACCGCGAAAGGTTGTGCCATTCGCATCCAGAGGGACATCGGCGATTTTTGCAAAGGCAGGCTGCAGCTCGCTTAGCCCCTCCAGTGTTGTCTCTGGACGCGGGTACTCATCTTTCGCCAGCAAGACATTGCCCGCTTCATCCGTCACCGGAACAACGGACGCTTCAAATTTGCCCGCTTCAATCGCCGCGGCGGCGCGCTGCTGAGAGCGGTAGCCAACTTCGTCAAGCTCCTGGCGGGTAAAGCCTTCCATGCTGGCAATCGCATCGCCGCAAATGCCCTGGTGCGATTGCGGGTGAACGCTCTGCAGGCGCTCATTATAGCTGCCCATCATCGGCGGCTTGATCCCGGCCTTCATCTTCTCCTGCATCATCGCAGCGGTCAGGCTCATCATCTCTGTGCCGCCGGCAACCACGCAATCTTCCATGCCGCTCATCACTTGAGCAGCCGCCAGGCTGACAGAGGTAATGCCGCCGCCGCAGAAGCGGTCGAGCGTCGTACCGCTAGAGGTTATGTCATAGCCCGCATCGAGCGCAGCCATACGGCCAAGGTCGCCAGCCTGCATGCCGTCTTGAGTCGAAACCGACCAGATCACATCATCGACGGTGCTGGTGTCGAGGCTGTTGCGGTCCTTGATTGCCCGCATCACGGTCGCCGCCAGATGCTGCGGATGTTCCGCCGCCAGAGCGCCTTTGCCTTGCTTGCCAATTCCGCGCGGGGTGCGAACCGCATCGATGATATATGCCTCAGCCATGATTTCCTCTTCCACTTATCCAAATTGCAGTTGACGTGTCCGTAAACCGCCTGCACCACTGACACAAGAATTCAGTTTCAAATCGAAATGGCAAAATGAATAGCCATTGAAAAAAGTGGAGAGAGCGAATGAGCGAAGGCGCAACAAGGGAAGTGCTGACCGAGGAACGCGATGGCGTTTTGATCATGACGATCAACCGGCCAGAAGCCAAAAATGCGATGACGAAAGCGGCATCCGAAGCGATTGCCGCAGCGCTCGATCGGCTCGACGCGGAAGACCACCTGCGCGTTGGCATCATCACTGGTGTGGGCGGCACGTTCTGCTCCGGCATGGATCTCAAAGGCTTCCTGCGCGGCGAAACCCCGAGCGTGCCTGGCCGCGGATTTGGCGGGCTCACGGAAAAAGGCCCGGCCAAGCCGCTGATCGCCGCTGTTGAAGGCTATGCGCTTGCCGGCGGTATGGAGCTGATGATTTCCTGTGATCTGATCGTTGCGCACAAGGACGCAAAATTCGGCATTCCAGAGGCGAAGCGCGGCCTCGTCGCCGCAGCGGGCGGCCTCATCAAACTGCCAACCATGATCCCGCCAAAGGTTGCGATGGAATTGGCGCTAACCGGTGAGTTCATCGGAACAGAGCGCGCCTACGAACTCGGCCTGCTCAACCATGTGACTGATGGCCCCGCGCTCGAGGCGGCGTTGGAACTGGCCAAGAAGATCACGGCCAATGGACCGCTCGCGGTCAAGGTTTCGAAGCAAATCGTCGCCGAATCGCGTCTTTGGGCTGATGACGAGCGCTGGAAAGAACAAGCCAAGCTGATGGGACCCATCTTCGTATCCGAAGACGCCCGCGAAGGCGCAGCCGCCTTTGCCGAGAAGCGCGCCCCGAACTGGAAGGGTAAGTAGAAGATGTCAGTCATCAATGTAGCGCAGCCGGAATTCATGGAAGACGAAGAGATTTCGATCTTCGCTGATGCGGTGGGCAAATTTTATCAGCAGCACGCCCCGGAAAAGCGCGTTCTAAAATGGCGCGAAGACGGTCAGGTTGAGCGTGAATTCTGGAATGAGGCTGGCGAAGCGGGTCTGCTCGGTGTCTCTGTGCCAGAGGAATATGGCGGGCACGGCGGCGATTTCCGCCATGACATCGTGGTGCTTGACCAGCAGGCAAAGCACGGCGTCGAAGGTTTCGCCGCTAGCCTGCATAACACTGTGATCCTGCCCTATCTCGTTCGCCACGGCACCGAGGAGCAGAAGAAGAAATATCTGCCCAAGCTGGTGACCGGCGAACTGGTCAGCGCGATTGCGATGACCGAGCCGGGCGTTGGTTCGGACCTGCAAGGCATCACGACGACGGCGCTCAAAGATGGCAATGGCTACCGCATCAATGGCGCGAAAACCTACATCTCCAGCGGTCAGACAGCCGACTTCATTATCGTTGTCGCCAAGACCGATCCGAATGAGCGCGCCAAGGGGATCTCGCTGATGCTGCTCGAAACGGAGGGCGCAGAAGGGTTCGAGCGGGGCAAGAAACTCGACAAGATCGGGATGGATGCAGCCGACACTTCAGAGCTGTTCTTTGACGATGTGTTCGTGCCAGCGGAAAATGTGCTCGGCGGGGTTGAGGGCAAGGGCTTTTACCAGCTGATGGGCGAGCTGCCTCAGGAACGCCTCATCATTGCGATGGGCGCGATGACCGGCATCGAAAAGGCGCTCGAGACCACGATGGAATTCGTCAAGGACCGCAAAGCCTTTGGCCAAACGATCTGGGATTTCCAGAACACGCAGTTTGTGATGGCTGAACTGGCCGCGCGCAGCACTGCGGCGCGGGTCTTCGTCAACCATTGCATCGCCCAGCATCTGAAGGGCGAGCTCGATGTGCCGACCGCCTGCATGGCCAAACTCATGGTCACAGAGCTGCAGGGTGAAGTGGTCGACAAATGCCTGCAGTTCCACGGCGGTGCTGGCTTCATCAATGACTATCCGATTGCCCGCATGTACCGCGATTGCCGCATCACGCGGATCTTTGGCGGTTCAAACGAAGTGATGAAAATGGTGATCGCGCGCGGGATGTAGGTTCGCGTCACGATACCGCGCCACCCGCACCCTCCACCCTTCCACCCGGATCCTATCCGACAGTGTTCCGGGTGGAAGGGTGGAGGGTGCGGGTGGCTTGGCCCATAGAAAACCAACACACAACAAAAAGGGGCGGCTCGCTTGTGCGGACCGCCCCTTCTCTTTGCCCTCTCCCAAAGGCAAGCCGCCGCTAGGCGGACCTGGTGATGATGTGAGCCTTAGAACTTGCCCCGAACGGTCACACCATATGTTGCTGGCTCTTGCGCGAATGCAGAGCGTGATGACCCGCGCAGCACGGTGTTAAATGTCACACCGCGTGTCACTTCGTCGGTCACGTTCACGCCCCAAACTTCGACCGTCCAGCTCTCATCTTGAGCACCAATGCCAACCCGCAGATTGACCTTGGTGTTGCTGTCCTGAACATCGAACGGCACCAGCGGCGCTGCATCAACGGCGGCTTGAATGTCGCCGCCAAAGCCCGCGATGATCGCCGCGCTTGGCACGGTGGTCGCTTGCGTTGATGTCCGGCGATCGCTCTCTGTCCGGATCTGGCCAGAGAAGAAACCGCGCAGATTGCTACCGATATCCCGGTCGTAGTTGACGCCAGCAATGGCCACGATATCCGGCGCATTGGTGAGCGAGTTTCCGCACAGCGAGGTGACGTTGGCATTTGGCACGCCGCCATCGCAATCACCCGGATAGCGAGCGTCTGTCACTGTCAGGCCAGCGTTGAAGGTCAGCTCCGCAGTAGGCCGGATCACCGATTCAATCTCAACACCTGAGGAAATCGCCCGGTCAACATTGAAGGTGGTGAACTGAGCGCCGGTAAACTCCAGAACCTGGAAGTTTGAGAACTCCTCGACAAAGCCAGCCACGTTGAGCGTGACCGCATCGTCCAGGAATTGCGCCTTCACACCAACTTCATAGGCGTCGACTTCTTCCGAGAGGAAGGTTGGATCAGCGCCGCCAGCATTCGCCGTGATATCGAGGTTGATACCGCCCGACTTATAGCCATGCGTAAAGCTGGCATAGGCCGTGACCGGTGCATCAAATTGATACGCGATCTTACCAGTGTAGATCAGCTCGCTATCGCTGAATGGCACTTCGAATTCCCGTGGCAGCGGGAATGCAATCGCGTCATTACCAATCGCAGGCGCGGTGAATGCGAAACAGCCCGTTCCCAGCACACTACCAACGAGGGCTGGCCCCACGGTTGCCGCAATCGTTGGCACGCCGCCCAGTAATGTCAGGCAAGTCGGATTGTTAATCGCGGTTTGTTGGAAACCGCCCGTCTTGCTCTCATCCGAATAACGCAGACCCAAAGTCAGGCTGAGGTTGTCAGTGACGTCGAGCGTGTTGTGGGTGAAGATCGACCAGCTTTCGCTGCTCTGAGCATAGACGTTGGTTGCCGTCGTACCATTTGGGCTGATGCCGTTACCATTGGGAATGCCGTCCACAATAAGGTCGGTAAGCAGCGTGAGCGGCGCTGGGCCCAATGCCCCGCCGAACAGTCCGGCAATCTGCAGATCGTAGTCCGCACCGAGTGAGAAATCGATGTCGGAATCAATCGATTCATCTGAGTAGTAGCCGCCGATGAGCCAGCTCAATGCGCCGTCAAATGCCTCGCCTTGAAGACGCAGCTCAGCGGTGAACGTTTCGATATTGGTATCGAGCCGGTCGACATCGAACACGTCTAGGCCAGAGAAGCTGGAATCGTAGTTCTCAGAAGATGAGAAGTCGCGATAAGAACCGATGAAAATGAGGTCAGCATTGTCGCTGATCGGAAATTCGATCTCGCCGACGACACCCCATTGCTCAACACTGGCGAGCGGAACGCGGCTGGCCGTTGCAACGCGATTGTCGATCGCGCGCTGAGCAGCGGTTACGTCAAACGGCTGAGTGGCTGGAAGCGGTGTTGCCATACCGGCCCGTGCCGGTCCTCCCACACCAGTGACCGCGCCTTCGAAAGCTGTGTTCGCAAGCACTTCAATCGCTGCGCAGCATTGGTTTTCACTCTCGGTGTAATCGAAGATCAAGCGAGCGCTGACGCCGCCTTCGCTCTCATAGCCGAGCTGACCGCGAATAAGGAATTGATCGATCGTGTTCGAGATCGCCGATCTGCGCGCCGGTCGCATCGATAATATCGACTGTCCCATCACGCTGACGATAAGCGCCCGTTAGGCGAACCGCGAGTGTGTCTTCAATGATCGGCGCGTTGACCGCACCCTGCACATTGATGAGGTCAAAATTGCCGTAAGTGCCATTCACAAAGCCGCCGAACTCATTGAGATCGGGGCGGCGGGTTGTGATGTTGAGTGCACCAGCCGAGGTGTTGCGGCCAAACAGAGTGCCCTGCGGACCGCGCAGAACCTCAACCCGCTCAATATCGACAAATTCACCAAGCGCGATGCCCGGACGCGATTGATAGGCACCGTCAACGAAGATGCCGACCGCGCTTTCAAAGCCGATGTTGTTGGACGTTGTACCCACGCCGCGAATCCGCAGCACGACCGAGCCCGATGCGATCTGCGCATTGGATGTCGAGAAGCTGGGCGAAACCTGCGTGATGTTTTGAACATTGACGACGCCCTGCTTATCAAGCTGTTCGGGCGTGACCGCAGTAACCGCGATTGGAATGTCTTGGACATCTTCGGCTCGGCGGGTAGCGGTCACGATAATCACATTATCGCGGGCCGTTTCCTCCGCATCCGTTTCAGTGTCTTGGGCCAAGGCTGGTTGAGCCAAAATGCTCGTCGCCATTAGGCCAGCCGCGTATACTGCGAACTTATTCGTCATAGGTTTCCTCTCCAACAAACCGATGTCTTATTTTTATGGATCGCAGACTAGTCACGCGCGGATTCAATTCGCAAGGGCGTGACGTGAGTTCTCCCAAATTGATGCAAAAATGCAACATATTGTGCTGCAGCGCAGCAAATGTGCGGGTTTTGCTGCGCGTGCGAAATATCCTTGCGGGTTAGCCGGAATTAGTCCGCATGGGCGCTAGGCCCGTTTTGCGCAGTATTAGAAGCCGTAGCGCAGGCCAAACCACACGGTGCGCGGCACGCCCAGATCAATCGCGCCGTTCGAGATTGCGGGTCACGATCTCTTCATCCAGCAAGTTCTCACCGCGCAGTACAGCTGAGAACTCGCCCGCAATCGGCATTTGGAAAAACGCATCCAAAGTGGTCGCGGCGGGAAGCGAGGTGGTTTCCTGATCGTCTTCGAACTGAGCGCCAGTGTGGCGCAGAGTGCCTGCCAGCCGCCAGCCATCCGCTGGCTCCCACGCCAGCGTAGCGGAGAAGGCAAGCTCTGGCGTTTGCGGAGGGCGATTGCCATCGAGCGCGATGGATGCGCCCGAACTGGCGATCTCAGCATCGGTGTAGGCCAGCGAGCCATTAAAGCTCACCTGACCAAATTCGAGCCCCAGCGCAGCCTCAATCCCCTGCGCTTCTATGGCTGGCAGATTTTGCCGTTGCCGCAGGGTTGGCGTGAGCGTGACGTTGGCAATCGCGTTCTCAACCTGATTGTCAAACGCGGTCAGAGCCAGGCTGACATTGTCATTGGGCCGCCAATCGAGACCAATCTCAAACCCTTCGAGCCGCTCATTTTCGAGCGCTGCATTGGCCTGCGTCACCACCGGGAAAATGACAAACGGCCGGTAGAGCTCGTTCAACGTTGGCAGCCGCAAACCGGTGTATGCCGCTGCGCGCAGGCCGAGGCCGCCGCCGAGATCATAGGATGCGCCAGCGCGCCACGAGAGCGTCCAGTCGCTGCGATCCGGCGCGATTGTTTCGCTGACCAAGGCGCCGCTGGCATCAACCGCGCGGAAGAAACCGTCGGAGATTACTGTGCGGTCTGCGCGCAAGCCGCCCGTCAGCAGCAGCGCGCCGATTTGCCAATCATCCTCGACAAACAGGCCGAGATCGCTGTTGGTGCCGCCCGCACGGCGGCGTTCCCGCAAATTGCCAGTAAAGGCGCTGAATGCCTCCTCCAGCAGTTCGCCATCAGAGCGTCGATAGTCGACGCCCAGCCGGACATTGTGACCGCCGCCAACCGGGGGGCGCACTTCGATCTTGCCGCCAAGCCCGGTTGAGGGCGTATTGCGTTGATCAAGCACGCGCACAAAGCGGGTGGAGCTGATCACGATATTGGAAAAATTGCGCGCCTGAACATAGGCCAGCGCATCAAACTGCCAGTCACCCCGGCCCACGAAGCGGATGCTCGCGTCCTGACCTTCGCTGGTCGAATCAGCACCATCAAAACGCAAAGTGCGCGCATCATCAAAGACCTGCACCCGCGCCTGCAATTCGACGTCATCCGTCAAAGGCGCTGCAGCTCGCACACCCACGCTCCAGCTATCGAACGCGGCGCGCGCCGTTGCGGGGACGCGTTGATCCTGAGGCGTAGTGAAGAAGCCCTGCCCTCCGTCCCAGCGGCCGCTCACCACAGCAAAGCCAGAGCCGAGATTTGCGCCAAGGCTGGCGCTCGCCTCTGTTTCCTCGCGGTCGTTCACCAGCAGGCTGGCATTGACCGAGCCGAGCGTATCGAGGCTGGCGCTTTCAAGCTCAATCGTGCCCGCCAGCGCGCCAGCGCCAAACGGACCAGAGCCGCCGCCGCGTGTCACCCGAACATGGCCCAATTGCTCCGGCGCGATGGAACTCAGCGGAACGAAACCGAAAAACGGATCGGTGATCGGCACGCCGTCAAGCACCACCAAGGCGCGGCTGGTCGCATTGCCGCCCAGCGCCCTTAAAGTAACGCCCTGCGCACTGGGATTGGAGGAGCGGCTGTCAGAACGGCGGAATTGCTGGAACCCGGCGACATTGCGCAGCGCATCTTCGATCCGGCCAGAGCCAGTGGCGATGATCGCATCACGGTCAATCTCGCTGGTTGCATAGACACCGGTGGAGGCTGCCTGCTCCAGCCCTTCCCCTGTGACGACAATCACATTGTCATCGCCATCAGGATCAGATCCTTGGCCTTGAGCATAAAGCGGAGCGGATAAAACGAGGGGGAGAGCGGCCGACAGCGACCATCGTATTTTCAACATGGGCCGCCGCTTAGACGAACCCCGTTCGCAAGTCAGTTGCAAAATGCAATCGTGACTCGCTTTTGCATCCATCGTGTGCTTACTTCCACACCAAGAGGAGAGAGAAGACGATGCTGGCGACTGCACCAGAGGTTGATGTACTGATCGTTGGCGCCGGAATTTCCGGCATCGGCATGGCGGCGCACATGAAAATGAAGTCGCCGCATCACTCCTATGCGATCGTCGAACAGCGCGACAATTTGGGCGGGACTTGGGATCTGTTCCGCTATCCCGGCATTCGCTCTGACAGCGATATGCACACGCTCGGCTTTGATTTTGAGCCGTGGCGGCATGAGAAAAGCATCGCCGACGCGCCGTCGATCCTCGAATATCTCAACCGGATCGCCGATGAGCGCGGCATTCGCCAGCACATCCGCTTTGGTCACAAGGTGATCTCTGCCGATTTCCGCGATGATGAAGCGCGCTGGCATGTCGAGCTGGAGAAGTCCGACGGCACGCGCACCCGCATCACTGCGAACTTCCTCTACCTTGGCTCTGGCTATTACGACTATGATGAGCCGTTCGACCCCGGATTTGATCTGGGCGAATTCGAAGGCCAGGTTCTGCACCCGCAATTCTGGCCAGAGGACTTAGACTACACCGGCAAACGCGTGGTTGTGATCGGCTCCGGCGCGACAGCGGTAACGATTGTCCCAAGCATGGCGGACAAAGCCGCGCATGTGACCATGCTCCAGCGCACGCCAACCTGGATGGCGTCTCAGCCTGCGAAGGATTGGTTCGCCAACACTCTTCGCAAGTTTCTGCCAGCAGGCCTCGCCTACCGGATCACCCGGTTCAAAAACATCCGCATGCAGGATTTCGTCTTCAAAACGGCGCGAAAGAAGCCGGAGAAAGTTAAAGACGCGCTGCATAAGAAGATCGAGAAAGCGCTCGGCCCAAATTACGACAAGGCCAGCTTCACCCCGCCCTATGACCCATGGGATCAGCGCCTGTGCCTAGTGCCTGACGATGATCTGTTTGCGGCGATGAATGCAGGTAAGGCTGCGGTTGTCACTGGCCATATTTCGAAGTTTGAGAAAGGCGGGGTACGCCTGAAATCAGGGGAGCTAATCGAGGCGGATATCGTCGTCACAGCGACCGGGCTCAAGCTCGCCGTCGCAGGCAAGATCGCGCTCAGCCAGAACGGCGTCCCCACCGATCTCAGCCAACGCTTTTATTATAAAGGCTGCATGTTCTCGAACCTGCCCAACCTTGCGGTGGTGTTCGGCTATCTCAATGCCAGCTGGACGCTGAGGGCGGACATCAATTCCGATTACATCTGCCGCCTGCTAAACCACATGCGCAAGACCGGTACGACGATAGCCGCTCCAGTCCTCACTCCAGAGGCCGAAGCCACCTTGGAAGAGGACGATATTTTCGACTTCTCCAGCGGCTATATTCAGCGCGGCAAGCACATCATGCCAAAAAATGCGGCCGAATACCCATGGCGGCTCAATCAGGAATATGTGCTCGACCGCAAACGCATGGCGAGCGATCCGCTCGACGATGGCTGGCTGAAGTTCAGCAATGCCAGCGAAGAAGCGGGCGCAGCCGGCGGCGAGCTAGAAGCAGCGGAATAGGCACGCCATTCAGGCGCGCAAACGCTTGAGGTCAAAGCAAGAGTGACCTAGGCCGTAAACTCATAATTCCCACGGTCGAGGTTTGAGTCAAAATGGCCCAGTACAAGGAAGACAGTCGCCGGAATATGTCAATCTTTCAAGACTTTCTGACGCAGGAATGGGCCATTTTGGCCAACTCCCGCAGGGACGCCCCAATGGCTTTGCTCTCACTTCGAAAGCCGCTTGGAAAGGCGGTAAGCCTTCCCGGCGCGACTTCCGAAGCGATAGCTGCGCCATTGAGGCGCCTCGATCGCGGGAATTATGAGTTTACGGCCTAACCTCCTGCCCATGACCACATCGGACAAAATCTGGACCGCGGGCCTCGTCATTATTGGCGATGAAATCCTCTCCGGCCGCACCCAAGACAAGAACATCGCGCAGGTCGCATCCTGGCTGCAGGTGCAAGGCATTCGTCTGGCAGAGGTGCGCGTGGTGCCCGATGTCGAGGACACAATCGTCGAGGCGGTCAACGCTCTGCGCGCGGACAACGACTATCTCTTCACCACCGGCGGCATTGGCCCGACGCATGACGACATCACCGTCGATGCAGTGGCCAAGGCGCTCGGCGTGCCGGTCGTCATCAATGAAGAAGCGCGCGCGCTGCTGACCCGCTATTATGAAGACAAGGGCGGCATCAATGAAGGCCGCCTGCGCATGGCCCGCGTGCCCGAGGGCGCTGAACTGATCCCCAATCGCATGTCTGGCGCGCCCGGTATCCGGCGCGGCAATGTGATCCTGATGGCGGGCGTTCCGCACATCGCCGCTGGCATGCTCGATGCACTCACCGGCAAGCTGGAAGGCGGCGCGCCGTTGATCACGGAAACCGTCGGCTGCTGGATCGCGGAAAGCGAAGTTGCAAACCTGCTGATCGAGGTCGAACACGCGCACGAGGGATGCCAGATCGGCTCCTACCCCTTCTTTCGCGAAGGCAAAGTAGGCGCCAATTTCGTCCTGCGCTCGACGGAAAAAGACACGCTCAAATCTGCTGTAGATTCGCTGTGCGATGGGCTAGCAACAAGCGGCTATGATTTCACGCCGGGCGGTATTTAACCAGAAATCGGCAAAGATTGGCGCGTCCTTACAAGGAATCGCCGTTATTTCTATTTCGAACAAAAGAAAATTGCGTCATCTTCTCCTTGCCTAAGCAAAGGGGAGATTGTGAGATGCCTAACCCATCACCTTCCGTCATTACCGCACTTGCGCCGAGTAATGTGCGACCCTTGGGAAAGACTGCTGATGGCCATCCGGTTGTGCGCGTGGAAGCGGGGCCAGATGGCGAGCGCGCGGACTATATCATAGGCGACACCGGCGCGGTCGCGCTCGAAGGCGAGGCGATCAACCGGGCTGAGGCCAATTCCATCCAGGTGGATGACAATTTGATCGAAGTCGTGGCTCAGCGCCGCGCCAGCTTTGAACATGCCTATGTCGAGGCCCTGTTTGGCGGCGCCCCGCCCAGCGGCACAATCGAAGACGTCGTCAACAATGCGATGCGCTGGATCGCGATCCTGCCCGACAGCACGCGCGTGGATGTAAAACGCGGTCTATTCCTGCTAGAGCTGTGGCTGCGGCGCAGCTTCACCGAGCTTTCCATTGCAGAGCGGCAGCAGCGCCTGACGGACAAGATTGCCGAGGCTGACTTTGGCATCATCCGCTCGCTCGGACGGCTGAGGACGGTGTTCTACTCCGCCTATTATCAGCAACCGGGCAGCTGGAACGGGATCGGTTTCGTCCCGCCGCAATCGCGCGCCAATGCAAAGCCATTTGCAGATACCGATGATCTCACTTGCAGCAATCTGGCCGATACTGAGGATTGCGACTGGCTGGTGATCGGCTCGGGTGCGGGCGGAGCCGCCGCAGCCGCCGCGCTCGCGGCCAAGGGCGACAGCGTCCTGATCATCGAAAAGGGTGATTATTGGTCAACGGCGGAGATCCGCCACCGAGACGCAGAGCAATATGCTGGCATGTATATTGGCGGCGGGCTGATGACCTCCAGCAACCGCGAAATTGCGATCCTTCAGGCCGAATGCATTGGCGGATCATCGCTGGTGAACAATGGCATTTGCTTCCGCCCTGATCAGCCCAATCCGCATCCGCGCACGCAAGATGTGATCCAGCATTGGAAGGACGAATTCGGCGTTGATGTGAACGCGGGCGGGAAACTAACCGCGGCGTTTGACCATTTGTGGAACCGGCTGGGCATTGCAGAGATCCCCGAGGAAATCTCCGGATCCAACGGCGCGCATCTGCGCAATGCTTGGAACGCGTTTAAGGCACAGGGTCATGGCCGCGCCGACGATGCCAACGTCGAGGCCGCCCGGTTTGAGAAGAACTATGGCCACAAGACCCCGCAGCACGATCGGTCTTGCTGGGGCTGCGGCTATTGCAATTCTGGCTGCCCCTATGATCGCAAGAGCTCCGTCGTTCAGACCCTGCTGAAAGACGCATTGGGAGCGGGCGCGCGCATTGCGGAGAACACCGCTGCCTTTCGCATCAATATTGGCTGGAACCTGCACAACAAGCCGGTGAAATCGGTTGAGGCGCGGCAGAACGGTCGCCATGTGCGCATTCGCCCGGCCAAGGGCGCAATTATCGCCGCTGGCACAGGCGCGTCCTCTGCCCTGATGGAGCGATTCAACTTTGCCGATATTGGCGAGCAGATTGCCTGCAATCTCGCCTGCCCGGTGATCGCCAAAATGCCGCATGCGGTGAACAGCTGGGACGGGGTGCAAATGGGCACCTATGTCGATCGCGGTGATCACCTGATCGAGAGCTGGTTCCACCCGCCTGCAACATTCTCAGCCTCGATGGGCGGATGGTTCGGCGAATATGTCCGCCGGATGGAATCCTATTCAAACCTCGTTTGCCTCGGCATCCTCATGCCTGTCAGCGATATGGGCGAGGTGAAAGGCGGGCATTTCCGCGTGAAGCTGAAACGCAAGCACCGCGAGCAATTGCGCGGCTTTGTGGTTGATGCCGTAAAGATGCATTTCGCCGGTGGAGCAGAAGAGGTTTACCTTCCCACCTCCAGCAATGTTACCGTGCGGCCAGGCGATGATATTGAGGCTCTGGTCGAGCAACACCTCAAGGACGGGCACGACTTCATCGTCAGCACATCCCACCCACAAGGCGGCAATGTCATGGGATCAAATCCCAACCGCTCTGTGGTGGGCGCAGACCTGAAGGTGCACGGCACGGGCAACCTCTATGTCGCCGATGCGAGCGTCTTCCCCTCCTCCATCCGGATCAACGCGCAGATGTTTACCATGGCGATGGCGCATTCTGCCTTCGCATAGCGAGATTATGGCGTGGGTCGCTCAAACGACCCTTTAACCCTTTTTCGCTATCCCGCAGGCGCGATGACGCAGGCATTTATCACCATTGATACCGAGTATTCCTCGGGGCTGTTCACCGGCGCGGATAAGGCTGCGCGCGAAGACAATTTTGCGCGCTCCATCGCCTGCATCACTCCAGATGGCCCGGCGGGGATCACCCACAAGCTGGCCAAATTTGCCGAGCACGATGTGAAGGCGGTGTTTTTCGTCGATCCGATGCCCGCGATGATCTGGGGCATTGCCGCGATTGAAGATGTGGTCGGACCGATCATAGAGGCTGGTCAGGATGTTCAGCTGCATTGCCACACCGAATGGCTGGAATTGGCCGAGGACAAGGCTGTCCTAAAAGACCGCACGGGCGCCAATATCAAAGACTTCACCTTCGAGGAACAATGCCAGCTGCTCGAATATGCACGCGATGTCCTGATCGCCGCGGGCGCGCCCAAACCGGTCGCCTTTAGAGCCGGCAATTACGGCGCGAACAACGACACATTGCGGGCGCTGGCCGCCATTGGCATCCGCTATGACAGCAGCCACTGTCCCGCTTTGGTGGAGAGCGGCCCGTGCGAGATTACGCTGACTGAGCGCGACCGCTCACCAATGCTGCACGAGGGCATCATCGAAGTGCCCGTGGGCGCGATTGCGACCATCACCGGCGGATTGCGCCACGCTCAAATAACCGCGCTTTCGCTGGGCGAAATGACCGCCGCATTGCGCTATGCGCGCAGCACCAATCAGCCCAGCTTCACGCTGGTGACGCACAGTTTTGAGCTGGTCAATCGCAGCAAGATGACGCTGAACCGGGTCGTGAACGCGCGGTTTGAGGGGCTATGCGAAGCGCTCGCGGACATGGAGGGCGTGACCACCGGCAACTACCGTGCCACCCCGCCGCTGCACGGTTCAGCCTCCAACCCGCTGCCATCCGATCCGCTGCCCGCGAACCCGCTGCGCACAGGCTGGCGTCTGGCGGAGCAGCTCGCTTCCAACACGCTTTACGGCTCGCTTTGATGACAAGCGCTAGCACCTCGATTGACTTCACCGTCGGCTCGCGGCGGCTGCTGTCCGTTGGCCGAGAGCTGTCGACCTGGGCCTTTGCCTTGCAAGATGTGCTCGCGGCCGATGACGCGCCCCTAAGCGCCCCGCAGTCTGGACCGGACGGGGTGCGTGTCCTCTCTGCACCGCGTTCCGCCGTACCCGCGATCCGGGCGCAATTTCCGCTGCATCTGATCGGCGGGCGGCAGGATTATCAGCGCCACTATATCGATATGCGCCCCGCGATCTGCCCAAGCTATGAGGATTACCTCGCCCGCTTTTCCGGCAAGACCCGCTCGACGCTTCGGCGCAAGCAGCGCAAGCTGGCGAGCGAAGCCGGAGAGAGCTTCGCCATTACAGAGCACCGCACTGCGCAAGAGGTTGCGGCGTTCCTGAAAGCCGCACTGCCTTTGTCGGCCATGACCTATCAAGCGCGCCTGCTTGATGCTGGCCTGCCAGAGACACCCGAGGCGCATGCAGAGATGCTCGCCAAGGCTGAGGCAGGCGAAATGCGCTGCTATCTGCTGCACGCTGGCAGCAACGCGATTGCTTACCTCGCGCTGCCGATAACTGGCGAGACATTGGTCTATGCGCATCTCGGATATGACCCGGATTGGTCGCGCTGGTCACCGGGCACCGTGCTGCAAATGGAGGCGTTGGAGCGGCTATTCGCTGAACAGCGCTTTGCTTACTTCGACTTCACCGAAGGCACCGGCTCGCACAAAGCCATGTTCGGCACTGACAGCGCAGATTGCGCAAGCTTCGTTTTGCTAGAGCCAACGCTGGCCAACCGCGCTCTGCTTAGTGGACGAGCAGGCTTCGACAATCTGGTCGCTGGCACGAAGAGCCTGGCTGCTCGCACAGGTGCGCTCGGCAAAATGCGCGGCTTGCTAAGGGCCTAGATGCAAAAAGGGCCGGAAGCGTCAGCTCCCAGCCCCTTTTAGTGGCTTTTTCGTAAGATCATTCGGTAGCGAAGCTACCGCAAGCGTGACCACGCGCTAGGCCGGTTAGGCCGCGCCCGCGCAGGTGCGAGCGCAGCTCGATAACCGTGAGCGAAAGTTACGCGCCTTCGATTTCCGCGAAGTCGATCTTAACGCCTGGGCCCATGGTCGAGGTCAGAGTGACCTTCTTCACATATTTGCCCTTCGCGCCGGTTGGCTTGGCTTTGACAATCGCTTGCGTCAGCGCTTCAAAGTTTGCCTTCAGCGCATCGTCAGAGAACGACAGCTTGCCAATGCCGGTGTGGACGATGCCCATCTTCTCAACGCGGAACTCAACCTGGCCGCCCTTGGCGTCCTTAACGGCTTGCTCAACGTTTGGAGTGACGGTGCCCAGCTTCGGGTTTGGCATCAGGCCCTTTGGACCCAGAACCTTACCGAGGCGGCCAACAACGCCCATCATGTCCGGGGTCGCGATGATCCGGTCATAGTCAAGATTGCCAGCTTGCATGTCTTCCATGAGGTCTTCAGCGCCAACCTTGTCAGCGCCAGCGGCCGTGGCCTTATCCGCATTGTCGCCGCGCGCAAACACAGCAACTTTCACGTCTTTACCAGTGCCTGATGGCAGCGAAACCATGCCGCGAACCATTTGGTCAGCGTGGCGTGGGTCAACGCCCAAGTTCATCGCGATTTCGACGGTTTCGTCGAACTTCTTAGACGCATGCTCGCGCAGGGTCTTGATCGCGTCGTCAACGCCGTAGAGCTTTTCTGAATCGAGCTCAGCGCGCAGTTTTTGATTTTTTGTAAGCTTCGCCATGATCAGCCCTCCACCACTTCGAGGCCCATCGAACGAGCAGAGCCCGCGATGATCTTCACAGCCTGGTCAATATCGTTCGCGTTGAGGTCAGCCATTTTCGCCTCAGCGATTTCCTTCAGCGCGCTGGTCTTGATCGAGCCAGCGACAACCTTGCCCGGCTCGCCAGAGCCCTTCTTCAGCTTCGCGGCCTTCTTGATGAAGTAAGATGCTGGCGGGGTTTTGGTGGTGAAGGTGAACGAGCGATCCGCATAAACCGTGATGGTGGTTGGGATCGGAGCGTTCTTCTCAAGGTCCTGTGTCGCGGCGTTAAACGCCTTACAGAATTCCATGATGTTTACGCCGCGCTGACCCAAAGCTGGGCCGATTGGCGGTGATGGGTTTGCTGTACCAGCTGGAACTTGCAGCTTGATATAGCCTTCAATTTTCTTGGCCACGTAGGGCCTCCTTTCACACTGTCAGATGCGCGTTTCAGCTCACCTGCATGTTAAGCGGTCAAACAGCCCATTTGCATGAGCCTCCCGCACGAGATTTCCGCCAGCAATGCTGGGGAAGCGGGCGCAATAGCCATGCGCGCCCAAAATGCAAGCAAATTGCTGCTTTTCGCAGGTCACCAACGCAGCTGCTGCAGGCCATGAGGCCGCGCACATGACAGTTAGCCCACATTGGGTGCGTTTCTACACTTTACGAAATCGCAACCAATGCACGAATAAGTGCCTGTGATAATTACTTAGTAATCGGGGGCAACAATGCTGCGAGTAGCAATCCAAGTCAAAGAACTCATCTCTACAAACGTTACGAGCGCATTGGATTCAATGTCCAGCTCTGCAAAAACTCTTCACAAATTGCAGCGCGAAATTGAAGAAGCGATCATTACCCTCGAAGGCGAGCGGACTAAGACTGACCGTAAGCTCAGTCGCTCGAAAGCCACATTGACTCAAATGGAACTGCGCGAGGCTGACTGGACTGACAAAGCCAAAACAGCGATGGACCATGGACGCGAGGATCTTGCCCGCCAAGCATTGCTAGCTCGTGAAGATGGCCGACTAACGATCGCCACAACCAAGGAAGAAGTCGCTCAGGCTGAAGATGACCTCAAAGAGATCAATTCAGCGATCAAAGAGCTTGAAGTGAAACGCGAAGAAACCCGTGAGCGCGCCAAGGCTCAATTGGCCGCCGATGCCGAGAATTGCGGTTCACCGGTCCCCGGTGCCAGCTCTGCAGAACGCCATCTGGATCGCATTTCGCAAATGGAAAGGCGCGTTGATTTCGCGACCGAAGACAGCGCCGAAGCCCGTTCAAACGCAGGCGTAGACCGGGAAATCGAAGAACTGCGGCGCGCGAGCAATATCGACGCCGAACTAGCCACCATGAAAAAGCCCGCTGCAAAATCATCTGCAAAGCGCGGCGGCAAGAAAGCCAAGTAGGCTGGTCAATCTGCACCGCGCAGACGCGCCAATTCCGCGCGCGGGGTTTTCATACCCTTGGTTCGGCTGGTGAGGTGGTACCTGCGGCATAGCTCGCAGCGATAGGCGCGCAGCTTAAACGGGGCAGCCTCGGCGGCTGCCTCGGCCTCATCGACAGAAGCAAATCGCGCCTTCTTGCGGCAGATGGAAAGCTTGGTCTTCACAGAAGGCGCTTTGATCGCCTCTAGTGCAACGACAACAAGCTACTTGACCAGTTCAACCTGTTCAAAGTCGAGCTCAACCGGGGTTGCCCGGCCAAAGATCGAGACGGAGACCTTGACCTTCGCTTTGTCGAAGTCGAGCTCTTCCACCACGCCGTTGAAGCTGGCGAATGGGCCGTCGAGCACTTTGACGCTGTCGCCAATTTCGTAATCGACGCTGACCTGCTGCTTGGGCGCAGCCTTCGCTTCTTCGACGCCGCCGAAATAGCGTGCGGCCTCTTTTTCGCTGATCGGTTGCGGCTTGTTGTTATTGCCAAGAAAGCCGGTGACCTTCGGGGTGTTCTTGACGAGGTGATAAATGTCGTCATTCATCCGCAGCTTTGCCAGAACATAGCCCGGCATAAACTTGCGCTCGACCTGAACCTTCTTGCCGCGTTTCACTTCGGTGATGGTCTCGGTCGGCACTTCGACTTCCTCAACGCCCTCGGACAAGCCAAGCCGCTCAGCCTCAGAGATGATCGCCTCTTTGACCTTGTTTTCGAAGCCCGAATAAGCGTGGATGATGTACCAGCGCGCCATGATTAATCCCTAGAAAGTCGAAAATGAACCGGTGAGCCAAGCGGGAGGTGATCCTCGCCGCGAGGCCAAATTATGCGAGTGTGAGCAGCCAGCTGACGATAGCGCTGAACACAGAATCAACACCGAGGAAGAACAGCGACAGAATCACCATCATGATAAAGACGAAGATCGCGGTGCGGATCGTCTCTTCACGCGTCGGCCACACAACCTTGCTGGTCTCAGACCGAACCTGGTTCATGAACTCAGCGGGTGATGTTCTGCTCTTTTTCTCTTCGGCCATAATGCTAAGCCTTATCGTCCTTGAATACTCTCGCGGGTCTTTCCGCCATAGACTTTCAGGTAGGGTTCTACGCCGCCCCGGACAAGGTCCGGGAGGGGCTGGTCTGATTATCAATGTCTGAAAGACGGCTGCGTGCTTACTCGCGAGCCGCAGCAATAGCAAGCGCTCTCAATGGCGAAATCCGATTTCGGAGCCCGCTCAGACGAGGAAAGTTAAAAAGCTAGCCAAGGCGCAGGCACCGCTCTAGCGTGCGCCGCTTCATGCCTAGGGGATTACCCCGGGCATTCGCTACAAATACAATTCCTTGGGGGATCGCCGAATCATGGCAGCAACAGACACCGGATCGATGAGTTTGATCGATCGCGTCACCAATGTTTCAGACTTCATCTGGGGCGGCACGTGGAACGGCGAGCAAGTCTTGCAGATCGCGGGTCAGCCAGTTCCGCCGATGACGATCATCTTGCTGGGCATTGGCCTTTACATCATGTTCGGCCTTCGGTTCTTCCCGATCCGCCAATTGGGCAGCTCTTTCAAAGGCCTGTTCAAAAGCCGCAAAGGCGAAGGCGAGGGAGAGATTTCTCCATTTGCTGCACTGTCCACCGCGCTATCGGGCCAAGTCGGCACGGGTAACCTTGCCGGTGTGGCAACCGCCATCGCGCTGGGCGGACCGGGCGCGATTTTCTGGATGTGGGTGACCGCGCTGATCGGTATGGCGCTGGCATTTGCGGAGGGCTCGCTTGCGATCCGGTACCGCGAAAAGACCAGCGACGGCGTCTATCGCGGCGGCCCGATGAGCTACATTATGATGGGGCTGGGGCCGAAATACACGTGGCTCGCGATCTTCTTCTGTATCGGCACCTTGTTCTCTGCGCTGGTGACCGGCAACTCGATCCAGGCCAATGCGGTCGCGGATGGCCTTAACGAGCTTTTCGGCATCGAAGAAGCCATTGGCGGCGCGATTGTCGCCATCGCGGTATTCATCGTGATCATCGGCGGGATTAAGTCGATCGGCGGCGTCGCTGAGAAGATCATCCCGTTTATGGCTGGTGCCTATATCATCATGGCGATTGTCGCGCTGATGCTGAACATTGGCGACATTCCAGCGACCTTTGGCCTGATCTTCCACGGTGCGTTTAACCCGCAGGCGGCAACCGGCGGCTTTGCTGGCGCAGCGATTATGCTCGCGATCAGGGCCGGTGTTGCGCGCGGGCTGTTCTCTAACGAGGCAGGCCAGGGTTCGACCCCAATCGCTCACGCGGTGGCTCAAACCAACGATCCGCAGCAGCAAGGCCGGATGGCTATGCTGGGCACCTTCATTGATACGATCGTGATCTGCACCATGACCGCACTGGTGATCCTGACGGTGCAAGGCGACTTCACTGGCGACGGTGTCGCGGTGGCTCATGCATGGAATTCGGACCTCGAAGGCTTTGCCATGACGTCCGGCGCTTTTGCCGCAGCCTTCCCGCTTGAGATCGCAAGCATCCCAATCGGAACGCTGATCGCATCGACGGCGCTGATCCTGTTTGTGTTCACCACCCTGCTCACCTGGAGCTATTACGGCGAACGCGCGATCACCTTCATCTATGACCGTATCCCCGGCTCGACCCGGGGCGGTGAGAAGATCCTGCACATGATCTGGCGCGTTGTGTGGTGCGTTGTGATCTATCTCGGCAGCACGCTTGACCTGACTTTGGTCTGGCGTCTCGGTGATATCTCAAACGCGGCGATGGCCTTGCCGAACCTCTTGGCTTTGGTCTTGCTTTCGGGCGTGGTGTTCAAGCTTGCTCAAGGCGACAAGACCGCAGGCAAAGATTACCGGGCCGACACACCGGAAGAGCCTGAAGAATACTAAGGATAACGTCGGCTCAACCAGTGCGGCCTCAACCTTTCACCAAAACCATGAAGGGCCGGTCTGCCAGGTACAGACCGGCCCTTTTAGGGTATGAGACAGTTGGAGTTCTCGGACCGCATCAAAGCGGCCCCTGGTTCAGCGTCTGAAAAACAAGCGAACAAAGCGTTCGCCCGCGCTCGGCTCATCATAATCCATCGGGCGGATGGGGCCGTGCTTTTTCCGCCGCAGCAGTTCATCAGTGTATGGTCTAGGGCTAGACCAATGATCTCGCTTGCTGCCGTTTGGGCTGACTACACCTGACAGACGCCTCTCCATGAATAGCTCCATGCTGCTGGCCCACCGAGATGGTCATCACGCCGGGCCGGGTTCCATATGGCTCAAAGTCGTTCGCAAGGAACAACCGCTCAAGTACGGTGTACCCCCAATTGACCCGCGAATAATTGTCGGAACGCGACAATCTGATTGGCAGGCCGATTTTCAGTGGCGAGTTGGGTCACTGCGCGGCCAGCGGGGACAGCGACCGCGCACAGGCAAAGCGCACTCGAATCGGCGGCGGTCTTTTCGAATGTAGGGAAAATGGCAGGGGCACAGAGACTCGAACTCTGGACCTTCGGTTTTGGAGACCGACGCTCTACCAACTGAGCTACGCCCCTGCATGGGCGGGCTGCGCATTAGATCAGCAAATCGCGATAGGCAACACAAGATCAACATACTTATGGTGAGGCCGCGTGTCATCCTGCTATAGGCGGGCGCGATATGCACTCGCCCTTCCCCCCACCGATCCCGCCCGACATGCTGCTGCTGGCCTATCAAAGCGGCATTTTTCCGATGGCGGACCGGCGCGATGACCCCGATGTGTTTTGGGTCGAGCCACGCGAACGGGCGATTGTCCCGCTCGATACGTTTCGCATGTCGAAATCTTTGCGCAAGACGGTGCGCCAGGATCGCTTTACCGTCACGCTTAACCGCGATTTCGCCGCCGTGATGGAGGCCTGCGCCGCGCCGCGACCGGGCCATCCGGAAAGCTGGATCAGCGAGCGGATCATTGCCAGCTACAAAGAGCTGCACGCGCATGGATCAGCGCATTCGATCGAATGCTGGATCATGCCAGAGGACGAAGACGACGGCAGCGTGCCAGTGCTCGCAGGCGGGCTTTATGGTGTGTCGTTTGACCGGGTGTTCTGCGGGGAAAGCATGTTTTCGCGCGCCGACAATGCCAGCAAGGTCGCGCTCACATGGCTCGTCGCGCTGCTGCGGCACGCGGGATATGAACTGCTCGACTGCCAGTTCATGACCGACCATCTCGCTTCACTGGGCGCGGTCGAAATGCCTCAGTCAGACTATCTGAAACTGGTTGAGCAAGCGCGCGAGGCGCCGCCACGGCTCAGTCTCAATCAAGCGTTTAGAGAGTTCGCCGATCACGGCGTTCATTCCCCAGCTCACTCTTCGCCAGGAAAGGCCATTGCGCAGTCTTTGACCCAGACGTCATAGACCGGGTGCTCGACCACATTCAGGCTGGGCGAATTTTTGAACAGCCAGCCGGAAAAGACCGTCCCAAAATCATCTGAGCCGCGCTCTTGCACCAGCACCTGGACAAAGGCGCCGGTTTCCTGCGGCATTTCCCATGGAGCGGTGCGCTCGCACGCCTGAAGGCGGATCACGACCGGTCCGGAACGGCGGGTCTCACCGGGCTTAATCTCAAAATCCTGGCTGACATTGTTGCGCTTGTTCAGCAGGCCAATGGTCGCCACGCGCTCGGTCATCGGGGTTGCGCCCTCGACTTCCTCAACGTCGATTTCGGAAACTTCCGAGCCTTCTAGGCCCTCGGGCACTTCGGTTGCGCGGGCGGCTGGCCCGGCTTCAGGAGCGCTGCTGTCGCATGCAGCCAAGGCCAGCGCCAAGACGGGAATGAAGGCCGCGCGCATCAGGCTCACCCCTCCGGGGTCCACGCCTCGTAATCTCCGACAGCGCGGGCGCGTTTGCCGCCCTTTTCCAGCGCGCCTTGCGGGCGATACGCTTCGGCCGTGCCGGTAGCATTCGGGGTGTAATCCGCTTCCCAGATCTTGGCCGGGGGCAGATTGCTCTCTGGCACGTCATCAAACGAGCCGTGCAGCCAGCCATGCCATTCTGAAGGCACCCGGCTGGAATCGTTCGCGCCGTTGTAGATGACCCAGCGCCGCTCGCGGCTGATGTTGGAACCATCAGGCTTGCCATCCGCGCGCGGGTTCTTGCTCTGGCGATAATATTTATTGCCCTGCGCATCTGTGCCCACGTGCTCGCCATTGCGGCCTGACCACAGAAGCGTGCCGATGGTGGCGCCGTCCCACCAAGTGAAGATTTTTCCGAATAATCCCATGGGCGAAGCGATTAGTATGATTCGAGGCTGGCTTCAAGCGCCAGAGCACGCGGATTTGGGCATTCTCGCAGCCACCTGCGCGGCGGCCGCAGCGGGCGCTACTCGGGGAGCTTGTAGGTAACGAGGTCGCCCGGCTTGATCCCCAGCTCTTCTGACAGGCCCGCACGCACTTCAAACACGGCGCTGGCGATCCCTTTCGAAGGCACCGATTCGAGCGAATAGGGCACAGTGTTGGCCGCAATATTGCTGATCCGGCCATCGGTCCCGATGAAGATGATGTCGAGCGAGAGCGGTGTGTTCTTCATCCAAAAGCTGCGCTGCTCTGGCGGATAAGACGGGAACAGCATCGCCTCGTCATCGCCCAGCTCGGTGCGGAACATCAGTCCGCGCGCTTGCTCTTGCGGGGTGATGGCCAGCTCTGTGTTGAACACATGCGTGCCAGATGCGCTTTCGATGGTGACATCGATCACCTGTAGCGTTGAGACCGGATGATAGCGCGGAGCCTCTCGGGTCACGACAGTCGCATCCGCGCCGCTGCTGGCCGTTTGGCTGCCCGCTGCCTCTGGCCCGGCCTCTGCTGGAGAACATGCGGCCAGCATGGCTGCAAGCACGAACGCGGCGGATTTCACCACAGCCCCCGCCCGCGGGGCCAAATTCCCCGCTCTCGTCTTCCTCGTCCTGCGCCTCGGCTAACCATTGTTCGATCTCTTCCTCGTTTTCAGCGCTGATAATAAAGCGCGCGGCGGCGAAGTCATGCCCGCCTCTTAGCATTGCTGCAATCTGCTTTTCGCGCAGCTTGGGGTCCATGTCTTTCTGGCAAAACGGGCCAAAGCGGCGTTTCTTTGCGAGCAATATCGCGGCATGCCGTGCCGCTGCCTCGCTCGGCGTCTGATCGCTGCGCACGCCCTCTTCAATGCCTGCCGCATACAGCGCTTGATCGACCCGCCGCGCGCCAAGGCCGCGCGCCATCATATCGCGGCTCTTTGCCTTGGCGTAGGCCGCATCATCAACATAGCCGAGCTCAATCAGCCGTTCGACAATAGCGCGCACATCGAGCCGGGGCGATGCGCCGTCTTCATCGTCTTCGGACCCCGCGACCCCGCGTTCGCGAATCTTGCGCGCCAGATAGGCCTCAAGTTTCGCCCCACTGGTCGCAAAGCGAGCGACATAAGAAAGTGCCAAATCACGCAAGGAAGTTTCGTCGAGCGGACGGCGTTTACGGCTCGCTCGGTCGTTTCTTGCGCCCTTCCTAGCGCCGGGCGACGAGAACGCTTTGGTATCTTTTGAAACCATCTTGCCTTATTCGTGCCACACTCGTTATCAAATACCTAAGTGTGAAGCGTGTTGGATATGATGTCCAGCGCGTAACGCAGACGGGATTTGGCGTGCTGTGCCGCGCTGTAACTGACGGGTTTCGCTAGAAAATTATGACCGACGCCGCATTGACGCCGACGCCGAATGATTGCGAATTGCCGCGCATCAGAGCGCAGTTCGAGACGTTCAACGACGCCATTGACTACGCTGCGAAGAGCCAAAAGGGCCTCAACTTCCATGATATGCGTGGACAATTAGAGCGCGTTTATCCCTATTCTGAGCTTCGCGAAGACGCTCTTGTCATGGCCCGCCGCCTCATCGCGAGCGGAATTGGCAAGGAAGATCGCATTGCGCTGATCGCGGAAACCGGGCCGGACTTTGCCGCTCTGTTTTGCGCCTGCGTCTATGTTGGCGCGTGGCCCGTGCCATTGCCGCTGCCGACCAGCTTTGGCGGCAAGGAAAGCTTCATCGATCAGCTCGCTGTGCAATTAAGCAGCTCCGATCCGAAGATCCTGATCTACCCAGAAGAAATCGCTGAAATGGCAAGCGCTGCGGCGGATCGCCAAGATTGCGCCAGCGAAAGCTATGAGGATTTCGCAAAACGCGAGGCTCCCGAATGCGAGCTACCCAAGGCTGATCCAGAAGACATTTGCTATCTGCAATACTCCTCTGGCTCGACCCGTTTCCCAACCGGGGTAGCGGTGACGCACCGCGCGCTGCTGCACAATCTCTATGGCCATTCCACCAGCATGCAGCTGGGCGAAAACGAGCGCTGCGTCAGCTGGCTGCCGTGGTATCATGATATGGGTCTGGTCGGCTGTTTCCTATCGCTGATCGCCAATCAGGTCTCCGGCGATTATCTGAAGCCAGACGCCTTTGCCCGCCGCCCGCTGGCATGGCTCGACGTGATCAGCCGCAATAAAGGCGGCACACTCTCTTACTCACCGACCTTTGGCTATGACATTTGCGCGCGCCGCATTTCCAGCCAGAGCAATGTGGCGGAACGTTTTGACCTCTCGCGCTGGCGCGTCGCTGGCAATGGTGCGGACATGATCCGCCCGGATGTGATGCAAAGCTTCGTCAACGCCTTTGCCGACGCTGGGTTTAAGGCGAGCGCCTTTACCCCGTCATACGGCCTGGCCGAGGCGGTTCTGGCGGTCACCGTGATGCCGCCGGGCGAAGGCATTCGCGTCGAGCTGGTCGAGGAAGAGCGCCTGTCGGGCACCCCGCGCGATATCTCGCGCCCGGCCCGCTACCGCGCGATCGTCAATTGCGGCAAGACCCTGCCCGATATGGAGGTCGAAATTCGCGGCGAAGATGGCCACGCGCGCGGCGATCATCAAATCGGCAAAGTCTGGTGCCGCGGCCCCAGCGTCATGCACTCCTATTTCCGCAATGAAGAAGCGACCGAGGATTGCCTCGTTGATGGCTGGCTCGACACCGGCGATATGGGATATTTGGCAGATGGCTATTTGTTCATCGTCGGCCGCGCCAAAGACATGATCATCATCAATGGCAAGAACCACTGGCCGCAGGATATCGAATGGGCGGTTGAGCAGCTGCCCGGCTTCAACCACGGCGATATCGCCGCGTTCTCGATTGAAACCGACAATGGCGAGGAAGCGCCCGCTGTGCTGGTGCATTGCCGCGTCTCTGACCCGGCGGAGCGCATTCACTTGCGCGAGCAGATCGCCGACAAGGTCCGCTCGGTCACCGGCATGAGCTGCGTCGTGGAACTGGTGCCGCCGCGCACTCTGCCGCGCACCTCTTCTGGCAAGCTCAGCCGGGCGAAGGCGAAGAAGCTGTACCTGTCAGGCGAGATTGTCCCGCTGGAACTGGCGGCGTAGTTTTTTGAGTTTGAGCTGCGGCTCAAACCTACTCAGACAAATCAGCCCAGCGCGCGCGTACGGAGCCTGAGCTCGCCTCAACGCGGGCCTGCAAGCCGTTCTCTGCCATCAGCTCTGCCGTGCGAGCGGCGTTTTCCGCATTGCCAGTGATCACCACGGGCACATCAAGCCTTTGCCCCGCCCATGCGGCGACGAGCAGCGCATTCATGCCCGCGACCGTCGGCTCGCCTTCGTCAAATTCGACAATGTCCGGCAAGCGTCCCATTGGCGGCAGCAGCTCGATCGTCCATTCCGGCTCAGTCGCGGCAATCCGCTGCTCCAACGTGCGATAGGCGGACAGAGACGCGCCTTCGAGCCGCTGCGCACGCACCATTGCCTTGCGCCGGGTGCGGTCTACCAAGACGTCTTCCGCCGGAACGCCCGCGACCAGCGCCAATCGCTGAGCAAGATTTTCCGCGCGCGCACTGGCGGCGGCCTCTTCATTGGCGCGGGTGGCGGAGATTTCAGCCTCTTCAGCGGCGCTGGCGCTGGTGCCGACTTGGTACTGCGTCAGTGTCAGTTCGACCGGACGCCCGAGCTAAGCTCATCAAAGCGCGCTCAACATCTGTTTCCGCATCGGCGCGCAGGCGCGGCGTTAGGACGGTGGCATTCACGCCTAGCCCTTCGCCGCCAAACTCAATCTCCATTTCGCTGAGGCGTGAACGGTCATCAAAGGTCTCGACGATCTCGCTGCGTACGATCCGCTGAGCATTGGCCTCCCACGCGATCTGGCTGAGCGAGAGGCCCAGCGGCACCGCGAGAGCCATAAAGACCACCGCCACCATCAGGTTTTGAAAATAGGTTTGTCGCTGGCTGAGCGCGTGGCGGAAACCATAGAGGCGCGCCATCGCCCAGGCGACCAGCGCAATCGTGATAAGGTTGGTGACATAGAGCAGCAGCGCGCCGGAGAAGACCGTCCAGTTGGTGGTCGCCAAGCCAAATCCAACCACCGCGAGCGGCGGCATCAAGGCGGTCGCAATCGCCACGCCCACAATCGTGCCTTCGCGCCCGCGGATCATCGCATAAGCGCCCGCGAGCGCAGAAAACAGCGCGACCATCAGGTCAAACAGGTTGGGCCGGGTGCGCGCTGCGATCTCTGGCGTGATCGTCTGGATGGGTGAGAAAAACACGATCAGCGCGCACAGCGCCACCGCCATCACACTGCCCCAGGCGAGGCTGCGCGCGGATTGTTTCAGCCACTCATAATCGCCAATCGCCAGAGCAAAGCCGAGGCCCATAATTGGCCCCATCAGCGGAGAGAGCAACATCGCGCCGATCACAACCGCTGGTGAGGACAGCAGCAGGCCGAGGATCGCGATCCCGCCGCTCATCGCGGTCATAAACAGATAGCGTTCCGAAAGCGCGCAATCCTCGCGCCGCTTCTCAATCACGCTCGATTGCTGGACCGTGCCCACGACGTCTTCGAGCCACCAGCGCCGCCAGCTGAACAGAACGCGCGAAAAGCTGGATTTGGACGGGATCGGATCGGGGTGGCCGGTCGCCTTGGAGGCCGCAGACGTGCCCGCAGCCGATGAGGCCGCCGCCATGGCCGAGCCCTGCCCTGTGTTGCGCGCGGTATCCTGGTCCTCGCCCAAGTCCGCCTTGCGATCCCCATCATTGCTCATGATTATGTCCGTGTCTTTCTGTGCTCACACCAATCCGGTTACGCGGAAACGCGCGCAAACAAAAGCATGCTTGCAAAACCCCGCCTTTCAAGCGGCCATCGCCTACGCGCTTTTGGATGGACGCATGCCCGGCGATAAGGCACTATCTTGAATAGTGTGTCTTAGATTACTAATACAGTAAGAGAGATACAGCCAGTTCAAGCCGCTGCCACCAGCAAATAGGCTGGCGTAAGCCACGACTTCAGGGAGTTGAAGAAGCCCGATGAATACGACGGAAACCAAGACCAAGACGGCCACCGATTTTGAATTGAGCCCGCCGGATCCCGTGCCAGCGGTTGCGCCTGAAAAGGCCGCAGGCCTGGTGCCGGTCGATGAGGAAAAGAAGTCCAAGCTCGATGAGAAAGTCGATGGCTTTGTGACGGAACTCGTCGCTGAGGACGCCAATTCGCCGGCCTTTGGCGAGAAGGTCGATCAGATCACCCGCATGGGGCAGGAGCAAATCCGCGCCGCCGCCGCAATGTCCAATCGCTTCCTTGATCGCCCCGTGCGCTCAATGGACGGCGATGGCACCGTTGGCGCCGATCTGGCGGAATTGCGCCGCACCGTCGAAGACCTCGATCCGGGCCGCAAGGGCAAGCTGCTGGCACCGCGCAAGCTGTTTGGCATCATCCCGTTCGGCAATAAGCTTCAGAACTATTTTGACAGCTACACGTCCTCGCAGGGTCACATTCAAGCCATCCTGGAGCGGCTGTCCTCCGGCAAGAAAGAGCTGCATGAGGACAATGCAGCGATTGATGTCGAGCGGCAGAAGCTGTGGGCGGCGATGGGCGAGCTGGAGCAGATGATCCACATCGCCAAGAAGCTCGATGAGAAGCTTGAGGCGAAAGCCGATGAGCTGGATGCGACCGATCCCGCCAAGGCAAAAGCCCTGCGCGAGAGCGCCTTGTTCTATGTGCGCCAACGCACGCAGGACCTGCTGACGCAAATGGCGGTCAGCGTTCAGGGCTATCTCAGCCTCGATCTGGTGAAGAAGAACAATGTCGAGCTGGTGAAAGGCGTCGACCGCGCCAGCACCACCACCGTTGGCGCATTGCGCACGGCGGTGACGGTGGCTCAGGCGATGACCAACCAGCGGCTTGTGCTGGGCCAGATCACTGCGCTCAACCAGACCACCAGCGATATTATCGATTCCACCAGCACGCTGCTGCGCGAGCAGACCGGCCAAATCCACGAGCAAGCCGCCTCCAGCACCATTCCGCTGGAAACGCTGCAACGCGCGTTCCAGAACATCTATGACACGATGGACGAGGTCGACGAGTTCAAGGTGAAGGCGCTGGCCAGCATGAAGCAAACCGTCACCGTTCTGACCGATGAGGTTGAGAAGTCGAAAGGCTATATCGCCCGGGCTGAGGGTCAATCGCAGGCGGCAGCTAAGGTCGCCTCTGAGCCGTCACTGCTGGCGCTGGATAGCTAAGGCTGGCGATGCAAGACACCACCACACAATCGGACCAAATCCTGAGCGCGGCGGGCAAAAGCCTGCAAGTGCAGCGCGAAGGCGGCACGCACCGGCCCGGCGATTCCATCGGCAAGGGGTCAGCGGGCGCAAAGCGCAAGAATTGGCTGAAGCGCGCCAAATACTTTGCAGGTGCGATCCTGACGATTTTGGTCACGGCATCAATCGCTGGGGTGGTGCTGGATGGCATCGGCTTTACCGGCGTGATGATGGCGGCGCTTGCTGTAATGGCGGCAGCCTTCGTGTTCGGAAACTACCCCAAAGTCAAAGTGCCAAAACGCACTGAGCTCAAGCAAGGCGAGCCTAAGCAAATGGTCGCCCGCACCGAGCTGTGGCTGGAGGCTCAGCGTCCCGCTCTGCCTGCACCAGCAGTAAAGCTGGTCGATCAGCTCGGCGTTCAATTGGACGCGCTTGGGCTGCAATTGGAAACGGTCGATCAATCCCATCCCAGCGTCGCCGAAGTGCGCGAGCTGGTGGGCGAATACATCCCAGAGACGATCGACAATTACCGCAAGATCCCGGAGCATTTGCGCCGCGAAGATCATGTCGGCAAATCGGCTGATGACCGCCTCGCTGATAGCCTCGGCAAAATCAGCGGCGAGCTGGACCGCGTGACCCGCCGCCTCGCCGAAGGCGCGCTTGACGATCTGGCGATCAAGGACCGCTATCTCGAATACCGTTATGGCGGGGCCGAAGCGCTAGAGGACACACCAAAATGAGAATTGCCTTGCCGCACGAATTGGGGCGCGAGGAAGTTCGCCGCCGCATGCACGAACATGCCGGTGAGATTGGCGGGTTCTTCCCCGAAGGCATGGCAGAGGTCGAAACATCCTGGCCGCATGAAGACCGAATGGACCTGCAAGTCAGCGTATTTGGCCACAGCGTCACCGGTTTTGTAGAAATCGAAGACACACAAGCAATCATTGAATTTGAATTGCCAATGATTTTGAGCATGGCCAAGCCATTGATTGAGAAAGCTGTTCGTAAAGAAGGCGGCCGACTGCTTGAAAAGCGCTAAATTCGTACATTTACTTAGTTGAATTAATAAGACCGAAGTGAAAACTGCGCTTTATTTGGTCCAGATTGGATGGATCGTTTAAGCTACATGTTTGCGCCAATGATGACTTCCTGCCATTAGCATGACCGCTGCGCCCATTTTATGGTGAATGGCGCAGCTGCGACGGGGAGCATTGGTTATCGAGCAGCCTAGCGATAGTAGAAATCTACGGGCAATCCTGCGCGAGGCGACGGCCCACACGCATGACCAGCTTGATGAGGCGATGCGCGCGGCCACTGGCTGGACCACCACCGCCCATTACGCCGCCTTTCTTAGCCTGCAACATGCTGCGCGGCGCCCCGTAGAAGATTGGCTGGATGCCCACGCTCCCGAAGGGCTTTGCCCGCCCCCGCAATCTCCTTTGATCGCCGCTGACTTGGACGCGCTGCGTGTCGAGCTTCCTGCAAGGGCATCGAATTTCGAACTCAACATCGCCGGACCTCATGCAAAGGCCAGCATTCTGGGCGTCGCTTGGGTGCTGGCTGGATCATCCTTGGGCAACCGCGCGATCCTGCACGAACTGCGCCGCAATGGGCATGACGATTGGCCGAGCGCCTTTCTGGGCGATGACGCCATGCTCGCCTTTTGGAACGCGATGCGGCCCGGGATAGAGGCACCGACCAGCGCAGAGGCGGCCAATGCGGCGACTGAGGCCGCGCAAGCGACATTTGCGCATTTCATCGCTGTTGCAAAACCTTCCGCTGGGACCAAGCCGGAACAGGGCAGCGGCGTACTGACATGCGACCCAGAAACGCCCCCGATGCTCGATGAGGCTGGCGCAGACGATACACTGATACCATCCGAAGACTGCGCCAATGAGAGCCGCCAGGCTGGCTCAACACCCAAGACGACGAAAGAGCCAGTATGAGCTTCTCCGCAACTAAGCAGGAATTGACCGAATGCGACCGCGAGGCGATCCACCACATCGCCGCTGTGCAGCCCTTAGGCGGACTGATCGCGCTCAATTCCGATTGGTACATTGCGCATCGCTCGGCCAATTGCGCTGAGCTCTTGGGGCTTGAGAAGAACCCGGAGCCGGGCGAGGAGCTTGCCGCGATTTTTCAGCCGCGCGCGCTTGAAATCCTGCGCGACGGGATTGGCCGCGTCACACAGGTCGATCAAGTGGAGCGGCTGTTTGGCGTTCGCCTGAGCGCAGGCGGCGAGCTGTTTGATATCGCGCTGCACTCCAGCGGCCCGAAGATCATTATCGAATTTGAGCGGCACGAGGCTGATAAATACACCGAGCACTTGGCGCTGATCGGGCCGCTTGTCTCTAAACTGGAGCCGCTGCGCGAAGTGCAAACGCTGTGTGACCACGCGGCAAAGTTGGTGCGCGAAATGCTCGGCTATGACCGGGTGATGGTTTACCGTTTCCATAATGACGGCAGCGGCGAGGTTGTGTCCGAGGAAAAGCGTAGCGACCTTGAGCCGTTCCTGGGGCTTAGGTATCCGCGCGCCGATATCCCGCAGCAGGCAAGAGAACTGTTCCGGCGCAATCGCTTCCGCATAATCAGCGACACTAAGGCGGAACCAGTGCCGATTGAGCCTGAGGTGGCCGTAACGGGCGAACCGCTCGATCTATCCATGAGTGTGCTGCGCGCGCATTCGCGCATGCACATGAAATATCTCGTCAATATGGGCGTAGATGCGTCATTCTCGATCGCCATCGTGCGGCAGGGCAAGCTGTGGGGGCTGATTTCTGGCCACCATTGTTCGCCGCGCGTGCTCGGCATTCTCACTGCGAACCGTGGCAGAGATGTTCTCACAAATGTTCTCGCTGATGCTCGACCGGATTCTGATCGATGAGGCGGAGCAAGTGCGCAAGCGCGGGCAGGCGCTGCACGATCAATTGATGGTGCGTCTGGCTGGAGGCGCGTCGCTCAGCCAGAACCTGCCGATGCTGCATGAGCTGCTTAAGAACGTCATCCCGCATGATGGCTCATCCGTGATGGTCGACGGGGTCTACACCTCCAACGGGATCGCGCCGAGTGAAAAGCAGTTTCGCTCGCTTCTGCCTGCGCTCAACAGCGCGGCAATCAGCACAATCATCTCCACCCATACGCTCAAAGACGAGATCCCGGCCGCGAAGGAATTGCAGGATGTGGTTGGCGGGGCGCTGTTCCTGCCGATCTCGCGTGCGCCGCGCGATTTTCTGGTGCTGTGGCGCAAACCCCTATCAAGGATAGTGACCTGGGCGGGCGATCCCGAAAAGGCGAAAGCTGCCAAGGGTGAACGCTTGGAGCCTCGCGGCAGCTTTGCGGCTTGGCGCAGCGAGATTGAGGGCACCAGCGAGGAATGGAGCGAGCCAGAGCTGCAAATCGCCGAAAGCCTGCGGGTGACGCTGCTCGAAGTGGTCCTGCGCATGACAGACGAGGTTGCGCGCGAGCGAACCCGGGCGCAGGAACAACAAGAGCTGCTCATCTCAGAGCTCAATCACCGCGTGCGCAATATCCTCAATCTGATCCGCAGCCTGGTGAACCAGTCTCAACATGACGCCAGCAGCATCATTGATTTCAGCCATATCATTGGCGGCCGGATCAATGCGCTGGCCAGCGCGCATGACAATATCACGCGTGAGAATTGGGCGCCCGCGCCGCTGTCCGCTTTGCTGAAGACAGAGCTGCAGGCCTATCTCAACGAGAAACGCGACCGGCTGATGCTGAACGGTGAGGAAGTCCTGATCAAGCCAGAGGCCTACACCGTGCTGGCGCTGGTGGTGCATGAACTCGTCACCAATTCGGCCAAATATGGCAGCCTGTGCGACAGCCATGGCAAGCTCTCAATTGACCTCGACCACACCACAAGCGGCGATCTGGAAATTCACTGGAGGGAACAAGATGGGCCGCCGGTAAAGCCGCCAACGCGGCGCGGGTTTGGCTCGACCATTATTGAGCGCTCGATCCCCTATGAGCTGAAGGGTGAGGCCGACGTCCGCTTCAAGCTCACCGGGTTAGAGGCAAAATTCTTGATCCCAGCGCACTTTATCGCGCGGGCAGAAGCGCAGTCTGATGAATATGTGACCGAGGAGGAACGCAAGATTGCGGCGGCCAAGGCGGCGCAGCTCGCGAAATTGCCCAAATCGGTTCTGCTGGTGGAAGACAGCATGATCATCGCACTCGACACTGAGGAAAGCCTCAAACGCCTGGGCGTGGAGCATGTTGCGGTGGCGAGCAGTGTCGATGGCGCGATGAGGGAGCTCAATAAGCGTCGCCCTGACTTTGCGATCCTCGATTTCAACCTCGGCACCGAGTCCAGCGCCCCAGTCGCCACCGCCCTACGCGAGGCCGGCGTGCCGTTTGTGCTCGCAACTGGCTATGGCGAGATGGAAAATCAGCTGGATGAAATCGGCGCTGATGGGCTCTTGCGCAAACCCTATGGCCGCGAAGATATCAGCCATGTGCTTGGGGTGAGCGAGGCCTAAACTGGACGACGCACGCCTAAGCCTGCTTTGCGCTCACCAGCAAGGTCACTTCGGCAGCTGAAAAGTCGAACAGTTCAAGACTGCTTGCGACCACGCATTCGCCCGCTTTGGCGCGGGTGTCTCCCGCATCATTTGCCACCTCGGCGCCCCACGTGACCTCGCCCTCAATCGGCAGCACCAGGATCGGTCCGCCCAGAGCTGCGCAAGTTGCTGCATCCGGTGCGCCTTCGACCCGGTCGACCCGGAAATGCGGCGCATCAAACAAGACCTGACCGCGCGCCGCGACTGTGCCCTTATGGCTGGCCTCGTACTGGCCGCAGCTCGCAACCGCCATCGCGCGCTCCAAATGCAGCTCTCGCGGGCGGCCATAATCATACAGGCGGAAAGTGGTGTCGCTGTTCTGCTGCACTTCGATCAGCTTCAAGCCAGGTCCGATTGCATGGACCGTTCCCGCTGGCAGAAAGAACAGATCGCCAGCCTTCGCCTCATACCAGGTGAGCAGGCCTTCAATCTCGCCGCTGATCGCGGCCTCTTTCATTTGCTCAGATGTGACCAGCTCTTCAAAGCCAATCGCCAGCTTTGCGCCCGGCTCTGCATCGAGCACCAGCCAGCATTCGTCTTTGCCCGCTTCATCACCCTGAGCATCATCATCGCCCGGGTGCACCTGAACCGACAATTTCTCGCTGGTGAAAAGGTATTTGACCAGCAGCTGCTCGAGCTTCTGGCGGCGGCTCAAACCACACCTCACCCACCAGCATGGGTCGGCCATCAGGCCCCTTGCTGCGCGCGACCGCGCGGCGATCAAAGGGCGCTGGCAGATTGGTCCGCCCCCACACTTTCTCGACCCGGCGCGTGGCCAGCTTGCGTGCGAAACGCTCCGGCTTTGGCCCGGCTTTCGTGGTCTCTGGATTAGGGCTCATTGCTCATTCGGTCCTGAGAGTGTGCCGACCTTTTGCGCCCCATCGCGCGTGGTCACCAAGACCTCGTCGCCATCGACGATGATGCACACATCTTCAAGGCCGATTGCCGAAATGCGCGGCCCATCGCTGATCGCGAGAACGTTCTTGCAATTGGCAAGCTCGCTGTTTTCCGGTGCGACATTACCGCTCGCCTCGCCTTGCAGCGCATCTTGCAAAGCGGCCCAATTGCCAATGTCGGACCACCCCATATCGGCGGGCACCATTGCCGCGCGGGCGGTGTTTTCCATCACCGCATAATCGACCGACTCTCCGGTGATCGCTGCGAAGGCTTCGCTCGACGGATTGAACCGCGCGCCATCTTCGCGGCCATCGTCGGCAGCGCGGCGAACCAGCGCCGCCATATCGGGGCGATGCTGCGCCAGTTCATCCAGAAACGCGCCTGCACGGAAGGCAAAGATGCCGCCATTCCAGCTGTATTCCCCGCTTTCGAGATAGGCCTGCGCGGTCGTCAAATCCGGCTTTTCGACAAAGCGCTCAATCGCGAAACCGCCCGGTAAGGCCTCGCCGCGCTTGAGGTAGCCATAGCCCGTTTCAGGGCGATCCGCCGCGATCCCGAAGGAGACGAGGTAATCGTTCTCGGCCAGCTCAGCAGCAGCACGGGCCGCTGCGCAAAAGGCGGAAGTATCCGCGATGTGATGGTCACTCGGACACACCAGCATGATTGCCGCCGGATCCAGCCGCTCCGCCGCCAATGCGATGGCCGGGGCCGTGTTGCGCGCGGCGGGTTCAATGATCAGCTTCGCGGTGCATGACATGCCCGCCAATTGCTGCTCGACCAGATCGGCATGCGCCTCGCCCGCCACGATCATGGGCGCTGCAAACTGGCTGGCGTCGCTGGTCCGCTCAATCGCCTGCTGAAACAAGGTCGTCTCGCCGATCAGCGGCAGAAACGGCTTCGGTCTATCACGTCGGCTAACCGGCCACAGCCGGGTGCCCGCGCCGCCGCACAAGATAACAGGGTGGATTTTGGCTGAGGTCATTGTGTGGGCGGCTTAACTCGGGAGGGACTAACGATGGGTAACCGGAACATTAGAACCACCTTTGCCGCCAATAAAACGGCGCTGCAACAGGATTGCCATTGGCATCCTGCGCGGGTCGGAAACCCAGCCTGCCCTCTACCAGCTGGCAAGTGATGCGGTCGGCCTCTGGATCGGGGCTCGCGCGGTAGACGAAGCAATTGCGCGCCCGTCCATCGGTCCCGACCGTCACCTTCACAATCACTTCGGTGCCCCGGCGCGCTTTGCGCCCACCCTCTGGAACTGGGTAATCGCGCGCATTGTTGATCGAGCCGGAGATATGCACCGGCTTGCTGACCGCAATGCCGCCTTGCCCGCCGCCCTGGTTACCGCTGCCCGTACCAAGGCCGCTCCCCGCTGCGCCGGTGCCGTCACCGGTTTCGCGCGCGCCGGAATTGACCGCCGTGCCAGTAGAGGAGGCGCGCGGCTGAGGCCGGTCTTGCTTGACGGGGACCTTTGGCGTGGGCGCGGTGACAGGTTTTGGCACCGCCTGACGCCCGGGATCGCCTTGCGCGCCTTCATCAGGCTGCGGCTCGTTTTCAGGTGGCGGAGGGTCCGGCGGGGCGGTGATCGTCACCGAAAAGGTGGAGACCACGCTGCGCTCAACCGATGCAGTCAGATCCGGAGCGAAGGCGCGCGCAAGCCCGTAAAGCGCCGCCACATGGAGCAGCACAATCAGCACCAGCAATGGCCAACGCGGCCGAGCGGCGACGCGCCGCATAACTAGCTTTTGCCATATCCTCCCCGCTGTCCTTTGCGCCTTTAAGTATTTGCCCGCATCTCACGTCGAACGCGGCGGTATGCTCTATACGCCATTGTTCAAGGGTTAGCGATGGAGTGCAAGCCACGTGCACGCAGTACAACCCCAAGAGCCAGCCCGTCTGGCTTGCTTTGCAATCGGTGCGATCGACCGCCGCAGCGCGATTGGCGCGGCGATCGGCTTTGTCGTGTTTGCAGCGCTTGCGATCATCAGCCTTGAATTGTCGCGATTTGGCGGCGCGCTCGCCAAGATTTGGCTCCCCAATGCGGTTGCGGTCGCGTTCCTGCTGCGCGCGCGATTGAACAATGAAATCCTGTTTTTGGCCGCGATCTTTGTGTCGGGCTTTATCGGCAATTACAGCGCTGAATTCCCGCTCTACCAACCGCTTGTGTTCGCGGCGGCCAATATCGTCGACATTGCGATAATCGTCTCGCTCGTCAGGCTCGCCTGCGGGATGCGGCCTGACATGACCAATCTGGAGCATCTGGCCAAGATTGTCCTGATCGGCGGGCTGGTCGGCCCGTTACTATCTGCTCTCGTCGCGGTGCTCGCCATGGTGCCCAATATGGCGGCCATGGCGGATACGGTCCAAACATGGTTCCTCACCGACAGCCTGGGAATGGTGCTGATCGTGCCAACAGCCTTGCTGCTGCATGATGCCATCGGAAATTTTCAGCGACCCACCAATTCGCAATTGGTCGAGCGATCGGTCATGCTGGTGGCGGGCTGTGGATGCACGTTCCTCGTGTTCTACCAGCCCAGCTATCCGCTGCTGTTCCTGATCCCTCCGATCACTTTGCTGCACGCGTTTCGCTTGGGCAGCACAGGTACTGCGATCTTCGTCGCCTTGCTCGCCTTTGTCGCTATGGCCATGACCTGGAGCGGTTACGGCCCGATTGCTGCGGCGGGTGCAAGCCCTCAAATGCAGGCGCATTTGCTGCAGGCCTTTGTCGCGGCAAACTTCCTCACCGGCCTGCCCGTCGCGGTCATTTTGGCTGGGCGAGAGCGGATGATGGAGGAGCTGGAACAGGGCAAGCGCGAGCTCGCTCTTTTGGCGGAGAACACGACCGATGCGCTGATGTGTTTCGACCTTCAGGGCCGCTGCACCTATGCCTCGCCATCGGTTGCGAGCGTTATGGCTGAGCCGCCAGAGAGCTTTATCGGCAAGCGCCCAAGCGAGCGGACCCATGAAGATTCTCGCGATGTCATCTCTAAGGCGCAAGAGCGCCTCATCACCGGGGTCAGCACGCAGGAGCGCTTCACCTATCGGCGATTTTGGGACAGTGACGACGGCATGCCGGTGTTTATCGAGGCGGAATGCGCGATTGCCTTCAGCCCGGAAACCGGGGAGCGCGAAGGCATTGTAGTCTCGGCTCGCAATGTCACCGAGCGGGTTGAGCTGGAACTCCTGCTGACCCGCGCCCGGCGCAAGGCGGAGCACGCGGCCCGGGCAAAATCAGAATTTCTCGCCAATATGAGCCACGAAATTCGCACCCCCATGAACGGCGTGCTCGGCTTTGCTGAGCTGACGCTGCAAAATGAACTCGATCCAGACCAGCGCCGCAATGTCGACCTGATTGTCCAATCGGGCCGCTCCATGATGCTGCTGCTCAACGATATCCTCGATTTCTCCAAGATTGAAGCCGGTCAGATCAGCATCGACAAACAGGCGCTCGACCTCGACGCGACACTGGAGGAATGCACCGCCCTCCACCGCCCAAGCGCGGAGAAAAAGGGCCTGGAGCTGCATTTTGAAAGCGAAGCAGACGAACCATGGGTGACAACCGATGGCCTAAGGGTGCGGCAAATCGTTCTCAACCTCATCGCCAATGCGATCAAATTCACCGAATTCGGCCGCGTGACCGTCAGCTACCGGATTGAGAACGGCCGGATCCTCGTTCAAGTGCTCGACACTGGGATCGGGATCAGTCCTAAGCGCCTAAGCAGTATATTCAAGCCGTTCACGCAAGGGGAAAGCACGACGGCGCGGCGATTTGGCGGGACCGGACTTGGCCTCTCGATCAGCCGCCAACTCGCAGAATTGCTGGGCGGCACTCTCGAGGTTGAGAGCGAGCCCGGGCGCGGATCCTGTTTCACATTGACCCTGCCATTCTCCAAAGCGCAGCCCTTGCCTGCGCTGGATTCCACCTTCGAACCGCCAGAGCCAGAGCAGCTGCCGCGCGGATCGCGGATCTTGCTGGCCGAAGATCACGATGTGAACCGCCTGCTGGTCACCGAAATGCTGGAGCAATGCGGCCAGAATGTCTCAATCGCGCATGACGGCAACGAAGCGATCGCAATGGTGATCGATGCGTTCCTGCGCGGTGATCCCTATGACCTTGTGCTAATGGATGTGCAGATGCCGGGCTGCGATGGCTATGCCGCCACCCGCGCGATCCGCGGCGAAGGGATTGGCGGTGACATCCTGCCGATCATCGCGCTCACCGCCAATGTGTTTCCCGAAGACATCACGGCTGCGCGCGAGTCCGGCATGCAAGCGCACCTCGCCAAACCGCTGCAATTCGGGAAATTAGCCCGCGCGCTTCAGCGCTGGCTGCCAACCCGGATTGTCGAGGACTGTTCTTCGGAGGAATACCAGGACGATTCCCTACCGCAGGCTCTTGCGGACACTCAAAGCAGAACCGCGAACGATCCGGAGCCGACGCCAAGCTCTCAGGTGATCGACTTTCCCGCCCCGCCAGGCGAGCAATTCCATTCGCATTCGCCCACGCTGATTGAGCGCTGGGAGACCCGCCGCGAGGAGGCCCTCGAAGCGCTGAGAACCGCGCTTAACCTCGGCGGCTTTGATCAGGAGCAAAAAGAAGAGGTTATGCGGCTGCTGCACAAGCTGGCCGGTACCGCCGCCATGTTTGGCGAGGCGGAACTGGGCGACAGAGCCGCCATGCTGGAGCAAGCGCTGCGCGGTGAGTTTGATCCTGCGGTGCAGCTCAACCTGCTGCGCGATGTCCTTAGCATCGCAGAAGACCGAGACCACACCGAAGCCCGAAGCAGCAGCTCCAACGGCTAACCCCGCCCCAAACGCAAACGGCGGAGCCCGCAAAGGCCCCGCCGCTCGTTTAGCTAGTCAGTTAGCGACGAATTAGAATTCGTAGCGTGCTCCGATCTGAATGCGCCATGCAGACGGATTGATCGCGATGAAGTTCTGATCATCCGGGTTGAAGCCGCCGATCACATAGCGACCTTGGCTGTCAACGCCGCCTACGACCAGACGATCATCTGGATCAGTGCTGTCGGGATCATCAATGTTAAGACCAGCATCTACAACATCGACGAGACCATTGAAACCGCCGCGCGAACGCAGGATGTTCCAACCGCTGTCGAGCAGATTGAGGAAGTTAGAGAAGTCAGCGAACAGCTCAATGCGGTCATCTTTGATACCAGTCAGGCTGCCAAGGAACGGCAGTTCCTGGCTGACCCGCAAGTCCATATCAAAATGCCAATCATTCCGGCAGGTGTTCCGGCGGATGGTCTGGCCAGGTGTGAAACCGCAACCTGATTCTTCAACATATTGCAATGTTGCCTCAGCAGCCTCAGCCTGTGCAGCCTGCACTGCAGCCAATTGAGTTACTGAGAAGCCTTGCCCGCTGAAATCGGAAAGGTTCGCATCGGCAGCGCCCGTTGGAACATAAAGCAGAGCGTTGTCATTGCCTGAAGACGAGTCAGCAAACACGCCGCCGCCATCGAAGGTCAAGCTGTATGGACGACCTTCACGAGCGCGGAAGAAGAAGCCGAGGCTAGTATCGTAACCCTCAAAGAATTCCTCGCGGAAGTTAACCGCCGCAGTGAAGTTGTGACGGGTCTCGGTGGTCGCTGTCGACACTACCGGATTCTGACGGTCAAACGCTGCGGTAACGTCAAACGACGAGGTCGCCGTTGAAGACTGATTGTTACGTGCGTTGTTTGAGTCCGTGAAGGCATAGCCAATGTTCACCCTGGTCGAACCGCCTTCTGTGAACACGCCGCTTTCGAAAGTCTTGCTCAAGACGATCGAAGCTGAGTGCGACGTCGAGCTGCCGTCATTGGTCAGCTGGATGTTGTCATCACGGCGGGTGTTAAAGCAATCTGCGGTAACACCGGTGTAGACTGGCGGGGTGCCGCCATTGCCCTGAAGAACCGCATTACAACCAGCGACAGTCGAGTCGATCGCCGCATAGATCGGACGGCCATCAACGGTGAAACCGCCATTGGTGCGGATGTCCGGGGTCTGTGACAGATCAACAAAGTTCAACGCATTATTGAACTTGGAGTAGATGTAATCGAGCTGAAGGTTCCAATTGCCGAAGAAGCCTGTTTCGGCACCAATAGTGGTTTGGAAGGCCAGGCTCGCACGAGTTACCGTCGGAACCTTGAAGTCCGGATCAGTTGATTGCACATCGGCTAGACCCGCCTCTGCCGAAGCGACACCTGCGTCGATTGCGCATTGCGGAATCCCTGTAAACTGGCCGCCGCTCAGAACGCTAATCTGGCCCGTTGCCGGATCGGTAACGAGGTCAGCCGCATCACAATCAAAGGTGTCTCCATTGGCGCTGGAGAAACCATTGTTCGAGAAGGCATTGGAGAAATAGACAACCGGGTCGCCGCCTGAGAAGATCCCAACACCGCCAGTTAGACGACTGTTCGAGAGGAACCCGTCATTGTCGAATTCGTAAGTTGCCGAAAGACGCGGCAAAATAACCGGCTCAAGACGGCCAAATGAGTTGGCATTGGTGAAACCGTACCGATCGAGGAAATTCGGGTTGGCCCGTGGCGCGTCGCCATCATAAAGCTGAGCACGGATACCAGCATTGACCGTCAATTGATCCGTCGCTTGCCACTCATCCTGAGCATATACGGAGTATATCTGGCGGCTGAACAAAGCAGCTGCATTGTTAATATCGGCCCCTGGTGCAGATGCGATAGTCGCGCCGCCAAGCGCTCCACCATTTACCAAGTCATCCGCGCCAGCGAAAACGCTTGAGAAGAAACCAGGTGCAACCAAACCGTTCTCGAAATCATCGAGATCTTCGAAGAAGATTGTGCCAGTCGCGTTGATGGCGAACAAGTTGAACACTTCAAGATCATTGATCTCAGCGCCAATTTTGAATTGGTGATCACCGGCATCCACATTCATCTGGAAGCGGGCCTGATCAATCTTAGTGTCGAGCTGGTTAGCAGAGCGGAAGATGCCCGGACCAGTGCTCAAAATACCGTTCTGATCGGTTACACCGCCACTAGAAACAGCAGTGCCATCTGGCAATACGCCAACAGCAAGGCGCACGGTCGGATTGTCCGACTGTGCTTCACCAAAGCCAACTGGACCTTGAATGTCGCCCACTTCGGCGCGGCTCACGCGGAGCTCGGTCGAAACCATATCGCTCCACTCAGAATAAAGACGCACCGAGTAGTAATCCGAGACCGTGCCTTCGTCTTCAAAGCTGCTAAAGCCGGTCAAGTTCTGGCCACCGAAATCGCTCTCGATGTTAGTCTCTTCGAGACGTTGATAGGTTGCTTCAAGACGGTGATCATCATTGATGATGGCATCGAGACGACCGAAGTAACGCACGTTGCCTTCGGCCAAAGCGGTCGGGTATCCACCGACGTCCTGTCCGTAAACGCGCTGAGCAATTTCTGCGAACCGATCAAACTGGGCTTGGCTAACAAAGTCAGCTTCGTTGGTGAAGCCGCCGCCAGCCGGGCCAAAGTTGTTGCCTTGGCCAAGGTCGACTTCTTCGTAGCCAAGCGAGAAGAACAGGCGATCTTTGATGATAGGGCCAGACAATGTTGCGCCCCAGCGCTTCTCTTCGTTCCCGGTCAGTGAGAGGCCGTCAATATTGTCAGCAAACAGGCCGCCATCAAAATAAGTGATGAAGGCGGAGCCGCTGAATTCGTTGCCGCCAGATTTGGTGACCACGTTGACCAGACAGCCAGTGAATTCTGAGTACTCAACATCAAAAGGAGCGAACTCAACCGAGACTTGCTCGACCACGTCGAAAGGCAGTGGGAGCGAGTTACGAGCGGCGAACGGCGTGCCGTTCAGACCAAACGTGTCTGACTGGACGATGCCGTCAACCGTGAAAGTGTTGGTACGGTCGTTGCCGCCGAGGCAGGAAATACGATCAACATCGTTGCTCGCCTCAAGGCTAACGCGCGGGTCAATGCGGATGATGTCGCGAACGTCGCGGGTGATCGATGGGAAAGCTTCGAGCGTTTGCGTGTCGAAGGCTGTGCCTGGGCCAACTGCGAGTTGGGTCACGCCAGCGCGGGCGCCGGTCACGATGATCACATTGTCGGTGCCGCCAGCTGCGCTTGCTTCGAGAGTGAAGCGGAAGGCGGTGTTGCCGGAAATGCTGGTGAAGACGTCTTCAACCGTCTGACCTTCATAGCCAGGTGCGGTGACAGTGACGGTGTACGGGCCACCGGGCGGCAGTGAGCCGACGCGGAAATTGCCGTCTGCGCCTGCGGTAACGTCACGGACGGAGCCGGTGCGCGTATCGGTGATGGTTGCGGTCGCGCCTGGAAGCGCGTTGCCGTTTACGTCGATCACCGAGCCTTCGATGCCGGAGGTGATGCTTTGCGCGGCGGCTGGCGCTGCGATGGTTGCGGCGGCCGAGAGGCTTACGACGCTCGCTGCCAAAAGATACTTGAGTTTCATTAGTAGAGTCCCCTGATCACAGTGGATGGATGTGAACACGCCCCCATTAGGGCCGTTGCGGGACGCTAAAAAGACCGATTTGTGACAAATCCGTTACGCTATCCACTGCTCGGCTGGCAGAGCGCGATCAGAACAGAGTTTTCCACCGCAGGACTCGCGGATTCCTGCAGGTTAGCGGACCGGTGTTGCTGCAGCGCAACAAAATATTAGATTCGTGATGGTTTCGGTCAGTTGAGGGCTGATCAGGCCAGATTGATCTCGCGCAGACGCTGCATCAGGAAGTCATGCGCGGAAATTGGCTCTGCAGGCGCCGAGTCGCTTGATCCGTCGGCGCAGCTCGCCAGCGGCTCGATCAGGTAATCGGGCCGAAAATGCAGGAAAAACGGCATGGAATAGCGCGACCTTTGCGCCGCCGGTCCGCGCGGGTTCACCACCCGGTGCGTGGTTGAGCGCAGGCGGCCATTCGTCAGCCGCTCCAGCATATCGCCGACATTGATGACCAGCGCGCCCTCAGGCACGTCAATCGCCTTCCACTCGCCTGCTTTGGTTAGCAGTTCGAGCCCGGCCTCTTCAGCGCCCAGCAGCAGGGTGATGGTGTTGATATCGCCATGCGCAGCCGCGCGGATCGCGCCCTCTGGCGCATCGGGGCCGAGCGGCGGATAATGCAGCAAGCGCATCACGGAATTGCCGTCCTCCACCGTCGCTGCAAAGAAGTCCTGCGGCAGCTCCAGATGCAGCGCAATCGCCTCCAGCGCGCGTCCGCCCGCCTCTTCGAACGCGGCGTAGAGCTCGCTGAAGGTGTCCTCAAACCCGCCCACTTCGGCAGGCCAGACGTTCGGCCCCATAAACTCGGCCAACGGATGATCCGCGGGTAGGCCCCGGCCAACGTGCCAGAATTCCTTGAGGTCATGGACGCTCGCATCCTTGGCCTTTTCCGTGCCGAACGGAGTGTAGCCGCGCGCGCCGCCTCCGCCTTCGATCTTGTAAGCCCGCTTGACGTCTTCGGGCAGCGCAAAGAACTCTTTGGACAGCGCCTCAGCACGGTCGATCAGTTCCTGCGGAATGCCATGATTGCGCACCACGGCGAAACCATATTCGGCAAAGCTGCGGCCAAGCGCGTCAGAGATGGTCTCCAGCGGCTGAGCGAGCGAGACGATTGCGATATCGGGGGCGGTGTCAGTCATGGCTTAGTACGTAATACCTATGCTGCGATTGTTCCAGCCTACAGCGGCAAGAACAGGCCAGCCAGCGCCGCGCTCATCAGGTTTGCAAGACTCCCAGCGGCCAGCGCCTTGAGGCCCAGCTTCGCAATCACCGGGCGCTGGTTCGGAGCCAAGCCGCCCGTCACCGCCATCTGGATCGCGATGGAGGAGAAGTTCGCAAACCCGCACAGGGCAAAGGTGACAACTGCGCGGCTGCGCTCGGTCAGGCCTTCGACTGCGCCCAGTTCAATAAAGGCGACAAATTCGTTGAGCACGATCTTGGTACCAAACAATCCGCCCGCAATCTGCGCCTGATCCCAATCCGAAATCCCGATCAGGAACATCACCGGCGCGAACAGGTAGCCAAGCAATTGCTGGAACGAGATATCAGGATAGCCAAACCAGGCGCCGACCCCGCCGAGTAGACCATTGGCCAGCGCAACCAGCGCGACAAACACCATCACCATCGCGCCCACGGCCACGGCCAGCTTTACGCCCGTGGTGGTGCCTTGCGCCGCCGCCTCGATGATATTGGCGGGCTTCTCCCCCTCTTCAAAGGTCTCTGACACGGTCGCATCGGCGATCAGCGCGTCATGCGCCGCCGCCTCTTCCGGATCATCCGGCATGATGATCTTCGCCATCAGAATGCCGCCCGGTGCCGACATAAACGCCGCCGCCAGCAAGTAAGGCACCGCCTCATCGCCCAGGAAGGACGCATAGGCAGCGAGGATCGTGCCCGCGACCCCAGCCATGCCGACGCACATCAAAGTGAACAATCGCGATGGTGGCAGAGCGGCGAGGTAAGGCCGCACGACCAGCGGGCTTTCCGATTGGCCGACAAAGATGTTCGCCGCGCTGCCCAGCGCCTCAACCTTGCTGATCCCGGTCAACCAGCCAATCGCCCCGCCCAGCCAGCGCACCAGCCGCTGCATAATGCCAAGGTAATAGAGGATCGAAACCAGCGCCGCGAAGAACACAATCACCGGCAAGGCCGCGATCAGGAACGTGTTGGCAAAGGGATTGCTATCCATCGGGCCAAACAAGGTCTCAATCCCCTGCACAGAATAGCTGAGCAAGGCGATCACGCCGTTCGACATAAATTCAATCGCGCTAACGCCAAAATCCGTGCGCAGCACCAGCAGCGCCATCAGCGCCTGAAGCGCAAAGGCGGCGCCAACCACGCGCAGTTTGATGCGCTTTTTCCCATTGGACAGCAGAAAGGCGATGGCCAGGATCGCAGCGATCCCGATGAGGCTCATGACAAATGGCGGCATGTTTAAGCGCGAGGCTCCCCTAAATGCGCGTGTCTCGCGCAAACAACAGGCGCGCCGCGATCTCTCGGCACGCGAGAGGGAACCTTGCCGCTTGCGCGCAAACAGTCAATTCTCGCGAGTGTGAGAGGCGTTGATAGCGCGCCCGCCATCGCTTTTCTTTTGCGCCCGCGCGACTTAAGCCTTGCCCATGAACACAGCGACACCGGCGCAGGCCCCATCCACCAGCGAAACCTCCCCAGCCCCCAGCGCGGCCGGCATGATACAAATGCCGCGCGGGCTGTTTGTCTATCTGATGCTGTATGGCGGGATGACGGTGCTGGCGGGCGTGCTGGCGTTTAAGCAAGTGCAATTGTGGCCGACCGATCTGGCCGTGGAATCGGGCATTTTCGCATTTCTCATTCTGGTCGTGATTTCCAGCACAGTGTCGCAGCTCTATGGTCAGAAATACGCGACCCGGATCGTCTGGCTGGGGTTTGTGCCGCTGCTGATCGCCAGCGTGCTGATGCAATTGGTGCTGGCACTACCACCCTCGGTGGAAATGCTGAGCGGGCGTGCAGACGACCTTGCCGCGTTTGAGCGGGTGCACAACACCGTATGGCGCGTATGGGCGGCTAGCCCGGCGGCTTACATCGTCTCGCTGCTGCTCAATATCTGGATTTTTGACCGGCTGCGCGGCAGCGGAGAGGCCAGCACGATAGGCCTGATGATCCGCGGCGCGGTGGCCTCTGCGCTCAGCCAGGCGGTGGATTCGGTGATCTTCATCACCCTCGCCTTCTACGGCCTGTTCCCGATTATGGACCTGCTGATCGGACAAGTGATCGCCAAAGTGGCGCTGTCGATTGTGCTGGTACCGTTCCTGATCACCGGCGGCGTGCGCCTGGCGAAGTGGCTCGATGCGCGGGGTTGAGGTTGGTGTTGCGGGGGCGTGTTTAGTTTTTGTGTTTCGTAGCCGCATCCGCGGCTACGTCCTCGCTAGGCGCGCAGCAAAGCTGCGCCCGCTGCGGGCGCCCGGTCGGGCTTGCGGCGCTGCGCGCCGTGCTCCGCGACCAAGCAAGATACAATGCGCTAAGACGCCTGGAGCCAGCCAATTGGCTTGGAATGGATCGAGGCCGCAGGCCTCGCAAGGGCGCATGCCCGCCCGCAGCGATGCGCCTGTAGGGCGCGTGAGCGAGGAAAGCCAAGGCGGCGGATGCCGCCGCCTAGCGCTTGAGGCCTAAAACAAAAAAGACGTCACCCTGAACTTAGTTGTGCTGTGCACAGCTGCGCTTCCAGGGCCCATCTCCTGTGCGACCAACAAGGCACGGAACCGGCGATGGATGCTGAACTAAATTCAGCATGACGAGATTGTGAAGAGAGCACTTGAGCTCCCAAACGAAACAGTAAGAAAGATCCTCTAATGACCGTTCCATGAGTAGAGACATGAACATGCGCGAAGTTTTGATCTTGCCCATCCGCCTCGCACTCATTGCGATCGCCGGCCTATCGCTTGCCTCCTGCGGTGATGATCGTTTTCCGGACTACAGCTATAAGATGACGGTCCATGTCGGGGGTGAGCAATTCGCCTCTGTCCGCCACGTTGAAGTCACCGAAGGCTCTATCGTCACACGCCGCGTTACCGGCGAGGCTGTGATTATCGATCACCCTAACGGGCGTACGTATTACGCATTGCTCTCTCGCCCCGAAAATCCTGACTATGTCAAGTTTGCCGCCGGGATGGCGCTGCGTGATCATGTTGCAGGGGCTGAAGCCAAAAGCGAGGTCGAAAAGGCCTTTGACGAATATGACGAGAACCGGGGCGTGCAGGATAGCTTTGGCGATGCGGCGGAGTTTTTACAGGCGATGGTGAAGGTCGAGGGGGCGAAAGACTTGCCCCGCACAATCCCGGCAACGCGCAACAGGCCGCCAATGCAAGCATGGCCGATGTTTGTGACCTTTAGCAATTCTGATGATCCCAAGACGGTGCGCGAGGTTTCGCCAGAGAGCCTCGGGGTGGAACGCATCACGATCGAGATCACCGATGAAAATGTGACTGAGGGAATTGAGGGGCGGTTGCCTTCCTACGGCCCGGAAAGCGGTTTCGATAGTTGGTATCGCGATTTGCCGTTCAAGGACCGTCGTCGGATTTCAAAAGATGCTTTCATTACAGGATTTGACTTATGAATCGTGATCTCTTTCTCGCGATCCTGGCACTTGATTGCCGCAATCAACGTTCAGCCTAGAAGAAGTGAGCAATACTCCGGTCCAGTGGCCACGAAACGATGCCGCAATAGCGAATTCTCATTCGAAGACGTCATGCTGAACTCGTTTCAGCATCCATCGCCGCGCGTTAACGCAGATGTTCGTTCTGAGGATGGACCCTGAACCAAGTTCAGGGTGACGAATAACTTCGCGAACCTCGTCACCCCAGCGCACGCTGGGGTCTAGGGCGGCTCAGTGCAACTCAATGCCGCCTGAGAACCCACCTTCCGCTGGGATGACGGCGCGCGATATCGGACATCGAGCGAGTTTTCCTACTTGAGGACGGCTGGCTATGTCCGGCCTATGCTTTCGCTTCCCGCACTCCAACCTCCAACTAATCGACTAAATCGATCAATCAGCCCCTCTGTGATCGATTGGTTTTTCGCCCCAAGACTGTGTTCCATCCGTTCCAAGCGTGCTTCACCAGCGACGAGTGGAATGGCCATCAAGCGCTCCGGCGCGGGCGCGCTACTCGGTCAGGAACTGCGGGGTCAGCCGCTTGTTCGAGGCTTGCTCATAGGCATAGCCCGCCTTCAGCAGCAGGCCCTCCGACCACTTGCCCGCGTAGAAGCTGATCCCAATCGGCAGGCCCTCGATCCCGCCCATCGGCACCGTCAGGTGCGGATAGCCAGAGGTCGCAGGCAGCCAGCTCGCGCTGGGCCCGGAGAACGTGTCGCCATCACCCAGAGTAGAGCGCCATGCGGGCCCCAGCGTCGGCGAGACCAGCACGGCCACGTCGTTCTCGCGCAGCAGCCGGTCGATGCCCTGAGCGCCCGCGATCCGCTTGGTCGTCTTGAGCGCCTCCAGATAGCGCGGATCGGTGAGACCCGCCTGAGCCTGCGCCTGCTCGAACAGCTCCTGGCCGAAATGCGGCATCTCAACCTCGGCATTGGCCGTGTTGTAGGCGATGAGATCGGCCAGAGTGCGGGTGGTCACGGCCTTCGGCGTGGTGGCGAGATAGGCGTTGAGATCGGCCTTGAACTCGGTCAGCAGGATCAGGAACTCCGCCTCGCCCAGCGCCTCTTGGTCAGCGTCGGAGATGCCGCGATCCGGGATCTCGACCAGCACCGCGCCCTGCGCCTCCATCACGGCGAGAGCGGCGTCGAACTGCTCTATGATCGCGGGGTTGTCACCCACCTGGCTTCGCATCACGCCGATCCGCATGCCCTTGAGGCCGTCGGCGCTCAGCCCGGCGGTGTAGTCGCTTGCCTGCGCATCCGCCTCTGCGGTCGCGGCGTCATCCGGGTCGGTGCCGGCCATCGCGGTGAGCATCATCGCGGCGTCCATCACGCTGCGCGTCATCGGCCCGGCGGTGTCCTGAGTGTGGCTGATCGGGACGACATGGGTGCGCGAGACGAGCCCGACGGTCGGCTTCAGACCGACCACGCCATTGGCGGAGGACGGGCACATGATCGAGCCGTCGGTCTCTGTGCCGATCGTGCCCGCAGCCAGCGCCGCGGCCATGGCAGAGCCGCTGCCGCTGGAGGAGCCGCAGGAGTTGAACGGCAATCGGTGCGGGTTCTTGACGAGCCCGGCGACCGAGGTCCAGCCGCTGGTGGAGTTCGTCGAGCGGAAGTTCGCCCATTGCGAGAGATTGGTCTTGCCCAGAATTATCGCGCCAGCATCCTTGAGGCGGCGGATGAGCGGCGCATCGCGGTCGGTCACATTGTCGCTGAGCGCAGTGGAGCCAGCGGTGGTGGGCACGGGGCCAGCGACCTCGATGTTGTCCTTCACCAGCAGAGGGATGCCGTGGAGGCTGCCCAGCTCCTCGCCATCGCAGCGCGCGGCATCGCTCGCCTGCGCAAGCTCCAACGCATCGGGCATCAGCGAGAGGACGGCATTGAGCTGAGGCCCGCCATCGGCATCGTCGAGCTGTTCGATGCGCGCGAGATAGGCGGCGGTAATCGCCTCGCTAGAGGTCTCTCCCGCCTCCAGCATGCGCGCGAGATCAGCCAAGGAATGGTCCTCAACATTGCCGAGACTGGCACTGGCCGCGGCGAGCTCTGGCACGGCGCAGCCGCCCGACCCGAAAGTGGTGCCAATCGCATCACACGCCGTCAGCGACGCACATGCCGCCACGCTCAAAACCAGTCTACGCAGCATCCATCACCTCATCGTTCATCACACAGCCCAAACCACAAAGGGCGGAGCAGTGTGGTAACTGCCCCGCCCCTTGGTGTCACTGTTTGCGTGCGCTTAATAGGTTGCGCGTGCGCCCAAGAAGAAGAACGTGCCAACCGGGCTGACCGGGAACGCTTGCTCTGTCACGAATGGGTTGCGATCAAACACGTTGTTGACGCCGCCATAGATGTCGACCGTGTCATTCAAATCATAAGTGAATGAGATGTCATGAATGAACGCATCGCTCGAAAGGCCGTTTTCCGGCGTATAGAAATTCTGCCCACCGTTGCCGACGACATCCTCAATCTCAACAGCACGAAGCCCCTGACTGTCGAGATAGGTGGTCGACCAAGTCAAACGCAATTTAGACCATTCCCAGGTTAGCGATGCACGACCAGCCCACTCGGGCCGTTGCAACTCGCCTAGCTCAGGATCCACCAAGGTTTGGTCGCTGGGATCAAAGAAATCATCAAGTTTATCGACCCAAGTCCCACTCGCATTAATCGTGAAACCATGATCTCCAAGATCAAAACTGTATTGCGCAACAGCTTCAATACCAGCTGTTTCGCGACGCGCAAAGTTGAGCAAAACCTGCTCCAGTCCAGTAAATCCACCTGTCGTAGGATTGCGCTCAATCAGAGGGCAGAACTGATTGTCGATGCTCGCGCTGTCCACGCAATTATCAACAATATCCTGTGCGCTTACATTGTTGATCGCATCTTCGATTTCAATGTTGTAATAATCAATGCTAAGTATCAGGCCGGAAAGGAAGCGCGGTGTGATCTGCGCGCCGATTGTCCAAGTTGTGGCGGTTTCTACATCGAGATCAGGATTGCCAGCTTGGGTTCCGGAAAAGCGTGCGGTGAGCGGATCTACGTAGCTGTAGGAAGCATTGCCTAAGGTCGGATCGAAGCCGTTAGTGCCAAGCCCCGCAAAGAATGCAGTACAATTGGCTTGGCGCAGCGACCTAGCCGCCGCATCGTCAATACCGTTTAGTACGTTGACATCGCATGGATCGACAGGACGGAAAAAGGCGCCTTGGGCCGGATCGAACAGCTCGTTGATGTTGGGAGCCCGAACCGCCTGAGCATAGGTTGCACGGAATAAGATGTCCTCCGTTGGGGCATAGAGACCGCCGACATTCCAAGTAAAGTTTCCGCCCGATGTGGAGTAGTCGGCGTATCGTGCCGCTCCACTTATCTCAAGAACTTCCGCGAATGGGACGTTTGCTAGCAGGGGCAGACGAACCTCGCCGAAGAGTTCGAAAACGGTGAATTCGCCCCCTGCATTGGCTGTTTCAGTCGCCGGGTCAAATACCAATGAGTTTTGGTCGTCACGCAAATCTCCAACGAAGTCTCCCGCATTCCCAATGTCAGTTGAAACAGGCAAGATCCCCAAGATCAATGGATCAAAGGTCGAACGACTAACCTCTTCGCGGAATTCAAACCCGCCAGCAAAACCGATGGGTCCTCCAGGCAGCTCCAGAAAGGCGCCGGTATTGCCCGTAAACACCGCGTTGAAAACCAATTGTTCGAGTTCGAATTCGTTGACCGTCGTGGTGGTGATGAAGTCGATCGCATCTTGGCTGATCGCACCGACACCACCGAGAATGTTTGCGGGCCGACACTGTCCATCACCGGGGTTGAAGGTCAAAAAGCCCGGGCTACCCGCAGGAATGCCGAACGGCGTTGTGGCCGGTGCTGTCGGATCAATGTCGGACCGGCAAATAGCATTACCAGCTGCATCGGTCGTTACATCAATGGCTGCAAAAAAGCGGTCTGTGATAACCCGGTTCGCATCATTAACTGTAAGGTCGAATTTGCCGTAATTACCACTGATCTCATAGCTCAAGTGATCTGTGATATCACCGCGCAAGCCAGCGACGAAACGCAAAGTTTCGGTCTCGTTGCGATTACGGTTGGGGCCAAGATCCGCAGGATCTCGGGTGATATAGAAGCCCTCTTCAACGCCGTCTCCAAAGAAAAGAGGAGCAACGAACTGCTCTAACTCAGGCGTGATGAACGGATTATCCGCGCGGATCGTCAACAGATCATAGAAGGTGTTGGGCTGCGCCTGAAATTCTGCGCTTGTTGAAACGTACTTGCCTTCAAAAAACAGCTCAGCTTCCGATGAGATCTCATACTTGAAATTGACGTTTACTGACCATCGCTCAGTCTCTGGGATGAGTGAATTGACGTCAAAGTTATTCGGAATGCCATCGCCGCCAAACTGGTTGAACAATCCGGTGATTGCACCATCTTCGTAGACCGAAAGAGACCCATCATCGTTAATCACAGCGCAGCCGCCAGCCAAGCCGAAAGCGCCTGGGTTGAAAGTGCTATTGAAACCGACAGACGACTCCAGACAATCAGCAATGCCATTACCATTGATGTCAGGCCCATCACTCAAACCGATGTCACCCGGCGCCACAATGCCGCCAGCAGACGACAACGAGAACCGCGGATCACCTGCGATTAGTCGGCCAGATGCATTAGCAGCGCGATCAATCAAAAGCTGTTCTGCGGCCGTTGGCGTAAAGCTGAGATCGGTAGTAGGAATTACGCCACCGATAATCGCGCCATCGGACAAGAAGTTTGGTGTGTCCGTCCCCAGCTCACCGGTTTGGAACAAACGAGCTGGATTGGTCTGATCGTCAAACAATCCATTGTTTCGGGAAAACGCACGTTCGCCGAATTGCAATTCATCATTGCGTGCATATTCGCCTGAAATAGTGAAATTGCCGCGCCCATCGGCGAAGTTTGCCCCCCAAGTCAGGTCGCCATTGATCCGCCATGTGTCGCCGCGCGACGCTAGACCGCCTTGGACATTGCCTTCAAACCCATCGAAATCGTCACGCAGGACAAAGTTGACAACACCTGTCACGGCGTCGGCACCATAGATAGAGGATGCGCCGCCAGTGAGAGTTTCGACCCGCTCAATCAGGGCAGTCGGGATGGAGTTAATATCAACCGCTTGTTGACCTGCAACGCCAGCTACATGGCGCCTTCCGTTGACCAGAACTAGCGTTCGATTGGCACCCAAGCCGCGAAGATTGAGGGTCGACTGGCCAACCGCAAGGTCACCTGAAAACAAGCCATCGATTGACCCTTCTGACGACGTCGAAGTCGAAAGCGCAGGAATATCGCGCAGCACGTCCACCACGTCGGATGTACCAGCCTGCGTCAGCTCTTCAGCGTCGAGCGCCAAGATCGGAGCCGCTGAACCAATGTTCGGGTCGCGAGCGATGCGCGAACCTGTAACAACAATGACCTGCTCTTCTTCAGCCGTCTCTTCGTCCGGTGCAGATTGCGCGTGAGCGGCAAATGGCACCATGCTGGTGGCGGCGAGGAGCAGTGCGTGACCTGAAAGTTTAAAGCTGCGCATAAAATTCCCTGTGTTTTATGTTCTCTTCCCACGAGAAAACTTGCTGCAACGCAGCATAGTGTCAAGTCGGTATGACAGGATCGGCACCTGAAAGACGGTCCCAAACGCAGTTTTGTTGCAAAAATGCACGCATCGGCCTGTGTATGCGCTCGTGAAGCAACGATTTCGTGTATTATGCGTGTTCTGGTCAGATTGTGCAGGCGCGAGGTGGCCTGCCTCTTATCGCTACTCAGACTTGTACACCTCGCCCTGCTTCATGACGAAAGTCACGTTTTCGAGCAGCGAGATATCCTCCAGAGGATTGCCGCGCACCGCGATGATATCGCCTGACGCACCCGTCTTGATCATACCGATATTACCTTTTTGCCCCAAGGCATCGGCCGCATTGTATGTCGCTGCCCGCAACGCCTCGGCGGAGGTCATGCCAAATCGTACCATGCGCGAGAGCTGCTTTGCATTGTCGCCATGCGGATAGACCCCAGCATCAGTGCCCAGCACCATTTTCACACCGGCCTCGTGAGCGCGGCGGAAATTCTCGCGCTGCGTCTGGCCCGTCATCCGCTCTTTCTCGAGGCTTTCGGGCAATATACCCGCAGCCTCTCCTTCGCCCAAGATGAACTCGGTCACATAGATGTCCATCGATAGGAAAGCGCCGCTTTCCTTAGCCAACCTGATGCCTTCGTCATCGATGAAGCTGGCATGCTCAATCGTATCGACGCCCGCCTTCAGGGCATTGATGATGCCCTCGGTTCCGTGGGCATGGCTGGCGACTTTCATCCCGTGGCTGTGCGCCTCTTGGGTGAGCGCGGTTAGCTCCTCCAGAGTGTATTGCGGCGCACCAACCTTTGTGCCTTTGGACAGGACACCGCCGGTCGAGCAGGTCTTGATCAAATCCGCGCCAAACTTGCGGTTCTTGCGGACTTTGGAACGCGCGGCCCACGGGCCATCCGCCACGCCTTCGCCGGTTGCCTCATACTCAGGCGGTAGGAGGTTGTTGTCTGAGCAATGCCCGCCGGTAATCCCAATCGGAGGGCCAGAGACAAACATGCGAGGTCCAGGCACATCACCCTCCGCAATCGCATCGCGCAATGCGACATCACCAAAACTGCCCGCGCCAACATTACGCACCGTCGTAAAGCCAGCCATCAGCGTGGTCTCGGCATTCACCACGCCCGTGATCGTCGCGCGCTCATCAGAGATCGCGAGCCTGCGATACCCGTGTGTATCAGAGTCGCTTGTGAGGTGAACATGCATGTCGATCAGGCCGGGCAAAATGGTCATATCGCCGAGATCAATGACCTCATCAGCCTCTGCGGAGACCGTTTCGCTAAATGTAACCCCCGTGATCACGCCGTCGGTGATTGTGATCACCGGGTCATCGAGCAACCGCCCGCTTTCGACATCGACCATGCTGTCCGCCTTGACGACAACAGTCTCCGCCAAGAGGGCAGTTGAGCTAAGGAGCAATGACGAAGCGAGAGCGATAACCGGCAGTTTCAAGCGAATTCCCCTTGTTGCATTGCAGCGAAAGCTAGCAGCTTTAGGGCACGCGGCAAGTGGCAAGCATCCTCCCGGATCAGCCAACAAGACGTTCGCCTCCGCGACAGATCATTTAGTTGACTTTTTGTCCACTTGTGGTCCTAATCCCCTTTGGTTGGATGAGGAAACTGCGGTGGCATTGACGAAGCGGATTGTTCTGGGCCTTGGCGGTCTTTTGGCGGTGCTTGCGCTGGCTGTGTTCGCTTGGGTGAGCTGGCCCATTTCGGTTGACCGCAGCGCGCCTGATCCGGCTCTGACCTATCTCAATGGCAAGGATGAGACTGACGTAGAGCTTCGCGAAGCTTACTTTGAGCGTGAGGGCGCGGCGCTGCATTACATCGAGGGCGGTGAGGGAGAGACGGTGGTATTCCTCCATGGCTTTCCGTCCTTCTGGTTCTCATTACTGCGGCAGGTCGATGATTTCAAAGGGGATTACCGCGTTGTCGCGGTCGATGGGCTTGGAGCGGGTCAGTCCGATGCTCCAGGCGATGTTGAAAGCTACAAGCTCGAAGCGATGGCGGCGCATCTGGAGGCGCTGATCGACCATTTGGGAGCGGAGAAAGTTCACTTGGTCGGCCACGATTGGGGCTCTGCCTTTGCCATCGGCTTTGCCCAGCGTAACCCTGACCGGGTGCTGTCGGTAACCGGCCTCAGCGCACCGCCCATGAACGCCAGCCTCCATGCGCTTGAGCAAGACGAGAGTGCGCGCGCAACCGCCAGCTATGTCGAGCGCTTCAAATCCGCCAACCCAGCTTTGCTCGTCGCGCTGAGCACTGATGAGACGATTTACAACGGCGCCTACCGTCCTCTGGTGGACGCTGAGAAGCTGACGCAGGAAGAGGGGGCTTTGTTTAGCCAAGGCACCAGCGATCCCAAACGGACCAATGCGCATATCAATTGGTACCGCGCGAATGCCCCGCATCCAGACGAAATTACCGAGGGCGACTTCTGGCCATCGCGCAATGCTCTGGTGAGTATGCCCGCGCTCTATATTTGGGGCGAGGATGATCAGATATTCAACCAAAGCGCGATTGACCGCCTGATTGAACTCTCTGATGACCCCACCTTGCTGATGTTTCCAGACGTAGGGCATTGGCCGCACGTCCGAATGGCACCTGAAGTCAACTTAGCGATACGCGAGCATATTGCGCGGGCTTCTGAAGCAAGCGCTGCGCAGGAAGCGCGTTAGTCCTCCAGCGCGTAGGCGATCACATAGCCGCCCTTGCCATCGCGCGGGCTTTGCGAGTCAATGTACTCATTGGTCGCCGGATCGCGCGGATAACGCCATGTTGGATTGGGCACTGTGACAATCACATATTGCTTGCCGCTCTGCTGTGAACGGTATGTCATCGGGGTCGCGAGGCCATTGCCGGGCAGATCCGATTCCCACTTTTCCTCGCCCGTACGCACATCAAAGGCGCGCACTTTGGCGTCCATGGTGGAGCTGAGGAACGTCAGCCCGCCGCGCGTTGTCAGCGTACCTGCGCGAACCGCAGTGCCGACATCGTAAGGTATGCCCGACCGCAGGCCGAAAGGGCCGGACTGGCTCATATCGCCAGCAGGGCGGCTCCAAAGCAGCTCCTTGGTGTTGAGGTCGATCACTGCAATGCGCGACCACGGCGGCTCAAAACACGGCACCTGAGTGCCGAGCCGCGACATAAAGGGCGCGGGATAACCATAGGCCTTGATCTGACGGATATCGTATGGGTCATCAGGATCTGCATCGCCGAGCGGCGGCATAGGGTCGTCTTCAGACATGCGAACGGCAGGGTGACTTTCGCCGAGCAGAAGCGCAGCAAGAGGCCCCGCTTCTGCCACTTGCTCCGGTGTGACCATCACCAGCCGGTGGGCGAGCATCATTGGTGCGGCCACCAGCAAGCCATTGTCTGCGTCCACCGACACGCTGCCCCAATTAAAGCCGCCAAAATTGCCGGGATAGAGCATGGTGCCGGTGTTGGTGATGCCGGTCGCGAGCGAAGGGGGCGTGTACATCCCCTCATAGTCCATCGTGCGATATTCGATCCGGCACGCCATCTGATCAATTGGGGTCAGGCCCCACATGTCCTTCTCGAAGCGATACGGATGGAAGTTAGGCAGCGGCGAGACCGGCTGGGTTGCGGCCAAGCGCTCGCCTTCGATCTCGCTTGTGCTTGGCACGGGCTTTTCTTCGATCGGATGGACCGGTGATCCGTCGCGGCGATCGAGCAGGAAGATATCGCCCATCTTGGTCGGCACAGCCACCGACGGGACCAGCTCCCCATCACGCTCAACATCGACCAGCACCGGCTGGGCGGGCATGTCGTAATCCCACACGTCATGGTGAACGATCTGGTACTTCCAGCGCGCCTGCCCTGTGGCGGCATCAATCGCCACGACTGAGGAGGAATATTCCTCGTCAAAGTCTCTGCGAGCGCCGCCGAAATAATCCGGCGAAGGATTGCCGGTCGGGGCGTAAATCAGACCCAGTTCCGCATCATAGCTCATGATTGACCAGACGTTCGGCGTGCCCGGCGTGTAGGTCTCGCCCTCTGCTGGCAGCCCATTATTACCGGGATTTCCGAGATCCCATGCCCATGTCAGCTCGCCCGTCATCGCATCGAATGCGCGCACCACGCCGGAGGGCAAGCCAAGGTTCTGAGAGTCAGCGACCTGGCCGCCGATAACGAGGTTATTGCCTGCCACGAGAGGCGATGACGTCACCCAATATTCGAACCTCTCATGATCTCCCATGCCTTCCCACAGGTCGACGACCCCGCCATCACCAAAATCGGAGCACAGCTCGCCCGTATCGGCATCAACGGCGATGATTGTCGCATCGACGGTGGAGGTGACCACGCGCTTGGCGCATTGGCCCGCATAGCCTTCAGGCGCTTCGTGATAGCCTACGCCCCGGCAGGTGCGGGCATATTGGTTTTCCATCGGGGGCTGGATCCCATGATCATAGCGCCAGATTTCCGCACCGGTCGCATCATCGAGCGCGATCATCACATTGCGAGCGGCGCACAGATAGAGCCTGCCATCGACATTGAGCGGAGTGGCCTTGAAGTCTTCTTCCACGCCAGTCCGGTAACGCCAGACCTCTTTCAGGCCGCCGACCGTTTCGACATTGATGTCTTCAACGGTTGCAAAGCGGGTTCCGCCTGCGGTGTTGCCATAGTGGCGCCAGTCGTCCGATGCGGCGATCTGATCATCGGAACGGACAGTCCCTTGGCTGTTTTGATCGTAGCTTTGCAGTCCGGCGACGAGCAGTGCGGCAACTGATGCTGCGGCAGGAGCGCCCATCCACCAGCGGTTGAAAGTGATCTCTGGCGCGGCTGCTTCTGCGTTCTTTGCTTTGCGGTTCAAAGAGGTCTTGTACCACGGCGTGAGGAACCAAAGGCCAAGGCCGAGCCACATCGCCAAGCGCGGCAGCAATCCGAGCAGGTGCAGCTCAGCTTCGAACAGCGACCAAATCAGCGTCACGCCGAGCAGCAGCGCATAGAGCTTCGCCGCCTTTACGCTCCTTCTGATAAGAAGCACCGTGACCGCCAGAACGGTTAGGCCAGCTAAGATGTAATAGAAGCTGCCGCCGAGGTAGACGAGAAAGCCGCCCCCTGCGGTCAGCAACAAGCCCACAAGGGCGAAGATAATGATGAAGAGCCAATGCAGAACGTTGGAGATCGTCATGTTTCAATTCCTGTCGTTTTGCATTGGCTAGATTTGTGATCTGTTAGAGCGGAAAGACACTCGCACCGCCATCGAGAACGACGCCTTGGCCGGTCATGAAGTCGCTCTGGCGCGATGCCAGAAATACCGCGATACCTTCCATGTCTTCCAATTCGCCGATCCGGCCGATTGCAGAGCGGCGATGGGCCGCGTCCTGGAACGCCTGACTGGTATCAAGTGACATTTCAGTCTCGATAAAGCCCGGCATGATCGCATTCACTCGAATGCCTGCCTGACCAAGCTCCACGCCCAAGGCTTGAACCAGACCAATGACGGCCGCCTTCGTGGTCGAATAGCCAGCAGCGCCGCCGCTGCCTGCGCGCGCGGCAATGGAAGAGGTCACGATGAGACGGCCTGGGATCTTCTGTGCAAGCATATGCTCGGTCACTGGCGCCCATGTTTGCACAACGCTCATCAGATTGAGGTCAATCGCATTGAGCCAGGCCTGACGCCCAACCTGGTGTGACATACCCCTAAATCCAGCGCCGCCAGCATTGGCAAAACAGCTATCGACTTTCTCGAACCGCTCCAGCGTTTGCGCGAATGCCGCGGCGATGCTGGCTTCATCGGTTACATCGCATTGGAACGCCTCGACGTCGCCGCCCATTTCGCGCAGTTCGGCAATCGCCTCGGTGTTCTTGGCCTCGTTGCGGCCCCAGACGGCAACCTTGGCACCGCACTTTACCAGGCCGCGGCAATAAGCGAGGCCTAGTCCTCCGTTTCCGCCGGTTACGATGGAAACGTGATCGCTTAGATCGAACATATTAAACCCCTTTACTCAATCCCGTTGTTCTTGAAATTTCGCGACGAGACGAGCGCATCAGTGGGCGCAGTTTGCAGCCCAATCAGATTGCCATCTGGGTCTCGCCCGAACATGATTTCTCCGCCGTCCATGGGCCCGGGTTCTGTCACCACGGTCCCGCCGGCTTTGACAAACAGCTCGCGGGCGGCCGCCATATCGGACACGTCGAGCACGATCATATTATAGCCAAAGGCATCAATCGGACGCGGTGTCTCGCGGTCTTCGGTTGGGTGGCTGTGGAACTCAAACATCTCCAGCTCCAGATTGCGGATCTGGAACCATGCGGCCTCGCCTTCGCCGCCGTCGAGCCCGCCAACCTTGTCACTCTTTTCCCCGCCCATGCGGAAGAACGGCCATTGGCCAAAGCGGCGCGGTTCTGGCTGGCCTAGCAGGACAGAATAAAACCCGATCAGACGGTCAATATCAGGCGTGGCAAGCGACACGTGCCGAATGCGATATTTGTTTTTCGGTGGGGTCGGCAGATCGAGCTGAGCTATGTCGACCTCTTCGATCTCGGCGATCAAACCATCAAAGTCGCGTGAGTATCCGTAATACACCGGATTTTTCGGGTTGAGCTGCTGCAATTCGCGGTCACCCAAATATTGAGCGCCGCCAGCCAGAAATTTGTCATAGGCCTGTGTTTCTTGGTCGACCTGATAGCAGACATGCATGATGCCGGGCCCTTGAACGTCCATGTGGGGCGTCGCCTTGGCCTCTTCAGACTGATTGGCGAAGGACATGAAGCGCACTTGTGCATTTACGCTGCGCATCATCCGAGTCTCTGCTTCAACGCCGTCTCTACCGACGACTTGATCGAACAATGGATTCTCTCGGATCGGCGCATCGTCGACCACCGCGAGGTCGACCGAAGCGCTGTAAAGCTCAGCCGTTTTGTCGAGGTCGCTGACGCTCGCTCCAACGTAGCTGACACCTTTGATCACCGAGTCGTCTGGCAGTTCAGAGGTTTGCGGCCCACCGCAAGCTGCGAGCAGAAATGCAGCGCCGAGCGTGACTGTAGAGAGTTTCATATTCGCCTTTCGAGCCGTCAAAAATCAGCTTGCTGGCTTTGCAAGCTGCTGCATGGACTAAGGGTTAAATACACTCCAAGTCAACAAAATGATGGAATTTGCTTGAATGCGGGCGAATTTTCCATCATCAAAGCCCCACAAGTGGAAAATAATACCACTTATATATGGGAGGGATTTATGCAGGACTCGAGCCGCAAGCTGCTTGCAGGCATTAGTTTTTTGGCGTTTTCGATCGCGGGCGCTCCAGCGCTGGCTCAGGATGCCGAGTCGCCCACTGATGATGCTTTTGACGGCAATTCAATCGTGGTCACTGCATCAAAGCGTCAGGCCACGCTGCAGGAAACGCCGATCGCAGTTTCAGTGACAACCGCTGAAGAGATCGAGGATGCACAAGTTCGCGATTTGCTCGATATCCAGACCTTGGTTCCATCCCTGCGGGTCAGCCAGTCTAGTCTTTCTTCCAACGTGAACTTCATCATCCGCGGATTTGGCAACGGCGCCGCCAACCCTGGCATTGAGCCTTCTGTTGGCGTGTTCGTTGATGGGGTCTATCGCAGCCGTGCGGGCTCGCAGATATCTGACCTGCCCGACCTCCAGCGCGTCGAAGTTCTGAACGGTCCGCAATCAACCCTTTTCGGTAAGAACGCTTCGGCTGGGATTATCAGCGTTGTCACACGCGAGCCGCAATTTGAATTCGGTGGGAGCGCAGAGCTCTCTTACGGAAATTTCGACGCGATTGTAGCAAAGGCCAACATCACTGGACCAATCAGTGAGACTGTCGCCTTTAGCATTGGGGGCACTCTCAATCGCCGCGATGGATACATCGAAGACTTCATCATTGATCAGGATATCAACGACCGGGATCGCTGGGGCGTTCGCGGACAATTGCTGTTTAAGCCTAGCACTGACCTCAGCTTTCGTTTGATTGCCGATTACGATGAAATTGATGAGGTTTGCTGCGGAGCGACCAATGTTGTCGATGGTCCAGTCGGCGGTCTGGTAAGAGCGCTAGGCGGGCAATTTGTCGCTGATGAGCCTCTGTCCTTGCAAAGCACAGTGAACTTCGCGCCAACGAACCGCCTCAAAAACTATGGCCTGTCTCTTCAAGTTGATTGGGCGTTGAGCAATATTGACGTGACTGGGATCGGTTCTTATCGACGCACAGACTCGTTTGTTAACCAGGACAGCGATTTCACCAGTCTCAATTCGATCGGAACCAACATCAATGAGGTGGACCTAGAAACCATTACAGGTGAAGTCAGGGTTGCGTCTGATTTTGATGGACCGCTAAATTTCCTTGTGGGCGGTTTCTTCTTTCATGAAGAAATCGATCAAACCTCAGACTTCGGTAACGGTGAGGGGTTTCTTCTTTTCGCCAATGCAGTCACCGGCGGCGCTTACAGCGCGCTTGAGCCGACTTTGCGCGCGCTGGTTCCCGGTATTCCCGAAGGCCAATTTGGTGGAGTGGGCCAAGGACGCAACCTCGGTTATGCTTACGAAAACACGGCCTTTTCAGTTTTTGGCCAGATCGACTTGGCGATCACTGATGATCTGACCTTCACAGTCGGTGCCAACTACACCGACGACGAGAAAGAGGCCGTCTCAAACAATGTGAGCACCGATGTGTTCTCAAGCATTGACTTAGTCCAGGCGGGTTTCAATGCCGCAATCTTCCAAGGCGCAACACCTGATCAAGCATCGGTCTTGGCTTCAAATCCGGCAACCAACCCGTTTCTCGCTTTACGGGGTCTGCAATTCAATCCGCCTTATCTCAATTTTCCCAATGCGGTTGAAGACGGGCGGACAAGCGACACCGATCTCGCCTACACCTTCCGCCTCGCCTATGATGCGTCAGACAACCTCAGCGTCTATGCGACCTATGCGACAGGATTTAAGGCATCATCCTTCAATCTCTCGAACGACAGCTCAGCCTTTTGCAGCGGATTTCATTCCAGGTTCGCCTTTCCAGTCTCCTGCGCCAGCCGCGTCTCCAATCCGCGACGCTGGCTTAGCGGTTGCAAACCTGACCACAGGTTCGCGCTTTGCGGGGCCGGAGGAATCGGAGGTCTACGAACTCGGTGTGAAGGGCCAATGGGACGGCTTCTCGTTCAATCTCGCGATCTTCGACCAGACCCTCGAAGGGTTCCAGGCGAACGTCTTCACTGGCACTGGCTTCATCCTTGGTAACGCCGAAGAACAATCGGTTCGGGGCTTTGAACTCGACACTAGGATCTCACCCATACCAGAGCTGACTTTTACCGCAGGGATTACCTATTTGGATTCCGTGTTCGATACATTCACGGGCGGAACGGCGTTGTCACCAGCCTTTACGATTGTTCCAGCAGACCTCAGCGGCGAAAGGCCATCCGGTGTTCCAGAATGGTCTGTCGTTGTTGGTGGCACTTACACGGCGGATCTGGGCAACGATAACTCACTAAGCTTCCATGCCGACTATTTGACGGAAAGCAATGTTGAGATTGTCAACGGTGTTTCTGACTTCAAGCGCGCCGTTGAAACGCTCAACGCCTCGGTTACGCTAGGTCTTACAAACGGCATCGAGTTTTCAATTTGGGGACGCAACCTGACCGATGCAGCATATCTGAACATCGTCTCTCCGGCAGTTGGGCAACCTGGATCGCTGGTTGGCTTCCGCAACCAGCCACGCACTTACGGCGGTCTTGTTCGCTTTAAGTTCTGACCCGTTCGACGCTGACCCACTAAAGAGGGGCGCAGTGACTAGCTGTCTTTGCGCCCTTTCTTTTTTCCCTCGCTTGATTGGGACTTGGCGCTGCTAGGCCACTTCAGTTTTTGCTTCGCACCCAGCGCATCATATTTAACCCCGATCACTCCACCTAGGATCATGGCGACTGTGATGTCTTCAACGGTCTGGCGGTCTGCGCCGCTCTTGATCAAATATTGCCCCGCCGCAGCTGGCAGACCAAAGGAAATCTCTGTGCTGGCGGTCGCGATCTCCATCGAGATACCAAATGTCTCAGATGTCAGCTCTGCAAAATATTGGACCGCTGGTTCCCGCCGAAAATGCGTTGGGTCCTGCGCGCCTGCGATATTGGGATAGGCTTGTAGACGCTCAATGATCAGCCCGCGATCCTCGATGTAACGCAAATACGCCTTGGTGACGTTGCGCACCAGTTCCTCATAGGTCTCCACCCCTTTGGAGGCTTGGAGCTGTGTGTCGCGCAGGTGCTTGAATTCTTGGTCCAGCAAATCTCGCAAGAGCTCAATCAGGCTGCCGAAATAGCGGTACATTAGGGTCTTGCTGACCTCAGCATGTTGCCCAATGCTCTCCAGAGAAAGCTCTGCTGTGCCTTTTTCCGCGATCAGCTCAGCCGCGCTATCGAGAATCATCGCGCGCCGAGTTTCCCGGCTGAAACAGCCGGCTTGCCTGTTTTGAACTGTCGACACTCATCGGCAAAATTGCCTCTTCCCATCCGCTAATCGAACCCTTGACGCCTTTTGAAGCGAATGGAGCACCTCGCGCAAGTTGAATCGCGAATGACCCGCAAAGATCGGATGCAGAGGATTTAGGCGCAGTCAATCAACCGCTCAATTGCTAAGCCCATTTGCACCGCATCAGAATTGCTAGCCATGAGCTACTGAAGCTCAGGCGCAACTCCGCCTGTGGCCCAAGTGTGGCATTTCACATTTTTGGTGAAGTTGGGCATTTCGAACCCAAAGAGCCAATCACCCAGTCTCAAACAGATTGTCGTCGGAATTGCGGTCGACATATTTGTTGTAGGGGTCGATCCCCACATAGGTCGGCTGCTTGTCGGTGATGATCCGAATTTTCTGCTCTCCGCTTTTGACCGGCTTGCGCTCCATCAGCAGCACGTTCGATTTATCGAACGCCCCGAGCCCCGGCCGAGCGGTAAACGCGCCCACTTCGATCTGGTCCGCCAGAGGTGCTTCTGTCTCTGCGCCTTCGCCGTCGGCATAGAATTTGGCTGCGCTGACGGTGATTACGGTTTCCCATGAACCATCGGGCAGTTCTTTGCTTTCGGCCTCTTCAACCTTGAGGTCATACAGCGTGATCTTGCGGAGCAGATCCTCGACCAGCTGGCGCTCTTCATCGTTCCGCGCGAGGCTTTCAAAGCCTTCCACCAGATCGGTTGAGATCGCATAGGGAGGGCCCTTAAAGCGATAGCGATCAAGCAGCTCTGACAGCATCACATTGACGCGGTCTTCACCCAGCCTGTCCTGGAGCAGATACATGACCACAGCGCCTTTGCGGTAATGGATGTAGCCTTGGTTCTCGACTTGGACCAGCGGCAGTTCTTCAATCGCTTCGCCGCCGCGTGATGTCAGGTAATTGTCGAGTTCGAATTTGAGGAAGCGCCGCATTTGGTCTTCCCCATAGATCTCCTTCATCACCATCATGGCCGAATATTGCGCCATGGTTTCGACCATGATCGTCCCGCCTTGCTGGTTGGCGCTGATGATCTGGTGCGCCCAATATTGGTGAGCGACCTCGTGGGCGACAACATAGGTCACTGCATCAATGTCACCCTCATCAGCGTAATCGGCGACAAAGCCTATGCTTTCCGAATAGGGCATCGTGCCAGCGAAAGCCTGCGCAAAGCTGGCGTAGCCGGGAAATTCGATGATGCGTGCATGCGGGAATTGATACGGGCCCAAATTCGCCCGGTAGTAATCAAGCGATTTCTCAAGAGCATTGAGCATGCGCTCTACATTGGTGTCGTGCGTCTCGTGATAATAGACCTGAAGCTCAACGCCATCGACATTGCGGGTCGCAATTTCATAGTCCGCAGACTGAATGGAGAAGAACGAGAGGATTGGGCTCTCTGAAACGAAACGCGCGGTGCGCCTGCCCCCTTCGACCTCGTCCGAAACGCGCACGCCCGGCGCAATGGGCGTCTGCCCTGCATCGGTTGTGACCGTAATGTCAGCTGTGACCCAATCGGCCCCGACATAGTTCTCTTGCCTCGATGCCTCGTCCCCGAGCGGCGCAGGGCGCAGCTCTGATGGCAGGTCATATTCCCGGCGGGTCGCCCGGTCTTGCAGCAGGCCCGAACGGTTCATGCCGATTTGCGGCGCGAATTCGGAATTGTTGAGGAAGGTGCCGTTCTTCACGAGGCGCGTGTCGTTCCCTCTTGCACGGATACCGCGTTGCCAGCGCCTAGTCTCAAAAGTCAGCTCGCTGGTCGCCCCGGGCGCCAAGGGTTCATCGAACCGATAGATACGGTGCTTGAACTTCTCGTCATTGGTCTCGAGCGTAGCGCCCGCCACCTCAATGCCCAGGATTTCGGCATCTGCATCTGGCAGACGCACATGCAGCTGCTCAATCACCTCGTCAGTGTCATTGAGGATAGCGTAGCGTCCCCTCGCCTCCATCCGGATCTCTTCAGGAAAAAGATCCACCTCTAGGCTGACTTGTGTGACGGCTAAGCTGCACAAGAGTTTCGTACTGGAGGTACTTCTTCTCATATTCAGCAAGCGTCGCCTCATTGTCGTCGCTCGTCCGGTACTGCTCCACCCGGTTCATCTGGTTGAACAGATATCCGCCAGTAACAGCAGCGAGCAGGACGCCAACGCCCAACACGGCACCCGCAGGCGATTTTAGGCCTTCGGGCAGACGTTTGAGGCGCGGCTTCAACGCAGCGTCAGCGCCGCGACGCCAGAGCAGATGAGCGAGCACCGCAAGGATCAGTGCAAAGGCGCCCCAATAGAGCCTGAGCCCCCAACCAAGAGCATCGCCCACGGCGTTTCCGTTGATGTCGGAAACCGGATTTCCGCCCGTCGAACCGTAGAGATAAAGCGGGTGCTCAAAGCCCAGGTTCGACAGCACAAGCTGCGCCACGATGTAGATCACCATGATCCCCCAACCGACGAACTTGTTCGGGCTGAGCGCCTGCACGAAGACCGCAAGGATCGCAGTGATCAGCATATTGATCGACAGCGGCAATAGGTACCAATCGAAATACTTGCCAATCTCTGGCGTGACCCCGCGGAAGGACTGGATAAGGACGGCTGACACGACGCTGGCCAGAAGTGCGGTGAACAAGACAACGCCGACAGCGATCGTCTTTGGCACCATATAGCTCCACCCGGGGACCGAGGTGGAATCAATCAGCTCGTGCATTTTGCGATCGCGATCGCGCCAGACCAGCTCACCAGCGTAATAGATTGCGATGATAACCGGGATAATGCCGAAGCCGCCCTGCAGGATAGGAATGACCGTAAATGTCAGCGGCCGACTGGGCGTGCCATAAAGCTGATTGCCGAGGAGCAAAGCGCCCGTTGTATTGAACAGGCCAACGAGGATCAGAACGAAAAACGCCGGGTGTTTGATGACCTGCGCGACCTCAAACCGGGTCCGGGTGATCAATCGCGCCCATGCGCTCTTCTCTGGACGCAGGGCTGGAAGAGTTTCGACAATGCGCGGCTCAACCTTGGCGAGCTTAGCTTGCTTTTTCGCTTCCCGGCGGAGCTTGCGCTTAGAGACGCCTTTCTCTGTGAAGCTGAAACGCCAATAGGCAAGGACCAGCATCACCAATGCAAAGCCGATCCAGATGATGCGATTGGCCAGCAATCCGCCCTCTAGCGCGGGTACAAGCACGTTGGATTCCGCCGCGGTCCAATAGCGTGTGGCATTGGCAAGTGCGCCAAGGCCAAACGGCTCAAACAATGCCGCTGTATCCTGCAGGTCTGGCCGCCCTTGAACTGCCGAAATCAGAACGGTCCAAAGGACCAGGAACGCTACAACCGCGACATAGGTGTACATCATCGACCGGGTCATGGTCGCGACTGCGAAGAACAGCGCGCAGACCATGAACATGCCCGGCAGTGCGAACACGAAATAGGCGCTGGCGTAGTACGATAGCTTGTTCGGCCCGAGGGTCTCAGGATCAACCCAGGGCATGAGCGAACCGAGCCAGATCGCCAGCGGTACAGTCGCAAATGCGAGAGCCGCAGCTAAGAAAGCGCCCGAAAATCGCCCAAGCAAATAGTCGAATTTCCCGACCCGCGTTGAACGGACCATTGGGCCAAAGCCGCTTTCATCATCGCGCACGATCACATTCGCCACAAATGCGGTGGAGACGAACATGAAAAATACGGTCAAAATCAGGTGTGTCTGGATGATCGCGAGCGGGCTGTTGGCGTTGACATTGCCGCCGCTACCAATCTGAATGTCACTGCTGGTGGCAGCGCCAAACGTCAGCAAAAAGAATATGATAGCGGCAACCCAGAATACCGGATTGCGCAGCTGATAGCGCAATTCGAACGCGGTGATCTTACCGAACATTCCGGTTCTCCTCAGGCCGCAGCAGAAGCAGCAGGAACATCACGGCGCGAATGCGCGAGGGTCGAGAAATAGACATCCTCAAGCCCACCGTCGATGCTCGCAAAACCGTCCCCCGGATCATTGTCTGACAGGATATGGACAATGGTCCGTCCGGCAAAAAGGCGGGTCGAGATCACTTCGTATTGCTCCCGAACCTTATCGAGATCAGAGCGGTCAATCGTCTTGGCCCAGACTGTGCCGCGCGCCCTATCGATCAGATCTTTTGGCGCGCCCTCAAGCTTGATTTCCCCCTGCACGATCACCGCCATGTTCGGGCAAAGGTCCGATACATCCTCAACAATATGGGTCGAGAGGATAACCACCACGTTCTCGCCGATTTCGGCGAGCAGGTTGAGGAATCGGTTGCGCTCTTCCGGGTCCAGCCCGGCGGTCGGCTCGTCAACGATGATAAGCTGAGGGTTGCCAATCAAAGCCTGAGCAATGCCAAAGCGTTGCCGCATGCCGCCGGAAAAGCCAGCGATAGCCTTCTTGCGCACGTCCCAAAGGTTTGTTTGCGCAAGCAGCGTTTCGACGGTGTCTTTGCGCTCAGAGGAAGACGCCACGCCCTTCAGCACAGCCATATGGTCAAGCATGTCGTAGGCCGAAACGCGCGGATACACGCCAAAGTCTTGAGGCAAATAGCCAAGCGTCTCGCGCAGCTTTTCAGGCGCCGCGAGCACGTCGATATCGCCAAATTTGATCGTGCCCTCGCTCGGCGTTTGCAGCGTCGCAACAGTCCGCATCAGCGTACTCTTACCCGCACCATTGGGACCCAGCAGGCCAAACATCCCATTTGGTATGGTCAGCGATACATTGTTAAGGGCCCGCGTCCCGTTTCCATAAACATGGGTGACGCCGTTCAGCTCGAGCATAATACAATCCCTCCGTTTGGCAGAGGGGTATCAGGGTGTAATACATTGATAAAGCACCTCGGTCGAAAAATATGTGCTGTTCGACCGAGCGGCATTTTTCGCCTTGCGCCGCTCGCGACCTTCCATCTCGACTGGCGCACGCAAAAACTCTTCCGCCAGCTTCCGCTTTCACCCTCAATTTCAGTTACGATTCGACGGCTCGAAGTGGCTAACAACTCGCAATTGCCGATATTATGTTGGTGATCTCAGCCAAGCTGAAAAAGCGGTGCTCCGCTACCGGTGCCTCAAGCCCCAAAACTGAATGCCCTACCTCCATATTCGCTATCTATTCTGCACGCATTAAGGTTGCACGGGCTGAATGCGAACCGACCTCTCAGGGCGAGGCAAAATCGGGATGAGCGGATATCGGACTATACAGAATGCAGATAGCGAGGGGGCTAGCTGAATTCTATTCTCAGTGGCAGATGATAAAGGCCACTCCAATGACCTCGATAAGCTTTTCGACCTCGTCCGTTTCCTATCAGAGCACCAATGTGCCCTCGACGGGCTTCCGCTCTAGCGATCCCGCACTAGCCAATTTTCAAGCCCGCACGGCTGATCTCGCAACGCGAGACCCGCAGGCCTTCGCGGCGGTTCTGTCGCAGGCGTTCGGCTCAAAGCTATCGCCCGAGCTTCAATTTGAGCTGACGCGGCAGGCACAAGACGGTGTTCTGCCGATGCCTGCCGAATTGAGGTTTGTGGATGAGGCAACCTTGGGCGGCGCACTTGGGGCTTATAGCGCGGTGAATGGCGGCACCATCTACCTAAACGAGCAGTTACGAAATGACCCCGCCGCCATGCAGGCTGTGCTGGCGCAAGAGATCGGGCATCATCTGGACGCCGTTTTAGGCGGTCCCGACGCAGTGGGCGACGAGGGCCGTGCATTTGCGGCAGGTCTTGAGCGGGGTGGCCCGCTGTCCGAGGCGGAACTGGCGCTCACTATCTCTGTACCCGATCACGGAGTGATCACGGTGGGCGGCCGACAAATCGATGTTGAGTTCGCTCTCCCGGCTGTGCTGGTATGGCTGGGTCAGGGGGCAGCGCAGACCGTGCCCGATGCGGTGATCGGCACTATACTCGCCCAATTGACCGGTATTCCCTATACGTGGGTCGATCGACTGGTCGACTTCGGCCTTAACCTCATTCCCGGCGCCTAGCCAGCTCGACACCGCGAAGAAGCTGGGGAAAATTGGCGAAGCGATTGACACTATCATTGACGCGGCAAGATTGGGCGATCGGCTACCGCGTGGACTTGTTGGCCGGGCTGATGGTTTAATCAATGATATTCGTCGATCCTGGGGGCAATTTCAGGAGCAAGTGCTCGCAGGTGATTTTAACCGCGCAAGGGCGACGTGGGGCGCACTGATCGGTAAAATTCGTGAATTGCAGGTGGCAGGCCGCATCGCAGATTTAGGCGGCACACTGGTCGACATCAACAAAACCTTCCCCATTCCCGGAGGCCGGCGAGAGTTCGATGTGATTTTCCAACAGGGGAACGGGACGGTGTTCGCCGAAGTCAAAACGGGCGGAGCGACCCTTCTGAACCGAGGCAGCGACCGGTTCCAGCGTACTTTCGACAACTTCGTCGCACAGCGCGACTTCGCCGTTTCACAAGGGGCCAGCTATCGTCTCTACGCCGACGACTTCTCGAACGACATGGTAAGGGCACTGCGCGAGGCAGGCATCGACTTTGTGCAAAGTGGAACCATCTTGCGTTAAGTGACCACGTCGCTAGTTCCATCCGTACATGGCCAATCTCTATCCAATTCGCCCCTTGTGGCCACAAACTCAACACGCGCTGCGCCCACTTGTGTTGCCGCTGCTCAGCGCTCTGGGCGAAGTGCCGTGGGTAGTTCGCGCGGTCTTGGCAGACGGTCAGCACGGATTTGCCACCCCAATGGCCGCTGCAAAATTCCTTACTTCGCGGGCTTCTCCTATCAACGCGGTTAGCTTTCAGCTCAGCGCCACTGTAGAAATCCAGTGCGAGCCGGGCCTGATCGGGAGCTTTGGGCATGTAGGTATGGACCCGCTGATTCATCTCAGAAAGCAAGACAGCGAGCGGATCGCTCAAGAATTTCGCCGATTTGGTGCAGCGCTAATTGAGATTGGCGCGCGCGCGGTCTGGTTTGGTGCGTTTAGATCAGACCATGATGACGTAATGGGCGGTGAAGACGCGCTGCGATCAGCGATGATGAGTATGCACCCCGCTGATCCGCTTCCACTTTCACTGGTTGACCACGTGAGCTGGCTGATGATGTGGCCTGATGGAAGAAAGGTCGACCTGACGGCGACCCTGCCACCGCAAGCCAATCCAACCGGGGTCATGCGCCTTGATAACTCACCTTGGTGGACACGAACCGAAGGCTGAAGTCTAGGCATACCTGCATAACAGGTTAGAGTATTTGGCACGACTTAGGACAAGTCAGCTTTATTTTTACAGATTGCGTTTAACAAATTAGCAAATTCAGCAGAGCCGTCTCTTTCCTCTTCATGTCATGATCGAACGTCCGCAATGGGTCATGAATGGAACGGCGGCTTTGCTCACTGCGAATGCCAAGAGCAGACAGTCCGCAATCGGCCCAGTTTCTATAACGAATAGATGAGGTATCTCCCGACACGATGCAGCCAGAGGTGCCAAAGCTACCGATCATGCAACCGGATCACCGTGAGGAATGCATCGCCATAGGCATCCAGCTTCTTCGCCCCGACGCCAGGCAATTCGCTTAGCGCGTCGCGGGTCTGAGGCTTAAACCCGGCCATGTCGCGCAGCACGGAATCGTGGAAGATCACGTAAGGTGGGACCTGATTTTCCTTCGCCAGATCGCGGCGCAATTCGCGCAAGGCATCGAATAGCGGATCGCCGACCGGGTTGAGCGCCTGGCTCGAGCCGGATTTGCGCCGCTTCCCGCCAACCCTTTTGGGCGGGATGACCAGATCCAGCGGCTGCTCTCCCTTGAGGTAACCACGCGCCTCCGGTCCCAGCATTAAGCCGCCATGTTCCGTCGGCATCAATGCGCCGCGTACCAACAGTGCTCGGTGAACTGGCTTGAGCAAGGCAGCCTCCTCACCTTCGACTATACCAAATACCGACAGCGTCTCGTGCCCCTGCGTTCGGCTGCGCTCACTGGATTGGCCGGTTAGAATGCTCTCGATGTACCCTGACCCATAAGTCTGCCGCGTGCGCGCCACCGCTGAGAGGTACTTTTGCGCGGCAATCGTCGCATCAACAGCGCGGGCTGGTTCCAAGCAATTGTCGCAATTGCCGCAGGTTTGAGCAGGTTGCTCTCCGAAGTGACGCAGCAGGATGGCGCGCCGGCACCCACCGGTTTCAACCAAAGCGCCGAGGGCTGACAATCGCGTCCGCTCTCCTGTCTGCCTGACCTCCTCGACATCGGTGACACGCATGCGCGCCCTTGCGAAATCGTCCGCTCCCCAAAACATATGCGCCGCTGCGGGGTCGCCGTCACGCCCGGCGCGGCCCGTTTCCTGATAATAGGCCTCGATCGATTTCGGCAAACCTGCATGGGCGACAAACCGCACGTCCGGCTTGTCTATACCCATGCCAAAGGCGACCGTGGCGCAGATCACCATGTTTTCGCTTTCGACGAAGGCTGCTTGGTTCGCTGCGCGAATGTCGGCAGTCAGTCCGGCGTGGTAACAACGCACTTCGCGTGTTCCGTCAGACAGCGCCTTGGACAGCCTTTCAGTCGCTGCACGGGTTTGAGTGTAGATGATCCCGGGTCCGGAATTCTCGGCCAGAAGGCGTCGCAACTGCTGCGTCAGCTGGTCGCGCGGGCGGATCGCATAGCGGATGTTGGGGCGATCGAATCCGGCGACGATCAACCCTTCCGGCGCAATCCCAAGCTGCGTCAGTATGTCTGAACGGGTGTGGGCGTCCGCCGTCGCCGTCAGAGCCAGCCGCGGCACATGGGCGAACTGGTCCATGAGCGGGCGCAGCAGCCGGTAGTCGGGCCGGAAATCGTGGCCCCATTCAGACACGCAATGCGCCTCATCGATTGCGAATAGAGATATCTGACACTGCGAAAGCAGCTCCCGAAAATGGGACTGGCTTGCCCGTTCTGGCGCGACATACAGCAGATCGAGCTCACCCGCGCGCAGCCGAGATACCGTTTCGGCGCGGTTCTCATCTGCGCTGGTCAGGGTGGCCGCGCGGATGCCGTTTGCGCCGGCGCTGCGCAGTTGATCGTGCATCAGCGCGATGAGCGGACTGATAACAATGCAGGTGCCATCCAGCATTGTGGCGGGCAGCTGGTAGGTGAGCGACTTACCAGCCCCGGTCGGCATCACCGCAAGCGTCGAATGCCCACCCATGATCCGATCCACCACCTGCTGCTGAACGCCGCGGAAGGAGTGGAATCCAAAGACCTCGTGCAGCTTATGCAGCGACTCCGGCCCTGCCGGTGAACCGAGTTCGCCTCGATCCGGCGGAGTTTGCTGATCTGGAGGGCAATTTGGGGAGTTGCCAATTTCGGTGGTCATAGCGCCCGTCATGCCAGAACTCTTTTAGCGAGAGAAGCGCTGGTCCTCCCCAAAGCGCAAAGCTTGTGGGCGCGGGCGCGACCGGAATTGCCAATTAGTGTCACAAACGCGACAGCAGCTTACGACCCAAAAGTGGGCATTGAAGTTACCTTTTCATCATCGAGCTCTGATCTGGACATTCCCTCTTCCCCTACCAGAGGTATGCGTAGAGGCCAATGAGGATGGCGATGGTGATGGTGGCGAGCGTGTTGAACAGCGCGCTGGTGGCAAAGGCGATGTCGCCCAGCTTGACGGTCTGCTCTTCATCGGGTGCCGCCGTCATACGTGAGACGATGGCAGCTGCAACCAAGCCAACCAGGAACACGATCCAGATCCGCACCACAAACGGCAGATCAGGCAGAACCGAGTTGACGATGATGTTGAGCGCAACCGATCCGATCAGCGCGGTAAAGGCGCTTAGCCGCATTGGCCCGTTTGTCAAAGAAGCCGAGCAAGAACACGATCACAACGCCCGGCGCGATATAGCCGGTGTATTCCTGAACCGTCTGGAACGCACTTTCAAAGCCGCCGAGGAACGGCCGGGCCAGAACCAGCGCCAGCGCCATTGCGGTGAAGGCTGCGACGCGGCCAACGGTCACATAATGCTGCTCGGTCTCATCGGGCTTCACGCTGCGATAGAGGTCCATGGTGAAGATGGTCGAGATCGAGTTCATCATCGAGGCAAGCGAGCTCACCACCGCTGCGATTAGGGCTGCAAACACCAGACCGCGCAGGCCAGCGGGCGCAAAGCCCATCAGCTCGCCGTAAGTGCGGTCTGAACGCTCAGCCAGAGCCGCGCCATCAAGCGCGCCTTGCTGAGCCAGAATGACCGCCGCAATGCCCGGGATCACCACGATAAACGGCACAACCAGTTTTAGGAAAGCAGCAAAGGCTAAGCCCTTTTGCGCCTCGCCCAGGCTCTCTGCCCCAAGCGCGCGCTGGATGATGTACTGGTTAAAGCCCCAATAGCTGAAGTGCAGCACCCACAGCCCGCCCAGTAGCGTCCAGATGCCGGGAAGATCGTTGTAAGCCGGATGATCATTATCGAGGATCATCTCAAAGTGCCCTGGCATCTCGCCCGCTAGATAGCTGAGCCCGCCCAGCGCGCCGTCCGCTGGTAGCGCATCAAGCGCAAACCAGGTGATCGCAAAGCCGCCCAGGATCAGGATCACAACCTGGATGATATCCGTCAGCGCCACCGCCTTCAGCCCGCCATAGAGCGAATAGAGCGCGGCAAACGCCGCCAGCGCCGCCATCGATGTGAGCACGCCCCAGCCGGTCAGGCTCTCCACCGCAAGGCCGCCCAGCCACAGCACGGTGGTGAGGTTGACCGCCGTATACAACGCGACCCAGAACACGCTCATCAGCGTCTTCACGCCGCTGCCATAGCGCTGCTCGAGGAACTGCGGCATCGTATAAATGCGCCGCTTCAAAAAGATCGGGAGGAAGTATTTCGCAACGATGATCAGAACCAGCGCCGCCTGCCATTCATAGGCCGCGATCGCCATGCCCACGGCAAAGCCCTGGCCCGACTGCCCGATGATCTGTTCGGCTGAAATGTTCGATGCAATCAGCGAGGCACCAATCGCCCACCACGGCAAAGCGCGGCTTAGCCAAAAAGTAATCCTCAGTGTTCTTATCGCGCCCCTTAGGCTCGCGGCTAACCGCCAAGGCTATCCCCAGCAACGCCACCGCATACCCAACAATGATCACTATATCGATCGTCTCAAGCGTCACAAAAATGTCTCCCTCAAGCGCAGGCTTACCCCACGTCTTTGATTATTCTCTCCTGCCGCGTGTTCACCGCGTAACAGGCCCAGCGTGTCGCTGGCGTTCTAGTTCGCCTTCACGCATCAGCGCCTCAAAACGAGCACTGCGTTCCTTCCGGCAGCTCTTGCCGCATGATCTGCGATATGCTGATCTGCAAAGGCGCTTCGCTCGCAATGGTTAGGCTTCCGCCGGGAGACGCCAGACACGCCTCCGTCAGCACCATCTCACGCCAGCCCTTTTCTGCCGCAATGGTTAGCCCCTCAGTAATGTCAGCCGAGGGTCCGGTTCCGCTCACTGCCGTGACGCTGCCTGCCGGAGCGACTGCGATATTGTATGTAATTAGAAATGCGCCTTTACCCTCTCCGGACAGTGTCAGCGCGCTGTTCGGGCCAAAGGTAATTTCGCGTGCATCTTCTTGACGATCCTTGTCGATCCCACGCGCTACGATCCCGCCCGCTGCACCGCGTAAATTGGGTAAATCTGTGCCTCCTGCGCTTGCGCTGGAGCCCGCAGCTAACCGGCCATTGAAGTACCATTCTGAAGCCGCGCCATTGCTTAGGAACGCGCAGTCTTCACTCAAGTTTGCCAGAGGCGCTGTATCACTCAAGCTTCGTCCGCTACCCAAAGCAAACAAGGCGCCTTCAGGCGCATTTAGGGGTTCGCCTTCGCATGCCGCGGGCCAGCTAAACGATAGCCGGCCAGTCGCCTCGCGCGAGCCGAACAATACGTCGGCTACGCCCGCACCTTCACTGCCGGGCAACCATGAGGCGACAAAAGCATCTGCAGCATTGATCTCTCGGTTCATCCACAATGGACGACCGGACAGGAACACTGCAACCGCCGGAATGCCATCGGCGTTGAATTTCCGCAGCA